>NZ_JAPDHZ010000008.1 GCF_029525555.1 Cohnella ginsengisoli | reverse complement strand
TCCACCTAAGCTTGCGGCTCAGGCTTCCTCAGGCTCCCACCTTATCCTGTACAGACCGTACCCGGAGTTCAATACAAGCTACAGTAAAGTTCCATGGGGACTTTCCGTCACGTCGCGGGTAACCTGCATCTTCACAGGTACTAAAATTTCACCGGATCTCTCGTTGAGACAGCGCCCAAGTCGTTACGCCATTCGTGCGGGTCAGAATTTACCTGACAAGGAATTTCGCTACCTTAGGACCGTTATAGTTACGGCCGCCGTTTACTGGGCTTCGGTTCACAGCTTCGGGTTGCCCCTAACCGCTCCCCTTAACCTTCCAGCACCGGGCAGGCGTCAGCCCGTATACTTCGCCTTACGGCTTCGCACAGACCTGTGTTTTTGCTAAACAGTCGCTTGGGCCTATTCACTGCGGCCCCCTGGGCTATTCACCCTACCGAGGCACCCCTTCTCCCGAAGTTACGGGTCATTTTGCCGAGTTCCTTAACGAGAGTTCTTCCGCGCGCCTTAGAATTCTCTTCTCGCCTACCTGTGTCGGTTTGCGGTACGGGCACCTTCTCCTGGCTAGAGGCTTTTCTCGGCAGCGTGAGCACGGAACCTTCGGTACTGTAATTTTCCCTCCCCATCACAGCTCAAGGTATTAGTGTGCGGATTTGCCTACACACACCCCTCACTGCTTGGACGAGCTATTCCATCAGCTCGCGTTCTTGCCCTCCTGCGTCCCCCCATCGCTCGTAACGGATTACGGTGGTACAGGAATTTCAACCTGTTGTCCTTCGACTACGCCTTCGGCCTCGCCTTAGGTCCCGACTTACCCTGAGCGGACGAACCTTCCTCAGGAACCCTTTAGGCTTTCGGCGGACAGGATTCTCACCTGTCTTTTCGTTACTCATACCGGCATTCTCACTTGAATGCAGTCCACCGGTCCTCTCGGTCCGACTTCAACCCGCATTCAACGCTCCCCTACCCAAGTACACAAAGTGTACATGCCATAGCTTCGGTGGTGTGTTTAGCCCCGTTACATTTTCGGCGCAGAGTCACTCGACCAGTGAGCTATTACGCACTCTTTAAATGGTGGCTGCTTCTAAGCCAACATCCTGGTTGTCTTCGCAACTCCACATCCTTTCCCACTTAACACACACTTGGGGACCTTAGCTGATGATCTGGGCTCTTTCCCTCTTGACGACGGATCTTAGCACTCGCCGTCTGACTCCCGAGCATACATCCATGGCATTCGGAGTTTGACTGGACTTGGTAACCCTTGGCGGGCCCCGCACCCAATCAGTGCTCTACCTCCATGATGCTAAATCTCGAGGCTAGCCCTAAAGCTATTTCGGGGAGAACCAGCTATCTCCGAGTTCGATTGGAATTTCTCCCCTACCCCCACGTCATCCCAGAGCTTTTCAACGCTCACGAGTTCGGGCCTCCAGTAAGTGTTACCTCACCTTCACCCTGCACAGGGGTAGATCACCCGGTTTCGGGTCTACGACTACGTACTAAAGCGCCCTATTCAGACTCGCTTTCGCTGCGGCTCCGTCTCTCCGACTTAACCTCGCACGTAAACGTAACTCGCCGGTTCATTCTACAAAAGGCACGCCATCACCCCTAGATCGGGCTCTGACTTCTTGTAAGCGCACGGTTTCAGGTTCTTTTTTCACTCCGCTCCCGCGGTGCTTTTCACCTTTCCCTCACGGTACTGCTTCACTATCGGTCGCCAGGGAGTATTTAGCCTTGGCAGATGGTCCTGCCGGATTCCCACGGGGTTTCTCGTGTCCCGCGGTACTCGGGATCCGTCTCGGAGGGGATAGACTTTCGGCTACAGGGCTTTTACCTTCTATGCCGGACCTTTCCAGATCTCTTCGCCTAACCTATCCCTTTGTAACTCCATGTGAGACGTCCCACAACCCCTGAGAGCAAGCTCTCAGGTTTGGGCTAATCCGCTTTCGCTCGCCGCTACTGACGGAATCACTCTTGTTTTCTTCTCCTCCAGGTACTTAGATGTTTCAGTTCCCTGGGTGTGCCTCCTTATGAGCTATGGATTCACTCATAGGTGACTGGGCATGACCCCAGCCGGGTTTCCCCATTCGGACATCCCCGGATCAAAGCCTGCTTACGGCTCCCCCGAGGCAATTTCGCTGTTCGCCGCGTCCTTCTTAGGCTCCTGGCGCCTAGGCATCCTCCGTGCGCCCTTAATAGCTTAACCTGTCGGCTAAACCACACAAGGCAATGCATGAGAATTTCTAATTTGCGCATTTTCGTTTCGCTATCCGGTTTTCAAGGTGCAAACGAGCGATCGAAGATCGTCTCGTCCGTGCCGCAAGAGGCAGCGTTTCGCTAGAAACGCGTTCGTGCGGTACGCACTGAAGGATTTCTCCTTCAAAACTGAACTCGAGCGTTAAAACCACGGACTTCGTATTGCCCCGAAGGGCTCCTTAGAAAGGAGGTGATCCAGCCGCACCTTCCGATACGGCTACCTTGTTACGACTTCACCCCAATCATCTACCCCACCTTCGACGGCTGGCTCCCTTGCGGGTTACCCCACCGGCTTCGGGTGTTGTAAACTCTCGTGGTGTGACGGGCGGTGTGTACAAGACCCGGGAACGTATTCACCGCGGCATGCTGATCCGCGATTACTAGCAATTCCGACTTCATGCAGGCGAGTTGCAGCCTGCAATCCGAACTGAGACCGGCTTTGGTAGGATTGGCTCCGGATCGCTCCTTCGCAGCCCGTTGTACCGGCCATTGTAGTACGTGTGTAGCCCAGGTCATAAGGGGCATGATGATTTGACGTCATCCCCGCCTTCCTCCGGTTTGTCACCGGCAGTCGATCTAGAGTGCCCACCCAAAGTGCTGGCAACTAAATCCAAGGGTTGCGCTCGTTGCGGGACTTAACCCAACATCTCACGACACGAGCTGACGACAACCATGCACCACCTGTCTCCTCTGTCCCGAAGGAAAGGTCTATCTCTAGACCGGTCAGAGGGATGTCAAGACCTGGTAAGGTTCTTCGCGTTGCTTCGAATTAAACCACATACTCCACTGCTTGTGCGGGTCCCCGTCAATTCCTTTGAGTTTCAGTCTTGCGACCGTACTCCCCAGGCGGAGTGCTTAATGTGTTAACTTCGGCACCGAGGGGTGGACCCCCCCCAACACCTAGCACTCATCGTTTACGGCGTGGACTACCAGGGTATCTAATCCTGTTTGCTCCCCACGCTTTCGCGCCTCAGCGTCAGTTACAGTCCAGAGAGCCGCCTTCGCCACTGGTGTTCCTCCACATCTCTACGCATTTCACCGCTACACGTGGAATTCCGCTCTCCTCTTCTGCACTCAAGTCTCCCAGTTTCCAGTGCATCACGGGGTTGAGCCCCGCACTTAGACACCAGACTTAAAAGACCGCCTGCGCGCGCTTTACGCCCAATAATTCCGGACAACGCTTGCCCCCTACGTATTACCGCGGCTGCTGGCACGTAGTTAGCCGGGGCTTTCTTCTCAGGTACCGTCATCGAATGTGCAGTTAACACATCCTTATTCTTCCCTGGCAACAGAGCTTTACGACCCGAAAGCCTTCCTCACTCACGCGGCGTTGCTCCATCAGGCTTGCGCCCATTGTGGAAGATTCCCTACTGCTGCCTCCCGTAGGAGTCTGGGCCGTGTCTCAGTCCCAGTGTGGCCGTTCACCCTCTCAGGTCGGCTACGCATCGTCGCCTTGGTGAGCCGTTACCCCACCAACTAGCTAATGCGCCGCAGGCCCATCCCAAAGCCACAGCTTGCACCGTGTTTCTCAACCCGGTCATGCGACCCAGTTGCCTATCCGGTCTTAGCATTCGTTTCCGAATGTTATCCCGGTCTTTGGGGCAGGTTGCCTACGTGTTACTCACCCGTCCGCCGCTAACCTCATCAGGAGCAAGCTCCATCAGAGATCCGCTCGACTTGCATGTATTAGGCACGCCGCCAGCGTTCGTCCTGAGCCAGGATCAAACTCTCCATAAAGGGTAGTTCGACTTGCTCATGATAAAGCTGGTATAACTTTTGCTTCCGCCCCGAAGGGCTTCAGCGTCCGTTTGTTTTAACGCTCGATGTTCAGTTTTCAAGGAGCAATCTCGTCTTCACTCTTGGCCTCTTGCTCGGCGGCCTCTCAGCGGCGACTTGAATAATATATCACAGGCGCCCAGACGATTGCAACACCTTTTTAAAAAGAATTTTAAAAAGGCGAATATCTCGCCTACATCGCTGATCGGAGGGGATCCATCGCTAGCGTAGATCCCCCCTTAAAACAGACTTTCCTCTATATAAAGGTTCCTGCAAGATCGGCGTCCACGACCATCCAGGCGGTCATTTCCTGTGCGAAGGGGATATCGTTCAAACGGTGCGCATGCATAGGCATACATGGGCGCATCCGTACACACGCTGGCTCGCACCGATTGTTGTTTCATCATCGCACATGCGTAACAACAAAATGAGCCGCCCGCCACTTGGCGACCGGCTCTTCTTCTATTCGAATTACTCCCCGCGCATATGCGGGAATAGCAGCACGTCGCGGATGGACGGCGCATCGGTCAACAGCATGATCAGGCGATCGATGCCGATGCCGAGACCGCCGGTCGGAGGCAAGCCGTACTCGAGCGCGCGGATAAAATCCTCGTCGAGATCCTGCGCCTCGTCGTTGCCCGCTTCCTTCTCCACCAGCTGCGCTTCGAAGCGCTGGCGCTGATCGATCGGATCGTTCAGCTCGGTGAATGCGTTGGCGTGCTCGCGGGCGACGATGAACAGCTCGAAACGATCCGTGAAGCGCGGGTCTTCGGCGTTCTTCTTCGCCAGCGGCGAGATTGCCACCGGGTGCCCCGTCACGAACGTAGGCTGAATCAGCGTGTGCTCGACAAACGTCTCGAAGAAGGCGTTCACGATATGACCGAACGTCATATGCGGCTCGACCGGTACCTTGTGCTCCTTCGCCAGGCGATGCGCTTCCTCGTCGCTCATGTCGACCGTGAAGTCGATGCCTACGGCCTTCTGGATCAACGAGGTCATGGACTCCCTGCGCCACGGCGCGGACAGGTTGACCTCCTGCCCTTGATAGACGATCTGCGTCGTGCCGAGCACTTCTTCGGCCAGATGAACGACCAGGTCCTCCGTCAGCTTCATGATGTCCTTGTAATCCGCGTAGGCTTCATACAGCTCGAGCATCGTGAACTCCGGGTTGTGGCGCGTCGACATGCCTTCGTTGCGATAGACGCGTCCGATCTCGTATACCTTCTCCAGGCCGCCCACGATGAGCCGCTTCAGGTGAAGTTCGATGGCGATCCGCATGTACAGCTGCATGTCCAGCGCATTGTGGTGCGTAATGAACGGCTTCGCGGCCGCACCGCCGGCAATGGCGTGCAGCGTCGGCGTCTCGACCTCGAGATAGCCGCGTCCGTCCAGATAACGCCGCATCGATTGGATGATGCGCGAGCGCGTGATGAACGTTTTTTGCACGTCCGGGCTGACGATCAGGTCTACGTACCGCTGGCGATAGCGCGTCTCCACGTCCTTCAGGCCATGGAACTTGTCCGGCAGCGGGAGCAGCGACTTGGTGAGCACGGTCAGCTCCGATACCTTGATGGAGGTCTCGCCGGTACGCGTCTTGAATACGGTGCCCTTGACGCCGATGACGTCGCCGATATCGAGAATGCCGAACGCCTTGTATTGATCCTCCGCTACGGAGTCCTGACGCACGTAGATCTGAATCTTGCCGGTCAGATCCTGGATATGCGCAAAGGAAGCCTTGCCCATCGAACGCTTCTGCATGATGCGTCCCGCTATGCTAACTTCCTCGGCGAGCTCGTCCAGCTCTTCGGTCGACTTGGCGTCGAGTCGCGCGAGAATATCGCCTGCGGCAGCCGTACGCTCGAACTTCGTGCCGAACGGATCGATGCCCAGCTTGCGAAGCTCGTCCAGCTTGCCTCGGCGGATCTGCAGCATCTCGCTGAGTTCGGCGGCGGTAGGTTCGGCGCTTGCCTGTTGATCTAAATCTTGACTCATGATGTACACCCTTTCCTAACTGATATCCGTCAGAACGCGGGCCACCCCTCTTTCGTTCAAAAAAAGCTTCCGCTGCCGGAAGCTTTTTCGCGCTCACAGATGGCCTTTTTAGCTGGCTTGGCACGAGGCCCCGCAGCGGATTACCTTTTGATATCTACGATCTTGTATTGAATAATGCCCGCGGGAACGCTGACTTCGACGGTCGTGCCCTTCGACTTGCCGATGATCGCGCGTCCGACTGGGCTCTCGTTGGAGATCTTGTTCTTCAGCGGGTCGGATTCGGCCGTGCCGACGATCGTATATTCAAGCGTCTCGTTGAACTCGAGGTCTTCGACGACGACGGTGGAGCCGATGCTCACGGTGTTGAGATCGATCTCGTCGTTGTTGATGATGCGAGCGTTGCGCAGCATCTTCTCGAGCGTGATGATGCGGCCTTCTATGAATGCCTGTTCGTTCTTGGCATCTTCATATTCCGAGTTTTCGCTGATGTCGCCGTAACCGATTGCAACCTTGATCCGCTCGGCTACCTCGCGGCGCTTGACGGACTTCAGGTTCTCCAGTTCCTCTTCGAGCTTCTTGAGCCCATCCGGGGTCAGAAGCACTTCCTTTTCGCTCATCTCACCGATCTCCTGTCGAAGATATGATATCCATGCCGGGCATGAAGGCTTGCTTGCGGAGGCTGCGCCGCGAACCGCGCGGCGGGACGCGCACCTTGAATACAGTTATATGGCGAATTGCCGCCGACATGACTGGGAATGTCCCGGCCAGCCGCGGCAATCTCGACCGTCTTGCGAATATTGCTTAGAATTATATTTCAACCCCTATTAAATGTCAATTAACAGGAATCGGGCTTAAATCAATGCACGACTGCGGTTCCGTCCTCGGTCTGCGCGGCGGCCTCGAGGTCGGCCAGCGACTCCACGTATTCGTCGAGCCTGCGCGCGACGTCGGCGCGGCGCGTCATTTCCATGATCTCGTTTTTGACGCGCGCGGCATCCGGCAGCCCCTTGAGGTACCAGGCTATATGTTTGCGCATCTCGCGTACCGCTTGCCCCTCGCCCTTGAGGTTGATCAAACGGTCCATATGCAGCATGGCGATTCGCATCTTCTCCCCGGGATCCGGGTCCGGGAGCTTTTCCCCCGTGGTCAGATAATGGACCGTGCGGTACAGCATCCACGGATTGCCCAGCGCGCCGCGGCCGATCATGACGCCGTCGACGCCCGTATGCGCAAGCATGCGCTCCGCGTCTTCAGGCGAGAAAACGTCCCCGTTCCCGATGACCGGGATGGAAACGGCCTCTTTGACGTCCTTTATGATATCCCAGTTCGCGACACCGGTATACAATTGTTCCCTGGTGCGTCCGTGCACGCTGACGGCCGCGCCGCCGGCGCGCTCGACGGCTCGCGCGTTTTCCACCGCGTAGATGTGCTCGTCGTCCCAGCCGATCCGCATCTTGACCGTCACCGGCTTCTCTGCGGCGTCCACCGCATACGAGACCATCTCGTAGATCTTGGCCGGATCGAGCAGCCACCTGGCGCCCGCGTCACACTTCGTGACCTTCGGCACGGGGCAGCCCATATTGATGTCGATAATGTCGGCGTTCGTGTTCTTGTCGACGAACTTGACCGCCTCGACGAGCGACTCCCGGTCGCCTCCGAAAATCTGCAGGCTAAGCGGCTTCTCCCGCTCGTCGACGAACAGCATCTCGAGCGTCCGCCGATTGCCGTGCAGAATCGCCTTGTCGCTGACCATCTCCGCGCACACGAGGCCGCAGCCGAACTCCTTGGCGATCAGCCGAAAAGCCGGGTTGCACACGCCTGCCATCGGCGCCAGGACCACGTTGTTATTCATCTCCACATTGCCGATCTTCAGCAAGTGATATCCCTCCTAGAGGCCGTGCGGCTTCAACCCGGAAGCCAAACGGCGAATGCCTTCCCTCTCAAGCGTATCCGGCCCGAGCTGCGCTTCCCAAGGGAAGGCTTCGCCGGACGCCCACACGTCCCGGAGCGGCGCAAGCACGAACGCCCGCTCCCCCATGCGGGGGTGCGGGAGCGTCAGCTCGTCCGTCTCGAACGTCTCGTCCTCGTACGACAGCAGGTCCAGGTCGATGACGCGCGGTCCCCAGCGGAACTCGCGGACCCGGCCCATCTCAAGCTCGAGCGCGAGCAACGCCCGCAGGAGCTCGAGCGGCGGCAGGCTCGTCAGGAGCGCCGCCGCCATATTCAAAAAATTCGGCTGGTCCGTATAGCCGACCGGATCGGTCTCATACACGCCGGACACGCGCTCCACCCGGATGCCGGGCGTCTCGTTCAAGCGGCGCAGCGCCTCCGCGAGAGACCGCTCCCGGTCGCCCAGATTGGCGCCGAGCGCCACATAAGCCAGCTTCATCATCGTTCAGTCCTTCTTATACCTGCGGGCGGCATGCCTGCTGCTTCGGTCATCTGGCGCGCGTGAGCTCCACCGTGACGCCGTCGAACGTGATGTCGAAGGGCGGATTCGGCTTCGTCACGCCTACCGTGACTTCATGGATTATAGTATACGTACCGAGTACCGCCGTTGCAATGCTCGCGGCCAGCTTCTCGATAAGCTTTACTGGCGGGCCTTCCACGATTTCCTTGACCAGGGCGTGGACCTCCGCGTAATTCACCGTATCGGCGACGTCGTCGCTCTCGGCCGCTCGGCTCAGATCGAGCTTCATATCCAGATCCACGCAGTACTTCTGGCCGAGTTTGTTCTCCTCCGGGAATACGCCGTGATATCCGAAAAAAAACCATGCGCTTCAGTTTCATCGTATCCATTCGTTCGTCGCTCCTTTACGGTCGCCCGTCTTAACGTTCAACCTGGCGGTACACGATCGCGTCCGTCATCGCCGCCACCCGCTTCATGGCGCGCACGTCATGCACGCGCACGATCTGGCAGCCCTGCGCGATGCCCAGCGACGTCGTCGCGCCCGTGCCTTCGACGACGTCGTCAGCCGGCAGGTCGAGCGTACGGCGAATGAATGTTTTGCGCGACGTCGCCAGCAGCACTGGATAGCCAAGCGCGTTCAACTCGCCGAGACGGCCCATCAGCTCCAGGTTATCCTCATAATCTTTGGCGAAGCCGATGCCCGGATCGAGCCAGATGCGATCGTCCGGGATGCCGGCCGCCCGGGCCAGCGCCACGCTCTCTTGCAAATCGGTCAGCACGTCAGGCAAGAATTCGCGGTAATCCCGCTGCTTGCGGTTATGCATTAAGATGATCGGCGCGTGGGCGCGAGCCGCCACCTGCGCCATCCGGGGATCGTGCTTGAGGCCCCAGATATCGTTCAAAAGGTGTGCGCCGGCTCCGAGCGCGAGCTCGGCCGTATCGGCTCTGTACGTGTCGACGCTGATCGGCAGCGGGACAGCCTTGCGGACCGCCTCGATGACCGGCAAAATCCGCCGCTGCTCTTCTTCGGCCGTCACGGGATCGTGCCCCGGACGCGTGGACTCGCCGCCGATGTCGATCAAGTCCGCGCCTTCTTCGGCCATCTCGATCGCGCGGCGAACGGCCGTCTCGACCGAATCGAATCGGCCGCCGTCGGAGAATGAGTCGGGCGTCACGTTCAGAATGCCCATGATCAACGTCCGCTCCCCGAGCGTAAGCTCGAGACCGTCGCGAAACCGGTAGCGTCTATGATAGATGACAGGATTCATGCTTCATCGCCTTTCTCCGCGGCCGTCCGGTAAGCCGTCATCAGCCTGCGGGTCCAGGGGCCCGGGGCTCCGGCAGCATCGGTCCCGGCGGAATTCGACGCGAGGCCGCCGCGAACGCTCGCTGGCTGCCCTTCGGGATCCTGCACGGCGACGATCGGCACGATCTCCTGGATCGAGTTGGTCACGAAGCATTCGTCCGCCCGCAGCAGGTCGTTCCAGGCGTACCCGTCTTCATAGCAAATGAGGCCGGCACGGCTAGCCAGCTCTAGCACGTAAGCCCGGGTCACGCCCGCGAGCGGCCCCGTATCGAGGGACGGCGTATAAAGCGCTCCGTCATGAACCCAGAATACGTTGCTCACCAGGCCTTCGACGATCTCGTCCCGCTCGTTCAGGAACACCCCTTCGGTGCTCGCCGAAGCGCCGCCGGCCCGAAGCTCCCGCTTTGCCGCGATATTGTTCATATAGTGAAACGACTTGAGCCGGAGCTCCCCGTTCTCTGGGCGCGTACGCCGCAAGCGGAGCAGCCGCAGCGTCTTGCCCGGCCGCGTCGAAGGATCGTCTGTCCCAAGCGGCTTGGCATAGACGATCTCGCGCGGCGCTTCATACTCGCCCGCAGGGAGACCGACTTCGCCGCTGCCCGCGGACACCGACCAGCGGATATAAGCGTCGCCAAGGCCGTTCGCCTCGAGCAGCCGCGTCACGCCGTCCGCCATCGCTTCCGGATCGGGCCGATAAGCGATGCCCAGCGCCGCGCAGCCCTCGGCTAGCCGCTCCGCATGCCTGCGCAGCAGCCATGGCCGACCGTCGTACGTGCGGAACGTCTCGAACAGGCCCATCCCATACAGGAAGCCGTGATCGTAGACTGAGATCACGGCTTCCCGGCTATCCGTCAATTGTCCGTCGAGCAGTAGCTTCATTGCCGCAAGCCCGACTTGTAATTCAGAAAATTCTGCAGCAGCGTGCGTCCATGGTCCGTCATGATCGACTCGGGGTGGAACTGCACGCCCTCGACGACGTATTCCTTGTGGCGCAGCGCCATAATCTCGCCGTCCGTCTCCGCGCTGATCTCCAAACAGTCGGGCAGCGTATCGCGCTTCACGATAAGCGAGTGGTAGCGCGTCGCCGTGAACGGCGAAGGCACGCCCTCGAAAATCGTGCGGCCGTCGTGCGACATCTCGCTCGTCTTGCCGTGCATGAGCTGCGGCGCGCGCACGACGTCGCCCCCCGAAGGCTTGTCCGATCGACTGATGCCCGAGGCAGACGCCGAAGATCGGAATCTCCCCCTTTGAAGCGATCGATCAGCGACAGGCTGATGCCCGCCTCGTTCGGCGTGCACGGTCCCGGCGAGATCAGGATGTGGTCGGGCTTAAGCGCCGCGATGCCGTCCAGATCGATCTCGTCGTTGCGCTTCACGACGATGTCCTGACCGAGCTCGCCTAAGTACTGCACCAGGTTATAAGTAAACGAATCGTAATTGTCGATGACCAGAATCATGTTATGCCCAGTCCCCCCTTCGCATCGGCTGCCGTCCCGTCCGGACTGAGCCGCTCCCCGTACTGTACGGCCTTCCAGAGCGCCTTGGCCTTGTTCAGGCATTCGTAGAACTCCCGCTCGGGATCGGAATCGATGACGATGCCGGCGCCGGCCTGAATATGGCAGAGGCCGTCCTTCGCCACCATCGTACGGATAACTATATTAAATTCCATATTTCCCGCGTAGTCAATCCATCCGATCGAGCCGGTATAGGCGCCTCTGCGCACGGGTTCGAGCTCCTCGATGATCTCCATCGTGCGGATCTTGGGCGCGCCGGTGATCGTGCCCCCCGGGAAACGAAGCCGCCAGCACGTCGAGGCTGTCCTTGCCCGGCGCGATCCGCCCTTCGACCTGCGACACGAGGTGCATCACGTGCGAATACCGTTCGATCGTAAGCAGCTCCGGCACGTGCACGGAGCCGTAGGCGGAGACGCGTCCCAGATCGTTGCGCGCCAGATCGACGAGCATAATGTGCTCCGCGCGCTCCTTCACGCTCGAGAGCAGCTCGTCCGCCATCGCGGCATCCTCCTCCGGCGTGCGCCCGCGCCTGCGCGTGCCGGCGATGGGCCGCATGCCGACGCGTTCGCCCTGACGCTTCACCAGCAGCTCCGGCGACGCCGACACGAGGCTGAAGCCGGGCAGCCGCAGCAAGCCCATATAGGGCGAAGGATTGATCAGACGAAGCCACTCGTAGAGCGCTTCGGGAGTCGCCGTCACGGGCATCGTCTGCCGGAGGGACAGGTTCACCTGGAAGACGTCGCCCTGACCGATATACTGCTGGATGCGGCGAACCGCGTCCTCGAACGCTTCTTTGGAAAAGGAGGTGCGCAGCCCCCCGCGCGAACGCTTCGACGTCAAGGGCCAGCCCCTCATCTGCCAGCAGCGCGCGCGCCGCCGCCAACGCCGATGCGGCTTCGGGCGCCTTGGCCGCCGCCACGAACCGGTCCCAATCCGCCTTCATGCGCGCCGCATGCGCACGCGCCGCCTCGTACGCGGCGGCAATCGCCGATTCGCTGCCAGCTTCGCCTGGATCCGCATGAACGGCGAGGTACAGCTCGCCCGCCTCGTGATCCACGATCCACAGCTCGTCGATCAGCAAAAACGCGTAATCCGGCAGGCCCAGCTCGTCTGCCGCCGTCTGCGGGAGCCGCTCCAGCGAGCGGGCGACGTCGTAGCTCCAGTAGCCGACGGCGCCGCCCGCGAACATCGGCAGCCCCGTATCTGAAGGCGCGCGGAAGCCGCGTATCGCCGCGCGCACGACCGAGATGGGATCGCCGCGCAGCCGCTCGATCCCCCCTCCTGCAACGCCGCCGCTGCAACGTCTTAGTTCGGCTTGGTCGCCACGCCCGACCAATACCGCGCTTGGCCGGATGCCGAGGAACGTATACCGGCCGCCTTTGCCGCTCTCGAGCACGAAGGCCTCTTCGCCCGCCGCCGCCCAGGCGCCGCGCCAGAGCGGAACGCGGTCCTCGCCTGCGGCCAACGCATGCTTTTCTATATAAGGCAGACGGTTGTATCCCTCGGCAGCCTCGCCGGCCTCCGACCGTTCGCCAAGCCAAGTCCGCCATTTTTCCAACGATATCCGCGCTTCCAACTCCGCATATCCCCCCTCGGAAGCTTTCTCGCCGGCAGCCGAACCGCGCCGCTTCCTATTATCTTCCCTAAAGTATACAAACAATCGCATGCCGAGGATAGACCGGCCGCGCTTGCGAGCGAGAAACTTTAACAACCTCCGAATCGTCTCTAAATATGGGTATTGAAGGATGCAGCATGAATAAGGAGATGAGGATGGCATGATCATGAAAAATAAAGTCCGGATGTCCGCGCTCGCCCTGCTGCTGGCGGCGGGTACCGCCGCGGCTCCCGGCGTTTCCTCAGCGCAGGCGGCGGCAGCCCCCAAGCCCATCAAACTGGTCGTCAACGGCAACGAGATCGCGGCCGGCGCCGCGGCGCCCTACCTCGACGCGAGCGACAGCGTCTATATCCCGCTGCGCATGGTCTCGCAGCTGCTCAAGTCTTACGTCGACTGGGACGGCGCCAAGAAGCTCGTCTCCGTCTATGCGCCCAACCGTACCGTGAAGCTGACGCTCGGCAGCAAGACGGCGCAGGTGAACGACAAGTCCGTCGCACTCAACGCAGCAGCCGTTATGAAGAACAATACCGTGTACGTGCCCGTCCGCTTCGTCGCGCAGTCGCTCGGCGCAAACGTGAAGTGGCAAGGCTACACGGTAACGATCGACGACGGCGATCCATACGCCGTCGGCTTCGCGGTGACGATGATCCCGTCCATGTTCTGGCTTGACAAGAAGACCGGCGACCTGTACCAATCCGAGCCGTCCAACAGTCCGGCCGTAAAGACCGGCAAGCTTGATTTTAAGCAACAGGAGTTATTAAGCCTCTCTGTCGACAAGCTCGGTACCGGTGGCTTCGTCGTGACAGTGTCCGATATCTACGGCGAACCCCATATCAACGCCAACTACACGACCGCATACGTGAAGAACAAGAAGCTCCTCGATCAGGCCACGGTTCATTATTGGCAGCGCATGACGCCGAACGTGACTACCCTTGGCAACCAAGCGGTGCTGATGGACGGCAAGACGCTTCGAATTCTTAACGCGGACGGCAGTACGGACAAGACCTATGACCTGACGAAGCTGGGCGGGCTGGACGAAGTCTACGGCGTGGAGGGCATCGGCGCGAACTATTTGCTCATTCGGCCGAACACGACCGGCTTGCTCACCCTGGTCGATCCGGAGACGGGCAAAAAGAAGGCGCTCTACGAGCTGCTCGATCCGGCGGATCAGGAATATGCCAAGCTGAACGACGTTCCCTACCATGGCGACACGTTCATGGTTGGCGGCGAGCACGACGGCGTCATCGACCTCCTATACACCAGCGTAAAGGATGGCAAGCAGAAGACCCTTACGGTTAAAATTAAAGACTGGCTATAAATAGCGGTTCACCGGTTGCCTGTTACGCTCGAATGCCCCGCCACCCGCTGGGTTTGTTACTTTTCAAACGATAACGGGTATGTGTCGGCAGAAGGATTCGAAGGAGCGCAGGCCTCATGAGCGAGCGGGAAGGCAGCCCGGAAAAAAGACCCGTCGTCGCTTTGACGGGCGCAAGCGGATATATCGGCCGCAATTTGCTCCAACGGTTGACGCCATTCGCGGACGTGATCGCGCTATCCCGAGGCGGCGGGGAAGGTCGGGAGACAGAGCCGCATACGAGCTGGCGCTCGTGCGACCTGTTCTCTTTGATCGACGCGGAACGGGGATTGGCGGGGGCGGACTATGCGGTGTACCTGGTCCATTCCATGCTCCCGTCGGCCAAGCTGACGCAAGCCCGGTTCGAAGACATGGACGTGCTGCTCGCCGACCACTTCGCCCGCGCCGCCAGCAGAAACGGCGTTCGCCAGATTGTCTACCTAAGCGGCATCATCCCGCCGGATGTGCCGCCTAGCGAGCTGTCCCGCCATCTGCGGAGCCGGCTGGAAGTCGAAAAGGTGCTCGCTTCGTACGGCGTGCCGGTGACGACGCTGCGGGCCGGCCTGATCGTCGGACCCGAAGGCTCTTCTTTTCCCATCCTGCTGAAGCTCGTGCGCCGACTGCCCTTCATGATCCTCCCCAAGTGGACGCGTACCCGCACGCATGCGATCGCCCTGCCCGAAGTGCTGGACGCTTTGACGGCGACGATCGGACGGACCGACCTGTACCGTCGCGCGATCGATATCGGCGGACCCGATGTCATGACCTACAAGCAGATGCTCGGCCAAACGGCGGAGGCGCTAGGGAAGAAGCGGCTCTTTATTCCCTTTCCTGCCTTCTCCGTGTATCTGTCGCGTCTGTGGCTCGCGCTCATTACCGGGACGCCCAAAGAGATGGCCTACCCCTTGATCGAGAGTTTGGTTCATCCTATGGTTGCAAGGAATGAGAGCCGGGAAAGCGGGATCGGAGAGGGCGTCATTACGTTTCGCCGGGCGGCGGAAGACGCGATTCGGGAAGAGCGTGAAAGGCAGCTTGGGAAGGATCGCCCAACGGGGAGGCAAAAACGTAAGCCTGGAAAGGTTGAGCGCGCCGCCAAATCGGACGTCCGCTCCGTACAGCGCGTCAGGCTGCCCGCCGGGATGGACGGCGATGCTGCGGCCAAGTCGTACCTCAGCTGGCTGAATCGGGCGGCCGGACCGCTGATCAAGGTGGTGCACGACAAGAAGGATATTTATCGGATCCGCATTGCGGGACGAAAGGCGCCCTTGCTGGAGCTCACGTACGCCGAAGAGCGGAGCTCGCCGACCCGGGCATTGTATTACATTACGGGCGGCTCCTTTTCCAGCCGGAAGGAGACGCATCGCGGACGCTTGGAGTTTTTGCAGGTTCCGGACTCCGACGAATGCATCATCGCCATCCACGATTACTTGCCGGCGCTGCCATGGTTCCTCTACAAGTATACGCAGGCCAAGATCCATTTGTGGGTCATGTACGCGTTCAAGCGTTACTTGAAGAAACGAATTCGGTAGGCTCGCGCGAGATATTCTTAGGTCCGTGCGCCCGCATAGCCGCCTTCGCCCGCGCCTATACTACGGTGGATTATGCCGGCGTAGATGGCGCCGGCCAAAGGAGGACGACGCGATGGCAGAACGAGCGGTGCTCGCTTATTTCAACACGCCGGACCAAGCCAGGCAGGCGCTGGAGGGGCTAAAGTCTTTGCGTTTGATCGAGCATGGGATCGACCGGTTCGACGGGTATCCGGGCGCCGGTATGGAGCATCTCGACCAGCTGGGCAATACGATCGCAGGTACGTTTCGCGGGCTCGGATTCATCACGCTGGGCGGGGACTTCGACAACCCCGACGCAGCCGTGCTGGCCGCGGCCAGCGTCAGCGCCAGCGGGATGAGCTCGGGCGGGCCGGACAACCGGGTGACCGGGCGGGATATTCTGCTGACGGCCATCGTCGACGACGAAGACTACGACCAAGCGGTGGAGATCTGCCGGCAAGCCGGCGCGCTATAGACGCAAACGGAGGGCCGAGGCCCTCCGTTTTTGCGTTCCTCGGCCCAACGCAAAAATCCGGCCGCCCCAAAGGACGGCCGGATCGTCGGCCAACTTTATCAGTTGTCGAAGTTGAACAGCGGCGTGCTCAGGTAGCGCTCGCCGTTGGACGGAACGACCGCGACGACGCGCTTGCCGGCGCCGAGCTCCTTCGCCACTTGCAGCGCCGCGAAGATCGCCGCGCCGGAGGAAATGCCGCACAGGATGCCTTCCTTCTTGGCGGCGGTGCGCGCCCACTCGAACGCGTCTTCATTTTCGACGGCGATGATCTGGTCGTAGATCTCGCGATCCAGAATCTCAGGCACGAAGTTCGCGCCGATGCCTTGGATCTTGTGAGGGCCGGCCTTGCCGCTCGACAGCAGCGGAGACGCCGCAGGCTCGACGGCGACGATCTTGACGCCCGGGAAGTTGTCCTTCAGCACCTTGCCGGCGCCGGAGATCGTGCCGCCCGTGCCGATGCCCGCCACGAACGCGTCCAGCTTGCCGTCAAGGGAGTTGATCGCTTCGACGATCTCGGGACCCGTCGTCTCGAGGTGGATCTTCAGGTTCGCCTTGTTCTTGAACTGGTCGGCGAGGAAGTAGTCCGGGTTCTCCTTGAGGAGCTCTTCGGCCTTCTTGACGGCGCCGTTCATGCCTTCGGAACCCGGCGTCAGCACCAGCTCTGCGCCGTAGGCGCGAAGCAGGTTGCGGCGCTCGAGGCTCATCGTCTCGGGCATGACGATGACCGCACGGTAGCCCTTCGCCGCAGCGACGAGCGCGAGGCCGATGCCGGTGTTGCCGCTGGTCGCTTCGACGATCGTGCCGCCCGGCTTCAGCTTGCCTTCTTTTTCGGCTTCTTCGACGATGCTGATGGCGATCCGATCCTTGACGCTAGCGCCCGGATTCTGATATTCGACCTTGACGTAAACCTCCGCGCTGCCCTCGGGTACGATGCGGTTCAGACGGACGAGCGGCGTATCCCCGATCAGGTCCGTGATATTCTGCACGATTTTTGCCATGTCGAATGATTCCTCCTTGGATAATGGCGGACGGCCTCGTCCATTCCCGTATTTCCGACAATTTCAGTCGGCTTTTATCTTTTCTCATCTTATCAACGTTGCACATGAATGTCAATAGAAGGATAATTCCGTACGGCTAAATCCGTGCGCCTAAACGCGCGCCTAAAATTGAAGCGCCCCATCCAGCACTTTGGCTCCGTACTTGTCCAGCAGCGACTGCTCGACCTCGGACAGCGGCGGCGCCACCGACAGTGCGTATTCGCGCTTCGCCTCTTCCCGCACCGCCTGCGCATCCTGCTCGCCCGCGCCTCGCCGGCCCGCGACGAGCACGACTTCGTAGCCGGCGTCCGTGCGGATCGGCCCTGCGGCTTCCCCCGATCTCCAGCTTCGCGGCCGCCGCCAACAGCTCAGGCGCGATGAACGGATCGTCGGCCTCTACCCAGCCCAGATTGCCGCCGTCAGAGGCCGTATCCGCATCCTGCGAGTTCGCGGCGGCCAGCTCCGCGAAGTCCTCTCCTTGCTGCAGCAGGTCCACCAGATGCTCGGCGTCCTTCTGCCGGCCCACGACGATATGGGAGAGCTTCAGCTCCTCCTTCGGCGCGAATGCCTCCGGATGATCGCTCATATACTGGTCCACGTCCGCTTCCGTCACCTGAATGCCGCGGACCGCGAGCGCTTCAAGCTGCAATTTATAAAGGATATCTTCGCGCACGTCCTCGCGCGACATGCCAAGCTGCTGCTTCCTGGCATCATAGAAAGCTTCAAGACTCTCATAGCCTTCGCTCGCCTTGCGAAGCTCCTGATCCACCGCGTCCTCCTTAATCGAGATGCCCGCGGATTGCGCTTCCTTCTGGACGGCCACGCGAAGCATCATCATCCGCACCGTTTGCTCTCCGTACGAATTCAGCAGCGCGTCCAGCAGCTGCCGGCGCGTGATGCGCGTCTCCCCCTACGATCGCCACGGTGTCGCCCGCTCCTCCCGGAGCTCCCGTCATCGAACCCGATGGGATCGGCTCGGTGCCGGGCGGCTCCGCCGTGTGCGCCGGCTTGGCCGTACAACCGGCCTCGGCAGCCAGCGCCCACGTCAGGGCAAGCAGAACGATCGGCTTCCCCAGCCGTTTCGTCTGCCACATGGCCGTATCCCTCCCTCTGCCATATTAAGAAGACGCGCGTTCCAGAATCTCGCGGAGCTGCTCGCCGTCGAATAAATAAGATTCATTGCAGAAATGACACTCGACCTGGGCCTGGCCATCTTCGTCGATGAGCTTGCGCAGGTCGGCTTCGCCCATGCTGATGAGCGTGCGCTCTACGCGCTCGCGCGAGCAGCCGCAGACGAACTTGGGCTCAATCGTGTCATGAATCGTCAGATCGTCGCCGACGAGGAACTTCAAGATTCCTTCGGCCGTCTCGCCTTGATCAAGTAGTGCGGTGACGTGCGGCATCGCCGAAACGGCTTGCTCAAGACGCGATAGCTGCTCGTCAGTAATGTTCGGCAGCACCTGGATGACGAATCCGCCCGCATGCAGCACGGCGTTGTCGGTATCGACGAGGACGCCCAGCCCGACGGCGGAAGGCGTCTGCTCGGATGCCGCGAAGTAATACGTAAAGTCCTCGGCCAGCTCGCCCGAGATGAGGGGCACGCTGCCGCGGTAAGGCTCCTTAAGACCAAGATCCTTGGTCACGTTGAGGAAGCCCGTCTTGCCCACCGCACCCGATACGTCCAGCTTGCCCAGGCTATTGCTGGGCAGATGCGTATGCGGATAGTCGACGTAGCCCTTGACTTCGCCTGCGGCGTTGGCGTCGACGACGATCTGGCCGATCGGTCCGTCGCCCTTCACCTGCACGGTGAGCTTCTCGTCTCCCTTGAGCATGAAGCCCATCATGGCCGCCGCCGTCGCGGTCCGGCCGAGCGCGGCCGAAGCCGTCGGAAACGTGTCGTGCCTCCGTTGGAGCTCGCGCACGAGCTCGGTCGTCTTCGCGCCGAAGACGCGCACGGCGCCGCCCCACGCGGTGCCTCTAATCAGTTCGTCCGTCACTTCATCCGCTCCTTTGCCTCTGTTGTCGCAGGCCGGCTCGTCCGCCCGCGAGAACGGGCGACCGATGGCCGGGATTCCTATAGATTGCGTTCGTAGATGATTCTTAATCCTTCCAGCGTCAGCATCGAATCGACCGCCTCGATCGTCTCCGACTCGCCGGCGATCAGCTCTGCGAGACCGCCCGTCGCGATGACGCGCGGCGTGCAGCGCTGCTCGGCGCAGATGCGCTTCACGATGCCGTCCACCTGGCCGGCGTAGCCGTAGATCGCGCCGGATTGGATCGCGGCGACCGTGTTGCGGCCGACGACCGCCCGCGGCTTGGCCAGCTCGACGCGCGGCAGCCTGGCGGCGCGTTGGTACAGCGCTTCGGCCGAGATGCCGATGCCCGGCACGATGACCCCGCCGAGATAAGCGCCCGCCTCGTCGATATAATCGAAGGTCGTCGCCGTGCCGAAGTCTACGACGACCAGCGGCGCGCCGTAGTGTTCGATGCCGGCGACCGCGTTAACGATCCGGTCGGCGCCGACTTCCTTCGGATTTTCGTACCGGATGTTGAGACCCGTCTTGATGCCCGGTCCGACGACCAGCGCCTCGCGGCCGGCATACTTGGCGAACAGCCGCTCGAGCGTAGGCATGAGCGGCGGCACGACGCACGAGACGATGACGCCGTCGATCTCGGCGGCCTGGACGCCCGCGATGCTGAACAGGTTGGTCAGCATGATCCCGTACTCGTCGACCGTCGCCGAGCGGTTCGTGCTGAGCCGCCAATGATGGAGAAGCTCCGACCCCTCGTACAAGCCGAGCACGATGTTGGTGTTCCCGACGTCGACGACCAGAATCAAGAGACTTCCCCCTTCTTGACTTCGTTCAGGTCAAGGCTGATGTCCAGCGCGTTGAACGAATGGGTGAGCGCGCCGACGCTGATCACGTCTACGCCGGATGCCGCCACCTCGCGCACCCGCTCCGGACGAATGCCGCCGGACGCTTCCAATACGATATGGGGCGCGATGCCGCGCAGCTCGACTGCGGCCGCCTTCATTTGCCCGGGCGACATATTGTCGAACATGACGACGTTCGCGCCGGCGCGCGCCGCCTCGATCGCTTGCTCGAGCGACTCCGCCTCCACCTCGATCATCATCGTGTGCGGGATGCGAGACTTCGCCGACGCGACGGCCTCCGAGATGCCGCCGGCCGCCTTAATATGATTATCTTTGATCATGACCGCATCGTACAAGCCGAAGCGGTGATTGCTCGCGCCGCCGATGCGGACCGCGTACTTCTCCAGCGTGCGGTGGCCCGGCGTCGTCTTGCGCGTATCGGCGATCCGCGCCGGATAGCCTTCGGCCGCGTCCACGTAGACGCGGGTCTTGGTGGCGATGCCGGACAGCCGCTGCAGCAGGTTCAGCGCGAGGCGCTCGCCGGTCAGGATGCTGTGCGTGGCGCCCTCGACGACCGCGAGCACGGTGCCGCGCTCGACGCGGTCCCCGTCATGCGCCCGCGAATCGATCGCAAGCGACGGATCGATCACGCCGAAGACGAGGCGCATGAGCGGCATGCCCGCCAGCACGCCCGCCTCCTTGGCGTGGATAATGCCCTTCGAGCGGTGGCCCGCCGGCACCGTCGACATCGTGCTGACGTCCCCGCTGCCGATATCCTCGGCCAGCCAGGCCCTCAGCTGCGCCTTGACGGCGTCGACCGCGGGTCCCGCGATCTCCCAGTCTTTTTCCGATTCAAACATCGCCTATGAACTCCTCTCCGATGCCCCGTTCCCTGTGCATCAGCGTATGCTTGCGCCAGAACAGATCGTCCTTGTCCGGGAAGTCCTCCCGGTAGTGCGCCCCGCGGCTCTCTTCGCGCATGAGGGCGGCCTCCATCATCAACGTCGCGCAGGTGAGCAGGTTCGCGTATTCGAACTCCTCGCGCGTCGTCATCTCCGTCTGGTACAGCGGCGCCTGGCGTCGCAGCTCCTCGAGCCCCTTGGTCAAGCCGTGGGCCTCCCGCCTGAGACCGGCGAAGCGTACCATCAGCTTCTGAAGCTTCAGGCGGCGCTCCGCCATCTTGCCCGCAGGCGCGCCGATCCGCTCGGAGGCATATCCGGTATGCGCTTCGCGCGCAAGCGGCTCGAGCGAGCGAACCCGCTCGACGATGCGGCGGCCGAAGACGATCGCCTCGGACAGCGAGTTGCTCGCCAGCCGGTTCGCGCCGTGCACGCCCGTCGACGATACTTCGCCGCAGGCGAACAGCCGGGGGATGCTCGATTCGCCGTTCATGTCCGTGCGGACGCCTCCCATCATATAATGGGCAGCCGGCGCCACCGGAATCCAGTCCGTCGTCATGTCGAGGCCGTAATTCAGGCAAAATTCGTAAATATTCGGAAACCGGTGCTTGATCAGGTCCGGCGTCTCATGCGTAATGTCGATATAAACGTAAGTCGACTTGGTCAGCTCCATCTCGCTTACGATCGCCCGGGCTACGATGTCGCGGGGCGCTAATTCGAGCTGCGGATGGTACTTATCCATGAAGCGCTCGCCGCGAATGTTGCGAAGGACGGCGCCTTCCCCGCGTACCGCCTCCGAGATCAGAAAGCGCGGCGCGCCGGGATAGCAAAGAGAAGTCGGGTGGAACTGATTGAACTCCATGTCGCGAATGACCGCGCCTGCACGGTAAGCCATCGCGATGCCGTCGCCCGTCGCCACCTCCGGATTCGTCGTGTAGCGGTACAGCTGCCCGGTACCGCCGGAGCAGAGTACGGTGGCCGCCCCCCCGCACGATGACGCGAGAGCCGTCCGGCTTCTGCACGAGCGCGCCGACGCATTCGCCCTCCTCGGTAAGAAGGTCGAGCACGAAGTGGTCGTCCCACACTTCGATATTCGGCACGCTTTGCACTTTCTCCGCCAGCGCGCGCACGATCTCGTAGCCCGTGGCGTCGCCGTTGGCGTGGAGGATGCGGCGCTGGCTATGCGCGCCTTCCTTGGTCAGGGCGAGATGTCCGTCTTCCTCGTCGAAGTGCGTGCCGTACTGAATCAGCGCTTGCACGCAGTCTGGCCCCTCGTGCACGAGCACGTCCACGGCCTGTGGGTCGCATAGCCCCGCGCCCGCGATCAACGTATCCTGGCGGTGGAACTCCGGCGAATCGTCCTCCGAGATGACGGCCGCGATGCCGCCCTGCGCGTAACGCGTGTTGCTGTCGAACAGCGACTTTTTCGTGATCATGAGCACGCGGCGGTCTTTGGCCGCTTGAAGCGCCGTGAACAGGCCCGCGATCCCCGCTCCGATAATGATCATATCCGTCTGTACGGTATCTAGCTCCGCCGGAGCGAAATCGACGATATAACGTGGTATCATGGCCCTCTGCGACTCCCCGCCTGAAGTTATTGGTCTCTCTCGGTTACTTGACGAGCAGCATGCGCTCGAGCGACAGGCGCGCCTTGTCGGCGACGTCTTGCGGCACGTGGATTTGCGGCTGCATCGTTTCGAGCGCCTTGACGACCTTCTTCAGATTGTTGACCTTCATGTTCGGGCAGACGAGAAACTTGCTCGCGAAATGGAACGTCTTGTCCGGGCTGTCCACCCGCAGCTGGTACCCCGTGCCGTCCTCGGTGCCGACGATGAACTCCTTGTGGCTCGATTCGCGGCAATACTTCAGGATACCGGTCGTGCTGCCGACGAAGTCGGCCAGCTCGACGACCTCGGGCCGGCATTCCGGATGCACGACGAACTGCGCGTTCGGATGCTTCGCGCGCATCTCGTACACGTCTTTGACGGTCAGCATGTCGTGCGTGTTGCAGTAGCCTTCCCAGATGATCATCTTCTTGTCCGTATGCTGCTGCACGTAGTGACCCAGGTTCTTGTCCGGGCACCAGATGACCTCGTCGCCTTCGACGGAGTTGACGACCTTGACCGCGTTCGCCGACGTACAGCAGATATCGGTCTCGGCCTTCACGTCTGCGGACGAGTTGATATAGGTCACGACCTTGGCGTTCGGATGCTTCGCCTTCAGCTCCCGCAGGCCGATCGGATTGACCATGTCCGCCATCGGGCAGCCCGCGCGCTCGTCGGGGACGAGCACGGTCTTGTGCGGCGCGAGGATCTTGGCGCTCTCGCCCATGAAGTGAACGCCGCAAAACACGATGACGTCCGCGTCCGTCTGCGCGGCCTTCTGGGCGAGCAGGAACGAGTCTCCGCGGAAGTCGGCCACCTCTTGAATCTCGTCGCGCTGGTAATAGTGAGCCAGAATGATGGCATTGCGTTCCTTCTTCAGCTGCGCCAGGCGCTCGCGCAGCTCGCGGTTCTGCTCCGCTTTGCGTTCAAGGGCTAAAGCTTCCATGGTGAGTCTCCTCCTGCGGCGTTGACGCCTGGATATGTTTAATTGTGAAAATAAGCACAAATTAGGCCGTTTAACAAAAACGGGTTGCCAAAATCGCAACCGCCGTCGGTGAGTCAACAATAAATTTACACTTGCCGGGGGGCACTGTCAATGAATGTTCACAGATTTCCGCAAGAAGTTTTACGTGGATTTATCGGCTTCCCGAGGCTCGGAAACAATCGGGAACACGCGTTCCTCCGCGCATGCCGGAAGGTCGATCGCAAAAAAATTCCAGCGCATCGCAAATTAGTCGTTATGAAACCGCATTCATTAATCTGCGCCGTCTATTAGAATGAGGAGTGACTTCAAACATTTCCCAACAAGGCAGGCGTTAGACATTGACCTCCTCTCCCGCATCCCCCGCTTCGCTGCACCGGCAGGACCGCCGCAGATATTCGCTGCGCACGAAATGGATGCTCCTCATTTGTATTGCCGTATTTCTCTCGCTGACCGCCAGCACGCTGATGCTATTCGCTACCGTGAGGAGCTCGCTTCAACGTTCCTTTGCCAATGCCAATGCGGTACAGGTCGAGAGCGCGACGCGCGAAATGCGGATGCTGACCGAGCAATACGAAAAATCGCTCGAGCAGCTCTCCTTGTCCATCGGGGCGCTGGCCGCGAGCGCCGGTCGTCCGGCCCAACCGATTGCGCTGCTGCTGCAGGCGACACAGGCCAAGGATCCTTCTTTGCAGAACGTCTTCTTCATTCCTGCCTCGGACGGGCATACGCTGGCGTCTTCGAGCGCGAATCCCCCGGCTGACGATCGGCAATCTTCGCTATACCGGCTCGTCGCGCAAGAGAAATCCACCGCATGGACGAGCATCCGCCTGGACGCAGCCGCCGGCAAGATGACCGTCACCGTAGTGACGCCTGTCATGAAGGGCTCGGAGCTGTACGGCACCGCGGGCTACGATATCGATCTCGCGGGAATCGGCGCGCTGCGGGAATCGAACGAATCGTTCGGCAAAAACAAGCTGATCCTTTTCGATGACCGCGGCCTCGTCGTCACTTCCTTCATGAAGGGAATGGAAGGAAAAAATATCGATCCGAACGCGAGCGGACGGACGGAAGGCACGGCCGACGCACTCAAGGATGCAGGCGAGATGAAAAAAACGTTCGCGTGGGTCGAGGATGTAGCCGCCGGCAAACGGGAGGATATCGCGTTTAAATGGCAGGGCGTGCGATATGCCGGCACGGTCTCTTACGTTTACTCGATGAACTGGAACGTCGTCTCCTTCACCGAACGAAAGGCGCTTGACCGGAGTTTGCAAGGGTTTGTTCAGATCAGCGCGATCGCCCTTGTCATCGGGCTCGTCATCGGCGCCCTGGCCGCCCTCTATATTGCGACGCGGCTCTTGCGTACGATTAATGCCCTCCGCAGGACGATCGCCAGGACGGCGGACGGGAATCTGACCGCGGAGTTCGACTATGCGGCAAACGACGAACTCGGCGACTTGGCTGCGAGCTACAACGAGATGCTGCATCGCGTCCGATCGCTGATCGGGAAAGTGAATGTCGGCGTGTCCTCCGTCGAAGAGACGGCGCACGGCGTTAGGGTCATTTCGGGAGAAAACGGCAGAACCAGCCGAGAAGCCGCCCGGTCGACCGAGGAGATCGCGGCAGGCGCGGCTGGCACGACGCTCGAACTGGAGAAAAGCGCCGAAGCCGTACGCCTGTTAACCCGGGAGATCGGCACGCTGACGGTTCAATCCGCCGATATCGAACGCGAGCTCGCGACGTCGGAGGTGCAGGTTCGGGACGGGGACGCTAGCGCCGCGCATCTGGAAGCTTCGTTCGAGGAGCTCGAGCAAGCGTTCGGTCGGGTGGCCGGCATGGTCGACGATCTGTGCGCGCAATCGCAATCGATCTCGTCCGTCACCCGGGCGATCTCCGATATAGCCGAGCAGACGAATGTCCTGGCCGTGAACGCCGCGATCGAAGCTGCGAGAGCGGGCGCGCATGGCCGAGGCTTCGCGGTCGTCGCGGACGAGGTCAGACGGCTGGCGCAGCAAGCCCGTCACTCTGCGATGCAGATTCAGCGGACGATCACCGGCGTACTGGAGCAGACCGGCAGCCTCGCGGAGGTCGTGAATCGCACCCATGAAGTGAACGGCATTCAGAAGGACGCGGTGTCCCACGTTAGCCGCGCGATGAACCAAATCCAAACTTCAATCGCGCGAATGCTCGCGCACGTGGCTCAAGAACGCTCCACGATCGCCGCCATCGATTCTCAAAAAGGCATCGTCGTCTCTTCTATCGATACGATCCTGTCCGTCTCCGAGCAGACGGCGGCCTCCTCGCAGGAGATCGCCTCTTCGGTTCAAGCGCAGGCGGCTGCTGCGGCAGAAGTGTCCGAGCACGCAGCGCGCCTCGTCGAGCTGGTCTCCGAGCTGAAGGAGGATGTAGCAAGGTTTAAGACGGAGTTGTAGTTCGCGAGATCAGGGATCGGGATGCCAGCGTGCGTCCCGGTTCCTTTTTTTGTCTAAAACGGAACCTCTTGCGCATTTGCGGTGTCTAATCCGATGGAGGTGTTGCTGGCTTGGATGAAACCCACTGGCCCTACATTGAAAACATGGACGCCGGCGGGCTTCGCGAGTTGATGCTGCAATACGGGTCCGAGGTGTGGAACCTTGCCTTTGTCCTCACCAAACGCAGGGATCTCGCGGACGACGTATCCCAGGACGTATTCCTCGCCGCCTACCGAAAGATCGATACGTTTCGTGGCGCTTCTTCCGTTCGCACGTGGCTGCTGTCGATCGCGCGAAATACGGCCATCAATCGTTTGCGGTCTGCCTTCCTGCGCCGCGTCACGCTGATGGAACGCATCGATGACCGAGCGCATGATGCCGGTCCATCCGAAATCACGGAAACAACCTACGAGCGGAGCCGGTTCAGCATCGACGGTCTCGACTACCTCGGTTGGGAAAAGAAATTTCTCCCGCTATCCTCCGGCACGTTTTTCTTCGATGGTGTCCTGGGAGCCCGAGGATTAATTCAATCTTTAATGCTGCCCGATCGCGAAAACGCACATCCGGATGTAATTAAATTGTCCGGTACGATCATTTTTACGACTGGCGGAGAAGCCTATACTACTTCAGACGGAATTAAAGTCGGACTGACGCAAGCTGAGGTTATCGCCAAACTCGGCCTGCCAAACGCCCGCACGAAGACGCAATGGAGTTACCGAATCGGCGATAACCTTCGTTTTCACCTGCTTTTCGAGAGCGGAAAAGTGCGTTTTATCTCGCTAACCATGACTGTCTAACCGCTTCATCGTTCAGCGAGGTGATCCGCGAAGGTCCCCCCCTACTTGATCGAACAAAACAAAACCCGCGATCCGCTGCACCGAGCAGCGGAATCGCGGGTTTGTTTGTGTGAAAGTTACTTCGGCTCGTTGTCCTCGTCGTTCCGTTGATCCGGGTTCGGAGGGGTCTGATTGGCGTTCGACTCTTCGTCGCGCGGGGTGATGCGGACGCGGACGTTGCCGCCGAGCGTGTCGATGGTCGGCTCAACGCCGGTCGGCTCGCTGCCGGAATCGCCGCCGTCTCCATCGTTCGCGGCGTTGATGTCGCCCTTCTCGATGAGCGCTTTGATCTGCTCCAATTCGAGCGTCTCTTGCGAGAGCAGCGTATTGGCGAGCAGGTGCACTTCGGCGCTCTTCTCGGTGAGCAGCTTCTTCGCGCGATCGTAGCAAGTCTGGATGATCATTTGCATCTCTTGGTCGATCTCGTACGCGATCGCATCCGAGTAGTTCTGCTCGTGGCCGATATCGCGGCCGAGGAACACTTGACCTTGGGTCGCGCCGAACTGCATTGGCCCGAGCTTGTCGCTCATGCCGTATTCCATGATCATGCTGCGCACGATGCCCGTCGCTTGCTTGAAGTCGCTGTATGCGCCCGTGCCGATCTCGCCGATGAACAGCTCTTCGGCGACGCGGCCGGCGAGCAAGCCCGTGACCTTATCCAGCAGCTCTTGCTTCGTGACCAGCATGCGGTCTTCCTTCGGCAGCATGATGACGTAGCCGCCCGCGCGTCCGCGCGGAATGATCGTCACCTTGTGCACCATGTCGGCATGCTCCAGGAAGAAGCCGACGATCGTGTGGCCGGATTCGTGATAAGCGACGATGCGCTTCTCGCGATCGCTGATGACGCGGCTCTTCTTCTCGGTACCGACGATGACGCGGTCGATCGCTTCGTCGACCTCTTGCATCGCGATGTCCTTCTTGTTCTTGCGCGCCGCGAGGAGCGCCGCTTCGTTGAGCAGGTTCTCCAGGTCGGCGCCGGTGAAGCCGGTCGTCCGCTTGGCGATCGTGTTCAGCTTGACGTCCTTGTTCAGCGGCTTGTTGCGCGCGTGAACCTTAAGTACTGCCTCGCGACCCTTGACGTCCGGACGGTCGACCGTGATCTGACGGTCGAAGCGGCCCGGGCGAAGCAGCGCGGGGTCGAGAATGTCGGGACGGTTGGTCGCGGCGACGATAATGATGCCTTCGTTCGCGCCGAAGCCGTCCATCTCGACGAGCAATTGGTTAAGCGTCTGTTCGCGCTCGTCGTGTCCGCCGCCGAGGCCTGCGCCGCGCTGACGGCCGACGGCGTCGATCTCGTCGATGAAGATGATACAAGGCGCGTTCTTCTTCGCGTTTTCGAACAGGTCGCGGACGCGGGATGCGCCGACGCCGACGAACATCTCGACGAAGTCCGAACCGGAGATGCTGAAGAACGGCACGCCGGCTTCGCCCGCTACGGCGCGAGCCAGCAACGTCTTACCGGTACCCGGAGGGCCTACGAGCAGTACGCCCTTCGGAATGCGCGCGCCGAGCGCGGCGAACTTGCGGGGATCCTTCAGGAATTCGACGACCTCGACGAGCTCCTGCTTCTCTTCGTCCGCGCCCGCTACGTCCTCGAACGTCACGCGCTTTTTCTCTTCATTATAGAGACGGGCTTTGCTCTTGCCGAAATTCATCACCTTGCCGCCGCCGCCCTGCGCCTGATTGATCAGGAAGAAGAACAGGATGAACATAATGACGAACGGTATGATGGAGGTGAGGAACGTCAGCCAGAAGCTCTCGCCCTGCATCGCCTTGTTCTTAAGTTCGAAGCCCTGCGCTACCGCTGCGTCGTTGATCGCGTTGGCGTCGCGCTCGGTCTGAATCCGAGTCGAGAATGCATCGCCCTTGTGACCTTCGGGCGTCTGCCCTTCCTTGAAGTGGCCGGTCAGCAGATAGGTGCCGCGGTTGACCTGCATCTCGAGGTCCTGAATGGTCTTCGACTGGATCGCAGTCATGAGCTGATTGTAGGTGAGCGGCTCGGTCGTCGTATTCTTGCCGATGAAGAACTGGACGATGCCGACGGTCACCAAAAATATAAGCAAATAAAATCCCGTATTCCGGATAAACCGATTCATCCCTGACCTCCTCCCGACACGCTTTCATCATTTTACCATAGCCTGTCTTGGTATCTCAATAAAACGCGCGGCTGCGCGGAAAAACCATCGGAAGGCTGCAGTACTCAGCGGTTCGAGTAAATTTCTTCTTTTAAAATGCCCACGTAAGGCAGGTTGCGGTAATGCTCCGCGTAGTCGAGACCGTAACCGACGACAAACGCATCGGGAATGCTGAAGCCCGTATAATCGGCGTTCAGGTCGACGGTGCGGCGGCCCGGCTTGTCGAAGAGCGCGATGACCCGGACGGACTTCGCGTTGCGGCGCTCGAGCACGTCGATGAGATAGCTGAGCGTGAGGCCGCTGTCGATGATGTCCTCGACGATCAGAATGTCGCGGCCCTCGACCGAGGTGTCCAGATCCTTGACGATGCGGACTTCCCCGCTGGAGCGGGTCGAGTTGCCGTAGCTCGATACGGCCATGAAGTCCAGCTCGATCGGGATCGTGATATTCTTGGACAGGTCGGCCATAAAAATAAAGGCGCCCTTCAACACGCAGATTACCAGCGGGTTGCGCCCCTCGTAATCGCGGCTGACGGCGGCTCCCAATTCCTGTACCTTCGATTGGATCTGCTCTTCCGAGTAGAGTACTTCTTGAATGTCATTCTGCAATGCTGGGACCTCCCGGGCCGATATTAAACGGTATGATGGCTTGACTCCGAACATGTCACGCGGATGGCCGCTCCCGCCCCCGAGTTCGGCTTCGGTACGGCATGGCGCGAACGCCTGAGGCCAGGTATCCAGAGGATACGGCCGTCGCCGTCGATGAGCAGCGGCTTCAGGTGACGCAGGCTGCGGGGAACCTTCGCGTCGACGAGTATATCTTGCACCTTCTTGGAGCCGTTTAGTCCCAATGGCTCCATTCGGTCTCCCGGCATCCGGCTGCGCACCGCGAGCGGCAACGCAAGCTCCGCCTCGTCAAAAAAGGCCTCCCAACGGGAGCCCGGCGAAGGGTCGCAGATCCCGGCCTCCCGGCTGAACCGGAATACAAGGCCGCACTCCGGCACCGACACCTCGAGCCGTTCGGTACGCGCAGGGAGCTCCGCGACGGTATAGGCATAGCCGGCTTGCGCGTCCGGCGCAGGTCCTATGTACGCATAGCCATACTCCCGAAGCAGCACAAGTCCGCCCCCGATGTCGACGCGGGCGACGTCCGGCCGCGCTGCGGTCAGTATCGCCACGATCTCTTCCACCTGCTCGAATCGAGCCTGGGCATGCGGTCCTGCAAGACCATTTAATATCAGTTTAATCATTCTGCGTTGTAAAGCAAGGTGAAACCCCCGGACGAGACGCGCGTCGAGCCGCCATCCTCCGCCGGAGCGCCTGGCCCCCGCGGCCAGAGCGCGACGGGCTTCGGCCTCCATATAATCGTCGTCAGCCGAAGCAAGCTCGGCTAGGCGGGCCAACCCGGCGCGCAGGTCCGGATTGTACCGTTCGAGATAGGGAAGCGCTTCGAGCCGGATCGCGTTGCGGACATAATGCGTCTTGGCGTTGCTGCTGTCCGTCGCGAACGGCACGCCGTGCCGCTCGTTGTATGCGAGCAGCTCGCCTTTGGTTATACGCAGCAAGGGGCGTATGAGTTCCAACTCTTCTTCGGCACGCCGCATGGGGATGCCTGCCAGTCCGGTCACGCCGCTCCCGCGCAGCATCCGCATGAGCACCGTCTCCGCCTGATCGTCCGCATGGTGGGCGACCGCGATCGTCTTGGCGCCGTGGCGCCGCGCGACGTCGCGCAGGAACGCGTATCTCCGCTCCCGCGAAGCGGCCTGCGAATTCAAGCCCGTCGCTTCGATATACGCGGGCATATCGATCTCCGCCAGCTCGAACGGAATCCCCCAGGCGGCGGCGGTCTCGCGCACGAGCGCCGCTTCGGCGTCGGACTCCGTCCCGCGGAACCCATGGTTGACGTGCGCCGCGATGACGAGCCAGCCGTCCCGGACGGCCGGTGCCTGCAGCAAATGGAGCATCGCCATCGAGTCCGGTCCGCCGGAGACGCCGGCGACGATGCGCGCGCCGGGACCGATGCCGAACGTATCCCTCAGCAACCTCGCGATCCGAACGGCCAAATCGTCTTGCGCCTCCACTCGTACTTCCCCCAATTCCCGTTCTATTGAAGCAGCCAGATTGCGGCGGCGGACACGCACAGCAAGAGCGAAGCGGCGAACAGTCCCGCCATCCATCCGGGCACCTTTCCGCGGCTGACGTGCACGGCCTCTTCAGCCGCCGCCCGCATGCGAGCCCGCCAGTGCTCGGACGCCTCGCGGGCGTCCTTGAACTTGCCGTAGAGGGCGAGCTCCATCCAGCTCTCCATCTTCTTCAGCTCGGCATGGCTGCGGACCAGCGCCATCAGCTCGCGCGGATGCCGGTTCTGCGGCAGCAGCATCTTGGTCATGTGCAGCAGGCGCTTGCCGTCGAGCGCGTGGATCCATAGCACGGCAACGGAAAAGACGTCGTACGACGGATCCGCCGTTCGGCTGCCGGCCGACCAATAGCCGCGGTCGTACACTTCCGTGAACTGTCGTACCGAACGCCCCATCGCCGTCATGCCGCCGTAATCGACGAGCGAGACGCGCCCGTAATCGGTGACGAGGATATTGTCGCTTTTGACGTCGCCGAACGCCCAGCCCGCCGCGTGCAGCTCCGCGAGCCGGTTCAGCAGGCGATACCCGACGACGCCGTACCAGGCGCCGCCATGCTCGGCCAAGTACGTCTTCACCGGCACGCCCGGCACGTATTGCATGACGTAAAACGGCAGGACCCGGCCCTGCCACTCCGCATCGTCCACGTCCAGCAGAAAAGGCGGACGCCTACGCTCCCGCTGGTCCAGCGAGGCGAGCACGTTCGCTTCGGCTTGAAGGTCTTCGAGCTGCATGCCGATCTTCAGCGCATAGGTCCGCAGCCCGCTGACCGCCATATAGACTTGCCCGTTCGCCCCGACCCCGAGCATGCGCTCCAGCCGGTATGAACGTCCGTTCCACTTCCCGCGCAGTACCGTTCCGGCCGGCACGCGCGCGTCAGACGACGTAGTCACTCCGCATCCCGTCCGTATCGTCGCGCCTCGCAGGCGCAGTGTGCTGCGGTTCTGTTTCCAGTTTACCACAAGTTTCCCTGAAAAACTCCACCACGCGCAAAAGCGCGGGGCCCGTCGGCGTCGTTCCCTTCATGCTGATGCGCCCGAAAATATGGCCGATGCGGTCGGCGCGATCCGTCCAGTCCAAATCCAGAATACAGGCTTCGTGCGAGCGCTCGCCGGGGAAGTGGAATACCGCGACCGCGCTCTCGCCGCGCCTGGCCTGAAGGCTCAGCGCCAGATCCCGCACGGCTTCCTCTACGGCTCTCATCTTCGGCTTCATGCTCGCGCTCGCGTCGATCAGCAGCGCCACGCGCAGCTCGGCCGTTTCGCCCAGATCCTCCATGACGCGCACGATCTCCGCCCGCTTGTCCGGCGGCAGCTCCGCCGCGGAATCGACGCCGAAGATTTGCCGAAGCTCCCGATTGACCTCGCCGCGAATCGTTGCTTGCACCGTCTGCCGCGTCATCATCTGCACCGTCCGGGATAGCAGCGCCGGCGATACGATCCGGCTCATGCCGCCGCCCGCCCGCGCGATCTCGGCGATCTCGAGCGCCCCCCTGCTCGCCGATCCCTCCCTCGTCCACGATGCCGACGACATTGACGGAGATACCCTCCGCCTGCGCGATGGACGCCGCGATGGCCGGGCTGTCCCCGACGTTCGAGCAGCCGTCCGTGATCAGCAGGATTTGTCTCATGCGCCTCACTCCTTCTATCGCTATCATTCTAGCTCCAGTGTCGCCAAGAGAAGGAAGATTTAACCGTCGTAGATGCGCAGTGCTCGATAAGAAGAGGAGCTGAACGAGCATCGCGTATCAGCTTCGGCGTCGCCGGGATTCGTCCGGACCCGCAAGGAGAGGCGGACCTTCTACCCGGCCGTTCGCTTTTTTTGAGCAACGAGATCAGCAACAGCAGCAGAGGAACGACCACCGTAGGAAGGAGCGTCGAAAAGGGACCGATTCGAAAGTTATAAAAGGAAAGATCGTCCTGATGGATAAAGCTTCTGTGCGCCAGCGCGAAAAACAACAGCCCGACAGGCAGCCAAAAGGCGCGATCTCGCTTGATCCCGAAGAGATGGACGAACACCTGCATAAAAACAAATTGAAGCACGATGATCTCGAACAACGTGAACACGGTCCAGATCCCGATGATCACGATCTCGATTCGCTCGAGATACTCGCCGAACTTAACGAGCTGTATCGCCGAGAAAAAGGGAAAGGTGACGCTCTGAATAAGGTTCATTCCCAAAGAACCGAAAGAGAGGTACGTCGCCGCGAACAAATAGAGGCCCGATAGCAGCAGCGCGATCAGCGTGTAAGGCAGCAGCTTGCGGCCGTTGTTGACGCGGGAGAACAAAAAGCAAAACACGATCGATTTGCCGAACGGAAAATAAAAAGTAAGAAAGCTGCCGTAAACGATCTCCGACGCCCCATGCTGAAAAAGCGGCAAAAACGGATTGAACGCCACGTCTTTACAAATAAACGCAATGATGAGGAGGATAAAAAAACAAGAAGAAGGACAGCAGCACTTGGACCGTTCGGACGATCGTGCCGAGACCGAGACTCGCCGCGTAAGTCGTCGTCAATGCGATGAGCAGTATAATCTGGCCGGATGAAGTGTTCGGAAGCACGACCGTTCGGTAGAACGAAGTCAATGCCTGAAAAGCCGCGCCCTGAATTTCAAGGATATAAGCCAAATAGAGAAAAAGAACGATCTTGGCGATTTTCTTGCCCAGCAGTCGGTCGAATACCGCGGTCATAGGCAAGCCCGGATAGGGCCGCTGCACGGCATAAAACACGCATAAAATGCCGAACGACATGGCGATGCCGCATATATACGACATCCATACGTCCGGCCCGAGCAGCTTCGCTTCCTGCAGAAACAGCGTCGAAAAGCCTGAAATAAAGCTGAAGATCAGGCAGATCCATGCGCCGGAGGATATACGATCCTGCATTCGCTCGCTTCAGTCCTCCTAGCCGATTCCCAGTTTTTTAAGCATATAGCCGGAGACCGGACCATAGATCCACTTGTATACGGACTCCACCGTTGGCATCTCTTTTCCGACGACCGGCGCGCAATAAGCCGCGACGACGATGCACAAAGCAAGGATAGCCGCGCCTTCGCGAAAACGAAGCCGTCTCCAGCAAGAGAGGCACGCTCCGATCCCGTACCCGATCGCGGCCAGGCATACCGCATTAGTCACCATCGGCTCGCTCCTTCGAATATTGAATCATGCCCAGCCTGTCGATCCTCACTTCCGCCCGAACGTTGATAGGCATCGATGGATAAAGCTCGGCCCAGTCGGCCTTCGCGGCCGCCCATTGCTTCGGATGCCGCTGCGCGAACAGATCCGAGAAGCCGACAACGTCCGTACGAAGATCACGCTGAAAATAAGCGACGCTGCCGCCGATCTTGCGCTCGAGCGCTCTTGATGCGGCCTGTTCGAGCTCGCGGATCTCCGCCGGGTCGTCGAGCGGCAAAGGCTGGTCGATCTCCCCCCAGCGTCGCCGAAAAGCTTAATGCGAGATCGACCCAGGGTCTGCCGTTCCTAAAGCCGGTATGTACGGATTGCCGGGTCTCCTCAAAAAATAAAGTCGCGCGCTTGTTCGCGTTCTGCGCGACGGAAATAACGAACTCCATGTCCCTCCATTTATTTTTGGCGGACAGCAGTTGAACGGCGAGCACGTCGTCGCCCTTGATCCATTGCTTGAACTTGCCCTTATCGAAAACCGCCCCTCCCCCGCAGGCTCAGCGTTTGCTGCGCATTGGCGGGCAGCCTTTCGACGCTTAGTTTGCCGGTTGCGAATCCTCTGTAGGGGCTGGGGTACCAGTTCGCGATTTCATGGATGCTCAGCATGATGCTTTTTCCCCATTCTTTTTTCATTTCGGACTTTGCCCAGCAGATCGTTGGACAGCAGGTCTCCGCTGGCGACTTTGACGTTCAGCTTGTCGGAAGCCTTGCCTTCGCTGACGATCACGTAGCTCGATAAGCGGACCTGACGGTTGCGCATCAGGAAATCCATAATGCCGTAAAAGGAATGCCGGGCGGCGTCTTCCCCGATCAGGGCGAATTTATTGTGCTGCCAGATCATTCGGTTGCCGACGAGCCCTCTGAGATTTCTGGCGGTCTCCAGGATGGAGGCGCCGCTTGTGCTGACGACCCATCCCGCGAGTTTGGCGGATTTTTCCGTGCTAAGCGCGCCCGGCATGACGTTGTAGGCAGAAATCGTATACAGCTCCGTCTTCGGGTCGTAATCGATGCCGACGGCCATGATGAGCGCCAGATCGCTGATCTCCGTCACGTCAGGCGAACAACCGGCGGCAAAAGGAAATAGCATAGCCAGCAGCAGCGCGCCCTTGAGGAAGGCTCGATTGCTTCTGCGGGGTGCCACGCTAGGAGCCTCCCTTATTACGGGCTCTGTATTTAACGGGAGGTAGAATAAATTTTTGAAGCGTCTCCCTCCATCCTTTGCCGCTCACGGGATTCAGGAAGGGCACGCCGCATGACTGAAGCGAGCACAGATGACAAAGAAGCGCGAGGAAGCCCAGCGAAATGCCCAATACGCCGTTGTATGCCGCGAGCAGCATGAACGGAAACCGAAGCATTCTAAACGAAATCGCGGTGCTGAAGGCAGGAATCGTAAAGGAGGCAATGCCCGTCATCGCGACGACGATGACCATCGGGCGCGAAACGATCCCCGATTGAACGGCGGCCTCCCCGATGACCAAGGCGCCGACGATGCTGACGGACTGTCCAACGGCCCTCGGCAGCCGCAGACTGGCTTCCCGAAGAATTTCGAATGACACTTCCATCAGGATCGCTTCGACAAAGGTCGGAAAAGGAACGCCCGCCTTGGAAGAGAGGAAAGCCATCATCAGCGGCGTCGGGATCATTTCCAAATGAAAAGTCGTCACCGCAATATACAAGGCGGGACCGAATAACGAGATAAATAAAGTGATCATCCGGAGGACGCGGAGAAAGTTAGCGAAATAAAATCGCTCGTAGAGGTCTTCGCTGGGATGCATCATCTCAAAAAAGGTGGTCGGCATGATCAGCGCGATCGGCGTACCGTCCGCGATGATCGCCGCTTTGCCTCGATTTAAAGCCGTGACGACGCGATCGGGACGCTCCGTGTTGAATACTTGGGGAAAGGGCGACCAGGTGCTGTCCTGTATCCTTTCTTCGATTTGCGTGTTCACGATTAAGATATCGAGACGAATTTGATCCATTCTGCTTTTCAGTTCGTTTAGAACGCCCGGGTCGATTTTTTTTTCGAGATAGAGCAACGTGACGCGCGTTTGGCTTTCGGATCCCAGGAGATAAGTGACCGTCTTCAAATCCGGCGTTTTTAACTTTCGGAAGATCAGGCTCAGATTGGTTTGCAGATCTTCGATAAAGCTCTCGCGCGGGCCTCTGACATTGACCTCGATCTTCGGCTCTTCGATCGCGCGGGTCTCGTATCCGGGAAGCTTGATTCCGTATGCGGACGAATGGTCGTCTGCGAACAGGACGATGCCGGCATCGGCGATGAACGCCGCCGCCAAGTCGATCCGCGGTATCGATTCGACGCCGCTTACCGTATGCAAAGAGTCCAGGATCGTGCCCCTCGATGCCGGATCGAGCCGGCTTTGATCCTCGCTTATTTTGCGGATCACGAATTCGTTCAACGCTTTTTCATCGATCAGCACGTTGATATAGACAAGAATCGCGCGCCCGCTCTCCGCGGCGCTTATATCCCGGACGATCAGATATTCATTCTGCTTGAATAACTGCCGTATGAAAAGCACGTTGCTTGCGGCGGACGTTTGAACGGGTATTTGCTTGTCCTCCATGATCCCACCGCCCCGAACCGTTCTGCGGCGCGCCTTCAACCCGGCTAGTCGCCCGATTATTATGGGAAAAATGCCTTTCTGTTATTCGCTTTTGAAAATTCAGGAATTTGTGGCCGGCCCCTCGTCACGGCAGCCCGCACGCAAAAGAGACCCCGCGGGGTCTCTCTTAAATTGATTATGCTGGCTCGTACTTCTACCGCCTGCCGATCCGGTCGATCTGGCGCACGTCCGCGAGCAGCGCGTCGATGCCTTTGGCGGCCGACTCCGCCCGCGCCCTCGTGTCCTGCACCTTGGTCATCAGGTCGAACTGGATGAACTCGACCCGCTTCTTCGCAGCCCCGATAAATACCTGGTCCGCAGGCGTCTCGGGCTTCATGGCGTTCAGCTTGTCGAGGATCGCCTGCGCCTGCTGCCGCGTATCCTGCTCCATCGCCCTGCCGAAGGCGGCTGCATCCGACAACCCGGCAAGGGCCAGTTCAGCGGCCTGCTGATAGTTGTCGAGCAGCCCGTCGTACAGCGCCGAGGCCGCGGGATCTGCCGCGATCTCGAGAATGACGATCGGATTGCGCAGCTCGGAGAGCGGATCCGGCGGGAACGTCGAGGCCGCGTCGATCAGCTCGCCGGTCTCCCGCAGAAAGCCGTCGATATTCACGCGAATGCCCTCGATCTCCTGCTCGATCGGCTCCATCTTCTCGACGGCGTACAGAATTTGGGCGAGGTACTGGACGTGCGCCTTGTGGTACCGAAAAAAGTGATTCGTATAAGGGCCGCCGCCTGCCAGCTTGGCGAGCTTCTTAAGCAGGGACATGGCGCCCTGCATGGCGTATTGCAGCTTTTTCTTGTCATAGACGGCCTTCGCCGTGCGCAGGAGCGACTTCTCCTCCAGCACCTTTTCCTCGTTGCGCTTGATCTTTAGTGCGTCTCCCATTGCGGACCTGCCTTACCTGGAGCCGGCGGCCACGAGCGACGAGCTGCCCGTGCCGGCGTCATCCTGGTCTTCTTGGACGACCGGAGCCGGATTGAGCAGGGCATAGATCTGCGCAGCAGCCTGATCCTTGTCGGTAAGGATCTGGACCGCCAGCCGCTTCATCTCCACCTCGGCTTCAAGCAGCGAGTTGCGCAGCTCCTTCTCGCGGACCGACTCGGTCTGCAGGTTGCGGGAGTAGCTGTCGAGCGCCTCGCCCTGACCGAGGAGCGCTTCGACGACGATGCCGTCCGTCCGCAGCACGTGGCGGTTGGCAGCCAAGATAATGCCCGGCACCGAGATCGAAGTTCCCGTCGAGTCGTCGAGATAGACCGACGTATAGTCCTTTTTGACGCGCAGGTAGTTCGACGACGGGATGACGTTGCCGTCCTCGTCCTTGAACGGCTGCTCCTCGACGAACCGGTGGTGCTTATCCTGGTAATCGAAAATATTGGCGAGCTGATAAATGATAGCGTTGCGTACCTCCGTGCGTTTGTCCGGCACGATCGTCTCCTCGAGCAGCGCGTCGAGCTGCGGCAGCGTGACTTCGCGGTACACCTTCTCCTCTTTGCCGTTGACCGTGTCGATCGTGAAGTAGCCGATGCGCACGTCCACGAGATGGAGCAGCGTGATGAACTCCTGGTTCATCTGGCGGAAAACGAAGTTGAGCGTGCGGCTGACGTTGATATTCTCGATCTCGCGGACGATCGTCGACTCCTCGCCGGTCGTGCTCTTGTCCTCGTAGGTCGTGTTGATCTGCACGTCGCGCCGCGCCGATGCCTTGGCCACGTGCTTCTGCGTATTGTTGGAGACGTTCTTCGCGAACTGCTCCCGCGCCGCGTTGGTACCGCCGCTCATGCTGGCGCTCACCTTGGCGCTGCCCCAGCCCCAGCTGGCTCCCGCTTCGGCCGCTACCTTATATTCGTTGCTTTCCTCGTAGTTTTTCTGATCCGCTTGCTCCTTGGCGATCGACTGTTCGAACTCCTCGGAGATGTCGTCCGTCACGGAGTCGAGGATCGTCGCGGCGCTCTTCATCGTCGTCTCGCTCTGGGCGTAGGAGCGGATGCTGATCTTGCTCTTCTCGCCGGGCAGCAGGGAGAACGTCTTGATCGTACGTCCCGCGCCATAGTTGGCCAAGTACGAAGACAGCCGGTACGATTCGACGAGGATGATGCGCTTGAGCCGCGAATTGACCTCCGGCGTGATCGTGACGTTCACGGCGATCGTCGTCTCGACGAGGTTGCCCGCATTGTCGTAGGCCCGCGCGGTAATCGTATGCTTGCCGCCTTCGTTCAGCGTGAGCGTACCCTTCCAGGTCGACCAGTCGCCCGGCGACTTCTCCGCGGCGCGGACGCCGACCGGATTCAGGTCAAGCGCCAGCTCGACGTAGGCGATCCCTCCGGCGTCAGCCGCCGTGCCCGTCACCTGGATGACGGCCCCTTGCGAATAAGGACCCGACACCTGCGCGTTGTTGGCCGGCGTGGCGATGCTCACGGTCGGCGGCGAAGCGTCGACCAGCAGCGTGATGCTGTGCGTGCCCGTATTGCCCGCAGCATCGAAGGCTTTGGCGACGATCGTATGACTGCCGCCGGTGAGCGTGACCGTCTTCTTCCAGTTCGCGTAGCCGTTCGCGCTCTCGGCCAGCTGCGCGGCCGTGCCGTCGACCGACAGCTCGACGCGGGCGACGCCCCGGTTGTCCCCGGCCGTCCCTTCCACCGTGACGTTCACGGCGGCGCCGCCCTTGCTGCTAAGCAGCGCGCCGGCGGACGGCGTGACGATCTTCACGGTCGGCACGATCGTGTCCGGCTCGGCGGCCAGCTGGACCGTGACGTTGATCTTGCTCGACGTCGTGAGCAGCGAGGCCGAGTGCTTCGCCTTGGCCGTGATCGCGACCGGTCCAGCCGTCTTCAGCACGGTCGTAAAGGACCATTCGCTGCCCGACAGCGTCGCCGCCTGGAACGCGCCGCTGCCGATCTGCACCTGCACGTAGGCGATGCCCCCGCCGCCGCTCACGACCGAAGCCGTGCCGCGGATCTCCACCGTCGCGCCCGTATACGGCCCGGTGATCGTCCCGTTCGCGGCGGGCGACGAGATGCTCACCGACAGCTCGACCGGATCCGGGTCCGGATCGGGATCTCCCGGCAACGGGTCGCGCGGCAGCATCGAAGGGACGTACCCGTCGGTCTCCGCGGCGACGCCGCCTTCGGCCGATCTCAGCAGGCTGGCGCGGGCGGACGGCGCCGCGTCCAATGCCGGCTCGGTCACCGGGGCCGCCTGCGTGAATACGTAAGAGAGCGCGCCGGTCATCGTCTTCGTGACGTTGAACTTGCGGCCCTCCGCCTCTTGGCGCTCGATCTCCTCCGGCGTCAGATTGGCGAAGCGCGTCGTCATCCGTTCTCCCGAATTCTGCTTCGCGAGGAGCAGTTCCGAGGAGGAGAGCTCAGGCGCCGCGGCAGCAGCCGGAGCTGCGGCGAACAGACCTTCCCTCTGCAAGCCGTTATGCGCCGCCGTCGGCAGGAAGTAGCCGTCGTGCAGCTGCAGGTCGATGAAGTTGCGGCCGCTGTAAGCCGTCGGTTCCGGAACGTTGTAGCTCAGCACCGGCGCGACCCCGTTCGGTTGAAGCTTGATCATCGGTTCCTGGCCGGCTTTCGAGGGATTTTCGTTTGCCATTCCATCATTCATCTCCGTTTCGCTCGTTAAGGTAAAACGGCGGGATCACCGTCCGTTATCCACCCTAATTTTGTCAATTCGGACGATAGCTAGCTAGTGTCGCCAGTCATGTGACCGTCATGAGACAAGAGTCTCGTCCGGACCCGGGCCGCCGCATCGGGACCTGTCGAAGGGAAGCCGAGTTTGTCGGGAAAAAGGAAACCCCCCCGCGTTCCGGCCGCCGATCGCTCGCCATGCCGAATCGCAAGGGTCTCGCCTCCTAACTTAGAAGCCCTGCTCCGCCGCGTACTTGCCCCAATGCGGGCGGCGTCCGTCCACGTCGACGATGCCGTATTCGTCGGACAAGCCCCAGGACGTAAAGATCCCGCCGGTCTTGGCGAAGAGCTCCGGGTCGGCGGCGAGCGCCGCGATGCCTTTCGCCGCGTAATAAGGCGTCTCGGACTGCAGGAAATGCGGATCCTGCGCCGCGCCGTCGCGCCAGTTGGCCTCCGTGACGCCGAAGTGATCGAGCATTTCCTCCGAACGAAGGAAGCCGGGCGTGACCGCAAGCGCCGTGACGCCATGCGGCTTGAGATCGACAGCCATGCCTTGCGCCAGATGGATGGCCGAGATCTTGGTCAAACTGTAATAAAGGCTGCCGCGGTACCTGTAGTCCCAGCCGTCGGTAATCTCCATCATGAGTCCCCGCTTCCCGGCGACCAGCAGCGGGGCGGCGTACCGCGCGGTGATCAGATGCGACCAGACCGCTCTTTTTTTGCATGGCCAGTCCCTTCTCCAGATCGTGCTCCCAAAAAAGGAACGCCCCACTGCGTGAGCGATTCCCCGCCCCAGATGTCGTTGATCGCGATGTCGAGCCTGCCGCTCTGCTCGTCCGCAATCCGCTCGAAGAGCGCGCGAACCTGCGCCTCATCCGTATGATCGGTCCGTACCGCGATGCCGCGGCCGCCGGCACGACCGACCATTTCCGCCGTCTCGTCGACGGTCTCCGAACGCCCGATGTCGGACAAGCTGCCGCGCACGCTCCGGCCCGTGCAATATACTGTCGCTCCCTCGGCGCCAAGCGTCACGGCGATGGCTCTCCCCAATCCCCGCGTCGCTCCCGCTACAACCGCGATCTGTCCTTCCAGCCTTTTCTCGCTCATCCGAATCAGCCTCCTATTCGCACATGTTCGTTCACATTGTAGCGGGGAATTCAAGACATCCTTTGTCATATATAACTGTTAAAATGACAAAGAACCCTCTCGCGAAGGAGAAGATGGAGATGAGAGCCGACAGGCTGCTTTATATTTTGCAATGCCTTCAGACGCAGCGTCTCGTAAGCGCGCGCGAGCTGGCGGCGAAGCTGGAGATATCCGAGCGTACCGTCCATCGGGATATGGAGGCGCTCGCCCAGGCGGGATTTCCCGTTTACGCGGAACGAGGGCCGCGCGGAGGCTGGATGCTGCCGGAAGGCTATCGGACGCGGCTGACGGGCCTGACTTCAGACGAGATCGCAGGACTGGCGGTGCTTCAATCGTCAAGCGCGGTGAGCGACCTGAACTTGTCCGTGCCGACGGAAAATGCGATCGCGAAACTGGCCGCGGCTTTGGCCGGGCCGGCTCGCGACGAAGCGGCCTATGTACGCAAGCATCTGCACGTGGACGGCGCGGGCTGGCATGACGCCAGAGAACCCGCGCCCTATCTGGGACTCGTGCAGCAGGCGGTATGGGAGAGACGCAAAATGCGCATTCGTTATTCGTCCGGGGAACAGGCGGACGGCGCCGTAAGCGTGGTGATGCCGTGGGGGCTCGTCGCCAAGCGGCATACCTGGTACTTCGCGGCGGTCAAAGATCGTCGTGAGCCGGAGGAGAGGCCGGCTGCGGGGAGCGATGCTGCCGGAGCCGATGCTGCGCAAAGAAAGTCCGCGGCAACCGAAGCTTCCGCGGCCGATTCGACGAGAAGAAATGCAGCGGACGATGTCATGAACCGCGCCACTGACGGTCGCGCAGCGCCTGCGATGCCCGAACCTCGCACCTACCGCGTCTCCAGGCTCGCTGCAGTCGAGCTGCTGGAGGAGCGGTTCGAGGTGCCGGACGGCTTCGATCTCGCGATGTGGTGGGAGCGGTCGATGGCGCAATTCCGCCGCGAGCTGCCCGTATATCCGGTGCGTTTACTCGTACGCGAGGAGGCATGGGCCCGATTCTCGCGAGAAATCTACGTGCGCGTCAAAACTTGCGCCGAGGCCGCGGACGGGTGGAAAGCGGCCGAGGCCGATTTTCACACGCCCGACTCCGCCCTTGGTATTCTCCTCGGGTACGGCGGTTCGGTCCGGGTGCTGTCGCCCCGGGAGCTCGCCCGCTCGGTCTTCTCCGAAGCAAAAGCTCTCCTGGCGCTGTACGAGGGGCCCGATTCGGCTCCCCAGGACCAGGGCCATATATAAGTCATCTGCCGCGGCCCATGGCCGCTGCTGTTCATCATTACCGATTGCTTGTTGTCGTAGAGCCAGAAAACTTTACTCACCTCCGTGCGCTAACGCCGACATGGCATACGCTGTTTCGTTTATTTATAGGAACCCCTGCCGGGGAAAAAGGTAAATTCGTAGGCGGGCGGCAGCCGCCCTGCTTCCCGCGTGCGACTGCTTCACTTTTTCATGGCCAAGTCCATTCCCGCGCCGACTCCACGCTTCCCGCCACCGGCGGCCCGGTCGTGCTCACTTCCGCTTCCTGCCGATCCATGTCTTGGCGCCGGCGGCCCGGAAGCAGCCGTCCCTGCATGACTGCGGCCTTCATTCGCGCGAGCTGCCGGGTATCCGGCATTCGGCGCTCGCGGAGATCCTTCATGCGGTGAACGTCCATTGGATACGAGAGATCCCGTCGCGCCTTCCTAGGCGCGATCCGCGCTTGCGCATCTCCCTTGGCGTCCGGCGCTTCCGTCGCATCCGGCATGTCCGGCGCTCGGGTTGCCGCCTGTTCGGTTGCCGCCTGTTCGGTCGCCGCCTGGAGCGGCCGGACCAGATGCAGGCCGGATGGACGCTGACGGTCGGCCAGGCTGCGCTTGGGCTGCATCGGCAGCGCGTGCCCCGCTATCGAAGACGACAGCCCCGGCGACGACAGCCCCGGCGACGGACGCGCCGCCGCGGCCTCCAGCCGCCGTACGGCCAGGTAGACCTGCTCGGCGATCGCCTCGATCCGTTCGTCGGTTAGCGTACGGACGCCATCGCGCGGCGCCTTCCGATAGCCGAGCCTCACCTTATTACCCCCGCCAAGCTTGCTCTGAATCCGCAGCACCATTCGAATCGCTCCCTCTTTTATATTTGAAAACATCGCTTTAGCTCACCGTCCTTGGCCGCTCGAACCGGGATGCGCCCGACCACCGGAAGGACGCCCATTCGGGCTGATGTTTGCTGATGCGGGTGACGACGACCGTCATATCGTCCTTGACGCCGCCGCCCGGATGCTGACGCAGGGCGATGTCCAGCAGCTCGTCCGCGATCTCCTGCGGATCCTCGGTCTCGATCTCCTGCAGCACCCGCTTCATCCATAGCTCTTTGTTCATCGCATGCACGGCGTGCCCCGGCGAGTCGAGGATGCCGTCCGTCATCATGACGAGCGTATCGCCCGGCTGCAGCTGGACCCGCAGCACGTCGATCTCGATATCCTGCAGGATCCCGATCGGCAGATTGCCCGCGGCGATCGGGATGACCTCCCGGCCGCGCTTGATGAAGCTCGGCGTGGAGCCGATCTTCAGCATCGTCGCATTGGCGCTGTACAGGTCGATGAGCGCCAGGTCCACGGTCGCGAACGACTCCTCGGGCGAACGCAGCATGAGCACCGAGTTGACGGACTTGATCGCGAGCCGCTCGTCGATCCCCGACTGGAGCAGCTGCTCGAGCATCGACAGCGCCGCGCTGCTCTCCATTCGGGCTCGCGCCCCATTGCCCATGCCGTCGCTGAGCGCGACGGCGTACTTGCCGCTGCCGAGCTCGATCGCGCTGAAGCTGTCGCCCGAGAGCACGTCGCCGTCCTTGGCCGCCCCCGCCATGCCGGTCTCGACCTCGTACGCCTTCGCAGAGCCGAAGGACACCGTCGTGAGCCGGTCCGGCCGGTCGGAGGTTCGCTCGTGGCGGACGGACACGGTCTCGCCGAGAATGTCCGACAGGAGCGGCGCGATCACCTTGCGGCTCTCGTCGAAGCCTGGCTTGAACGCGTGGACGATCTCGATCTCGACCTGCCCCTCCTCGAGGCTCACGATATCGACGTGTTGAATGGCGAGCCCCAGCTTGTCCAGTTCCTCGCGGATCTGCTCCTCCTGATGGCTCTGCTCGCGCGCCTCTCGCCGGATCTCCTTTACCAAGTCGTCCATGACTTGGGAAACGCCCGACAGCTGCTCGGCGACGAGCATGCGGCTATCCTGCAGCTGCGTCCGCCAGTGTAGATCGTGACGGTACAGCTCGTACTGGCGCTTGAGTACGTCCAGGACTTGCGGAACCTTGACGCACTGCTTGTGCAGCGGCTTCGGGATGTCGGCGGGAGAGAGCTCCGGCCGTTCCTCGACGGCGGACATCAGATCGGTCATCAGCTTGTAGGTCTGGAAAAACTGATCGTCCCAGCAAGCGCCTCGCTTGTGGCAGGTTGCGCAGTTGCGTTCGTGAACGGCGTTGATGAAGTGCTCGAAGTCCTGATTCTGCCTGGCCGTCTCTCCCGCCTGCGTCATCTGCGTGAAGCTGCGGGACAGCTGGCGGAATACCTCGGAGAAGCGCTCGACCCTCGCGGCCGTGAGGTCGCGAACTTTTTTGCGCGTATTCTTGCTGATTGCGTGCATAATTGGAGGTGCCCGGCACATATTGTGCTATAGAGTCCGTCCAAGACTTGGGCGTGAAGGCGATCAGGACGGAAGCGGCGAGCGAAGCCCAGATCGACGCCATCGTCTCGGCGGAGCTGCCCGTGTACAGCGCGAGCACCGTCGTGCCGAGCAGGAGGCCGAACACGGCAGCAGCTTTGCCGCCCTCGCGGAGCAAGCCTGCCAACAAGCCGCCGAAGGCGAGCAGGCTGATCTGCGGCACGGATCCGAGATCCGACAGGCTGAGGATGATCCCCGCGACGACGCCCGCGGACGTCCCGAGCGCCGGTCCCGCCGAGAGCGCGAACAGCAGGATGATATATCGCGTGAACACGGCGACCAAGGCGACGCCGTAGATCGTCCAGCCCGTGAGTCCCGTCATGACCGAGGCGAGCAGAATCATAAGGCCGATCCACTCTTCGTGCCGCAGCTTGGCCGCCTTCGAAGCCCTGGTCAGCAGCGGCATCGCGTGGACGAAGAGCAGCGTGAGCACGAGGGACAAGCCGGCCTCGACGCCGGTCAGCAGATACGGCAGCCAGCCTCTATCGTCCTGCATGACGGTGCCGAACAGGCCGACCAGCAGGCAGGAAGCAAGGACGACGATCGGCGCATGGGACAGGTCGGCGCGTTCATACGCTTCCAAGCCGCGATACAATAGATAGATGACGCCGATCTGCGCAGCGATGGCAGCCGGCTCCGGGGCCTGCGCCCAGAAGCTCCCCGCGATCAACCCCATCGCCGCCCACCAGGCATGCTCCCTGCGCATATAGAGCGTGACGCCGTAGTAAGCCGCCGCAAAAGGCGCAATCCCTTCCAGCATAGAGGCGCGGCCGAGCAAAAATCCGAGCAGCGCGACCGCCAGCAGCCATAAACCCTTTTTCCTTTCCAGCGACGTACCCCATATACTTCGCTTCCTCGCGGCACCAGCGTGGCCGACCGCGGCCAACGCGACGCCTCCCGCCATTGCCGGCCCCCCTTCCTTCCTGCCGAACCACTGCTTCCCTTTGCTTTTCCCGCTTGCCTTGCGCTTGTCCGCTGCTGCCGCGCCCGCGTCTTGCCCGGACCGGGGAACGAACGGAATGACGGATGGCTTGTCCATGCCTGGCACCTGCTTTCCTTTGTTCGATCGCGTGAATGTTTTTAATTATAGAAGCGCGCATTCAGGAAGTTTGTCAGACCGCGTTGGCGAACGAAAAGTTTTTTCCGACAGATCCCACGTCCGAAAAAGGCGCTTGGCGCGGTTCCGATTTATGGCGGCGCGACGCGGTTTATGCTGTCTTCCTCCGCTTTCGTATCCCTGAAAAACGTTTAAAACCGCCGCTATCCGACGGCATATCGGTGCCGCTATGCTGACGGCATTCGAGAACGGTTTGGCGTACGGACGCGAATCGCAGACGACCTGCGGCGACATGGAATTACTTTCGGGCGATATGCTATGATACGGGGGTGAAAAACAGGACAAGGGGGGCTTATGAAGAATGAATATCAAAAGGACGCGAGCCGTCGGCGTACTGCTCCTGCTCGCTGCCGCATTCCTGCTGGTCGCGGGCTGCGGCAATCGCATCAATCAGAACGAATCGGGCGGCGCTTCCTCCCCGGCCGCGACCGCTTCTCCATCGCCTGCGGCATCCGCATCCGAATCGGCGGCGCCTTCATTCGATCCATCCTCGGACAACGACCCGATCGTCACGATCGAAATGGACAGCGGAGACAAGATCGTCATCGAGCTGTATCCCAAAGTCGCGCCGAACACCGTCAACAACTTCATTTCTCTGGTTAAGAAGGGCTTCTACGACGGCACCATCTTCCATCGCGTCATCCCCGGCTTCATGATCCAGGGCGGCGATCCGGAAGGTACCGGCTCGGGCGGGCCCGGCTATTCGATTAAAGGCGAGTTCGCGGCGAACGGCGTGGACAACCAGTTGCTGCACACCCGCGGCGTCCTGTCCATGGCGCGAGGCCAGAGCAACGACAGCGCGGGCTCGCAGTTCTTCATTATGGTGGCCGAGACTTATCCCTCGCTGGACGGACTCTATGCCGCTTTCGGCAAGGTCGTGTCCGGCATGGAGACGGCGGACGCGATCGTCGCATTGCCGACCGGGGAGCAAGACCGTCCCGTCGATCCGCCTGTGATGAAGAAGGTCACGGTCGACACGAAGGGCGTGGATTATCCGGAGCCGGAAAAGGTCGCCGAGTAACGGCGCGCAAACAGCGCAAAGAAGACCGCCGGAAGGTTCTGTCGGTCTTCTTCGCGCTGTCCGCAACCCGAACGCAACTTCGGCTCGCCCATCGGCTGCACAGCCTGCGCGATCTCCCCGCTTGCATCGCGCGACGTTGCAAGCGGGGCCGATATGCGGCGATTGGGGAACCGTGAACAAAGCCAAGCCTGCGGGCTTGTTGGCTTGGGGGCTTGGGGGCTTGGGGGCTTGGGGGCTTGGGGGCTTGGGGGCTTGGGGGGCTTGGGGGGCTTGGCGTCCTTGGCGTCCTTTCGCTCGCCGCCTGTCCAATAGCTGTTGGAACGCCTTTATTTCCCTTGTTCACGACGTCCTCGGGGCAAATAAGTGTTGATGCGCAGTTAAATTCTCTCTTTCGAACGTTTTGGCCCGGTTTTGGCCAATTTAAATGCGGTTGAACACTTATTTTCTCCCCAGTCCGGATCAGCGCGCCGATTAACTGCTTTTGAACACTTATCTCCACCCGGCTCCCGGTCATCCGTGTCAAGATCAAGCGCGCTTGCGCTTGATCTCCCCCGCCAACAGCAGCTCCTGTTGAAAATACAAAAAAGCCGGACTCCTAAAGTCCGGCTGCATATCTATATCGCACAACACGATCCAATTCCGGGAGGGGCTCCGATCAAGAACGGCGGCCGCCTCGTCCGCCACGCTTGGATTCTGTGCTCTTCTTCAGGTTGGAGATGCGTTCTTCGCTATCCTTCAGGAAGCGGGATACTTTGTCCTCGAAAGTGGCGCGGACCGGTCCTCCGGGTCTGAAGTTCCTGCCTCCGCGATCGCCTCCGCCGCCGCGAGGTCCGCGCGGGGGGGTATTGCTGCTGTTGTTGTTGCTGCTGTTCGGGCGGTTTGTCGACCGCTTGCCGGATCGACAGCCCGATCTTCCCGTCTTTGTCCACGTTGATGACTTTGACGGTGACGGCGTCGCCGACCTTAAGGTGGTCTTTGACGTCCTTGACGTAGCTGTCTGCAATCTCGGAGATGTGCACGAGGCCCGTAACGCCGCCGGACAAGTCCACGAATGCTCCGAAATGCGTGATGCCGGTTACTTTACCCTCTAATTTGGAGCCCACTTCGATGGCCATAAAAACCGAATTTCCTCCCTGAAGAAAGTGTGCCGAGATCCTAGCGGCTTCAAACGATAAGTCCGGCTGTGCTGATTATAACCGATCTAGAAAAGTAAGGTCAACCGACGTCCGCCCTTGCGGGGCTTGGCCTCGCAGATTTATCAAGGGGTCTTCGGCTCGACGAGGATGGATTGTTCGCCAGGACGGGTCATTCCCTGCTGCCTGGCAATCTGTCCGATATACTCGTCGTCATGCAATCTGACGATCTCCTTCTTCAGCGTCTCGTTCTTCAGTTGAACCTCGGACAGCTTGGTCTTCACGGCATGCAGCTGCGACGAACGCTCGGACGTGTGCTGCTGCTGTACGACCAGGGTGTAGACCGCCCAGCTCATGAACAGGATGACGAAAAGAAGCAAAAGTTTAAGACGTCTCTTGAGTCCGACCGAAGCCGGGGTATTCGTTGTCGTACGGGTTGGCATTCGGTCGTTCCTCCTAGCCGTCCTTGCCGCGCTATAACATGGTGTACTAATTATAGCACAATCTCGAGAAACCGAAATATCCTTCTTGCGTCCCGCTTTGCGGACGGATCGTGTCGATTACTCGTCGGGATCGGACTTGTCGGCAGGATCGTCCGTCCCTCGCAGAACTCGCCAAACTTCCTTTACCCGCCCTGCGGCTCGTTGAAACCATTGCCGAGTCCGATTAAATTGCCTGCGCACCGGCAGCAGCCTGTCCCACAGCCAACGGCCCGGCGGTCCGAGCGGACGGAGGAGCAATTTGACCAGCCATAGCAGCAGCGCAGCCGTCACGACGAAGACGGCGTCGAGCAGGCTCGCGAGCGTACGCACGATCCAAGTCAGCGGGATGACAAGCAAAAGCCGCACGATTCGCCAGAGGAGCAGCCCGAGCTTGCGCAGCGTCTCGAATATCCAGCCTGCCGCCCGCAGCACATGCGAGCTGAACAAGCCGAAGTATGCGCACACGCCGATGCCGATGCCCAGGAACACGTAAAGTCGCACTTCACCGTAATTAACGCCGAGCAGGATGCGGAACACGACCAGCGTAGCGGCGATCCAGTAGAGGAGATCGATCGCCGGGAGCAGCCAGCGGCGAAAACGAAGACGGGTGGCGGCGGCTCGATAAATATCGAATACGGTGCCCATGCCGAGCCCGCACAGCATCATCGCGCCGATCGTCGACCAATGGACGGCCGCGTTCACCGGAAGAGCTTTCCGAGCAGGCCCTTCGACTTGGCGGCGGCTTTGCCGTCCAGGTAGACGAACGAGTCGATCGTGCCCTCGATGGTCACGAGTCCTTGCTCCAGACTCAAGTTTTTCATATGAAGGTTATGCCCGCGCACCGCGAGCGGCCCGCAGGACGTGTCCAGCAGAAACTCCTCGCTGTCGAAGCTCTCGACCTGGCTCACGCCCGTGATATCCATCAATTTGCGGTTCTGCAGACGAACATCCTGCACCTTGCCGCTCTTTCCCTGGTCCATGGCGCGTCCCTCCTTTTAGATGAGACTAGCATATGGGCCTGTACGGAAAATTAGAACGGACATGCCGGAGAATGCGCGCGGACATAAAAAAATCCCTTATCCCCGGTCGGGAGATAAAGGATCTTCAGAGGAAAAAGTCGTCGCTCTCGCGCTTGCGCACTTCTTCTTTGACGATAGAATAGAGCCCTTCGGCGTCTTCCTTTTTGGTCGATTCGAGCAGCTTCTCCACGCGGACCGTCAGGATGCGCTGGCCGTACTGGATCTCGAGCTCGTCGCCGATCTTCACGTCGGCGCTCGGCTTGGCTTCGCGCCCATTGAGAAGGACGCGTCCTTGATCGGACACGTCCTTCGCGACGGTGCGCCGCTTGATCAGCCGCGACACCTTCAAAAATTTATCGAGGCGCATGAATTACTTGACTGCGTCCTTCAGCTTGTTGCCGGCTTTGAAGGCAGGAACCTTGGAAGCGGCGATCTCGATCGTCTTGCCCGTTTGCGGGTTGCGGCCCACGCGGCCGGAACGGCTGCGCGTCTCGAACGTGCCGAAGCCGATGAGTTGAACCTTGTCGCCGGACGCCAGCGCGTCGGATACTTCGCCCAGGAAGCTGTTAAGGACGTTTTCTACGTCCTTCTTCGTCAGGCCGCTTTTTTCGGAAATGTTGTTGATCAGGTCGGTCTTGTTCATGGTTAATATTCCTCCCGTAATTGGAAATCCTAAATTGGGTTGGCGTCGTTCGCCTTAACTCTTGTTGTTGACGCAAAAGCACGAAGGTTACTATTCTTCGCCTGCCGATAAAATCCTGCAAAATCCGCGAAAAATTATTCGAAAAAAAGCGGAAAAGCGCGGCCTCGAGCGAAAAATAGAGCCTTCGAACTAGTCGGCGGCGTGTTTAGCCTCTTGCCACCAACCTTCCATCTCTAGTAAATCAGTTTCGTCAAACTTGCGGCCGCTTATACTTAACCGTTCTTCGATATAGCGAAAACGGGCGGCGAACTTGCGGTTCGTGGCTGCGAGCGCCTCCTCGGGATCCGCATGGATGAAGCGCGACGCGTTCACGACCGCGAACAGCAGGTCTCCGAACTCCTCCCGCTGCCGCTCCGCCGACTCGCCCTTCACCGCTGCCTTGAGCTCGTCCAGCTCCTCGGCGATCTTGTCCCATACGCCCTCGAGATCCGGCCAGTCGAAGCCCACGCCGGACGCCTTCTTCTGGATCTTGTGCGCGCGCGGAAGCGCCGGCAGGTCCTTCGGGATGCCGTCGAGGAGCGACGCGCGCTCGGGACGTCCCTTGAGCCGTTTCTCCTCGGCCTTCATGGCTTCCCAGTTGCGCAAAGCCTCTTCGGCGTCGCCCGCATTCTCGGTGCCGAAGACATGCGGATGGCGGAAGATCAGCTTGTCGTTCAGCTCGGCGAGCACGTCGAACACGTCGAACGCGCCGGTCTCCTCCTCCATCTGGCTGTGCAGCAGAATCTGCAGCAGCACGTCGCCGAACTCTTCCTTCATGCCGTCCGGATCGTCGAGATCGAGCGCTTCGATCGCCTCGTACGTCTCTTCGATGAAGTTGCGGCGGATCGACTGATGCGTCTGCTCGCGATCCCAAGGGCAGCCCTCGGGGCTGCGCAGGATCGATACGATCTCGTGCAGCCGTTCGAACGATCGCCGCTGAAGCCGGGCATCGTCGCTGGCGGGAACGTAGACCAGCGTCAGGTTGCCGTAGTTCTCCTGACGATCCAGATCATGGAGCGGCATACGCGCGATACGCTCTTCCCCGCGATGCCGAGCGCCTGCCCGAGCACGATCTCGTGATCGTCCGGATAGGCGCCCATCAGCGTGAGCTTGACGTCCGAAGCGGTATAAGCGTCGTAAACCTGGCCGACGACGGTATGCAGCGACGGGCGAAGATGCTCGCGCTTCAGGCCGGCGGCGTCGAGCAGCTGAAAGCCTTCGATCGGATCGAAGCCCAGCCGCACGAACGCCTGGTCGAGGAAGCTCTCCCCGCCCAGGATGCGAAGCGAGACGCCGCGCGCTTCGGCGCGCTGGCGCAGCAGCTGCACGGTGCGCTCCGCGACCATCGGATGGCCAGGCACTGCGTATGCGACGGCCGTCTCCGGATTCGCGGCCGCCCGGCCGAGCAAGGTCTCCGCGATGTCTTCGTACACCTGTTCGAAGCTGTCGCTGCGCTCGTACAGCGCGTCGAACGGCTCCATCGCGATGCCGCGCTTAGCCAGATCCGCCACGGCCGGGTGGTCCGCGGTCCGGCAATAGCGAATGCTGGCGGACTCCAGCGACTTCAGGATGCCGAGCGTCAATTGATCCTCTCCGCCGGAACCAAGCCCGACGACGATGATGGATGGGGGCATGCGATACTCATCCTTTCCGGTGCTTGAAGGCCGATAAGCCAGTATAGGTTTAAAATGGGGGCGAAGTCAAAATGCGGGCAGAGACGGGGCGAGCGGACAAGTGATAACGGTACTCGGCATGAAGCCCCACTATCCGTATACAGCACCTATTTACCGTTTTAACGGTATCCCTTTGAATCAGGAAGCCTTAGTGGCGGAGCGTTGCCTGATCGAAGGGGATAGGCTTGAAATATCGTGCCGGTCCACGATCGGCTGGCACGCGAAGCTAAGGCGCTGGCGGCGTACCGCCTGGTTCGGCAGCCCCTTCGATCGCCCGGCGCGAAGCCGGCTGCAAGCGGAGCAGCCACCGCTCGGCGCGCGAGCCGGCGACGCCGGGAAGCGCGCGCCATTCGCGCGGGCCGAGCGCGCCGGAGGCGGCCAGCGCCGCCGCGAAGGCGAGCGCGCCTAGCGCGATGCACGGCAGCGCCGTGAGCAGCGCCGCGGCGCGCGGAGCAAGCCCGCGCGTGAGCGCGGACAGCGCGAGTGAGCCGCCGCCCGCGGTCGCGGCGAGCGCCGCGAGCGCGAGCGCGGGCCGGCCGGCGGCGGCGAAGCGCGGGGCCGGCAGCGCGCGCAGGTTGAGCGCCGCCGCGGCGCCATACGCGCAGGCGGCGGCAGCGGCAGCGCCGACGATGCCGAAGGCCGGCACGAGCGCGGCGTTGAGCGCCGCCTTGACGAGAGCGGCGAGGGCTAGATCGAGGGCCGGCGCGCGTAGGTCGCCGAGCCCCTGGAGCACGGCGGCGCTGACGGCCTGCAGCGCGGCGCCGAGCGCGGCGGCGCCGAGCACAGCCATCGCGGCGGTCCCGCGCGCGTCGGCGAACAGCGCGACGTTGATCGGCCGCGCGAGGATCGCCAGGCCCACGGCGGCCGCGCCGCCAAACCACCAGGCCAGCCGCATCGCGAAAGCGGCGCGGGTCGCGCTCTCGGCGTCGATGCCCGGCGCGGAGCCGCGGCCCATCGTGAGGCTGGGAACCAACGCCGCGGCGGCTCCGCCGGCAGCCATGGACACCAGCTGCAGCAGCGCGACGCCGCGGTTGTATTCGCCGAAGGCGGACATCGCGGCGGCAGCCGTATCGCCCGCGCTCTGCAGGAACCGCGGCAGCGTAAACGCGTCGATCAGGCCGAACAACGGCGCCACGACCGAACCGGCAGCGACGGGCAGCGCGACGCGTATAATCCGGCGAAGCAGGACGCGGCCGGACTCTGTCGGCACGGCGGCTTCCTTAGCTGCGGCGGATGCGCCGCGTTCGGCGCGATCGTAGGCTCGGCTGCGCCGGCCGGAGATCAGCATCGCGGCCAGGCCGGCGACCGCGCCGGCTGCCAGCCCGCCATGCACGGCGGCCGCCGTCGAAGCCGCCGACCAGTCCCGCCGCAGCGCCCAGCCGAGGGCGCACAGCATGAAGGCGACGCGGGCGCATTGCTCCGCGAGCTGAGACAGCGCCGGACGGCCCATCTCGAGCCGTCCCTGCGAATAGCCGCGCAGCGCGGCCGTCAGCGGCGCCGCGAGCAGCGCCAACGAGGAGGCGCGGATCGCGTCCGCCGCCTCGGGCGCGCCCATCCAGGCGGCCAGCGGAACGGCCGCCGACCACAGGACGGCGAACGCGAGCAGCCCGCTCGCCGAGAGCAGGACGGCGGCATAGCGAAGCAGCCGCCGCGCGCCGCGTTCGTCACCTGCGGCGACGCGTTCGGCGACGAGCGCGGACACCGCGACGGGGATGCCCGCCGCCGCCAGCGTCATCCACATGACCGCCAGCGCGTATACGGCGCTGTACAAGCCGAAGACGCGGTCCCCTGCCAGATTTTGCAGCGGTATTTTCTGCAGCGTGCCGATGAGCTTGGACAGCAGCGCGGCGCCTCCGAGCAGGGCGGCGCCGCGCATGAGTTGCGAGGATTGGCTTTTCAAGACGCTTGGCCGGCCGCGGCATGCCGCGATCGGCGCTCCTCCGTTCCTGTGAATAAGTGAAATCATTATAGCATAGGGAGGAGGCGCCCGAGCTACACGGTAAACCCGCTCATTCCGCGACTTTCGCAGCCGGCAACTTCGCCTCAGCGCCTAGCGCTCGCAGCGCGATCTACCGCCGTTATTCGCCGCCGTCCAGCCTGAACACGAACATCTGCTTTTCGTCAACGTGCTTTGGTTCGCGTGGCGCGATCGATAGAACTGCTTTCATTCCGCCGCTAGGGCTTTCCAAAACGTTTCGGAAGCTCATGCGTGCATTATAATTCTTATGTAGACCTTGGCAATGCATTTATAGCGCGCCTGCACAAAAAAAGCTTCCGGGTCCGGATCTCTCCGTTCGCGAAGCTTGATTTGTGTCTGGTTGCGGACCGCGTTGCAGCTGTTATTGCTCCATCTGCTTGGCCAGGAATCCGGCTGCCGTCTCCACCATCTTGCTCTCCATCTCGCCCATCTTCATGCCGTCTTCGCGGCTAAGCAGCACGACCGTCCCAATCGGGTCGCCCCCTGCCACGATCGGCGCGGCTACGAATGCGCTCAAGCTCTCGCTGTTGTCGCGCAACAGGTCGAATTGACCGCCGCTTGCTTCGAGCGTGATCTTGCGGCTCTCCATGCAGTTCTCGAGCGTCTGCCCGATGGCTTTGTCCAAATATTCCTTCTTGGAAGCGCCGGCGACGGCGATGACGGCGTCACGGTCCGAGATCAGACAAATATGACCCGTGCTCTCTGCGAGCGACTCGGCGTACTCCTTGGCGAAGTCGCCCAGTTCGCCGATCGGCGAATACTTTTTAAGAATGACTTCCCCGTCGCGGTCCACGAAGATCTCAAGCGGATCTCCTTCGCGGATGCGGAGCGTCCTGCGGATTTCCTTCGGGATGACTACCCGGCCCAGATCGTCGATGCGGCGTACTATTCCGGTTGCTTTCATGGTTGCGAGATGCCCCACTTTCCTTGGATGTTTTGGACCATGGCCCGAAGCCGCATCAGGTACGGCATACGGCATGTATGACGAACGCGGTAGCTCAGGGATAAGGATTGATCTTTTACCATGGGAGTAGTATTTAACCCCTCCCAATTTCTTATGCGCTCGCCCACAGGCGGGCGCAGCGACCAGTCCTCGGTTTCCATTAATTACCCTGCGTCGCCCGCGAAGAATCAATGAAAGCGATTTCCGTCAATTTGCCCTCCTTTCGCTTTTTTTCATTTCGTTCAAACCGCTTTTCCTTTCCGTGCGTTACCTCTAATATCACCCAACTCATATTTGGAGGTCATGCGAATGAACGGATTCGGAAAATGGATGGCAGCATTCTCCCTTGGCGCGGTCTTGCTGATGCCGGCCCTGGCGTCGGCGGCGGATACGCCGGCCGCGACGGTCCAGCCCGGCGGCGCGGCGGTCAAGACGGACGGTCAGTCGGCCGCGGAGCTGGGCTTGCTGATCGGCGAAGGCAGCGGCGTCACGGCCGATTACTTGGCCAAAGGTACGACGCGCATCCAAGCGGCCATCATCTCGTTGAGACTGCAAGGGAAGCTGGAAGCGGCCAAAGCATACGAAGGCGCCGACAGCTTCGCCGACGCCAATCTCGCCGGCGCGAGCAACCGGCCGATTCTGGCCTTCTTGCACGGCCATCCCGAATACGGCTGGGCGGGCGAAGGCGCGAACCGCTTCAACCCGCTCGCGCCCGTTAGCTCGCAGCAGCTGTACAAGGTGCTGCTCGAGACGCTCGGCTACCGTTCGAACGCAGACTTCGCCTACAAAGATACGGAAGCGTTCGCGTCCGGCAAAGGACTGGCGGCGATCGCCGGTACGCCAACCCTCACGAATGCGCATATGGCGGCAGCCCTGGTCGAATCGCTGTCGGCGCCGACCGCGATGGGACATCCGCTCTTCGACATGCTTCAGAAGGAAGGCGTTCTTCCGGCAACCGCGTCGCTGCCTGCCGGCGAGCGTATCGCGCTGCGCCATGATGCCGCCGGCGATGCCTATTTGGCCGACGGAAAAGGTCTTACGCTGTACTACTTTTCGAACGACGCGGACGATCTCGACGCTTGCCAAGGTCAATGCGTCGCCAATTGGCCGCTGCTGACCGCCGACGAACTGCGGATTCCGGCCGGCCTGGATCCGGCGGACTTCACGGTTGTCACGCATGCGAGCGGCGTCAAACAGTGGATGTACAAAGGCTGGCCGCTTTACCGGTTCGTCAAGGACGTCAAGGCTGGAGATACGCTGGGCGAAGGTGTCGGGGGCGTATGGTTCGAAGCGAAGCCGGACTATCGCGTCATGATCGGCAAGAGCGCGGAGCTGGGCAGTTATCTGACCGACAGCGCAGGCCGCACGCTCTACTATTTCGATAAAGACACGCCGCAAACCAGCGCCTGCACGGACAACTGCCTCGCTAACTGGCCGGCCTACGGCGCGGCTGCCGGGAAAGTGCCATCCACTTTGAACGCGGCGGACTTCGGCACGATCACCCGTCCCGACGGCAGCAAGCAGGCAGCCTTTAAGGGCTACGCGCTTTATTATTTCGTAAAGGACACGAAGCACGGCGACGCCACCGGCCAGAATGTAGGCCAAGTCTGGTTCGTAGTGGACCCGGCCAAGTTTTCGGGCACGTCCGCAGGCCAAGCTGCGCCATCGGCGCCTGCCGAGCAGACCGGCAAGACTTATCATGTCGACATCAAGGACTATTCGTTCGGGTCCGGACCGCTTACGGTCGAAGCCGGATCGACGATTATTTTCACGAATTTCGACGATATGAAGCACAACGCGGTGGCGGTGAACGGCAGCTTCGCAGGTCCGCTGCTCGCCAAGGACGAATCCTATACGATCAAGCTGGATAAGCCCGGAACGTACGATTACTACTGCCAGCCGCACAAATCGTTCATGACCGGCCAAATTATCGTAAAATGAGAGGTGCAGGCGAATGAGAAGCTTACTCGCGGCGCTCCTGGTCGCAGTCATGCTGGCGTTGTCCGCTTGCGGAGCCTCCTCCGATAACGCGGCGGGGACGGAGGGCGCGCATGCCGCCCATTCGGCAAGCGCCGCTGCGCAGACGCAGACGGCCTCTGCTTCGGCGGACGACGACGCGCAGCCGACAGCGAGCACGCAAGCCTCGGCGCAAGCGCAAACGGCTGAGAGCACGCCGACCGCGAGCCCGGAGCCCGCAAACGCTACGCCGAAGCCGACTGCGACGCCGCAGGCGCAGCATTCCGGCGAAGCCGATGACGGCGGCGGACATTCTGGCGGAACGGACGACAGCGGCAGTCATGCCTCCGCATCGCACAAGCCGTCTCCTTCGGCAGACGCGGTTAAGACCGCCAGCTCGCGCCCGTCTTCGGGCACGAAGGGAACCCCATCGCCGTCTCCCAAGCCGTCTCCCTCCGCCTCGGCGCAGGATGACAAGCATGGCGGTAAAGGCGGAGGCGACGACGAGAAGCCGGCCGCCAAGACGTATGTCGTCGAGATCTCCGACTTCAGCTTCACCGTGGAAAAGCTGGAGATTCATCCGGGCGACTCGGTCAAGTTCGTGAATCGAGATAAGGTCAAGCATACGGCTACCGCGGACGACGGCTCCTTCGACACCGGCCTTCTCGGCCAGGATGAGTCGAAGACGGTCGTTTTCGAGAACGAAGGCGAATTCGGCTATTATTGCACGCCCCATCCGGGCATGAGGGCGACGATCGTCGTCAAGGCCGATTGAGCGCCCGCGCGCACATATCCGAGCAGGGAGACCGGCTAGCCGGTTCCCCTGCTCTTGCCGTATCGCCCGCCGCGATCGACCGATCGGAGCGCCGCATGCGCGAAGGCGTTCCTCAAGCCGACCTTGGAGGCTATGCCCCTATGCATCATTTAACCGACCATGAATTAATGCTGCTCGTCAAGCTCAAGCGCCAAGAAGCGCTATCCGTCCTGTACGACCGCTTCGCGAGCCTGGTCTATTCGTATGCGTTCAGGGCCGTCCGGGAGGAGCAGGCCGCGCGGGATATCGTGCAGTCGGTATTCGTGCGGTTATGGACGACCGACTCCGATTACAGCGAAGATAAAGGCAAATACGCGAACTGGCTCATTACCATTACCCGCAATATAACGATCGATTGGCTGCGCAAGCAGCGCAGGGAGTCCGCAGGCATCGTTCCCTATACGTCCGATCAGTTGGCGAGCATTCCCGGCGACGAAGACGCATCGCCCGAAGCCAGTGTCGAGCGCGAATCGCTCAAAGGTCAAATTCGCGGCGCCTACCGTTATTTAACCGGCCCTCAGATCGAGCTGCTGGAGCATTTTTACTGGCAGGGTTTCACGCTCAGGGAGCTGGCGGCCCGATACGGGGAACCGCTCGGTACCGTGAAGAACAGACTGCATCAGGCTTTGAGAATATTGCGCAGACATCTGGCCTTGGAAGGAGAGTGATGACGATGCATGACAAGCAAAAGCCGCTATGCGATCTATGTCTATCCGTTATGACCGGCGATTGCAGCGACGAGGAGCGGCTCGCTTTCGAACGTCATCTTCCGGGCTGCGAAGCCTGCAGGGCCGAATGGAACGATCTGCAGCTCGCATGGGGGCGCTTTACGCGGACATGGAGAACATCGAACCGCCCGAGGATCTGAAGCGCCAAGTGATGAATGCCGCGCTGGAGGCGGATCTGGCAATCGCCAAGGGTAGCGTAAAGAGTGGGACGGATTCAGTCCGAAGCAGCAGTCGGGAAGACCGGCGGACGAGAAAAAGCCGCTGGCTCCCGGTCTCCGCATCGGTGCTGCTGATTCTGCTGGCGGCGAGCTCGGTATGGAATTACAAGCTCTTCCGGGAAAACGGCGCAGCCCCGCCGCCGATCGAACGTGCGCTATCCGTGCCGGCCTCGCAAGTCAAGCTCGCCGTCCCGCTCCAATCGGAAGCGCCGGAAGCTTCCCAGGCGTTCGGCATCGCCTGTATCGTCGACAACGGAAAGAGCCGCCAATTCGTCGTCTACGTCTACGGCGCTTCGCCGACCAGCGGCGATGAAGCCTACCAGGTTTGGCTGCTTAAGGACGGCATACGCAAGAGCGCGGGCACCTTCCGCGTAGCCGACAACGATCAGGGCTTGGGCGTGCTGGCCATGCCGATCGAGGCGGCCAACCTGGACTTCGACAAGATCGGCATCACGCTAGAGCCCGACGACCGCGGGGATCAGCCGCGCGGGGATAAGATGTTCGGATCCGTCTAAGGGACAGCGCAAAGCAACTAGACGCTAAAATGATAAACACAAAACTGACTCAAGACTCAAAAAGCACCCGGCTGCGCGCAGCCGGGTGCCTTCATGCGTTCTTCTTATTTGCTGGACGCGCTGGCCGACGGAGACGCAGAAGCGCTCGCCGATGGGGATGCCGGCGCGCTGGCCGAAGCCGACGCGGATGCCGATGCGCTAGCCGACGGCGATGGAGAAGGCTCGGCAGGCAGCGTAACCTTGATTTTCAGCTTGTCCGTTTCTTCCTGAATATACGTCTGCATCTTCGGATCGACGAGCGTCTTGACGATCGCGTCCTTGTCCGTCTGGGACAGCTTGTCGTAAGTCGCGACTTCGCGGGCTTCGACCTTCATCACGTGATAGCCGTACTCCGTCTTCACCGGATCGCCGATGGCGCCGATCGCCTGCGTGTTGGCCGCGTTCTTGAACTCTTCGACCCAAGTCTTGGCTTGCGTCTTATCGTAGAGGCCGCCGTTGTCCTTGGAGCCGGTGTCGTCGGAGTATTCCTTCGCCAGCGCGGTCCAGTCTCCGCCGTCCTCAAGCTTCTTCTTCACTTCTTGCGCGCGCTTCAGCGCGTCCGCGTCGGTACGCTCCTTGTTCGTGGCAGGATCCGTGAAGGAGACGAGGATGTGACGCACCGTGTCGACGTTGTAGTCGGCCGGCGCCTTGTCGAACTCGGCCTTGATGTCGGCGTCCTTGACGGTCGCCTTGACTTCGTTCTCCTTGGCGGTGCTGATCTCGCCGCCCGTCGCCAGCGTCACCACGAGGTCGACCATCTCGTCCTCGGTGATGTTGTTGTTCTTCATCGCGTCCTTGATGGACGCGCCGTTCGTCTCGTCCTTCAGCGCCGTGTCGAGCTGCTTCTTGAACTCGTCGGCCTGCGCCTTGCCCGCTTTCTTCTGCTCGTCCGTCGCGCGTTCAGCAAACGCCTTTTGCAGGATGTATTGCTTGACGATCTCTTCCTTGTACTGCGGGATCGACAGGTACATCGCCATCTGCGGGTTGGTCACGTTCATGAACGCTTCGTACTTGCCGAATTCGGCTTGCTTCAGCTCTCCGCCGTCCCAGGTGGCGAGCACGGTGTCCGGATCTATGCTAGCGGTCGGGGTGGCCGAGGCCGAGGATGAAGCCGAAGCGGACGCCGACGCGCCGGATTGTTCGTTTTTACTCTTGCCGCAAGCGGTTGCCGTCGCGGCGAGCAGAACGAGGGCCGCCAGCAGAAAAGCGAACCGACGGTACGTTCCGCGTTTATTGTACAGCATTTTGCAATTCCTCCTTGGATTTTGTCGCTTCTTTATATTGTAACAGAAACTCTTCGACAAGCGCCAACATTGAATCGTCGTCGAGGCCCTTGACCCGGATGCGCACGAGCGGATGCGGCGTCTGCTGGACCAGCTGCACCCGGCCTTGATATCGGCCCTCGAGCGCCTTGAATTTTTTGGCGTCGAGCTCCGCGCTGCGGCGCTCCTCGAACTTGATCGTCAGATCGTCGTTGCGGTTGACGATCGACTCGATGCCGTAGACCCGCGCGAGCGCCTTGATTCGCGCCACGCTCAAGAGACTCAGCACCGGCTTCGGCGGATCTCCGAACCGGTCGACCAGCTCCTCGAGCAGGTCGCTGACGTCGTCTCCCGAGGCCGCCGCAGCCACCTTTTTGTAAATCTCGATCTTCTGGATGCTGTCGTAAATATATTCGGGCGGCACGTAGGCGTCCACGCCCAGGTCAAGCTGCGTGTTAACCGGCGGCGGGGGAGGCGCCTTCTCGCCGTGCCATTCGGCCTTGCGCGCGTTGACCTCCTCCGCGAGCATCTGCGAATAGAGGTCGAAGCCGACGGACGCGATGAACCCGTGCTGCTCCGCGCCGAGCAGGTTGCCCGCGCCGCGGATGGACAGGTCGCGCATCGCGATCTTAAAGCCCGAGCCAAGTTCGGTGAACTCCTTGATCGACTGCAGCCGCTTTTCCGCCACCTCGTTAAGTACCTTGTCCCGTTGGTAGCCGAAGTAGGCGTAGGCGATCCGGTTGGAACGTCCGACGCGCCCACGCAGCTGGTACAGCTGAGACAAGCCCATCTTGTCCGCGTCGTGCACGATCAGCGTGTTGACGTTCGGGATGTCCACGCCCGTCTCGATGATGCTCGTGCTGACGAGCACGTCGTACTCGCCGTCAAGGAAGTCCAGGATCGTGCGCTCGAGCTCCTGCTCGGACATCTGGCCGTGCGCGACCGCGATCTTGGCATCCGGCACGAGCGCCGAGATCTGCTCGGCCATCTGGTAGATGCCCTGCACCCGGTTGAACAGGAAGTACACCTGTCCGTCCCGCGCCAGCTCCCGCTCGATCGCCTCCCGGACGAGCGTCGGGCTGTATTCGACCACGTAGGTCTGGACGGGGAAACGGTTCTCCGGCGGCGTCTCGATGACCGACAGGTCGCGCACGCCGAGCATCGACATATGCAGCGTCCGCGGGATCGGGGTCGCGGTCAGCGTCAGCACGTCGACGCTCGTCTTGAGCCGCTTGAGCTTCTCCTTGTGCGAGACGCCGAACCGCTGCTCCTCGTCCACGATGAGCAGGCCGAGGTCCTTGAACACGACGTCCTGCGACAGCAGCCGGTGCGTGCCGATCAGCACGTCGACGGTGCCTGCCTTCACGCCCTTGATCGTCTCCGTCTGCTCCTTGCGCGTGCGAAACCGGCTCAGCACCTTGATGTTGAACGGATAGCCGGAGAAGCGCTCGCGGAACGTCTCGTAATGCTGCTGCGCGAGGATCGTCGTCGGCACGAGCACCGCCACCTGCTTGCCCTCGATGGCCGCCTTGAACGCCGCCCGGATCGCGACCTCCGTCTTGCCGTAGCCGACGTCGCCGCAGAGCAGACGGTCCATCGGACGCGGCTTGCGCATGTCGGTCTTGATCTCCTCGATCGCGCGCAGCTGGTCCGTCGTCTCGTCGTAGGGGAACATCGCCTCGAACTCTTGCTGGTACGGCGTGTCTTCGCCGAAGCCGTAGCCCGGCGTCGCCTGGCGATCCGCGTACAGCTTGATCAGGTCGTCGGCGATATCCTTGACCGAAGAGCGCACCTTGGACTTGACCCGGTTCCACTCCGCGCCCCCGAGCTTGCTCACCTTCGGTTCCTTTTCGTCCGAGCCGACGTACTTCTGGATCAGGTCGAACTGCTCGACCGGGATGGACAGCTTGTCGCCGCCCGCGTAGATAACATGCAGGTAGTCCTTGTGAATGCCGCCAACTTCAAGCGTGCCGATGCCCATATACTTGCCGATGCCGTGGTTCTGGTGGACGACGTAGTCGCCGACCTTCAGCTCCGTGTAGCTCTTGATGCGCTCGGCGTTGTCCATGCGGCGGTCGACGCGGCGCGCCTTGCGCTGCTTCTGCGTGAACATCTCGCCTTCGGTGATGACGACGAGCTTGACGGAAGGCATCTCGAACCCGCTCTGCAGGTTGCCCTCGACGATCTCCGGCGTCTCGATCTGGTAGTCGTCAAGCACGCGGCGCATCCGCTCGGCCCGCTCCGCGCTGCCGGCCAGCATGACGATATGCGCGCCGCCCTTGCGCCAGCGCTCCATCTCCGCCTTCAGCAGGTTCATCTGCCCGTGGAAGCTCTGCATCGAGCGGCAGACGAAGTTCACGATGTTCTGCGGCTGCGTGTGCGGGATCTGGCGGACGAACAGCGACAGGTAAACCGTCTGGAACGTTCGCGGATACAGCGCCTGCTCCGCCGGCACGGCCAGCGTGAAGCCCGGCAGCGACTTGCCCTGCGACAGCAGATGCGTCGACCATTCGGTCTCGTCCCGCTCCAGCTGGCGCGCCGTCTCGGCGAGCCGGTTCGGCTCGTCCATGATGAGCAGCGTATCCTTGGGCACGTAGTCGAACAGCGTCTGTCTTTCGGGGTAGAGCAACGAGATATATTTATAGATTTCGGAAAAGTACGTATTTTGGCGCAGGTCGTCGATTTCCCGGGTAATCTCGGACTTTAGGCGCTCCTTGGCCTGGCGGTCCGCCATCTTCTCCAGCTGGCCCTCAAGCAGCTCGAAGGCATGCTGCGCCGCGTTCGCAAAGCGCCGCTCGTCGGCGATGATCTCGCGGCAGGGACGCACGGTGTAGCTCTCCAGCTTTTCGATCGAGCGCTGGTCCGCCGGATCGAACGTGCGGATCGAGTCGATCTCGTCGTCGAACCATTCGACGCGCACCGCGCTCGCGCTCGTCAGCGGGAAAAAGTCCGCGATGCCGCCGCGCACGCTGAGATGCCCCTTCTGCTCCACGCGGTCCACGCGCTCGTAGCCGAGCCCGATCATGCGCCGCAGGAATTCGTCCATCGGCAGCGTATCGCCCGCGCGCAAGGTGATGAAGGCGCTCGCCATCGTATCCTTGCTCGGCTGGAAGCGGCGCACGCCGGAGAAGGGCACGACAATAACCCCGCGGAAGCCTTCCGCGAGTTGTAGCAATGCATCCATGCGCCTGGCCGACGTCTCCGGACTCGAGATCGCCGTCTCCGCCGCGATCAGCTCGTTGGCCGGGTAGAGGAGCACTTCCTCCGCAGTCAGGCATTCCTGCAGGTCCTCCGCCATCTTCTGCGCGGAGAACATATTGTGCGTGACGACGAGCACGGGTCTCCCCAGCTCCCGGACGGTCGCGGCAATCATGACCTGCCTGGCCGAACCGGACAGCCCCGCCACCAGCTGCTCCCGCATGCTGCCACGAAGGCCTGCGAGGACGGACTGGAAGTCGGGGTCGGTAGCTAACGTATTCATTAGCGGCTTCATCGCTTTTCCCCTTATACGTACAATCTACGTTCACGTTCATTCAAAAAGAAGCCTGGGCGTAAAGCCGAGGCCTCTTATATCGTTCGTTTGTCGCAGCGGACGGCGGCGCTTATTGGAGCGGATTGCTCAGCAACGCCAGTTCGGGATGATGGTCGAGCGCCTGGCTGCAGTAATCGCAGACCACCTGCACCGTCACATCTCCGTTTGAATTATACGCTATTATACGCTTTCGCTCTTCGGGGGTCAAGAAATGCAAGCCCAGCCTATATTCGGATACGTCGGCCCCCCTCGAATCGGCCAAGCGGCGTGCGGCAGTGCCGGCAAACGTAGTTCACAGCCATATGGGTATGCCTCCTGAAGGCAGATTATGCGGCTATGGACGAGCCATGCAGCCGCGCTCCCTTCAGTATGCCCGACCCTCGGCGATTTTAAGCGAAAATGGATGGCGCATCCTGCGGATGACCGTTTCTCCTCGCTTTGCGCGTGCGCTCGAGGCTCTGCTTTCCCCCGTATTACTTGCCGTTGAACTTCGCCATCGTCTCCTCGAACGGGTGATCGAGCGCGTATTCGATGGCGTCGCACGCGTCCGCGATCATCGTCCGCAGCGCCTCCTGCTCGCTCTTCGGGAATACGCCGAGCACGTAGTCGACCACCTTCATGCCGCCGACGGGACGCGAGATGCCCATGCGCACCCGGTTGAACGACTGAGTCCCCGTATGCGCGATGATGGACTTGATGCCGTTATGACCGCCCGCGCTCCCTTGATATCGAAGCCGGATCTTGCCCGTCTCCGTGTCGAGGTCGTCGTAGACGACGATGCCGTCTTCAAGGGGGACCTTGTAATAATCCATCAACGCCCGCACCGACTCCCCCGACAGATTCATATACGTCATCGGCTTCAGCAGCGCCACCTTCTCGCCGCGCACCCGCGCTTCGCCGTAAAGGCCTTTGCACTTGCTCTGGTTCACCTGCGTGCTCCAGCGCCGCGCCAGCTCGTCGACGACCATGAAGCCCGCATTGTGCCGGGTCGCCGCGTATTCCGGTCCGGGATTGCCTAGACCTACGATCCATCTCATCGGTAGTTCAGCTCCGTTTCAACATAATTTTAAGGGCAAGCTGCAACGAATTCGCCTGCCGCAGTGTCATCTAGGTTACATAGCACAAACGCCAGGGGTGGTGATGATCAATGATGTACATCAACGGCCAGACCTTGTCCCATGACAGGCACTTCGCCGACCATATCGTAGCGGAGGTGCCCGTCCAGATCTATCGGAACAAGGAGCACAGCGACATCGGGTTCATCGAATATTATGGCAAAGAATACGTGAAGGTCAACAACAACGTGTATTGTCGCAAGTCGTTCACGTTCATCTCGAGGCCCGGATACTAGTCGAATCTCAAGCAGAGAGCCGTCCGTCCGAAGGGACAGGCGGCTCTCTGCTTTTATTTTATCCACAAAGCATCCACAATTTTGTGCAAAAGCAAGGAAGGCTCTGTGTTCGAAATCCCTTGTTAAATAAGAAACGCCAAGGCTATCCACAGCCTGGCGCTTCTTGTTCACATATGTGGATAAGTGGGTTCATGCAAGGAAGAGGCTTAAGCGTCCGTCTCCACGGCTTGCGCCGCGTCGTGATGCTTCGCATTCTCTTCGGATACGTCGGCCGAAGCGTCCGCCTCCTCGGCGGATATGTCCTTCTGCGGCGCGAGCACGGCGACGACCACGGTCTCTTCGTCCTGCAGCGGCTTGACGCCGGGCGGGAACGCGAGCTGGCCGATCGTCAGATTCTCGCCGAAGCCCAGGGACGAGATGTCTGCCGTGACGGACTCGGGCAGATCGCGGGCGACGCACTCCACTTCGATCTCGTGAAGCACGACCGTCAGCAGGCCGCCTTCTTTTTCGCCCGGGCTCGTACCCGAGACTTCGACGCGGATCGGCGCCTTGATCTTTTCGTTGAGGTTGATCTGGTGGAAGTCGACATGCAGCACTTGGCCGCTGAGCTTATCCCGCTGCACGTCCGTCAGCAGGACGGATTGGCTGCCGTTGCCCGGCAACTCGAGCTGAAGCACCGCATGCGCATGACCACGCATCAACGCAGAGAGCTCCTTGCTGTCGAGCGCGATGGGACTCGGCTCCTGCAAGCCCTTGCCGTACACGACGCCGGGTACCCGGCCTTGTATCCGAAGCTGCCTAAGCGCACCTTTCGTGGAGCGCTGGCGCGATTCCGCACGCAATGTCGTCGTCATACCGATTCCTCCCGATTGCTGCAAAATTTGAAGACATGCATTTATTTTACCCTTCGGGAGGGGGCGCTAAACAAAAAGCAAGCCTTGAGACGGCAAAAGAAGGCCGCGCCGTCTCGTTGGAGACAGCGCGGCCTTCGAGCCGATCAGGCGTGCGGTTCAAAAAGCTTGCTGATGGACTGCTGTTCGTGGATGCGCACGATCGCTTCGCCGAGCAACGGGGCGACCGACAGCACGCGCATCTTGGTCGAGGCGCCCGGCGTGCGGAGCGGGATCGTGTCGGTCACCGTCACCTCGGTGATCGGCGACGACTCGAGCCGCTCCATCGCTTGTCCGGACAGCACGGCATGGGTACAGCAGGCGTAGATCTCGCGCGCCCCTGCTTCCTTGAGCGCCTGCGCCGCCAGGCAGATCGTGCCGGCCGTATCGATGATGTCGTCGATCAGGATCGCCGTACGTCCGGAGACGTCGCCGATGATGTTCATGACTTCGACGACGTTGGGCTCGGGACGGCGCTTGTCGATGATGGCGAGCGGCGCCTGAAGCTCGTCCGCCAGCCGGCGTGCGCGTACCACGCCGCCGTGGTCGGGAGATACGACGACGGGCGCGATCAATCCCTTGCTCTGGAAGTAATCGCCGAGGATCGGGACGCCGAGCAGATGATCGACCGGGATGTCGAAGAAGCCCTGGATCTGCATGGCATGCAGGTCCATGGCGATGACGCGGTGCGCGCCCGCCGTCTCGATCAGATTGGCGACCAGCTTCGCGGTGATCGGGTCGCGCGATCGCGCCTTGCGATCCTGGCGTCCGTAGCCGTAGTAAGGGATGACGACGTTGATCGTCTTGGCGGAGGCGCGCTTCAGCGCGTCGACCATGACGAGCAGCTCCATCAGATGCTCGTTGACCGGCCAGGAGGTCGATTGGACGACGAATACGTCCGCGCCCCGCACGCTCTCGTTCAGCCGGATGTGGATCTCTCCGTCGCTGAACCGGGTGACCTTCACGTCGCCGAGCGGCACGCTGATATGCCTGGCGATCGCCTCCGCCAGGCGAGGATTCGAGCTGCAGGAGAAAAGCTTCAGGGTGTTGTCAGGGTAGCTCATAAGCGCCTCGCTTTCGGTGAGGTCGACGATGGCCCCGCCCGCGCCGGAGCGCAGGGCGGCGGCGCATCCCCGCCCGTTTGAATCTGTCCCGCTATGCGCGGGTGTCTTCGCCGTCCTTGCGCTTCGCGGCGGCTTCCTTCTTCGACTTGGCCCTTGACCGGAGCTTATCCGCGTAGCCGTCCTTGTTCTCCTGGCGGGCGCGCGCGATCGCGACGCTGCCGTCCGGCACGTCGTGCGTGACGGTGGAGCCGGCGACCACGTAGGCGCCATTGCCGATGGTCACCGGGGCGATCAGGTTGGAATTGCTGCCGATGAAGGCATCGTCGCCGATGACGGTCTTCGATTTATTATACCCGTCGTAGTTGGCGGTAATCGTCCCGCAGCCGATGTTGGTGCCGCTTCCGACGACCGCGTCGCCTACGTAGCTTAAGTGCGGCACTTTGCTGCCGGCGCCGATCTCGGCGTTCTTGATCTCGACGAAGTCGCCGATCTTGACGTTGTCCGCGAGCTTCGTGCCCGGCCTCGGATAAGCGAACGGACCTACGGCGCATCCGGCGCCGAGCTGCGCCGACTCCGCTACCGACTGGCGGATCGTCGTGCCGTCACCGACGGCCGTATCGGCCAGATCCGCGCCAGGGCCGATGATGCAGTCCTCGCCGATGACCGTGCCGCCCCGCAGGAACGTGCCCGGGTACAGGACAGTGTCCGCGCCGATCGTCACGCCCGCTTCAATATAGGTGCCGGCCGGATCCACGATCGTCACGCCGTTCGTCTGGTGACGCCGCGCGATGCGCTCCCGCATGAGCCGCTCCGCCTCGGACAGCGCGATGCGGTCGTTGACGCCGATCGACTCGGCCGGGTCCGCCGCGACCGAAGCGGAGATGCGCTCCCCGCGCGCCTGAAGGATGCCGATCACGTCGGTGAGGTAGTACTCGCCTTGGGCATTGTCGTTCGTGACGGCGGCGAGCGCTTCGAACAGCTTCAAGTTGTCGAAGCAATAAGTGCCGGTATTGATCTCCCGGATCGCCGCCTGCTCAGGCGTGCAGTCCTTCTGCTCCACGATGCGGTGGACGCTGCCGTCTTCGCCGCGGACGATGCGTCCGTAGCCTGCAGGCTGAGCGAGCTCCGCGGTCAGGATCGTGGCGGCTGCGCCTTCGGCCGCATGCAGCGCGATGAGCGCCTCCAGCGTCTCCGAACTGACAAGCGGCGTGTCGCCGCAGACGACGATCGTCACGCCATCGGCAGTGCCGATCGCCGGCGCGGCCTGAAGCACAGCATGCCCGGTGCCGAGCTGCTGCTGCTGCAGCGCGTATTCGACCGAATCGCCCAGCGTCCGCTGTACGGCCTCCGCGCCATGGCCGACGACGACGACGGCACGCTCGCAGCCGATGCCCCGGACCGCGTCGAGCACGTGCCCCACCATGGGCTTGCCGCATACGGGATGCAGCACTTTATATAATTTGGATTTCATCCGTTTGCCTTGTCCGGCAGCCAGAATCACAGCCATTCTCGTCATATCGGGCGAATGCCTCCTTTTCCCGCTTTCCCGCGCGCACGGTCTTTTTCACTTGTGATCATAGCTTATTACCGTGCAAATGAAAAGAGAGCCGTCTCCGGCTCTCGCGATGCTACTTCGTATTCTCGGCGTCTATCGTCGCTTAAGCGCGAACACAAGCACTACGCACCTTCGACCAGCACCTCTTCTTCCTCCACGGCGGCGCGCTCGTACTCGGCGAGTACGGCGGACTGGATCTTCTCCCGCGTGCCCGAAGAGATGGGATGAGCGATATCTCGGAATTCTCCGTCGGGCGTACGTTTGCTCGGCATCGCAACGAACATGCCGTTGTTGCCGTCGATCACGCGAATATCATGGACGACGAACTCGTTGTCGATCGTGATAGACGCGATTGCCTTCATTCGCCCCTCGGAATTAACGCGGCGGAGTCTGACATCTGTAATTTGCACTTGTGTTCACCACCTTTGCCCCATCAGAAGACTTGGTGTAATATTCCACAAAATCGTGCGGATTCCTTCTTAAATCTGGTAAAACTAGTCCAATATTTTAATTATTTTTTCAGTACCGGATATTGTCGACATCGTACGCCGCCATTGGCTTTTTTTCGACAAAAACGCCGTCTTCGCGCGGCGTCAAGCCATCGCAAAACGGAGTTCCGAACGCTGCGTTTAAAACCATTTCCACAGCGTGGCGATCACCATTTGCAGCCCGCCGCGCGAAGCCGTCCTCGCCGCGCGCCTCGCCTTTCGACGGTCGCCCCGTTTCCAAGCCTCGCGATTCACCGCTTCGATCTCGCGCCGTTGCTCGCGAACCTGCTCCTCCAGCATATGGTGATGGTAGATCATCGTCATGGCCATACTCCTCCCACAGGAACGTATGTGCCTATTATAAAAAAAGGAAGTATGACAGCAGTCTGTCATACTTCCTCGTACCGCGCGCACAAATTCGCGAGCTTGACGCGCAGCTCATCTCTAAGCCATTCCGGCTCTTCAATAAAGGCGCTGCCGCCATAGCCGAGCACCTGCGATAAAAGCCAGTCCGAATCCGTCGGATTTACGATCCGCACGGTCAGCTCTCCGTCCGGTTCGAAGCTTTTTTCCTCCGCATAGAAGCAGTCGAGCGCCGAAGCCACGGCATCGGACGAGAACCGGATGACCGCCCCCGTCATATCCCGTTTGCGGGACAGTCCCTCTCCGACGTTCAGCTCCGCCGGCGCATGCTCGCGAAGCACCGGCTCCTCCGTCCGGCTGAAATCCGTGATCCTCGACAGTTTGAATACCCGATAATCGGCGCGCGTCCGGCAGTAGCCGTGCAAGTACCAAGCGTAATATTTGAACTGCAGCGTTACGGGCTCCACCAAGCGATCGATGCGGTCGTTCTTCGCATTGACATATCGGAAGCGGACGACGCAGTTTGACGTGATCGCCTGGCGCAGCTCGTGCAGCAGCTCGTTGTTCATCCGCCAGCTGCCCAAATCCAGGGTAAGGCTCGGCACCCGCTCGGAAGACTGGACCGTACGCAGCCGATCGAGCGTCCGCTCCGCGCGAGGATCCCTGAACACGGTCGTCGTGCTGCTGAGCAGCGTGATGAGGCTGTTCACGTCGTCGGGGGCGAGGAGACTCCGATCCAGCTTGTATGCCTCGATAATGCCGAATCCGCCGTTGGAACCCTGGTAGGAGACGACGGGTATGCCTGCTGCGCAGATCGCCTCGATATCCCGATAGATCGTCCTCGGCGATACCTGATGTTGCGCAGCGAGCGCCGCCGCCGACATGACTTCCTGATTAAGCAAAGCGTATGTAATCGAAATGAGCCTCTCCAGCTTCACTGCTATCACCGCCAAGGGAACGTATGGTCCCCTTTATTATACGCTGGAATTCTCACCCAAGCGACGCTTCAACTCTCAAATAAGCTGATGGTCCTACCGCAAGTCGGCTTAAAATGGAGAGATCGACAAAAAAACCGCCGGCCTCGAATTCGAAGCCGACGGCCTATCCTCGCGTTATCGATTCCCCCCGCTCCATGTTTGATTACGATTGAAAGAAATTGCCTGGCTGAACCGCGATATGTCTGGTCTTCAGATCGACCTCGGTAAGCCGTGCCAGGGAAATATAATCGTGCAGCAGACGCTCCTCGTTGTCCACCTCGCCCGATTCGACCAGTACGCCTACGCCAGCCACGATGGCCCGGAATTCGCTGAGCAGGTCGACCATGCCTTGGATCGTCCCGCCCGCTTTCATGAAGTCGTCGATGATGAGCACGCGCGACTGCTCCTTAAGCGCGCGGCGGGCCAGCGACATCGTCTGGATGCGCTTGTTGGAGCCGGAGACGTAGTTGATGCTAACGACGGAGCCCTCCGTCACCTTGTGGTCGCGCCTGACGATGACGACGGGAACGTTCAGGTACTGAGACGCGGCGTGCGCCAGCGGGATGCCCTTCGTCTCCACCGTCATGATGACGTCGATGTCCCGGTCCGCGAACGCCGTCGCGAACATGCGGCCGAGATCCTGCAGCAGTCCCGGCTGGCCCAGCAGGTCGGTCATATATAAATATCCGCCGGGCAGCAGACGATCCGGCTGCTCCAGCATGCTGCATACTTCCTCGATCTTGCGAAGCGCCTGGTCCTTGCGGCACTTCGGAATGAAGCGCACGCCGCCGGCCGCGCCGGCCAGCGTATGGAGCTCGCCGATCCCTTCGTCCTCGAATACTTCCTTAATGATCGCGAGATCCTCGCTGATCGAAGACTTCGCGGACTGGTAGCGCTCAGCAAATGCTGTCAATGATATTAACGTGTGGGGGCGATCGAGCAGATATTGCGTCATTTCTACGAGCCGCGCACTGCGCTTTAACTTTTTCATCGGATCCACCCCGTCCAAAACCGAATATTATAACGATATCATAACACTTTTATCCGGTTTTGGGCAAGGCGCGGAAAAGGTTGATGGCAACCTTTCTTACACTTGTTGGAATGCGTGACCTGATGCTTAGGTGAGCATGCGGACGACGTAGACCTCTTTGCAAAACCCGCGCAGTCCGTTGTAAATGCGGGCAAGCTTCGACTCCTTGGACACGAGCCCGAAGACGGTCGGCCCGCTGCCCGACATGAGCACGCCGTCCGCGCCTAGCCGCGTCATCACTTCCTTGATCTGCCTGACCTCCGGGTAGTGGGACAGCGTCACCTTTTCCAGCACGTTGCCGAGCGCGCCGCACATTCGGTCGAAGGACCCCTCGCGCAGCGCCGCCAGCATATCCGGCACGGAAGGATGCGTCCCGACTTCGCTAACCCGGAACCGTCCGTACACGTCCGCGGTCGAGACGTTGATCGGCGGCTTGGCCAACACGACCCAACACTGCGGCGGACTGTCCAGGCTCTCGAGCCGTTCGCCGCGCCCGGTCGCCAGCGCCGTACCTCCCCGCACGCAGAAGGGCACGTCCGAGCCCAGCTCGGCGCCGAGCGCTTCAAGCTCCGGCACGCCGAGATTCAGATCCCAGAGCCGATTCAACCCCCCGCAGCGCGGCGGCGGCATCGCTGCTTCCGCCCGCGAGCCCGGCTGCGACCGGGATCTGCTTGTCCAGATAAATATATACGCCTTTCTTGACGCCGTAACGCTGCTTCAGCAGCTTGGCGGCCTGAAAGGCCAGATTCTTCTCGTCAAGCGGGATAAAGCCGGCTTGGCTGGCCAACACGATCTGATCGCGCTGCAGCTCCTCGAGCGCAAGACGATCGGCCAGATCCACCATCGTCATGACCATTTCCACTTCATGATAGCCGTCTTCCCGCTTGCGCAGCACGTCGAGCACCAGATTGATTTTCGCCGGCGCCTTCTCGTATATCTTCGTCATATGCCCACCTGCCAGACCTTCTGCTTCGCCTGATTCCTGTCGTTCCAAAGCTTAACATATTATAACAAACCCCCCGCCCGAATTGCGATTTGGTTGGGATTGACCTATGTATGCAAAAGCCGGGGATGCCCCCGGCGGCTTCTTCTTACAGTTATACGCCAGCCCGGCAAAGTCACCGGAGCCGCGTCAGTCTTGCTTGCGCGCAAGCGACTGTTCGGCGAGCTGGATCGCCCGCTTGACCATGTTGCCGGCGTCCTTGGTGCTGATGGCGCCCCAGCCTTCGCTCTCGACCTTCCCGTAGAAACCCAGGTCCTTGGCGAGCTCCGTCTTGAACGATTCGGTCATCGTCCGTCCTCTGCGCCTGCGGCTCATGCAGATCCCTCCCCGTTGACTATGTCGACGCTGCGCGGCGAGCTGCGCCGTCGTCACCGGTTAGGGTACCCCCCAAGACGTCCCGCAAATGCAAAACAGGCAGCCGTGCCTGTAACGGCGCGACTGCCTTAACGATCCCAAAAGCTCAGTGCTGCAAATCGATGCGGACCTGACCTTGTTCACTGCACAGCATGACTTCGACGGACTCGGTTAGAATGTCGGCATAGCTGTACGAGACACGCTTGAACGCATTCTGCTCCTGGTCCAACTTGACGATGAACACCGACGGGTAAATTTCTTCGAGAACTCCCGTGCGTTCGATGGTTTTACGGCGGCCACCGTTGGCGCGGAGCATGATCTTGGACCCGATATGCGGCTCCAAGCTTCGTTTGATATCCAGAAGCGCGTTCTTGGACATGTCCACTACCACCTCTTTCCCTGTAAATTATACCTAAATACAGGGGGAGGTGTCAAGTGGTTAAATATTATATCAGCGGACAAGATTTATTGTCAATAATGTTTTACCAATATCATTTTATTTTTAGGCAAAATGAGTCTGAGGAAATAGGATTCAGCCAAATTCCGCGGCCGGGATCGTGGGGACGATGTTCGTCGGCTTGATATTCGGAAGTCCGATCCGGTATTTGCCCAGCGATTCCACGCCGCCGACGCCCCGCATGCCGCTGATCGTATGCGAGATGACGTCGGGCAGGTCGATCGTCTCCCTGAACGGCGTGAAGGCCGCGCGGACGGCGACGTAGACCGGATCGAGCGCGTGGATCATGATGCGTGCCGGCGAACTGGCGAAGTTCGCTCCCGCCGACATCAGCGCCTCGAAGTGCGATTGGCAGGCGCCGGCGACGACGATGAGGGAGTCCCTGCTCTTGTCGTAGCTGCGCGCGGTCCGGACGGCCTGAATGAAGTTGCCCGTGTTTTTGTAGCTCGACAGCTGTTCGTAGTCGGTTCTGTTCTTGTAGACGCCGTCGTGGCCCGTGATCACCACGATATCGGGCATCACCTTCGGCAGCAGGTCGGCTACCGCGGCAGCCATCTGCGATTCGTGGCAGTGTACGCCTTCGGCCGGCATGCGCAACTGCCTGTATACGGCCATGCTCTTTTTTAAATAATTGACGTCGCCGTCCAGATGGAGCACCTTGCCGGGCATTTCGAAGTACGGTTTACGCTGTCCGGTCGAAGCTTCTTCTTCCATTCCCTCCCGGGCGTGGGCGCGCTCCGCCTGCATTCGTCTCACCGATTCGCTGGCCTGCACGCGGGCCGTCCGGGGGCCGCGCAGCTCGTCCGGGTTCCGTACCTGCTCGAGGTCTCCGACGGGCGCGTCCGCGAGCAGCCGATAATCCGTTCCTCGCAGCACCGCCGTATTCTGCAGCAGGGCCGCGATTCGGAACAATACATCGCCGCCGTACGATTTGCGGACGACCAAGTCCCCTAGCTTCATGGGCGAATCACCTCTTCGTCTATCCTATGGAGAGGCAAGCCCGATGGTGCACGTATGAACGCGAACGAGGATCCCCGCCGTTATGGCAGGGACCCTCGGGTTTTATTCGATCATGCCGGCGGTAGCCAATGCCTCGGACAGCGTCGCGAACTCCTGAAGCGACAGCGTCTCGCCGCGGCGCTCCGGTTTTACGCCGCATGCCTCGAGCAGGCCGGCGAGCTCGCCCTTGCGCTCCTTGCCGACGAGCGCGGCCAGGTTGTTGTGCAGCGTCTTGCGCCGTTGCGTGAAGGCCGCATGCACGACGCGGAAGAAACGCGCTTCGTCGGAGACTTCGACCGGCGGCGCCTCGCGCTTGGTCAGCCGGATGACGGCCGAATCGACGTTCGGCGCAGGGATGAAGGCGCCGGACGGCACGACGCAGACGATGTCCGGCACGCAATAGTACTGAACGGCGATGCTGAGCGTGCCGTAGTCTTTGCCTCCGGGCTTGGCCGCCATCCGCTCGGCCACTTCCTTCTGGACCATGACGACGATCCGGTCGAGCGGCAGCTTCTGTTCCAACAGCGTCATGACGATCGGCGTCGTCACGTAGTACGGCAGGTTCGCGACGACGCTGACCTCGCTGCAGCCGGCGAAGCGCTCGGCCCACAGCTTCGCCAGGTCGGTCTTCAGCACGTCCCCGTGCACGACGGATACGTGCGGGTAGGGCGAGAGGACCTCTTCGAGAATCGGGATCAGCCGGTTGTCGATCTCGACCGCGGCGACTTTGCCAGCTTCCTGCGCGAGCCGTTCCGTGAGCGCGCCGATGCCGGGGCCGATCTCGAGCGCGCCCTTGTCCTTGTTAAGGGCGGCGGCGTCCACGATCTTGTCCAATATATTTTTATCGATCAAAAAGTTTTGGCCTAAGCTTTTCTTGAAGGTAAAACCGTGCTTGCGGATGATGTCCTTCGTCCGCGTCGGCGTCGCGATGTCCATGGCCGTCCCGCCGGCGCCGCCCGCATGCTTCGTCATTCGCCTACTCCCTCTCTCGTCAGCTGCCTCAGCGCCTCGGCGAACTCCGCACGCGTAATGCGAAACATGCCGAGCCGCTTGTAAAACTGCTTGCCGTTGGCATAACCGATGCCCAGCAATTCGCCCATTCGCTCCCTGCGGCTCGCCGCGGCCGGATGCACGATCAGCCCCGCATCGATCAGATCCGGCCAGGCGATCGCGGGCTCGCCCGCTTCCGCCCGGTCCCTATCGCCGGCGGCAGCAGCTTGGACTGCGCCTGAAGCGCCAGCCTTCGCCGTCTCGGACGCAGCCGCGGCAGTCGCAACGCCCGGCTGCGAGGTCGCCTCGTCGGCCCCCGCCGAAGCACTGCCGCCTGTCGATGCCCGAACGCGGGCCAGCGCTGCGCGAATCGCTTCCGGGCGCGCATGCTCGACGCCGATGCCGTCTTTGCCGCGCGCATCGGCCTTCGCCAAGAACGCGTGGCTGCATCCCGGCACTCTCGCCTCGATAATCTTGCGTATCTTCTCTCCCGGCACGTCCGGATCCGTAAAAATAATGACGCCCCGCCGCTCGCGGGCCAGCTCGATGCGGCGCAGCACCTTATCGTCGATCGCCGAGCCGCCCGTCTCGATCGTATCCGCGTCGACCGCCCTGCGGATCGCCACGGTATCCTCCTTGCCTTCCACGACGATCATCTCCGCTATCCTAGCCAGGCCGATGCCGTTCACCCCGCTCGCTCCGTTCATTCCGTTCATTCCGTTCATTCCCATGCTCGTTCGCATCCGGGCTCGTTATTCCCGTTGCTATTCGTTTGCGTTGCGATTCACGCTCGTTCCGATCGCGTCTTTCTTTATGCTTATTATAGCCCACATCCCGCAAATGACAAAGGGAAGGGGCCAGAGCCCCTTCCCGGAATGCGGCGATCCGACCAGACCGCCGCCAAAAAAATGTAGCCGCTCGACATAAATTAGACACAAAATCGATAATAGCGGGTAATGATGACTAAGAAGCTAATCAGTCGGCGGATGGCTTAACCGGACCGATCACGTATACGGTGTTGCCGCGTTTCTTGCCGAACTTATTCGCGTACCTCTCGCTGTCGTAATACACGTCGATCTTCTTGCCCTTGATGGCGCTGCCCGTGTCTTCCGCGCGGCGGAAGCCGATGCCTTCGATGTAGACCCACCAGCCTAGCGGCACGACATCCGGATCGACGGCGATCGTGCGGCCCTCGGATACCGTGGTACCCGAAGCTGTGATGCCATAGCCTACGTCGCCAACGTCCTTGCCAGTCGAAGCCGGACCGGCGGAATACGCGGTTAGCGTGACACCGGACAAGACGCTCTTCACCTTCACGGATTTACCGTTCAATTGGAGCGTCTTTACGGCGCTCGCCGTTTTGTTGTAAGCAAGCGACACGACTGCCGCTTTTTTCTTCGCTCCGACGGCTACGACTTGCTGAACGATCGGTTGATCAAGCGATTTGTAGACCAGTTGTTCGTCGACGAGTTTGCCGTCTTCGTAGACGCGCTCGAACTTTTTCACCAGCAAGCCTTGCTTGCCCGTCTGCACGACCTTCGTCTTGCCGACCAGCAAGTTTTGGTCCGCCGTCTTGACGACTTTGTACGCCAGCGGATGCTCGGTCGTGACGACCTCCCGCTTGACGCGGACGACCTTTATCTGCAGACCCTCGTCGATCTTCGCCGTGAGGGCCGGCGTAACTTTGTCTTCGGCGGAGAGTGTGATGCCTTCGTTCTTCAGCAGATCGCCGACCGTCTTGAGTGTTGTATATTTGGTCTCTTTCTTCCCGTCTGCGACGAGCTGAACGCTCATTGCTCGATCGATGACGACACGCGTGCCGTCCTCTACGGAGGACGTGAGCGCTGCCGACAACTGATCGTTTGGACCGACCGTGATGCCTGCCTCCTTAAACAAGGCGGAGACATCGGAAGTACGGGTTTGGATGACGGTAGATTTCCCGCCGTCCACGACGGTCACGCTCTTGGCGGACGCGCCGTGCAGCAGCATGATGAGACAGATGGTAAGAGCAAAGGACAAGATTGCGCTCAAGAGAATCAAACGCAGATGCTCATGCAACCATCGCGCTGCGGTAAGCTTGCCGGTCGGTCGTGGATCATGGGTCCCTTGGAGGGGTATTGCACCCATTTTCTCGTTCCTCCTTCATAGCCTCGCCGTCGACTGTTTTACATGATATTCGTCTGACGCGACTATCCATTTGTGATAACGGCGCTGGAAGCTTCGTGTGGAGCGGCTTGCACACGAGCGAATTTGCGCCGCCTTGCCCAGCTGTAAAGGCATGTCATGTGCCTGCCAATCAATCCCCTTGGGTGCTTCCGAGGAGCGGTCTTTGCGGGCTTGCTGCGCCGAATACGTGAATTCGGGCACAAAAAAAGCCTGCGACAGAGGGCCTGGTCGTGGCTTCCGCTCAACTGGACGAGGGACGATGGGGCGGCACGAGGTTGCCTCTCTCTACTACGCTTGCGAGGTTAGCTGTCGGGTTCGGGCGTCGAGAGTCTGCCCTAAGCATCGGTCGGTCGGCCGTCAGCCGGACGGCGCCCGTCGTTTGCTATTCACCCCAAGATTGCTCGGCCGCTCGGACATCGGCAAGCGCCGATATCGTCCGCGTCGGGTCCCCCGCTCTCCCGGTTCGGGAGATTAAGCGCACTGGAAAAGGAATGTCATATTCGGACTTCTGGATTAGATAATAACCCGCATGCCCCAAAGGTGTAAAGAACGTGCAAAGAGCGAATTTCAGCGTTTTAAGGCAAATTTAAGCCATTTTTTTTAGGATTTCAGGAGCAAAAGCTAGTTTTTTCTTAGAAAATATTTATTTTTCTTCGATTGTTGGCGCTTTATCTTCGAGTCGGAAACAGACACGCGCATTTCTTTCCGTGATCTCTTCTATTTTTTTCCTAGAAAGGCCTGTGATTTCCGCGGCGGAATCGGCCACGAATTGCACATAAGACGACTCGTTTCGTTTGCCTCGATCGGGGTGGGGGGTAAGGTAAGGAGCATCCGTTTCGATCAACAATCGATCCAATGGTACACGCGCCAGCACCTCTTTGGGAACGCGCGCGTTTTTGAAGGTGACCGGACCTCCGAAGGAGATATAAAAGTTCATGTCCAAGCACTGCTTGGCCGTCTCCCAGCTGCCGGAGTAGCAGTGCATGATGCCCCCGATCTCTGCCGCTCCTTCTTCGCGGAGGATACGAACGACATCCTCATGGGCGTCCCGGTTGTGGATGACGATCGGCTTGCCGAGCCGCTTCGCCAATCTGATCTGTTCGCGGAATACGATGTGCTGGACATCCTTGGGCGATGTGTCCCAATAATAGTCGAGACCGATCTCGCCGATCGCCACGACCTTCGGATGGCTGCACAGCGATTCGATCCAGGCAAGATCCTCCTCCAAGCGCATGTCGACGGCATCCGTCGGATGCCAGCCTACGGCCGCGTAGATGAAATCGTGCTTCTCGGCCAGCGCGATGGTCGTCGGAATCGTCTCCCGATTGAAGCCGATGTTCACGATCGCGCCGACGCCCGCTTCCTTGGCGCGCGCGATCACTTCTTCTCTGTCGTTGTCGAACTTCGTTGAATCCAGATGGGCGTGCGTATCGAAAAGCATGTCGCGGCAGGTCTCCTTTTGGCGAATGATTTAGTATGCAGCGAGGAGGGAGCGATATGGGCGCTTTATAATCCCAACAGCTCCCGAATCTCGGGCTTCAGGCTATTGATATGAGGAAGCACCAGGTCTTCGGGATAATAGATATAGTACTTTCCGGTATGAAGTCCCGCGATCGACCGGACGATATCGCTTTTCAGAGAGATCTCGGTCAATCGGTCTTTGTCGTCCAGCACGAGGACGGGCGTCTTTTCTTTGGGTTCGGGATCCGGAGATCCCGGTTTGTATACGTCGTACGGCAGGTTCGTCGGCGTGTCCATCTGCAGGTGGTAATCCGGGTGAAGGCCGATCCGCTCCCATGCTTCTCGCAGCTTCGCCTCCAATGTTTCGTGCTCACCTTCGAGGGGTACATACTTGTACAACCGGCGGTTTAAAAACCGTTTACATAAGTCAGCCAGTATGTCATCCTCTTCATCCGCCCATTGGCCGAACGCGGTTTGCACCATCGCTTCGTCCAGCGCCAGATAGTCCCGGAGCTCGATCGTGCCGTTCAATAACTGCGCAAGCGGCGGCAGCAGGAATTTGAACGCATGGCCCCCCTTGGTACAATTCGCGAGCCCTCATGAAGATTTGCCTCAGTACGATATCCGAACTGCGCGTCACGGGATGAAAGTAAATCTGCCAATACATTTGATATCTCGACATCAAATAATCCTCTACGGCATGCATCCCGCTCTCCTTCACCACGATCCGTCCCCGATAAGGACGCAGCACGCGCAAGATCCGATCCAGATCGAAGGTGCCATAATTCACGCCAGTAAAGTATGCATCCCTGAGCAAATAATCCATGCGGTCCGCATCCATCTGGCTGGACACCAGACTCACGACGATCGGTTTGTCGTACGTCTTGCAGATGACGGCGGCGACCTTCTGCGGGAAGTCTTCGCTGACTTCCTTTAATACCCGGTTGATCTCGGTATCTCCCAGTATAATCGCGCAAGACCATTCCTCGTGGTCGGTATCGAACACTTGTTCGATCGCGTGGGAAAAAGGACCGTGTCCGACATCATGCAGCAAAGAAGCGCATAAACTGACCATTTTTTCCTCTTGCGGCCAATCCTGGTATCCGTTACGCTCAAATTGACTGATAATTCTTCGCGTGATATCGTATACGCCCAGCGAGTGGGAGAATCGGCTGTGCTCTGCCCCATGGAAGGTCAGGTACGAAGTGCCCAACTGGCGTATGCGCCTCAATCGTTGGAACTCGGCGGTGTTGATGAGTTTCCAGATGGTCGCTTCCTGCACGTAGATGGACTGGTGAACGGGGTCCTTGAATACTTTTTCCTCCCGAAGACGGTACATGCTCGATCACCTCGTAGGTTTGGGCTTCACATTCGACAAACGATTATGATTTTGTCGAATAGTGTCATTCTCTAATTTTAAGAAATATTCCCTCTTTTTTACCTAATATATAGCTGAATTAGGGCTAAACTGTGGAAGTTAGCGGATATTCAGCTAAATTTCAGCTAAAGAAGCCGCTTTTTCTGGTTGACTTATTTGGGAATCGTTGGTACGATAGATTACGGAAAACAAAGAATTTTGTCGAATGATGGCGAATATGCGGAGGTTCTCCGACATTTCGTTTAATCTTATTTTACGCGAATGAGGGAGGATTTCCAAATGTTGAAGTCGACGGGCATTGTACGGAAAGTAGATGAACTGGGTCGCGTGGTCATTCCGATCGAGCTGCGCAGAACGCTGGGTATCGGAGAGAAGGATGCGCTGGAAATCTACGTGGACGGCGAGCGCATCATGCTGAAGAAGTACGAGCCGGCTTGTATCTTCTGCGGCAACGCGGACAACGTGATTTATTTCAAAGGAAAAATCGTTTGCAGAGAATGCTTGAAGGATTTGCCTGCAACCGTGTGACAAATTAGAGAAATTCGTTTATAATGGAAGAAGCACTTACCAACATCGTTATTTCTAACCTTTTTTATATCTCCTTGCACCCCTCCCGGACTAGTCCGCGGAGGGGTCTTTTTCTTCTTCGAGCAACATCTGGTAGACTTCCCTGCGGGACACGCCCAGATCGCGCGCAGCGAGCCGCATCGCTTCTTTGCGGTTCTCGCCGTTCTTCGCCTCGTATCTGGCAACGTGCTCAGCCGTCGTGAGCTCGGACCACCATGCGTCGCTTGGATCTGCCGCCGAAGCTGCGGATGCGTCCGCGCCTTCAATGACCAGGCAGCATTCGCCTAGAGGCGGATGCGCTTCTATGTATTGCAGACAAGCTTCGGCCGTGCCTCGCACGATCTCCTCGTGCTTTTTCGTCAGCTCCCGCACGACCGCCATCCGCCTGCCGCTCCAACGCTCGGCGACCGCCTCTACGGTTTTTTTTGAGCCGATGCGGAGACTCGTATAGCAGGAGCGTAGCCTCTTCGCGATCCATGCGGGAGAGGAAGGCTTCCATTCCCTTGCGGTCCCGGGGCGGGAAGCCTGCAAAAAGGAATCGGTCCGTCGGCAGGCCGGACACGATAAGCGAAGAGAGTGCGGCGTTAGCGCCAGGGATGGGAACGACCGGAATGCCTTCCGCGGCAGCCGCGGCTGCAAGATCGGCGCCCGGGTCCGAGATGGCGGGCATGCCCGCGTCGCTGACAAGGGCGATCGTGCTGCCTTCCGCCAGCAGTCTGACCAGCTCCGGACCGCTCGCTCTCTTGTTGTGCTCGTGATAGCTGACCAGACGCGTCGAGATGTCGAAGTGCGTGAGCAGCTTACGCGTCTGACGCGTATCTTCGGCGGCGATGAGATCCGCTTCCTTCAGCATGCGCACGGCACGGAAGGTCATGTCCTCCAGGTTGCCGATCGGCGTCGCGACCAGATAGAGCGTGCCCGGTCCGCCCGCAGCGCGCGCGCCGAAGCTTTTCTGAACTTGCGCTTCCGTGCCGGTATTCTCCGTATGCACGACCGCATTCGCTTCGCGGGCTTGCTCGTTCCCGGTCGAATCGGCTGCTTGCTTCAGTTTTTGTGCATGCCGTTCGCGTTTCTCCCTCATCGCTTCAATCCTCCGCTCCTTCGATCGCATCAGTTCCGTTCAATTCCTTTTTGCGCCCGTAAAATACGTCCAGCAGCTCCCCTGTGTAGGTACGGCCTTCTCCCTCGTATACAATCAGCGGCGGGAGCAGCCGCAGCTCCGGACGTCCGCCTAAGCTGGCTTCGATCAGTACCATGTTCGCTTCCGCTCCCGCGCGCGAATGCACGAAGCGCATCCGCTTCGGCTCGAGCCGGTACCGCTGCATCGCGGCCATGATCTCCGCCAGACGGGACGGACGATGGACCATGGAGACGCGCCCGCCCTCGCGGACGCTTCGCGCCGATGCAGATACGACATCCTCCAGTGTGCATCCGATCTCATGGCGGGCTAGCGCCTGATGCAAGTTTCCTTTGTGCTCTCCGGATCCGACGGGCTTGTACGGCGGATTCACCGTCACTGCGTCGTAGGCTTCGCCTCCCTGGAGGGCAGGCAGCGTCTTAAGGTCCGCTTCCCGGATACCGATCCGCGACTGCAATTCGTTGTAGTCGACGCTCCGCCGGGCCATGTCCGCGAGCCGGGGCTGCAGCTCTACGCCCTCGATAGACGCATCGGTCCGCGTCGCTAGCAGGAGCGGGATCACGCCGTTTCCCGTGCACAGGTCGAGGATTCGTCCTCTCTTCGGTATGCCCGCGAATCTGGCGAGAAGAACGGCGTCCAACGAGAAGCTGAAAACCTCTTTGCTCTGTATGATTTTATATTCATGCGTCAGCAGGTCATCCAGCCGTTCGCCTTCCAGCAACGGCGGCTTCCCGAGCGTGATGTTATCGTTTTCATTCAACGTTCAACGCACCGTCCCGAATTTTTTCTTCTATTATATATGCGTCATTTCGTACCGCTTTTTTTGTACCTTAATTACGTCTCTAAGCTTACTCGATTTGCGGATTCAATGCCAGCATTCTGAACGAGGGGAGTAAGCCAAGAATGCCCCCTTCGCAAAAAAAAGCCGGCTCCCCCCGGATTGGAGAGTCGGCCGTGCGTGGGTAATAACCAACTAAGGCTTACTAAGAAACGAGAGGCAAAACAAGCAGTCGCCTTCCATCCGCAAATGTCCGTAGTATACGTTGCAGATATGGAAGCCTTCGTGGTACAGCCGGGCCAGATTGTCGTAGCCTTCGCCAATGGACGATCCGGCCGCGGTCTCGGCTTGCTCCTGTTGGCGGGTATCGGCCGGTTCCTCCGACACGTCGACCGCAGGTTCTGCCGCGAATTCAATGTTCTCGCGCTTGAAGATCTTGCGCAGCTGCTGGTTCTCGATGCGCAGCCGCTGGTTTTCTTCGACCAATTCCTTAATCTTGAGCTTAAGCGAACCGAATTCCGTATGGAGGCCGCCTAGCTTCGCCTCGAGTTCATCCACGCCTAAGTATACATCCTTCATGGGCAAGCTCCACCTTAAAGCCAGGTTGTGTCGGTGACGATAGGTGCTGCTGGAATTACTTTACGACGACTTCTTCAAAAGGAAGCTCTTTGACCTTGCCGACCTCGAACAGCTGAACGTGAACGCTGCGGCTGCCGGCATTGAGACCGACGACCTTGCCGTCTCCGAACGAGGTGACGACGATCTTACCGACGGCCGGCATCTCTTCCTTGGCGCTCTCATAATTGTCGTGCTCGAACTTGAGACAGCACATGAGGCGACCGCACAGACCGGAGATCTTGGTCGGGTTCAGCGATAGATTCTGATCCTTGGCCATCTTGATCGATACCGGCTCGAAGTCCCCCAGCCAGGAGGAGCAGCAGAGCACGCGGCCGCAGGGGCCGATGCCGCCCAGCATCTTGGCTTCGTCCCGCACCCCGATCTGACGGAGCTCGATACGGGTCCGGAATACGCCTGCCAGGTCCTTCACCAGCTCCCGGAAGTCGACTCGACCCTCGGCCGTGAAGTAGAAAATAATCTTGTTGCGGTCAAACGTGTATTCGACGTCCACCAGCTTCATTCGGAGCTGATGGTCCTTGATTTTCTGCAATCCGATGGCAAAAGCGTTTTTCGCCGCGTTCCGGTTTTCCTCGACTGCATGCGCATCGCTGTCCGCAGCGACGCGTATAACCCTCTTGAGCGGAAGGACGACGTCGGCCTCGCCGACGGTCTTCGGTCCGATGACGACCGTGCCGTATTCGACGCCTCGCGCGGTCTCGACGATGACATGCTGGTCCTTGGCTACCGGATGTTCGGCCGGGTCAAAATAATAGACCTTGCCCGCTTTCTTGAAGCGGACGCCGACAACCTCGTACAAAACTACCCCCTCCCGTACGCCGCTGCAGACGCTCCGATGCGGTCTAACCCGCCGTCTGCGCGGACGTCACTAGAAATTGCTCGAAAGCGAGCTGCGGCTGCACGTTCGCCTTAATGCGGCGGACGGCGGACAGCGCCGCTTCCATCGACCGGGTCCAGGCATGGACGCTACGGGTCCAAGCCTGCTTGGAGAGCCATTCCGCTTGATCGGGAAAGACGAGCCTCTCCTCTCGGCCGGTCATGACGTAAATCATATCTCTATACCATAAAGCAAACAGTTGCAGCAATATGTCGGTATGCTCGGCCAGATCCGTCTTAAATACCTGTGTCTGCGCGGTTAGCAGCACGCCAGGGAACCGGGACGGGATCTCCCTGCCTAATTGTATCACTACGTTTCGGATTTCTGCAAACCAATTCTCGGCTGCCAGCGCCCGTGCGGCTTCAAACCCCGCGGACAAATGAACGACCGATTTGGCGATCAGCGGCGGCGTGCCTTCCCGTATGAGCAGCGCCTCCATCGCCTTCGGATCGCCCGGCGTGAACGGCACGAGCTGCGTTCGCGATACGATCGTCGGCAGCATCGCCTGCTCGCTCTGCGCGATCAGGATCGCTACGACGGGCGACGGCGGCTCCTCCAGAAACTTCAGCAGGCTGTTGGCCGCTTGGACCGTCATCGTCTCCGCCGCTTCGATCACGTAGATCTTGCGCTGCGAGCCGGCGCTGCGATATGACAGCTCCCGCTGCAGCTCGCGGATCTGATCGATCTTCACCGTCTGGCCGTCCGGGACGATCCGGTGAAGATCGGGATGGTTGCCGTGCTCGACTTTGCGGCACGTCAGGCACTCGCCGCACGCATCGTCGCCGCCGCGCTCGCATAGCAGCGTCATCGCGAAGGCTTGCGCCATCGCGCTTCTCCCCGAGCCCTGCGGGCCCGCGAACAGGTAGGCGTGCGCGACCTTGCCGCTTCGGATCATGCCCTGCAGGAGCCTCTTGGCCCGATCCTGGCCCGGTACCGATGCGATCGCCATTGCGCTGAACCTTCTCTCGTTGATGGACTAAATTTTATTGCAACGGCTTGAGCGCCGTTAGAATACCAGGTTGATCAGAAGTCCCCGAATCTCGCCTACCCTTTGCAGAAGCTCCAGCCGGCCTTCTTCGCTGCCTAGGAGCTCCTCGCCCATGGCTACGAGCATCGAATCGACTTCCTCCAATATTTTGTACCGCTTGCCGCGTCCGCGACGATCCCAGCCCTTCGTCTCCTTCAGGGCGATGCCGCGCTTGAGCGTATCTTCAAGGAAGCCCTTGACCATCATCCGATACAGCTTCAGCTCGCGGACGGTCATCGAACGCATGAGCCTGTCGCCCTGCAGGCGAATGTCCTCCAGCTTGCGCTGCAGCTCCTCCTGGGAGCGCCCCTCATCGTTCTGCTGCATCAGATCGCCGAAGTTCGGCATCTCGCGCGGACGAGCGTTCGTATCCGTCCGTTGAATCTTATTGTTCGGGGGAAAATAACCCGGCTGGATCTTCATCCCGCTTCACATCCCGCCTGATAGTTAGAAGTGTTCGAAACGTTCGACCGGGACCACGAAGACAGCTGCGCCGCCCACCTGCACCTCGACCGGAAATGGAATATAGGAGTCGGCTGCGCCGCTGACCGGAGAGACAGGGGTAACCAATTGGTCGCGCACTTTGCAGTTGGCACGGATGACGTCGAGCACCTGCTGTACCCGTTCGTCCTCGATCCCGATCAGGAACGTCGTATTCCCGGCTTTTAGAAATCCTCCGGTACTAGCGAGCTTCGTCGCGCGGAACCCTTCTTTGATGAGCGCATTGGAGAGCCTGTTGCTATCCTTGTCTTGTGCTACGGCGATGACCAGCTTCATCCATCATTCCTCCCAATTCAATGTAATATGAGCTTCTCTTTATAAAATTTGACGCCGCGGCTTCAAATCCTGCCCCCCGGACGCATATTTGCAAGCGCTATCTCCCGGTGGACATGGCAGAGAACCGCTTTTTACCGCTACGATCTTATTCAGTCCGGTCGAAAAAGCGATCCAGTGCGCCCGCAACCGCCGCGAACACGTCCTCGATAACCCGATTGGCATCGACGCGCACGATTCGGTCCGGGAATCGCGCCAGCGCCTCCAGATAACCCTCCCGCACGCGATGGTGAAAGGTTAAAGACTCCAGATCCAGTCGATTGATCTCCCGGCTGCCGTGCGCGTGGATCCGCTGAATGCCGATCTCGGGATCGACGTCCAGATAAATCGTCAGATCGGGGAATCCGCCTTCGATCGCGAAAGCGTTGATCGACATCACCTCGTCGATGCCAAGCCCTCTGGCGAATCCCTGATAGGCCAGGCTGCTATCGATAAAGCGATCGCATAAGATCGTCTTACCCTGTGCGAGGGTAGGTACAATCTTTTCGACGTAGTGCTGCCTGCGTGCCGCCGCGTACAGCAGCGCTTCCGTGCGGCCGTCCATGGCGGTATTGCCGTTATCCAGCACGATCGCGCGGATCTGCTCCGCGATGGCGATGCCGCCGGGCTCGCGCGTCGACACGACATCCAAGCCCTTCTTGCGCAAGTAATCCAGCATCATCACGGCGATCGTCGATTTTCCCGCGCCTTCGTTGCCTTCTATTGTTATGAAATGGCCTCTCTTCATCCTGCGAATGCTCCGATTCTATATAATAGGCAGACGCCCCTTGCGTCTACTCTTCTCTATTATAGCCTGAAAGCTTCGCAGGTTGAACGATTATCGTAGACTGCCTGCGATTCCCGCTGCTGGCGGCCAACGTTCGAAACCCCCCACAACAACCCATAGACAACGGCCGCAAGCGCGCTCGCCGCCATAATATCGAAGCATACGTTAAACATGAAGAGATGTTTGCCGAGATCCGCTTCCCCGTCTCCCATGAGCGACACGGTCACGGCCATCGCGCCCGCGGCCCCGATGAAGGCAAGCGTCTCCGCCAGCAGTCTGGAGCCGGGCCGGCCGGCGCTTCTGCTCCACCAGGCGGCTAGCAGCGCATAATAGACGGCATAGCATGAGACAAACCATGCCAGCGTATTCGGCATATGCCGATGCTTCCATTCGCTCCAAGCACTAAACGCGTAAGACAGCTCGCTGCGCTCACGGCCGGCCGACTCGCTATAATTTCCCAGGTAATAGGGTCTGACGGCGGTTCCGTTCTCCGCCGCCTTCTCCAGCTTGCTCACGAACCGGTCGGGATGCCGCGCGTAGTACAAGGCAATGTCCCTGTGCGACAGCCGATCCAGCACCTCCCGCCGAAGCGTAGGGTCGCTCTGGGGCACGATCGTGTCCTTCTGAAAATAGTTCGTGCCCGCCAATCCCGCGTACTTGTCCGGAATGCCCAGCTCTTGCATATCCCGCCTCAGGTCTGGCGTATCCTTGAGCGCGCCGAAAAAGATCGATTGATACAGGTTGATATGTCTGAGCTGATCCGGCGCCAGCGCCATCATAAGGATCGCCGATAGCGCCAGGATGCACGCCCCGATCCTTCCGCGCAACCGCCAGCCTCTATCGGGACGGAGCGAGGCCATACGCCAAGCCAGGATGGCCAGCAGGAAGCCAATAGGCGCGTTTTGAATCTTCGAGGTTGCCAAAGCGACGCCGGCGCCCACGAACAGCGCCAGCAACCATGCCGACGGAAGACGGACGGTTTGCTGCGGATCATCAGGCTCTGCCGAACTTCGCCTGTCCGGTTCGAGCCGCGACGCGATCGCGACCGCCGCGCCTAAGGCAAGCAGGGTAGCGACCAAGGCATACGGCTCTCCGAAGAAAGATTGATAATACGCGGTATAGCCGACGTCGCAAAAGACGACGATGCCGATGATCGCCAAAAGGGCAGCGGCGACCCCAGTCGCGTATTTCCCCCGCATCGTCGGTGCATAGCGCACGAGAAGCCACAGGGCAGAGAGCATAAGCGTCATATAGCAGAAGCCGAGGACGCGAATATCGAAGGTACGTTGATCGATAAGTCTCCCTATTCCTCCGGCGATAGCCACGAGCAGCACATGCGTGGATACATAACCGCCGGACGTAAAGCCGCCGTAGCGATAGAGCTGGTGGGCGTAGCCGAAGTAACGGTCCGCATAGGACTCCTGCGGATCTGCGTAGGCAATGCCCGAAGCGCCCATGACGCGATTGAAGTCGCCATTGTCCGCGATCCCGATGACAGGCGGCACGAACAGCAAGTACGCAAGGATAGCCGCCGCTGCGCCCAAGGCGATCCAAGCCGTGATTATCCGAGATTCGGGCATTTTACGCGTCGCTGCACCGTTCATACGTTATCCCCTTCCGTCAGGACTTGGATGGTCGCCAACGATTCGTCCGACGCCCCCCTGGAACCGCGCTCCGGCGGCTGCTAGGCGTTTTAGCTCCTCTAAGGCGTCTTTAGATATAGGTTCTCCCGGATACAGAAGAGGAATGCCGGGCGGATACGGAATGATCCATTCGCCGCAAATACGGCCTGCGGCCGCTTCAAGAGACACGGTTGATGTATGAGTGGTTCTTCTTCTGATTGTAACTGGTTCTGAGATCTGACCGTAAGTCTGACCGTAGGTAATACTGGGCGACGCGTTATTAGCCGGGGATTGCTGATCGCGAGAGCTTTCCAGCCTTTCCATTTCCAGCTCTCCGGCGATTTCATTCAGCGCTCGAAGCAAAACATCCGCATCTACTTCTCTCGTACCGGGTCCGAGCGCCAATACCGCATATTTCGCATCCGCCATCTCGACGACGCAGCCTTGCTCCTCCAACTTCGCTTGGAGCTCGAACCCGTTCAGCCTCTCTCGTGTTTCCTTAATCGATAGCTTCAACGGATCATCTGCATTCAGCGCTTCGAAGGGCAGTCCGGCACACGCTTCGCGCACGGTTCGGGACACCGCAAGCGCCGGTTCGAACAAGGTAGACCCTCGCACATGGATTTCCCTTCGGGCGAGATCAAGCGATGCCATCAACGGATAAGACGGACTCGAGCTTTGTACCATGCCAAGCGCCTGCCGAATAGCCGGCCTGTATACTAGATCGCCTTGCATATGAAGCATGGCGCTCATCGTCAGCGAGCTCAACATCTTATGCGTCGATTGAACGACGACGTCCGCTCCGGCTTGGAGCGCGTTGCGGGGAAATGCCGGATGAAGGCCAAAGTGGGCACCGTGCGCTTCATCGACCAGCACAGGTATTTGCCTCGCGTGCGCTGCTTCAACCAGAGGCACCAGGTTAGCGGTCATCCCATAATAATTGGGACTGCACAGAATAAGGGCTTTGGCCTCCCCCGTATGTATCAATAGCGCGAATGACAGTCTCTACGCGAGGCGCTATAGCGATACTTGAGCGATTGTCCAGTTCAGGCGTCAAAAAAACGCATCGGGCGCCCGCAAGCGCCAGACCGTGAATGATGGATTTGTGCACGTTGCGTTGTACCAGGACTAGATCGCCCGGATCGCAGATCCCGAGTATCATCGCCAGATTGCCCGCGGTGCTGCCCCCCGACGAGGAAACGTGTCTCCTCCGCGCCGAAGCATGCCGCCGCCAGATCCTGAGCCTGCACGATCGCTCCGCTCGGATCATGGAGATCGTCCGAATCCGATAGCTCGGTGATATCAATATTCATCAAAATTCCGAAGTCCGCCGTAGCTCCCTCGTACTCATCGATGACAGCTCGCTGTTTATGCCCCGGGACGTGGAAAGGGGTCAACTCTTTTTTTAGCATGGCGTACAAGCATATCGAATAACGGCGCTTGCTCGTGCTTTGCCGATCCCATTTTCATACCTCGCTTAGTTTCATAAAATTTTACATAATCACCATTATATCAAATCCTTTGGCAAGCCCCAAACAACACAAAGAAGCGCCGTTCCTTCGGCACTTCTTCGTATTCCATTCTGCGTTGAATTGTTTATGGAGCCTGCCGTCAGCCTTCTGTATGAACCCACAATTGCTTCAATTGCTGTACGAAGAAAGGATAACGTTGATCTTCGACTTGCGTATTCACCATTTCCGACTCGCATGAATGACAAATAAATGAACGCATGATCCGAATGCCTTCCCGATCGCGATGTCCGCATACGATGCAGGTTTTGCTATCTTCTTCATTCATGGCATTCCCGCCTTTGGTTGGCTTATTATGAATAGTATGCCTCATACTCTATGAAAATATACGCTTGCTAGCGCGCTGCGCCAAAGAACTTAACAATAACTTCAATTCGAGCCGATAGTAACTACAGAAACCCTACAGCCGTACAAGGAGATTCTCTATGAAAATACTCGAGCCTGCGCGCGAGGCCACCGTCTATCATTATAAGCTGATTCGCAAAATTCCGATGCGCCCGGAAACTAAATATAGCTATATGACGACCGCTCTTTTAGGTGCTGGGTTCGTCACGGGTTTTTACGCATGGAAAGGGCTTGAGTGCATGGCGGTCGGCCTGATCGTCATGATACTCATTCACGCCGTCGTTCTGCGCATCACGTTGCGCCGCGTAGACGCCGCAGCCGGCAAACGCTGGAGCTTCCGCATCGACTGGCCATGGATCGGCCCCCCTGCCTGTCATGGACACGAGCCTTGGCCTCTTCCGCCGCCTTCACTTTCATCTGATGCTGGTCGGCTGCTGCGCCTCCGCGCTGCTTTATCCTTGGGCGCATCCGGCTCTCGTCATATCCCTGGTATACTGGCACTTCTGGCTGCTCTCTCCGCGTCTTACGCTACTCCTGCGTATGCGCAAGGAGCGTGGCAATGGCATCATCCGCTTGTCCGACACGGAAGTTTCCTACTATCACATTTAAAACCAGTTTTATGCGGGTTGCTTCTCAAGAGGACCGTGGATCCGTTATTTTTTTAAATCCGGCCTTTTAGTCTTCTTAGCGGAATTGGTTGGAATGTATGCCATTTGGGCCCCTGAACCTCCGTACTCCCTGCTGCTACCGAAACAGATTACCCGAACACAACAAAAAAACCACCTTCCGAAGAAGGTGGTTCTCTTTTTGCTGCGCTCGGCCTGGCGACGTCCTACTCTCCCAGGACCCTGCGGTCCAAGTACCATTGGCGCTGGAGGGCTTAACGGTCGTGTTCGAGATGGGTACGCGTGGGACCCCTCCGCCATTACCACCAGACCTACTGTGCGACGAAGTCGTCACAGCCGCATGACGGTCGCCCGTCGTGCGATTGCAGCTTCACAGAGCTTGCGCCCTGAAAACCGGATGCGAAACGAAGATGCGCTTAGAAATTCTCTTGCCTGTGCGGCTTGCCGTGGTCTGCTCGATAAGCAAACCGTAGGATAAGCCCTCGACCGATTAGTACTCGTCAGCTACACACATTGCTGTGCTTACACCCCGAGCCTATCAACCTCGTGTTCTCCAAGGGGTCTTACATACTGGGAAATCTCATCTTGAGGCGGGCTTCGCGCTTAGATGCTTTCAGCGCTTATCCCTCCCGCACTTGGCTACCCAGCGATGCTCCTGGCGGAACAACTGGTACACCAGCGGTGCGTCCATCCCGGTCCTCTCGTACTAAGGACAGCCCCTCTCAAATTTCCTACGCCCGCGACAGATAGGGACCGAACTGTCTCACGACGTTCTGAACCCAGCTCGCGTACCGCTTTAATGGGCGAACAGCCCAACCCTTGGGACCTACTTCAGCCCCAGGATGCGATGAGCCGACATCGAGGTGCCAAACCTCCCCCGTCGATGTGGACTCTTGGGGGAGATAAGCCTGTTATCCCCAGGGTAGCTTTTATCCGTTGAGCGATGGCCCTTCCATTCGGTACCACCGGATCACTAAGCCCGACTTTCGTCCCTGCTCGACTTGTAGGTCTCGCAGTCAAGCTCCCTTATGCCTTTGCACTCTTCGAATGATTTCCAACCATTCTGAGGGAACCTTGGGGCGCCTCCGTTACGCTTTAGGAGGCGACCGCCCCAGTCAAACTGTCCGCCTGACACGGTCCCTTCACCGGATTCACGGTGACAGGTTAGAACCTAGATACGATCAGGGTGGTATCCCAACGGCGCCTCCACCTAAGCTTGCGCTCAGGCTTCCTAGGCTCCCACCTATCCTGTACAGACCGTACCCAAGTTCAATATCAAGCTACAGTAAAGCTCCATGGGGTCTTTCCGTCACGTCGCGGGTAACCTGCATCTTCACAGGTACTAAAATTTCACCGGATCTCTCGTTGAGACAGCGCCCAAGTCGTTACGCCATTCGTGCGGGTCAGAATTTACCTGACAAGGAATTTCGCTACCTTAGGACCGTTATAGTTACGGCCGCCGTTTACTGGGGCTTCGGTTCACAGCTTCGGGTTGCCCCTAACCGCTCCCCTTAACCTTCCAGCACCGGGCAGGCGTCAGCCCGTATACTTCGCCTTACGGCTTCGCACAGACCTGTGTTTTTGCTAAACAGTCGCTTGGGCCTATTCACTGCGGCCCCCTCGGGCTATTCACCCTACCGAGGCACCCCTTCTCCCGAAGTTACGGGGTCATTTTGCCGAGTTCCTTAACGAGAGTTCTTCCGCGCGCCTTAGAATTCTCTTCTCGCCTACCTGTGTCGGTTTGCGGTACGGGCACCTTCTCCTGGCTAGAGGCTTTTCTCGGCAGCGTGAGCACGGAACCTTCGGTACTGTAATTTTCCCTCCCCATCACAGCTCAAGGTATTAGTGTGCGGATTTGCCTACACACACCCCTCACTGCTTGGACGAGCTATTCCATCAGCTCGCGTTCTTGCCCTCCTGCGTCCCCCCATCGCTCGTAACGGATTACGGTGGTACAGGAATTTCAACCTGTTGTCCTTCGACTACGCCTTTCGGCCTCGCCTTAGGTCCCGACTTACCCTGAGCGGACGAACCTTCCTCAGGAACCCTTAGGCTTTCGGCGGACAGGATTCTCACCTGTCTTTTCGTTACTCATACCGGCATTCTCACTTGAATGCAGTCCACCGGTCCTCTCGGTCCGACTTCAACCCGCATTCAACGCTCCCCTACCCAAGTACCCTAAGGTACATGCCATAGCTTCGGTGGTGTGTTTAGCCCCGTTACATTTTCGGCGCAGAGTCACTCGACCAGTGAGCTATTACGCACTCTTTAAATGGTGGCTGCTTCTAAGCCAACATCCTGGTTGTCTTCGCAACTCCACATCCTTTCCCACTTAACACACACTTGGGGACCTTAGCTGATGATCTGGGCTCTTTCCCTCTTGACGACGGATCTTAGCACTCGCCGTCTGACTCCCGAGCATACATCCATGGCATTCGGAGTTTGACTGGACTTGGTAACCCTTGGCGGGCCCCGCACCCAATCAGTGCTCTACCTCCATGATGCTAAATCTCGAGGCTAGCCCTAAAGCTATTTCGGGGAGAACCAGCTATCTCCGAGTTCGATTGGAATTTCTCCCCTACCCCCACGTCATCCCAGAGCTTTTCAACGCTCACGAGTTCGGGCCTCCAGTAAGTGTTACCTCACCTTCACCCTGCACAGGGGTAGATCACCCGGTTTCGGGTCTACGACTACGTACTAAAGCGCCCTATTCAGACTCGCTTTCGCTGCGGCTCCGTCTCTCCGACTTAACCTCGCACGTAAACGTAACTCGCCGGTTCATTCTACAAAAGGCACGCCATCACCCCTAGATCGGGCTCTGACTTCTTGTAAGCGCACGGTTTCAGGTTCTTTTTCACTCCGCTCCCGCGGTGCTTTTCACCTTTCCCTCACGGTACTGCTTCACTATCGGTCGCCAGGGAGTATTTAGCCTTGGCAGATGGTCCTGCCGGATTCCCACGGGGTTTCTCGTGTCCCGCGGTACTCGGGATCCGTCTCGGAGGGAGCAGACTTTCGGCTACGGGGCTTTTACCTTCTATGCCGGACCTTTCCAGATCTCTTCGCCTAACCTGCTCCTTTGTAACTCCATGTGAGACGTCCCACAACCCCTGAGAGCAAGCTCTCAGGTTTGGGCTAATCCGCTTTCGCTCGCCGCTACTGACGGAATCACTCTTGTTTTCTTCTCCTCCAGGTACTTAGATGTTTCAGTTCCCTGGGTGTGCCTCCTTATGAGCTATGTATTCACTCATAGGTGACTGGGCATGACCCCAGCCGGGTTTCCCCATTCGGACATCCCCGGATCAAAGCCTGCTTACGGCTCCCCGAGGCAATTTCGCTGTTCGCCGCGTCCTTCTTAGGCTCCTGGCGCCTAGGCATCCTCCGTGCGCCCTTAATAGCTTAACCTGTCGGCTAAACCACACAAGGCAATGCATGAGAATTTCTAATTTGCGCATTTCGTTTCGCTATCCGGTTTTCAAGGTGCAAACTTTCTGCTTCCTCCGCCCATCTGACAAGCAGGCTGTGCGGAGAAGTAAAGATGGTGGAGACTAACGGGATCGAACCGTTGACCCCCTGCGTGCAAGGCAGGTGCTCTCCCAGCTGAGCTAAGTCCCCATGGGAAGTATTCAATTGAAACTTGGTGGTGGGCCTTAGTGGACTCGAACCACCGACCTCACCCTTATCAGGGGTGCGCTCTAACCAGCTGAGCTAAAGGCCCGCATTCTATGGCCAGTCTCGCTGGCTTGATCTTCATTCCGATAAAGGAATCAAGACCGGCTTGGCGACGTCCTACTCTCCCAGGACCCTGCGGTCCAAGTACCATCGGCGCTGGAAGGCTTAACGGTCGTGTTCGAGATGGGTACGCGTGGAACCCTTCCGCCATTATCACCAAACCGGTATCGATGAAGGATTTCTCCTTCAAAACTGAACTCGAGCGTTAAAACAACGGACTTCGTATTGCCCCGAAGGGCTCCTTAGAAAGGAGGTGATCCAGCCGCACCTTCCGATACGGCTACCTTGTTACGACTTCACCCCAATCATCTACCCCACCTTCGACGGCTGGCTCCCTTGCGGGTTACCCCACCGGCTTCGGGTGTTGTAAACTCTCGTGGTGTGACGGGCGGTGTGTACAAGACCCGGGAACGTATTCACCGCGGCATGCTGATCCGCGATTACTAGCAATTCCGACTTCATGCAGGCGAGTTGCAGCCTGCAATCCGAACTGAGACCGGCTTTGGTAGGATTGGCTCCGGATCGCTCCTTCGCAGCCCGTTGTACCGGCCATTGTAGTACGTGTGTAGCCCAGGTCATAAGGGGCATGATGATTTGACGTCATCCCCGCCTTCCTCCGGTTTGTCACCGGCAGTCGATCTAGAGTGCCCACCCAAAGTGCTGGCAACTAAATCCAAGGGTTGCGCTCGTTGCGGGACTTAACCCAACATCTCACGACACGAGCTGACGACAACCATGCACCACCTGTCTCCTCTGTCCCGAAGGAAAGGTCTATCTCTAGACCGGTCAGAGGGATGTCAAGACCTGGTAAGGTTCTTCGCGTTGCTTCGAATTAAACCACATACTCCACTGCTTGTGCGGGTCCCCGTCAATTCCTTTGAGTTTCAGTCTTGCGACCGTACTCCCCAGGCGGAGTGCTTAATGTGTTAACTTCGGCACCGAGGGGTGGACCCCCCCCAACACCTAGCACTCATCGTTTACGGCGTGGACTACCAGGGTATCTAATCCTGTTTGCTCCCCACGCTTTCGCGCCTCAGCGTCAGTTACAGTCCAGAGAGCCGCCTTCGCCACTGGTGTTCCTCCACATCTCTACGCATTTCACCGCTACACGTGGAATTCCGCTCTCCTCTTCTGCACTCAAGTCTCCCAGTTTCCAGTGCATCACGGGGTTGAGCCCCGCACTTAGACACCAGACTTAAAAGACCGCCTGCGCGCGCTTTACGCCCAATAATTCCGGACAACGCTTGCCCCCCTACGTATTACCGCGGCTGCTGGCACGTAGTTAGCCGGGGCTTTCTTCTCAGGTACCGTCATCGAATGAGTAGTTACCTCATCCTTATTCTTCCCTGGCAACAGAGCTTTACGACCCGAAAGCCTTCCTCACTCACGCGGCGTTGCTCCATCAGGCTTGCGCCCATTGTGGAAGATTCCCTACTGCTGCCTCCCGTAGGAGTCTGGGCCGTGTCTCAGTCCCAGTGTGGCCGTTCACCCTCTCAGGTCGGCTACGCATCGTCGCCTTGGTGAGCCGTTACCCCACCAACTAGCTAATGCGCCGCAGGCCCATCCCAAAGCCACAGCTTGCACCGTGTTTCTCAACCAAGTCATGCGACCCAGTTGCCTATCCGGTCTTAGCATTCGTTTCCGAATGTTATCCCGGTCTTTGGGGCAGGTTGCCTACGTGTTACTCACCCGTCCGCCGCTAACCTCATCAGGAGCAAGCTCCATCAGAGATCCGCTCGACTTGCATGTATTAGGCACGCCGCCAGCGTTCGTCCTGAGCCAGGATCAAACTCTCCATAAAGGTAAGCTTGACTTGCTCATGATAAAGCTGGTATAACTTTTGCTTCAGCCCCGAAAGGCTTCAGCGTCCGTTTGTTTTAACGCTCGATGTTCAGTTTTCAAGGAGCAATCTCGTCTTCGCTCTCGGCCTCTTGCTCGGCGGCCTCTCAGCGGCGACTTGAATAATATATCACAGGCGCCCAGACGATTGCAAGCATAATCTCAATAAATATCTCTAGGAATTTTATGACATCCGTTGACCTCACGTTTGCACGGTTTACGCACCCTGATGGCGTATATATAAATAGAAAGAGACCGAACGTCCGAGCCGTCCGATCCCTTTCTTTGCTCCATCCCTCAGGATGAATATACCGCGGTAATAAAGAGGTTGCGATCCTTGGCGAGGTTCACGATGTCGCCGAAGATCGACACCATGGGTCTCGTCGGATTCGCCCTATCGGTGAATACGATCTCCCCGACCCGGTTGTCGTTCAACTGGACGAGCATGCCGTTGTAGAACTGGGTGTTGCGTTCAATAAAGCATTGGATCATCAAAGGATCCAGCTTGCCGAACGCTTCCTTCTGCAGCTGCTCCAATACGACATACGGCGATTGCGCCGTACGGTACGTACGAGCTGACGTCATCGCATGATACATGTCCGCGATCGCCACGATCTTAGCATACGGATGAATCTTGTCCCCTATCGCCTTCATCGGGTAGCCGCTGCCGTCGATCCGCTCATGATGCTGCAGCGCGGTCAGAATGACCCCTTGGTTAAGGGACGTGACGCCTTCTAGCAGCTTGTAACCATAGACGGTATGCTGCCGCATCTCAGCCAGCTCGTCGGTCGTGAGCCGACCCGGCTTGCGCAGGATCGTCGAGTCGATTCGCGTATTGCCGATATCGTGCAGCAGCCCGGACAGCGCTACCGCTACCCAGTCCTTCTCCGGCAGCTTCATCCACTTGGCGAGCTGGTAACCCGTCAGCGCCGTCAATACGCTGCCGCGGATCCAAGGCTCCGCGGCAGGATCGTATGGCGGCACGAACGTCAGCACGTGATATTCGTCGATATGATCGAGCAGGTCCTTAAGCCCGCCTCGAATCTCGAAGATCGGGAGCTTCTGCCCCGGACCCATCATCTGAAACGTATGTTTCAGCAGCCGCTCCATTTTCAAAAAGTTCTGATGGAGCGAGGAGAGCGGCGCCGACTTGTCTTCCTCGATCTCGAGCAAGTCCGACTCCTCAAGGCCCGCTCTCTTGATGTCCGCATCCGGGATGAGGTACGCCTGCAGGATCTCTAGATCGCGCGCGCTGAGCGTACGGCCCTCCGGGAACAGCATATTGCCGAAAGACGTCTGCACTTCGCGCAGCAATAGATCCCCCCGTCTGCACTTGCGATACCGGCAGCACAGCCACGACGTCTACCTCCCCCTTAGATCCGTTCCTTATTCAGAATCTTCTTCCGCGCCTTCGGTACCTACGGCTTCGATGCCTGCGCCTTCGGATTCTTCCGCATCTTCTTCTTCGTCTTCGTTGCGCGGCGCTCTCGCTACCGTCGCTACGGCGTCTTCGTCCTTGATGTTGATCAGCTTGACGCCTTGGGTGATCCGGCCCATCGTGTTGATCGTGGACATGCTCATCCGGATCAACGTGCCGCCCGAGGTCATGATCATCAAGTCTTCTTCGTCTTGAACGACCTTGAGGCTGACGATCGCACCGTTCTTGTCGGTGACGTTCAGCGTCTTGATGCCCTTGCCGCCGCGGGTCTGCGTGCGATACTCGCTCAGCGGCGTACGCTTGCCGTAACCCTTGGAGGTGACGATGAGCACGGTCTGCTCCGGATCGACGATATCCATGTCGATGACCTCGTCGCCTTCGTCCAGCTGAATCCCCTTCACGCCGGTGGAGGAGCGTCCCATCGAACGAACATCGTCCTCGGAGAAGCGAATCGACATGCCCTGGGCCGTGCCCATGACAACCTCGCGGCTGCCATCCGTCAGCTTGACGCCGATCAGATCGTCGTCCTCGCGCAGCAGGATCGCGATCAGGCCGACCTTGCGGATGTTCGCATAGTCGTCGAGCGGCGTCTTTTTCACGATGCCGCACTTCGTCGCGAAGAACAGGTACTGATTCGGCTCGAACGATTCGACCGGGATGACGGCATTGATCGTCTCTCCCTGTTCGATCTGGATCAGGTTGATGATCGGCGTGCCCCGCGCGGTCCGGCTCAAATCCGGAATCTCGTACGCCTTGAGGCGGAATACGCGTCCCTTGTTCGTGAAGAACAGAAGGAACTGGTGCGTATTGGACACGAAGAGCCGTTCGATAAAGTCGTCGTCCTTCGTGTCCATGCCTACGACGCCGCGGCCGCCGCGCCGCTGACTGCGGTACGTGGAGACCGGCAGGCGCTTGATGTATCCGGAATGCGTCATCGAGATAATGACGTCCTCGCGCGGGATCAGGTCTTCATCGAGAATCTCCTCGTCGCTCGTCGTGATCTCCGTGCGGCGGTCGTCGCCGAACCGCTGCTTGATCTCTTCAAGTTCGTCGTGGATGATCTCAAGCACGAGCCCCTCATCGGCCAGAATCGCTTGGTACTCGGCGATCTTGACCATGAGCTCCTGATACTCCTGCTCGATCTTCTCCCGCTCGAGTCCGGTGAGACGCTGCAGGCGCATCTCGAGAATGGCTTGGGCTTGATCGTGCGACAAACCAAACCGCGTCATTAGCCCTTCGCGCGCCTGTTCCGTCGTCTGCGAAGCCCGAATGAGCGCAATGACTTCGTCGAGATGGTCGAGCGCGATGCGCAAACCTTCGAGGATGTGCGCGCGCGCCTGCGCCTTTTTCAGATCGTACTCGGTTCTGCGGCGGATGACTTCGATCTGGTGCTGAATATAGTAATGGAGCACGTCGCGAAGGTTAAGTACCTTCGGCTCCTTGTTCACGATCGCGAGCATATTGATGCCGAACGTCGATTGCATCGCCGTCTGCTTGTACAGATTGTTCAGGACGACGCTCGGATTGACGTCGCGGCGCAGCTCGATGACGATCCGCATCCCGTTGCGGTCGGATTCGTCGCGCAGGTCGGTGATGCCCTCGATCCGCTTGTCCCGCACGAGCTCGGCGATCTTCTCTACAAGGCGCGCCTTGACGACCTGGTAAGGCAGCTCGTGGACGATGATCCGGGCTTTGCCGCCGTTCTCCTCGATCTCGGCGCGGGCGCGCATCGTGACCGAGCCGCGTCCCGTGCTATAAGCCTGCCGAATGCCTTGGCGTCCAAGGATGAAGCCGGCAGTCGGGAAGTCCGGGCCCGTGATGTACTCCATAAGGTCAAGGGCAGTCAGGTCCGGGTTCTTGATCAGCGCCTGCGTGCCGTTGATGACCTCGGTCAAGTTGTGCGGGGGAATGTTGGTCGCCATGCCGACCGCGATGCCCGTCGTGCCGTTGACCAGCAGGTTCGGGAACCGCGAAGGGAGCACGTCCGGCTCCTGCTCTTCGCCATCGTAATTCGGGACGAAGTCGACGGTCTCCTTATTGATATCCCGCAGCATCTCCATCGCGATCTTCGATAGACGCGATTCCGTATAACGCATCGCTGCCGCCATGTCGCCGTCGATGGATCCGAAATTGCCGTGACCTTCGACCAGCATATAGCGAAGCGAGAAGTCCTGCGCCATCCGAACCATCGTCTGATAGATGGAGGAATCGCCGTGCGGGTGGTACTTGCCCATGACGTCGCCGACGATACGCGCGGACTTCTTGAACGGCTTGTCCGGAGACATGCCGAGCTCGGACATCCCGTACAGGATGCGGCGAAGTACCGGCTTCAGCCCGTCTCTAACGTCGGGCAGCGCGCGGCTGACGATGATGCTCATTGCGTAATCCATGAACGATTCCCGCATCTCCACGCCGATATCCCGGTCGCGGAGGGGGGGAACGCTGTTCCTCGGCCATGCTGATCCTCCTTCAATATCCCTGCACTATTGTCAAATCGCCATGGTCACCCAAGGCAGAAGCGTCATACTCTAAAAAAAGGATGAATGAAAACATTATACCATATTGATGGCGCGAAAGGTGGCGTGAACGCTCATGCCGATCAGGCGGATCAGCAGCAAATGGGCGAAAACCGAAGCGCTGCTGGCATCTTCGGAGCTGCGCGGTCTCGTGCCCGACACCCGGCCGTTCAATCGGGATGCCGTTCGCAGCATGCTGGACGAATACGGCATGATCTACGTGAAGCCGGTGAACGGCACCTTCGGCAAAGGCGTCATCCGTCTGGGTAAATCGACCGGGGCCGATGAAAGATACACCCTTCAGGCCGGCGAGAAGCGGATCTTCTATCCAAGCTTCGACGAGATGTACGACGCGCTGCTGAAGTTGAAACGCCCCCCGCTCCTATCTGTCCCAACAGGGAATCGAGCTGCTGAAGCAGGACGGCCGCCGATTCGACTTTCGCGTGATGGTCCAGATGAACCCGGCCGGACAATGGGAGACGACCGGTATCATCGGGAGACTCGCCCACCCGCGCAAAATCGTGACGAACTATCACGCCGGCGGCACGCCGCTGCCGATGGAGACGCTGATGAAGACGCACCTGGAAAAGGCGGGACGAACGAGCCGCGGTTATCGTCGGGAGCTATCGAAGCTCGGCGTGGACGTTGCTTTAGTGCTCGGCAAGCGTTTTCCTGGACTCAAAGAGATCGGCATCGACGTGGCGGTCGACACGGCGCTTAAGCCCTGGATTCTGGAGGTCAACACGCTGCCCGACCCCTATATTTTCCTGCGGCTGCCCGATCGCGGCGTATATCGCCGGATTCGCAAGTACGCTATAGCCTACGGACGCTTCCGCCGCGGAACCCGCGCTTCGGTGAATTCCAAGCGAGGTCGCATCGGTAAGAAATAAAGTCCATAAAAAAAGCACCCGCTGAACGCATCGCTGCGCCCGGCGGGTGCCGAAGCCTCACACGTCCAGATTCTTGACATACCTGGCGTACTGATGGATGAAATCCCGCCGCGGCTCGACGCTGTCTCCCATAAGCGTATCGAAGATCAAGTCGGCCCGGATCGCATCCTCGATCCGTACTTGAAGCATCGTACGGCTGTCCGGATCCATCGTCGTATCCCACAGCTGGTCTGCGTTCATCTCGCCCAGACCTTTGTACCGCTGCACGTTGACCTTGGCGCCTTCTCCGAACTCGGCGATGATCGCATTGCGTTCGGCCTCGGATTGCGCGTAGCGGACGACCTTGTTGCGCTCGATCTTGAAGAGCGGCGGCTGCGCGATGTAGACGAAGCCCTCCTCGATCAGGTTCCGCATGTACCGGTAGAAGAAGGTGAGGAGCAACGTGCGGATGTGCGCGCCGTCGACGTCGGCGTCGGTCATGATGATGATCTTGTGATAACGCGCCTTGGCGATATCGAAGTCGTCGCCGATGCCGGTGCCAAGCGCCGTAATGATCGCCCGGATCTCCGCGTTGGACAGAATCTTGTCCAAGCGCGCCTTTTCGACGTTCAGAATCTTGCCCCGCAGCGGCAGGATGGCCTGGAAGTGACGATCGCGGCCTTGCTTGGCCGATCCGCCTGCGGAGTCGCCTTCGACGATGTACAGCTCGCTGATTGAAGCGTCCTTGGACGAGCAGTCCGCCAGCTTGCCCGGCAGCGAGCTCACTTCGAGCGCCCCCTTGCGACGGGTCAGCTCTCGCGCCTTGCGCGCGGCTTCGCGTGCCCGGGACGCTTGAAGGGACTTGTCCACGACCTTGCGCGCGACGGCCGGGTTTTCGCCCATGAACTCAAGCAGCTTGTCGGCGAAGAGCGATTCGACGATGCCCCGCGCCTCGCTGTTGCCGAGCTTGGTCTTGGTCTGTCCTTCGAACTGCGGCTCCGGAATCTTGACCGAGATGATCGCCGTCAAGCCTTCGCGGCAGTCGTCGCCGGTGAGGTTCGACTCGTTCTCCTTGACGAACCCCATCTTGCGCGCATAGTCGTTGACGATACGGGTAAGCGCGCTTTTGAAGCCCGACTCGTGCGTGCCGCCTTCGTGCGTGTTGATGTTGTTGGCGAACGAATAAATGTTCTCGGTGTAGCCGTCGTTGTACTGCATGGCGATCTCGACCGCGATGCTGTCCTTGGTGCCTTCGACGTAGATCGGCTGCTCGTGCAGCGCCTCGCGCGTACGGTTCAGGTACTGGACGAACTCCTTGATGCCGCCGTCGTACTTGAACGAATCGTGCATGCTGGTTCGCTCGTCGGTGAGCGTCAATTGGATGCCTTTGTTCAGGAACGCGAGCTCGCGAATCCGTCCGACGAGCACGTCGTACTCGAATACCGTCGTCTCGGTAAAAATCTCCGGATCGGGCTTGAAGCGCGTCTGCGTGCCGGTGTCCTCGGTCTCTCCGATGACCTTGAGATCGTACTGGGGCGCGCCGCGGCGATATTCCTGCTGATGGATCTTGCCGTCCCGCTTGACGGTGACGCTGACCCACTCGGAGAGCGCGTTCACGACGGAGATGCCGACGCCGTGCAGACCGCCGGACACCTTGTAGCCTTCGCCGCCGAACTTGCCGCCGGCGTGAAGGACGGTCATGACGACTTCAAGCGTCGATTTCTTCAGCTTGACGTTCTCGCCGACCGGGATGCCCCGGCCGTTGTCGATGACGGTCACGCTGTTGTCTTCATGTATAATGACGTCGACGCGGGTACAATAGCCTGCGAGCGCCTCGTCGATACTGTTGTCGACGACCTCCCAGACAAGGTGATGGAGACCCTTGCCGCTGGTCGACCCGATGTACATGCCGGGACGTTTGCGGACGGCCTCCAACCCTTCGAGTACCTGTATCTGACTTTCATCGTATGTGTTGTGCTGCGAATTCACGGACAACTCTTCCACCGCCTTCTTAACGTTGACGCGCTGCTCCTACAAATCGACCAGATGATGCGCCCGCTTCTTGAGGGTAGAAGACGATATGGGCGAATAATACACTCTCTCCTCGGTGACGACGATAGACTTCGGATCCTCCTCGCCGATCGTCTCCACGATACGGTTTTTCCGGGCCTGCGCCACGAACTGCCTGGACAGCTTCGAGGACTGCTCGATCGAGATATCGAAGATCGCGACGAGCTGCGAAGTCCGGACGATTTTCTCCCCGCCCAGATGAATGTACATATTGAGCCCCTCCACATTCCCTGCCCTAGGGCAGCACGGTACCGCCGCGTACATGATAGATGGCGGCATCCTTGAGCCGGCTCATGTTAACGCTCTCCAGTCCCGTCGTCGTGATGAACGTCTGCACGCGGTTCTGGAACGTCTCGATGAGCTGCGTCTGCCGCTCCTGATCAAGTTCGGACAAGACGTCGTCGAGGAGAAGCAGCGGATACTCCCCGATCTCTTCGCGCATAAGCTCCAACTCCGCCAGCTTGAGCGACAGCGCCGCCGTCCGCTGCTGGCCCTGCGAGCCGAACGTCTGCACGTCCCTGCCGTTAATGGCAAACGCCAAATCGTCCCGATGCGGACCGATGAGCGTCGTGCCGCGGCGGAATTCCTGTTCCTTGCCTTGTGTTAACTTTAACATAAATTGTTGCAATAAAGAAGATTGATCTTGGGGCGAGGTCCCTTCCTCCGCGGCGAGAGAGGGTTTATAGACGACGGTCAGCGATTCCTTGTCGGCAGTGATGCCGGCGTGGATCTTCTCCGCCCACCCTTGCAGCTTATGAATAAAGTTTTGCCTTCTCTGCATCATTTTAACACCGGAGGCGGCTAATTGTTCGTTCCAAACGTCCAGCATCTCCGCGGATGCCCTGGAGGCGTCGGTAGACTTCAGGTAATTGTTGCGCTGCTGGAGGATTCGTTGATACTGCAGGGAGTCGTGCAGGTAGGCCGGATGCACTTGGCCAATCTCCATGTCCATGAACCGTCGTCTGATGCCTGGCGCGCCCTTGACGATGTCCAGATCCTCGGGGGCGAAAAGCACGACGTTGACCGTGCCGACGAAGGCGCTGAGCTTACGCTGCTCGAGCCCGTTGATCTTCGCCTTTTTGCCTTGCGCGGAGAGTTGAAGCTCCAGCGTTACCTTGCCGAGCTTGCGCTCGATCTCGGCTTCGATGCGGGCTGACGTCTCGTTCCAGCCGATCAGCTCGCGGTCCTTGGACGTACGGTGCGACTTGGTCAGCGCGAGCACATGAATGGCTTCAAGCAGGTTCGTCTTGCCCTGCGCGTTGGGACCGATGATGATATTGACGCCTGCGGCCGTCGCTAGCGACAGTTCGCCGTAGTTGCGGTAGCCATGCAGTGCGATCTTGTTCAGCTGCATGCGGGACTTCCTCTCTGGACTGTCCGACGGCGGCTCGTACGAATACGGCTGCGCCGGCGCAGACTATGGCTTAACGCGAACGGCGAAGCTGCCGCAGCCAGACACTTCGATGATGTCGCCGGGGCGCAGCTTGCGGCCGCGGCGGTTTTCTTTTTCTCCGTTCACGAGCACTTCGGTCTCCTGCAGGAAATGTTTCACTTCGCCGCCGGAGCCGATGCAATCGCCAAGCTTGAGCAGCTGCTGCAACTGGATATATTCGGTCGAAATCTCGATTTCCTTCATGAGGCGCTCCTCAATTCGTCGTCCGGTAAGGGAGAATGAGATGCAGGCTGTTGTCGTGATCGCGCGGCTTGAAGATGATCGGGCTCATCGCGCCGTTGAAGCCGATGTACAGCTGCTCGCTGTCCACGACCTTCAGCACGTCGAGCATATATTTGGAGTTGAAAGCGATGCGCAGGGGCTCGCCGGTCAGATCCGTTACGTCCAGATGCTCTTGTACCCGTCCGAGCTCGGAGGAGCTGGAGTTGATCTCGATGTTGCCGTCATCCGTCGTGAGCAGGCGGACGATGTTCGTCTTCTCTTCGCGCGAGAGCAGGTACGCGCGGTCGATCGCGTCGCTGAGCGATTTTGTGTTCAGGACGAGTTCTGTTTTGAACTGGCTCGGAATAATCTTGGAAGTGTCGGGATAAGCGCCGTCGAGCATCCGGGAAAAGAACAGCACTTCTCCGAGCTTGAATAGCACCTGGTTGTCGGCGACGACGATGTCGACGAGGGTATTCTGGTCTGGAATGATCTTCGACAGCTCGTTCAGCGTTTTACCGGAAATGACCACGCCCGCGAACTTGAGCCCCGGATCGGTGTCGATATTCGTCTTGCAGGTGGCCAAGCGGTGTCGGTCCGTCGCGACGAACTTGAAGACGCCTTCCTGCAAACTCCAGAGCACGCCGGTCAGAATCGGCGTCGATTCGTTGGTCGTTACGGCGAATACCGTCTGGCGGATCATCGAACGGAGCAAGTCTCCCGGGATGGAGAATACGCGGTCTTCCTCCAATATCGGTAGCACGGGGAATTCCTCCGGATCGAGTCCGACGAGCTGGATCTCGGTCGCGCCCGAATGGATAAGCGTCTGGAAGCGTTCGCCGACTTCAAGATTGACTTCCTCGTGCGGCAGCTTCTTGACGATCTCGACGAAAAACTTGGCCGGCAGCACGACGCTGCCCGGACGCTCGACCTTCACGACCGTCTTGCTCGAAGATTCGAGCGGAATAAAGTGTTGAATGGAAATGTCGGTGTCGCTTGCGGTCAAGGTGACGCCGCGATCGCTCACGTCTATTTTAATGCCGCTCAGGATCGGTATCGTGCTGCGTGCGGATACCGCCTTGGATACGTTTTGAACCGCCTCGTTTAACTCCGTGCGCAATATCGTCAATTTCAACGGGATCACCTCGTCTATTCACCTTAATGGTATGGTCTTAAAAGATAGTCGTAGTAGTAGGGGCCCTGAATATGTGGATAAGCCCAAAAAAAGCCGAAAACGACAACCTATCCACATGTGTATGAGTTGTGCATAGGTTTTTTCGTTATTCACGTTTTAAATGCGGCATTTTTGTCCACAGGTGGATATCGGGGTTTGCGTCTACGTCAGGTTTTTGATCTTTTCCGTCAGGTTGCCGACGATCTTGTATAGCTCGGCGTCGACTTTAAGCTGCTGCGTGATTTTCTCGTGGGCGTGGATGACCGTCGTGTGGTCTCTCCCGCCGAAGTTGTCCCCGATCTTAGGCAGCGAATAATCCGTCAGCTCGCGGGACAGATACATCGCGATCTGACGCGGGAATGCGACGGCCTTCGTACGCTTGCGCGCTTTGAAATCCTCGAGCTTAAGCCCATAGAATTCGCCTACGCGCTGCTGGATATCCTGAATGGTGATGAGGCGGTTGCGTCCGTTCGGCAAAATGTCCTTAAGCGCCTCGGCGGCCAAATGCGTAGATACGTCCTGATTCGTCAACGACGAATAAGCCACAATCCGAATCAAGGCGCCTTCGAGCTCCCGGATGTTCGAATCGATCATGTTCGCGATGTATACCATCGCCTCGTTCGGAATGTCCAAGTTCTCCGCCTTCGCCTTCTTGCGGAGAATCGCGATGCGCGTCTCAAGGTCCGGCGGCTGGATGTCCGTGATCAAGCCCCACTCGAAGCGCGAGCGCAGGCGCTCCTCCAGCGTCGGGATCTCCTTGGGCGTGCGGTCGCTGGAGATGATGATCTGCTTGCTCTCTTCGTGCAGCGCGTTAAAGGTATGGAAGAACTCCTCTTGCGTGCCGTCTTTGCCGGCGAGGAACTGGATATCGTCGATCAGAAGCACGTCGATGTTGCGATATTTGTTGCGGAAGCTCTCGCCGCGGTTGTCCCGGATCGCGTTGATGAATTCGTTCGTGAACTTCTCCGACGATATGTAAAGTACCTTCGAAGACGGGTTGTGCTCCAAAATATAATGTCCGATCGCGTGCATCAAGTGTGTCTTGCCCAGTCCTACGCCTCCATAAAGGAAGAGCGGATTGTACGCCTTGGCCGGCGCTTCCGCGACCGCGAGGGAAGCAGCATGCGCGAAGCGGTTGCCGGCGCCGATGACGAACGTATCGAAAGTGTACTTGGGATTGAGCATATGTCCGACCGGCTCCTCGGGTCCCGCGTTCTTGACGACGGGTACGGCGGGGAACGGCGCGGGCGGCTCCGGAGACCGGAACTCCTCGATCGCGAACCTGACCTCAACCGGGTGGTCAAGGTACTCAGCCAACGTCGAAGAGACGAGCTTCTTGTACCTGTTCTCCAGCCATTCCGCCGCAAAGGTGGTGGGAGCGGTTACAACCACTGTCTCGTCATTAAGGAAATTCGCTTTGGTGGCTTTAAACCACGTATCGTAACTCGGCTTGCTTAATTTTGTCTGGATGACCGACAAGACCTGCTGCCAGATCTCGTTCGTACGGCTGTCCACATGGAGTCACTCCTTTAACCCGTCAGGCGGACAAGAGGGAGGGCGGCGATGTCGAAGGATGTCCTTTGCAACAAGTTATCCACACAATTCCTCTTTATTCTTTATTGAGATGTCCATAAGAAGGGATTTTGTTCACAGATTTATGCACAGGGTGTTAATAAAAAAGAGGTTTAACAGCCGTTATCCACGTCGAATGGGTGAACTTATCATAGCAGATGAACCCGCTGAATTCAACGGAATTCGCCCTGTTATCCACATTTTCAATAACTTGTGGATGAAATCTGTGCACAACACAAGATATTGTTGATATTCTGTGCGAAGATTCGACAAAATGAGAGACGAGTCTTTTTTCTCTCCCTTTTTTATGCACATGTGAATATCTTCCGAAGTCGTCTGCCTTTGAATTCATTGACTTCCGTGCCCCCTTATGGTTTAATAAATGGACATATGAGTTCTTTTCGTAAGGAGGTATCAAGAAGTGGGACCGACATTTAAGCCGAACGTGAACAAGCGGAAGAAGGTACACGGATTCCGCAGCCGGATGAGCTCGAAGAACGGACGCAAGGTTCTCGCCGCTCGCCGTCAAAAGGGCCGCAAAGTATTGTCCGCTTAAGGATAAAGACCACGTGAGGTGGTCTTTTTTTCATGTATATGGGAATAACTGATGTACGGACTTCAGTCCATAATCCGGCGATGAGGGATGAGGATGGAAAGAAAACTGCGGCTGCGAAGCAAGGAAGACTTCAGCCGTATCTATAGAAGCGGAAAATCGTTTGCGAACTCGCAGTTCGTCGTCTACTGGCGGCGCAAGCCGGATCCGGGGCTGTACCGGCTCGGCATTTCGGTGAGCAGCAAGCTGGGAGGCGCCGTGGTCCGCAACCGCATGAGGCGGATGATCAAGGAGATCGTGCGGCTTAACGGTTCGCGCATCGTCGAGGGCACCGACATGATCCTGATCGTACGCAAGCCCGCGATCTCTCTTCCTTATATAGAGATGGAGCGGAGCGTCCTTCACGTGCTCCGCAAAGCGGGCCTGACCAAGGGCTCTACGCCGCCTCCGCCGCAGGACAGAAGGCCGTACCGGCCGGGGCCCGGCGGAGGCAAGCCGAAGACGCCGGGAGGCGCCCCGCGCGCTTTCCATTGCCAATAATCTTATGGTATAGTTGACTTGTGTTTTGGGCTTTGAAAGAGACGGATCTGCCCCTCGGTTCCGGGACGGCGAATTCGTACGGATGCATGAACGGCGATCCGTTTTTTCTGTCGTTTCGCCTATTTCCGGGATCCCCGCAAAGTCCCGATTCGGCTTCAAAGTCACGGCTCCACCTTGGTGGGGTTATTTTAGAGGGGGAGTTTTGAGGTTTGTTGTTGCGCAATCGCAAATTCTGGATGGTCTCCGGTCTTCTGGTTTCCTTGATGGTATTCCTGTCCGGTTGTACGCCGCCCACTACAAGAAAGACCACTGCGGACCTGGCTGACGGCAACTGGTGGGACAGCAATGTCGTATACTGGTTCTCGCTCATGCTGGACAAGTTCGCCGATTGGTTCAATGGCGAATACGGCCTCGCGATTCTCCTGCTCGTAATCATCGTGCGGACGATTATCCTGCCGCTCATGATCAAGCAGTACAAGAGCACGAAGGCGATGCAGAAGCTGCAGCCGCAAATGAAGGAGATCCGCGAGAAGTACAAGGACGACACCCGCAAGCAGCAGGAAGAGATGATGAAGCTCTACCAGGAGCATCAAGTCAATCCGCTTGCAGGCTGTTTCCCGCTGATCATTCAGATGCCGATCTTTATCGCGCTGTATCGCGCCATTACCGTCAACTCTAACGTTTATAGTCATACATTCCTGTGGCTTCAGCTTGGCGAGCCGGATAAATATTACATTCTCCCGGTCATTGCCGCAGCGACCACCTTCGTTCAATCGAAGATGATGCAATCCCAGCAGCCGCAGCAGATGGGTGCGATGAAGGGCCTGATGCTGATCTTCCCGGTGTTGATCTTCGTCATGGCGCTTTCATTCCCGGCCGCGCTTCCGCTTTACTGGATTTACAGTAATATCTACACCATCACGCAGAACTATTTCATGTATGGACGCAAAGCCGAGCCGCAAGGCAGCGGCAAGGAGGCCATCGCAGATGAAAAGGGTCGAAGCAACAGGAAAGTCGGTGGAGGAAGCGGTAAGAAAAAGCCTCGTCACTCTCGGGGTAAGTGAGGACCGCGTTAAAGTAACCGTGCTCGAGCAGCCCAGCAAGGGGCTGTTCGGCCTGATCGGCGCCAAGGAAGCCCGCGTGCAGCTGGAGCTGCTGCCGGACGGCGTGGATCACGCGGTCGCTTTTCTTCAGGAAGTCACCAACGCCATGCATTCGACCGTGGAGATCGTACGGGATGACAGTGGAGACGATGTCTTGATCAACTTGTCGGGCGCCAACCTGGGCATGCTGATCGGACGTAGAGGCCAGACATTGGACGCGCTTCAGTATCTGGCGAACATCGTCGCGAATCGTCATTCCGACCGTCATCTGCGAATCGTCCTCGATGCGGAGCAGTTCCGGCAGAGACGCAGAGAGACACTCGAAGCGCTGTCCGACCGTATGGCGCTTCGCGCCGTAAAGACGAGGAAGGACATCGTGCTCGAGCCGATGAGCGCCTCCGAACGGAAAATCATCCATGCGAAACTTCAAGGTCATCCGAACGTGCGCACCTACAGTCAAGGCGATGAACCGAACCGCTGCGTCGTCATTGCTATCAAGTGAATGAATGTCCAACGCAATGGCTTGCAGATGCAAGCGGACCATTGCGTTTTTTGTTTATGGCAGGTGTTGGGGTTTATATCAGTTTAGCGCTAAATGAGGGAACGATATGAATGAAGATACGATAGCGGCGGTAGCGACGGCGCTCGGAGAAGGCAGCATCGCCGTCGTCCGCGTGAGCGGAGCGGAGGCGATCGGCAAGGTGGCGCCGCTTTTCAAGTCGCGAGAGGACTTGCGGGAGGTACAGTCGCATACCGTGCATTACGGCTGGATCAAAGATCCGGATAGCGGAGACGTGCTGGACGAAGTGCTCGTGACCGTCATGAAGGGTCCGCGTTCGTTCACGACGGAGGACGTCGTTGAGATCAGCACGCACGGCGGCATCGTCGCCGTCCAATCGGTGTTGGAGCTGCTGCTGCGAAGCGGAATCCGCATGGCCGAGCCAGGCGAATTTACGAAGCGCGCCTTTTTGAACGGACGGATCGATCTTGCGCAAGCGGAGGCAGTCATCGACCTGATCCGGTCGAAGTCCTCGAAGGCGTTCCAAGTGGCGCGCAAGCAGGCGGAGGGAGCGCTGTCGAAGCGCCTCGTGCCGCTTAAGGAGCAGTTGATCGAGTTGCTCGCGCATGTTGAAGTCAACATCGATTATCCGGAGCATGATGTCGCGGAGGTCACTGCCGGCGTCATCAGGGATCACTGCGGCGCCGTGCTTCGGCAGGTGGAGACGCTGCTGAAGACGGCTGCGGAGGGGAAAATTCTGCGAGAAGGCATCGTCACAGCGATCGTGGGCCGCCCTAATGCGGGCAAATCGTCGCTCTTGAACGCGCTGGTGAAGGAGAATCGGGCGATCGTAACCGATATTCCCGGGACGACGCGGGACATCGTCGAAGAGTCGGTCACGCTGTCGGGCATTCCGCTGAGACTGCTTGATACGGCCGGCATCCGGGAGACGGAGGATATCGTCGAACGGATCGGCGTGGAGCGCTCGCGCGGTGCGCTCGGCGATGCGGATCTGATCCTGCTCGTATTAAGCAGAAGCGACGCGCTTCACGAGGAGGAACGACGTCTACTGGAAGAGCTGAAGGACCGGCCGACGATCGTTATATTGAACAAGTCGGATCTGGCGCCTTGCCTCGAAGAGGGAGAGGTTCGCTCGATGTATCCGAGCGAGAGGGTCGTCTCTTTATCGGCCAAGGAAGGCTTGGGGATGGAGGAGCTTGAACGGGCGGTCTTCAAGCTGTTTATGAGCGGCGGAATCGAGTCGGCGGATGCCACATATGTTAGCAATGTTCGGCATATATCGCTGCTGCATGCTGCGGCGCGTTCGCTGCAGGATGCCATCGACGGTGCGGAGCAAGGGCTGCCTGTCGATCTCATCCAGATCGACATCGCGGCGGCATGGGAGTCGCTCGGCGAGATCGTCGGGGACACGGCATCGGAATCGCTGCTGGATCAGATATTTTCAAAATTTTGTCTTGGAAAATAAATATTTACAACTACAAAAGGAGTGTATCCACAGTGGGATATCTAGCAGGCGAGTACGACGTCATCGTTGTCGGCGCCGGGCATGCAGGCGTTGAAGCTGCGCTTGCGGCTGCGCGGATGGGCTGCGAGACGCTGCTGCTTACCATCAATCTCGACATGATCGCATTTATGCCATGCAATCCGTCGGTAGGCGGACCGGCGAAGGGACATGTCGTTCGCGAGATCGATGCGCTGGGCGGGGAGATGGGGCGCAATATCGACAAGACCTTTATTCAGATGCGGATGCTGAACACGGGTAAAGGACCGGCGGTTCACGCACTGCGTGCGCAAGCCGACAAGTTTCTGTACCAGCATGCGATGAAGGAGACGATCGAACGGGAGGAAAAGCTGACGCTTCGCCAAGGCATGGCCGAAGAGCTGATCGTCGAAGATGGCGTATGTCGGGGCGTCGTGACGAAGACGGGTGCGGAATACCGTTCCAAGACCGTCGTGATCACGACAGGCACCTACCTGCGCGGCAAGGTCATCATGGGAGAACTGATGTATGAGAGCGGCCCGAACAATCAGCAACCTTCGGTGAAGCTGTCCGAGTCGCTGCGCGAGAATGGCTTGAAGCTCGTACGTTTCAAGACAGGCACGCCGCCGCGCGTTCATAAGGACACGATCGACTTCTCGAAAACGGAAATTCAGCCCGGCGACGACAAGCCGAAATATTTCTCTTATGAGACGGAGTATTCGGAGCGGGCAGGAGAACAGTTGCCTTGTTGGCTGACTTACACATCCGAAGATACGCATAAGATCATTAACGACAACTTGCATCGTGCGCCCATGTTTTCAGGGGCAATCGAGGGGACAGGTCCGCGATATTGTCCTTCGATCGAGGATAAGATCGTCCGCTTTGCCGATAAGCCGAAGCATCAGATTTTCCTGGAGCCCGAAGGTGCGAACACGAAGGAGTATTATGTACAGGGACTGTCGACGAGCATGCCAGAGGATGTTCAACTGCAGATCCTACGTTCAATCCCCGGCCTGGAGCAAGTGGAGATGATGCGTACCGGCTATGCGATCGAGTACGACGCAGTCGTGCCGACGCAGTTGTGGCCGTCTCTGGAGACAAAAGTGATATCGGGACTGTTCACGGCTGGACAGATTAACGGTACGTCCGGTTATGAAGAAGCTGCAGGACAAGGCATTATGGCCGGTATCAACGCAGCTCGCAAGGCACAAGACAAGGAGCCGGTCATTATCGACCGTTCCCAGGGGTATATCGGCGTAATGATCGACGATCTGGTCACCAAGGGTACGAATGAGCCCTATCGTCTGCTCACGTCTCGCGCCGAATATCGTTTGCTCCTCCGCCATGACAATGCGGATCTGCGTCTCACGCCGCTGGGCAAGGAGATCGGTCTCATCTCTGACGCGCGCTTTGCTTTGTTCCAGGATAAGAAGGAGAAGGTGGAGGCGGAGTTGTCCCGGTTGAAGGAAGTGCGGATCAGACCCGACGAGTCCACGCAAGCGCTCCTGGCTTCCATCGATTCGGCGCCGCTTCAAAATACGGTCGACGGCATCACCTTGCTTCGCCGTCCGGAAGTGACCTATGCGCATATCGAGAGCTTCTCGCCCTCACCTGTGACGCTGTCGGAAGATATGAAGGAACAGGTCGAGATTCAGGTGAAATACACGGGATATATCGAGAAGCAGCTTGCCCAGGTGGAGAAGCTGGCCAAGATGGAGAAGAAGCGTATTCCGGAAGATATCGACTACGGCGCGGTGCATGGTTTGGCGACCGAAGCGAAGCAAAAGCTCCATCAGATTCGTCCGCTTAACATAGGGCAGGCTTCTCGAATCTCCGGCGTTACGCCAGCCGACTTGTCCATTTTGCTCGTGCACTTGGAGCATTACAATCGCGTGACGGCGGCTAGGAGCAGCTAATGGCAGATGAACTGCAGCGTTGGTTCAGCGAGCGGGTTCGTACGGACTTGGGAATCGAGCTGAATGATATTCAGCTCGATCAATACGAGACTTACTACCGCTTGCTTGTTGAGTGGAACGAAAAAATGAATCTGACGGGCATCACGGAGCGAGGAGCCGTTTACGAGAAACATTTCTACGACTCTTTGACATTGGGTGCATTGCCCGAAGCTATATCAGCTCGCAGCATGGCGGATATCGGGGCGGGAGCTGGATTCCCATCCATACCTTTTAAAATTGCCTTTCCCCAACTGGTAGTTACCATCGTCGACTCGCTTGCCAAGCGCATTCGCTTTCTTCAGACGGTCGTCGACGCGTTGCAGCTGGGTAACGTTACGCTCGTCCATGGAAGGGCGGAGGATATCGGTCGACTGGGCGAGCACCGCGACCGATACGATCTCGTGACGGCTCGCGCTGTCGCACGTTTGGCTGGACTCAATGAATTATGCCTTCCTTTTGTTAAAGTCGAAGGACACTTCATTGCGATGAAGGGATCCGACAACGCTGCTGAGCTTGAAGAGAGCGCTAAAAGCATGCGTTTATTGAATGCAAAACTTAGATATACGCGAGAACTCAAGCTACCGCTGGAACAATCCGAGCGCCAACTGATCATCATCCGCAAGCTTGAGAAGACGGCTAAGGAATACCCTCGCAAAGCTGGAATTCCTCTGAAACAGCCTCTAATCTAAATCTTTGTTCCACGTGAAACAAAATTGCCATATTTATGTGTTTCACGTGGAACAAATCAGCCTTCAAACCGAGGAAACTCTTTTCAAGAGAAGGATTCAGGCGTACAATAGAGAATATAAATAGTACTGCAAAATCGTCGTGCCGCATATGCGCCTCGAAGGCGTGAAATGGCGGCGCTTTTTTCGTCACTCTGCAGCTTCGGCATGGTTTAATCCTTGCCTTTTCTCCATGCAATGAGCACCTTTCAATGGTTAGTTCCTGCATGCGAATGTCCTGTCTGTCGACGGTTCCTGTCGAATATTGTGTAGATACGGGTAGTTTTAAAGGCTGCACCAGACTCTATTAGTCTGCTGATTATCGTGCTAGCACTAGAGCAGATTTGTTTTAACCGGAACCTCATTACAGATGAACGTGGTGGGATGGAAGACATGAGAGAACCGTTATCTCGTTTGTTCGGATTGTCCGAACGGAGCGGCCAGGAAGAAGTTCGGCAGATTGCCGTAGTGGATATCGTCCCGAGCCCTTATCAACCCAGGTCAGTCTTTGATGACGACCGGATCGACGAGCTATGTCAGACGATCAAGACGCTTGGCATCATCCAGCCGATCGTAGTCCGTGTCCGAGACGGCAAATACGAGCTCATAGCGGGAGAACGCCGCTGGCGTGCGGTCACCAAACTGGGCATGGAACACATCCCGGCGATCGTAAGAGAAATTAATGATTCACAGGCTGCCTCGATGGCTTTAATCGAAAATCTTCAACGCGAAGGCCTAACTTCGATCGAGGAAGCCGTCGCTTATCAAAAACTGATCGATCTTCATCAGTTGACGCAGGAAAGTCTGGCACAGCGGCTGGGTAAAAGCCAGTCGACGATCGCCAACAAGATTCGTCTTCTTCAATTGGGCGAGAACGTTAAGCTGGCGCTCATGGAGCGCAAGATTACGGAGCGTCATGCCCGCGCCATGCTGGCCCTACCGAACGAAGAAGCACAAGAAAAGCTTCTCCAAGAGATTATCGAAAAGGAACTTAACGTGAAACAAACGGAAACTCGCGTCGCTTTTCTCCTTGAAGCGAGTAAACCCGTTAAGTCGCGTCGCGTGTCCTTTTCCAAGGATATTCGACTCGCAATCAATACGATACGGCAGTCGGTAGATATGGTTACGGGATCAGGCATACCGATCAAATCCAGCGAACGCGAACTGGACGATCATATCGAGATCGTTATTACGATTCCGAAGAAAAACAACAGCAATCCGAGCTAGTTGGGAGTCATGTTAATCCAGCAAGTTTAGGCGGCTGACGATGAGGTGAACGGGTTGTCCAAAATTATTGCCATTGCCAATCAAAAGGGCGGTGTCGGCAAAACGACAACGGCTGTCAACCTTGGCGCCTGTCTGTCTACGTTGGGACGTAAAGTGCTCATCGTGGACATCGACGCACAGGGCAATACGACAAGCGGTGTCGGCATTAATAAAGCCGATGTGGAATATTGCATCTATGATATCTTAATCAACGAGATCCACCCCAAACAGGCGATTGTGGATACGGCTCTGCCGAATCTGAAGCTCATTCCTGCGACGATTCAGCTTGCGGGTGCCGAGATCGAGCTGGTGCCGACCATCTCCCGCGAGGTTCGTCTTAAAAAGGCGCTTGCTATGGTTCGCAACGAATTCGATTATATCTTGATCGACTGCCCGCCTTCTTTAGGCATTTTGACGATCAATTCGCTGACGGCATCCGATTCGGTCATTATCCCGATTCAATGCGAGTATTATGCGCTTGAAGGCTTAAGCCAACTGCTTAATACGATTCGACTTGTCCAAAAGCACTTGAATACCTCTCTTCAAATCGAAGGCGTCCTTCTCACGATGTTCGATGCACGAACGAACCTCGGCATTCAGGTCATCGAAGAAGTGAAAAAATATTTCCAACAAAAGGTCTATCAGACGGTTATCCCGCGCAATGTTCGTCTTAGCGAGGCGCCATCGCACGGGCAATCGATCATCACATACGATCCTAGATCCAAAGGGGCCGAGGTTTATCTCGAGCTGGCGAAGGAAGTGATTACGTATGAGCAAGCGGCTAGGTAAAGGGCTCGACGCGCTGATCACGTCGCTATCTATCAAGGAAGACGACAAGATCGTAGAGATTCCGTTAGGGCAGCTCCGCGCGAATCCGTATCAACCGCGCAAGACATTCGAAGAAGAAGCAATAAAGGAATTGGCTGAATCGATTCGCGAGCATGGCGTCATTCAACCGATCATCGTACGCACGGCTCTCCGCGGTTTTGAGATTATTGCGGGCGAGCGGCGATTCAGAGCATCGCAGCTGCTTGGCAACCCGACGATTCCGGCAGTTGTCCGGGCTTATAGCGATCAGCAAGTCATGGAAATCGCGCTCATTGAAAACGTACAACGTGAAGATTTGAATGCAATCGAAGTGGCCATCGCCTATCAATCGATTATGAACCAATTTGCTTTAACGCAAGAAGAGTTGTCGCTTAAAGTAGGAAAGTCGCGTTCTCACATTGCCAACTTCTTACGGTTGTTGGCGTTGCCGGACGAGATCAAAGAGCATGTTTCACGTGGAACATTGTCGATGGGACACGCAAGGGCATTGGCGGGGATTAAAGAGGACGCCAAACGCAAAGATCTAGCGAAGCAGACGCTGGCCAACAATTGGAGCGTACGCGAGCTCGAGAACGCCGTCCAACAGATGGACGCAGTCGTTAAAGGCAAAACCGTTAAGGCGAAAACTAAAAAGCGAGATCCTTATATTGAAGAAATCGAGGAGACGCTTCGCGAGCGGTTCCAGACAACGGTGCGGATCAAGCCGAACAAGGATAAAGGACGCATTGAGCTTGCCTACTTCAGCAAAGGCGATCTGGAGCGATTGCTAGAAATCCTGCAAGCGATCAAAGCATAAGATCTGCCATCCACGATCGTAGGCTCGTGGCGGAAGCGGAGAATAAAACGGCTTCGCGCTTGGAATGCCAAGAGCGAGGCCGTTTTCGTTCGCGGCGCTGTGCGTTCGCCGCTTAGCAGAAGACGTTATATCCTTAGGAAATGAATATAGCAGCAGTAGAGTGAAACGAGGAGGCGCTTCTAATGAAGGAAAGGCCATTGATCTATCTGGACAATGCAGCGACCTCCTGGCCGAAGCCTCCCGGCGTGATGGAAGCCATGGAGAGGGCAATGCGTGAGGCTGCTGCCAATCCCGGCCGCGGCAGCCATGAGATGGCGGTCAAAGCGAGCAGGGTGCTGTTCGAAGGACGCAAGATGCTGGCACGTCTGTTCAAGATCGCAAACCCGAACGACATTGCCTTCATGCTCAATACGACGCACGCGCTGAATCAAGCGATTCAAGGGTTGTTAGCGCCGGGCGATCATGTCGTAACGACAGCGATGGAGCACAATTCCGTACGGCGTCCTCTTGAAGCGTTGAAGCGCAAGCTGGGGATTCAGGTGACCTATGTGCCAGTCGGCGCGGACGGGATATTGAAACCAAACGATGTCAGGCATGCGATCACTCCGGCTACGAAGCTCGTAGCCGTCACGCATAGCTCCAACCTGCTCGGAACGATAGCTCCGATCGGCGACATAGGCGCTGTCACGCGAACGGCCGGCGTGCCGCTACTCGTCGATGCGGCGCAAAGCGCGGGCGTGCTGGAGATCGACGTAGAAGGGATGAATATCGATCTGCTGGCTTTTCCGGGACATAAGGGATTGATGGGACCGCAAGGGACGGGTGGCCTGTACATCCGACCGGATCTGGAGCTCGAGCCGCTTATGCAAGGAGGCACCGGAAGCCGTTCAGAATCGCCTGAGCAGCCTTCTACGAGGCCCGACAGATACGAGGCAGGTACGCCGAACACGATCGGCATAGCCGGCCTTACGGAAGGCGTACGGTTCGTCATAGGCGAGACGGTGCAGCGTGTCCACGCCCAAGAACTAAGCTTGACTCGGGAGCTGATGGCTGGCCTCTCAGAGATACCTGGCGTCCGCCTATTAGGGCCGGGCCCGGAGATCGAGCGTACGGCCATTGTCGCTTTTACGGTGGACGGCGTGGATCCTTCAGAGACTGCATTTTTATTGGACCGCCAGTTCGGCATTGCTGTGCGGTCGGGGTTTCACTGCACGCCGCTCGGGCATGAGAGCGCAGGGACGACGGAGACGGGGGCAGTAAGAGCCAGCCCAGGATATTTTTCGCAGCAATCGGATATTGTATCGTTGATAAGCGCCGTGAAGGAAATCGGAGAAACGCTGCGGGCATAAAGCCGGCAGAATGACGGAAGGCGGTCCGGCGTCCGCGGGGCCGGCCGATCCGGAGAGCGGGGGAGCAATCAAGCGTGAACGGGATAGACGAGGATGCAAGCTTAGCCGCGCTGGGAGGCGCCGGCATGCTGATTTTCATATTGTTGATCTGGGTCATTATCTTAAGCGTCAAGCTATCCAAGCTCGCAAGGGCACACCGGCGAATGATCGGCGAGACCGGCGTGCCGAAGCTCGAAGATGTACTGATGAAGGTTCACGATCGAATGGGGGACGTGCAGGCCAAGCAGGCCGTGCAAGAGGCGACGATGGCGAATCAAGAAAAACGCCTCGCGGCTCTCAAAGGGCGCGTAGGCGTTCATCGGTTCAACGCTTTTTCCGATCAAGGCGGCGAGATCAGCTTCGCGGTCGCCATCGTCAACGAGGAGCAGGACGGCGTTGTCCTGACGGGCATTCATAGCCGGGAGCAGACCTTCTTGTACGCGAAGCCGCTGGCCAAAGGAGAGTCGAGCTATCCCTTGACGCCGGAGGAGAAGGCCGCGATCAGTCAGGCAACGCGTAAGGAATAGGGGCGCCGCGAATATTGCGAATGGCGGTGGAGATGCAGCCGGCGATGATGTCGGCCATCTTCACGACCAGATTGAGTCTCGTATTTTGCAGAACGAAGTATTCCATAAAACCGCCGACGTTCACGATGCCCGTCATATGTATATCGCCGACTGGGGGCAGATCCTTGTTCACGCCGGCGCCCGGACGTACGGGACCCGATGCGAGATGGATGCAGCCGACGCTGGCGACTTGTCCGAGACAAGCGTCGATGGCGATGACATAGGGCTGCTTGGAGTTGCGCATGATGGTGTAGAGCGTCTCGCTCAAATTCATCGCATGCACAGGTTCGTCCAACGTGCCGTAAAGGTCGAACATGCCTTGCGCGTGCCTGGCCAGCGTCGTCCCTACGAGCGGTCCGAGCGCGTCGCCCGTGGACCTGTCGGTGCCTACGCAGACGACGACGATCTGCCGGTCGGAGGGAAGCTGAAGCAGCTCGCGCGTGAGCCGCTCGGACAGCCGCTGCATGACGGCAGGTTCGTTGTAGGGTATTTTCAAAGAGAGCGCGGTGGCTTCCGCCGCATAGCCGGCCCTTTTATCCCAAGCGCCATTCATTCGTCCGCTTCGCCTCCTCCGTGGAATAGTAGTAGTATATGGACGAGAGGGGCAATTTATACTTGTTCGGATCGCATGCTAGCAATCGATGCAAGAAGAGGGAGAGGCCATGGATCCATTAATGATCGCGTTCGACTCGACGCAGCAGGCGCTGCGGGCCGAAATGTTGCTTGAATACGCGGAGGTGGAGATCGATATCCGGCCAACGCCGAAGGAAATTACGGCCGGTTGCGCGCTGTCGATCGAATTCCCGCAAGAAGCGCTGGATGAGGTCAAAAGGATCATCGACGAAGAGAAAGTGGAAATTCGCGGTTTGTTCAAGCGATCGAGCGGCGGCTACGAACGAATCGACTAGAGAGGTGAAGAGAGGATGTCCGGATATCCACAGTCTTTTTTTATTGGAAGGCGCGGGGGAGGCCATTGAAAAAAAACTAACGCTGTGGCAGCAATTTTTGGATGAAATTTGGGATTCGTTAAGCAATACCCACATGTGGATGAGCGTATTGAAGGTCGTGCTGCGGATTCTCGTTATCCTCATCGTCAGCCGGATCGTTCGCATCGTGATCAATCGGGTTGTGGATAATTTCATGAATCCCAAAGCGTCGAAGCGTCTTAAGCTGAGGACAAGACGCGTTCAGACGGTAGGCAAGCTGCTTAAAAATACGGCGACTTATATCATTAACTTCATCGTTCTGCTGCTCGTGCTGAACGAGTTCAATATCAATCTCGCGCCGCTGCTCGCGGGTGCGGGCGTGATTGGGCTCGCGATCGGATTCGGCGCCCAGAGCCTGGTGAAGGATGTCATCACGGGATTTTTCGTCATTCTCGAAGATCACTTCTCGGTCGGAGACGTCATCGAGGTTGGGGGCAAGTTCAAAGGGACGGTCGAGATGATCGGCCTTCGCGCGACGCGAATCCGCAGCTGGACCGGCGAGGTATTCATCCTGCCGAACGGCAACATCTCCGACGTCACGAACTATTCGGTCAATAACGCGCTGGCCGTGGTGGACGTATCCGTAGCGGCGACAGAAAATCTCGATCATATGGTGGAGATCGTGAAAAGCGCCGCGGCGAAATTCGAAGATACGAATATCGTAGGCAGGGCGGAATTCCTCGGCATTCAGTCGGTAACCGCGAGCGACGTGATATTGCGGCTCACGGTGCTGTGCAGGCCCAATACGCAGTCGGCCGTATCCAGGCATCTGAATGCGGAGGTTAAAAAGGCATTCGAAGCCGCGGGCAATCCGCGTTATTATTCGATTGAGGCCATGGAGAGGGCGGGGAGCTGACGGATGGAAAGGAAGGAATTCGGACTCGGCGACATCGTGCAGATGAAGAAGCCGCATCCCTGCGGCGCCAATGAGATGGAGATCATCCGGATGGGGATGGACATCCGGATCAAGTGCGTCAAGTGCAAGCACAGCATCCTGCTGCCCCGGGCGAAGTTTGAGAAAAGCATGAAAAAAATGCTGCAGGCTGCGCCGCGGGAAGAGGGCCATTCGCCCGAAAAAGAAGCGGAATAAGCTTGTACATTTTGATCTCAAAACAGGGTTGCAAGTTGTCCTGAATTGTGATACGATATTCCTTGCTGCGGAGAGGTACCCAAGTGGTCCAAGGGGGTTGACTCGAAATCATCTAGGCGTCGCAAGGCGTGCGTGGGTTCGAATCCCACCCTCTCCGCCATACATAAGACATCAAGCGGTTCCCATTCGGGAGCCGCTTTTTTTGTAGCTAAGCGAAGAGACCCGAATGCAAGATTCGGGTCTCTTCCTCTTCGTGCAGCGCCGTCTATCTCCGCCTTAGCAGGATGACCTCGATTGAGCAAGCCGGATCGATCGCGCGTGCGATTCGGGACAGGGCGACGGCTTCGATGCGGAACACGGGATAGCCGAGCGTGTCGCCTTGGGCCCACAGGCGTTTTAAGTTAAGTTGCGCCGAGACCGCTTCGTTAATATCAGCTGCCCGGCGACTGGTCACGCACGCGATACGGCTGAGGGACAGGCCGAACGTGGGAAAGAGAGAGGCATTCTTAGAGAGATCCATAGCGTTCCTCCTAATCGCGAAGAGATGGGGATGCTGAAAATCGGGATGATTCGTTAGGATAAGACACATTGCATTACGTAGCTCTAAGCTGCCTGGTTATCCGCCGAACGGTTCCATCTGAACACTCTCCCGATCAGCTTGTGGATGTGCTTGGATTCCTTCGTCAGCAGCGGACCGAGAATCGCAAGGATGAGGACGTACAATGCGGCAAAAGGCTGGAGGACGGCGAGCAGCCCGCCGGCCTTCGCCATGTTCGCCATGATGATGGAAAACTCTCCGCGCGCGACGATCGTCAAGCCGACGTTGGAGGAGGCTTTGCTCGAGAGGCCGGCACTGCGGCCCGCCAGAAGGCCGGCGGCATAGATGCCTATCAGCGTGACGACGACGGCGCCAAGGGACAGCCACAGCGCGTCTCCGAGCGTCAGCGGATCGATCGTCAGGCCGAAGCTGAAGAAGAAGATCGCGCCGAAAAAGTCGCGGAAGGGCAGAATGAAGTGCTCGATCCGCTTGATATGCTCGGTCTCGGCGAGCACCAGGCCGAAAAGAAGCGCGCCGATCGCTTCGGCGACATGGATCGTCTCGGAGAAACCGGCGACGAGGAAAAGACCGCCGAAGACGATCAAGCCGAACAGCTCGTTCGAGCGGACGTTCAGCGCCTTGTTCAGGAGCGGGACGCACTTGCGTCCGACGACCAGCATGAAGAGCATGAAGGCGAAGGCGATACCCGCCGAACCGAGGACGCCCCAGACCGAGGAAGAGTCGCTCAAGACGAGGCCGGACAGGATGGAAATATAGACGGCTAGGAAGACGTCCTCAAACATAATAATGCCCAGGATGAGTTCGGTTTCTGCATTCGCGGTGCGTTTCAGATCGACGAGGACTTTGGCCACGATCGCGCTGGAGGAGATCGTCGTGATGCCGGCCATCACCAGCGTCTCCGCCAGCGGAAAGCCCGTCAGGAAGCCGTAGCCCAGGCCCAAGGTGAAGTTGATCGCGATGTAGATCGTGCCGCCGAACGCGATCGACTTGCCCGATCTGAGCAGCCGGCCGACGGAAAACTCCAGTCCGAGGTAGAAGAGGAGAAACAGTACGCCGATCCTTCCCATGAATTCGATGAGCGAGGCGCTCTCGATAAAGCGGAAGTCGAGATACCAGAGTTTAAAAGAATGGGGACCTACGGCCATGCCGATAAGGATATAAAACGGAATGACGGAAAATCGCAGCTTGGCGGAGATGAGCCCTGCGAGCGCGATTAGCGCGACGGCCAGGCCGACTTCGAGGACGAGATGATCCATTTTAAGCCTCCCCGCCGGTCAGGATGCGTTTGAGCGCCTTCAGGTTTTCCCGCTCGCCTGCCGCGATCAGCATGCATTCGGCTGACAGCACGACTTCGGGACCGGGCGCGATATGTTTGGATTGATCTCTCTCGACGATCGCGAGTACGGTTGCGCCGGTATGACGGCGAATCTCGAGCGCGCCGATGGAGATGCCCACGCATGGACTGCGGCACTCCAGCTTGAACCATTCAATAACGAGGTCGTTTAACGCGATCTCGATCGATTCGAGCGTGCGCGGCTTGTAGGTCATGCCTCCGACGATCGCGGCGATCGAACGAGCCTCGTCGTCGTCGAGCGTGATCATGGAGATGCTGTCTTCCGGGTCTTCATAGTCGAAATGGTACAGCTCGCGCCGGCCGTCATCATGAACGACGACGACGAGCCGGTCGCCGCTGCGGGTAAGGATCCGGTACTTCCGACCGACGCCGGGCAGATCCGTCTCTCGAATATCCATGGTTAACATCCTTTCTTCGTTCAAGAATTCTGAAATTGCTTCAGCATCAGTGGGTCATCGGAAAAGAGCATGCGTAAGAAGCCGGAAAGCGCGGAATGGAGCGGGAAGATGCGGAGATTCGCTATGCATGAACAAGGCTTCGCCGCCGATAGGCAGGCTTAAATACACGCGACCCCGAATCGAAGCGCGAGCGAAGCTGACGAAGGGCGGATTAGGAGACGTAAGTGGAGGTGAACTGAAGCGGACGCAACAAGCGTCTGCGCAGCAGAACGTGCACCGAGGCGATGTGCGCGCGGTGGTGGGCGGAAAGACGGTAGGGCAATCTGGACATGCGGACGATCAGCGCAAACAAGAGGACCAGCAGGGGAGCGCCCGGGCGCGGCTTGGCTGCCGTGGGATCGGGCGTACGGGATTGGACGTGCGTATGGAACTCGGTGCCGCGAAGGCCCGATGCTGCGGACTCGCCAGGCGACGATTCGATCGAAGGGGTGGGCGTGGAGAAGATCATGAATACGGCTAGCAGCAGCCAGGCGATCAGATCGCCGGCGGAGCGCGTCGGATTCATTTTAACCATCGGCAGTCCCCCTTTTCGAGTAAACTTTACCAAAGTGTAGCACAGTTTACCATTCGGTATCAAAACCGGAACCTTGACGCTTGTCCGATGCGGATGCGGCGCCGAAACGGAATAACGAAATGACGAAAGACCCCTTGCGGGGTCCTCCGGGCGACGTTAATCGAAGCTGATATTCCCTGTCGTGCTTGACGTTGCCGGTTCATCCCGGCGCTTCGGCTACTTGAAGGCTCGCTAACGCGATAACGTGTATTGCAAGACCATGTCTGCGACACAACCCCTCGCTTCCTACTCCGTCTTCGACGTTCCTCCTGCGGGTTGTTGCCTGCAAAGGTTCAACGGAACCAACACCTCTCTGTTCGTCGCCGGTAATTAGAATGTCCGCATTCGGGGAGCAATATACGCGCCGCTTAAAATTGTTTCACCTTTTTCCACTTGCGGTTGTGATTCGTCGTCTCCGGGAACCGCTCGCCCTTCTCCAGCGTGACGTGCTTCGGGTCCTCGATGTTCATGTGAAAAGCGTCCTCGCTCACTTCCATGTAATGACCGTTGTTCGGCGCGCGGTCGCCCGGCTCGAATTGCGTTTGCTCGCCCATTTTATGATCACCTCCCGGCCTTAGTGTTGCGGGAAAAACCTTGCGGTATGCGGGCGATTGTGATAAAGTATTCAGGTATGCAATAAAAAAGGCATACTCCTTGCTCCTCGGCCGTGGACAGGTTCTACGGTATCGAATCGAGGGGCCAAAGACCAAAAGGAGGTAACGAAGATGCGCAACTACGAGTTGATGTACATCATTCGTCCGGACGTGGACCAAGAGTCCGTTCAAGCTGTCACGGAGAAATTCCAGGGCATCATCGCGAACGGCGGCGAGCTCACGAAGCATGAGGTACAAGGCAAGAAGCGCCTCGCTTACGAGATCAACAAGCACCGCGACGGGACGTATGTGCTGGTTCACTTCACGGCCGAGCCGGCTGTGGTCACCGAACTGGAACGCGTACTCAAGATCACCGACGAAGTCATTCGTCACATCGTCGTACGCGATGTCGCTTAAGGCAGTCGCTTAAGTCAGCACAGCACGCAATACCCGGCGGTTAACGCCGTTCAAGTCGTCACTCGCAGGAGGGGACCGAAGATGTTGAACCGTGTTATTCTGATCGGACGCTTAACCAAAGATCCCGAGCTTCGCTACACGCCTGCGGGCGTGGCCGTAGCCCAATTCACGCTGGCTGTAGACCGCCCGTTCTCCCGCGATTCAGGCGGGGGCGAACGCGAACGCGAGGCGGACTTCATCCCGGTCGTCACTTGGCGCCAACTGGCCGAGACGTGCGCGAACTACCTTCGGAAAGGCCGTCTGGCCGCCGTCGAGGGGCGCATTCAAGTGCGCAACTACGAGAACAACGAAGGTCGCCGCGTCTATGTCACCGAAGTCATCGCCGATAACGTACGCTTCCTCGAATCGCCGAACCGCGAAGGCGGATCGCAAGGACGGGACGAATTCGGCGGAGGCGGCAGCGGTGGCGGCAATAGCGGCGGAGGATACGGCGGTGGCGGCGGGTACGGCGGAGGCAACTCCGGCGGCGGCCGCAGCTCCGGCTCCAGAGGCGGCAACAACCAATCGGATCCATTCGCCGACGACGGCAAGCCGATCGATATATCGGACGATGATTTGCCATTCTAAGACAGGGAAGGACGGTACTATAAATGAGCGAACAACAAGCACCAGCCGCTCGTGAAGAGCGCACCTATACGCCCCGCGAGAACCGCGGACCAGGTGGAGGCGGCGACCGCGAACAACGCGAGCCCCGCAAGTTCCGTCGCGGACGCAACAAGCGCCGCAAAGTTTGCTACTTCACGGTTAACAAGATCACGCACGTCGACTACAAGGACCTGGACCTGCTCCGCAAGTTCATCTCCGAGCGTGGCAAGATTCTGCCGCGCCGCGTGACGGGCACGAAGGCAAAATACCAACGCATGTTGACGGTTGCGATCAAGCGCTCCCGCCAAATGGCGCTGCTGCCTTACACGACCGACTGAGTCGGCTTAACAAAGGAGCCCCCTTTTCTCCGCATCCCGGAGGCGAGGGGGGTCCTTTTTTGCGTTCGCGCGAATAACGTGGAAGCAAGAGGAAGCGCTCTCTCTATTCGCCTTGGAGGCCGCCTGCGGCGCATGGTATAATGGGTTGGAATCGAATCGCAACGCGCTAGAGGAGAGGAACAAATGAATATCGCGTTTTTCCTCCTGCCGAAGCAGGAGGTCGTATGCCTGCCTTCGAACGCCACGCTGCGTCAGACGCTCGAGCGGATGGAGCGCCATCGGTATACGGCCGTGCCCGTGCTCGGCGAGGACGGGAAGTACGTCGGGACCGTTACGGAAGGCGATTTGTTGTGGTATCTCAAAAATCGCGAAGGGCTATCATTCGAGCAAACCGCTCGCATTCCATTATCAGAAGTGCCTCTGCGGACCACGAACAAGCCGGTACAAATCGATGCCAATATGGAAGATCTCATCTCGCTCGCCAAAGGCCAGAACTTCGTCCCGGTCGTGGACGATACCAGCGCGTTCATCGGCATCGTTCGCCGCAGCGATATCATCGACTATTGCGCCGGATCGTTGCTCGGACACGGCATGGATGATAAAAAGGTAAAACGGGAAGCTTAAAGGTGGAAAAGGATGGCATCGCAAGCAGCGGGCGCCATTCGAAGCTACCTTGGAGGCATTCCGCATGAATAAAAAAGAAACCATGGAAAGCGATCGGTTATTCGATCGCGGCCCTGGCGGCAGCATCCATCGCTGTCGCGGCTGTAAAAGGAAGCGGCAGTCCGTTCGGGTATCCGGCACGGGAAGCCGCTTCTTTGAGTCGTCCGGAAAAAGCGGCGCCGGCAGCCCAGCACCGAGGGACCAGCGTAGCGAGCGGGTCGATGCCGGCATCCGTTCTTGCCGATCCCTCCGAGGCGGAGCTAGCTCGCGTGTACGACACCGTCATCGTCGGCGGCAGGGTGATCAATCCGGAGACGGGGCTCGACCGCAGAGGCGTCAACGTCGCCGTCCAAGGCAGCCGTATCGCGCTGGTAACGGATCGGACGGTCAAAGGGCGGCGAACGATCGACGCGCGCGGGCTCGTGGTCGCGCCGGGCTTTATCGACAATTTGTCCTACGACCCGAACCCGCTCGGCGTCTGGAACAAGATCGCCGACGGCGTCACGGCTAACATCGCCATGCACGGCGGCACGGATGCGCCGCGCAAATGGTACCCCTACTACGAGCGCGCGGAGACGCCGCTTCACTACGGCGCTTCCTTCTTCTATACGAAGGCGCGCAATAAGCTGGGAATCGGCCTGTACCAGCCCGCGACTGCCGCGCAAATCCGGCGCCTTGCAGCCGAGGCGGAGCAGGCGCTGCAGGACGGCGTGCTCGGCATCTCGTTCAGCCTGGAGTACGTGCCGGGCATCGGCGCCGATGAAGTGCTGCCGCTCATGCGGCTCGCTTACAAGTACAACGTGCCGGTTTATTTTCACGCGAGATACTCCGACATGACCGAGCCGGGCACGAATATCGACGCGATGAACGAAATCATTGGCTACGCGCGGGAGACGGGCGCATCCGTGCACGTCGACCACATCAACAGTACGGGCGGCACGTTCTCCATGAAGCAGTCGCTCGACATGCTGGCGAAGGCGCGCGCTGAAGGGCTCGACATCACCGCATGCACCTACCCTTACGATTATTGGGGGACGTACCTTAACTCGGCGCGGTTCGACGAGGGCTGGCAGGAGCGCTTCAGGATCACCTACAAGGACCTGCAGATCGCGGGCACGTCGGAGCGGCTGACGGAGACGACGTTCGGCACGTTCAAAAGGGAAGGGAAGCTCGCCGTGGCCTACGCGATCCCCGAGCAGGATATCGAGGACTCGCTGGCCGCGCCCTTCGTCATGATCGGCAGCGACGCCATTCTGGAGCCAGGCAACAACAACCATCCGCGCGCATCGGGCACGTTTGCCCGCACCGTCGGCTTGTACGTGCGCGAGCATCGCGCCATCTCGCTCATGGACGCCGTGGCGAAGATGTCGCTGATGCCGGCCAAGCGTCTCGAGCGGCAAGCGCCGGCGCTGCGGAAAAAGGGACGGATCGCGCGCGGGATGGACGCGGATATCGTGATCTTCGACTACGGGAAGATCGGCGACCGGTCCACGGTCGAGCGGCCGGAACTGCCTTCGGCGGGCATCCGCTACGTGCTGATCGGCGGCCGGCTCGCGCTGGACGGCCAGGGGCTGCACAAGAACGTGCGCGCCGGCGAGCCGATCCGCAGCGAATTTGTCCGCGTGCCCGAAGAGGGGGCAGGCATACTCAAGTTCGAAACGAAGACTTCGCGGACTTCGTGGCCGGCGGTATTCTATCGCGGAGAAGCATATACGGACGTAAGCGTGATTGAAGCGCTAGGCTGCACGCTGAGCTGGGATGGGCGGTCGCATACGTTCATAGCGGAGGCGGGTGTTGAAAACGGATCTGGCGTCAGCGATACGGCGGCAGCCGATCAAGCCTCCATGGCGGAAGGGTTCGTGGCAACAGCTAGAACGGCGCCAGAATCCGGCGAATTGATGCTAGAGCGCGGGCACCGGCTGACTTGGCCGGAGGGAGAGGCCGAGCTGCTGTCGATCGGCATCCGGGACTACGTGCCGCTCGCGGTGCTGATGCGAATGGGCATGGATGTCCGAGAGACCGGACAGCATGTCTGGACAGCCGTCAGGAGGGGATAGCGATACGCCTCGCCTCGCGAGTCCGTCTTCGCTCCCGCAGAGTGACCACCCAATATAGCTGCACCGGCGGTTGAACCGGTGCGGCTTTTTGATTTTCGCAAGGGCAAGAGCCTGACAAGAAAGGAATATTCAGGCGGTCCGGGACCGCACGCGCGCCGCCTTAGACTAGCAAATGCCATTGTGGGAGCGGCGAGTATATGTGCTATAATGATGGATACAGCTTTAGCGCGATATTCGCATGCGGCAGCCGTCAGACAGGGATTTTTTCGGAGGAGGGACACGACTTGTCTTCAATCGATCAGAATCTGGATGTCGCCGGGAGAGCCCGGTCTATCGAATGGCTTAAGAGCGAGGTGCTGGACCAGGTATCCCGTCTGTTCAAGGCCATGTGGGAAGGCAGCACCGCTCGCATCACGGACAGTCTGTCCGGGCTCATCGCGAGCGCGTACATCCTTGGCCGCCGGCTGGGTATCTCTTACCGCGACCTCGACAAGGCGGTCGAAGACAAGCTTAGCCGCCTGAAGCAGGAGGGACATCAGCTGGAGGATCAGTACCGCGACCTCTCGGCGCTGGAAGAACACATTCGCAAGAGGTGAAAACTCGTTGAACACGGCCTTGAAGTCGCTGGCCTGGAGTGCCGTGGCGCTGCTGATGCTGCTCAGCGTCGCTACCCCGTTAAGCGGTATTACGATATTTTTGTTGATGACGCCGATGGTCGTGCTCTATACGATGCTGCGGCCCGTTTCGTTTGCCGTCCATATCGCTGGCATCGCCGTGCTGGCCTTCCTCATCCTCGGCAGCTCCGGTGCGCTGGCGCTTACGTTCGGGTTTTTCTTTCTCGTGCCTTCGATCGTCATGGGGCATTTATACAAAAAGCGGGTTGCCGCTAAAACAGTCGTCACGGTAGGCTTCATCATCCTGCTCGCGCAGCTGGTGACGGAGCTTACGCTGTTCTCGATCCAATACGACATTGACTTTACTGCGCAGCTCGCGTCCTTTCTGGACGAGCGCATCCAGGAGCTACAGGCAAGCAACATGCTGACGGGGGACTGGACCGGCACCGCACAGGCGTTCGGCGAGGCCGTCGTGCGCCTGCTGCCGATGCTGCTTATGCTTTGCTCGTTCCTGCTGGCGATCATTACGCACGGCATCTCCCGCAGGGTGCTCGCCTGGTCGGGCATCGTCGTGCCCGCGCTGACGCCGATGCGCAGCTGGATGCTGCCCAAGAGCACGGTGCTGCTGTACGTGATTGTCTGGATCATCCAGTTTACCATGCCAGCGAACAGCTCCAATTTCTGGGCGGTAGCTTCGGACAATGCGGTACCCGTTCTGGACTTCTTGTTCCGCATTCAGGCGCTCGCGTTCTTCTTTTACTTAGCGCATCAGAAGAAATGGTCGAATGTCGTACCCGTCTTGATCGCGATCCCGTTGTTTCTCATTCAACCGTTGTATTTGATCGGTCTGCTGGATACGGCGTTTCCGCTGCGCCGTTATTTTGACAAGAAGTAGGGGAGCGAAGCCACAATGCCCAAATTTCTCGTTCAGCGGTGGCACGGCATGCACAATGTCTGGGCGCTCGCTCTTATCTTCTTGCTCACGGCCGCGCTGACCTGGTTCTACTGGCCCCTGGGGATCGTCGCACTGGTGGCGGGAGGCGCCGTCGGCGTCTTCTCGCTGCTCGCCGAGCGGGCTTTTCGCAAGGAATGGAACGACTACGTGCTGACGCTGTCCTCCCGCATCCGGGGCGTCGGCACGGAGGTCGTCGGAGGATTGCCTTTCGGTATTATTCTTTATAACGAAGACCGCGAGGTCGAATGGCACAACGGCTTCATATCCAGCGTCATGGAGCGAACGTCCGCTGTCGGCGCGCCGCTGTCGGAGCTGTTCCCCGGCATCCAGCAAGCGAAGGAAAAAGACAAGACGCTGGGCCGGTGGGAGACGACGCTGAACGGCCGGGTGTATGAACTCCTGTTCCGCCCGACGGAGCGCATGCTGTTCGTCACGGACGTGACCGATCACTGGACGCTCTCGAAGCGCTACGAGGACGAAAAGCTCGCCATCGGCATCGTCATGATGGACAATCTCGAAGAAGTCGCCCAGGGCATGGACGAACAGCAGCGGGCGCTTATGCTGTCCAAGGTGACGGGCGAGATCAACGAGTGGGCGCAAAAGTACGGCTTGTTCTTGCGACGGCTGTCGTCAGACAAATATATGGTCATCGCGAACCAGGCGGCGCTCAAGCTGCTGGAGCAATCCCGGTTCGAGCTGCTCGACGAGGTGCGCGAGATCACGATGAACCTGAAGCTGCCGATGACGCTGTCGATCGGCTTCGCCTCGGGCGCGGACAACATCGCGGAGCTAGGCCAGCTCGCGCAGGGCAGCCTCGATATCGCGCTCGGTCGCGGCGGCGACCAGGCGGTGGTCAAGTTCGGCCAGCGGCAGAGCTTCTACGGCGGCAAGAGCAACGCCGTGGAGAAGCGCACGCGCGTACGTGCGCGCGTCATCTCGCATGCGCTGCGCGATCTCATGAAGGAGAGCGACCATATCATCATCATGGGGCACCGCATGCCCGATATGGATTCGATCGGCGCGGCCATCGGGGTGCTCAAGGCGGCGCAGCACGTCGGCAAGGAAGCCTTCATCGTGCTCGAAGGCGTGAATCCCGCCATTCAGCGAATGATGCATATGCTCAAGGAAGACGAAAAGCTGATCCGCCGCTTCATCACGCCCGAGCAGGCTTCGCAGCTCACCGGCAAGCGTTCGCTGGCGGTCGTCGTCGACACGCACCGGGCGTCGATGGTCGCCGAGCCCAAGCTGCTCCAGCAGACGGATCGGATCGTCATCGTCGACCACCACAGGCGCAGCGAGGAATTCATCGAGGACGCGGTGCTCGTCTACATGGAGCCGTACGCTTCCTCGACCTGCGAGCTCGTTACCGAACTGCTCCAGTATATCCACGAACGCATCGTCCTCGACGTGCGCGAGGCGACGGCGCTGCTCGCCGGCATCACGGTCGATACCAAGAGCTTCGCGATGCGCACCGGCTCGCGGACGTTCGAAGCGGCTTCGTTCCTCCGCCGCAACGGCGCCGATCCGGCGTTAATTCAGAAAATGCTCAAGGAAGACCTGGAAGAATACATCAAGAAGGCGGAGATCATCCGCAACGCGGAGACGTACTACGACTATATCGCGATCGCGGTCGCCGATCCGGCGAAGCCGGTGCCGCAGCTATTGATCGCGCAGTCGGCCGATACGCTGCTTAATATGACGGGCATCAAGGCATCGTTCGTCATCGCCCAGCGTCCGGACGGCACGGTTGGCGTCAGCGCCCGTTCGCTCGGGCAGATGAACGTGCAGGTCGTCATGGAGCGTCTCGGCGGAGGCGGCCATCTGACGAACGCGGCCTGCCAGGTGCAGGGCACCGTCCAAGAAGTCGCATCGAAGCTTAAAAAAAGTGCTTAACGATATTAACGGGGAAGAGGGTCTTTTCGAATGAAAGTAATTTTCCTGCAGGACGTCAAGGGTCAAGGCAAGAAGGGCCAAGTCAAGGAAGTGTCGGAAGGCTACGCGCGCAACTTCTTGCTGCCGAAGGGCTACGTGCAGATCGCGACCGACGGCGCCAAGAAGACGCTCGATCAGATCCAGGCATCCGTCGACAAGAAAAAGATGCAGGAGAAGGAAGACGCGAAGGCGCTCGCGGCCAAGCTCGGCGAGATGACCGTCGTCATCAAGGCGAAGGCCGGCGAAGGCGGACGCCTGTTCGGCGCCATCACGAGCAAGCAGATCGCCGAAGCGCTCGAGAAGCAGAAGATCACGATCGACAAGCGCAAGATCGAGCTGGACGAACCGATCCGCACGCTCGGCGTCACCCAGGTGCCGCTCAAGCTGTACCCGGACGTCAAGGGTACGCTGAACGTGCAGGTCACGGAGGAGTGACGGCATGAGCGAACGGGGCGATCAACTGACGTTCGATCGCGTACCGCCTCAGAACCTCGAAGCGGAGCAGGCGGTACTCGGCGCGATCTTGCTCGAGTCCGAAGCGCTTATCACGGCGATGGAGCGGCTGAACACCGAGGACTTCTACAGCGTCGCGCATCAACGGATTTTCGAGGCGATGGTCGACCTGAACGAGGACAACCAGCCGATGGACCTCATCACGATCACCGCGACGCTGCGCGACCGCGGCCAATTGGAGGAAGTCGGCAGCGTCTCGTATCTCGCTAAGCTGGCGAGCGCCGTACCGACGGCAGCCAACGTGGACTACTACGCGCAGATCGTCGAGGAGAAGGCGATGCTGCGCCGGCTCATCCGCACGGCGACGCAGATCGTCTCCAGCGGCTACGCCTCCGAGGACGACGTCGGCGCGCTGCTGAACGACGCCGAGGCGCGCATCATGGAGCTATCCAACCGCCGCGCGGCGCACGGCTTCATCAGCATCCGCGACGTACTCATGGACGTGTTCGAACGAGTCGAGTTCCTATTCAACCACAAGGGCGGCACCACGGGCATCCCGAGCGGATTCATCGACTTGGACAAGATGACGTCCGGCTTCCAGCGCAATGACCTGATCATCGTCGCCGCCCGTCCTTCGGTCGGCAAGACTGCCTTCGCGCTCAACATCGCCCAGAACGTGGCGGTGCGCGCGCAGGAGACGGTCGCGATCTTCAGTCTCGAGATGTCGGCCGCGCAGCTCGTCCAGCGGATGATCTGCGCGGAGTCTAACGTGGACGCCGGGCGCATGCGAACCGGCTTCCTCGAAGGCGACGACTGGGAAAAGCTCTCGATGGCAATCGGCTCGCTGTCCGAGGCGCAAGTATATATCGACGATACGCCGGGCATTACTGTAGCGGAGCTTCGGGCCAAATGCCGCCGTCTCAAGAAGGAAAAAGGGCTCGGCATGATCCTGATCGACTACCTGCAGCTCATCCAGGGCCGCGGCAAAGCCGGGGAGAACCGGCAGCAGGAAGTCTCCGAGATCTCGCGTACGCTCAAGCAGATCGCCCGTGAACTCGAAGTGCCGGTCATCGCGCTGTCGCAGCTGTCGCGGGGGGGTCGAGCAGCGGCAGGACAAGCGTCCGATGATGTCCGACCTTCGGGAATCGGGATCGATCGAGCAGGACGCCGACATCGTCGCGTTCTTGTACCGGGACGACTACTACAACCACGATACCGAGAAAAAGAACATCATCGAAATCATCATCGCCAAGCAGCGTAACGGGCCCGTCGGCACCGTAGAGCTCGTCTTCCTGAAGAACTTCAACAAGTTCGTCAGTCTGGACCGGGCGCACGGGGAAGCGATGGTCGGCAGCGCTTCCTGATGGCGAAAATCCGAACATTTCCGAACGATCACGGGTGCCCCATCCGGATCGTTCGGTTTTTTTATTTGACTTGAACGCTTTAGCTTGCTAAACTCAGACAATGCCGCGATAGCGGCCATTTGCCGTCCATCGGGGGAGAGGACTCTTCCCGGTGCGTTGTCGCGTGCGCTCGAAGTCGGCGCCCTCGGCATCCTCGCATCCGTGCGGGCGGCACTAATCATGCCGGCTGGCCAAGCGCCGATACGCCGGATGGAGGGATTGCATTGTCTACAGTAGTTGTTGTAGGAACGCAGTGGGGAGACGAAGGCAAAGGCAAGATCACGGACTTCCTGGCGGAAAAGGCAGACGTCGTCGCCCGCTATCAGGGGGGCAACAATGCCGGACATACGATCCTCATTCAAAACAAAAAGTATAAGCTGACGATGATTCCTTCCGGCATTTTTAACGAAAACAAAGTATGCGTCATCGGCAACGGCATGGTTATCAATCCGGCCGCGTTGGTGGAAGAACTCCAATATATTCGCGACAACGGCTTCAGCACGGACAATCTGCGCATCAGCGACCGTGCGCACGTCATCATGCCGTACCACCTCGTGCTCGACGCGCTCGAAGAGGACCGCAAGGCCGACAACAAGATCGGCACGACGCGCAAGGGCATCGGGCCTTGCTACATGGACAAGGCCGCGCGCAACGGCATTCGCATCGCCGACCTGATGGATGCCGAAGAGTTCACGCTCAAGACGCGCCGTCTCGTAGCGGAGAAGAATCAAGTCATCGAGCAAATGTACGGCGGCGACAAGCTGGACGCCGAGCAGATCATCGCCGATTACCTCGAGCTCGCCGAGGTGCTGCGCCCGCTCGTGACCGACACGTCCGTCGTGCTGAACGACGCGATCGACGCCGGCCAGAAGGTGTTGTTCGAGGGCGCCCAGGGCGTCATGCTCGATATCGACCAAGGCACGTATCCGTTCGTGACGAGCTCCAATCCGTCCGCAGGCGGCGTATGCATCGGCTCGGGCGTCGGCCCTTCCAAGATTCAGCAAGTCATCGGCGTAGCCAAGGCCTACACGACGCGCGTCGGCGACGGTCCGTTCCCGACCGAGCTGCATGACGATCTCGGCCAGTGGATCCGCGACAAAGGCCACGAGTACGGCACCGTCACGGGCCGTCCGCGCCGCGTCGGCTGGTTCGACAGCGTCGTCGTCCGTCACGCCCGCCGCGTGAGCGGCATCACCGGCCTGTCGCTGAACTCGCTCGACGTTCTTAGCGGCCTCGAGACGGTGAAGATCTGCACCGCCTACAACTATCGCGGCCAGCTGATCGAGCACTACCCGGCCAACCTCAAGATGCTCGCCGAGTGCGAAGCCGTCTACGAGGAGCTCCCGGGCTGGAGCGAAGACATTACCGGCGCCAAGACGCTCGAGGATCTGCCGGAGAACACCCGCCGCTACGTGCAGCGCGTCTCCGAGCTGACCGGCATCCCGATCGCGATCTTCTCCGTCGGCCGCAATCGCGAGCAGACGAACCAAGTTACGGAGATCTACGCTTAATCGAAAGCATAGCTACCCATAGACCTTAGATTATCTCAAGCTCTCTTGCCCTCCCCTCGCGGATCGGCGGGGGAGCTTTTTTTATTTCCGAAAAATGGTTTGCATGGGAATGCCTGAAATTGTATAATGTGTACTAGTTGAAGTGGTACACATAAAAGGAGCTGACCCTTTTGCCTTATGATACGAATCGATGAGAGGAGTCCGACGCCGATCTACGAGCAGATCGTGCAGAGCTTCAAAGCGCTGATCGCGAAGGGAGGTCTGGCGGAGGGCGATCGGATCCCCTCGGTACGAGAGCTGTCGGCGACGCTGCTCGTCAACCACAATACGGTGGCCAAGTCGTACCAAGAGCTCGAACGCCAAGGAGTCATCGTGTCGCTGCGGGGCAAAGGCGCATTCGTGACGAAGGCCGCGGAGGAGCCCGGCATGGAGCGGGAGCGGCTGCTGCGTCTGCGCGCCGAGCTGCGACGCATCGCGGTCGAGGCCCATCATCTGGGCATCGGAAGCGACCGTCTCCAGGCATGGCTGACGGAAGAAATGCAAGAGTACGGGAGGGATCGAGATGCTTGAGGCGAGCCATCTACGCAAGAAGATTGACGGCAAATCGGTGCTGACAAACGTAAGCTTCGAGCTCGGAGAGGGCCGGGTAGCCGGTTTGATCGGGCGCAACGGCGCCGGCAAAACCACGCTTCTCAAGGTGATGTCCGGCATCCTCGACCCCGACGGCGGAGAGGTGCTGTTCGAAGGCAGATCCGTCCACCAGGAGCCGGAGGTCAAGCGCGAGCTGGTGTTCATTCCGGACACGCCGGAAGCTTGGTACGGGTATACGGGATGGGGGGCCGCGTATATGTTCAGTCAGATCTATCCGCGATTCGATCCTGCCTACTTTAAAGATACGATGAATCGGTTTGGTCTGCCGCTCGACCGCAACATCCGCCGCTTCTCCAAAGGCATGCGGATGATGTTCAGCACGGCGCTGGGCTTGTCTACGCGCGCGAAGCTCGTGCTGCTGGACGAGCCGACCAACGGCATCGATCCGATCGCCAAAAAGCAGGTGCTCACCTTGCTGATGGAAGCGGCAGCGGACGGCATGTCGCTCATCGTCTCGTCGCATCTGCTGGAGGAGCTGGAGCGGATGACCGATACGATCCTGCTGATGAGATCGGGCAGCGTGGAGACGCATGACTCGGAAGGTGCCGCCGAGGGCATCGTTACGAAGCTGCAGGTCGTCTTTCAGGGCGAAGTGCCCGAAGCGTGGCTGTCCTCCCCCGACGTGCGAGTGCTCGATCATATCGGCCGCGTGTATACGCTGCTGTTGAACGGCGCTCCCGGCAGTGTCGCCGTCGCCGAGCTGGAGGCGATGATGCCGCTGCTCATGGAGCCACTGCCCGTCCGTTTGGAGGATCTGTACGTGTGGAAGCTTGGAGGTGAGTCGGATGAGGGATAATGCCATTGCCTGGCTGAAGAGAATGCGTCCGCTTCTCGGCAGAGAATATGCGCAAGCGCGGCTGTTTATTTTTGCGGTGCCGATCGTGCACTTCCTCACGCTGGGATTGCCGCGAATGAACCGATGGTTATGGAGCGGCTGGACGCGGGAGTCTGTGAAAGACTATATGTTCAGTACCGCGGGCAATCCAATCCATAGAATCTATGAAAATGGCATACACGAAGTTGCAGGACGGTATTGGCTGCTGCTGGCGGCCTTCGTGCTGGCGCTCGTCCAGCTCGGCGTGGAGCGGCGCAATGGCTCGCAGGAGCTGTTATTCTCGCTGCCGTATACGCGCGGACAGATCTTTTTTGGCCAAGTGGCTGCTTGGCGCTTCGTTGTTCGGAGGCTCGCTTCTGCTGAACACGGTGATTGACGCCTTCGTGGTGGCCATCTCGTCCGCATCGAACTATTTGCGCGTCGACTATTTCGTCTTTCAATTTGGCTATTCGTTGCTTGTTGTGCTGGCTGGTTACTCCTGCGCACTCCTCATCGGGGCGTTAACAGGCAGCGTCGCCTCCCAGACGATCCTCACCTGGGTGTTGGTCGCGCTCCCGATCGTGTTCGTCGAGCTGCTCGACTTTTCGCTGCAGGCGCATGGCATCTACATGCCCAGGCAGGGCGGGTACGATTCCTACTCGCCGGTCATGTGGGGAGATATGCTCCGGGCATGGTTCAATTTTTTCAATTATGCGTCCGCGCAGTACCCGGATATTACGTGGACGAATGCGCTGTCTCTGCTGGCAATCACGATCGTCAGCTTTGCAGGGGGCCTTTTCGCCTACAGCCGCAACCTGACGGAGAACAACGGCAAACTGATGATTTTCAAAAGAGGGGAGATAGTCCTGCGATTCGGCTTCGTCCTCTGCGTTTCCATGGTGGCGGGTTTACTCGGCACAGAACTGTTCAGGCTTAACGCCGGCGAGCGGCTCGGTTACGATATCGGCTTCGTGCTGGGCTGCGTGCTGAGCACCATCGGCATTCGCAAGCTGCTGCTTATGCGATTCAAATACTAGTCTGGCGCGCGCGGTGGCTATTGAGTCGATTTTGCGCCTTTTGAAGGATATCCCCTTCGGTCAGGGAACGGGTCTCCGTTGCTGATGGAGGGGGATTTTGCATATGCCGGCCTCCAGTGATCTGTGGATTAGCCGCCTGAACGAGTCGCCTGAGTTCCTGATCGAAAGGGATAACGACAAACCGCTAAGCAGGGTGTGTTCCTGACTGGAGGGGATATGGATCAAACGCTGCACAACGACCGTTCCTGACCGAAGGGGATACCGTTAAAACGCTGCGCACAGCCATTATTATTTGCCTGGGGCGGAATGCCGTTCCTGCCGATTGCCCATACTGATGCTATGAAACTTCATAGAGTAGGAGGGCGCATCATGTGGAAGTGGATCGGCTGGGCGGGGCAATTAATCGGAGCGGCGCTGCTCGTCAGCTTCTTAAGCATCTGGACGACGGGCTATATCGTGACGAGTTACGTGCAGACGGCACTGGCAGATTACGGCATTACGCTGGATGAGCAGCCATTTGCGATGAGCGGCGTATGGGGCAAGCTGTGGGGAGCGGATGGCGAGAAGAACGCGGCGCAAGAGGAAAAAAAGGATTCAACAGGAAGCGACGCTGACGAGCAGGCAGTCGGAACGCCGGAGGCGCCGAAGTCACCTGATGCCGAAGCGGAAGCGGGGAAGGATGAGAAGGGCGCGTCAGCTTCACCCTCACCCGATACGCATGCGGCAGCCGGGAGCGGTGGAACTGCAGCTACGCCAGCCAGCGATGCGGAGAGCGTGCCATCGCCGGAGCCGGGACCGGAGCCGAGCGGATCGGTGACGAACGGGCAAGCGGCAGGTTCGCAGGGCGATACGGGCGAGGACAGCCTGCAGGGCGACGGGGCGGTCCCCGTATGGAACGCGGAAAACGGCTCGTCTGCGGTCTCCGGGCTTACGGACGAAGAGAAGCAGCAGATTTATTCCATCGTGGTCAGCAAGCTGACGAGCGATCAGCTGGCCCAGCTGACAGGGCTGATTCGCAACGGCTTGACCGACGAGGAGGTGCCCCAAGTGGAGGCGCTGCTGAAGCCTATTTTGAGCGACGAAGAGTATGCGACGATGATGGAGGCGCTGAAGGTGCCGCAGGCACAGTAGTCTATTTTTGATGAGAGAATTCTAAGCCCCGTTTCATTGATAGCCCGATAGACGCTATGCTACAGTGTGGAAGATGTCGCTTTTTGTAAGCGGCAATTAATCTTACATAGCGATCAAGGAGTTATCTATGAATAACGGCAGCAGAAGCAAGCGAATTGCGGGAGCCGTCAAGGGAGCGGCCGTCTGGGTCAAGCGCCGGGCGGGACGCAAGACCGCGATCGTCGTATGCGCGGCGGTCGTCGCGGCAGGCGGAGGCACGGTACTGGTCAAGCAGCATATCGAGGCCCATACGTTATCTTATTCGGAAGTATGGATCGGCGGCGAGCATGTCGGGGACGTCGGCGACCGAAGCGTCATCGAGCGCAGCGTCGCCGCCAAGGCGGCCCAGCTGGCCCAGGCGGGCAGCGATATCTTGTACGAGCTCGATGAAGGGCAGATCGTATATAAGGATGCCGAGGCCTACGGCAAAAAGCTGGACGACGCGGCCGTGGCGGCCCAAGTCGGCGATGCGCTGAAGACGCACCCGACCGGCGTCAAGCTGATGGTCGACGGCAAGGCGATCGCGGTCGTACGGGACAAGGAGACGGCGGAGCGCGTGCTGGAGCAGATCAAGGCGCACTATGCGCCGGCGCCTGCAGCAGCGACCGCGAAAAGCGCGAAGAAGCCTGCCGCGAAGGAAGTCCGGTCGCTGTCCTTCAGCGCGCAAGCTTCGGCGTCGGGAGACGAGCTCCCGGCAGCAGGCAGCGGACAAGCCGCCGCGTCGGGCAAGGCGGCGCCAGCGGCCGACGACAGCGCGACCTTCGAGGAGACGGTGGCGATCGCGGAGCCGGCCGAGATCGATGCCAGCCAGATCGAGGACGACGAAGCGCTCGTCAAGCGGCTGATCGCGGGACATACCGTGCAGCGCGTCTATACGGTGAAGGCCGGCGATTGCATCGGCTGCATCGCGGACGAGCAGCAAGTGTCCGAAGATCTCATTTATCAGAACAATCCGTGGATCGAAGAAGACAAAATCAAGATCGGCGACCGGCTGAACCTGACCGTCCAGGAGCCGCTCCTGAACGTCCGTTCGGAAGAAACGGTGATGCAGACGGAGACGATCGACGCGCCCCTAGAGATTCGCCAGACGGACGAGCTCAAGGCGGGCGTATCGAAGATCGTCAGACCCGGGTCCGCCGGCAAGCGAATCGTCACCTACAAGCTGCTGCAGCGCAACGGACTCGTCATCGAAGAAGAGCAGGTGTCGACCAAGGTGGTGACGCCGGCCCTCTCGACCGTCGTGCTGAAGGGCACGAAGGTGACGCCGAGCGAAGGTTCGGGCAACTTCATCTGGCCGGTAGCGGGCCACAGGATCACGAGCTACTACGGCAAGCGATGGGGAAGGCTGCACAAAGGCTTCGACATGGTCGGCTCCAGCAGCGTGAAGGCCGCCGACAACGGCGTCGTCGAACTCGCAGACGACAGCATGAGCGGTTACGGCAACGCCATCATTATCAATCATAACAACGGTTATAAGACGCTGTACGGTCATCTGAGCAAGATTAACGTCAAGGCCGGGCAAGTCGTCGAGCAGGGCGAAGCCATCGGCGTGATGGGCAATACGGGCCATTCCTTCGGCACGCATCTGCACTTCGAAGTCTACTTGAACGGCAAGCTGAAGAACCCTGCGGATTATTTGTAAACATTTACCCATGCAAACGCCCTTCGAAACGCGCTTTCGGAGGGCGTTCTCTGTTGGGCAGAAACCTAGGGTATGTTAAAATAAGGCTAATCATAGCCGCCGGACGATAAAGTTCCGAGGAAGCGGGATAGGGATACGGAGGCCAGCGCATGCCGGGCAAAATTCTGGTCGTGGACGACGAGCGGCCGATCGCCGATATATTGAAGTTCAACCTGGAAAAAGAGGGCTACGAGGTCATCTGCGCCTTCGACGGCGGGGAGGCCGTGCAACTCGCTTTCGAGCACGATCCGGACCTGATCCTCCTCGATCTCATGCTGCCGGTCAAGGACGGGATGGACGTCTGCCGCGAGGTTCGCAGCCGGCTGTCAACGCCGATCATCATGCTGACGGCCAAGGATACCGAGCTGGACAAGGTGCTGGGCCTCGAGCTGGGCGCGGACGACTACGTCACCAAGCCGTTCGGCACGCGGGAGCTGCTCGCGCGCGTCAAGGCGCATCTGCGCCGCCAGCGCAAGCTGGACGAGCCCCGCGGGGGGAGCCGAGCAGGAGACGGAGCCGGAGCGGCAGGGCCTCAAGCTGTTCAATCTTTTTATCGATACGGATATGTACGTCGTATACAAGAACGGCCAGCCGTTGGATCTGACGCATCGCGAGTTCGAGCTCGTGCATTATTTGGCGCGCAACAGCGGAAAGGTCATGACGCGAGAGCATCTGCTGCAGGCCGTCTGGGGCTTCGAGTACTTCGGCGACGTGCGGACGGTGGACGTGACGATCCGGCGGCTCAGAGAGAAGCTCGAGGACGATCCGAGCAAGCCTGAGCTGATCATGACCCGCAGAGGCCTCGGCTATCTGATGCGCAGTCCGAAGATGGCGGGCGGGTACGGGGGGATGAAGCTGTTCGCGCCGCTGCGCACGATTCAGGCGAAGCTGATCATGATGGTGCTCCTGCTCATTCTCATCGCGGTGCAACTGATCGGCGTTTACTTTATCAGCACCATGAAGAAGTCGCTTATCGACAGCTTCACGTCTCAGATCAACAACCAGGCGCAGTTGCTGTCGGTCATGCTCGGCACGGGCGAATTTGCCAAGCAGGACGGCGAGGGCAACCGGTCCGAGGAAGCGATCGAGTCGCTCAAGCAGTTGGTCGGCACGCTCTTTAGCCAGAGCGGCACGGAGACGCAGGTGCTCGACGCTAGCGGACGCGTACTCTCGACATCGCTAGAGTCGCACCAGAGCTACATCGGACGCAAAAACACGTCGCTCCTCGTGAGCCGCTCGCTTCAGGGCATCAGCGACAACACCGGCGAGCTGATCGACGAGGATCATATCCGCAAAAAAGGTCATCGCCAAGCCGATCCTCAGCGGCGACAGGGTGATCGGCGCCGTCTACGTCGTAGCTTCCATGTCCGATCTGTACAATACAGTGGAGCGGATCAACCGTATCTTCGTCTCGGGCATGCTGCTTGCGCTAGGCTTGACGGCGGTGCTCGGCATCTTGTTGTCGGGCACGATTACGTCTCCGATCAAGGCGCTCACGCTCCAGGTCGCCGCCGTAGCCGAAGGCCGCTTCGACGAGCGGGTGCCGATCCTAGGCAACGACGAGATCGGACAGCTCAGCGCCGCGTTTAACGAGATGACCGAGCGGCTCAGCGAGGCGCTTTCAATTAACGAGGAGGAAAACGAGAAGCTATCGTCCATTCTCTCCAACATGAACGACGGCGTGCTCGCCACCGACGAGATCGGTCGGGTCATCGTCGCCAATCGCCGCGCCCGGGCGATGCTCGAGCAGGAGACGATCGAAGGGATGACGCTGTCCGAGTGCCTTGCCATCGACAAGGCCGCTATTGCCGGCACGCTCGAGGGCAAGGAGTCGACGCGCCTCATCTCCCGGATGCAGGCCGTCCGCGAGGAAGAGCTTGTATTTCGCGCGTCGCTCACCCCAATCCGCCGCAGAGACAAGGGCGTGGTCGGCGTCATCGCCGTGCTTCACGACGTCACCGAGGCCGAGAAGCTTGACAACTCGCGTCGCGAGTTCGTCGCGAACGTCTCGCACGAGCTGCGCACGCCGCTTACGACGATCAAAAGCTACACCGAGGCGCTCGACGACGGCGCGCTCGCCGAGCCGCCCCTCGCGGAGCGCTTCGTCGGCGTCATCCGCAGCGAGACGGAGCGAATGATTCGGCTCGTCAACGACTTGCTCCATCTGTCGCGCTTCGACTCCAAGCAGGCGCAGCTTCGGCGCCAGATGACCGACGTCGGCGAGATGATGGAGGACGTCGTCGACCGCTTTTCGCTGCAGCTGCGGCAGAAGGCGATCACGGTCAAGGTCGAGGTCGATCCGAACCTGGCCAAAGTATGGATCGATCGCGACGGCATCGACCAGGTGCTCGATAACATCGTGTCCAACGCGATCAAGTATACCCTCGACGGCGGCTCGGTGCGTCTGTCGGCGGGACCGACCGAGTCGGGTCAGCTCTCCATTTCCGTGCGCGACACGGGCATCGGGATCCCGAAGAAGGATCTGGCGCATATTTTCGACCGCTTTTACCGCGTGGACAAGGCGCGCTCGCGCAATATGGGCGGAACCGGGCTCGGCCTGTCGATTGCCCGGGAAATCGTCCGTGCCAACGGCGGCAGCATTCTCCTTGATTCCGAGCCGGGGGTCGGCACGACCGTGACGGTCACGCTCCCGATGGTGCAGGAAGGAAGTGAGTACGCTTGATCGATAAAGTTAAATCCGTCGCGCTCGCGCTGCTCGTCGTCCTCAGTCTCGTACAGAGCTATTTCCTGGCCTACAGCATGCCGAACCTGGAGACGCAGGTGAAGACCGAACAGGACTATGTCAAGACCGAAGAGCTGGGACCTGAAGAGAAGGTCGAGAACTTGATTTTCCCGGAATCGCTCGTTATTCATATGGGACAGGACAAGCATACCGTCTTTTACCCGCAAGACACTTTTTACGGGATGGTGCTGGATAAGCTGTCAAGCCGCGAGTTCAAAGGCTTCCAGCGAGCCGAGGCGAGCGCGATCGACTGGGAACAGGTGCGCAAACAGGACGAGGGCATCGAGATCCGCTTCGGGCGCGATATTCCCTTCTCGATGCTCCAGCGCGCGTTCAAAGGCATCGACGGCGAAGCGCTCCTCGCCGAAGGCGCGGTCGACCGGATCTGGATCTTCGCCCGTCCGGACAGCGGTGTTGTACGCAGCTTCTTTCTGGACGCCGACGGCACCCAGGTGTACGAGGCGGCTCAAGTAGATCTGACCGCCCAGGACGTCGAACAGAGCGTCGGCTTCGGCCAGTATTGGAAGCCTTTCAGTTACTGGGCCAACGGCGTCTACGTGCCGGACCAATCGCTGGCGCTGAGCCGTGTCGCGGTGAGCTTCACCAAATATACGGCCGATCAGATGCAGCGCAATCTGTTCAACGACCCGACGACGACGCGCATGATCCAGGACAGTCAGGACGGCGCGCAGATCTATAGGGACACGAAGCGAGGGCTCAAGATCGAGCAGGGAGGCGGCTGGTTGTCCTACAAGGATCCCGTCGCACGGGCCGAAGGGCGAGACGATCCCGCCGAGAACATCACGTCGGCCGTCCAGTTCGTCAATCAACACGGCGGCTGGAACGGCGCGTTTCGCTTGACGCAGGCGCCGGGCTCGGACGAGTCGAACGACGCGGATCCATCGATCCGCTTCCAACAATATTACGGCGACGTGCCGCTTCTCTCCGAAGGCGAGTTCAGGTTCGGCTACATGCAGCTCGCCGTGCAGCAGGGCGTCGTCAGCTCTTATGAACGGTCCCTGCTCGTACTGGGGGACAAGGTCGGAAAGGCGCAGCCGTACAGCCTGATTTCGGGCAACCAACTGCTGGTTAAGATCCGCCAAGCGGCAGGCGGGCAGCAGGTCGAGTCACTATTCCCGGCTTACCGCACGACTTTGGCGCAGGACAAGCTGGTGTTGGAGCCGGTATGGGCGATACGCACGTCAAGCGGCGAAGTTCGCTTTGCCAGCTGATCAGAGCGGCAAAAGAAATTTTCCGAGGAAGGGGGGGAGCGAAGGTGGACTGGGGAAGAGCGAAGACGGTGCTCATCGTCGCTTTTTTTTGCGCTGAACATCGTGCTCGGTTATCAGCTGTGGCTCGAATGGCGGGAGAGAATCGACTCGACGGTCGACTGGACCTCCTTGCCCGCCGAGGCCAGGCAGATCATGCAGGAGAAGAACATCCGTATCGAGGCCAAGATTCCGACGGACACCCCAAGTCTGCGCGATATTACGTACAAGCAGCAGGTGCCCGCAGGTACCGCAGGCGACAGGCGAATCGCGATCGAACCGCCCCGGGAGACGCGTATCGTGTTCAACAACAAAGAGCTTCAGCAGGCGTTGGGGGACGTCATTCCCGATCTGACGAGATATCAATTCGATTATTACGGCAGCGCCGGAGAAGGCGAGTACGCGTTCAATCGCACGGTGGAGGGCTTGCCTCTATTCGACGCGAAGCTGATCCTCTATTACAGCGAGCAGAAAATTCAGGGATACAGACAGGACCTGATCGAGACGCTGCCGTCCGAGGGCGGGCCGGACCAGAAAGTGCTGCCGGCGACCCAGGCGCTCACGAGCCTGATCCTCAAAAAATATTTGCCGGCAGGCGCCGCCGTCAAGGAAGTGCAGCTCGGCTACCACGGGCAAGGCATCTTCAACTCCGATACGCAGGTGGCTGCGCCGTCCTGGCGTATCCTGCTTGAAGACGGAGGCGTGTTCTACGTCAACGCGGCCAGCGGCGAAGTTTCCACGGACAAAGAAACTTCGCTCGAACCGCTGTCTGAACCGTAAGATTCGCAAGCGCGACTTGAAGTAATTAACGCTGAAGGGCTCGAATCTGATAGAATAAAATAGAGTGCGCGACTATAAAGATCCTTAGAGAGACATATAGCCTTGCCGGAGAGAAGAGAGAAGGGAAACTAAGCTTATGGGACTTCGCTTCACGGTGCTGTCCAGCGGATCGACGGGCAACGCGACCGTCGTGTCCTCAAGCGCGGCGACGGTACTCATCGATGCCGGTCTAAGCGGCAAAAAAATCGAATCGCTCATGCAGGAGCGCGAGGTGTCGGGCAGCGAGCTGGACGCCATCTTCGTGACGCACGAGCATTCTGACCATATTAAAGGACTGGGCGCTTTTGCCCGCAAATACGGCCTCCCCGTCTACGCGAACGAGAAGACGTGGGGCGCTATGAACAAGCATGTCGGCGAGCTGCCGGACGAACAGCGCAAGGTGCTGCCGACCGGCGGCGTGATGGAGCTGTTCGACCTGCGAATCGAATCGTACGCCATCTCGCACGACGCGGAGGAGCCGGTGGGCTATTGCTTCCGGTCCGACGGCGCGAAGCTGACGCTGGCCACCGATCTGGGCTATGTCAGCGACAAGGTCATGAGTCAGCTGCTGGAGTCGGACGTACTCGTGCTGGAGGCCAACCACGATATCAACATGCTGCGGATGGGCCGATATCCTTGGAATATCAAGCGCCGCATCCTCGGCGACATGGGCCATCTGTCGAACGAAGCGGCCGGCGATACGCTATGCCGGCTCGTTTCCGAAGGCCGCACCAAACGCGTGTACCTCGCTCATTTGAGCCAGGAGCACAATTTGATGGATTTAGCGAAGCTTACGGTGAATACCGTATTAGAAGATAACGGCGTTTTCTACCAGAAGCATGAGTTCGCCTTATGCGATACGTATGCGGACCGGCCTACGGCTTGGGATCTGGTGAAGGCATAAGTCCATCAGAGTAGATGGCGCTCCAGCTCTTCTTCCATCTCTTCCGACTTCAGGCGCAGCTCCTCTGCGGTGACGATGCCTTTATCGACCAGCACTTCGATCAGCGTGGTAAGCGCCAGCAGCTGGCGATAGCGGTCGTCCTTCAGATCGGCGAGCTGCGCCGCGAAGTCTACGAACGACCAATGGGGAGACGTGGGTTTCACGCGCTTGTCCTCCTTGCATTACCAATGGGATTTGTCGTCGGCTTGCTTGCTATGGATCTGTGAATCTATTACTATTTTAGTCAAATCGCTCGCCGTACATTCCATTTTTCTTGGCTTTTATTCGGTCAGCGAGGGAGGCGTCTCATGGGCTTTTTCAAAGACGATTTTTACTCTACCAAAGTAAAGCGGAGCAGCCGGGAGCCGTCCGGCTCCTGGAACCGGCCGAGCCGTTGGGGCCGCCAGAACTCCGCTTTGAAAATAGCGCTCGTCTCTTCGCTGGCCAGCTCCGTGCTGGTTGCATCCCTTTTTTTATTTGACCGTCGACCGTCCGAAAAGCGGCGCCGCGACGCCGGCTCTATCTTCCAGCGTCACCGGCGGTTATGACACGAACGAGCGGATCATCTCTGCCGCCGCCAAGGTCGGCCCCGTCGTCGTGAGCGTCATCAATCAGACGCAGGGCGGATCCGCCAATAACGAGGCGGCGATTCAAGAAGGCACCAGCCTAGGCTCCGGCGTCATCTTCCTGAAGCAAAAAGGGAAGGCCTATATCATCACGAACGCACACGTCATCGCAGATAGCGTGAAGCTTCAGGTCGTCCTGTCGAATGGCACCAAGAAGACGGCGACCGTCGTGGGCAAGGATACGATTACTGATCTAGCCGTTCTTGAGACGGACGACAAGGGAATCAATCAAGTTGCCGATATCGGAGATTCGGGCAAGCTGCGCAAGGGCGAGACTGTCATCGCGGTCGGCAATCCGCTGGGGTTCAGCGACTCGCTCTCTAACGGCATCGTTTCCAATCTGAAGACGACGGTGCCGATCTCCCTTAACCAGGATGGCGTCTACGATTGGGAGGAAGAAGTCATCCAGATCTCGGCGCCGATCAATCCGGGCAATAGCGGCGGCGCGCTAGTCAACCTGAACGGTCAAGTCGTGGGCATCAACAGCATGAAGGTCGCGGATACGAGCGTTGAAGGCATCGGATTTTCGATCCCAATCGACGACGCCATGCCGATCGTCGACCAATTGATGAAGCACGGCAAAATCCTGCGTCCGTATCTGGGCGTCTACTCGATGGATCTGTCCATCTATCTGGACAATAGCGCCAACTCGGGGGACGAAGCGCCATCCGACGATGCCGAAGCTTCGCCCGACTCGAACGGCGACGACGACGATGTTCCGGCGGGCGAGGAGCTCGTCGTGCCGGACGGCGTGACGGAAGGCGTAGTCGTCCTCGAAGCCGTCGGGCCGGCTAAGGCGGCGGGTCTTGCCTTTAACGATATCATCGTAGCGCTCGACGGTCAGCTGATTAGCAGCACCCTCGATTTGCGCAAGTTCTTGTATACGAAGACCAAGATCGGGGATACGCTAGATATCACCTACTATCGTGACGGGAAGAAGGGCGAGCTCAGCGTGAAGCTCGTCGAGAAGACCGAGAACGACGGCTAACCACATGAGCCGATCTTCTGCAAGAGGAAGGACATCTCATCATGTATTGCGTATGTAAAGAACACGTGGAGCTTGCGATCGACACCTTCGTCGACGAATACGAGGATGCGCCCGATCTCGTCAATTTGCAGGAGACCAAGTTCTCCGCCTGGGATCCGCCGCAGCACTGCGAATATTGCAAGGAGCCGGTACACTTTCTCGTCGTCTGAACGAGGCCGCCGAAGCTCCGTAGTTTAGAGAACGCAAGACGCTCCTTAGGGGGCGTTTCGGCGTTCTCTTTTTTTATGTCACCTGCTGCTGTCCGCTCCGTGTCCGCCCGGTTCTCCAAAGGTTAGGTAACTCTCCGGCGCGTTTTAACGGTATCCCCTTCAGTCAGGAACGATGGCTTATGCGATATGTTTTAACGGTACCCCCTTCAGTCAGGTGCGATGGCTTGCCCAATACGTTTTAACGATATCCCCTTCGATCAGGAGACGCTCTCGCTTCGCGAGGCTCGGTACCCGCAGCGGAAGGCAGAAAAAAAACAGTAGCCAAGAAATCCATGATTTGCTACAATAAGAACAAATGTTCTCGTTAAGTGAGGTAAAGGCCATGGTCAAAAGTCGATATTCGATTGGAGACGGGATGCCGGTTTATAGCGAGGAAGACTGCGAAGGCGCCCTCTTTATGGCGAAATGGCCGAACGGGTACAGATGTCCCCGTTGTTTGCATCCGCACCATTACAACGTTTCATCAAGGGGACGCCCGTTGTTCGAATGTATGTCCTGCAGACACCAGACTTCGCTCACCGCAGGCACTGTACTCGAAGGCACGCGCACGCCGCTCTGCAAGTGGTTTCAGGCGATGTACCTCATGCAGATCGGCATCAGCGCCAAGCTGTTGTCCGAGCTTATTCAGGTCACTTATAAGACCGCGTGGTTGATGAACCACAAGCTTCGCTATGCCATCGAACAATGGGACCGGGAGCTCCCGTTGCAAGGACAGCTACAGCTGCTTGGGGAATTTTACGCATACGAATACAGCCGTCACTTTAGCAGCAGGGGCGCGGAGGCCGAGGATAGGGCGCAGCCAGTGGTCGTCGGCGCCTCTGTAGTTGAGTCGTCCGGCACGATGACGCGTTTGAAGATCAAACGCATGGAATCCGCCTACGGCAGCCCGGATGATTCGCGCGAATTGGAACGCTTTTTGCAGAATCATGCAATCCTTGCGGAGGACGGATCTCACGAGATCAAGGTCTTCGATCGCCGCAATCGGAGAGAACGTTCGGCATTGAATGCAATATGGACCGAAGCCGTCAGGTGGCTGGCCCGGACGTTCGGAGGGATCGGTCCGAAGCATTTGCAGGCGTATCTTGACGAGTTTTGTTTCCGCCGTATGTTCCGAAGCGATGCGATGATCGAATTGATCGGATTGTGCGGCATGACGCGTACGATTATTTATCGAGATTTGGTTGGAAAGAGAGGTGGCATCCAACCGATTAATTGGGGTAGCAGGCATGCAAAATCACGTCATAAAATCGCATCTTAAGCGCCTCGCAGCATAGGCATTCGCGTCAATCTTCCAAGAAACGGCGGGTATGGGTGGAGGATGGCGCGCGCGCGAAAAGCCGTAGGCACGAAGATCCGCAGAACCACTTTTGCTGGAGTTACATACTATTGTTCGCATCCTGAGCGAAGGGGATATCGTTAAAACGGGCGAAGCGGGATAGGGCCCCCGACCCGCGCCGCCTCACCTACGCATCTATAGCAAGACGTGAAGTCGTCGGGCATATATGCGCTTGTGAGCGGCGGCTCGACGATCAGCTTTTGAACCGTTTGAGCAGCTCCCGGCCCCACTTCCACATGATGTTGCCCGTGAGGAGGAACGCGACGAGCAGGCCGCTGAAGGTGACGGCGAGCGCGATCCATTCGAAGGGCGAATAGCCGGACATTTTGCTCCATTTGATTGGGTTCTTCAGATCCTCGATGACCTGGTTCATGCCGTAGATCCCGCTGATGACGGTGTAAATGGTGAGGACGGTCAGCAGGTAGCTGGAGCGGCGCGAGTTGGCGTTTTCCTGATATTTGAACAGATCGGTGAGGGTCTGCTTGACGTCCTCGAACAGCTCGTCGTTGCCGTACATTTTGCGCAGCTGAAGGAAGATCTCTCTCCCCTGGGACTGCGAGACGACCTCTAGAAAATTGTACTTGGCGGAAAATGTGGTGATGTCGCGGATGAGCAGCTCCGTCCTCTCCGAGTCACGCTCCATTTGCACGCGGGAATACGCGTTCGACAGCTTGAGCAGGACGATGCGGTGAAAAAGATTCAGCAGCAGGCCGTAATAATATTCGCCGTACATTTTGTTGACGATGGCATCAGCTTTGCGCTCGGGCAGGCTGTTCAGGCAGCAGAAGCAGCTCTCGTCGGTCTGATAGTAGGCGTATGGCGCCCATCGCTCGAGGCCGGTATCCCGGCAGTAATCCTCTATGTATGGCATATAGTAGGCGCTGATATAAGGTTCGCCGTTGTCGTCGAGGCCGTCGAGCCTTGAAGCGCGATAGCGGTCGAGGAGCGAGATGTCCGTACGCTCAGGAAAGGCATAGCTGGCCATGACGTACATACGCTCGTCGATCAGGTAAGGCAATTCTTCGAAGTACGCGCCGTCCATCGGCATGCGGTCGAGATGTTCGACCATATGGGGCACGATGGCTTTGAAAATGAAATCCTGGACCTCGTTGTAGCACTCGCCTTCGTACTCGACGCTCGCTGCGCGGTCCTCGCTGTGGGCATCCTGGAGCGCGCGGAGACGGTCGGCGAATTCGATAGCCTCCGTCAAGGTCATATTCTCCTTGAGTAGCTGGACGCGAAGCGTAATGAAGCCGGTGTCGAACGGGCAAAGCACGACGTCTACGGCATGCAGGACGAACGGCGCATCGAAATAGCGCGTTCGGAGGACGGCCGTCGTGCCCAATGCTTTGCTCATGCGCTGAAAGCTTTCCTCGTTGTCTTCCGACGGGAACAGGACATGGTTCGTGAACGGGAGATAATAGCGCTCCATGTCCCGGTGCGACACGCGATGCTTCGGGCCGTAAAACGCATTTTCCAACTCCAGCGCGCTCAGGCGAAAGGCAGCGAAGCCTTCCCGCTCCAGCGTATTTTTCACATCCTTATGGCAATCGGTCGTCAGGGAGAAGGGGAACAAAAATTGAAAGTTCGCGTCCCGGAGCAGCTGATCCGCCGCATCTCCGCGATGAAACGGTTGTACCGCGCCCATGCGCTCGTTTTTCATAGAGGTGAGACCGCCTGCCTTTCGTCGCGTTCCATGGCCTTCTTCGCTTCAAGCTCGGCGCTGAACGAGCGCTTGATCTGTCTCATGCTCCCGTATACATACAGCACGTCTCCCGCCTCCAGCGGCGTCTCCATGCGGCGGTCGCGGATCGCGATGGTGCCGCGCTTGATCAGGAGGATATTCACGTCCGGCAACCGGTCGCACAGATCCCTGATCTTACGGCCGATAGCGGGCGACGCTTCGTCGATCGGAATGTCGATGAAGGCATCTTCCTTCTCCAAGTATAGCACCTCTTGAATCGCGAGCTCGTGAATCGCGAAGGATTGACGGAAGGCGCCGCTCATTCGCTTCTCCAGCTGCTTGGTCACCGCGGGTATGCGGAGCGCGAGGTAAACGAGAACAAGCGCGCCTGACGCCAGCGACAGTGGGTACAAATGAAAATCGGGGGCGATGATGGCGCTGACGCAGGAGATCATGACGGCGAGAGAGAAAGCGCCGAACAGAATCAAAAAGATGCCGATCCTTCTGCGCACCGGGTGTCCCAGGATCAGCTCGGACTCCTTGGTCGTGAAGCCGGTGCCGGTCAGGAGCGAGATGACCTGAAAACGCGCGATGGGATGCTCGAGTCCCGTCGCGCGCATAAGGATGGCGGAAATCTCGACGACCAGAAACACGATCAGTATGTAGACGAGTATAAACCCCATCAGGGCGCCGCCTTTCGCTAAAATCCGCGAGCAAGCCCGCGGTGTCTATACTTCAGTTATACCCTTTGAACCCGGCCCTTCAAGCGTTGGGTCAGGCGGGGCGATCCATAATTTTCCGAATACCCCATTGACAGCTTCCGTGGGCCGATGGTAAAGTGGCAAAGTGTCAAATACATTTCACAATTGGAAGGGAGGATTGCGTTCGATGCGTACATTCATGATTGTTCCAGCTGCCTTTGGAAGCGAACGTAATCCGTTAAAGCCCGTTTAGTCCAACGATGGATACCAAGGGCGCGCGATTACGTATCCGTAATCGTGCGCCCTTTCTTATTCCTCCCGGATCGAACGAATGTTCGAAACCCGGGGCCGGATGCATAGAATAGGCGTATCGCTTACGGGCGGTGCGCCTTTTTTGCATGCTTGGATGCGACCGGGAACAGAAGAGAGGGAAAAAAATGCTTAGCGTACTTATCAAGTTAAAGTGGTTTTTCAGAGCGCATTGGAAAAGGTATACGATCGCGGTCGTCCTGCTCGCCATCGCGGGCATCGTCGACATCGTGCCTCCCAAACTGCTCGGCAACACGATCGATGGCATCCAGCAGGGGACGATGTCGCAGGGCGATTTTTACCAGATCGTCATGTTATGGCTTGGGCTGACGATCGTCGGCTACTGCATCAACTACGTGTGGATGTACCAGCTGTTCGGAGGCTCGATGATGCTGGAGCGGCTGCTTCGCACGAAGCTGATCCGTCACCTGCTCCGAATGACGCCGACGTTCTACGAGCGCAACCGGACGGGCGACCTGATGGCGCGCGCCACGAACGATCTGTGGGCTATCTCGAACACGGCCGGCTTCGGCATTCTGACGCTGATCGACTCGTCGATCTTCATGGTCACGATCCTGATTATGATGGCGGGCGTGATCAGCTGGAAACTCACGCTCGCGGCCATGCTGCCCCTCCCGCTCATCGCGCTGGCGATGAAGCACTTCGGCGGCAAGATCCACGATCGCTTCATGAAGGCGCAGGACTCGTTCGGCGAGCTGAACGACCAGGTGCTCGAATCGGTGACCGGCGTTCGCGTCATTCGCGCCTACGTACAGGAAAGGGCGGATGAAGAGCGGTTTCACGCGAAAACGAACGAAGTACTGGACCGCAATATCGCGGTCGCCCGCATCGACGCGCTGTTCGAGCCGACGAATAAGGTTCTGATCGGACTGAGCTATATTATCGGCGTCTGTTATGGCGGTTATCTGGTATTCCGGAGCGAGATCACGCTCGGAGAGCTCGTCTCGTTCAACATCTTCCTCGGGATGCTGATCTGGCCGATGTTCGCCATCGGCGAGCTGATCAACATCATGCAGCGCGGCAACGCTTCGCTTGACCGGGTCAACGAGACGCTCGGCTACGTGCCGGACGTCCAAGACCCGCAGCGGCTTGCCGAGGTTTCGGCACCGGATACGCTCGCGTTCAAGGCAGTGACCTTCCGCTATCCGTCTTCGGCGGTAGACAATCTGATCGACGTCGGCTTCGAGCTCAAGCGCGGCCAGACGCTCGGCATCGTCGGGCGCACCGGCAGCGGCAAGACGACGCTGCTGAAGCAGCTGCTGCGGGAGTATCCCGCGGGCAGCGGGGAAGTATCGATCTCGGGCGTGCCGATCCAGGACATCGGCATCGACCGGCTGCTCTCCTGGGTCGGCTACGTGCCTCAGAACCCGATCCTGTTTTCGCGCACGATCCGCGAAAACATCTTGTTCGGTCAAGAAGAGGCCACGCCGGAACAGCTGCAGCATGCGCTCGTTCGGGCCTCGTTCGCCAAGGACATCGCCTTCCTGCCCGACGGGCTCGAGACGCTGGTCGGCGAGAAGGGCGTGGCGCTGTCCGGCGGACAGAAGCAGCGCGTGAGCATCGCCCGGGCGATGATCGCCGATCCGGAGATCCTCATGCTGGACGACGCGTTGTCCGCCGTCGACGCGAGGACGGAGGCCGAGATCATCGAAGGCATCCGCACGGAGCGGGCCGGCAAGACGACGCTCATCGCGACGCACCGGCTGTCCGCGGTCCAGCACGCGGACCTCATCCTCGTGCTGGACGAAGGCTACGTCATAGAGCGGGGCACGCACGAGGAGCTGCTGGCGCACGGCGGCTGGTATAAGGAGCAGTACGACCGGCAGCAGCTCGAAGCGATCGTTGAGGGTTAAGCGGCGTATTCGTGTAGGCCGTCCCGGCCGTCTCTAACGAAGCGAAGAGAAGAGAAAGAAATGAAGGTGACCAAACATGACAGGCAAGCGTTTATTCCGCTACGCACTGCTGTATAAGAAAACGATTATCTGGGCGCTGGCGATGCTGGCGCTGGCGGTATGCGCCGAGCTGCTCGGGCCGTTGCTGGCCAAGCGGATGATCGACCAGAACATTCTGGGCATCGAGAAGACGTGGTATCAAGTCCAGGCCAAGCAAAGCGACGCGGTCTCCTACCGGGGAAACTGGTATGTGAGAAGCGACCATCTGCCGGCCGACGCGGACCGCAGCCCGGCACTGGCCAAGCGCGTGCTTCAGGAGAAGCGCAGCTACTACTGGATCGATAGCGACCTGGCGTTCGACGGTGCCCGATCCGTCGCGGACGGCACGATGACCGTGACCGCCAAGGACGGCCGCAGCGCGCAATATGCCGCCGCGAAGCTGACCAAGGCCGAACTGTACCAGTTCTACAAGCCGGAGGTGCCGATGCTGCTGCAGCTGGCTGCCGCGTACTTCGGGCTGCTGCTGCTCGCCGCGGCGTTCACCTACGGGCAGAAGCTGCTGCTGCAGACGTCGGCGAACCGTATCGTGCAGCGGATGCGCGAGGACGTATTCGCGCATACGCATCGTCTGCCGGTGCAGTACTTCGACAACCTGCCGGCAGGCAAAGTCGTCTCGCGGATCACCAACGACACCGAAGCCGTCCGCGAGCTGTTCGTAGCAGTGCTGGCGAACTTTTTCTCCGGCATCGTCTACATGACCGCGATCCTGGGAGCGCTGTTCCTGCTCGATACGAGCCTCGCGCTCGTCGCCCTGCCGCTCATTCCGATGCTGGCGATCTGGATCGTCCTGTACCGCAAGTACGCGGGCAAGCTGAACAACGTGATCCGCGCCAAGCTGAGCGATATCAACGGGATGATCAACGAGTCCATCCAAGGGATGACGATCATCCAGGCGTTCGGCAGGCAGAAAAAGATCGCCAAGGAATTCGACGAGCTCAATGAGGACTACTTCAATCACCAGACGAAACTGGTCAGCCTGAACTCGATTACTTCCCACAATCTCGTGAACGTCGTACGCAATTTGATCTTCCTGGCCGTCCTCTGGATGTTCTGGGGCGGATCGCTCAGCAGCGCGGTCACGGTCGGCGTGCTGTACGCGTTCATCGACTACATGAACCGGATGTTCCAGCCGATCGTCGGCATCGTCAACCAGCTCTCTAATCTGGAGACCGCGCGCGTATCCGCCTCCCGCGTATTCGAACTGCTCGACGCGCCGGGCATCCCGGTCGAGGAGGGCTATGCGCCTCGCAGCGGAGGCGACGTCCGCTTCGAGCATGTGACCTTCGCCTACAAGAAGGGCGAGAACGTGCTGAAGGACGTAAATTTCCACGCCCGCCAAGGCGAAACGGTCGCGCTCGTGGGGCATACGGGCTCGGGCAAAAGCTCGATCCTGAACCTGCTGTTCCGCTTCTACGATATCGAAGAGGGCAGCATCAAGGTGGACGGCGTAGACGTTCGCGACATCCCGAAGCAGCAGCTGCGCACGCATATGGGCATCGTGCTGCAGGATCCGTTCTTGTTCACGGGCACGATCGCTTCGAACGTGAGCCTCGGCAACCCCGCGATCACGCGGGAGCGGATCGAGCAGGCGCTGCGCGACGTCGGCGCCTACGATATGTTCATGAGTCTGCCCGGCGGGCTCGACGAGCCCGTCATCGAGAAGGGCGCGACGCTGTCCGCGGGCCAGCGGCAGCTGATCTCCTTCGCCAGAGCGTTGGCGTACGATCCGGCGATTCTGATCCTGGACGAGGCGACGGCCAGCATCGACACCGAGACCGAGGCCATCATCCAAGCGGCGTTGGACGTGCTCAAGAAAGGCCGGACGACATTCGTCATCGCCCACCGGTTGTCTACGATCCGTCAGGCCGATCAGATCCTCGTGCTGGACCACGGCGTCATCGTCGAGCGCGGCGATCATGAGCGTCTGATGCGGCTCCAGGGTAAATACTATGCGATGTATCAGCTGCAGGGCGGAGCCTCGGTCGAGACCGACGCGGTTGCTGCTGAATCGGCCGCGAACTAAGGGCGGCAAAAGAGAACGTTGGCTCGGATGGAGACGGAAACGAAAGGCAGGGAAAAGAATCAATGATACAGATTAGGACGGAAACGAATGAGGATATCGAAGCGGTCAGGCAAGTCCACCTGGCCGCCTTTGGCGGCCGGGAGGACGAAAGCCGGCTTGCGGACCGCATCCGCGAGTCCGCCGGCTTCGTGCCCGAGCTGTCGCTCGTGGCGGAGTCGGACGGCCGGCTCGCGGGCCATATGTTGATCAGCAAAGCGGAGCTCGTGGACGGCCAAGACGCGACGGGCACGTTCGTGCTGGCGCCGATCGGCGTGCTGCCTGACGCGCAGGGACGCGGTATCGGGGGCGAGCTGATCCGGGAGGGCATCCGCCGGGCGCAGCGGCTTGGCCACAAGCTGATTTTCCTCATCGGCCATCCGTCCTACTACCCGCGGTTCGGCTTCAAGCCTGCGGTAGATAGCGGGCTTGTCCTGATGCAGTTCGACGTGCCGGACGACGTGTTCATGGTGCTTGAGCTGGCAGAAGGCGAGCTGGCCCGTCTCGCGGCGACGCGCAAGGAGAAGTACGGGGAGCTGAAGTATCCCCAGACGTTTTTTGCCTGACCTGAGAAACAAAAAATTTGCACCATCGCGCTCGAATCCTTCCCCCCAAGGGTACTATAGTAGCGGAAGCCTGGGCCCCAGTCCATTAGACAAGGACCCTTCGTTCCCTATAAACTAGACCATAGGAAATCGGAATTTGGAAAGGGAGTAGAGCGTACATATGTCATTCCTAGAAATTCTAAAAGGCATCATCATCGGCATCGTCGAAGGCGTCACGGAATTCGCGCCCGTCTCTTCTACCGGTCATATGATCATCGTCGACGATCTGTGGCTCAAGACGGAGGACTTCCTCGGCTCGGACGCGGCGGTCGCGTTCAAGGTCGTCATCCAGCTCGGTTCGATCCTTGCGGTCGTCGTGCTGTTCTGGCGGCGGTTCATGGATCTGCTCGGACTTCGGAAACTCAAAGGCAAAGACGCGCGTATCGAAGCGGAGCACGAGGGAACGGGAGAATGGAGCGGTACCGGCACCGGCCGGCTGAAGCTGATGCAGGTTATCGTCGGGCTCATCCCGGCGGGCATCCTGGGCTTCCTGTTTGACGATACGATCGAGGAGCATCTTTTTTCAACCGAGACGGTGCTCGTCGGCCTCGTTCTGGGCGCGATCCTCATGATCGGCGCGGACCGACTGGCCCCGAAGCAGCCGAAGGTGCATACGGTGGACCAGATTACGTACAGACAGGCGCTCATGATCGGCCTGATTCAATGCTTCTCGCTGTGGCCGGGCTTTTCGCGGTCCGGGTCGACGATCTCGGGCGGCGTCCTGCTCGGTCTGAGTCACCGTGCGGCGGCGGACTTCACCTTTATCATGGCCGTACCAATCATGGCAGGCGCGAGTCTCATCACGCTGCTCAAGAACTACCAGTACATCACGAGCGACATGCTGCCGTTCTTCATCGCAGGATTCATCGCCGCGTTCTTGGTCGCGCTGGTGGCGATCCGGTTCTTCCTGAACCTGATCAACCGCATCAAGCTCGTACCGTTCGCCATCTACCGGATCGTGTTGGCCGTCGTTCTGGCGCTGGTGATCTGGCTGTAACTATAAAGTACGGCTGCCCGGGCGTGCTCCGGTGCAGCCGTTTTTATTGCGCGGATCGTTTGAACGGTATCCCCTTTATTCAGAAAGGCGGCCGACCGCGATAGGAGAGTCTGGGCTGTCTGTGCCTCGTTTGAACGATATCCCCTTGAGTCAGGAAGATCAAAGCTTGAGTCGGGAACGTCAAAGTGTATCCTGATCGAAGGGGATACCGTTCAAATGGGTAAAATAAGGACAAGGCGCCATGGAAATAATGGCCCGGCCGAAATGCGGAAAAGGCCGCGTAATGTGGTAGGATAGGAGTACGAATGCGCGGACGGCGGTCCGCGAATATAAATGAGGTGCTATTGTGGCAGAGTTTGGACCATTGGGTGTGGCGGCGCGCGCATCCGAATTATTGCATAGCTTGGGCATCAAGCAGCCGACGCCGGTACAGGCGCAGACGATCCCGGTCGCCCTGACGGGCAAGGACGTCATCAGCCAGGCGCAGACGGGTACGGGGAAAACGCTGGCGTTCGTGCTGCCGATGCTGGAGCGGATCAATCCGGAGGTGCCGTATCTGCAAGGCTTGATCGTGACGCCGACGCGCGAGCTCGCGATCCAGATCACGGCGGAAATCAGGAAGCTGCTGCCGGCCTATGAGGGCGTGCGCGTGCTGGCGGTCTACGGCGGCCAAGACGTCGAGGCGCAGCTGCACAAGCTGGAAGGCAACATGCATATGATCGTGGCGACGCCGGGCCGGCTGCTCGATCATATGCGGCGCGAGACGGTGAGGCTGTCGAACGTGCGCATGATGGTGCTGGACGAAGCCGACCAGATGCTGCACATGGGCTTCCTCGGCGAGGTTGAGGAGATCATGTCCAAAACGCCGAAGGACAGGCAGACGATGCTCTTCTCGGCGACAATGCCGGACAAGATCCGGAATCTGGCCGGTCGCTATCTGCGGGACCCGCAGGAAGTGACGGTCAAGGCGAAGCAGGTAACGGTCAAGGATACGGCGCAGCTCGTCATCGAGACGACGGACCGGGCCAAGCAGGCGGCGCTGGTGGCGATGATCGAGGAGACCCAGCCTTACCTTGGCATGGTCTTCTGCCGGACGAAGCGGCGCGCGAGCACGCTGAACGAAGCGCTGCAGGCGATGGGCTACAGCAGCGACGAGTTGCACGGGGATTTGTCGCAGGCGAAGCGGGAGCAGGTCATGCGCAAGTTCCGCGAGGCGAAGCTGCAGATTCTGGTGGCGACGGACATCGCGGCGCGCGGTCTTGACGTCGAAGGCGTGACGCACGTATACAACTACGACGTGCCGCAGGACGCGGAGAGCTATATCCACCGCATCGGCCGGACGGGCCGGGCGGGCGAGTCGGGCATGGCGATTACGTTCGTCGCGCCTAAGGACCGCGGGGACCTGGGCGTGATCGAGGACGGCATCGGCATGTTCATCGAGCGGCGCAAGATCGGCGAAGCCGGCGGCAGCGTGGCAGCCGAAGGCGCTGCGACGGTGAAGACGCGGACGCCTGGCGCGTTCGGCAAGCGCGCGGGCGCGGCGGGCGCCGGATCGCGGAGCGGCGCGACGCGCGGTGCCGGAGGCGGGCGTCGCGGCGAGAGCCGCGGAGACGACCGTGGCGCGCGGGGCGAAGGCCGCGGCGCGGTACGCGGCGGCGTCGTGCGCGGAGCGCGCGGGGACGGCGCAGCGGCGCTCGGCGGTCGCGGCAGCGCGGAGCGGGGCCTGCGCGGCAGCGCGGCGAATGCGGGCGCGGGCCGCGGCAAGGGCGTGCCTGCGCGCGGCGGACGCGACGAAGGTGCCGGTGGCGGCGCAGGCGAGGCGCGCGCCGCCAAGTGGTGGGAGCAGGGCGAGTACTTCGCCCCGGCTCCCGAAGAGCGCGCGGCGGAGCCGCAGGCACAGCGCCGCAGGCCGGGCGCGGGCGGCCCGGGCAACGGCCGCCGCGAAGCCGGCGCAGGCCGGCCGCAGTCAGCGCCGGGCCGCGGGCCGCGCAGCGGCGGCAGCAGCGCGAGCGAGGGCCGCTACGCAGGCGCATCCGCGCTGGGCGGCAGGGCCGAGCGCGGCGCCAAGGCGTACGGCGCGCCGGCAGAGCGGCCTAAGCGCGGCGGCGACCGCGCATCGGCGGGCCGCGGCGAGCGCAGCTTCGGCGCAGGCCCAAGCGGCGGCGCCGGCGGCTTCGCCCGCGGCGAGCGGCCGTCAGGCGGACGCAGCGGTGGCGGCAGGCCGCAGGCCGGCGGTTCGCGGGACGGCGGACGCAAGCCGTCCTCGGGCGGACGGGGCGGCTTCGGCGGCGCTCCGGGCGGCGGAACGGGCCGCGGCAAAGCGCCTTCGCCGAAAGGTCGCAAATAAAAGCTTGAATGGCAGCAGAACGTCTCGCGCGCTTATCGATGCGCGAGGCGTTTTTTTTGCTTATTGACGCGGCGATTCGCCGGTGAATGACTCCCAATTTAGCATGAAACTGCCGATATATGCCATAGGACGCTTTTGTCCGCGCAGCGTGCGCTATGAATATGGCCTGTCATTTTTTACAAAAGGGGATAACGAAATGAAGACGGAAATTTTGCAGCAGGTGACGATCGTAGATATGAACGAGGAGATGTTGACGCGCGTCGATTTCTCCCACGCGGTGGACGTGCCCGGCTCGCTGGCGATCGGCTGGTCGGTCGTCACGTACCCGCTCGGCTTGAGGGAGTTCGAAGTCGTATACGACCGCCGGGAAGTACGTACAGTGAGCAGCAAGGTTGTCGATATCGAAGTGGATACGACGGGAGAGAAGAACGCGCTGCGCGCATACCTGGAGCCGATTACGCTGATCATCGGACAGCATGACGTGGGTGCGGCAGAATAACGCTTGGTCGGCGTCGTTATGCATTTATTACTTGGAAGTAACTAGATGACTTGAAGGTGCGTACTGTTCACCCCCTCCTCCTCTGCTTCACAATGGGGTCATTAGAAGCGAGGAGGAAGATGAGCATGAGTCATACAAATGAGTCGGGCCGCAAAACGGCATTGGTGATCGGCGCGAACGGCGTGATCGGACGGAACCTGATCGATTATCTGGCGACGCTGCCCGAATGGGACATCGTCGGCGTATCGAGGCGCGGAGGCGAAAATACCGGTCGCATCCGTTACGTGGCGGCGGATCTATTGGACGAGGCGGATACCCGCGACAAGCTGGGCGCGCTGACCGGGATCACGCATATTTTCTACGCGGCTTATCAGGACCGTCCGACTTGGGCTGAGCTCGTTAAGCCGAATCTGGCGATGCTCGTCCATGCGGTCGACGCCGTCGAGCCGATCGCGCCGGGCCTTCGGCACATTAGCTTGATGCAGGGCTACAAGGTCTACGGCGCGCACCTCGGCCCGTTCAAGACGCCCGCCCGCGAGACGGACGCCGGTCATATGCCGCCGGAGTTCAACATCGACCAGCAGCAATTCCTCGAGCGGAGGCAGCCTGGCTCTACGTGGACCTGGTCCGCGCTGCGGCCCTCCGTCGTGGCCGGCTATGCCACAGGCAACCCGATGAACCTCGCGATGGTCATCGCGATCTATGCCGCGATATCCAAGGAACTGGGACTGCCGCTGCGCTTCCCGGGCAAACCCGACGCATACGACAGCCTGCTGGAGTTGACCGACGCCGGTCTGCTGGCCAGGGCGACGGTGTGGGCGGCGACCGATCCCCGCTGCGCGAACCAGGCCTTTAACATCGCGAACGGCGACCTGTTTCGCTGGAACGAGCTATGGCCGAAGATTGCGGCGAACTTCGGGCTCGGGACCGCGCCTCCGCTTCAGATGTCTCTTGAGACCGTGATGGCGGACAAGGCGCCGCTTTGGGATGCGATGGTCGAGAAATACGGCCTCGCGACGAACAGCTACGACGATGTCTCATCCTGGCGGTTCGGGGATTTCGTTTTTTCGTGGGATTACGATTTCTTTGCCGACGGCACGAAGGCGCGCCGCTTCGGATTCCATGAATTCATAGACACCGAAGAGATGTTCATGGGGATCTTCGAGGACCTGCGCCTGCGCAAGGTCATCCCTTGATCCAGACGCAGGACGAAGCCGGCTCCGCCTTTATCGGCAGAGCCGGCTTCGTGCGTTCAATCGGCATCCTGCGGCGGCTCGAACAGAACGCGTCCACGGTCTCCGTAGGAACGCTCGATATGCGCGTCGCCCCATTTGCACATGAGATGAAGCAAATCTCTCAAGCTCCGGCCGTAAGGCGTCAACTCATATTCGACCTTGGGCGGCACCACATTGTAGACGATGCGCGAGGCGACGCCGTCTGCCACTAATTCGGACAACTGCTGCGATAGAACCTTTTGCGTAATCGAAGGGATAAGCCGCATCAATTCGCCGTTGCGCCGCTTGCCGAAGGTGAGGTAGAAGAGGATGACCGGCTTCCACTTGCCACCGATGACTTCGAGCGTCGCCTCGACGGCGGTGTTATAAACTTTTACGGGCTGCTCTTGCATCGCGATATCGCCTCCCTGGCTCTACACGTATCGTATCGCTTGAACGCCGCAGTCGCAAGATAAGGCGGGCACCGAAGAATCAAAAGTCAGGGAGCTGCCGCGGCGAACGCAATCCACACAACGTGATAAATCGCGACGACGGCGTATAAGGCGGCAGCGAGCGCGGTGCCGAAGCGAACGATCGGGCGCTCGGGCGCATAGCGGAGCAGGAACAGCAGAAGAAGCGGCAGGAGGGTCTTGTAGCCGTAGAAAAGGACGATATTGGATTCGTACAACGCCTTTGCGATCGGATTCGCTTCCTGGATGAGTTGCAGTCGAATGCCGCAATCCGTCGCCAGCGCATCGAATACGGACAGAACCAAGAGCAGGTACGGGTTCCGTGCGCTGCCGCGGGCAGTCAATAACATACAGAGCGTCTCCTTTAGATACATATTGTATCATTTCGGAGATACGTCAGCTACTCCATGATCGCGAAGATGCACCGGACTCGCCGTCTTGGTATGATGAAGGGGTGCGGACAAAGAGAGAATAGGCAGCCACAGATGTGCTTGGTACAGGAAGGAATGAGCGTATATGGCAGGCAGCGGGCGGAACCGCAGCGACGTCAAGCCCGGACTGACGGTGGATATCGTATTGAAGCAGGATCAACGTACGGGGAAGTTGACGCGAGGCGTCGTGAAGGATCTGCTGACCAACTCGGCCACGCATCCGCATGGCATTAAGGTGCGGCTGCAGGACGGGCAGGTCGGCCGAGTTCAGGCGATTTTGACCGAAGGGGAGTAAGTCGAGGGAGCTGCAGCGCGTTTGAAGAATATCCCCTTCACGCAGGGAGGCTGGTTCCTGATCGAAGGGGATACCGTTAAAACGTGCTGGAGAGGACCGCCTCGGCGAATGATGCCGGGCGGTCCTTTGCCATTTGAGGCGCCGTCTCGATCTGCGCCATGGATTCCACGCATCTGTTAGTGATGTGGTTTGGGCCGGGGTTCAAAGCCGCGATTTGCAGGTAAGGGATTAGACGAAGGGCAGCTATCGCAAAGGAGCTGAATGCCATGTCGCAGCACGTACAGATGAACCTCAATCTAAAATTGGATGAACCAGGTCGGGCAGCGGACACGGAGGCATCCGCAGGAGACATTGTCCTCTACGAGTTGCCGGGCTTCGAGGCCGTCGGGTTGAAGTGGGAAGGGACGTTCGCAGGCGCGGAGGCGGGCGAGATTCGCGATCTGCAGGACGAGCTGAAGCGGCGGATCGGCGAGATTCCGAAGCTGTCGCAGCCTGACCTTCTGCTCGGCCTCTCGTCGCACAAGGTGCGGGAAGGCTTCCTGCACTATGCCGCAGTGGAGGTGCCTGAAGGCGCCGCGGTGCCCGGCGATATGGTCCGCATCGAGGTGCCCGCGCTCACTTGCGCCAAGTACGAGCACAAGAAAGGGCAGTCGATCGGCCTGTCCTACAGCAATATGTACGCCTGGATCGAAAAGCAAGGCTACAAGGCGGCGGGCGGCGAATTCACGCATATCGAGCTGTACCCGATGGCTCAGGATTCGCACGATCCGAACCCTGCCTTCACGATTCTCATCCCGATATCTTGACGGCCGGCGAATAGCGGGCGGTATACCCGCTTCCCGCTTCCGCTTACGGCTTGTTGCCGCCGGTGTGCGCGTCCTGCGCCTCCGGCGGTTTTTTCGCTTGTCTTTTTCGCGGATTCGCATCTTCCCCGAGTGTTCGAGGCTATGCTCCGCCGACTACTTTCCTTGTTTCTGGATATCCTATCCTGTTAGAAGACCGCGGACGAGAGCGCGGCGGCGAATCGAATCTTGGGCGAGGGGGGGGGAGCGCGTTGGGAATTCTGTCTCTATTCGGCGGCAAACACAAGCGAAATTCCCAACGGCCAACCGGAAGCCCCAGGGGCCAAGCGCTGCCGGACGAGCCGTTCGCGACCGATCTGCGCTCGAATCTGGACAAGCTGAGCGAGCTTTTCCCGAACACGCTGGATTTGAACGTGCGGCGGCTCAACATCCGGGCAACGGGCCAAGATGCCGCATTGGTCTATATCGACGGTTTGACCGACAAAACCGAGATTAATACCAGTATCATAAAGCCGCTTCTGATGCAGACGGGAACGAACGGTGAAATGCCGATCGAGATCGGGCGCATGGTTCGGGTCTACGGCTGGAACGATCTGACCGTCGCCGTGTTGAAGGGAAGCAGCGTGCTGTTGGTCGAGGGCTCGGACGAGGCGATCGTCATGCGGACGGGCGGCTGGCCACAGCGGAATCCGACCGATCCGAAAATGGAGACGTCGCTGCGGGGCGCGCAGATGGGCTTCGTCGAGACGATCGAACAGAATATCGCGATGATCCGGCGCTACCTGCCGAACCGGGAGTTGAAATTTAAAAACTTCACCGTCGGGCGCAGGGGAAATACGCAAGTGTCGATCGCTTACCTGGAGGATGTCGCCAATCCGGATATCCTGCGGGAACTCGAAGATCGGATCGGGAGGCTCGACGTCGATGTCATCATCAACACCGGCGAGCTGGCCGAGCTGATCGAGGACAATCCGTACTCGCCTTTTCCCCAACTGCTGATTACCGAGCGACCCGATGCGGCCGTCTCGCAGATCGCGCAGGGACGCTTCGCCGTGCTTGTCGACCGTTCCCCGACCGTGCTGATCGGTCCGGCGTCCTTCGTCTCTTTCTTTCAGAATATCGACGATTACAGCACGCGCTGGTCGATCGCGACCTTTATCCGCATGCTCCGCTTCCTTGCGTTTTTTATATCGATCTCCCTGCCCGGCTTCTACATCGCGGTCACTTCGTTTAACTTCGAACTCGTTCCGATCAAGCTCCTGATCACGATCGGCACGTACCGGGGAACCGTGCCGTTCGCCCCGTTCATCGAAGCCGCCTTCATGGAGCTGACGCTCGAGATGATCCGCGAAGCGGGCGTCCGGTTGCCGTCGCCGATCGGCCAGACCGTCGGCATCGTCGGCGGCATCGTCATCGGGCAGGCGATCGTACAGGCCGGCCTGATCAGCAATATCATGGTCGTCGTCGTCGCATTCACCGCCATTTCCTCGTTCATTCTGCCTAACCTGGACATGGTGGCCGCCGTTCGGATCATCCGCTTTTCGCTCATGGCGGCCGCCTCCATGTTCGGCATATTCGGGCTGCTCGTCGGCTTGATGATTCTCGTCGGCCACATGATTTCCCTTGAGACGCTCGGCACGCCGTTCAGTACGCCGTTTTCGCCGATGCGGTTTTCCGATTGGCGGGATACCGTCGTGCGCAGCCCGCTCTGGAAACTGACGCGCCGCCCGGTGGGCGCTCATCCTACGCAGACCCGCAGGCAAGGAGACAATCGGCCCAAAGGAGACGGATGATGAAGAAGTACGCCTTCAACGAGATTACGACGATGCAGTTTATTTTTATCATAAGCGGCATTGCCATCAGCTACGGGTTCATTGAGATTCCCCAAGTCCTGTACAAGGGCGCGGGGAACAGCGGGTGGATCACCTTGATTCTCGGTTCGTTGACGACGACGGCAGCGAACCTGGTCATCGTGCAGGTCATGAAGAAGATGCCCGACGGGACGATTCTCGAGCTGCTCTCCAAGTATGCGGGCAAGTGGGCCGGCCGAGCGGCGGCGATCGTCTTTTCCGCGTACTTTCTCTACTTCGCCTATGGCGGCATCGTCTATTCGACGCGCGTCATCAAAGCCCGCATCTTGCAGGAAACGCCAGCCTATTTGACGCTGATCATGCTTCTTATCCCCGCTTACGTCGTGGCGCGGGGCGGCATACGCATCGTCGGAAGATATGCAGAGGTGTCGATGGGGCTGTCGCTGTGGATCCCGTTCGTGTTCGCCGTCGTGTGGGGACATACGCATTGGCTTTATTTGCTGCCCGTGCTGCCGGAAGGATGGCGGCCGGTCCTGACCGCCGTGCCGAGCACGTTTTTCTACTTTCTCGGCTTCGGTTCGACCGCCTTTCTCTACCCTTTTCTGAAAAACAAAGAAAAGGCGGCGCTCGGCGTATGCTGCGCGCAGCTCATCACGTTGTCCGCCTACCTGTTCATCACGCTGCTGAGCTTCGCCTTTTTCAGTCCGGGCGAGCTTCCGAAGATCAATCAGCTGTCGATTTATATGCTGAAAGCCGTCGAGCTCCCTTTTCTCGAACAGGTGGAGGGCTTGTTTATCGTGCTCTATCTGTTTATTTTCTCCATGTCCTGGATTCCAATCTACCTGCTCTCCTCTTTTTGCATGAGCTGGCTGGCCGGGCGGGCGGATCACCGGTTTTTTTTGAGAATCCTGTTGGGGGGAACGGCCGTGTTCTCCTACTTTTACGTTCCAAGCTTCAACGTCACGTATGAGATGGGAGATTGGCTCACCAAATTCGGCATGGCTATCGAATATGCGGCTCCCGTGCTGCTCATGGGCTATCTGCTGCTATACGACGCGATTCGCGGACGGCGGGGGCTGCCTTGAAACGGATCGTGCGCACGCTGGGCTTAACTCTGCTGTCGCTCGGCCCGCTGACGGGCTGCTATGACCGCGTCGACTTGGAGGACGCTTCGCTGTCGCTCGTCGCAGGCGTCGACATCACGGAGGACCATCGAACGATGAGCTACACGTCGATCCCGGTGTTCAGCAAGGCCGAGAAGAAGAGTCAGGAGCTCAAGGTTGTCGCGAATACGCAGCGCCAGGGACGGGGCAAACTGGATGCTTTTACGGTGGGCTCCTTTAACGGCAGGAAGATCAAAGTCATTGCCTTGTCGAAACGCTTCGTGCAGGAGACCCCCCGACTGGTTCCGTTACATGGACATTTATTTCAGGGACGGAAGAAATCCGATCACGCCGAGGGTGGTCGTATTCGACGGTACGCTCGATCAGCTGTTCTACTACCATTCGCCGAATCAGCCGATCCTTCCCCTCATGCTGATGGGCATGATCAGGTCGGCTTCCGATAGATCGGAGTCGGTGGCTACGACGCTGCAGGAGCTGCACAGACAGATGAACGAGGAGGGCCAGACGCCCTTTCTTACCGAGATGTCGATCAAGCAGGACGCCATGATCGACGGGACGTCCCTGCTCGATCATAAGGGCCGGTATGTCGACATGCTGAGCATGCCGGAGACCACGCTGATGCGGATCTTGCAAAAAAATGCGGGCCAGTCCGTCGGCTTCGTCCTGCGCCTTCCGTCCAGTCTGGCGGGATCCGCGGCAGAAGCGGATTGGGTCAGCCTCGCGACGGAGCGGGTTAAAGTGAAGATTGATTCCGCGTATTCGGGAGGCCGGTTCAAGTTCTCCGTGCACGTGCACTTTTCGGCTAGCGTGGTGGAGAAGCTGTCATCGCTGGATCTCGACGACCATCATCGGGAAGCCGAGCTCGCTTGCGCGAAGGAACTGCGCGACAAGTTCGAGGCATTGATAACCAAGCTGCAGCGGAAAAAGATCGACCCTGTCGGGTTCGGCATTTACGCGCGGGCGTATCATTACAAGCCTTTCAAGCAGGTCAAGGACAACTGGGGAGAGGCGTTCGGGCAGTCGGACGTGAAGGTCCGCGTCAGCGTCGCTTTTGCCGACGAAGGCTCCGTTAAATGAGTGTCGGCGCGCAAAAGCCAAGCCGCCCTTCCGACGCAACGTCGGACAGGGCGGCTTTCTCTACGTGAAAGGGGGATAGTAGGAGCAATTCTCGTCCATTAAAACGGCAGGGACGCCGACGCTGGCTTGAGGTTCGTTAGCCTTCGGTCGCAGCCGGCGTGGAGGCCGAGGTGCCGGAGGCGGCGCCCGAAGCGTCGGCGTCCCACCGAGCCTTGCCGCCCTTGCCGTGGGCGCCGTCGCGGCCGGTGAAGGCGCGGCTCACGATCTGGGCCGCCCGGTCGGCGAGCTTGGCCTTCTGGGCGTCATACGCCGTCTGCGTGATCTTGCCGTCCGCGAGACGCTGGTCGAGCGCGGCCGTGAGCAGCGTGACGACCTTTGCCGCGACCGTGTCTACGGCGACGCCTTTTTCCCCGGCCAGATCCGAGAGCGACTTGCCGGTCTCAAGCTGCGCGGACAGCTCGTCCGCTGTCAGCCCGAGCAGAGCGGCGATATCGGCGTTGTCCTTCAGGTCGAGCCCGCCGAAGCCGCCGCGTCCGCCGCCGCCAAATCCGCCATGTCCGCCTTTGCCGCCGCCCTTGCCGGAGAAGGCGTCGGTCAGCGCATCCGCTGCCCGGTCGGCGAGCGTCGCCTTCTGCTCGTCATACTGCGCCTGCGTGATCTTGCCGTCCGCCAGACGGCTGTCCAGCTGCGCGGTCATCGCCGACAGGATCAGGTCCTGCACCTTCTGCGCGTCGACGCCCTGCGCTGCGGCGATATCGGACAGCGTCTTGCCGGCCGCAAGCTGCGTCTTGAGCTCGTCCTCCGTCAGGTTCAGCAGCGCGGCCAACTCGGCGCTGTTCCAGCCGGCTCGGAAGCCGCCGCCTCTGTGCTGTCCGTCGCCTTTGGCCTGCGTAGCCGCGGCGGTCGGGGTCGCCGATTGGGTCTGCGCGGTCGCGGCGGTCGTCTTCGTCGTGGCGGCAAACGCGCTGCCTACGGAGACGGCGCTGCCGAATACGGCGACGGCGAGGGCAAGGGAGGTGACGGCGAGCTTCTTATGCTTCTTCGGATTCATCATGGTAGATCCTCCTAAGATTGATGTTGTTGTGGTTCTCATAAACATCATAGCCCGCTTGTCTGAATCTCCCGTGAACCCTCGCTGAACGCTTCCTGAGAATAAAAAACGGACCCCGCGGCTTCGCAGAAGCGCGTGAAGGGTCCATTTACCGTATATTTCAGATCGAGATTCGGATACCGCTCTTAGAAAAACCGTTCGAGCTCCGCCTTGATCTCTGCGTTCGAGCCGCCGATCTGCTTCTGGTGCTGCGCCTTGCCGAAAAGCGCGCCGATCTGCTCCGGATACGTCTGCTCGATGCCGCGCAGGCGGATCGACTCGTCGAACTTGGCCGGGTGGGCCGTCGAGAGCGCGACGGTCACCTCGCCTTCTTCGGTCAGGCGATCGCTCGCCGCGACGCCGCAGGCCGTATGCGGATCGAGGAGATAATCGTACTTGGCGAAGTAATCGCCGATCGTATCGAGGCACTCGTCGTTCTTGACGCCGTAAGCGGCGAAGTCGGCTTGCACTTGGCCGATCCGGTCGGACGGGATGACGATGCTGCCTTCGGTCGTGAACTGACCCATGAGGCGGGAGACTTCGACGGAGTCCTCCCCGTACAGGTAGTACAGATAACGCTCGAAGTTGCTCGCCACCTGAATGTCCATCGACGGACTATGCGTCCCGCGGAACTCGCCGGGCGCGTATACGCCCTCGTTCACGAAGCGCTCGAGGATGTTGTTCTCGTTGGTCGCGAGGATGAGCTTGCCGATCGGCAGACCCATGCGCTTGGCCAGATAGCCCGCGAAGATATCGCCGAAATTGCCCGTCGGCACGCTGAAGTTCATCCGCTCCGACTGCCCCTGCTGCGCGAGCTGGAGGTACGCGTAGAAATAATAGACGGTCTGCGCCAGGATGCGCGCGATATTGATCGAGTTGATGGCGCGCAGATGATACTTGTGCTTGAACGCGACGTCGGCGAACAGCTCCTTGATGATGCGCTGGCAGTCGTCGAACGTGCCGTCCACGGCCAGGTTCAGCACGTTGGCGTCGTCCACGGTCGTCATCTGCAGCTCCTGCACCTTGCTCACCTTGCCAGACGGATGAAGGATGCAGATGCGGATGCCTTCTTTGCCGCGCACGCCTTCGATCGCCGATGCGCCCGTGTCGCCCGAGGTCGCGCCGAGGATGTGGATGATCGAATTCGTCTGCTTCGACACGTACGCGTACAGATTGCCGAGGAACTGCAGGGCGATATCCTTGAAGGCGAAGGTCGGTCCGTGGAACAGCTCGAGCACGTATAGCCCGTTGTTGATCCGCCGCACCGGCGTCACGTCGGCGTCGCGGAACGTGCCATAGCTGTCCTCGACCAGCCGCTGCAGCTCTTCCTTCGGGATCTCGTCTCCGATATATAGGGTGAAGATCTCGAGCGCCAGCTCCGCGTAGGTGAGCTTGCCCCAAGCCTGCAGCGTCGCGGCGTCCACTTGAGGCACAGCCTTAGGCACGAGCAGGCCGCCGTCGTCCGCCAGTCCCATCAGAATCGCGTCGATAAAGCCAAGGGGAGCCACCTGGCCCCGGGTGCTGATATATTCCATCTCGATCCCCTTATCCGTGTGAATGTTTGGTCTATTGTATCAAAAAAGAGGGGCGATGCCCACAATGTATCGAACCTCGTCGCAAGATTCGACGTATTTATGATACGATCAAATGGACAGGCCATGCGCATCGCCAGGGATCCGGGAAGGGCGGGCCAACAAAGAGCTAACGGAGTCGATCATCTATGGGAACCCCCTATTCCGCCATATTAACGCTAATCATCACGGCCGGCGTCATCAACGTGCTTATGGGCATTTACGCGCTGTCCGGCCGTTCGAAAGTATCCATGGTGAAGACGTTCGTCGCCTTCAGCCTGATGTCGGCCATCTATACGTTCGGTTCCGCGCTGGAGCTGGCCGCGGGGTCCCTCGAGGAGATCGTCCTCTGGATCAAGATCCAGTACTTGGGCATGCCGTTCCTGCCGCCGCTCAACCTGCTGTTGATCATGTACTTCCTCGGCATGGAAAAGTATTTGAAGCGCTCGCTGCGTATCAGCCTCTTCATCGTGCCCGCGATCACTCTGATCCTCGTCATGACGAACGAGGCGCATCACCTTTATTACCGGGATATCGTGCTGCGTCCGGACACGCTCACCCCCAAGGCGGATCTGGTCGCGGGGCCCTGGTATCTCATCGCGGGCGCTTATACCTTCGGCTGCATGATCGGCGGCGTCGTGCTGCTGCTCGTCCAGTGGCGCCGCAAGAAGACTTACCGCTTCCAGCTCGTCACGCTGCTGATCGGACTGCTCCTCCCCCTCGTCGGAGACTTCTTCTACCTCGGCGGCGTGACGCCGGACGGCGTGGATCCGATTCCCGTCATCATGACGGTGACTTCCGCGGCTTATATGTGGGCGCTCGCATCCCGAGGCCTATTCCACGTCGTGCCGATCGCCCGGGACAATCTGTTCGAGAGCATGCGCGACGGCGTCCTCGTGCTCGACATGGAGGACCGGCTGGTGGACTACAACGCGGCAGCCGCGGCGATCATCCCCGAGCTGGTCGCGCCTGACATCGGGCATCGGCTGGACAGGCTCTGGCGGCTGCATACGGATGCCGCGCTCCTGTCCCGGTATGGGGGGGAGCGAAGCGCTGGCCAAGGCTTCGGACGGTGCGGATATCCAGGAGATCCCGTGGAGGGTGGAGGACCGGTCGTACCATTACCAGGTACGTACGTCGGTCGTGCGCAACCGCGGAGGTCTGGAGGCGGGCAAGCTCATCGTCCTGATCGATATCACGCAGCGGGTGCAGCTGCAGGAGCAGCTCCGGCAGATGGCCTACTACGACGGCTTGACGGGCGTCTACAACCGGGCGCGATTCATGAGCCTGGGCACGTCGATGCTGATCGAGGCCGCGAGCGCCGGCGAGCCGCTGGCCGTCATTCTTTTCGATATCGACCACTTCAAGCGCATTAACGATACCTACGGGCACGATGTCGGCGACCAGGCGCTGCTCCATATCGCGGATCTTTGCCGGCGTGCGCTGCGGACGGAGGATCTGCTGGCCCGATACGGCGGCGAAGAGTTTGTCATCGCGCTGCCCGGGTTGACCGCGGAGAGAGCGGAGTCCGCGGCGCACCGCATCCGGCGAGAGCTGGCGGCGCAGCCCCTGGACGTGCCGGGCGGCGAGCTGCGGATGACGGCGAGCTTCGGCATCGCCGCGACGGCGGGACTGGGGGGCGATGCGCGGTCGGCGGCGGGACTTGCGGAAGGTGCGCGTGCGGAGGCTGATGCGGTCGAAGGGGCCGGCGCGGATGCGGGGACCCAGCTCAAGCGGCTGCTGAAGCAGGCGGATCTGGCGCTGTACGCCGCCAAGCAAGGCGGGAGGGACGCGGTGCGACTGGCCGCGGTCGGCGGCGCGAGCGCTTGATGTTCCACGTGGAATAATCGTGGAATTTAATGGTAGGCATGGGGCGAGCCATGATATAATCTTCGCAAATCGAAGCGGGGGGATCGCACTTGATGCGCAGCGGCAATCCAACATTGAACGACAAGTCATTCGAAAGGCAGGGCCAGGCTTACGGCCGGGATACGATGACGATCGACGGCACGGTGAACAAGGCGTTCATCATGCTCGTCCTGCTGATGGCGGGCGCCTTCGTCGCCTGGAACAACTACTTCGACGGCGGCAACGTCATTCCGTTCGCGATCGGCGGAGCGATCCTCGGATTCGTGCTGGCGCTCGTCATCAGCTTCGCGCCGAAGACGGCGCCGTATCTCGCGCCGGTCTACGCGGTGGCGGAGGGTGTCTTCCTTGGCGCGATATCGGCGAATTACGAATCTTACTACGACGGCATCACGCTCCAGGCCGCGCTGCTGACGATGGGGATCTTCGTCGCGCTGCTGCTTGCTTACAAGACGCGGCTGATCAAGGCGACCGAGAACTTCAAGCTCGGCGTGTTCGCGGCGACGGCCGGCATCGCGATCGTGTACCTGCTGAGCTGGGTGCTCGGCATGTTCGGCGTGACGGTGCCGTACCTGCACGACAGCACCCCGCTCGGCATCGGCATCTCCGTCTTCATCGTCATCATCGCGGCGCTGAACCTCGTGCTGGACTTCGACTTCATCGAGAACGGCGCCCGTCAAGGCGCGCCGAAGTACATGGAGTGGTATGGCGCGTTCGGTCTGCTGGTGACGCTGGTGTGGCTGTATCTGGAGATCATCCGGCTGCTGGCGAAGATTCGGAGCAGGGATTAGAAGCTCGGACGCAGGGTTGGAAAGCAAGCAGGAAGCTCATGCCTGAGGGCACGGGCTTTTTTTCGTTGAGTGGGTTGGAGGCGGCGGTTCGCCGTTGTGCGACAGTATCGCATAACGCCGAGGTAATCCGTCGCTCGGGGAGCCGTTGTGCGATGATACCGCATAACTCCATGGCAAACCGTCACAAAAGGCGAAGTTGTGCGGCAGTGCCGCATAACTCCGTGATCAACGGTCGTTCGGAGCCGCGTTGTGCGGTAATGCCGTGTAACTCCGTGGCAAGCTGCCGCTCGGGCAATCGCCCCTGAAAAAAAGTAACATAAACCGGCCTGCGGTAATGCCCATATGCGCTTACCGGCACTGTCGTAAGCGCCACGGAGGCGGCGATAGTGTCTATTGGCACTTATCGGTACCTTCTCAAGCGCCGCGGAACAGGCGATAGTGTCTATTGGCACTTATCGGCACTGTCGTGCGCGCTCGGAGGCAGCGATAGTGCCTATTGGCGCGTATCGGCACCCCCCTCGAGTGCCGCGGAAGGGGCGTTAGTGCCTTTTGGCATTTATCGGCACAAGCAGCTCGCATCTGGAGCGCCGTTGTGCGCTAAATCCGTGTAGCTCCACGGCAAGCTGCCGCTCGGAGGTTTTGTTATGCGACAGTGTCGTATAACGCCGAGGCAAACCGCCGTTTGTATGCGACGTTACGCGGCAGCACCGTGTAACTCCGAGGCAAGCCGCCGCACGGGAGCGCCTGAACATCATGATCTGCGAGATGCCCGGTCGGGGATGTCGAACGAAACGATCGTGCCTTGCCCAGGCCGGCTGACGATTCGAAGTCCCTGGCCGAAGATGCGTTTTAGCCGCCGGTTCGTATTGTACAGTCCGACGCCGCGGCCGGCGGAGGCCGATTGCGTCAGCGCTCGGCTGGCTTGCTCTTCGGTCATGCCGGCGCCGTCGTCGACGACTTCTACGGTGGTGCAGCCTTTGCCGCGGAAGACGCGTACGCGTACCGTGCCGCCCGCGCTCTGTCGCAGCACGCCGTGCTTGACGGCATTCTCGACGAGCGGCTGAATCGATAGCGGCGGGACGAGCGGCTGTAGGCCGGGCTCCGTCTCCCAGTTGATCTTCAGCCTATCGCCGAAGCGTTCGCGCTCGATGAACAGATAGGCTTCGGTCAACTCGATCTCATGGGACAGCACGACCATCTCCCCGGTATTGATCGAGTCGAAGCTCATGCGGAGGAACGAGGCAAAGGCATGTCCCAGCTCGCGCATGCGGTCGGGATCGGTCTCTCCTGAAGAGATCATGGAATTGAGCGTATTAACGACGAAGTGCGGCCGGATCTGGGCTTGCAGATAGGCGGCTTCCATTCGCAGCCGCTCGCTGGCGGAGCGCTTGAGCGCGACGAGGGCGCGAATGCGGTATCGCAGCTCCGTCGCATCCACCGGCTTGGCGACGTAGTCGCTCGCGCCTGCCTTGAAGCCCGCATAGATGTCCGAAGGCTGGCTGCGCGCGGTCAGGAGAAGAATCGGGAGCTCAGACATCTCGTAGCGCTCTCTCGCTTGCTGGGTCAGCTCGTAACCGGACATGCGCGGCATCATCACATCCGCGATGAGCAGGTCCCACCGCCGTTCTCCCAGCATGGCGAGGGCTTCCGGCGCGGCGTGGGCGAAAGAGACGTCGTAGGGCTCGCTTGACAGCATGCCGGCAAGGACGTTCAGGTTCACCGGATCGTCGTCGACGGCGAGAATCAGCGCGCGGCCTTCCGGAGGCAGGTACATCGCCGCGGCAATCTCCGAGGCGGCGGCCTCCGAAGCGCTGATCTCCACCGCGCCGACCTCCGAAGCGTTGATCTTCACCGCGCCGGCCTCCGAAGCGCTGATCTCCACCGCGCCGATCTCCACCGCGGCTGTCGCCGCCGCTTCGTCGTCCGCTCGCGTAGCCGACGCCTCTGCGCCCGCCTCCGAGAAGGGGGCCGTCGCGAAGGCCACCGGCGCGGTCAAGGAGGAGGCGACCGCCCCGTTAAGGGCAGCCGGCCCGGCCGCCGGCAGATCGAACGAGAACGCCGAGCCCTCGCCCGGCGCCGACCGCACCGACAGCGTGCCGCCGTGCAGCTCCGCGAGCTGCCTGGAGATGCCGAGGCCGAGCCCGATGCCGTCGCCATGGTCGCCGGCTCCCTGCTCGTACCGCCGGAAGACGCGGTCCTGCGTCTCCTCGTCCATGCCGCTGCCGGTGTCGGACACCGAGACGACGACGCGTCCGTCCCGCAGCTCCGCGGTCACGGAGACGACGCCTTCGTCGGTGAATTTGACCGCATTGTGCAGCAGATTATATAGAATTTGCACGATGCGCTGCTCGTCCGCCAGGACTGCCGGCAGCGTGTCCGGGACGTCCGAACGCAGCCGTACGGTCTTGCTCTCCGCGAGGAAACCCAGCATGTCCAGCACGCCCGGCACGATCGACTGGATGCGCATCGGCGCGATCCGCAGCTTGACGCCGCCGTCCTGCAGCCGGGCGACGTCGAGCAGATCGCCCAGCAGATGGGACATGCGCCGGCTGACGCCGATCAGCAGGCCCATGTCCTGCAGCGCGCCGTCGCTCAGTCTGCCGCGCTCCTTGGCCACCACGGTTTCCGCGATATTCATGATGCCGTGCAGCGGCGTGCGAAGCTCGTGCGACGTGTTGGCGAGAAACTCGTCTTTCACCTTGTCGGCGGCCCGCAGACGCTCGTTAAGCTGCGCGTTCTCCCTGGCGTTGCGGAAGTAGACCTGGAACCAGTAGGACGAGAAGCCGATGATCGCCACGATGATATCGATCGGATAGTGCGTGGGCGTAAAGCCGATGATGCCCCAGATGACGCTCGACAGCACAGCCAAGCCCGCCGCCATAAGGAACACGGAGCCTTCGTCGCTGCGCCTGCGGACGTACATCCGGACGATGAGCCAGGCCATCCTCGCGAACGGCAGGAGATAGAAGGCGCCGAATAGGAAATAATGGCGCGATACGTACACCCAAGAGGCCGGCGCGATCGCGGCGAACGCCGTATAGGCGCACAACGCGGCGGCGAAGATACGCGAGCCCGCCTTCCAGGGCGGCTCCGAACTGAACCGCTTGTAAAGCAGGAGGATCAGATAGGACAGCCACATGTAAGAGAATAGCCGGATTTTCAGGCTCCAGGCGAAGTCGATCGGCAGCCATAGCATGAGCAAGTTGTCATGATCTGAAGTCACGGTCAATCCGGCGGCGAGCGTGAGCAGGCTGAAGAGCAGGAACGTCCGGTCGCGCCGGTTGAGCAGGTACAGGATAAAGGCGTAGAAGCCATGGAGCATCAGCACGACGAAGGTGATCATCTGGAAGCCGATCGAATACCATCTGGTGAAGTCGATCGACGACTGCGCGCCGAACAGCACGGAGCGGGTGAAGCCGCCCTGGAAGGGGTGGTCGAAGTTGGACACTTGCACGAGCAGGTCGATCTCCGTCACGCCTTCAGCGTCGTAGGTCGAGGTGAAGGAGACGCTCTTAGGCACATAGGTCTGCTTGGTCGCGCCCACCCGGCCGATCGTTCCTTCCGAAAAGCCGTTCATCGACACGACCGTGGCGGACTGGACGCGGCTAAGCCACGCCGTTACCGGCTTCTTCAGCGGATCGGTCAGAATGCGCAGCCGGTACGTACCATAGCCATAGGAGGGCGCTCCGTCGTGGGCGTCCAGCGCGCTCCGCCAGTCTCCGGGCACATGAATAGGGCGGGACGGGTACGTCTCCGCCCTGGCTTCTTCTCGGAGAGGAGGCGGGAGGGGTAAAAAAGCCACTCGCCGTCCAGCGCGAACGGGTGAGAGGCTTCCAGGTCGACGCCGCGCAGATCGAGCACGCCGTCCTCGATTACGGGATGCTCGATCGGGAAGAAGAGATGGGTCCAGGACCATCTGAGCCCCAAAAGGACGGCGAAGAAAAGCGCGGCGACGGCGATATATTGGCGAGTGGATAGCGGTTTTCGTGTCATAACGTGCAACATTCGACAGAGCCCCGCGAATCTCCTAGCGACTGGCTTATTTTTTTGCCTCCAGCGGGAGCGTCACCGTGAACGTCGTGCGCTCGCCGGGCGCGCTCTTGGCGACGATCCGCCCGCGGTGCTGCTCGACGATCGACTTGGCGATGGCGAGGCCGAGGCCGTATCCGCCTTGCTTGCGCGAACGCGAGGCGTCGGCGCGGTAGAAGCGGTCGAAAATGCGGTCCACGTGCTCCGCGGGAATGCCCGCGCCGGTGTTCGAGACCGCGAGCTGGATCTGGTGATGCTGCTTTTTTGAGCGTCAGCGAGATCTCGCCCTGGGGCTCGTTATACTTGACCGCGTTGTCCAGCAGGATCATGACGACCTGCTTGAGCTGCTCGGCGCTGCCGACGGCGGTCAGGCCGGGCTCCAAGTCGTACGCGAGCGTGAGATCCTGCTCGAAGATGACGGCTTCCATCGTGAGCAGGACGCCCTCGACCGCATCGCTGACGTCGAACGGGACGAAGATCGTCCGCGCGCGGGCGTCCTCCATCTCGGTTAGATAAAGCAGGTCGTTGGTCAGCGTCTTCATGCGCTCGGTCTCCGACTTGATATGGTGCAGCCACTTCGCTTGCGAGGCAATCGTATCGCCCTCGTTGGCGAGTAGCACGTCGGCGTTGGTGTTGATGACGGCGAGCGGCGTCTTAAGCTCGTGGGAGGCGTCGGCGATGAACCGCTTCTGCTTGTCGAAGGCGTCCCGTACCGGCGCGATGGAGCGTCCCGCGAAGTAGCGGCTCGTGGCGTAGATGACCGCCAGCATGACGAGCGCGACCGCGGAGAAGGTGTACACGAGATTCGTGAGGATCTTCTGCTGGGCGGTCACGTCCATGTAGGAGACCGTGTATCCCGACGGGCCGGGCTCCACGCTGTACGCCCAGCGCGTGTCGCTCAGCGTGAAGCGTCCGCTGTCGACCGGATCAGCCTTCGCCTTTTTCAGCGCCGCGGCATAAAATTCGTCGTCCATGTCGTACCGGGAGTCCGCCTGGACCAGATTCCACCGCGCGTCCGTCCGAAGGCCGAACGAGACGGAGCGCTCCGCGAACGGACCCATGCCGCCGTCGTCCATCTGCTGCGGAAGCCGGCTGCCGTCTTTGCCCTGCCGCTGCTTGCCCCCGTTCATAGCATCGCCTTTGTGGTAGAAGTCCGCGACGCGATGCAGCTCCATGTCGATGTCCCGCTTGGTATTCTGGTACGTGATGACATAGATGGACGCGAAGGCGACCAGCATAATAATCGTGATGATAACCATGTTCATGAGGAGAAATCGATTGCGCAGCCGGTTGAACATCAGTCCGCGGCCTCCAGTACGTACCCGACGCCCCGTATCGTGCTTATGCGCGCCGACGCGTTCAGGAAGGTCAGTTTTTTTCGCAAAAAAGGAGATGTAGACCTCCACGTTGTTGTGCTCCGCGTCCGAGTCGAAGCCCCACAGCTTCTCGATGATTTGCTCCTTGCTCGTCACCGCCTGACGGCGCGAGATCAGGAGCTCGAGCAGTTCGCTTTCCTTTAAGATCAGCTTCAGCTCCTTGCCTTTGCACGACAGCTTGAGCGTCGACGTGTTGAGCTCGAGGTCGCCGAACCGAAGCCCGTCGTCCGGGATGACGGCCTCGCCCTTGCGACGCAGCGCCGCCCGGATCCGCGCCAGCAGCTCGCCCGTGACGAACGGCTTCGCGATATAATCGTCCGCCCCGTAGTCGAGCCCCGCGATCTTGTCGTCGGTCTCGCCCTTGGCGGTGAGCAGGATGACGGGCGTGTGCACGCCCTGCTCGCGGAGCGTCCGCAGCACCTCGATCCCGTCCATCTCCGGCAGCATGATATCGAGCAGCAGCAGGTCGTAGATGCCGCTCAGCGCGTTATCCAGCCCCGACTGTCCGTCGTGTACGGTGTCCACGGAATAGTGATTTTTGCGAAGAATCTGCGAGAGCGCCTCCGCCAGATGCACTTCGTCTTCTACGATGAGTATCCTCATGGTCGTCCGAACCCCTTCGTCAATCGTCTTGCCCTTTATTGTAGGGAGAGAACCTTTAATCAACCTTAATCGTACCACTGCGGCGCGCCGGACCATACGTTTTTACACGGCGTTTACAATTTAAGATTCGTTAAAGGTTCCCTCGGTAAGCTTGGATCATGGAAGGGCGAGGTAGTCGCCGACAAGGAAGGGAGCGCGGGCGCATGGCGATCGAAGTTTTCAACCGCTACGAGAACAAATATCTGATAGACACGAAAGCCTTCTACGGCATCTACAACCGTCTGACGGCATACATGAACCTCGACGCGTACAACAAGGACGACAAGTTTTACGCGATCAGCAACCTATATTACGATACCCCGCAGCACACGCTGATCCGCACGAGCCTCTCGAAGCCGAAGTATCGGGAAAAGCTGCGAATTCGGGCTTACGGCGTGCCTGAGCCGGACGCGAAGGTGTACCTGGAGCTGAAAAAGAAGGTGTTCGGCCTCGTGAACAAGCGCCGGACGTCGCTCGGGCTCGGCGAAGCGTACGAATTCGTCCGGACGGGCCGGCCGCCGGCCTTCCGCGAGGGGATGAACAAGCAGGTCATCGCGGAGATCGAGTACTTCCTGTCGCGGTACGCGCTGGTGCCGATGACGTACCTGGCGTACGACCGGATCGCGATGTTCGCGAAGGACGGCCGGGATCTGCGGATCACGTTCGATACGAACATCCGGTCGCGGCGGCACGACCTGGTGATGGAGGCCGGCGACTACGGCGAACAGCTGATGGAGAAGGGCCAATGGCTGATGGAAGTAAAGGCGGAGAAAACGGTGCCGGTGTGGCTGTCGCGGCTGCTGTCGGAGCTGTCGATGTACCGGACGGGCTTCAGCAAGTACGGCAACGAATATAAGAAGTCGATCCGGTACGCGGGCAAGGTGCCGGAGCTGTATGCGGCGGGCGCCGGAGAGATCGATGCCGACACGATGGAACGGACGAAAATGGAAAGGGAGAGAATTTTGCTATGATCGACTCGATCTTCACGACGGTCGCCGCGGACGCGGAGCTGACCTTGACGCACGCGCTGCTCACCTTCGGCATCGCTATTCTGCTGGGGGGCGTCATCAGCCTTACTTATATGAAAACGCAGGTCGCTTACTCCCCGAGCTTCACGCTCACGATGATGGTCCTGCCGACGATCGTCGCCATCATCATCCTCCTGATCGGCAGCAACATCGCTCGCGCGTTCAGCCTGGCGGGCGCCTTCTCGATCATCCGGTTCCGAAGCGCGCCGGGGGGATTCGAAGGATATCTCCTACGTGCTGTTCTCGATGGCGGCGGGCCTGGCGTGCGGCGTCGGCGCTTACGGCTACGCGGCGCTGTTCACGGTGTGCCTGTGCATCCTGATGTTCGTCCTCAAAGCGATCAACTTCGGCGCGAACAAGGCGCAGACCAAGCTGCTGAAGGTCACGATTCCCGAGAATCTGGGCTATGAAGAAGCGTTCGACGAAATCTTCCGCAAGTTCGGCGTCGGCTATGAGCTGAAGAAGGTACGCACGACGGAGCTTGGCAGTCTGTACGAATTGGTGTACGCGGTCCAGATCGGGCCGCATACGAGCCAGAAGGAGCTGCTGGACGCGGTACGGACGCGCAACGGGAATCTGGACATCACGCTCACGATGAATCCGGTCGTGCAGGAGTATTGAGCAAGTTGTTGTTAGAGGCATAAGACGATACGCAGCATCATCCTAACCGAGAAGAGGGAATTGTATGAAACATTCGCATAAAGCAAAAGCCATCGCTATTGCGCTGCTCGCCGCCATGCTGGCTGCAGGCTGCAGCGCCAAGTCTTCGGATGTGGCAGGGGCCGCGTCCGCCAACACCACGGGCCAAATCGCATCCGCAGCGTCCGCGTCATCGGGTACGCCGATCACGCTGGCGAGCGTAAATCTGGACGACAAGGTGACGTTTGACGCGGACGACACGACGGCGACATGGTCGGCGGATGGCGCGACGACGATCGCGCTGGACGGCGGCGCGGCGACCGTGACCGGATCGGGCGCGACGGCCCAGGGCGGCGCGGTCAAGATCACGGCGGCGGGTACGTACGTGCTGAGCGGGACGCTGGACGACGGGCAGATCGTCGTCGAAGCGGGAGACGGCGACGTCGTGCGCCTCGTGCTGAACGGCGCCGACATCACGAACAAGAACGGCGCCGCCATCTACGTCAAATCGGCCGACAAGACGGTCGTAACGCTCGCGGAAGGTACGCAGAACGCCGTGACGGACGGCGCGACCTATGCGGATACCTCCGATGAAGCGCCAACGGCCGCGCTGTTCAGCAAGGACGATCTGACGATCAACGGCACCGGCAAGCTGACCGTCGCGGGCAACGCCAACGACGGCATCGCCGCCAAGGACGACCTGAAAATCGTGAGCGGCACGCTCGCGGTCAAGTCGGCGGACGACGGACTGATCGGCAAGGACCTTGTCGCGATCAAGGACGGCGACATCACGATCGACGCGGGCGGCGACGGCATCAAGTCCACCAATGACAAGGATGCGGACAAGGGCTTCGTGGCGATCGCGAACGGTACGTTCAAGATCACGTCGGCGAACGACGGCATCCAGGCAGAGACCGCGCTGTTGGTGGCGGACGGCACGTTCGACATCATAACGGGCGGCGGCGCGGCGAATTCGACGAAGACGCATGCGGAGGAGGGGCCGGGCGGGTTTGGCGGCGGCGGCTTCGGCGGCGTACGTCCTGATTGGCAAGGCACGGACGGCGATATGCCTCAGCCGCCGGCCGACGGGCAAATGCCGGCTGACGGCCAGCAGCCGCCCGAGCCGCCGACGGACGGCCAAGGACCGGGCTCGAGCGGCGTGACGGATCCGGCGCAGACGCCGCCGGCCGCCGGGGCGACGGCTTCAAACGCGACTTCTGACTCGACGGCTTCCGGCGCTGCGGCTTCGAGCGATACAGGTTCGAGCGATACGGCTTCGGGTTCGACCGATAAAAGCGGGAACGACGCGGATGAGACGGCAGCGGCGTCGGCTGAAGAGACCGAATCGACGAGCGTCAAGGGACTGAAGGCAGGCGGCGACATCGCCATCGCAGGCGGCACGTTCTCCGTGGATGCGGCGGACGACGCGATTCACAGCAACGCGAATGTCGGCATCTTGGGCGGCACGTTCAGCCTGCAGAGCGGAGACGACGGCATTCACGGCGACACGACGCTCACCATCTCGGACGGCACGATCGACATCGCCAAGAGCTACGAAGGCATCGAGAGCGCGAGCATCGTGATCGCGGGCGGCGAGACGCACGTCACGTCCAGCGACGACGGCGTCAATGCATCCGCGGGCACCGAACAGGCGCTGCTCACGATCTCCGGCGGCTACCTCTACGTGGATGGGGGCGGCGACGGTCTCGACTCCAACGGCTCGGCCGTCATGACCGGCGGCACGGCCATCGTCAACGGCCCAACCAACGCCGGCAACGGCGCGCTGGATTACGACGGCACGTTCGAGCAGTCCGGCGGCACGTTGATCGCCGCCGGTGCAGCGGGCATGGCGCAGGCACCGTCCGAGGACTCGTCGCAGGTATCGCTGCTCATGACCTTCCCTAGCACGCTTGATGCGGGCACCCTGGTCACGCTGACGGACGGCGCGGGCAACGCGGTCGCGACCTTCGCGCCGGCCAAGACGTTCCAGACGCTCGTATACTCCTCCCCGGATCTGAAATCCGGCGAGAGCTACACGATCTCGACGGGCGGCACGTCCGGCGGCACGCCGAAGGACGGCCTATATACCGGCGGCGGCACGGCCGACACGACCAAGGTCGTCACGTTCGAGATGGGCGACAAGACGACGTACGTGAACGAGTCCGGCATCACGACCGGCGGCGGCGAGATGGGCGGCATGGGCGGCGGACGCGGCGGCTTCGGCGGCGGCCGGGGCATGGGCCGTCCGGGTGCGGACGGTACGACGGGCACGACGGGCTCTGGCACCGGTACCGGCACGAACGACACGGCCGGTTCGGCTGGAAGCACGAACAGCACGAACGGAACCGGCGCGACCGATTCGACGAGCAGCAGCTCCGCCGGCACAACCGGCGCCAGCACGTAATCCCCGACTTCTCCGCGGATGATGGATCAAACAATTAGGCCTGTGAAACTGCACGTTCCATGCTGGAACGGCAGTTCACAGGCCTAAGTTTATATAGCAGATGGACAAGAACACATGCGGCCCGCGGCCTGTCCGGATCGCCCAAGTGTTCCCGGATAGGAACAAAATTGGCCCGCAGCCTGTCCAGATCGCCCAAGTGTTCCTAGCTAGGAACACATGCGGCCCGCGGCCTGTCCGGATCGCCCAAGTGTTCCTGGCTAAGAACAAAATTGGCCCACGGCCTGTCCGGATCGCCCAAGTGTTCCTGGCTAGGAACAAAATTGGCCCGCAGCCTGTCCAGCTCGCCCAAGTGTTCCTGGCTAGGAACAAAATTGGCCCGCGGCCCACCCTGATCGCTCAAGTGTTCCTAGCTAGGAACAAAATTGGCCCGCGGCCTGTCCAGATCGCCCAAGTGTTCCTAGCTAGGAACAAAATTGGCCCGCGGCCCACCCTGATCGCTCAAGTGTTCCTGGCTAGGAACAAAATTGGCCCGCGGCCCACCCTGATCGCTCAAGTGTTCCTAGCTAGGAACACTTGCGGCCCGCGGCCCACCCGGGTCGCCGGTGCCTTTTCGCCTAGTGAATATCGTGCTTTTTGAAATTACCGCCTTTGACCTCGGCCACGTCGTAGACCATGACGAATGCGCTCGGGTCGATTTCGTAGATGATTTCTTTCATTTTGCTCTCTTCCAGCCGGTTGATGACGCAGGTGATCTCTTTAAACTGCTCGTTCGAGTAGCCGCCCTCCACGACGTTGTAGGTAGCGCCGCGGCCCAGCCGGTCGCGGATGGTCTCGACCATCGTTTCGGGATGTTTGGAAATGATCTTGAACGTCTTGGCGCCGCTTAAGCCTTCTTCGACGATATGGATCACCTTGGAGGCGATGTAGTAGGCGATACCCGACATGATCGCGCCCTGCAGGCCGAAGACGGTCGAGACGACGATAAAGACGAATGCGTTCAGGAACAGGATCAGGTCGCTTGTGCCGAAAGGCAGCTTGCGGGACAGCAGCACCGCCAGCATGTCGATCCCGTCCAATGCGCCCCCGTTTCGCAAGGCCAGACCCATCCCAAAACCGATGATGATACCGCCGACAACGGTGACCAACAGCGTATCGCCCTCGAGAATGGGCTTGATGTGATGCATCGTGATCGTGCCGATGGCCAGCGAAGCGATGCCGAGCACGGAGTTGATGGCGAAGCTTTTTCCGATCTGCTTGTAGCCGAGAAAAATGAACGGGATATTCAGAACCGCGATCAACAGGCCGAGCGGCAGTTCGATGAGCTCCGACCCCACGATGCTGAGACCTGTCACGCCGCCGTCGGATACGTTGTTCGGAATCAGCACGGCTTCAAGACCATAGGCCGTTATGAATGCGCCGATGATGACGGCTAATCCCCGCAGCACTTTTCTTAATACGACAGACTGTTTTTTTCCGCTTCCCAATATCGAGACCTCGTTTCCGAATAGATGTCGTTCGTTTTATTTTATCGGATTACGAGGCGAATATCGAACCGTATGGCGCCGCACGCCGGTCGTCGTAAGGACGAGCGGACAAAAAAACCTTGCCATAATGTAGTCTGCGTTACAGAACCCTTCCCGTATATCGCGTATGATGAACGCATAGGAATTCCATCGGGAGGGGTTATTAAAATGAACAAGAAGACGGTATTGAAGGCAGCGGGACTCTTCGTAGCGGGCTTGGCGGGCGGGATCGGCCTGATGATGAGCAGCGACGCCTATAAGGCGGTCAACGATGCCCTGGGCAATTCGACGAGCAATACGATCTGGCAGCAGAATCTGGCGGCGCAGAACGCGCTGAACGCCGCGCAGCAGCAGCAAGCGCAGGTCGGCAAGCTCGTGCAGAACGCGGAAACGCTGAAAAAGCAGACGGATCAAGCCGCGCAGCAGAAGGCGGATGAAGCCGCGAAAAAGAATGAAGAGGCCGCATCGGCGCAGCAACAACAAGAGATGCAGCAGCAGATTCAGCAGTTAATCCAGCAAATTCTACAGATGCTGCAGCAAATGCAGCAATCTCAGAATGAGACGATCAAGGCGCTGACCAAGGTCTGATCGACGTCGCCTTCTGTCTCCGACCGGTTCACCTTGTGCCGCACGTATGCGGAGGGCAGGGTGCCGGTTATTTTTTTTGAACACCTTGTTAAAATACGGCTGCTCGCAAAAAACCAGGGAATCCGAGATCTCCCCGACGTTCATCTGCGAGATCAAGAGCAGGTCTCAGCCTTCTCCCTCTCCCTCGTATTGAAAAGGCGCGACGAACATCTCATGCGCCCTCGGGCGAATTGGGCGCGCTGCGTTCGAGCCCCTTCGGCAACAACAGCATATCTCCCCGGCTCAGCCTGAAGCTTCCCTGCTCCATCTCGAATACCGCCTGCCCCTCCGTCACCGGCACCGCGATATGGTTGTTCGTCCGCGATCGCGGCACCTGTCAACCCGCCTCGCCATGCTCGCAATAAATCGCTGCCGACTCGATCATCGCCCTTTTTCCCCATTTTTCGCGCACATTCCTGCTTCCTCCCTCTCTCGACACCTGTGTGTATTATAGAAGATATCGTAATATATTTCTAAACCTGTGATTGATGTTTCAGGCGACGGAGAAGGATGAATTAATCATTAATGTAAAAATTTAAATGTAAATGATTGACATGAAAAGTGAGGATCGCGATCGGATGGCAAACCGAAGTTTGGGGGGACGTGATCTTAAAGGATTTATCTATATTCGCATTGCGACGGACATTAGAGGTGTATTCATGTCTAAATAAAGTGAGGGGTTTGAATTCGAAAAGCGTTTACCAACAGTTGAAACGATAATCGCTGTATGCCGCAACCGCTAATGACGTCAATTCGAAGAGATAGAATCGCACCGTTCCTCGGGTTCGCTACACATCTTTTTTTCTAGAATAAATCGTAGTATTATTCCAAAATAATTTGGAGACTTCATTGTTACGATTCGCCTGTTTGCCTACGATGAAGTAAGAGGTTTGATGAGACCAAGAGGAGGACTTGACCATGTCTAAAAATTTCCAACGCATGCGTGCGCGTATCGGCATCATGACGGTGGGACACGAATCCTACTGGGAGCTTCGGGAAGGACGCCGGGTTCCTACGTTCGTCGAGCAGTAGTGCAGCGCGGGCCCGACCTATCACTTCGCGCTGGGCGAAGGCAGCCAGGCGGCGGAGATCAAGCGTACCGCGGATATGCTAGGGATCGAGGTTCAGGGGATCTAAGCGATAGGCAGGAAACGGCAGGGCAAGCTAACGGGCTTTGCGCCATGAGCGTCGCAGGGCCCGTTTATATTTCCGCCTCCGCTAGACGGCAGTACTAGTGAAGCTTGTTGGGCGCGGGGGGCTGGTTTTGGGGAATGAGGGTTTCCGCGAAAATGTCGGCTTGCTTCTTGGGGGGCGGCACAACGATCTGCGGGAAGTTCGCTTTTAGGATCTCCTCCAGATCGCCCCTCGTCAAGGGGCGCGCATGCGCCATGAGCTCGCAGCCAAACTCGCCGTTGGTCTCGATCGTTCCGAATTGCACGTCCTGAACGCGGGCGACACCCGCGATTCGCAGCCGTTTTTCCAGATCGTCCACGGTCAGCCGAAGTTTTTTCATATTAGCGGTCAGCGGTTTTCCGTTTTCGATGACCGGCACCGCCGCGCCTTTTAACGCCCTTTCCGCCAGATTCCACTTGAGCGATATCCATTCCGACACATAAAGGACAGCCAAAAACGTAAATACGGCGAGTAATGACTGGGACAGCCCCTTGCCGGCGACATCGGAGCCCAAAATCGCTCCGATCGTCAACAGGACGCCAATCTGGGGGATCGTCATTTCGGCGATCGACTTGCGGCCGCTTAAGCGAAGCAAGAGAATACCGGCGACAGCCAATACGAGGGACTGCCAGAATACGGTTAGCATAGCGGGACTCCTGTTCTTGTTCGTTTTTGGAAGATGATCTGCACGGATACCAGTCTTGCCGCAGGAAAAAACTTGTATACTGGAAGGAAAGGGGAGAGCGAGGGATGGGCTTTGCGCTATTCGGCTGTCGTGCTCGATTTAGACGGAACGTTGTTGAATGCAGACAAACGGGTAACGGACCGCAATCGTCATGCGGTTCAGCAATGCTATGAAAAAGGAATCAAAATTATTTATGCGACGGCTCGCCCGCCTCGGTCGGTCAGACAGTTCCTGTCTGAAGAAATGATAAGCACCGGCACATTCGTCTACTACAATGGCGCGCAGGTGGTGTGCAATCACACGGGAACCTCATTTTGCGAATCCATCCCTTCCGACGTGTCCTCATCCCTCATCGACTATGTACGGGGTCACCAGCCTGATTTGGAATTATCTATTGAAGTCAATGATGAATGGTTCAGTCTTCGAGCGTTGGATTATACCATCGCGATGAATACGGCCTCCAATCCAGTCGTAAAATCGATAGACGAATTAAAGGCGCTGCATGCAACGAAAATATTGATTGCAAGTAGCAGTCCGATCCCTATGCTACTCGAGCGTTTTGGACAGCACGTTAACATCATCGTCACCGATCAAGGCCGGCTGATCCAGATCATGCCGCTACAAGCTTCGAAAGAGACGGCCATTCGGAAACTATGCGAGGTTTATGGGATTGAAATGAGCGACGTCGTTGCGTTTGGCGACGATTATAACGATCTCGGACTGTTCGGGATTGCTGGATATACGGTGGCAATGGGCAATGCGGTGGACGCGTTGAAAGCCGCGGCGGACGAAACGACGGAAACGAACGATCAAGATGGCGTAGCGATCGTATTAGAGCGATTGTTCGAATTGGAAAGACAGAGACAATGACGGGGGACCCTCCAATGGACGTCAATATGAATGAGCGTTTAATAGAAGCGGATATCGCTTCTTTGCAAAATGCGATGGAGGCAGGAACCATAACGTCGGTGGCCTGCGTGCGCTGGTATTTGGAGCGGATCGAGCGGTTCAATCCGAAGCTGAGCGCGGTGCTCGAGGTCAATCCGGACGCGATCGCGATCGCATCGGCGCTCGACGCGGAACGGCGCGAACGCGGCTCGCGCGGACCGTTGCACGGCATCCCGATCCTGCTCAAGGACAATATCGATACGGGCGATCGCATGCATACGAGCGCTGGGTCTATCGCGCTTGCGGAGCACTTCGCGCCGGCGGATTCGGCCGTGGCCGCGCAGCTGCGGGCTGCGGGAGCAGTCTTTCTCGGCAAAGCGAACATGACGGAGTGGGCGAACTTCATGTCCGGCACGATGTGGGCGGGTTACAGCTCCAGAGGGGGGACTCACGCTCAATCCGTACAGTCCAGGAGAGTTTTTCGTAGGCGGATCGAGCTCGGGCTCGGGCGCCGCGACGGCCGCGAACCTATGCGCCGCCGCCATCGGCACGGAGACTTCCGGCTCGATCATCAGCCCGGCTTCGCAAAACAGTCTCGTCGGCTTCAAGCCTACGATAGGTCTCGTCAGCCGCACGGGCATCATCCCCATTACGCATAGCCAGGATTCGGCCGGTCCGATGACCCGCACGGTCAGGGACGCCGCGATCCTGCTCGGCGCGATGACGGTCGCGGACCCGTCGGATGCGGCCATGAGCGTGAGCGGGCGTGTCGCGTATAAGGATTACACGCCATTCCTTGATGCGGACGGTCTGCGCGGCGCGAGAATCGGCGTTGCCCGGCATTATTATGAAGGACTGGACGAGGCCCGGGCGGCGATTATCGAGCGGGCGATCGAATTGTGCAAGGCGCGCGGCGCGATCGTCGTCGACCCGATATCCTTGCCTTGCGAGAGAGCGAAGTGGGAGTGGGACGTAATGCCGTTCGAATTCAAAAAAGGGGCTGAACGACTACCTCGCCAAAGCCGGCCCCGGCGCTTACGTCCGGTCGCTGGACGAACTCATCGCCTATAATGAAGCGAATCGCGACGCCGCTTTAAAATACGGGCAGGACACGCTCATCTGGTCGAACCGGACAAGCGGCGCCTTGACCGAGCCTGAATATGCGGAGAGCTTGCGCCTGAACCGAGAGCTGGCTCGGGAACAGGGCATCGATCACCCAATTCGCGAGCATCGGCTCGACGCGCTGCTGTTTCTCGGCAATGAGGAGGGGCTCGACTTGTCCTCACGCGCGGGATATCCGGCGATTACGGTGCCGGGCGGATATGCGGAGACGGGAGTTATTGCGGAAGGCGGCTATACGACCAAGGGACCGCAGGGCATTACCTTCGTAGGTACAGCCTACAGCGAGCCCGTGCTTCTCCGCCTCGCCTACGCTTACGAACAAGCGACCAGGTACCGTTTTGCGCCGCCCGATCCGGTGTAGTTTTCAAAGCCGGCCTTGGGTTGCCGGGAGACACCGGACAGGATAGAATCGGAGACAACGAGCGAAACGGGGGAACGGTTGATGAAGGCGAACGAAAAGCTGCGGACGTACGCGTTGTCCGAGATTGCGCACACGAAGGTGCACGGACGCACGACGGGGCGTCTCGATCCGCTGACGTTGTTCTGGACGGGGAGCGGCGTCGAATGGAACGTGAAGACGAGCGAGCTGTGGATCGAAGTCGAGGCGGACTACGATGATTGCGAGCCATGGATCAGCGTCCTCGTCAACGGCGCCTGGGTGGGCAGACAGATGGTCGCGGCGGGCAGGCAATGGCTGTGCGTGTTCAGGAGCATGAATGGAGCTGCGGTCAAAAACGTGCGGGTCGTCAAGGACACGCAGGCGATGAGCGGCGACCCGGGCTGCCTGCTGCAGATCCGGTCGGTTCGGTGCGACGGCGAATTTTTGCCGGTAGCGGGCAAGCCGCGGAAGATCGAGTTCGTCGGCGACAGCATCACGTCTGGGGAAGGCGCGATCGGCGCGACCTGCGAGCAGGACTGGATCCCGATGTGGTTCAGCGCCATCGACAACTACGCCGCGATGACGGCCGAAGCGCTGGACGCCGAGTACCGGATCTTGTCGCAGAGCGGCTGGGGCGTGGTGACGGGCTGGGACAACAATCCGCATTCGAGCCTCCCGGCCTATTACGAGCAGGTATGCGGACTGCTGACGGGCGAACGGAATCGGGAGCTGGGCGCGTTGGAGGCGAACGACTTTGCCGCCTGGCAGCCGGACGTGGTGGTCGTCAACTTGGGGACCAACGACGACGGGGCGTTCCACTATCAGGAATGGCGGGACCCGCAGACGGGCGAGACGTACGAGCAGCGGATGAATGCGGACGGCACGATGCACGCGGACGACTTGGCGGTCTTCGAGGGGGGCGGTGGCGCAGTTTGTGGGCAAGCTGCGGCGGTGCAATCGGGACGCGCATATCGTATGGGCGTACGGCATGCTCGGCACGGGGATGCTGCCCGCGATCGAGCGGGCGGTGGGCGAGTACCGGGCGCAGTCGGGCGACGAGAAGGTGAAGGTCATTGCGCTGCCAGGGATGACGGAAGATACAGCCGGCGCGCGCAATCATCCCGGGAAGAAGGCGCATGCGCAGGCGGCTTCGGTGCTGGCCGAGGCGATCCGGCCACTGCTTGATTAAATAAGAGAGGGGCATCCGACGATGCTGGCAACCATTCGATCTATCGAGAACGGCGAGGCTTACGAGGCGCGATTCGAACGTGTATTGGGCGGTTACTCGGTCGCGTCCGTCTGGGCGATGCTGACCGAGAATGAGCAGCTTGCGAAATGGTTTCCTGAACTTAGCGTGGCGGATCTGTGCGTAGGCGGCGCATTCAAGTTCGACATGGGCGGCGGCAACGAGGAGCAGATGGAGATTCTCGCGCTCGAGCCGCTCGCCGTGCTCGCGTATACGTGGGCGGAGGACCGGGTCCGCTTCGAGCTCGACGAGACGCCCGAAGGCTGCCGGCTCGTCCTGATCGAGCGCATCGCGCGAATCACCGATCATACGCCGCGCGATCTTGCCGGCTGGCATGTATGCCTCGATGTCATCGTCGCGCTGCTGGACGGCAGGACGGTGGAGTCGCGCAAGGCGTTGTGGGAGAAGGAATACGAGGCGTATAAGCAGTTGATCGAGCGGGTGCGTGCTGATGTGAGCGAATAGGGGCGGGTCGAATCGATACGTTCTCGTTCTATTATAACGACAGCAAAGGTTCGAATCATCGCCGCGGTGCGAGGGTTCGGATCTTTTGCGTCCATTGCCGCCGATGGAATAAGCTGTAGGTAACAGATTCAGGATCGGAAGGGCGGTTGAGCGAACGATGATGCAAATTCAAATCGTGTGCGTGGGCAAGCTGAAGGAGAAGTACTGGTCGGACGGCGTGGCCGAATATTCGAAAAGGCTGGGCGCCTACGCCCGGCTGGATATCCGCGAGCTGCCGGACGAGAAGACGCCGGATGCCATGAGCCCGGCCGAAGAAGAGCAGGTCCGCGTCCGCGAGGGCGAGCGCATCCTCGCCGCGCTCAAACCCGACGCGCACGTAGTCGCGCTCGCCATCGACGGCGACGCCTGGTCCAGCGAGCAACTTGCCGCGCACCTGGATCGCCAAGCCGTCTACGGCGGCGGCGCCTTCGCCTTCGTCATCGGCGGCTCGCTCGGCCTCTCGCCGGCGGTTTTGGCGCGCGCTGACAAGAAGCTGAGCTTCGGGCGCATGACCTACCCGCACCAACTCATGCGCGTGCTGCTGTTGGAGCAGGTGTACCGGGCGTTTAAGATTAACCGGAGAGAACCGTATCACAAGTAGGGCGAAATATGTGGTTTAACCGACCCTGGCATAAAATACGCATTTGTGTGGTAGAATGCAACGGGAATTTTTACATCTGCCCTATACGGGGATATAGAATCGGCATTTTGCGCGATCCCGCAAAAAAAGATGGCGGGGATGCGTCGCAATTTGGCCCTTCTATACGGATTCGCGGATTACGGTCATTTGGTAGGCTTGATTCATAACCAGGAGGTTAGATCAAGCCGATTACAAAGGAGACCGCAAATGAACTTCAAGATCATGAACGTCCCAAGAGCGCTGCTTGCGTCCGCATTGATTTTTTCGCTAGGCCTGTTCACCCCGGTCCTGTATGTCGGAAAACCAAACGCCGCTTCAGCCCAATCGGTTGGGGCTTCCGCATCCATAGCCGCGCCAGGGCCGTCCGACCCGCAAGAGGTCGCCGCTTTTATGGATAGCTTCTTCGCGCGTCCGGAAGTGAAGGCTGCGCTGGCGGGCGCATCGGTTGTCATCGTGAAGGACGGCAAGGTGCTGCTGAACAAAGGCTACGGCTATGCGAACGTGGAGACCCAGAAACCGGTAGACGAGCGCCATACGTTATTCCGACTGGCATCGATCTCCAAGACGTTCACTGCGATGGCGGTCATGCAGTTGGCCGAGCAGGGGAAGCTGGATCTGGATCTGGATGTGAACGGCTACCTAAAGGGCATGAAGATCGCCAATCGAACCGGCTCGCCGCTGACCGCCAGAGATCTGATGACGCACACGAGCGGCTTTGATTTTACCGACATACCGGAGGATGAGGGCGACCCGGACGGTCCGGTCTACAGGCTGGATGCCTTCGTGGCGGACCACATGCCGACCGTCATCCGCAAGCCGGGAGAGGCGTTCCGTTATGACAATTACGGCTACAATTTGCTCGGGTATCTCGTTGAATGCGTCTCCGGACAGAAATTCGAGGATTATATCGAGAAGCATATTTTTAAACCGCTCGGTATGGACAATAGCCGGTTCGTGTATATGCCGGAATTGGCCGCCAAGCTGGCTACGCCGTACGACGCTTCCGGCGAGCCGATCGCGCAGTATACGACGTATCCGTACAACTCCCCCGGACGGGGGCTTGATGTCGACGGGGGGGGGATATGGCGCGGTTTATGCTCGCTGAGTTAAACGGAGGCAAGCTGGATAACCAGGCGGTTCTGCAAGAGAAGACGATGCAGGCGATGGAGCGGTACAGTGTGTCGATTCATCCGGATATCCCGGGCGTCGGCTACGGCTTCGAGTCGAGCTTCCCCAACTTCAATAACGGACAATTCGTTATCGACAAGAGCGGAGCGGGATCCGGCTTCCAGTCTCAGCAGTGGCTGCTTCCGGAGCAGAAGACGGGATTGTTTATCGCGCTCAACAGCGCCAAGGACGCCCGCAAGATGAGAAGCTTGCTGTTCCAAAGCTTCATGGATCACTACTTCCCCAAACCGGTTACGTCTCCACCTTCTTATATGAACACGCTTAAGAGCGAGCTCCAATACTTGGAGGGTACCTACAGCGATCTGCGACTGCCGGCATGGCATTACGAGGTTGAAGCGACCCATGGCGGATTGCTCGTGACCGACGCGTACGGCGTGCATGAACTGAAGCAGCTCAAGGATCTATTATTCATAGACGACACAGGCCGACTAGCCGCGTTCAAGAAAGACGATAAGGGTCGCATCGCCTATTTCGAGTACAACAAAGCCGACAGTTGGTCGGAGCGGCTGCCGGACGTGAAGCTGTATGCAGATGTGCCGCCAGATTCGCCTTATGCAAAGGATATCCGATATTTGCGGCAGCAGGGATTGCTGGAGCGGGAAGATCCGCTGAACTTCAATCCGGAGCAGCCGATTACGAGAGCCCAGTTCATGGGATGGCTCATTCCGACCTTCGGCATCAAGTTGTCCGAGGAGCCGATTATGTTCAAGGATACCAGGAACAGCCCGTATGCAGCGGAGATTCAAACCGCGCTCGAGGGCGGCGTCATTACCGGCATGCCAAAGGGAACCTTCGAGCCGAATCGCTCCATTACTCGGCAGGAGGCAGCCGTTATTCTTTCCCGGCTGCTACAGCTTGGACTCGGTATCATGCCATCTGCCAAAGTTCAATTAAAAGGGCAAACCGACGCCTGGGCGCTTGACGGCGTTCAACATATTGTGGCGAGCGGCTACTATGGCCCGGAGGTCACCCCCGATGCGGACGGGGCGTTCGATTATCGTTCAAGGCAGCCGATGCTGCGACAAGAAGCGGCCGCGATGATACATCGTTATCCGTAAGGAGCCCCGCAATCGCACAATGCTCGGCCATGCCGCTCCGGCATGGCCGTTATCCGTATTTGGCAGAATAATGCTATACTTGGACCGGAGGATCGATCGCGATGACTACAGCGTCCCATCTGGCTACCCGGCATAAATATGGGCGGCGTCTCTATATGTCTCTCGTGTTCTTCATCCTGTTAGCCGCGTATATTCATATTCAAGCCCTCAAATCCCCGTATATCGGCCTTGTCCTGAAGCCGTTACCGGGGAGCGGTTGGCGGATTGAAGCCGTGGACGAGGGCGGCCTGGCCACGGATTGGCGTCTTCAGCCCGGGGATCGCGTCGTCATGCTGGATCCGGATGCGAAGCTGACCCGAGAAGGGGAGTTCTACCGGCTACGCCAAGCCGACGATTTATCGGTAGCGCGACCTGCGGAGGGGCTTGTCCATTATCATCCGGCGAACCTATCCCTTTCCGCTTTCATTGTATCGATAGCGATGGAGGCGCTGCTGCTCGGACTTGCTGTCTACGCGCTTCGGAGACAGCCGGAGTCGGCGGTCATTCGTTCCTTTTTCAACTTAAACTACTTGCTTGCGCTTGTTATTCTCAGCATTTACTCGCCGGAGGGCAGTCTGTCACAGCTTCTGCTGACCTATTGCTCCATTTGGCTTCCCTATTTACTGTTATCCTTCTATTTGCAGTTTATTTATCGCGCCTCCGTCTTCCGTCTTCAGAAGCTGAAGGGCGTCTTTTTGCTCGGTACCCTCGCGTTTACGTTTGTGATGACTTACTTTGTTGTCGCGGAGATCGAGGTCTTCAAGTGGATCACGGACGTGCTCAATTGGGCGCTGCTCGGAACGACGCTACTGCTGGCGGGCGTCACCTTCCGAAGCTGGAGGCTGTTCGACCGGGTCGAGCGCAATCAACTGCTCATGCTCTTCGCCGGACTGCTTCTCAGCCTGCTGCCATACACCTTTCTCTACGCGATACCCGTTCTGTTCCAGGAGCCCTTTATTTTGCCGTTGAAGTATGCGCTCATTGGTATTGTCCCGTTCTCTCTCATCTTTACTTTTCTTCTCGTAAAGCGGAGCATGCTCGATATGCGCCTTCATTTCCCTCGGCTCGTCGTGCATGTGCTGTACTTTACGGCTGCATTTATGCTTCTTGTGCGATCAGCCGAGGGCGTGCAGCTACGGCTTTATGTCCTTTTTGTCGTATTTATTGCGCTCACGCTCCTCTATCAAAGAGGGCTGCTGCGTTATCGGAGGAAGACTGTCGTACAGGGAGAAAAGCTGGATCGGCAAAAGCGCGCGCTATCCGCAGATTTGGAATCCAGGCAAGCGACCCGCGAGCTTCTGGCGCTTCTGGCCGAGATGGTCGGCAAGCGGCTGGGCACTCAAGATGTCTGCCTGCTCTGGCAGGATCGTGCGGTTACAATCGTTCAAGGCACGGGAGCCTACAAGGGAATCGAGGGTGAGCCGCTTGAACCAGATTATCGAAGGCCGGAGGAAGCGATGAGCTGGCTCGCTTCTATTGGATTGAGCCGGTTGATCGAGCTGAGAAGTCCATCAGGCAGCGGCGCAACGTTTGGCTATATCGGGATAAGGAACGACGCTTCGGCATTCTCGGAAAAGGAGGTCGGGGAGCTGCTGCGTGAGGCTGCCGAGTGGGTTGTGAGACTCATGTACCAAGCCGATTCCGGGCAGCGTGCCGTTCCGGCAGACAGGTCGCTGCTCGAAGCCCAGGAGGCGGAGCGGATTCGCACCTCGCATTTCCTGCATGACCGGCTGCTTCAGAACCTGATCTTTGTATCGCGCGATCTGGAAGAGCTTTATGACACCGGAAAGCCGGACAAGGAGCGAGTCGCGCTGTGGCTGAAATGCATCTACGAATCCCAGAGCGACATTCGCGCCCTCTGCGACGATCTTCATCCGCCCATTATCGATCACGGGGACTTGCGAGCCGCCGTCGAGTGGCTGATCCGCAGCATGAAGCAAAGGTCGCAGGATGGTATCGAAGCCGAGCTGGTCTATGAGTTGGAGCCGCACGAGCCCCGGAATGAGCTTGTTAAATCGAACTTGTTCCGGGCGATTCGCGAACTGGTGAACAACGTCTTCAAGCATGCCGGAGCCACTCGATTAACAATTCATCTATGGCGAGACGGACGCTATTTGTATTGCGGCGTGCGGGATAATGGGCGCGGCTTCGACGCTGCGACCGTGATGGCCCCGTCTGCAGCAGGGGAGAGGCGCTTCGGCATCCATTCCCTTTACAATCAAATTCGGCAGCTTGGCGGGGAGACGGACATTCATTCGATACCAGGGAAGGGCACATCCGTTCATCTGATGCTGCCGCTCGACAGGGAGGAGATGACCGATGCAGTCGAAAATTAGAGTCGTCCTGCTCGACGACCATCCCCTCGTGCTCGAAGGGCTGAAGAGACGGCTGGAGCAGGAGTCGGATATCGAGGTGCCTCGTACGTTCAGCGATCCGGTAGAACTGATAGAGGGAATCGAGCTTTGCCAACCGGATGTGCTTGTCATGGACATCGCGATGCCGCGGATGAACGGATTCGAGCTCGGTCAGAGGTTGAAGGAGAAGTACGGCCATACGCTTAAAATTATTGTGCTGTCCGGTTACATGTACGAGGAATTCTATAAGAAAGCGTACGAAATCGGCGTCCATGCTTACCTGTCCAAGCAAAGCCCCTATCCGCAAATCATTAACGCGATCAAGCAGAGCATGCTGGGCCATGCGCTTGTCGCGGAGAACATATGGCGTGCCGATCTGGAGAAGCTTACGCGCATGGAGCGAGACGTGCTGCGAAGAGTCGCGGAGGAAAAGACGAACAAGGAAATCGCAGCCGAGCTGTCCATCAGCCAGCGAACGGTTGAGTATCACATCACGTCCATCAACCAGAAGCTAGGTGTAAAGACGCGAATCGGCGCCGTCGCCAAAGGCTACGAAAAAGGGCTGCTTGGCTCGTTTTGGGAGGAGACGGACGATCGTTAGAGGCGTGAAGGGCTATAGGAATCTAATTGGGTTCTTTCGATTCGCTCTATAGATGATGCATACGGTGAACCATATCACAAGTAGGTCGAAATTTTGAAACTGCGAGCCCTTACGGGACTGGATTTTGCTATAGAACAACTGTAGATTGCTATATGAGAACACACACAGAAGGACCTCAAATTTCCACTACTTCAGTGGAGGCTCTGAGGTCCTTTTTTTAACAAAGAAATACGCTCTAAGAGGGGATCAATCCGGACACCCGGTCATATGGTGACGGTAATTAAGATGACTTATAAAAGGCTTGACCTTCGAGCATACTCCAACGATATACTTCGCCTTAGAGGAGGGATACGGTGGGTGATAACTATTCGATCCGACAAGTATCAAATCTACTGTGCATACCTAAAGATTCGTTAAGGTATTATGACAAACTCGGCTTGGTAAGTCCCAAACGAGGGGAAAACAATTACCGCTATTATGACGATCAAGACCTCATTGATTTGCGCTATATCGAGGTCATGAAATTTTGTGGGTTTTCATTGTCAGAAATCCATGAGTTATTTCAACTAAAACGGAAACCTGACGAAAGAAACCATCCAGTATTTATCCGAATATTAGCAGAGAAAGAACAGATTCTAGACAAAAAAGATTGCTATCCATCAATTTGCCAAGCAATATTTCGAGCAAATGCGAGAAGTCATGCTGCAGAAAAAAGGGATGGAAGATGCAGTGAAGGTCGATCAATTAGTTTCAGAAATCTACACGACACTTCGCGAAAGCGAAGAAACGTCACGATAAACAAGGGCAAAAGATAAAAAAACATATCAAACTACTTTTGAGAGGAACTGAGTTTAATGAAAGTATTTGTTACTGGCGGGACAGGATTCATTGGTTCTGGGGTTGTAGCGGAGCTGATTGCTGGAGGCCATGAGGTTATGGGGTTAGCAAGGTCGGACCATTCTGCTCAAAAGCTGTTAGATGCCGGTGCTACCCCCGTATCCGGTTCATTAACGGATTTATCAAGCTTGCAAAGACATGCAGCAGAAGCAGATGCGGTTATTCATTTGGCTTATGATCCGAATATGAGGAATTTCTTTAAGGCAGCGAAAGCGGACCGTCAAGCTATTCATACGATAGCTGAAGCCATCAAGGGAACAAATAAGCCGTTTATTATTACATCTGGCTTTACGGGGATATTCGGTAAAAGTCAGAAAGGGAGTGAACAGGAAACACCGCAATTGAATTTTATTACACGTACTCGCTGGCGCGCAGAGGAACTCCTGTTCACCTATACCGCACAAGGAATCCGGACCATGGTCATTCGTATGCCCCCGGTTGTTCACGGTGAAGGTGACCGGGCGTTTACTTCATTTTTCATAGAATATGCAAGAAAAAATCAACATGTATATTATATAGGCGATGGATCTAACATTTGGCCAGCGGTTCACCGTTTTGATGCAGCGCATTTGTACAGACTGGCACTGGAAAAAGGGAAGTCCGGTTCTGTGTATCATGCGGCGGCGGAAGGCGTACCTGTAAAGCAGATCGCCACTACAGTGAGCAAAAAACTGAATTTACCTTTGAGCAGCGCAAGCAGATTGAAAGCAATTATCAAACTTTCCTGGTTCAGTATGACGGTATCATTGCATACCCCGGCAAATAGCAATTGGACGCAAAAAAGAGCTCGGCTGGAAGGCTGTACAGCCTGATTTAATAAGCGAGTTAAACCAAGACTTCTATTATTCCAAACAGCATTCATAGCAGCTATGCTCCTCCTGAACGATGTACAAATACCAACGAAGAAGCAGCCGCGAGTTGCTCCATTCGCATTTTTCGCCGTTATGCATGTTAAGCTGAACCGTATCACAGGTAACCCCAAATGAGCGCGGCGGTCACCTACCGTTAGTCACCTTGAAGAACCGGAGGTCACGGTTATGCACCCTACCATTAAAGATAAGGCATCCATAACGTTCCCCTGCTTGGCCTCTATCCCCGACGAAATCACCCTATATCGCGTGCAGGACGGCCAAAACTGTGTCCTCATGATGGCTAGTATTTTAGGGGATACCCCTTATGAAGCATCAGTGGAGATCGAGGAGGAAACGGAGCTTTTACTCATACCGATCCCGCTTTTCAAAGATTGGATTGAAATCTGCCAGCCGCTGAAACAATTTATTTTTGGCCAAATGGTTGAGCGGATCACGTCCGTCATGACCCTGCTCGACAGTATCGCTTTCCGGCCGATCACGTATAGAATCGCTCAGTTTCTGCTGGGAAGCACCAACGACCACGACGCGACACTCCGCATTACGCACGAACAAGCTGCGATTGAGCGTGGCACCGCCAGAGAGGTCGTCAGCCGCGCGCTGAAAGTGTTAACGGATAACCGTCTCATTTCCCAGGGCAGAGGATACATAGAAGTCTTGGACCGGGACCGGCTGCTCCAGGTTCTTCAAGACGAGGTCTTGTGACTTTGTCACGGAATGCGCTGCAGGATGCTGCTAAGATGGGTTCAAATCTGAACTTCCAATGAGGTGTAGGAGATGAAAAATCTTAGCGGTTTCGATCGATCCTTTTCTTTCAAGCGGATTCCAGTAGGCGGTATCTCGGGTTGCTGGGCGTGTTCCCGTTGCTGACAGCTGCTTTAGGGACTTGCATCGTCTACAGGTGGCTGGGCATCAGCACTTACCGCGGCAGCAAGGGGGGCGCAGCACAAATGAATTACTATGATCGCAGTAACTTGAAAAAGATCCCTGATCTTATTCGTCTTGCGCCGGAAGCCGCCCAATCGTACTTCACCTTCGAGCATCAAGTGTATGAGGAGCTTAAGACAATACCCCTGCGAACGAAAGAACTTATTGCGTTGGCCGTCGCCCATATAACGGGCTGTCCTTACTGCATTGACACGCATGTCAAAAAAGTTTCAGTCCCTTGGCGGAACACGTGAGGAGATCTTCGAAGCGGTTCTTGTCGCGAGTTGCACGCGTGCGGGTGCCGTGCTGAGTCATGCGACCCATTCCTTGGTTGCCTATGAAGAAGGCATGTCTCAGGAGCAGCAAACGTCAACAGAGGTGCAGCCGAAGGACAAACCGGATTGCTTCTGCTAGGGAACAGGGCATCCCTATAAGGATGCCCTGTGTTTTGCCGATTGGGGGAAGAGATCGATTCGCTGGCCGTTAAGGCTGTAGAAGCGGAGGATCGGGCCTTTTGCCTCCGCTTGAGACAAAGGTAGGGTCTGTAGGCAGGCTTCTCTGGCAAGAGAGCTTCGTATATCATTGATGGCAGACTGATCGAATGGTTCGATGAAAGGATGCTGGAAATGTCAAAAGATAACCAAACTCGTCCTCCCGTTGGCTCGATCAGAGAAGAGGGTTGTTATCCCATCGACCTGACAGGTCCGGGCAGTCACACACTTGTTATACAAAGCGGTGTGGGCAGTCTATCGGTTGGGCCGTCGCGGCTGGGGAAGAAGGCCGACCTTCATGTTGCGCCTGATGCGAAAATCGATTGGACCGTATTCGATGCCTTTTCTACGCCGGCGGGTTCACCCTGGCCGCGATATCTGCGTTATACGGGAAGTGACGCAGGCTTCTTCGATTGGGCGCAGAGGCGTCCCATTGAAGAGATGACGTGGGCTCCAATCCTGTCTGCCGACACCGTGGTGGATGCCAGCCGCTCCAATTTGAATAGCTTGCATATCGAGATGAATCCGTCTGGCGGGCGACTAACCCTGAAGCTTCCGAAGCGATGTTTCCTTCTGGGCGTGTCCGGCGATTTATCGCGTTTCTCGGGCACAGGCGATATGCCATCTTCTCTGACACTGGCGCCGCGTACCGGTAGACGCAAGAATGACACCCCATTCTTGATGCCCGACCTGGGCGAGCTGCATCAAGTGACGAGCCTTGCCCTGCATCATGCACCGCTGGGGCAGCCCATCTCGCTAGCGTTTCTGAGCCGCTTCCCCAACCTAAACTCACTACATTTGCGCGGGAACTTCTGCGATATGGACTTGTTGGCTCGGCATAGCCGGTTAACGGATTTGGAGCTGCGCTTCATGCCTGATCTGGAAGGCTTTCCGTCTTTAAATGCGTGGCCGTCACTTGACACTCTTATCGCTTACAATGTGGAAGAGTCCGAGGGTAAGCGTCTGAAGCAGGAAATGAAAACGCGCGCGAAAACCCGCCCTTGGGCCGGCCATGCTTCGGTGAGCCAATTGCGGAAGCCTGAATGGTGGACTGCCGAGTTCGGACGCCCGTTCTCGTCCTGGCCTAAACATCTGGCCAAGCTGGCTAACGAAGCTTACAACGTTGCACTGGCAAATCTAGCACAGGCCCGCAGCTTGGCCGAAGCCGAGGCGGCTATTACCGCGTTCACCATGCGCTTCAACACGCTCAAAGGCATCGAAACCACCGAACGAGAGGACCTTGCTGAAGCCGTTTGGCAGCTCAGCCAGGCTGATCACCTGGTTGGCCAGCCTATAACGGAAGATATGGCGCTACGCTGGTTCGATGCAGCGCGCAAATACTGATTTAAATGAATGGCGAGGCAAGTGGCCCAATTCCGATTCGCATAGATGAGTATCCAACATCGGTTCTGATATACTGAGAAAAAGGAGAAATGCAGCGTGGGCGTTTCTGTCTATTACACTTGTATGAGAGACCATAACCTTACCGACAGTGAGGAGCAAGAGATAACGGCCATCATCGATAAATACAATGAAGGTTTTGAATTGAAGGATATGGGAGAAACATTTTATGTCTATGACTATGATCAGGATAAGCCAACAGTGATATTTGCAGGTTCTACCAAGCTGCCCTTTTCAGATAATTTCGAAGATACATGGCATGCGCTGTTTTATTGGTTGAACTGTTTGACGGATGTGAGAAGAAGCATTTCTAATGGGGATTGGCATGTGCATCTAGATGATACGGATGCCATCTGGGATGAGGAAGCGGGTTGGCAAATGCCGCAAGATTAGTGCTCGTATTCCCCGAAAAAGTCATGACGGGCATAAGCAAGACGATACGTGGCGGCCACAGGGCCGCCATTCGTTTTTGCCGATAGACGAAACCGGCTGCTCGCAGAGGAAGCCTATCAGTTACCGTGGATGCCGAAGTCCCTGGTGTTCTTTAAACTGGCTTTGCCACATCATCTGCATCCGTGGAGTAAGCCAGCTCTTTCTGTGCTTCCAGAGCGGCCAGTCTGTCCAGCAGGGCTGCCCGGATTTGCTCATAGGCGTCACTGCCCAACGCCATGCGCGTCGCACCCTCTCCCTGATCGACGCGGCGTATAATCTGCTGCGCCATCTTATCCGGATCGCCGACAACCATTTGGTTGAACATGCTCATATCTATACCTGGCAGTTCCCCCCTTCATCAGGCTAACGAACTGGCCCGCCTCCGTATTGCGGTATTCGTCCATCCGCTCGCCGAATACGGCGTTGCTTGTAATAAAATTCGTTCGGATCCCGCCGGGCTCCACCATCGTGGTCTTAATATTGAACGGAGCCACTTCCTTAGCCAGCGCTTCAAAGGCGGCTTCGACCGCCCATTTCGAAGAACAATACAGCCCCATGCCCGGAATTGAATAATGACCCGCCATACTCGAGATCTGTACAATGTGGCCGCCGCCCTGCTTGCGGAAAAAAGGCAGGACTGCACGCGCTGCACGCAGGGAGCCAAGCACATTAGTCATGAACAGATGCTCAATCTGCTTGTCGCTTGCTTCTTCGACCGCGCCATACAACCCATAGGCTGCATTATTGACAAACACATCGATCGTGCCCAGTTCCGAAAATGCGCGTTCCACGACTTCGGCAATTTGCTGAGGGTTGGTCAGATCTAAATGAGCCTGCCATAGCTGGGAGCCATACTGTGCCTGCAGATTATCCAGCACACCCGGCTTGCGTATCGTTGCGGCTACACGATCCCCCCTGTCCAGCAACCGGCGAGTTAAACGTGAAGCCAAGCCTCCAAACGCTCCTGTAATGAAACATGTTTGCTAGCCACAGCACGTCTATTCTATTAACGGGACTAACAGTCCGCTGCCCGATTCCAGGCGATCACATCCGTACCTTCGTCCGTGATAAAAGAAGGATAATAAAGTTGATTTACGATTTTTTGCAAAAATCCCGCATCCGGCCCTCCGTTATTCGGCACTGCAACGACACTCGCCGCGTCTACATGGGCCAGATCGAACAGATGCTTCTGCTCATCTTCGTCGAGCTGAAGCGCTTTGCCGATACTTAGCAGCACTTCCGGCGAAGGATTCACCTCCTTGCCTTGCTCCAGCCAGGTATAGTAAGTCACGCTGATATGGGCAAGATAAGAGACTTCTTCTCTTCGAAGTCCCGGCGTGCGTCTTCGTCCGGGCAGCGGCTGGATCCCCGCCTCTGATGGCTGCAAGCGTTCTCTGCGCGATTTGATGAACTCGCCCAATGCCGATGAGGAACGATTTGTTTTCAAGCAGCTCACCTCTAATTACTTATATGGAAGAATACGTATCGTATTTGAGCAAATAGACCCTAGCTTTACGTACACGATCATTATAATCTCTGTTAAGGTGTCGTCGCCATGCTGCGGCTAAGCCTTCCTTTACATTTTCCAATCCGAATGCTATCATGCAAACATGACGTTAACGTCATATTATATATTGGAGGGAGTGATCCATCATGAACCGCATGCGCATTGGCGATTTGACAGAACGAGCCGGGGTAACCCAGCGCACGGTTCGCTATTACGAGAGCATTGGATTGCTTCCATCGGGCGAGCGCGAAGGCAACGGTCATCATTACTACACGGAAGAAACGGTTACCCGTCTGCAAAAAATCGATCAGTTGAAGAAGATTGGCCTAAGTTTGGAGGAAATTCGGGACGTCGTCGAGCTTTACTTTACGGATACGAGCGGGGTGCAGCCGAAACGGAAAGTCCTTGGCATACTGCGCCGGCATCTGGCCGACACGGACCAGAAGCTTGAAGCGCTTGGGCTATTCCGCAGCGATTTGCAGTCGAATATAGAACGTTTTGAGCGGTGGCTCGAGGCGAATGAAGGCGATTAATTTTTTTTTGCTCTAAACATGAGGTTAACGTCATGTTTATTATTCCAAGGAGGCTAATTTCATGAAGGAAAACGTTGGATTTATCGGACTCGGACTGCTCGGCATGCCGGTCGCCGCCAATCTGCTGCAAGCTGGTTATGCGTTGACCGTATATAACCGCACTCCGGAAAAAGCGGAGCCGCTCGTGGCCCAAGGTGCGCTGCAGGCGTTCCGTCCAGCTGACGCCGTGACAACGGGCGGCATCGTCGTCACCTTGGTGTGGGACGATGAAGCGTTGGAGGACGTCGTCAAAAGCGAAGATTTCCTCGAACGCCTGGGCATAGGCGGTATTCATGTATCGATGAGTACGGTGTCGCCGGATACGGGCAGGAAGCTGGCGGATCTGCACGCGCGGCACGGTTCCGTCTATGTTGAGGCGCCTATCTTTGGGCGGCCGGAGGCAGCCGCCGCCAGGCAATTGTGGATTCCAATAGCGGGTCCGCAGGAAGCAAAGGAGCGGGTGCGGCCGCTGCTGGAAGCGATGGGCGCTAAAGGGATCTTTGACTTTGGCGAGGAAGCCGGTTCGGCTGTACTCGTCAAACTGATTGGTAACTTCCTGATCGTCTCCGCCGCAAGCTCACTGGAAGAAGCGCTAGGAATAGCCGAGCGCGGCGGGGTTGATCCCAAAGCAGCGGTCGATATGCTTACCAGCACACTGTTTACCGCCCCCATCTATCAAAGCTATGGAAAAATGATTGCCGAAAAGTCAGCATCTATATCCCAAAGCAAAATTCCGCAGAAAGATGTCGGCCTCTTGCTGTCGGCGGCGCATAATGCACAAGTTCCAGCCCCGCTTTCCAGCCTGCTGCTTGATATGCTGGAGAACGGAGATCGGAGCAGAACATAAGGCTGCAATACGCTCTACCGCCAATCAAAACTGCCATGAAACTTGCCTGCTAGAAATGCTGGCTGACCTGTTAATAAGAAAAAGAAAGAGTCGAGGCTGTACGGTCCGACCCTTTCTGCTTTCTGAAATATATTCGCATTAGCGCCAAAAAGGTAATCTTCTCGCTATGCAGGCGTACGGATTCATGGCCCTCATCTTTGGCTTTTCCGATGGATAGGATCATGACCGGAACATACCTGTGGTCGTCCAGATCAAATGCGCTAACAACCTGATCACGGTCAAAGCCTGCCATCGGATTGGTATCATACCCATGCGCACGGGCTACCAGCATCAGTTGCATGGCGAATAAACTTGCATCGATTTTGGCAATTTCGATCTTTAATTCTCTAGGTACTTGCGGATACATGCTCAGAATCTGCGCGACCTGCTTGTCGCGTATTTCTTTGGGCATTTTCCCTTGTTCCACAGCCATATTATAAATCTCTTCGACATATACTTCGCTCTGCGTATCTCCCAGAATGATGAGCATCGCCGCAGATGTATCATTTTGTCGTGTATTAAACTGGACCAGTGGCCGAAGCTTGTTTTTCCCTTCAGGGGAATGCACCACGATTACCCGCCATGGCTGCATATTCGCAGAAGAGGGCGCCAAGCTTGCTTCTTGAATGATTGCGCGCATTTCCTCTTCTGAAATTTTGACGTTCTCATCGTACAGTCGTACGGAACGACGGCCGGTCAAAATGTTGACAAAATCGTTATTTTGGATACGCTCCAGCATACATGCACTCCTTTTGATACAACCCATTTATTTTGACAGTAACGATGTCCCGGGTTATCCTAATGTTATTTTGAACTATGAACTTAGGTTTATAGCAAATATAAATTTAATGTTGATTCAGAAGGGAAAAATGATGAAAGCTAACGAAGTTTCTAAGCTGACGGATTTACCCATATCCACTTTGCGATTCTATGAACGCAAGCAGTTGATCCCTAAGCAGTTTATTTCAAGGGTCGGCGACCGATATCGATAACGGGAAGGAGCCGGTGTTGGAAAGGGTCCTTGAGCGGCTGAAATAAAAAGAAGAGAACCGGAAATTCTCCAGGAAAGCCAAAGTCGAGAGGCGGCGCTCCTCAACTTCGGCTGATTTTGCTTTGTATTAGTTTCTGCTGAGCGCTCCGGCGCCCTGTCTCCCGGCACTCATCCGTATCTTCAAGAACGCCACGAGCACGATCGCAATCGCGACTCCAGCCATTCCAACCCATGTAACCATTGACAGGGATGCCCGGTCGACGATGACTCCTCCGATTCCAGCACCTGCCGCCATCGACAATTGCATCGTGGATTGGTTCAGACTCAGCATAATGCCAGAATAATTCGGCTCAATTCGCACCAGATTGTATTGTTGGGTTGGACCGGAAGACCAAGCCGCAAACGACCACAAGGTCAGGAGGGTCACAATCGGCAGCCAGGCGTGCGTATAGGTAACGGTTAGAGAGAGGAGAAGCAGCGCGGTGACGTGCAGGAGCATCCCCCCCGGACAAGGTCGGGAATACCTCCCATTTATCCGTGCTGAAGCCGCCGAATTTGGATCCAATCAGGCTGGCGATGCCGAATGCCAACAGCACGCCGCTCAGCATTCCTTCTTTCAAACCGGCAACATGAAGCAGGTACGGTGAAATGTAGGTGTAGGCAATCGAGTACCCGCCAAGCCAGAAAAAGGTAATCGCGAGCCCTAGCGTTACGTTTCCGTTTTTCAGGAAGGCAAGCTGCTTGGACAAGGGAATCGGTTGATCCCCTTGAACCCGAGGGATGACGGCGTACAGTACGAACATAGCCGCCAGACCTGCCAGTGCCAATATGCCGAACACGGATTTCCACCCGAATTGCGCTGCGACGATGCGGCCAAGGGGCACGCCGATAATCAAGGAAGCCGTAAAGCCCATAACGACGGTAGCAATCGCGCTCGCTTGTTTGCCTGCGGCGGCGATTTTCGCGGCAACGTCCAAGGCGGTTACCACGACCACTCCCGCGCCTATGGCCATGACCACGCGAGCTGCGACAAATAGGGAATAGCCAGGCAAAACGAATGACAATATATTCCCGATTACGAAGATACCTAGCGCCCCAACCAGCAACTTTTGTCTTTCCACCTTTGCCGTCAATGCCATAAGGATCGGGGTGCTGATGGCGTATACGAAGGAAAAAATCGTGACCAACTGCCCCGCTGAGGTAAGGGAAATGCCCATTGTATCCGAGATCTTGTCCAAGATGCCGGAAATAACATATTCGGATGTGCCCACCAAAAAAAGTAACCAAAGCCAAGAAATAGACTTTCCACGTGTTAGACATGCCTCTTCTTCTCCTTCTTCGTTGTTTAATGATCGCTGTCAAAGCTACATATCGCGATATATCGATATTTTGTGCAAAATAAAAACTGAATACGTTTGAGGTATTCAGTTCAGATTAGAGTTGCTGGTTCAAATAGGCAGCCAACTCGCTGATCTTCTCTTCGTCCCGTTTGTAGTACGTGTATTTGCCGATCCGTTCGGTCCGAATCAGTCCGGCCCGTTGCAGAATGGACAAATACTGCGAAGCCGTTGACTGCGTCATATTCAACTTATCCGTCACCTGACTGACACATACCCCGATTGTCCTCATATCCACTCCTTCATGGGGCACAAAATGTTTTTCGGGCTCCTTGAGCCACTGTAGAATCTGCAGCCTCGACTCATTAGACAATGCCTTGAACAACTCAATTGGATCCATCCTCCCATTATATCTACATTTTCCGATATGTCAATAAGATAAAGGTGGTTGCCTTTTCTATCTAAAAGGGTAGGCGTACAACCCGTATCGTTAAGATCGGGATCCTGGACGATTTCTTGATAGTGATCCAATTTATATTCGATAATCTTCTGAACTTCCATTAATCTAGAAATTTCATTTTGGATCTTTTGCTTATGATGTTCGAGTATAGACATTTTTTCGGGAATGGCATCGTTACCGCGGCTTGAGAGCTCACGATATCGCTTCATTTCTTCTATCGTCATTCCCGTGGCCTTCAGTCGGGTTAAAAATAGGATGCTTTGCATCTGTTCTCTACGATAGACTCGATGCCCATTGCGGTGGTCCGCTCCAAATCGAGGTTATCGTCCATTATTTCGAATGCGCGCATAATACCTGCCGAGTTGAACAGGATCCTAGGGTGGGTTTGTATGTTCTTAATTTGCGTGCGCTCTCGATTGCGATTTTCTTATTCCACGTCCCAAGTGTCGGGAAGATCGCTCGGACGATAAGGATACGCTGGAGGCTTCGAAACCCGCAATTTCAATCGTCGTAGCGTTAACGAGCCGTGAAGTGGATATCCTTCGTCTCATGGGCGAAGGATTGTCCAATAAGCAAATTGCCTTTCAATTATCGATAACGGAAGGAACAGTCAAGACGCATGTGATCAACGTTTACGGAAAGCTGCAAGTGAACAAACGGGTGCAGGCGATTAACAAAGCGAAGGAGCTGCAACTGTTGAATTAGCATTATGAGGTCCGATTTCGTATTGGGCCTTTTTTCATATTCATTTTAGCGGACAATATCCACAATCGTGAAAGGTGAGTGAAAGCAAGTGAAAGTTACAAGGGCTGAGTTCGTTTCCATCCTAGTGAAGGCACTCAAGCTGACAGCAACGACCGGCAACAGCTTTGACGATACAGCAAGCCATTGGGCTAAGGATGCGATCGGTACGGCTGCGGCTTTGGGTATGGTCTCCGGTCTTGAAGATCATACCTTCCGTCCGGACGATCGGATTACTCGAGAGCAAATGGCCGTGATCGTCGTCCGAGCGCTTAAGCTGACGGCATCCAGTAGGTCCATTGACTTTAAGGATCATTCAGCGGTTTCTGGTTGGGCCATTGCAGATATAGCAGCCGCAGTCGAGAAAGGACTAATGAAAGGCTACAACGATGGCACATTTGGGGCAAAGAGCAATGCTACGCGTGCCGAGGCTGCCACGGTTATTCTTAAAGCCGTTTCTATTAAGCAATAAGTCATAAAATCGTATTCCTTTGTGAAAATCGGGGCATCTCCATAAATAGAACGAAAGAAGCGGGAGCGTTATTGGCAAGCCGGCGTTTAAAATGCGCAGTACGCTACAGGAGAAGCGAGCATTTTGTCGAATTGTAGCCTATAGTAACGTTAATGTGGAGGGCTCCCCATGATCGTACGTACGAAGCTCTATATCCCCCCATGTGCGTCACGAGGTGGTGGCTAGACCGAGACTGACTCATAGGCTCAACGAGGGAATGCAAGTCAAACTGACGCATATCTCCGCGCAAGCCGGCTATGGCAAAACAACCGCGTTAAGCCAATGGGCGAAACAAGGCGACGCGCTTGTCGCCTGGCTTTCACTGGATGCGAGGGATAACGATTATATTCAATTTTGGAACGGCGTTACGGCTTCTATTCAGGAGGTAGTCCCAGGCTTTGGAGAGGAGATCTGCTCGTTCCTTGAAAAGGGGCTTGGGGCGTCCCGGGCGTATGCGGTGCCTTCGCTGCTGAACGATCTGGATCGGTTAACGAACGAGCTGGCTGTCGTTCTTGATGACTATCACTTCATCGAGAGCGCTATGATTCATGAATCTTTGGCTTATCTGCTTGAACATCTGCCCGCCCACGTTCATCTCTATATCGCGAGCCGCAACGAGTTGGCGATCCCGACCGCCAGACTTATGGCCAAGGGCGAATGCAATCTCATCACGATGCAGGAAATGCGCTTCCTGCTGGACGAAGGGCATGTCTTCTTCCGGGACATGACGGATTTAGGGTTAACTGCAGAGCAAGTGGCGGAGCTGCTTCATCAGACCGAGGGCTGGATCAGCGGCCTGGAGCTGGCGGCGATCTCTCTGAGGAACAGCGATAATATCGCTGAATCCATCCGTCAATTCAACGGGCGGCAGCATCATATATCGGATTATTTGCTGGAAGAAGTCTTCCGTCATCTAACGGAAGATATGCGATCCTTTCTCCTGGCAACGTCTATTCTAAGTCAAATGAATGCTTCCCTATGTCAGGCTGTAACCGGGCGGCAGGATAGCGAGCGCTATCTGGAGAGATTAGCGCAGTTGAACTTGTTCATCATCCCTCTCGACGATCAGCGGAGCTGGTACCGGTATCATCACCTGTTCTCGGACTTCCTGCAGCGTATGGGGGCGAGGACGGATACGAACGACTGGGCGCAGGCGCATGGGAATGCCGCTTGCTGGTTAGAGCGCAAGGGGCTGGACGAGGATGCGATGGAGCATTACCTGGCAGGACATCACTATGGGGATGCCGTTCGACTCATTGAGAAAAATCTGAATGCGCTGGTGCAGTCCGAGAGTATTGCGTTTATCAGATGGATGAAGGCGATCCCGGAGTCCTATTTTGCCGAGAAGCCCTTGGTCGAATTGTTCTATATCACGGTGCTATCGGGGACAGGGGATCATGAAGCGGCTTCTCTTCGAATCGGACAGGCCCGGGCTCGGTTCCAAGCGCTGAAGGATAAGCTGAGTGAGCCGGAATGGAAGCAAGCAATGGGCAATATTTACTTTTTCAGCGCGGTCGACGCTTTTCTGAAAAAGGACTTGGTCAAAACCTCCGAATACTATGAGCGATGTGAACGCTATATGCCGGAGGGCAGCGTCTTTCAAACGATGTGGCGCTACCAGTATGTCGGCTATAACCCCTTTACGGATTATTTGGCGCATATCAATGATCTTCATGCACTCGATGTGTTCCTATCCCGCTGGACCGATGCGTTGGGAAACAAGACCGCGTATCCGCTTGCGGGCACCTTCCTCGCCGCTTACAGCAAATTGCTGTACGAGTGGGATCGGCTGGAGGAGGCGGAACGGTATGCGAATCTGGCGCTTGGACGAAGGGATGTCCGGCCTTATGTACGGATCTTCACGCAGGTCGCCATCGGCGCTTCATGGATTCAACAGGCCTTAGGCCGACCGGACCGCGCTTCGGAGCTGCTCGCGGACTTGAAGTCGCAGCTCGACACGCCCGTATATCGATTGTTCATGCTGAAGATCGAAGCCGAGCAGGCTTGTCTGGCGCTGCGCCAGGGCGCTGTCGAAGATGCGCTCGCGTGGCTGCAGGACTGCGGCTTGTCCCATACGGACGAAGTCGCGCTCGATCAGGTGCAAGAGCATATGGCGTATGCCAGGGTGCTCGCGGCAGGCGGACGGCCGGAAGAAGCGTTGGGATTATTGGACCGGCTGAATGCGCTGCTGCGCAGGGAGGATCACCTCCGGGACCGAATCAAGGTGCTTATCCTGCAAGGCGTGACCTTGCAGCGCGCGAGCCGGGCAGCGGAGGCGCTGGCCAAGCTGGAGACCGCGCTGCGGCTGGCCGAGCCCGAAGGCTATATCCGGAGCTTCGCCGACGAGGGCGAGGAGATGGAGCTGCTGCTGTCAGCGTATGTGAAGACAAGGCCGAAGGCTCCCGCTCGAGTTGCGCCAGGTGATGCTTGGGCCTATGCCAAGCGGCTGCTTCAAGCGATGCAGTCCGCGCCGGAACCGATGAGAAGCGTGCTGACCGAGCAGGAAACGAAGATCCTGCAGCTGATCGCGGACGGCCTGCCGAATAAGGAAATCGCCCTTCGCCTGAACATTACGGGGGAGACCGTCAAGACGCACATCAAAAGCGTGTACAGAAAGCTTGAGGTAAACAACCGCGTTCGCGCCTTGCAGCGTGCTAGAGAATTAAGCATATTGGACTGACATCCTTCTCCCGCGCATCCCCCGGACGGGGGGATTTTTTTTTATCCCCTATCGTTTTATAGTAGGTTGAAGTTTCAAGAATCGACAAGAAGTCACCTGAATAAGCAGTCACCAGAATAAAGAAGTGGAGTGAATGACAAGTTGCTGAAGAAGGGCGCTATCCTTTTATTACTGGCGTTGATGGTATGGTCCTCATTTTCGTTTGCGTCGCCGGCTTCGGCCGATACGGGTTCCATTGACACGAGCAAGATGTTTAAGTGTGCAGATGAGCTTGACTATTGCAAGTTTCCGGGAACGCAGGTTGTCTATTTTGGCGCGAACGGAGCCTATAATTCTGCTACGTTTACCTCAGGTGTGGTATGTATGATCGATCATCTCCATGTCAGCGATCCCATCAATGGTGTAAAGAAAGCGTGTTACGTCGCCAAAGGGAGTGTGCAGTATTACAGCACTGGCGCTGCAACCGGGAGTGCGCCAACCGATAGTAATTCATATGAAGTGGGGGCAACTGTTACGGTTCCGGACCAAGGGGAGCTGGAGAGACCGGGTTTTATCTTCGCGGGCTGGAATACGATGTGGGATGGAACGGGGACTCTCTATCCTGCAGGCACTACTTTTACGATGGGGAATGCCAACGTAAGGTTGTATGACTGGTGGAAGTGGGGTGAGCCTGCAGCGTCCGTGTATAGTGGCACGGGAACAGCGAATGATCCGTTTCAGATTGCAACTCCCTTGCAATTAGATAAGCTCAGAAACTACTTCTTGGAGAGTGGCTTGTATTTCAAGCTCACGGCCGATCTGGACCTGAGCGATTATCAGTCAGGAGCAGGCTGGGAGCCCATTGGGGGAGAAAATACGCCATTTAGGGGGAATCTGGATGGCAATGGACACAAGATCACGAACCTCTTTATTGATAGGTCAGCCGGTTTTACAGGGCTATTTGGCTTTATTAACAACGAAAATGCCAGCGTGACCAATTTGAAACTAGTGGATGTGAATATTAAAGGATCTAACTACGTTGGTGGTTTGGCAGGTTGGAATAGCGGAATGATGAGCAACATCTATGTTACGGGAAGTATAACAGGCAGTATGAATACAGGCGGTTTGGCAGGTGGAAATGGAGGAGCAATTACCAACAGTTATGTTGCAGGAAGTATAACAGGAAGCTATACTACCGGCGGCTTCGTAGGCGTAAATTATGGTCCGATTGACCAAAGCTATCATACGGGAAGTATAACAGGGACCGATAGTGTCGGCGGCTTGGTCGGCGAAAATAACGCTCCAATCAGCAACAGCTATCATACGGGAAGTATAACAGGGACCAATAATGTCGGCGGCTTGATCGGTGATAATTATGCTCCGATTGACAAGAGCTATGCCGAGGGAAGTGTAACAGGAAGCAGTGCAGCAGGCGGTTTGGTCGGTAATAATTATGCTACGGTTAGCGATAGCTTCTATGACTCGGAAACAACGAACCAATCGGATACAGGCAAGGGCATTGGCTTATCGACTTTAGATATGAGGAAGCAAAGTACCTATGCGGGCTGGGATTTTACAAGCATATGGGGGATAAACGCGTCAGGCAATGACGGATATCCTTATCTGCGTGCGATACAAAAATTTGTGACTTACGATGGTAACGGCAGCGATAGCGGGGTCACACCGGCAGATAGCAGCTCGTATGAGCAGGGTGTCACGGCATCGGTGTATGGCAACACAGGCAGCTTGGCCAAGACGGGCTACACGTTCGCGGGCTGGAATACACAAGCGGACGGCAGCGGTACGGATTATGCCGCGGGCGTTTCGTTCACGATGGGGACGGCGGATGTGACGCTGTACGCCAAGTGGACGAAGAATCCTACGTACACTGTGAGCTATGATGCCAACGGAGCTACGTCCGGAAGCGCGCCGGCGGACAGCGGTTTGTACGAGCAGAACGCTGCGGTGTCGTTGTCCGGCAACGTCGGCGGCCTGGCGAGGACAGGCTACACGTTCGCGGGCTGGAATACGCAAGCGGACGGCAGCGGTACGGATTACGCCGCGGGCGCTTCGTTCACGATGGGGACGGCGGATGTGACGCTGTACGCCAAGTGGCTGACGGCGAATACATCCAGTGACAGCGACACGGGATCGACGGGACCAACGGGATCGGCGGCTGCCGGCAATAACGTCGTCTCGTCGGACGGTACGCTCACGCTTCCCGTCGGCAAGTCAGGCGAGGTTAGCCTGGGGAACCGGGTCAAGGTCGTGATCCCCGCCGATGCCTCGGGCAAAGCGCTGAAAATCACGATCCAACAAGTGACGGACACGCAAAGTCTGCTCACAAGCCATGACGTGCTGGCCACCCCGGTCTATGAAATTCTGAAAAGCTTCGCGGAAAACTTCGAGAAGGATATCACGCTGATCTTCACGTTTGATCCGCAATTGTTAAAAGGCAATCAAATCCCTGCCGTATTCTTCTATGACGAAGCAAAGAAGAACTGGGTCAAGGTCGGAGGCACGGTGAACGGGAATACGATTACCGTCAAGGTGAATCACTTTACCAAATTCGCGGTCTTCGGCGTAGGCGAAGGGGCAGACCCGACGGACGGCGCGACGCCGTCGATCAGCCTCAGCGACATCTCGGGACACTGGGCGGAGACGAAAATCAAGCAAGCGGTCGGCATGCAAATCGTCGGCGGCTATCCGGACGGGTCGTTCAAGCCGAATGCCGCGGTGACGCGCGCGGAATTCGCGGTCATGCTGATGAATGCGTTGAAGCCGCAGCAAGAGGGAGCGGCGCTCGCATTCGCCGATAAGGAGCGGATCGGCGCCTGGGCGCAGCGAGCCGTCGCGCAAGCCGTGCAGGCCAGCATCATTCATGGATACGAGGACGGCACCTTCCGTCCGAATGCGAAGATTACGCGTGCCGAGATGGCGGTCATGATCTCGAGCGCGATGGGACAGTCCGTCCAAGAGACGGCAACCGGCTTCGCGGATGACAAGGATATTCCGGCATGGGCCAAAGGAGCGGTCGCGGCCCTGAACCAGCTGGGCATCATCGAAGGCAAGGGCGCGAACCGGTATGCGCCGGGGAACCCTGCGACGAGAGCAGAGGCCGTGACGGTGCTGCTGAACATGCTGGCGCAAGCGAGTGGGTGAAAGAAAAGCTGGACGATAAGCTGGATTTGACGCTGGTGACGTCTGCGGAGCCTATATCCTCGACTAGTGAGGAACGCTGGATCAGGGACGTCAAGATGTTCCGGCGATCGTGGTCAGACATATCAAGGCACCCAACTCGGGTGTCTTTTGATTTCGCTCTATAGATGAGAAGATGAGACGGCGAACCTTATCATAAGTGACGGCGAATATTTTATCTGTGAATTCTTGCGAGGATTGTAACTTGAAATAGCTGCTGCTCGATGGGCTGCTGCCAGGTATGTAGGACTCTGGTTGTTATTGTCGAAATAGTAATCATTCGAATCAATGGCCTTCGAGTCGGTCGATGGGATATAGAATTTATCGTGGAGGGGTCCAGTTGATTGTTCAAACGAAATTATACATCCCCCCATGTACGTAACGCTTTAGTCCCTCGGCCAAGGTTGACGCACAAACTCGATGAGGGACTTCGAGCCAAGCTGACGCTGATCTCCGCTCCGGCCGGCTATGGGAAGACGACGGCGTTAAGCGAATGGGCGAGGCAATGCGGCATCCTGGTGGCTTGGCTGTCGCTGGATATACAGGATGACGAGTGGTTTTCGTTCTGGAGCAGCGTAACCGCTGCGATCCAGAAGAGGGTCCCCGGCTACGCCCGGAAGATCTGGCCGCTGCTGGAGAAGGGGCCGTCGGCGTCATCCGTGTCCTCGGAGCCTGCGATCTCCGCCATGTTGAACGAGCTGAATTTATTACCCGAAGCGCTCGCCATCGTGCTCGACGATTATCATGCGATCGAACATCCCGCGATTCAGAAGTCTCTTGGCTATATGTTGGAGCACCTGCCCCCGCACATTCATCTTTACATAGCGAGCCGTAACGATCTAGCTTTTCCTACCGCCAGGCTGATGACCAAAGGAGAAATGCAGAGAATCTCGGTACGGGATATGCGGTTTCGTCCTGAGGAGGGGTTGGTCTTCTTCCGGAATACGGCGGGTTTGTCGTTGTCCAGGGAGCAAGTCGCGGAGCTGTACGATCAGACGGAAGGATGGGTCAGCGGACTGCAGCTCGCGGCGCTTACACTGAAGAGCAGCGATAACATCGCGGAATCCATCAGGCAGTTTAACGGCCATCAGCATCATATCTCGGATTATTTACTCGAAGAAGTATTTTCGCGTCTATCGGAGGAGATGCGCGCCTTTTTTGCTCCGGACGTCTATTCTAAGCCGTATGGATCACTCCCTATGTCAAGCCGTTACGGGACAATCGAACAGCCAGGAGTACCTGGAGAGGTTAGAGCAGTTGAATTTGTTTGCGTTCCCGCTGGACGATCAAAGAAAATGGTATCGTTATCACCATTTACTGTCCAATTTTTTGCGGCAGCTGTTTGCCCGAACGGCTCCTGAATTATGGGAGCAAGCACATGTTCATGCGGCGCAGTGGCTGGAGTCTCATGGCTTTGAGGAGGAGGCCGCCGAGCATTATTTGGAAGCGAAGCAATACGATGATGTCGTTCGGGTGATCGAAAAAAATCTGCATGCTTTTTTTGCATAAAAAAGGTTGAAAAGCTAAGCAGGTGGGTTTTGCAATTGCCGGAAAGCTTCCTTTCGAAGAGGCCCTTGGTCGAAATGTTTTATTTATCCCTCTTAATCGGCATCAGGCAATGGGAGACGGCGATTCAAAAAATAGAGCAAGCAAAAATCCGCTATGAAGCTATGCAGGGGAGCATGGACGAGGCGGAATGGAAGCAATTGATGGGCAATATGTACTTTTTGTGCGCGAGCGCCTGTTATTTTCAAAAAAGATTTGAATCGTATCTCGGAATACTTCGAGCTCTCGGAGCGCGTCGCGCCGGAAGGCAGCTTCTTCGAATCTCTGGGGGACAACAAATATTACGGCTACGACGAATTCGACGATCATATGTCCTACATTAACGATTATCATGCCGCTGCCGCATTTATGTTCAAGTGGATTGAACATTGGGGAGACCAGCAAGTTCATCCGTCTGCCGCCATCTTTCATGCTTCATACAGCATGGTGCTGTATGAATGGAACCGAGTGGAGGAAGCCGAGGCCTGCATTGAACGGGTACTGACACCCAATTCCAGGCAACCCAATCCGAGGAGCTTGCTCCAAATTTACGTGAACGCTTCGCGTATTCGGCAATCGCTGGGCAATCCGACCCGAGCCGCTGAACTGCTGGAGCAGCTAAAATTACGGATCGAATCTCCGGATTTTGAGCGTTTTGTGCGGAAGATCGAAGCAGAGCAAGCTTGTTTGGCCTTACGGCAAGGGAATATGCGATATGCTGTAGAATGGCTGGATCGGTGCGGGATGGCTTCGACGGACGAGGTGTCGCTGAACGGCGCGGCGGAGCGGATGGCTCTCGCCAGAGTGCTCGCCGCATGCGGGCGGACGGAGGAAGCGATGTCGCTATCCGAACGATTGCAGCAGTTGTTCTGGAGAGAGGATCGTCTCCGGGATCGAATCAAAATGGTTATCTTGCAAAGCGTGACGCTGCATCGCACCGGTCAAATGCGGGAGGCGATCGGTCTTCTGGAGACCGCTTTGCGCCTGGCGGAGCCGCAAGGGTTCATTCGCAGCTTCGTGGACGAGGGCCAAGCGATGGCGGAGCTGCTGAACGCTTATTGGAGAGCGCATCAAGACCGTCGTTCAAGGGAGACGCCTTCCGTTCTAGTGGATTATGCCAATAGATTGCTTCGGGTGTTGAATAGCTTGCCAGATGAATCGGAAGCGCCGATTAAGGCAGGAGCAAGGGAACGCGGCTTGAAGGCATTCCCGGTTGAATGGTTGACGAATCGCGAGAGGGAGATTGTCGGTCTGATGGCCGAAGGGATGTCCAACAAGCAGATTGCGTCGCATTTGGGGATTACGGAAGGAACGGTCAAGAGTCACACAAACAATATTTATGGCAAGTTGGAGGTTCGTACGAGGGTGCAGGCGATCAAAAAGGCAAGAGAGCTCCTGCTGTTAGGCTAGACGATCCATTTCACGCTAGCGGACCATAGACGATCCCATTCGGGACATCGGCTATGGTCTGTTTTTGTTGGCGCGCGCGCAAGCTCTCGACTTCTTTTGACAAATAGAGAGTCTTTTCATGGTGTCTATAACTTTCTCTAGATGCGTCCTTGTCGGTTTTCTTATAACTTTGAATTTGGCACCGTTTCTTAAGGAGGAACAAGAATGCGTAACCCTTACAAAGTAAAACCGATTATAGCGTTTGTTATGGTTATCCTATTGACGGCGTTCCCATTGATCGATGGTTTCGGGGGCAAGGCCTATGCCGATAGCCGGAAGGTTATTGTCACGGTGGCGGGCACAGGAGCGAGGGGGGGCCTCGGGAGACGGAGGACCGGCGACGTCGGCCCAGTTGAATTCTCCTCAGAACGTCGTTTTCGACAGCGCCGGGAACATGTACATCTCCGATCAGAACGAGAACCGGGTCCGCAAGGTCGATGCGCTGACCGGAGAGATCGGCACGTTGGCGGGTACGGGAATCGGCGGCGATTCAGGCGACGGAGGACAGGCGGCATCGGCGCAATTGAGTTTGCCTTACGCCCTTGCGTTCCACGACGGCGATTTGTACATCGGGGGGATTCGGAACGGTCCGAAAGGTCGATTTATCCTCTAAAACGATCAGCACGGTGGCGGGCAACGGATATTGCAATGACGGTGCCGACATTGGAGATGGGGGGCCGGCCATATCGGCCAACCTATGCTGGATCCGGGGCCTTGCGTTTGACAGCCATGGCAATATGTATATCTCGAGCACGAACGATGCCCGCATTCGGAAGGTTGATGCGTCGACAGGAATCATCAGCACGGTGGCAGGTACGGGAGACCAAGGCTATTCGGCGGTCGAGACGTCCGCGGCGTTGGCACCCTTAAGCGCGGTGGCCGGATTGGCCGTGGACGACGAAGACAATCTGTATATTGCCGAGGAATACTCCATAAGCGCGGGCGGATTTATTCGCAAAGTAGATCCGTCAGGCAACATCAGCATTGTGGCTGGAGGAGGCAACATGGAGACGGGTCCGGCTACTTCCGTTGATTTAAACGGTCCGATCGGCATGACCTTCGACAACGGCGATCTCTTTATCTCAACTTACACGACGATACTTAAATTAGACCTGACTGCAGGCACGATCAGCAAAGTTGCGGGATCCGGGCTTACCGGCTATTCGGGAGACGGGGGTCCCGCCTCCGCTGCCAATTTATTTTCACCTAACGGCGTCGCCTTTGACGGCGATGGTTATCTGCATATTGCGGATACAGAGAACCATGTGGTCCGGAGAATCGGCGAGTCCAATGATGCCGGCTTGAGCAGCCTGACCTTGTCCAGCGGCAGCCTGAGTCCGGGGTTCTCTTCGGGAACCACGGACTACACGGCCGTCATACCAAGCAGCGAGAGCAGCATTACGGTCACGCCGACCGTCAGGGACAGCTACGCAACGGTGGAGGTCAACGGTACGGCGGTAACGAGCGGCATGGAATCTGCCGCTATCGACTTGAGCGTGGGAGACACCGTGGCGATCGTCGTGACGGCAGAGGATGGCACGAAGAAGACGTACAAAGTGACACGGACGTCGCTCAGCAATGCGAACCTGAGCAGCCTGACGTTGTCGAGCGGCGTCCTAAGCCCGACGTTCGCGCCGGGCACGACGAGCTACGCGGCGAGCGTGGCGAACGGCGTGAGCAGCATCACGGTAACGCCGACGGTAAGCGACAGTAACGCGACGGTGAAGGTCAACGGAACGACGGTGACGAGCGGTGCGGCCTCGGGTGCCATTAACCTGAGCGTCGGGGACAACCCGATATCGGTCGTCGTGACGGCGGAGGACGGCACGACGACGAAGACGTACGCCGTGACGGTGACTAGAGCGCCAAGCAGCAACGCGAGCCTGAGCAGCCTTACGTTGTCGAGCGGCGTCCTAAGCCCGACGTTCGCGCCGGGCACGGCGGGCTACACGGCGAGCGTGGCGAACGGCGTGAGCAGCATCGCGGTAACGCCGACGGTGAGCGACAGCACGGCGACGGTGAAAGTCAACGGAACGACGGTGACGAGCGGTGCGGCCTCGGGTGCCATTAACCTGAGCGTCGGGGACAACCCGATATCGGTCGTCGTGACGGCGCAGGACGGCACGACGACGAAGACGTACGCCGTGACGGTGACTAGAGCGCCAAGCAGCAACGCGAGCCTGAGCAGCCTGACGTTGTCGAGCGGCGTCCTAAGCCCGACGTTCGCGCCGGGCACGACGAGCTACGCGGCGAACGTGGCGAACGACGTGAGCAGCATCACGGTTACGCCGACGGTGAGCGACAGCACGGCGACGGTGAAGGTCAACGGTACGACCGTGACGAGCGGTGCGGCCTCGGGAGCGATCAACCTGAGCGTCGGGGATAACCCGATATCGGTCGTCGTGACGGCGCAGGACGGCACGACGACGAGCACGTACGCCGTGACGGTGACGCGAGCTGCGACGATTGCCAGCGGCGACAGCGTCAGCAGGAGTACGAATGCAAGCCTGAGCGGCTTGACGCTGTCGAGCGGGAGCTTGAGCCCGGCGTTTGCAGCGGGCACGACGGGCTACGCGGCGAGCGTGGCGAACAGCGTGAGCAGCATCACGGTTACGCCGACGGTGAGCGACAGCACGGCGACGGTGAAGGTCAACGGTACGACGGTGACGAGCGGTGCGGCCTCGGGTGCCATTAACCTGAGCCTCGGGGACAACCCGATATCGGTCGTCGTGACGGCGCAGGACGGCACGACGACGAGGACGTACATCGTGACGGTGAAGCGAGCAGGCGATAGCGCCTCGCCGCCAGCATCGCCGGGCCCTCTTCTCAACGATGCCATCACGAACGTTAAGAAAGTGAAGGAAGCCGCTCTGGCTGCGCTTAACCGGACAGCTCCTGAGCCGTTCCCTGATGTCTCGGCGGGCAACTGGAGCTATCAGTCGATCGAAGTCGCCCGGCAGCTTGGCATCGTCCAAGGAAGACCGGACGGCAGCTTCCACGGCAGCGAATCGATTACCCGCGCAGAGTTTGTCGCGATGGTGGCGAAGGCTTTGTATCTCGACACGACAAGCGAGCGGGGCACAACGTTCTCCGATACGCAAGGTCACTGGGCTGCGACCGCAATTGAGACTTTGAAAGCTGCCGGCGTGATCGAAGGCGTAGGCGCGGGTTCGTTCAAGCCTGATCAGCCGATTACCCGCGCCGAGATTTCAGCGATCCTGGCACGGTTGATGGTTTTCGACCAGACGACTGGCAACGCCTATTTCTCGGACACGAGCGCTAACTGGGCGCGTCCATATATCGAGCGGATAGCTGACGCGGATATTGTGAGAGGCGCGGGCGACGGCAAGTTTTATCCGAACGCCTATACGACTCGCGAGCAGGCGGCAGCGATGATTGTTCGAATGCTGACCGTATGCCGAAATGTCGATTTGCAGTTGATAGACCTTTCCAAATAGCTCGTTATCGAAAGGCACAGATTCTCGCATCCGAGAGCTGTGCCATTGGCCTAGTTCTATCAATAGGAGGACGCCATGAACCGATTGCAATTATACCTGAGAACAAGAATCGCTACGAAGCTGGTATCGGCGACCCTATCGATTGTACTCCTATTCGCGATGCTTCCGCTCACCGCATCAGCGGAGACCGTTGTTGCCGCGGCCGATATCACGATCGAGACGGCCGCTCCGATGAACGGAGCGAGCATGGCCGATGGAACGATCGCATTCGGCGGCGGAACGGTAACGGATGTAAAGTGGTCCGCGAACGGAGCCCAATATGCTGCGGCCAGCGGCAGCTTTGCGCAAAGTACGATCTATCAGACTCGTTATATATTTACGGCGGATTCGAACCATGTATTTGATCCGGCACCCGGCGCGTATCAGAAGGACGGTGCGCAGGACTTGTCGAGCCGTATCACCAATCTAGGTTCGGCGACGTTCACGGCGATCGTAAGTCAGGCGTTCACGCTGAACGATACGCTAACCGTCGTGGTAACATGGCCCAATGCGACGATCGAGCCCGCAGACATCTGGATCGGTACGAACGCTCCGGTCAAAGGCGCGGCCATCGAAGACGGCACGAATACGTTCAAGCATGCCACCGCCGTTATTACCTGGTCCGCTACGGGCGGATCCTTCAGTCCGGCGAGCGGCAACTTCGCACCCAGCACGAATTATTACACGAAATACGTCATTACGGCCGACGCAGGGTACGCATTCGACAATACGAGCCGCATCTACCAGGACGGGGCAAAGTCTTTAACGAGCCGCATCGCCAATCTAGGTACGGCCTTTCTGGCCGGGGCGTCCGTCTCGACGCAAGTGCGCGCCAATGACACCTTGACTCTCGTCGTGATGTGGGATTCGACAGCGAACGCATCGGGGCAGACTCTCATCGGAGCCGCCGACATCCTGATCGGAACCGCCGCACCGGCACCGAATGCTCAAGTGGCGGATGGAACGAACGTATTCAACCGCGGAACGTTCGATTATGTGGAGTGGAGTCAGACGAGTCCCTTCAAGTCCCTGGATGTTGGGGATCCATTCGTCTCCCTGATGACCTATAAAACGGGATACCATCTTCTCGCGGCGAACGGTTATGCATTCGACACGCCCGGCGCGTACAGCAAAGGTGGAGCAAGAGACTTATCGAGTCGGATTGCGAACCTCGGCACGGGCACGTTTTACGTCTACAGTCCTGACGGAGATGATTTGTACATCGAAGTGACCTGGCCGAAGACGGGAATCCTCGTACCGAACGATATCTCGATTGGCACGCTAGCGCCGGTTGCGGAAGCGAGCATGGCGAACGGAGCAAATACGTTCAGTCATGCATCATCCATCGTCACGTGGTCCGCCGACAACGGCACAACCTACAATTCGGCCAGCGGTGCCTATGCCTATGAGACCACTTACAAGACGAGATACGTCATCGAGGCGGCAGCCGGCTACTCCTTCGACCCCGCTGCAGGCGTATACGGAGCAAGCGGCGCGAATTCGTTGACGAGCCGCATCGCCAATCTCGGTTCGGGCGCCTATACGGCGGTCGTATCCGGTGCGTCGAATAACACGTTAACGATTGAAGTCACCTGGCCGAAGACGACCGCGGCTGCGCTAACAACCATCGCCGCTGCGGGGCTGTCGATCGGAACGGCTGCGCCGGCAACCGGGGACAGTATTGCGAACGGCACGAATTCATTCGGGCATGCAAGCGCAAGCGTGACGTGGTCGAATGACAATGGCGTCACTTACGCTGCGCCGAGCGGCACGTTCGCGCCTGGGAAGACGTATAAGTCGAAGTACGTACTGACTGCGGACGCGGGCTATATCTTCGATTCGGCGGCTGGCGCGTACGACGCGATTGTCATCGTGAATAGGGGAGCCGGTACGTTCACGGCTCAAGTATCGACGTCGAGCACAGCCAACGACACCTTGACGATTACGGTGACTTGGCCGGCAACAGCCGCCGCTGCGATCGTCGTTGCCGATCTTGGCATCGGGACAATTGCCCCTGTGGCCGGACAGACAATGGCGGATGGCACGAACGCATTCGCTCATGCGACCGCCAACGTCACATGGTCAAGCAATGGCGGCGCAAATTATGCGGCAGCCGGCGGCCTTTTTTGCGCCCAATACGGTCTATAAGACGAAGTATGTGCTGACTGCGGCAGCCGGCTATCGATTCGATCCGGCGGTTGATGCCTACCATTCCGTTGCCATTGCGAATCTCGGCACGGGCTCCTTCAGCGCCGACGTGACTTCGGGCGCGGCGACGAGCGACACGTTGACGATTATTGTGACATGGCCGACGACGGGCGCGGCAACGATCTTGTCTTCGGACATCGCGATCGGCACGGTCGCTCCGGCGACAGGCGCGGCGCAGACGAACGGCACGATTGCTTTGACGCATGCAGACGCGAACGTAGTCTGGTCTGGAGATGGCGGCACGACTTACGCGGTAGCCAGCGGCACATTCGCCGCGGTGACGAGCTATAAGACCAAATACGTGCTGACAGCCTCGGCGGGCTACGCCTTCGATTCGGCTGCGGGCGCATACGACCAGAACGGAGCGAGAGATCTGACGGGTCGAATCGCCAATCTGGGCGCGGGCACGTTCGCCGCGACCGTATCGACGGCAAGCTCGTCCAACGATACGCTGACGGTTATTGTCACGTGGCCGACTACGGCCCCCGCCACGATCGTGCCAGCGGACATCTCCATCGGAACGGCGGCTCCGCTGACGGGAGCCGCTCAAGCGGATGGAAGCAGCGTCTTCAATCATGCGACCGCGAGCATCGCATGGTCAGCCGACAATGGAAGCTCCTATCAGCCTGCGAGCGGGACATTCTCAATCGGGACGAGCTATAAGACCAGGTATGTGCTCACTGCCCTAACCGGCTATCAATTTAACGCGACAGCGGGGGCATACAATACGATCGGCATTGCCAGCCTGGGCGCGGGCGCATTCACGGCCCAAGTGTCGACGACAAGCCTGGCTAACGATACGCTGACGATTATCGTCGCCTGGCCGGCAACGGCAATTAGCGATAAGGTAAAGATCAGCTTGAACAATACGGCTGACTTCCAGGCTTATTCAGGCCATACGCTCATTCCCGCGCAGGGTTTATCCGTCGCAGCGGCAGATGATTACAGCATTACGCTGGTGAACGATTCAATCGATACGACGAATCCGTCCGCGCCGCTGACTGCGGCAATGGTCAAGAGCGTCAGGGTCTTAGACGGTCAAGGCAACAATGCGCTGAAGAACGTACAAGTCGTGTCGAGCGGCGTTGCCCAGAATCATCCGTGGAGCCTGACGATTACGATCGGCAAGAATACGACCTCAGCCGCCAGAACGATCACAGTGACGGTAGATACCGCCACCGCCCAGCGAATCGATATTCGCAATCTGGCCGGCTTCACGAATCCGACGATCGATTATGCGAACCAGCCGAATCCAAGAAGAGCGTATCCTTATGAATACGGCAACTACTATTACTTTCTGCCAGGCGACCTGCTATCCATGCAGACGTCGTCGATGGGGCTGATTCCGGCTGGCGTTCAGCTCGTGGGCAAAAGCTCGTCGAAAACGTCGCCTTTGACGAATACGCTGTTCAATACGTCGACCTATCAATTCCGCTATACCTTCACGATGCCGAGCGAGCCTGTCTTCATGTCGGTGACGTCCACGGACGGCAAGGCCGCGCATAGCATCCTGGCACGAGCCACGATCCCGGGCGTCGTATTGCCGGCGTTGTCCGGGGGCGCGACCTTCGTGCAGGCGACCGCGAGGGCGCTTGCGACGGATCATTCGGGCGACATTGTGACCGTCAATCCAGGCAGCTACGATCATCGGATGTACAAGATTACCGGGATTGAAGTACGATCCGAGCTGCTGAATGTCGTATTGCCCTCAACGTCGAACGGGGATGGCACCTATTCGTTCGCGATGCCGTTCACCGATGCGGTCGTGACGGTTCTCGTCGAGCGGATCGTCTCGAATCCGATAGAAGTAGAGGTTGCGAATCATAGCGGGGCGCAAGTGACCCAGGATCTCGAGGCTTTTTTATGCGGGCGATACGATTAATTTACATATCGTCAACACGGATCAGACGAAATATGTATCGAACGTTCAGATCTGGCGCGTGTTCGAGAACACGAGATCGCTTTACAAGCAGGGGAAACCGTCCGATCCCTACGCTTCAAGGATCGATTTTAGCATCAAGCCCGTATCCTCAAGCACTGAGTTAGTGGCTGGGGCTACGATAAAAGCGATCGTCAACTTCGAAGATATCGCGATACCTGTAACGACGAATAGCAACGCACAATTTTCGAATTATCCGGTCAAGGTAAAAATCAATGAAGCGATTCCGCTCACCTTTGCGCCGCCGGAGGATCCGAGCAAGATCTACAAGCCGCAGGTCAAGTTCCGGGATGCGCTTAATCCGGGCCTCACATCCGTATATCCGTGTACGTTTGTGAGGACAGACGCGCAAGACCAGACGAAGAGCGTATATACGTGCCCGGCTGTCACGAAGAGCTCCACCCAATCCGTCGAATTGCTGTACGATTCGACGAATATAGAATCCATTCCAGGTGCAGTCAAAACCAAAACGATGGCATCCATCGCGCCGAACTCCAAGCTGGCGGGCATATTCAAATCCATTGTGGTGTATGGAACGAATATGAATGGCCGAGGAGAGGTGCTGCTGGGCACGTCGCCTAATCCGACAGTGCCGGCGACCGTATCCCAAACGACATCCGCATCGCTGGTCGTCAGCGTACCTGCCGGCATGCTGTCCAACAGTACGGATGTTACTTATTATATTTCCATTAACGGCGTACAACGATCAGTCACGATCGCAACGGCTCAGAACTTGAGCCATACCGCGTTCGGGAGTATGGCCGTCGTATCCGACAATCAATTCAAGCATTCCGTCATCGTGGCGCAAAGCGAGAAGGAATTGACCCAGCAGCTGGGGGGGCGCAATCCGATCGTCAAATTGAAGGGCAGCTTCACGGCAAGCGCGACCGTGACGGGCGAATATGCGTTCAGCGGAACGACCATCATTAACGGCGGGCTGACGAGCTACCTGCCAACCGGTCAGAGCAAGCTGCGGGTTCGCGACGATGCCGGCGGCGGTGTCACGATCACGATGGACAAGGTCACCCTGGTCGCAGGCGCGTTCAACCTTCTGTCCGAATCCGACGCTTCGATCGAGCTTGAGAAGGGCGTCCAGTACGTGACCGAGTATGCGAAGGACCCGGATGGGGAGCTGCTGGACCCTGACAAGCAGAATGTCGAGATCGCATTTGATAACCGGAACCAACTGACCGTTCTGGGCAGCGGAATGACAGCCAAAATTACCGGAGCTGCGCTGCTTGGCAATGCGATGATGTTCGACGGCAAGGTATACTTCGGAATGGCGCTGCCGGGCAGCAGCAACGTGGGGTTCGGTCTCAATATCGACCGGCTTCAATACGGCGCGGACGGTCAGGGAAGCTTGAGCTTCCAAGGGGTCAAGGCGGACGGTTACTTCACCCCCGGCAACGATATGTCCAAGAAACTGCTCGGCGGCTTCGGGTTGGGTGCAACGGCCGAAGGTTCGATCGATACGTTCGAGAGCGAGTACTCCGTTGCCCTTGACGTGGACGCGAAGCTGGCGAATTTCGCGGCGAACATGAGCCTGAAGAAGAACAGCGCGACCGGTCAGTTTATTCCGGACACGATCAAGATCGTCGTCGGATTAGGCGACGGCATTCCGGTAACGCCCGCGCTGCCGATCGCGAAGTTGACCAGAGTCGGCGGCGGCGTCTCGGGTCTGGCGGACACGATTACAGGCAACTATAAAGGCGTGGCCCCGATCTTGATTCTGATCAACGGCGACCTTGAAGTAGGGAGCTTGATTCCCGGCAATGGCCTGCTTGAGTTCAGCGACGTACAGCTGGCGATCGGACCTTCCCAGATCAGCCTGTCGGGGAATCCGAAGCTGCTCAAGATGGAAGTCTTCGATAAGTTCCAAGCAGGTATCTATGTGACCAATACGTCTGTATCGTATCAAATGCAAGTCGCCGCCAATATTCTGAAGAACTTCTCGGTTATTCTGGCAGGCGGCAATGCCAACCTCACCTATTACAGAGGCGGCAGCTACAATTTGAACGGTCAGCTGTATGGTCGCCTCCAGATACCGGAGATCGAAGTCGGGCTGTTCTCCATTGGTCCGTATACGTTGCTCAACAGCAACATCGGCCTTAGCGATACGAACGCCTATGCGACGTTCAGCGTGCTCGGCTTCGGGCTCAAGGTGAACTATGCGTATGGAAGCGGCTCTGTCGGCGTGGGGCGGCGGACCCTGCGTTCGATACAGTCGGAGCAGACAGGGCAAACTGTGTTCGATGAGAACGGCAACGCGGCCGGGCAGATTAATGCCTTCTCCAACGTAAGCTTGGTCGCATCGAGCGACTCGACTGGCCGATTACGGACGCTTGCCCTTACGCCCTCGATCTCGACGAACGACTCGGGTACGGTTCATACCGTGTCGTTCCCGGAGGGCTTGACGGATGATTATGCCGTACTCGTCTCCGCCGATTCGGAAGATATGAGCATCTTAGACCCCGATGGCAATCCGTACGGCTTGACGTATCCCGTAACATTGGCTGACGGAACGCCTTTCTATGACGACCCGAATGCGAATGCCGCAGTCGTGTCCGACAACACGATTATGATTCGCTTGGGCAGGCAACCCGGAGATTGGACGATCTCTTCGAGCCAGTCTTTTGACAGTTCGGTTATCGCCATTGCGCCTGTTCCGAAGATCGCCGGCACGACGTACGATGCGGGCACCCGCACGGCAAGCTGGGATCTGACAGGTCTCGATACGGAGACGGAAGACTACCGGGTCGAAGTTCGGTTGTCGACGGACAACGGCGACGATCCGACGCAGACTGGCGCGGGCGTGCTTGTCCATACGGTCGATATCGTTGCCGGGCAAGTGACGGACGGAATCGCAGGGGGCAGCTACGCCTTCACGGCGCAAGACTTAAGCTACTTGCAGAGCGGGCAGTATTACCCGAGGGTGACGCTGATCGGAACGCCGAAGAGCGATGCGTCCAGGACGATTCCGTATGCAAGTTTGAACGCGAAGCAAGCCATGGACGTCGTCAATCCGCTTGCGCCCGACTCGGTCAGCGCGGTATCGGTATCGGCGGGCGGCGGCGGCACGATCCATGCAACCTGGAGCGCCGTCTCCAATGCGCACGGTTATCTGATTCGCTTGCTTGATGCCGATGGCAACGCGGTTATGTCGCCTCTGAAGTATACGGATGAGATCGGCAGCGACGGCAATCCGACGGGCAACCAAATCGCGCATGCAGGCAGACCAATCGAGTATCAAATCTCCGCCGACGATGCGGTTGGCGGCGCATTCGCTATTGACTTCGGCGGGATGGAGCCGGGCAACAGCTACAAGCTTGCGGTGACGCCATATGCAAGCGCGGACCCCTCGGATTCCAACGCGTCTTCTATTTATGGCGCTTCGACGGTTACAGCCGTCGTCGACGTGCCGCTGGTCAAGACGCCCGTCATTCATGTGGCACCGAGCTTGGGCGCGATCTCGAGCGATTCGCTGCTGGGCAACGTGCTTACGGTGAACGGCGACTTCAAGCTGGATGTGGCGACCACTTACGTGAGCGCCGAGGACGGACAGTCCAGGGACCTGAACGCGAAGTTCACAGTGTGGCAGAGCGACGGTACGATCGACGCAGTCACGAATATGCCGAATTTTAATCGAATCTACATCAGTTCCGATTATGAGCCTCGGATATCCGTGCCGATCTCTGTCGATGGCGATGCCGGTTCAAGCCTGATACGGATCGTGGCCGAGAATGATCAGGGCGACGTATACGAGTATGGTCTGGCCGTCCATTACAATCATCTTCCGCCTGCTTTGTTCGTCGAAACGGGGCCGGACGGCAAGATTGTGACCGATTCGGAAGGTCGCTATCAGATTCAAGGCAGTACGGTGCCGTATGCTACCGTGTTGGACAGTCGGGGAAGTCGTACGACGGCGGACAATATGGGCAAGTTTAGCATGAGCGGTACGTTAAACGCGGACAAGAAAACTTATATCACGCTAACGGCGATCGATTATGTGGGCAACCTTTCCCAAGACGATGTCACAATTGTGAAAGGCAACGAGTCTGACGATCCAGGAACGGACCCAGGCACGAATCCAGGCACGGACCCGGGCACGAATCCGGGCACGAACCCAGGCAAAGACGGCGTACCAGCGGGTACCGGACAAACCGATGGCTCGACGGACAATGGCAATCCGCCCAAGTCCACGTTCAAGGATGTGCATGCCGAAGCGCCTTGGGCTGAGGCGGCCATTGAAAAAGCTTACAAGATGGGTCTTGTTGCCGGCCGAGCGCCTGAGGTATTCGCTCCGAACAGCGATACGCGAAGAGCCGAAGCGATCGCGATGCTTGTACGAGCGAGGCAGTTGACCATCGGCAATCAGGCCGACCTGGACGCGGCTGCGGCGTTCTTCGCCGATTGGAACGAACTGGCCGAATGGAGCAAGCCTTACGCTGCCGCCGCTTACGCGAATGGGCTAATATCCGGCTCAGCGCATAATGGCAAGCATTATGTCAAAGGAAGTTCGTTCGTTACGCGAGCGGAGATTGCGGTGTTGTTCCAGAATGCTTATCAATTGAAGGCGGATGCAAGTAACCGCAAGACATTCTTAGATCGGATTCCGTCATGGGCGGCGAACAGCGTGGAAATTCTGGCGTCAAATGGCGCGATCAACGGGTACCCGAATGCAACGTTCATGCCCGGGTCTAATGCGACGCGAGCAGAGGTCGTGTTGATGTTAATGCGCTTGATCGAACGGGAATAAGAATAGGGGGCGAGTGTTCGCGGCGACGCGGAGCTCGTCTTTTCTTTGCAATTCAATCCGTCAGGCAACGTTACTCTAGGGCAGTTGGCGGTCGAAATTGGAAATCGGAATAGTTCCAATGTCCAAACGGCTCGACATTGATTTCATAAGCGAAGGCACCCGACTGGGTGCCTTTTCAATTTCGCCGTCTAGATGATACATCGAACCAGCGGAATTCTAAGCGCAACCGCTTATTTTTCGCGGCATTACCGCATATCCTTAAGAACCATGAGGGTGCAATCGTAAATATCTCTTCCGTAAATGCACAGATGCCCGAATTGTTATTGCCAATTTACGGCACGACCAAAGCGGCGCTTAATAATTTGACGAAAATGCTGGCTGGCGAGTTTGGACCTCGTCGTATTAGAGTGAACTCGATCTCGCCTGGACCGGTAGTAACGCCTTTGCGGCAAGACCCTGAAAACGGAATGGCCAAAACAATCAGTTCAATGGCAGCGATGGATGCCGAAAAGTGTTTGAAGAGCTGCCTAAAATGGGTGGTTTCACATTGGGGAAATTTGCAGTGGAAGGCCCCCTCGCAACAGGGGGCTTTATGCAACAGGTCCCTCTATAGCCTCTATAGCTGTCTTCAATTGTTCAAACCACGCCAAGTTAACCAAGTGATGGGAAAGGGAATTTTCGTTCATGCGGCGGTAGTAATCGATTGTGCCGGGGAGTTCTTGTGAGTTGGACAGGTACGCATCAAGAAGGGCGATTCGGGCTCTCGTCTGGTCGATTTGCGATTGGATCAGCGCCAGCAGTTTGTTTTTGTCGTATTCATCGGCAAAGAGGAGCGCCCCATAAAATTGCAGGTTCACATATTCCGACTTGGTGCCGTATTCGACCATTAACTTTTCGAATTCAGCCATTCCCGAGCCGGTGACTTTATAGCTCCGAATTTCGCGGCCACTGGTTGAAGGATTCTGCTGAACCTGTTCAATCCAGCCTTTTTCCTCAAGCTGCTGCAGATTGTAATAAAACGAGCCTTTCGTGAAGCTTACGATATATTGGTAATGGCGTTTTTCCATGAGGGCCAGTAGTTCATAGCCGTGAGCGCCGGGGTTTTGGATAAGCAAGCCAAGGATGAGTAAGGGGATCAAGGCTGCATAACCCTCCCGATCTTCGCCTCGTATTCCGCGTACGTGATTCGACCCGAAGCCAAATCCATGCTATTCAGGTAGATCTGTTCTGTTTTCGAATATTCGCGCGCCACTTTCAGCGACTGCTCCTCACCCGGGATGGGCTCCAGGACATGACACTTTTTCGAAAAAGCTTCAAAATAGCGGTAGCCGAACTTGCGCTGCGAGACCGCGTCTAAATGAATGCCGTCAGGATTCGCGGTCAACTCCGCCGCTGTTACAAAATAACAATTAGGCTGCTCGTTAGCGAAGCGCTGCAATTGGTCATTGACCTGCCGATATTCTGTCGCATGCTGTCCAAAACCGGTCTTCCCAAGGAAATCGCCAAGTCCGCCAATGATCAACGGCACCTCCTCAAGATTCAATTCGTTTCTTAGCGTCTCGATGATAAAGGTTAATTTCCCGTAATAAGTTTCATGCAGCGAACGATAACTGTCGCTCTCGCCCTGGTGCCAAAGGATTCCGCAGATTTGACTGGACCGCAAAGCGAAGCGGGCCTCGGACAAAGCATGCTGAAACAGGATGCCTTCCGGATGCCAGTCGTTCAAGGAACTGCCGCCTTCCGCACAAGGAATCAACCCGATTTCTTCATCGGGATTGGCCCTCGACCAGGCATCGGCGAAAGACGCCGCCAGGCTGACACCGGCAACCGGACGGTCATAATTAATCGGCTCTGTCATCATCTGCCACTGCCCATTGCGCAGCATTTTGATTTTCTCATTATAGATAGGGTCGACTTCCTGCAACCATCCACGGCCTGCCATATTAGACTGACCCAACATTAAAAACGATTTTATCATTTAACCTTCACTCCTTTCATAACGATTATGGTCTAATTGGACTAAAAATATTATATAGTCTAATTAGACTGTTGTCCATGAAGAGGACTAGGATCTTCGCAGCGATAGGGCCATCCCGTCGGATGGCCCTGAACTTGCATATAAGGTTTGTTCAGATTCCCCTACTCACACTGCGATCTCCGGTCTGGGTTGTTAGATGCACCCGACCTACGGTGTGCCGTTCTTATTTTCCGCCAAGTATTTGGCATATTGTAGAGGCCGGCGCACGGTTCGGAGGTAATTCTGGGACTCGCCGATTTTCCACATGATATCTTTGCAGGGCTTAGGGTTGACCTCGAGCAGCCATACATGCCCGTTTCTGTCGATTCCGATGTCCAACCCGAATTCCATCATGCTCCCGAAGCGGTTTTCGATAACCTTTACCGTTTCGTGAGCGAGCGCTTCGCATTCATGTTGGATTTGGCGCGTTTTTTCTTCCCCGAAATGCTTTTCCATAAAGGATTGGAACGGATAACCTTGATTCCCCTTGGCGATCAAGTTGGTATTGGGACTTCCCGCCGCCGCTTGACGTACCCCGATTCCCGTCACTTCCCAGTTGCCGGAACCATTCTTTTGGATAAATAGCCGAATGTCCGCCCACCGGCCCTGAACGAGCTCCAGATCCAGCCCTTGCTGCAGCAGGAAAGCCCCACCGCGGATTTTCTCCTTCTGTACCCACCTGTTCATAGCGGTTACGGCTTTCCCAATCGTCGGGAACTTGTACTTCCCCACCTTCATGGCCCGAGTACGAAACTGGGCGGAGATCCCGTTTTTTCTTTTTCTTAATTGAACGACACCGGCCCCGCCGGTCCCGTTTGCCGGTTTTAAATAGAGAATGGGGTGAGCGTTAAACATCTCTTTCAGGGTGGATGCATGGTAAGGCTTCGTTTCCGGGATCCATTTCCTCATGCTTGCCGTATCCTCGAAGAGCTTCGTTGCTCTGTTCTTGGTCGTGAATTTGGGATTGGCGATGCGAAGCAACCCGCTGTTCCGGAGTGCTTTGAAGGACGGCGTCCATCCGCTTCGGTAACGGTCGATGACGATATCCGGCCAGGGGAACAGCTTTTTTATCCATCCTCCGTTTATTTTAGGCACATACCCATATACGAGACGTTTGTTTACATGAACATCCTCATGCGAGAAAAAATAGACGTTTAAACCGAGCTTCTCTCCTTCTTTATGCATATGCCGGAAATAACCGGATTCGAAGAAGGATTTTCCTTTTCTTCTTGTCATAACACCAATATGAATAACCTTTGGCATAAGGGCCTCCTCGTCCTGGATAAGCTGGCATCGAGTCGTTTTGCCCCTAGCTTATTCTGTGCGACCTGCCGACGCTTGGGCAACTGGGTGCTCGAGGCGGTCGATTCATAGAAATAAAAACTCGGCAGGCGTACAAGATACTCATGTATTTTATGTAATATATATGTAATATAATAAATATTTGTGTTATAAAAAAATCACAATAAATCCCGATTTTTTCGTATAGTATCGATAAAAATAATAAATAAGTCTAGGTTTTATTGACTATCAATCATTATGAGGTTATATTTCCTTACATACAAAGGAGGGGAAACCTACATAATGAATAAATCAAAACGTTTGCGTCAAGGTAAAAAGCAAGTGATTGCCGCTTCGATTGCGTTATCCGTGATCGCAACGGGCGTATTTCCGTTTCAATCTGCGGATGCCTTAACGCGAGTCACTTCGGAGAGCGGCACGGTATGGGAGATTCACGATGCTTTTGCCCCTAGCCTGGACACGGGAAGTTTACGTACGGTCGGTTCAACGCAAGTACAAGGCTTCGGCAATATCTTTGTTAAAGTGTCGTCGCCCTCAGCTTCGCTGATGAATGGTCAGATGATGCGCGGATTTAACCTGTCCTATGACGGGGTCAATAAATTTGTTTCCACGCAATCCGTTAATCTGGGAAATATATTGATCACACGCGAGGTTTACGTCGATACCAAAAATAACAGAACGAGATTTTTTGATACGTTCACGAATATAAATAACGTGGCCGTAAAGGTCGATGTCTCTTTCGGCGGCTCATTAGGCTACGGTACGACAACAAATGCAGCTGTCGTAAAGGCAACCTCTTCGCACGATCTCCAGGTGACGACGGATGATTCATGGGTTGTTGTAGACAGCAGCGCGAGAAACAATAAGCCGCTAGGCGTTGCGGTCGGATCTCCGGATCCGTTCGATAATGGATTAACCGGATTAGGGGACCAGCAAAAGGATCCCTTCACGACGCCGTTGGCCGAATCCGGAAACGAAGCGAATTTCTATGGATTCATTCATACCTTAAATATTGAGCCGGGCCAGTCGAAGTCTCTCGTCAATTATGTACAAGTCGGAGAAGCTGGCGAAGCAGGATTAAACAATCTGGTTGCTACGCTGGATGGACTTAATGGTCAGCTGGATGTAACTGGACTAAGCAACGCGCAAATTCGTTCGATTAGCAACTGGGATATTTCCGGCATCAAGGGACTTGATACGGGAGATCAGCTGATTATTCCAAATGCGCCTGCAGCCAATTCATTCGTAACTTCATCCCCTTATGACGTTACCAATAAATCGATTGCAGAAATGCAGCAGGATATGATCAATGGCAGAACCACTTCCGTACAAATTACGCAAGCCTATCTGGATCGGATTAAGGCATACGATATGGGTCAATTAGGATTTCATGCTTTCCTGCATGTATCGGAGACCGCGCTTAGCCAAGCACAAGCGGCTGACATTGCTCGCGCACAAGGTGCGAAAGGCGATTTGCTAGGGATTCCGATTGCGATCAAAGATATTTACGATACGAAGGATATGCCGACGACAGGCGGCAGCAAAGCGCTGGAGGGCTGGCAGCCGGAATCCGATGCCTTCCAAGTCAATAAGCTGCGGGAAGCCGGAGCTGTCATTATCGGTAAGGTCAACACTTCCGAGTTTGCGAACAGCGGCAGCTTTAGCGAGAGTGGCTGGCAGCAGACATGGAACGCTCTATATCCATCCAAAACATCGTTTGGATCGAGCGGCGGATCCGCCGTATCGGTTGCGGCCGATTTTGCGGCGGCGGCCATGGGATCGCAAACAGGGGTATCGCTCTATGCGCCGACTACAGGCGCTAGCCTGAAGAGCTTCCGCGGTACGGATGGGATGGCAAGTACGACGGGCGTGATTCCGCTCACTTGGGGACAAGATTATGCAGGTCCGATCGCTAAAACGGTAACGGATCTGGCTATTATGTTGAATGCGACGACGGGTACGGATCCAAAGGATATTTTCACGGTGACTGCCGATGCCGATCACAAACGTCCGGTCGACTGGAAGGAATCTCTGGACGTGAATGCCTTGCAAGGAAAGAAAATCGGATATATTCCTTCATCCTTCGTATCTACCTATGCCGACGATGATACCGGACGAGCCGTCATGGATAAGTTCTCGCAGCTTCAAGCAGCCGGCGCGACCATGGTTGAAATGTCGGCATTGCCGGCAGCGCCTGCTCGTCCTTCGGGTATTAACGGATCTACGGAGGGTTGGGCACGTTATATTGAGCTTCATAAGGATTTCCCTTACATCGATGGAGCGAGCGTATTAGCTTCGGACAAGGTGCTTATCTACAATAAAAGAGATTATACGGCGCCTACCCGTATGACGGAACAGGCTGTACAAGATTACATCAAGTATCGAACGGACTATAAAGAAGTCATTAAAGGCTGGATGGACGCGAACGGCGTCGATGCCGTCGTTTACGCAGGTTTTATCAGCGACGTATATAACAATGACGCAGCAGCCGCGCAATTAAGCTCCGACCGCGGCACGGGCGTATTAACGTCTAATGTCGGTCTGCCTACGGTAGTGGTTCCCGTAGGGACGAACGATAGCGGATATTCGATCTCTATGCAGCTTGTAGGCAGAGCGTGGGACGATGCCAAGGTGCTAGGTATGGCCTATGCGCTTGAGCAGCAAACGCAAGCTCGATTGCTCTCGTCGTTTGTTCCAGCCCTTCCATATGTCTCAAGCAATCCGGGTCCCATCATCGATAATGGACCGACGCCTCCAGTTAAAGAAGAGCCCGTGACGCCGCCGGAAACTACGACGCCTACAGAAGAGCCGGAAGTCGTTCATTTCACGGATACAACGTATCATTGGGCCAAAGCGAGCATTGACGTTCTTATCGCCAAGGGATTGCTGACGGGCTACGCCGATGGCACCTTCCGTCCGAACGCAGGATTGACGCGTGCCGAAGCGATTAAGGTTATTGCCGCTTACCTGGGACTTGAAGGAAAAGAAAGCAGCTTTGCGGACGTATCCTCCACGCACTGGGCGAATAAGTTCATCGGCGCAACGGCCGAAGCGGGCTTGATGACAGGATACGGCGATGGCACCTTCCGTCCGGACGAGAAGATGAGTCGCAGCGAATTGGCGGCCCTCATCGCCAGAGCCTTTAAGTTAACGGGAACCGGACAAACGTCATTCAAAGACGTTAAAGGAAATGCATGGTCGTACGCATACATTGACGCACTCGCATCCAATCAGATTATTACAGGCTACACAGACAATTCGTTTAAGCCTGAACAAGGCATTACCAGAGGAGAATTCGCAACCATCATGGCCAGATTGATCGCAACAAAGGAATAAAAGCGGCAAAAGAGAAAGAGATTTAGCATCGTTGATTCTAGCAATCGATCGACAATATCGAATGGTGGTGCGGGGATCGCCTCCCTGCGCCACCTTTTTTTAATTTAAAGCATTTGAGAATTTTATGAGAATGGTTTGATAGGCTAGTGCGACAACGTGATCCATTGAAAATACACTTACCGTCCATGCTGCGAATTCTTCATGTCGTTGAACTGAAAGCAGCTTGATCTTATTAGCTGAACCGCTTGATATCACTCACTGGGGAGAAGCCGAACAGGCGCGCATATTCCCGGCTGAATTGGGAAGGGCTCTCATACCCTGCCTCGAACGCGATATCTGCCACATGGGTAGATTCGGTTAACAGGCGACGGCGTGCTTCCTGTAGTCGAATTTGCTTCTGATACTGTACCGGAGTCATGGCGGTCACTTCTTTGAAGTGACGATATAACGAGGAGGAGCTCATGTTCGCCAGCTCAGCTAATTCTTCGATGCGCAGCGGCTGGTTGTAATCCCTCTTGATCCGCTCGACCACCGCTGCAATGGAGGCGTAATTGCTCCCAGCCATGGCAATCTGCTTGAACACATCCCCTTGATCATCGCAAAGGAGTGAAAGCAGCAGAGGTGCTCATCGATCTGGCGGAATCGCCGAACCCTCCGGCTCAATTGTTCCTGGGCAGCGATGCTTATCGGAGAGCGTCCGGGAAGCTGGATCGATTGCGTGAAGAACTGGAGGCGAACAAGGCCATCAGCTTCCGAACGGATTATGAATAAGTGGTGTTCAATATCCTGTGAAGACGGATAGGAGTCGGTGTCGTGGTGAACCGTATCTGCAAGCAATCGGATGAACTCGAAGCCCAGGTCAGAGAGCTGGCTTGCCCGCGATGCTCCATTCTCGTATACGACACAGGCAGCCCAGACTCCAAAGCGCAAATGCAAGCCAAAGCGGCGGGATATGGAATCGAATCCTGGCCTGCGGTTACTTTGGATGGAAAAGCGGTGTCGCCGGAGCAGCTTAAAGAGGGAAATGTAGCGCAAATCGTACGAAAGCTATTTCACGAATAGCCCCTATTTTACGAAGAAAACGCAACCCAGGCAACAGACCTTACCCCGGAATGAAGAAATACCGGGATAAAGTCTCGTTAAAAAAAAACGGCAAGGCAGTTCTAGACGATAGCCATAGATACGCGCCTCTTGATTGAGTTCCCCCCAAGTACCCATGGCAAGCTCAGTTATGAAGAACACTCCCGCCAAGAAACTCACGGCTATAGATGTCGGAAATTCTGTCCAGTACGCGCTGCGCATGTTCTGCGAATTTCAATTCCGAAACGCGGCCTTTCAACAAAAATACGCCAGACTTATCGCGGTGTTTGCCGAGGGCTGCGTCATATAATTGGTCGGCGCCATGAGTAGGCGGAGAGGAAAGAACTCTGAATAGCAGTTCGAACCATGCGGGCATTCCCGAATCTTTTCCTTTTTTCAGCGTGTTGTTAAGTCCAGGGTCAACGCTGCGGATCTTGATGCCTTCCTTGGCAAGCTGCGGCGCCATGGCTTGCGTCCACAACGATAGCGCCAACTTTGAGGCCGCATAAGGACCGACCACTTTGCGGAAGGTTTTGGGATGCTCCAGGTTTTCGATGGTAAATCCCTTCGCGAACCGAAGGATCTGCGATGAAGTGTTAACCACTGTTTTTAATTGCCGCTGTGGAGTCGACCATTCCGGAGATGGCTCTTCGTCAAGGATGGGATGACTATGTCCGCTTCGCAGCGGCCCGTCCCCGGATTTATGCGGCGATGATGAGGCGGTTGCTCGAGGGCGCTCATATCGAAGCGGCAGATCAGTCGCACCAGGCGCTGGTGCAAAATGTTCAGAAGGTCGCTGCCGAAGGCAAACTGGCCGTGCCAGCCCAGGCTGCGGCAGATCTGGTCTGGGCTTCCGCCAATACGGCCGCTTGGCTGTACGTGACGGCCCAGAGTCGTAAGGCGCCCCCGCCCGAGCCCGACGTCATTGATCTCATTCGGGAAAGCGTCATGCAGATCATTTTGAGCCCAAGTCCGGACGCCGATTCAAAGTAAAAGACCACGAATAGCGGCACATCAGAGAAATCGCCTATCCAAACCGGATGGCGGTTTTTTCATTTTCGCAGGCATTCATTGATCTTCCCCCCTCGGCGCATTGCGGGATTCAAGTCGGAGGTACTCGTGTTGGGAGGAGTCCCGGAAAAAGGCGATGTTGTTCTATTAAAGCCGGATACTGAAGTGCCTAACGGTACGCCTATTGCGTGAAAATAAGGGTCGCCTGAAGGGAGTTTGTAATTTTCGTCATCACTGAGGGCATGGACCCAAGCACTTTGTACACGATCATTAAGAAGCAATGACATGTCGCCGTCGCTTACCACGCATCATGGAAAAGGCGTCCGCGGGAATTTTCCCATACCGGCATCCTTGGCGATGAGAATGGCCTGCGTCCGATCAACCGCCTGAAGCTTGTTCAGAATGTTGGAGACGTGGTTGCGGACGGTTTTCAGTGTTAGATTGAGCTTGCGGGAAATTTCCGCGTTGGTTAATCCTTGCGTAATCCAATTCAGGATTTCGCGTTCTCGGTCGGTCAACTGAGGAAGCAGGGAATCATCGGGCGTCTTGTTAAAGATCGTGTCGAAGTAAAACATCATTTTACGGGCGATGGTAGGACTAAAGATGGCTTCCCCGCCTCCGATGGCGGTAATGGCACGCACAATTTCGGGTTTCTGCGCTCCTTTGAGGAGATACCCCCGGGCCCCCGCCCGCATGGCGGAAAAGACCGAGGCGTCGTCGTCGAACATCGTCAGCATTAAGATGCCGATATGGGGACTGACACGGTTGATTTCCCGCGCCGCCTCGATTCCATTCATGCCTGGCATGCTGACGTCCATCAGGACGAGATCGGGTTGCAGCGTTTCGGCCAGACGTACGGCTTCTTCTCCGTTCGACGCAATGCCGGCAATTTTGAAATCCTCTACCGATTGCAAAGTGGCAACCAGCCCTTCACAGAACATCGGATGGTCATCCGCGAGCAGAATCCGCAGCTTTTCTTTGTCGTTCTCCGTCATACAGCAATCTCCTCTCCTCCATCGGCAGCTTCACCGATATGTGGGTTCCTTGACCCGAGCTCGATTGCAGCTCGCATGTTCCGCCTAATTCCGCTGCCCGCTCACGAATGGAACGAATGCCGATCCCGGGCGATAGCGTTTCCGGCAGTCCCTTGCCGTTGTCTGAAATATCAAGATGTAGAACGGACGCCTGCAGCCGGAGCACGATTTCGCATCGGCTGGCGCCGGCATGCTTGACGACGTTGGTCAATGCCTCCTGAACAATCCGATACACAGCTACTTCCGCGGCTGCGGACAACGTAAGTCTCCGGTCGAATCCTTCCAACACGACTTGCAGCGACGGATCTTTAAATTGCAGAGCCAACTCCTTGAGCGCAAAGGTCAAGCCGAATTCGTCGAGGGCAGGAGGTCTGAGAGAGTATACGAGCTGCCTGATATCGGTGATAGCCTTGCGCGCAAGAGACTGGGCCGTCTCCAGCGCTTTCCGCGAAGAGTCGGGCAGGCAGCCTTCTTGCTGAATCGCTTCGTCCAGTCGCAGCATGATGCTCGCCAAGGTGGAGCCGAGTCCGTCATGCAGGTCGCGTCTTACCCTTCTGCGCTCTTCCTCGCGTGTCAGAATGACTCTCTCCCGCGACAAGTGCAGTTCCTCCGTCAGACGGATGGTTTGGACGGCAATGCTGATTTGGCGAACCAGGTCGTTCAGCATGTGGCGTTGGCTGGGCGGCAGCGCCTCGTTCACCCGATCGATACCTACAACCAATTGACCAACCGCTTCGCCTTTGACATCCAGCACGATCGTGCTTCTCTGCTCTACCGGTGTTCCGAAGGACGTCAGCGTGCGCACTTCATCTCCGTCATGGCGAGTTTCGATGGCGGCATAGGGCGCTCGCAGCGCACGTGCCGCCATCTCCACGATCGTAGGAAGGAGGTCTTGCTGCGTGAGTGAAACCTCGATCCGCTTCGTTAAGTCGGACAGCACCTGGTAAGGTTCGTCGCGTTCTCCGAAGACAAGATGGTTGACCGCTCTTTGAACCTTTTCCCGCAGCGGCTGGAACATGGCGGCGACCGATCCGGTAGCGATCAGCGCAATCATTGTCGGCATTTTTCCTTGCAGAAAGAACCCGAGTACGCCAACAAGCAGCGCATAAAGTGTAACGCTCATGACACTGAGCACGAAATAGACCAGCGTACGGTTGAAGGCCGAGGACATGTGCCGAACCCGGATTTCCAGTACGATCATTCCGATCGAGAACGGCAGAAACAGCAGACCGGAGTAGAGAAGTACCATATCAAACAGTTTCATAATCCCATTCGTCACGGGCGATTCCAGCGCACCAAGCGCACCGGCCACAAAGTAGCAGCTCATCGCTCCCCAGAACCAACGAATTTGCCGCTTCTGTTCCGGTGTTGCGAAGTTCCGATAACGGTGCCATTGCACGTACATGACCAACAGGTGCATGACCGTGGTATAGACCATGAGCAAGGCGGGCGGCAAGTGCAGCACGTTTACGTACTGAAAGATCGGAGGGAGCGGAAGCATCCCGATCACGATCTCGAATATCCAAATCGTTGCGGGGATGACGGTCCATCGGGGAACGAAGCGCCCGGTCGGCAGTAGGAACAGGAAAAAAATATAGGTAGAACCGATCACATTGAGAGCGAAAAACCAATCTGCTAGAAACCTGAACCGATCCGATAAGGCAACCAACGCTTCATCCGCACTGAAAATGGTGCCGGTAACGATCAGCATCAGGGAGGCAACAACGCAATAGGGATCCTTCCAACCGTATCGATACAGCAGAAAGCCTACGGCCCACGCCGATATGTTCTGCATGGCAAGTAAGATGACGGTTAAGCTGCCGTACAAATCGGGGCTGATGCCAACGGACGCCAGGTCCGTCAACTGATTCGTGTTCAACATGAGGAAGCTGGCGCATCGAATTTCTTCGCACGCCTTTTCATAGACGCCGATTCCCAGGCCGTGGCTGATCAATGTGGCGATGAATGACGCGGCCGCCGCTATCCACCATATCCCATGAAGTCCGGCACGCCCCGCAAATCGCATTTGATTTCGAACATTCCCCATGGAGGCAATCCTTTCTAGCAGACAGTATCTAATAAAAGTATATCATGGCGATTATCCCGTTTATCAGGGAATTTTGTTCCCGCCATATTTCCCGGGAGGCCTGGGAACGGTGACCTTGTTGACGGGATATGACAGGTTTTACCATGGGGAATGCGAACGGCTGGTTGGGATCCTGCTGCCGAGGAGCTAGCAGAACTCCCGTGAATCCGCAGCCGGCATTCAAGAACAGACAGGAGGAACGAAATTGAGAGCCATACGCGGATTAGCCCTAATGATCCTCATCGCCACCATTGCGGCGGTTATTGCAGGCTGCTCCGGGTCCAGGGGTTCTGAAGCAAAGGACGGTAAAGCGGGTGTGAAGACGGAAGGCGGAGAGACGGGAAGCGCGACGATGACGACGGATGCCGGCAAGACGGTGCTATCCTCCGAGTCCGAATGGCCGAAGGGATTTCCGAACGAAATTCCCAAGCCGGAGGGAGTCAAAGTGACAGCCTCCGCCCATAACGATTCCGGCAACATGACGGTTTCCATAGAATCGAAGAAGCCGTTCGATGAAGTGGTGAAGCTTTACCAAGACTACGTCAAAAGCGTCGGATATGCGCAAGCCCTTGAATTGAAGGAAGACGGCTACTATATGTATTCCGGGACTCGAGGCAACGAGACATTCACGTTTACGTTCAGCTTGGATCAAGAGGACAACAAGACCGTCGCCGGAGCGCTCGTATATGAACACAAGGAGTGACGGATAGGATTCTCGCAATGGCTTGGAATGAGTGGGAGGGATAGCGAGTGCGACACAATAGGGTCGGTTGGTTAAGAAAGAAAATGATGCTGGCTGTGACGCTGCTTTTGCTTCTGCAGACAGCGGTTCCGGACAGCGGCTTTGCTGCGGGCGGGGTGAATGTTACAGGGGCCGGCACCTCTCCTGGAACAAGCGACCGGTCCGGGATGCCTTCATGGACGGATGCTGTCCCCGACTGGGCGCAAAGGGAGGTAGCGGAGCTTGCGGAGGCGGGCATATTCGCAGGATATGAAGACGGCGCGTTCGGTGCGGCCAAAACGATAACCCGAGCGGAGATCGCTGTGGTGAGCAGTCGTCTGGCCGACGTGCTCGGAATCGAGCCGTCCGATCAAACGCTGTCCTTCACTGACGTGACGGATCAGTGGTTCGCCGATGAAGTCCGTCATGCCGCTCGGCTGGGCATTGTGGCGGGGGAGCCGGGAGGACTGTTCCGGCCCCTTGCGCCCGTGAAACGGCAGGAGGCTGCTGTGATGCTTGGCAATCTCATGAAGCAGGATGCTCAGCACGCGCCATCCTTTCGAGACCGTGATGCGATTCCCGCATGGGCTGCTTCATCTGTGGCAAAGCTGCAGGAAGCGGAAGTGCTGACCGGGTATGAGGACGGAACGTTCGGAGGGACGAGAGAGCTGACCCGTGCGGAAGCGGCGGTAATCGTTCACCGCACCTGGCAGGTTCTAAAGCCGGCGTCTGCGACTAGTTTTGCTGTAACGGCCAAAGCCGCTGACGGGACCTTGATGAAGGATGCGGAGATTGCCATTCACGCTGCCGGCAAGCGAGCGTATCTCTTGCGGGGCCTTACGGATGGCAATGGCGTTTACCATGCCAAGCTTCCTTTCGGCTCGTATGATGTTTATGCTGTAGGCGCGGGGGCGGTCGGCTACGTTCAGGTCGTATTTTCTAAGGAAAACGCGTCCGCTCAGGTGATCACCCGGCAGGCTGCGGTACTGGAAGGTACCATTGTGGATTCCAACGGAGCGCCGGCCGCCGGTGTCGTGGCGGCTTTTACAACGAATCCGACCTTCTATGCCGTGACGGGCACGGATGGCTCGTATAGCGCCTACGTGCTTCCCGAGAAGACGTATCGGCTGTCCCTGATCGACGACCCGCGGATCCGGGAGCTGGTGAAGAAGAGCGGGAAGCCGGAGCTGGCTCTATCGTCGGCAGAACGGAGCGCCGTATCTGTGGCGCTGCTGGATTCCGGGGAATCCGCCTCCGTGGATTGCGGGTGCACCAAAGCGGATGTAACGGGCACGTTCACCGCACCCAAAGCCGGCGAGCGGCTGGGCATCGGCACGATTCTCGCATCTGGAGCAGCATACGCTCCGAATGCCGGAGGTGGAACAAGCACGGGGGGCGGACCTGTCAGGGATGTGATCCCGCCGGCAGTACCAACCGGGCTGACGGCGGAGCCGGAGGAAAGAGCGGTGCGCCTTGGCTGGACAGCCAACAGCGAGAGCGATCTGGCCGGGTACAAGGTGTATGCCTCTACAGACAGCGGTGTGAGCTGGGATTCCGGCACTGCGACAGGCAAGGTCACGGGCTATACCGTAAGCGGCCTGACCAACGGAGTCACGTACACCTTCGCGTTGACTGCCTATGATACCAACGGCAACGAATCGGGCCGTTCGCAGCCGGTTAACGCCGTACCCGGGAATCAGGGTGAGGACCTGCCGCCGGACGACCCATCAAAAACGGCCGAGCCGGTTCCGTTCAGTGGATTTCCTTCCTTCCATTCTACGGTGGATTTCCTCTACACCGGGGATAACCCGATTCAAACCGGCGTTGCTCCAGGGGCGATCCAGGAGGAAAGCGCCGCGGTGCTGCGGGGCAAAGTAACGGATAAGCAAGGCAGCGCCCTGTCCGGGGTAGCCATATCGGTTCTGAACGAGGAACGGTGGGGGCAGACGCTTAGCCGATCGGACGGAAGGTTCGATATGGTGGTAGGCGGAGGCGCACTGCTGACAGTCAAGTATGAGAAGGCCGGATATATGACGGTCCAGCGGCAGATCAGCACGATTCCGGGCGACTATAACGTGCTGGACGATGTCGTATTAACCGCGTATGACACCAAGGTCACCACCCTTGATTTGCAGCATGCGAATGGACCCCAGGTGGCCCAAGGCAGCCCGGTAACGGATGAGCTTGGGACGCGGCAGTCTACAGTCTTTGTGCCCAAAGGAACGGAGGCCGTCATGAAGCTGCCGGATGGAACGGAAGTGCCGCTGCCTGGCATGCATTTCCGTTCGACGGAGTATACGGTTGGAGAGAACGGGCCCAAGGCGATGCCGGGTGAGCTGCCTTCTTTTGTCGGATATACGTATGCCGTGGAGCTGTCTGCGGATGAAGCCATTGCCGCGGGGGCCACAGAGGTAAGGTTCAATCAACCGGTCTATCATTATGTGGATAATTTTCTAAACTTCCATGTCGGCGAGACGGTTCCTATCGGCTATTACGATCGAAGCCTGGGGCAGTGGATTCCCTCGGATAACGGCAGGATCATCGGGATCACCGACATTGCGAGCGGATTGGCTATGGTCGATATCGATGGGAACGGAGAAGCGGACTCGGATGACGCGATGCTGGCCATCGGCTTAGACGAGGAAGAGCGGCGAGAGCTCGCCAAGCTGTATGCGCCGGGTAAGAGCCTGTGGCGCGTGCCGATTCCCCATTTTACACCCTGGGATTGCAACTGGCCCTATGGCCCGCCGCCGGATGCGGAGCCGCCCATCGACAAAGGTCCGAATGCGAATATCCCGGAGCAAGAGGAGGGTCCCTGCGAGCAGGCTGGCTCCATCATCGGCTGTCAGAATCAAAGCCTCGGAGAGCGCATCCCGATCGCTGGCACTCCGTATACGTTGAATTACCGCAGCGACCGTACTCCGGGCTATAAAGAGCGTTCCCGCCTGGAAATTCCGATCAGCGGTGATTCTATCCCGGCTTCTATGCTGGGCATGAGGTTGCAGGTAGCCATTGCAGGCAAGCTGATCGAGAAGAACTTCCCGGCAGCGGCCAATGTGACCTACCTCTTCGATTGGGACGGCAAGGATGCCTATAACCGGCAGCTTGTGGGCAGCCATAACTATACGGTAACGGTGTCTTATCAGTATGGGCTGAACTACTACTCGTCCAGCAGTGAATTCGATAGAAGCTTCGGACGGGTGGCAACGGCAAGTATCATCGGCCAAAGGGGCGCTACAACCATCTCCCTCACGCGGGAGTGGCGCGGCAAGCTGGAGAGCCCCAGCAATCCCTTCGCCGAAGCAGGCATTGCCGGCTGGAGCCTGGACCCCCAGCGAGTATATGACCCAAACTCGCAGGTATTGTATATGGGGGATGGAACGAAGCAGCAGCACATGTCCGCCGCCTACACGGAAATGAACTACTACGGCAATCCGGGGGTGCCGGGCAGTGTGGTGTTGGGGCCGGAATATCAGGTTGAATTCCCCGATATGGGCGAAGGCCAGGACCGTTCCATCTATATCGGATTCAATAAGTCACTGACCCGATATTTTTTCAAGAGAGCCCGGGATGGCACGTTGACGAAGGCAGGCCAATACGAATCCGGCTCGATCATCAGTCCGGCAATGGCGGATGCCAAGGGAACGCTCTGTCTCTATGATTGGGCCAGGCATCAGATCATGCGGAAACGGCCGTCAGACAGTGAATTTCTCCCGATAGTCGGAACGTTCTTTGCAGATGGATCAGCGACCGAGACGCTGCCTGACGGCGCCCGGGCGCTGGATGTGAAACTGAGAACCGTTAACGATATTATGCCGATGGCAGACGGATCCGTCTATTTCACCTCTTATCCGGCAACGGCTGCAGGATTCACCTTGTACAAACTGGCTGCTGACGGCACGATACAGGTCATGAGCAACGCGCAGGTCACGGGGAAAGACAGCGGGCCTGCGGACAAAGACGGCATAGGCGGGGTTTCGAAAATCAAGGCGGGACGCAATGGTGAGTTGTATGTGATGGATGTAATGGGGGGGAGGCAGCCGAGCCCGCGTGCGTCGAATCAATGCGGATGGCACCTTGACGCGGGTACTGGGCAGTCCGGGCCCCGATCAGCAGGGAATGCATGCGCTGGAGCATGGTGTTCAGGCGGTAGGGGCACAGTTTCGAGCAAGCAACTTCTTTCTGGACCGTCAGGATCGTATCTATTTCCAGCCTTACAATCAGCCCGACATCTACCGGACGCTGGCGGACGGAACCGTCGAGAAATTCGAAGTGCCCGCTCCTCTCGTAAATTCAAGTTTTCGTAACCTTGCTCTTCTTTTCGTTACGGGAGACGGAGACCGGCATCTCTTTGCTTTGACCAACGGCAATTCGAGAACGTACTTGCGAGCAACGGACGGCAATCAATCGGCCAGTGTCATGAACGACGACGGACTGGAGCGGATCGCACTGGATCCGGAGACGGGGCGTCATACCGAGTCCGCACATGCCCTGACTGGCCATACGCACACCCGCATCGAATACGATGAGAAGGGCCGGGCGACCGCGATCGTGGACAAAGGCGAGAACCGCCTGACGATCGAGCGCGACGGCGACGGCAAGCCGCTTGCCATCATCGCTCCCGGCGGGCAGCGCACGGTCCTTACGGTGAATGCCGCAGGCCAATTGACCGGAATAGCGAATGAAATGGGCGAGTCGTATCGGATGGAATACGACAGCTCCGGTCTGCTGACCCGGTTTACCGATCCCGGCCGGCAAGTCAGTGAGTATGCTTATGACGGTATGGGGCTGCTGACGGAAGCCAAAACACCGGCCGGCGGCATCAAACGGTTGACCCGGACGAAGACGGCGGACGGCACGCTTGTGACTTATACCGATCCCAACAATCGCACCACCGCGTACGAGACCAAAATCATTCCAGGGGGGAGTGCAGCGGATCACTACCGATCCGGGAGGAGCCAGAACCGTGGCGACGCGGCAGGGGGATAAGGAGCGGGTGGAGCTTGCCGACGGAACGGTGATCGCGAAGCAGCTGTGGCCTGATCCCCGTTGGGGCATGGAAGTGCCCGTTCTGAAGGAGCTCCAGGTCAAATCTCCGGAAGGTAGAACCACGGTGTACACGGAATCCCGAACGTTGGAATATAACCCCGACGGCACCGTGAAGGCGGTTGTGCATACGAATAAGGTGAATCAGGACGTTTCTACGGTCCGGTACGATACAGCGGAAAATAAATTTATGGAAACATCGGCGGAAGGATTAAGCGTGGTTTCGTATCTGGATGGCAAGGACCGGGTGGTGAAGGTGGAGTCTCCGGGCCAGGGTGTGGCGCCGACGGAGCTGCAGTATGACTCGCTCGGCCGCCTGAAGCGGATGACGCAGGGCGGACAGTTCACCGACTATACGTACGACGGGCGCAATCGTCTCGCATCGGTAACGGATGCAAGCGGAGCCGTAGTCACCTACAGCTACGATGACGCCGACCGGCTAATCGGGGTTCAAACGCCCGGGGCAAGGAATACCGCAAAGCGTACGATGGAGTCGGCAATTTCACAGGCCTGACCATGCCGGACGGGACCGGATACATGCAGCAATATAGCGCGCTTGGCCAATTTACCGGATTTGCGGCCAACGACGGAGTCGCGTGGCTGACGAAGCAACACGACGTCGGAGGCATGTTGGAGAGGTCGGTGCTGGCAAGCGGACGTTCTGTTCAGTATGGATATGAATCCTTCGGCAACAAGCGGATCACAGCCATGGATGATCCCGATCTGAAGCGGGCGTTCACGTATGCGGACAACACGGACCGTGTCCGTTCGCTCCAAACCCAAAGCGCAGGCGGAGATGCCCTTCAAGGCATCGAGTACACCTATGACGGAGCCGATGTGTTGAGCATGAATTGGACGGGAGCTGCCGAAGGTCAGTTCGCGTACACCTACGATTCCCTGTCCCGTCTGACCAACATCCGCTCTACTGTCACGACACAGGTAAATGGGGTACCCCGGAGCTATACCTTAGATACCCCATATCTCTGGGATCGGGACAGCGCCCTGATCCAGTCCGGACCCTTCAGCTTCACGCGCAACGGTCCCGAGGGGCGGATTGGGGTCATTCAGGACGGGACCTTGAAGACGGATGTGACGTACAACGAGCTGGGCCGTGTTCAGTCCATTCGGTATACGGTCGGAGGCCGTGAGGTATACCGGGTTGCCTACGAGCATGATCTGCGCGGTCTGCTGACCGGCCGGACGATAACGACGCCGGAGGGAACATCGTCCGAGGTGTATGAATACGATGCGGACGGCCAGCTGTTGCTGATGAGCCGGAACGGTCCAGGCGGAGAATCGTTCCGCGAAGCTTATACGTACGACCGTAACAAAAACCGCTTAAGCCGGGAAACGAGCGTGGACGGCAGAGTGGAGAATGCGTACGGGGCCAACGACCAGCTTCGACAGGTGGGGAATACGGCTTACACCTTCGATGCCGACGGCTTCCTCCTGCAGCGGGGCGACGACCGGTTCCACTACGGAACGATGGGCGAGCTGCTCTCGGCCACGGTGACAGGAGTCACTTACAGCTACGAGTATGACGCGCTGGGCCGCAGAACCGCGCGAGAAGGCGGTGGCGGTGCGGTCAAGTACTATTACGGACATCCGGGGGCGCTGCAGATGGTGACGACAACCATCGACGCGCAGCATACGGCCACGAACTATTATTATAATGACGAAGGCCTGTTGATCGGCCTCGAACGAGGCGGGAATCGGTACTATGTCGTCACCGACGGCGTAGGTACGCCGCAGCGGGTACTGGATGCCTCGGGAAACGTGGTCAAGAAGCTCAGCTACGATAGCTACGGCGTTCTGCTGTCCGACTCGAACCCGGATTTCGAGCTCCTGATCGGGTTTGCCGGAGGTATGGAGGACCGCGCGACCGGTCTGGTCCGGTTCGGGGCAAGGGACTACGACCCGGCAGCCGGCCGATGGACCGCCCGGGACCCGGTTCTGCTGGAAAGCGGTCAGGCGAACTTGTACGCTTACGTCAACAACAATCCGGTCGAGCTTCGCGATCCGTGCGGCCTGTTCTGCATCGGCTTTACGGCATATGAAGGCGTTGGCGGCGGCGGCAAGGTCTGTGTGACCGACGAAGGCGTGTCCGCTTGCGGCGAAATCGGATTCGGGATCGGGGGGAGGGCTGGAGGTGAACCCCTTCGAGGACTTGTCCTCTGACGGGACTTCGATTGAAGCGACGGCCAAGGCTGCATTCGGCCCTGCATCCTTAACACTGGGCGTCAAGCTGAAGAAAGATTTCAGCGGCGGCTGTCCGGAGGCAGCCCCCCATTGCCAAATTAGGAATTGGTCCGCTCAGCACAGATCTGACTTCTCCTGTGAAGAAGATAGGCGTTAAGGGATCTCTTGAAAAGCTGAATAAGAATGTCGGGGATCTGTTGAAGACGAGCGCCAAGGCAGAGCTTGCGTTAAAGGCTAAGGCCTGCGCATCATACCGGAGGTAATCCACAGCAATAAAATGATATAGACTCGCAATCCTAAATCCAGGCCCATGCTCGATAGCATGGGCCTGAATATTTGTATCCGATGCAGATGCCGTCATGCCTGGTTACGGTACCGCGATGAGAGTTGCCGACTTGGCAGGGAGACGAAGCGAAATGGGATCCAACGACGACCGTATGGATGGAATAAGTATATAACGGTTTCATTGTATGAAGTGTAATATATATGGAATGTATTAAATATTTGTGTTATAAAAAATAACAATAAATTCAGTGATTTTCGTATATTATCAATAAAAATAATAAATAAGTCTATGTTTTATTGACTATAAGTCATTATAAGGTTATGTTTCATAACATACATAGGAGTGGAAACCTACATAATGAATAAATTAAAACGTCTGCGTCAAGGTAAAAAGCAAGTGATTGCCGCTTCGATTGCGTTATCCGTGATCGCAACGGGCGCGTTTCCGTTTCAATCTGCGGATGCCTTAACGCGAGTCACTTCGGAGAGCGGCACGGTATGGGAGATTCACGATGCTTTTGCCCCTAGCCTGGACACGGGAAGTTTACGTACGGTCGGTTCAACGCAAGTACAAGGCTTCGGCAATATCTTTGTTAAAGTGTCGTCGCCCTCAGCTTCGCTGATGAATGGTCAGATGATGCGCGGATTTAACCTGTCCTATGACGGGGTCAATAAATTTGTTTCCACGCAATCTGTTAATCTGGGAAATATATTGATCACACGAGAGGTTTACGTCGATACCAAAAATAACAGAACGAGATTTTTTGATACGTTCACGAATATAAATAACGTGGCCGTAAAGGTCGATGTCTCTTTCAGGGGCTCATTAGGCTACGGTACGACAACAAATGCAGCTGTCGTAAAGGCAACCTCTTCGCACGATCTCCAGGTGACGACGGATGATTCATGGGTTGTTGTAGACAGCAGCGCGAGAAACAATAAGCCGCTAGGCGTTGCGGTCGGATCTCCGGATCCGTTCGATAATGGATTAACCGGATTAGGGGACCAGCAAAAGGATCCCTTCACGACGCCGTTGGCCGAATCCGGAAACGAAGCGAATTTCTATGGATTCATTCATACCTTAAATATTGAGCCGGGCCAGTCGAAGTCTCTCGTCAATTATGTGCAAGTCGGAGAAGCCGGTGAAGAAGGGTTAAACAATCTGGTTGCTACGCTGGATGGACTTAATGGTCAGCTGGATACCTGCAGAAGATAGACGACTCCAATATGGAGGGGGGAGATCGTTCCTATTTTGAAAACGATCTCCTAAGCGAGCCGCCTGCGCATGTCAGAACGAGCATTTTTGAAAAACAAATAGCCCTAAAGCGATTTAACCGCTTTAGGGGCTAACACGAAGGGGGGAACTTTAAGCAAAAGGGTAATCCATAACGACGATTCCTTCGACAAACGGGCCTATGGATTGTAATAAACTTTGATGCAGGGGATGCTGAATATAATCCCGGCAAGCCTGTTGATCCTCAAAAGTGACACGGATCCCCAGCGTAAAACCCTGCATATGCGCGATCTCCTCCGTGACGTTAATCCCTACGCTAAGATCCGCGATCCCCGGAATTTGGCCTTTAAAGTCATGCGCGCGCTTTACCGCACTTTCTTTTAATTCAATAGAAACATCGGGCTTGAATTTCAACAGCACGATATGCTCGAACATCTTACTCCCTCCAAGGTTCCTGATTAGGTTTGACTCTGAAGCTGCTTCAATTGGGAAAGTTCGTTCATCCATCTCACGAAATGGTCGGCTACGAGATCAAGGTATTTCATGGTAGGTTCATCGTTCAGCTCGCCCTGTTCGTTAAACTTCTCATGGACAAGGCCGATGTACGCCTCATTTCCAGGCAACAGCGGCGAGGAGATGCCGGATGCAAACAGAATGTCGCGCAGATGGCCCTGTGCCTTTACCGACCCCAACAATCCCATGGAAGATCCTACGATCCATGAGGGCTTCCCAATCATGACTCGGTCGACGCGGGATAACCAGTCAATGGCATTCGCCATGACGCCGGGAATGGTCGAATTATATTCCGGAGTGACCCATAACACTGCGTCGGCAGCAGCGACGTTGCCCTTAAAATCGATAACCGACTGCGGCGGAGCAGACTCCATATCCTGATCGTAAAAAAGGGAGATCCCGTATGTTCATCACATCCAACTGAAAAAGATGCCGATAGCGGTTTTGAATATAGCGAGCTAACTTCAAGTTGTACGATTCTTTGCGAATGCTTCCGACAATGGCAGCTACTTTCATTTTCGTCACCTCAATGAGATTGGTCTGAATGGAGGTTGAACAGGCGGGGCCGGCCATCGCTGTCTATCCATTCTTGCTATTCCTCCTAAGGAGGACATAGACTAATGTATAGGAGCCTGACTAGGCTAGGGAGAGATCCGGTTATCGTAGGATTGGAAATCCCACGTACAGGTATAGATCGGAGGCATGGAGATCATGGGGAACAGTTTGGACCGTTATGCGGAATTGTCCCGTTTTTTGCGTTCGCGTCGCGAACGAATAACCCCAAGGCAAGCAGGATTGCCCGAATCCGGACGCAGACGTACGCCCGGACTTCGCCGCAGCGAGGTGGCTCTGCTGGCAGACGTAGGATTAGATTGGTACACCTACTTGGAACAAGGACGTCATATCAACGTATCCGCCGAAGTTCTTGATCGAATAGCCGAAGTGATTCGGTTAGATGAATCGGAACGCAGGCATCTCTACCATCTGGCCCGCAAGCAATTTCCCTTGGTCGATACGAAGCAATCCGCTAAGGTAACGCCAGAGCTTCAACGTTTTTTAGATAGCCAAAACCTGTCCCCGGCGAATGCCATGGATGCACGCATGAACATCCTGGCCTGGAATGAAGCCTACTGCGCATTGAACGGAGATCTCGCGGGTATGTCGGATAGGGAGCGGAATTTGGTCTGGATGACGTTTACTTCTCCCCGTTTCCGCTATGTTAAGGGAGATCAATGGGAACTGCATGCACGACGGATCGTCGCTAATTTCCATGCCGGGTATGCGCGTCACGGCGACGACCCTTGGTGGTCCGAGCAGTTTGAGACGCTGTCCCGGGCTAGCGGGGAGTTTCGAGCGTTTTGGCACTCCCATGAGGTTCTCGATGCTATTGATGCTCCCAAGACGCTGCATTGTCCGAATCTCGGGAAATTGAACTTTGATCTTGTATCGTTTCAGTATTTGAACGATTCTAATATGACCGTGTCCATCCATGTTCCCCATCAAGACGGCACGGTGGAAAAAATGCAGCGGCTGTTAATCGATTATCGGAGCCGGCATTAAGAGCCGCATGAATCTTCTCAAAAGAGACGGATATCGCCTCAACGCGTGAGAATCGCACCTGAAGCGGGTCCCTCAATGCGGATGGTTCTCCATATAGGCGCTGCCTCCTCTATTAACTTGTACAAGTTCTTGAATATGCCAAATTCGCCATGATGATCTCCATGACGTCTCTAACCATCGCTTCCTCCGGGCGGTCTTGCGTGTTCCGACTCCATTGCAAAGCCGGTCCGAACAAACCCCAGCTGACGACAAGAGCCGTGTTTTCCAATTTTTCTTGCGTATGGCCCTGAACGGGTGTTTCTTTTATCCAGTTGAGCAGGATACGATACAATTCCTTTTGCATGGCGGTTTCAAACATCGGCTCAAACTGCTTGTCACCCGGCGTGATGTACTGTCGGAACTGCTTAAGAAAGTGAAAAACGACCTGCACAAGGACGCTCAGATTGTCCGGACTGAAGACGGAGTCTTCCGGAAGCCTTCTAGTGATAATGGTTTGAAACTTGTCCGTCATCCAGGCCTCCAGAAAATCAAATTTATCTTGGAAATGAGCATAAAACGTAGAACGATTGACGGCTGCCCGTGTCGTGATATCGTGGACGGAAACCGAATAGATGTTTCTCTTCTCTCCGAGCAGATCATGAAAGGCTTGCATAAAAAGCTGACGGGTTCTTTTGACGCGGGGGTCGTTAGGATTTATCGGCATGGAGACCACGCTTTCTTATTGGAATCACAAATCGGACAATAGGACGGTTATGTTGGGAACTCGACAAAACCGAGGTTTTGCTGGTTGTTGGCCGTGCGCATTCCATCTATCTTTTAGTTATACAACATATGTTTACACAAGACTGTATGGTAAACAATCCTTAGTTGGGCTAAAAGAAAGGATGGCGTGCGAACATTGATCATCGTTACGGGAGCAAACGGGAATTTAGGAAGCGCGGTTGTCGAGGAACTGCTGAAGCGCGTGCCGGGAGAACAGATCGGCGTGAGCGTGAGGGACGTGGACAAGGCGCAGGAGCTGGAGAAACGTAGTGTGCGTGTTCGTCACGGCGATTTTGATCACGAAGAAAGCTTGCTTCATGCCTTTGAAGGCGCGTCGCAGGTTCTCCTTGTTTCATCAGGTGTTTTGGGAGAGGCGGGCGTACGTCAGCATATGGCTGCGATTAACGCCGCCAAGAAAGCCGGTGCCGAACGGATACTCTACACCAGTCACATGGCTTCTTCCTCGACTTCGCTTTTTCCGCCTATGCTTAATCACGCCAGGACAGAGGAGCTGCTTAAGGAATCGGGCATGCCCTTCACCTCGCTGCGCAACGGTTTTTATGCCTCATCCTTGGTGTGGTTACTTGGCGGAGCCCTTCAATCGGGAGAGTTGATCCTGCCGGAAGACGGACCGGTTGCTTGGACAACGCACTCGGACTTAGCCGAAGCCACGGCGACCATTCTTACTCAGCGGAGATGGGACGGCTTGTCTCCCAATCTGACGGCCTCCGAAGCGTTTGATATGGAAGAGATCGCAGCGATGGCTTCGGACATCACCGGCAGGCCGATCCGCCGGATGGTCGTGTCGGACGAAGAGCATCGAAAACATTTGATCGCTCGAGGCTTCCCCCGAAGCCCGTCTTAACATTACGATGGGTTTGTTCCAGGCGAGCCGGAACGGCGAATTTAAGCAGACGAGCACCGCATTGGCCGATTTGATTGGCAGATCGCCAGTGAAAATAAGCGAAGTGTTAAAAGGAGTCATTAGGAATCAAAACGCTTGAATTGCTTGTATGAAAACCCTTTCCAATAAATTCAGGGCACCCGTATAGAAGGTGCCCTTTTTAGTTCTGTGCATTTACATTTTCCAATTCAAATGCTATTATGCAAACGTGACGTTAACGTCATATTACATCTTGGAAGGAGTGATCCATCATGAACCGCATGCGAATTGGCGATTTGACGGAACGAGCCGGGGTAACCCAGCGCACGGTTCGCTATTACGAGAGCATCGGATTGCTTCCTTCAGGCGAGCGCGAAGGCAATGGCCATCATTACTATACGGAAGAAACGGTTGCTCGTCTGCGTAAGATCGATCAGTTGAAGAAGCTTGGCTTAAGTCTGGAGGAAATTCAGGACGTAATCCAGCTTTACTTTACGGATACGAGCGGGGTGCTGCCGAAGCGGAAAGTCCTCGGCATACTGCGCCAGCATCTGTCCGACACGGACCAGAAGCTTGAAGCGCTTGGGCAGTTCCGCAGCGATTTGCAGTCGCATATAGATCGTTTCGAGCGATGGCTCGAGGACAATGAAGGCGAATAATTTTTTTTGCTCTAAACATGACGTTAACGTAACGATTAGTATCCTAAGGAGGTTAAATTCATGAGGGAAAGCATTGGATTCATCGGACTCGGACTGCTCGGACTGCCAGTCGCCGCCAATCTGCTCCAAGCAGGATATGCGTTGACCGTATACAACCGCACCCCAGAAAAAGCGGAACCGCGTGTAGCCCAAGGTGCGCTGCAGGCGGTCCGGCCAGCTGACGCCGTGACAACCGGCGGCATCGTCGTCACCTTGGTTTGGGACGATGAAGCAATGGAAGACGTCGTCAAAAGCGAAGATTTCCTAGAACGCCTGGGCATAGGCGGTATTCATGTATCGATGAGTACGGTGTCGCCGGATACGGGCAGGAAGTTGGCGGATCTGCACGCGCGGCACGGACGCATTGCTGGCCAGCACTGGTATTAATTGAATGAGTCTGCCCGTCCGGTCATCAATATAGGAATGTCAAAGGCAAACAACCTTCGCCTGGTGCTTGGGAATAACTTCTGACAGCAACGGGAATCAATATTGCGGAGATTTCGGATCATTGCACGAATTCGAAGAAAGGAGTGGTCGAAGAGCTATGATGAACCGCAAGATCCTGCTGCGCTCCCGTCCTCAAGACTGGCCGACCGAGGAGACGTTCGAATTCAAAGAGGAACCGGTGCCGCAGCCGGGGGAGGGGCAGGTACTCGTCCGCTCCATCTATTTATCCGTTGACCCATACATGCGGGGAAGAATGAGCGCGGCCAAATCGTATACCGAGCCCTACCGGATCGGGGAGGTCATCGAAGGCGGCGTCGTGGGAGAAGTCGTCGAGTCCCGCTCAGACAAGCTCAAGCCGGGCGACAAGGTGCTGGGCTTGCTCGGCTGGCAGCTATACGGCGTCGCGGATGCGGACAAGCTCCGTAAGCTCGACGAGCAGGCGGCGCCCCTCTCGGCGTATCTTGGCGTTATCGGCATGACGGGGCTGACCGCATACTTTGGCTTGATGGATATCGGCAAGCCGAAGGCAGGAGAGACCGTGGTCGTATCGGGCGCGGCCGGAGCCGTCGGCTCTATCGTCGGCCAGATCGCCAAGATCCAGGGCGCAAGAGTCGTGGGCATCGCCGGCTCCGACGACAAGACGGCCTGGTTGACCGAGGAGCTGGGCTTCGACGCCGCGATTAATTACAAGACGACGACTAATATGCAAGAAGCCTTGGCGCGGGCGTGTCCGCAAGGCGTGGATGTCTACTTCGACAACGTCGGAGGCGAGATCTCGGACGCGGTCATCAGCCAGATTAACGACTATGCGCGCATCGCGCTGTGCGGAGCGATCTCGGCCTACAACTATTCATCGGACGAGGCGGACGTAGGGCCGCGCGTATTCATCAAATTGATCAAGACCCGGTCGCTGATGAAGGGCTTCGTGCTCGCCGAATATATGGACCGTCTGCCGGAAGGCGCCCGGAAGCTTGGCGAGTGGCTGTCGGCGGGCAAGCTCAAGTATGAAGAGACCATCATCGAAGGCTTCGATCGCGTGCCCGAGGCGTTCTTGGAGCTGTTCAAGGGATCGAATATCGGGAAGATGCTCGTTAAGGTCGGGTAAGAGCATGGCATTCAGGATGTTCTTCGGACGCTGCGCGAAGCGGCAGCCCGAAGGACTTTTTCTGATGGAAGCGTGATGGCTCGCACAAATAAGTGTCGTGGCGCATATTGCACGTCTTCGATCGTTCCGAGCGTCGTCCCGCCCCCCCCTCCTCCAAGCGGCGAAATGTCTGCATGAACTGCTCCTTCGTAATCGAGACGGTCTGTCCGATCTTAACGCTTTGTTCTCCATCTTCGATCATGAAGTTCTTAGGCTATAAAGGGACTTGTAGACACACCCGCAGCGCAGCGCCAGGCATGCAGGGTTATGTCTGTTTTTGTCGAAATAGAAATCATTAGAAATCGATTGCCGTCGCGGAGGGTTCCCGGTTGATTGTGAAGACGAAGCTATATATTCCCCATGTACGCAACGCTTTAGTGCCGCGGCCGCGGTTGATGCGCCAACTCGACGAAGGACTCGGCGCCAAGCTGACGTTGATCTCCGCACCGGCCGGCTATGGGAAGACGACAGCGCTCGGCGAATGGGCCAGACAATGCGGGATCCCGGTGGCTTGGTTATCGCTAGATAAGCAGGATGATGAATGGATTCCGTTCTGGAGCTGCGTCACGGCTTCGATCGGGGAGAGGATCCCCGGCTTCGCGCAGACGGTCTGGCCGCTGCTGGAGAAGGGGCCGTCGGCGACTTCCGTGTCCCTGGAATCCGCCATATCGGCCATGCTGAACGAGCTGAATCGACGATCCGGCGAACTCGCGATCGTCCTTGACGATTATCATGTCATCGAACTTCCCGCTATTCAGAAGTCGTTAAGTTACTTGCTGGAGCATTTGCCCCCCTCACATCCATATTTATATCGCGAGTCGAACCGACTTGACGTTGCCTACCGGCAGACTTCTGGCCTTAGGAGAAATGCGGCGAATCTCGGTGAGGGATTTGCGGTTTTATCCGGAAGAGGGGCTGGCCTTCTTCCGGGATACGACGGGCTTGTCGCTGTCCAGAGAGCAAGCAGCGGAGCTGTACAATCAGACGGAAGGCTGGATCAGCGGACTGCAGCTAGCGGCGATCACGCTGAAGAGCAGCGATAATATCGCGGAATCGATCCGGCAATTCAGCGGTCATCAGCATCATATTTTCGATTACCTGCTAGAGGAGGTATTCCGTCGCCTGTCGGATGAGATGCGCGCTTTTTTGCTTCGGACGTCTATTTTAAGCCGCATGAACCATTCCCTATGCCAAGCTGTTACGGGCCAATCGAACGGTCAGCAGCAGCTGGAAAAGCTGGAGCAATGGAATTTGTTCATTAGCCCGCTGGACGAACACAGGAGCTGGTATCGTTATCATCCTTTGCTGTCCGAGTTTTTGCAGCAGCTGTATGCCCGGACCGCTCCCGATGAGTGGGCGCATGCGCATATCCAGGCAGCCGCCTGGCTGGAGTCTCACGGCTTCGAGGAGGAGGCGGCTGAGCATTACTTGGCAGGGCGACAGTATGAGGATGTCGTTCGGGTGATCGAGAACAATCTTCAAGCTTTTCTTCATAAGAAGTTTACGACGCTAAGCCGATGGATCTTGCAGCTGCCGGAGCGCTTCGTATCGAAGAGGCCCATGGTCGAGATGTTCTATCTTCTCTTTCTGATCGGCATACGGCAATGGGATCGAGCCTCCGCCAAGATTGAGCAAGCCAAAATCCGCTATGAAGCGCTGCAAGAGAGCATGGACGAAGCGGAATGGAACAACGTCATGGGCAATATCTGCTTTTTATGCGCGACCTCGAGCTATTTCCAAAAGGACTTGGAACGAGTATCGGAATACTTCGAGCAGGTGGACCGATATACGCCAGAGGGCAGTTTCTTTCAAACGATCGGGGACAACCGGTATAGCGGTTACGAAGAATTCGAGGATCATTTGTCGTTTATCAACGATTATCGCGGGGCTGCCGCGTTTCTGCTGAAATGGACGACTCGATGGGAGCACCGAAAAGCGCATCCGTTTGCCGGACGACTCTATGCTTCTTACAGCAAGCTGTTGTATGAATGGAACCGGCTGGAAGAAGCCGAGCGTTGCATGAACCAGGTTATTCGCGCTTATGGCGCGGCGACCAATACGCGGAGTCTGATGCAGATATATATTAGCGCTTCGCGGATTCAACAATCGCTGGGCCATTCGGCAAGGGCCGCAGAACTGCTGGAGCGGTTGAAGGTACGAATCGAATCTCCCGATTATGAGCTCTTCCTGCGGAAAATAGAAGCGGAGCAAGCTTGCTTGGCCGTGCGGCAAGGCGCCCTGCATGCTGCTGCCGAGTGGCTGGAGCGGTGCGGGATGGACGCGGCAGACGAGGTATCGCTGAATGGCGTGGCGGAGTACGTGGCTCTGGCCAGGGTACTCGCCGCATGCGGACGTACGGAAGAAGCATTGTCTTTATCGGAAAGACTGCATTGGTTGTTCTGGAAAGAGGATCGTCTCCGGGATCGAATCAAAATCGTCATCCTGCAAAGCGTGACGCTGTATCGCACCGGCCGTACGCAGGAGGCGATGGGTCTGCTGGAGACCGCATTGCGCTTGGCGGAACCGGAAGGATTCATTCGCAGCTTCGTGGATGAAGGCCAGGAGATGGCGGAGATGCTGTCGGCTTATTTGAGAACGTATCAAGACGGTCCTTCGAGGCCAGTTCCTGCGGTCGTATTGGCGTATGCCGACAGCTTGCTTCAGGCGCTGAATCTGAATATGTCGCAAGCGATATTGGAACTACCGATTCAAGCGGAGGAACGCGCTTTAAAGGTGCCTCCGGTCGAATCTACGGTCGAATGGCTGACGAATCGCGAGATGGAGATTGTCCGTCTTATGGCCGAAGGGATGTCCAACAAGCAGATCGCGTCGCATCTGGAGATTACGGAAGGAACCGTGAAGAGCCATGCCGTCAATATCTACGGCAAGTTGGGCGTCCATACGAGAGTGCAGGCGATTAGGCAAGCAAGAGAGCAACACAATAAAGCGGCTGCGCTGATGGTCTCGAGCCATGACTGTAGTCGCTGAGGGAGGATTTTCAAATCTCTATTTTAGTCTCCAAAAAATCAAGATACTTGGGATCGTCTTCCATAAAAATCTCCATACCGGCGCCCATATAAGCCCGGGTTAACTCGTCGGCTGCCTTTTCAAAGTTTTCCTGTTCGTAATATAACTGTCCCAGCCGGAGATGAATATACGGATTGCCCAACCCCTTCGGACACTGTACGGCATTAAAAAAGCACTTGAAGGCCTTATCGTAATTTTTCATACGATAGTGGACATCCCCGACAGCTACGTATATCCAGGTAGCGGCCTCCCATTCTCGATGATTTTCAGGCAATAAGCGGAGGGCGGCCAAATATTTTTGCTTGGCGGCCTCCAGATCGCCTGTCTTCACTAAGTCATCGCCTTGTTCACATAAAGCCCTGATTGCGGAATAAGTGGAATCTGGGAGCTGCAACGCGATCCCTCCTTTTAGGACAGACTACCCATTTTTTTAATCCTATTCATAGACTTCCCGCAGGGAAGATTCGGATGGGGCCGAATCTTCCCTGTTTAAGGGGGAAAAAAGTTCACATTAGCGCCAAAAAGGTAATTTTATCGCTATGCAAGCGCACGGATTCGTGGCCTTCCTCTTTGGCTTTTCCAATGGATAGGATCATGACCGGAACATACCTGTGGTTGTCCAACCCAAAGGCGCTGACAACCTGATCGCGATCAAAGCCTGCCATCGGATTGGTATCATACCCATGCGCACGGGCTACCAGCATCAGCTGCATAGCAAATAAACTCGCATCGATTTTAGCAATTTCGATCTTTAATTCTCTAGGGATTTGCGGATACATGCCCAGGATTTGTACAACCAGACGAAAACCAGCATACTGGCGGGCTCCGCATTAATTTCCACGTAACGCTCCCGTGTTCTGCCTCCCCCGCACGCATCCGTATCTTCAAGATCGCCACGAGCACGATCGCAATCGCGACTCCAACCATCCCAACCCATGTAACCGACGACAGGGACACCTGATCGAGCATTATATCGACATTTTACGATATGTCAATTCCTTATCCGTTCGATTTATGGGTAGGCGTACAGCCCGTATCGTTAAGATCCGGATCCTGGATGATTTCATGATAGTGATCTAATTTATACTCGATGATCTTCTGGACCTCCAGCAATCTAGAGATTTCCTGTTGGATCTTTTGCTTATGAAGTTCGAGTATGGACATTTTTTCGGGAATGGCATCGTTACCGTGGCTTGAGAGCTCCCGATATCGCTTCATTTCTTCTATCGTCATTCCTGTGGCTTTGAGTCTGGTTAAAAACAAGATACCCTGTACCTGTTCTCTACTATAGACTCGATGTCCATTTTGTTTTCGATCCGCATAAGGCAACAAACCGATTTTTTCGTAATATCGGATCGTATCTTTCGTTAAACCGGTTAAGTACGCCGCTTGTTCGATGGATGTTATCATCTCGGGGATGTCATCCTCCATGCGATCATCTCCTTGTTCTTTGCTTACCACGGAACTTCGCCATTTTCGTCGAAGAAACCTCCTGTCGGTCCGTCTTCGGGAAGCGTCGCAAGGCGTACTACAATTCCGGCCGCTTGCTCGACGGAGCGATAACCGGTATGACGATTGAGATCGGTGGCCGTATAACCAGGATCGGCAGCATTGATCTTAAGGGAAGTATTCTTGAATTCTTTGGCGAGCATAACGGTTAAAGCATTAACGGCTGTCTTGGAGCTATTATAGGCGAGCAAATTAAAACGGGACCATTCCGAATTGGGATCGCTATTTATAGTTAGCGAACCCAGGCCGCTCGAAAGGTTGACGATCCGGCCGTTGGGCCGTTCTCTCAGTAAGGGAAGCATGGTTCTCGTCACTGCGAACATGCCGAAGAAATTCGTCTCAAAGGTTTCCTTCAATATAGAGGGCTCCAGTTGGCTGGGGGAGACGCCGCCGTCCTTGGATATTCCAGCATTGTTGATCAGGACGTCCAGCGATCCGAATTCCTCCTCAATGTGCTTGAACGCAGCATCAAGCGTCCGTTGGTTGGTGACGTCCAGGGGGGAGATGTCGGGCATTCACAGCCGCTTTAATTAAACGAGCTGCCGCTTCTCCCCCTTTCTCGTCGTCTCGCGTACCAAGCAGGATCGTAAAGCCCATGACTCCCAATTGCCTTGCCGTTTCGTAACCGATGCCTTTGTTCGCTCCCGTAATTAAGACTGTCTTTACGCGCTCCATATTGAACCCTCTTTTCACATTAGCATGGATGGGTCTTCTTAACACAACCGATTCTATAACTTGGAGTATACTCCAAGTCAACTCATCCGCAGATTAACCCACAGAGAGAGGGCCAATCCAATAGGATGGCCCTGAATCCGGATATAAGGTTTGTTCCGATTACCCGCTGCGCATATTCCGCAAATTTAAAGTCCGCAATCCGGCCTTTTTCGGTACGATGACCCTCTTATTTCTTAACCACAGGAACCCAAAATTCGCCGTAAAACGTGCCGTCGCCATTTTCTTTACGGTAAGTGGCATTCGGACCGCCGATGTAAGCATAGTCCGTGACTTGCGACAAGACCTCGCCAAAAGCGCGGTAAGTCAGCTGATCGAACAAAGCTTCCTTGTCGCCGGTGCCTGCGACCACGATGTACTCGCTCTCCGGAAACTCGATGATGCGCGTTGCGTCACCTACCGATTTGCTAGCTTCTACCGCGAAATAATTCCACGGTCTGCCTTGATAAACCTCGTTGACCGACCATTCGCGATCATCCTTTGCAGCCGCCTTAAGCTTGTCGAAACGCCCGTCGGCCTTCAGCCCGCCCCAAAACGCCGCTTTTTCTTTTTGCATAGCCGGCGCGTCTTGGAAATGGGATTGCATCGAAAAACCATAAGCGGTCAATGTAAACGACGCTTTGTGTTCGACGGAGTAACTTTCCATTAGAGCGCTCCTTTGTTTAAGATTTGTCTCCTGCTTTTTTCGCGCGAAGCCACATTTCGCCGTAAAATTTGCCGTCTTCAGCTGCTTTGACGAATGTGGAGTTGCCGGGACCCACGTATTTGTAGTCCGTAATTTCTTGGAGCAGGCCGCCGAATACTTTGCCTGTTATTTCGTCGGCAAGGCGGTCTTTGTCGGCGCCTGTGCCAGGCACCACGAGGTATTCCCCGGCGAGGAAGTCGAGGACGATCGCGTCTTCCACGTTGTATTCACCCATCACGCCGAAGCCGCGCCAAGCCTTGCCGCCGATGACGTAGTTGATTTGATATTCCTGCCCGTCAGCGAGCGCGAGAAGCTCGGCAAGCTTGCCGTTTTCAGTGATTTCCGTTTTTTTCGCTGCCGTTTTTGCCGCATTGCCTGCCCAGTCGTTGTAGTCTTCCAGTAAAACGCCGAAAGCAGTCATTTTGTAGTTCTCCGAGACGGTTTGGATGGAGTAGCTAGACATTTTTATTCTCTCCTTTGGGATGATTCTTTACAAGACTGATATTAGTCGCTAAATGTATCAAAAAAACGATACCCTTTTTGTTGGATGCCAAAAAAAGCTTGCTGCATTTCTGATACAATCAAATCATGAAAAAGACCGAACGAGTGAACCTGATCATGCGCTTCATCAATAATCGCGCGCATTTTACGATTGCGGAGATTCAGCGGGAGTTCAAGATATCCCGCGCGACGGCGATCCGCGACATTAACGAGATTCAGGCGATGGGGTTCCCGCTGACGTCCGAGCTTGGGCGCGGGGGTGGCTACAATGTCCTGCAAAATCAGTATCTGTCCGCCGTCCGTTTCACGCCGGAGGAACTCAAAGCGATATTTATCAGCTTCATCGCTTCGAAAAATTCGCAGCTGCCTTATTTGCAAAATCGCCGCTCGATCACTGAAAAACTCATCGGCATCGCGTCGCAAGCCCAGCACGACGAGCTGATCGAGCTGAATCATATCTTGCTTTTTGAAAATACGAATCCTGCGAATCCGAATCTACTGGAACTCGATGATGCGGCGCCTGCGGAGTTGAACCAGCTGATCTCGCTTGCCGTGCGGGATAAGCACTTGCGCTTGACGTATGAGCCGAGTCCTGGCTGGCCTCAGTTGATGGACGTTTATTTGATTCATATTTTTAACTCAAACGCGCATTGGCTGGTCGAGGTTTATGATTTTGATACGGATGCGTTTCGGTATTTGCCTGTCGAGATGCTGCGGGATTCGGCCATCTCCGTGCTGAAGATGAAGCGGTCCGAGCAAGAGATTTTAAGCAAAAAACGGATTGACGCGCGCGAGTCCAATCTGGTTGTAAAGGTTGATTGGACTGGGATTCAGCGCTTTAAGCGCATGCACCCGCCGGGGATCATTTTGTCCTTTACGGGGATGTTCCAATCGAGCGGGATTTTCAACGTTCAACTCGACGTGACCGATGCCGAGTCGCTGGCGTATTATGCGGATTGGCTTTTGTTCTTGGGGAAAGGGGTCGAGTTTGAACGGATTCCCGATGAGCTGCGCTTGATTTTGGAAGCACGGTTGAAGGGAAGTGCCGATGCGTTAGCAAAACACATGCCAGGCGTTAAGCCCGAGTAAACGGGCTGGTTCGGCGATTGCAGGCCTAGCAGCGGCAAGACATGGCGGCAAACGAAAAACGCCTCTTCTCCAGGAACGGAGAAGAGGCCGTTCACGTTAACGAGAAGCAGGCAGCTTACGTGAGGGACGAAGGGTTGAAGTCGCATTTGTTCAGGATGAAGTTGATCTGGTTCTCGAGCCGGTTGATGACGGCCTGCGACTCCGGATCCTCCGCGCCGCGTCCCCGCAGTTCGGCGAGCTCCTGCTTCAGTTGATGCAGATCGTCCCCTGCGTTCGAGCAGTCGTAGTTGCTTTCGAGATTGTCGAGCATGTGGTTTCCGAATCCCCCTTCGCCAAGCGAGTGTCCCCTCTATTATGGAAGATATCGGGAAACTTATGCATCGAGGTCATGCACGTCGGCTTTGGCGCGACGGTGACGAGAGAGGCAACGATAACCGTCGAGAAATGTCGAATTGTTTGGCAAATGTTTAGAGGTCGATGCTATTCTTTTCTAATGCAGCCTATGATTCCATTGCAGAAGGAGAGAATACTTTGAAAGCGCGATCGATGTTCCGTTTGTTGTCTAGAATTAAGCTTCAAATGTTGCTGGCTATCGTTCTGGCGGTTCCGTCCATCGCGATGGCCGGTACGGCGAACGCCGAGCCGGATGCCACGGGCACTTTTGCCGGCAAGCTGCTGGCAAACTGCGAGTACAGATATTCCGGGGACAGTTCAAACTCAACGGTTTATTGTCCGGATACGGTATCCATTGGCTCAAATGCTGGACAATCGTTTACAGGCATGCTCAAGTTTGATCTAAGCGGTTTTAGCGGAACGGTGCTTGAGGCTGACCTGGAACTGTTCGTGACCAATAATTACGCCAACGACGAAGGCAGTCCCGAGTTGACCATCTATAAGTACAACGGCAGTTGGACGGCACCCGGTACGACACCAGCGACGGATGCATTGCCTGCATTTTACGGCGGAATGCACTCCCGGACATTTAATGTAACGGGCAAGGACGGCGAATGGGTAAAATTCAATATTGCCCCGCTGGTGCGCGACAGTATCGCCAAAGGAGAAAACGAACTCGTTCTCGCATTGGCGGGTTCCTGGGCGGATGAAGGGATGCGATTCTTCCACTATCTTTCATTTAACACGCTCGTGCCCAAGCTGAATATTGCCTACACGACATCGCCTATCCAACTGCCGAGTCCGCATACGCGCATTGCGGCTGGGGACGGATTTACGCTGTCTCTTCAGGATGACGGTACGGTCAAAGCCTATGGTTGGATAAAGGGCAGCAAGATCGAAGTACCTGACAACTTGACCGAAGTACAGGCGGTTTACGCATCCAACGACTGCGGCTATGCGATTAGGGCAGGCGGTATCGTTGAGGCCTTAGGCGACGGCTGTGCAGTTCCAGTCGAAGTCCCGAACGGCAATGTCGTCGGGCTCGTGCTCGACGGGAACGCTCCTGCGGTCCTGAAGAATGACGGGACGATGATCAGTTGGGGATCTGGACAGTACAAGATGCCGGTGGAATGGGAGAAAATTCATGCGCCCTTCAAATCCGTCTCGGGCGGGTATAACCATGCGGCAACGCTGACTTGGGATAACGACGTCGTCAGCTGGGGCTCCGCATCGATGGGGGCAACAGACGTGCCTGAAGATCTTCCTGAAACGACGGCCATCGCTTCCGGGGTTAATCACACGGTGGCACTGTTGAAGGACGGGACAGTCAGACTGTGGGGTTACTACGGCGTTGAACGGCCGCCGGCAGGCTTGTCGAATGTCGGAGCGATCTATGCGAACGATAACTACTCCGTAGCGGTGCTGAAAGATAGCGGGGGAAGTTGTCGTATGGGGCGACGGCGGACGGCTGCAACCGCCGGCTGGGCTTCGCGACGTCGTAGCCGTCGCGGCGGGAAGGACCCATATTGTCGCGCTGAAGTCGGACGGTACCTTGGTCGGCTGGGGGAACAATCGACACGGCGAAACGGTCAACCCGGCACCGCCCGTCGGAGGATTGTCGTGGTCGCCCGGCAGCGAGATCGGCACGACGAAGGCGACGATCGCGGACGAGAATCTGCACGACGAACACTACGGCGATCTGACTCTCAAATATCGGATCGGCGCTGCGGGCAGCGTCAGACAGCCTTATGTCGGCGAAGATCCAGCCGCTTACGGCTTCGACACGGAGCTTCAGTCAGGAGACGAGCTGGCCGTCTCTCCGGGGCAGCATATTTATGTCGTGGCGGAGTACGAAGAGGAAGGCGAAGATGGGATCGATAAGAAAATCGCCTACTGGTCGGATGCCGACCCCGTTGTGGCAGGAGCGCCGCCTGCAGCGCCAAGCGTGAGCGCCGATGACGCGGCCAACACGATCATAGGCCTCACGACAGCGATGGAGTACCGAATCGACGGCGGCGCTTATGTGAGATACGACGGAACGAATGCGCCGGATCTCTCGGGCACGCATACGATCAAAGTCAGAGTAGCGGCAGATCCGGCAACGGGGACGCCCGCCGGAGCGGACACGACGCTGAGCTTTACGTCGCCATCAACGCCTGTACCTTCAATGTCCACGCCATCGCCCCAGGATCGTGGAGTCGATGTACTCGTCAACGGCAAGGTGGAAAGCATAGGCGCTGCCACCACGTCAACGAGATTGAATCAGACAGTCACGACCGTAATCGTAGACGAGCATAAGCTGGAACAAAAGCTTGCGGCAGAAGGTCAAAAGTCCGTTGTGACCATCCCGGTTAATACGAAGTTTGACGTCGTAATCGGAGAGCTTAGCGGCCGAATGATCCAAAGCATGGAACAGAAGCAAGCCGTTATTGAAATCAAGACCGATAAAGCGACCTATACGATTCCGGCACAACAAATCAATATGGGCTCCATCTCCAAACAACTTGGAAACACAATAGCACTGCAGGATATTAACGTCCAAATCGAAATAGCAGCTCCAAATGAGAATACCGTAAAATTAACGGAGAGTTCGGCGCAGAAAGGCAACTTTTCCATTGTTGTCCCATCTATAGACTTCATGATCAGAGCTTCCTCGGGAGATAAAAAAGATTGAGGTTGCCAACTTTGAAGCCTATGTACAGAGAACGATAGCGATCCCGGACGGCGTAGATCCGAATAAAATTACAACGGGTATTGTCGTGGAGCCGGATGGCTCGGTTCGCCATGTACCTACCCAAATCGTCGTGATTGAGAACCAATATTTTGCAAAGGTGAATAGCTTAACGAATAGCACCTATTCCCTTGTTTATCACCCGGTAACGTTCGTCGACGTCGATCGGCATTGGGCAAAGGTAGCGGTAAACGACATGGGTTCAAGAATGGTCATTAACGGAATTGGCAATGATTTATTCAATCCCGACCAATCGATTACGCGGGCAGAGTTTGCAGCCATTATGGTTCGCGGATTAGGCCTGAAATCAACTGGCGGCGACACTTCATTTAGCGATGTGAAAACGACGGATTGGTTCAGCGGGGCTATTCAAACCTTATATCAGTACAAGCTAATGGATGGATTTGAAGATGGAACCTTTAGACCGACGGATAACATTACTCGTGAACAGGCCATGAAGATGATAGCTCAAGCGATGGTATTAACCGATCTGAAATCCAAGCTCTTCGCTGAAGAATCGGCAGCAGAACTTAAACCATTCACAGATGGAAATACAGTTGCAGAGTGGGCTAAGACCAGTGTTGCCGATGTGATTCAGGCGGGAATCATTACAGGTAGAAGTCCTACAACCTTGGCGCCAAAAGCTAATATTTCAAGAGCGGAAGTAGCGGTTATTATCCGAAAACTGCTTCAACAATCAGGATTGATCTGACCGCGCAACGTGAACAGAAGGAAAGAAGCCTACTACGGTAAGGCTTCTTCTTCTTGTTGTTCGTCCCTATTGTTTTGGCCGACATAAAAACAACACGCGGTGCGCTGTGCACGCGTGTTGTTTAGCTATCAGACGGCGCTGACGTTGAGCAGGATTCTGCCCCGTCCCCGGCGCGCTTCGCTTTTCTCCAGCGCTTGATCCGCTTGATCGAAGGGGAATACGGAGTCGACTTCTGCTGTGATCGTACCTTCGGCGATCAGTCCCGTTAAAATCTCCAGGTCCTCGCGGCTCGTGAATTTGGTATTGAATTTAGCCGTGACGCCGTGCTTCTGCGCGTCCTCTTGGGAGGGATCCTGCGTCAGAGAGACGAAAATCCCTCCTTTTCTTAGAACGGCCCAGGACCGCGTCTCCGTCTCGCCGCCGACGGAGTCGACGACCAGGTCTACCTCCTTGGCGACGTCTTCGAAGTTCGTCGTGGTATAATCGATGACTTGATCCGCGCCGAGCGACTTCACGAAGTCCAGGTTAGCGGCGGAAGCCGTGGCGAGCACGGTCGCTCCCTTCCACTTGGCCAGCTGAACGGCAAACTGTCCGACGCCGCCCGCCGCCGCGTGCACGAGAACGGTTTGGCCGGCTTGAAGTTCGCCTTCCGTGAACAGTGCTTTCCAGGCGGCTTCGGCGCCTGCTTTAATCGTTGCCGCATCCTTGAGGGCGAGGTTATCAGGCACTTTTACCAGCTCCGGGACTTTAGCGACTCCGTATTCGGCATAGGCCCCTCTGATAGTGCCGAATACGCGATCGCCGGGCGCGAGCTCCGTTACGCTCGGTCCTACCTCTTCGACAACGCCGGAGGCGTAGAAGCCCGGGATGTAGGGCAGCGTTACGGGGAACACGCGCTGCAGCCAGCCGTTACGAATTTTAAAGTCAAGCGGAATGATCGCAGCATACACGATGCGTACGAGCACTTCATCCGCTTCAGGCTGAGGGCGCTCCACCGTTCCTACCTTTAATACGTTCGGGCCGCCGTATTCATGAACCTGTACCGCTTGCATCGTCTTTTTAGACATTTTAATCTCTCCTCTGATTTTGTTGGTTTAAATTCCGTTTAATCTTCCAGCGCAACGACGATTTTTTTTGGCCAAAGCCACGAATTGTACTTTTTCTTCCTCATTTAGATTTTCTATGGTCATCTCTTCCATGCGGCTCCAGGCCTGCGTGACGCCGGATTCCATATCGCGCCCGGCCTGGGTGAGCGATACGAGGGTGACGCGCTTGTCTTCTTCGGAGCGGCTGCAGGCGACGAGCCCCGCATCTTCCAACCGGCGAACGGACTTGGCGATGGTCGAGTGATCCAGGCGCAGCGCTCTCGTGAGGCTGCTCTGCGGCTGGCTGTCCTGCTGCCATAGCTGCATTAGCACCAGCTCCTGCCCGGGATACAGTCCTGCTTCCCGCAGCAACTGTCCCGCTACGCGATGATGGGAACGAGCCAAGCTGAAGATCGAGAAGCTTACGGGAAATTCGGCGACTTCCATGATTTCTGGCTCAGTGGCTTCATTGTTGTTGCTGTTCTTCAATCTTGCCTCTCCTCCATTTATGTGGTCGTCAACATATTTCTTATCCTTAAGATAGCACGCATTTATGTGGTCGTCAACATAAATTACGAATCGACCTCTCGCCTATATCTTGTTCGTGTTTTGCTTCTTTATTTGATACACTGTTGAGCATGATGACCAGGGGAGGACGAGCCATGGGGAGAAAACAGTTGTATGCCGAATCGGAGCTGCTGGACGTAACCAAGAGATTGGTACTGAACCATGGTTATGATGGATTTCATCTCAAAATGTTGTCTCAGCACCTTCCCGGCGCCCGAAGCACGATTTACCAATACTATGCCAACAAAGAAGAAATTGTCGCTGCCTGCATGAAGCGGGTCATTTCGAATGTTTACGAGAAAGTGTCCGCCGTTGATGAAACGGATCCCATGAGCGCTCTTCAAGAAGTACTGACGATATACGTGGAAGAGTCCAAGCTTCACCAGCTTCTGGGGGACGCCAATAAAATCAACACGAACAACTCGGAAGCTGCGGCTCGCGACCTCGCGTTTATAGAGAAAGTTCACGCGGATCTCAAAGTGCAGCTTACGCGTCTGATCGGACGCGCGCAGCAGGAAGGAAAACTTAGAAAAGAAGTGCCTCTTCCCGTGCTGGTCGGCACGTTCTTCAATCTGTTCAACACGCCCAATATGCTGAACGCTCCTGCATTACAATGGAGTCAAATGCTGTTCGATATGTGGGTGGGAGGATCTGGCCAATAAGATTATTTGACACACGTGTCAAAAATGGTGTTTAATATTCGAAGGGACGATACCGAGGCGCCGAAAATGACACATGTGTCATAAATTTATAAGGGAGGTACGAGATCATGTTTTTAGCCATCAGAGAGTTCGCTCACAGTAAAATGCGATTTTTCATGATTACCGTTATTTTCGTGCTTACGGCATGGCTGGTTTTCATTTTGTCCGGGTTAGGCAATGGACTATCTACGCTCGCAGCCTCGACGTTTAAAAACATGGATGCCGATTATGTCGTCTTCGAACAAGGGTCGCAATCTTCCATGAGCAAGTCGTTATTATCCGAACAGTTGGCAGGGCAGGCCGGACAATTGCCGAACGTAAAAGCGGCGTCGCCGATGGGCACTTCGATGGCCACCGCCCTGAAGGGGGAGAGCGGCAGGAATGAGGATAAGGTAGATATCGCGATTATCGGCATTATCCCGGGAAGTTTCTTAGAGCCGAGAGTCGTTGAGGGACAAGGATTGTCACCCGATCAACCCGCAGGCGTCATTGTCAATACGACTTTGAAGGACAAAGGCTTCCGGCTGGGGGACCGCTTTCAATTGGACGGCTCGACGGAATCCCTGACCATCGTGGGCTTTGTTCAAGATCAGACCTATAATCACGTGGCATCTGTATTTGCTCCTTTATCGGAGTGGAGGAAAATCGCTTTCGCGGCTCCCGGGTCGGACAAAGGAATTTCCAATCCGGTCAACGCCGTTATGCTGCAAGGCAAACATATTCGCCCTGGCGACATTGAAGCCAGCCTATCGCGTACGGATACCGTAACCCGCGCGGCTGCCGTACAAGGCCTGCCAGGCTATAAAGAAGAAAATGGCTCCATTATGATGATGCTTGCCTTTTTGCTGACGATATCCGCATTCGTGCTCGGCGTGTTCTTCTACGTGATGACGATGCAAAAATCGAACGCATTCGGAATCATGAAAGCCATCGGAGCAACGAACGGATTTCTCGGCCGAGCGATCGTATCGCAAGTATTCGTATTGTCCTTAAGCAGTATTGTGGTCGGGATATTGCTCACTTATGCTACGGCGGCGGTCATGCCTATAGAAATGCCGTTTCAGCTGAACCCGGCTCTTGTCATTCTATATTCGATTATTCTTCTCGCTATCGCGTTGCTCAGTTCGTTGATCTCCGTTCGCAAAATGACCAAAATAGATCCGCTGCAAGCGCTAGGGAGGGTCGAATAATGCCAAAAGGATTGCATATCCAACATGTCACGAAATATTACGGCGAGGGCATGAACCGATTGACGGCGCTCGATCGTGTGTCTATTGAAGTGGAACCGGGCGAATTTGTGGCTGTGGTCGGCCCATCCGGTTCTGGCAAGAGCACTTTCCTGTCCGTAGCAGGCGCGCTTCTTCAAGCATCGGAAGGGGGAGGTTGAGGTAAATGGCCATTCGATCTCCCGGCTATCGGCGCGGGAATTGTCCGCCGTCCGTTTGAAGGAGATCGGCTTTATTATGCAGACATCGAATCTTGTGCCTTATCTGAACGTACTGGACCAACTGCTTGTCGTGAAAAGGATGGGCGGAAAAGTAACGACTGCGGACAAAGCGCTTGCCCGACAGTTGTTGGACGGCCTGGGACTTGGTTCGAAGCTGAAAAGCCTCCCGGAAAGTCTGTCCGGCGGCGAAAAACAACGGGTTGCGATCGCTCGGGCGTTGGTCAATAATCCAAGCGTGATATTGGCCGACGAACCGACTGCGAGTCTGGATACCAAGCGTGCCTATGAGGTGGTCAAATTGATCGCGCAAGAAGTAAAGTCGCGTCAAAAGGCCGCGATCATGGTTACCCATGACGAACGCATGCTTGAACATTGCGACAAGGTGTACCATATGGAAGACGGGATCTTGTCTCTTGCCCAGTAGCGCTTGAATAAGCGGATCTATCTGAAAAGCTAAGGCCATCCCGCCAAGGATGGCCTTATTATTTGCCGTTGCAGGTCGCGCGGAGAACCGTACGGCCCCTCCGGATCAATCCCGCCAATACGCCAGATGCGGATAACGGAACGTATCCGCCTTCGTACGCTCGCCGAGGGCAAGGTCGCCTTCGGGATTGTAGACGAACGGCTCCTCGCCTTGCGCATAAGGGGCGGCGGCCCGGCGATCGAGACACTCGAGCAGCATCTGCTGCTTCAGTCCGAGGTACTCGCGCGTATGCGGTCCGTAGTTCCATTCGATCTCGCCCGGGCGGAATTCGTAATAGACCGTGCGGCGCAGCGGATTGCCGTCTCCCGCCGGAGAACCGTGCAGCACCGTGATGTCGTGGAAAATGGCGTCGCCCGCCTCCAGGGGAACCGGGATCGCGTCCTCCGTGCTGAACCGCTCGGCGCCGTCCCGTTGAATCCGCGCTTGGCATGCCTCGATCGACCACTTGTTGCTGCCGGGGATGACCCATAGACAGGTGGCGAGGTCCGCCGGATCCAAGTAGAAGTCGACGTTAAAAATGGGGCGGGGATCCGTGCAGCCGGCCGGAACTTCCGCGTCGCGGTGCCACGGTACGACGATGCCTTCGCCCGGCATCTTGAGCACCATCGAGTCCCAGGTCGGGATGAAGCTGCGACCCTGCAGCTTCTCGACCGAGCGCAGAATAAAAGGATGACCGAGGAGCGCCTTCATCGGATCGCTCTTGTCGATGACATACTCAATGCGGCGCAGGACGTTGCGGCCGGTTTTGCCGCCTTTGCCGTACATATAGTCCGGGTCGTCCTGGACGCCGGCGACGCCTTTGGCCACCTGCTTTTCCATCTCGGCTTGAACGGTCCGAAGCTCTTCCCCCTGAAGCGCCCCTTTAATGACGAGGAATCCGTTATCCAGGAAAAAACGGGCCTGCTCCTCCGTAATGCAGTCTTGCGTACGCGCGTCGGCGTAGCGCATATCTATCTGCGGCTTGCTCATCGAATCGTCTCCTTTTTTTCGCTTTTTTTGCGTCTCGCGGGCGTGCTCTCGAGTAAGATTGTATCGAAAAAGAGATCCGAAGTATTTGGTCCGGACATGGATTCTTGTTGCCAAAATCACTTTCCGATACGATAGAGGGAAAGGAGGCATTGGCTATGATCGATGAGGACATAGAACGACCGGACGCGGACCGTCAGTCGCCGGGCGATACGACTTCGGACCTGCCGGACTTCCCTTATCCGCCCTATATCACGTTGGCGCATATGTTCGATGCGCCTAAGGGGTGGTCGATCCGCAACCGGACGATGGGGCAGTACGTGCTTCAATATGTAGTGGAAGGGAGGGCGGATTACCCGGTCGGCGGGCATGCGTATCCTACCGTTAAAGGCGACCTGCTGTTCCACCGCCCTGGCGAGCCGCATTCGATCCTCACCCTGGAGGGAGAGCCTTATGTGTGCCTCTCCTTCGTGTTCCACTTCGGGGAAAGCGAATTCCCGGTACGCCGGCTGTTCGGAGACGCGCACCTGCTCGGCAACTACGCGGGTACCGAGCTCGAGAAAAAACTGAATCGGCTCGTACACCTGTATCGGCAGCCGGGGCTGTCCTCGCAGCTGCAAGCACAAGGCCTGCTGCTCGAGGTGCTCGGAGAGGCGGCTGCAGGGCTGAATACGACGCGGGACGACTCCGCAGTGGAGGCTCGAACGAAGGCTAAACTTCTGCTGCTGCAAAATTACATCCGCGAGCATTTCGCCGAGAATGTCCAGCACGGCGACCTGGAACGGATCGCGGGGCTTAGCCGCAACTACATCATCGTGCAATTCAGGCGGCAGTTCGGTCTGACCCCGATGCAATATTTGACCTGGGTGCGCATCCAGAAGGCGAGAGAGCTGGCGCTCCAGACGAACCTGTCGGTCAGCGAGATCGCTGGACAAGTCGGATACGCCGACGTTCATACGTTCGGCAAAATGTTCAAGAAAAAAACGGGAACGAGTCTGTCCCAGTTTTGTTCGGCGCTCGTCAGCCCCACAGATCGCGATATATTAGACGAAAGTAGGCGTGGCAAAGGAAGTGGACGACGATGAATAAAACCGAGCGATTGTTGGCCATCGTCATCGAGCTGCAGCGAAAAGGGGTGCTGCGCGCCGAAGATTTGGCCGGCCGGTTCGAGACGAGCGTCCGCACGATTTACCGCGACATGCAAGCGCTTAGCGAGATGGGCGTTCCGGTGGCAGGCGCGCCGGGCGTAGGCTACTCCCTGATGGAGGGCTACTTTCTTCCCCCGGTAAGCTTCAAGGCGGAGGAAGCGACCGCGTTGCTCATAGGCGCGGACTTCGTTGCCATGAGGCTGGACGCGGAGTACGGCTCGAGCGCCCGCAGCTCGCAGGAGAAGATCGAGGCCATTTTACCGGAGAGCGTGCGCGAGGAGACAGCCCGGTTGCGATCGGCGATTCGGCTGCTGAACGATAGAACGGCGAGAACGCGCGGGGAGGAGAAGAATACGTTCGAACAGCTGCGCCGGGCGATCGTGCAGAAGCGCAAGATTCGTTTCAACTATGCCAAAAACCTGCCGGGACCGGATGGCAATCGCCACAGCGAGCGTACGGCCGACCCTTACGGACTCGTTTTTTCCCAGGGGGGCTTGGGTGCTTACCGCGTTCTGCGATCTGAGGCGCGACATTCGCCACTTCCGTCTGTCCCGCATGAATGCGCTCAGGATACTCGAAGCATCGTTTGAAGTCCTTCCCGGCTTTAACCTTCAGGAGCGCCGACACGTGGACAACCGGAACGTCATCGTGCGGATGCTGGTCGATCCGGCTGTCGCGGACCTCGTTCAGGGATCGGACAACTTCTATATGGAGACGTTCGAGCCGGGGGAGGAAGGCTGGCTGGCGACGTTCCGCGTGCGGCAGGTCGAGGAGCTGCTTCAGTGGACGCTCGGCTGGGGCGCGGCGGTGCGCGTGCTGGAGCCTGAATCGCTGCGGGATCGCATGCGCGCGGAAATCGAAAACATGCGAAAAAAGGTACTGACAACCTTGTGTCAGGAGCCTTGTTGTATGCTGAAGCCAACTCAGTTCAAAGGAGAGGTTTCGGCAATGGATACGAAGGAAACGCTGCGTAAATTCGAGGTTACCGTGAACGGCTATATTCGGGATTTGGAGGGCTTCAGCCTCGAACAGCTGCTATGGAAGCCGGCAGAAGAGGAATGGTCGCTTGGCCAGATGCATATGCATTTGATCGGCTCCGCGCAATTTATGCAATTGCGGAATGTAGCGCTGTGCCTTGCGCCGAATGACGATCCGGCCGGTTCTCCTGCGGGAAAGACCATGCAGGCGGAGGAAATGTTCAAGGCGGGAAGCTTTCCGCCGGAACGCATTCAAGTTCCCCCCATCGCCGCAGTACACGCCGCCGCAGCCGGACAGCAAGGAACAAATCGTAGCCGGGCTGCGCGATACGGTGAGCCGGATGACCGAGATCGAGCCGAGGGTGGCGGCCGCTAAGGACGCAGCATTCGAACTCGCGCAAAATACGGTTGCTCACCCGCGACTCGGCGGCTTGAATGCGCTCGAGTGGTTCCAACTGGTCGAGATGCATTACCGCCACCATCTGCTGCAGAAGAAGCGGCTGGTCGACGCTTGGAGGCAAGCGTATGCATGAGGTTGTGCAAGCGTAAAGCGCTAAAATCTCCGGGCAAAGCTGCCCGGAGATTTTTTGATCCCCAAGGAGGGGATGCAATTGCGATTGATGTTGGTTGTGATCAGTGTTACGCTAACAACGGCAAACGCAACCGCTATGTTTTGAATGCATCTGCCCATCGTCTCTATTTCATATAAAGAAAGGTAATACGATGATCAAAGTCGATAAACTATCTTTTTCCTTTCCGCAAAAAGAACTGTATCAGAACATTTCATTTACGCTGCAAGAGGGACAACACTGCGCTTTTATCGGAACAAGCGGCAACGGGAAAAGTACATTGATAGACATGCTGACGGATCCGGAAAAATATATGTTCGAAGGCCTGTTAGAGATTGACCCGACTTGCAAAATGGGGCTTGTCAGTCAATTCTCGCAAATCGATCAAACGAAAGAAACAACCGTTTTCGAGTATCTAGGGGAAGAATTCAATAAGATCCAAAATGAAATCACGGCGATTTGTATGGAAATGGAATCCTCCTCGGATATGGATTCGTTATTAGAAAAGTATCAACTCGCTTTAGACGCATTAGATTCAATCGGCGGCGATGATTTTGAAAGCAGCATCAATAAGAAACTAAATCTAGCCAACCTCATGAACCTCAAAGATCATCGGGTATCCGACCTGAGCGGCGGGGAATTCAAACTTATCCAAGTGATGAAGGAAATGCTTCGTCGTCCGGACGTCCTGATTATGGACGAGCCGGATGTATTTTTGGACTTTGACAACCTCAATGCGCTTAAAAACCTGATTAATGCTCACAAAGGCACGCTGCTGGTCGTTACGCACAACCGATATCTGTTGAATCATTGCTTCGACAAGATCCTGCACCTTGAAAACACGGAGATCCAGGAGTTTGACGGGCGGTATATGGATTATAACTTCTCCTTGCTTCAGACGAAAGTGGAGTTGCAAGAACTCGCAGTCGCCGAGGCCGAAGAAAGCGAGAGAAACGAGAAAGTCATCCAAAATCTGCGCGTGATTGCGACTTATAATTCAGAAGCCTCCAGAGGCAGAGCTTTAAAAGCGCGGGTTAGGTTTCAAGAGAGATTGGAAGCGCGCAGAATTAAAGCGCCGTTCGTTGAATTGAAGCAGCCGGCGATCCGTTTCGATCTGGATCATGAACTTGAAGATCGCACCGTTATACAGGTCAGCAATTACAGGGTTGCCTTTGATGAACTGCTCTTAGAACAGGTTAACTTCGAGATCAAATCTACGGATAAAGTAGCCATCATCGGCGCAAACGGTACCGGGAAAACGACGTTGCTCCGGGATATCTTCAAAAACAACCATGATTCAATTGAAATCAACGCTGATGTTAAAGCGGCTTACTTATCTCAGAATCAAGGCGAAGTGCTAACGGATTCGAACACGATATTAGAGGAATTCATCGAGGCCGGATTTAAAACTTACGATGAGATTAGGTCCTATCTTTCAAACTATGGCTTTGAAGGAGAAATCGTTAATCAAAAGATAGCCTCTTTATCCGGCGGAGAGAAAAATTTGCTTCAAATCGCTAAAGTAGCTGCCAGTAAAGCAAACGTATTGCTTCTTGACGAACCGACCAGCCATTTAGACACCTATACGCAAGTCGCGCTGGAGAAAGCCATTGAAGGCTATAAAGGCGCGATTCTCATGATTTCCCATGATTTCTATTCGGTTGTAAACGGGATGGATTATGTGTTAATCGTTGAAGATAAGACGATCAGAAAAATGAGCATGCGAAAATTTAAGCAGATGATTTATGCCAGCCATTTTGATCGGGATTATCTGGAAAATGAGGAAAAGAAAAAATCGGTTGAAATGAAAATAGAATCGGCTTTGAAAGATACGGATTTTGAACTTGCAAAAGGATGGGTCGATGAGCTGGAAGAGCTGATTAAGCTGCTTTAACTTACGACCCCCCTGATTAAAATAAGAGCGCCACAAGGGAATCCTTCGGGGTTCCCTTGTTCGCTTTGGGGGGCCTGCCTGCTCTTCATTTCTCTGGCGTATTGCTCCCCAACACATCCAATCTCTCCTGCAATCCCTCCACGACTTCCTTCGGGATCTCCGTGACCTTGATATCCGCACCCAAGAAAAGCAGCCAATTCGTGATCTCGGTCAATTCCTCCGGATGATGGACATGGAGGAACGTCTTTAAGATCGCCGTGGTCTGATAAGGATTCGTATAGGAAATCGTCATTTTTAAAGGATGGTACTTTTTTGAACTGGGCAATCGCCTTGGGACCAAGCTCCACGACGAGGTTGACGGCTTCTTCCTGTTTGCGTAGTTGTTCTGCCATCTTCTTCGGGCTTAATCTTTTTTTCCCGGGATAAGGTTTGACATCGACGAGATAGTCGACGGGAATAATCAGCCGTTTCTCCTCTTCCAGGTCGAAGCCTTCGATTTGCCAAGCGCTTTTTTCGCGATACAGGCGCATGAGATAGATGGGATAAGACTTGACTTCCCTCCCTTCTTCGACCGAAGCCATTAAGTAGCGGTCTTGAAGAAGGATCCGGATGAGCAGCTCTAACATCGGATGGGGCAGGTCCGATAGGTCGAGCAGGTCCGGATTATGAGGGTTAGTGCCCTCGAAGAGCAGGATTTGATTCAACAGAACAAGATCGTCCTGCTGATTCTGCGAGATGAGACCGAGCAATTTTTCGGCTAAAGAGTGGCGGCTCTTGAGATAAGGGAGCTGCAGATTGCGCGTGGCCATGAAGGCGATAAAAAAGCGCCTTAATCTCATTGTCGGTAAAGCGGACCGTGGGCAGGACGGAGTTGCTCATCACGAAGTAGCCCCCGTCTCTGCCGACTTCGGCGACCAGCGGCATGCCCATCGCTTCGATCTCCCGGATGTCCCGGATTGCCGTCGAGCGGGAGATGTTGAACTCATTCATGATTTCCGAGATAGTAAAGTGGGCGCGGTTGTTGATGTACCGCATGATGACGTTAATCCGTTCAACTTTTCTCATGGGGGCCTCTAAACAGTATCATATTTTGACATGATTAATCGTTATTATAAGCTCATCAAGAGAAAAAACAAGAAGTAAACGAAACCACAGGAGGAATGGATATGAGTACGATGACCGGAAATGAGAAAATCGCGAAGGTTGAAGCCCCTCCAATCGGAAGAACGGCCGCTTATTGGATCGTCACCGTCATTCTCGCATTTTCTATCGCGTTAAGCGGGATCGGGCAATTGATGCGGTATGGCGGCAACGTCGATCTGGTCACCGCTATCGGCTTCCCGTTATACATCACGAACATCCTCGGGACGTGGAAATTGCTTGGCATCATCGCGATCCTCATCCCGGGCTTCCCCCCGGCTGAAGGAATGGGCGTATAGCGGCATCTTCTTCCTCATGACGGGCGCGTCCTTGTCTCATATGTTCGCCCACGATTACGGGGACGGCGGATTCCACGTGATTCTCCCGCTCTTTTATGCCGCGCTTGCCATCGCCTCCTGGGCGCTGCGTCCGAAAAGCCGCAAACTTTAAAAGGCCGCGCGTTAAACGTAGCAGATTTTGACACGATTTATGGTTATGATAGACCTATCAAGCGAAGAAACGCATCCAATCGACAATCGAACATTTAAAAAAAGGGAGCTGGAATCATGGCAACGTATACCTTCGAGGAAAAAGACAGCTTTATCGTGCTTGGGATCGGAACGGAACTGAAGAGCGACTACACGGATTATGCCGGCATAAATAAGGAGAAAGAAAGCTTCTGGAGATCCGTGGAGCAGGACGGAAGGCTCGACACGTTAAAGGCGGTCGCCGCGAACGACTACATCTTTGCCGTCAACGAAGCGGTCAATCATAAGATGATGTATTACGCCGGCGTTATGACGGACGCATCGGTACCGGAAGAGCACAGAGTGATCCAGTTCCCTAAGGGACCATACCTCGTCGTTAGAGGCGAAGGGAAGTCGGCCGACGAGCTCGGCAGCATGCTGACGGGCATTGCCTTCGGTCAAGCCCTGCCGGCAGCCGACAAATACGCCTATGTGGGCGGGCCCAATACGACGGTCGAGATGGGGCAGCGGGACGGCCTCGTCTATGGCGAGATGTGGGTTCCGGTCGTCGAAAAGTAAAAGAGATCAGAGGAGGAATGAAGATGCCCGCTATCGTCGATTATAAAAACGTATCTACCGCCGGATTGGAATCTTCGCCGGTCGCAGAAGCGCTGGCCGGTCTGCGCGCGAACGAGGCCCGTTACTTCATGAACAAATACAAGCATGAATTCGCGGTCGTACCCGCCGGCGAAAGCCGGGAGACGCTGGATTATGTGGAACGGATTTTGAAAGAAGAACGCGGTATTGCGTTTGCGGCCCGACCGCTGGAAACGTCGCGTTTTCAAGTCGAAAATATCGACTGGGCGTTCGTCTTCTATGAGGACGGCCTGGCGGTCAACGTGCTGTATACGCTGGACGATCCGAAGAAGCGGGCCGTTGGGTTTAAGCTGTCCGAGGGCATGGAAGTGCCTCGGGAGCTGGAAGAGAAGAAGTTCAAATTCGCCAGGCAGAAGTCCAAGCTGGCCGGTACCATCCGAGGTTCGTTCTTCGTCATTAAAGGCGAATATTGAAGCGTGCAAGCCATCGCGATTCCAAGGGCCATCCGGCTGAAGGATGGCCCTTTGGAAACCAGCGCAACCCGGTGGATCGGGAAAAACTATTCGTCTGAATTTAAATACACGTTGCGAAATAGCAGTTCCACTTCGTTGTGCGGCAGCGGCTTGCTGAAGTAATAACCCTGTCCGATTTTGCAGCGGCAGGCCATCAAGGCTTGCGCTTGTTGCTTGTTTTCAACGCCTTCAGCCACGATATTCAATTGCAAGTGGTTCCCCATATCGACGATCGTTCTAATGATCGCCTCGTCTTTAGGGCTGAGGGCGATGTCGTCTACAAAGGATTTGTCGACCTTTAAGGTATCGATCGGCAGGTGCTTCAGATAGCTTAGGGAAGAATACCCGGTTCCGAAGTCGTCAATCGAGATATGAACGCCGAGCTGTTTCAACTCGCTCAAAATGACCAAAGACTCCTTGACGTTCTGCATAATGCTTTCCGTGAGTTCAATTTCCAGACATTCCGGATCGAGACCGGAGAGCTGCAGGGTGCGCGCAACATGGCTCACCATGTTTTTATCCCTAAACTGGCGTGACGAGAAATTGACGGCGATGCCGAGCTTGGCATATCCGCGCTCATGCCATTGCTTCATTTGTCTGCACGCTTCTTCGAGAACCCATTTTCCGAGGGGTACGATCAGACCCGTCTCCTCGGCTACCGGTATGAATTCAAGAGGCGGCACCAGTCCGCGTTCAGGATGCTGCCAACGGACGAGCGCTTCCAGCCCGGTAATTTCACCTGAACATAGATCGACCTTCGGCTGATAGTGAATGATAAACTCGCCTTTATCGAGCGCCTTCCGGAGGTCATTTTCGATATTCAGTTTGCTTGCGTTGGCGCCGTCCTGGGCCGAATCGTAAAATCGATAACAATTGCCCCCTTCCTGCTTGGCATTGTACATCGCGATATCGGCGTACATGACCAGGGTTCCCTGATCCTCCGCGTCGTCCGGGTACACGCTGATGCCGATGCTGGGAGACGTAAAAAAGCTCCCTTTGGTTTAAAAGGAACGGCGCCGACAGACCTTCAATGATCTGCTCGGCAATCTCGCGGGCTTCCTCCCGGCCTTCAACCTCCGCGATGACGCAAAATTCGTCCCCGCCATGCCGATAGAGAACGCTGTTAAGGCCGAGAATGGAAGTTAATCGTTCCGACACTTGCCATAGAAACAAATCGCCAATGTTGTGCCCGAGCGAATCGTTGATAAACTTAAACCGGTCCAGATCGATGAATAGAACGCCCAACCTGGCGCCGTTGTGACCGGCCGCCGCTAGTTGCTCGGAGAGCCGGTCATGAAGACGCGCTCTGTTAGGCAATCCGGTCAGCAGATCGTTATAGGCCAAGCGTTGGATTTTCTCATCCGCCAGCTTGCGAGCGGTGATGTCCTGCGCTACGGACAACAACGCGCTTTTGCCGTTATAATTAAAGGTTGTCACTGCCGATTCAATATATATCGTTCGGCCATCCAGCCGATTGACCTTGTATTCAGTCGGTTTGGTCGCGTTCCCATTTTCCCTCGCCAACTGACTGCGCAGCAGAATCTGGTCCCAATGATCTTTATGTATGATCTCTAGCAACGGCATGTTTGCGATGTCATCGAGCGAGGCTGCGCCGAACAGCTTCAACCCTGCTTTATTCACGTACACCATGTTCCCTTCTTGAATGACGGTCACCGCGCTTGGCGATATTTCCACGAGCTCGCGATACCGTTCTTCGCTTTTTCCGAGCTCTTCGTTCTTATCCCGTAACCGCACGAGCAACTTTCCGTTATCCGCGGTCATTAATAGTTGCCGAACCAATATGAACAGGATCACGGTAAACAGCCCCATTTCAAGCGGGGATATGCCATCGCGATCTTGCAGGAAGACAAAGATCAACAAGAGCGTAATCGCGCTTGCATAGGGAAGAAAATCATACTTGGATTCCATCGGCAGAGAGGCATCCTGTTCCTTGCAGTCGGATGCCGAATGCCGTCTCGCATATACGGCAGCCAACCCTACCAGGAGAACGGCAACCGTCCATAAGTGGTCGTTCCAATTGCCGGGCTGGTATTGTCCGGTCGCGATCAGAAAATTATTCACGCTATCGGCGACGATCTGGAGCGTGAATCCGGCGGCCAGGAGGAGCATGGTTTTTTTTATGCAGGCTGATTTTAGAATGATAGTAAAGGCTTATCGTCGCAAGGAGAACGCCGAGATCCAGGATGGGGTAGGAAAGAGAAGTGATGAGTGCCGGCATCGATCGTTCGTTCGATTCCAGGATCGGCTTAATCAGGAATTGAAAGCTTAGCGATGATGCGACAACCATAAAAATGACCGTATTAAAAATAAAACGGATTCTCGTTACTTTTCGAATCAAAGTCAAGTGATATAGCGCTGCGATTAAATTCAGGCCATACTGCATGAGCCAGAAGAAGTCCGACGCGCTCGGGTAGGACATCGCTTCATCGGAGAATAGCAAATCATAGAACCAGGTGCCTTGAGCGACAATAAAGCATAGCATGCCGATACCGTACAGCAGCCAGGTATATCTCGATTTATCGGTCAAGCGAAGGGAGGTACGGAGCGTCCAGGCGAAGGCAAAACCTGCTCCGATAACGGGGAATAGCGTTATGCCGACACTTTTCAGCAGTCTATGGTCGTGAAAAGCAGCGGTCCAGGCAAAGAAAATAACGATGAAGGCCACAGTAAAATAGACATGCATGCTGGATCTGTACCGTTCGCGCATATCGTTCACTCCACGGGTGAGTCATTCATAGCTGAAATTAAAAGTCATTCCCGCAAAGTAAGAAGGGTTGCTTTTGGCAAGAATTCAAACTTCCGGCAACTCAGCCGCCATAGGCATTCACCTTTAGGCCTGCAGCTTTGCGTCCTGGCCTTTCGGCCAGTTTGCCTCTATCGAAGGTTATACGGTTCAATTATACTACGATTTGTCGAATTGTGACAGATCATGAATCGAGATACGAAGCTATCCCAGAAACGTCGTGGCGGAATGCCACATAGAGCCTCATAATTGTTTACTGGATAAACAAAGTCTGATAATCTAGTCAAGCAGACCTTCGAATAGACCGCCAATAGAAAGCTAGCGCATTCGAGACACGGAGGGAACCGATCCATGGCGAACCAAGGAAAAAAAGTCGTCGTTACCGGCGGCAGCGGGATGTTGGGAAGTTGGGTAGTCAAGCATTTCGTCGAGCAAGGCTATGAGGTGCTGAACGTCGATACGAGACAGCCCGAAGAACCGGTCAGTCCGACGCTGATCGTGAATCTGGAAGACTTGGGCCAGACCTACGGCGCGCTGGCCGGCGCGGACGCGGTCGTCCATCTGGCGGCTATTCCGAGAGCGGGCATGGTGCCTCCCGAAGCCACGTTCCGCAATAACGTGATGTCCACGTACAACGTGTTGGAAGCGGCTTCAGGGCTCGGCATCAAGAAGGCGGTCATCGCCTCCAGCGAGTCGTCATACGGCATCTGCTTCGCCGTTCATCCTTTTGGTCCGCAATACGTGCCGATGGATGAGGCGCATCCGCAGCTTCCGCAGGACAGCTATGGCTTGTCCAAGGTCGTGGGCGAGCTGACTGCGGATATGTTCCACCGCCGTTCCGGGATTCAGGTCGTCTCCCTGCGGCTCGGCAACGTCATTCCGCCGGAATGGTACGAGCGCTTCCCCCTCTTGGATGCATAACCCCGAGGAGCGGGAGCGGATTTTGTGGAGCTACATCGACACCCGCGACGCCGCGGAAGCCTGCCGCTTGGCGATCGAAGCGGAGGGCCTGGGCTCCGTGGCGCTCAATCTCGGTTCGGACGAGACAAGCATGGATGTGCCCAGCCGCGAACTGATGGCCGCGCGTTACCCGGAGGTGACGGAATTCCGCGCGCCCCTGGAAGGCTATGAAGCGTTGTTGAACAGCGAGAAGGCGATGAAACTGCTCGGCTGGAAGCCGAAGTACAGGTGGCGCGAGCAGCTAGGCAAGTCCTAAGCGGAGAAGGCGCGCCTTGGGCGATCTTCCTGCCGGCGACGATCATGGGGCAAGCTCCGACAGCTTGTCCCTGCCAGCATAAGCTCCTCAATCCTTGCCATGCATATACGGATACAACAAAATCAATCCGGCGACATAAAGCGCGAAGGCAAACCAAGCGGGCAGCAAATGGATGAAGTCGGTGTAGCCGATCCCGTAATGGACGCTTAGACCGGCGAAAAAAGCGGGCATGCCGCCGAAGAGGAGGGTTCTCCACAGCCAGCTTTGTCCGCGTTGAATCCCCCACAAAGCCGTAATTAACAGCACGACGGCGTCTGAGAATAATGCGCCGCCAAAGCCTGCGCGGTCGTGGGCGATGAGCGGAACGAGCCGGGAATTGAAGGCGTTCAGCTCTGCGGAAGTCACCTGCATGAACGTTAAGTCCGTCGGCACGAATACGCGCGTCACGCCGATTGCGGCAATCGTCAGACCGCCGATGGCTAAAGACACGCCCAGCACGACAAAACAGAACTGTCCCCACATCGCTCGTTTCCAAATTCGATCGTTAACTAAACTAACGGATCCCCGGTATGGCCGGTCCGGGTTCCTTCTCAGCGACAGAAGAAACAGCGGCAATAGGATGATGGCCGCCGCGGCGTGCAAGGGATCGAAGAAGCCATAGCCCAGATAGAGAAAGAAGCTTGGAAAGCCGACCATGCAAGAGGCTGCAACAGCCGTTTTGGCCCAATGCAATCCGTCGCGCAATCCATGCTTGGCCAGCTGGTAATAAAGTATGCCAATGGAGACCATCGTCCCGCTTAAGGTGATGCGGTCGTGGGACATAAAGTGGAGCAAGTGCGCGTTGAAGGCAAGGAGCTCGTCCCGTTTCATCTGAAGGAAGCTCAGGTCGTAAGGAAGAAGCACGCTCGATAATGCGATCATCCAAGCCATGAACCCACCGACGATCATGCCGATCCCCAGCAGACACATCCAGCCCCAATGCCTCCAGAAGGATGGCGTTTCAGGTTTGGCGGCGCTTTTTTACCTTGTCGTGAATAACCGCGTCGTTAATTCTCTTAGGCAGGCCGGGCCCGGCGAAAATAAATCCGCTGCCCAGAAGCACGGCATCCGCGCCGTTCTGCAGCAGAAGCGTCGCATCCTGAGGCTCGTGGACGCCGGCGGCGACTTTGACGATCCAAGTTGCAGGGCCGAGCTGCCGCACGAGCCGAAGCGTCTCGAGGCCCGAGGATTGCACGCAAAGCCCTTGGACCGCGGCCCCGCCTTCCACAGACTGCTCTCCCCCGACCACGACGCCGTCCCAGGCATAACAATCCAAATGCTGCAGCAGATTACGAAGTTGATCCTCCGATAAGTCAGGCGGCAGGTATAAAAAAAGCGAGCCATTTATTTTCAAAGAATCGGTCATTCGGTTCAGTATGCGATAACACGAAGGAGAGTCCCAATTAAAGGATGCGGTATCTACATAAAAACCCGCGACGCCAACCGCCGCCAGCTGGTCGATCAGGTGAACCAACTGGGTAACGGCTTCATCGTCGGAAGCCCCGGGCATTGGCGCGATCCGTATGTACTTGGGCAGATCGTGTCCTGCATTCGCGAGTTTTGGCAGGACGGCTGCCAGGCCTTCGTTTTCGAGCGGCTCGGGAAAACGAATCCGCTCTTGCTTCGCATCGAGTCCGAGCGGTTCGCGGGATTCGATCGGGTGCACGGTGACCGGACCGATCTCCACGAAGCCGAAGCCAAGCCTGGCAAGCCCGCGTTGGGCCGTCCCGAGCGGATCGATCGTGCCGGATAAGCCTACCGGCGTCGCCGACCATCCCGTCTCGAGCAAAGCGGAAGGCTCCTGGTGGCCTAGCGTCTTAATGAGGAACGCGCCGCCTGGCATGCGTCCGACAGCCCCGAAGGCATGGAGCGTGATTCGCCGCGCGGTTCGAGCCGGAAGACGGAACAGCAGCGGGCGAAACAAGGTTTGATAAGACCAATCCGGCACGTATCGCGGTCTCCTTTTGACGGACAACTTTGATCCAATCATACCATGGATTAGCCCTAATATAAGAACGGGGGCCGCAGGGCCGCCGTTTATTTCCCCGATAGAACCGTAAAGGAGAACCTTAAGCGTTGGTTGCTAAGCGCCGAACTTCGGTCTATGGCATGGGGTTTTTAAGCGTTTGCTATACCATGTTTGTTCGCCCTTCTTGGCGATTTCAAAGACAATGTCGGTATCCGTCCACTCGCTCTTATGCTTTACGAAGTTGAAGTAGTTTTCTACAATGTGCCAAGCGATCTTTTGGCCTGGAACGAGTTCGGTAGACCTCGAGGCTTACCTCGTCCAAGCCTCGAGTCAAATATCGTCGGAATCCTCGGTTGCTTTTAATCTGCCCAAATGCGTGTAGGTTATGGGTTAGTCTCCAATCCGCACAATTCTGCGGTAAAAGGTATAATCGCCGCCGATATCGGCTTTATAGTCCGCCTCCGCCGATTCTCCCATATAGGACTGCCGGTAATAAGCTTGGAGCCTCGCCAACATCTCGCGAATTTGCCCGCGATCCTCCCACTTGATCGGAGGCGGCTTAAGCTCGCTGCCCGATTCAGCTCCAGTATCATCGATCTGTCGTTCATCGAACGACATGATCCAGCCCGGCAACAGCTCGACACGCTCGGGGTTACCGCCAACGAACTCGATTTCGACGCCAAACCGGAGTTCCTTCCAATCCATCAGCGCAGGTCTCATCTTGCTCTTCCTCTCTTTTTTTTAGTCCGATGATGCAAGACTCAAAAAAGAAAGGAGGCGGAGCACGGGCTTAGCGGGGTACTTTTTTCCGAAGCACGATGATTCCTCCAATCGGAATTTTGTATGATATGGAAATTATATGGAGCGAACCGCGAGATAGCAAGCCATGCGCACCGCCGGACAAACAAAATCAGCGGTCGGCATAAGCGCCGATTCGCCTATATCGATGAGCCTTCCGCCCCTTCGAAAAACGGTACCATTCGGGCAGCGCGACGCCGATCAGCACGACGGCCACGCCTAACCACTGCCATCCGCTGACTTGCTCGCGAAGTACGGTCGCGGACATAAGCACGGCCACCGGAAGCTCGATCGCCCCCAAGATTCCGGCCATCCCCCCCGCCGATATGAGGAGCGCCGAACGCGAACAGGACGGGCGGGATGAACGCGCCGAAGAAGCCGAGCAGCAAGCCGATCAGGAGCAGCGGGCTCCAGATCGATCCGTTAAAGAGGAACGTCGGCGGGAACAAGATGCAGAGCAGAATGAAGCCGCCGGTCACCATCCAAGCGCTTCGGTAAGCGGGATGCGCCGTCGGCACGACCTTGCCGCTAAACAGGACGAACAGCGAGTAGCTCACCGCCGACATGAGGCCCAATGCGATGCCCCAGGCATTGACCCGGCTAAGCCCCTGCTCCAGGAATCCCGCAGCGACCAGCGTGCCGCCGAACAAGATCAGAAGCGTAAGAAGCGTTACCTTATCGGGCCGCTGGCGCTTGATTAGAGCCTGAATCAGCACGCTTATCCATGTGAATTGAAACAACAGGATAATCGCGAGCGATGCGGGAATATACCGGAGCGATTGATAATAAACCAGCCCCGTGACGACAGTGGGCGTGCCCGCAATCATCAGAATGAGGCGCTGCTTCCACTTGAGCCGCGGGAAAACCCGAGTCATGCCTGCTGCCCCTTGCTCATGTCCTTCCTTGCGAGCGTTAAGGCGCCGCTTGAATCCGATATAGATGACGAGCAGCCACGATAGGATGACGCCCGTTAAAAGCTGGCTGCCCACGACTTCGCCCAGCCGATAGCCCCGCCCGTATGCCAAGACCACGATCGTCGATAAGATGCCGTAGCTCATCGCTCCCGCGAGAACGGCCGCATAATATTTCATGGCTTCAATAACTCCCTTTCAACGATTTGAACGCAAAAAAATCCTAACCCCGTCGCCGGAAACAAGCGTTAAGCTTGTCTCGTGGCTTCGTAGTTAGGAAGTTTAGGCTCCTGTAGAGACCCTCGCCCTGTGTCTTGCATCTGCCTGCGAGGTTATACGAATGGAATCTAGTATAAATCGTTAACGCTGGTATGGCAATAAAAAAAGGATGACGGCTGGCGTCATCCTTCGGGCGTCACCCTTCTTCGTATGTAATTCCCTGCTCATCGAACACTTTCATGACCACGAACATGGCATCCAGCGTCTTGGGGAAGCCCGCATAGGAGACGCAGTGCATGACGGCCTCTACAATCTCGTTTGGCGTAAGCCCGACATTCAGAGCCCCTTTAATATGAAAATCAAGCTGACTGGCAGCTCCCGAAGCAAGCATAGCCGCTATGGTAAGCAGGCTTCTTTGTTTCAAATCCAGGCCTGGCCGGGCATAAAGCGAGCCGTAAGGGAACTCGACGATCAGCTTGGCCATATCCGGACTGAATTGTTCCATTCGTTTAACCGTGGCGTTCAACGTCTCTTCGCTGACCATCTTTTTTAAAACTTCGATTCCTTTATCGTGACGATTCGTGTCCATATGCGTCCTCCGTAAGCTTTAATCTAAGCTAAGCAGTCTGGTCAGAATCGGCGGGATTTCTTGCGGATCCACCATGACCTCGATGACCGTTGCCGTATGGGACTGCAAGGCGGACTGAACCGCGCGCTCGACTTCTGTTCCGGTGTGGCAACGATAGGCCAATGCGCCCATGGATTGGGCAAACAAGCTGACATCCAGCGGCCGCTCATAGACAGCGCCGACGGAGCGCCCCGTGTTGTAGGACATTCCCTTATCCACCATATCCAGACGACCGTTATTCAGGACGAAGAAAATAACCGGAATGCCATGGTTAACGGCCGTCGAGATCTCGGTGCCGTGCATCATGATGCAGCCGTCGCCGGTCACGCAGACGACAGGGCGGTCGGGCATGGCGATTTTGGCCCCGATCGAATAGCCGATGGCCGCGCCCATGGCGATGAACACCTCATCGAAGAAGAACGTCCCGGGCTCGATAATTTCGAAATTTTGTACGGCATGGAAGGAGTGGCTCCCCGCATCCCCGAACAAAACCGCGTCCTTCGGAAGCACGGACCGCAAGCTCCGGAACGCCGTTCCCGCCGATAACGCGGATTCCGTGCCGGAGGCGGCCGCTGCCGCCGCTTCGGCCCGGGATGCAAACGCTTCGTGCGCTTTGGACGATGCGCCGCTTTGCAAAATGAGCTGCGTCAGGTTGGAGTGAATATCGCCAAGGACCAATTGCGTCGGTACTTGAATGGTTTTGCCCGCGAACTTAAGGTCGTACTCGAATTGCAAAACCTTCTCCGGCTCCATGTCGGCCGTAAATCCGGACAGGGACATGTCGCACAGCTTGCTGCCGACGACGATCATCAGGTCAATGCCGGACTTCAGGTATTCCGTCGCATGCTTGGATCCGCCGAGACCATACCCGCCCAAATATAAGGGATGATTGGTGGGAAATGCCCCTTTTCCGCCAGGCGTGGTCATGACGGGAATGCCCCAGTGCTCGGCAATCGTCCGCAATTGGGGATAGGTCTCCGACATGACGGCGCCTTTGCCCAAGAAGAGGACCGGCTTCTTCGCATCGTTGATCAGCGCTAGGGCCTTATCGATATCGCGCGATACGACAGGCGAAATGTGGTCCGGCAAAGGCAGGTAGAAGGACTCCACCTCCTCCATCAGCACATCGAACGGGATGCAAAGATGAACGGGACCCTTTTCGCCCGTGTAGGCTTTTTCCAAAGCATGCTTCAGGTACAGGTGAAGAAGATCCCCCCCCGCTCGATGCGAGCGCTGAACAAGGTGACGGGTTCGAACATCTTAACCAGATCCGCGCCGAATTGGCTTGAGTCTTGACTTAAAGCGCGTCCGGTTTCTTGCATCGACGGCTGTCCGGTGATGAACAATACAGGCACCTGGAACTCCTTGGCCTGCCCCGCTGCCGTGATCAGGTTCGTGCCTCCCGGTCCGGAAGTGCCGATCGCGATCCCCATCGTTTTTTTCGCCAGCGCATAGCCCGACGCTTCAAATCCGCTGCCGGCCTCGTGCCGCCCCAGCACGTATTCAATGCCATAACGCTCGAGCTCCAGCATGAGCGGGGAAATGGACTTTCCAGGGATGCCGAATACGTGCGTAATTCCCCAATTTTTAAAATGTTCGACCAGCAGGGTATACACTCTCTTTTTCATCGAATCACCTTTGCGAATTGGTTTTGATTTCCGCCGACTTCATCAACAGCTGCTCGAGTTGTTCGGCAGGTAAAGGTTGGTGATAATAAAAACCTTGTACTTCATGGCAATTCTGACTGCGCAGGAAATCCAACTGATCCTTGGTTTCTACGCCTTCTGCGATCGCATCGATCCCAAGCTTGTAGGCCATCGCGATGATCGTAGCTACGATGTCCGCGTCGTTCGAATCCGTCATGATGTCCCTGACAAAGGATCGGTCGATCTTCAGCCGGTCGATCGAAAACAATTTTAAATAGTAAAGGTTGCTATAGCCCGTTCCGAAGTCGTCGATGCAAAGATGGATGCCAAGCTCCTTCAGTTTTCCGAGCACCTCGATCGCGACATCCACGTTCATCGTCATCGACTCGGTAATCTCGAGCTCCAGGTATTGGGGATCCATGCGGGTCTCGCGCAAGATCTCTTCGATGGTCTCGACCAAGTCATGCTTTGAAAATTGGCGAGAAGAGAGATTGACCGATACGCTCATCGGCGCTAATCCTTTTTCTCTCCATACTTGATTTTGAAGACAGGCGGTTTTCAGCACCCATTCTCCTAGCGGGACGATAATTCCCGTTTCTTCGGCGATCGGAATGAACTTCGCCGGCGGGATTAAGCCGAGCGTCGGGTGATTCCAGCGAACGAGCGCCTCGGTACCGATGATATCCCCTGTCATAATGTCGATTTGGGGCTGGTAATACACCACGAATTCATTCAGCTGCAACGCTTTGCGGATCGAATTCTCCAAGGTCAGCCGCTCGATGCCGCCGCTGTTCGGGTTAGGCTTAAAGACGTTGTAGTTGTTCTTTCCGTCGTCCTTCATCCGGTAAAGGGCGATGTCGGCGTTTTTCATCAGCATCTCGACATTCGTCCCGTCTTGCGGATAGAAGGCAATGCCGATGCTGGCCGTGATGTAGAACTCGTAGCCGTCCACCGCAAAGGGTTTCTCGAACGCTTGAATGATTTGCTCCGCAACGCGAATGGCTTCCGTATGGTCCGTAATATCCTGCAAGAGGATCGTGAACTCGTCCCCGCCCATCCTGGATACCAGTTGATCCGAAGCGTGGCAGCAAGTTTTCAGACGCTCGGCAACGAGCTTTAACAACGCGTCCCCGTTGTTATGACCCAGCGTGTCATTAATTTTCTTGAAGCTGTCCAGATCGAGAAACATGACGGCAAAGATACTGTTTTCGTTCACGCCGTGTCTCAGCAATTGGTCGATATGCCCGGTGAAAAATCTCCGGTTCGGCAAGCCGGTCAAGTCATCATGGTAGGCTAAATAATTGATTTGCTTTTCCGTGTGATAGCGCTCGGTAATGTCTCTAAACTGCGCAAATGCACCCATGACCTGCATATTCTCGTCGAGAATAGGGAAGGCATCGAACAGGCAGACCAGGTCGCCTTGTCCCGTCTGCGGACACAGCATGAATTCCATATCTTCGTAGTCTTTTCCGGTTAGAAGGACCTCTTTAATGAAGTCGTTTATCTTGGCATCCGGAATAGGCCCGTTAATGACGTCCTGCTTCTTGGAACCGGTTAAAATCTCGGCAAACTCGTTGAACTCGGTGATATTCCCGTCCCGGTCCGTAATGATGATGCCGTTTCTCGTAGTCTCGATGACCACCTGATTCAATATATGCAATCGTCTATTTTGCTTTTTCAGCAGCAGTTCTCTTTCAATCGAGTCTACGACCGTGCATAGCATCGCCAGTAAAAAAGGGGTTATGCTGATCGATCGTCGTCATGATCGTGATGGTGCCGAGCAAATTAGAGATGTCTGTATATTGGAAGGGTACGGAATAGCAGGCGGAGGACCCTAAAAATTCATAATAATGCTCGTCGCCGACAAGCTGGATAGGCTGAAGATGATCCAAAACCAGATTAATGCTGTTGGTTCCCGCTTCGTGTTCGTTGAAGACGAGGCCGACCTTAATGCCCGATTGCTGAACCACGCTCTTGATCGCTTCATCCCCGGCCATTTCCAGAATGCAGCCATTCTCGTCGGAAATGAGGATCAGAAGCGGAAGCCCTTTCATAAGCTCCAACATTCGATGGACGAAAAAGTCGATAACGGACAATATTTCTTCGTATTCGGCCCGTTTTAAATTCAGATCGACTTCGGATAAAAAGTTAGTAAAGGTGGGCATTCCCCGCGGATCTATACCTAGTCTTTCACATCTCTTTTTTAGACTCCGAGATCAAGGATACTTTCGTCAAAGCAATCCCCCTACTCTACCAAGAAAAAGTGCAATAAAATTCGCTTAAATGAAGAGAATCCCCGGTATATATCGATTCTAATTTCATTATGACGACGCTTAAAGTTTTTTGTCAATTTATTTCTTGCTAGATTCTGGATAAAGGAGGAAATGCGAAGAGCGTCGGCTTTTGGCGCGCGGCGGCTTATCTCTTGCCGACCTACATTCCTTCAAGATCGGGTAAGTACGAAAGTAATGGCATCCGTTATGGAAAAGGGGAGAACGAGTTATGAAGCAGGCGACTATTATTATGAATCCTTCGTCGGGGAAGGAAGAAGCGCCTTCCTTCGTGGAGAGCGCCGCAGGGCTGCTGCGCGCGCAGGGCTACGAGGTGCTGGTGAAGGAAACGGCGGCGGAGCTGGACGCGACCCGCTTCTGCGCGGAGGCGTGCGCGGCGAAGCGCGAGCTGGTCGTGTCCATCGGCGGGGACGGCACGCTGCACGAGACGATCAACGGATTCGAGCAGCAGGCGCATCGGCCGCGGCTTGGCATCGTCCCGCTCGGCACGGTGAATGACTTCGCGCGGGCGCTGCATATCCCGCTGGATCCGTCGGCGGCCATCGCCGCGCTCGCGTCGTCCCGGACGCGCCGGGTCGACGTCGGCCGGTTGAACGGGCGGCTGTTCGCCAATGTCGCGGCCGCCGGCCCGCTCGCCGAGACGCTGTCGGCCGTCACGTCGGAGGACAAATCCCGCTTCGGCGCGCTGGCCTACTTCAAGGAAGGCGTGAAGGATCTCCTGGGCCGCTCCGGGCATCCGCTCGTCATCCGTTACGACGGAGCGGTCTGGGAGGGGGAGTCGCCGCTGTTCATCGCCGCGCTGACGAACTCGGTGGGCGGCTTCGAGCGGCTGGCGCCGGACGCCGCCGTCGACGACGGCCTCATTCACGGCTTCATCGTCAAGGATATGGGCTTCATCCGGACGTTTACGGCGGGCCTGTCGCTGCTGCGGGGCCATCTGCAGGATCACAAGAACGTCGTCTACTTCACGGCCAAAAGCGTGTCGGTGAGCTCCCCCGAAACCCGTCGGCACGAACGTGGACGGCGAGGAAGGACCGCCGCTGCCGCTCGAGCTAGACATTTTGCCGCGTCATATCGACGTGGTCGTGCCCGAGCCGGCCCGATATGAATAAAACAACGCGCAGCGGGATGCGCTAAACATTGGCTATGGCCTGGGCAGCCGGCCTCAAGCTTAACCTGTTATGCGTTTCGCCCCACGCGCACATCGTCTCTAGCACCGGCACCATCGTTTTCCCATAATCGCTTAGCATGTACTCCACTTTTGGAGGAACCGAAGGATAAATCGTCCGCGTCACCAGCTTGTCGGCTTCCAGCTCCCTCAAGTGCTGCGCGAGCATCTTCTGGGTCACTTCGGGAATCAGCTTCTCCAGCTCGCTGAATCGTCTGGTGGACTCCAGCAGGTGCCACAGGATCAAAGGCTTCCACTTCCCGCCCAACAAATGAATCACCGTTTCGATGGGGCATTTCCTCTCCGCCGCTGTCTCTGCGTTCGTTTCCATGCCAACCCTCCTCAGCCATGCTTACTTTCGAGTAAGTGCCCTACAAAAAAAGTGGGTTCTTACCAAGATTTTATGTCCCATGGTAGGCTGGAGTCAATTCGATGGGAAAATCATTAATGGAAAAAAGGGAGCTGGAAAATGAAGATCATTGTTTTCGGAGCGACGGGAAACATGGGGAGAAGGGTGCTGGCGCAAGGCGTCCGAATGGGACATGAAATGACCGCCTTCGTGCGCAGTCCGGAAAAGCTGCATGAGCAGCAGGGCGATCAGATCGCCGAGCGAGTGAAGGTGATCGGGCAGGACATCATAGACCCGGACAGTGTCTTTGCGGCTTTGGCGCATCAAGACGTTGCGGTGCTCGCTGCCGGTCACGCGGGCCAGGGAGAGGAATTCGTTGGCATCGTTGACAACATCGTCAGCCAATGCGAGCGTCAACCGCTCTTTTCGGGACGCGTATGGATGATGGGAGGCGCCGGACTGCTCGATATTCCGCACACCGACCTCATCGGCAACGATCTGCCGGGCTTTCCGCCGGCTTTCCAATACCACAACCGGAATTTGGAGCGCCTGCGGCGGACCGGGTTGGACTGGTCGGTTATGTGTCCGGGAACGATGGTCGAAGCGAAGGCGGATGCGCCGCAGGTTCATATGCGCGTAACGACTGAAATCTTGCCGCTCGCGCTTCCCGAGACGATCCGGGAGCTGTCCGAAGCCGAACTGGCGGGGCTCTTGTTCAGCCGGCTTCAAGAACTGGACGTCTCCTATGAGGATGTCGCGAATTGTATGCTCAACCATCTGGAGCTTGCTGGTCCGTATAAAGGAAAAAGGTTGGGTCTCGCTTATCGAAACGAGGAGCCGGTTCGTTAATCGGGGAAGGGGGTGATCGCATGTACGAGATGCTGCTTGTTTTGCATATTTTCGCTGCGGTCGCGGTGATCGGTTCGGCCTTCTTCATGCCTGTCATCCGCAGATCGGCTAAAAACGCCGCCCAGCTTCGCTTTGTTTTCGATGCGACGACTACGGTTGCCTGGATTTCTAAAATCGGCGCCGCGGTACTCGTGCTGACCGGTATTTGGCTTATGGTTAATGCCGAGGTGGGATTCTCTCAGATGTGGCTGAACCTCTCCATCCTATTGTCGCTGAGCTTGGCCGTCACGATCGGCGGACTGATCGAACCGCGCGTCAAACGGATCGCTCGAATCGCGTCGGAAAGCCAAGGTCAAGAATTATCCGCCGAGGCCGGGCTAGCGATGCGGAAGCTCGTTCCCTGGGAGACGACTGCCCAACTGCTGAGCCTGGCCGTAACCGTGCTGATGGTCGTTAAGCCGATGTTCTGAACTGTTGCCTGGCAACGGGGATCCAACTAGAGACGATGCGGGGCCATCTTTAAGGATGGCCCTGTACTTGCCGTTCACGGAGGGATTTAGCGATCCAGCCCGCTCGTGATGCTCGCTATGCTTGCTTGAATGCTCTCTTTTAAAAAAGGACTTCACTTCCTCATTTCCGGTCAGTTGCAGCAGGACCGGTTTTTCTTCATGGCTTGCGATGACTGAAAAGGTTAAGAACGGACAGCAGATCCGCTCCATGCTTACCCATTCATTGACGAGCCGCAGCGTTTCCGCATCTCCGGGAAACTGATGTTGAAGGCCGTTTTCCAGCTCGGAAATCCGGATCCTTCTTGTCTCCAGCGCTTCCCAAATTCTTTTATAAGCCGTGCGCTGCTCCTTCGTAAAAACGGAATGACTGCAAGCGATAGGCAGTTCTATTTTTATCGCGTTCACGCTCCTCTCGTGCTGCAGGAATTGCAATGACATCCTGTATTCATACAAGAGGAGCCGATCGCTTTTCTCCTTTGATAGATCACGACGCCCGCTGCTATGAGTAGGACCGCGAGGCCCGCAAGGACGAAGGGGCTTAAAAAGAAGGAGGAAACTCCTAGAGCCGCTAAGCCTCCAATCAGCGGCAAGGCGCAGCACAAAGCGCATGCCCCTATGAGTCCAAGACCGGCAAGCCAACTCCCGTTCTTCATATACATCACCCTCCAAGGTAAGTTATGATGCTAATCATAAAACTTAAAGTTAACTTTAAGTCAAGGGAGTTGGAGTCATGGCTGCTGAACTGAGCATCGGTCAACTGGCCGAATTGTCCAAGACCAGCGCATCTACGCTGCGTTACTATGAATCCGTGGGGCTGCTTCCTGCTCCAGCGCGTAAAAGCGGCCAACGCCGCTATGACGAAAGTCTATTAGATCGCATCAACTTTATAAAAGTCGCGCAGCAAACGGGATTTAGCATTCAGGAAATGTCGATCTTGCTAGAGGGCTTCGGGCCGGGCGATTCGCTATCTGACCGGTGGGAGCAGATGGCCAAGCAAAAACGCGACGAGCTCGAAGCTCGCAAAAAACAGCTCAACTCGATGATCCGGATCCTGGACAGCGGATTAAGCTGCAAATGCCTGAGTTGGTCGGAGTGCAAGGATAAGATCGAAAACGAAGGTTCGTGCTAGGGAAGAAAACGTAAATGCCTTTGGGTCCGCGAAGCGCTTGCGCTTATCGGCTTGCTCTCCATTCGATCCTTTTCCTCCGTCAGCCGCGGATAGCGAAAAAATGTGATATGAATCGCAAAAATGTGAACTTTCCCGCCCGTTCCTCACGAGGCTATACTGGTCGCAAGACAGGATACGTTAGGGGAGAACGCATGCAAAGCGCGACGAGAAAGTGGAAAATATACGTCATTCACCATTCGCATACGGACATCGGCTATACGGAAAGACAGGAAAAAATCGAGCAGTATCACGTGGACTTTATCCGGCAGGCGCTCGCCGTCAGCGAAGCCTCCCATACGGCCGAGCATCCCGAGTGGAAGGGCTTCAAGTGGACCTGCGAGACGTTCTGGGCCGTCGAGAAATTCCTCGAAGAGGCGACGGATGGGGAAAAGGACCGCTTCGCGAATGCCCTGCGCAGGGGCGATATCGAGCTGTCCGGCACGTACTTGAACATGACGGAGCTGATCGGCTACGAGCTCCTCTCGGACATGGTCGCGAGAGCCGGCAAGTTCGCCGAGCCGCTCGGCCTGCGCGTCCGGTCCGCGATGACGGCGGACATCAACGGCTATAGCTGGGGCTACTCGCAAGCGATGGCGGACGCCGGCATCGAGCATCTGCTGAGCTGCATCCATACGCACCACGGCATGTTCGCGATCGGGCGCAAGCAGTTCCCTTTCTACTGGGAGACGCCCAAGGGCGACCGCCTGCTCGTGTGGAGCGGCGAGCACTATATGATGGGCAATGACCTGGGGATCAACCCCGACGGGACGCTCTCCTATTCCGTCCGGGACGAGACGCCGATCTGGGGAATCGCGGAGGACCACTGGAAGATCGCGGAGACGAGGATCGCCCGGTATTTGGCCCAACTGGAGAAGGAGGACTACCCGTACGACTTCGCGCTGGTCAACGTCATGGGCCTGCTGCGCGACAACGCCGCGCCGAACGGCCGCATCATGAGCTTCATCCAGGAGTGGAACGCGAAGCACGGCGACCGGATCGAGATCGAGATGACGACGCTGAACCGCTACTTCGACCTGGTGAAGGAGCAGGACGCGCCGATCCCGGTCTACAGAGGCGATTGGCCGGATTGGTGGTCCGACGGCGTCGCCTCCACCGCCATGCATACCCAGATCTTCCGCGGCGCGCAGCGCGCGTTGTCCGTCGTCAAGAAGCTTGACCCAGATAGACTAAGCGTCAAGCAAGAAGAGATCGAGGAAGCGCAGCGGCAATTAATCATGTACGCCGAGCATACGTGGGGCTATCACTCCTCGATCTCCGAGCCGTGGCACCCGATGGTGCAGGAGCTGGGCGTCCGCAAGGAGGCGTATGCGGCCAATGCGAGCCGCCTGGTCCAGCGTTCGCTCGACCGCGTGCTGCGGGATCGCGGGGACGTGCTGCTGCGGGCGGGCCGCGCGTTCACCTATCAAGTCGTCAACCCGTTCGACGAGCCGATCGAGGATTTGGCATATTTCTACCTGGAAGAGCAGTGGGAAGCCGACTATTATAGAAACGGCCTGGAAGTGATTGAGGAACAAACGGGCGAGCTCGTGCCGCATCAGCAGGAAAAAGTGAGCCGGGGCTACCAGATCGCGATCATGGCCAAGCTCGGCGCGCGGGAAGAGAAGCGCTACGTCATTCGCGAGGCTTCGGCGCAGCCCCAAGGGCGCACGACGAGCAGCACGCGCCTCGTCGGTGCGGACCGGATACACGATATTCAGGATATGGTACCGCTGGCCGGTAGCGCCGATCAAGCGGCCGCGACCGAGAACGGCATCGAGACGCCTCATATGCGGATCGCGTGGCGAAGCGGAGCGGGAATCGTCTCCTGGATCGACAAGGGGACGGGCAGGGAGCTCATCGATCCGAACCAGGCGCATCCCGCCTTCACGCCCGTATACGAAGTGACCGCAGGCGAGCACGGCGACCAGATGACGGTCCGCCGGATCATGGGCCGCAACCGCAAGGGCATGAACGTCAAGCGCTCCGCGGGCACGCTGACCGGCGTCAGGTCGATCGCGGACGGCCCGCTGTACGCGATCGTGGAGCTGCGCTACGAGGTCGAAGGGATGAGCCACTACTCGCTGTTCCTGAAGGTGTACAAGGATCAGGCGCGCGCCGACGTCTCCGTGCGCATGCACAAGACGAGCGTGTGGGAGCCGGAGAACGTCTACGTGTCCCTGCCCTTCCTGCGGAAGGACGGCGGCGAGCTGTGGTTCGACAAGGCGGGAGCAGCCGTAAGGCCGGGCATCGACCAGATCCCGGGCACGCTGACCGACTTCTACTGCATCCAGGACGGACTGGCGCTGGTGTCGCCGTCCGGCGGACTTGCGATCGCGACGCCGGATACGCCGCTGATGCAGACCGGACCGCTCGCGTTCGGCGAGCGCAAGGTGCAGGGACAAGCGCGGGACGAGGCGCCCACTTTGTACGCGTGGGTGCTGACGAATTACTGGGAGACCAACTTCAAGGCGACGCTGGGCGGATTTTACGAATTCCGCTACACGCTGCAGTGGGGCGGGGCGCTGAATTCGGCGGAGCGAGCCCTGCGCGTCAATCGCAGCGTAAATGCGGGTACCGTGGCGTTTAGAAGCGTATAATTTTTGATATCATGAGAAGGGCGGCGTCTCTCTGCGGAGAGAAGCCCTTTTTGTGCTTATGCCGCCGGGAAGGAGCGAATCGCATGCGACGCCTGTTAATCGTGGACGACGAACGGATCGAGAGAGAGGGCCTGCGGAACCTGGTTCGCAGCTGCAAGCTGGAGCTCGAGACGGTGACGGCGGAGAATGGGGAGAAGGCTCTCGATATCGTGCGGAACGAACCGGTCGATATCGTGCTCACGGATATTAAGATGCCGTTCATGGACGGCTTGGAGCTGTCGGAGAAAATCAGGGAAGAGAAGCCGGACATCGAAATCATTATTTACAGCGCTTTCAATGAGTTCGAATATGCCAGGCGGGCGCTTCGCACGAACGTAGCGAACTATCTGCTCAAGCCGATTCAAGTGCCGGAGTTTCTCTCCGCGATGCGCGAGGCGATCGCCGCCTGCGAGGAAAAAGAGGCGGGCCGCATGCGCGAGCTGCAGCTGCTGGAGGGCTACGAACGCGGAATTGCCTACGAGCGGGAAAAAATGCTGCTTGACGCGATCAACGCGCCGCGAAGCGGCAGGCTTCCCGCATCCCCTCCTTCGCGGGGCGCTTCCGGGACGCCGGAAGCGATTCATCTGCTGCTCGTGGAATGCCCGAACCATTTTTTCGATATGCATAACGACGCGTTTGTCGCGATGCTTCAGGCGTGCGTGACCGAAGCGTTCGATTATTTGAACGTGAACGAAAGCCAGAGCCTCGTCTTCGTCCGCCGCCCGGTCCCGCTGTCCATAGAGGCGCTCCGGCTGCTGGCCGAGACGATCGCCCTCGAGGCCTTCGAACGCTTCGGCCAGAAGGTGAGCATCGTCGTCGGCGCGGCCGCCGACGGCTGGGAGCATGTGCACGAAGCCTACGGCAGCATCGAGCGGCTGCTGGAATACCGTTTTTTTTATGGACGACAGGCAGATCCTGTTTTCCGAAGCGCAATTCTCCGAAGCCCCCCTTCAACGAGACCGAATTGAACGCGTTGGTGGACAAGCTGTACCAGTGCCTGTCGTACCAGGATTTGCAGGGGGCCAAATACGGGATCGAGCTGCTGTTTTCTTATTTGAAAACGAAAGGGCAGTTGTCGTCGCTCTATACCAAATTCCTCTGCTCGGAGATTTTGTCCAAGGCTTTGGCGAAGGAGCACAAGAGCCGCCTGCCCGTCATGAACGAGTACCTGGACAAAATATCCCGCTGCGCTTCCCTGCACGACCTGAAACAGGTCATGTTCGACATTTTCGATCTCGTCGAAGCGGGCTCCGTCTCCGGGGCCAAAGCCGAATCCGCGAACAAGATCATCGAACAGATCAAGCAGCTCGTCGGGGAAAATTACGACCAGGACCTCTCCCTGGAAGGCCTGGCGAACCAGGTGTATCTGACGCCGAGCTACTTGAGCTACCTGTTCAAGAAGGAGACCGGGCAAAGCCTGATCCGATACATCACGCAGGTGCGGATGGAGAAGGCAGCCGAGCTGCTGCAGGATACGAACATCAAGATCGTGGACATTTGCCGCATGCTGGGGTACCGAAGCTCCAACTATTTCATCCAGTCTTTCCGGCAATATTACGGCGTGACCCCGGCCAAATACAGGGAGGCAACTCCGTAAAAAAACCTGTTCAAATCATAAATTTGTGAGATGGAAGGCGTTTTCACGATACTGCTATGATGAATAGGCAAACAAGTTCATTCGATGGAGGTAGGGGCATGCATACAAAAAAATCGACCCTCTTGCTCTGCTCGACGCTGGTGCTGGGCATGACGGCTTGCAGCAACGGCGGCGGCAACAATGGCGGCGACGGCGGCAAGGGCGCCGCAAGCGCTTCGCCAAGCGCGTCGTCAAGCGCCTCGCAGCAGGCAGCCGCATCCGGCGCCGGCGCATCCGAAGACGCTTCGTTCGGCAAGTACGACGAGACGGTCACGGTGTCGCTGGGCAGACAGGGCGTATCCGGCAACAACCTGCCTTCCGGCGATACGCTGGAGAGCAATCAATATTTGAAGTACGTCGAGGATCGTCTCAACGTGAAGATCAAATACGATTTTTCGGTCGAGGATCTCGATGCCTACAATCAAAAGGTGACCCTGGCCATCGCGAGCAACAACATCCCGGACATCATGGTCGTCGACGAGCAGCAGTTCCAACGGATGGCCAAGGCGGGCATGCTGGCGGATCTGACCGACATCTACGATAAGTACGCGTCGCCGCTCATCAAAGAGTACTACGGCTCTTATACCGGCGACCGCGTGCTGAACACCGGGCGGATCGGCGGCAAGCTCTACGCGCTGCCCAACACGAATATCGACGGCAACTTCCAGCTGCTCTGGATGCGCAAGGACTGGCTCGAGCATCTGAACCTGGAACTGCCGAAGACCGTGGACGACCTCAAGTCCATCATTCAGGCGTTCGTCCAGAAGGACCCGGACGGCAACGGCCAGGCGGATACGGTCGGTCTGCTCGGCGACACGTCGATCGTGACCGACGGCGGCTTCTTCACCTTCGATCCGATCTTCAACGCCTACCATAGCTACCCGAAGAGCTGGTTCCAGGATGCCGACGGCAATGTCGTGTACGGCTCCACGACGCCGGAGACGAAGCAGGCGCTCGGCGTGCTGCGGGAGATGTACGCGCAAGGCCTGATCGACAAGGAGTTCCTGACGCGGAAATGGGAGGACAACGCCGGTCTCGTATCCAGCGGCCGCGCGGGCATCCTGTTCGCGCCATGGTTCGCCGGCTGGGCGATGTCCGACGCGGTCAAGGCGAATCCGAAGGCGGACTGGGTGCCGCTCGCGGTGCCGCTCGACGACGCCGGCAAGCGCAATATCGTGCCGTCGGTCCCTTCGGGCTCGTTCCTGGTCGTCAAGAAGCAGGCGAAGAACCCCGAGGCCGCGATCAAAATCTTGAACGTAGAATATGAAGGCATCCGCCTGATCGACCCTGCCTCGCAAGAGCTTTATAAAGGCCTCGGCGTAGGCTGGCTGAACTATCCGCTGAACCTGCAGCTGGACTTCCAGGATTCGCTGGCGCGGGACGTGCCGATCTATGACAAGGTCGTACAGGACAAGGACAAGACCGGCCTGCCGGCGCGCATCCTGCCCCGCGTCGAGTCGGTGCTGAAGAACCAGGAGAATCCGAAGCAGGACATGGCGGCTTACGCCGATTCGCTGGCTTTCTATACAGCGGCGGCCGTCACCGGCGCCAAGGAACTGAACAAGGTGGAGCCCGCGTACTACGGCAAGACCGAGACGATGCTCAAGCGCGGCGCCAACCTGGATAAGCTGGAGAACGAGACGTTCCTGAAGATCATCACCGGCACGTCGCCGCTGGACGAATTCGACAGCTTCGTCTCCACGTGGAAGTCCATCGGCGGCAACGAAGTCGCCAAGGAGATCAAGGAGGCGCTTCAGGCAAAGTAATCGCGCTCGCTAAACGTGATCAGGGGCTGCCCGGCAAGTCAGGTCAGCCCCTTCTTTTTGAATCGAATCTAGCGCATAGGTGGAGATGCAATGAATAACCGATCGTTTATCCGACACTACCATTTCATGCTGCTGCCCGGCATCGCTCTCCTGCTCGTATTCAGCGTCATCCCCATGCTCGGCATCGTCATCGCCTTCCAGGATTTCCAGCCGACGCTCGGCATCTTCCGCTCGGATTGGGTCGGCTGGGAAAATTTCCAGTACATGTTCGACTTGCCGGACAGCCGCACGATTTTCGTCAACACGCTGTCCATCGCGTCCTTAAAGATCGTGGCCGGCATGGCCGTTCCGTTCGTATTCGCGCTGATGCTGCACGAAGTCATGAACATGAAGTTCAAGCGAATCGTCCAGACGATCGTTTATTTGCCTCACTTTATGTCCTGGGTCATTCTATCCGGCATTCTGGTCAATCTGCTGAGCCTGGAAGGCATCGTCAATCAGATCGTCCAGTGGTTCGGCGGCCAAGAGATCATGTTCCTGCAGAGCAATTCCTGGTTTCGGGTCATTCTGGTGGCGAGCGACGTCTGGAAGGAATTCGGCTTCAACACCATTATTTATATTGCCGCGCTGACCTCGATCAACGCGAGCCTGTACGAGGCTGCCGCGATCGACGGCGCCAACCGCTTTCAGCGGCTGCTTCACATCACCATACCCGGCTTGCTCCCCACGATCATCCTGCTGGCGACGCTCAGTCTGGGCAACGTGCTGAACGCCGGCTTCGAGCAGATTTTGAACCTGTACAATCCCGTCGTCTACCAGTCCGGCGACATCATCGATACCTACGTCTATCGCGCGGGCTTGCTGGAGATTCAATACGGCCTCGCTACCGCCGTCGGCTTGCTGAAGTCGATCGTCAGCTTCCTCCTGATCGCCGTCTCTTACTTGCTCGCCGCCCGTTTTGCCAACTACCGCATCTTCTGACAGGAGTGACGATTCATGATACGCGGAAGCAGCCGTGCCGTCGACTGGACGATCTATCTGATCTTGAGCCTGATCGCCTTTTTTTCCATCGCGCCGATTCTCAATACGCTGGCCATCTCGTTCAGCGGCAAAATTCCGGCGATGGCCGGCCAGGTTTTTTTCTGGCCGGTCGAATTTAATCTGAGCGCTTACGAATCCATCATGCGGGACCGCAATTTTTTCATTTCCTTCGGCGTATCGATCGAACGGGTGCTGCTGGGAGGCGCGATCAACTTCGTGATCACGGTGCTGATGGCTTACCCGCTGTCCAGAACCGCCAAGCTGTTTCCCGGCCGGAACGTCTACATGTGGTTCGTCATCTTCTGCATGCTTTTTAACGGCGGCTTGATCCCGTGGTACATGACGATCTATTCGCTCGGCCTGCTGGATTCGATCTGGGCGCTCGTGCTGCCCACGGCGGTGCCCGTGTTCAACGTCATCCTGCTGATGAACTTCTTCAAGGGCATTCCGAAGGAGCTTGAAGAGGCGGCCAACATGGACGGGGCGGGTCCCTGGAAAACGCTGTCCGTCATTTTCGTTCCGATCTCGCTGCCGGCGCTCGCGACGGTCACCTTGTTCTCGATCGTCGGCCACTGGAACGCCTTCTTCGACGGCATGATCCTGATGCAGCACAAGGAGCATTGGCCGCTGCAGACCTACATCCAGCAGCTGATCATCAGCGTGAACTCGATCATGAATACGACCGATCCCGAGGAGATCAAGCGGCTGACCAACATGTCCAGCCAACTGCTGAACTCGGCGAAGGTCATGGTTTCCATGGTGCCGATTCTGTTGATCTATCCTTTTCTCCAAAAATATTTCGTGAGCGGCATCGTGCTGGGCGCGGTGAAGGAGTAAGATGAAGAGACCATAAGAGCGGGAAGGGCGGATCGACCGTTGCTAGCGAAGTGGGGAAAATCGATCAAACTCAGACATAAGCTGTTCATCTCCTATCTCGCCGTCACTTTGATCCCGCTCTCGATTCTCGGCGTTTATTCCTATCAGCAGTCCAAAGAAGTGCAGCTGAAGCAGGCGAACGTCGTGCTGCAGGACAATCTGGGCAAGATCGACGACAGCCTGAGCTACAAGCTGCAGCGCTTCGACGCGGCGATCGAGCTTATCAGCTACAATCCAAACTTCTCCCACATTTTTAACGAAGAATACAAGAGCTACTATACGATGTACCTCGATCTGAAGGAGATCGTAGACCCGCTTATCAATACGACGACCTCGCTCAACAGCGACATTCAGCGGATCGTCATCTACACCGAGAACAACGTGACCGAACGCTTCAACTCGATCATGCCGATCTCTGCCGTGGAGCACGCCTACTGGTACAAGGAAGCGATGGAGACGATCGACACGCGCTGGTATATCGAAAACGGAAAGGTGTTCGGCGTCAGGCGCATCTTCGGCGACATCAACTACGACAAGAAAAACCTCGTCTACGTGGAGCTTGTCCCGGAATTCCTGCAAGACTCGCTGAATCTGCCCGATCTGCCGGAAGCCGCGGCGGTCATCGCCGACAGTCGCGGCAAGGTCGTATACGCGAGCGGGCCGGCTTCGGGGCGGATGGGGGACGCCGCGGCCCTCGTCGAGCGGCGGCTGCAGGGCGCGGCCGACGACCATCCGGAATATCTCTGGCTGCATCGCGAACTGAGAGCGTCCAACTGGTCGCTGTCCCTGATGGTTCCCGACGACGCGCTCACGATCAGCCCCTGGAAGATTCTCCGGGCGACGCTCATCATCGAAGGACTCTGCATCGTTGTCCTTCTGCTCGTCGGCTGGATTTTTTCCCGCGTGTTCGTCCGCCGGATCCAGCGCCTGAACCACAAGATGAAGCTGGTCGAGGAAGGGACGCTGACGATCAGTCTCAAGGTCCACGGAGGCGACGAGATCGGAGAGCTCGAATCGCGGTTCGGCAAGATGCTGGCCAGCATCAACCAGTTGATCGAAGAAAGCTACAAGAGCAAGATCGTTCAGCGGGAGGCGGAGCTGAGGGCGCTTCAGGCCCAGATCAATCCGCATTTTCTGTACAACTCGCTGTCGGTCATCAACTGGAAAGCCATCGACGCGGGCGCCGAGGACATCAGCCGGGTCGCGGGCATCCTCTCGACCTTCTACCGGACGACGCTTAACCAGGGCAACGACCTGATCCTGATCAAGGACGAGCTGCTGAACACGAAGTCATACCTCGAGATGCAGCTCATCATGCACGACTACAACTTCGACGTCGAATACGAGGTGGACGACGCCCTGCTGGAGCAGCGGATGATCAAGCTCGTCCTTCAGCCGATCGTGGAGAACGCCATCGAGCACGGCATCGACCAGAAGCGCGAGGGAAGAGGCATGCTGCGAATCTGCGGAAGCATCGAGGAAGACGAAGAGACGCTCGTATTCACGGTGGAGGACAACGGGCCGGGCATGCCCGCCGGCGTCGCGGAGGAGGTGCTCGTCAAGCAGTCCCGCGGCTACGGGCTTCGCAACGTTCACCAGCGGATTCAGGTGCAGTACGGCAGCCGGTACGGAGTCGAAGTCGCGAGCGAGCCTGGCCGGTGGACGCGGGTGAGCGTGACGATCCCGGTCTCCGATGTTTGAGGAACGATACGCTGCCGGGGAACCACCTAAAGCACATTAGCCTCACGCGCCTTCGCATGGGCTGTGCTCCCCAGGTTCACGATGACCGTATACGCACGATGGATGAGATGCCTTACTTACACAAACTTCTTGACGCTACCTCGAAGAGGCGTCGTTAGTGTCCATTGGCGCTTATCGGCATGGAATGGCACGATTTTTTTCGAGTCATTCCGCTCCCAGGCTGCGGGGTCTACGGAGTTGCACGGTTTTTCCGCGTTAATCGCTCCCAGGTGGCGGTTTCTGCGGAGTTGCACGGTTTTTCCGTGTTACTCCGCTCTAAGGTGGCGGTTTCATCCAATCCGCATAGCGTCCGAAAGAAACGTATCCGCGTTCGAAAATGTACGTATGCGCCGACGGAACCGCCAGCGCGTCCAAGACCTCTTGTATGCCTCTTCGCTTTTATCGAATGCAGTAAACAGAACTCAGGGCGCCCTTCAGGGTGCCCTAATTTTGCGCCTAAGGCTGAGATTACGATGTTCATTTATGATAGAATGAGAAAAAAATGACGAGGTGCGGCGATGCTGCCATTGCAAAGGAAGCAATTGTTGATCGATTATTTGGCCGACAAAGGCGTGGCCACCATGCGGGAGTTGAGCGATCGCTTCGGCGTGTCCGAGATGACCGTCCGCCGGGATCTGAACGCGCTGGAGCAGGAGAACCTGATCCGCCGCTCCCACGGCGGCGCCGTCTACCTGGGGACGAGAGCGGAGCCGGGACAGGACGGACAGGGCCAAGACGCGCCGGGACAGGACGAGCCGGCGCTTACGGACAAGCAGGCCCACAATCGGGACGTCAAGGAACGCCTGGCGGCTTATGCCGCGCAAAGGTTCGTGAGCGACGGCGATATCGTGGCCATAGAGAACGGCACGACGGTGTCCCCTATGGTCGATCTCCTCGGACAGATGAACGAGCTGACCCTGCTGACCAACGGCCTGGATACGCTGAACCGGTTTCGGCCGCATGCCGGCGACCGGCGAAGCGCGATCGTCTGCGGCGGCATTCTCCGGGAAAAGTCGGGCACGTTCGTCGGCCCTTTGGCGGAGGAATTTTTTTCGCGGTATCAGGCCGATACGCTGTTCCTGTCCGCGCTCGGCTATACGCCGGAGATCGGCTTCACCGATCCGAACCTGATGGACACGCAGGTCAAGATCGCGATGATCCGCGCGGCGCGGCGCGTGGTCATGCTGCTCGATTCCTCGAAGATCGGCAAGCGGTTTTTCGCGCCGGTCGCCGTCCTGAAGGATATCGACGTCTTCGTCACCGACGCGGGCATTTCCCGTGAAGACCGCGAGCTCATCGAGAGCAGCGGCGTGGAGCTTCATATCGTTTAGCGAAAATCTAACAATATCGCACATAAAATTGATCGTTTGATGTGTTCATTTGTGATAATATCTGATAATATGTGATCAGATCACGCAAAGGAGCTGTACGATCATGCCACCACGCTACGACAAAGAGCCCTTCATCGCGATTAAGGGACGGGAAGACGAGGTATGGGCGGGCTACGAAGCGATCGCGGCCGAGCTCGGCTCCGCCATCGAACGCCTGGGCGGGCGCAAAGCCGTCGTCGTCCTGGAATGCTATCCCGGCGTCCGGCAGGAGGAGGTCGTCGCGGGCTGCGAGCGGACGCTCGGCGCCTTGACGGTCGTCCGCGCCGAAGAAGCGGCGCTGCCTCCCGCGGAGGTCGACCGCATCGTCGGGCGCTACATGACGGATGACCGCGTATTCGGCTTTATGGCGCCTTTTCAGGCGGAAGAGTTCTACGATCAGGCGCGGATCGCCGCGCTGCGCGAGCGGATCGACGCGGTCCGGGAGGGCGTCGTCCTGATCATCGGCTTCGGGGCATCGCTCGTCGCGCGCGGGGATTTGCTCGTCTATGCCGACTTGGCGCGTTGGGAGATCCAGCAGCGGTACCGTTCCGGAGAGCTGGGCAACTGGCGGGCGGAACGCAGCGAGCGCGACATTCTTCGCCTGTACAAGCGGGGCTTTTTTTTCGAATGGCGCATGGCCGACCGGCTGAAGAAGCGGCTGCTCGGCTCGATCGACTATTACCTGGATACCAACGCCAAGGCGTCGCCCGTCATGGCGACCCGCGAAGCGTTGTTCGACGGCCTGGCCCAGGCGGCGAAGCGGCCGTTCCGGCTGGTGCCCTACTTCGATCCCGGCGTATGGGGAGGCGAATGGCTGGAAGCGCATATCGACCTGCCCAAGGCTGACCATCCGTATGCCTGGGGCTTCGACGGCGTGCCGGAGGAGAACAGCCTTTACCTGCGCTACGGCCCGCATCGACTCGAGCTGCCGGCGATCAACCTGGTGTTTTTCCGCTCGATCGAGCTGCTTGGCGAGAAGGTGTACGCGAGATTCGGCGCCGAGTTCCCGATTCGCTTCGACTTCCTGGACACGATCGGCGGCCAGAATCTGAGCCTGCAAGTGCACCCGACTGCGGAGTACATCCGCGAGCAGTTCGGCATGGCCTACACGCAGGACGAGAGCTACTATATTCTGGATGCCGCGCCCGGTGCCGAAGTGTATCTGGGACTGCGCGACGGCGTCGCGCCGGACGAGATGATGTCCGATCTGCGCAAGGCGCAAGAAGGCGGTTATACGTTCCCGGCGGAGAAGTATACGAATACGTTCCCGGCCAAAAAGCACGATCATTTTCTGATCCCGGCCGGCACCGTGCATTGCTCGGCCGCGGGCTGCATGGTGCTGGAGATCAGCGCGACGCCGTACATCTTCACGTTCAAGCTATGGGATTGGGACCGGCTGGGACTGGACGGCAAGCCGCGCCCTGTGCATATCGATCACGGCGAGCGGGTCATTCGCTGGGACCGGACGACGAAGTGGACGGAGGCGCAGTGCGTCAACGTCATCGAGCCGGTCGCGGAGGGGGAAGGGCTGGCGCGAGGAGCGCACGGGACTGCACGAGCTCGAGTTCATCGAGACGCGGCGTCACTGGTTCTCGGAGCCGGTCCTGCACGAGAGCAACGGCAGCGTGCACATGCTCAACCTGATCGAAGGGGAGGAGGCGACCGTAGAGAGCCCGGACGGCGTTTTCGAGCCGTTCGTCGTTCGCTACGCCGAGACGTTTATCGTCCCGGCATCGGTCCCCGCTTATACGATTCGGCCGAGCGGCGCCAGCGAAGGCAAGACGGTAGGCACGATCAAGGCTTATGTCCGGGCATAGGGGGGAACAGGGCATGACATCGTCCGTGGTGATCGCGCTGGATGTCGGCGGCACGCAGATTAAGGCGGGGGCCGTCGTGGGCGGGAAAATAATCGAAGCGAGCGTCGGACATTACGAATCCGGCGCCGGCCTGGCGGCGGGGGATACGATCGGGCATTTCGCGGCCATCGTCGCGGACATCCTGCGCAAGTGGGGGACGGATGCCCGCGTGGACGGACTGGGCCTTGCTTTTCCCGGACCGTTCGATTACGAAGCGGGCGTCAGCCGCATCCGGGGGCTGGGCAAGTTCGACGCGCTGTACGGCCTGCCCGTGGGCGGCCTGCTCGAAGAGGCGCTGCGGGCCGACGAGCGGACGGGCACCCGGCTGGCGCCGCATTTTCGCATCGCGTTCGAGAACGACGCCGCGCTGTTCGGTCTTGGCGAGACGGGTCCCGGCGGGGCCGCGGAGGGGGGCGGGGCGCGTCGTCTGCCTGACGATCGGCACGGGTCTCGGCTCGTGCTTCCTGGAGTCGGGGCGTCTCGTGAAGACGCGCGCGGACGTGCCTAGCGACGGCTGGCTGTACGCGACGCCCTACAAGAACAGCATGGCCGACGACTATATTTCGCGGAGAGGCGTTCTGCAACTCGCTCCGCGGTTCGGCTTCGAGGACGCCCGCTTGGACGTACGGGATCTGGCCTTGCTGGCGGACGGGGGGGACGCCGCGGCGCTGCGTCTCTTTCATCGCTTCGGCGAGCGAATGGCGGAGATACTGGCGCAGCCGCTCCTTCGATACCGGCCGGAATCGATCGTGCTCGGCGGGCAGATCTCCAAGAGCGCGCATCTGTTCGCGCCGGCCTTCCGGCAGAAGCTCGCGGAGTCCGGTACGCACGGGGTAGTCCGGGTCGGCCGCGACACGTTGACCAGCACGCTGCTTGGCATATACAGATTTATGACGGAAACGACTTTCTTGACGGGGGAGAACGTTGATGCCAAGCATTAAGAGAAAGTGGAAGTTATACGTGATCCACCATTCGCACACGGACATCGGATACACGGAAAGACAGGAAAAAATCGAGCAGTACCAGGTCGACTTTATCCGGCAGGCGCTTGAGATCAGCGAAGCCTCCCATACGGCAGAGCATCCCGAGTGGAAGGGCTTCAAGTGGACCTGCGAGGCGTTCTGGGCCGTCGAGCGGTTCCTTGAAGAGGCCGAGGACTTGGAAAAAGAACGCTTCGTGCAGGCGCTCCGCAGAGGCGATATCGAGCTGTCCGGCACTTATTTGAACATGACGGAGCTGGCCGGCTACGAGCTCCTCGCCGACATGGCCGGCCGGGCCGGCAAATTCGCGGCGTCGCACGGCCTGCGCGTACGCTCGGCGATGACGGCGGACATCAACGGCTATAGCTGGGGCTACTCGCAAGCGCTGGCGGACGCTGGCATCGAGCATCTGCTGAGCTGCATTCATACGCATCACGGCATGTTCGCGATCGGGCGCAAGCAGTTCCCGTTCTACTGGGAGACGCCCAAGGGCGATCGCCTGCTGGTGTGGAACGGCGAGCACTATATGATCGGCAACGATCTCGGCCTCAATCCGGACGGCACGTTCTCCTATTCCATCCAGGACGAGACGCCGATCCGCGGGATCGCCGAGGACCACTGGCAGCTGGCGGAGACGAGAATCGGCCGGTATCTGGCCCAGCTGGAAAAGGAGGACTACCCGTACGACTTCACGGTGGTGAACGTCTCGGGCCAGCTGCGCGACAACGCCGCGCCGAACGGCCGCATCATGAGCTTCATCCAGGAGTGGAACGCGAAGCACGGCGACCGGATCGAGATCGAGATGACCACGCTGAACCGCTACTTCGACCTGGTGAAGGAGCAGGACGCGCCGATCCCGGTCTACAGAGGCGATTGGCCGGATTGGTGGTCCGACGGCGTCGCCTCCACCGCCATGCATACCCAGATCTTCCGCGGCGCGCAGCGCGCGTTGTCCGTCGTCAAGAAGCTTGACCCAGATAGACTAAGCGTCAAGCAAGAAGAGATCGAGGAAGCGCAGCGGCAATTAATCATGTACGCCGAGCATACGTGGGGCTATCACTCCTCGATCTCCGAACCTTGGCATCCGATGGTGCAGGAGCTGGGCGTCCGCAAGGAGGCGTACGCCGCGCATGCGAGCCGCCTGGTCCAACGTTCGCTCGATCGCGTGCTGCGCGCTCGCGGAGACGTGCTGCTGCGGGCGAGCCGCGCGTTCACGTTTACGGTCGTCAATTCGTTCGATTACCCGGTTACGGATGCAGCCTATTTCTATCTCGAGGAGAACTGGGAAGCCGACTACTTCAGACGGGGCTTGGAAGTTGCGGACGAGCAGACGGGCGAGGTCGTGCCGCACCAGCAGGAGACGGTGAGCCGAGGTTACCAGATCGCGATCATGGCCAAGCTCGGCGCGCGGGAAGAGAAGCGCTACGTCATTCGCGAGGCTTCGGGGCAGCCTGCAGGACGCACGACGAGCAGCACGCGCCTTGTCGGCGCGGACCGTATCCACGATATCCGGGACCTCGTACCGCTGGCCGGCGCCGCCGATCAAGCGGCCGTGACCGAGAACGGCATCGAGACGCCTCATATGCGGATCGCGTGGCGGAGCGGAGCGGGCATCGTCTCCTGGATCGACAAGGGGACGGGCAGGGAGCTCATCGATCCGAACCAGGCGCATCCCGCCTTCACGCCCGTATACGAAGTGACCGCAGGCGAGCACGGCGACCAGATGACGGTCCGCCGGATCATGGGCCGCAACCGCAAGGGCATGAACGTCAAGCGCTCCGCGGGCGCGCTGACCGGCGTCAGGTCGATCGCGGACGGCCCGCTGTACGCGGTCGTGGAGCTGCGCTACGAGGTCGAAGGGATGAGCCACTACTCGCTGTTCCTGAAGGTGTACAAGGATCAGGCGCGCGCCGACGTCTCCGTGCGCATGCACAAGACGAGCGTGTGGGAGCCGGAGAACGTCTACGTGTCCCTGCCCTTCCTGCGGAAGGACGGCGGCGAGCTGTGGTTCGACAAGGCGGGAGCAGCCGTAAGGCCGGGCATCGACCAGATCCCGGGCACGCTGACCGACTTCTACTGCATCCAGGACGGACTGGCGCTGGTGTCGCCGTCCGGCGGACTTGCGATCGCGACGCCGGATACGCCGCTGATGCAGACCGGACCGCTCGCGTTCGGCGAGCGCAAGGTGCAGGGACAAGCGCGGGACGAGGCGCCCACTTTGTACGCGTGGGTGCTGACGAATTACTGGGAGACCAACTTCAAGGCGACGCTGGGCGGATTTTACGAATTCCGCTACACGCTGCAGTGGGGCGGGGCGCTGAATTCGGCGGAGCGAGCCCTGCGCGTCAGTCGCAGCGTAAATGCGGGTACCGTGGCGTTTAGAAGCGTATAAATTCCGTTCATTCATTATTCTTTTTCTTCAAAAGGTTGTCTCCAAGGCCCTTTCGGCCTCGGGACAACCTTTTTTCTCTGCGACAGAAAAATAAACGTACAAATCTCATGACCATGGTTTTCTACGCGGCCGCCCTTTTACAAATAAACAAAGCTTGGTCTCTTATTTTGTCGGGCAGCCGACTTTTTTTTAAAGGAAACGATGAAATATAATCATAAATACCGATCAGCAAACTAAGGATTTATAAGCGGACAGAGAGGGGCTAGGCGAGCATGCGCCAAGAAAAGATGTCCCCCTATTCGGAGGGGGCCATGCCAAATAATGGCGAAGCCGAGCAGCTCGCGCTGGCCGGGCTCTTCGAGACATTCGGCGCTTCCCGGGACGTGAAGAAGAACGCCTTTATTTTCAGGAGCGAAGAGGAAAGTCAGGACATCTACTTCGTTCGGGACGGGCTGGTGAAAATCTCGCAGTTCGCGCAGGAAGGTCAGAGCATCACTTTGTTCCTGCGGCACAAGGGCGAGGTGTTCGGCGCGGCAGAGGTGCTGACGGGGGAGAAGCGGCAGCGTTACGCGCGATGCATCACGGACAGCCGCATTCTATCGATTCCCGCTTCTTCCTTCATCGAATTGCTCAAGCAGCATCCGGACGCCCTCTACGCGCTGACGGTCGCCAACGCCCGCCGGCTGCTGCAGACGCAGCGCTACGTGGAGACGCTCGTGTCCCGGCCGGTGGCGTGGCGGCTGGCGCAGCTTTTGCTGCAGCTCGGCGTGCGCTCCGGGAAGGAGACGGTCGTCACGCTTCCGCTGAGCCACGAGGAGATCTCTTATGTGATCGGCTGCAGCAGGCAGACGGTGACCGAGACGCTCGGCCGATGGCGGGACGAAGGCATCGTCCGCTATGAGAGGAAGCAGGTCGTCATTTTCGATACGGAGGCGTTCGAAGCGCACATCTAACGATACGACGACACGAAAAAGAAAGCGATGGAGGTGGCGGAGCATGATCCGGTTAGAAGGCGTCAGCAAGACGTTTGCGCAGCGGGGCGGCGTCGGCTACACGGCATTGGAAGACATCGGCTTCGAGATCGGGAAGGGAGAGTTCGTCTCCATCCTCGGTCCTTCGGGCTGCGGCAAGTCCACGCTGCTGAACCTGGTGGCGGGACTGGAACGGGCGGATCGCGGCCGCGTCGAAGCGAACGGCAAGGCCGTCGCGGCTCCCGGGCCCGACCGGATCGTCGTGTTCCAGGACCATGCGCTGTATCCCTGGCTCACCGTGCTGGAGAACGTCGCGTTCGGTCTCAAGCAGAAGGGGATCGGGAAAAAGGAGCGCCGCGAGCGGGCCATGGAGCAGATCCGCGCCGTCCATCTGGGCAAGTTCGCGGACCGCTATCCCCACGAGCTGTCGGGCGGGATGAAGCAGCGGGTGGCGATCGCGCGGGCGCTCGTCATGGATCCGGAGATCCTGCTCATGGACGAGCCGTTCGCCGCGCTGGACGAGCAGACGAGGCTGCTGCTGCACAAGGAGCTGGAGCAGATCTGGCTGAACACGCGCAAGACGATCTTGTTTATCACGCACAACATCCGGGAAGCGGTCACGCTGTCGGAACGGGTACTCGTCATGTCCACCCGGCCGGGCCGGATCAAAAAGGAGTTCCGCGTACAGGCGGCGCGGCCGCGGGAGCCCGGCGACTCCGTGCTGCACCATATCGAGAGTCAGATCATGGATACGTTGGCCGCCGAGCTGGAGAAGGTGGCGAAGGAGGAATACGGCGATGACTACACTTTGGAGAAAAGCCCTCTTTCTCCTTCTGCTGCTCATAATCTGGGAGACGGCATATAGGACGATGCACTGGGGCTGGCGCTTCCCGTCGGCGCTGCAGACGATGCGGACGTTCTATGACGGAATGGCGGACGGCCAACTGCTCAAGGCGACGCTCGGCAGCCTGCGGCGCATCCTCGTCGCGTTCGGGCTGTCGTGCGCCATCGGCATCATGCTCGGCGTCCTGTTCGCCCGGAGCCGGCTGCTGGACGAGACGTTCGGCTTTGTCGTCGTCGCGCTGCAGACGGTGCCGAGCATTGCCTGGCTGCCCTTTGCGATCATCTGGTTCGGGCTGAACGACTTCGCCGTCGTGTTCATCACGACGATCGGGGCGACCTGGACGATGACGATCGCGAGCCGGAGCGGGATCAAGAACATCCCGCCGATCTATGTGAAGTCTGCGCAGATGTTCGGGACGGGCCGCGGTCTCCGTCTCTTCTATCAGGTGATGGTCCCCGCGGCGATCCCGCAGCTCATCACGGGCATGCGCATGGCCTGGGCATTCGCCTGGCGGGCGCTCGTCTCCGGCGAGCTCATCGCGCGCGGCGTCGGGCTCGGGCAGCTGCTGGAGGAGGGGCGGAGCCTCGGCGACACGTCGCTCATGCTCTGCATCGTGCTCGTGATCGCGATTCTCGGCACGATCTCCGACCACCTCGTCTTTAAGCGCATCGAGGACCGGGTCTTGACGCTGTACGGGCTTCAGACGGCCAAAGCCTAAGCTTAAATTGAAAAAGGAGAATGAACCATGTTTAAAAAAAGCGATTTATTCAAGTTTTGTCCTCGTATTGATGCTAACCCTGCTGTCAGGCTGCGGCTCCTCAGAATCCTCCGGTTCCTCAGCCTCATCAGGCTCCTCCGGCTCGGAGAGCAGCGGCGGCTCCAAGTCGGCCGACCCAATCACGGTGAAGATCGGCCTGCTCAAAAACGTGACCCATGCGCCGGCCTTCGTGGCGATCAAAAAGGGCTATCTGCAAGATCGTCTTGGCGCGAACGTGAAGGTCGAAGTACAGGGCTTCAACAACGGCTCCGACTTCTCGACCGCGATGGCGACAGGCGAGATCGATATCGGTTATGTGGGGCCGAGTCCGGTCATCAACCAATACGTCAGGAGCAAGAACATCAAGATCGTGTCCGGCGCGAACAACGGCGGCGCCGTGCTCGTGGCGAGGAAGGGTGCCGGCGTGACGAGCGTCAAGGACTTGGCGGGCAAGCTGGTCGCCGTCCCTACCAAGGGGAGCACGAACGAGATCTCGCTCCGTCTGCTGCTTCAGGAGCAGGGTCTAAAGGTGACGACGGACAAGAGCGGGGTGCAGATCATCGCGATGGCGCCGGCGGATACGCTGACGGCCATGAAGCAGGGCCAGGTCGACGCGGCGCTGTTGCCCGAGCCTTGGGGCACGCAGATCGCGAATGAAGGGATCGGCGAGATCGCCGTGGATTGGGATCAGGTTCCGCCGAACAAGGGGAACTATCCGCTTACGATCATCGTCGCAAGCGACGGCTTCCTGAAGGCGCATCGGGATCTGGCGAAGTCCGTCCTGCTCGCCAATGAGGATGCCATCCAATTCATCCAGGGCCACCCGGAAGACACGTATAAGCTGGTCAGCGACGAGCTGAAGGAACTGACCGGCAAGGGCCTGGACGCCGAACTGATCAAGGCCGCGCTATCGCACCTCAGCCTCACGACGAACATCGACCAAGAAGCATTGCAGGCCATGGCGCAGGTCGCGGTCGATGCGGGGTATATCAAGGACGTCGGCGCAGACGGCCTGGATCTGACCGGCTTGTACGATCTGTCGCTGCTGAAGGAGACGCAGGAAGGCAAATAGACGAACGAAGAGAGGGATGATCGCGATGACAGAAACGTATATTCAGCCGCAGGACAATCTGCGCCCGGACTACCATCCGCATCTGACCGTCGTTCTGCTCGGAACGGGTTCTCCCCGCGCCTTCTACGGGCGAGCGAAGCCCGGCGTCGCGGTGCTCGCGGGAGACAAGGCCTTCCTCGTCGATTGCGGGGGCGCCGCGGTGGACCAGCTGGTCAAGGCGGGGGGTCATGCCTCAGCGGATATCCGACGTCTTGTTCACCCATCACCATTACGATCACAACGGCGGATTTTTCGACGTGTTCATCACGAGCTGGCGGACGCATATTACCGCCGAACGGGTCTTTGAAGGCCGCTCGGTGCCCATGCAGGTGTACGGGCCGGAGACGACGAAGGCGATCATCGGCAAAATGCGGGAGTCGTTCGAGTTCGACGTCAAGCTCCGAATCAGCTATAACCTGTCGGACGAAGCGGGCTCGCGAATCGAGTATACGGAGTGCAACGAGGGCGTCGTCTACGACAAAGACGGCATCCGGATCACCGCCTTCGAAGTGGACCATCGCCCGGTCTATCCGGCCATTGCCTATAAGTTCGAGTATAACGGCAAGACGGTCGTGATCTCCGGCGATACGATACCGGTGGCGAATATGGAGAAACATGCGGCCGGGGCGGATCTGCTCGTTCACGAGGCGTACAACAAGCCCTGGCTGGACGCCCTCATTGCGCGATATCCGCAGCACGAGAAGGCGCTGTCGAACCCCGCCAAGTATCATACGACGACGCTCGAAGCGGCGCAGATCGCGCAGCGGGCGGGCGTCAAGCATCTGGTGCTGACGCATCACATTCCCGCGCCGGAGGCGAACCCGGCGGCGGAGCAAGCGTACATCGAAGGCATGGCCGATATTTACGCCGGTCCGATCACGGTCGGCAGGGACTTGATGGCCTTCGAATTGAAGTAACAGCCATTGTTTGCAGCAAGGGATGCGGGCACCTCCCGATCCGCGGCTCGGCCTGTTCCGGCTGATCGTCGAAGGTCAGCATCACCCGGGTCAACGATGCTTCTTTCCGGGGTCGTCCTGCAAGGCGACTTTGTATTCCAGCATCCGGTTAAGCGTGGCCAGCACTTGATCGTATTCTTCCTTCTTGCGCTCGATTTCTTTGATTTTGGATAAGACCCAGTCGATTCCCTGCTGCGTGGTCGTCGTGTTCGTATCCAGACCCTGCAGGATTTCCTTCAGTTCCGTGAGCGAACAGCCGACGGTTTGGAATCTCTTGACCAGCTTCAGACGTTCGATCGCCTCGTCGGCATAGTGGCGATAATTGTTGTTATCCCGCTCGACGTGACGCTCGTCCAATAGCCCTTCCTTCTCGTAATAACGAATGGTGTGAACCGATAATCCGACCCTGTCGGCGAGTTCCTGAATTTTCATGCGCGACGCTCCTTATTAACGGCTTGCCTTAGAGTCTACTCTATAGTTTACAGTGAAGTCGTGAGTATCAAAAGCCTAAGGAGAGATCAGCATGCGAATTTTTGTCACGGGAGCTACGGGGTACATCGGTTCGACCGTCGTCAGCGAGTTGATTCGGGCGGGTCACCAGGTCGTCGGCCTAACGCGTTCGGATCGCGGCGCCGCAGCGCTTGCGGCGGCGGGGGCCGAGGTACATCAGGGAACGCTTGAAGATCTGGATAGCCTTCAGCGGGGCGCGGCCGCTGCGGAAGGCGTCATCCACCTGGCGTTCAGGCACGACTTCTCCGATTTTGCCGGTTCGCTCGGCATGGATCTTCGTGCCGTCGAAGCGATGGGAGAGGCGCTTAAGGGCTCCGGCAAGCCGCTCGTCATTACGGCGCACGCGAACGGAGAGGCATCGGAAAACGCGGCGCTGGCGCTGAACGCGCAAGGCGTACGGGCATCGATCGTGTCGCTTGCGCCGACCGTGCACGGCGAGGGCGACAAAGGCTTCGTGCCGAGACTGATCGACATCGCCCGCGAGAAAGGCGTGGCCGCCTATGTCGGCGACGGGGCAAACCGTTGGCCGGCGGTACACCGCCTGGATGCGGCTTCCCTATTCCGCTTGGCGGTGGAGTCCGCTCCGGCAGGCGCGCGGCTGGACGGCGTGCACGACGAGGGCGTGCCGTTCCGCGACATCGCAAGCGTTATCGGCAAGCACCTGAACGTGCCGACTGCCAGCATTTCGCGCCAAGAAGCGGACGCCCACTTCGGCTTCCTCGGCATGCTGGCATCGCTCGACATCCCGCGGTCCAGCGCGCAGACGCAGTCGCTTTTGGGATGGCGACCTGTTCATGCGGCGCTTATCCCCGACCTCGAGCAGGGACACTATTTCTCCAAGTGAATATGACGCTCGTAAGCCGGCGGGTACCAGTTCCCGCCGGTTTTATCATTTTCCGGTTTAAAAAGCTTAATCACGCGGAAACCTCACGCTTCCGTATGTAAAGGCAGCGCTAACGTAAACGCATAATGACCGCCGTCATACGCAAGCGTCAGGCGGCCGCCCTGGCGCTCCGCAAGCTGCCTGGCAATGGCAAGGCCCAAGCCGGCGCCTACTTGAATAGGCGAATCCAGCTCCGCATTTTCCGTCTTATAAAAACGATCGAAAAGTCTAGCTTCCTGCTCTTTGGTAATCAGCTCGCCCTCGTTCTCAATCGTCAAATAAACAAAGGTCTCGTCGCAGTCGAGGCGAATATCGATTGCTTTTGGTTCGGTCGAATATTTAAGCGAATTCATGAGGAGGTTGTCCAGGATTCGAGCGATTTGCTCCGGATCAATTAGGACAGAGGCCCTTTTAATCTTGATCTCCGAACGAACGACCGTACGATGTTCCTCGGCGATGGGCACGAATTCGAATAGAACTTGCTGCAGCAGATCCCGCATATCCGCTTGCTGCTTCGCGAATATCATATCCCCGGAGGTGAGCCGGGTATAAACGAACAAGTCATCGATCAGCTTTTTCAACTGCTGCGCTTTGCTGAAGGCATTGTTGACGAAGCGATCGTATTCGCTCTCGTCCAGGTAGGATCTTTTTCGGAGTAAATCCAGATAACCGATCATGCTCGTCAGCGGCGTGCGCAAATCGTGAGAAACCCCTGTAATGAGATTCATTTTGGATTCCTCCGCTTCCTTTTCCTTGCCTTTTTTGCGTCGCGAGCTTATCGGCCATCAGATTAATGTTTTTCGCCAAATGGCCAAGTTCGTCTTCCCGGCGAATGGGTACCCTATAGTCGAAATTGCCCTGCGAAATGGAACCAAGCCCCTCCGAAAGAACCGAAAAGTATTTGATGATCCGCCTCGTCAGGAGGTAGAAAAACAAAAGAAAAACCAAGATAAAGACCGTTAGCGACGTGCCGACTAATAAGGGAACGTACGCCAGCTTTCCCTGCGGCGTGGCCGAATCGAGCAACTGTCCGATGAACGCAGTCGTGTACAGGCTGGTAAAGTAGGATAACACAACGGTCGCAACCATAGCGCCAAGAAAAGAATACCGCAAGCTCCGCTTTAATTTGAACGGCTTAACGATCCACTTTATAGCCAACACCCCAAACCGTCTTGACGTATTCCGGTTTTTTCGGATTGAGTTCAAGCTTTTCGCGCAAATTCCGGATATGCACCATGACCGTATTGTCCGTGTAGCCGATTCGCTCTTTCCACACGGCTTCGTAGATCGCCTCGGCGCTGAATACTTGCCCCGGACGAGCCGCGAGCAAATGAAGAATGGAAAACTCGAGCGGCGTCAGCATCGCTTCCTGGCCTCGGATCGATACAAAGTGCTTGGCCGTGTCGATCATCAACTCTCGAATGGCTATGCAATCGTGCGCGGCTTCAGGGGCGACAAGCATCTTCTGTCGCCGCAGCTGCGCCTTGACGCGGGCGATGAGCTCCATCGGATTGAAGGGCTTCGTCACATAATCGTCCGCGCCCGTCGTGAGTCCCACAATCTTGTCGAGATCTCCCTCCTTCGCGGAGAGCATGATGATCGGGACGGAATATCGTTCCCGAATGCGCATGCACGCTTTAATCCCGTCCATTCGCGGCATCATGACATCTAAGACGATCAGGTCGACCGTGCGCACCGCAAGCACGTCAAGCGCGTCCGCGCCGTCGCCCGCTTCAAGCACGTCGTAGCCTTCGTTGCGCAAGTAGACGTGGATCACGTCTCTAATTTCCGGATCATCGTCTACGACCAGAATTACGCTCATCGTACGCTCCCCTTTTTCTACAAACATATACAAACGCCGGGGGCAAATTCAAGGGCACGACAGAGATGCTTTCAATCTCGAAATGTTCCGAGAGCAGCTTTTTCATTTGCAGCGAATACTGAAAGGCAATCAACTTGCCCCCCGGTCTAAGCGCCTCTTGGCATTGCCGAATCAGTTGGAGCCGCATGATCGGCGAAAAGTTGTAAAAGGGCAGTCCGCTAAAAATATAATCCACCTCCCGTATATTGTGCTTCTGCAGCTGCGAAACTAATCCGAGCGCATTGCGCTCCCTGATGAAGCGGGGAAAATCCGACTGAAGCCTCTCCCCCCATCTCCTCCTCTTTTTCAAACAAGACGACGTTGCTTCCGGGCGATACGCATTGTGCGATGACCCGCGTAATCGCGCCCGTGCCGGATCCGATCTCGACGATATTCGCGGCGTGGCCCCAATCCGCGGCGGCAGCCATGCGACGGGCTAAAAAAACGCGAGCTAGGGATGACGCTTCCGATATATTTCGGATTATGGACGAACTTCTTAAAGAAAAGCATCGAATGATTTTTGGACATTCCGCCGCACCTCATTGGAAGATTTGAACGATCCGATGGCCGAACATGCAGCTAACGCCATACAGCGTGCCGATCCATACGATGGCGCTTGGATAGGAGACGAAGAGCATTCGCTTGAAGGGAACGCCGTTGATGCCGGCCAGAACCGTGACGAAGTAGCGAACCAGCGGAATGAGATAGCCGATCGATAAGGCCGTTCCGTTATGTTTGACGTAAAATCTCTCCGCTTTCCGGTAACCGTTGAAACGGCTTAATCGGTCCAAAAAACCGTACCTTCTGGCCAGCCTGCCGACCCCGTACCCGACGGTTACCGCGGATGTCATCCCGATCGCCATGGAAGCGAGCGTATACAGAGGGTGCAGCAACCCGTGAGCGGTCATGATGCCGGCGGCCAAAAGCGTCACCTCAGTGGGCACCGGAATTCCGAATGGGCCCAGGCAGAAAACCAAGAAAAGCACCGCATAGCCGTAATGGCTCACCAATGACATTATTTGTTCCATGCGCGTTCTCCTTTCGACTTCATTTCGCCCGATTGAGGACACGATCAGTTTAGGAAAAATAAATGAGTTCCTGCTTGGGATCTTTCTGAAGATATTCTGAAGGTTGAAATAAGGGGGGGAGGCGGCCCAATTACTGAAGTTCCACGACAGAATCGCATCAAGATCGATCGGGATCGGACATTGGAAACTCATTTTCATAAAGATACGATAGGAGGGAGTCTATTAGCGGAGGTCACATCATGCTGAGTCTATCCCCAACGAAGGGATCCAATGGCGTAAGATTTGTTTATTACTCGGATACGCCCGTTGAGCGCGTTGCCGTAGCGGGCACGTTTAATCATTGGAACGGCGATCGCAACTGGATGAACCGGATGGAAGATTCGTCAGGCTGGGAAATTGAATTGGCGATTCCGACGGGCAGGCATCTCTATAAATTCGTAGTGGACGGGGAGAAGTGGATGCTTGACCCGTTGAATCCGAGCATATCGGAGGATGGGCAGAACAACTCTGCGATTACGGTAACCGAAAACGGAGACTTACTGATCCGGACCAATGGGATTTCCGCACGCGACCCGGGCTATATGTATGAGAACTTCACGGCCCGCTCTAGTCCCGAATGGATGAAAAGGTCGGTCATTTACGAGCTTCATCTCCGCGCGTTTACGAATGGCGGCTTCCGGGGACTAACGGATCGGATCGGTTATTTGAAGGAGCTGGGGATCAATACGCTGTGGCTGATGCCGTTTAACGAAGTGGGGCAGGAACGCAGAATCGGTAAATACGGCGATCCCTATGCGGTAAAAGATTTTTATTCGATCGACCCCGAGTTTGGGACGAAAGATGATTTATTGCTCTTTATGCGGCAAGCCCATGCGAACGGCATCCGGGTCATTTTGGACTGGGTCGTGAATCGCGCCAGCGTGGATCATATTCTAACGGGGAAGCATCCGGAATACTTCACGCACAACGAACGAAATGAAATCTACTACGATGTGCCCCATCGCGAATATTTTGCCGGCCTGCAGTTCAGCAATCGCGATATGAGAAGATCCGTCATAGAAGCGATGAAATACTGGATTACCGCGTTCGATTTTGACGGCATTCGGCTGGATGACTCGGATATTACGCCCTATGATTTCCTCGTGGAGATCCGGCGGGCGCTGCAGGAAGTTAAGGCCGATCTCGCGCTGATCTCCCAATCCTACGATGAATATCATCATCTTGAAGCCTGCGATCTGACCTACGACGGCAATCCCCGCATCCTGATCCGCCAGATGATCGACAGGACGATTACGCAAGCTGAATTCAGCGCCATCTATCATTCTTACAAGTACAGCTTTCCTAAAGACGCGCTAAGAATGACCTGGCTCGAGGAGAAAGAACAGTCCAGAGCGTGGCGGCACTTGGGCGTGGCGTATGCGGCGCCTGCTGCATCGATCCTGCTCACCCTCGAAGGCGTTCCGCTCGTCATGATGGGACAGGAATTCAACGAGAATACGCTGGAAACATGGACTTCCTTATTCGATGCGTACAGGCTCAACTGGGCTTCGTTCGACGCAAGGCTGTTCGAGCACTATAAGTTCCTGATCCATCTTCGCACGAGCGAGCCGGCGTTCTGGGCGGGCACGCTAACGTTCATGCCCAGCTCGGAAAAAGTGGCGTTATCGTACGTCAGGGAGCATGAAGGCATCCGATTTTTGATCATCGTGAATTTGTCCGAGGAACCCGCGCGCGTTCGGTTTGAAAAGGAGAGCTTGGCAGGCGAGTTTATTAAAGATCAAAGGAATCTGCTCTACCGCACCGGGGGGCGCGAGATTAACGCCGAGAATGAAAGTTCGGCAGTATGGGCGGATCGCTATGAAACGATCATCTATAAAATAAGTGCGCGAGCATAAGAGAGCGCAAGCTCGACGATCGTGGATACCCGGACTTCCTTCTTCGTCGAGCTCAACGAGCCCGTTAAAAGGACAAAGCCATTTGATTTGACGGCGATCGCTGAGGATATCGGCGAGCTTCGCGAGAGGCTCTCCGGGTCGGCAAAGATTTCGTCGAGTTTATCAAGATGCCGGGGCGCCGGGTGCCTACGCTGTTTCCGTTAAATCAGTTTACCGAAGTCGTTTGCGAAGGCGAAGAGGAGTAGGAACGCGAACGACCCGCAAGGAGCGCGCACGAAGATCGAGCGCCCACTTTGCGGGTCGTTTTATGACTTTCGCTTATGAAAGTAACACCTCATACAGCGCCGACTCCACGATCCCGCCGCTATGGAGTCATAGCGGCGCTGAGGTGAATAAAATAGGAACAGATTAAAATCGACTGCCTTCTCTTCGCACATCCTCGTCCGTCCACAGGTAGGCGACGGATGCGGCATAGGATCGAACAGTTGGCCCAGGCTGTTTCGGCGCGATTCTCCATTGAGCCCGATACGAATATGGAAGACCTAAGAGACACGCTGGCTAAACGGGTTAGGCGAAGTCGTTCAATTCTACGATACGATGACCGGCGCCAGATCCATCGTCGATTACTACGTTGCAGGGCCCCACTTGCTCTGGGCGAAGAGAGCTTCCGCCTTTTCTTGCAATCCGGCGACGAGGAGCGGCCCGACGCGATTTGAAGGCCCCGCAGGACAAGCACGGGACGGAAAACCGCGGGGCCATTTTTCGAAAATAAGTACCGCGGATCTTCAACCAATACGGCGTACCGTACGCATCCTAGTCAAGCGCCTCGCTCAATAGCGTCGCCTCGCGCGTCCGAATCGTCCGGCGCAGCTTGTTGGCGACGTCGCGCGTGATTTCGTTGCGCTCGAACAGCGACTGCACTTCGTCCCGCTCGGCTTGAATGGCGATCCACTGCAGGTCGCGCCGCACTTCTTCGTCGCCTGCAGGGGGGCTTCCCGAACGAGTAAGGCGTCGTCAGCTTCGACAGTATATGCTCGTACTGGCTCATGACTGCCGACCTGGCTTCGCATTTGCGTTCCGAGCGGAGGGAGGACAGCGCCGCCTCGCAAGTCTGCACCTTCAGACCTCGGATCGCTTCCCGATCCGCCTGCGACAAGTCCCGTATCGCTTTGAATCGGGATTCTTGCTTGGTCAACAGCGCCTTCAGTTCGCGCGCCCAGAATTTTACCAGCAGCGTGAACAAATTCGTGCGAACGGACAATACCATCGACATTTGCTCCAGGTTCGTTTGGAACAGTACGGCTTGCGTCTCGGTGATCCGGTCTTCCCGCAGCAGCCTGTTCACCGTGCGCCGTTCCTCGTCGATCGCTTTGAGTCGCAGCTCCCGCTCTTCCAACTCGAATTGTCCGTGCTGCATGCGCAGCATGTCCAATTCCGGATTTCTGCGCCAGCGCTCGTAATCGGAGATGACGGACGCCGCCTCGACTTCGTTGTCTTCGGTCGTCGCGGAATGGACGGCGCGGATGGCGGCGCCCATGATCAGCCGTTCTCCCTTGCGCTCCGCAGCCGCGAGCTCCGCCGCTTTGTTGTGCGCAGGCTGCTGCGCGAACAGCGGCAGGAGCGCGCTCGCGGCGATGAGCGACAGCAGGATGACGACGGCCGACAGGAAAATGACGAGGCTTCGTTCGGGGAACGCCGCCCCGTTGTCCAGCAGCAGCGGGATCGAGAAAGCGCCCGCCAGCGTCACCGCGCCGCGTACGCCGGACAGGGCGGTCATCGCGAGCTTTCGGAACGAGACCTTGACGTTGGTTGCCGTCTTCTTGCCGATCCATCGACCGCCCCGAGAGAAGGCCAGCGCCCATAGAAAGCGAAGGACGAGAAGCATGAGGAAGATGACGACCGCGTAAGCGATCACCTCGCCGTTGTTCAGCGTCGGCTCCCGGAATACCTCGTTGAACACGCTCGGCAGCTGCAGGCCGAGAATGACGAACACCAGTCCGTTAAGGATGAAAACGATGACGGACCATGTGTTATCCGACAGCTCGTTGGACAAAGGCTTGATGCTGGACATCCGGTCGCGCTCGATCGCGTGCACGACGCCGCCGGCGACGGCGGCCAGGATGCCGGATACGCCGAGCCGCTCGGCTATCATATACAGCGCGAACGGCGTCAAGAGATGAATGAGCATATGCATCGTCTCGTCCTCGAGGCCCGACCGGCGGAGCCATATCCGGAAGCCGGAGACGAGCAGCGCCGTTACCGCGCCGACCCCGAGGCCGCCGATGGCGATGAAGAGGAAGCTGACGCTTGCGTTCGCCAGCGAGAAGCTGCCGGTGAGCGCGGCGGCGATCGCGAACTTGAAGGCGACGAGGCCCGACGCGTCGTTCATGAGCGCCTCGCCTTCGAGCAGGTGCATAAGGTTGTTCGGCAGCCGAATGCGGCCGGCGAGGCTGCTCACCGCGACGGCATCCGTCGGCGACAGGATGGCCGCGAGACCGAACGCGACGGGCAGCGGGATCGACGGGATCATCCAGTGGATGGCGTAGCCGATCAGGAACACGGTCGCGAACACCAAGCCGACGGCGAGCACAAGAATCGGCACGCGCAACTTCCATAGCTCGGATCTCGACACGTGCTTGCCGTCGTTATACAGCAGCGGCGCGATGAACAGCACGAAGAACAGCTCGGGCTCGAGATGCATATGCAGGCCGGACGGGATGGCGGCGATGACGATGCCGAGCGCGATCTGCATGAGCGGCACGGGCACGAGCGGGAATTTGCCGCTTAGGATATTGGATACGCCGACCAGCGCGAGTAGAATTAGGATCGTAAAAAATAATTCCATGGCAGCTCTGAACGTCTCCTTTTACATAGCTGGTGTTCGTCGGACTACGACTGCGTGTAGCCTGCGAGTTACTTGGAATTATTATACTCCATCCAGGAGAACGCGGGAGTGCCGATCCTGCATGAATAACAAAGCGAGTCATGCCAACGCGCTGCCGAGGCTTGCTTTCGTCCCGTCCTGCAATATGATACAATTCAATCCAATATTGGATCTTCAATAAACGAGAGAAGGTACGACGATGACCTGGAGAGAGATTTCGACGATCGACGAGTGGAACGCGGTGCTGGCCAAATCCGCCGAACGCGGACAGGTTATTTTAAAGCACAGCACGACCTGTCCTGTCAGCACCAACGCGCTGGGCGAATACGAAGCGTATCTGAAGGCTGCGCCCAATCCGGATGCGGACTATACGCTGGTCAAAGTCATCGAATCCCGCCCCGTGTCGAATCAGATCGCGGAGGATTTGAACGTCAAACACGAATCGCCTCAGATCATATACATCAAAGATAAGGCGAAGTATTGGAGCGCTACGCACTGGGCTGTGACAAAGGCGCACATGACGGCCGTTTTAGACTAAACTGAATTCGGCGATAGCTGCGGCTATCGTCTTTTTTATTGCTAATCCACTCCTGCTTAAAAAAACAACCGGATAGGTGGAAGAGGAATTAGTGGGAGCAGCACTGGCCAAAGGGGGGAACCGCATAGATGAAGCCGGATTACATCAACTTGGGTCCCGGCTGTTGTATGGGGCCGATATTAAAGTTAGTAGTAGAGAGGCAACTGGCAGGATGAGATGGTTGCCGATGGTTGGATGGAGTTATTCAGGAAGGCGACTTATTTATTGCCTATTGGCAGTATCTCGACATTTATTAGAAGTATTCACAATCATTGCGTTGATCCCAGCTGCTGGATTAAGTCCTCCCAAATTTGATAATATTCATATAAGCTTTCCCCGTTCGCTTTAAACTGTTCTATGAATAAGTACGGCTCTATCTTGCCATTTTCGTAGCCGCCGATTCGCTCTAACCATAAAGCGCGATTATTTTTCAGCGTCCAAACCCCGCCTCCCAGATTCGTTCTAAATACTTCGCCTAAGAAGAATGTGGCCTCCAACCTGATATCCGAAGCGCGATCCTGCGTCAGTAACTGTTCAAGTTGATTCAAACAGGACGGATCCTCCACTTTGAGATGATGGGCGCTGAAGAATGTATAGGCACTTTCCTGAAACGCTTCTGTCAGAATGGCGCTCAGCGGAATCGGGCAGGCCTCAGGTTGATTTTGTTCGAACCAAGCTAGCGCTTCGTTTTTCGATACGGCTACGATACTGAGCAATAAGCGCTCGAGAGATGCTTCGTCTTCGTAATGAAGCCATTCCTGATTAAGCGCTGCGAATTCAAGCAGATCCTCAAGATTCGCAAATCGGTCGCTTATTTCCTCCCAGGTTAAGACGGCCTGATTTTCCTTTCGTAAATCATGATACGAAATCATTTTACTGCCCGTAATGAAGTAAACCCTGATCGCATGTGGATACCAATCGCTTTGATCCAACTCAATTCGATCTTGATGTTCAGGGCTGTCTCGATAAAAGGTCCATATTTTCCGCTCATGCTCCAGTGCAAAACCCAATTTCTTTAGTTCGGGTGCGAGGAGTGTTTGAATGGCCTTTGTAAGATTCACCTGACAGCCTCCTCTTTTCGTGCAGCGTTGGAAGTCTATTCAACGGGTTCTACAGCAATGATTTCGATATCCTTGCAATATAGCTTGATTTCTTCCCTTTCATAATCGGTTATTCTATAATTCAGTTCATTCCATCCGTCGCCTCGAATATCCTGAACTTGCAAAAAAAATGAGTTGGATCTTCGATCCTCCGGAGTTAATTTCGTAGTTGCCTAACTCTTTAAATTGCGCCTTGATTAAATAGTTTTTGTTACCCATATACTCAAAGGTAATTTCAAGTATCGAAATTTCCTCGTCATATTTATTGCGTTCAAAAAAAGAATCGGTATTCTCTTATAAAGCGGCAGTTCGACCATGTAAAATCGGCGAGGGTATCTTGGATGATTTTGAAATTCATAATTTTATCCAAGTTCGTTATCCTTTCTGTGAGCCAACCACATTGTTGGTTCATGTCTGATCCTTAATTACCCTGACCCAGTCCATTCCGCGAGGTGCTCAGATGGGAAAAAGAAAATTCCTCTACATGATTTATAACGAGAACGAGCAATCCGTAACCTCGACGGGTATCGAATTTAAGGATTTTGTCCATGCCCTTCCAATCGAGCTTAGCCATATCCTGCTTCTTGCATCGGGGTATGCAGATGGGGATTTTCATGCAGGACTGAGAATGGAGTACGTCAAAAAAGGAGTCCCTGCAAGCTTTATATAAGGAAAACGTATATGCGTACGGCGATTTTTGTTGGGTGGACTTTGCTGAAGCGCCGGCCCTCGATCAGCTCGAGCCACAAGAGAAAGCGGAGTTGTTATATCTGGGTCACTATAAACAGCCGCTTAAAAGTCCGTTTTTCGATAAGCTCCGCAATCAGTTTACCTACCTGGCACACGATGACGGCTGGTTCAACAAGGTCTTTTATAAAGACGCCCGGCTGTACGCGGATATGCTGACGCGTCTGGTTGCAAACCGGTTAAAGCCGTATGGGATAGACGTGCCGCCCTTAGGTCAGGACGTTGGAGAACGGTTAACGGCATTCGCGAAGAACGGCGTATTGATCGAGAGTTCTAGGGTTGTTAAGTCGCATGCCGACGTGGAAATCCCACTCCACGTTATAGGAAAATTTATGGACTATGACGATCTGTATAACAACATCGAAAAATATAAGTCCGAAGCAAGATCGCAGCATTGGCTTGCGTATAAGGATGGGGAATGGTCATTACGGTAGCCAGATAGCCGCCCCATTTTTCAAGGATGCTCCCTTGTCTGCGCATACAGCCAGACGACTTTTTTAGCCCGCGACACCGCCTGCCTCTCGCTAAAGGGCGCATCCGCCAGCCACTGTTGATAATGTACGAGTTCATGAGCGATGGAGTGCAAATACCCGGCCAAAGCGTTATCCTTTCCAACCTCGATCAGCGATTCCTCGTAATCGCCGGTTGCGACCCGGATATAGGGTTCGTCGTTCTTGTCGTACGGGGCAAAGAAAGAGGCCGTGACTTGTTGGCGAGCGCGGGTTCGGATTCGGTAATCCTTTTTCAAATAGACGATGACTCGAATCGGGAATTCCATCGAGTGGCGCAGCCATTTTGCAAATTCGAGACAAGCCCTTCGTACCTCAGGATGGACACCGGACAAGCTCCTGATTCGCAGTCCTGTTCTTGCGGGAAAGTCCGCCATACGCATCACCTCCTTATCCATTACACCATGATCGCAGCCGAATAAGCGGCAATCTCATTTGGATCGGGGTCTTGCAGCGTATCAGCTTAACTTAGAGGCTGCTGACAATCTGTTGTCAGCAGCTTTTTTTATATAGTCGCCATATGCGATTCTCAACAACTTCGTAAAGGTGGAATTCATTCATGAGCAATTTGAAATGGGCAGTCGATCCGGACCACAGCTCCGTCGAGTTTTCGGTGGCGCATCTGATGATCAGCAGGATTAAAGGCGTCTTTGAGCAGTTTCAGGCGGACATAAGCTTCGATCCCGAGGCGCCGGCAAGCATGGGCATTCAGGCTTCCATCGAAGCAAACAGCATCACGACCCGCCAGCCGCAGCGAGACGCGCACCTGAGGAGCGAGGACTTTTTCCATGCGGAAAAGTACCCTGTCATCGCGTTTCAAAGCACAGGCTGCGTCCCGATAGGCGACAGGCAATTTGAACTTGCGGGCGACCTGACGCTGCATGGCGTCACCAGACCCGTCACCTTCCACGCCGTATTAGCAGGCTTCAACAATGACCCTCGCGGCCGGGAGCGCGTTGGATTCCATGCTACCGCCAGCATTGAGCGCCAGGAATTCGGCTTGACGTTCAACTCGCCGCTGGAGACGGGCGGGATCGTCGTCGGCAATGAAGTGAAGATCGAGCTCTATATCGAAGCCATCAAGGTGAGCGAACCATCCTAAAGGCAAGTTCGAAGGAGCGCGGTTCATTTCGAAATTCCGTCAGACACGCATGCATGCGCTTGCCCCGATTTCTGCTATGCTAACAGAAAGGCAGGGAACAGAAACGGGGGGAGCGGCGTTGAACCATCTGCTGCTGGCAGACGACGATCCGAGCATTCGAGCGCTGGTGCGATACGTGATGACCCGCGAAGGATTCAGCGTGCATGAGGCGCAGGACGGCGTAGAGGCGGTCAAAGCGCTGGAGCGGACGCCGATCGATATCGCGATCATCGATGTCATGATGCCGCATATGGACGGGCTGGAGCTGTGCGAGCATATCCGGCAGCAGTACGACATCCCGATCATCATGCTGACGGCCAAGGACCAGCTGTCGGACAAGGCGCAGGGCTATCTGAAAGGAACGGACGACTACGTGACCAAGCCCTTTGAGCCGGAAGAGCTGCTCTTCCGCGTCAAGGCGCTGTTCCGCCGCTACAGCCGCGTATCGAACGATATCATTCGGATGCACCGCATTACGATTGATCGCAAAAACGTCGAAGTTTCCGACGGCCAATCGGTTTTTTTTGCTGCCGATGAAGGAATTCGAGCTGCTGGCCCAGCTGGCCCAGTACCCGGGACGCCTATTTGCGCGCGATGAGCTGATCCGCCTCGTCTGGGGACCGGATTATGAGGGCGAAGACCGGACGGTCGACGTGCACATCAACCGGCTTCGCCAGCGGTTCGCCGATTATGCCGACGACTTCGTCATCCAGACGATCCGCGGGATCGGCTACAAGCTCGTGGTGGCGGAAAAATGAAGACCCTTTACTATCGCGTGTTTCTGATCACGTTAGCGGTGATCCTGGCCAGCAGCGTACTCGGCTTTCTCGCTTCAAACTATTATTACCATATCAAGCTCAAGCCCTTTAACGACAAGAAGCTCGTCTCCATCGCCGAACAAATGAAAGGGTTCATCGAGGCGGAGCCGGCCGGCATGGAGCGTTATCTTCGTCATGCGGCGGACCTGGGGTACGAGATCTACGTGACGGACGGGCAGGGGGGAATCGCTTTTCTACGGGAGAAGCTTCCGCGTCGAGGACCTGGACAAGCGGGATATCGACCTTGTTCTTGGCGGCGGCGTCTACCATGGCGTGGCGCAGTTCCCGAACAAGCCGTTCATCTCGGGCTTCTTCGACAATCGTCTGAGCAACACGGTGGGCGTGCCCGTCCAATCGTCCGCGAAGCGATACGCGCTGTTCATGCGGCCGGATGTGCTGCTGCAGTTCGGCGAGCTGCGGACCTTCTTCGCCCTGGTCGGACTGCTGACGATTCTCATCAGCATTTTATTCTTCCTGATCAGCACCCGCTATATCGTCAAGCCGATCACGAGGCTGACCGAAGCGACCAAGCGCCTCGCGCAAGGCCACTACAATCTTCGCTTGGCCACCGGCAGGCGCGATGAGATCGGCCAGCTGGCCGAGCATTTTATGACGATGACCGGAGAGCTGGAGCGGGTCGACCAGGCGCGCCAGCAGTTCGTATCGAACGTGTCGCACGAGATCCAATCGCCGCTCGCTGCCATACAGGGATTTGCCAAAGTATTGGCGCAGCACGATCTGCCGAAGGAAGAGCGCGAGCAATACGCCGCCATCGTCGAAGCCGAGAGCCGCCACCTGTCCATGCTTAGCAAGCAGCTGCTGCTGCTGTCCACGCTCGACCAAGGGGAGGATGCGCTGAACAAGAAGCGTTTTACCTTGAGCAGTCATGTCCGCCAAGCCGCGGAGATGCTGCAGTGGCAGTTGGAAGAGAAGGAGCTGCTGCTCAAGCTGTCCGTGCCGGATTCGATCGCGATCGACGGCGACGAGGTGCTGCTGATGCAGGTATGGACCAATCTGCTGGGGAACGCGGCGAACCATATACCGCCTGGCCGGGCGATCGAAGTCCGCGCGGAGCAGACGCAGTCGTTCACGCGCATCGTGATCGCGGATACCGGGGAAGGCATCGCGGCGGAGCATCTGCCCTTTCTGTTCGACCGGTTCTATCGGATCGACCGCGCGCGGGAACGCGCTTCGGGCCGGACGGGCTTGGGGCTGGCCATCGTGAAAAAAATCGTGCAGCTGCACGGAGGATCGATCGAGGTCGACAGCGCTTTAGGCGTCGGCACCCGCTTCACGGTCACGCTGCCGCAATTGTAATTTGTTATTTATGCGCCGTTTATATTCGCTTCCTAAACTGGGTTCATCAGAGGAGGGAAGCGCATGTATCTGGCGATTCGGGAAATGAGGTTTGCCAAAGTCCGTTATTCGCTCATCGCCGCGATCATCCTGTTGGTCGCCTTTCTGGTCCTGTTCGTCACCGGGCTTGCGCGGGGGCTTGCTTATGACAACGCGGCGTCGATTCAGAATATGGATGCTACGCATTTTGTGATGGAAAAGGGTTCGAATCACCGGTTCACCCGCTCGGAAGTCGGGGAGTCGCTGTTGAATCAGGCGGGCTCGATCGTAGGGGAGGAGAACGTCGAACCGCTAGGCGTTAAGATGACGACCGTGACGGCCGATGGAACCGCCCGGAAGCTGGACGTGACGCTGCTCGGCATGCGGGCGAATAGCTGGCTGATGCCCGCGGTGGCCGAGGGAGTGGCGATCTCGCCGCAAGCGCCGGGCGGCGTACTCGTGGATCGCAAGCTGAAAGACGCCGGGATCGGCCTCGGCACGGTCATCGTCGATCAAGCTTCGGGCTTGAAATGGACGGTCGGCGGGTTCGTCAGCCAGGAGTCCTTCAGCCATTCGCCGGCGGTATTCCTCGGCGCGGAGCAATGGGCGCAGCTTCAGCGCGTGCCGGCAGCGGGGCCGAAGGCGACGGGTGCGGCGGGCGATACGACCTACAGCGCGATTGCGGTCAAAGCGAGCAAAGCGCAGGCGATTAAGCTTGCCGCGGCGCTGCCGGCCGCCGAGATCGTCGCCAAATCGGATGCGGTGTCGGCGATCCCGGGCTATAAAGAAGAGCAGGGCTCGCTCTGGATGATGATCGTCTTTTTTGTTCGTCATCGCTTCATTTGTCCTGGCGGTGTTCTTCTATGTCGTCACCATCCAGAAGAGCAGTCAATTCGGGATTCTCAAAGCCATCGGCACGCGTACCGCCTACCTTGCGCGAAGCGTCGCGCTGCAGGTGCTGCTCTTGTCGACGGCCAGCTTGATCGTCAGCGCGCTCCTTGTCCGGGCGATGGAGGCGATTCTGCCGGACGGGATGCCGTTCCAGCTGAATCTATCGACGCTGGCGCTTACATGCGGTGCCTTTATCTTGATGTCTCTGGCCGGCTCTTTGCTATCGGTATGGAAGGTCGCCCGAATCGACGCGTTGGATGCGATCGGGAGGGCGGCGGCATGAGATACAGACTCGTCTTGAGAAATATTACGCATGCCTTCGAGGATGGCGGCAATCATCGTACGATACTGGACGCGCTGAACCTGCAGGTGGCGGAAGGGGAGCTCGTCGCGGTCATGGGGCCGTCCGGCTCCGGGAAGAGCACGTTCCTATCAATCGCGGGCGCCCTGCTGGAGCCGACGAGCGGCGAAGTCCTGCTCGACGGTGAATCGATCGCCGGCAAAGACAAGCAGGCGTTGTCCGACATCCGGCTTCGCAAGCTGGGGTTTATTTTTCAAAGCGCGAATTTGATACCCTACTTGAAGGTACGGGAGCAGTTGATGCTCGTCGCGAAGCTTGGCGGGATGGACAAGGCGAAGGCGGCCGAGCGCACGGGGGGAGCTGCTGCGCGGGCTGGGCTTGGACCATCGCAGGAATGCTTACCCAGACAAGCTGTCGGGGGGCGAGCGTCAACGCGTCGCGATCGCCAGAGCCCTGATGAACGACCCGGCCGTGCTGCTGGCCGACGAGCCGACGGCAAGCCTGGATGCGTCCAGGGGCATGGATGTCGTCCGCATGCTCGCCGAGGAAGCGAGAGAGCGCGGCAAAAGCGCGGTCCTGGTGACGCACGACGAACGCGTACTTCCGCTGTGCGACCGCGTGCTTTATTTAGAAGACGGTCGTTTGATTGAAAAGTAGAATCGCATGGCGCCCTCGTATAAGAGATAGAGATGAAGGTACAGGAGGGCGCCTATAAATCCATAGGCATAAGTGGAGATAAATGCATTCCACGGACGAAAGGAAGGTAGGGTTCCTAAGGCGAGAACCCAGTATAAGGTGATAAAAACGAAGCCGCCGATCAAATATAAAACGAACTTGAACAGGTACGCCAAGCATTTGTTGGCGATCCGGGACTTTACAACGATCCATCTCTCGATCAGGTACGAAATAACGCAGCCTAAGACGAGTATTGATGGAAACGTGTAAAGCCAATAGACAATAAAATAAAGGACAACCGCTTTCCCTTCCACCATGGCCAATACGGCGCTGCTAATGAGAGAGGCGACAAAGCCTAATACAAAATGCTTGATAACCTCGCTCTCGACGTAGAAGAATCTCTTGTCGTGGCTGCGATCCAATCAACCACCTCCTTCGCAACGATATTTACTTTTAGACAAAACCTTCTATCCATTGATCTTCATCCACGCAGTAAGGATCAATATAAAAATCGCCTGGATAATCCATGAATCCAGGAAGCTGCTTATACCGTTGAATTACCGCCTCGGCTTTCTCGACAGACGAGTATATCCCGATTATTTTAGTGTCTTCTTCACATCCCGCGCTATAGCTATGCTGGAGCAGATAGAGAGTAATCACTGTCGCCCCCCCATTCATTTTTCGTGCTCGCTTACTCTTACCGCTATAGACCAATTTAAAAAAACAGCCAGCACGATTCTTCCCGCAGCAACTCCGCGGCACGCTGAATCTGGCGAGCCTCGAACTTTAGATTGACACGACACACGGAAATCACAGCATAAAGCAGATCTTTCTTGTTCAAAATAAAAGGATAAAAATGGAGGGGACTTCATGTCTTGCGTCGTCGATTTTAAAAATGTGTCCACGGTCGGTTTGGAGTCTTCGCCTGTCGCGGAAGCGCTCGCGGGATTGCGCGCGAACGAAGCCCGGTACTTCATGAACAAGTACGAGCACGCCTTCACGGTCGTGCCGGCTAGCGAGAGCCAGGAGAGCCTCGAATACGTGAACCGCATTTTGAAGGAAGAACGGGGCATTGCGTTTGCCGCCAAACCGCTTGAAACGTCGCGTTTTCAGGTGGAAAATATTCTGTTCACTTACGTCTTGTATGAAGACGGCTTGTCGCTCAACGTGATGTACACGGTTGACGATCCCAAGAAGCGGGCCGTCGGCTTCAAGCTCTCCGAGGGGATGGAAGTGCCGAAAGAGCTGGAGGAGAAGTTCAAGTTTGCGAGACAGAAGTCCAAGCTGGCCGGCACCAAAGCTTGGCTCATGCTCCCGGTAGCTATGCCGATATCGCCCGTATAGCCCGAATCCGAACCCATCACGTGGTGGACGAGTTTGATCAGAATAGATAGAATAGATAGAATGGATAGAATGTAACCTAGACTCAAAACGCAAAATAAATGGCGCATAAGAGAGAGTGAATGTTCATGATACAAATAACGGTACCTACGCCGGATGTCACGATTCACAAGCAGGAAGCCCCCGAGCTTAGCCATATTTACGGCTTTACGGATTTTATTCTGATCCCAAGGGATAAAGCGGGAATCTTTATGTTCTATAACGACAAGGACGAGCTCCTGTTCGTCGGCAAGGCGCGGAAGCTGAGACCCCGAATCAAGAAGCATTTCGAAGATACCGCGTCGGTCATCAAAGACAAGCGGAACGAAGTGGCTAAAATCGAAGTTTGTTTGGTCGAGGATGCCGTCCATAGAGAAATTTACGAGACGTACATTATCAACGAATATAAGGCCAAGTACAACGTAGATAAAGTGTTGTTCAAATAACAAAAATGCCCCTGACCCACTTTAGTGGTCGAGGGGCATTTCATCTATGTGCCGAGTGGGGAAGTTAAGTTGGTTGCGGGGGCAGGATTTGAACCTGCGGCCTTCGGGTTATGAGCCCGACGAGCTACCGGGCTGCTCCACCCCGCGATAGTATAACGTAGCATGTTAATCATGAACGCTGAACAGATTTCTTATACTACAGCAGTTCGAGCCAATATGCAAGCGATGAAAAGAATTACTCCGATACGGCGCTTAGCGCGCGCCGTCGCTACTGGCCTACTGAACAAGAATGAAAGCAAAGGCGGTCCGATCGGACCGCCTCTCGTTCCTGTCTATTTACGTCTGCGATATTACGTATTGCGCTTGTCGCGGGCACGCTCAAGCTGCTCGAGCCCGTCCCGCCGCAGCTCCGCGACATGAAAAATCTGGCCGTCGCGCGCCGGTCCCTGCACCTTGTCCGCAGGAATGAGCGTGTCGTGGCGGATGCCGAGCAGATCTTCATCGTTCTCGTACAGGTGCTTGTCCGTTTTCGGCTCGTAAAACGTTCGTTCGCCTTCGGCGGATCCGTTCGACACCGCCAGCTGTTGCAGGCTGAGGCCATACTTCTTTAGCACGTCCGGCATGGAAGCGGCCATCGCCTCTTTATTCTTTTGGAACAAGGCGGCCATTTTTTTGTCCAAGTCCAATGTTTTTGTTTTTCTGCCCGGCTGCCTGTTTGCGTTGTTCCTTGCCGCTAAGCGACTGCGCGGTCGTCACTTTGAGCAGCTCGCCGATAAATCCTTCGTTCATGAACAGACCGCCCAGCTTCGCGACGATGCCGGGGTCCGAATTAAAAATGCCCATCGTGACGTTGGCAATGTTGTCCTTGAGCCATAGCGCGGACAGATCCTTGACGTAGCTCGTAATGCCGGACACTTCATTTAGTTCGCTGCCCGTCTCCGGCATCAGTTCGCCGAGCGTGCTGTTCTTGTCGACATTGCTTTTCTCGATCGGCAGCCGATCGGACGTATACAGTTCTTCTTGAATTTCTCGCATGCGCATAAGGCTGGGCTCCAGAATCTTGTACGCGATCGAATCGACGATCATCGCGACATAGGCTTCCGCCTGTTTGGACGAGGCGTGTTCGTACTCGGCGGCAGGCGCTTCGATCTTCGACAGCGGATGCTTGGACTTCTTGCCGCCGGATGCTGACGATTTTTCCGGCTGGGGCTCCTTTTTTCCCAATAGCTTTGAGACTGCGGGGCGAACGACGCTTTCAATCTCCGTTTTATGCGTGTCCATGGCGATTTTAAAATGGTCCGTCGATTCTGTTTGTCCGGCGTCCGCATCGGCTCTCATCTCGTGTACCGTCAGCGCGTCGGTCGCGATATTGATCTGGGGCTTGCCGTTGCCCTTTTTAAAGCTCTTGGCCATAGGCATGTCCAGGATCTCTTTCAGCGTCGCTTTCCACTTGTTTTTCTTCAGCTTCTCGTACTGGTTAAGCGGCATCTCCGTCGACAGATGGCCAGGCTCGATCTCGATTTCCTTGTCGAGATTTTTCCTGTCGAACGCGAGTCCCGATTTCTCCAAGGCGTCCATCATTTTCCCTACGGTTTCGGCCTTTTTGGCTTTTTTGAGCTCTTGATCGATGATGTCGCTCACATGCTTGACCTGGGCCGGGTCAGGCACGTTGACGTCGTCCGAGATCGTATTGACGAGAAAAGGAGGCGTAACCAGCTCCAGCGCCCGGTCGGCATCCGTCTCGATCAGGAAGTGCTCCTTCGAATAAGGGAGCGCGCTCGAAGACTTGGCGACCTCAAGGTGAGAGACGCCTTGCAGCAGCTGTCCCGCCTCGAATTGCGCGAATTCGAACTCCAGTCCGACCGTCGTGTATTTCTCCGTCGGCCTGTCGTTTGCCGGCGCCTCCTCCTCCTCCTGTTTGGTCTCCTTGATTTCCGTCTCTGCCTGCTGATCTGCTACGCTGACCGATGGGGTCGGCGCATCCACGGTCGTTTGGCTAGCTTGTTGAGCCTTTTCGGCGGACAGGTTTTTTCTTTTTTCCAGAATGGCGTCCAGCTTTGAGGTACTTCTTCCTTCTCCCTGCAGCGCTTCGATTTGCACGCCGTATTGTTCGCCAAGGAGACCTTTGAGCGACTGGCTTTGCGTCGGCACGCGGAGCATCTGCATGACTGGTCCGCCGCTTGAGACAGGGCGGGATGCCCCGGCCGCTTGAAGCATTTGCAGGGCGGCTTGATTGCCAAGCTGCCGCTGGGCGGCCAGCAGTTGAGCGGCAGGCCGGGGACCGACAGGGCGGGCCGGGGACATGGGGGCCTGTGTACAGGCGGCCTCGTTCGCGCGCGCCGGACCTGCGGCGCCGCGTTTGGGCAAGCTTTTCGACATGGGCGCGTTCGACACCTCCGAAGCGAGAGTTAGATTCGCCGGCGCACTTCCTGACGGCGATCGGCGAGCAATGCCGCTTGCGTTCACGATTGCCTCCTCCCATGGGTTGAATGTTTAGGATGCATTCGACTAAAACCGATCCATATCCTTCCTTTCCGCCAAAACAAGTATAAAAAAAAGCCTGTCTGCAATCGATGCGGACGGGCCTCGTCACTTCTTTATTCGGCTTGCGCGACCGCCTTGACCAGCGGCAGGAACAGCTCGTCCACGATCTGAACGACAATATCTTCGGAGACCGAGCCATGGGTGGTCAGCATCTCGTACCGCAGCAGATCGACCGGGAGCGAGATGACGCGCTCCGGCAGCCGATCCGGCTGCAGCTCGCCGCGCTTCTCCGCGTTGCCGACGATCGCTTTCATGGCGGCGAACAGCGCGTCCTCGGACCTTGGCGGCAGGGGCTTGGACATCGGGTGCTCCTTGCCGGGATATTCGCTCATGAGGCCATGAATAGTCTCGGCGCCGATTGCTTGCAGCGGCTTGAAGATCCCTTGCAGGAAGGTGAGCACGTCCGTCCGCAGATCGCCCATGTCCGCGGCTTCCAGGGAAGGCTTGGGCGCGAACTTGATAAGGGCGGCGATGATGAGCTGCGCTTTGTTCGGCCATCTTCGGTAGACCGCCGTCTTGTTCGTCTGGGCCCGCACGGCCACGGCTTCCATCGTCAGGCGGTTATAGCCGGTCGTCTCCAGCTCGTCCCAGGCCGCCTGCAGAATCGCGTTTTCCAGCACGTCGCCCCGCCGGCGCGTCCCGGCGCCATTGTTCGGAGCCTGCTCCTTTTTCGATTCAGCCATCGCTCGATCCTCTCAACGGTCTTTTATATAAGAAATAAGCATTCTTTTCATTATTATATTGCATTTCTCGCCGCAGTAGCATATCTTGTTCATATAAGGTACGGTACGTACCGTACTCTAAATGAAAAAGAGGTGACAGTCAAAATGGAAAGCGCGCAAACAGAGGCGAGAACGGCCAAACCGCCAAAAGAAAAAATAGACGCCGGCGTACTGAGGATCGCGCTGATCCTCGTCTTCGGCGCCGTTGCGTCCCAGCTGGACTCGACGATGATCAACGTGGCCATCGACAAGCTGGCATCCGACCTGCACAGCACGGTGTCCGCGATTCAGTGGGTCGTGACGGGATATGTGCTCACGATGGGGTTGGCGGTGCCGACCTCGGGATGGGCGATCCAGCGCTTCGGCGGGAAAAAGGTATATTTGTTCTCGCTTTTCATTTTCCTGGTCTCATCCGTCTTGTGTTCGTTGGCATGGAATACCGGCAGCCTGATCGGCTTCCGGCTGCTGCAAGGCGTCGGCGCGGGGCTGCTCATTCCGACGATGCAAAACGTGCTCGTACAATCGTCAGGCGGCCGCAATCTCGGCAGGCTCATCGCGATCATCAGCATTCCCGCGTTGATCGGCCCGATCCTCGGTCCCGTCGTCGGCGGTCTCCTCATCCAAAACCTCGATTGGCGCTGGATCTTTTACGTGAACATCCCGATCATGCTCGTCGCGATCTGGCTAAGCTGGCGCCATATTCCGGCCGACGAGCCGGCGCGCGACAAGCCGAAGCTCGATATCGCCGGGCTCCTGCTATTGTCTCCAGCCTTTGCCGCCCTTATCTACGGCATATCCGAAGCCAGCACGCAGGGTGGATTGAGCCATCTGAAAGCCTCGCTTCCGCTGGCGGGAGGGATCGTCCTGACGGCGGCTTACGTCGTCTACGCGCTGCGTATGAGACAATCGCCGCTTCTCGATTTGCGGCTGTTCCGTTCCCGCCATTTTCTCGCTTCGAACGTGACCCTGTTCTTGACGGGGATGGTGATGAACGGGGCGATGCTGCTGCTGCCGCTATATTACCAGCAGGTGCGAGGAGAGGGCGTACTGGAGACCGGGCTGCTGCTCATCCCGCAAGGGCTCGGGATGCTGGCGACGCGGAGCTGGATCGGGGGACTGGCGGACCGGATGGGCTCGCGCAATATCGTGCTGCTCAGCCTGGCGGCGACGGCGATGGGCACGATCCCATTCGCGCTCTCCGGAGCGGATACGAATCATGTCCTGCTCGGTGTCGCGCAGTTCGTACGCGGAGCCGCATTGAACGGCATTTTTATCCCGATCATGGTGTCCGCCTACGCGGGACTGAGCAAGGAGCAGATTCCGCACGCGAGCATCTCCACGCGGATCTTCCAGACGATCGGGGGCGCCTTCGGCTCGGCGATTCTGGCGACCGTCATCGATCGGCAGCTCAGAAGCGCGGAAGTCTCGGGCATAAGCGCCATCGCCCATGCTTATCAGTCGGCCTTCTGGTGGTCCTTCGGCTTCACCGTGCTGGCGGTCATCCCCGCATTCATGCTGTCGAAGGGCAAGAAATAAGGAGGAGGCAACCTTTTCACATATACACCCCATTTCTGTTACTATTTTGATAGAACCTGGCAGCTACAGCTGCTAGAGGAGGTGCGCGATGCTCCACATCGTAAACGGCGACAGCGTCGGCGACAAGCTGCGGAAAGGGAATATCCGCGGAGATATCCTGGTCTGGAGAGAGGTATACCCCGTAGGACCGACGGTCGTAAAAATGGACGAACCTCATGCCAGAACGGCCAGAGCGACCTACTTGGAAAAAACCTTGGGCATCCCGGCCGACGAATATGCGGAAGCCTGCAAGTCGCAGGAGCAGTGCCTGCGGAACTTCCGCCAGTACGATGAAGTCGTGTTATGGTTCGAGCATGATCTATTCGACCAGCTGATGCTCGGATATTTGCTGCATTGGTTTTCGCAGCAGGAGCTTGGGCACACGACGCTGAATCTGCTGTGCATCGGCGCGTATCCGGGCATTGAACGGTTCCGCGGCTTGGGGCAGCTGACAGTGGAGCAGCTGGAATCGCTGGCGGGCACGTGGCGGAGGATCGGGGATCGGGAGCTCGAGACGGGTAGGCGGATTTGGGAAGCGTACGCCTCTTCGGATATCGGGCAGCATGCTGCCCTCCTTCAGGAGGACACATCGGCGCTGCCCTTCGCCCAGGCGGCGCTGGAAATGCATCTATCCCGCCTGCCCTCGACGTTGAACGGACTCGGAAGCGTTGAGCAGACGGTCCTGGAGCTTGTCCGGAACGGGACGGACACGCCGCGCGAGCTTTTTAAAGAAGCCGGGGATCGCTTAAGTCTATTGGGGATGGGCGATCTGGAATTCTGGTATCGGCTTAGAAGGATGGCAGACCGGCCCCATGCATTGTTGGAGATACGGAATCCGAGTGCCTTGCCTGGCGATCGCGACAACGTCGTCTCTTTGACGGACTTGGGGGAGGGATATCGCAGCAGGCGTGAAGGATGTGCAGGCAAAGGGACTGGACGAGTTGTACGGCGGCCTGCATCTGCACGACGAACTGACTTGGCGCTGGGACGCCGGGCGGAAGCAGTTCACGACGCGCCCTGGCAAATAATCGTTCAAGGAAGGAAGCGACGCCCGAATGGCCAAATGGGATAACATGCTGTCCATGCTCTGGATGCTGCGGGACGGCAGGAAGCTCACCGCCGCGCAGATCGCGGACCAGCTGGAGATCAGCATCCGCACCGTGTACCGGTATATCGACGCATTGGGCGCCAGCGGCGTGCCGGTCGTGGCGGAGTCGGGCCATGACGGCGGCATCCGCATTTTGGACAGCTTCAAGGAGACGCCTTTGTTCTTCAATGCCCTGGAGCTGAAGGCGCTCGTGGATGCGTACAAATTCGCGCAGGGCGCCGGCTATCCGTACGCGGAGGAGCTGGAGAGCGCGCTGAAGAAGGTGGAGAACGGGCTGCAGGCGGATCAGCTTCATGAGCTGTCGATCCGGACGAACGGCTTGGACGTGATCGCCCCGGCGCGGCCGCCTTCGGTCGTCGTGTCGCTGAGGGATCTGGAGCAGGCGGCGGAGGCCGGGCGTACGGTCCGAATCGCCTATCGCAAAGCGAATGCGGAGCAGGTCGACGAACGCGAAGTCGATCCGTACGGTCTGGCCTACGACCGGGGCGAATGGTACGCCGTCGGGTATTGCCATCGGTCGCGGGAGACGCGGACGTTTCGCGTAGACCGCATCGAGAAGCTGGAGCCGACCGAAGCAACGTTTGAAAAGCCGGAGCGCTTTTCCGCATCCGGCTACTTCCGCGACCAGTCCGAGCGGGCGCGGGATGCGGACGGGCCGCTCACGGTCATCCGCATCGAGGGAGCGCCCGACGCGCTGAACGCGGTGTGCGGCCACTGGCATTTGCGTCATTACTTGACCGAGCGCACCGACCGGGATGCGCGTTTTCTGCTTGATTGGCCGACGATGAACAAGCATCTTCCGACGTACCTGCTTACGTTCGGGACGGACATCCGCATTAAGGAGCCGAAGGAGCTGCGGCGCAGCGTGCAAGAGCTGGCATCGCGGATCGCCGCGCATTGCGAAGACGGCGCCGGCTGAAGCGCATGTCCCTCAACCCGACACGGGCGCGTCCGCGAGCTGTACGCCTTTCCAGCAAGAACGGATGACTTCGTTCACGTGATCAGAGGTTAATTCGAGCACCCCTTGCAGGTGCGCCTTCAGGATGTATACGAACGACCCGTAATGCATCTGCACCATCATGCCGGGATCCAGCGCGATGAACAGCTTCTGCTGAATCGCTTCCTCGTACAATTGGTTCATGGGGCCGCACCAGCCGCCGACATAGACGGCTTTCTTCACCTCGTCGTAGATGTAGGGCGAGAAGGAATACTGCTCGATGAATTGAAAGCCTTGCGGATACTGCTTGCCCAGGTCCACGACCCGCTGCCAGCCTAATTCAAATTTCTCGCGAATCGTCCCTCCTTGCGACAGGCCTGCGCGCACATACTCTCCGTTGAAGGTGACGATCGCCTTGTACAACTCATTGACGATATCCTCTTTACTTTGAAAGTAATGATAAATATTGCCCGTCGATACGCGCGACTCCTTCGCGATGAGCGACATCGAGGTCGCCTGCAGTTCTTTGCGGATAATGATGTTCAGCGTCGTCTCGAGGACGGCGCGTTGCACTTTGTTGTACGTCTCGAACATTGGAAAACCCCCATTCCCGATACCAAACGAACGTTCATTCTAATCAGCATAAACGCAATGCCGCGATCAGTCAACACAGCGGACGCAGGCAGGCAGCCCGTTCATTTGCAGCATCGGGTGATGGGGCTAATATCCGCTTCACCTATAGCTTGCAGCCATTTGCTCCAGGTAATCTTCGATCGGCATCGCGTTCCGCAGCGCCATCAGCCCGTTGCCCGCCGCGCCGACGACGGTGCGGAATTTTTGGCTCTCGCCCGTCGCCTGGGCGACGATGGCGTCGACGATCGTCTGCGGATCGTCCAGCTGGCCGCTATCGCCGGCCGTATTCATGACCTGCTCTAATTTCCCGATCATATCATCGTAGTCCCTAATATGCGCGCCACGGTTCCATACGATACTGTCTTTGAAGTTATTCCCGGTGGAGCCGCCTTGCTCGATCAATCGGAGCTCGATGTTGAACGGCTTCAGTTCGTAATAGAGACCCTCCGTCAATCCCTCCAAAGCGAACTTGGACATGTTGTACAGCGAACCGAGCGGCACGGCCGTCGTGATCCCCATGAAGGAGCTGATATTGATAAACATGCCCCCGTTATTCGCTCTGAAATGAGGCAGAAATTTGCGAATGACGTTGATCGGGCCTCGCGTATTGACGGCGAATTGCCAATCGATGTCGCTTTCCCGGGCTAATTCGAGCGGACCGTAGGTGCCCATGCCGGCATTGTTGACGACGACGTCGATTCTTCCGAATGCGGCGATTGCTTGTTCCACGGCCGTTTGGACCTGCTCGACGTCGGTGACATCCAATTTGAAAATCCGGACGTTGTCGTAAGCCGTAAGCTCGGTTTCTTTTTCAGGCGTACGCATGGTGGCGGCGACGTTCCAGCCCATTTGCGTAAAACGAATGGCGGTCAGCTTGCCAAGCCCGGAGCTCGTGCCCGTGATGAAGACTGTTTTTGTTGTCATCGGAAATCCCTCCACGTTTTTCGATAGAACGTTCAATCTATTCCGCTGAATCTTCTAGATCGAATGTTCATTCTAATCATAATCCGCGCAAAATCGGTTGTCAAGAGACTGCACGAACCGCTGCGGCAAGGACATATGGCAGATCTTCGCTGACAACGTTTGTCAGCCGACCGGGTGTAAGATAGGTTTAAGACTGCTGCAGCAGCGAAGAAGGAAGAAAGGAGAATGAGCCATGCGACAACAATCCCATCAGCTGTACGAGTACCATGTTTGGGCGAACGAGCGGCTGTTCGAACATCTGGCGCAGCTTCCGAAGGAAGTATTCCATGCGGAGGTAACGAGCGTGTTCCCGTCCGTCTCGCATACGCTCGGGCATATGTACTTGTTCGAACGGCTCTTTATGTCCGTGCTCGCGGAAGTGCCGAACGACGACATTTTCCCGAAGCTCCAGGGCTGGACGGAGGAAGCGAAGGGCAGATCCGTGGACGAGATGCGCCGTTTGTTCGCCGACGTCTCCGGCGAGTTTCGCGACTTGCTTCGGCGTACGCCCGACCCGGACAAGGCGATGACGATCGAGCATCCGCAATACGGCCGGCTCGATACGCATTTCTCCGAGATCCTAGGGCATGTGGTCAACCACGGGACGTATCACCGGGGCAACGTAACCGCGATGCTGAGGCAGCAAGGGCATGCCGGCGTACCGACCGATTATATGTTTTATTTGGTGGAGCGGCAGGCATCGATCAACGACAAAGGCACCCGATGAGGTGCCTTTTTACTTGCCTGCATTCTTGAACGTATACATATGCGGCTTGGCGAGCTCGATCGCTTTGCGTTATCCGTTGTAGATCTGCATCCAATTGGCCCCGTCCCGCAGCTGCTCGAAGCCGAATTGGGCATACAGTCCTTGGGCGTCCTCCGTCACGAGCGCGAAGCGCCGCAGTCCCTGGAGCTCGGGATGGTTGACGATCAGCTCCATCATGCGTTTGGACAACCCCTGGCCGCGATATTCGGCCACGACGAAGACGTCGGACAAATAGGCGAAGGTCGCCAGATCGGAGATGACCCGGGCGAAGCCGGCGAGCTGCCCGTCCTTCGACGAATCGTGCGCGCCGACCACGATCGCGGAGTGGGCTACGGCTTTTTGGAAAACGTCGAACGTCAGCTTTTTCGCCCAATACATGTGATCGCGCAGGTAGCGGTAGGCGAAGTCCAGGTCGATCAGCGTCCGGTCCGTCGACAACACGATGCGTTCCATATTCCCTTCACGCTGGTTCATAACCAGTCACCATCCTCCGGAATAACGACTTGATCCAGCAACCGGCCGGCTGCGAGTGTCGACCGCAGCTTGTCGCGCGTGACATGACAGTGATTGATGGCATCCATATGAACGGCAACGACCCGGGAATACGGGGCGTATCCGATGAGCCGGCTCACGTCGTCTTCGTCCATGGTGATAGGGTCGCCTAGAAGGAACCTCGCCCCGCCTGCATTGACGACCGTCGTATCGGGCTTATACGTGTCGAGTGCCGTTTTCACGTCGTCGCACCAGATCGTATCGCCGGCGATGTAGAGCGTAGGCTCTCCTTCGGCCTTCAGTACGAAACCCGATACCATCCCCATCTTTTGGCCGATCTCTCCCGTCCCGTGCCGACCGTCCGTCCGATGGATGCTTACGTCGCGAAAGCGCGCGGAGGTCCGGATCTCCGTCGTGCGCGCGAAGCCCGACGAAGCGATCGCCTCCCCGTCTCCCTGCTGGCAAAAGACCGGGCAAGTCTTGGGGAGCGCGTCGACGGCTGCTTGATCCCAGTGATCGCGGTGCAAATGAGTCAGCAGGATGGCGTCCGGGGCGATCCACGCGTCCAGGGCGTCGGGCAGGGGAACGAGCGGATTGGGCCGCTCATCGCCGGAATTGGCGATCGGGGGCATACTCGACCGGTCGCCGAACATCGGATCGACCAGAAAGGTCGTCCCCGCATATTCCAACCATAGGCTCGCATGGCGAATCAGTTGAATTTTCATCGGAATGCCTCCTCGGAGATTCATCTGTTATGATGATAGCATTAGCGCCTAGGCTTGATACATAGCCGGATGAACGTATTTGAAAGGATTTACTTTCACGCTGAAAGGTGTGGCCTGCCAGTGGTTAACCAAGCGATCGACGATATCGATCTGCGCATTCTCAATGCGCTGTTGAATAATGCGCTCCTCTCCAACAAGGAGATCGGGGAGACGGTCCATCTGAGCGGACAGGCGGTCGGCGCGCGGGTGCGCAAGCTGCAAGACCTCGGCGTGATCGAAGGCTACACGCTTCGCTGGAACCCCGAGCTCGTCGGCTTGCATGTGCATGCCTTCCTGATCGTATTCATGAATGCCAATCATACGCATCAAGCGTTCAGGGAATTCGTAAGGTCGACCGAGGCCGTGACGGAGGTGCATCGCGTAGGCGGCGAAGGCTGCTATTGGCTCCGCGTACGAATAAGCACCGTCGCGGCGCTCAACAAGCTGCTGGAGGACGTGCTGAAGTTCGGCAATTATAAATTGAGCATCTCCGTCGAGAAGGTGAAGTAGGATAGGTCTTTACGGCGGTTCATACATTCGATTATCATTAATGTATGAATTTTCCAATGGAGGAGGCCTTGTCATGAGTTCATACCTGGTCGACGTTGTGGAAAGAAAAGAGGTCCATCTGGTAGGGCTAGCCATCAAGGAGAGCCTGAACAAGGTGATGGAGACGAAGATCGGCGGGAAATTGCGGAAGGAACTAGAGCGCCGCCAATCCGAAGTGGAGAACAGGACAGGCTCCGGCATGTATCTCATTCAGATTTATCCGCAAGACGGCCATTGGACGCCCGATGTACCGTACCGGCACATCTTCGCTTACGAGGTCGAATCATTCGCCCGGATTCCCGGCGATATGGTCAGCTACACGCTGCCCGCCGGGCGTTTCATCAAAGTCGTGCATAAGGGCGCGGAATCGCAGATTGGCGATACGTATGACTTTATCAATCAAACTTACGGCGTAAGACCGATCGATATCGAGTATTGGAACGACATTCATACGCTGGAGAACGAGGATAATCAAATCGATATTTACGTCCCTCGTTAGAGAAAGGAAACTGGATAAAAGGCGGAAAGCGCATGGGAGAGTCATACAAGTTGCGTCCCTTGAAGGTGCCAGAGGACTATGAGGGATTGGCGACGCTTTTGAACACCTTTTTCTCGGAACCGATCACCGCCGAGCGGCTGCGGGAAGACGATACGCGTCTGTTCGAGGTGGGACATACGTACATGGACGACAACGGGCTGCTGGCGGGCTATGACCGCACGCGTTATGTCGCCGTAGCCGATGAGGATCGGATCGTCGGGTATGTCTGGTCGTGGCGGGCGCCCTGGACCGAGCCGGGCTATCTCAACAATACCGTCGTCGTGCAAAAAGAATATCGCGGACAAGGCATCGGCGGTCGGCTTGTGCGCCACTTGGTGCAGTGGGGCGAAGGCCTGGGCGCGGCCAAGCTCGTCGCGGAGATCTGGGACGACGATCCTGCTGCGAGGCGGTTCGCCGAGAACAGAGGATTCGCGGTGGATCGGCATGCCTTCCAATCGGTGCTGGAGCTGGAGACCGCGAAGCCGGAGATTCTGAATGAAACCGGGTTGTTCGAGCGGCTCGAAGCGGAAGGCATCCGCATCCGAACCTTCGCGGAAGAAGGCGAGACGGAAGAAAACGAAGCGAGGATCTACCAGGTCTACCTGGAGACGCTGACCGATATTCCGGGATTCATGGGCGAGGTACCCGATCGGGGAGAATGGTCGAAGTGGCACTTGCGGGTTGAAGGCTATGCCCCTGAACGGGTGCTGCTGGCCGTGGACGGCAAGGACGGCCGGTACGTCGCCGTATCGAATATTCCTTACAAGGAAGCGACCGGCGGCATGTATCACGAATATACCGGCGTCTGCCGGGAATACCGGGGCCGCAAGATCGCGCAAGCGCTCAAGATCCGCGCCGTTCAGCTGGCCAAGCGGCAAGGGGCCGTCTACTTGAAGACGGACAACGATTCTTTGAACGCCGCGATCCTGAAGGTGAACCAAAGCCTCGGCTATGTGCCGCAGCGGGGCTCCTATCGCATCGCCGGCGATCTTCAAGCGGTCAAAGAAGAGATCGCGAATCGCAAGAAATAAAAAAACGGCTTTTCGGGCGATACGCGTTAAGGCGTTCGCCCGAAGTGCCGTTTTTCGTTAACCGGCTTATCCGAATCGCGCCGGCAATTGCGCTAGCTCGCTTATGCCGTATACGCGATACGCGATTAAAGCCCCCCATGCTTGACGCCGCTTCCCTCCGGAACGAACAATTCGCCGCTCTCGCAAAGCTTGACGAAGGCCGAGACGCAATCGGGATCGAAATGCGTGCCGCTGCCCTCGACGATGACCTGCAGCGCGCGCTCCTGCGGCCACGGCTCGCGATAAGATCTTCGCGACGTCAAAGCGTCGTACACGTCCGCGATGGCAAGGATTCGCGCGGGCAGCGAGATCTCGGTGCCCTTCAGCTTGTCCGGATAGCCCGTCCCGTCCCACTTTTCGTGATGGTGCCGGATAACGTATAGCTCTTCGGTCATGAAGCCGATATACTTGCACATCTCGTAGCCGACCACCGGGTGCTGCTCGATGACGAGCCGCTCGTCCGCATCCAGTTTTCCCGGCTTATTCAGAATCTCGCCCGGGGTCTGGATTTTTCCGACGTCGTGAATGAGCCCGCCGCGGGCGAGCGCCAGCAGCAGCTCGGGATCCAGCTTCATGGCCTGGGCCAGCTGCACGCCGTACATGGCGACGCGGTAGTTGTGGCCCGCGGTATAGGCGTCCTTCGTTTCCGTAGCCGCGATCAACTCTTGCATGCTCCCGGAGATGCTGATGCGCAGCCGGCCTTGCGACGATTGCCGGTCGCCCTGTTGAACGGTCTGCGTCACCGCGACGTTCGACCGATATTGGGCGATGATGCCGTACAACAGCAGCAAGGCCGACGCGGCGAGGACGACATGGTAGAGCCACCAGGCCAATGTCCACATCATGGTGCTGATCATGAAGCATTCGGTGATCGCGAGCAGCACGGAGCCGAATACGATGGCCGCATGCAAAGGAAATTGGACGATGCGGAACTGCTGGTAATACCGGATGGCTGCGAAAATAAACAGGAGGACGGTAATCGCCGCCATGAGGTAATTCAGCGGCTCGATATCGATCGGAATGAACTCGGACAGGTCGGGGTTCACCAGCGCAGCGACATTCAACAGGACGATCAGCGTCACCCAGCCGACGACGATACGCCTCCGATGCTTGGACAAGAGACGAATAATAGGGTTATCCGCAGACAGGGTGGAGAGAAAGATCCAGGCCGCGCAGGTCGTCAACGCGACTTGAGAGGCAACGCCGGCCAGATGGTATTGGTCATTTACGATGAATCCCGGGGTAGACAGCGCATGAATCAGAAAAAAATCCGTTTAATGAAAAGATGGCCAGCGCCAGCATGAGCACGCTCATATCCCGCAGCCGAATCCCCGTCCAGCCCAGGATGACCGCGCTGATGGCCAATGCCAGAAGCGTCGGGGAGATGACATAAAAGTGGAATCGAGGCAGGTCAAACATCGTATCGTGGCCAGGGAATGAGGCCAGGTACGCATACGCCAGGAGAAGAACGACAGACGTTATCGACATGCTGCTGATTAAAACGCGAGGTGAACGTGGCATGATCGTTCCAACCTTCCCAAATTTAAGCTAACTTGCTTCGTCTCTAGCCAAAATTCGACACAAACCGTGTTGAATCCTGCCGGCGGCAACGTCGTTTAGCGTATAAATCGGGAGGAGGAACGCGGGAAGCAAGGGCTTAGGGAAGCCGCCGCTCCTTGACTTGTTTCAGCGAAGCGACGATGAGGTAGCTGATGATCACGAGCAGCAGCCAGGAGCTGATCTTGCCGAACGAGACGAGATGCCAGGCGTCGGATTGATTCGGATATTGCCAGGCGTTGAAGAAGGTGGCGACGTTCTCGGCGACCCAGATAAAGAAGCCGATGAGCGCGAAGGAGAGGACGATCGGCATTCGGTAGCGGCGGCGTCCGACCTGATAAGTCACCCAGGCTCGCCGAAATACGATCAGCACCAGGGCCGACAGCCACCAGCGAAGATCGATCCAATAATGGTGCGTAAAAAAGTTCAGGTAAATGGAAGCGGCCAGCGGGACGACCAGCCGGAGCGGCGGCCAGCCCACGAGCTCGACCTTCATGCGCCGCCAGGCTTGGCAGAGGTAGCTCGCCACGCTGGCGTACATGAAGCCGCTGTAGAGCGGAACGCCGCCAACCTTCGCCCAGCCCGCCTCGGGGTACGACCAGGAGCCCATATGCACCTTGAACAGCTCCAGCGCCAGGCCGATCAGATGGAACACGGTGATCACCTTCAGCTCGTCGCGCGTCTCGAGCCCGGCAAGCAGCATCCATGCCTGCATGGCCAGGCAGATGACGAGCAGCCAGTCGTAGCGGGACAGCCAAGGTAAGGAGAGTTGCTGCGTCGCGGCGAGGGCGACGAAGATGACGACAGGAAACACGCAGGACATGGACTGCACCCAACCGAAGCGCACGAGCTGGCGCAGCGCGCGGGGGAATCCCACCGTGTCGGCGGCTCTCCGCAGGCCGAATAGAATCATTGCCCGTCCTCCTCTTCGTCCGTATATTCAAGAATATCGCCGGGCTGGCACTTCAACGCTTTACAGATCGCTTCCAGCGTCGAGATGCGGATCGCCTTCGCCTTCCCGTTTTTGAGGATCGAGAGGTTCGCCATCGTGATCCCGACCCGCTCCGACAGCTCGGTCACGCTCATTTTCCGCTTCGCCAGCATGACATCGATATTGATGACAATCGCCAAGAGATTCACCTCAAATCGTTAAGTCGTTTTCCATTTTAATATCGATGGCATTCTGAAGCAGCTTCTGAAGCACGGCGGCGAAGACGGCGATCACGAAGGAAGCGAACGCAACGACAAGGCCGAGGGCCATGACGCCCGGGGCGTCGTCTTTTTCGGCGATCCGGTAGAGGAACGGCAGGCATGCGACATACAGGAGGCTGATCGCGCACGCGCAGTATTTGATGCTGTGGAGCGCTTGGACGGAAAACGCAGAGAACGCTTTATTTTCATCGATATAGCGTAAAAGGCGCAGCGCCTGAACCAGCGCGGCAAAAAAAAGGAATCGCAGAGGCGTACATGCATATGAATAGGGGCAAGTAAGTCGACTTCGGATAGTTCGCGGCCGCTTCATCGAAGATCGAAGGCAGTCCGATGACGCACAAGGCAAGAATGGCGATTCCGATCAGGAAGACGACCGCTCTCAGCATGAGCGTTTTTCGTTTCATTTCGAGCACCCCGCTTAAGTATGGTGAGGTGATCTTAGCAGTTTATTTATTGAATTACAATAAATAATTGCCGATTCAGGACATTTTTTTTGCCGAAAATAAAAATCCCGACCGTCGCGGCGCATGCCGGAGGGTCGGGGGCTTTAACTGCCGCCGATCTGACTTATTCAATCGCGCTTTTCGTCGCTTCGTACATCTTTTCCGCGTATTGGTCGATCTCGTCCCGCGACATGCGCAGGCGGCCGACCGAGGTGCCGTAGCCGATCTCCGTTTGCCCCGCTTCAAGCCCCTGGAAAATGCCGTCCGCGAAGGCGTCCAGCGGTTCGCCGTGGACATGCAGCCCCGTACCGCCCAGATCCGTATGAACGGCAGGCGGCGCGACTTCGATCACCTCGACGGCGGTGTCGGACAGCTGAAGCCTGAGGCTCACGGTGAAGGAATGAAGCGCCGCCTTGGAAGCCGAGTAGATCGGCGCGATCGCAAACGGCGTGAAGGCCAAGCCCGACGTCACGTTGATGATCGCCGACGCTTCCTTGGCCGCAAAAAACGGGGCGAACAGCATCGAGAGATGGAAGGGCGCCTCGATATTGGTGGCGATCTCCTGGCTTAGCGCGGCCCAGTCGTTTTTCGCGTCCGCCTTCAGCACGTTGAAGCGCCGTTGAATCCCTGCGTTGTTCACCAGCATGTTGACGTCCGGATGGTTCGCGGCGATCCATTCGAACAAGGCCGTTCGCTCGGACTCGACCGCCAGATCGCAAACGCGAGTGACGAGGTCCGGGTGCTTCCCCTTGGCTTGCTGCAGGACTAGTTCGCGTCTGCCGCAGACGATGACGCGGTTGCCCGCCTTCAGGAACCGCTCCGCAAAAGCGAGGCCGATGCCGGCGCCGCCGCCCGTGATCAGGATCGTATTGCCCGTAAGTTTCATGCGCGTTCCTCTTCTCCGTTTATTTTTTTCCGAGCTGCCTGGCGTACCGGTCGATCTTATAGTCAATGCCTTTCAGGCTTTCCGTCATCAACGCGATTTCGTCCAGCACCGCTTGCTTGTGGCTGTTCATCATCTCGAGCCGGCGCTCGAGCGTGCGCTCCCCCCTCCACGATCCAGTCCACGTATTGCTTGATGTCGCTGATGGGCATATGCGTGTTCTTCAAGCACATCACGGTGCCGAGGAGCGTCATCTGATCTTCCGAAAAAATTCGTCTTCCGGCATTGTCGCGCTCGATTAAGGGCAGCAGCCCCATCTTCTCGTAATAACGGATCGTGGAGTCGGGAATATCGAGTTCGGCCGCCGCTTCGCCGATGGAAAGGTATTTCATTTGGAGGCCTCCAAATTCAATCGATTAGGTCGACAACTATAGGATACGACTTGAACCATGGTTTAAGTCAAGCCTCGGGAAGCGCATGGAAAAAGGCGACGGCTGCCGGCCTGCCTCGCGCGGCGAGCGCTATGCCGCGTATGGTTGCCGAAGCCTTGGCGCGGCTGCCGCCCAACGCGAAAAAGTGCAGCATTTTCTCCCGAAACTCACTAATCTCGCCTAAAAAAGGCGAGCTACCATGCATTTTTGCGCGATAGATCGCAAAAGTTCCCGCCTAACGCAAAGTGCAGAGCGCCGCAGCGGCCCGGCACGGATCGGGCGCGTTCTTTTAACGGCGTTTTGCTATACTTAGGGCAAACTCGATGGCGGATAAAGGACGACTCGTCCAACATCTTTTTTTGATATTTTTTTCGGAGATGTAGAAATCGCGCAAGCCGAAACGACAGATTGACGTAACTAAAATTCAACGGTCTATAGGAGGCGCTTCGTATGAGCTACACGCTGCTGTTTTATGAATCGCAGGAGGACTTCGCGGCCAGAACGGATCCGGAACGCCAAGAAGCTTATTTGGCTGGCTGGACGCATTATGTGCACGCGCTGCGGGAAGCGGGAATCGTCGTGTTCGGCTCTGGGCTTTATGCGCCGGAGACGGCCGCAACGTTGAAGCGCCGCGGCGGCGACGTGGCCGTGCAGGACGGACCTTTCCCCGAGACGAAGGAGCAGCTCGGCGGGATCTTCGTGATCGACGTGCCGGATATGGACGCCGCGTTGGAATGGGCGGCACGGGGGCCGGTCGATACGGTGGAGGTCAGGCAGAACCTTCCTGCGCTGAAGTAGCCGCCGGATGGAATCGCATCGAATCGTCGAACGGACGGCGCGCGAGGCTTACGGCAGGCTGCTCTCCTATCTGACGGTCCGTTGGCGCGATCCGCAGGACGTGGAGGATGCGCTCGGAGATGCCTTTCTGTCAGCCCTGGAAGCGTGGCCTAAGACGGGCATTCCCGATAAGCCCGAAGCTTGGCTGCTTACGATTGCCCGCAGGCGGCTGATCGACCGCGCCCGCCGCGTCCGCGTCTCCGCCGAAGCGCTGCCGACGCTTCTGGCCATGGCCGAGGAGGCCGGGCATCCGAGTGCGCCGTCCGGCGCCGAATGGCCGGACGAGCGGCTCGCCATGATGCTGCTGTGCGCGCATCCGGCGATCGATCCCGCGATGCGTACGCCGCTCATGCTGCAGACGGTGCTCGGGTTGGACGCGGCCCGCATCGCGTCCGCGTTCATCGTCAAGCCTTCGACGATGAGCCAGCGGCTGACCCGGGCGAAGGCGAAGATTCGCGCCGAGCGCCTCACGTTCGAACCGGCGGATGCAGAAGCGCTGCCGGCGCGTCTCGACTCGGTCCTGGAGGCCGTCTACGCCGCCTACGGGAGCGGGTGGGACGAAGCGGCCGCCGGCTCGTCTGGCGGGAGCTTGGCCGAGGAAGCGATCGAGCTCGGCAGGCTGCTGCTCCGATTCGTGCCCCGCGAGCCGGAGGTACTCGGCCTGCTCGCGCTGATGCTGCACTGCGAAGCCCGCCGCGCGGCTCGCCACGATGGGGAAGGCAATTATGTCCCGCTTTCCGGGCAGGATGGCACGAAGTGGGACCGGGGCTTGATCGCGGAGGCGGAGCGCCATTTGCATGCCGCTTCGCAAGCCGGCCGCATCGGGCGTTTTCAACTGATGGCCGCGATTCAATCGGTGCATGCCCAGCGTCTGAGGACGGGACGCACCGAATGGGACGCGATCGCGCAATTATACGAGGGGCTTGTCCGGATGCAGCCCACGCTAGGCGCTTTTGTCAGCCGTTCCGCGGCGGTCGCGGAGGCCTATGGCGCGGACCGCGGCATGGCGCTGCTGGCGTCGATCCCGTCCGCGGAGGTTGCGAATTATCAGCCCTATTGGGCGCTGGCCGGTCACTTGTACAAGCGGATGCACCGGTATGCCGAAGCGCGTTCCGCGTACAGCCGGGCGATCGGACTCAGCGCGGACGGGGCCGTCCGGCGGTTTTTAACCCGCCAATCTGACGGGCTGCGAATGCGGCCTTAAAAGCAGAACCCTTAAGCAGGACACGGAAAGGCAAGTGTCTCTTAAGGGTTCTTTGGGTTCTTTGCGCGCCGCTCTCGTTCATCCGTCCGTTCGCGTGTATAATGGCGTTGACGATATCATTCCTTGCGAGAGTTGGGAGTTTGCCATGGAGCCATTTTACGGAAAAGACAAGCCGCTTCCGGAGTCGCTCAGAATCGTATTTCTGGGAGACAGCATTACCGACGACGGCACGTACATCGCTTACTTGGACGCTTATTTCCGCCAGCACGCCCCGGCTTCCCGGATCGAGCTGATTAACCTGGGCGTCAGCAGCGAGACGGCGTCGGGCCTTAGCGAGCCCTTCCATCCGTTCCCGCGGCCGTGCGTGCACGACCGGCTGGCGCGGGCGCTCGCCGAGACGCGGCCCGACTGGGTCGTCGTCTGCTACGGCATGAACGACGCCATCTACCATCCGCTGTCCGAGGAGCGCTTTGACGCCTATAAGGACGGCCTGCTTCGGCTGCTCGGTCAGATTCGGCAGGCGGGCGCCAAGGCGATCGCCATGACGCCGCCGCCGTTCGATCCGGCCTCGCTGCCGGACGGCGCGAACCGGCTGCTGCCCGAAGGCCGGCCGGAGTCGGCGTACAGCTACGAGACGCCTTACGCCGATTACGAGCAGGTGCTGAAGCGATACGCGGACTGGGTGCTGTCGCTTAGCGAAGAGGCCGCGGACGCGACGGTGAGCATCCACGACGAGCTGCTGGCGCACGTCGCGGCGGAGCGGGCGGCCGATCCGGCTTATTTGTCCGGAGACGGCATCCATCCGTTCGCGCCGGGCCATGCCGTCATGGCGCAGTCGATCTTGCGCACGCTGTTCGGCGTCGCGCCGGAGAGCGCCGAGGCGTTCGCGGCGGCGATGGAAGGGTCGGCGTACTTTGAGCTGGTCCTGCAGCGGCACCGGTTGGTCAGCGCGGCCTGGAAAGAGCACGTCGGGCACACGAACCCGAACAAAGCGGAAGGGGCGCTGCCCTTGGCGGAAGCGAAGGCCGAGGCGCAGGCGCTGGAAGCGCGCATTCGGGAGCTGGCGGCGGATTCAAATGCGTCGCCTACTTCGTAGCATCCTATTTTAGTGTCCGATGGGTGCTGAAAGAGGCCTCCATCAGCGTTACATGGCCGGTTAGCGAGCCGATGTGCCGACAGAGACCTCCGTCAGTGTTACTTTAGCGGGTTAGCGAGCCAAGGTGCCGGAAGAGGTGTCCGTCAGCTACATTGGCCGGTTAACGTCATTCGCCCGACACGTTCATCGTCGCTAGCAGATCCTCCCGCAGCGGCGTGAACGTGTCGAACAGCGCGGCGGGCGTCAGCGCCCGGACGCCGTGAAGCGCATTGGAGGGGATATACACCGCATCCCCCTCTGACACATGGCGCTCCGCATCGCCGATCTTGAAGATCAGCTCGCCCTTCGCGACGTACGTCAGCTGCTCGTGGGGATGCGCGTGCACCGCGCCTTCGGCGCCTTCTTCGAACTCGACGAGCATCCCCATGATGGCGGTGCCGGCGGCTACGATTCTGCGTCGCACGCCAGGTTCGGCGGGCTGCCATTCTTCATTCCGTTTCATAGGTCCTCTCCATTCTCCGTTTTCCCGGCTCCGTTTCTCATGCTCCCTGCTTACAGATCAAGCACCCGCACATCGTCGAAGCTCGACTGCGCCCGGTGCGAGCTCAGACCCGCTTTGCCGGTCGCCAGACTCGTGTCCGTGACGGACAGCATCTGCGTGCCGTTCACCCAGAACGACAAGCTGCTGCCGTTCGCGACGGCCTGGAAGGTGTACCAGGTACCCGTCGTCATCGTAAAGGGCACCGTAACGATGTCCGACCATGTGCCGCCGATGCATTTCGAAATTTTCAGCGTGCTGACGGTCCCCGACCCGCCGCTGTAATAGGTGAAGTTGTACTGGTTGTTCGCGTCCTGGTACCGGGCATCGAGGCCGATCCCGGAGTAGGTGCCATTGAAGGAACCGGCCTTCACGCGCGCGGTCACCGCGTAGTTATCCCAGCTTGCGGTGCCGGCGAGCGCATGGACGTTGGCCGCCGTGTTGTCGGACTGCCGGTACACGTAAGTGCCGTCCGTCGCCGTCGCCCAAGTGCCGCCCGTGGTCGTCCATCCGTTCGCATTGCCGTCTTCGAAGTCGTCCGTCAGCAGCACCGGCGAGACGACGACGTCGTCGAAGCTGGCGTCGGCGCGGTGGGCGTTCAGCCCGAATTGTCCCGACGCGAAGGTGCTGTCCGTGGCGGTCAACTCCTTGACGCCGTTGACCCAGAATTCCAGCGTGCTGCCGACGGCGACCGCCTTGAAGGTGTACCAGGTGCCGGTGTTGAACGTGAAAGCCTTCGAGGCAAGCGTGGTCCACGTGCCGCCGACGGCCTTCTGAATCTTAATCAGATTGCCCACGGTGTAGTATTGGAAATTGTAGGTGTTGCTCGTATCCTGGAACCTCGCGTTAAGTCCGATTCCCGCCAGACTTCCGAGCGAAGTCGCCTTTACCTTAGCTGAGAGCTCATAGTCCGTCAACGTGCCCGAGCCGTTCAGCGCGGATACGTTGGTAGCCGCGGCGTCGGTCTGCCGGAGCACCTTCGAGCCGTCGGTCGCGACGCTCCACGTGCCGCCGTTCGTCGTCCAGTCCGCCGCGCTGCCGTCCTCGAAGTCGTCCGTGAAATTCCCGCTTGCGCCGCCGCCCGGATTGGCGTCCGTCGTGAACGAGATGACGACCGAAGCGGAAGAGCCGCTTGCCTCGGTAAAGGTCAAGGTCCGCGTATAAGCCGTGTTCGGCGACAATCCGTTCGTGTTGATGGTGAAATAAAGCTCGTGTTCGCCGCGCAGGTTGCCCGAGGTTTGCGTCAGCGTGAGGAAGCCGCCTTGTCCGGCGACCGTCCAGTTCGTGCTGAGGCCGCCGCCTTTGTTGACCAGCTTGATCTTGTGCAGCTGCGAGGCGTTCGCCGGGTTTTTGACGCCGACGTTGATGGCGGGCGTCACGCTGATCTTGGGCGCGGGAACGCTGCCGATGGCGCCGAGCTGATTGGTCTCCTGGAACTTCTGCACGCCGCCTTTGCTCGCCGTGAGCTTGAGCGTCAGCCACTTGGCCGAGACGCCGGTCGGCACGGTGAAGCTGATCGCCTGTTCCGTTTTCGAGCCGTACGCCACCGTCGCGGCGAAGGAGCCGGTCTGGAACGATGTATAGGCATTCGTAGCGGGATCCACATACCCGGCTTCCCAGTTGACGTTGACGGCCGTGCCGTCTCTTTGCTCGTCGTTGTAGACGATGATCGTCCGGGACGCGGCGCTGCCGCCGGCGAATACGGTCGGCGCCACGCCGATCCGGTTGTTCTGGTCCCCGACCTTGTCGAACGCGGCGACGGGCGAGAACGAATTTTTCGTGTATTCGTAAGAATCGGACGGGATGACCGTCGGGTACGCCGAAGAGAAGACGTTGACGACCGGACGGTCGATCTTGACCGGCTTCACGCCCGGCGCGGTCATATCGGACCACGTCGGATAGAGCGTTGCCTCGATCGGTTCATACGCATAGATCCAGTCGGCGTAATAACGGATGTCCGCGAAGCCGGCGTATCGCATGGCCCGGACCATCCGGTCGGTCGCCCGGTGCCAGACGGCCTGCGAGACGATATTGTCGTTCAGATGGTCTTTCGTGAGCGTCGCGCCGTTATAGCTCCCGTCCGCGTTCAGGGTCGGCCAGCCCTGCGACGGCGTGTAGGCCTCGCCCTCGCCGCGTGGCTTCGTCGCGTTGTTCGTATACAGCCCGTACAAGTTCGCGTGATTCATATATCCGATCGGATAGCCGCCCGTATAGTGATCGTTAAATTCCCAGTCGGTCTCCAAGTCGTCCTGCATAATCGGACGGCTCGTATCCGCGCTCTGGATAGCGGTCGTCACGACGGGCAGCAGCGAGCTCTCGGTTCCCCAATTCTCGTTGCCTCCGCTCCACATCACGATGCTCGGATGGTTGCGGCGCGCCGTTACCCACTGACTGGTCCACTTGGACACATTGCTCATCGCCGTCGTACCGAAGCCCTGGGTGACCTGGTATTGCCAAAAAGGCGTCTCGTCGATGATCAGAAGTCCGATCTCGTCCGCATAGTCGTACAGCTCGTCAATCGCTCCGCCCACGTGGGTGCGCGCGACGTTGTACGTTTTGACCCACTCGTCCATCAGCTTCTTGACCTGGGCGATGTTCGAATCCTTAAAGCTCTGGGAAGCGCTCGGGATCGAGCCGTGCGCGCTGCCTGCGCGCCAGTTGAACTGAAGCGCGTCTCCGCGAAGGTTCGTCTTGATGCCGTTCAGCTGAAAGTAATTCGAGGTCTTCGTGAACTCCCGGAAGCCGAACCGGGTCGTGCTGCTGTCGACCGTGACGCCGGACTGAACGAGGCTGACGCCGAGGTTGTAAAGCTTCGGATCGTGCGTCCACCAATACTTGGCGTTGGTCCAGGAGATATTGTTCCAGACCACCGTCTGGGTGCCGCCCGCGGGGACGGTGACGCTCTGGTCGGCGAAGCTCTTCTCCAGCGCGCCCCCGACAAGCGTCGCCGCGCTCTTGACGGTCGCCGTCTGGGAAGTCGCCGTCTTATTGACGACGGTCGTCACGATCTGGATGACGTCGTCGGACGGGTCGGCGTTGTTCTGCAGGTTCGTCACGACCTGCGTATCCGCGATGTAGAGCTTGGGATAGGCGACGAGATGCACGTCGTCCTTGATGCCCCGTCCTTGTCCCCAGGGCATGTTGTCCAGCCCGATCGGGTACATCGGCTTGCCGGTGCCGGATTCGATCGCGTCGGCCGGGAAGGACTGCAGGCCCCAGACGCGAACCTCGAGCGTGTTGGAGGCGCCCGCGTTCGCGACGGACGTGATGTCCAGCTTGTACGGCAGGCGGGTCATCAGGTAGCCGTTCGTGTCGGTCGCGATTGGCGTGCCGTTGACGAATACCTTCGCGAGCGGCGCGATCTGATCGAAGTCGAGGAAGATTTCTTTGCCCGACATGGAAGAGGGAATGGTGAAATTGCGCTTGTATACGCCGTAATTAAGCGTCGCCCAGCTGGACGGATAACCGAAGTTCTCGGCTTCGTCCCAATAGGAGGGGACGACGATGTCGTACCGGGTCGTGCCGCCGTTCGGATAGAAGTCCCAGATGCCGTTCAGCGACGCGGACTCCCGTTCCCCGGCCGCCGCTGCCGGCTTCGGTGCCACGGCCGCGAAGGCGATCAGCAGACTGCAGCAGATTAGAACCTGGATCAGCCTTGCATAAGCGTTTTTGCTCGTCGAAATTCCCATTATCGAACCTCCTGAATTAGTAGCGGTTCCTTCAAGCGAGAAATCGAGATTGCGCTTAAATCAGGATTCTTTCGTAGCTTTCCGGGTTCGCGTCCAGCCGGTACCGGCCGCCGCTTGCGTTCTCCAGTTCGATCCGGACGTCCAGCGTCTCCTCGTCGATCCGGCAAGCGATGCATCGCCAGCCGGGATCCGAATCGTCGTGCGGCGCGACGACGGCGACGATGCCGGCGGTGCCTCTGAATGCGGCATCCGCCCGAAGCGCCGGCACTTCGTATTTGGTCCCGTAGCTGTCCGAACGGTACCCGGTCAGGTCCGAAACGGCAGGCGCCTCGCAAGCGCCGCCGAAATGCCAGCTCATTCGAAGTCTTGCATCCCCCCCCCCCTTCAGGCTGTATGCAATAGGCAAACCCACCCTCCGCTTCGCTGACCGTCGTATCCCGATGCAGGTAGAAATGCTGCGACAAGCGGTGGCCGCCCGACGCGATCAGCCAATCGACGAGGATGAGCAAGTTCAGCTGCCGGTCGACGATCAGCCACCGGCGATGCGTCACGGGATCCGGCAGGCGCGAGTAGCCGTCGTGGGAGGCGTCCAGCAAGGTGTAGTCGGCTTGATGCACGGACCGGTGAAGCGTGACCGCCGCTTCTCGGTCGGACCAGCGCTGGCTGGACACGTATTCCGTCTGGTCGAGACCGTCGACCGCGATCGTGTTGTGCGCCGCCGTTCCTTTAAAATAGCGCCTGTCGGCGCCCTCTTCGTACGTGTACCTGCCGTTATCCAGGAAAACGGCGCGCCCCCGGTAAAACCATTCGAACTGCAGCGCGTCGGCATGTCCGTGCGCGCCGCCCAGCGGCGCGGCGTCGAACAGCAGGTAGTGCCGCGGATCGCGCAAGACGTGATAGCCGGCATGCGGGAAGACAAGATACGAGGGGGCGGTATCCGCATCGCGTGCACCCGATCCGCCGACTTCCAAGCCGCCAGCACCGGCGCCGCCGATACCCGCGCCGCTAGCGCCGATGCCGTTGGCACCCGAACCGTCGGCACCCACACCGTCCTCGCCTTCGCGCGCCGCCCATCCCGCGACAATCGCCTGGCCCGCGATCCAGACATCCTCCCAATCCGGCTCGCCGCGCGCCCGCAGCGCGTCGTCCTCCAGCACCTCGCCGAGCAACGCCAGCATGCGCGCTCCCCAGCGGTTGCGGTCCGAGTCCGACAGCGGGCTCGAGCTGCCGTCCGGCCGGACCGTCGCGGCCGCGAAGTCCGCCATGGCGGCCAATCGCGCGCGATAGGCGTCCGGGAAGCGGTCGCCCGTCTTGCGGGCCAACAGATAAGGGAGCGCGAAGCATTCGATCGCGGCATTGTGATAGTGGACGGCAAGCTCCGTCTGGACGCCGTCCTCGCCGACCTGGCGCAGGATGCACAGCTCCAGGCGCTCCAGCGCCAGCTGCCGCCAGAAGGCGGCGCGCGGATGGTCGCCGAGCAGCGCGGAGATCGCGTGCAGCCCCTGCATATGCATGATGGCGTGGTTGATCGCGGGATCGCCCAGATATGCTGCAAGATAAGCGGCATGCGCGGCGAGCGCATCCTCGAACTGCGCCAGCCATGCCGCATCCCGCTGCCAGACCGGCTCCATGCAGGCATAGGCGAAAATCCACGAGAGCGGGCGCACGCCGGTCTCGAGCAGGCGCCACGGACCCGGCTTCTGAAAATAAGCGGCTTCCTCGTACGCCTCTCCCTCCGGGACGGGGCAGCTTCGGATCCAATCCGTCAGCTGCGCCGCGGCGTCCTGCGCATACGATTCGTCGCCCGTCAGCAGATACGCTTTTCCCATCGCCCGCAGGTGGCCGTGCCGGTTCAGCACCCAGGTGAACTCGGGGTCGCGCGAAGGGTTGTATAGCCAGTCGATCGGCGTCCCGAGGTCGACCCATTCGCCGGCCATCATCGAGAAGGGGACGCGGAAATGCCCCCGTCTCGCGCGCTCCGCGGTTTCCAGCGCTTCCGCCGCGCCTGCCGGATGGCCTGCCGCATAGGCGGCGGCCGCTTGCTTCAATTCCTCGAAAGTCAAATAGTAGCCGTTCGCCCGGCTTCTCGTCGTCGGCATGTTCGTCACGCTCCTACCCCTTTACCGAACCGGCCGTAACCTGAACGAAGGATTTGTTGGCGAGCAAATAGACCAGCAGCAGCGGCAGCAGCGAGATGCAGGCGCCAGCCAGCATCAGATCGGTCTGCATGGCGGCGGATACGCCGTACCGCAGGTTCGCGAGCCCGACCGTCAGCGTCTGCAGCTTGGGATTCGTCATCGTGAAGACGGAGGGGAGGATGTACTCGTTCCAGGCGCTGCGGAAGACGAACAGGCCGGCGACGCCAAGTCCAGGCTTCAGGAGCGGCAGGATGACCGAGCGGAAGGTGCGGAAGAAGCCGCTGCCGTCGATCATGGCCGCCTCGTCGAGATCGCGCGGGATCGAGCGCATGAAGCTCGCGAGCATGAAGTACGTGCCGGCATGCCCCGCGATCAGGATGAGCACGACGCCCCACAGCGTGCGGTGCAGGCCGACGGCGACCATCAGGTCGAACTGCGGCTTGAGCACGACGGCGCCGATGGAGATGAACATCGTCGAGGCCTGGACGGCGATCGCCAGCCTTTTGCCGGGAAAATCGCGCCGGTCCGCGGCATACGCCGCCATGGCCGCGACGATCAGGGTGCCGACGGTCGCCGCTACGCTGACGAACAAGCTGTTCCAGGAGAAGCGCGCGAAGTTGGCGCCTTTCCACGCCTTGGAATAATTCGCGAACTGCCAGTGGGCCGGCCAGAACGAGCCGCCGCCGCTTAGCTCCGCGTTGGTCTTGAACGAGCCGAGCACGGCCATGAGGACCGGATAGAGGATGACGGCGGCCACGAGCAGGAGAAATGCCCCGGCCAGCACGTTCGCCCCCGAAGGCCGCTTGGACCATCTGTTCATGGCGATACGCCCTTTCTAATAAAGCGAATTGAGTTTTTTGGACGCATAGAAGTAGATCAGCGTGACGGCGCCGATCAGCAAGGCCGCGGCGAAGCCCACGGCGCTGCCGTAGCCGTACTGCTGAACCTCCGCGGTGGTCGAGGCGACGGGAAAAAACATTTTGTACACGTACAGGAACATGACGTCGGTCTTGCCGAACGGCCCGCCCTGCGTGAGCACCATGATGCTCTCGTAGCCCTTGAGGGAGACGGTGATGGCGAGCAGCATGACCATCTGCAGTACCGGTCCCAGCATCGGAATCGTAATGTAGAAAAATTGCTGGACGGGCCGGGCGCCGTCGATGGACGCGCTCTCGTAGATGTCGCGGGGGATGCCCTGCAGGCCGGCGAGGAACAGCAGCATGTAGTTGCCCACCGCGCCCCAGATCGCGATCAGAATCATGGTCAGCATCGCGTAGTTCGCGCCCAGCCATTCGACGCCGCGCGACAAGCCGATCTGCTGCAGCAGCTGGTTGAGCATGCCGTTGTAGGAGTTGAAGATGACGTAGAAAACGATGGACATGACGGATGCGCTCAGCACCGTCGGCATGAAGAAGATCGTCTTGAACAGTCCCGCGCCCCGCATGCGGCGGTTCAGCAGGACGGCCAGCAGCAGCGACAGCGGCAGCGTCACGAGAAGCTTGCCGCCGGCATATACCAGCGTGTTGGTCACGGCGTTCCAGAATCGCTCGTCGTGGTACAGCCTTTCAAAATTGTAAAGCCCGACGAACTTGGGCGTGCCGTAGCCCGCGTACTCGTAGAACATGTAGCGGATCGCCCAGAAGATCGGATAGATGCCGAGCGCGAGCGTGAGCAGCAGGCTCGGGAGGGTGAAGGCGACGGCCTCCAGTTTGATTCGGGTGCGGTGCATGCGGGTATCTCCTTCCGGTGGAAAAGAAAGGGGCCCTCAGTCGTTGGCTGAAAGGCCCCTCTTGCGGCAATGCCGGATTACTTCGCGAGCGTGCCTTGCAGCTGGCTAAGATCGAAGTCGGGCATCGGCTCGGCCTTCACTTCGCCGGACGCCTTGGCCTTGTCGAGCGCGGCGTTGTATCTCGCGTTCAGATCCTTGATGACGGCATCCAGATCGCCGCCGACGAGAATATACTTGATGAGCGCCTCTTGGTAGCCCATGCCTTCGATCGCGATGATCGGCACCGGCGGGATGATCGCGTCGAACTTGGTCGGCATGAAGCCGTCGATGCCGTTGATCTCCGGTTTGCCCGCCTTCGCGATTACGGAAGGCACGACGGAGAGGCCGACGCCGTCCTCTTGATACGATTTGAGCACTTCGTCGCTGTACATCCACTCGATGAACTTCCAGGCTTCTTCCTTATGCTCGGATTTGGGGCTGAGTCCGATGAAGATGCCTGCGTTGCCGACGGGCACGATGCCTCGCTGCTGGCCGTCGATCGTCGGCGGCAGCGCCGACGCCCATTTGATCTTCGCGGGGAACTGGTTCTTGTACACGAGCGGCTCGGAAGCGGTCGAGACGTACATCCCGATCTTGCCCTCCGCGAATTGCGCGCGCAGCGGATCGATATCCAGCTGCTCGACGCCGGGGATGAAGCTGCCGTCCAGCTTCATCTGGCGGTAGGCTTCGATGATCGGCTTCAACTGCGCGAAGTCGAAGGCGCCCTTCTTGTAATCGTAGCCGCTGCTGCCCATGCCGCTCAGCATCCCGATCGGGTCGGCGAAGCGAAGGCCGGAGCCGGTGCTCTTCAGGTTGCCGGCGATGCCGTAGGCGCCGTCGGCTTTGCCCGCCGCGGTCAGCTTCTTCGCGACGTCGATCATCTCCTGCAGCGTCTTCGGCGGCTCTTTGATGCCGGCTTTTTCGAACAGCTCGACGTTGTAGATCAGACGCTGGGTCGTGCCGTAGTTCGGCAGCGTATACGTCTTGCCGCCGATCTGGTTCACGCCTTCGCGGAGCAGGGAGCCGAAGCGTTCCTTCATGTCGGGCGTCAGCAAATCGTCGAGCGGCGCGAGATACCCTTTTTTCACGAATACGCTCAGGCTCGGCAGGCCGTTGACGCGCACGATGTCCGGCGCCTGGTTCGACGCGAAGGCGATGTCCAGCTGCTGATCGTAGTTTTCGGCCATGATGTTGACTTCGACCTGGATATTGTCTTTGTTCGTCTCGTTGTACCGGGCGATCTCCGCCTTGATGTGGTCGGTCGCGCCGCGGTCCGGCGTCCAAAAGTTCAGCTTGACCGGTTCGGCTTGCGACGCCGCAGGCGAAGCTGCCGGCGAGCTGGACGCCGCGCCGGTTCCGGACGGCGCGCTCGAGGCGGAAGGCGACGCGTTCCCTTCGTTGTTGCCGCCGCAGGCGGCCAGGCTCGACGCGAGGATTCCCGTGAGCGCGATTCCTAACCATTTTCTAGCCATACTGTTCTCCCCTTCTTGGATCATCCGTTGGTAGGGGCGCGAGCATCCGCGGGTCACTCGCCGCCCCTCTGATACAAACAATAACAGCGCGCGGGGAATCGGGGAGGAGGGGTAAACGCGAATCGAGAGGGGGGAAAACGACGATTAACCGGAGATGCGCTGTCTGTACTCGGAAGGCGTGAGGCCGGTATGCTTCTTGAACGCGTCGCTGAAGTACACGCGGTCCTCGTAGCCCAGCATGGCGGCGATCTCCTGCACCTGCTTGCCTTCGGCGAGCAGCTCCTTGGCCCGGTTCATCCGTTCCGCGATGATAAACTGCGCGACGGTGACGCCGGTCTGCTTTTTGAACAGGTTGGCGAAATAGCTCGTGCTAAGGCAGGCCAGCCGCGCGAGCGACTGCACGGTGAGCGACTCCTGCAGATGCGCTCTGATATAGGCGACCGAACGCTGGATATCGGCTTCCGACTCGTGCGTCCGCTCCGCGGCGATCCGGTCGCAGACGTCCGCGCATACGCGGTCTATTGTCTCCTTCCAGGCGGCCAGCGTCCGCGGCGCCTCGGCGCGCAGCGCCCGGAGCTCGCCCGCCGCCCGGCCGCGCGCGTCCGCGTCCTTGCCGGCGGCCGCCGCGAGGACGCCGTACAGCGCCTCCGCCAGCTTGAGGAAGGCGGACGCCGTTCCGTCCGGCGCGACCTGCGTCCGCTTGTCGTCGAATCCGGCGTAGATCGCGCTTAACGCCTCCAGGGCGCGGGTCTTGTTGCCGGCGCGGGCGTACAGCAGCAGCTCCTTTTCGCTGTCCGGAGAGTAGGGCTCGGTCTCCGCCGGGCGGTCGGCCAGGTCCGCGTAGCGGAACACGCTGTTGCCGCCGGAGAAGAAGCTGTAGGACAGCGCGGCAAGCGCATGGCGGTACGATTCGGGCAGCTCTCTCACCGTCGGCGCCGGGGAGCCGACGCCGATCGAGACGGTATGGCGCGAGTAGCGTTCGACGTGCTCTCTGCACAGCTCGGCCAGCTGGCTCGTGGCATCGGCATCCTGACCTGCGTTCAAGACAAGCGCGAACCGGCTCAGCCCGTCGCGGACGACGACGCCCCGGGTCGCTTGGGCGACCGTCTCCTCCAGGATGTTGGACAGCGAGAAGCGGGCGAGCTCGATGTCCAGGATGCCGCCCGATGCGACGGACGGCTCCGCGCCGTCGATCTCGACGGCCAGGACGACGAAGTCCGCCATCGCCGGCGGCAGCTGCAGGAAGTCCCAGCGCTTGGCCGTCTGCTCGGGCGTCGAGGCGACACGGAGCAGCAGCTGCACGAATTCCTGCCGGAGCAGCGGCAGGCTCTCGCGCACGCGGCTCTCCAGGCCGCGCACGCGCGCGGTTTCCTCGCGTTCGGCCTCGATCCGAGCCTTGGCCTTGTTCACGACCGCCACGATCTCCTCCGCCAGAAACGGCTTGCTGACGAAGTCGAAGGCGCCGAGCCGCACCGCCTCCTGCGCGTACTCGAAGTCGGTGTAGCCGCTGATCAATATGACCTTGCAGGGCCAGCCGAGGTCCAGTACGTCCCGGAACAGCTCGATGCCGTTCTTGCGGGGCATCCGGATATCGGTGATCAGGATATCGGGCCTCTCGCGCCGCACCAGCGCAAGCCCCGCCTCGCCGTCCATGGCGGCGCCCGCCGGCTCGATCCCGTGTTCCTCCCAGCGGATATGGTTCATGATCCCGTTGCATACGATTCGGCTGTCGTCGATGACGCAGAGCTTCGGCTTCATCTCTCGTTCCCTCCCGATAGCGGCAGTAGAATGGTGATCCTCGTTTGAACGAACGGCTCGCTCTCCAGCAGGAATTCGGCCCGTTCGCCGTAGTGCAGCAAAATGCGGCGGTACACGTTGCGCATCGCGTACCCTTTTCTGCCGGCTTCGATCGCTTCGCCTTCCTGCGGCTCCTGCATGGTCGCTCTCGTCGCTTCCTCGGCGTTCATGCCGGCGCCGTTGTCCGTCACCGCGATCCGGATCGAATCGCCTTCATCCGCGACGTCGATGACGATCCGGCCGCCTTCCGTAAAATCCCTGAAGCCGTGCAGGATGCTGTTCTCGACGAGCGGCTGCAGCATGATTTTTACCATCGGCATGTCTAGCAGCGAAGCGTCGAAGCTGCGTCGGATCTCATAGTCGAACAAGCCCTCGTAGCTCACCTGCTGGAGCCGCAGGTAGTGCTCGACATGCTCCAGCTCCAGGCCGAGCGTCGTCAGCTCCAACCCTTGGTTAAGCCCCAGCTTGAACAGCCGGGACAGCGAGATGATGAGCCGGCGCGTCTCGTCCGCCGCCCCCGACTCCGACACCCAGACGATCGTGTTGAGCGTGTTGTACAGAAAGTGGGGGTCGATTTGGGCTTGCAGGGCTTTGGCCTCCGCGATCCGCTTCTCCTTCTCCCGCTCGCCGAGCTCCGAGATGAGGATGCCGATCTGGTCGAGCATGGCATTGAATTTGTAGCCGACCTGCGAGACTTCGTCCCGATAGCCCGAGCTGTACCGCACGTCGAGATTGCTGAGCCCGACCTGCTTGATCGTACGCTGCAGCGCGCGGAGCGGACGGAGCAGGAGCGCGGTCAGCACGTGGGAGATCAGGATCGCGACGGCGATGCCGCTCCCGATGATGACGATCGTCAGCCACTTGATCCGCTCGACCTGCCTGAACAGCTTGTCCTTGGACTGGACGCTGTACAGCGTCCAATTTTCCGCCACCTTGAGCGCGGCGCGGTTGACCAGGTACTCGCTGCCGTCTTGCTTGTAGATCGCCGATGGCTTGTCCTTCGACGCGAGCGCCCATTCGTTCAGGCCGGCTTCGGGAATCAGCGGCGCCGTGCCGGGATCGAAGCCGTAGCGTCCCTCGTCGGTGACGAGAAAATAATGCTTGCTGTCGCTCCCGAGGTTGCTCGTGACGACGCGCTTGATCGCCGATTCGCTGACGTTGATGACCAGATAGATGTCGCTGTTGGTTTGGGAGAACGCTCTCAACACGAGGGAGACGACCCGGTCTTTGCCGGTAAAAATCGCGTCCTCGTGCCCCGCGACCCACATCGAGATGCCGGGTCTGGCGTCGATCGCCTGCCGCATGGGCGAGCCCGCGAAGGAAAAGGACGGATTGCGATAGTAGCTGGTGGGAAAAAACTCGCCGATCGGCGTGCTGATTAAAATCGATTGTACGGCCGGATTCGTCATTTTCAGCTGCGTGAAGGGGGGTCTGGAGCGCGCTGAGGTCCGCGTAGTAGGCATCGCTCTGGCCGCGGTTCGCGTGATTGACCATCTCGGTGAACGGCGCGCTGATCATGAGCGTGAGGCTCGATACGAGCAGGCCTTTGAGCTGCTCGTCCAGCAGCTGGGCCGTCTTGCTGAGCGTCTCCTGACTTTGACTCGTGGCGTTGCCCTCGAGCTCCCGGGTCGCGATCACGTAAGACATGACGCTCGTGACCAGAATGGCCGCTGCGATGACCAGGATGAAAGAGATCGTCATGCGGCTCCGGAAGGATAGCTTGTACAGCAGCATGCGGACGGTTTCCATGCGGGATAACTCCTTGCGCTTGGCGCGATGGATGTCGATGTCTTTATGCTCTTAGACTAGCGGGGAAGGAGAATTTTGTAAACGATGCGCAAAGACTTTATAGGAAGTCCGGAGGAGTGAGAAATGCAACTTAAGCGGGTTTCGAGCGTCTATTTTAGTAGAAATTAACATTTATTAAGAATGGTGGAGGTCTTATCCATGAAAAAGGGACTCAAGCGGATGGTTCCCGGTATGCTCGCGCTTATGATTGGCTCATCCCTGGCTGCCCTGCCGGGACAAGGCGTAGCGGGCGCCCAATCTGCGATTGGCGCGGTATCGAATGCCCAGCCTCCGAAATCCGATATCGCGCTATATCCCGTCGGGAGAGTCTATGATCTACGGAAACAAGAGGATCAGTTATTTGTTCGCAACGGCGTGGCGTATATGTCGCTGAAAGAACTGTCGGTCATATTCAGCGATTATGTATGGACTGTAGACAAAAACGGCTTACTGAACGTCACGGGTCCGAATCATAAATTGTCATGGGGACCGGCCTCGAAGTATGCCTACACGAACGGAGGCAAGCTTCCGATGGCGGCCGCCCCCATGAAGAAAAACGGAGAATGGTTCTATCCGCTCAAGTCGCTGTCGGCTTGGGCCGGAGGGAAGATCGTCGCCTATCCAGGCAAGGAGATCGGTATCGAGTACACGCCACTGAGCATGGTTGCAGGCGATCCTGCAGGCTGGTATTGGGTACGCAGGGACAACGGTATCGTATACACGTCCAAGGGCGGCGAGCTGCCTCACTCCATCGGCTGGTCGAATGTGCAGGCGTACCAATACTATGGAATGGGCGTTATCAAGCTGGAAGAAGGCGGCGTGCTGTTGAAGATCGCGCACGGCCATGGAGAGCCGAGCCTGGGCACCGATCTTTATGCGCTCGTCATTCGGAACGGCAAGCTGGCGAGCCAGACGGCCGAACGCTATTACGGCTTTCACCCGACCAAAAGCATAGATAAGTCCTCGGACGGCTACTATGCTCTGCTGAACGGCACAAAGGCCGTGTTCCTGGATCGGAAAGGCAACCAGGCATCCGCTTATGATATGGCGGCTTTTCTCGGCGGCGAGGGCAATTTTACGCTGGAATATGCCGCTGTAGACGAAGGGATAGCCCTCGTCCGTCCTTACCAAGCGGGCATGCTGCTGCTGGTCGATTTGAAGAATAATAAAGCCGTGCCGCTTTACAAGCAGCTCCTGTCGGACGATGAACAGAAGCTGCTGGAGAGTTGGGGGAAAGCCGACGGCGACTATCCGACGGACCGGCTGACACTGGTCAAGAGAGAAGGGAATACCTTTACCTTCACGCATCAAGCGCTTATGGGGCAGGAGAAGCAGACGATGACTTATAACTGGGACCGGGGATAAGGTCAAGTCTCAATCTGGGCAAAGAAACGACCGTCACGAAAACGATCGCGTTCGAGCCGCCCGCGACGAAGGATACGTTGCTTCACGCGCTGGAGACAACCTTCAATAACGCGGACTACACGGTTTCTTTGCAGCCGGGAGAGAACAGGTTCAAGATTACCGCAACGAACAAGTACGGCAAGTCGACGGATATAATCTATACCGTCACTTACACGCCGGCGCCATAAAGCAACGGCCTCCTTCAACGAGACGAAGGGGGCCGACTTTTGTTACGCGTCATACCAGCCGCCGGTACAAGTCAACGACCTCCGTCGAAGGCTATGGTTAGGATGCGAGAAATAGGCGGACGATGGGCACTCTCTTTCATTACGGTGTGATAGAATAATAGAAATGGTTTCCACTAGAATTGCCGCAAAGAAAGGATGTTTAAGTTTGAAAAAGAGCTTTCTCGTGTTCATCGCGCTGTCGCTGATCTTCGGGCCGCTGCTCGTGCCGCCGTCTAAGGCAAGTGCAGCCGGCGTTGCGTTTACTTCCATCTCAAGCCAACAATGGACCTCGTTCGCTTTAGATCAAGACGGAGCGATTTGGGCTTGGGGATACAATCTATCCGGTCAGTTTGGGGACGGCACCACGTCCACCGCCGAGCGATTGCCCGCTCGAATCGAAGTCAGGGACAGCGGAGGCGCGCTGGTTGCTTTTAAGCAGGTGGAGCCCGGATTCACCCACGCGATCGCATTGGATACCGCAGGGCGGATCTGGACCGCCGGGCAAGACGATTACGGCAATCTCGGAAACGGTACGTCTCCTTCGTCTTCGTCCTGGAAGAAGCTGACCGTCATGGACGCAGGCAGCCCAGTTGCCTTCAAGCAGGTTGCAGCCAACCGGACTACAAGTTATGCGCTGGATAACAGCGGCCGCTTATGGGCATGGGGATTGTACATCAATGGCGGGAGTGCCGATCAAGTGCCGACTTTATTCCCGATAACGGATGGCGCTACTCCTGTCGTATGGAAGACGATATCCGGACAGGAGCAGCATCTCGTCGGCATCGATTCGAACGGACAGCTGTGGCAGATTCAAGAATCGGGCATCAACGTTCACAAGTTCGTATTGGACGATGGGGGCACGGCGCCTCAGTTCAAGTCCGTCGCCGCCGGAAGCGGGTACGGAGACGGGGGACATCTCGCGGTGGCGCTCGAGAGCGACGGAGATATATGGACCTGGGGGACCAACAATTACGGTCAGCTGGGCGATGGCGCGCCGGATTCGGACACGAGTTGGTCGCCGGTGAAGCAGACGATCATGGACGGCGGCAGTCCGGTCAAGTTCAAGCAAGTGTCGGGCGGCAATCATTATGCGCTGGCGCTGGATACGAGCGGCAACGTATGGGCGTGGGGCAAAAACGACTACGGGCAGTTGGGGGACGGCACGACGACAAGCGGGGGGCTCCCTCTTAAAATTGCCTTCGCGGACGGCGGAACGCCGGTCTCCATAAAATCGGTAACCGCCAGCTACGAGCGTTCGTTCGCGCTTGACGACGCCGGACGAATATGGGCCTGGGGCGGCGGACAGAAGATCCCTGCAAAGCTGGCGTTCCAGCCGAAAGTCGACTTGTCCGCCTCGAAGTCCTCTTCCACCTACCTGGAGGAAATCACGCTGACTGCCGCGGCCACCGGCGATCTGGATATGCCGACCGGGTCGGTCGCGTTCAGGGAAGGCGCGACTGTGCTGGGGACGGTGGCGTTGACGGGCGGGACCGCGGAGCTCGATCTGTCGAACCTGTCGGTCGGGCCGCATTCCATCGTCGCTTATTATGAGGGCGACGGCAATTATGCGTCGGGCGCATCGGATGTTCTAATGCATACGGTCGTCATGCCGGCTGCGCCGGCGATCGCGCTGACGCCCTCCACGACGGGCGATACGTTCGATCCGGTGACCGTGTCCGTCAGCGTGCAGATCGACGGCGCCGGCAACGGGTTGAGCGTGCTGAAGTGGCTTGCCGGGAACCGCGTCGCGTCGGACTTTGCGAGCGCAGGCACGGATATTACCGTTGCGCAAAGCCTGGATGTCGCAAGTAACGGCACCTATACGGTCTACGCCAAAGACACGGCGGGCAATGAGGCATTGAAAACGATCAGTATCTCCAATATTTTGACGGCGGGCGATCCAGCCGCGCTGGAGGCGGCGATCGCGGATGCGCAGCAGGCGCTGGACGATCATCCGGCGGGCACGGATGTCGGGCAGGCTCCGGCTGGTGCGCGGAGCACGCTGAGCGAAGCGATCGGGGCCGCGCAGGCGGTTGCCGACGACGCCGCGAATCGGACGCAGGCGCAGCTGGATGCCGCGCAGACGACGTTGGAGGCGGCGATTGCGACCTTCCGGGCGGCCGTCGTCGGCATCGTCCTGACGACGCCGGACGCCGGCTTGTACGGCGCGGGCGATAAGCTTGGGTTTACGCTGACCTACCGGGACGCAGTCGTCGTGACGGGTGCGCCGCGCATCGCCGTCGCGCTCGACGGCGGCTCGGTGGCCGAGGTCGTATATGCGGCGTATACGGGCGCCCGCGGCACGCCCGTCACCCGGCTCTCGTTTGCCTACGAGGTACAGGCGGGACTGGCGGATACAGACGGCATCGCGGTCTCTTCGCTTGTCGACTTGCCGGACGGCGCGGATATCGAGCCGGCATCCGGCGTCGGGACGGCTTTGTTGAGCTATGCCGTGCCTGATACGAACGCTGTACGCGTCGTGTCGATCCCGCCTGCGCTTGAACTGAGCGCGGCTACGGCTCCGGGCGCTACGGCGGTCGTTACGGTGACGGGCAGCGTCTATGGCGAGGCCTCGGCGGGCAATGCGCTTGCCAAGCTGCGCTGGCTCCCGGGGGAATCGAACGCTCGCGGACTTCGAGGGAGGAGAAGTGGGCACGGACATTCTGGCGGCGCGCGCATTTACGGTCGACGCCAACGGCGCCTATACCGTCTACGCCCGCGATGCGGCGGGCAACGAAGCGGTGAAGGCCGTCACTGTCAGCGCGATCGCCGCGCCGTCTGACCCGGATCAGGCACAAGTAGATGATCCGTTGCGCAAATACATCATTCGATGGACGGCCGACAAGGCCAGTCGCGATACGAAGTGGACGCAGGAGGAGCTCGCAGCCGGCGCGATCCAGCTGGACGGCCGGGCGCTGTTCGCGAATGCTGCCGGCTCCTTGACGCTGACGCTGCCTTCGGACACCGTCGACCTGCTCCGGCAGGTCAATCCGAACGGCGCGCTGCAGGTCCGTACGGGCTTGGCGGATTACGAGCTGCCCATGGCGATGCTACGCGAGCTGTCCGACCGATCGTTCGACGAGCTCCGCGTGCGGCTGTCCCTTGCGGGCGATGCCGAGCGGAGCGAGGTCGCGCGCGCGGCGGAGCGGCTCGGCGCAGTCATGCACGGACAGCCGCTCCAGCTGGAGCTGACGCTGCTCGCCGGAGGGACCGAGCGGCCGTTGTCCGCTTACGGACATTACGTCACGGTCACGGTCCCGCGGCCGGCAACCGGGATTCAAGGTCGGCTGTTCAGCGCGGTTTACGCAGCTTCGCAGCAGACGTTTGCGCCGGTGCCGACCATGCTTGGGGATGCGGACGTGCAGTGGAAGACGCAAACGGGCGGCCTCTATGCCTTGCTGACCTACGACAAGCGGTTTGCCGACGTTCAAGGCTCGTGGGCGGAAGAAGACGTTCACACGCTTGCTTCCTTGCTCGTCATTAACGGGGTCGACGAGGGCAGCTTCGCGCCCGGCGCTCCGGTCACCCGCGCGGAAATGACGGCCATGGTCGTACGCGCCCTCGGCTTGCAGGATGCAGCCGCGACGAGTCCGGCCTTCGGCGATGTCGCCAGCGGCAGCTGGTATGCAGAGGCTGTGGCGGCCGCGGCGCAAGCGGGCATCGTGCAGGGCGAAGCAAGCGGACGATTCCGTCCGGATGCGCCCATCAGCCGACAGGAAGCCGCGGCCGTGCTCATGCGAGCGATGACGACGGCGGGTCATTCCCCCCCGCGTCAGGCTCGCCAGCGGCGCTCGCCGGCTTCGCCGATGCAGGACAGGTCTCGGCCTGGGCCCGGGAAGCGATGACGGCCGCCGTCCATAGCGGCTTGATCCAGGGCGATCCGTCTGGACGCCTTCGCCCGCAGCAGCAGATTACGCGCGCGGAGACCGCGGCGATGCTCCTGCGTATGCTGCGCGCGGTCGGCTTCCTCGATGCCTGAGGGGCGGACCGTTCGAACGCGGCCATGAATCTCAACTTCATAGAATGATATCGGGAGGGGCCGCCGGCCCCTCTTTTTCCATGCCGCCCGTCCCGTCCGGACCCAATGCCGATGGACGGCGCATACTGGAACATAACGTTGACGCGCTGTATAGGCGCGAACGCAGAGAACCAGTTGCGCCGAAAATCGCCCCGGCTACGCGTATCCTGCAAATGTACACGATACAGCGCAAATGACGCTTCCCCGCGTGGTGCCGGCTCGCTATCCTGCACTTTTGCGCGATAGACCGGTTTTTTCGCGATACGCATGGCCGGTACGCGAGACGCCGGCGATCCGCAGACGGTCCAAGAGACGATGCCGAACATCTAGTAACCGCTCACATTTCATTGTAAAATGGGTCAACCCGCTTCTCCGGGGGTGATTCGAAACGGAAAGGGAGCGCGCGCATGGGGATTTTCCGGCTGAACCGCAAATACATCCCGTTTACCTATAAAACGATGCTGCCCTATCTGGTGCTGGTTCTGCTGACGGATATTCTGGTGGGCTACATCTCGTACACCATGCTCGTGGAGTCCCGGACCGAGATGGCGGAGACGAACATCCGGACCGCGATGCGGCAGACGAGCAACAATATCGAATACCAGATGGACGAGATTACGCGCATGACGAATTCGCTTTTTCTCAATACGACGTTCCAGAACGCGCTGCAGTTCAGGGGCGATCTCCGGGAAAACATGCTGAAGATGAAAGACGATATCGTGCCGTACATGAAGGCGCCGCTCCAGCTGTACGGCAACAAGCTGAGGCTCGTCCTGTACGCGGTCAACGAGACGATGCTGGAGATCGGGGGCGACGACATGTCGCAGCCGATCGTCCGGAGCGATTATTACGTGCTGTCCGCGCAGGGCGTCGCGCAGACGGATTGGCTCAAGTCCGTCTCCCCGTCGAGCAGGGACAAGCTGTGGCTGCAAATCGACACCGACCGCGAGCTCGGGAACATCTCCTATTTTCGCAAGCTGTTCGCCGCGAACGGCACACAGTCGCTCATCGGCTACATTCGCGTAACGGCGAGGTTCGACGAGCTGCTCGGCAACTTCGATACGTTTCCGATCGAGCAGGGCATCGTCCTCCGGCTGAAGGATAAGGCAACGGCCGCGAATCTGTACGAGCGCGGGACGATGGCGGCGAATGCCGACGCGAGCTCCTACCTGATCATCAGCGAAGATATCCCCGATTCCGACTATGCGATCGAGACTTGGGTGCCTCACCGGTACTTGAACAAAGACGCGAGCAAGATGCGCAGGGTGATCGGCGCCGTCTGCGCGATCAGCTTCGCGGTCATGGCGCTTATCGGCTTCCTCGTCGCGCGGCTGTCCGGCAAGAAGATGAAGCGGATCGTGTCGCTCGTACGGTCGTTCCAGGAGGGCAACTTCTACAAGCGGATCGGGTTCGCCGGCAACGACGAGTTCGTCTACATCGCCGACGCCTTCAACCAGATGGCCCAGAGCATCCAGGAGCTGATCCGGGACGTCTACGAGCAGGGTATGCAAAAAAAAGCAGGCGGAGCTGGACGTGCTGCAAGCGCAGATCAGTCCGCATTTCCTGTACAACACGCTCTCGACGATCGGCAGCCTGGCAAATCTCGGCGAGGCCGACAAGGTGACGAAGATGGTTCAGGAGCTTTCCAAATTTTACAGGCTGACGCTGAACGAGGGGCAAGTCTATATTTCTCTTGAAGAAGAAGTGGAGCAGGTCAAGGCGTATCTCGACATCCAACGGGTCAAGTACGCGGACACCTTCCAGGTGTATGTCGATATCGACCCGGATATTTTGCGGGTGCCGATCATCAAGCTCGTCCTGCAGCCGTTCGTGGAAAATATATTCAAGCACGCCTGGTTCGGGGAGTCGATCGCCATCCGGATCACGGGCAGGCGGCTCGGCGGCGACCGAATCGAGCTGAAGGTCATCGACAACGGCATCGGGATGCGGCCGGACACGCTTAAGAGAATGCGTTCGAGCGAAGCGCGCTCCGGCGGCTACGGCCTGAAGAACGTGGAGGAACGAATCAAGATGAGGTACGGCAGCGACTTCGGCATTCGCATCGGGAGCTACTACGGCGCGGGCACGACCGTCGAGCTGATCCTGCCGATGGACAACGCAGAGATTCGGGAAGACAAGGAGCGCGGTGATCAATGACGGATAACGGAATCAACGTCTTGTTGGTGGACGACGAGGCGGTCGACCTGGAATGGCTGAGGCGCCGGGTCGCCGGGCACGAGCAGCTGTCGGGCGCAAGCGTGCGGACGGCCTCGAGCGGATTCGCTGCGCTTAACCTGATGAAGCAGCAGCGGATCGACATCATCCTGTCCGACATTCGTATGCCGATCATGTCCGGCACCGAATTCGCGCGGCAGGCCAAGGAGATCAATCCGCAGGTGTCCATCGTGTTCATCAGCGGACACGAGGACTTTGGCTACGCGAAGCAGGCCATCCAACTGAACGCTTACGGCTATCTGCTCAAGCCCGTCGAGGACGGCGAGCTGAATGCGACTTTGACGGAGCTATGCGGCAAGATCGAGCGGGAGAGACGGCAGCATACGTCGCTGACCGAGACGCTGTCGCTCGTCAACCAGGAGCTGCTGCTGCGCTGGTTCAACGAGTCCGCGCCTGGCGATGTCGAGGCGCACGTCCGCAGCTTCCTGGCGCCGATGCTCCAGGGCGGCACCGCGGTCGCCATCGTCGAGATCGACGATATCGCGTGGAAGACCAGCAGCTCGACCGCGGAGGAGCGCCGCGCATGGCTCGCCGGCGCCGCCGGGTTCATCCGCCGGTTCGCGCAGGAGCGCAACATGGGCCTCGTCATCGACGCCTACGACAGCCGCTTCGTCCTGCTGGCCGCCGTGCCCGAGCCTTCTTTTTCCGCCCTGCTCGAAGAGCTGATCCGCGCTTTTTACGCCGAGTTCGCCTTCTCCGTCACGATCGGAACCGGGATGTACACGACCGCGTTCGACCAGCTGCACGACTCCTACCGGCAGGCGCAAGCCGCGCTCAGCATCAAGTGGATCGTCGGCAAAAACCGGCTCATCAAGGACGCCTCGCAGTGGCGCCCGAAGGAGCGGATCGCCCCGAACCTGGAGGAGATCGTCGACCGGATGCTGAAGGCGATGCTCGAGTACGACCTGACGACGATCGACGACTGCCTGCTGCAGCTGTTCGACGGCGACCATCCGCTCTCCCAGAAGCACGAGATTTACGATCTAATCATCCGAATCACGTCCAAGCTTCACGCGGATCTGCGGCAGCTCAACGAGCATCTGTACGAGATTCTGAATTGGGACGCTCACCAGCCGCTCATCCTGTTTCAGTTCGAGACGGTGCACGACATATTGTCCTGGCTCAGAAGGCGTTTTTTCGAGCTGTCCGAGCTGCTCTACCTGAAGCGGCAGCGACAGAAGCGCAAGCTGATCGACGACATTACGGCGTACGTGAAGGACAGGCTGGAGCAGAAAATCACGCTCAACGAAGTGGCCGCGCATTTTAACTTTACGCCGAACTACCTGGGCCAGCTATTCAAGGCCGAGACCAACAGCCTGTTCAGCGACTTTCTGAACGACCTGCGCATGAAGCGGGTATGCGAGCTGCTGCAGGAGCCGACCAAGAAGGTGTACGAGATCGCGGAGCAGGTCGGCTATAAAAACATCATCTACTTCAACCGCCAGTTCAAGCAGCACATGGGCATGTCCCCCGGCGAATACCGCAAGAAGCACAACATCTGAATCGACGCCCCCTTCACGAGACTCCGGTTCCCGCGGGAACAGGGGCCTCCTTTTTTTTCGGACGAATCGGAACTTAAACTTTTCACCTCGATCGTTGAATTTGTATTAAGTTTAGTTGTTCCGCTGAATTATGCCGCTTCGTCCCGCCTTCTATAATGAGAGCTACAGAGGAGAGAGGGGGGAGCGGATATGCGGCTGCGCAGCTTCTGGCACGATGTGAAAAAATACAAAATGTTCTTGTTGATGCTGACCCCTGCGGTCGTCTTCTACCTTTTGTTCGCTTATATCCCGATGGCGGGCATCGTCATCGCGTTCAAGCGCTACGATTATGCCGGCGGCATTTTCGGCAGCGCATGGAACGGACTGGACAACTTCCGCTTTTTCTTCGACTCGGGCAACGCCTGGCAGGTGACGCGCAATACGGCGCTGTACAACGTGGCCTTTATCGCGGTGAACAACGTCCTGCAAATTTTCGCCGCGATCCTGCTTTTTGAAGTCGGGGGCAAGTGGTTTCGCAAAATCATTCAGTCGTCGCTGTTCCTTCCGTACTTCATTTCCTGGGTCGTGGTCGGCGCCATCGCCTACAACCTGCTGAACTACGACATTGGCACCGTGAACGCCATGCTCAGAGGACTCGGGCTTGAGCCGGTCGATATTTACAACACGCCCGCCTACTGGCCGTTTCTGCTGGTGCTGGTGTCCGCCTGGAAGGGGCTCGGGTACGGTACGGTCATGTATCTGGCCGCCATCACGAGCATCGACACCGAGATGTACGAGGCGGCGGAGATCGACGGGGCGAACATCTTCCAGCGCATCCTGAAGGTGACGATCCCGAATCTGTACCCGACGATCATCATCCTGGTGCTGCTGGCGGTCGGCAACATTTTCCGCGGGGACTTCGGGATGTTCTACAACATGGTCGGCAACAACGGGATGCTGTTCTCCGCGACGGACGTCATCGACACCTTTGTCTTCCGGTCGCTCATCACGTCCAACGACATCGGCATGTCGGCCGCGGCCGGCGTCTTCCAATCGGTGCTCGGCTTCGCTACGATCATGGCGGTCAACTATGCGGTACGGCGGTACGACAAAGACCGCGCGCTATTCTAAAGAGGAGGCTGGTGACATGAGCGCAACGGAGCTGAATGCGGACAAGTCGTTCGCCAAAACCTCGGGCGTCAAAAAGACGGATCAGAAAGTATTCGCCGCTATCGGGTACGTATCGCTGACGATCATGGCGCTGCTTTGCCTGCTGCCGTTCCTGCTGGTCGTGTCTTCGTCGCTGACGAGCGAGAACCGGATCATTACGGCGGGTTATCAGTTTATCCCGACGGACTTTTCGGTCGAGGCGTACAGCATTTTGTTTAAATACCCGACCGAGATGATCCAGGCCTACCTGGTGACGATCGGGGTGACGATCGGCGGCACGCTGCTGGGGCTGTTCCTGACTTCGATGACGTCCTACGCGCTGTCCCGCAGGGACTTCAAGTGGCGCAACGGCTTTTCCTTCTTCTTTTTCTTCACCACCTTGTTCAGCGGCGGGCTCGTCCCGTGGTACCTGCTCATCGTGAACTACTTGCACATGAAGGATACGGTGCTCGCGCTGATCGTGCCGCTCGTGCTCAACGTCTTCTACATCATCGTCATGAAGTCGTTCCTCGGCGGCATCCCGGAGGCGATCGTCGAGTCGGCCAAGATCGACGGCGCAGGCGACTTCCGCATCTATGCGCAGCTGATTCTGCCGCTCTCCAAGCCGGCGCTCGCGACGATCGGGCTGTTCCTGGCGCTGGCCTATTGGAACGATTGGTACAACGCCCTGCTGTTCGTGTCGGACGAGAAGCTCATGCCGCTTCAGTACTATTTGTACAAAATGCTGGGCAACATGGACGGCATGCGCAAGGCGATGATGGGCGCGGGGGCTGTCGTGACGACGGCCATTCCGACAGAAAGTTTGAAGATGGCGATGACGGTCGTCGCGACGGGCCCGATCCTGCTGGCCTATCCGTTCGTGCAGCGCTACTTCGTTCAAGGTCTCACGATCGGCGCGGTAAAGGGATGAATACGGGGCGACCCGGTTTATCGATATAGCTTCATCAGACAAGGGTTAAGACTATCATTAGGGGGAAGATCGGCATGTTGAGAAAAAGCAGATGGACGATGTTCACGCTGTTGTTCGCTTTCGTGATGATCATGAGCGCATGCGGCGGCAACGACAACAAAAATTCCGGATCGTCGGCAAGTTCAAGCGCGGAGCCGTCCAAGAGCGCGTCGGCCTCGGCCTCGTCTGCGAGCAGCAGCGCCGCCGCGCCGGCCGAAGGGGCCGTCGACACGTCCAAAGAAGTGAAGCTGAAGATGATCTTCGTCGGACCGAAGCCGGTTGATTACGATTCCGTTTTCGCCGAGATCAACAAGAAGCTTAAGGAGAAGATCAACGCGACGATCGAAGGCGAATTCCTCGACTGGTCCGACTGGGCGCAGAAGTATCCGCTGAAGCTGGCCGCGGACGAGAACTTCGACCTGATCTACTCGGCCAACTGGGCGGGCTACAACGACCAGGCGCTGAAGGGCGGATTTCTTGAACTCACCGACGATATGCTGGCTAAGTACGCGCCGCAGGCATGGAAGAACATGTCCAAGGTCAGCTGGGACCAGGCGAAGGTCAACGGCAAGCTCTACATGGTGCCGCAGAACCGCGGGGAATCCGTAGAGAAGCTGATCCTGTACCGCGAAGATCTGCGCAAAAAAGTACAACCTGCCCGAGATCAACAGCCCGGAAGCGTATGCCACATATTTGAAAACGATTGCCGAGAAGGAGAAGGGCATCGTGCCGTTCACGCCGGAGACGGGCGACTGGAAGTTCCACAACCTCGACCGCGTGCTGCTCAAACAGCAGAACGAGTGGAACATGTTCGACCTGGATATGCCGTTCGCCTTCAAGCTGACGGACGATAAGGGGCAAGTGTTCAACGTCTACAACACGCCGGAGTTCAAGCAATTGGCGACGTATTACAAGGATCTCGCGGACCACAACGCCTGGTCGAAAAACGTGCTGAACAGCAAAAACGACCACCAGGCGGACTTCAAGGCGGGCAAGACGGCTTCGATCACGCATAACAACGGCACGCTCGGCTCGCTGATGGCGCTCATGCGCCAGGAAAATTCGCCGTACGAAGTGGCGCTGGCGGATATTAACCAAGGCAAGAAGAAGTCGGTGGCGATCTCGACGCAAAACGGTACGTCGGTGCACGCGTCCTCCAAAAACCCGGAGCGCGCGCTAATGGCGATCGACCTGTTCCAGAACGACAAAGAGCTGCACGACCTGATCATGTACGGCATCAACGGCGTCCACTACGAGCCGGTCGGCGACGACAAGTACAAGGCGCTCGACAAGAACCCGAACTTCACGGGCTTCTCCAACTGGAGCTTCAACTCGCCGCTCAACCGCGACAACGAAGCGTTCCCGCAGGAAGCGTCGGACCTGGTCAAGAGCTGGGAAAAGAACGTCTACCATTACCCGCTCGAGACTTTCGTGTTCGACAACAGCAAGGTCAAGACGGAGATCGCCAACGTCGGCAACGTCATGCTGCGCTACGGCATTCCGCTCGAATACGGCCTGGTCAAAGACATCGACAAAGGCCTGGCCGATCTGAACAAGCAGCTGGACGCGGCCGGCATCGCCAAGATCCAGACCGAGCTGCAATCGCAGATCGACGCGTTTTTGGCGAAGCAGTAAGGCAGTAGATAGGGCGGCTGCGGCGCAGCCGCCTCGGAAGTTGGGCTAGGCGCGGGATCGCGGCGCCAGCCGAGGCAGAAGCAAACGGGATGAAGCAGAGCTTTTCTGCTTCATCCCGTTTTTGTTTAGTGGATGGTCGCGTTTAGTAGTAGGAGGCCGATGGTGTTTCTATTTAGAAACGCTGGAGCGCATTTGGCGGGCTTGGCGGATGTTTCGCGCGGAGCGAAAGGCGATCACGCTGCAGTCGATCGGGGACTTCGTTTACTTGAACTGCGCTGCGCGTATACGAGATCACGCAGCATGTCTGCTACCAGAGCGCGCAGCATTTCATTCGGAGGTTCAAGAGCTATTACGGCGTGACGCCGGAGTTCTATCGCAAGAGCTGAGCGGAAAAGACGCCGTATGAGATATAAAATGGAAGGAAGGGGGGGATCCAGTTGAGAGCAACGCCGCGCAAACGGTCAGCGTTCGTGATTCGATCGGAGACCCTTGTCATCTCGCCAACCAGCGCAAATCTGCGCTGGTTGGTTCTTTACCGGGAACGTTTATCGAACGCTTCCTTTTGCCTCGGCTTCGATCGCTGCCTTCATCACCTGCGACCCGCGGTCGACGCGCGCCTGAATCTCGGCAGCGAGGCCGTCCGGCAGAAAGTCCGTCGTCCATACGAGCTTGGCGACGCCGTCTTCGTGCGGGAAGACTTGGAACGAAGCGTGGTGATGCAGCAGCGGGGTCTGGCTCTCGACGACGGCATAGGCCATGCGGCGCGCCTGATCGTCGACGGACACGATGTACTCGCGCACGACGTTGCCGCCAAGCATCGTCAGCGTCCGCTCATGACCGTTCATTCGCGTATCCTCGGTGTACCTGGGAACAAGGCGGCGATGGACGGCTCCGACGTCGCGGACGGCGTCCCATACTTGTTCGGGCGAAGCTTCAATGAGGATTTCCTTGCGAATCGTTGGCAAATGATCACGCTCCTTGCGTCCCATTATATAGCAGACGGTAAACATTTCAACCAAATACGGAACAACCAAATACGTAAATCGATTATGTCATCTCCAATCCTCTCGCTGCCATACTGAGATCACCCGCTCAACTTTCCGATGGCGGCCTGCGCTTCCGCGATCGTTCGTTTGACGATGTCGGCTGCCGCCTGCTCTGTTGCTAGCCGGAGTCCTTGGCCCGCCCAGAGGGACATGAGCGACGGATCGTCCGCCCGGGCGGCCGCCTGGCGAATGTCTTTCGTCAATGCGTTTTGAATCGGATAGTCGGGAATGGCGCCTTGGTATGCGCGCATGTCCCGCATGAAGTCGGTGCGAATGCCGCGCGCCGCTTTGCCCGAATACGCATCCGTGATCGCCGTGGCGTCTTCGGCAGACGACAAGACCAGCCGCTTGTGCGCCGCGTGGGCGCCGCTCTCCGGGCTCGCCAGAAACGCGGTGCCCATCTGCACGGCCGACGCCCCGAGCGCAAGGCTGGCCGCGAGCCCGCGTCCGTCCATGATGCCGCCCGATGCGATGACCGGTACCGACACCCGGTCCGCGAGCTGGGGCACGAGCGCCAGGGTCCCGATCAGCGCGTCCGCTGCTTCGCTAAGGAAGGTGCCGCGATGTCCGCCGGCCTCGCTGCCTTGGGCCACGATCGCGTCAGCCCCGGCCGCTTCAAGGGTTATGCCTTCTTCGACGGTCGTCGCCGTGCCGACGATAACGATACCGCGCCGTCTCATCGACTGAATGGTTTCCGCAGGCGGAATGCCGAAGGTGAAGCTGAATACCGGCACCTTTTCATCCAGCAAGACCTGCACCTGATCCTCGAACGAGGGCGCATACGCGGCAATCGCGGGGTTCGGCTCGATGCCAAGCCTCTCCCGATAAGCGTTCAGATGCGCATTCATGGCCGATATCTCGTCGTCCGTCGACCCCGTCCGCTCCGGAACGAACAGATTGACGGCGAAGGGTCGATCCGTCCGCCGCCTGACCTCCCGGATCGCGTCGCGAATCTGCGCAGGCGGCCAGTAGCCAGCGCCCAGGCTGCCCAGCCCGCCGGCGTTGGACACCGCGGCGGCCAGTTCGGGCGTGGCGGGGCCGCCCGCCATCGGCGCTTGAACGATGGGATAGGCGATGCCGAGTTTGCGGGTGAATGAAGTGTTCATTTGGGTGCCCCCCTCCGGTAGGTCGTTCCCTTGTACGAGCGTTAAAACAAAAAAAAACCGGCATCGGCCGGTGTATGTAAATATTCGATTGCATCGCAAGCAGAGCCGTGGTACGATAAGAAACCACTGACTATATTTCTCATAAATTTATGGTTGTTGCATGTTATCTTCACATTAATCATACCACGTGGGTTTATGGATTGTCAAACGTTCTTTTTCTACCCATTAACGGAAGGGAGCGGGATCGGCAAAATGATGAACGAACGGGATTGGAAGCAAGAGCAGGCGCGTCTGGACGAGGTAACGGAAAAGCTGCGGACGAGGATCGCCGAACTGGAGCCGGAGGCGTCGGGCTTGCGGGATCAGGCGGGAGACCTTCGCAAGCGGTTTTGGGAAGAGGTGACGGTGAACACGGCCACCGACGAGGACTTCGAGGAGACCTTCTACAGCATCAAGCAGCAGGAGGCGCTGCTGTCGGAGCGGGAACGCAGCTACCGGCTGCGACAGCAGCAATGGAAGGGGTTGAGCCGGCTGCTACCCTCGCCTTACTTCGGTCGAATCGACTTCATCGAAGACGGGCTGGACGCAAGCGAGCAGGTGTACATCGGCGTGTCGTCCTTCGTCGAATCGGACGGCTTGCGGTTTCTGGTGTACGACTGGCGCACGCCGATCGCGAGCATGTACTACGATCACGCCCCGGGACCTGCCTTTTACGATACGCCGGGCGGACTCGTGAGCGGGACGATGGAGCTTAAGCGGCAGTATCAGATCCGCGAGGGCCGTCTGCAGAACGTGTTCGATACGAGCCTGACGATCGGCGACGAGCTGCTGCAGCAGGTGCTCGGCCACGGCGCGGACGCGCAGATGAAGACCATCGTGGCGACGATCCAGAAGGAGCAGAACGCCATCATCCGCGACGACAAGAGCCGGATGCTCATCGTGCAGGGGGCGGCAGGCAGCGGCAAGACGTCGGCGGCGCTGCAGCGGGTCGCGTACTTGCTCTACAGTCATCGCGAGCGGCTGAAGGCGGACCAGATCGTCCTTTTCTCGCCCAATCCGATGTTCAACAGCTACGTGTCTACCGTGCTCCCCGAGCTCGGCGAAGAGAACATGCAGCAGACGACGTTCCAGGAATATCTGGAGATCGGGCTGGGCACGGGGCTGCGTCCGGAGGACCCGTTCGATCAGATCGAATACGTGCTGTCAGAGTCGGCTTCGCGCGCGTACGAAGCCCGGCTGGAGGGGATCGCTTACAAAGCGTCCGCTGCTTTTCTTCATGCGCTGCGAGGCTATGCGAACTGGCTGGGAAGGGCGGGCATGCGGTTTGTCGGCATCCGGTTCCGCGATCGCGACCTGATCCCCGCGGAACGCATGGAGGCGCAGTTCTATGGCTACGATCCCGCCGTTAACGTAGCGAACCGCGTCGCCATGCTGCAGGAGTGGCTGCTGCAGGAGCTCGCCGCGCTCGAGCGCGAGGAGCGGGAGGCGCTGTGGGTGCAGGAGGAGCTTGATTATCTCGACAAGGACGATTATGCCGCCGCATTCCGCGAGCTGCATCAGGATCGGGGCGTGTTCGACTTCGCCGAGCGGTATGAACAAGTTCAAGAGCGTCTGCAGGGGCGGAGCCGGCGGGACGAGAGCGACTTCGACTATGCCGAGCGCGAGGAGCAGTTGCTGCGCAAACAGGTCGTGAAGGAACGGTTCAAGCCGCTGCGTCGGATCGTCAAGCGGATGCGGTTCATCGACACGAACGGGCTATATGCCCAGCTGTTCGGCGGCAGAGAAGCGTACCTCGCGATGACCGGCGAGACCGAGGCGCCGGCGCTCTGGGACGACATCTGCGAGCAGACCAAGGAGAAGCTCGGCAAGCTCGAGCTGTTCTACGAAGATGCGACGCCGTACTTGTATTTGAAGGAGCTCGTCGAGGGCGTTCGGACGAACACGGAGATCCGGCATGTTTTCGTCGACGAGGGGCAGGACTATTCGGTGTTTCAATATGAGTTTTTGAAACGGTTGTTCCCCCGGGCTCGCATGACGGTGCTCGGCGACTTCGGGCAGGCGATCTTCACGCAGGCGACGGAGCTGCACGGCGCGGATTCGCCGCTGATCCGGCTGTACGGCGAGTCGGACACGAGGCTCATCCGGCTGGTCCGAAGCTACCGGTCGACGCGCGAGATCGTGTCGTTCGCGCGGGAGCTGCTGCCGGACGGCCGGGAGATCGTGCCCTTCGAGCGGAGCGGGCCGAAGCCGCTGCTCGCGAAGACGGCGAGCCGCGAGCAGTCCGCGGCGAAGATGGCGGCGGACGTCGCGGCGCTGCGGGCCGAAGGCTTCGCCTCCATCGCCGTCATCGCGAAGACGGCGGCCGAGAGCGCCGAAGCCTACGAGGCGCTGCGCGCGCAGGGTAGCCCTTCGCTGCGGCTCGTCACGAAGGAGACGCCGACCTTCGAGAAGGGAACGCTGGTGCTGCCTGCGTACCTCGCGAAGGGCGTCGAATTCGACGCCGTGCTGATCTGCGACGCTTCCGCTCAGACATACGGGCGGGAGAGCGAGCGCAAGCTGTTCTACACGGCCTGCACGCGCGCGATGCATCGGCTGCTGCTCTACGCTGCGGGGGGAGTGGACGCCGTTCGTGCAGGGGGTGGATGCGTCGTTGTATGAGACGGCGGCGAATCGCATTTAAGCCAAGCGCGCGGCTGCAAACTCATCCCGCCAGGAAGGATATGTCCGAAATATACAGCAATGTACAATTCCTACCGTATCCGCCCGCCGGACGTGGTGCTAAATTAGATAGCGCACCACCCATCCGAGCGGGCAAGCCCGCTCTAATCCAAAGGAGCGAATTGATATGATGCAAGCTGTATGGCAACCTCGCAAAGCGCTGGCCTCCCTAACTGTGTTGGGCATGCTGCTCGCCGGTGCGAACGCCGCGTCTGCGGCAACCGTGTACGAGAGCGAGAGCAACAACTCGGCGTCTACGGCGGACGCCGTCAGCATCGGCGACACCGTGATCGGATCGTTGAACGGGCCGGGGGCGGGGCGGACAACGACTATTTTGCGTTTTCGGCGGCATCGGGCGGCACCGTGTCCGTTACGTTCTCGTCCGACGGGGGGACGAGCGAGGTCGTCAACCAGTATATCTCGATCATCGACGCGACGACCTCTACCACGCTCGCAACCGGCAGCATCTCGCCGGCGAGCCCGCAGCGGACGATCTCGTTCAGCAAGACTGCTGGCCACACCTATCATGTCGTCCTCATTAAGCCGACAGGCTCGGCCGCGCTGTACGGCTACCATCTCGCGATCTCCTGATTGCAGTTCGCCTATCGTTTGCAGAAAAGCGCCCTCGGGCGCTTTTTTTATTTCCCTTTTGTCTGGGCTCGTCTCCACGTATCTCGAGAAGGCAGCTCGATACGGAGCAATTGGCCGCCCATAGCCCCCCTCACCTTTAAATGAGTCCTTCTTGCGACTTTTGACATATGAATGTCTATACTTATGCCAAATTTCGACACAAATTTGGAGGGTTTTCGATCCTTTGGAACAATTTGTTTAGGTCTTTTTACACTTCGTCTTTACTATTGAATTAGCTTGTAGCGATCACAACAGTGTAGGAGGCAGAACATGAATTTTACGATACGGAAAAAGCTGATGGCAGGCTTTTTGGGCGTTATTATTCTTCTCGGTTTGATCAGCGCGATTTCCTATCTGCAATTGCGGCATATAGACAATTCCTACTCGGACCTTGTCGGACGGCGGACCGAGATTCTGATTCAGGCGAAGGAAATGCAAAATTATGCATCCAGAGAGAACAGCAGCTTGCGCGGCGCATTGCTCCGGGAGGAAGGTTCCTCCGACACGCTGGCCGAGATGATCTCCGGTCTTGACGGCGTCATCGCAACGACGAGCGGCTTGGCCCAGCTTCAGCAAGTGAAGGACACGCTGCGCCAGCTTTCAGATCTGAACGCCGGGTTCAAGACGGAGTCGGATCAGGTTCTCGCGCTATTGCGCACCGACCCGGCGGCAGCAAAGGCGTATTTCGTTGAAAAGGCTTCGCCGATCGCGATCAAAATCCGCGACTTGGCGGATCAGATCGCCAAGCTCCAGACCTCGCTCATGGATGAAGGGAGCAAAACCAATTCGCGGCTGGTGGACTCCGTCATCCAGACCGTGCTTACGCTCAGCTTGATCTCCCTGGTTCTGGCGATCGGAATCGCGCTGCTGATCTCCCGGGTCATCGCCAGGCCGATTCTGGCGCTGGCGGACGGTGCGGAGAAGATCGCGTCGGGCGATCTGACGCTGCCGGACATTCGGGTGAAAAATAAAGACGAAATGGCCAAGCTGGCTTCTTCCTTCAACTTGATGAAGTCGAATCTGCGTCGATTGATCGGCGAAGTCGGGATGAACACCGAGCAAGTCGCGGCAACCTCCGAAGAGCTGGCGGCCAGCGCCGAACAGACGAGCAGGGCGACCGAGCAAATCTCGGCGGCCATTCAAGAGGTGGCAGAGGGATCGGCTTTGCAAGTGTCCAGCGTGGCGGCGGCGGCTCAGGCGGCCGAGGAGATCACGAAGGGCATGGAACTGGCCGCATCTTCGATCCAACGGGTCGCGGCGCGCAACACGGATGCGAACGACAAAGCCGACGCCGGCAATCAAGTCGTGGCTCAGGCGATCGAGCAGATGAACCTCGTGCGCGCTTCCGTCGGCGAGACGTCGGAGGTCGTGTATGCCTTGAGCGAGAAGTCCAAAGAAATCAATCAGATCGCGGAGATGATCACGGACATTTCAGCTCAAACGAACATCCTTTCCTTAAATGCCGCCATCGAGGCGACGCGGGCGGGCGAGCATGGACTCGGCTTTGCTGTCGTAGCCCGCGAGGTGAGGCGGCTGGCCGAGCAGTCCAGCGAGGCTGCCGGTCAAGTTCGGGAACTGATTCAGGAGATTCAGAAGGAAGCGGACAAAGCGGTGTATGCGATGGATGCCGGGGCGTCCGTCGTTCAAACGGGCATCGAGCTTGTGAATCGGTCGGGCGAATCGTTCTCGCTTATCGCGGGCGCCGTCGGCCAAGCGGCCGTCGAATCCCAAGAAGTCGCCTCCATCGCGGAACAAGTGAGCGCAAGCGCGCAGAACATGCTGCAGATGATGGAAAACGTAGCCCATATCGCCGAGCAATCCGCAGCCAACATGCAGAACGTGGCCGCTTCGTCGGAGGAGCAAAACGCAGCCATGGAAGAAGTATCCGCTTCGGCTGAAGCGCTGAGCAGAACGGCGGAGGAACTGCAAGAAGCGATCGGCCATTTTAAAGCTTAATTGAATGGAACAGACAGGCCCGCATGCGCTGCGGGTTTTTTTGCGCTCGCCGCTGCCGCTCGCCGCGCATGCTGCACGCATTTCCGGCTCTCGCAGCGTCTATTGCGTGTAAACCAACGAGGAAGCGCAAAATATTTTTAAAAAAACCGTCCGCCATGAAAAATATCCGCCCGCTCGGTTGTATTCAAAGGGAAAGGAGGTGCTGAGGTGTACAATTCATTTGAGCTCAATGAATCTGTGCGACGGGCCTTGGATCGTTATTCGCAAAGTCTGATCAAAATCGCCTTCGCATACCTGAAAAATATGGCCGATGCGGAAGAGGTGGCGCAGGACGTCTTCCTCGCCTATCTGCAGAAACGCCCGGTTTTCGAAAATAACGAACACGAAAAAGCGTGGTTGATCCGCACGACGATCAATAAAAGCAAAAATATGCTCAAGGCCGGCTGGTTCAGGAGCCGCAATCCGGTTCCCGAAAACCTGAGCTACCTCCCCCCCGGGAAGAGAACGAGGTGCTGCAGGCCGTGCTGGCGCTGGACAAGAAGTACCGGATCCCGATTCACCTGCACTATTACGAAGGCTATTCGATCCAGGAGATCGCGGACATTTTGCAGGCTAAGCCCGCTACGGTCGGGACGTGGCTCGCCAGAGGACGGATGCTGTTAAAAGAGAAGATCGGAGGCGCAGAGGATGAAGCGTTCAGTATATAAATCCGCGATGTCTCATTTGAAAACGAGCGAGGACTTTAACGAGGCCACGTACGAAAAGCTTATGCGCGAACTGGAAAAAACGGAGTCGAACGGCTCGGTTCATCAAATCCAATCCAAGGAGATGGCTAAAATGGAAAAGGCGAAGAAAAAGACGTTGACAGGTTGGACGGTTGGAGCAGCGGCGTGCGCGGTACTGGCGGTCGGCATTTTTGCAATCAATCAGAACGGCCCGACGAAGGATTCGGTCGCTTCCCCGACAGTCTCCCCCGTCGGCGACGGCGCAGCCTTCGCAGGTGGTGTCCGAGAAGCCTCCGATCATGGGCAAGGTGCAGGTCAACATCGACGGCGTCATCTCCGAGGTGAGCGCGGACGGCAAGAGCTTCAAGGTCGGCGACCTGTGGGTAGAAATCACGGACCAGACGAAGCTGGGCAGCAACGAACCGACGGCGACCGCGCCTTCCGAAGAACTGCTGCAAAAGGAGTTCAAAGTCGGCAACATCGTGTCCGGCTTCACCTCCCAAGATGTCTCTTCGGGCCGCGTGACGGCTGACGTCATCTACAACAACATGGCACCGGCAAAGGAGGAAGCCCCGATCAAAGGCAAAGCGATGGTCAATATCGACGGCGTCATCTCCGAAGTGAGCGCGGACGGCAAGAGCTTCAAGGTCGGCGACCTCTGGGTGACGGTCACGCCGGATACCGCCATGGGCATCGACGGCCCGACGGCCGCCGAACCGTCCGATGAGCTGCTGCAAAAGGAGTTCAAAGTCGGCAACATCGTGTCGGGCTACACGAGCGAGGACGTGAGCACGGGCAAGGTGAACGCGACGCGCATTTACAACAACATGGCGCCGCAGCAGTAAAAATGAACTGAGCGATCAGGATACGCGCCTGAGTCCCGTTCGAACCAAAAGCTTCCGCCGCAAGGCGGAAGCCTTTTGGCTTGTCTATGCCGCGGCGATCTGCCTGACGCAGCTGACATTCGCTTTAATCGGCGGCCTGGGGGCGCTCGTGAATACCGGTCTGATCCCGTTCCAGCTCATGACCGCGGGCGATATCGTTCCCGCAGCCATGCTGGCGCCGGCGTACGTCGTGGCTGGGTCATCACGTTCGCTAGTCTCGCCCTGGGCATACCGAAGCCGCCGCCGGTTGCGCAGCTTGCGCCATCGCACTGAGCGCAGCCAAGCAAAGATTGGCGCAAGGTGCGCGCGTTGAGATTGCGTCGCAGGTGTCGACGGACATTGTTGTTCACTCCCAGTATTAGAGATAGAATAAGATGTATAAAAGCGCCATTGTTCAGAACGCGGAAGAGAACGGCCTGGAACGGCGCGCAGCAGGCAAGCGGGAGGTTGGCAGGGAATGGCGCAAGAGGCATGGGCTTGTCGCCCGGTGCTGGCGGAAGATTCGGCTGGCGTAGCCGGACTCGCCTTGGAGATCTGGCACGAATATTACGGGGCGCTGCTATCCCATCGACAGATTGTCTATATGGTGGAGAAGTTCCAGTCGCCGACCGCCATCGCGGATCAGATCGCGCAGCAGGGGTACGAATATTATCTGATGCAGGCCGGCGGGGACAACGTCGGTTACTTGGCCGTCAAGGCAGAGGGCGGGAAGCTGTTCCTAAGCAAGCTGTACGTCCTGAAGGCGCAGCGAGGACACGGCTACGCGAGCCGCGCGATGGCTTTTTTTGACGCGTCTGTGCCGTGAGCGCGGCCTTGGCGCCATCTGGCTGACCGTCAACCGGCACAACGACGCCTCGATCGCGGTGTACGAAAAAGAAAGGCTTCAAAAAAGTGCGCGAGCAGGTCGCGGACATCGGCAGCGGCTACGTGATGGACGACTTTGTCATGGAAAAAGAAATCCGCGAGACGGACGGCTGAGGCCTTAAGTCGAACGCTTACTTGCCCGCCGCCGATTCCGGCGGCGGGCTTTTTTTATGACGTTCGCAGTTGGTTCACGCACGAAGTCCCGGCCGGAAACAAATCCTGCGCGCGCAATCCCGCTGGCGAAATCGATCTGATCCGGAAACGAACTGCATTTTTACACCGTTCATCACGTTCAGGGAGTCCCCAACAGAAACAAATCCAACCCGTTCGCAATGCCGCCGGCGAAAGGCAGCTCAACCCATAACAAACGGCCTCGCCTCGCCAGCCTTTCCCTGAAATACACCTGTCTCGATGATTGCGCTATCATCTCGTCCCCCCTCCTTTTAGCCTAATTATTGGTATACAAATAGGTACTTCGGCCCCGCAAATTAATTGGAAAATTCATCTATAATGAAACTAACATTATTCGACACGAATCAACATTTATTCAGAAAAGGTGAATTCATCGATGTTTTCTCCCTTCCTTAAAAAGAAGAACGGCGCGGAGCAGCAGCCTTCGCGCGAAGAGATAGGCTTGAGGAAGGACGCGCAGAAAATGGAGGCCGAGGGAACGGCCTTTGCGGCGGAAACCGGGGAGAGCGAAGCGGCGACGGACGCCGTACTAGTCCCTAAGAGCCATATGGACAAGAAGTCGCTCGATCTGATTTTCGCCGTCGAACAGATGATCAAGGAAAAGCAGCATGTCGAGATGAGCCACCGCGACCTGCAGGATCGGCTCGGCCATGCGAACGGCCAGACCGACCGGCTGAACCGGGACCTTAAAAACCTGGGCAAGGTCATCGAGGAGCGCGAGAAAAGCATTCAGGAGCTTGAGCGGCGGTTGGGCGACAAGAACCTGAAGGTCGATCAGATGATGGAGGATTACCGGGAGCTGCAGGCCGCGCTTACCGGCGAGATCGAGGAGCTTAAGGGCATGCTCGAGCTCGAACGCCAGAACTATGCGGGCCTGCTCCAGAAGTACAACGGCACCTCCGCGGAGAAAAACAAAAAAGATCGGCGAGCTTGAAGAAAAAAACGAGCGGCTCGAGTCGGAGCTCGCCCAGATGAAGCAGAAATTCGACGCCCTGCGTCAGGAGAAGACGCATCTGCTGACGATCGTGAACGACTTCACCAGCCGGCTGACGTCTCCTTTCGGTTCGAACGCGGGCCGGACGGACGGCGTCTCCGCCGACTAAGGCTTTTTACAATCGGAACCGGGAGTAGAAGGGCGAAGGCGGCATGAATACTTACAGCATACAGGTAATGGAGCTGCTGTCGCTCGGGCGTACCGAGGACGGCAGGAATCGCATGGAAATCGCCGTGTCCCGCGAGGACGGGCAGCATACATACGCGATCGATATCGACGCGCTTACTTATTCGGAACTGGAAGCCTTGCGTCCGCTGGACGGCGGCAGGGCGAGGCTCTCGCCTTACCCCAAGTGGGATCCGTACAGGCAAACTTATTATAGCGCGCTGGTCAGGATGACGAGCGCGCTGCAGGACACGCAGTATTTCGCTTGCAGCGAGGCGTATCTGGCGCAGATCCGCCGAATCCGGCAGGGCGAGCTCCCGCTCCTCGCGCCTGGTGGGGAGGGGCCGGAGAGCAGGCGAGAGCGGCCTGCCCGGAGCCGGGGGCCGCTGCTGCGCAAGCTTGCGCCATACGGTCCGAGGCTGTCGGCGCTGCTTCTGCTGCTGCTGTGCGGGGCGGCGGCCGTTCTCTATGTCTCGGCCGGCGGCAGGGCGGATGCGCTGCCCGGCGGAGAGGCGCGCAGCGCGGAGATGAGGACGGTCGGCGCTGCGGAGCCGATCGCCCCGATCGAGCCGGCCGCCGTCCGGGACAACGTCAAGGAAGCGGCTGTCCATGCGGCCGTTCATGCGGACCATGAGGACGCCGCCGCGGATCCCGTCGTGCAGAAGGCGCCGGCGCAAGCCTCGCTTCAGCAGGACGCCGAGGAGACAGGATACGTGGTCGTCGACATCGAAGCGAAAAAGAAATTTTTCGGACTGCCCAAAGACGAGGTCGCCTTGACCTTCGATGACGGACCTTCCCCCGCTCACGAAGAAGATCGTGGATATTTTAACCGAACACAAGATCGCGGCGACGTTCCTGTTCGTCGGGAAAAACGCGGAGCGTCATCCGGAAGGCGTGGTCTACGCGCACGAGCACGGCATGTCGATCGGGAATCACTCCTGGGATCACGGCGTGCTGACCAAATCCTCGGCGAAGGAGCAGAGCAAAAATCTGTCCATGACGAGCAGCCTGCTGGATTCCTTGACCCATGACAGGGTGACGCTGTTCCGGCCCCCGTACGGCGCCGTCAACGACGCGCTCGTCTCGGCCGCCGCGAAGCAGCATATGAAGACGCTCCTGTGGAACCGGGACCCGGAGGACTGGAACGCCAAAAGCGCCGAGGACATCATCCGGTACTTCCGAGAGGTCGAGGCTGCCGGCGGCGTGTACGTCATGCACGAGGACCAGCACACGGTAGAAGCCTTGCCTGCCATCATCAAGTATCTAAAAGAGAAGGAACTAAAATTCGTGATTTTTAAATAAGGGCTAACGGCTTCCTCGCGGAAGCCGTTTTTTTGATCGCTCTGCCGCTACTGGAGCGTGATCGTTCCGGTCTTCTGCGGATTCGGGCCGGCTCGCCGGACGACGATCTCCGCGATCGCCGCGACGAGCCGGGCCGGCGTCTGGATCGCCGCGCTGGCCGGCGCGCTTCTGGCAGCCGTATTCCTGGGATGCGGTCTGCGCCGGTGGATCGCGAGGCCGCTCGAAGCGATGGGGCGGAGCGCCCGGGAGATCGCCGGCGGGGACCTGGACGTCGCCCTGCCCGACTCCCGCATCCGCGAGATCGCGGAGGTGCGGGACGGGTTCGAGGCGATGCTCGCCGGACTCCGGCAATCCCTGGCGGAACGGGAAGCGTTTGAGGAGGAACGGCGGTTTTTCATCGGGGCGATCGCCCACGACTTGCGGACGCCCTTGTTCGCGCTGCGCGGGTATCTAGAAGGGCTCGAGCAAGGGATCGCCGCTTCTCCGGAGCAGGCGAAAAATACGTCGCCGTATGTCAGGACAAGGCCGGCCAGCTGGACTGCCTGATATCGGACTTGTTCGCGTTCGTGAAGACGGAGTATCCCCGGACTGCCCAGGCGGGAGAGACGCTGGACCTGACGGAAGAGGTTCGTCGCGCCGCCGAGGGCGCTCGCGGAGCCGCGCAGGCCAAGGGAATATCAATCGTGGCGGCGCCTCCGGGCGACGAGCCGAACCTCATCAGCGGCGATGCCCATCATCTCTCGCGCGCGTTCGGCAACTTGCTGGAAAACGCGCTGAGGCACACGCCGCCAAAAGGGAGCATCGTGGTGCGATGCTGGCCGGAGGGCGACCGCGTCATCGTGATCGTCCGGGACACGGGTTCGGGGTTCGCCCCCGAGGACCTTCCCCGGATCTTCGAGCCTTTGTATCGGGGCGAGTCGTCCCGCAGCCGGGACACGGGCGGAGCAGGTCTGGGCCTGGCCATCGCGCGGCGCATCTTCCGGGCGCATGGCGGCGACCTGACCGCGGCCAACCGGACGGAGGGCGGGGCGGAGCTGCGAGGCTGGATTCCGAGCTCGCGTGTTTAGGTCGTTTGGGTCGTCTAAGTCGTCTAGGCGTTTAGGTCGTCTAGATCGTCAAGGCGTCTAAGTCGACTAGGTCGTCAAGATGTCTAGTGCTATCCTGCAAAAGTGCATCATCCAAGGCTGATATGGAGGGTTTTTGCGATCTATCGCGCAAAAGTGCACGATAGCTCATCTGTTTAAGCAAGAACCCGGTTGTTTCGGGTAAAAATCCTGCACTTTTGCGTGATAGGCGGAACGACGAACGGGTGCGGCTCTCGATCGCGTACTTTTGCGCGATAGCCCTTGTATGTCTCATCGCTCGATTGAGAACGATCGGTAAAAATAATTCTTTACTGATCGTTCTCAATGTGCTAATCTGTATTCACAGGCAAGAACGAGGAACGACAAGGTATCCTTTTTTGAGAACGATCGTTCCCGTAATAACAATCATTGAAGGAGCTGGACGGTATGCGTTATTTTGAATCGAAGCACGGCAAGGTCTCTTGGGACGACGAACTGCGAAGTGTCATCATCGAGTGGAAGGGATTCGCTTACGGCGAGGAATTCCAGACGATTCTGCTCAAGGGCGCCGACCTGCTGAAGCTGCGGTATGGCAGCAAGGTGCTGATGGATATGCGCGAAGGCTCGGCGATCAAGGCCGAGGACAAGGCGTGGATCGGCGAGTTTTTTATCCGGCGCGCGTACGAGAGCGGCCTACGCCATCTGGCGATGCTCGAACCCCGCAGCTTGATCGCCAAGATGAGCGTCAACCGCACGGTGGACGGCCTGGGCACGCTGCCTTACCGCCATGAGAGCTTCGAGGACCGGAGCGAAGCCGTGGCATGGTTGTCCGCGCAGGGGCGGGAGCTGCGGGCGATCGGCTGACCATCGGATGACTGCATCCTCGTTTCGGCGCGCTCATTCTTTACCGGTCGTTCTCATAATGATATGATGGAGGTCGGGAGGGAATAACCATGGCCAGAAGCAAAGAGTTCGAAGAAGCCGCGGTCCTGGAAAAAGCGATGAAGCTATTCTGGGAGCAGGGCTACGAGAAGACGTCGCTGAACGATCTCGTCGAGCATATGGGCATCCACCGCAGAAGCCTTTACGATACGTTTACCGACAAGCACACCTTATTCCTCAAGGCGCTGGAGCGGTTCGAGGACCGGATCAGCGGCAGGCTGACGGCCGGCGTCAAGCAGTCCCGGTCTGCCGGAGAAGCGCTGCGGTTCGTCTTCGGGTTTATCATCCACGGCGAGGAGGACGCGCCCGCCGGCTGCATGCTGGTGAATTCGGCCGCCGAACTGGCGCTGCGGGACGCGGAGGTGGATGCCAAGGCTCGCGAAGCGTTCGCGAGCACGGAGCGGCTGCTGGCGGAGATCGTCGCATGGGGGCAGGAGAGCGGGGAATTCGCCCAGCGATACGGCACCGCGGAGCTGGCCGAATACCTGCATAACGCGTTGACCGGACTTCGCGTCATGACGCGGACGACGGTCGCGAAGGAGAAGCTCGAGCGAACCGCCGAACTGACGATGCGTATTTTGGAGCCTTGAGCGCATCGCCTTTTTTTCAACATTCGAGAATGATCGTTCTCAATACTTTGATCAAAGGGAGCATGACTATGAAAACGTTGATTGTCGTCGCGCATCCGGATCTACAGCAGTCCAAAATCAACCGAGCCTGGACCGAACGCATGAAGCAGTTGCCCGATACGACCGTGCACGAGCTGTATCGGACCTATCCCGATTATCGGATCGACGTCCGCCGCGAGCAGGCATTGCTGGACGGCCATGACCGCGTCATTTTCCAATATCCGCTCTTCTGGTACAGTACGCCTCCGCTGCTCAAGCAGTGGTTCGACGAGGTGCTGGAGCCAGGCTGGGCGTTCGGTCCGGGCGGCGAGCACTTAAAGGGCAAGGAGATCGGCATCGCGATCTCGACGGCGGGGTCGGCGGCTTCGTATCAGCCCGGCGGATACAATCTGTTCACGATCCGGGATATCGCCAAACCCGTCGAGGCGCTCGCGAACTACGTCGGCGCGCACTATCTGCCGCCCTTCGCGACGCACAACGCCAGGCACGTGACGGATGAACAGCTAGCCGAGAGCGAAGCCGCATACGTCCATCACCTGGCGACCGTGCGTCACGTTCATGCAGCGGATCTCGTCGCAAGCAACGGATAACGAGGCAACAGAACGAACGAGGCAACGCAACGAACGAGGCAACGACCTTTAACGAGGCACCCGAATAAAAGAGAAATCGAACTTAAACGAGGAGGCATTTCATCATGACAATCAACGACAAAATCGCATTAATAACCGGCGCAAGCGGCGGAATCGGACTGGAGGTGGCCCGGCAGTTGGGTCGCCAGGGCATCACGGTGCTGGTGTCGGCGCGCACGATCGGCGCCGCGGAGAAGGCCGCGTCCGAGCTGCGCCGGGAAGGCATCCAGGCCGAAGGGGTCGAGCTCGAGGTGACCAATGCGTCGCATATCGCGGAGCTGGCACGGTATATCGCGCAGCAGTACGGCCGCTTGGACATTCTGGTGAACAACGCGGGCATCTGGGCGGAGAGCGGCGCGTACGAAGGAGACGCGTTCCGGGATACGTTCGAGGTGAACACGTTCGCGCCGTTCCTTATCACGGAGACGCTCATGCCGCTGCTGCTCCAGAGCGATGCGGGCCGCATCGTGAACCAGAGCAGCGCGCTCGGGTCGATTCATTTTATGCTGAACAATGAACTCGCGCAGCGGATCGCCACCCCGGCCTACGCGGCGTCCAAGGCGGCGCTCAACATGCTGACGGCCTACTGGGCGCAGCGTTCGAAGGGGACGAACCTGAAGGTCAACTCCGTCCACCCCGGCCTGGTCAAGACGCGCATGGGCGGCGATAAGGCGGAGCTGACGGCGGAGGACGGCGCGATCACGGCCGTTCGTCTGGCGACGCTGCCCCAGGACGGGCCGACCGGCGGGTTCTACTACATGGACAGCGAGCTCCCTTGGTAACGGAAATCAAAAACTGCGCTGCAGGTCCATCTCGGACTTGCAGCGCAGTTTCTTTATCCGGTCTTTACGGATTGTCGTAGATCACGACGGATTGGGATACCGGCTCCCACTTGACGGTCGAGTCCAGCGCTTCGCTGACGAACCGCACGGGAACGACGGTACTGCCCTTCACGACGGTCGCGCTGACCTCCAGCTTAACGGTTTTTCCGTTTACGTACGCCGTCTTGCTGTTCAAGACGAGCTTGACGGATATGCCGTCGCGGGTCACGGTGACGGTGTGGTCGGCGGCGTTATAGACGACTTCAGCCCGCAGCGCCTCGGCAATGGCGCGGAAAGGCACTAGCGTGCTGCCGTCGCGGATGATCGGCGCTACTGCGGGAATCGTCTCGTCCCCGTTGATGAACAGGTTCACGCCGGTTTTACCCGACTTTTTTGTACAGCTTGCCGAGCTTCTGGTAGCCATCCAGGTTTTTGGCATTGGCTTTGATGGCTTCTTTTTGCACGTACACGGCGTCGGCGACGCTGCCCTTTTCGTCGAGCAAGTCGGCGATCGCGGACAGGGCCTTGTCTTGTTCTTGAATGGCCTCCAGATCAGCCTTCTGCTGATCCGTTAGCTTCATCTCGTACTTCGTGAGCAGGAGGTTAGCCAGAACGGCGCCGGCGGGCTTGTCCTTGACGTTCTCGATGGCGTGGAGCAGTCCTTTGTAGCCGTTCGATCCCCCGTAGGTAGCGGACGTGACGCTTTCCGAATTGCCGTATGTAGCGGATGAGGCGCTTTCCTTTTTTATCGTTGGCATCGGAATCGTTCTTCTTCTCTTCGACCTGCGTTTTGACGACGGCCGAGTTGCCGCCTTTGTTGCCGTGCTGCTCGGCCGACTTGGCGAATGCCGCCGTTCCGGACATCAAACTTGCGGCCAGGACGCAGGAGAGGATCGCCGTCCATTTCATTTTCATCATTTCCGTTAAGCCTCCTTGAAGTTTGTACTGGGTTGGTTGGCGCGGGCTTCGACGGCTGTCGGAGCGACAGGGCTCGGTCCCTCAAATCGGTTCCCGCCGGCAACCGATTTGAGGTTTATATTACCACATGCCCGAATCAAAACGATATGGTCGTTTTGTCGGATTATGTCGCATAAGGATAGGTCTTGACAGGCGCGGGGTCGTTATTCGGTTATTTATAATGGCCTTGCATCGCCGGTTGTACCTGCTGCTCCGTTGCCTGCATCTCCGTGTAAGACTTTTGACACATCATATTGGAAATGCGGGGGGATGTAAACCGTCTCGCCGGCCTGAAGACGGCTCGGGTTAGACAGCTGCGGGTTGGCTTCTTCCAGGATCGCATGAGGGATATTGTATTTGTGGCCTACCGAGGCTAACGTATCGCCAGGTTGGGCTTGATGCTGCGCGAACAGCATGTCGTCCGATTGTCCGTCCCGGAAGAAGGGGAATAAAAACGGAGAAAAGAAGAAAACCGGAAACAAGGCGCGGCCGGGGAAGAAGGGGTGGGGGAAGGGGCGAAAGAAAGGACGACCGAACCCACCGCCAAAGCCTCCACCAAAACCTCCGCCAACGCCGCCGCCGGGGAAAAATCCACGATTCATTAAAAGCCCTCCGTTGAAAGTAGTCATTTGTCTATATAGAGTATCGCGTTGGGCGAAAAGGGTGACAGCGTTGGCTAGAAATGATGCGCTCATGGCCGAATCCGGCCCGCCGCGGAGCGTACGGTTGGTATAGACCGAACTGGACCCTAGAGGTAAACTGGTCTCAAGTTGCTTGTCGCAATTCGAACCGGGGGTGATACGCTTGGCATGGAAAGTCATGACGTTTAATCTGCGAACGAACGTCCCGTCGGACGGGGACAATGCGTGGCCGCAGCGCCCGCAAGCCGTCGCAAAGGCGATATTGCGCCACGATCCGGACATCGTGTGCGTGCAGGAGGCGCTCTATGCGATGCTGCTCGATCTGGCGCCGCTGCTCCCGGCATACGCATGGGTGGGAGAAGGGCGGCGCGGCGGACAAGCGGACGAGTTCTGCGCCGTCTGGTACAAGAGGAGCAAGGCGAGCGTCGCGGAATACGGTAGCTTCGGGCTGTCGGAGGCGCCCGAACGGCTCGGCGAACTGGGCTGGGGCGCGGACTATCCGCGGATGTGCACGTGGGTCAGGCTGAACGGCACTGCGGATGGAGGCGGGGACGGAGACGGGTTAACGGTGTTCAACACGCATCTCGACCATGTCAGCGAGCCGGCGCAGGTGAACGGGATGCGGCTGATCGTGGATCGGATCGGCGATCTGCGGGCGCGGACGGGGGCATCCGTCGTACTGACGGGCGACTTCAACGTCGGTCCGGCGCATGCGGCCGTACGCGGGCTGGAGCAGGAGGGCTATGTGAATGGTTATTCGGCGCTGCCTGGCGGGGTCGCGGCGGCGGGCGCGACGTTCCACGACTTCAGGGGCGGTGAGACAGGGGAGCCGATTGACTATATCTTCGCCTCGCCCGGCGTCGCCGTGGAGCGAATCGAGGTGGACCGGGGCAAGTACCGAGGGGCGGTACCCTTCGGACCACTATCCCGTGTGCGCGGTGCTGACGACGAGATAGCAAGAGATAAGACGGAGGCCGGCAGCTTGCCGGCCTCCGTTTTATTGCGATGAATGTGGAGCGTGAATCAAAGAGTGTCCAAAAAGGCATTTATTACGCCCGAAATGTGCGCCAAACTGAAAAAAAGTTGTAGACGCCCTCGCTCAGGCAAACGATATCCGCAATCCGTCCGCGTTAATCGGCATTATAGCATCGGCCGGGCGGCGGGGACGACGGCGGAAAGCTATCGTTTTCGGCGGTATCCTGCACGGTTCAACACGCGACTACTCTGCCGCTCGCATAGTTATGCCGTTGCAGGCAACAATAACCAGAGTCGTGCCTGGGCGCCGGCGGTTGTACCCGCGGCTGCGATTGCCGTCGGAGGCTGCGAGTATCCGGGGTTCCGCAGTCGGCGAATCGGATCGGAGGTCGAACAAGCATGTCGGAGGAGTCCCTGCTCGGCGAAATGGAGGATGTCCATCGGAAGCTGACCGAGCTCAGACAAGATTATTGGCTGCACTATGATCTGTTTTCGCCTCAATGGTGGCTGATGCTGGCGGCTCTCGTCCTGCCGTGGATCGTCTGGTGGAAGCTCGTCGATAAAGCGAGACTGAAGGATATGATGTTATACGGCGTCTCGATCGGTTACCTCATTTTCCTGTTGGATCATTTCGGCTATGAGCTGAATTTATGGACATATCCGCATAAGCTTCTTCGATTCATTCCCGAGCTGTCGGCGGTCGACTTCGCGATGCTGCCCGTCTTGCATATGCTGGTCTATCAATACTTCACCAAGTGGCGTTCGTTTTTGATCGCGGAAACGATCATGGGAGCGGTGTTCGCGTTCGTTTTGGAGCCCCTCAGCGTATGGATCGATCTATACGAGATGCTCAATTGGCGCCACGTCTACTCGTTCCCTATTTATGTCGCCAAATCCGCGCTCGTCAAAGGCGCGTTGGAGGGACTGCTCCGCAGGGGGGGGGCGATCGTCTGCAAGCTCCCGAAGAACGGGTAACTATCGCATCAGCCGCGAGTAAAAGGCGTGAGCGGCCGCGTAATATCCGGGCGTCATCGCGTGTCCCATAAAAGGATGAATCTCGATCGATTTGTTCGCGGAGGCGATCCGGTTGTAGGCGGCGAAAATCGTCTCGAGCAGGCACGTCGTGTCCTTCAGACCGACCTTGACGTGTACGGGCGGCGTGAAGCGGTGCGCCAGATTCACGATGTCGAAGTAGCCGAGCGTTCGGAGCACGTCATGCAGTACTTGAACGCCGAAGTCGCGCGGTCGCGCCGAAGTACTGCTCTACGACAGCACTTGGACGCCGAAGCCGCGATGTGGCGCCGAAGTATTGCTCTACGACAGTACTTGGACGCCGAAGCCGCGCGGATGCGCCGAAGTACTGCTCCACGACAGTACTTGAACGCCGAAGCCGCGCGGTCGCGCCGAAGTACTGCTCTGCGACAGTACCTGAGATGCCGAAGAACCACCCGTCGGCAGCGCTTCGCCGCATCCATCTGCGGACTTCCCCGCTAGCCCGCACACTCGACCCTCAAATTCGACCGCAAACGCCACCAGCCCGCCGCCCGTCCGCACACGCCGCCCCGCCGAACGCAAAAAGACGGCCGCGAGATCACTCTCGCGGCCGCCCCTTTTTCGCCGACCAGCCTTATTGCTGCACCGACTTGAACCAATCGTTGACTTCCTTGGTGACCTGATCGCCGCCGTTCGCCTTCCAGCTGGCGACGAACGTGTCGAACGCGTCGACCGGCAGCTTGCCGTAGATGATCTTGTTGAACGTCTCCAGCTCGGATTGACGCAGGAGGTTCCACTTGGAGATCATGGTCGGCGTCGCGGCGCCGGTGAAGTAGTTCTGCTTGCGCACGTCGATCTGCGACATGACGACCTTCGCGGCGTACCAGTTCTCCGGCTTGCGGGATTCGGCTTGCTGCTTCTCGTAAGGCGTCTCGGGCTTGCCGCCGTCGGCGAGCTTGACGAGCGTCTTCATGTACAGGTCCGGAATGCGCGCCGGGCCGGTGATGAACGGGAACTTGTCGTTGTAGTTCTTGATCTTGGCCGAATCGCTCGTCGGCTGCCCGTCGACGATATCCCAGTCGTAGCCTTTGGCGAAGCCGTGCTCGTACGGGCTGCCCGCGGCCGGGTTGGCCAGATTGTCCAGCATGTAGTTGTAGTAAAGCAGAATCGCTTCCGGATGCGCGGCGTTCTTGTTGACCATGAAGCTGCTGTTGACGCCGGAGTTCTGCCACTTCGTGCCGATCTTGCCGTCCGGACCTGCCGGTACCGGATACGCCTTGTACTTCGCGCCTGCGACGTTCTTGAGCAGGTCCGGCGCCGGCCAGTCCGGTACCCAGTTCGCGCCGGGCAGCACGCCGGCGTTGCCCTTGGTCCAGATCTCGGCGGACTTGCCTTCGTCCCACAGCGCGGTGTCCGGGTGGATGTAGCCCTTCTTCATCCACTCCTGCAGCTTCGCGAGCGCTTGCTTGGCGCCCGGGTTCACGGAGCCGTACTCGAGGTTGCCGTCCGCGTCCTTGTTCCACTGCTCTTCGATCGTGCCGTACGCGCCGAACAGCCAGTCGAGGCCGCCCATCCACGTGTTCGTGTTGTTCTTCAGCGAGATGGCGAGCGGGTAGACGTCCTTCGGCGCCAGGCCGTCGGGATTCTGGTTCTTGAATTTGTCCATGATGTTCTCGAGGTCCGCGATCGTCTTCGGCGCCTGAAGGTTAAGCTTCTCCATCCAGTCCTCGCGCAGCCAGAGCAGCGTGTCGTCGTTGTCCGTGTACTCCATGATCGGCAGGTTCCAATGCTTGCCGTCCTTGGTGAACGGATACCACAGCTCCGGATGCTGAGCGGCGTGGTCCTTCCAGACCTTGGTAGCGTACTTGTCGAAAAGCTCGTCGATCGGCATGAACTCGCCGGAGTCGATCAGCTGGTTGGTCAGCACCGAGTCGGTCGGCACCTGGATGAAGTCCGGCAGCTTCTCCCCGGAGGTCAGGGCGAGCTGCAGCTGCTGCTTGTATTGGTCGCTGCCGGCCGGATACCACGTATCCTTGCTCAGCTTGATGCCGAGCGTGTCGAGCATCCAGCGGTCGTGAACGTTGTTTTCCTTGGTGTCGCCGTTCGTGTACGTCGTCGGCATGAGGATCGTGCTGATCTCGATCGGCGGATCGTACTTGCCTGCCGCGAATGCCTTGTCCGCTACGGATTGCTCGGACGAAGCGGATGCGGACGCGCTGGCGCCCGACGCCGCGCCGGACGCCGCGCCGGACGGACTTGCCGCGCCGTTGCCGTTGCCGTTGTCCGCGCAGCCGGCCAGCATGGCGACCGACATGGCCGCGGGCACGAGCCAGGACTTCTTGAATTTACCCATATTTTATCCCCCACTGTCGCATGATGACTGCCTGTGTTAACTGTACCAACCGTTCGGGGAGGGCATCCATATGGCGATATTAGTTTTCGTAGGACTCTGTTAGGCTGTTGGTCGAAACGTTTCAATGACGCTCCCTGTACTCCTGCGGCGTAACGTCGAATTGACGCTTGAACACCTTGATGAAGTAAGCGGGATCCAGATAGCCGATCTCCGTGCTGATCTCGTAGATCTTCTTGTCCGTGGACTTGAGCAGGTGACAGGCGCGGCTCATGCGCAGCGCGGCGACGTAATCGCTGATGCCCTCGCCGGTCTCGAGCTTGTAGATCTTGGACAGGTGCGTCGGATGCAAATTAACGTGGTCCGCGAGCGCGCGCAGCGACACGTCGAGATGCAAGTTCGCGTCCACGTAGGCCTGAATCTTCTGCACGTAATGCGAGCGCGCGTCCTGGGCGTCGTCGACCGCGCCTTCGCGCAGCCGGGCGAGCGCCGCGAGCGCCCACTTGCGCAGCTTGCCGATCGAGGCGAACGTCTCGCCCAGCTGCGCCAGTTCTTCTTCTCCGCCGAGCAGGCCGGCCAGCGTCTTGCCGCCGCGGTGCGCCAGATGCATGAACGCGGACGAGATCGCGAAGCCGACTTCCATGCAGTGTTCCCAAGACTCGGAGCCTTTGTCCTCCAGCTCCGAGAATACGGCGGCCAGCTTCTCCTCCGCGGCGTCCCATCTCCCGGCTTCGAGGAGATGAAGGAGGACCGGCGGCCGATGCAGCACCTCGAGCGCCCCTAGCGAGGCCGGCCGCTCCGCCGGGTCGACCTTCATGACGAACTCGCGCTCGTCGCCGACGATCCGGCGGAAGTACGAAGCGGCCTGGCGGTATTGCTCCGCCAGTTCGCCGGGGAAGCGGAAGGGCTCCGTGATGACGACGGACAGCGAGCCCTTGAGATACTGCTTCACCTTGGCCTGCACCTGCATGGCCAGGTTCTCCAGCAGCAGGTCGGGCCGGTCCACGGCCGCGCCCTGCTTCAACTGCAGCAGAAACGCCAGATAGCCGTGCTCCTCCTTAACGCTCCAAACCTCCATGAACTCGCCGAAAATTTCCTCCGCGATATTGGTGATCGCATACTCGAGCAGATGCTGGCCGTTGTTCCGGTACGGGTCGAACTCGTCCTCCAGGCGCACGAGCGCGAGCGCGCAGTTCCCGTCGCGGAACGGCAGTCCGTAGGTGTCCAGCTTGCGCGTCCACTCCTCGGCAGACATGCGCTCGCCCCGGATGGCGCCCAGCAGGAGCTGGCCGCGCAGCATCGGCAAGTTCTCGCGCAGGGCGAACTGCGTGCGCTCCAGCGAGCTGACGCGTTCCCACTCCGCGTTCAGCTGCTCGATCGCCGCCCGTACCGCCCCGAACAGCTCCTCGTCGGTCGGCGGCTTGAGCAGGTAGTCGACCGCATGGTTGCGGACGGCTTCCTTGGCATAGTCGAAGTCCGCGTGGCCGGACAGAATGATGCACTTGATCCGCTTGTCGTACTCCCTGATCTTGCCGATGAGCTCGACGCCGGTCATCTCGGGCATGATGATATCGGAGATGACGATGTCGATCGGATGCGCATCGATGATCTGCAGCGCCTCGCGGGCGGAGTACGCCTTGTGAACCTGCTCGATGCCGAGCGTATGCCAAGGCTTGTGCATGGACAGATTGTCCACCCAGTGCGCTTCGTCGTCTACGATGATCATTTGCATATGAAAGCACTCCTTGTCGGGTTCCGTAGGTTATGGGTCATGGCGCCGGCTTCGGCATTTCCCAGACGATCTCCGAGCGGACGCCGCCGAGTTCGGATCGGGAGAAACGGAGGCTGGAACGCTTGCCGAAGCAGTGAATAATGCGCTGGTTCGTATTCCACAGGCCGGCGCCCATGTCTTCTTCGAGCGGGCCGGTCAGCCGTTGATTCAACAGGGATTGCTTCTCGGGATCCATGCCCGGTCCGTCGTCGTCGACGAAGATCCGGCAGAGGCCGTCCGACATCTCCCCCGCGGATGCGGATCTCGCCCGCGGCGAACGACTTGCCGACGCCGTGGATGACGGCGTTCTCGACGAGGGGCTGCAGCATCAGGCGCGGCACCTGCTGGGCCAGCATCTCCTCGGGCACGTCGATCGTGTAATGGATCCTGCCGTTGCGCAGCTTCTGGATGTCCAGGTAGTTCACGATCAGCTTCATTTCCTCCGCCAGGCTCGCCGTCTCTTTTTCCATTCGCGTGATGTACCGATAATAGGCGCTGAGATTGTACCCCATCGCGACGACGGCATCGTTCTCCTTCATCTGCGCCATGTTGATCATGTAGCCGAGGCAGTTGTACAGAAAATGCGGATTGATCTGCGCCTGCAGCTGCTTCATCGTCGCCTCCTGAGCGCGCATCCGCTCGTTCAGCACGTTCTCGATCAGGCTCTCGATCTGCCGCGACATGTCGTTGAACCGGTAGAACAGGAACGTGAACTCGCCGTTCGCCTTGGCGTCGATGCGCGCCGAGAAGTCGCCCCGCTGCACCTGCTTGAGGCCGCCGATGAGCTTCGCGATCGGACGCTGCACGTCCCGGTAGAGCAGGACGGAGATGAAGGTGCCGAACAGGAACAGCAGCAGCATCGACAGGTAAAAGAGGTTGCGGCTCGACGAGATCGGCCCCAGGATCTGGTCGAGCGGCGCGATGTCCACGAGATAGCCGCCGAGCAGCGGGGACTTCACGAGGCTGACCAGATAGCTGTCTCCGTTCAGGCGGATCGTCTGCTGCATCGTATCGCCGAGGTCGAGCCCGTCCAGGTACGACCGGACCTCCGTGACGAGCTTCGCGGACGACGAGCGGTTGGGGATCGGGGCGCGGCCCTTGTAGTAGAACAGCGGGTCCCCTTGGCCGCCTTCCTTGTACGTGTCCAGCATGTTCTGGATGTTCTCCCGGCCGAAGCTGGCCTGCACGACCAGATTGCTCCCCGTCAGCTTGTTCTGGTGCCCGAACGAATCGGTGTAGAGCCAGCGGAACGCCTTGGCTCCCCCCCGAGCCCGGCGCCTGGTCGTCGTAGATCCAGTTGCCCGACAGGTTGCGCGCCAGATAGTCCTCGTCGTACGGGGCGTCCGTGCTCGAGTTGGTTACGGCTTCCTTGTGCACCTGCGAGTAGACGGTGAACTCGACCGGCCAGATCGTCACGATGCCGGACTGCAGCTCCATTTTCTCTTGCAGCATGTACTTCGTCTGCATCCGGTCGTACTGGTCGTCCCAGACGCCGAGCCCGTTGAACTTCTGGACGTTCGGATCTTTGGAGAAGGTGAAGACGAAGTCCATCGTCTGGTTGATTCGCGAGTCGATCTGGCTCGAGAGGAACGACAGCTGACTGATGTTCGACGCCCGCATCTCCGTGCCGATGACGCGGTTCGCGACGTTGTTGGCGTAGGCGAACACGATGCCGATCGGAATAAACAGAGCGACGATCAGTCCCGTGTATTTGGCGAACATGCTCATTTTCAGCGGCCCGCCCTTCATCGCAGGCCCGACATCCATATTCCAGCGCATACGCGCGTTCCTCCCCCGCTCAATTGCTTAACAAAACCCTATCGATCCTAACAATGTCTTATAGTTGTAAGGCCTTTCCGGTTGCTACTATGGCTTAACAAGGGTTCGCTCTGTGCCCATCAATCGATCCGCAAACGGGGGAGAGCTATGGAAGCAAATACATCCAAGTCCGCGGCGCGCGAGCTTAAGGACAAGAAACGCGGCTACAAGCAACCGTGGACGCTGCACCTCATGGTGCTGCCGGCCGCCCTGCTCGTGCTTGTTTTTTCCTACGTCCCCATGTTGGGGAACGTCATGGCATTCCAGGACTACAAGGCCAGGCTCGGGTTCGCCCACTCGCCGTGGGTCGGGTTCAAGCATTTCCACTATATGTTCACCAACGATTACTTCGTCAAGATCATCGGCAATACGCTGCTGTTCGCCTGCTCGAAGGTCGTCTTGAACCTGATCGTGCCGTTCCTGTTCGCGCTGCTGCTGAACGAGGTGCGCAAAATGGGGCTCAAGCGTTCGATCCAGACGTTCGTTTACCTGCCTCACTTCCTGTCCTGGGTCACGCTGTCCGGCATTCTGATCGACGTGCTCGGCCAGACGGGCATCGTCAATCAACTGCTGACGAACGTTTTCGGCATCAAGCCGATCTTCTTCCTTGGGGACGGCACCTGGTTCCGCATCACGATCATCGTGAGCGACGTGTGGAAAGAGTTCGGCTTCAACACGATCATCTTCCTCGCGGCGCTGTCCAGCATCAGCCCGGCGCTGTACGAGGCAGCCGAGGTCGACGGCGCATCCCGCTGGAGGCAGACGCTGAACATCACCGTGCCGTCGCTGCTGCCGATCCTCATCGTCGTCGCGACGCTCGCGATGGGCAACGTCCTGAACGCCAACTTCGACCAGGTGTTCAACCTGTACAGCCCGATGATCTACCAGCAAGGCGACATCATCGACACGTTCGTTTACCGCGAAGGCCTTCTGGGCGGACAATTCAGCTTCGCGACGGCCGTCGGCTTTTTCAAATCGGTGATCAGCCTCATCCTGATCGTGTTCTCGTACCGGCTCGCCTACAAGTTCGCAGGATACCGGATTTTCTAGAAAGGGGCGAAGCCTCGTGTATCATAAAACGCTATCTTACCGCGTGTTCAGCGCATTCAACAATACGGTGCTGCTCGCGATCGCGATCCTCTGCCTCCTGCCGATGTTCCACCTGCTGATGGTGTCGCTCAGCTCCAGCGCCGCGGCCAATGCGGGGCTGGTCACGCTCTGGCCCAAGGGACTGACGTTCGAGGCGTACGAGAAGACGTTCCGCAACGCCAACTTCCTCAGATCGCTCTGGATCTCCATCGAGCGGACGGTGCTCGGCACGGCGCTCGGCATGCTCGTGAACGCGATCGCCGCGTACGCGCTGTCCAAGGACACGCGGGTGTTCCGGGCGCGCAACGTATATCTATGGTTTTTCGTCGTCACGATGCTGTTCCCGGGCGGGCTTATTCCAAGCTACATTTTGATCCTGAAGCTGCACCTGATCAACAACCTGTTCGCCCTCATCCTGCCGGGCCTGGTCGCCGTCTACAACATCATCCTGCTCCTCAACTTCTTCCGTTCCGTGCCGAAGGAGCTTGAGGAGGCGGCGTTCATCGACGGCGCAGGCCACGTGCGGACCTTCTGGTCCGTGTACCTGCCGGTCTCCCTGCCGTCGCTCGCGACCGTGTCCCTCTTCACGATGGTCGGCCACTGGAACGCGTACTTCGACGGCCTCATCTACATGAAGGACGCCGCCAAGCTGCCGCTCGCCAGCTTCATGCAGACGATCATCGTCCAGGCGGACATGACCAAGTTCGACCCGGCCGCGATCGTAGGCTTGTCCCAGCGCACGCTGCGGGCGTCCCAGATCTTCATCGGCGCGCTGCCGATCCTGATCGTGTACCCGTTCCTGCAGCGCTACTTCGTCAAAGGCATCGTCATCGGCGCGGTGAAAGAATAAACAGTTTGCGCGAGAGAGGCGCGTCCGGCCGAGCCGGGCGCGCTTTGTTTGCTGCGGGAGCTGGCGGCGGAGCTGTGCCAGCGGGCGGCGAGCAGGTAGAGCGAGGTGCGATGGCGAAATGGTGCGCAGCCCCGCTGCTGTATGCCGATAGCGGAAGAAAGTTCCGCTAAAAGGTACGCAGCCCCGCCGAAGTGTGCCGATAGCGGAAGAAGGTTCCGCTAAAAGGCGCGCAGCCCCGCTGCAGTGGGCCGATAGCTGCCAAAAGCGGCGCTTTAATCACCCGTAGCACAGAAGTATGTGCCTGCCGAAAAGCCTCTCCTCCCGCAAAGTACGCCGTCCGCGCCGTATCCACGTCTACGCTGCTGCTTTTAAGTAACCGTTCGCACTTATGCACAATATAAAGGGCAATGTTAGTCGAAAGCCGAGAAGCGGACGTATGCTGCGGCGTGACGCCGACTGCCCGTTGTATTGGGGACAGACGGTTGGCGGCATCATGCTTGCGTAATGCCTGCTTCGAGGTTCGACGAATCGGCCGTCAGTTGCACCCGGCATGCATTCCCGGCCAGAAACTCCAGCGTAGCCCATAACCCCTGCAAAGGAAAGCCCTCAGGAGCGCGCTCCGAGGGCTTTCCTTTATTTACTTGACGAGCTTGAACGGCAGCGACGCGACGTCCCGGCTGTTCGGGCCGACCATCGCGAGGAACGCGCCGGCGTCGCTCGCGTGCGTCAGGTCCGGGTGATAGTACCGGAGCTGGCTCTCGCTCAGCTCGAACGCGACCTCGGCGCTCTCGCCCGGCTGCAGCTCGACCTGGCGGAAGCCCTTGAGCTCCTTGACCGGCCGGACGACCTCGCCCGCGATGTCGCGGACATAGAGCTGGACGGTCTCGACGCCGGCCACCTGGCCGACGTTGGCGACGCGCACGGTGAGCCTGATCGGCGCATCCGGCGTCATCACGTCCGCGGACAGCGCGGCTTCGCCGTATTCGAAAGCGGCGTAGCCCAATCCATAGCCGAACGGCAGCAGCGGCTCGTTCGGGATGTCCAGGTATTGGGATACGTAGCGAACCTGCGCGTCCGGCGCGCCTTGAGGCCGCCCGGTGTTAAAGGCGTTGTAGTACACCGGCACCTGGCCGACGCTGTACGGGAAGGACATCGTCAGGCGGCCCGACGGATTGGCGTCGCCGTAGAGCAGGTCGGCCACCGCCGTGCCGCCTTCCGATCCGGGGAACCAAGCTTCCAGCACGGCATCGGCCTTGTCCAGCACGCCGTTCAAGTCGAGCGGCCGGCCGTTGAACAGCACGGCCACGACCGGCTTGCCGAACGTCTTGATGCGGCGAATCAGCGCGAGCTGCGCCTCGGGCAGCCGGATGTCCGCCCGGCAGCCGGCTTCGCCGCTCATGTCGGAGTGCTCGCCGAGCGCGAGCACGATGACGTCGGCGCCCTGCGCGGCGGCCTCGAGTTCAAGCAGCTGCGCCTCGGTCGATTCGGTCTCGATGCCGCAGCCTTCGGCGACGGTCACCGCGCCAGGCGTCGACGCCTTGGCGCGGATCGCTTCGGACACGCGGACGACCGCGTCCTGCGACCCGGTCCACGACCACGGTCCCAGCAGGTCGCCGCTGCGGGCGAACGGACCGACGACCGCCACTTTAAGCGCGGGCGACAGCGGCAGGACGCCGTCGTTTTTCAGCAGCACGCACGACTTGCGCGCCAGCTCCAGCGCGGCCGCGCGGTGCGCGTCGCTGAACACGATCTCCTTCTCCCGTTCGGGATCGGCCGCGCGGTACGGATTTTCGAACAGGCCGAGCTTGTCCTTGAGCTGCAGGATGCGCATGACCGCTTCGTCGATGAGCGCAATGTCCACTTCGCCGGCCTCGATCAGCTCGGATAGATGCTTCGCGTAGCACGACGTCATCATCTCGATGTCGACGCCGGCCTTCATCGCCTTCAGCGCGGCCTCGCGCTCGTCCTCGGCGATGCCGTGGGCGATCAGCTCCTTGACCGCGCCCCAGTCGGAGATGAGCACGCCGTCGAATCCCCATTCCTCCCGCAGCAGCTTGCGCATGAGCGGTACATTGCCCGTGGCCGGGACGCCGTCGACCGTGTTGAACGACGTCATCACCATCTCGCAGCCTTCGTCGAGCGCGGCTTTGTACGCCGGCAGGTAGAACTCGCGAAGTTGGCGCGCCGACAGGTCGACGGTGTTGTAGTCGCGTCCGGCTTCGGCCGCGCCGTAGGCGGCGAAGTGCTTGACGCAGGCCGCCACCCGATCGAGGTCGCCCGACAAGTCGTCGCCCTGGAAGCCGCGGACGAACGCTCTCGCGAACAGCGCGTTCAAATACGGATCCTCGCCCGTCGACTCCATGACCCGGCCCCAGCGGGGATCGCGTACGAGGTCGACCATCGGGGCGTACGTGACGTGGACGCCGGACACGGACGCTTCCTTGGCGGCGATCTCCGCGCTGCGCTCCGCGAGCGCGAGATCCCACGAGCAGCCGATGGCCAGCGGCACGGGGAAGATCGTCTTGAAGCCATGCACGATGTCGGCCATCATGAGGAGGGGGATGCCCAGGCGATTGTGCTCGAGATGCTTGCGCTGGACGTTGATCGTCTCCTGCGCGCCGGCCATGCCGAGCACGGAGCCTGCGCCCCGCACCGTATCCTCGCCGATGCCGAGCGAGGCCATCGGACCGGTGATCAAGCCGGCATCCGACGCGCCTTCGAAGAAGGGAACGGCCAGTTGGATCAGCTGGGCGATCTTTTCGTCCAGGGTCATCCGTTCGAGGTAGACGTGCAGAGGCAGCTTTTCTTGAGACGAAGAAGACGAAGGGGCTTTAGAATCGGACATGACTGATATAACCCTCTTTCTAGGATGATAACGGTTTATCGAAACGTTTCTACGGATAGTATAATTCTGCTTTCGGCAGGCGTCAAACCTATATTTTCTGTTGATTACGGTGTGCGTTTCGGATAAATTTAAAGAATGGCATCTGACGTAGGGCGCATTCTTTGATGTTTTGACCTCGTTTCGAGTAAATTGAAACGTTTCGCAACTACGCTTATCCGCAACTATGACTATCATCGTTCGCTAATTTTCTAATATCGCTAATCGGGGCTTCGAGAAAAGGAGTGGGAAAGCTTGGTCAGCATCAAGGATATCGCCAGCGCGGCGAAGGTCTCGATCTCCACGGTATCGTACGCGCTGAACGGCAGCGACCGGATCACGAAGGAGACCGCGGACCGGATCCAGTCCATCGCGAACGAGCTGGGCTACGTGCCCAACCGGGCGGCCCGCATGCTGAAGAAGCGGGAGACGATGCTTGTCGGCGTCTTTCTCACGGACTTCAGCGGCCACTTCTACGGTGATCTGCTGTTCGGACTTAAGGAGGAGCTGAACCGCAGAGACTATGATCTCATCGTCTGCAGCGGACGCCGGTCTCACCGGATGATCCCCGAGCGGGCGTTCGACGGGGCGATCATCCTCGACGCGACGTTCGCCGACGAGGAGCTGCTCGGCTATGCGGATCGCGGGCACAAGCTGGTCGTACTCGACCGCGAGCTCGAGCATGCCAACGTCAACCAGGTGCTGCTCGACAACAAAGCGGGGGCGACGCTGGCCGTGGAGCATCTGCTAGGGCAGGGGCTCAGCCGAATCTGCGCCGTGGGCGGGCCGGAGTCGGCCTTCGACGCGCGGCAGCGGATGCGCGCGGTCAGGCAGGCGGTCGAGCGCGCGCCGGAGGCGAGCCTCGAGGAGCTCCCGGGCGCCTTCGACAAGGCGTCCGGCTACGCCGCGGGTCCGCGGATCGCGGAGGCCGCGCGGGAGGGGCCGGTCGGCGTGTTCTGCCTGAACGACGAGATGGCGATCGGCCTGTGCGATTACTTAAGGACGCAGACCTCGCTTCAGATCGGACGGGACGTCCACGTAGTCGGCTACGACAATATCGAGCTCGCGCAATACATGCAGCCGAGGCTGGCCACGATCGACTACTCGAAGCGCAAGTGGGGCGCGCTTGCCGCCGAACAGCTGCTGAAGATGATCGAGGGGGAGGCCCGTGGAGCAGGAGCGGATCTACGTACGGTTGGTTGAAGGCGAATCAGTCGGACAACTTAAGGAGGATACGAAATGACGACATCGATGATCGGCGTTCCATTGGAGGGCTTCGCGGCGTTCAGCCGCACGGTAGCGACGGAAGGCGCGGTACTGCTAAAGAATGAGGGCCAGGCGCTGCCCCTGCGCCAAGGGGACCACGTCTCCGTATTCGGGAGAATCCAAGTGAACTACTACCGCAGCGGCACGGGCTCGGGCGGCAGCGTCCATGTGTCCTATACGACGAACCTGCTGGACGGCCTCCGCGGCAAGGAAAACGTCGCGGTCAATGAGACGCTCGCGGCCGCCTACGAGCGGTGGATCGAGCAGAACCCGTTCGACAACGGCGGGGGCGGCTGGGCGGCCGAGCCTTGGCATCAGCGCGAGATGCCATTGACGGCCGAGCTTGTGGCCGAAGCTAGGCGCGTCTCGAACAAGGCGATCGTCGTCATCGGCCGCACGGCGGGCGAGGATCAGGACAATGCGGACAAACCGGGCAGCTACCTGCTAACGGACGAGGAACGGTCGATGCTCCGGCAGGTGACGGCGCGCTTCGAGCAGACGATCGTCGTGCTGAACGTGTCCAATATCGTCGACATGAGCTGGCTGGACGACGAAGCGTACGCCCATCCGATCGCCGGCGTCGTCTATGCTTGGCACGGCGGCATGGAGGGAGGCAACGCGATCGCCGACGTGCTGGCCGGCGACGTGACGCCGAGCGGCAAGCTGACCGACACGATCGCCTACGCGTTGGCGGATTATCCGTCCACCCGCAACTACGGCAACGAGCTCGCCAACCTGTACCAGGAAGACATCTACGTCGGCTACCGGTACTTCGAGACGTTCTGCCCGGACCGCGTGCAGTTCGAGTTCGGCTACGGACTGTCGTACACGACGTTCGGCCTCGCGGCGGAAGACGCCCGTCTGATCGAGGCCGAGGGCGAAGCCGCCATCGCCGTCGATGTCGTCGTGACGAACACGGGCGCGGTCTACGCCGGCAAAGAGGTCGTGCAGCTGTACGTCGAGGCGCCGCAAGGCTTACTGGGCCGACCGGCCCGAGCGCTCGCCGCCTTCGCCAAGACCGATCTGCTTCAGCCCGGCGAATCGCAGCGCCTGACCGTCCGCTTCCCCGTCCGCGCGATGGCCGCCTACGACGACGCCGGCGCCACGGGTCATGCTTCCGCCTACGTGCTGGAGGCGGGAACCTATCTCTTCCATGTGGGAACCAGCGTGAAGAAGGCCGCGGTCATCCGCTTCGAGGGGGGAAGCCGGCTACGTCGTCGACGCGCTGCGCGTCGTGCAGCAGCTCGAGGAGGCGATGGCCCCGACCGCGAGCCTCTCGCGGATGAAGCCTGGCGCGCGCCGGGCGGACGGCGCTTACGAGCTCGTCTTCGAGGACGCGCCGCAGCGCAAGATCTCGCTGGCGGACCGCATCGAGAGCCGCCTGCCTCAGGCGCTCGCGCAGACCGGGGACCGCGGCTACAAGCTGAGGGACGTCCGCGACGGCAAGGTCGGCTTGGAAGCCTTCGTCGCGCAGCTCGGCGACGAAGATCTGGCCGCGCTCGTCCGCGGCGAAGGCATGAGCAGCCCGCTGGTCACGCCGGGGACGGCTTCGGCCTTCGGCGGGGTGACCGACAGCCTGCTCGGCTATGGCATCCCGGTCGCCTGCACGTCGGACGGGCCGTCCGGCATCCGCATGGACAGCGGCCACAAGGCGACGCAGGTGTCGATCGGGACGCTGCTCGCGGCGACCTGGAACGCGGCGCTCGTCGAGGAGCTGTACGTCCTGGAGGGCCAAGAGCTCGTCCGCAACGAGATCGACACGCTCCTCGGACCGGGACTCAACATCCGGCGGAGCCCGCTTAACGGGCGCAACTTCGAATACTTTTCCGAAGATTCGCTCATCTCGGGCGCCTTCGCAGCGGCCTGCGTGCGGGGGATCATGAAGGGCGGCTCGAACGCCACGCTCAAGCACTTCGCTTGCAATAACCAGGAGCAGCACCGGAGCAAGGTGGACGCCGTCGTATCGGAGCGCGCGCTGCGCGAGATTTATCTCAAGGGCTTCGAGATCGCGGTCAGGGAGGGCGGCGCCAATTCGGTCATGACGTCGTACAATCCGATCAACGGGCATTGGGCGGCTTCGAACTACGACCTGAACACGACGATCCTGCGCGGCGAGTGGGGCTTCAAGGGCATCGTCATGACGGACTGGTGGGCCGTCATGAACGACGCCGCGAACGGCGGCGCCCCGGACCGCAAATACACGAATTGGATGGTGCGCGCGCAGAACGATCTGTATATGGTCGTCAGCAACTACGGGGCGGAGACCAACGCCTACGGAGACAACACGATCGAGGCGCTGGCAGACGGCACGCTCACGAGGGGCGAGCTCCAGCGGTCCGCGTCGAACATCCTCGGCTTCATCCTGCGCGCGCCGGTCGGCGCCCGGGACAAGGCGACACAGGAGACGGTCGAAGCCTTCCAGGCGTTGACCGCCCCTGCCGCGGAGCAAGCGCAAAGCGCCCAGGCGCTGGCGGACGGCGCGCGGATCGTGCCGGATGCCGCAGGCGCGACCTACATCCAGGTAGAGCAAGCCGGCGTCTACCGGCTGTTCGCGAGCGCCATGTCGGCCGAGTCCGAGCTCGCGCAGAGCGCGAGCAACCTGACGCTGAACGGCAAGCCGCTCGCGACCGTCCAGACCAACGGGACCGGCGGCGCGTGGATGCTGCACAAGCTGGCGAAGGTCGAGCTTGCGGCCGGCCTGCACGAGCTGCGGCTGGAAGCCGTCAAGCCGGGCCTTGAGCTCGGCTGGATCGAATTCAGGCCGCTCTGACGGAGGCGGGTTCACCCGCCATGCACGATTTCCCCTGACCCAGCCCTCTTTCAAGCACGCTTTCAAGCACGCTTTCAGGCACCCGAACGGGTGCCTTTTTCCTATTTTATGCATAAAAAAAGGCGGCCTGGCGGATGCTATTACCAAAAAAAGGAAGACCTCCTATGGAACTGGCTCAGTGGTTGAACGATCGTCTGAAGACCCGTCCCGATGTCGTCTCCCAGAAGATCGAACAGGGCGGCTTTTCCTGCACGGTCTACTACATGACGGATGCGATCGATCTGGAAATGCTGCAGACGCATGTGCTTCGCACGCTGCTCGCGCCGTACAAGGGCAGCGAAGAGGAGCGGCTCGGGGACATTCTGGAGCGCAGGTCTTATTTTCCTGCCCCTTATTCGCTGACGCGTTCGCCGGAGGCGGCACTGGACGGACTGCTGAACGGACAGGCCTTGCTATGCATCGACGGGCAGGAGACGGGCGCGCTGTTTCCTTTTCAACAAAAGGCGGCGCGCTCGGTATCGGTCTCGGAGAACGAGAAGACGATCCGCGGGCCCAAAGAGTCGTTCGTCGAGGACGTCTGGACGAATCTCTCGCTCGTCCGCCAGCGCGTCAAGAGCGACAAGCTGGTCGTCGAGGAGTTCGTCATCGGCAGTGAATCCCGCACGACCGTCTTGCTGCTCTACATGAAGGGGAGCTCCGATGACGAGCTGGTGAAGACGATCAAGACGAAGCTGCAAGCGATCCGCACGAACCGGGTGCCGGGCAGCAGCTTCCTGGAGGAAGCGCTTGACGACCGTCTGGCGTCCCCGTTCCCGAAAATGCTGAATACGGAAAGACCCGACGTGGTGGCTTCCTCGCTGTTCGAAGGGCGGGTCGCGCTGCTGACGGACGGAAGTCCGAGCAACCTGATCGCGCCCGCGACCTTGCTGTCGTTCATGCAGTCCGCGGAAGACTACTACCAGCGGTATTTCTACAGCAGTTGGGTCCGTATCCTGCGGTATGTCTTTTTCGGCTTAAGCTTGGTTCTGCCTTCGGCCTACGTCGCGATCACGACGTTCCACCCGGAAATGATGCCCTACAATCTGCTGATCTCCGTCGCGTCGAGCCGGGATATCGTGCCGTTCCCCGCGATCGTGGAGGCGCTCATCATGGAAGTGACGTTCGAGGTCATGCGCGAGGCGGGACAGCGTATCCCGTCGGTCATCGGACAGACGATCTCGATCGTCGGCGCGATCGTGATCGGGGACGCCGCGGTGACGGCCGGCATCGTGAGCGCCCCGATGGTCATCATCGTCGCCCTGACGGGCATCTCTTCGTTTATCGTGCCGCATTTCTCGCTGACGCTGACGGTTCGCTTTCTCCGGTTCATGCTGTTGTTCACCTCGGCGGTTTTCGGCCTGCTGGGCTTGATCGTCGGCGTCTTTTTCGTCTACATTCACCTGCTGTCGATGGATTCGTTCGGCACGCCGTACCTGTCTCCGTTCATCCCTTACAAGTCGGAGCGGATGAAGGATGCCGCGGGTCGATTCACTTGGAGCAAGCGGATGGGCGCCAATCGGTCTTAAAAAAAGCGAACGAAACGGGGAGAAACGATGCGAAAGCGTCCAGGAGCCCATGCGGTCGCCCTGAAGCTGATGATTGTCGTCTCGCTGACGGGGTTAACCGGGTGCTGGTCCAAGCAAGAGCTCAACGACCGCACCTTCGTGTCGACGATGATCGTTGACAGGGATGAGCAGGGCCGGACTGAGATCTCGACGATGTTCCTTCTCCCGAACCGCATCTCCATCGGCGTGAACGCTTCCCCCGAGCGCCGAGAAGCCGTACGTATTGGTCACCGGCAAAGGACGGGACATCACGGAAGCCTTCCAGCAGATTCAGAAGGATCTGCCGCGCAACGTCGCTTGGGGACAAATGCGCACGATCATCGTCGGAGACCGTTACGCGCGGGCGGGGATGGCGCCCTTGTTCGATTTCCTCATCCGCGCGACGGACTTCCGCTTTCGCGTTTACGTGTTTTACTTCAACGGCGAAGCCCGTAACATCGCGAGGCTGACGCCCGTATTCGAGCGATTCCCCGCCGAGACCTGGCGCGAGTCGGCGCATTCCAGGCGACTGCCGCCGGTCAATATCCGGGACTTGCTGTACTCGCAATGGAACAACCTGGGGGATGCCTATATCCCCGAGCTGAACATGCGGGAGCTTAAGCTGTTGACCGAGGACAAAACCGTGCAATGGTCCGGTATCGGAGGCGCGGCGCTCATGAAAAACAATAGGGTCATCGGCACGTTCACGGAGGATGAGACCATGGGGATCTCTTTCATGAAAAGCCGCACGCCGGAAATGATGCTGACGGCCACGCTCCCGGATCCCAAGGGGCTCTTCAGCGTCAGGCTGGTCGACATTAAGCAGGCGACGAGAGCCGAACGGCGCGGCGGCAAGGTGTTCGTCCACGTCTTTATCGACGGCAAGGCGGATCTCGTCTCCATCCAGTCGAACATCGATCTTTACGACCCCGCGAGCATGCGAAAGGTCGAGCGAGCGCTGAACGTACGGATTCGTAACCTGGCGCAATCCGCCGCCGACAAGGCGCAGGAGGAGGAGGCGGACGCCTTTCAATGGAGCGAATACGTGAAGTACAAGTATCCGTCGCTATGGCGGAGGTGGGCGGACCAGCCGCGGGAGAATCTGTTCTTGTACATGAAGCCGGTGATCCACGCCCGCATCATCCTGCGAACGCCCGGCATCAGCCACTCGCCCAGGCTATCCTCGGAAGGAGGCGGCGTCTCATGATCATGTTGGCATTGGGGATGGCGGCCGTCATCGCGTACCAGATCTTTTTTGCTGCGGCGCGGATCGGCGTGCAAGCGCGACCGGGTCGTTGCCTTCGCCGTGACCGGATTCGCGTTCGTCTTCGCGGCGCTCGCGCACTATGTGCCCGAATGGGTGAATCCCAACCGGGCGATCGACTTCGTCTTCGGGCCGGTGCAGAGCTGGATAACACGCAAGTGAAGGAAAAAGGGAGGAGGGGCTGTCCTGAAAAACCAGGGGACGATAACGGGGCTCCAGATCGGCTCGCTCATCTTCGTTTACGTTTTCTCGACGACGATCGCTTTCTTGCTCGGTCCGCTGGCCAAGAATGCTCCCTTTGACGGCGTATACAGCATCGGGATTGCCGCCGTGGCCGGGACGGCGCTTACGGTTTTCAGCTTGCGCTACGCGCTGCGCCGTCCCTCCGCTTATGTCGGCATCGAAGGCGCAAAAGTAGTCGGCAAGGCCGGAAACGCCGCGATTTTGCTGCTCTCGGCTTTTTTCTTCCTCCACTTGTCCGCGCATATTCTCCGCGAATTTACCGATTTTTTCGTGCCGACCTATCTGAAGGAGACGCCGTCGGTCGCGGTCGCCGTGCTGGTCATGTCGGCTGCGGCGTCCATGGCTCAATCCGGCGTGCCGGTCGCCTTTCGGTTCGCGCAGGGCTGCTTTTTCCTCATCGGATTTCTCTTTTTCATCAAGCCGTTGTTTTTTATTCCCGAAATAAGCACGCCGATGTGGCATGAATTTACGCGTATTCACGATTGGAAGGCGCTGTGGAGCCAGACTTATTCGCTGATTCCCTGGTACGGGGAGCTGGTGCTGCTCGCATACATCGTGCCGCTGTTCGACGGCCTTCAGCAGGTGCGCAAGGCGGTGTGGATCGGATCGATGGCGGGAACCTATATTCTCGTATCGGAATTTCTGCTCATGATCGTCTTCCTCGGTCCGCAGCTCTCGGGCGCCCTCATGTATCCGGCGCTGGAACTGAGCGGCTTCCTGCATCTGGGCGACTTCGTGCATAATATGGACGCGATTATCGTCTCCATCTGGTTTGCAGGTCTGTTCATCAAGCTCAGCATCGTCTTCGCCGTCGGGACGCTGCTGGTCTCCCAAGCGCTGGGGCTCAGCCATTATAAGCCGATCACTTTTCCGCTTGCGGCATTCGTCGTGGCGCTGTCGGTCGTCCTGGCCCGCTATCCGGCCGAGCTGGCCCGATCTTTCGACAGGAGCTGGGCGACCTTCGCCCTGTTCGTCGAGTGCCTCGTCTTCGTGTATCCGATCGTCTCGCGGCTCAGGGGCGGCCGGCGGCGCAGCGAGTAAATAGCGACTACCCGCATCCCGCCGCTCATACGCCCTCCTTCGCGGAGTGTTCGCTAGAACGCCGTCCGGGGCTTTCGACCGTTAGATTTATAGGCGGACCGAGCAGGATTCGACAAATCCATGGATAATTAATTAGATAGGAATGAATATCCAATGGACAGGGGTCTATCCGGGATGATGCATCCGCACACGGAACTGCGTTACATCGACGAGAAAATGGGTTACGGCGTATTCGCGACGCGGCTGATCCCAAAGGGGACGCTCACTTGGGCGCTCGACGATCTGGACCAGATCCTGGAGCCGGAGGTCGTGTACGCGCTGGACGCGGACCGCAAAAAGCAGGTGCTAAAGTATTCGTACCGCAATCAGCTGGGGCAATTCATCCTTTGCTGGGACATCGGCCGCTACGTCAACCACAGCTTCCACGCGAACTGCATCGGCACGGCATACGAAGTGGAGATCGCCGTCCGGGATATCCGCCCCGACGAACAGCTGACCGATGACTACGGCTCGCTCAACGTGGACGTACCGTTCGATTGCCTGCCGGAGCCGGGCACGGACCGGAAGCGGGTGATGCCGGACGACCTGCTGCTATACGCCGATATTTGGGACGCGCAGGCGCTTGACGCTTTCGGCCGCTACGAGCAGGTAGAACAGCCGCTCGCTCACCTCGTCAGGCCCGAATTCGCCGGCAAGATCGCGCATGCCGCGCGCGAGGGCGTGCTGCTGGATTCGATCCGCGCCATTCATTTGGACCGGAGGTTCATGAAGGCGGCCACGTGAGGCGACCTTTGAACGAAGCTCTGGAAAAACTCGCGCTGCAGCGTCACGCAGACGACCGGCGTCAGCGTGTTGACGGTCGCCGTCCGCGGCACGCTGCGCAGCAGCGCCACCTCTCCGAAGAAATCCCCATCCGTCAGGACGGCGACGGGCCGATCCTCGCCGTCGTCGTCTTTTTTTAGCACCTCGACTTTGCCGTGCACGATGACGTAGAACTTATCTCCCATGTCGCCTTCATGAATGAGCGTTCTTCCCGAAGCGTACGACTCGGTGACGAAAAAATGGGAGATCTCCTGCAGCAGCCCGTCGTCGAGTTCCGAAAAAAGAGGGAACAGCTTGAGGCGGTCCACATGGACGCCGACGTGATGCCCGTTGTCGCTGAGCTCGAACCCGGATTGCTTCTGCCAAGATTGCTTGTAGCGTCCGTCGGTCAGTTGCAGCAGCTCCCGGTGCGTGCCCTGCTCCGCGATCCGTCCCTGGTGAAGAACGTAGATGCAGTCCGCATGTTCGGCCGAAGCCAGGCGGTGCGTGACGGAGATGACCGTCCGGTTCGCGGAGATGCGCCGGAGGGTCAGATTGATCGCCGCTTCCGTCGCGGGATCGAGCGCCGAGGTCGCCTCGTCCAAGATGAGGATAGCCGGGTCGCGCACGATGGCCCGCGCGATCGCGACGCGCTGCCGTTGCCCGCCCGACAGCCGGCCTCCCCCGCTCGCCGACGTTCGTCGCGTATCCGTCGGGCAGCCCCATGATAAAGTCGTGAATCTCGGCGGCGCGCGCGGCCTCGACCACTTCTTCGTCGGTCGCTTCGGGCGCGCCGAGACGAATGTTTTCCATGATCGACGTATGGAACAGGAAGCTTTCCTGGAAGACGATTCCGATGTGCGAGCGGACCGATTGGAGATTCATCGTCCGAATGTCGCAATCGTCGAAGAGGACCGCGCCTTGAAGCGGATCGTACAGCCGCATCAGCAGGTTGACGATCGTGCTTTCCCCGAGCCGCTGGCGCCGACGAAGGCGGCGTAGCTGTCCTTGGGGATGAACAGGCTGACGTCGCTCAGGCTGCGCTGCCTGACGTCGTATCCGAACGTGACGTCGCGCAGCGCGACGCCGCGCTCGAGGGGCGGCAGCCGGGGGGGCGGATTCGTCGTCCGCGACGGAAGGCGCTTCGTCCAATATCTCCTGAATGCGCTGCGTGCCGGAGACGGCTTCGATGAACATCGGCGCGACCCAGGTCACGGCGGCGACCAAATAGCCAAGGCTGATCAGAATCGTGCTGAACGCGAGCAAGGAGCCGATCGATAGCATGCCGTAATAAGCCAGCATGGAGCCTACGGCGATCGTCGCCAGGTTCAGCAGCATCGTGCCAAGATTGGTGGCGCGGTCGATCGCGAAGCCGAGGAAGCTCGACCGCGAAGACGCCGCGCGGTAGCCGTCCATGCGGTCGGCGAATCGTCGGACGAATGTCCGCTGGAGCCCGAAAGCCTTGATGACGGGCTGCGCGCCGATATTTTCTTGAACCGCCGACGCGAGCTGCGCCTGGGCTTCTTTGAGTTCGTAGCTCGCCTCGTACGCCTTTTTGCCGAACAGCTTGGGACCGATCAGGCACAGCGGCATCCCGATGACGGCCAGCAGCGCCAGCTTCCACTGCAGGAAAAACAGCACGGTCACGTTCGCGGCCAATCCCAGCACGGACAACAGCGTGTAGGGGATCAGCTTGACGAAGGCATCGACCGAGACGAGATCCCCGTTGAACCGGGACACGATGTCGCCGCCCGGCGTCCGATGGAAAAAGTCGGTGCCCAGCGTCTGCAGCTTGTTGAAAAGCCGCTTGTAGTCGTCCGACAGGATGCGCGCGCTCAGGCCGGCGAATATCCGGTCGCGATAAAATCCGATGGCGACGGACGCGACCGCGGCACCTGCCATCAGGATCAGCAGGGTCAGCAGCATCTCGTACCGCTTCGGCACGATGGCATAGTCGATGATGAACTTGAAGCTCAGCGGCATGAAGGTCTCGAAGGCCAGCTCGACCATGACCGCAGCCAGAAGAAAAGCGGATTCCAGCTTGTAATGAAGGAACGATGAGAGGAGCCGGCGGATAAAAGCGTACATGGGAGCCTCCGGGCGGGACGCGGTCGTTTTCTCCATTGTATCACCGGTCGGTCGCGAAGCGTTTAGTCATTTTGAAGCGGTTTCCCATTCCGGACTTAAGTCCAGGCGCGAACACCATCCGCAGACTATGTTCGTTTTGAAAATGGTGAAATACAATAAGTTCCATCGGCGACTTGCAGTTGGGCGATAAAGTCAGGCAAGCCGTAAATTAACCAAAGAGAAGAGTGGAAGAAAACATGAAGTTTTTCACGAATTTTTCGCTGCGCAATCCGGTAGCGATCGTACTGCTGGTCCTTCTGGTGGCGGTCGGAGGCGTCTACGCTTCGACGAAGTTCCAGCAAGAGCAGCAGCCGGAGATTCAATTTCCGGGCATCATGGTTCAGGCGGTCTATCCGGGAGCGGCGCCGGGCGAAGTGCTCAATCAAGTGACCCTGCCGCTCGAGAAGGCGCTCAAAAACGTGGAAGGCGTCAAAAACGTGACGTCCCAATCCGCCAACAGCGTATCCGGGCTGCAGCTCGAATTCAGCTACAACGACGATATGAAGAAAAAGCAGGAGCTCGTCAAGCAGGCGGTCGACGAGGTCCGGCTGCCGGAGGGCGTCGACAAACCCCAAGTCTTGTATTACTCTACGACCAACCAGCCGATCATGTATTCGACGGTCATCGCCAAGGACGGCATGACGGAGGCGCAGCTGAGCGATTACGTTAAAAACACGCTGCGGCCGAAGCTCGAGGCGATCGAAGGCGTCAGCGAGGTAAAGACCGTCGGGCTGAAGGACGACGGCGTCTATATCCGTCTCGACGCCGCCAAGATGAACGAGCGCGGCATCGCCTTCGATCAGATCACGAGCGCGCTGCAGGCCAACAACCTGAGCGTGCCGCTCGGCGAAGCGACGATGGGGCAGTCGACGCTGCCGGTATTTGTCCAAGGCGACCTGCGTTCGATCGAACAGCTGAAGGCATGGCCGCTGACGGCGGACGGCACGGTCAAGCTGACCGACGTCGCCGCAATCGAGCAGGGTAGGGACCAGGCGGTCATCAATCAGACGAACGGCAAGCCGAGCGTCACGCTGAATATCGTCAAGACCGGCTCGGCCAACACGGTGGACGTATCCAAGCAAGTGCTTGAAGCTTACGACGAAGCGGAAAAAGGTGGGCAGGTCGATACGCTCATCATGTACGACAGAGCGGTCGACATCAAGGAATCGGTCGGCACGCTGGCTCGCGAGGGCGGACTGGGCGCCTTGTTCGCCTCGATCCTGATCCTGTTCTTCCTGCGCAACTTCCGCGCGACGCTCATCGCGATCGTCTCGATCCCGCTGTCCATGCTGATCGCGATGATCTGCCTCAAGACGTTCACGGACGTCACGCTGAACATTATGACGCTCGGCGGCCTGGCCGTCGCCACGGGGCGGGTGGTGGACGACAGCATCGTTGTCATCGAAAATATCATTCGCCGGATTCGCGGGGAAAAGGCGGACAGGGAGCTGATCGCCGCCGCGACGGCCGAAGTGGGCAGGGCGATCACGTCGTCCACGATCACGACGGTCGCCGTGTTCGCGCCGCTCGGTCTGCTGCAGGGCATGATCGGCGGCTACTTCCGCCCGTTCGCGCTGACCGTCGGCTTCGCGCTCCTGTCCTCGCTGCTCGTCGCGCTGACGGTCGTGCCGCTGATGGCCTGGGGACTGATGAAGAACAAGGTGCCGAAGGAAACCGGCGAATCGGCGATGAGCCGGGGCTACAAGCGGGTGCTTGGCTGGTCGCTGGCCCACAAGGGGACCGTGCTCGTGCTCGCCACGCTCATCTTCCTCGGCAGCCTGGCGCCCATCTTCGCCGGCAAGATCGGCGTCACGCTGCTGCCCGAATCCGACTACAAGTACATTTTCGCCGATCTGAAAATGCCGAAAGGCGCGACCGCGAGCGCCGTGCGGACGGAGGCCGCCAAGCTCGACAAGTTGATCGCCGAGCATCCGGCCGTCAAAAATTCGAGCGTCACGATGGGCGGCACCTTCTTCGGTGACGAGAGCGCGAATGCCGCCGGCTGGTTCATCGGACTCGAAAACGGCACCGATCTCGACAAATTCAGCGAAGAGATCGCCGCGAAGGTCAAGGTGCCGGAAGGCGCCGAGTTCAGCCTGACGCAGGACGACATGGCCGGCGGCGGCGCGATCGACGTGACGGTCACGGGCCCTTCGACGGGCGATATCCGGACGGGCACCGAGATGATCACGGATGCGATCGGCAAGATTGCCGGCACCGAGAACGTCGCGAACAATCTGCAGGACGGCACCAAAGGCATCGCGATCGAAGTGCGCCAGGCGGACGCGCAGAAGTACGGCTTGTCCGCCGCGCAGGCCTCGATGCAGCTTCGCCCGTTCCTGTCCGAGAGCGACGCCGGCAAGATCGGCGACGGCTCTGGAGCGAGCGACCTGCACGTGACGCTGAGCGGGGTGTCGCTTGCCTCGAGGGACGACATTGCGAGCCTCAAGCTGCAGACCCCGAACGGCGCCGCGATCCAAGTCAAAGACATCGCGGACGTGAAGGAAGTGCAGCTGCCGAGCACGCTGCTGTACAAGAACGGCGCGGAGTTCGCGACCGTCTCGGGCAAGATCGCGGACAAGAACGCAGGCAAGGTCAATACGGAGATCGAGAACGCGCTGAAGAACTTAAAGCTTCCCGCCGGCGTAGAATATGACTTCGGCGGCAGCAACGCCGACATTCAGCAGATGATGAGCGACATGATGATGGCGATGCTGGTCGCGGTCGGCATGGTGTACATCGTCATGGTCATCGCGTTCCGCGAGGGCCGCGCGCCGCTGGCCGTGCTGTTCTCCCTGCCGTTCGCGCTCATCGGCGGCCTGGTCGGCACGCTGATCGGCGGCGAGCCGATGTCGGTATCGAGCATGATCGGCTTCCTGATGTTAATCGGCATCGTCGTCACTAACGCGATCGTGCTGCTCGAACGCGTCCATCAGCAGATCGAGCGCGGCCTGACGATCCGCGACGCGCTGATCGAGGCAGGCGGCACGCGCCTCCGTCCGATCCTGATGACCGCGATCGCGACGATCTGCGCCTTGATCCCGCTCGCGATCGGCATGGGCGGCGGCAGCATCATCTCGAGCGGCCTGGCCGTCGTCGTCATCGGCGGTCTCGCCAGTTCGACCCTGCTCACGCTGGTCGTGGTGCCGGTCATGTACGAGCTGCTCTACTTCAGGCGCTCCCGCCGGGAACGCATGTCCACCGGGGCCGAGCGGGCGGAAGCCGCCGCCTAAGTTCGAGTGCGCGATAGGAAAACGAATAGACCGTTCGGCCCTGATGGGGCTGAACGGTCTATTCGTTTTGATGCCTGGGATCGCTTTGCTTGGAGCCCGCTATTCTTGGGAATAGGCGGCTTCGTCCTTGATCTCTTCGCGGAAGCCTTCGATGCTGTGGCGGCGGCGTTCGTTTTTTTCCTCGATGCGCTCGCGCTCCTCGCTGCCGATCTCGGAGGAGAATTCGTTCAGATAGTCTTCGGCTTCGCCGAGGTTTTTAAGCGTATTCTCGGTTGCTTGCTGCAGATGTTCAACGTTGTCCGCGCGATTGTCCGGTTTAGCCATGGCGAATCCCTCCCGCTCGTCGCGCCTCTCTGATGGCGCCGTACATTAGAATGGGCGGCCGCGGGACTGTTTATGCATACCGGCGTGCCTTGTCGGCTGCTGGCGCGTTCACACCCCGCCTCGCCTCGAACAAACCCGACCGGCCAGACGCCCGGGGCGCGCTGTTGTTCCCAGGTAGGAACAAACCCGACGGGCCAGACTCCCGAGTCGCCTCGTTGTTCCCAGGTAGGAACAAACCCGACCAGCCAGACGCCCGAGTCGCGCTGTTGTTCCCAGCTCAGGAACAAACCCGACCAACCCGACTCCCGAGTCGCCTCGTTGTTCCCAGCTAGGAACAAACCCGACGGGCCAGACGCCCGAGTCGCCTCGTTGTTCCCGGGTAGGAACAAACCCGACCGGCCAGACGCCCGAGTCGCGCTGTTGTTCCCAGCTAAGAACAAACCCGACCGGCCAGACGCCCGAGTCGCGCTCTTGTTCCCAGCTAGGAACAAACCCGACCAGCCAGACGCCCGGGGCGCGCTGTTGTTCCCAGCTAGGAACAAACTCGACCGGCCAGACGCCCGGGGCGCGCTGTTGTTCCCAGCTAGGAACAAACTCGACCGGCCAGACGCCCGAGTCGCGCTGTTGTTCCCAGGTAGGAACAAACCCGACGGGCCAGACTCCCGAGTCGCCTCGTTGTTCCCAGGTAGGAACAAACCCGACCAGCAGACGCTCACCCTCGCCGGAGCGGTCGTTTTTTCGATCGCCTACAGCTTCCCGAAAAACTGGATCGCGAACTGCCGGAAATGCACCGCGGCCTCGGACAGGTAGTGCTTCCTGTTCCAGGCGATGCCGAACGTCCGCCGGCAGACCGGCTCCGCGATTTTCACCTGGACGGTGTCCGGGTTCGAGGCCCGGTTGCCGAGCGAGAGCGGCAGGGTGAAGGTGATGCCGAGTCCCATCTCGACGAGCGTCTGGATCGCGCTAACCTCTTCGAGCTCGAAGGCGACGCGCGGCTCGAAGCCGGCCTGACGGCAGAAGCCGTCCGTAATCTCCCGGAAGTTGGATCTTGGAGACAGCGCGATGAAGGGCTCGTCCGCCGCCTCGGCGAGCGAGATGCGCTCCCGCCCGGCGAACCGGTGCCGCTTGGGCACGGTCAGGCACAGCTCCTCCTCCGCCAGTGTCAGCCACTCGATGTCGGGACCTGCGATCGGCGTCGAGGAGACGCAGAAGTCGATGTCGGCGTTCGCCAGCTTCGTTTTCATCTCGAGGATAGAGCCGAGCTGATGCTGGATGATCCGGACATGCGGATGCGCGGTCAGAAAGTCCTTGAGCAGCGTCGGCAGCACGTAAGGGAGCGTCACCGAGATCGAGACGACGCCATGGTCGGGCCCCGCCATGTCCGCCAGCTCGCGCTCCCCCCTCCTCGAGTTCGAGGAACGCTTGCTCGACGCGTCTCAGGTACGTTTTGCCGAATGCATTGAGCTTGACCTGCCGGCCTTGGCGCACGAAAAGCGGCACGCCGAGCCGCTTCTCAAGCCGCCCGATCGCATTGCTGAGCGAAGGCTGGGACACGTTCAGCTCCTTGGCGGCCTTCGTCATATGCTCGAGCCTCGCCACCGCCTGGAAATACTTGAGCTGCAAAAATTCCACGGCAGCATCGCGCTCCTTATATTACGTTCATATGATCAATTTATCATAAAATTAGTATTATACATGATGAATCCGCGAGGCTTATAATGTTTGCACACTAGAGAAGCTTGATCAGGAGAATGGAGCGCAAACCGCTGTGATCAAAGAAAAAATATGGACGAGGGATTTCGTCGTCGTTTGTTTGAGCAGCTTTTTTTATGTTTTTGACGTTTTATATATTGGCCACGGCCTTTCCGCTCTACGTGAAGGACAGCATGCACGGCAATCAGCAGCAGATGGGCCTCGCGATCACGATCTACGTCGTCGGGGGCGTGCTCGGCAGGCCGCTGTCCGGGATGTGGGCGGACCGGTTCGGCAAAAAACGGATGACGGCGATCGGCTTGGCCGTTTTCCTGATCGCTTGCATCGCTTATTTTGGTGCGAAAGGGATGGCGCTGTTCCTCGCTGTGCGCCTTGTCCACGGAATCAGCTATGCCGTGGCCTCGACCGCTTCGAGCGCGGCCGCCGCTTCGCTCATTCCCCGTACCCGCCAGGGGGAGGGCGTCGGCTATTATAGCATGTTCATGAGCATCGCGATGGCGATCGGACCGGCGCTCGGCCTATGGCTGTGGAAGGACAAGAACGTCGACGTGCTGCTGCTCGCGGTATGCGTCATCGCGGCGTTGTCGCTCGCGTTCGCGCTGGGCATGCGGGTGACCGGGTCCAAGCCGGAGCTGGCGCAGCCGGAAGAGAACGTCGCGGCGAATGCCGGATCGAAGAAGGGGCGCCTGCATTGGAGCGACGTGATCGAGCCGAAGGCGCTGCCCATCTCGATCGTCGGGTTTGTCGTCTCATTCGCTTATAGCTCGCTGTCCGGCTTTTTCGCGGCCTTTACCGAGGAGATTCATCAGACGCATGTTACGGCGCTGTTTTTTGTCGTGTTCGCGGTGATGATCGTCGCTTCCCGTCCCGTCATCGGGCGGGTGTTCGACCGGTACAAGGAGCATTACTTGTACTATCCCGGCATCGCCCTGTTCGCGATCGGCATGATCGTGCTCGGCCAGGCGCACTCCGCCGTCGCCGTGCTGTTGACCGGCGCCGCGATGGGCATCGGTTACGGGGCGCTTCTGCCCTGCTTCCAGACGCTGGCGATCAAGCTCGCGCCTGAGCACCGGAGAGGCAGCGCGACCGGCACGTTTTTCCTGATGTTCGACCTGGGTTACGGCGTGGGCTCCTACTTCATGGGCATGATCGCCTCCTTCTCGGACTACCGCGTGATGTACGCGGGAGCGGGATCGATCGCGTTGTTGTCCGTGCTGTTCTACGTCTTGCTCCACCACCGGCGCCGCGCGGCGCTCCCGGTACCGGAAGCGCGGGCGAAGACGGCATAATCAAGATGCGCCGGCTGCCGGCAAGGAATCAGGCCATATCTCCCGGGATGGCCTGATTTGTCGTCCGCTCAAAATAAGAATGCGCCGTATTGCTATAACCTCGCGACTGCCTTCCCCCAATGACGCTCAAGCCCTCCGGATCGCGTACGGACGGTACCGGTCCGTGACCGCGACGGGCTGGCTGCCCTTCAAGTAATAGCGGTCGTTCACCTTCCACGTATGCGTGCTTTTGTCTTTGCGGCGGACGTAGACGTAGTTGTAAGGCGAGGTGGCGTACACCCGATGCCCTTTGCTCCGGCAGCTTCGCAGGAAGCGTACGTCCTCGCCCAGGGAGATGTCGGCGAACCGTACGTCCTTCAGCACCTTTCGGCGGAACAGGATCGTGCCTCCCTGCACGAAATTCATAAAGCGCTGCCGCTCGCCGGGCGAACGGACGATCAACCGGCGGCTCGCGGCCAGGTAGACGAGGCAGGCATGCTTGCCGACGACGGAGCTGCCGGTTCGCAGGAGCGCCCTGACCTGTTCGTTCAGGTAATACGGCGAATAGTAGTCGTCGTGATCGAACTTGGCGATGAGCGGGTATGTGGCGCGGGAGATGCCGCAGTTGAGGCATTGGCCGAGAGAGATCCGCTCCGGCACCCGGTAGACGGATACGTCCGGACATCGGGCCGCCTGCCTGCGCAGGGCTTTCAGATCGATGCCGTCTTTGTTGACGATCACGATCAGTTGCTTGCGCGGATAGCGTTGGCGCGCGTAGTTGTCGATCATGTTGGCGAAAAATTCGGGACGGTTCGTGCAAGCGACGATGGATACGCCTGGTTTGCTCAAGACTGCCCACCCTCCGTTCTTATCTCATCATATGTGCGGAAGCCGTCCATGCGTATCGCCATCCGCCTATCGGTAATGATAGCGAAATCTTTTCTTTTATAGGAAAATAGTTCTATGTATTTGGATTGAAAAATGATAGTATATAACCAATTGAAGAGTCATGTGAAAGGCAAACTCGCCGAAAGGCGAGGACGCAAAGCTACGGGCCTACGGGAAACTACGGTCGCCGGGCTGCCAAGGAATCGCTGTAGAAAACAGGTTATTTCCTCGGGAAATAGCCTTTCGTTTTAATCGTGATAAACGCGGTTTTACCATGTATTTCCTCGATTGCGTCGCTGCACATTCTCTAGTCATCGTGAGGGATTACTATGTTTAAGTCCAGGCGTTTGCCCCTGTCTATTTTGATCGGATTCACGGCGTATCAATGCGGCTGGGATTTCCTCTTCCGGGGGGGACGAATGGATGAGAGCCCTGAATGCGAACGCGCTTCAGCTAGCAGCCAGCTTACTGACCGTGTACGCGGTTTGGCGTGCGTGCAGACAGGGCGCTGACAGACTCCGGGCCTTTTTCGCTTGGCTGTGTGCCGGAACTTTATTTTATTTGTTTTCCGAGCTCGAATATTTGTATCGCCAGATTCGCGGCTCGGTGGTCGGGTATAACGAATTTTCGTTGATTTGCGGACTGCTGGCTTACACATTTTTCTTCGCGGCACTCATGAACAGAGTCAGGGCGATGGATCGAAGCGCGACCAAAGGCGTCAATTCCTTCAATATTATTATTTTCATGGTGGCGGCAGCGAGCATCAGCGCGCACTTTTTTGATCAATCCGGTCCTCAATGCCCCAAGCCCCTTTATATTAGCGAATCTTATCTCGGTTGCCTATCCGTTCGCGACATTAAGCATCTTGCTCGTTACCCTTGTCCTGTACTATTTCATGAAGCAGCAGGGAACCCTCAATCGCTGCATGCAGTTTATCATTTGGGGCATGCTGTGCCAGGTTGCGGCGGATTCGAGTTACGCTTATTTAACCCTGCAAGGGCTGCACCGTTCAGGCGATGCGGTCGATTTGCTCTGGATGCTGGCGCAGCTGTTGATCGGTCTAGGCGGTTTTTACGCCTGGAAGCCCGGGACGGAATGGACGCCGGCGGCCAATCCGGACGCGATCATCAAGGAAACCTATTTTCCGTACGTCAGCGTCGTCGTGATCAGCGTGCTCGTCACCGCCAGCTATCATTGGCAATTGAACGCATTAATTCTTGGCCTGCTAGCGCTTGTCCTGTTAATTATCGTACGCCAGCTGCATACGACGCGCATCTTGAACAAGCTGATGGGCGAGTACCGCTACCTGGCTTATCACGATCCGCTCACGGGCTTGAAAAACCGGATCCGCTTCCAGCAGGATCTGGAACGTATCGTCGGCAAAACGGGCGAGCGGGCCGGCCTGCTGCTGATCGACCTCGACCGCTTCAAGGTGATCAACGATACGCTCGGGCATCATGCAGGAGACCACGTCCTGGTTCAGACCGCCGAACGGCTGAGGCGCTCCGTCGGTACCCGTTCGCTTCTCTACAGGCTGGGCGGCGACGAATTCGTCGTCATCCTGACCGACGCGGAGAACTCCTGGTGCGCGGCCGCGGCAGACCGGATTTTGGGACAGTTCCGGGAGCCGTTCCGTTGCGAGGAGATCGAGATCATCGTGACGCCGAGCATCGGCATCAGCATCTACCCGGATAACGGATGTACGAGCAACGACCTGTTAAAATACGCGGATGCGGCAATGTACCTGGCGAAGGAGAGCGGCAAAAACAGCTTCCGGTTCTACGACACGGAGCTGCACGCGATCATGGCTCGGAAAATGAAGCTGGAGCACGAGCTCAGACGGGCGATCGAGCGCCGCCAGTTCAAGCTTCACTACCAGCCGAAGTTCGAGTTGAGGACGAAGGGGATCATCGGCATGGAGGCGCTGCTTCGCTGGGAGCATCCGGAGCTCGGGGTCGTCTCCCCTGCGGAGTTCATTCCCGTCGCCGAGGAGTCGGGCCAGATCGTCGCGATCGGGGACTGGGTGCTCGAACGGGCCTGCGAGCAGAACAAGTCTTGGCAGGACAAGGGCTATCCGCCGCTATGCGTATCGGTCAACGTGTCGGTCCGCCAGTTCCAGCACCGCGAGTTCCTCATGTCGGTCCGCAGCGTACTGCAGCGCACGGGCCTGCCCCCCCGCCTACCTGGAGCTCGAGATTACGGAGAGCATCATGCAAAACGTGAAGGAGAGCACGGACGTGCTGCGGGCGCTCAGACGGATGGGCATCAGCATCTCGATCGACGATTTCGGGACGGGTTACTCGTCGCTGTTCATCATCCCGAAGCTGCCCATCGATACGATCAAGATCGACAAGTCCTTCATCGACGATATCGACGACCGCGTTCAGCTGTCCATGCTCAAGACGATCATCGATCTGGGGCTGAGCCTTAACTTGGGCGTCGTCGCGGAAGGAATCGAGTCCGAGCATCAACGGCAGGTGCTCGTCGCGCACGGCTGCCCGGTGGGGCAGGGTTATCTCTATTCCAGGCCGGTGAGCCCGGAAGCGTTCGAGGAGATGCTGTCGGCCGCGGGGGAGTCGGGGACGGCGCTGTTGTTGGGATAGACGCAAGCTGCGCTCAATAGCGTATCCATGAATACGCGTCGATTTATATACCGGAGGTGAGGGCGTTGTTCCTTCGTCGACGCCATAACGCCCGAATCGTATTACGATAACTGGATGAAAAACCTGGATAAACTCTCGAGGCCCATGTAAACCCGATTAAGAGCGCTCTCCGATCGTCCGGAGGAGCGCTTTTTTTGTCGGCGCAGCCGTCAGTCCCGCTCCGGGAAAAAGGTCAGTCCGAGCTGTTCGACGATCTCTTCCGGGGACAGCCCGCGAACGTCCCGCTGCGCGGCGTAGGACTCGCTGCTGAGCGCCACGAGCAGCATGTCCGCCTTGAATACGGCGTTCGCTTGCACGGCGGCGTTGTCCTGCGCGGATCCAGACATCTCCTCGAACTGCGCGACCAGGATCTCGTGCAGCTGCCCGTACAGCGGACTGAGCGCTCTCGGCCTGGTTCGGTTGGCGGGAGGGGATTCCTCGACGCCCGCCAGCAGCTGGTTCTTTTTCTCGCGGAAGCCGACGAACAGGCTCACGATCCCGCGCAGCCGCAAGCTTGGCGAGCCGTCGCGATGCGTCTCGAGATAAGCTTCGATATCGTCGAAAAGCAGGACGATGTTGTCCTTCATCAGATCGAGGCAGAGCTCGCTTTTGTTGCGGTACCTGCGATAGAGCGTGCCCGGGCCGATCTGCGCCTCGGTCGCGATCTGGTTCATGCTGACCTGGCCGGCACCGTGCCGGTCGAACAGCCGGAGCGCCGCGCCCAGAATGCGCTGGCGGTTCTCGGCGGCGTCGCGCCGCTCCGGGCGCGGGGCGGCTTCTTCTTTATCGTCCATGCGGGCTTTCCCCCCTTCAATCGGCTTGCGAATAGGAGCGCGCTTGACAGCGGAGAGGTCTCCGCTTAATATCAAGTGGAGAGTTCTCCGGTTAATATTATCACGGTGCAGGGGGAGTGTTCAATATGGAACGACAATCCGGCAAGACGGCGCTGCTCGTCATGGATATGCAGCAGTCGATCGTCGCGAGATACGCGATGGACGAGGCGCGTTGGCTGCCATTTCAGACCGCCGTTACCGCGGCGCGAGAGCACGGCGTTCAGGTCATATATGTCCGGCTCGCCTTCCGCGAAGGGTATCCCGAGGTTCATCCCGGCAATAAAATGTTCGCCGGGCTGGCCCAATACGGCGGCGCGACGGTCGCGGACGCGGGTACGCAGATTCTCGACGAGGTGAAGCCCGAGCCGGGCGAGCCGGTGGTCACCAAAGTCCGGGTCAGCGCGTTCGCGGGCAGCGGGCTCGACGTCCTGCTCCGTGCGCGCGGGATCGATTCGCTCGTCCTCTGCGGCGTCTCCACGAGCGGCGTCGTGCTGTCGACGCTGCGGGAAGCGGCGGACCGCGATTTTACGCTGACGGTACTGTCGGACGCCTGTATCGACGCCGATCCCGAGGTTCATCGCGTGCTCACCGAGAAAGTTTTCCCGCGCCAGGCGGACGTGCTTACCGCGAAGGAATGGGCGAGCAGGCTGTTTTAACGAATCGCGGGGCCGGCTACCGTTCCCGCGGCTGAAAGAAGGCTTGTCGGCTATGCCGATATGGAAAAGAAACCTGATCGTATGCTGGTTCGGGATGTTCGTCACGGGCATCGGCATGAGCCAGCTCGCCCCGGTGCTGCCGCTGTTTATCCAGCATCTGGGCATTGAAGATAAAGCGTACGTCTCCCAGCTGTCCGGTCTCGCGTTCGGCATTACGTTTATCGTGTCGGCGATCTTCTCGCCGATCTGGGGGCACGCGGCCGACCGGTTCGGACGCAAGCCGATGCTGCTGCGCGCGAGCCTTGGCATGGCGATCGTCATCGGCTGCATGGGCTTCGCGCACAACGTGTACGCGCTGATCGGGCTCCGGCTGCTGCAAGGCGTCATCACGGGATACGGGACGGCCTGCACGACCATGATCGCGACGCAGACGGACAAGGAGCATGCGGGCTACGCGCTCGCTACCCTCTCTACGGCGAGCATCGCCGGATCGCTGCTCGGTCCGACGGTCGGCGGCTTCATCGGCGAGAACCTCGGGATGCGCGACGTGTTCTTTTTAACGGGCGCGCTGCTGTTCGTCGCCTTCGTCGCGACCGCGCTATTCGTACGGGAGTCGTTCGTCCGCGGGAACAAGATGCAGGTGCGTCGGTTCAGGGAGGTATGGGATTCCGTGCCGGACAAGAGCCTCACGCTGATCCTGTTCGCGACGTTTTTCGTGCTCACGGTCGCCTTGTACTCGGTAGAGCCGATCCTCACCGTCTATATCACGCATCTATCCGGCGGCGCAGGCCATGTCGCGCTGATCGCCGGCATTACGTTCTCGGCGTCGGGCCTCGCCAACATCTTCGCCGCGCCGCGGCTCGGCAAGCTTTCCGACCGGATCGGCGCGCACAAGGTCATGCTGGCATCGATAACCGCCGCGGGCTTGCTGTTCATTCCCCAAGCGTTCGTGACCGCCCCGTGGCAGCTCATGGTCCTGCGCTTTTTGCTGGGACTGACGTCAGCCGGCCTCACGCCGGCGGTCAATATCTTGCTCAAAAAAGATCACGCCGCAGCAGATCACGGGCAGGGTGTTCGGATTCTCCATGTCCGCGGGCTATCTGGGCGTGTTCGCTGGATCCGTGCTTGGCGGCCAGGTCGCCGCTTGGTTCGGCCTCCGGTACGTGTTCGGCTTGACCGGCGTGCTGCTGCTGATCAACGCCGTCTGGGTGTACGCGAAGGTGTACCGGAAGCTGGCAGCCCGGCCAAGCGCTGCGGCGGTCGCTGCGTCGAAATAAGGATGCGGACTATCGCTATCGAGAATTGAGAACGGTATTGCGCCGAAATAAGGATGTCGCGCATCATTATTTTGCCTGTAACATGCGTCAGTGCCTAAATAAAGATGCGGCATATCGCTATTGCGGCCTAGAATCGGAACTGCGCCGAAATAGTGATGTCACACAGCGTTATTTGGCCCGAATCAGCAGTCAGCGCCGAAATAAGGATGCGGCATATCGCTATCGGGCCTCGCTGCGGCGTTGCTCCGGAATAGATGCTCACACGGAGAGGGGGGGACCGCCCCTCTCTTTTGTGCTGTTCAAAGCGCGCCGCATCTGTTAAACTTGCGACAACCACTTATTAAAGTGTTTTAATAAGTCGATGCTGCGAAAGGCGGTAACCCCCCGTGAAACAACGAATTGCGACGCCGAAGGATCGCAGCAGATTGATCTACAGCGGCATACGCGCCGCGCTGCTCACGCACGGCGGCATGACCAAGGCCGAGCTCAGCCGCATGCTGGGCATCAGCTTCCCGACGATCAGCAAGTTTCTGGCCGACATGGAGAGCGAGGGAGAGCTGTTCACGGCGGGGCTCGACGCGTCCAGCGGCGGACGGCGGGCGCAGCGTTACGCGTACAATCCGGAGCATATGCTGGGGCTCGCCCTGTTTTTGGAGAAGCACGAGACCCATTACTCGATCTTCAATTGCCTGGGCGAAGCCAAGGAACAGGGCTCGACGTCGAGCCTGCTTGAAGGCGACGCAGAGACTTTGGCGGCGTTCATCGCGCAGATCCTCGCCCGACAGCCCAGAATCCGCGCCGTGGCCGTCGGCATCCCCGGGTCGGTCAACAACGGACGGATTATTTTCATTCCGTGCTACGAGGCGTACCAAGACTTCGATCTGAAGGGATACCTGGAGGCGCGGTTCCGGATCCCGGTCGTCATTGAAAACGACATGAACGCCGCCGTCCTGGGCTTCAACGAAAAGAAGAGCGAGCACGTCAATCCGTCGATCGTCTACCTGTACTTCGGCCAGAACGGTCCGGGCGCCGGCATCCTCGTGAACGGGGACATCGTGCGCGGCAGCACCTTTTTCGCCGGAGAGGTATCCTTCCTGCCCCAATACGAAGACCGCAACTTCACCCAGGCGCTGGATCGCGCCCAAGCGTCCCCGCCGGGGCAGATGAACGAAAGGGAACTGGACGCCGTCAGCCGGATGGTCGCCTCCTGCACGGCGATTTTGAATCCGCATACGATCGTGTTTTGCCGGGACGAGGTGAGCGAGAAGCTGCTGGGCCGGATCGCGGAGCGAAGCGCCGCCTACGTGCCTCCGGCGCATTTGCCGCGCCTGACCGCGAGCGACTGGCGGCAGGATTATCTGGACGGTCTGCGGAGCCTTGGGCTTCATCGTATGATCTCTGGCGCGAGCGTATGATTTCCGGCACATCGGCTTTCAAAGTTATAGACCTAAAGATTTAAAGGAGCAAGCAAGCGATGGCAACCTTCTTTTTTACTGCTTATTTATCTGGCGTTTATCAGCCTGGGCTTGCCCGATTCGCTGTTGGGCGCCTCCTGGCCCGTGATGCATGCGGACATGGACGCGCCGCTCGGCACCGCGGGCGTTCTCTACATGATCGTCGCGGCGGGCACGATCGTGTCCAGCCTGGCGAGCGGAGCCGTACTCAAGCGGTTCGGCACGGGAAAAGCCGCTGCGGTCAGCTGCGTGATGACCGCGGGCGCGCTGCTTGGCTTTTCGCAGTCGCCCTCGCTGATCTGGCTCGTCCTCTTCGCCATCCCGCTCGGACTCGGCGGCGGCTCCGTGGATGCCGGGCTCAACAACTACGTGGCCGAGCATTACGAAGCCCGGCACATGAGCTGGCTGCACTGCTTCTGGGGCGTGGGCGCCACGTTGGGGCCTATGATCATGGCGAGCTATATCGCGGATGCGGGCTCGGGCTCCTGGCGAGACGGATATCTCGCCGTGGCGGGGATCCAATTCGTCCTCGTGGTCATTTTGTTCGCTTCTCTGCCCTTATGGGACCGGGTGGCGCGTAGCCGCGAGCGCACGTCCGCCGGTCTGGCGGCGGAGGAGGCGGCGCTGCGGGCAGAAGACGCCGGGGCCGCCGGGCCGACCAAGCCCCTGCGGGTCAAGGGCGTCAAGCTGGCGCTCGTCTCCTTTTTGTTCTATTGCAGCGTCGAATCGACCGCCGGCTTGTGGGGCAGCAGCTATCTCGTCGGCGTTAAAGGCCTGTCCGCCTCGACCGCGGCGCAATGGGTGTCGATGTACTATATGGGTATCACGATCGGCCGGCTGATCACGGGCTTCGTCACCTTCAAGGTCGGCAACCGCGCGCTCATCCGCTGCGGGCAGGCCACGGCGCTGGCAGGCGCCGCGCTGCTCGTCCTCCCGCTGCCGGCGGGCTTCTCGTTCGCGGGCTTGATGATCGTCGGTTTGGGTCTCGCCCCGATCTATCCGTGCATGCTGCACGAGACGCCGGTTCGGTTCGGCAAGCGGCATGCCCCGTCCATCATGGGCTACCAGATGGCCGTCGCCTATACCGGCAGCACGCTGATGCCGCCGCTGCTCGGCTTTCTCGCCTCGCATTCGACCATCGGCATCTTCCCGTCGTACCTCGCGCTCTCGACCGCGGCGATGCTTTTATTTTCAGAACGATTGAACGCTTACCTGAGTAAAGCCTGATCCGTCTTCGGCCTATTCTTCACACATCCTTGCGATTTGGTGTGATCGAGATCACATTCGCGCGGCCCCCGGCTTTTATATACTTGGTTCATCCCAAGTCCATGAAAGCGAGGAGAACTGATATGCTAAGTTCCCGAACGATAGAGATCATCAAATCCACGGTGCCCGTGCTCGAGCAGCACGGCACCGCGATCACGAAGCGCTTCTACCAGACGATGTTCGCCGCCCATCCGGAGCTGCTCAATCTGTTCAACCATGCCAACCAGAGCCAGGGCAGGCAGCAGACGGCGCTTGCCAACGTCGTATATGCGGCGGCGCTGCACATCGACAAGCTGGAGTCGATCCTGCCGGTCGTGAAGCAGATCGCGCACAAGCACCGCAGCCTCGGCGTGACGGCCGATCAGTATCCGATCGTCGGCAAGTATCTGCTGGGCGCGATCAAGGACGTGCTCGGCGACGCGGCGACGGACGACATTTTGCAGGCGTGGGCGGAGGCTTACGGCATCATCGCGAAGGTCTTCATCGGCGTCGAGGAAGGCATGTATGAGGAGGCGGAAAAGCAGGACGGCGGCTGGGCGGGCTTCAGGGCGTTCCGCGTCGCGCGCAAGGCGGCGGAGAGCGACGTCGTCACGTCGTTCTACCTGGTGCCGGCGGACGGCGGAGCGGTCGCGTCCTTCGAGCCCGGGCAGTATATCAGCGTGCGGCTGGACATTCCGGGCGAGACGAATACGCATATCCGCCAGTACAGCCTGTCGGATGCGCCCGGCAAGCCGTATTACCGAATCTCGGTGAAAAGGGAAGATGCGCTTCCCGGCAAGCCGGCCGGCAAAGTGTCGTCTTACCTGCACGCGCAAGTGGGGGAAGGGGATGTGCTGCATCTGTCGGCGCCGGCGGGCGAGTTCGTCCTCGACCGGGCGGACACCCGGCCACTCGTGCTCATTAGCGGCGGCGTGGGACTGACGCCGATGGTGAGCATGCTGAAGGCCGCGGCGGCCGCCCAGCCCGATCGCGAGATCGCGTTCATTCATGCGGCGCGAAGCGGGGACGCGCATGCGCTGCGTCAGGAAGCGGAGGAAGTCGCGGCTAGCAACGCGCGCGTGTCCGCGCACTGGTGCTACAGCCGTCCGTCGGCATCGGACCGGGAGACGGGGGCTTTTCACAAGGAGGGCTACGTCGATCTGTCCTGGCTCCAGCAGGTCGTTCCGACGACGGAGGCGAGCTTCTACTTCTGCGGACCGACCCCGTTTATGAAGACGGTGTATGCCGCGCTGCGGGCGTGGGGGATTGAGGAGGAGCGGATTCGCTTCGAGTTTTTCGGACCATCCGGCAGCTTGCAGGAGGGGCAATCGGAGGCGGAGACGGTTCAAGTCTGAGGCGGGCGCCCCGCGGACTTACTGCGGCGGCTGCTGCTTGCGCAGCAGCCGGTTGACCGTTTCGCGGCGCAGCCCGACGAACTGGCCGATCTCTTCCTGGGTCAGCACGTCGGCGAGCGGCGCCGGCCCGATATAAGTCTTGAACCAGATTTCGAGCTTTCTGAGCTTTTCCGCGGGAGACGTCTCCGTCAATTGGTCGAACCGCTGCTGCAGCAGACTCAGCCTGTCCTGCAAGAGCAGCGCCACGTTCCGATAACGAGCGGGGTCCTGCGCCAATTCCTCGTACCACTCCGCGGCCGGGAGCACGTCGATCTCGCTGGTGGAGAGCGCGACGGCCGTGCCGAAGTACGGCTTGGGGCTGATGAGCGAGTGATGGGGGATCGTTTCTCCGGGCACGATGATGTTGACGAGATACTGCGAGCCGTCCGGATGAAGGCGCACGATCTTGAGCAGGCCGCTCCTCAGGTGGTACAAGGGCCCCGTTTCTCCTTGCCGGAATAAAATCTCGCCTTTATGCAAAATCAAGGATGCCGCCTCCGCTCTCGGGGGATATAAAAAAAGCGAATGCGCCGCGGTATAGGGCGATTCGCTTTTTTGTATTTAGCCGGACTCCGCCTGGCTGGCGCGCCGGGTCTGCATGGGGATGATGCGTTCTACGTGATGGGCGATCCACAGCGTGAGCACCAGCCCGATCAGGGAGACGCAGACGGACGCCGGAATGACCCAAACGAAGTCGGTATGCACGAAAAACGGAATCAGCGACACCGCGAGGATCGGCGGGGCGTTCCATTTAAACCGGTTGATCAAGTAAATCACGATGAGCATGTTGACCAGCAAGGAGACCGCGCCCGGGTATACGTAGGATAACGTCGTGCCGATGAGGACCGCGACGACGGCGCCGAAGGCCACCTTGCCTAGTTTGCCCGGAGAAAAAGGATGCGCGATAAAAAAGAAGGCTAAACGCGCCGAGCGTGGGGAAGAATAAAGCGTGCATCGAGGGCATGCGCGACGAGATCCAGTAGATGCCCACGATATACAAGCAAATAGCGATAGCCTTGAAATTCAAACGGTTCAACCTCTTCCCAGTTCATACCTGATCTATTCCCATGGACTTACCGACATTATTTTACGCCTCTTCCTTTCCGCGCGTCAATGGTTAACTGCACGAGGTTGGCCGATTGGTTGAAGCAACGCCGATCCGGTTTAAATAATACGGAGAGCGCCGAAAGGCCATTCCAAACGACGAGGTGAGGACATGCCAAATATGCATACGGCCAGCCAGGAAGCGATCGACAAGGTGAGAGACCTGATCAAGGGAATCGATACCGCCATGCTCACGACGGTGACGCCCGAAGGTCTGGTATCGCGCCCGCTCAAGACGCAGGAGGTGGAGTTCGACGGGGACCTGTGGTTCCTGACGTCCAAGGATACGGACAAGTACGAGGAGCTGCTGGAGGATCCGCGCGTGAACGTCGCTTATGTCGGCAAATCGTACGTGTCCGTGCGAGGCGAGGCCGAGCTGGTCAGCGACCCGGCCAAGGTTCGGGAGTTCTGGAACGTCGCCTACGAGAAGCTGCTCGACACGACGTACGACGATCCGAATCTGGTGTTGATCAAGGTCAGGGCGGAGACGGCCGAGTATTGGGAAACGGGCAGCAAGATCAAGATGGTCACGCATCTGTTCCAGCGGCTGACCGGTCACGATAGGCCGGATTCGGATCTGAACAAGACCGTGGATTTGCATTGAGCGGGCGCGCCGAGGCCGCAAGCCCGCAGCCGCATCGCCGGAAGCGAGCGGAGGTCGGAGAGTAGCCGCACGCATAAGGGCAGGGCGATAACGCCCCGCATTAATACGAGATGCGCGTCAGCTTCTCCGGATTTGACACCATATAGATGGCCCGAATTCCGCCGCGGCCGTCGGGTTCCAGCGTGTAGGCGACCGGCGTCAGGCGATCCCGCTCCAGCAGGAGACCGGGCTGCCCGCTGATTCGCACGCGCCGCCATTTGCCGTCGAGCGAGCCTTTGTTGGCAATGCCGGCGAAAAAAGCGACGATACGCGCCGGGCCTTCGATCGGGTTGACCGCCGCGCGCACGATGCCGCCGCCGTCGCTCAGCAGCACGGCGTCCTCGGCGAGCAGATGAACGAACGCATCCGGGCGTCCGGACGCAAGCGCCTCCTCGAACGAACGGACAAAGCGGTCCATCTGGGGTTCGGGCGTGTCTTCCTGCTCCGTCAGTTGCAGGTGGCCGATCTTGGCGGAGGCGCGGCTGAAGATTTTGCGGCAGGCAGCCTCGCTCTTGTCGAGCATGGCCGCGATCTCGGCGTAGTCGTAGCCGAACGACTCGCGCAGCACGAACACGGCCCGCTCGGGCGGCGTGCATGTCTGCAGCAGAACGAGCATCGCGTAGCCGAGCCTTTCTTGCAGAAGCATCTGCGCCAGGGGCTGCTCCTTGTCGTCCAGCTCAATGATCGGCTCGGGGAGCCATGGTCCCGGGTAGCTCTCCCGCCGGCGCGGCGCGGCTTTCATCATGTTGAGCGCGCGGTTCGTCGTCATTTTAACGAGATAGGCTTTCGGGTGCTCGATCTCCTCGCCGCCGTTCAGCCGGCTGAGGGCGACGAACACATCCTGCACGGCATCCTCGGCTTCGCTCATCGAGCCGAGCATCCGGTAAGCGATCGAGGTCAGCAGAGGCTTGTATTCGCGGTAGAGCCGATCGACGTCTTGCGTCGCGTCGCTGGTATTCAAGGAGCCCGCCTCCGTTTCTGAATTGCCTTCCCTTATCCTTATAAGTTGCCTTCATTTTATCCAACTTCCTCCTGCGACGCCAACAAAGCCACCCGGCCGGGTGGCTTTATTGAATGAGAAAGCTATGCCTTCCTCTGACGGATTGAACGAGCTGCGGGAGCTGCGGGGGAGGCGATGCGTACCATAAATCCGCTATTTCGCGAAAGGGTCCGCTCGACCGGACACCCGCCGCCTGGATGGTCGGTGAATATCCGCAGACCGCTTCCCGGAACAGAACTTCACGCCTGCGCCGTCTCCTTGTCGAAGCAGCCTGGGAACATGCCCGTCGAGATCGCGATGCGGTTCCAACTGCCGATCGCGTTGACCGCCATCACGATAGCGATGTACTCGCCCTCGCTGAAGTGCCGGCGCGCTTCGTCGTAGACATCCTGCGGCACGCCGGCGTCGGCGATGCGCACGACCGCTTCCGCCAGGGCGAGCGCGGCCCGTTCCTTCGCGGTGAACTGCGGGGCTTCGCGCCATACGGCGATCAGGTTGATGCGCCGTTCGGATTCGCCCATTTTGCGCAGGTCGGCCGTATGCATGTCGACGCAGTAGGCGCAACCGTTGATCTGCGACGACCGAATCTTGATCAGCTCGTAGAGCACGGGATCGAGGCCCAGTTTTTTGACCGAGTCCTCCAGCTTCAGCATCGCCTGGAAAGCGGCCTGGTTCGCCGTCATATAGTTCATTCGCAATTGCATGTCGATTCCTCCATTTGGCTCGTATTTGTCGTTTCTGCTATCTGAAGACAACGAGACTGCCTTGTTTGTGACAGGACTGAACTTTCTTTATAAAGGGCAGCCGAGAGCCCGCCTTCTTCCTGCTAGTTGTTCCCCGAACCCGGTACCGTGAATCGGGACGACGCCTTCAGGGATTTGCCCGAAGAGTTTCGGGCATCCGGCGACAGGACCGGCCTTCCCGGCAGCGAATATAAGTAGGGAGGCGTGTTATCGCTTGCTCCAATTCACTTTGCGGAGGTGCTTTTTTGATGAAGGCGTTATTTATCGGCGGCACGGGTACGATCAGCGCGGCGATCACGCGACAGCTGGCTGCGCAAGGCTGCGACCTGTATTTGCTGAACCGAGGCACGCGCAACGCGGATCTGCCCGCGAACGTCAAGACGCTCGAGGCGGACATTAACGACGAAGCGCGCGTGGCGGAGGTGATCCGCGATTTGTCGTTCGACGTAGTGGCGGATTTTATCGCCTTCGTGCCTGCCCAACTGGAGCGGGATTACCGTCTTTTCGCGGGGAAAACCAAGCAGTTCATTTTCATCAGCTCCGCCTCCGCCTACCAAAAGCCGCTGTCCGACTACCGGATCACGGAGAGCACGCCGCTCGCCAATCCGTACTGGGAGTATTCGAGGAACAAGATTGCCTGCGAGGAATATTTGATGAAGCAGTATCGCGAGCAGCGCTTCCCGGTCACGATCGTGCGGCCGAGCCACACGTACGACGAGCGTTCGATACCGCTGGGCGTGCACGGCAGCAAGGGCTCATGGCAGGTGGCCAAGCGGATGCTCGAAGGCAAGCCCGTTCTGATCCATGGCGACGGCACCTCGCTGTGGACGATGACGCATAACGAAGATTTCGCGAAAGGCTTCATCGGCCTGATGGGCAATCTGCACGCGATCGGTGAATCAGTCCAGATCACCTCGGACGAATCGCTGACCTGGAACCAGATTTACGCGGCCATCGCCGACGCGCTCGACGTACCGCTGCGGGCGGTGCACGCGACTTCTGAATTTCTGGCGGCGTGCAGCCGGGAGGATTTTACGGGCGGGCTGATCGGAGACAAGGCCAACACCGTCGTCTTCGACAATGCGAAGCTGAAGCGGCTCGTGCCCGGCTTCGCGGCCGAAACGCGTTTCGACCAAGGAATCAAGCGGACCGTGGCGCATATCCTGGCGCATCCAGAGCTGCAGCGGGAAGACCCCGACTTCGACCGCTGGTGCGACAGGGTTATCGAGGCGCTGGACGAAGCGGCTTCGGCCGTTAAACGGTCGCTCGCGGACTAGCGAGTGCTGGAATGAAACGAAAGGGAGGCCAAGCGGGGAATAGGCTTCCCTTTTTTAAAGGAATCGTATAGCCATGTTTATTCGGCTTCGAAATGCTTGCCTTGACATCCCGCACTAGTTGTAACTATACTTTTTACAACGAAAGGGTGTTGCTTATGCAAATCAGCAGCAGATTTTCCATCGGCGTGCACATCTTGTCCCTGCTGGCGATCCGGCCGCAGGATCATCATACGTCGGAATGGCTGGCCGGCAGCGTCGGGACGAATCCCGTCGTCATCCGCCGTGTGCTCGGCCATCTGAAGAAGGCGGGACTGGCCAACGTCAAGGCCGGGAGCGGCGGCGCCACGCTGGCGCGGGAGCTTGACGAGATCACGCTGCTCGACGTCTATCGCGCGGTCGACGTGGTGGAGGAAGGCAATCTGTTCCATGTGCACGAGCAGCCGAATCCGGCTTGTCCGGTGGGGGCCAACATCGAGAAGGTGCTGCGCCTGATGATGTTCAAGGCGCAAGCGGCGATGGAGGGCGTGCTGGCTGCCGTGACGATGAGAGAGCTCGTCGACGTGCTGGCTCGGGAGATCGAAGAAAAGCGTGCCGCGAACGGCTAAACGCTTTTCTTTGTCCGAGTTGTAACTAATATGGTTACAATAAAACATCCGGCGCCGTCTGTTTGCGTCGAAATTTGTCATTTCTCCATCGTTAAAGGGGTGTATACTGAAGAAAGCGGAAGCTGCGGCCGTCTGCTGCGGGTAAATGGGTCTCGCGCACCGTGAACGCATTTCCAGCCTACCACTTGCATGAGGAGCCTCCTCTTTTATGAACCTCAATTTATATTTGTCGGCCTTGCTGATGGCGGCTACCGGCTGCTCCGCAGTGGTCGTCTATTTGTGTTGGAAAAGAAGAGAGCTGCCGATCGCGGTCAGCTATGGCTTGTGCATTTTGAGCACCGCGTTCTACACGTTCGGCTACGCGTTCGAGCTCGTCAGTACGTCGCTGGAGACCATACGCTTCTGGCTGCGCATCGAGTATATCGGCATCCCGTTCGGCACCGTGTTCTGGATCGTCATGGTGCTCCAATATACGGGCAAGCAGGCTTACATACGCAAATGGACCGTCGCCGCCGCGATGGTTATTCCCGTCGTGACGTTCATCGCCCACAATACGAACGAATGGCATCATCTTTTTTTACAAAAGCCTCACGCTCGACGACTCCGAGGGCTTCCCGCTGGCTCGGATCGTCAGGGGTCCGCTGTATTACTTGCACGCGGTGTACGCATACGCGCTCATCCTCGTCGGGACCGTCCTCCTCCTGCGCATGTACTTCAAGTCCGCGCCGTCCATGAAAAAGCATGTCGCGCTCATGCTGGTAGGCTCGCTGGCCCCGTATAGCTTTACGCTCGTCTATCTCAGCGAAGTGCTGCCCACGCCGTTCGATATTTCTCCGTTCGGCTTCGTCCTCTCGGGCGTCTTTTTCCTGTTCGGCATCTACCAGTTCAACCTGCTCAGGCTCGCGCCGATGGCGCTGCAGAAGGTGTTCGAATCCATGCAGGACGCCGTCGTACTGCTGGATCTGGAGTGCAACATCACCGGCTTCAATCAATCGGCCGGACGCACGATTCAAGGCTTGAGCCGCAAAAACGGAATCGGCCAGCCGGCATCGGCCGTTTTCGCGGCCCATCCCGAGCTTCTCCGGCGAATCGACCGTGCGTCAGGCTCCGAGGATCACGAGCTTCTTAAGGACGAAGCCGCGGACCGTTATTACAAAGTCCAGCTCTCGCTCATCGCCGATTTTCGCTCCAGACCGACGGGCAAGATGCTGCTGCTGCGCGACGTGACGGACGCGGTGCGATCCGAGGAGCGGCTGCTCGAGAACGCCAGGCAGCTTCGCGAGCTGAACGCCTTCAAGGATCAGATGTTCAACGTGATCGCGCACGATATCCGGGATCCGATGGCGGTGCTGCTGAATCTGACCGAGCTGCTGGAGGAGGAGGCGTCCGCCTGCGGAGAGGACCATGAAGAGATCGTGCAGGAGATGAGCCGGCAGGTATACAGCACCTTTGCGCTCGTCGAGAGCTTGCTCGAATGGTTCCGCAGTCAGCGAAGCGGCATGGTGTTCGTACCGATCGTCCAGAGCCTGTCCCACTCCGTGCAGCGGAATGTCCGGCTTCTGCAAGGCCGCAGCGACGGCAAAGGCATCCGGATCGCATCCGACGTCCAGTCGGACGCGTTCGTGTACGCGGACAAGGAGATGCTTGACCTGGTGCTGCGCAATCTGCTGTCCAATGCCATCAAATTCACCGAGCTTGGCGGCGACATCCAGGTGCGGGCATCGCGGTCGGGAGACGCGTTCACCGTCAGCGTCAGCGATTCGGGCATAGGCGTGCCCGAGGAGCGGCTGTATTCGCTGCTGCGGGAAGACAACGTCGTCTCTACCGATGGGACGGCGGGCGAGCGGGGCGTTGGGCTGGGACTCGCGCTCTGCAAGGAGTTCGTGCGGCTGAACGGCGGAGAGCTCTGGTTCGACAGCGCGCCCGGGCAGGGCAGCATCTTTTACTTCACCTTGCCGGCCGCGCAGGCGGATACCGCTTCCCACGACGATCTGACGGCGGAGAGGGAGAGCGGATGAAGATCCTGGTCGTGGACGACGAAAAAGCGATGCACCTGATCATGAAGCGGATGCTGGCGAAAATCGACGGCGTCGAAGTCGTCGGCAGCTTCGCGGATACCGCATCGGCCGAAGCCTATTTGAAGACCGTCGCGGTGGACCTGATCTTTATCGACATCAACATGCCCAAGGAGAGCGGCATGGCCTTCGCCCAGCGGCTTCGAGAGAGCGGGAGCGAGGTCAAGCTCGTCTTCGTGACCTCGCATACCGAGTTCGCGCTGGCTGCGTTCGACGTCTACGCCTACGACTTCATGGTGAAGCCTGTCATACAAGAGCGGCTGCAGCATACGGTCCGAAGGGCGATGGCAGAATCGAGCGACGGCAAAGGAAGCGCGGTACGCCCGGCAATACCCGAGCCGCAAGTGCGGGTGAACTGTCTCGGGCGCATGGAGATCCGCGGCGCGCAGGGCGAGCTCGTCAAGTGGAGATCCAGCAAGAGCGCGGAGCTGTGCGCCTACCTGGTGCTGCAGCGCGGGAGCCTCGTCTCCAGGGCGCGGCTAATCGAGGACATCTTCGGCGGCATGCCTCGCAAAAACGCGGAGGTCTACCTGAACACGACGGCCTACCAGCTCCGCAAGGTGCTCGAAGCGATCGGCATGAAGGGAAGCCTGCATTCGGACGCCAATCACTATGCGCTGAATCTGACGCTGGCGGAGGTCGACTTCCATCGCTTCGAAGAGGGCTGTCGGGAAATGGCGGGGGTGGATGCGTCCAACCTGGACGGGGCGATCGAGCTGGAGCGTGCCTATGTAGGCCAGCTGTTCGGGGATCTCGCCTATCCGTGGGCGTGGAGCGAGGTCGAGCGAATTTCCCAAATGTACGCGTCGTTCACCCTTCGTCTTGGCCAGGCGTTGTTGGACCGGGGGGGATATCCAGGCCGCGATCCGTCTGCTCGCCAAGCTCACGGCGCACAATGAACTCGACGAGGATACGGTCAAGCTTTATATGAAGGCGCTGGCCTTGCAGCACAATCGAGAAGCGCTGATCCGGCTGTACGCGAAGTATTCGGACACGCTTCAGGAAGAGCTGGGCGTCCGGCCTTCGATCGAGGTGACCAAGCTGTACGGACAACTGCTGACACAGTTGGAAGCCACCGAGTAGAAGAGATAGACCAATAGAGCAAGCTTACTTAATAGAAGAGGCTGCCCATAGAGGAAGCTGACCGGAAGACTCGTTTCCGCGCGGAATGAGTCTTTTTTCGCATGCGGAGGCAGAAATGGATTCTCGTCGAAGTTTGTCATTTTGCCGTCATTGGCGACATTTATACTAAAATCTAGTAAAAAAAGAATCACTAAAAACATATAGGAGTGACAAAAGAAGAATGAAAAAAGTTTCAGTGTTTTTGATGCTGGCGATGTTGGTCTTCGCAGCATTCTCGTACGCGCCTGCGGCGAGTGCAAATCCAGTTCCGCCTGCGGAGCTTAACGCGACAGCTTCCGTCAGCGGGGATTTCAAGACGATCACCCTTACTTTTGACAGCAGCTTCGATCCGGCTGACGGCGTGGACTTGAAGAACGCCATTACGATTAAGAAGACGGGAACCGATCTATTTGCACCGCTCGGTGGTTCGGATTCGGTTATTTTTGATGAGCCGAAGAAGCTCGTTTTGACACTGAATGCGGAACTCGTCGGGGATTCGAACACTATACATATCGCGGCGGATACACTGCGGATAGACGGCTTCGATGATCCATACGCTTCCCCGATTGAGGTAGATTCGATCGTGGGCAAGGACATCACCCCGCCGGCATATGAAGGGGCAGAGAGCTACGATAACGGAGTTACGCTGTACTTCGACGAAAATTTCTCCCTCGTATTCCCGGACAGCATTGAGGATGAATCGGCGGCTCTCGCTTATCTGCAAAGCCAGATTCAAATCGCGTCCGACGGCGAGCATTTCTCTCCTTTGGTTGACGGCTTAGTAAGTTTGTCTTGGGGAAGCAACTACTTGCAAATCGACTCCGAGCAAGATGTAAGACTTGTATCCGGTCCGAAAACCAAGATTAAGCTCGCAGCCGGTTTGCTCAAGGATACGGCAGGCAATGTTACACAAGAGCTGGCCCTAGCCGTGAGTTCGCCTTCTATTTTGAGCGCCGAGCTCAGCGACGATAACCATGACGTCACGGTTAAATTCGACCGGAATATCTACCCCACGTCGTTTATTGAATCACCGGAAGATTTCATGTCAAGGATCTGGCTGCAGGAAGATGGCAATCGCAGCAGGGGACTGATTGAAGCCGATACCGCAGAGATCGTCGAGGACCAGTTGAAAATCCACTTCAGCATTGCGTTGAACGGCGACTCGAATCAAATCGGGATCAGTGAAAACACCCTGCGGGATGCGGATGGTAATTATACTTCAGATTACACGGTTTCTCCGTACCTAAAGGCGCACGCAGACGGGGATCTATCGGACACGACCGGCCCTGAGTATGTCGATTATCTCGTGTCGCAAGATCTAAAAGATGTGACTCTCCTTTTCAATGAACCAGTAAAAATCTCCGTTTCGGATCTAGCGCAGTTTAGAAATAATTTGCGTTGGTTCGATTCTAATTTCGGATACAGATACGGGCTCCCGTCGGACGCAACGGTGACAGTGTCGGAGAATACGGTTAAGATTCATTTTGAAACGTTGTCAGGCACGGTGCTATATTTGTACTCCGAACTGGGATACTTCACGGACTTAAACGGCAACAGAAGGAATAACTATAGCGAATTTAACACTGCTTGGTTTAATTCTGACAATGTGCAGCCCATGCGTCTGTCTGGCTATTTCGATTTAAACGGCAGATTTTTAAGCCTTAACCTAATAAGCTCTTATTCCGATGAATTCGTGGATTTGACCGCAGACGAGAAGGGATCCCATTTAAAAGAAAAGATTATGATCTCAACGGATAATGGAGTTACGTTCAAGCCATTGTCCGATGAGGATAAGGTCATTTTCAACGGATCCCAGATCGCCATTTTTCTGCAAAATCCGATCGTGGGCGGGACTGTTCAAGTCAAGCTTGAGGCAGATGTTCTAATGGATTCACATCATTATCAGGTGAACGGTGCTATCCAGCAGACAATCGCGTACAACAGACCTCAAATTACGGGTTATTTGTTCAGCGACGCGAATACCGTGCTGAAGTACGAGGATAACACCGAATGGAGCAAACATGTTACCGGCATTAAAATTAGGGATCGCGAGAATGAGACTACAAGAACGTTGACAGCCGCAGAATACACAATTTCGGGTGGCAAGATTACCCTCAATAAAGGGATTTTCCTTAGGGACCGTGAGTATTACATTGATGTCGAAGCGGAGGGTTATAGCAGTCAAGGATTTTCCGGCATTGCTCGGAAGTCTTCCGACATTTTCTACATGACTTCTCCGTCGGTAACGAAATCCAATGGCATAACCGCCAGTGTTTTCATCTATAACCGGGCAATCGAATCGAACCCGAATTATAATCCGGCACTCAAGGTATCCGAATCCCGCAGCAGCAGCGCAGGTACGCAAGACGTTGTGTTCGAGCTGTTCGATGGCGATACGCCGGTCAGCATCGCTGCGGCAGAGCTGGCAGTGGGAACGGGTACGTATACAGCCAAGTTTAACGTACCGGATGCAACATCGGCTTCCAGGAACTATACGGTCAAGGCATTCATCGTAAGCAGCTTTGACGGAGAGACTGGCGATGTGGGGCTGAGTCTAGGTACGGTAAAGACACAGTCGGAGATCGATGAAGCCATCATGCTGTCGCAAAATAACAATAACAACTATGAAAATTAAGGGAGCGGGGAAACAAGCAGTGAAATCTAGTATACTGCGTATTTTCATGATACTGACGCTGTGCCTGGCGTTCGTCCCGGCTGCTGCTTATGCTGAAAGCTCGACCGTATCGCTGCAGAACGTAGCGGACGTAACGGTCGGAGACAAGGTGGACATCAAGGGTGCTTCCACGCTGGATAAGGTCATCGTCAAGGTGCTGCGGCCGGACACCAGCGTCGTGTACTTCGATATCGTGCCAGTGACCGCAGGTCAGTTCGCGGCGCCGTTCACGATCGGATCTGGCGAACCCGCTGGTACCTATACCGTGGTTGCGGGGCAAGGCAGCGAGGTCTCCAGCAAGACCTTTAAAGTAACGGCGAAGACGGTAACGCCGCCTCCGAGCGGGTCGGTGTCGACGCCGACGCCTCCACCTACGCCGGACAAGGTCATCACGCCGGTAGGCGGCGCTGTACCGGTCGTGGTCGACACGAGCAAGAACAAGACTTCGACGGTAGACGTAGGCGGCCGCTCGACGACCGTCATCACGCAAGACGGCGCTTCGCTCGCCGACGCGTTGAAGAAGGCTGCGCAGCAGGACAACAAGGGCGCGGCTCCTGTCGTATACATTGCCTATGAGGGCAAGCAGGGCGATGCCGTGCAGTTTAACCTGCCGTTCTCCGTCTTGAAAGACGCCGCCTCGTCAGGCGCGATCGTATCGCTGCAAACCGGCGAAGGCGAGTATTCGCTGCCGCTCAGCGTACTGAACTTCGACGCGATCGCGGCGAGTCTCGGCGTGTCGGCATCGGACATCACGATTCAGATCAACATCGTCCCGTCCGCTGATGACATCAACGCCAAGATTAAGGCTAGCGCGGCTGGCATCGGCGCCTCGCAGCAGGGCGGCGCGATCGAGTTTTCGATCGTCGCGTCCGGCGGCGGCAAGACTTCCGAGCTGAATGAATTCGGCTCGACTTATGTGTCGCGTACGGTCGTCGCATCCGGCACGATTGACGCTTCGCATTCGACCGTCGCGCTGTACGATCCGCAGACAGGCGCGCTGACCTTCGTACCCGCGCAGTTCACGAAGCAGTCGGACGGCACCCTCAAAATCTCGTTCAAGCGTAACGGCAACAGTATCTATACGGTGCTGACAGCAAGCAAGGCTTTTGCAGATCTGAGCACGCATTGGGCAAAGGCAGACATCGAGCTGCTCGCTTCCAAGCTCGTCGTGAACGGCGTGTCCGACACGAAGTTCGCGCCGAACAGCAGCATCACGCGGGCCGAGTTCGCGGCGCTGCTCGTCCGTGCGCTGGGCCTCACGCCTGACGCTTCCGGCGCTGCAGGCTTCAAGGATGTCGCATCCGGCGCATGGTACGCAGGCGCGACTGGCGCAGCCGTAAAGGCGAAGCTGGTCGAAGGCTTCGAGGACGGCAGCTTCAAGCCAGGCGCTACGATCACCCGCGAGCAGATGGCGGTCATGATCACGAGAGCCGTCGCGTACGCGCAAGGCTCCGCTTCGACGGCGGCGTCTTCGGAAGCCTCGCTTAATGCCTTCAAGGACAAGTCCGCGATCGGGAGTTGGGCCCGCGCATCCGTGGCGCAAGCCGTCGATGCCGGCATCATCACCGGCATGACGAACGACACGTTCGTGCCTTCGGCGAAGGCGAGCCGCGCGCAAGCGGCCGTTATGCTGAAGCGGTTTATGCAATACACGGACCTGATCGACTGATCGCCGGCAGCATACGAAAAGGAAAGCCGTCAGGACGTACCTGACGGTTCTTCCGCTTTTATAAGGACACGATCGCCGTTAATCGTTAACGGCACACGAAGTTGGAATCGTGTCGAAATTTGTCATTCTACAGTCATTGAAAAAGATTATACTTACACGTAGGCCTAAAAAAGACTGACGAAAAACTGCGACACTAATCGCATTCGCTGCAAGCGGCAATTTCACCATGAGGGATGGGATCATATTGGCAACGAATTGGAAAGCACTGCTCCTGGCAAGCATGATCGCGACGACGGCTTTCGGTGCGAGGAACGTAATCGCCGCTCCTGCCGTATCCGCGGAGCAAACGACGTTCAAAGATATTGACGCGATGTCGAACGACACGCAGGCAGCCATTCGCGAGGCGGTCTCGCTGGGACTGATCGCCGGCTATCCGGACGGAGCGTTCAAGCCGAACGAGCCGCTGACGCGGACGCAGCTCGCCGTGCTTCTGGTCAAGGCGCTGCACCTGCCGGTGAGCGCGAACGCCGGATCGAGCTACAAGGATGTAGCCGCCGGGAGCTGGAGCGCCGGCTACATCGAGGCGGTTCGCAAGGCCGGTCTGATGAACGGAACGGATGCAGGCTTCGATCCGAATCGCAACGTGACCCGACAAGAGCTGGCTTCCGTATTTGTACGCGCGGTCAACGGCCTGAACACGACCGGCGGACGCGATGCGGATCCCGCGCTCGCCGACGGCGCCAGCGGTTGGGCGGCCGCGTCCGTGCAAGCCGCGCTCCGGCTCGGCTTGATGACTGCGAAGGAAAACGGCTTTGCGCCTCGGGAAGAGGTCGCGAGAGCGGATATCGCGCAGCTTCTGGTGGACATTTTTCCGGAAAAAAGAGCAAACCGCAACCGTCACGAAGATTGACGGCGACGTGATCATGGTCGATGGGACGCCGCTGCTCGTATCGGACGAGCTGAAACAGCTTCTGCTGGCCGAAGGCAACGGAGAGGCGCTTCTAGGCGCGAAGCTTCGGTACAAATCAGCCGTTCGGAGCGTGAACGTGTTATCGGAGCTGGAGATCGCCGCCTCAGGTACGGCAAAGGCGCCCGTTAAGCTTGATACGACAGGGATGCCTGCCGACGGGACGTTGAAGATATCGGGCGACCAGCCGGTTGCGCTGTCCGGCAAAGGCTTATTTCGCGAGATCCAGATTACCAATCCCAAGGCCAAGCTGACTGTCGGCACCGACTTGCGGATCGCTCGCCTGGTCTTGCCAGACGGCGTCTCGCTGACGGACATCGTAACCAACCTGAGTCAGGTTCAGTCGCAGATCGGCAGCATGGTTTCTGCGAGCGGAGCGACGTTGTCCTTGCCGGCATCGCCCGTCTATTACAGCGCTCCGACCGTCTTAGACAAGAGCGCGCTCGATGCGGCGATCGCCGACGCCTCCGGCCTTGCCGATGCGGCGGTTGCGGGAAGCCAAGGGGGGCAGTATCCGCAGAGCGCGATCGACGCGCTGAAAGTCGCTGCCAAAGCCGCGAGCGACGTATATGGCGACGCCGAGGTCAAGCAAGCGGAGATCGACGATGCGGCGTCGGCCTTGCAGGACGCGATCGATACGTTTAAGGCGGCTCAAGTACCGACGCTGGAAGGCTCGCTGATCGAAAACCGGCCTTTTTTACCTCAATAGCGGCAAAACCGGCACGGACGGCGACGTGGTCGTAGGAACGGGATCCGTCGAGACATACAGTAAGCGCAATATTAAAAGCTACCTGCAAATCAAGCGGGGCGCGGAGCTGGAAACGTTGGAATATGACGGTTCCGACAGCGCCAACTACAAGTTCAACGTGCTCGAGGGTAGCAGCGTAGTGGGAGCGGTCTACGTCGAATCCACGTCCGAGCTTGTGGAACTCGCTTCCGGGCCTACCGGGATTACCGTTCACCCGTTAGAAGAAGCCACGGAAAGCACGGAAGCTTCTCTTGTTTTCCACGTCAAAGAGGGCGACAAGGAGGTCGGCAAGTGGACGCTGCCGATTATCATGGACGAGACGGCGCCGACGCTAAGCGGCAGTGTCTATGAAAACGGCAAATTCACGATAACGGCAAGCGAACCGCTGTCTCCATTCGGGTATTCCACCAGCATGATGTTCTCGCAAAGCGGGGACGATAGCGATTATACGGTTGTCGACAATACCAACGCCATCTATTCGGTTGCGATTGTGGGGAATCAAGCCATTATATCCCTCAATGAGGAAGCCATTAGAGGAAGGTATACGCTGCAGCCAAACAGCAAGTTCAAAGTAAATGTGGCCATATCGGACTATGCGGATAATTCGAGTAATCTCAATTCGACGTTAAGTATGCCGCAAGCGTGAATGAAGCCTTTAATGATCGAGGAAATGAAGAGCGCGCTGCCCGGCGTTTATGAACGATTCGTCCCGCCTGAATTGCGCCATGCCCTGCAGCGGATTCCGGCGTCGTTCCTGATACTTGGCGTCCGCAGAGGGGGTGAGCCCGTCGGACTGGCGATCGCCGAGCGGCGGGCGGCCGGCGCGGCCGGTCTGCTCGCCTTGACCGTGGCGGAGCACGAACGTCGCCAAGGCATTGGACGCATTCTTTACGGCGAGACGGAGGCGATTTTGCGGCAAACGGGAACGCAGCTCGTAGGCGCCGATTTTCTCGGCGGTATCGATCCGGATACTTCGGAAGCGGCCTTTTTTGAAGGCTTGCGGATTCGATGAGCCTTGGGCCGGCATCCATATTTGGGGCGGCTCGATCGAGCTTCACCCGGAGCTGCCGTGGGTTCATCGTCTTCGGCTGCCGGACGCTTTTGCCGTTGGCCCCTTTTCAAGCTTGACAGCTCAAGAATTCAATGAAATTCGTCAAGGAGAGGGCGTCTGGTATCCGCCGGACTTGTCGCCGTTTGCGGACGAGGAGCTTGTCGACCAAGAGCGCAGCCTGGTGCTACGCACTGGCGGCGCCGTCGTCGGATGGATGATCATGGAGCGGTTCGACGCCCGCACGATCCTTTTCAAAACGATGTTCGTACACGCCCGGCACCAGCGAATGGGCCGGGGCCTCGCACTAGCAGCCGAGGCAGGGCGGCGCTTGACCGGCGACCCGGCTTTCTCGGAATGGCTTCTATTCGTGGAGGGGCGCAACGAGGTCATGGTCCGTTTCTTGCGAAGGCATGTCTCCCGTCCGGGGGTTCGAAAAGAAGTGATGTGGAGAACGGTCAAGCGACTTTGACCGTTCTTTTGTTGTGGCGAGCATCATCGATCCTGGTGCCCGTTCGCGCTCAGAGCATGAAAGGTCACATTGCTATCCCGTCGCGGTCGTCTGGCAGCCCGTCGCGGGCGTCCTGCTCGCCGGGCTCGCTTCCGCCTTCCTCGTCTGGGAAGCGACCGCCTGGTACGGCATGGAGCTGGCCGCCGCGACGCACACTTGGCTGTTTCTTTGGCTCGCCGGCGCAGCCTTCTACATGATCCAATCCGCGCTGCTCAATTGGATCGGAATGCCGGCGATGGCGATTGCGGAGTGCCTTTATTGAGGCGCTCCGCTTTTTGTTTTGCTCCGAATTCCGAATACCGACCACCAATAAACCGACAAAGTGCTTCCTCTAAGACCTATTCCTTTACGATAGAAACCGATTCGATCCGCCTACGCGCGTTCGCGCCGCGGGATCTTGACGCGCTGCGCGCGCTCACCATGCAGACCGAGATTACCGATCTCCTGCCCGACTGGGAGATGACCGAGGCGCAGCTGACAGATTTCCTGTCGTTCGTCATCGGCAGCTACGACCGCTTCGATCCGGCGGACGTGCGCATCCTGCTCGCGATCGAGCACAAGGCGGACGAACGGCTGATTGGCTGGTGCGGCGTATTCCCGAACGATCTTCTGGATCCGGCGAACCGCGAGGTGGCGCATGCCGTCTCCAAAGACTACCGCGACCGCGGCTATGCCACGAAGGCGGTCCAAACGATGATCGCATTTATATTCCGGCAGACCGAACTTGAACGGGTGGCGGCCATCGTGAAACCCATGAATGTCGCTTCCCGCAGCGTGCTGCTGAAGGCCGGATTCCGGCGGGTCGACCGTCGGACGCTATCCGACGGGCAAGATTATGTCTATTTTGAGACGCGCAGCATTTGGAGCGAGTAGATGGCGCGCAATCTGTATTGACATCGCGGGAATGCGACTCTATAGTTAAATCAATGATATTGATAATCATTATCGTATACACGGAAAAGGGAGAGTCGAATCAACGATGAAAAAGAGAATGTGGACCCCGTTGTTTCTGCTGCTCGCGCTGGTCGTGAGCGCATGCGGCAACAATGCAAGCAATAATAATACCGGCTCGTCGCAGAGCGCGAGCGCATCCGCTAGCGCTTCGTCGGCCGCGAGTCCTTCCGCGAGCGCCGGCGCTTCCGGCAAGATCGCTTACGAATCCGAGAACGGACCGGTCGAAGTCCCCGCCGCGCCCAAGCGCATTATCGCGCTAAACAGCGCGCCCAATGTCCTCTCGCTGGGCGGCACGCTCGTCGGCGTCGACCAATGGACGGCAGGCAACCCGCTTTTCAAAGATAAGGTGCAGGGCGTCGAAGTCGTCTCCACCGAAGATCTGGAGAAGATCATCGAGCTAAATCCCGACCTCATCATCGTCGGCAGCACCGAGAAAAACATCGACAAGCTCAAGGAGATCGCGCCGACCGTCGTCTACACGTGGGGCAAGCTCGACTACCTGAAGCAGCAGATCGAGATCGGCAAGCTCTTGAACAAGGAGCGGGAAGCGCAGGCTTGGGCCGACGACTTCTCGAAGCGCGCGGCCGATATCGGCGCCGAGATCAAGGCGAAGGCCGGCGCGGACGTCACCGTGACGGTGTTCGAATTGTTCGACAAGCAGTTCTACGTTTTCGGCAACAACTGGGCCCGCGGCACGGAGATCGTGTACCAGGCGATGGGCCTCGGCATGCCGGAGAAGGTCAAGAAGGATGCGCTCGGCCCGGGCTATTACACGCTGTCGACCGAAGTGCTGCCGGAGTACGCCGGCGATTATATCATCCTCAGCCGAAGCGCGACCGGCGACAATGGCGCCCTGAACACGGACACCTGGAAGAACATGCCGGCCGTCAAGGCGGGCCATGTCATCGAGATCGATACCGAAGCTTCCAGCTACAGCGATCCGATTACGCTCGAATATCTGTTGAACATTTTCAAAGAAGGAATCCTGGACAAGGCCTGAACGCCCATGCACGACGAAGGGGGACGCGAGAGCGTCCTCTTTTTGCCGTACGGCAACGAATACGCGAATCGTGCGCATGGGCGCGCAGAAGTTCATCGACGCGTACCAGGTCGGCCTGTACCGTCAGAAAAACGGCCATCGCCGAAAAGTTCAAAAATGAAGCGGAAAAGGGAAAGCGTCTTCCTCGGCGCGCCTGCATAATACAGGAGACCCAAACAGCGCTTACGACAACGGTCGCAGGAGGAATAGAACTTGCAGGCATCGTTCTGGAGAGGCAAGCTGACGGATATCGAGGACGCGATGGCGAATCTGAGCCTTGGCCAAGCGAGCGTGCTGACCGCGTCCGCGGGCGGCCGCAGCGTCTATCTGGCCGAGTACGGAGACAAGCAGGATTTCGGCCGGCAGGCGAACTACAGCTCGGCTTGCGGCGCGCGCGATCCTTCGAAGTACGCGAACAAGGGAGAGGACGCGAGGCCCGTGCTCCTCATCGTCGGCGGCGTGCACGGCGGGGAGCTCGAGGGTATCGTCGGCGTCATGAACCTCATCCGGCTGCTCGAGACCGGCGAGGATTACCGGGGACGGCGGCACGATTATATTTATGAAAACGCGAGCCGCTTCCGTCTCTTGCTCATTCCGTGCATGAATCCCGACGGACGGGCGCGTCTGCCGGTCGATTCGCTCATCGGCGTGCCTTACGAGCAGTTCGTTTACTATATGCAAGGTTCTTGGAAGGACGGCACCCTCTGCCGATGGCCGGATTGCAAGGCGGTTCATCCGATCAAGGAAGCCTCGGCGTTTCTCGGCTCCTACTTCAACGACGACGGCGTCAACATGATGCACGACAACTTCTTCGCGCCGATGGCGAAGGAGACGGCCGCGCTGCTCGGGCTGGCGGACCGCGAGGCGGTCGATTTTCACATGTCGCTTCACGGGGGCGCCGACACGGCGGTGCATTTCCCATGGATCCCGTATCTGCCGGTCGACGTCAAGCGCAGGCAGCAGGCGTTCAACCTCCGGATGGCGGAGGCGCACCGCGTGCGAGGACTGCCCTTCGATGTGGTCGAACAGATGGTGCAGGACGGGGAGACGTACCCGTATCCGTCGTTCAACCTGACCACCGCGGTCCATCAAGTATGCGGAGGTCTCAGCATGACGTACGAGTCCAACATGGGCATCGACGGATCGGGGCTGCGCTTCACGCCGGACGAGATTCTCGACTGTCACTTCCTGCTGTTCGAGCAAATGTTCCGGTTTGCGCTCGAGGGGCGGGTACGGGCATAGAGCTTCCGATCAGCGGCTTAACCAAGGCGAGCCGACCGAAAACGCAAACGGGATGAGGCAGATAACCATTCTGCTTCATCCCGTTTTGTGCTTCGTTCGGCGCTGTCCGCTGATTTGAACGAGCGGCCGGCTTAAGCGTCAAGCGCAGCCGCCAGTACGATCTTGCCGCGCGGCTGGTCGCCGAACGCGTCCGGCTCGAGGGTGATCGCGACCGTGTCGTAGCCGCCGTTTTTCAGCGTGTAGTAGATGGCGCCGGTTCCTTGATCGGAGAGGAAGGTGCCCGCGCTGAACTTCTCCTGGCCTTTGATCAGCCAAACTTGGTAAGCTTCGTTGCCCTGCAGCTTCGGCAGCTGTTCTGCCTGCACGAGCAGGTGGGTGCCGTTTTTATCGATGACGATGGTGGCGAGGCCCGTGGCGACGATATCCGCCGCCGCCGGATTGAGCTTGACGGCCTGGTTCACCTTCAGCTCTTGAACCGGCGCGCTTCCGGCCTCCGCAAGCTCGCCCCGCAGGTCGCCGACCTGTCCCCGCAGCTGGGCGGCGTACAGCGCCAGCGCAATCAGCGCAGCGGCGAGTCCGGCCGTGACAAGCTTCATGTAGGCCGGCGTGCGTCTCGTCGTTGTCTGCAAGATCGATGCGCCCGATGCCGGCGTCGCAGGCTTCGGCGCAGGTTGGATCGAAGGTTGGATCGAAGGCTGCGATTCGGATGGCGACGCGGTCGGCGGCGTCTTGGCTTCGGAGCCGGCGGGAACGGCTTCCGCGAGCACGTTCGCGAGAATTCTTTTCTTCATTCCTTCCGGAACCGGCTGCGGCTCCGCCGTCGCCGGCAGCAGACCGACGATGTCCGCGAGCGCCAGGCGCTGCTCCTGGCAGGACTCGCACGAGGACAGGTGCGCTTCGAAGCGCAGGGCTTCCGCTTCGTCGAGACCGCCCAGCATGTACAACTCCAGCAGATCGCATGTCTCGTCATGAGGTTGTGTCATAGGGGGTTCGCCTCCTTTCCAGATCTCCGAGCCGCTCCTTGAGCTGCTTCATCGCCAGGCGCACGCGGCTCTTGACCGTGCCCAGCGGGATGCCTTGCCGCTCGGACACCTCGTGCTGCGTATAACCTTGATAATAGATGAGATCCAACACCTGCCGCTGGTCCGGGTTCAGTGCCGCCAAGGCTCCCTTTAACTGCTCGCCCGTCCACTTGATGTCGTATTCTTCCTCGGGACCGCTTGCCGGATCGGGCAGCCGCGCGAATCGTTCGGTATCAGCCGTCTGGCTTGTCGTGCGATTTTGCCGCTTGCGGAGCTGATCGATCGCGATGTTGCGGGTCACCGCGAAGATCCAGGTCGTCAGCTTGCCCAGCGAAGCGTCGTAGCGCTCCGGTTGATTCCATATTCGCATGAATAATTCCTGTACGATCTCTTCGGCCAGCATCGCGTCTTGGGCGAACCGGTAGGCGAAGGCGTATACCGCCTTCTCGTACCTGTCGTAGAGCGCTTCGAGCGCCATGGCGTCCCGTCCGGCGATGCGCCGCATCATCTCTATATCTGACGCGATATCGTTCATCGAGGAGCTCCTTTCCTGAACTCCCATTCATTATAAAGGTTCGTAATTGAAATTACAGCGGATCACTTTTTTTAAAAAAAATGGCCGAGGCGGTGATCCGAATGATCGCGGCGTCCGTTACACCTTGCAGAACCGTCAAGCAAGAGGACGGCCACCCACTGTAAAAGGAGTGTTCCCCATGAAAGGACTGCGCGTCAAAATCACAGGTTTGCTCTTATCGCTAGTGTTGTTGGTGCCGGCATTCGCGAGCGCTCATACGGTTAGCACGAAGGGGCCGACGCCCGACTTGCGCTCGGCGCTCGGCCAGCTGCTCGGCGAGCACGCGCTGCTCGCGATCGTCGCGATGCAGAAAGGCTACGACGGCGCCCCGGACTTCGCGCAGGCAGCAGGCGCGCTGAGCCAGAATACGGACGACCTGTCGGGCGCGGTGGCTTCCGTATACGGCGATGACGCCGGCGCGGCCTTTAAGAAGATCTGGTCCTCGCACATCGGCTACTTCGTCGACTACGTGAAGGCGACGGCAGCCAAGGATGAAGCGGGCCGCGCCAAAGCCGTCGCCGACCTGGAATCGTACCGGATGGCGCAAGCCAAGTTTTTCGCGGACGCCAATCCGAAGTACTTCGACGAGAAGGCGATCGCGGATGGCCTGAAGATGCACATCGACCATCTGCTCGCCGCATTCAACGATTATGTGGGCAAAAACTACGCGGCTGCATATGACGACGCCAAGACGGCCTACGCGCACATGTACATGACCGGCGATGCGCTGGCTGGAGGCATCGCGGCGCAGTTCCCGGCGAAGTTCACGGATGCCGCCGCCTCCAATCCCGCGTCCGACCTGCGCTCGGCGCTGGAGCAGAAGCTGGGCGAGCACGCCCTGCTGGCGATCTTCACGATGCAGAAGGGCATCGACGGCGCGCCTGACTTCGCGGCGGCAGCCGCTTCCCTCGGCCGCAACACCGACGAGCTGTCCGCCGCAGTCGCTTCCGTCTATGGCGCGGATGCAGGCGAAGCCTTCAAGAAAGTCTGGTCCTCGCACATCGGTTACTTCGTGGACTATGTGAAAGCCACCGGCGCGAAGGACGAAGCCGGCAAGAAGAAAGCCATCGCAGAGCTGGAAGAATACCGGATGGCGCAAGCCAAGTTTTTCGCGGACGCGAATCCCGCGAACTTCAGCCGGCAGGCGATCGCCGACAGTCTGAAGATGCATATCGATCATCTGCTGAACGCGTTTGACGCTTACGTCGCCAAAGACTACGCGGCCGTCTACGCCGATGCCCGCACGGCGTACGCCCATATGTTCCCGACGGGCGCCGTTCTCGCCGCGGGCATTGCAGCTCAATTCCCCGAGAAGTTCCACACGGCCGCACCAGCTCCGGAAGTCATGAAGGTCTGGTTCAAGGTCGGCTCCGATCGACTGATCATCGACGGCAAGGCAACGACGATGAACACGAAGCCCTACATGGACAACGGAACCAACTACATCCCGCTGCGCTATCTCGCCGAAGGCATCGGCGCCAAGGTGACTTGGGACCGCGCGGCTCAATCGGTATGGATCGACGCGGGCGCCGCCAAAGCGCAGTTCTGGGTCGGCAAAAAGTACATGGAGATGAACGGCAAACGCATGGAGATCGGGTATCCGGTCATGCTGAAGGACAATCGCGTGCAGGTGCCAGTACGCTTTATCGCCGAGCTGTTCGGCTGGGATGTCGCCTGGAACGCCAAGGACTGGTCGATCACGCTGACGAAGGCCATGGAGACGGAGACGGAAGCGCCGGCCGATATGGCGGGCATGCATCACTGAGACATGACGAAAGCGGGCAGCGTTTGCCCGCTTCTTTTTTTTGCATGACGGGCCGGGTTGCATGAAGTTAGACGGGCATATAGGATGAGAGGGAGAGGATGCGCCGCTTCCGGGGCGGAAAGCCCGCAGGCAGTAGAGAGCGCTCCCTTAACGAGGTATCGAGGAGGCATTCTACCAATGAACCAAGCTGTATCCACCGCCCAGGCGCCGGCCGCGATCGGGCCGTATTCCCAAGCCGTGCTCGCAGGAGGTTTCCTGTTCGCTTCCGGCCAGATCCCGCTCGACCCGGCTACCGGCGCGATCGTAGAGGGCGGCATCGAAGCGCAGACCCATCGCGTGCTGCAAAACTTGAAGGCTGTCGTCGAAGAAGCCGGCCTCTCGCTCGGCGACGTCGTGAAGACGACGATCTTCCTGGACAGCATGGACGACTTCGCGAAGGTCAACGAGATCTACGCGAGCTACTTCGACGGCGGCGTGCTGCCTGCCCGCGCGACGGTTCAGGTCGGCAAGCTGCCGAAAAACGCGCTCGTCGAGATCGACTGCGTCGCGCACCGCGGTTAAGCGCCGTCCAGGGCCCGCAACCCCCGCGCCTTGCCGCGCACGAAGCCGCCGCTCAGGGCGGCTTTCAATTTCTTTTAAATATTCCTTTACAGGAATATTCCTAATGATGTATATTTAGTTCATCAGGAAGATAACCTGAAGACGAAGGAGATGAGATCCCCGGGAGATTACACGTAGAAGAGGTGAACGACATGTCGGGACATCGACCGGGCATGGACATGGCGGCGCTCGGCGCGCTGGCCGAGCCGAACCGCATGCAGATCGTCGAGCTGCTGCGCGACGGCCCCCTCACCGTAGGGGAGATCGCCGACCGGCTGGGCATGCGGCAGCCCCAAGCCTCCAAGCATCTGAAGGTACTGGGGGAGGCCGGAGTCGTAGAAGTGAAGGCTGACGCGAACCGGCGGATTTACAAGCTGCGGCCCGAACCGTTCCAAGCGATGGATACGTGGCTGGGCACCTTCCGCCGCATGATGGAAGAGCGGTACGACAAGCTGGACGACTACTTGCGGGAATTGCAGGAGAAGGAACCAACGGAAGGGCCCCAATAAGATCCGAATAAATAATGAATTTAACCGAGGAGGAATTAACAATGTCTAACAATGCGATGGTTTCGAGAGTAGAAGGAGATCGGGTACTGGTGCTGGAGCGCGTATTCGATGCGCCCCGCGAGCTCGTGTTCAAAATGTTCAAGGAAGCCGAGCATCTGAAGCGCTGGTGGGGACCGCGTGGCTGGGAAGTGCCGGTGTGCAACGTCGAATTCCGTCCGGGCGGCGTGTGGCATTATTGCATGAAGTGCGAGGATCCGAACCAAGGCCAGTTCTACGGCATGGAGTCTTGGGGGGAAGGGCGTATACAAGGAGATCGTCGAAGGGGAAAAAATCGTGTACGTCGACTACTTCTCCGATGCCGAAGGAAACGTCAATGCGGAGATGCCGTCGACCGAGGTCACGCTGGAATTCGTCGATGCCGGCGGCAAGACGAAGCTGGTCAGCAGCAGCCTGTACGCGTCCGCCGAAGCGCTCAAGACCGTCATGGACATGGGCATGCTGCAAGGCATCACCGAGACGTGGGATCGTCTCGAGGAGCGCCTGAACGCAGTCAAGTAAGTCCGATTACGGCCGCCGGCTCAAGAGCCTGGCGGCCGTTTCTTTTTGCGCGTGCTGAAAAAAGCCCCGATCCGTCAGGACCGGGGCCGTACGCAAAACAGCGCTTAAGGCAGGATGTTGCCCGCCGCGCGGTAGATCTCGTACCACTCTTCGCGCGTCAGGTGAATGTCGCCGGCCTTGACGCAGTCGAGGAGGCGCGCGACGTTCATCGTGCCGGTGACCGGCTGCATGCGCGCCGGATGGCGGAGCAGCCAGGCGATCGCGATCGTCGTGTTGCTGACCTCGTACTTCTTGGCGACCTCGTCGATCTTGGCGTTCAGCTCGGGGAATTCTTCGTTGTCCAGGAACACGCCCTTGAAGAACCCGTACTGGAACGGCGACCACGGTTGAACGGTGATGTCGTTCAGGCGGCAATAGTCCAGAATGCTGCCGTCGCGGTCGATCGCGGACTCGTTTTCCATGTTCACGTTGATGCCGTTCGAGATCATGTTGGCGTTCGTGATGCTCAGCTGCAGCTGATTCGCTACGAGCGGCTGCTTGACGTGCTTCTTCAGCAGCTCGATCTGCATCGGCTTCTGGTTGGAGACGCCGAAGTGACGGACCTTGCCGGCGCTCTCCAGCTTGTCGAACGCTTCGGCGACTTCCTCGGGCTCGACCAGCGCGTCCGGACGGTGAAGCAGCAGAATGTCCAGGTAGTCGGTCTTCAGGCGCTTCAGGATGCCGTCGACCGAGTTCAGGATATGATCCTTGGAAAAGTCGAACGCGCCCTTGCGGATGCCGCATTTGGACTGCAGGACGATCTTCTCCCGAATATCGTCGTTCATATGAATGGCGTCGGCGAAAATCTCTTCGCAGGCGCCTCCGCCATAGATGTCGGCATGATCGAAAAAGTTCGCGCCCGCCTCGAGCGACGTTTGAACGAAACGCTCGGCCTCCGCTTTCTCCAGCGAATTGATGCGCATGCAGCCGACCGCGATTACGGGTACCTCGAGCGAGCTTGTCCCTAATTGAATCGTTCTCACTTCGAATGCCTCCTGCCTGTGGTTTAGGTATCGTTTACGGCACTATCATAACGCTTTCACGCGAATAGCGCCAGACGAACACGCGTTTACAAAAATAGCCGGTCTGCGAAAGCCGCGTTGCGAAGCGAAATAACGCGCCTGGCATCCGCGAATGCCAGGCGCGCGTTATTAAACGAAGTTAAATCTGAAAGTCGACCGCAGGAAAGACCGACGTATCCTGCGTGAGCGATGTGATCTTGCCGTCGTAGGTCATCGCGAATGTGTAATTGCCAGGCAGCAGCTTCTTGCGAGCCTCGCCGCCTGCGTCCGTCGTGCCAAATGTCCGCCAACTGCCTGCGTAGAAGCTGACCTTGCCGCCTTCGACCGGATTTCCCTGGCCGTCCTTGAAATGGACCGCGATATCCGCCGTCCGGAAGACCACGGTCGCATCCGTACCGACGTCCTGCTGCTTGCTCAAGTTCGCACCTTCGTACGATACATTGAACGTGTAGTTCACGGGCAGCAGCTCCTTGGTCGCTTCACCGCCGGTCAAGGCGCCGAACGTATGCCAGCCGTCCATGTAGTAGCTCGCTTCGCCGCCGTCCAGCGGCTTGCTCTCGCTGTCTTCCAGCCGTACCTTGACGCGCTTCGTCTGGAAGACGACGGTCGGATCGCCGCCGACATCCTGCGCTTTGTTCTGGTACGCGCCAGCGTACGACAGGCTGAACGTATAGTTGCCAGGCAGCAGCTCCTTGCTGACCTTGCCGCCGCTCGTCGCGCCGAACGTCCGCCAGCCGTCCGCGTAGTAGGTGATCGGTCCGCTGCTCTCGAGCGGGTTGCCCGCGCTGTCCTTCAGCTGCACATTGACCTTCGACGTCTGGAAGACGACGTTTGCGTTGTCCCCGGTGTTCTGCTCCTTCTGGCTGCGGGTGCCCTCGTAGGAGACCGCGAAGGAATAGCTCTTGTCCGGCAGCGACTTGGTGACCGAACCCGAGGCGCCGGTGACGCCGAAGTCCTTCCAGCCGCCGTCATAGTACGACACGACGGCCCCGCTGAGCGGATTGCCTCCGCTGTCCTTCAGCGAGACGTTGACGGCGTCCGCCAGCATTTCGGCTTTCTTGTACAGCGTCACGTAGTCGAACGTATACATGCCTGTGAACCTGGAGGCGCTGAATCGGAACGCGTCGACCGAGGACGCCGTGCCGTTGTAGAACGGCACCCCCGTCACCCGATAGACGCCGGCCGCAGGGTCTACAGAAGCCGGGGCGTCCACCGTGCCCGCGTAGCCCTTGAGCGCTTCCGCCGCTAGGGTCACGTCGTATGTCTTGGTCTCCGTGTCGAGATCGAACCGCAGCGTGATCCACTGATCGCGCGGCAGCATCAGGCCGGCGGCTTTGGGGATCTTGACGGCGGCCGTCGTCGTGCCGTTCGGTTTCCAATACCCGAACGTCCCGTCCGAAAAGGCGTTGAACCTTACGACATCCTTGCCGCCGCCGCGCAGCCACAACTCGAAGGTGCCGATGTCGGTGCTCACTTTGCCGAACATGAACTTCGTCTCGAACGTCAGCTTTCCGCTCAGCGCCGCGTTCGCCCGAAGTACGATCGGACTCTCCGTGTAGTCCGTGTCCGACAGCGAATAATTGTCGGTCAACCGGAGTCCGTTGCCACCGGCGTCAGGCAGCGATACGATCGCGGCCGAGGTGCCGTTGCTCGCGTTCACTGTCCAGCCGCCTCCGCCGGCCATGCTGCCGACGGTCATGTCGTCGAACGATTCATAGTAGTCGCCGCCCGCCGCCGCTGCGGGCAGCGTCGCGGTTACGGCAGGGCCGTCGCTCGATACGTTGCCCATCGCGTCGGCCGCCTGCACCCGGAACGTATAAGTGCTTCCCGGCTGGAGACCGGTCATATCGTAACCGAGCGTGCTGCCGCTCACCGATGCGACCTTCGTGAAGGAAGACTGTCCGGCTGTCTTCCGATAGATTGCATAGGCGTACACGCTGCCCGAATCGTCCGTTGCCGGATCCCAGTCGAGTCTGGCCGTCGAAGGGAACAGCTGATTCGCGCGGAGTTCCGCCGCCTCGCCCCATACAGGCGCCGAGGAGTCGACCGGTACGTTTTTGTACAACGTCACGTAATCGAACAGGAACTTGCTCGTCGATCTGAACGTGCTGAAGCGAAACGCATCGATGGCGGTCGTCGTCGTGTTGTTATTGTAATAAGGAACGCCGCTGACCGTGTAGGTGCCGGTCGTTCTGTCCAACTGCGCCGGAGCGGCAGGGGACGATCCCGAGTAGTTCTTGAGCGCTTCCGTCTGGAACGAGACGTCGAACTTCTTGGCCGCCGTATCCAGATCGAGCCGGAGCGTGATCCACTGATCGCTCGGCAGCTGGATGCCGGCGGGACCCGGGATCCTGACATTCGTATTCGTACCGCCGGCCATCGTCCAATAGCCGACCGTGCCGTCCGAGAAACCGTTGAATCGCACGACGTCCTTGCCTCCGCCGCGCAGCCACATCTCGAAGTTGCCGATGCTGGCGCCGTCGATCTTTTTATACATGAACTTGGTCTCGAACGTCACCTTTCCGTCCAGCCCTGCGTTCGATCGCAGCACGACCGGACTCTCTGTCGTATCGGTCGCAGAAGGCGCGTATTGATCCGTCAGCGCCAGCGCCTGGCCGCCCGCGTTCGGCAGCGCTTCGATTCCGACCGACGTCCCGGCTCTCGTGCTCACCGTCCAGCCGCTGCCGCTTGCCATATTGCCCGTCGGCTTGTCGTCGAACGATTCGTAGTAATCGCCGGAGCTGCCAGCGTTCGGCAGCGTGACCGTCAAGCTCGGGCCGTCGGTCGTTTCGTTATTTTGCGCGTCCAGCGCTTGCACCTTGAACGTATAAGCGGCGCCGGCCGACAGTCCGGACGCGTCATAGCCGTAGGTACTGCCGCTTACCGTAGCGATTTTCGCGAAGTTTGACTGCCCCGCGTCCTGTCGATAGATCGCGTACGTCTTCACTGCGCCTGAATTATCCGTCGCCGGATCCCAGGCCAGCCGGGCCGCGTTTGGGAATAGGTGAACGGGCCGCAGAGCGGCGCCTTCACCCCATACTGGAGCCGTCTCGTCTACCGTCTCCACGTTCAGCGCTTCGCCGGGCTGCGAATGGTTGCCGCTCGCGTCCGTCGCTTCGACCGTGACGGCATACGTCTCGCCGGCAGCGAGTCCGTCGATCGTCGCCTTCAGCGTCCCGCCGGACACGTTTTTCTTCTTGACGCCGTTCACGTATACGGCATACCCGTCCACGGCAACATTGTCCGTCGAGGCACTCCATCCAACCGTCGCCGATGTATCCGTCTGCGAGACGAGATGGAGGTTGCCTGGCGTCGTCGGACGTTCCTCGTCGTCCTTGCGTTCGATGAGGCCGATCCAGTCCAGGTTCATGGCGCCGACGTCGTACCACATCGAGAGATCGACGGGACCGGCCGAGAGCTGCTTGCCGATATTGACCCGCAGCCCTCGCCAATACTGCGGCTGCGTGCCATAGTCCGGCTGTCCGTTGACGTCCAGCGTCGTCGGGGCTTCGAACGCCGTGGCTTCGCCGCCGATCATCATGCTGCGGCTCGTAACCTGTCCGGCGCTTAGATTAAAGCCCGCCACGTATTTGAGCACCAGGTCGTAGGTACCCGTCTTCGGTACGTTCAGCGTCCAATCGATCCGTTGTCCCACCGTAGTCCAGGTGCCAACGCCCTTGCCGCCTGACAGAAACGGGCGGGTCGCGTACGTGATCACGCCCGAATCGGCATGCGTATACGTTTCCGCTTCGACCCAATCGATAGACAATTTGCTTCGCTTCGCATCCGGGTCCGACCATACTTCAGAAGGCGCGAAGTCGCCGCCGCCAACCTTAGTCAGCTTCAAAGGCCCGAGCGCCCCGCGAATAATGATGGACGCGTTCGCCTCCAAGTAGATGTCTTTAGGCGCGCCGTGCCGATCGAAAACGAATCCCTGCGGCGCTTCCGTCACATGGTATAAGCCGGCCGCGTTGCCGAGTTTGCCATACGCAACGGGAACGCCCTCCGTATCGGCGTATACCTGCAGTACCGTTTGTCCCTGTACCCCGTCGATCTCGGTAGACAGGGTCACGGGGGCCATCGGCTGCGGCATCGGCGCGTCGTCCAGCTTGAAGGCGCGCTGGCCCTTCTCTACATGAAGGATGATCGTGTCGCCAGACTTATCCCATTGCACGCCGCGCAGACCGAACGCCTCCGCGAGGACGCCGCCCTGCGGAATGTCCGTGCCGGTGTCCGCTTCGCGCAGCCGCGCGACGTCCGGCGCGTGAAGGCTCACCTGCGTATCCGACGGGCCGGATACGGACAGTTGGCCGTCGCCGTAGACGACTGTCGCCGGATGATCGTTCTGGATGACCGTGACGCCGTCCTTGATCAGCTTCGTGCCGTCCACGAGCAGGATGGTGTCGCCTTTCACCGCGGCGGCCGTGCCGTTGAACTTGATGCTGCCGGCGTCGATCTCGCCGCTCGCCGCGAGCCGGACGTAGACGACGGAGCCGTCTTCGAACGTCAGCTTTTCGTAGGCGCCGTGATTTTCGGACGCGACCTCCGAAGGCGCCGTGCCCTGCTTGTACGCCTCCATCGTGGAGACAAAGGTCGTTGCGGGCGTCTGAGGCGTGATAAAAGCCGCATGCAGCTGTCTTTTGTTCGCGTAGGCCGAATCCTTGTCCGGATTCCGCACGATGCCGTCCGCGTCCAGGTATTGATCCTCCAGCGTCGCAGTCAGGCCGGACGGCGTATAGAAGCGAAGTTTAAGCGCGGCGTCATTCTTCACGATCGTCGCGCCGGCTTGGTCGTCGTCGATCGTGAGTTCTTGGTCGGCGTGCAGCCGCCATTCGAACTTCGAACCCGCCGGGTTCGCCGTCTTCAGCTTGTCGATCACGATGAAGGCGTCCGGGCGGACGTACACGATGCTCCGGTTCGCTTCGGTTAGCTTGCCCGCATAAGCGGGGACGGCATCTCCGCTCGTGGCGTCGAAGTCCGGGTGCGTGACGAAGCTCACGATCTTGCCGTCCGCATCGAGATTGTCGTAAGCTTGCCCCTTCTTGCCGTCGATCGTGATAGCGTTCGCGGCTAGCGTCTGTTTCGCAAAGTTTGCATCGTGAGGACTGCCGTAGTAATCGTAGAAGCCGGCTTCGACGGCGAGCGATTCGCCGAAGGCGTTGACGATGATGCCGTTCTGATCCGCGAAACCATGGTTGTAGGTGCCGTAAGGACTGGACTTGAAGTAAAGAGACACGCGATCCGGGTTGTACAGCTCGGAGTGCATCGTCACGAGTCCGATGTCCTGGAACCATCTCGCGTCCGGCAAGTCCACGGGGGGGTCTCGCAGCCAGGTCTCCGTCTCCGTAGAAATAGTTATAGAGCTGCCCGTCCATGCCAGTGCCGACCGTTTGGGCCGCCCATTGCAGACGGGGATCTTGGTACAGCTGCGCGAGACGATTGTAGGCGGTCACGCTGAACGTGCCCGGCGCGGACTCGCTGTCGTGTCCGAAGATACCCTTCGGCGAGCCTTTAGGAAACGCGTACAGCGGATACAAGCCTTCGTTGCGCGAAAAGGCTTTGTCGTACAGGTTAAATCCGCTGGCGCTCAGGAGCACGTCGGTGAACTGCTTGGATAGCAAGGTCGAATATTGCCAATACCCGGTGCCTTGGGACCAGCCGCCATCCTCGCCGCCGTAGGGGGCAGGATGTTGATAAAGGCGGGCACGACCTTGCGGAACCAATCGTCAGCCGCGTCGATATCGCCCAGCATCGCGGTGGCGATGACGCCGATGAATCCGAACGCCGTCCAGCCGTGGGAATTGTATGGGCTGGTCTGAATCGGATACTTGTCGATCAGCTCGGTGACCAATTTGGAGGTACGCACGTTCACCATATTCAGGATCGTCTGCTTCTCGGAAGGGCTGAGGATGCCGTACAGCCAATCATAGGCCATCGCGCCGTCGAGCGCGATCAGCCGGTACATCTGATCTTGGTGCTCGTAACTGGACGCGCCGTTCGGATCCCAGGCGGAGATATCCAGCAGCCTCGCCTTCGCGTACTGCCCGACTTCGGCGTTGCCTGTCAGCAGGTAGATAAAGGCGGCGTTCAGCATTTTGCTCAGCAACGGCTCGATATCCCGGCGAATCTGGCTCGCCGCGTCGATGAATTCCTTGGCCGTCCGGTCCTCGGTGGTCGAGTTGAAGACCGGTTCGGCGAATTTGCATTTATTCGGTTCCGCCGTCGTCGGCATGCAAAGATTAGCGATTACGCTATTGTTGATTTTCTGATAAAAGTCCTGCGACTGTCCCGGCGACGCGCCGAGCGCCTTGAAATCGTCCAGCGTCGCTGCATTCGTCCAGATGCGCGGGTGCGCGGTGCCGACGTTTTGGATCAACTGATCGACGGCGGGGACGGGAAAGGGAACGTAATCTTCTTCGATCCGGAATCTCCGCGCGTCGCTCCATTCGGACCAGCCGTCCGCGGTCGAATGATAGCGAACATGCCAGTACCACGTGCCTGTATCGAAGATATGAGGGAAGTTGTAAAAGTTGTCTTCCAGCGTCTGCTCGTAGACCGCGTCTGCGACGGACGCGCCGCGTCCGACCTGCAGCTGGTATTGATCCGATCCGGGGACTGCCGGCCAGCTGAAGTCTGGCGGATTCTGCGTCGTGACGAGTCCGTCGGCGGGCCGGAAAGGCAGATTGTTGCCGGAAAATACGCTTGCCGGCCAAGCCGTGGCGGCTGACGCCTCCGGCAGCTTGGCAAACGGGAAGCTGGCGAAGCAGCCGAGCACCCATACGAATGCCATCGTTAACGCGAGTTTTCTTTTCATCGCTTGGCCCATCATCTTCAACGATCAGCTCCCTTGTCGATTTTATTGCGGTTTCTTGCAGCCAGCCATTCCTTGCCAACTTCAATCTTCTGACCTGTGCAGCACCCCCTTTCTTTGAAATCGCTTTCGGCTTGCTATACGCCGATCTTATTCGCGAGCTTTCGGACACGCAAGGCGATATACAAAAAATGCAGAGCCGTACAAATTTATGGAGAGAGATTTATCGGAAAAGTATAAGGTTTTTACGAATTTGTAAAGTATACAGCGGACGTCGCCAGTGGCTACGATAGGTATCGGTATCGTATTTAGCGATCGATTCACTTCGAGATTCGCCGTTTGCCGAAAGGAGGTGAAGGAACAGAGAAGAGAGGAGCGCCGCGTATTTTATTACTACAGAGCCTGTACCGAGCAAATCGGCTCATAAAGAAAGGGTGAAGGTAATGATTGTTGCGTTAACCGGGATGAATAGAAAATGGATCTCCGTCATGCTGAGTCTGGTCATGTTGGCGGGCGTCGTATTTGGATTCGCCCCGCCGAAGGCGCAAGCGACGGAGGCGGCGGAACCTAAAGTTGAAGTTCGGTTAATAGACAGCCAGGGCAATCCGCTCGCGGGCGCAAGCGTCGATTATTACGACGCGGGGTGGAAAACGTTCGGTACGACGGACGAGACGGGAACGGCGAGCAAGGCGCTGCCGGATAAATCGTATACGTTCCACGTTAACTACGAAGGCACCGGCCTGAATCTGGCGCAGGACACCGGCGTCGATCCGGTTGTCGTCTTTCAAACCGTGAACGTGAAGCTGCAGCTGAAGGACAGTCAGGGGAACCCGCTCGGCGGGGGCGTGGCGTCCTACTATGCGGCAGGCTGGAAAACGTTCGGCAACGTGACGGACGGCGAGGTGGCGAAGGAGCTGCTGCCGGGCAACTACACGTACCACGTCGATTATGAAGGCACCCGCTTGGACAAGGCGCAGGATACCGGCGTCGACCCGGTGGTCACTTTTCAAACCGTGAACGTGAAGCTGCAGCTGAAGGATAGCCAGGGGAACCCGCTGAGCGGGGGTGAGGCATCCTACTATGCGACAGGCTGGAAAACATTCGGGAGCGTGAACGGCGGCGAAGCGAGCAAAGAACTGCTGCCGGGCAATTACACGTTCCACGTAGACTACGAAGGAACCCGGATGGATAAAGCGCAGGACACGGGCGTGGATCCGGTCGTCGTCTTCCGGACGGTTAATGCCAAGGTGCGATTGACGAACCAAACGGGGTATCCGCTCAGCGGCGGCGCCGTGTCCTATTATGCGACCGGCTGGCGGACATTCGGTACGACCGTAAGCGGCGAGGCGAGCAAGCAGCTGCTTCCCGGTTCGTATACCTTCGCGATGAATTATGGCGGAAAGACGACCGAGAAGGTAGGCGATCTGGCGGCGGACCCGACCGTCGTTTTCCAGGTGAACACGTCGTCAAGCGTGGTCGTCGCGCCTAAGCAATCGCATATGTACGATCCGATCCCGCAGCCGCCGAATGAGCGTCCGCGGGTGCTGGTCAACAAGAGTACCCTTCCGGCGCTGAAGGCGAGAGTGACCGATGCGGCCTTCGACGACGTCTGGGCGAGCATCAATACGAAGGCGCAAAGGAATGTAGACGGCAACTTGCCGCCGAGAACTGGAACCGCTTACACAAATGTGGACCCCAGAACGGTGGAGGTCATGAAGGCCAATGCGGTGCGCTATCTGATCTATGGAGACGAGGCGGCCGGTCAAAAAGCGGCTAAGATCGCCGTGAATATGGCGAATTCGGTGCAATATATCACGGATCGCAGCAACTCGACCACCGTGTTCAACGTGGCCAGAGATATCGGCAGCCTGATCTTCTTCGAATCGATCGCCTACGACTGGTGCTACGATCTGATGACCGAGGAGCAGCGGACCGCGATCCGGCAAGCGCTCGGAACTTGGGTGAGGACGGGGCTGGAGTATCCCTATCCCCTGGATGAGCGGCAAAAGGTGATCATTGCCGGGCACGCCAACGGCGAGGTTCATCATTCGTTCAAGCTCGCCATGGGCATCGCGCTCTACGATACGAATCCCGAGTATTACAACGACATCGCGGACTACCTCTTGAATATCACCATGCCCGGCTTCAACGTATTTCTGGACGCGGAGATGCCGCTCGAAGGCCAAGCCTACGGAGATAACCGGCTGAAGACGATCATGATGGGCAACCAGCTGTGGAAGACTATCGGCATCGAGCCGCTCACGGAGAAGGTCGGCTTGGCGCTCGACAGGCTGATCTATACCCGCAGGCCGGACGGTCACATCATGACGGAGGGAGACGACTTCAATACCGAGTATCAACAGCCATGGAAGCGGTATGTGCACGGCAATATCACTTCGATGATCGCAGGCAGCGTGTACAACAATCCGAGGGCGCAGTATGAATTTTTAAAGCAGAATACCAGTCAGGACGAGTTGTATTACCTGCTGTTCTTCAATCCGGACGCGCCGGCGCAGTCCGTGTACGACACGCCGCTGTCCCGGTACTTCCCCGCCCCGTACGGCTCCATCGTCGCCAGAACGGGTTGGGATGAAGGACGGGATTCGAATGCGGTCGTCGCCGTCATGAACATCGGAGAGAGAACCCAGTCCAACCATCAGCATGTCGACCCGGGCGCATTCTCGCTCTACTACAAAGGCTATCTGGCGATCGACTCCGGGATGTATTCGGGCGTGGATCCGGTCACCGGAAAAGCGATGGAATATAACAGCGTTCACGATCTGGACTACCATAAGGAGTCGACCGCGCACAATGTCGTGCAGATCGGAGACGCCACCGATTTATATGTTGACCGATATCCGAAGTCGGTCGAGCAGTGGAATACCGAGGCGATCTATCAGCGGGGCAAGATCATCTCCCACGCCATCGGAGACGACGGGATGTATCCCGACTACTCATACATCAAGGGCGAGCTCAGCGCGGCATATAGCACGGCGACGCCTGATCATTATACGAGAAGCATGGCCTTCCTGAACTTCAAGGACGACGAACATCCGGCCGCCATGCTCGTCTACGACAATATCGACACGCCCAATGCGGGCACCGAAAAGAAATGGCTGCTTCATACGATCGGCGAGCCGACCGTCGAGGGCAACCGATATACGAGCGTCATGACGAAGCAGGGCTACGACGGCAAGCTGGTCACCGACACGCTGCTGCCGAAGAGCGATGAACTGAACGTACAAAAGATCGGCGGCCCCGGCCATGAGTTTGAAGTCAATGGCGTGAACAAGGCGATCAAGGCCTCCACGCCGACCAACATCGCCGCCTTGGAAGCAGGCGAATGGAGACTTGAACTCTCCGACAAGACGCCTGCGAACCGCACGCAATTTTTGAACGCGATGCAGGTGATGGATGCCTCAAACGGCTCTGTGCCGCAGGATGTCTATTATTCCGAGACGGACGATTATGCGGGCGCTAGGATCTCCGATCGCGTCGTCTTTTTCGCCAAGGGCTTCGACCTGACGGCCGACCACGCTACCGTCACCTTCACGGGCGAGGCGAATCAGACTTACAAGATTCTGGTAGCCGACCTCGCGGACGGCTATTGGACAGCGGTGAAGGAAGGCGAGACGGCATCTGTGAAGTACAAGGTAATCAAAGAAGGCAATACGCTCTACTTTGTAGGGACCCCGGGTACCTACGTCTTGCAAAAGGCGGATTCCAGCGCGCTTCCGCTCGCAGGCAAGGTGGCTTCGGAGCCGGTGGAAAGGAAGATCCGCGTCAGAATCGACGGACAAGGGCAATCGTTCGGCGCATCGTCCGAGCTGGCGGGCGACGTCGCGATGATCCCGATGCAGGATACGCTTGAAGCCCTGGGCCTGCAGGTGGAATGGAACGAGACCGCTCAAACGGCAACGGCGACCAAAGCGGGGCTGACCATCGAGCTTGCGGCGGGCAGCGCTACGGCTACGGTCAACGGCGAGAGCAAGACCCTCGATGCGCCGGCAACGATGGTTGATGGCCGAATGCTGATTCCGCTCGGCTTTATTACGCAGAGCACGGGTTATAAAACGGCCTGGGATGCCGAAAACCTGGTAGCCGAGATTTACACCCTGCCGCCGGTCGAGAAGCTTCAGTACGAGAGAAAGCCGCTGGCTCCCGTCACCCCGATCCCGATCGCGGACCTAAAGGAAGTCCAGTATCAGAGCTTTACGGCAACCGTCAATCCGGATCTGGTGCCGAAGATGTTCGACAACGTCCAAGCCATCGGATCGCGCTGGGCGGGCGATATCGGAGCGAACGTCGTATTCGACTTCGGCTCGCAGATTCAGCTGGAGAGACTCGACGCCGCGATCTATAACGGTCATACCCGGTCCAGCAGGCTGATGTTCTCCGTCTCGGACGACGGCGAAAACTGGACGAACGTGTACGGCGGAGACACCGTAGGCGACACAAGCGACTTTATTCCGTTTAACTTCCCGTCCTTGAACTGCAGATACGTGAGAGTGGCTGTCTTCGGTTCGACGGACGGAACGACGTTTCCGGAATGGGTATCGATCTCCGAGCTAAAGTTCTTCGTGAAGAAGTAGCCCATAGTCAATAGATTGGCGTAACTGTATATCGCATCGCTTCGTGAAGCAGCGGCAGCTCAGACATGTAATTCCCGTCCGAGGCTGCCGCTTTTTTTACGCGAGCGCCCATTAAGTCCATAGGGGAGAGGATGAAGCGCATGATCGATTCGTCGACCGGGACTCCTGAAGAAGTGGATCTCGACGCTTTTAGCTTGGGCCATGTTAGGAGGCCTCTTATTCGGATTCGCTCCGCAGAAGGCGGAAGCGGCGGTGTCGGACGTCACCGTGCAATTGACGGACAGCGATGGGGACCCGCTTGCGGGCGCGACCGTCAGTTATTACGACGCAGGCTGGCAAACGTTCGGCACGACCGACGCGACGGGGGCTGCCACGAAGTCTTTGACGGAAAAAACGTATACGTTTCATATCGAGTATGAGGGAACCTATCTAGAAAAGGCACAGGATACCGGCGCCGATCCGCTCGTCGCCTTCCAGACGGTGAACGTGCGCGCGCAGTTGAAGGACAGCCAAGGTAACCCGTTGGAGGACGGCGTCGTTTCTTATTATGGCGCGGGCGGGTGGAAAACCTTCGGCAACGCTACCGGCGGCGAAGTCGGCAAAGAGCTTCTCCCAGGAAATTATACGTTCCATATGGATTATGAAGGAACGCGCATGGATAAGGCGCAGGATACCGGCGCGGATCCGGTCGTCGTCTTTCAGACGGTGAACGCCCGCGTGCAACTTAAGAACAGCCAAAATAATCCGTTGAGCGGAGGCGTCGTGTCCTATTATGCGACCGGCTGGCGGACATTCGGCACGACCGTGAACGGCGAAGCGAGCAAGCAGCTGCTGCCGGGCTCGTACACCTTCGCCATGAATTACGACGGCACGACGACGCAGAAGGCAGGCGATCTCGCCGCCAGCCCGATCGTACTGTTCCAGGTGCAGACGTCAGGCGTCGTAGCCCCTAAGCAATCCGGCCAGTACGATCCGATCCCGGTGCCGCCGAGCGATCGCCCGCGCGTGCTGGTCAACAACCAAACGCTGCCGGCGCTGAAGGCGAAGCTCGCCAATCCGGCGTTCAATGCGGTATGGACAACCATCAACGCCAAAGCGCAAATTCAAAAGTCGGGCAACTTTCCGCCCAGAAGCAGCACGGCAAACACCAATATCGACGCAAGCACGGTGGACGTCATGAAGGCGAACGCGATCCGCTATCTGATCTACGACGATGCGGCGGCGGGTCAAAAAGCGGTTCAGATCGCCGTGAATATGGCGAACACGGTGCAATTCAACCCGGACCGCAGCAATTCGACGACCGTTTTTAACGTAGCCAGAGAGATTGGAGACTTGATCTTCATCGAATCCATCGTCTATGACTGGTGCAACTCGCTCATGGATGAGACGCAAAAGGCGGCCATCCGCCTAGGGCTCGATACTTGGGTCAGGAACGGCCTGGAGTACAACTATCCGCTGGATAACAATCAAAAGGTGATCATCGCCGGACATGCGAACGGCGAGGTGCACCATCAGTTCAAGCTCGCGATGGCGATCGCGCTCTACGATACGAATCCCGAGTACTACGAGGATATCGCAGACTTTCTCCTAAACAAGACAATGCCGGGGTTTAACGTCATGCTGGACGCGGAGATGCCGTTCGAAGGCCCAGCCTACGGAGACAACAGGCTCAAGTATATTATGCTGGGCAACGAGCTGTGGAAGGCGATCGGCGTCCATCCGCTCACGGAGAAGGCGGGGCTCGCGCTCGACCGGGAAGTATATACCCGCCGACCGGACGGCTATATCATGACGGAAGGCGACGACTTCAATACCATTTACAAAACGCCATGGACGAGAACGGTCCACGGGAATATCACGAGCATGATCGCAGGCAGCGTTTATAACAATCCGAGAGCGCAGTACGAGTTTTTAAAGCAAGGCGTTAAGGAGAACGAGCTGTACTACCTTCTGTTCTACGATCCGAACGCCGCGTCGCAATCCGTATACGACACGCCGCTGTCCCGATACTTTCCCGCGCCGTACGGCTCCATCGTGGCGAGGACGGGCTGGGACGAAGGGCAGGACTCCAAGGCGGTCGTCGCCGTCATGAATATCGGCGAGCGCACCCAGACCAACCACCAGCATGCCGACGCCGGCGCCTTCTCGATGTATTATAAAGGCTATCTGGCGGTCGACTCCGGCATTTATTCCGGATTAAACCCGGTAAACGGCGCGGCAATGGAATACGGCAGCGTACATGACCTGGAATATCACAAGCAGTCCATCGCGCACAACGTCGTGCAGATCGAAGATCCGGCCGCCCTGGAGCAGGGAACCTATTCCCCGTCCAATCAGCTCTATCTGGACCGCATCCCCAAGTCGGTCGAAGAGTGGAATACGGATCCCCCGCTACCAAAGAGGCACGGTCCTTTCCCACGCCATCGGGGACGACGAGATGTATCCGGATTACTCTTACATCAAAGGGGAGCTGAGCGAGGCCTACGGCAAGTCGAGGACCGACAAGTACACGCGAAGCATGGCCTTCCTGAACTTCAAGGACGACGCGCGTCCGGCCGCGATGGTCGTGTACGACAATATCGACACGCCGAACGCGAACGCGGAGAAAAGATGGCTGCTTCACTCGGCCTTCGAGCCTGCGGTCGACGGCAATCGCTACACCAGCGAAGTGACGGAGCGCGGTTATGACGGCAAGCTGGTCACCGATACGCTGCTGCCCAAGATCGACGATCTGAACGTCGAGAAAATCGGCGGCCCGGGATGCGTAAACGAGATCGACGGTAAATGCGAATTCGAGGTCGACGGCGTCAACAAGCCGATTAAGCCATACAATGCATCCAACATCGCCGTCGTCGACGCCGGAAAGTGGCGGCTTGAGGTTTCCAGCGAGACGGCCACGAACCAAACGCGGTTTTTGAACGTGATGCAAGTGATGGATGCCGTGGACGGTCCCGCGCCGCAAGATGTGCATTATTCCGAGACCGACGATTATGCGGGCGCCAGAATTCAAGACCGCGTCGTCTTTTTCGCGAAGGACTTCGAACTGACCGATCAACAGGCGACGATCGCCTTCACGGGCGAGGCGAACCAGACTTACAAGATTCTGGTGACCGACCTCGAGGACGGATACTGGACGGCCGTGAAACAGGGCGAGACCGCTACAGCGAAATACCAAGCCGTACAGGAGGGCAACTCGATTTACTTCGAGGGCACGCCCGGCACCTACACGCTACAGAAAGCAGATGCCAGTCCGCTTCCGCTCGCTGGCGAGGTGCCGTCGGAACCGGCGGGGAGAAAGATCCGCGTCCGGATCGACGCGCAGGGGCTGGATCTGGATGTCCCGCCCGTGCTGAACAACAATGTCGTGATGGTGCCGATGAAAAACGTGTACGAAGCGATGGGCATGACGGTGAGTTGGAACGCTGCCACCCAAACGGCGACGGCGACCAAAGGCACGTCGACGGTCCAGTTTACCGCGGGCAGCAATATCGCGAAGGTAAACGGCGCGAACAAGACGATGGACGCGCCCGCGACAGGCTTGGACAATCAAATGCTGATTCCGCATACGTTCATTCCGCAAAGCGGCTTGCGATTTGCAGTCGCCTGGGATGCCGTAGACCAAGTCGTCGGCATCACCTGGACGGGGCCGTCCGCGAAGCTGCAATTCCAGGAGCAGGCGCTCGCCCCCGTGAACCCGATTCCGATCGCCGATTTGAAGGAAATCAAGTACAAAAGCTTCAGAGCGACGCAATCGGCGCAAAATGTGTGGAAAATGTTTGACGACATCCCGTCTGATCCTTCGCGTTGGTCCGGCGACAAGGCTGCCCATGTTATCTTTGACTTTGGAAGCGCCATTCAGCTCGAGCGGTTGGACGCGACCGTATTCAACTGGGGACAGACGCGATCCAACAAGCTCATGATCTCCGTCTCGCAGGACGGCGACGCCTGGACGAACGTGTATGGCGGCGTTACCGCGCCAAGCGGCGACGGCCATACGGATACATTCAATTTCCCGTCAGTGAGCGCCAGATACGTCAGAGTGGCCGTATTCGGTTCGCCGGACGCGACCGTGAACCCGGATTTCGTATCGTTCTCCGAGCTGAAGTTCTTCGTGGAGAAGTAGAAACGCGGAAAATGCCGTACTTGGAGCCCTTGCTCCGGCGCGGCATTTTCTCTTTTTTTATAAAAAAGTGCAGGGTCAAACCAATCCGTTGAGAGGCATTTCGCAAAAAAGTGTAAGGTTTTTACCGGTTTGTGAAGTATACAGCGGACGATTCCGGCGGCTACGATAAGATTCAGGAACCGGTCATCCTGCCTAACGTCGCAAGCTGGAGGAGTTCGATGGCGCTTAAGCCCGCTACTGAAAAATACGTCTTTAATATCGTCGGCTATGCGTGGGTGTCCATCTTCGCGGCCTTGTGCCTGATTCCGTTTCTAATGATCGTCGTCGGCTCCTTTACGGAGGAATCCCGCATCGTAAAGAACGGATACAGCCTCTTTCCCGGCGCCTTGTCCTGGGACGCCTACCGGTTCATCTTCGATAACCCGGCGCAGATCGTCTCCGCGTACCGGGTCACCATCCTGGTCACGGCCTCCGGCACGCTGCTCGGCCTGTTCGTATCCGCGATGACGGCGTACGTGCTCCAGCGCAAAGACTTCGCGCACCGGAACGTATTCGCCTTCTACTTCTTCTTCACCACGTTGTTTTCCGGCGGTCTCGTCCCTTGGTATATCCTGATCGTGAAGTATCTGGGATTGAAGGAATCGATGCTCGCGCTGCTGCTGCCGCCGCTTCTCAACGTGTTCTATATCATCATCCTGCGAAGCTTCATCAGCTCCACGATTCCCGACGCGATCGGCGAATCCGCCAAGATGGACGGCGCAGGCGACTTTCGGATCTTCCTCGCTATTATCCTGCCGCTGGTCAAGCCGGCGCTGGCTACCATTGGCCTCTTCATCGCGCTGAACTATTGGAACGACTGGTATCACGCGATGCTGTTCGTGAACAAGGAGCCTTTATTTCCGCTGCAATACTTTTTTATACAAAATATTAAGCAGCATCGCGTTCGCGAGCTCCTCGGTCTCGCAGAGCTCGGTCGCGATCGATACGCCGAAGGAATCGTTCAAGCTGGCTATGACGGTCATCGCAACGGGACCGATCGTGCTGCTCTATCCGTTCGTCCAGAAGTACTTCATCCAGGGCCTCACGATCGGCGCCGTCAAAGGGTGACACCGGCTGCCGCCGGATGACCATATAAGCTTTGTTAACCATCACTGGGGGGAGGATTTATCGATGAAAAACGTAAGGGGACTCATGGCGATCGGCTTGGCGGCCACGATGGCCGTCATGGCGGGCTGCTCGTCCAATTCTTCCAACGCGTCCAACGAGCCGGCTTCGCCTGGCGCAAGCGCGGATTCGACGGCCAGCGCGACTGCGAGCGCAACCGCGGCGCCATCGGCGGAACACAAGCCGGATACGTCCAAGGCGGTCGCGCTGAAGATGTATCTGATCGGCGACCCGCCGAAGGATCTCGGTCTCGTATACGACGAGATCAACAAAAAGATGAAGAGCGATATTAACGCGACGATTGAACCGATCTTCCTTTCCTGGGGCGATTACTTGCAGAAGTACCCGCTTCTTTTCGCGACGGGCGAGGACTTCGATCTGGTATTCTCCGCCGACTGGGTCAAGTACGGCGCGCAAGCGGACAAAGGCGCGTACCTCGAGCTTACGCAGGAGATGCTCGAAACCTACATGCCGAAGACGGTTCAAGAAATGCCGAAGGACGCCTGGGATCAGGTGAAGGTGAAGAACAAGATCTATATGGTGCCGGCTTCTACAAAGGAGTTCTCCCATACGGTCGTCGGGGTTAGAGGGGATCTGCGGGAGAAGTACAATATTCCGCCGCTCAAGACGATGGACGACTTCGAGAAGTATCTCGACGCGATCGCGAAGAACGAGCCGGGTCTGGTGCCGTTCGACGAAGGCGTGAACGGTTATGCGTTGTTCGACCAGCTGGTCTACACCAAGTTAACGCCTAAGTTCATCATCAGCAACTCGCTCGTCACCGTCGACCTCAAGGACCCCTCGGGCAAGCTGGTCGACATTGCGCAGACGCCGGAGTATCTGGCGTTCGCCCAAAAGATGGTCGACTGGAACAAAAAGGGGTACTGGTCCAAAAACGCGATGGTCAACAAGACGCTGATCAAAGACGCGTTCCTGGCCGGCAAGAGCGCATCCATGGCCAGCAATATAACGAATATGAGCCAAGCCGTCACGACGGCGAATCAGACGCACCCGGAATGGAAGGTCGAGATGTTCGACCTGTACAACGGAGCGCCGACCTACGTCAACCCGTACGTCGGCGGCGGCATGTCGATCAACGCCAATTCGAAAAATCCGGAGCGGGCGCTGATGGCGCTGGAGCTGCTGCGCAACGACGAGGAATATTTCAACCTGACGACCTACGGCATCGCGGGCAAGCACTACGAGCTGACGGATGACAACCGGATTCGGGAGCTCGGAGGCGCGGAGTCCGGCTTCAAGATCGATTCGGCGTCGCCATGGGGTTGGAGAACGCCGGCGATGGTCAAACCGCTCGTCGATGAGCCCGCAGAAGTGGCTGCGATCAGAGCGACGTGGGAAAAAACGGCGGTCACGAATCCGCTCCTTAACTTCGTATTCGATACGACGAATGTGAAAAACGAGCTGGCGGCGATCAAGAACGTTAGAGATCAATACATGCTCCCGATTACGTTCGGCGACGTGAGCGATCCGGCAGAGGCGATCAAAACGCTGAACGCCAAGTTTAAGGAGGCGGGCCTCGATAAGGTCAAGGCCGAGGCGCAGAAGCAGATCGACGAATTTTTGAAAAATAACCAGTAAGGCGGGCGAGAAGCGAGAGAGACCCCGGTCGATGGCGAGCCGCCTCTCTCCTTTTCGGTTAACGGAGGGGATTACCATGCGCGCCAAAGGCTTTCTTGGCGATCTGCTCAGGAATCGCACGCTCTATTTGATGATTTTGCCGGCATTCGTTTTTTTTCCTTGTCTTCTGCTATGTGCCGATGGCGGGAATTATCGTTGCGTTCAAGTCTTACTCTTACAGAGACGGTATTGTAGGAAGTCCGTGGGTCGGTCTGGAAAACTTCCGGTTTTTCTTCGAATCCGGCAAGGCCTGGCTCGTCACGAAAAATACGGTCATGTACAACTTCATCTTTATGATCGTCAACAACGTGCTCGAATTGACGTTCGCGATCGTGCTGTTCGAGCTGGCAGGAAAGTATTTTAAACGATTTTTGCAGTCCGTCATCTTTTTGCCGTACTTCATCTCCTGGGTGGTGGCCGGGGCGATCGCCTACAACCTGTTCAACTTCGAGTTCGGCGCCGTCAACACGCTCCTTGAATCGATCGGGCTCTCTCCGGTGAACTTCTACAATACCCCGGGCCTGTGGCCTTATATATTAGTGTACTTCAGCGCTTGGAAAACGGTCGGCTACGGAACCGTCGTCTATCTGGCGAGCATCGCCGGCATCGACACGGAAATGTACGAGGCCGCGAAGATCGACGGCGCCAGCCTCATGCAGCGGATTATCCATATCACGGTGCCTTCCGTTATGCCGACGATGATCATTCTGCTGCTGCTCAAAGTGAGCCAGATCGCCAGAGGCGACTTCGGCATGTTCTATCAGCTGATCGGCAGCAACGGGCTGCTCTACGACAAGACCGACGTCATCGACACGTTCTCTTTCCGTGCGCTCCTGGATCTGCAGGAATTCGGCATGGCCGCGGCTGTCGGGTTGTACCAGTCCGTGCTGTGCTTCGCGATTATTATGATGACCAACGTAACGGTGAAGAAGGTCAGGAACGAGAGCGCATTGTTCTAAGCGGCGGTTGATCGTCGCGAATGCAGGATCAAAGGAGCAGGTTGCCGATGAAAATCGAGCAAGTCACGTTAAGACGAATTCAAGTCCCGCTGCAAGCGCCGTTCGAGACCAGCTTCGGGCGGATGGACCGGAAGGATTGCGTCATCGTCAGCGTACATGGCGACGGGGCGACCGGATACGGAGAAAGCGTCGCTTTCGCGGCGCCCTACTATAACGAAGAAACGACGGATACGGTCTGGCACATGCTCGAACATTTTCTGGTCCCGGATTTGCTGAGCAAGGGAGTGAAGGGTCCGGAGGATGTCTCGGCATTGTTCGCGCCCGTCCGCCGCAACCATATGGCGATCGCGGCGATCGAGACGGCCGTATGGGATTTGCATGCGAAACAGAAAGGAATCTCGTTGGCGCATGCATTGGGAGGCGACAAGCGGGAGATCGAGGTGGGCGTCAGCATCGGAATCGAACCTACGGTCGACCAGGTCGTCCGGAACGTCGAGCGATTCGTGGAGCAAGGCTACAAGCGAATCAAGGTGAAGATCAAGCCGGGGTTCGATATCCGCTTGGTCGAGGCGATCCGCAAGCGGTTCGGCGACGAGCTGCCGCTGATGGCGGACGCGAACTCCGCCTATACGCCGGGTGATCTGCCTATTTTGAAAGAACTGGACAATTACAAGCTAACGATGATCGAGCAGCCGCTTGCGCATGACGACATCATCGCGCATGCCGCGCTGCAGCGGGAGCTGCGGACGCCCGTATGTCTGGACGAGAGCATTCATACCTTGACGGATGCCCGTCATGCCATCGACCTCGGCAGCTGCCGGATCATGAACGTCAAGATCGGCCGGGTCGGCGGGTTGGCGAATGCCAAGCGCATTCACGATCTTTGCCAGGAGCGGGGCATACCGGTTTGGTGCGGCGGAATGCTCGAGCTTGGCATCGGCCGGCTTCATAATATCGCGCTGTCCTCGTTGTCCAATTTCTCCATCCCGGGGGGATGTCTCGGCCTCGAGCCGATTCTGGCAGCAGGACATCGTCTCGCCGGGCATCGAGATGGTTCGGCCGGGCGTCATTGCCGTTCCTGCGGGAGCGGGGATCGGTCACGAAGTGTGCGAGCAGTCCCTGGAGCGACTGACCGTCAAGAAGATGACTCAAATCAGGAGCGCTTAAGCGCTGGGGGAAAGGGAGTGCCTGCATGTCCCGATACGTGAAAATAAGCTGTATGGCGCCGCCTAATAAAGAGGTGGATGCCGGGCTGGGTCTGGAAGATATCGTGCTGCAAATGATAGCAAGGTGGGAAGAGCGGCTGCAGCAGGTGCTGCCCGAACGGCCGGATCTCATCGTACTGCCCGAGTGCTGCGACGATCCGGCCTACGACGGGATGCGGGCGGAATGGTTGGACGATTACTATCGCTATCGGGGGGAATCGGGTTCGTGACTTCTTCTCGGGAATCGCGAGCGCGCACCGGTGCTATATCGCCTACTCCGCGATGATCGAGATGCCGGACGGCACCTTCCGCAATGCGACGCAGTTTATCGACCGCGACGGAGAGCTATGCGGCGTTTATCACAAAAATCATATTACGATCCGGCAGAAGTCGACGTCCGACACGCTGTACGGGAAAGAAGCGAATGTGATTCAGACGGACTTTGGCCGCGTGGCTTGCCTGATCTGCTTCGATATCAACTTCGATGAATTGTTGGATGCGTATGCGAGGCAAAAGCCCGACGTGATCGTGTTTTCTTCCGCTTATCACGGAGGCCTGATGCAGGCCTATCGAGCGTATACGTGCAGGGCGCATTTCGCGGGCGCGATCTGGCTGCCGGAACCGTGCTCGATCGTGAATCCCGTAGGGGAAGTCGTCGGAGAGAGCACGCATTTCTATCCCTTTGTGACCAGAACGATCAACCTGGATTGCGCGGTCGTTCACTACGACTTCAACAAGGCGAAGCTGGATGCGGTGAAGCGGAAGTATGGCGCTAAAGTAAAGATCAGCGATCCCGGGCGGTTGAATGCTTTCCTGATCTCGAGCGAGACCGTAGAATTCACGGTTCAGGACGTCGTGCGGGAGTTCGAGCTGGAGCTGTTGGACGATTATTGGGTCAGATGCCGGGCGGACCGTGCCAAGCCGGGACACCTGGAGCCTTAATGACAGACGGTTGAGAGAAGTTTGGCAAGGGGAAGGACGGGTAGAGAAGGATGGCGACAATGGATGACGGCAGCATTCATTATCGGTTAATTACAAACGTGAGCGAGCTCCATGCATGCGTGAAGCTGCAGAAGCAAGTGTGGGGGCCCGACACGATCACCTCCATGCAGCAGATGCGCGCCGCGATCCTGCATGGGGGATCGGTCATCGGGGCTTTCTGCGGCGAGGCGCTCGTCGGATTTTGTTACGGCTTCGTCGGCTATGACGGCAGGGAGCCCTATGTCGGCTCGCATATGATGGCGATCGGGCCTGAATACCGCGACCGGGGAATCGGCATGCGCCTCAAGCTGGAGCAGCGGCTGTGGGCGATGGAGGCCGGGTACGGCAAGATCGTATGGACCTTCGATCCCTTTGAGTCACGGAACGGCTATTTGAATATCGTCAAGCTTGGCGGGACGGTGTCCGCTTATATTCCCGAGTTCTATGGGACGGATGGCGCCGGCTTTCCGACGGATCGCTTCGTCGTGACGTGGGACTTGTCGTCGGAGCGCGTCGTTCGCGCGATCGGGGGGCAGCAGGAGCGAACGGAGGACGTACCCGACTGTCCGCGCTTGTTGACCGTCGCGATGGCGGACGGGGCGTTGGCAGGCGTTGGCGATGCCGGCGAGACGCACCGGATCGGGACGGCGGAGCGCGTCAGACTGCCGATCCCGCGATCCGCGTCCAAGCTGAAGCAAGCTCGGCCTGAAGTATATAGGAATTGGCAGAGAGGCTTGCGCGAGCTGGCCACGGCCGCTTTTGCGCGGGGCTACCAAGTCGTGTGCTGCCATTCGTCGGAGCCCGAGGTTCAAGATTATATTCTTGAAATGAAGAGATGACGGAAGCGATGAAGGAACCTGCGAAGGAAGCCATCGCGGCATGGCTTCGCGCGAACCGGCAGGCGATGAAGAGTACCTACGCGGAATTGCATGCGATCGCGGAAGCGAGCTGGCAGGAGCATCGGACGACGCAGTATCTGCAGCGGGAACTGGAGAAGATCGGCATCGCTTATGACCGCTTCCCTGCGCATACCGGGCTCGTCGTTCGTTGGAAGGGAGGAGCGGGCAAAGCCGTCGATCCGAAACGGAAAGGCGCCGTCGTCGCGCTGCGCGCGGACATCGATGCGTTGTGGCAGCGGGTGGACGGGGTCGATCGGGCGAACCATTCCTGCGGTCACGATGCGCATATGACCATGGTGCTCTATGCGCTGGGGGCCTTGCAGGCGGCGGGATTCCAGCCGGTCCGCGAGCTGCGGGTGCTGTTCCAGCCCGCGGAAGAAGTCGGGGAAGGCGCGCTCAAGCTGATCGAGGCCGGTTGCCTGACGGATGTAGATTACTTGTTAGGCATCCATCTGCGTCCGGCAAAGGAGCTGGCATACGGCCGGGTGTCGAGCGCCATTTATCACGGCGCTTGCGCCGTATTGGAAGGGAGCGTGACTGGCCTTCAGGCGCACGCTTCCAGACCGAACGACGGCATCAACGCGATCGAAGCGCTGGCCGATCTGGTATCGGCCGTGCGCGCGGTGTCGAACGCTTTTGCCGCCGTGCCCGCCTCCTGCAAGGTCACCAAGCTTCGCGTGCCGAACGAGAGCAGCAATGTCATCCCGGACTATGGCGCTTTTACGATCGACGTACGCGCGCAGACGAACGAAGCGATGGATGCCTTGCTTCCCGAGCTGGAGCGGGCCGTTCATTCGATCGGCGTGGATTACGGCAGTCCGGCGGAGCTGCGTTTGAAGTCCCGCATGGCGGCGGCGCGTCCGGATCCTTATCTGGAGGCGCTGGTCGGAGCGGTCATATCTGACCTGCTCGGAGACGCCGGGCATGCCGAGCCGCCGGTGTCGCCCGGCGGGGGAGGATTTTCATTTTTATGCCCTGCGCAAGCCCGGGCTGCACGCCACCATGGTCGGGCTCGGCTGCGACTTGCTGCCGGGACTGCATCACCCCGATATGCAGTTCAATCTGGATGCCTTGGAGGTCGGGGCGGCGGTCTTGGCATTGTCCGTTGCGCGGATCAGCGGCGCGCTTGAAGAAGCGGGGCGCTGAGCGGAGCCGTCGCTATACGATTTGCATTCGCGTTACACTTTTTGCACATTCCCTTACCTGTCGCCGCGTTATTCATTATAATAATGAGCACATAACCCGCCCGACGAAGGAGCCTGGACTTCCGATGAATCCCGCCGAGGCCCGCACCTCCGACAAGCTCTATGCCAAGATTTTTCTCTCTTTTTGCGTTTGCATCGTCCTCACGATCGCGGCTTTGTCCGCCGCGTTGTATACGGGCTTTGAAAAGATCGCGCTCTCGAACATCTACGCTTCGGAGAAAAGCAGCTTGTCCCAGACGAGCTACGGCGCCAAATCGATGATCGACTACTCGACCAATTACGCGCTGCAGATCTATGCCGATCCCCAATTAGACAAGCTGCTTCATTATGCGTCTCCCGGCACCGTCACGGAGATGAACATGGCGATCAATCGGCTGAACACATACTTGAACGTCAATTACTCCTTTCATTCGATCTATATTTATAGCAAAAGCTCGAAGACGTTCTATACCGCCTCGATGTCCCCCGTCAACGCGGTACAGGCTTATCGGGACTTTTACGACGCGGATGCGCGGAGGCTGGTCGAGCGGTTCGGCGACTACAAGCGGCTCGCCCCGATCCCGCGGATCCTACCCGTCTCGACGCCCCTCCACGACCCAAAGACGGCCAACGTCTATACGTTCGTCTTCTACGATCTGCCGGGCGCGTCGCGCGACATCGACAACATGGTCGTGCTCAACGTGCCGGAGAGCTGGATGAAGGACGCGATCGCCAGCCTGGACCGCAATCAGGACGGATCGACGTTCGTCGTCGACGGCAAGGGTATGCTCGTGACCAGCACCCAATCGTTTCCGTTTCTCGAGAATTTGAGCGGCAAGCCTTACGTAAAGGAAGCGTTGAGCGGGTCCGCGATGCATGAGACCGGTTATTTCGTCGGCGACGTGGAGGGTGATCGCTCGCTTGTCGTCTATTCGAAGCACGAGGCGACCGGCTGGGTGTTCATGCGGGTGCTTCCGTACGACACGATCATGGGCAAGATCGATTCGATGAAGAAAACGGTGCTGATCGTCTGCTTTGTCATCCTGCTGCTCGGACTGAGCGTCTCCTTTTTTCTGTCCAGGTCGCTTTACAAACCCATCGAGAAGGTTCTGGCCCGGCTTAACGCGCTCATGAAGGAAAAGCGCAACAACGATTATCAGTTGAAGCAGAACTTTCTGCGCCAGCTGCTGCTTCATAGCGGGCATCGGTGGCAGCCGAATCTTGAAGCGGAGATGAAGGCGCTCGATATCGCGTTGGACCCCGCCGGCGATTATGTCGTCGTCTTGTTCGTGATCGACCGGTACGATGCGTTCGCCGGCCAATATCCGTTCAACGACCGGATGCTGTTGAAGTACGGCGTCATGAATATCGCCTCCGAATGCTTCGATGGGATTGGCGGGGCCCGCGAATGCGTCGATCTCGACGAGAAGACGATCGCCGTGCTGGCGAGCGGCGGCGCGCTGACGGAGACGTCGATCCGCAATGTCGTTAAGAGCGTCCAGGACTCGGCCGAGCGATACCTGCGCCTGTCGCTGTCCGCCTCCGTCAGCCGCATCGGCGACGGTCTGGCGGGCGTGTCCGACTTGTACGAGGAGGCGCGACTGCAGCTGGAATTCAAGTTTACGGAGGGCTACCGCTGCATCCTGCATGGCCGGCAGCACAGGCCGCAGGCGACCGCGGCCTTCATCTATCCCGCGGCGCTCGAGCACAACATGCTGGAGACGCTCAAGCTGGGCAAAGCGGAGGAGGCTAAAAAAGTGGTTCGCCGACATTGTCCGCAGCGTCGATCCGCCCGTTTACATCGTCTACAACATGCTGTTCAACCAGCTCGCCTTCTCGATCAGCTCGACCGCGGCCTATATGGACAAAGGCTCGGGACTGGCCGCCGAGTACGACTTCGGCGCCTTCGTCCAACGGATGCATCAGCTGGAGACGCTGCAGGATGTCCGCGATCATTTTAGCGAGCTGATCGACCAACTCTGCCAGGGCGTTAGGGAAAAGAAGAACAACGCGAAGCATGACAACCTGGTCGCCATGATCGACGAGATCGTCCGGCAGCAGTATGCGGACCGGGAGCTGTCGCTGTACAAGCTCGCGGAGCTGCTCGACATGTCGCCTGCGTACCTGGGACGCATCTTCAAGAAGCTCACGCTGAAGTCGGTTCCCGATTACGTGAACGAGTACCGCGTCGAGCGGGCCAAGGATCTGCTCGCGTCCACGCCTTGCTCGATCGAGGAGATCTCGCAAAAGACCGGGTACAACAACAGCACTTATTTCTACAAGGTGTTCAAGAAATATACCGGGCTGACGCCGGCGGAGTATCGGCAAACGGGGAGCTAGGAGAAGGGAACGAATCGTCGGGGGCGGCTAGTCGCCGAGGGCGGTTGGCCATAAGTGGCCTCTCGTATCGCGCAAGCGTGCGCGATAGGCAGGCGACAAGGGGGGGGCCGCGTCTACCGCAAATCTGCCTGATGCACCCTCGGGAAATGGACGTTCGCGCAAATATCAGGCGCTGCATGATGCGTTTTTACTTGATAGCCTTCTGCGAACACTCCGCTATTGCCGGACCATGCACAATTGCGCGATACGATCGGGACGTCGACAAATAGAAACGCAGTCATTGTCTCCGCTGCTTCGAGACGGGACAACAACTGCGCCGCGATTGTTACAAGAACGAATGGATGCCGCGCAGGCGCACCATGCCGAGCAGCTGTCCGACGGTCAGCGTCGCTTCGGGCTCGAAGCGGTCGCCTAAGGCATAGTTCAACAGCTCGCCAAACAAATACGCGGACTCGGGCCGCTTGAAGTCGGCCGGCGTTCGCCAAGCCAGCGTGGACACGAGCAGGCGGCCCGCTCCGACGCGCGCCTCGAAGACGGCCGCGAGCCGCTTGACGCGGTTGAAGTTGTCCACGATCTCCACGACCGGACGGATGCCCGGCGCCGCGTCCAGGCAGATGGCCGGCGTGCCGTTCAGCAGATGATACCATTGCCAGTCGGATCTTCCGTCGTGCGGGAATCGGCCGAGCGCCGGATGGTCCCGCACGATCGCGCCCATCGTGCCGCCCGCCTGCTCGGAGAACATCAGATAGTTCCAGAAGACGGGCAGGTACTTGGTCATGACGGCGTCGTACAGCTCCGACTCGCCGGCGAGCAGCAGTACGCTTCCGCCTGCGACGAGATGCTGCAGCACGTTGGTCGTCAGCCGTTCGACGATCGCGAGACGGACGCCGCGCCGCGCGGGATCGAGGCGGGGATCGAAGCGCGCGTTCGGCTCGTGGATCGCGCCGTACAGCACGGTCTTAAGTGCCGGCGCGCTGGTCCATACGGTCCCTTCGGCGTCCGAAGGCTTCGTTCGCGGGAACGACCAGAACGACCAGGCGTTGCGGATCGTTCCTTCTTCGGATGCTGCATCGTCGCTCTCCCAACGGACTTCGAGCACGATGCGGGCGGCAGCGCGATCCGGTCCGCATCCGACCTGCACCGTCCCAATCCCGGCGACTTCGCCGGCGCGCAATCCCGCGACTTCCAGCTGTCCGGCGCCGATTGTCTCGTCGCCTGCCGAGAGCCGCCAGGCCACGCGCCCTTTCAGCAAGGGCGCTTCGCCATAGTGGGAGACGAGGAGGCGGACGGGCATGCGCTCCCCCGGCGAACAACGTACGCCCGCGACAGGACATCAGCAGCACGGTCGGTCCGTTGAAATCCAGCACGCGCTCCGGCTCGATCGTCCCCTTGCTATCCCAAAATACGTCGAGCAGCCCCGTCGTCGCGTGGCCCTGACCGGGAAAATCGCGGATGTCGAGCAGCTGCACGCCTGCAGCGTCCGGCGTTCGACGTGCGCGCTCCATCGCTTCCTTAAGCGCCCGAGCCTGATGGCTGCCGGTCGCCTCAATGAACGCGGGTATGCGCGCCGCGAGTCCTTTGCCCGCTAACGTCTCCTCGATCGTCTCGAGCCAAGTCGGCCGGAGGACGCCGGTGTACTTGAACTTCTCCTCTGGGCGAGCGTACATCGCGAACTGCGCATGCTCATGCCCGATGACCGGCTTGGCGCTGAGGCTGGCGACTGCGGAAAAGTCGCGGTCCGTGGCGGGCATCGCGATCTCCTCGGTCTTGAGCGGCGCGTGCCAGTTGAATGAGGGGATGAAGAAGTCGCCCTCGCGGTCCTGCTCCGGGAGCTGCCCGAAGCCGGTGTTGTCCGTGACCAGCCGCGTCTGATCGAGCTCGCGCGCCAGCCTCACCAGTTCGTTCAGGCGCGGATGGCCGTTGTCTTCGACGAGCTCGTTGCCCATCGCGAACAGGACGAAGGACGGATGCGCGTTCAACTGCGCATAGATGCGCCTAAGCTCCGCCTCGAGGAAGGCGTCGACGTCGGCGGGCGGTTCGGCCCCGCGCGGCTGATAGTGCGCCGACCAATGCGGCAGCTCCGACTGCACGAGCATGCCCGCCTCGTCGGCGGCTTCCCAGAAAGGCTCCGGGGCTGTCCAGCCGTGCAGGCGCACGTGATTAAAGCCATACGACTTGGCGATGCGGAATTGGCGCACGTAATGCGCCTTGTCCCATACGGGATAGCCCGTAAGAGGGAAGATACAGCAATCGACGTAACCGCGCAGCCAGACAGGGCGGCCGTTCAACAGCAGCCGCTTGCCGTCGGCAGCGAGTCGCCGCAGTCCGGGCCGCCTTGTCGTCCCGTCCAGCATCCGGCCGTCTCGCACGAGCACGAACTCGGCGTCGTACAACTGCGGCCGGGCGTCGCTCCACAGCGCAGGCGCGTCGCCTAGCGCGCAGGTCAGCTCGGCGACGAATTCCGCCGATGCGGAGGCATGCGATTCGCGGGCGCTGCCGTTCTCGCCCGGCCCGGCGTTTGCGTCGCCGGCAGAGACGAACGTCGCCGCCGCGCGGAACGTCCCCCCGTCCGGCGCGCGAAATGTCGCGACGACGGCGTCGCCCGCCGCGATCTCGCCGCCGGCCGACACGCGGCAGCGGAAGAGGCCCGCCTCCGGATCGGGCGCGATCGAGACATCCTCGATCCGCGCGGGGGAGAGGCGCGCGAGCTTCACGCCACCCGTAATGCCGCCCCAGGCCGTGGCCGTATGGCGCGTATGGATATGGCTGTCCGCGAGCGGCAGCCGCATCCGGTTGTCCACGCGGATGGCGAGCGCGTTGTCGCCCTGCCGGATAAGGCCTTCCAACAGGTGCGTATGCGGTGCGGACAGGCTGTCTTGCCTGCCCGCATAGGCGCCGTTAACCCACACCTCCGTCGTCCAGCGCGCCCCGGCGATCGTCAGCATCCAGACTGCCGCGGACAATCGATCCGCGCCATCGTCCGCTCCGCCGACCATCGCGTTCGCCTGGCCGCCCGCCTCCGCGGCACTCGCTTTCCCAACGCCTTCCATCGCAGTTCCGACCACGTCCGCCGGCTCCTCGTCCCCGACGCTAAACGTCGTCCGATACCACGCCGCGCCTTCGTAATCGCGGACCTTGGTCCACGTATCGATCTGGCCGTACGGCGGCTCGTCTCCGTAGCCCTGCTCCTCCCAGGAGCCGGGCACCCGGATGACGCCTTCGCCGAAGGCGGCGTCCGGCGGCGGCGCATCCGCGTACCGACCGTCCCGATCGAGCAGGAACCGCCATTCCCCGTCCAGCTTCATCTGTCGTTCGTGCATCTGCATCGCTCCTTCACTCAGTTCCATCCAGTAACTTCAAGTAACTTCAAGTAAACTCGGTCAGAATAACTGCAAATGTGCAGATAATCGATCCGGTACGCCCGCAAGAAGAGGCCGTCCGGCGCGAATAACGGCATGAATGCAGTTATCGCCGGCCAGCCTCGACCTTTCGCGTGAAGTCGAGCGGTAGGGTCCTCATGCGGGCAAAGCGGCGCAGTACGGTCGGCCGGCCGCCATAGCGCAGGTACTCGGTACGTGTGTAGCGGCAGACGCCTGCCCTAACCCTTGACCGCCCCCGCGGTCAATCCCTTCATGAACGTTTTCGACCCCAGAATGAACAGGATCAGCACCGGCACGGTCGTCAGCGACAGCGCGAGCATGCGCGCCGCGTAGTCGGTGCGGTGGACGATACCGAGGTTCGAGATGAAGATCGGCAGCGTGTACCACTCCGACTTGTTGATCGTCACGAGCGGGAGCAGGTAGTTGTTCCACGACCACAGGAAGACGAGCGTAGCGAGCGTCGCGAGACCCGGCTTCATGATCGGCAGTACGATGCGGGCGAAGATGCCCGGCTCCGAGCAGCCGTCGATGCGCGCGCACTCCAGCAAGTCGTTAGGGATCGAGTCGCGGATGAACTGGACCATGAAAAACGCGCCGAACGGGAACGCCGCCCACACGAGGATGACCGGCCACAGCGTGTTGCCGACGCCGAGGTTGCGCATTTCGATGATGTAGCCGATCAGGCCGACCTGCGTCGGGACCATCATCGTGAGGACGACGAACGTCTGCAGCGCCTTGCGTCCGCGGAATTCGAACTTCGCGAGCGCGTAGCCGATGAGCGTGCTCGTCAGCGTCGCCAGGACGACGGACACGACGGACACGATCAGGCTGTTGAGGTAAACGCCCATGAAGTCGGCGGACATGACCGTCTTCAGGTTGTCGGCCAGATAGCCGCCGGGCGCGATCGGGATACCCTTGAACAGGTCCTCGTTGTAGTGCGTGCCCATGACGATCATGATGTAAAACGGAAATAGGGACAGCGCCGAGATGACGACGAGACAGATCCACATGAGCGTTTTGGCCGTTTTCGCCGCGTTCATCGCTTGTCCTCCTTCGGCGCCGTCAGGCGGTAGCTCAAGATCGAGAAAAACACGATGATGACGAACAGCGAGTAGGCGATCGAAGAGGCGTACCCGAAACGCGTATTGGAAATGAACGACTCGTCCACGAATTTCCAAATGACGGTAAGCGCCGTGTTGTCCGGTCCGCCGACCTGCGCGGAACCCGACCAGCCGCCGTACAGCAGCTTCGGTTCGTCGAACAGCTGCAGCCCGCCGATGACCGAGGTCACGACGAGGAATACGGTGATGTTGCGAAGCAGCGGCATCGTGATCTTGCGAAATGTATGCAGGCCCGTCGAACCGTCCATTTTGGCCGCCTCGTACACGTCCTGCGGAATGACCGTCATGCCGGCCATGAAGATGATCATGAAGTAGCCGAGATTGCGCCAAATGACCATCAAGGCGATGATCGCGCGCGAGCCCCAAGGGTCCTGCAGCCAGTAGAAGCCTTCCTGCAGCCAGCCGAACTTCGTCAGCAGCAGGTTGACGAGCCCGGTCTGCCAGTCGAACAGGTAGGAAAAGATGAAGCCGATCGCGACGGGCGTCGTGATGTACGGCAGCACGTTGATCGTCTGGAACAGGCGCTTGCCCCGCGTAAGCTGGAACGTCCAGTAAGCGAGCACGAGGCCGAGGATCAGCGTAAGGGGAATGAACATGAGCATCATGATCAGCGTGTTCCACAGCGACTTGATGAACAAGGGGTCGTTCGTCCATAGCTGGACGTAGTTTTTGAAGCCGATATACGTTTTCTCGCTAATGCCGTTCCAGTCATGCAGGCTCAGCACGAAGGAGTAGACGACGGGGTACAGCTGAAAAGCCGCATAAGCCAGCACAAACGGCAGCGCGAAAAGATAGGGCCACAAATGTGGCCCCCATCTGCGTTTGCGGGATGCGGCGGAGGTGGCGGCGGCCGGTGCGAGGCTTTGTTCCGCGTTCACGTTCATCCCTCTATTCTGTAGGTTACTTGACGGTCGCGTCGGACGCCTTGTTTTTCGTTTCTGCGATGAACTTCTGCAGCGCGGCGTCCGCGGTGACCGACGTATCCTTCGTCCAGAGCGGGTACAGCGCGTTGAACACGCCGTCCACGACCGAGTCATACTTCGACTGCGGCTCGCCCTTCATGTCGGGAACGATCTTCTCCATGAAATACTTTGCCAGGTTTTGGCCGCCGAAGAATTCGTCGTACGGTCCCGGGGCTTCGATCAGATCCTTGTGCGTCTCGTAGAACGACTTGGAGCCGGTCATGTTGCCGAACGTCTTGAAGTTGTAAGCCGAGCCTTCGTCCGACAGGTACGCGTACTGCACGAACGCCCAGGCCGCTTCCTTGTTTTTGCTGTCTTTATAAATGCCGACGGCGGTGCCGCCTCGCGTGAAGCCGCCCTCCGGCGCCTTGACGAGACCCCAGCGTCCCTTGCCGTCCGGATCGTTGGCGGAGATGTGCCACTTCGGTCCCCACGGCGCCATCGGGTAGAACATGAACTCGCCCTTGGCCATCGAGGCCGACCAGGCCGGCGTCCACAGCTCGTTTTTGCCGAGGATGCCCGCGTCGCGCATCTCGAACAGCTTGTTCAGCGGCTCCTTGACCTTGGCGGTCAGGTCGACTTCGGTGCCGTTCACGTACGGCGCGAAGTTCTGGCCCTTCAATGCGATGAAGGCGTCGCCGAGGCCGGGCATCATGAGCACCTTGCCGCCGCTCTTGTCCTTCAGCTCTTTGCCCTTGGCGATGAAGTCGTCCCAGGAGGAGATCAGCTTTTCCAGCTCGGCAGGGTCGTCGGTTCCCCAGTATTGCTTGGCGAGGTCGCGGCGGTAGGCGAAGCCGGCCGGCGTGATCGCCTGGTCGACCGCGATGACCTCGCCCTTGCCGTTGGAGATGTACGGCACGGTGAAGTCGAGCACCGAGCTCTTGTCGAAGTTGTACGGCGCGCCTTCGAGGTTGTCGAGCACGCCGAGATCGAACAGCTTGCCGCGGTAGGCGGATTCGCCGAGGATGACGTCCGGCACGTCCGAGCCGGAGGCGATGCCGCTCTGCAGCTTCTGCAGGTAGTCGTTCGGGTTGACGACGGTCACTTCAACCTTGATATTCGGGTACTTTTTTATTGAATTCCGCGATCATGCCTTTCTGGAACGCTTCGTCCCAATCCCATACCTTGACCGTGCCGCTGAGCTGCGTCGGATCGGCGCTCGCCGCGGGCGCGGAAGACGAGGCGCCAGCGCTGCTGGCCGCTGGAGACGAAGCGGACGGCGAGGCGCCGCCGTTTTCATTGTTGTTGCCGCCGCACGCCGCGAGCGCGCCGGAGAGCAGGAGCAGCGAGAGCGCGCCGGCTGTACGGCTTTTCGTGAGCAAGTGATTCACTTTGGATGGACCCCCCGATAGAACTTCGTTGTAAGTGCTTGCATGAATATCGTAACCCGGGGGGAGCCTGTCCGGATAATGCGGGAAACCGGCGATTTTGTATAAAATCCGGAGGTTCGGGGGAGCAGGGCACCGGGGGGAGCAGTGTGTATACGGAAAAACCGCGTAACGCCAGCAGAAACCGCAGCCTGGAGCGGAGTTACGCGGAAAAACCGTGCAACGCCAGTAGAAACCGCAGACTGGAGCGGAGTGGCACGGAAAAACCGTGCAACTCCAGTAGAAACCGGTCAAGTCCATATTTATGTGTAAAATCCTCGTCGACGAATTTTGTTGCTTACTTTTGATTCTTCGCACGCTCTTTCTGCCACGCATGGTACCTTGTCATGTCCATGAAGCGCTTGTTGCTCCATAATTCTTCGAGCTCCATGAGCACGGCACCGATTAATCGGATAACCGATTCACGGTTCGGAAAAATCTGTATAACCGATTCTCGCCGACGGATCTCCCGGTTGACTCGCTCCATGCCGTTCGAGGTCCGGATTCTTACCCGGTACTCTTCCGGGTATGCCAGTACCGCTGTGGCGTCGTCAAATCCTCGCTCCAGCGTCTCCATGGCCTTTGGCGCTTTCTCCTGGTACATCTCTTGCGTTTCTTCCAGCAGCCTTCTCGCGCTCTCCAGGTTCTGCGCTTCGAATATCGAGCGCAGAGCCGCCTTTATTTCGGATTGTAGTGCCTTCGGCGTGACATCTAGAATATTTCGCGTAAAATGCGTCTGACACCTTTGCCATGTCGCCCCTTGAAAGTGATGCTTAATCGCTTGGACAAGGCCGCCATGCGTGTCGCTGATGACCAGGTCTACGCCATGGAGTCCACGCTGCTTCAAGCCCTCAAAGAATGCACTCCAGCTCGCTTCGGACTCGGTATCGTCGATGGAAATTCCAAGCACCTCACGGTTACCGTGCTCGTTGATGCCGTAGCCGGTTAACACGCCACGGGAGCGCACCCGACCGTTCTCTCTAACTTTGACATACATGGCGTCCACAATGACAAACGGGTAGCTCTTTTCCTCCAAGGAACGCGTGCGCCAAGACTCCACCAGCGGATCCAACTGCTTACACAGCTCGCTCACTGTGGATTTCGAAAACGTTGTACCGCAAAGTTCCTCTGTAATCCGCTGAACCTTCCGCGTCGAGACGCCGTTCACGACCATCTCCATAAGGGATGTCACCAGCGCCTGCTCACTACGTTGATACCGGGCGAATAGCTCTGTGGAGAACTGGCCGTCTCGAAACCTCGGAACCTCCAGCTGCAGCTTGCCTACCCGTGTCGTTAATCCTCGCGCATAACTGCCGTTTCGCTGGCCTTGACGGGTTTGCGTACGCTCGTAAGGTTCGGCCTCCAGTTGATCTGTTGCTTGCGCCTTCAACACCTGGTTGAGCACCGTCTCCAGCAGCTTGGCCACTCCCTCGTCACGTGCCTGTCCAATAAACAATTGATGCAATAGTGCCTCGTCTAGTGTAATCTGATACTGAGCCATGAATAGCCCTCTCCCTTGAATGTTGTCTCGACAACTCCATTCTAGACGAGGTTCTATTTCATGGCTCTCCTTATTTTCAAGAGGCCATCCATTTTACACAATTATATGGACTCAACTTAGAAACCGCAGACTGGAGCGGAGTTGCACGGAAAAACCGTGCAACTCCTGTTGAACCGCCCTCTGGGTGCGGAGTTACACGGAAAAACCGTGCAACTCCTGTGGAACTGCCCTCTGGATGCGGAGTTACCCGGAAAAACCGTGCAACTCCTGTGGAACCGCCCTCTGGATGCGGAGTTACCCGGAAAAACCGTGCAACTCCTGTGGAACCGCCATCTGGATGCGGAGTTACCCGGAAAAACCGCGTAATTCCTGTGGAACCGCCATCTGGATGCGGAGTTACCCGGAAAAACCGTGCAACTCCTGTGGAACCGCCATCTGGATGCGGAGTTACCCGGAAAAACCGTGCAACTCCTGTGGAACCGCCATCTGGATGCGGAGTTACACGGAAAAACCGCGTAATTCCTGTGGAACCGCCCTCTGGATGCGGAGTTACCCGGAAAAACCGTGCAACTCCTGTGGAACCGCCATCTGGATGCGGAGTTACCCGGAAAAACCGTGCAACTCCTGTGGAACCGCCAACGGGCAGTGGAGTTGCCCGGGAAAACCGCGTAACCCCATGCCGATGAACGCAAATGGGCACTAACGCCGCATCTGCGACGCTCGGAAAGGTGCCGATAAGCGCAAAATGGCCCGGCGCTGCATCTCATCGTATCGCACCGCACCGCATCCCGTCAGCCCGGCTCCGTCCAGGGCAGCCGGATGCGGGCGAGCGTGCCGCGACCCGGCTCGCTCTCGACCTCGAGCCGCGCCCGCGCGCCGAAGTGCGAGCGAAGCCGCTCCTGGATGTTGGACAGGCCGATGCCGCGCGTCCGCTCATGGCCGGCGCCGCCGCGCGGCAGCCAGCCGGCAGCCGGCAGCGTCATCCCGAGGCCGTCGTCCTCCACCTCGAGGCAGAGGTCGGGACCGTCCCGGTAAGCGCGCAGCGCGATCGTGCCGGTGTCCGCGTCGGAGGGGACGATGCCGTGCAAAATCGCGTTTTCTACGAGCGGCTGCAGCGCCATCCGGGGGACCGAGCGGGAGAGCAGGCCGTCTTCGACTTCCCAGACCAGTCGGAAGCGGCCGGGATAGCGGGTCTGCTGGATCACCGCGTATTTGTCCACGATGCGCTTCTCGTCTGCGAGCGGCGCCCGCACCGCGCCTTCGCCCGTCTTGATCGTATCCTGCAAAATGGCGATGAGCGCCTGGGTCACCTCCGCGGCTTCCGCGCTTCGCCCGGCATGGGACAGATAGATGACCGTATTGAGCGCATTGTACAAAAAGTGGGGATTGATTTGCGCCATGAGCAGGTCGATCTGCATCTGCCTTTTGTCGGCTTCGCTGCGGACCGAGGCCTGGATCGTCTCCTTCAGGTCGCCGACCATCCGGTTGAAGCCGCCGCCCAGAATCTCCAGCTCGTCGCCGCTGCGGATGTCGACCGTCGTACCGAGATCGCCGACGGCTACGCGCTTCATCGCGTTCGTCAGGCGGATGAGCGGGCGGGTGAGACCCACGATGATCGGGAGCATGACGACCGTCGACGCGACGATGCCGCAGAGGATGATGAGGACGTAGAAGTAGAAGATCCGGTTGATTTTTTCGAAAAGCGTCTGCTTGGAGAGCAGCGCCGTCTGGCGCCAGCCGTAGTTCATGCCGTCGTCGGCGAGCGCAATGCGATTGTCGTCCTCGGCGTAGTCTGCATCCGGGCCGAGCGCGCGCGCCATGAATGCGCGGTCCGCCGCCGGCAGCTCCTCGTTCGCGGCATACAGCAGCGCGCCCTGGCCGGAGTACAGCTCGATCTGCTCGAAGTCCCGCGCGGTCTGGAGGAAGACGTTGGACAGCTCCGAGTAGGCGACGTCGACGACGAGGTAGCTGTCCGCGGACGCGTTGACGCCGATCGGCCGGTACTTCAGCACGTAGCTGACGACCTGCCGCTTCCCGCTGATGTAAAAAAACGAATGCGGCTCGCTGTAGGCGCTTCGCTCGTCCTTCAGCTTTACGAACCAGTCCTGCTTCAGATAGTCGGCGAAATAGTCCTCGTAGCCGCTGAAGTTGGAGTACGTCTCTCCGCTTGGCGGCACGATCAGCACGTTCAGGATGAAGTTGCCGAGCGCGACGAACCGGCCCAGCTTCTCCTGAACCGCCTGCTTGCGGAAATATTCGGATTCGATGCTGTCGCCCGGCTGCCCGTAGATCTGGTCCGTGATCTCCTCGTCGGACACGATGTATTCGGCCGTCTTGGCGACCTGCTCCTGGATCTTGCCCAGCTGGAAAGAAATCTGCGCGAGCTTCGTCCGGCTGTCCTTAATCGATTGATCGCGGATGATATCCCGGGCATAGTCGTAAATAAAGAAGCCGCTCACGGCGAGCGACAACGAGACGACAAGCGCGGCGCTCGCCATGATCTTGGTGCGGATCTTCATGCGCATGCGGCGCTCACCTGCGTTTCTCCGTGTATTCGTTCGGATTCATGCCCGTCTGCTTGCGGAAGACCTGACTGAAATACTGGCCGTTGCGGTAGCCGACGCGCTCCGCGATCTCGTAGATCTTAAGCGTGCCATCCGCTAGTAGCCGCTTCGCCTGCGCCATGCGGATCTCGGTCAGGCGGTCGAGCACCGTATGGCCGGTCTCCTCCTTGAAGACGTGGCGGAGATGGTCGCGGCTGATGCCCAGATGGCCGGCCACGGCATCGGCGCCGATATCCGGATCGGCGTAGTGCCGCTCCAGGTAAGCGATGGCCGCGCGAACTTTGCGCGAGGCGGCCGGCGCGCCGGCCGCCGCTTCGAGCGCGGCGATCCGCTCCGCGAACGCGGCCTCGATCGCGGCCAGCGACGTCCAGCCCCCGGCATCCTGCGGCTCGGCCGAGTCGGATAGGCCGAGCTGCGCGCGACAGCCGGCGATCGCGGATGCGAGCTGGCGGCACAGCTCGGACAGGCCGGGGACGTCCATCGCGGCGCGCGCCTGCGCGAACAGGCCGGGCAGTCCGAGCGCAGCCTCCGCATACCGCCCCTCCTGCAGCCTTCCCCGCACGGCGGCAAGCCCCGCGCTCCAGTCGAAGGGGCCGGCAGCGGCCGCAGCCGCCTCGGGCGGCGGCTCGTTCAGCCTGAACAGCTGCCGCGGCCCGTGATAAACGGCAAGCCCAAGCCGTCTCATGCCTTCGGCGAGCCGGCCGGGCACCGCGTCGCGGTCTGCCAGCCCGTAGGCGCTCGCGGCCGAGACCGTGCCGCCGGCGAGGCGCGTCAGGGCGGCCGCCGCCTCGGCCGCCCGCGCTTCGGCCGTCTCGCGAAGGCGTCCTTCGCCGCGGGCGGCGACGTCCCCGTAGAGGAGCACGAAGTACTCCTCCAGGAAGGGGGAGGGCCGCCAGCAGGCCGGGTTCGTCCGAAGCGGGCCAGGCGTCGGGCAGCGGCGGAGGCGCCGGCATCCCGGGCAGCGAGAACGGCGGCCGGTCGGGGCGGAGGACGACGAGCTGCCAGCGGTCGAAGCCGTCGCACCGCCCGTCGGTCGCCGTCCGCCAGCCGGCGTCGGACAGCTCCCGCCCGCCGAGCCAGTCGACCAGCAGCCGATCCCGTCCGCTGCGCAGCGCGCTGCGGGCTTGAACGATCTCCTCGCGCATACCGCCCAGCTCGCGGCTGAAGGTATCGGCGTCCATCTCGTGCTTCACCCAATAGCTGGCGACGCCGAGCCGGACGGCCTCCTTCGCGTACTCGAATTCCTTGTATGAGGTCAGCAGCACGATTTTCAGCGCCGTACCTTCCGCGAGCAGCGTCTTGCTGAGCGCCAGTCCGTCTTGGCCGGGCATGACGATGTCCATGAGGACGAGGTCGGGGCGATGCTTGCGGGCCAGCTCGGGCACCTGCGCCGGGCGCGTCGCCGTGCAGACGATCTCGTAGCCGAGCGCTTCCCAGGAGACGAGGCTTTTCAGATGCTCGATCGCCAGCACTTCGTCGTCCACGATCATAACTTTCACGGGATTCATCCCGACCGGCTCCTTCCTAACCTTGCGTCAACCGAATGGATCAATAGGAGTATCATCCGTTAACGGAGGGCGATTCGTCAATCGGTCCTGTCCCTGGCGACGCGCGCTATTCCTTCCCGCAAATTCCGTAGAAGAACATATGGACCATGCCCTCCAGAAATCCGTCCTTGTCCGCGCTGCGTTCCGCCATCTCGAGCAGCGTTCGATACTGGTTCATGTACAGCTGAATAAAGGCCAGTACGTGCTCCGCGCTGACGCGCGCCGAGATCTCGCCGGAGGCTTTGCCTTCTTCGATCATGCGGACGGTCCAAGGGACCGTCTTTTCCTTGTACACCGTCTCGATATAGGCGGCCAGTTCCGCGTCCTCCGCCAGCATCTCCTTGATCAGGCCCGGCGGGAAGTCGCGGTACGAATCCTTCTCCAACTGCAGGATATGGGCAATCTGCTCGCGCATCGAATGACCTTCGCGCATATAAGCCTCGAACGACTCGACCGCGCGGTCCATGTACGATTTGAACGCGTCGCGGACCAGCCCTTCCTTGCTGCCGAAGTAGTTGTAGATCGTAACCTGCGATACGCCCGCCCGCTTGGACAGATCGGCGATGCGCAGCTTGCCGGGACCCGCTTCCCGCAATATTTCCAGCGTCGCGACGCGAATTCTTTCTTTGATCTGCTGCGCTCTTTTCTCGAACCCGTTCATGCGAATGCCGCTCCCTTTTCCGCAGACTCGGACAAAATGGTGAAATAAAATATATAATATATTTCATAAAATTGTTGACGCAGTCATCTTCGGGCTCTAGTATAACATATGAAATATAATTATATAAAAATTTCATAACTATCGACTGGAGGCGCCGTTATGCTGACGTTGGAGCATCTGACGAAGACCTTTAAGAGCGGGAAAGGCATCCGGGACGTATCCTTCTCGGTTCGGCGGGGAGAGGTGTTCGGGTTTCTGGGACCGAACGGCGCGGGCAAATCGACGACGATCCGGCATATCATGGGCTTCATGAAGCCGGATCGCGGACGCGCGATCCTAAACGGCATGGACACTTGGAAGCGGCAGGGCGAGGTGCAGTCGGGAGTCGGTTATTTGCCGGGAGAGATCGCCTTCATCGAAGGGATGACCGGGCGCGAGTTCCTCGAATTTCTGTCCGGCATGCAGCGGGTGCGAGACCGGGAGAGAAGGGAGCGGCTGATCGAGCGGCTGCAATTCGACGCGGATACGCCCATCCGCAAGATGTCCAAGGGCATGAAGCAGAAGGTGGGCATCGTCGCGGCGTTCATGCACGACCCCGAGGTGGTCATCCTGGACGAGCCGACGTCGGGACTCGATCCGCTCATGCAGAAGGCGTTCGTCGAGCTCGTGCTGGAGGAGAAGGCCAGGGGCAAGACGCTCCTCATGTCTTCGCACAGCTTTCCCGAGATCGAGCGTACGTGCGACCGGGCGGCGATCATCAAAGACGGCGCGATCGTGACGATCGCGGATATTCACGAGCTGCAGCGCATGCAGCGCAAGCTGTTCGAGGTGACCTTCGACACCGCGGACGAGGCGGCTGCCTTCGCGGCGTCGGGCTTAAGCGTGGAGTGGATGGACGGCAATCGCGTGCGCGTGGCGGTGAAGGGGGACTACGGGCGGTTCGCGGAGGAGACGTCGAAGCGGCGCGTCCGCAATATCGACCTTTTCACGCAAAATCTCGAGGATATCTTCATGGATTACTATGACCGAAAGGGGGCGGGGGCATGAGCGCGGCATTGTACAAACAGATGATGCGGGTCAACCTGAAGGGATTCCTGAACTATGCCTTCGGCTCCGCTTTCTACATTTTCCTCATGTTCTGGCTGTACCCGGGCATCGCCAAAAACACGGAAGCCCTCGACGACATCGTCGCGACGATGCCGGAGGGCGTGGGCAGAGCCTTCAGCTTGAACGGGTTCGACAGCGCCGAGGCCTTCATCTCCGGCGAATATTACGGCCTCATTCTCGTGCTCATCCTCGCGATCGTCAGCGTGCAGCTCTCGACGCAGCTCATGGCGCGGATGATCGACCGGGGCTCTATGGCCTATCTGCTGTCGACGCCGACGACGCGGGTCCGGATCGCGCTTACCCAGGCCTGCGTGCTGGTCTCCGGCCTGCTGCTCATCCTGGGCGCGACGACGCTCGCGGGTTTTGCCGGCAAGGCATGGCTGCTTGGAGATCGCTACGCGTTCGACGGCGGTCGCTTCGTCCTGCTCAACGCCGCCGCCTTCTTGATGTTCTTCGCAGTCGCAGGCATCGCGTTTCTCGTCTCTGCCGCGTCAAGCGACGAGAAGCGGGCGCTCGGCCTCTCGGGCGCGATCGTCTTCGGATTTTACAGCCTCGACCTGCTGGGCAAGCTCGGCGACGGCATCGCCTGGATGCGCGGCCTCTCGATCTTCTCCCTTTACCGGCCGGGCGACATCGTCGGCGGCGAGGCATTCCCCCGCGCTCGGCTTCGCGCTGCTCGCGGCGATCGGGTTAGTCTCCTTCGGGGCCGCCATACTGGTATTCAAACGGAGGGATCTGCCGCTTTAATCCGATCTTCGCCTGCGCCTAGCGCTGCTCGGAATTGCACGAAGCGAGCAGCGTGAACCGGAAGAGGGAGCCGGCGCCTTCCTCGCTGCGGGCTTCGATGCGGCCGCCCATCAGTTCGACAAGACGCTTGCAGATGGCAAGGCCGAGGCCGGTGCCGCCGTACTTGCGGTTGATTCCCGGGTGAAGCTGCGAGAAGGATTGGAATAAGCGGTCCAGCTTGTCCGCCGGGATGCCGATCCCCGTATCCGACACCTCGAACGCGAGCATGTCCGACGCGACGGGCTCGTTCGGCGCCCGGAGCAGCCTGACGGTGACGCTGCCCGCGTCGGTGAATTTGATCGCGTTGCCGACCAGATTGACGAGCACCTGCCGGATGCGGGCGGCGTCGCCGCCGAAGGTGTCCGGGACCCCATCTTCTATGCGCATGTCGAGCGCAATGCCTTTCGCGTCGGCTTTGACCGCGAACAGCTCGCGCACGGAATCGAGCAACTGGGCGGGGTTGACGGGCTCGCATTCGAGATCGAGCTTGCCGGCCTCGATCTTGCTGAAGTCCAGAATGTCGTTCAGGATGCGCAGCAGGTTGCGGCTGCTCTGCATGACGATGTCCGCGTATTCGCGCTGCGTCTCCGAGAGCGGGGTGTCGAGCAGCAGGTCGGTCATGCCCATGATGCCGTTCATCGGCGTCCGCAGCTCATGGCTCATGATCGCCAGAAACTCCGACTTGGCGTGGTCCGCGCGCTCGGCGGATTCTTTGGCCTTCAGCACCTCGACCTCGCTCGTGATATCCCGCCACACGACGACGGCGCCGCGGATCTCGCCGCCGTCCGCGATCGGCGTCACGCGGTAATCGGCGAGGAAGCTCGAACCGTCCGTCCGCCAAAACACTTCCTCCCGCGCCGCGCGCGGCTGCCCGTCCTCAATCGTCTGGTGGATGAGGGACTTGCCCTCGGCATAGCGGCTGCCGTCCGCGCGGGTATGGTGGACCGATTCCTGGTACGGTCGTCCTGCGAACAGCCCGGGCTCGCAGCCCAGCATGCGGGCGCCGGGCGGATTGAGAAGATCCCCCCGGCCTTCCCGGTCGACGCCGAAGATGCCTTCGGATACCGAGCTCAGGATGAGCGCGTGCTCGTCGCTGAGCTTCTGGATCTGCTCCATGTGGCGCTTGCGCTCGGTGATGTCGGAGGCGATGCCGAAGACGCCTACTACGCGGTCGTCCACGAAGATCGGCACGTTCGTGACGCTCAGGTCGAGCAGCGAGCCGTTCTTATGAAGGACGACGGCTTCGTAGCTATGCGGCACGCCCTGCGCGGCGCGATTGAAGTTGGCTTGCGTGCGCGGCAGGTCCGGCGGGTACACGAGGTGGACGAACGAACCCGGCATCAGTTCCTCGCGCGTGTACCCGAGCATTTTCTCCAGGCTCCCGTTGAGCGAAGTGAAGTTGCCCTCCAGGTCGAACGAATACACGCTCGACGGATTGTAGTCGAACAGAGACTTGTAGCGCTGTTCGCTCTCCCGGAGCTGCTCTTCCATCTGCCTGCGCTCGGTGATGTCCTGCACCGTGCCGAGCAAGCGTTCGACTTCGCCGGTATCCGGCATAAGAATCGACTGGATCCGGGCATGGATCAGACGCGTCTCCCCGCCCTCGGTCACGATGCGGAAGTCCGCCTCGCGAAAGCCGCCTTTAAGCGCTTCCTGCAAGTTCGCCTGAATGCGGTCTCGGTCGCCCGCGTGCAGGCAGGCGAAAAAAGCCTCTAAATCGATTCGATGCCGGTCGATCCGGCCCTCGAACATGCGATGCATCTCGTCGGAGCAAGAGAACCGGCCGCCTGCGACCTCCCAGTCCCACGAGCCGATGCGCGCGAGACGCTGCGCCTCGGCCAGATTTTCCTCGAACTTCTTGCGCGCGGTGACGTCGCGCCCGATGCCGACGATCTTGTCCAACTCGCCGTTTGCGGTCCGCAGCACCTCGAACGTCGTCTCGAACCAGAGAAAATGTCCGTCACGGTGGCGCACCCGGCATTCGAACACGTCGACGTCGCGGAAGGTCTGCGTCTGCAGCTTCCTGACGTCGTCCGGATGGTACAGCGCCATATTGTTGCGTCCGATGAGCTCGGCCGGTTCGTAGCCCAGTATCGATTGAATCGCCGGCGACACGTAACGGGTGATGCCGTCGGGCGTAGAGACGGTGATCAGGTCCTGCGCGTGATCGAGCACGAGCCGCAGGATCGTCTCCTCGGACAGCGAATCGGCGGGCGCGGCCGGGATGAGCTCCGTCACCTGGACCGCGATGACTTGAACGATACCCCCCGCTTCGAATCGGAATCAAATGGAGGCGGGCGGCGACGGGCGATCCGTCTTTGCGCGCGAAGGTCTCGGTTAACGCCAGGCTCGGCAGGCTGCCGGCCAGCAGGGGCGCGAGGCGCTCCGCGCGCTCGCTGGCGGCGGAAACCGCCAATTGCGAATAAGGCAAGCTCCTCAGCTCTTCTTCGCCGTACCCGAGCATCCCGCAAAACGACGGATTGGCGCCTACCCAGGCGGCCGCGTCCGGGGAGAGGAACGCCGTGCCGATCGGCGAATGATAATAAAGTTGTTCATAAGGCAAGGACGGGTTCGCGAATGCATGCTCCAAAGAAGTTCCTCCTCCCTCTTTATACTGAGTTTATCAGGAAGAACGCCGGAGGCCTAGCGGAATCGGCGAACGATGTCCCCGGGCCGCGAAGCCGCGCGGGAATCGTCGTTATCGCGCATGCTCCGCGAGGCATATGTCGTCTCGTCGTCCCATAAATATAGTATACTGGCACCAGTGGACAAAAGTCCGAGCGAGATTAAAGGAGGCCGTGACGATGGGATTTCTGGACAAAGTCAAATCCGGGCTGAACGACGCGGGCAACAAAGCCAAGGTTCTGGTCGACGTAAATCGCCTCAAGCTTCAAAACAGCTCGAAAAGAAAAGAAATCGAAGAGCTCCAGCAGCAGATCGGCCAGTTGGTGTTCGAGGCTGCCGTCGGCCGGCGCGCAGAGGTCGGGATTCACGAGCTGCAGCCCAAGTACGATCGGATCCTCGCGCTCGAGCATGAGATCCAGGAGAACAAGGCGCAGATCAACGCCCTCTCCGACGAAAAGGAATGCGTCTGCGGCAAGACGGCGCCGCTCGAGGCGAAGTTCTGCTCCTCCTGCGGCAGAACGTTCGACGCGACCCCTGGCTTGTGAGCTAACGGACAGCGCCAAAGCCCGGCGATGAGCGAATCGTCTCTTGCCGCCGGGCTTTATTATTTAGCGGTTGACTTAACTAATAACATTAGTAAAATTAAAACTAATGATATTAGTAATTGTGGTGAAGGGGGCGGCGACGGTATGATGGAAGCGATGAAGGCGGCGAACCTGGGACTCCGGTTCGCGCTCGAACTGGCGATGCTCGCCGCATTGGGCTATTGGGGATTCAAAACGGACGCGGCACCCGCGCTTTGCTGGACGCTCGGCATCGGCGCGCCGGCCGCGGCGGCCGTCGTCTGGGGCGCATTCCTGTCGCCCAAGGCTTCGGTTGTGCTGAACGCCGGCTTGAAGCTGGCGATCGAGCTAGCGGTGTTCGGCGTTGCCGCGGCTGCCTTGCATGCGTCCGGGCGCCCGGCAAGCGCGGCCGCGCTGCTCGGCGTCTGGGCCGTCAACCGCATCCTGATCGCAGTCTGGGACCAGTAGGCGCAGTGGCCTCCCGCGGTTTCCCTCGACTTCAGTTGAACAGCAAGGCGAGCATCAGGACGTCCATGAATTGCCGTGTCGCCTCATGCATCAGATAGTGTCTCAGCAGGCCTTCCTCCTGGAAGCCGAGCTTTGTAAGCACCTTCAAGGACGCGGCATTGTCCGGATGCACCTCTGCCTGGATCCGGTGCGGGCCGATGCGCGCGCGGCTGAAGTCGAGTACGGCGCGCACCGCCTCGGACGCGATGCCGCGATTCCAGAAGCGCGGCTTCAGATCGTACCCCAGCGCCAGCGGAAACCGCGGCACGTCCTCGAAGCTGCCCCGCATCGGCATCAGGGTCACCGTGCCGATCAGCGGCCGGCGTCCCAGCAGCGTGACGCCCCAAGCGATCACGCGTTTGTCCGCGAAGCCCTGGCGCCAGCCCTCGATGATCGCCTCCGTCTCGTTTACGGAGGCGGGGCCGTGCCAATCCTGCAGGCTGGTGACCAGCGGATCCGCGCTCAGCGCGTACAGATCCTCCGCGTCCTCGGACGTTACCTGGCGCAGCAGCAGGCGCTCCGTACGGAGCGGCGGGAATTGCGAATACCAGCTCATGATGTCACTGACCTTCGATTGTCGGATGTATGCCGGTTATTATAAGCCGCCAGCCTTAAAATAAAATGAATAACACGCCGCTTAGGCTGCAAGAGAACGAGAGGGAGGCAGTCGGCCATGCAATTGATCGCGCATGAGAAGGGAACGCACGGAGAGCTGAGGATCTACGATACGACCGCGCTATACGGCGAACTCGGCCGATTCCGCATCCTGCAATTCGCGGACGGGGCCGTCCAGGGAGCGATCGACCTGAGAGATCCTTCGCGCGTCGTGCTGGCCTATCAGCGTGCATTAATCCGTCTCATGGACGCGATCCGTCCGTCCTTCGGGCGGGCGTTCGTCATCGGGCACGGGGCGGGGACGATCGCGAGGCATTACGGAAGCGAGAAAATCCAGGCGGCGGAGCTCGACGCCCTGGTCGCGGAATGGAGCCGCGTCTACTTCGGCTGCCGGCACGGGAACGTCGCCATCGGCGACGGGCGCGCGCTGCTCGCCGGGACGGAGGCGGGCAGCTTCGACTATGTGGTCGTCGACGCCTTTACCGCCGAAGGAACGCCGCCGCATTTGGCGACGTTGGAGTTTTACGGCTTGGCGCGGGATCGGCTGCGGGACGGAGGCGCGATGCTGCTGAACGTCATCGACCGCGGCAAGGGGGACAGGCGGGTCGCCTCGATGCTGGCGACGCTGCAGGCGGTTTTCCCTTACGCGGCCGCGATATCGGCCGCAGCGCCGGGCGGCGAGGCGGGGGACAATCTGATCCTGATCGCCGGGCCCCTGACGCTTGCGCGCGTCGAGATGCCCCCGGGCTGCGAGCCGGCGGAGCTCGAGCCGGGATACGTGCGCCGGGATCGCGTCGGCAGCCTTGAAGAGCAGGACGGGCGGGGATGAACGGCTTCTTCGTCGTTCGTTTGCAGGTGCGTCGTCAGTCCTGCGCGAAGGGGCGATCGGCATGGGAAAAACGGCTTACGATTTCTGAATTTTGTGAGCGCGGTTACAGAATTTTAATCTACCGTACGGTATGATAGAAGCATATGCGCCCCGTCCCGCATGCCTGCAGACGCGATTGCGGAGGAGGGGTGTCCTACAATATTGGAGGCCTCTTCATGAATACCGTACAAGCCGCGCAGGATGCCGCTCGCGAGATCGCCGGCGTCTTCGCGGAAGCCGCGGCGGGAGCGGTTGCATACCCCGAGCCGCTGGGTGCTTTGGTCCGCGGGCTCGTTATGCGGGCCGATCCGACGGGGCGGGACCGCAAATCCAACTTTATCGCTTTTTTGCTGCCGTCGTGGATCGGCGAGCGGACGGGAGCCAACCCCGCGTTGTGCCGCGATCTGGCGGTAGGCAACGTCTATGCGATGCTGCATTTTTTTCTGCTCGACGACGTGATGGACGGCGGGGAGGCCGGCCTGGAAGACAAGCGCGCCTTAGCGGCCGGCCAGCTGCTGCATGCGCTGTTTATGGAGCGTTACGGCCGTCATTATGCGCCGGATTCCCCCCTTTGGGCTTACTACCGGACGTATCTGGCCGAATGGGCAACCGCCGTCTCCGGCGAAGGGCTGCGGCGGGCGGATCCGCGCGACTTCCGCGCGCTGGCGCGCAAGTCGGCCCCGGTGAAGCTCGGGGCCGCGGCGACTCTGCTGTCCGCAGGACTTCAGGACCAGATTGCCGATGCGGAGGAGGCCGTCGAGGTGGCGCTCGCGTCTTTGCAGCTGGCGGACGACTGGGCCGACTGGCGGGACGACCTGCCCGGAGAGGAGCGGAGCAACGCTTTCCTGACCTTGGTCAGGCGCGAGAGCCTCGCCCTGCCGGAGGATCAACCGCTGCAAGAGCGGCTGGTTCTGCAGGCGATCTACCGCAAAGGCGCGCTGGAGCAGCTCGCATCCATCTTGCTCGGTCACGGCGAACGGTTGTCCGCGCTGCCGAACGTCGCGCCCGGACTGGTTCGGTTCCAGCAGGAGATCGTGGCGGGCATTTTGAACGACGTCCAAGCGACCCGGGATACGACGGATAAATTGGCTAGCGGTGGCGGATTCTCATATTTTTTTATCAAAAATGAAAGAATTATAGGGACGAATCGCCTATTCGTATGGTAGGATATGGGTGAATGGACCCAAACATATGAAAAGGTCGTGAATCGCATGTCCCTCGAATCGCTCAAAGTTCAGGTCATCAAAAAAGCATGGGAAGATCCCGCGTTCAAGCAACGGCTGCTGGCCGACCCTAAGGCCGCGGTCAAGGACGCGTTCGGCGTCGATCTGCCTCAGGAGATCCAAGTGACGACCGTCGAAGAGACCGCTTCGCACTACTATCTGGTCATCCCCCCCCGAATCCCGAAGACGTTGCGGACGGACCTAATAACTTACAACTCGTGTGGTGAGGCTGCGGCAGCCGTCTCGAGCGAGGCGGTCTCGTCAGCAAGAGGGAGCCGGATGATTACCTCGGTTCCCTCGCCCTTCTTGCTCTTGAACTCGATCGTTCCCTTCATGACCTCGATGATTCTGAACGTCACCATCGTGCCGAGCCCGGTCCCTTTGGATTTCGTTGAAAAATAGGGAACGCCCAGCTTCGCGATCTGCGCCTCGTCCATCCCTTCGCCGTTATCCTTGATCCATACGATCGCTTCGCCCTCTTCCTCATAGGCGTTGATCTCGATATTCCCATCGCCTTTGAATGCCTCGATGCTGTTTTTCAGCAGATTGATGAGCGCCTGTTTGAACTTGGACGAGCTGCCGATGACGTTCAGTTCCGGATCTGCGTTGATCTGTAGCCTCCCGCCATGCATGGCCGCATGCGGTGCGATGATGACCTCCAGCTGTCCCAGCTCGTCCGCCAGATTCAAGCGAGACACGGTTTCGAGCTCCGGCTTGGCGAACGTCAGGAAGTCGGTGATGATGCCCGAGGCGCGGTCGAGCTCGCTGACGGCGATATTGAAGTGCTTTTTGCTTTCGTTGTCCCCTCGCCCCGCCAATAGCTGCAGGAAGCCTCGCGTAACCTGAAGCGGATTACGAACCTCGTGTGCGACCGATGCCGCCAAATCGCTGATAATCTTCAGTTTCTCCGTACGCTCCAGTCGGTGGTTGAACAGCTCGAGCCGCTTGGAATAAGAGAGCAGCATCCTGTAATCCGCCGATATTCGACGGGCGAGAATGATGACGAGCGTGACGATGAAAAGGATGACGCCGATTTTCCAGAGAAACAGCACGTAGCTCTTCCCGCTCGAATAATAGAGCGTCAGATCTACCGCGCCCGACAATGCCAGCAAAAAAGAGCCCTGCAGACAGGAAAAGCGCATTCCTGTCTCCCTTGATGCCGTACGCGACGGACAATCCCGCGATCAGAAGCATCTGCACGAGGATGATAGATCCTTGCACCACGATGGAGATCACATAGTATTGGTCATAGAAGCGTCCGTCGGTCAGCTTGTAGACGATAAACGCGGCGATGCCGAAGATGGAAAAGGCCGCCTGCCCTTTGCGGAATCTCGTAAAGAAGCGGAAACGACTTCCCAGCACCTCGTCGACGTAATAGCTAAGCGCGGGGAAGAGTACGAACATCGACAGGTCGAATAGCGATAAAAAGAGATTGGCATACGACTTGTAATAGATATACAGCATCGGAGAATAGACCGATATCAGCGTGCCGATGGTCAGCGCGATCAGGCAAAGGGAGATCCAGGAGCTTCGCTGCCGGCGATTCAGATAGCTCGAGCAGATCAGCATAATCAACGCCAGGAAGGAGATCGAGCCTCCCAGCATCAGATCGGGCAGCTCTCTCCGGATATAGCTCTCCTCAAGCGGAGCGAACTCGCCGACGCGGGCGTTCGTGATGAACCCCGCGCGCGTCCCCGTCGTGAGGATGCGGACGTCGATGTTCGACGCTTGGTCGTAGGAGCCGAGAGGCAGCAGCAGCCGGTTCAGCTGAAAATCGAAATCGCGCTTGGACTCGAAGAGCAGATCGCCCTCTTTGAACGCGGCCAGCTCCAGTCCGTACAATCGCGGAATCAGCAATCCGGGCTGCTGCCAGCCGTCCGTCGGCGGCACCCGCAGGCGAATCCATGCGCCTTGGGCATCGGCCGGCAGATCGACCAGCGGCGTACCCGCCTCCGCATCGATCCATCGTCCGCCTTCGGGCGGCGAGACGCCCGGCTGCGTGCCGTCGGGGATCCACATGACCTGCCAATGGTCGATTTTCGCTTCCGGCGCCGCCGCCCAACTCGTATTCGGCCCTATAATAAACAGCGCGGCGATGGCGACTGCATACGCCAACGCTGCGATTAAGCGAACCGCTTTCATATTGCACCTCATTTTACATGCCGCATTCGCTGGAAAGAGCCGCCGCGGGAAAAATTGCCTGTTACCAACTAAAATTCGACAGTATGATTCAAACTCCTGTATGATCCGTCAATTGCAGGGCAAAAGTTCATGCGCGGTTGGGCCTTATTGCCTAGGTGTGAAAGCGGCGAGGCACCATGTCTCCCAGTCGACGCCGTCTTCGTAGCTGACGCGGTCCCACTGCCGTCTGTCGGCGCTCTGCGGACCGAAGCCGGGGCCGCCGAGCAGGACGCGAAGCCCTGGATACTGGCTGGTCGTCCGATCCAGCCAATCGGAGAGCGGTGCGATATGCGCCGGATCGGTGACGGATATCGCCGCCGCCCGCACATCCTTCATTTCGATTAGCTGGCCGAGCCCCTCATAGGGCGTATCCGGGCCCAGATAGATGACGTCGACGCCCCGCTTGCGCAGAAAGAGGCTGAACAGCAGCAGCCCGAGTTGATGGTGCTCGCCGGGCGGGCAGAAGGCGACTGCGCTGGGCATGTTGGGGTCGACCGGCAGCGACCGGAACACTTGCATGAATCGCTGCAAGATGAGCTGCGAGGCGAAATGCTCCTGGGCCACGGCGATTTTGCCCGCTTCCCAGTCGGTTCCGATCCGGACGAGGAGCGGAGCGAGAATGCGATGGAACGTTTTTTCGTAGCCGTAAAGGGACATGGCGAGGTCGATGGCCTGATTGGCCTCCTCGGTATTGAAGGCGACCAGCGCGGGATACAAGCGCTCCGCGATATGCGTATCGATCCGGACGGATCGCGCCTCCTCGGGCGTGCTAAAGAAAGAGGGGCGGGTTGCGCCGGAATGGGGGTCCGCCGTATCTAATTGTTTTTCTTGTTTGAGCTGGTATGCGATCTCCCCGATCTTCAGACCTTGCTCCTCCATCAGACGCTTGACGCTTCTGAGCGTGGCGACATCCTCTTCGCTGTACAGACGATGCCCGCCGGCGCTCCGGAGCGGATTAACGATGCGGTGGCGTGTTTCCCAGGCGCGAAGCGTGACGCCAGGGATGCCGAGCATGTCCGATACCTTCTGAATGCTGTACATGGCACACCTCCACCCAACATTATACATAAATGATACAAAAATTCTTTAGTATATCCGGAAAAGAACGTTATCTGTATAACATAGGCTATTATTTGTTGCTTGATTTGTATAGGTTGTGTACAATTAAAAGCAATATCTATACAAAAAGTATACAACAAAACGATAAAGGACGGTAGGGGACATTATGGGCGAACGGACGCAATGCGAGGACCATACGCAGGTATTAAACGCGGAGGCTGTATTGGGGGCGATGGAACGGTCTTTGGCGATGGTCGAATTCGATATGGAAGGCACTGTGCTGTGGGCGAACCGCAACTTCGCGGACGCGCTGGGATACGGCCAGGCGGAGATGCGGGGAATGCCGCACCGGCGCTTTTGCACGCCCGCGTACGCGGCGAGCGACGCTTATCGCGCACTGTGGTCGAATCTGCGCAGCGGCAAGACTTTTCAGGAAAAAATCCAGCGGGTGGCCAAAGACGGGAGCCTGCTTTGGCTGGAGGCGACGTACATGCCGGTACGGGGGGCGGATGGCCGCTACGAAGCCGTGATCAAGGTCGCGACGGACATCACGTCTCGCGAGCAAGCGGCGATCCGGCACGCTGAAGAGCTGAAACGCATGGCGCAGGATCTGTCGGGCCGGGCGGACGAAGGCGTAACGAAGAGCGGGGGAGATCGAAGCCGCCATCGAACGCATGCGCGCGGATTCGCTCGACAATCTCGAGCGGCTGAACCAGCTTGAACGCCAGGCCGACGCGATCCGGGGCATCGTACGCGCCATCCGGGAGATCGCGGGGCAAACGCAGCTGCTCTCCTTGAACGCGGCGATCGAGGCGGCTCACGCGGGCGAGTTCGGGCGGGGATTCGAAGTCGTCGCCTCGGAGGTGCGGAAGCTCTCGAGCCAAGTCCAGGAAGCCGCCAAAAAGGCGAATAGCGAGGTCGAGGCGGTCGTCGCCCGCATGGCGGAGATCGGCAGCGGGACGAAAAGGGCGCAGTCCTCGGCGGGAGAGAGCTTGCGCAGGCTTCAGGACGCGGTCGAGGCGTTTCGCCGGATCGAGGAATCGGCGCGCCGGCTGGACGAACGGTCGGAGACCCCCGTCGGCGGTTAATGCGCCGGCGGCGATTTCTAGTATTTTCATTTTGAACGCCGTGATTTAAGATGGAGAGAGACAGGCCTAATGTCCCAGATCGGAGAAATGGAGAAAATACCGATGAACGCACGCTCTCTGCTTGGTCCGCTCGCCGCCTCGATTCTTCCTTATGCCGCGTTCGTCGTATTGAGCAGGAATCCCGGCTGGGATGGGATATTCGTCCTGCCCGGCGCGCACTTCTACATCGTCAGCTCGGTCGCGCTGCTGGCGCTCGTCGTGGCCGGGTTCGTCGCCGTCGCCGGCAGGCGCGTGCGCAACATCAAAGTCAGCTTCCTCGCGTTGTCCTTCGTTTCGCTGGCCGTGTTCTTCATGGTGCACGGATTGTCTACGCCTAATTTTCTTATAGGCGTCACGCCTTTGCCGAAGATCAGCGCTCCGCTCAGCGTTATCTTCGCCACCGTCTGGCTCTGGCTGTCTTCCTGGCGCTCCGACCACCCTTTCATCCATTTTTTTGTCCTGCCGCGAACGGCTGCTTTTACCGTTATGGACCGTACTGCTGGCGCTCGTCGGCTTGATCGGCCTGCTGCGCCCCGAGATCGTCGACTTCATCCGTCTCGACGTCCATCCGCTGAACACCTCGGCGACGCTGTTCGTCATCGCCGTCAATATCGTCACCGGCTACCGGTACTACAGGTCTTATCTATATTCGCGTTTTCCGCTGGAACTGGCGATCGTTTACGGCACGGCTTGGCTGATCGCCGCCCAGCTCATCATGACGCAGGGCGATGTATGGCGCAGCAGCTGGTGGCTGTATCACTTCCTGCTGCTGGCGGCGATGCTGGTCGTCCTGTTCGGGCTCTACCGTCAATACGCTTCCAGGCGTTCGCTCGCCGGCGCCATCAAAGGGCTGTTCACGACCGACCCGGTCGAGCGCATCACGAATGCGCTGCAGCCGAGCGTCCGCGCGCTCATGCTCGCCACGGAGAGCAAGGATCCATATACGGCGGGCCACAATTTCCGCGTGACCTTGTACGCGCTCAAGATCGCCGAGCAAATGCAGCTTCGCCCGGAGCAGCTGCGCGCCCTTGTAGGCGGTACGATCGTGCACGACGTCGGCAAGATCGAGACGCCCGATGCGGTGCTGAACAAGCCGGGAAGGCTGACGCCGGAGGAGCGGGCGATCATCGAGGAGCATCCGGCGAGAGGATACGAGATGTGCAGAAACCTAGGGTTCATGGAAGAGGAGCTGGGCATCATCCGTTCGCATCACGAAAAGTGGAACGGAGAAGGCTATCCCGATCGCCTGGCCGGCGAAGAGATTCCCCGGATGGCGCGAATCGTGGCGGTCGCGGATGTATACGACGCGCTGACGAGCAACCGGGCTTACCGGCCTGCGATGTCGCATGAGGACGCGATGGCGATCCTGAACGCGAGCAAGGGGACGCACTTCGAGCCCGCCTGCGTCGAAGCCTGGGAACGGGCCTGCCAGGCCGAACCGGATATGACCCGGGAGGGCTCGGCGTTGTGGGAGCGGGGATTGGGCAGATCGGCGCTCGCCTGACCGAGGCAAATCGAAGACGGCGCCGCTCCCGGAAGGGAAGCGGCGCCGTTTGTTTGCTTAAAAATCGAAGTTGTCGGGATCTGGGCCGACCCGCCGGCCGAGATCCATCGCGGCGATCAGGCGATGATCCTCCTTGGTCAGCGAGAAGCCGAAGACGTCGGCGTTCTCGGCGATCCGCTGCGCGCGGGTCGACTTGGGGATGGTCGCCACGCCGATCTCGAGATCCCAGCGAAGGATCACCTGGGCGACGGATTTGCCGTGCCGGCCCGCAATCGCGGTCAGCGTGGGATCGTCCAGCAATCCGCCTTGCATGAGCGGGGACCAGGCCTCGATCCGAATGCCGCGCTCGGCGGCATAGGCCCGCAGCTCCGGCTGCTGCAGCCGCGGATGCAGCTCGACCTGATCGACCATCGGTACGACGGTCGCGGTTTGCAGCAGGTCGTCAAGATGATGAACGTGGAAGTTGCTCACGCCGATCGCCCTGACTCGGCCGTCCGCGTACAGCCTTTCGAGGGCGCGCCAAGCGTCCTTGTATTTCCCCGCGACCGGCCAATGGATCAGATAGAGATCCAAGTAGTCCAGTCCCAGCTTGCGCAGGCTCGTTTCGTAAGCGGCCAGCGTCTCCTCGTATCCGAGGTCGGCGTTCCACGCCTTCGACGTCACGAACAGCGCTTCGCGGGCGAGTCCCGTCTCGGCGAGCGCCTCGCGAATGCCGACGCCGACGCTCGTCTCGTTATCGTAGATCGCGGCCGTATCGATGCTGCGGTAGCCCTGGCGAATGGCTTCCTTGACGGCATTCCCCGCCTCGGCGCCCTCCGGCACCTTGAACACGCCGAGGCCGAGCCACGGCATGCGGACGCCGTTCGCGAGCGGAAATGCGCTTTGAAGATTTTGTATCTCATTATGCGTCGTCATGATCTGAATGATCCCCCCTATGCGGATTAAAATGGGTTTGAGACTGGTGCCGCCGGCGTTCGACGGTCGTTGTTGGCGCGGATTTCCGCCTTTTCGAGGCGCAGGCTTACTGCCGTCAGCAGCACGGCGGCTGCGACCATGACGGCGCCGACCCAAGGCGTATGCGCGACGTCAAGCCGGTCGACGACGATACCGCCCAAGAAGGCGCCGATCGCGATCCCCCCCGTTAAAAGCCGCGATGTTGAGCGACGAAGCGAAGTCGACGGCGTTTTTGGCGTACCGCTCCGCCAGCATCACGACGAAGAGCTGGAGCCCGGGCACGTTCATGAAGGCGAGGAGGCCCATGAGCAGGACGACTGCCAGCCCGGCCGCGCGGTAGGGCGCGGCGAAGTTCAGCGCGAGCAGCACGATCGCCTGAAGAGCGAACATGACGAGCAGCGCCGGGACGGGCCGTTTGTTGGCGGCCTTGCCGCCGACGACGTTGCCGATCGCGATGGCGATACCGTAGAAGAGCAGGATCAGCGCGATCGACGATTCGCCGAATCCGGTTATATCCCGCAGAAGCGGAGACAAATAAGTAAAGACGACGAACGTGCCTCCATAGCCGAGCGCCGTGATGGAAAAGGCGAGCAGCAGCCGGCGGTTGCCCAGGAGGGGCAGCTGATGGCGCAGTTTGGTCCGGGCGGCGCCGCGCAGCCCGGAGGGGACAAGGGCGAGATTGGCGGCGAAAGCTAAGATGCCGACGGCAGCGATGGCCGCGAAGGCGGCCCGCCAGCCGAGGTGCTGCCCGAGCAGCGTGCCTAGGGGAACGCCGGTGACGGTCGCGATCGTAAGACCCGAAAACATCGTGGAAATCGCGCTGGCCCTGCGGTCCCGCGGCACGAGATCCGCCGCGATCGTCGAGCCGACGGACATGAAGACGCCGTGGGCGAAGGCGGACAGTACGCGGGCGGCGAGCAGCAGGACGACGCTTCCGGAAGCGGCGGCGAGGACGTTGCCCGCGATAAAGACGACCATGATCCAGAGGAGCAGCGTCTTGCGCGGCACGCCTGCGGCGAGCGAGGTCAGGATCGGCGCGCCCGCCATAACGCCCAGTGCGTATAGCGTGACCGTAAGGCCCGCCATGGATTCGGATATATGAAGATCATCCGCGATGAGGGGCAGCAGCCCGACGCTGATGAATTCGGTCGTGCCGATGGCGAACGCGCTCACCGCGAGCGCGAGCAGGGCAGCCGTGCTTTTCTTGGCGGCTAACGTCATTGGATCATCACTCCCGTAGTAGATATCCCGGCCGGTGAATGCTATTATGGATGAATGGCGCCCGAATGGACAGTACGTACTTTTTTGTGATATAGGTACTAAAAAGTACCCGTTGCGGCACGCGGAAGGAGATCGATCGCATTGGCCAAAAAATACAATATCTCCGTGGAAGCGACGCTCGAAGTCATCGGCGGCAAATGGAAGTGCGTCATTCTGTGCCATCTGACGCACGGCAAGAAGCGCACGAGCGAGCTCAAGCGGCTCATGCCCGCCATCACGCAGAAGATGCTCACGCAGCAGCTGCGCGAGCTGGAGGACGACGGCATCGTCAACCGGATCGTATATAACGAAGTGCCGCCCCGCGTCGAGTACGAGCTCAGCGCTTACGGGTGGAGCCTGAAGTCCATACTCGACTCCTTGTGCAACTGGGGCGAGCAGCATATTATCAAGGAATACGGGGACAAATACGCGGTGCTCGAAGACAATGTGCTGAACCGCTAGAAGAGAGGTATTTGCAAATGACCAAGCCATCGATATACGGCTTGCCTTACGATAAGCTGGCCGCTTGGCTGGCGGAGCGGGGCTTCAAAAAAGTCCCGCGCGGACCGGGTGTGGGAGCAGTTGTACCGGAGCCGCGTCGCGGATTTCGCGGGAATGGCCCCCGCGCTCGAACCTGCGGCGGCCGCGCTGCTCGAAGAGAACTTCGCGCTGCGGACCATGACGGAGCACGTCAAGCAGCAGTCCGCGGACGGAACCGTGAAGTTCCTCTTTCGGCTGTCCGACGGCAATCTCATCGAGACGGTGCTCATGCGCCACAAGTTCGGCCTGTCCGTCTGCGTGACGACGCAGGTCGGCTGCAATATCGGCTGCAGCTTCTGCGCGAGCGGGCTGCTCGCCAAGAGCCGGGATCTGTCCGGGGGCGAGATCGCCGAGCAGATCATGCAGGTTCAGGCGCATCTCGACGCCGCAGGCGGCGGAGAGCGCGTCAGCCATATCGTCGTGATGGGCATCGGAGAGCCCTTCGACAACTACGACAACATGGCGGATTTCATCCGCGTAATGAAGGATCACAAGGGGCTGGCCATCGGGCCTCGCCACATCACCGTCTCCACGAGCGGGCTGGCGAACAAGCTGCGGGAATTCGCGGATTCGGACTTGCAGACGAACCTGGCCGTGTCGCTTCACGCGCCGAACGACGAGCTGCGCACGCGCATCATGAAGATCAATCGCGCGATTCCGATCGCGAAGCTGATGGCGGCGATCGATTATTACCTGGAGCGGACGAACCGGCGGCTTACGCTGGAGTATATCTTGCTGCGCGACGTGAACGACCGCAGGGAACATGCGGAGGAGCTGGCGGATCTGATCGGCGAGGCGCGGCGGAGCCAGGTGAACGTGAACCTCATCCCGTACAATCCGGTAGACGAGCACGGCCAATACCAGCGCAGCGAGCAGGAAGCGGTACGGGGCTTCTACGACGCGCTCAAGAAGCGCGGCGTGAGCGTCAGCGTACGGCTGGAGCACGGCGCCGACATCGATGCGGCGTGCGGGCAGCTGCGGAGCAAGCAGATCGCGGCGGCGAATTAGAATAAAGCGAAAGGGGCCGCGGTGAGCGGCCCCTTTCGCTTTATTTAGCGTTCGTTCTGTTCTGCGAGCGTCCGAACGCTTTCCGTCGGCATTCCCGTTAGCCGACTAACGAGCGCGACGTCGGCGCCCTCATTTAGCATACGGCGAGCAACTTCGACGATTCCGGCTTCGCGTCCTTCTTCCCATCCTTCCTCCCGAGCGTCTTTGATGAAGCTGATCCGATCCCGCTGCGCCTTTTCCCGCGCTTCGTACAGCATTCTGGTCATGTCGTCCTCGCTCAGGTGGGACAGGCGCTCTTCGGCGTTTCGAATCGTCGGATCCATCTCGATCAACTCCTCCAACTGTTCTGGGGTCGTCCGTTCGTCCAAAAACCGCAGCCAGCGATGCAGCGGATCCTCGCGGCGATACGGCCCGGCCCGAAACTTCGGGCACTCGATAAAGTGCAGCTCGATCAGGTCAGTGAGCCTGTATTGTCTCTCCATATCTTCGTATAGCTGAAACGAATGGTGAAAATGGGTTAGCGGCAGAAAGGCAAAATCCAAAATATTGATACAGATCGTCTTCTTGAGCTGGCTGTAGTCTTCGCCTTCGCGGATAGAGTCGGCGAGCAAGCGTCCCATGTAGAACAAGCTGCGCTTTTCCATATGCCGGTAGCGTCCGACCTGCATCTCGACGTTGATTTGTTCCCGGTCCGCCGTCTCGCAGCGTATATCCAGCACGCCTTCTTTGTCTTCGACGAGGCGCTTGGTAAGCAGCTTGCCGTCCAGGATGGTCAGATCGGCGATCGCCGCCCGGTCCGTCCTTCGCAGGATCGCGTTAAGCAGCCCGATCAGCAGCGGTTTGCTGTCGGTTTCCCCGAACAGCCGTTTGAACAAGTAATCGTTTTTCGGATTCAATCGCTTCTTCATGTTCCCGTTCTCCCCTCAGTATACCATAGCCTTGTGCGCGCTTGGAGGACGCAAAAAAGCACGCGCCGTCCGTTAAACCCGCAAAATCGGGGTTAACGGCGGCGCGTGCTTCGCGTCCGTTTGCCTTGCTTGAATCTATCTTCGCCGGAGCGGGAGGGTTTGTCAATCCGAAGGAACTACGACTGACTCGCGACGACGACGGGAATCCATACCTCGCAGCGATAATCCTCCGCGTTCGTGTCTCCCTCCGGGTACACCTCTAGCTCGGGTGCCGGGGCATGCTCATAGCCGCAGGACGGGAACCATTCGCTATAGATCCGTTCCCATAGCCGCTGAATCGAAGGCGTCACGGGACCGACCGAGGTGAACACCGCCCAGGTGGCCTGCGGTACCGTCCACGAGACGCAGCCTTCAGGCGTCTCCGCCTTCGCGTCGCATTCCACCGCGACCAAGTAGGTCAGCAGTTCTTCGCCGGGCGGCATCGAGCAGATGCCTAGCAAAGGGTTGCCAGGGGAGAGCTCCGCTAATCTGGCGAGCGTGCCGTCGGCCGCGCATTCTCCCCAATAAGCCGGGATCCTCCGGTTGTTCTCCCCGTTTTCGGTGCCGACCTTGATCATTTTGCCGATGACCTTGAACGCTTCTTTTTTGACGATCCGATAATCCATTTCCTTGTCTCCCTTCAACGACAGATGGAAGGAAATGCGCGGGTAAGCCTTGAGCGAGGCGCCTTGGGACTTGGCCTCCGAGGGCGCAATGCCGTGCGCTTTGCGAAACGCCTTCGCGAACGACTCGGGCGATTCGTAGCCGTACTTCAGCGAGACGTCCAGCACTTTGGCCGCGCCCATCGCGAGCTCCTGAGCCGCCAGCGTCAGCTTGCGCTTGCGCATGTATTCCGCGACCGTCATGCCCGTCAGCATGTGGAACATCCGTTGGAAATGATAGGGCGAGGTGCACGCCGCATGCGCGATCTCCGCCATATCGAAGGGCTCCTCCACCATCCGTTCCATCCGGTCCAGCGCGTGCCGCATTCGCTCAAGCCACTCCATGCGCATCCCCTCTCTGACTTCACTCTATCATCCGCGGGCGGGATTCGCCTGTCTTGGCGTGCTCTTCGCGAACAGCCCCGTTTCGCCGGTTAGATCGATTCACGCCGGCGGGACATCAGGGCGAATGCGCCAGCCCCGATCAACAGAATGGCCACGATGGAAGAGCCGCCCGTCAGCTTGCCAAGCAGGTAGCCGATCGAGAAGATCGCGAAGAAAATCAGGGAAAGGAAGGTCAGAATGTTGATCGGGATGAGCAGCCACTTGTTCCGGCCGCCGAACCAGTAAAGCTCGAACAGGCCGACTGCAGGAGCCAGAATGAAGCCGGGCCACATCATCGACCAGTTGTCCAGCAGCATGGCGATCTGACAGACGCCGTACACCGTGAGCAGCACGCCGCCGGGGACGAGCACGCCGACGCCTTTGCCGCCGAGCACCGAAAAGTACAGCCAGTGGAAAAAAATACCTAGCGGGAGCACGAACAGCGTGGGCCAGAAATAGGCGAAAATCGAGCCCGTGCCCAGATGCAGATCGCCGCGGAACAGCAGAAAAAGGCCGGCGAGAAGCAGGAGAGGACCGAGCAGCGTGCCGCGATGGATTTTCATAAGTGATCGCTCCTTATAAGCAAAGCTTGGTTGCTTATAGCTTAACACTTGGAGCTGGCTGCTGTCGTCCAACCCGCGCATAGCGCAAGATCGGACTGCAGACGGAGGCGCGGGGCCGGGCGTTATGGTAAAAGAAGCGAGCGGGCGCGCGGCTTGCCGAAGTCAAAGCGTCAGGCGGCAAAAGCTGCTCGTCACGGCTTCGAAATGTCCGTATCATGCCGAAAATGGATCGTTATTTCGCATACGGGAGTGGGGGCAGCCATGAGTGATGTCTCGAAGTATCGACGGGTGATTCATGAAGCGCTCGCATCGGAAAACCGGCGGCTTCCTTCTACCAGCTCTGGCCGTTGCCCTCGCTCATTTATACTTGGAGGCGCCCTCGTCATAATGCCTGGCGGCTTTGACAAAACGAAAACGGCCGATAACGGACAATCCATCCCGTTGTCGGCCGCTCTTTTTATTTTGCCGCCGCCAGCGCGGACACGGCTTGAACAAGCGGTGTCACGGGGCGGACGAGCAGCTTTTCCAGATCGCCGCTCTCCACGGCGAGCGTGCCTGCGCGGATCGCCTGCTGGATCGCGGTGACGATCGGCAGGGCGAACTCCGGCACGCCGGCGCTCTTCATAATGCCTGCGTACGTATCGTCGTCGACCTGCTGCAACGGAACGTCGCGTCCAAGCGCCTCGGCCGCCATGCTGGCCAGCTCCGCGTACGTACGCAGCGGCCCGCCGAGCTCGTACACCTTATTCTCGTGTCCGTCCCCCCGCGAGGACAGCCGCGGCAGCCTCGGCATAATCGGCGCGCGCGGCCCAGCCGACCTTGCCGTCGCCGGCGGACGTGACGAGCGGGGCGCCCGCGACGATGCCATGGATCGCGCCGGCCTCATTTTCGATGTACCAATTGTTGCGCAAAAAGGCATACGGGATGCCCGTCGCGCGAATCGCGTTTTCCGTCTCGCGGTGTACTTCCGCCAGGAACAGCTCGCTCTCTTGCGCGTTCGGGGCGCTGGTATAGGCGATGAAGCCGACGCCGGCGATGCGGGCTGCCTCCACGGCGTTCGCGTGCTGGCGAATGCGGGTTTCCGTGTCTCCGTCGGTCGACACGATCAACAGGCGATCGACGCCGGCAAAAGCTTGCTCCAGCGAAGCCGGATCGTCGAAGTCGCCGCGCCGGACGTCTACGCCGCGCTCGGATAGCGCAGCCGCCTTTTGCGGGTCTCGAACGCTGACGGCGATCTGCGCCGCGGATACGCGGTCGAGCAGCGCCTTTACGACAAGGGAGCCGAGATGGCCCGTTGCGCCGGTTACTAGTATTTTCATGGAAAATCAACCTCCTGGGAATTGGTATTCGATAACCTCGACACCTGGGCGCGGGAAATGGGGGAATGCGTCGGCATCTGGCATCTGTTGTAACCATAATAGCTACAACGAGGGCGCGAGTCAAGGCTCCGAGCCAGGCCTATAGGCTTTCCGGGCGGGTGCTGCGTACGGAAGCGGATTTCTCCGACGATGTGTGACCCTTTTCATAGACAAAGGCCGGACGACCCGCTATCATTAGGGCATAACTGCATATCCTCGTACCAGGCGCGCGCATGCTGCCATGCCGCTTAATAGGGAAGTCCGGTGAGAGTCCGGCGCGGTCCCGCCACTGTATATGCCGAGCGCTCCGAGCGATGCCACTGTTCAGCCGAATGGGAAGGCGTCGGAGCCGCGATGAAGCAGAGCCAGGAGACCTGCCTCGATACGACTGTATCCCGCCCGCTTCGCGGAGTGAGCGGCGGGACCGGCTGTGCCAGCTAAGCCGCCCTTCGGCGGACGCGACCTGTGGCGCGGCGTCATGCTGCGATCTTGAACCACTCCCCTGCGGAGTGGTTTTTTTTAATGCGGTACGGACACGCGGCGCGGTCGAGAGGACTCATTATTTTTTGGGAAAAGGGGTATGACTCATGTTGGGCTTCAAACGTTTCAAATCGCTGGCATCGCTCGCGCTGTCGGTATCGCTCGCGGTCGCCGGGCTGTCGGCTGCGCTGCCTGCGGGCAAGAGCTACGCGGAGGGCGCTAGCGCCGCGACGGTTGCCGCGGCCGCTTCCGTCAACGTGCAGGCGGACATTCAAGCCGCGATCGGCTACGTCAACGCGAACGGCGGGGTCTCTTCGGACTGGCTGGCGTTCAGCTTCGCGCGCGCGGGACAAGCGGTATCTGCGGATTATAAAACGAAGCTGGCTGCCGGCGTAGAGACCGAGTGGGCCAAGGCGTCGCCGGATCCAACGGCGCTTGCGCGCTTCGCGCTGGTCGCGAACGCGGTCGGCTTGGACGCCCGCAGCATCGGCGGCCGCGACCTGATCGCGAAGCTGGCGAGCTATCCGTCCTTCGCCAACGTGTATGCCGACATTTTCGTGCTGCTCGCGCTCGATTCGGGCAATTACGAGCTGCCAGCCGGCACCGCGTGGACGCGCGGAGACTTGGTCGCGGCCATCGTCTCCGGCATCGACGGCTCCACGGTCCCGGATTTGTACGGCATGGCGCTCAGCGCGCTGGGCAAGTACAAGGAACGCCCCGAGGTTGCTGCCGCGGCGGATAAAGCCGTCGCTTGGCTGTCCGCCAATCTCGCCGACGACAACAGCGAGGCGATCGCGCAGACGATCGTCGGCCTCGCCGCTTACGGTATCGATCCGGCGGACGCGAAGTTCGCCAAGGGCGGATCGAACCTGATCCAGCGCTTGCTGGCGTTCAAAAATACGGACGGCGGCTTCAAGCACCAGCTGTCCGACGCCGCGTCGGACAAGGCGTTCGCCACCGAGCAGGCGCTGCGCGCGTTGGCCGCTTACGGGCTGTTCGGCACATCGCACCGCTCCGTGTACGTCAACGCTGCCAGCCAGTGGGTCGCGACGGGCGTCGCCATCGAAGGGCTGAACGGTCCTCTCGCGGCGCTTAGCGCTACGCAGGCGGTGTACGCGTGGGACGCGCTGGTCGAGATCGCCGATCGCAACAAGCTGAAGCTCGGCTATACGGACGATCCGCAGTACGGCAAGTTCCTGTCCGCGATCGGCGACGCCAAGGGCGACCAGAGCGTCTACTGGTTGTATGCGGTCAAGCGCGGCGGCGCCTATGCGCCGATCGACGCTTCGCTGGAGAAGTTCCGTCTGCAAGCTGGCGACGAGCTGTACCTGTATCTGTCCGGGGCAGATAGCGGACTCGTGAAGTCGGTCACGGCGAAGGCTGCGGCGGGCGGCGCTACGGCAGTGAACGTGCAATACACCTATTACGACAGCAGCTTTAAGGAAGTGACGGGACCGGCGGCAGGCGTGCAGGTCGCGATCGGCGGCCAGACGGCGACGACGGACGCGAGCGGCACGGCAACCTTCAAGGGGCTGTCCGCAGGCGAGCTTGCCTACACGGTGACGGGATATCGCGCCGGCGCCGCGCCGCGCGTGCTTAAGTATTCGGGCACGGTAGCCGTGGGCGCGGGACAGGCAGACGGCGAGTCGTTCGCCGACGCGGCAGACATCTCTTCATGGGCGAGCGAGGCCGTGAACGAAGCGTACGCGGCCGGCTGGCTTCAGGGCATAAGCACGACGGAGCTGAAGTTCGCGCCGAAGCAGCAGCTGACCCGCGTTCAGTTCGCTGCGCTGATCCTGCGCCTGCTCGGCGAGACGCCGGCTTCGGGCGCCAAGCAGACGTTCGCTGACGTCGCGCCGGGCGTCTGGTACTTCGATGCGGTCATGACGGCGAAGTCCAAAGGACTGATCGGCGGCGTTACGACGACATCGTTCAAGCCGAACGACGCGATCTCCCGCCAGGATCTGGCGGTGGTACTGGCCCGCGCCTTCAAGCTAGACGGCTCGGGATCGAAGACCGCGTTCTCCGACCAAGGCCAGATCTCCGGCTACGCCCTGGCGTCGGTTCGCGCGGTTTACGACAAGGGATTGCTGAAGGGCACCTCCGGCACCGCTTTCGATCCGAAGGCCAAGGTGACCCGCGAGATGGCGGCGGTCATCGCGTCGAACCTGCTGAAGCAGGGATTGATCTCCAAGTAAAAGGAAACGCAGCACAAACGCAATAAAATAGACGTCGCAGGCCAAAAGCTTGCGACGTCTATTTGTTGTTCGTTTATTCTTTCAGCTGTGCGGCCAGACGTCGTACCTGTTCTTCGGGCAGCTCGGACAAGCGGCTGACGGCGACGATATCGTTTCCGGCTTTCAGCAGATTGATCGCTACGGCCACTCTGCCCAGTTCCCTGCCCTGCACAATGCCCAGCTCCTTGCCTTGCGCAATGCCCAGCTCCCTGCCTTCCTCCAGTCCCTGCTCCCGCGCGTCCTTCAAAAAGCTAATCCGATCCCGGTTAGCCTTTTCCCTGGCCTCGTAAAGCATGCGGGTCATATCGTCTTCGCTGAGATGACTCAGCCGTTCTTCGGCCGTCCGAATCGTCGGATCCATGGCGATCAGCTCCTCCAATTGTTCTTGGGTCGTGCGTTCGTCCAAAAACCTCAGCCAGCGATGCAGCGGATCCGCCACGGCGTATGGTGCCGAGCGAAACTTCGGGAACTCGATAAAGTGCAGTTCGATCAGATCGGTCAATCTAAATTGCCGTTCGGCATCCTCGTATAAGTGAAACGAGCGATGGAAGCCTTCCAGGGGAAGAAAGGGAAAATCCAGCATATTGATACAAATCGTTCTTTTGAGCTGGCCGTAATCCTCGCCTTCGCGAATCGAATCCGCGAGCAGCCGCCCCATATAAAACAGGCTTCGCTTTTCCATGTGCCGATAGCGTCCCACCTGCATCTCCACGTTGATCTGCTCCCGGTTCGCCGTCTCGCAGCGGATATCGAGCACGCCCTCTTTGTCTTCGACGAGGCGCTTGGTGAGCAGCTTGCCGTCCAGCACGACAAGGTCCGCGATCGCGTCGCGTTCGCCTCTGCGCAGAACCGCGTTCAGCAGCCCGATCAGCAGCGGCTTGCTGTCGGCCTCGCCGAACAGACGCTTGAACAGGTAGTCGTTCTTCGGATTCAATCGCTTTTTCAACGCTTTTTTTGCCTCCAGTATATCATAATCGCTCGATTTTCCGAACGGCGCTGCGCGCCGGGGAAACGCAAAAAACGCGCCCTTCGCCGTCCTGTGCGAAAACACAGGATCGACGCAGGGCGCGTGCTTCGCGCCTAGAATCTACTTAAAATCATTTTCCGCCGAGCCGGAGATTTTGTCAATGGAGCGCGGTCTGCCGATCGGCCGCTTCCCCCCTCGACGGCGATCGTTTTAATCGTAAATACGAATGCCGCCCCGAGGTCCACTTCCTTTTTCGCGTAGATCCGGCCGCCCATCAGCTCCACCAGCGTCTTGCAGATCGACAGGCCGAGGCCCGTGCCGCCGGTCTTGCCGCCCAGCGTTCCTTCGAGCTGGGAAAAAGGCTGGAACAGCCTGTGATACTGCCCTTCAGGGATCCCCTCGCCGGTATCCTTTACCGTGAATTCGAGCTCCAGCTCTTCGCCCTGCCGGCGCAGCAGCCGTGCATCAACGCGGACGCCGCCGCGGCCGGTGAACTTGACGGCATTGCCGATCAAGTTGTTGAGCACCTGGCGCAGCCGGTTGGGATCCCCGAGCAGCAGTGAAGGAATATCGGGATCGATCTCCATCGTCAGCGCCAGCCCTTTCTCGCGGAGCAGCGCGATGAACAGGTCAGCCGTCTCCTTCATGCAGTTTGCCAAGTTGAACGGCGTGAGCTCCAGATCCATTTTGCCGGACTCGATCTTGGAAAAATCGAGAATGTGGCTGATGATCGAAAGGAGCGCGTTGCCGCTCGTGCGGATGATATCGACCATGTCGCGGTCCTCCGGCGGAAGCTCCGACTCCATCAGCAGTTCCGACATCGCGATGATGCCGTTCAGCGGCGTGCGCAGCTCGTGGCTCATCGTGGCGAGGAAGCCCGACTTGATCCGGGAGGCGGTTTCCGCCGTTTCCTTCATCTGCGTCAACTCGCGGTTCGCTTCCTCCATCTGGCGCGCCTGGGATTCGAGCTCGCTCGTCTTCGCTTCCAGCTCTTTCGTTTTCGCTTCGAGCTCCTGGGTCTTGGCGGCTAATTCCTTGGTCTGGCGTTCCAGATCGAGCCGCGTCAGGTAAAGACGCACGAAGCCGTCGATCTTTCTCTTCAGCACCTCGGGATGCACAGGCTTCGTCATGAAGTCGATCGCGCCCGACGAATAGGCCTGCATATAGTTGTCCAGCTCGGACGTCAGCGAAGTGAGGAAAATAATCGGGATATCCTGCGATTTTTTCCGCGTTTTGATGCGGCGTGCCGTCTCGAAGCCGTCCATGTCCGGCATCAGCACGTCCATGATGATGAGGGCGAAGTCGTTTTTGAGCAGGCACTTGAGCGCTTCCGCACCCGAAGAAGCGGACACGAGCGTATAGGGCGAGTCGGCCAAAATCGCTTGCGCGGACAAAAACTCGTCCGGCCGGTCGTCGACAAGAAGGATATGAACGTCAGGTCCCATGCAGCAATCATTCCTCCCGGCGGTCTACTTGATGAGCCAAGCTTTGAGCAGCGTGACGAGCTGGGTCGTGTTGATCGGCTTGGCGATGTAATCGGACGCGCCTGCGCGAAGGCACTTCACGCGGTCGCCCTCCATCGCTCTGGCCGTCAAGGCGATGATGACCAGATTCTCGAACTGCGGCATCTGGCGAATGTGACGCATCGTTTCGTAGCCGTCCATCTCGGGCATCATAATATCCATAAAGACAAGGTCGACGCCGGGATGGACGCTGAGATGCTGCAGCGCTTCCTTGCCGTTTTGCGCGAAGCTGATCTCCATATTGTAACCCTCGAGCACGCTGGAGAGCGCATAAATGTTGCGCATGTCGTCGTCCACAAGCAGAATCTGTTTGCCTTCGAAGGCGGCTTCCGGGTTGTGCAGCTTCTCGATGAGCAGCTGCTTGTCCGGCGGAAGGTCGGCATGCTTGCGGTGCAAATAAAGCGCGGTCTCGTCGTACAGACGCTCCATCGACTGGACGTTCTTGAGCACGATGCTCTCCGCGTAGTGGCGCAGCCGCTGCTCTTCCTCCTTGCTCAGATCGCGGCCCGTATAAATGATGACCGGCAGCGTCTGCAGCTTGCGGTTCGTCTTGACCTGCTCCAGCAGCTCGAAGCCCGAGATATCGGCGAGGCCGAGATCGAGCACCATGCAGTCGTAGTGCTGGGCGTTAAGCTGGTCAAGCGCCTCCTTGCCGGAAGCGGCCGCGGTCACGTTTACGTCGGGGTGCGCGATAAAAGCGACGAGGCTGGCACGCAGCGCGTCATTGTCTTCGACGATCAGCAGGTTTTTGACCGGACGCCGAATGTACGATTCGATCCGGAGAAACGCGGCCTCGAGCTCCGAGCGGTCCGTCGGCTTTTTCCAGAAGTCCAGCGCGCCCATCGAGAGCCCCTGCTTGCTGTCGTCGGCCGTGGACACGACGTGCACGGGGATGTGGCGCAGCTCGGGCCGGCTCTTGAGCCTGCTGATGATCGCCCAGCCGTTAAGGACGGGCAGGTCCGCGTCGACGATGATCGCGTTCGGCTTGTAGGCGTGGGCGAGCGCGAGCCCCTGGTCGCCCTGCAGCGAGACGATCGCCTTGAAGCCGCGCTTGCGCGCAAGCTCGAGCAGGATGGCCGCGAACGATTCTTCCTCTTCGATGATGAGCAGCGTCGTATCTCCCGGCTGCAGGTCGTTCCGGTCGTCGTCCATGACGGCTTGCTGGAGCAGCTTCGGATTGGAGATCGAGATGTCGGGCACGAACGATTCGTAAAAATCGGCCATGTCGGCGCCGGGTCGCTGAGAAGTCTTGAACGCGACGGGTTCCGTTTTCGGGAATGCCGTTTCCTGTACAGGTTCCGGGGGCGCCGCAGCCTCGGGCCGCGGCGTCGGGGCGGCAGGTTCCTCTCGGGCGGAAGCGGCCGCAGACGTCTTCGGCTCGAAGGGCTGCTCCGCTTCGGGAGCAAAAGTCCCCGTCTCTGCCGTTTCGGACAGGAGGAGAGTGAAGGCGCTGCCTTTGCCGGGCTCCGAAGCGACTTCGATTCGTCCTCCCAAGAGCGAGGCGAGCTGGCGGCAGATGCTGAGGCCCAGCCCCGTGCCGCCGTATTTGCGGCTGGTCGTGCCGTCCGCCTGCTGGAACGCCTCGAAGATGCCTTCGAGCTTCTCTTTGGGGATGCCGATGCCAGTATCCTTTACTTCGAAGAAAATGCCTTCCGGATGCGAATCGCTTCGCCCGACCGTGAGCGAGACCTCGCCCTTTTCGGTGAATTTGAACGCGTTGGAAAGCAGATTCGCCAAAATCTGCTGAAGCCGATGGCCGTCGGTCTTGAGGGAGGCGGGGAGTCTGGAATCCACTCGGATGCGAAGCTCGACACCTTTGCCGCGGGCGACCTGATCGAATGTGCGATACGCGTGGTCGACGACGTCCTGGACTTGAACCGTCTCGAAGACGGCCGTCATTTTGCCGGCCTCCAGCTTGGCCAGGTCGAGAATCTCGTCGATCAGACGAAGCAGGTCCCTGCCTGCCGAGAAGATCGTATGGACGTATTCGAGCTGCTTGGGCTGCAGGTTGCCCGTCCGGTTCTCCGCGAGAATCTGAGAGAGGATCAGCAGGCTGTTGAGGGGCGTGCGCAGCTCGTGGGAGACGTTGGCGAGAAATTCGGACTTGTATTGGGCGGCCATAAAAATCTCTTCGGCCTGCTGCTGGATCTCGTCCTTCTGCCGCGCGGTAAGCGCCATCTCCGTCTGCAGCTGCTCGTTGGAGGCGCGCAGCTCGTCCGCTTGCACCCGCAGCTCCTCCGCCTGATCGGCGAGCGAATTCGCTTGCTGCGCGATCTCTTCCTTTTGCCGCGCGAGCGACTCGGCTTGCTGCGCGATCTCTTCCTTCTGGCGCGCGGTCAGCAGCACTTCCGTGCGAAGCGTCTCGTTGGCCTCGCTGATCTGTCTGGCCTGCGCATCGAGTTCTTCGGTCTGCGCCCGGAGCTCCTCGGTCTGCGTGGTCAGCTCTTCGGTCTGCGTCCGCAGTTCCTCCGTCTGCGCCTCTAGCTCCTCCTTCTGGTACTGGGTATGGCGCAGCAGCTCGTCGATCCGCGCGATATCGGCCAGCGTGTTGAACAGGATGCCCATATTCGCGGACACCCGGTCGATCAATTGCCGCTCGCGCGGCGGAAACTCGCGGAGAGAGGCCAGCTCTACGACGCCGACGGTCTTTTCCTCGTAACGGATCGGCACCAGCGTGAGGCAGGCGGGCGGCGTCTCGCCTAGCCCGGAACGGATCTTGATATAATCCGCCGGCAGATCGCGCATGACGACGGGATGCTTGTCCAGCGCGACCTGTCCGACCAGTCCGACGCCGAGCGGGATGGGCTTTCGGTTTTCGCCGGCATCGTCGTAGGCATAGCCCGCGGCAAAGTGCAGCGCGTCGCCGCGCTTCACGTACAGCGCCCCGCAGCTCGCGCCGAGCGCGCCGGCCAGCTTTGCCATGAAGATACGGGAGGCTTCCTGCACCTGCACGGAGCCCTGAAGCAGGATCGCCATCTCGGATACGTTGGCGTTGATCCAGATTTCGGTTTCGGCGTCTTCGCGAAGCTGCCGTTCTTGCTCTGTCTTGCGATGCAACGACACGGCCAGCTCCCGGAATCGGCGCGCGAGCTGGCCGAACTCGTCTTCGGCCGAATCGTCGTGCGCGTGCGCGTCCGCGTCCGTCCTGCCGGCCGCCATATCGTCCACGATCCGGGAGATGCGGCGCATGCCCGCGAAGATGCTCCGATGCACGGTGGCGATCAGATAGGCGCCGGCGGCAACGCCGAGGGCGCCGAGCGCGATCGAGAGGGCTAATATCCATCCGCTCGTATAGACGGAAGCGATCGCCGTCATGCCTCCGAGCAGCAAAAGAAAAACAAGGCCGAGGCCCCAAATCTTTTTTGGTAATATTCATAAGAACCGCCTTCGCGTCGGGATGTTAGATCGGGATGATATACGCGAACGATAAATGCCACATACAATTATAGCTTTCTTGCAAGGAGATAGATATAGATCGCGTGCGCAATTGTCTTGCGTTTTATAACGAACGCCTGAACTGGGCCCTGTAGCTCCGCGGCGTCATGCGGGTAAAGGCCTTGAACACTTTTTCGAAATGCGAAAAGTTTTCGAATCCGGCTTCTTCGGACACCTCGGTGATTCTCGCGTCCGTTTCCCGAAGCAGCCGCTGCGCCTCCTTGACCCGCGTGATGCCAACGTACTCGGCAATGCCGAAGCCGGTGCACCGCTTGAATGCGCGGCTCAGATAGCTGGGGCTCAAGTAAAAGCGGCCGCTCAGCTTGTCCAGCGTGATGGGCTCGCGAAAGGTTGCGGCGATATGCCGCGCGACCTCGGTCATCTTGGCCGCGGTAGGCGACGTCGCCTCTTCGGCGGCTTCGGCCTCCGCGCCGAGCGCGTGCCGGGCCGCGAACAACAGCATCTCCGCGGCCGCATGCCGGATGGGCAGCTCGCTCCCGGGCGGGCGATCCTGGATCTCGCGAAGCATGCCGTACAGCAGCTGTTCGACCCGCAGGCGCCCGGGGGCGTCCAGCCGCAGCAGGCGCCGGGTGCCGCGGAACGGCGAGCGCAGCAGCTCGGCCTCCGTCTCGCCGAATTGCGCGAAGTATCGCTCGTCATAGTAGAGCACGATGCGCTCGTGGTTGGGCACGCCGGTATCGCTTGTCTTGTGCACCTCGTCGCCGGGCACGATCACGAGATCGCCGGATTGGACCTGGTACGCGCGGTCTTTGATGAAGTAAAACCGCTCGCCGCCGAACAGATAATAAAGCTCGTGCTGTCCGTGCATATGGTCGGCTGCCATCGAATAGTGGCCTTTCCTGCGATTGTATTCTACGTAAAAAGGATCGTGCGGGTCTCCATATCGAAGCGTGCTGTTCAAGTTCAAGGCAATCGCCTCCATGAGGACAAAAAAAAGCGGGTTTTCAAAAATAATAACATAAATTGCGGAGCGAATAAGCACATTTTGCGGTACATTTTCCTCATTGGATCGTTAAAGAAGAGGAGAGATGGCAAAGATGGCAAAAAAGACTTACGTACAGATAGGCGCAGGAGGAAGAGCGGAGTTTTTTTATTCGGCGATTGCGACGTCTTACCGCGGGACGAGCGAGTTGCTCGCCTTTTGCGATATCAATCAGACCCGCATGGACTACGCGAACAAGCTGTTGACGGAAAAGTACGACTATCCGGCGGTACGTACCTATAAGAGCGACGAGTTCGACCGGATGATCGAGACCGAAAAGCCGGATGCCGTCATCGTGACGAGCGTGGACCGGACGCACCATACGTATATTATCCGGGCGCTTGAGCTCGGCTGCGACGTCATTACCGAGAAGCCGATGACGGTCGACGAGGAGAAGTGCCAGGAGATTCTGGACGCGGTCGAACGGACGGGACGAAGCGTGCGCGTGACGTTCAACTATCGCTACGCGCCGCATCATACGAAGGCGCGCGAGCTGATCGCGAGCGGCGTCATCGGCGACGTCACGTCGATCCACTTCGAATGGTTGCTGAATACGCAGCACGGCGCGGACTATTTCCGCCGCTGGCACCGGGACAAGCGCAACAGCGGCGGCCTGCTCGTGCACAAGTCGACGCACCACTTCGACCTGGTGAACTTCTGGATCGGCTCGCAGCCGGATACCGTGTTCGCGATGGGCGACCTGCTCTTTTACGGCCGGGAAAACGCGGAGAAGCGCGGCGTCACCAAGTTCTACGAGCGCGCGACGGGCAATCCGAACGCCGCCGGCGATCCGTTCGCCCTGCCGCTCGACGACAATCCGCATCTGAAGGCGATGTACCTCGACGCCGAGCCGGAGGACGGCTACCGGCGCGACCAGAGCGTGTTCGGCGACGGCATCTCGATCGAGGACACGATGAGCGTGCTCGTGAAGTACAAGAACAAGGCGCAGCTCACTTATTCGTTGAATGCCTACCTGCCCTGGGAGGGCTACCAGATCGCGTTTAACGGCACGAAAGGCCGCATCGAGATGAAGATCGTCGAGCAATCGTACGTGAATTCGGGCGGGGACAAGGCGCTCGAGGGCGCGGTGAAGGGCGTCACGATTCTCGTCTTCCCGATGTTCGGCGAGCCGTACAAGGCCGACTTCGAAGTCGGCGAAGGCGGACACGGCGGCGGCGACCCGGTGCTGCTGAACGACATCTTCGGCGTGCCGGTGGAGGATGAATTCCATCGCGCGGCGAACCACGTCGACGGCGCGCGCTCCATTTTGACGGGCATCGCGGCGAACAAGTCGATCCGTACGGGACAGGCGGTCAAGGTCGACGAGCTCGTGAAGTTTTATTAATAGGGACCGTAATTGGCGGGCGCTTCTCCGGACGGAACGGGGAGGCGCCTTCGCCGTTTGCCGGAACGGCAGGACGATCGAACTTATCGGACCCGCTAGCCATTCGGTCGATCGTGCAGCTTGCGGTACTGCATCGGCGTGAGCTTGGCCGTCTTTTTGAACGTACGCTCGAAATGCGTGACGCTCTCGAAGCCGCAGGCGGCCGCGACGTCGATGATCTTGCGGTTCGTCTCGCGCAGCAAGGCCTGCGCCTCCCGGACGCGGATCAGGTTCAGATAGCCGACCAGCGTAAAGCCGGTCACAGCCTTGAAGGTGCGGCTAAGGTGGGAGGGGCTCATGTAAAAGCGGGCGGCCAGATCCGGCAGCGTCACAAGGTCCGAATAGCGCGCGTTCAGATGCCTGACGACGTCCGCGATCTTGCTGTGGAGCGGATGGGCCGCCGCCTGCGCTCCCTCGCCGCCGGAATCCGGCAGCCGGGATGCCAGGAGCAGCAGCTCCGCGAGGAGCAGGCGCAGGCCGGTCTCGAAGCCCGGCTGGCGGCCCGCGATCTCGGCGCCCATCCGGTTCAGCAGCGCGAGCACGCCGGCCTGCTCGTAAGGCGACAGGCGGAATACGCGCGAGCCGCCGCGGAATACGCGGAACAGCTCGTCGTAGTGCGGCAGCCGCTCCATGCCGAGAAAGGCGTCGCTGAAGTTGATTACGACGCGCTCGTGCGCGTGCGAGTCCTTCATCGACGATTTGTGCACCAGCTGCTTGTCGATGAAGACGAGCGAGCCGGCGGCGATATGGTGCGTCTCTTCTTTAATGAAATAGAGCCGCTCGCCCGAGACGAGGTAATAAATCTCGTACGTGCGATGATAGTGGTTCGTCCGCTCGAAGGGGCGGGTGCGGCGGATGCGGTGGTAGTAAAAGTCCGCTTCTTCGTCGCCGTAGGTCAAAGCGTCCGTCTCGTCGTACATCCCCGCCGCTCCTTTCCGCGCCAACCTGGGTTCGATCGTCGACTTCTGGACAAAATAAGTTGATTTTTTATAATATAAGCAAAAATCGCGGAGACTTCCAACCTTTTTTTGCGATAATCTGTGAAACAGTAAGCGATTGCACATTACGATACGGAGGTTGATTACCTGTGAGAGCGTTCATGGACGACCGCTTCCTGCTGAATAACGACACGGCCGCGATGCTTTACGAGCGGTTCGCCGCGCCGATGCCGATCATCGACTACCATTGCCATCTCGATCCGAAGGCGATCTACGACAATAAACCGTTCGCGAACCTGACCGAGGTGTGGCTGTACGGGGATCATTACAAGTGGCGGGCGATGCGCGCCAACGGCATTCCGGAGCAGTACGTCACCGGCGGCGAAGGCATCTCCGACTATGACCGGTTTCTGGCCTACGCGAAGACGGTGCCGATGACGATCGGCAATCCGCTGTACCACTGGTCGCATCTCGAGCTGCGCCGCCTGTTCGGCATCGACGAGCTGATCAACGAGAAGAACGCGCCCGTTATTTGGGAAAAAGCGAACGCCAAGATCAGAGGCGGCGGCTTCACGCCGCAGGATCTGGTGCGCGGCTCGAACGTCCGCGTCGTCTGCACGACGGACGATCCGGCGGATTCGCTCGAATACCACCGCAAGCTGATCGAAGAGGACCGCCACGGCTTCCAGGTGCGTCCTTCGTTTCGTCCGGACAAGGCGCTGGAGATCAATCGTGCGACGTTCCTCCCTTGGCTGGCGCGCCTTCGCGAGGCTTGCGGCTACGAGCTGTCCGATTACGGCCTGCTCCTGAAGGCGCTGGGCGAGCGCGTGCAATTTTTCCACGAGACCGGCTGTCTGCTGTCCGACCATGCGATCGATACCGTCATGCATGCGGAGGCGACGCAAGAGCAGGCCGCGGCGATCTATGCCAAGGCGCTTCGCGGCGAGGCCGTGTCTCCGCACGAAGAGGCGCAGTACAAGACGTTTACGCTGCTGTTCCTCGGGCGTCTATACGCCGAGCGCGGCTGGACGATGCAGCTGCACATCCATGCGCACCGCAATAACAACACGGCGATGTTCGAACGTCTCGGCCCGGATACCGGCTTCGACTCGATCAACGCGGGCGCGCTTGCGAGTCCGCTCGTCAAGCTGCTCGACGGGATCGAGCGTCAGGGCGGCCTGCCGCGCACGATCCTGTATTCGCTGAACGCCGGCGACAACGACGTATTGGCCTCGATCATCGGGAGCTTCCAGGGCGACGGCATTCCGGGCAAAATCCAGCTCGGCTCCGCCTGGTGGTTCAACGATACGATCGACGGCATGCTCGCGCAGATGAAGTCGCTCGCGAACATGGGGCTCCTGAGCCGGTTCGTCGGCATGCTGACGGATTCCCGCAGCTTCTTGTCGTATCCGCGGCATGAGTATTTCCGCCGCATCCTGTGCAATCTGCTCGGCGACTGGGTCGAGTCGGGCCTCGTGCCCGCCGATACGGCGCTGCTCGGCGAGATCGTCGAAGGCGTATGCTATCGCAACGCGGAAGCTTACTTCCGCTTCGGCGCCGACTCCGCGCGGATCGAGATCGCGCGGACGGCGGGCGGCGTATGAGCGGGGGCGCGGGCGCGGAGCGCGCTAACGCTAACGCAGCGGCTGCGGACGGGACGGCGCTGCCCCGGCTGAGCCGGGCGACGCTCCAGGGAGAATTGGCGGCGCGATACGACCGGATGAAGGCCTATCCGGTCAAGGTGCTGCAGATCGGGGAAGGCAACTTCCTGCGGGGCTTCGCCGACTGGATGATCGACCGGTGCAACCGGCAGGGGCTGTTCGAAGGCGGCGTGGCCGTCTGCCAGCCCCGTCCTTCGGGCGCGGCCAAGCTGGCCGAGCTGCGGGAGCAGCAAGGCTTGTATTACCAATGGATTCGCGGTTTGCAGGACGGCCGTCCGGTCGACGAGCTGGACCTGGTGTCGGCGTTCGCGCTGACGGTCGACCCGTATGCGGAGTGGGAGCGATTCCTGTCGCTGGGGGAGGAGCCGGCGCTTGAAGTCGTCATTTCGAATACGACGGAGGCGGGGCTCGTCTACCAGACGTCCGAATGGGAACCGGAGCGGCCGATCTTGTCGTATCCGGGCAAGCTGACGGCGTTGCTGCACCGGCGATTCGAGACGTTCGGCGGCGATCCGGCGAAGGGATTGCTGCTGCTGCCGTGCGAGCTGGTCGAGCACAACGGCGACAAGCTGCGGGAAATCGTGCTGCGGCACGCGGAGGACTGGGGGCTGCCCGAGGCGTTCAAGTCCTGGATCGGCGAGCACAACCGCTTCCTCAACAATCTCGTCGACCGGATCGTGACCGGCTATCCGGCCGAGGAGGCCGGGGGCGTCTTTTCGGCGCAGGGCGTCGAAGACCGGCTGCTAAATGCCGCGGAGCCGTATCATCTGTGGGCGATCGAGGGAGAGGCCGCGCTGGATGCGCGGCTGCCGCTGGCGCGCGCCGGGCTGAACGTGCTGTGGACGGACGACCTGAAGCCGTACCAGCTTCGCAAGGTGCGCATCCTGAACGGCGCGCACACGCTGATGGCGAGCGTCGGACTGCTGAACGGGCTGGAAACGGTCGGCGAAGCGGTGGGGCATCCCGTCTACGGCGAGCTTATCCGCGACGCGATCATGAACGAGATCGTGCCGTCGGTGCCGCTGCCTGAGGACGAGATGCGCCGCTACGCCGGCGAAGTACTGGAGCGCTTCGCGAACCCGCACGTCCGGCACAAGCTGGCCGACATCGCGCTGAACAGCCTGTCCAAGTTCAAGGTGCGGCTGCTGCCGACGCTTGAAGCTTACGCGGAGCGGACCGGCGAGCTGCCGCCGCGAATCGTGGAGGCGTTCGCCTCGCTGCTGCGGCTGTATCGCGCGCGGGAGACGGAGAACGGCGGATTCGCGGGAAGCCGGCTGGACGGTGGGCCGATCGCGCTGCGAGACGATGCGGCCGCGCTGACGGAGCTGGCCGGGCTGTGGGCGCGGCTGGACCGGGGAGAGCTGACGCTTGAAGGTCTCGTCGCGGACATCCTCGGCCGCGCCGGCTGGTGGGGACGGGACCTGGACGAGATCGAAGGACTGCGCGCGGCGTTGGCCGGCGCGCTGACGAAAATGGAGGCGAGCGCATCATGAGCGAGACGGATAAGACGCAGGACGCATCGGTTGGCGTCGACGGTGCCGGGGCAGCCGGCACGGCGGCGTCCGGATCTGCGGTTGCTGCAGTCGCGGCTGCCGCTGCGAGCGACACCGTCGTGCTGAATCCGCGCGACCAGGTGGCCATCGCGCTGCGCGACATCCGCGCCGGCGAGACCGTGGACTGGTCGGACGGCGCGGGCGGCGAAGGCGCAGCGCTCGTGCTGCGGGACGTGCCGCGCGGACACAAGCTGCTGATCCGGCCGGTCGCCGCCGGACAGCACGTGAACAAATTCGGCTATTCGATCGGCATCGCGAAGGAAGACATCGCGGTCGGCGACTGGGTGCATACGCATAATCTCAAGACCGGCCTCGGCGCGGTGCTGGACTATACGTACAAGCCGCAATCCGCCGAATCGGGCGCGGAGGCGGCATCGACGGCGTCTTTCCCCGCCGGGCAGACCAGCTTCAGGGGCTATGTGCGCGACGACGGCGAGGTCGGCATCCGCAACGAGATCTGGATCGTGAATACCGTCGGCTGCATCAACAAGACGTGCGAGACGCTCGCTCGCCTGGCCTCGCGGCAGTTCGAAGGGCGCGGCATCGACGGCGTGTTCCACTTCCCGCATCCGTACGGCTGCTCCCAGCTCGGCGACGACCTGACCGCGACGCAGAAGCTGCTGGCCGCGCTCGTGCGCCACGGCAACGCCGCCGGCGTGCTCGTCGTCGGTCTCGGCTGCGAGAACAACCAGGTCGACGCGTTCAAGAAGGTCATCGGCGATTACAACCCCGAGCGCGTGAAGTTCATGAAGTCGCAGGAGGTCGAAGACGAGCTGGAGGAAGGGCTGTCGCTCATCGGCGAGCTGGTCGATTACGCGGAGCGCTTCGTTCGGACGGACGTACCGCTGTCGAAGCTGCGCATCGGCCTTAAATGCGGCGGCTCCGACGGCTTCTCAGGCATCACCGCGAACCCGCTCGTCGGCCGCGTAGCCGACGCCATCACGTCGGTCGCCGGCACGGCGCTGCTGACCGAGGTGCCGGAGATGTTCGGCGCGGAGACGATCCTCATGGAGCGCGCGGCCGACGAGGGCGTGTTCGGGGACATCGTGAAGCTGGTCAACGACTTCAAGGACTACTTCATCCGCCACGGACAGGAGATCTACGAGAATCCGTCCCCGGGCAACAAAGACGGCGGCATCACGACGCTCGAGGAGAAGTCGCTCGGCTGCACGCAAAAGGGCGGCCACGCGACGGTCACCGACGTGCTGGCCTACGGCGAGCCTTCGCGCAAGCCGGGACTCAATCTCGTGCAGGCGCCGGGCAACGATCTCGTCTCGGTCACCGCCCTGTCCGCCGCGGGCGCGCACGTCGTGCTGTTCACGACCGGGCGCGGCACGCCGTTCGGCGGTCCGGTGCCGACCGTGAAGATCGCCACCAACTCCCAGCTCGCGGACCGCAAGAAAAACTGGATCGACTTCAACGCGGGCCGGCTGATCGAAGGCATGGGCATGGACGCGCTGCGGGATGAACTGCTCGCGCAGATCGTCTCGCTCGCCTCGGGCGAGAAGCAGACCAACAACGAGCGGAACGGCTTCCGCGAGATCGCCATTTTCAAGGACGGGGTCATTCTTTAATACGACTACCGTTCCCAGTATCGCTGAATATCGGGACCCATCGTTCATGGCGTCGGCAGTGCCGACCGCCGAAGGGGCGCTTCTGTCGTCGTATGCATGACGCTGAGCGCTCTTTTTTTCGTCCCGTCCGCCTCCGTACAGTAAAGTTAAATATGGACAGTCGGGAAGGCAACAAAATGGATATTTTACAGTAGGCGCGCCCCGTCCGCGACCTCATACTGGTCGATGAACGCACTCAAAACGCAGGTGGCCGGCTCGACCGGCATGCAGGCTTGGAAGGGGAGAGTTACATGCTTACGAACGACAACCATAAGCTTCGCGACGTCAAGCTCGCGGACTTGACCGTCAGGGAGAAAATCGGCCAGACCGTCGTCCTGCTGTCCGGCCGGGCGCAGGAGATCGAGAAGCACGGCAGCCTGGAGGCCTTTTTGGACCGCTACCCGGTCGGCGGCTTTTTCGTCGGCGCGGAGATTATTAAGGACGTCATGACGAGCAACGGCTTCGAGCAGGTGAAGGAAGCGACCGAGCAGTACCGGGCGGCGACGCGCATCCCGCTCATTTTCGCATCGGACTTGGAAAACGGCTGCGGCAGCATGATTCCCGGCCTCACGAAGCTGCCGTTCCCGATGGCGCTGGGCGCGACGCGCAGCGAGCAGCTCGCGTACGATTACGGCAAGGCGACGGCGCTTGAGGCGGGTCTTGCGGGCGTGAACTGGACGTTCTCGCCGGTCGCCGACCTGAACGTCAACCGTTTTAATCCGATCACGGCCATCCGGGCGATCTCCGACAAGCCCTCCTGGGCGATCCCGCTGCTGAAGGCGATCGTGCGGGGCATGCAGGATCACGGACTGGCCGCGACCGCGAAGCACTTCCCCGGCGACGGCGTCGACTATCGCGACCAGCATATGACCACGACGACCAACTCGCTGTCCCGCGAGGAATGGCTCGCTCAGCATGGCGCGGTGTTCCAGGCGCTCGTCGATGACGGTCTCGCGTCTATCATGACGGGCCATATCGCGCTGCCCGCCTTCCAGTCGCAGACGGCCCTTGGCGGCCGGTACCTGCCGGCGACGCTGTCCGCGGAGCTGAGCGACGGACTGCTGAAGCGGCAGATGGGCTTCAAGGGCGCCATTGTCAGCGACGCGCTGATCATGGGCGGCTATCTGAAATGGTACGAGCGCAACGAGGCTTACCTTCACACGCTGAACGCAGGCACCGACATGCTGCTGTGGCCGGAGCTTACGTACTTCGAGGAGGCGGAAAAAGCGCTCGAAACGGGGGGCGCTGACGATGGAGCGGCTGGACGATGCGGTGGAGCGCGTACTGCAGATGAAGCGGCGCTTCGGCGTGCTGGCGGCCTGCGATAACGCGCCCGAGGCAAAGGCGATCAGCGAAGCTTCAGCAGCGAGCCAGCCTGCTTACGTGGTGAAGGCGACGGAGATCCCCCGCGGGTCAGGCCGGCATCGCCGCCTTCGCGGAACGTACGGCGCAAAGCGTAGCGGAGGGTGCGCTGACGCTCGTCCGCGACGAGGAGGGCCTGCTGCCGCTGGCGTCGGGCGCGGTGCGCAAGGCGCTCATCGTCGGCATCAGCCCGTCGACGGCCGACTATGACGACCTGATCACGCTCAAGGAAGCATTCGAGCGGCGCGGCATCGAGACGGAGCTCATTCGCAACGTCTGGTACGAGGATCTGATCGCGCGGGAGCGGGAGGTCGACCTGATCGTCTATGCGCCGATCCTGCGCCACCATCACCCGATGGGACCGCTCGCCTTCAGCGCAGAGGAAGCCTCCGCTTGCTGGAGCGCCTTGACGGCCGGCAGGGATAAGACGGTCGTGGCTTCATTCGGCTCGCCATACCTCATCGCCGACTACTTCGACATGGCTCCGGTCGCCATCAATGCCTACAGCAACGTGCCGGCGTCCCACGAAGCGTTCGTGCGCGCCTTGTTCGGCGAGATTCCGTTCAATGGCGTCGCGCCGGTCGACAATCTGTAAGTATAACTAGAAAGACGGGATGAAGCGGGTTCATTTTCCTGCTTCGTCCCATTTTGCATGTCGGACGATAGCGTTGCGCCCCAGCACCCCAAGAGTTCCCAGTTAGAAACACATTCGGCTAGCGTCGCGCCCGGCACCTCCAAGAGTTCCTAGCTAGAAACACATTCGGCCAACTTTGCGCCCGGCACCCCCAAGAGTTCCTAGCTAGAAATACATTCGGCTAACCTCGCGCCATTTGCGTCAATCCCCATGTATGTCGCTTAACCGCATTCCTCTGAATTTTGAACATTTCTCCCGGAATTATGCGATGGGGCCGTTCGCCCATTCTGGTACGATAGAGGCGTAAGCGGGGGCGGGATGGCCAATATCCCGATCCCTGCGGGTCGGGCCGCCCGATCCGCTTTGTAGTAAAATGAGGCTAACGGCCGGCCCGGCCGCCGCGCAGCGCCGGCTAGTCCGATCGCTTGCCGGCGCTTCCGGGCCGGTCCTCCCGCGAAGGAGCGTATCCCGATGCGCAAACGGTTCGGATTCGATTTTTACCGCAACATGCGGATACGCAACAAGCTGTCTTTGCTGATCGCGCTCATCGTGGCGCTTTCCTTTTCCGCGACGCTGCTCGTGCAGCAGTACGCGTTTTCCATTTACGACAGCCAGATCTACAGCAAATCGTCGCAGGTGCTGAACCTGTCCTCCTCCGCCATCGAGGCGGAGCTGAAACGCATCCGGCAGATCTCCTACAACGTGACGGCGGACGGGCAGGTCCAGTCGCTGCTGAAAAAGATCGCCAATCCGGACACCAGCGATTACGACCGGCTGCTGCTACGTCGCGATCTCGTCGACCGGCTGCTCAACTATACCGGCACGGAACCGTACCTGCTATCGATCCAGCTGTACGACGCGCTCGGGCACGAGAATGCCGCGGGCAACGTCAAGGCGCTGAACGACGCGAAGGTCGCGGATCTGCTGAGCCGGTCCGACCTGGCGGAGGGCGAGCAGGTGCTGCTGTATCCGGACGAGAACGACAGCGCGCTGGTCACGGCAAGGAAAGTGCGGGCGTACGAGGGTACCGACTTCAGCCTCAAACGGCTCGGCATGCTCGTCATCCGCATCAACATTGAGCGGATCGTGCGCGAGAACGCCCCTGCCGAGGGCGAACTGCTCATCCGTTCCGGCTCGGATATCGTCTACCCCGTTCATCCCGCGTTTGCCGACGTCGGACTGGACGAGGAGGAAAGCCGCAACGGCAGCGGATATTTCGTCGGCAACTTCGGCGGCGAGCGGTACTTCGTGTCGCATATCGAATCGGGGAATTCGGGCTGGATGTACTTCAACCTGACGCCGTTCAACCAGATTTTCGAGCGCATCATCTTCATTAAGGAGCTCGTCGTTTTCGTATTCGTCGGTCTCCTCATCGTCGTGATGGCGTGGGGCTTCCGGTTCTCGCGCAGCATGACGCGTCCGATCGACGATTTGATCGCGCGCATGCGGCTCGCCGAGCGCGGGAACTTCGAGGAGGCGAACCTGCTGTCGATCGATACGGCCAGCGTGCCGCGCGACGAGGTCGGCCTGCTGCACCGTTCGTTCCGCATCATGATCGAGCGCATCAACGCGCTGATCACGGAAAATTTCAAGAGCCGGCTGCTGGTGAAGGAAACGGAATTCAAGGCGCTGCAAGCGCAGATCAACCCGCACTTCCTGTACAATACGCTCGAGTCGATCAACTGGATGGCCAAGATCAACCGTCAGCCGCAGATCTCGCAGATGGTCGAGGCGCTCGGCTTCCTGCTGCGCAATTCGATCTCGCTCGGCGACCCGCTCATCCCGCTGCGTGAGGAGCTGGGGCTGGTAGAAAGCTACGTCACGATCCAGAAGTACCGATTCGAGGAACGCCTGGATTTCGATACGGACATTCCGGAAGCGCTCATGGGGCGCACGATTCCGAAGCTGACGCTGCAGCCGCTCCTCGAGAACGCCGTCAACTACGCGGTGGAGCCTTCGATGTCGCCTTGCCGGATCGTCATACGCGCCAGGGAATCGTCCGCGGAAGGACTGCTCCTGCTCACCGTCGAGGATTCGGGACCGGGGATGGACCCCCCGCATGCTGGAGCGGCTCCGCAGCGGGGAAGCCCGCGGCCAGGGCAGAGGCATCGGATTGCTTAACATCGACGACCGCATCAAGATCGCGTTCGGCGAAGCCTACGGCGTCCGCGTGGAGAGCGAGCCGGGGGAGGCACCCGCGTGACGCTGGCGCTGCCCGCCGAAGATGCGCGGACCTAAGCCGAACCGAACGAAGGAGGACGGATCATGTACAAGGTACTGTTAGTGGACGACGAACGGCTCATTTTGGACGGCATCTCGCGCATCGTCGACTGGGCGTCGGCGGGCACCGCGCTCGCCGGCACGGCGCGCAACGGCGCGGAGGCGTTCGAGCGCCTCGCGGAGCTGGCGCCGGATATCGTCATCACGGACGTCAAGATGCCGGTCATGGACGGCCTGCAGTTGGTGGAGAAAGCGAGCGAAGCCTACCCGCATATCCGGTTTATCGTGCTGTCCGGCTTCGGCGAATTCGAGTATGCGAGCCGCGCGATGCAGTACGGCGTGAAGCATTACCTGCTCAAGCCGACCAACGAGCACAAGATCGCGGGCGCGCTCGCCGAACTGATCGCGGAGCTCGGCCAGGAGGAGCGGCGCGAAGCGTTTCTGCAGCAGATGAAGACGGAGATGGACGCCGTCATGCCGCACGTCAAGGAGCAATTCCTGAAGGAATTCGTGACGAACAAGACGTTCGGCATCCGGGACTGGGAGCGGTACCGGCAGCTGTTCAAGCTCGACTACGATTACCGGGTGCGGCTGATCCTGTTCCAACTGCAAGCGCCGTTCGAGTTCGAGCATCTGTTCGCGATCCGCAACATCGCGGGCGACGTGCTCGCGCAGCCGCTGCTCAGCACGACCATCGGCGACCATGTGCTGCTCGTCATCCGCGAGGAGGAAGACGGCGAAGGCGAAGGGCTCCAGCATAAGCTGGGGCGCATCCGCGACATTTTCCAAGACTACTACAAGCTAAAGGCGACGGTCGCGCTGAGCGAGCCGGATCACATCACCAACGCCCGCGGCCTGTACAGGGAGACGTTGTCCTGCCTGAACTACGGCTTCTACGTGGAGGAAGGCAGCCTGATCACCCGCAAGGATACGCTCCTGCCGAGCCGGGACGATTCGTTCGCGTTCGACGAGGAGCGGCTGTGCATGGCCGTACGCTCGGGCCATCTCGAGGAGGCGGAGGCCGCGCTGGCCGAATTCATCGGCGGCTTGAAGGAAGCCCAGCTCGATATCGGCGTTGCGAAGTCATACGTGCTCCAGCAGTTCGTCGCGCTGATCCGGCTGTGCGAGCCGGGCCGAATGGGCGACTACTATCAGCGGATCCCCGCGCTGGTCGAGCTGACGACGCTTCATGCGATCCAGGCTTTCCTGGAAGAGGCGGCCAAGGAGATCGCACGGTGGAACTACGAGCAGAACGTGAACAAGCACAGCGCTATCGTGCGGAAAGTGATCGCGATCGTGGAGACGCAGCTCGGCAATCCGGAGCTGTCGCTCAACTGGGTGGCGCAGGAAATGCTGTATATGAACGCGGACTATCTGGGCAAGCTTTTCAAAAAAGGAAACGGGAGAGAAATTTTCCGCTTTCGTCACCCAGTCGCGCATCAAGCAAGCGATGGCGGACATCGCCGCCGAGCCCGACGTGAAAATCTTCGAGCTGGCCGAGCGGCTGGGCTTCGGGGACAATCCGCAGTATTTCAGCCAGATATTCAAAAAATACGCGGGCTGCACGCCTTCGGAATATATCAAGAGCCTGGGATGAAGACGCGGGCGTGAGCGCGAGTGTGTGGAGGCGGCCGTAACACGACCATGCACAAGAATCGCGCATGGTGGAGCCTTTACGCCGCGCCGATAAAGCGCTTTCCAATACTCTGTTTTTTTATACAAACACCTCTGTTTTTTGAGTTAAAATCCTCCCGCATAAACGCAATAATAGTAAATGTAAGCACTATCAATTACGGAATCCATCGATCCTGGGGGAGGAACGAAATATGAAAAAATTAACGACGACGCTGGTGGCCGCGAGCTTGATGATCGGCCTCGCCGCCTGCGGCTCCGGGAACAACGATAACAACGCGGGCAACGCAGCCGCATCCGGCAGCGCCGGAAGCAGCGCGAGCGCGACGGCCAAGAGCGACGACAAGCCGGTCACGGTGCGCGTAGCCTGGTGGGGCGGACAATCGCGCCACGATTACACGCTCAAGGTGATCGACATGTATGAAAAGCTGCACCCGAACGTGACGATCGAGCCTGAGTACGCGGCGTTCGACGATTACTGGAAGAAGCTCGCCCCGCAAGCGGCCGCCAACCAGCTGCCCGACGTCATCCAGATGGATATCTCCTACCTTAACCAGTACGCGGGCCGCAACCAGTTGGCCGATCTGACGCCTTACACCGAGAGCGGCAAGCTCGACGTGAGCTCGGTGGCCGAGACGACGCTCGCCGGCGGCAAGATCGACGGCAAGCTGTACGCGATGAACGCGGGCTCCAACGCGCTCACGATGATGGTCGATCCGGCGATGCTGAAGTCGCTGGGCATCGAAGAGCCGGCGGCCGACAAGGGCTGGACGTGGGACGAGTTCGCCGCGCTCGGCGACAAGGCCAAGGCACAGGGAAAGCTGCTGTTCAGCGACCTGCGCCACGACGTCTTCTTCCCGTTCTATCTGCGCGGCCAGGGCAAGCTGATGTACGCGGCGGACGGCACGAAGCTCGGTTACGACGACGACAAGCTCTTTATCGATTACTACAATAAATATCAGGAATGGTACGACAAAGGCTACACGCTGTCGCTCGACAAGCTGTCGCAGAGCAAGGGCACGCCTGAGGAGGATCTCGTGGCGCTTGGCACCGCGTTGTCGTCAAACCAATGGTCCAACCAGTTCATCGGCCTTTCCGCCGCGGCGAAGCGCGATCTCGACCTGCTGCCGATTCCGGGCTGGGATACGAATAAGGCGCTTTTCCTGAAGCCCAGCATGTACTTCACGGTAGCCAACTCCTCCAAAGTGAAGGACGCGGCCATTGACTTTATCAACTACTTCATCAACGACATCGAAGCGAACAAGGTCATCCTGGGCGAGCGCGGCGTGCCCGTGTCGTCCAAGGTGCAGGAAGCAATCCGTCCGAATCTGACGCCGGAGCAGACCAAAGTATTCGACTACGTCGCGTGGGCGGAGAAGAACAGCAGCGAGATGAACCCGCCGAACCCGGTCGGCGCCGTCGAAGTCGACGCGCTCCTCAAGGCCGAGGTCGAGAAGATTTTGTATAAGCAAGTTACCGTCGAGAAGGGCGCCGCGGAATTCCGCGAGAAAGCGAACGCCATCCTGGCGAAAAACAAGTGACGTAATACCGTCCGGTCATCGGGCGGGCAAGATGCCGGTTCCGGCGCGAGCAATCGCGCGGGGGCCGGCATTTTTTTTGCGGCGCGTGAACGTTCAAGTTTGGACCTCTGAAGTATGCACGTAGATCAACAGTTCGCGGACGAACCGCCGCCGACAGCCGAAGTGTGAACGTCAATCAACAGTTTGCGGAAAAGCGGGCGTACGGGGTTCTTCGTATGCACGTCGATCAACGGATCGCGGACTAGCCGACCTCCGGCATTTCAAGTATGCACGCAGACCAACAGGTTGAAGAAACTCCTTCCTCCGGTGCACCCTCCCCCCCAGCCGGAGGCCTGTTTTTTGAACAAAGACAACGGTTTTTTGCCTTCTGGTTTTGGCCCCGAAATTTATAATTGAAGTATAAGGTATACGCTTACATTCGCGTACGCGACCTAGATTGGAGTGATCGAGATGACGAAGTTCCGGGAAAACAACCATTTGGTCGGATATTTGTTCACCGCGCCGTTTATCATCGGCTTCCTGATCTTCACGATGTTCCCGATGCTGGCATCGCTGTACTATTCGTTCACCGACTACAACCTGTTCGAAGCGCCGAATTGGGTCGGGTTCGACAACTACAAGACGATGTTCACCGGCGACGACCAATACTGGAAATCGGTGAGTGTCACGTTCACGTACGTCGTCGCGAGCGTGCCGCTGCGGCTGGCGTTCGCGCTGGCGGTGGCGATGCTGCTCAACAAGGCGGTCGGCGGCATCGGCCTGTACCGCTCCGCCTATTATCTGCCCTCGCTCATCGGCGGCAGCGTAGCCGTATCGATCATGTGGACGCAAGTGTTCGGCGACAAAGGCCTGCTTAACTCGTTCCTGAACCTGTTCGGCGCCCACGCCACGACGTCCTGGATCGGCTCGCCGGGTACCGCCATCTGGACGCTGATCGCCCTGTCCGTATGGCAGTTCGGCTCCTCGATGCTCATCTTTCTGGCCGGCCTCAAGAGCATCCCCGCTTCGCTGCACGAAGCCGCGAACGTGGACGGCGCCGGCGCGGTGCGCCGCTTCTTCAAGATTACGCTGCCGATGCTGAGCCCGATCATCCTGTTCAACCTGATCATGCAGACGATCTCCGCGTTCATGACCTTCACGCCGGCCTACGTCATCTCCCGCGGCGAAGGCGGCCCGCTCGACAGTACCCTGCTCTACTCGCTGTACCTGTACAAACGCGCTTTCCAATTTACCCAAATGGGTTACGCCTCCGCTATGGCCTGGGTCATGCTGCTAACGGTCGGCATTATCGCGCTGATTCTGTTCCAGACGTCCAAGTACTGGGTCCACTACGAGTCGAAGGGAGAGAGCTAAGATGGCGATGCCGGCAAAAGCGATGCTGACGACCAGTCCCGCGCAAACGAGGCTGAAGGCGAATCCGAGTAAGAGATGGAAACCGATTCTGTTCCACCTGATCGTCGGTCTCCTGGCGCTGGTTATGATCTATCCGATCCTGTGGATGATCTCCAGTTCCCTGAAGCCCAACGGCGAGATTTTCTCGCAGGCGTACAACCTGATCCCGAGCCGGATCGCCTGGGAGAACTATCGCAGCGGCTGGGCCGGCTTCGCTGGCAATACGTTCACGACGTTCTTTAAAAACTCGTTCCTCATCGTCGTCATCTCGACGATTGGCGCGGTCGCCTCGTCTGCGGTCGTCGCTTACGGCTTCGCGCGCATCCCGTTCGCCGGCAAAGGCTTCTGGTTCGCCTGCATGATGATGACGATGATGCTGCCGCACGACGTCACGATGATTCCCCAGTACGTCATGTTCTCCAAGATCGGCTGGCTGTCGTCGTTCAAGCCGGTCATCGTGCCGCAGTTTTTCGCCGTGCCGTTCTTCGTCTTCCTGATCATGCAGTTCATCCGCACGATCCCTCACGATCTCGACGAAGCGGCCAAGATGGACGGCTGCAGCAAGTACGGCATCTTTTTCCGCATCGTTCTGCCGCTCATCGTGCCGTCGATCGTCACCGCGGCGATTTTCTCTTTCTACTGGAGATGGGACGACTTCATCAACCCGCTGCTGTACCTGAACAATCCGAAGCTGTATCCGGTGTCGCTGGCGCTCAAGATGTTCCTCGACGGCGATTCGGTCAACAACTGGGGCGGCATGTTCGCGATGGCCACGCTGTCGCTCGTCCCGATCTTCATCATCTTTTTCGTCTTCCAGCGTTATATCGTCGAAGGCATCAGCACCAGCGGTCTCAAATAATGATCCGCGCAAAGGAGGATACGGATATGCCAGCATTGCAATTCGACGAGGCGGAAGTGCGCGCGGCAATCGAACGGGTGGTCGACCGCACGTTCCGCATGGACTTCAACTGGGACTGGCCGGCGGGCGTCGCCTTCTACGGCGTATGCGAAGCCTATGAAGCAACAGGGAACAAGGCATATTTGGAAAAGTTAAAGGCGTGGGTCAACGAACAGCTGGAGGACGGCATTCCGAAACTGACGGTCAACGCGGTCTCGGTGGGGCACTCGCTGCTCACGCTGCACAAGGCGACGGGCGAGCAGCTTTACTTGGACAAAGCGACGGAGATGGCGGAGTTCCTCTCGCACGATGCGGTTCGCTTCGGGGAAGGCATCTTCCAGCATACGGTCAATTCGCATACGTACGATTTTCCGGAGCAGGCATGGGTGGACACGATGTTCATGGCGGGCTACTTCCTGCTGCGAGTCGGCCATTTGCTCGGCCGGCCGGACTACATCATGGACGGCATTCGTCAATACCACGGTCACGAGAACTGCCTGCAGGACCCGAAGACGAACCTGTATTACCACGGCTGGGACAACATCGCGGGCAATCATATGTCCGGCGTCTTCTGGGCGCGGGGCAACGCCTGGGCGGCGCTGACGATGGCGCGCGCGCTCGAGCTCGTCGACGTGCACCATGCGTCGTTCATGATCATCGAGGGCTCGCTGCGCGATCAGCTCAGCGCGCTCGTGCGGCTGCAGGACGAGGAGACGGGGCTGTGGCACACCGTGCTGGACGATCCGTCGTCGTACTTCGAGACGTCGGGTTCGGCCGGCATCGCCGCGGCGCTGCTGTCGCGCGGGCGTCTTTACAACAAATACGTCAACCGTTCCGTTCGCGGCATTCTGGACCGGATCACCGAGGACGGCATGGTCTCGGGCGTATCGGCGGGCACCGCCGTCATGCGCGACGTCCAGGGCTACAAGGACACGTCGGAGAAGCGCATTCAGGGCTGGGGCCAGGGGCTCGCGCTGGTGTTTCTGTCGTCGCTGCTCGCGCGGCAGGAGTGGTAGGGCGGAAATAGCGTTAGGTGCGGCGGATCGTTGCGAATGATTTTGCGCGTCTGGAACCGTGAATCGCGCTTGTCCGCATGTCGCGAGCTCTTAAGAGTGGATGCTACCGAAGAGGAATAGCTGCTTCGGCCCGTATCGCATGAATAACTGCAAAAGTTTGCAGTTATTCCATTCGATTCACGTCAAAATGAGAAAAGGTCTTTGCAGTCGCAGTCCCCGGAAATCCGGGGTGCGAGCTGCAAAGACCTTTGCCTGTACCAAAACGCAGTCAGGCCGCCCCTTGGGCGCACGACCCAAACGCTGCTTCGGTTGCGAAGCGCCCTGCGCCTTCAGGCCGCCGCTCCGCGCACGGCCGCGCGCTGCTTCGCGATGCGAAGCGCCATGAGCGCCGCGATCAGGCAGACGAAGCCCGCCGCGAAAAACGGCACCTGGTAGCTCCCGAGCCACTCCCGGACGGTGCCGGCCGCATAGGCGGCGACGGAGGCGCCGAGCTGATGGGTAACGACGACCCAGCCGAAGATCATACCCGCCCGCTCTTTGCCGAAGGCATCCTGCGACAGCTTGACGGTCGGCGGGACGGTCGCGATCCAGTCGAGCCCGTAGAACACGGTGAACAGCGTGAGCTGCGGCTGACCAGCGCCCAGGGCGTAGGGCAGGAAGAGCAAGGACAAGCCGCGCAGGCCGTAGTACCAGAACAGCAGCTTGCGGCTGTCGAAGCGGTCGGACAGCCAGCCGGAGAGCGTCGTGCCGACGAGGTCGAACAGGCCCATCAGGGCGAGCATGCTCGCCGCCGTTACTTCGGGGATGCCGAAGTCGCCGCAGGCGGGGATCAGATGGGCGCCGATCAGGCCGTTCGTCGAGAAGCCGCAAAAGAAAAACGTGCCGCTGAGCAGCCAGAACGTCTTCGTGCGCGCCCCTTCCCGCAGCGCTGCGAGCGGCGCGAGGAACAGGTTGCCGCGGAACGGCGCCGGCTTCGCGACCTCAGTCTCGCCGTAAGGCGCGGCGCCCACGTCGTAGGGGTGATTGCGCATCCAGATCGCGACGGCGGCCAGCACGACGAGTGTCGCGACGACGGCCGCGTAGACGGCGTTCCGCCAGCCGGCCTCCTCCGTGATGCGGGCGAGCAACGGCAGGAACAGCAGTTGGCCGGTCGCCGCGCTAGCCGTCAGGATGCCGACGACGAGGCCGCGGCGCTCCGCGAACCATTGGCCCGCGACCGTGACGCCGAGCACGTTGGCCATCATGCCGGTGGCGAGGCCAGACACGACGCCCCACAGCAGCTCAAACTGCCACAGCGCCGTCATGTACGGCGTGGCCAGCAAGCCGGCCGCGAGCACGGCGAGCGAGAGCGCGGTCATGCAGCGGATCCCGAAGCGCAGCAGCAGCGCCGCGGAGAAAGGGCCCATCAGCCCGTACAGCAGAATGCCGACGGAGATGACGCTCGAGATGCCGCCGCGGCTCCAGCCGTACTCTTGCTCGAAAGGCAGCATGAAGATGCTGGGCATCGAGCGCACGCCGGCGGACACGATCAGCGTGGCGAACGTGACGGCGATCACGGTCCAGCCGTAGTGAAATCTCCGGCGGCGGGGGGATGCTGCGCCGTTCGCTGCGTCTTGCGCATTCCCTCCGTTCGCCAAACCTCCGTTCGCCAAACCTCCGTTTTCGAAATCTCCGTTCGCCACGCCTTCTTTTTCAGCCGTATCCTTCTTGTCAGGCGTCGCGTTCATCGGCGGCAACTCCCTTCTCCAGCCGGGTGCCGGCCGACAAGATGCCGTCGGACAGCGCATCGGCGGCCGCATCGCCCAGAATCTCCTTGTATCTGGCTTTCAGTCGCTTCGAGGCAAGCCGGATCTCGCTCTCCAGCGCCTGTCCCTTGGGCGTAGGGTAGAGCAGCACCGTCTTGCCTTGCACGCTTCGGCGGACGAGCTGCTTGGTCTCGAGCTTGTCGATGAACCGCGTCAGCGTGGACGGCGCGATGCTCAGCTTTTCCGCCAGCTCCTTCTGCGTGACGCCGGGCCTCCCGTTGACGAGCCGGATCGCGTAGCCGTACATCGGCGTCAAGCCGGTCGGCGCGAACTCCTCCTCGGCGATGCGCGTGATCGCCCGGCCGAGCCGGTTCGCGGTGAAAAACAGGCAGCTCTGCAAAAAGCCTTCGTCGGGCGAAGCGTCACTCATCGTGCATCCCATCCTTCGTTTGTATGTACAACAAAAATAAAGCGTGTCGGTCCGTTTGTCAATGGCCGGATCCGACGGCGTCCGCTTGAGCGGGGAAACGAAGAATAGGCTATGCTATAATGAGTTGTTCGAACGACTCAGGGACTTTCCTTGAGCGAGGAGGAAGACACCTGCCGCACGGCAGGGCCGTCCCAGAAGGCTTCGTTGACGAGATGCCACGTGCCGGCGAGCGCGAGCGCGCCGCAGATGCCGATGAGCAGCATTTTTTTGAGGGTTCGGTACATAGAGGGTTCTCCTTTGAACGGCTTCGCTCTCCATTATCGGCGATGCGGGCCGGTCATTTCTGTAACCGCGCATACAAAACCGAACGTTTTTTGCCGATCAGGGCGGCGTTATGCAATTAAAATCAAGAATAATGGAGGCAGACCGATGGTATCCGATGAAGTCATCTTGACCGCGGAAGGATTAGCGCAGCTGGAGCAGGAGTTGGAGGAATTGAAGACGGTGAAGCGCAGGGAGCTGGCGGCCCGGATCAAGACGGCGATCAGCTACGGCGACTTGAAAGAGAACAGCGAGTACCACTCCGCCAAGGAAGAGCAAGCCTTCATGGAGACGCGGATTTTGACGATCGACCGCATGCTGAAGAAGGCGCGCGTCGTGAAGAGCGCGGGCGCGGATTCGGTATCCGTCGGCGCGACCGTCGTGCTCAAGGACAAGGAATTCGACGAGATTATCGAATACCGGATCGTTGGGCCCGCCGAAGCCGACGTCCTAGCCTCCAAGATCTCTTACGAGAGCCCGCTCGGCAAGGCGCTGATGGGCAAGTCCGTAGGCGACGCGGTCAGCGTCGAGGCGCCCGTAGGGATGATCCAGTACGAGCTGCTGGAGATCAAGGTTTAAAGGCGCTGCCGCCGCGAATGCCGCCGATTTTTCGTGCTTTTCGCGGACGCTTCGGTACGGCGGGTGGTATGCGAGGCGGATTTCTGGATAAATAATGAGCAGTACCGGAAATTCGATGAGCGAGGAGTGACGGCGATGAGCTGGTCATTGGAGCAAGCGTACGCCTACGTGAATAAAATCAAGGAGCGCGCGGCGGAGGACGAGGCATTCCGGCTGCTCGCGCTGAACGATCCCGAGATGGCCTGCCGGCTGCTGACCGGCGAGCCGCTGCCGGACGGCATCCGGATGTCCGCGCAAGAGCATGGCTCGGACGGCCTGGACATCGTCGTGCACGGTCTTCAGGAGACCTGGCCGACCGGCGAGCTGGGCCCCGACGAAGCGACTTTGGATTAACGCGGCGGGTGGAATGCCCGAACGGCTTCGCCTTTTCTTCGGAGAGGCGAAGCTTTTATTTTGCATTCTCGAGGGGAGAGGCAAGCGATGGCTAACGTATATCTACGCAGGCTGAAGAAGGGAGACGCGGCGGCGCTGCTGGAGCTGCGACGGCGCAACCGTTCGTTTTTCGAGCCGTTCGAGCCGGTTCGGGCCGAGCGGGAGTTCACGCCGGCAGGTATCCGCGACATGCTCGATCAAGACGAACTGCACTGGGAGCGAGGGAGCGGCTTCGCCTTCGGCATCTTCCTCCGGGACGCGGACCGGCTGGTCGGACGCGTAAATCTGAGCAATGTCGTGCGCGGCGCATGGGAAAGCTGCACGGTGGGCTACTATATGGACCAGGACGAGAACGGACGCGGGCGCATGACGGAGGCGCTAGGGCAGGCGGTGAGCTTCGCGTTCGGCGAGGCGGGCCTTCACCGCGTCCAGGCGGCGGTCATGCCGCGCAATCTGGCCTCGATCCGCGTGATCGAGAAAAACGGATTCAAATATGAGGGCTTGGCCGAATACTACTTGAAAATCCACGGGGTTTGGGAGCATCACCGCATCTACAGCCTGACGCGGGAGCACCTGGTTCGATCGACGTAATCCGGCTGGGAACTCGGGCATGGCACCCTCGAATAAAGGATCGGGAAAAATAGGAATGAAAGCGCCGAATACCGATTCGCTAGGGTCGGTATTTTCTGTTGACAGTCTCATAGAGCGGTGCTAATCTGAATTTGCCCATTACGATACATAATGTATCTGAATAGGAAGACCTACATTCTGCTTGGAAGGGAGTTGTCTCTATGAAAAAGGATTGGGCGAATCCGGTGCTCGAGGTGCTGGATGTCAAAATGACGATGAAGTTTTTCCCGCCGGTGCATCCTCCGGGCGGCGGCCCTGGCGGAGGTGGCGGCGAAGACTGCCCGCCAGACCTGGACAGCTAGGAGCCGGGCAGCGCGCCGCGCCGCAGCAGCCTGGCCCTAAGCCAAGCGCCGCGGCGCGGACTTGTCCAATGATCGCCGAAGAGGCGTTCGGGGATCGGGAAGCGAGCCCGAGCGGCTTCGCGCTCGGCGTGCCGACAGAAGGAGGAGTCGCGATGTACGCGCTTGTCGGAAGCAAGCGCCAGGACCGGTCGTTCCGCCGGACTTGGGCGTTTTTCTGCAGCAAATACGGGTGGGGCAACGATCCTTGCGCCATGGAAGGGATACGATACGTACTGTTGCGCGGAGGGCGCATGCCCTTCGTCCGCCGGCGAACGATCGGGACGATCGAGTTCATTCCGTATCGCCCGGGCAATCCGCGCAGCACGGTCGAAGGGCCGTACAAGCATCCCTTCTCGAAGGAGGCGGAGATTAGGGAATCCCCGTACCGGATTTGGGAGATCGACAAGCTGTGCATCGCGGAAGCTTACCAACGACAGGGACGCTTCGGCACGTTCTTCGAGATTTTTCACGATCACGCGGAGCGATTCGCTCCCCGCTATTATGTCGCGCTCATCGAGCGCAGGCTGTACCGCATGCTCCGGATCGTCTTCGGGCTCGGCGTCGAGCAGCGGGGGCCGGTCATGCAGGGGCCGACGTCCGCGCTGATCCCCGTCCTGTTCGACATCGAACGGATCATGCAGGACGAGGACAGGGTCTCGCGCCTGCTGAACGAGGCGAAGGGCGTACGAGCGGGTCCGGGCGAACGGGCTTTTCCCGCTGGCCGCTCCCTGGTCAAAAAAGAGAGTCTGACGGTCGCCCGCCAGACTCTCTTGCCGTGTCATGCCATTCGTCCGGGCCGAAGCCGGGACATCGCTTCGTCGTAGCGGGCATAGCTGACGCCGCTCCCGAAGCCGCTGTCGAACGCCCAGTTCGCCAGACTCTCGGCCTGCGTCGCCTGCAGGTCCGTGAAGCCGAACCGCGTCTTCATGTCGGCCAAGTATTTGCGTTTGACTTCCTCGAAAAACCGCTCGTTTTCGTGCCGCTGATCATTCGCATCTCCCATGACGCCGCTCAACCTCCCTTTTAACGTCAGTATGGACCGATCCTGCCAGGAATAGACGCCGCTGCGGCCGGTTGTATTCGCGTCCCGGCATTGTATACTGTTAACACGGCCAATTCGAGGGAGGACAAGAAATGAACATAACGGCATATACGGTCGAGCAAGTCAAGGATCCCTTCGGCATCCTGAGCGGACGGAGATACGAGTTCAAGCTGGAGGTCGAGGTGGACGAAGAGGACGAGCTCTATTCGGAGCACGGCGTTTATGCGCGCGTCGTCTACAAGGACGAGGGCGAGACCTCGGGCATCTTGATGTGCGACTGGACGGAAAAGACGACGAACCGCTATCTGCCGCTGGATGCGGAGCCGGAAGAGCTCGCCGAGCTGGCCGCCTTTTGCGCGGCGCACCTGCCGGAAGACGACTAGACCGTTTGCGCGGCAAGCAGGCAAGGCCAAGCGTCCCTGACGGCGAAGGGGCGTTCGGCCTTGCCTGCTTTTTTTGCGTCAAGCTAAGGAATCCTGCTTAAAACTTCGGAATGATATAGCGGGCCAGGAAATACAGAACGCCGAAGATGATGAGGACGTACGCGGCATACTTGATGAAGGTCGAGGCGACGAGACTCGAATCGTACTTTCTCTCTACGTTGTGTTGCTCGTACTCGACGTTGCGCTGTTCGATGGACATGATCGAACCCTCCTAGTCTAATATTAAAAACTCGGGAGCACGTATTGGGTGAGGAAATAAAACAAACCAAGCAGTATGGCGAAGTAAGCGGAATACTCGATGAACGAGACGGCGACGGGCTCGCCGTCGCGCGAACGCTCGTAGTCCTCCTCCAGCAGCTCCGATTGACCCAGGTATCGCTCGGGCATCGACATCTCTGCACCCTCCTTCCGGCTCATGCGCCGCTTGATATCCTCCATTACCCGCGGTCCGTTCCGGCCAATCAACCGGGGGCGTCGGCCGCGTGCAGGTATCATTTTTGTTCTCTTTAAGTACGGCGCGGAAAAGATTAAACTGGAAAGGACGTCCATAAAATCAAATGGGCGACAGGAGGTAAGCCCGATGAGATACGCGGAGCTCCTAGGCAAAAAGGTCAAGCACGATATCGTCCACAATGGGTTGGTGCTCGTGCCGGCAGGAGTCGTACTTGAGAAGGCGCATATCGACTTGCTGGAGAACTACCGGATGGATCCCGAAGAGATTCGTATGGCCGAGCAGGGAGACGGGGTGCAGGACTCGGAGTCCGCCGCGTTGATGTCGCAGGCCGTGCAGTTCACGAAGGAGATGTTCGAGCGGGTCCGGGAGGTCGGCCATCTCGACCCGGAGGAGATCGAGCACACGCTGACGCCGATGGTCATGCAGATCTCGGAGAACAAGGACATGTTCAGCCTGTTCCATACCGTCAAAGCGAAGGATGAATATACGCATCAGCACAACATCGGCGTCAGCGTGCTCTCTACGCTGATCGGGCGCTGGCTGGGGTGGGGGACGACGAAGTCGCCCTGCTGTCGCTCGCCGCGTCGCTGCACGACGTGGGGAAGGTCAGGATCCCGGACGAGATTCTGCTCAAGCCCGGCAGGCTGACGGCGGACGAGTACGCCCAGATGAAGCTGCATACGGTCTACGGCTACGAGATTTTGAAAGCGAATTCGAAAATCAATCCGCGGGTGGCGCAGGTCGCGCTGCAGCACCACGAACGCAACGACGGACGCGGCTATCCGTATGGCATCCGCAACAGCGAGATGGACGCGATGAGCCGGGTCGTGGCGGTCGCGGATATATTCCACGCGATGTCTTCCAGGCGTCCCTATCACGAGCCGATGCCCTTCTACAGAGTCGTCAGCGAGATGCGCAACGGCTCGTTCGGGGAGCTGGATCCGCACATCGTCGGCGTGTTCCTCGAGCAGATCATCCGGCACTTGCTGGGTCGCCAGGTCAAGCTGAGCGACGGGCGCTGGGGAGAGGTCGTCTACCTCGACCCGCAGGAGGACATGCATCCGCTCGTGAAGGTCGGCGACGGCTTCATCGACCTCAAGCGGGAGCGGCATTTGAACATCGAGGAGATCATCATTTAAAAAGCGGGACGCGTCCCGTTCACCAAGGGATCGGACCGTTGTCCCCGAACAATCCGCCGCTGGGCCCGTCGTCCGGGAGCAGCGCGAGGCGGACGGGCGTCCGCGCGCCTTCGGCAGCGAACCGGGGAGAGGCATAGCCCGTCATGGCGGTCGCGCAGTAGCCGGGATCCGCCGCATTGACCTTGATGCCGGCCTCGGCCAGATCCTTGGCCCACATGACGGTCAGCGCGTTGAGCGCCGTCTTGGACGAATTGTAGCCGAGCATCAGGAAATCTCCCAGCTCGAACGACGGATCGCCGTGCAGTTGGAGCGAGGCGAGCGAGCTCGACATATTGACGATCCGGCCGCCGGCCGACTTGCGGAGCAAGGGAAGCATGGCCTGCGTGACGCGGACGACCCCGAACACGTTGGTCTCGTAAACTTGCCGGACGAGCTCCGCGCCGGATTCGCTCGGGCGCGACTCGGGCAGGAGCACGCCGGCGTTGTTGACGAGGATGTCCAGCCTTCCGTAGCTTCGCGCGACGTCCTCCGCCGCGGCCGTCACTTGCGCGGCATCGGTGACGTCCATCCGGACGCTTGCGGCTTCGCCGCCTTCCGCGTTCAGCAGGCGGGCCGCTTCGGCTCCGCGATCCGGGTTTCGCGCGCCGACGAGGACGCGGACGCCCGCTTGGCCGAGCTGGCGGCAGATCTCGAACCCGATGCCCTGGTTGCCGCCCGTGATCAGCGCGATTTTTTTTATGATTGTCGATCATGAAGAAGCTCTCCTCTTCGGCTTGTTATCCTCCCCTCCATTCTAATTGTCATCTTTATTCACCCAGAAGTGAGACAAGTCACCGAATCTGTCATCATACAGCCTGACAGACGCGGTGACTCGGAGCTCCAAGCTTATTCAGATAAAGACCGACAGCAGCTTGCCGACCGCCGTCTTGGCGTCGACGTCCACGCTGACCTGGATCGGCGTGCCGACGCTCGGACTCGGCCGCAGGTCCGCGACCGTCATGCCGGCGCAGAGCGCGCTCTCGCATTCGACGGTGACGCGCATCGTGCGGTTGGTGACGAGCCCGGGCTCCTCGGCGGCGAGCACCGTGAGCGGGTCGTGCATCGGCGCCGCGTCGACGAAGTGATTGGCCTGCCGGTAGAACTCGAAGTAGTAGGCCATCGAGGTCCGCAGGAAGTCGACGATCTCGCGGTTTTCCGGCCGGCAGCGCCGCTGCAGGAAGTCCAGGTGCTCCTGCGCGAGGTGCGTCTTCATCGTGACGTCGAGGCCGATCATCACGATGTCGAGTCCGGAAGCGAAGACGATATCGGCGGCCTCGGGGTCGCCCCAGATGTTCGCCTCCGCCACCGGCGTCACGTTGCCGGCGACCTGGACGGCGCCGCCCATCACGTAGACCTGCTTGATCTTGCGCGCCAGACCGGGATCCTTGGCTAAGGCGAGCGCGACGTTCGTCAGCCGTCCGAGGGTGATCAGGACGAGCTCGCCGTCCAGCTCGTCGGCCTTGCGGACGATGAAGTCATCGGCGCGTTCCGCGAGCGCCCGCTGCCCGGCCGGCGGAAGCTCGGCGTCGCCGATGCCGTTGTGCCCGTGCACGTGCGCGGAGAAGCCTGTCGGCGGCCGCTTTAGCGGACGGTCGGCGCCGATCGCGACGGGCACTTCATAAGCGGGCCCAGCCAGCTTAATGATGCGCAGCGTGTTCTCCGTCGCTTGCTGCACGTCCACGTTGCCGAAGACGGTCGTGATGCCCTCGACGCGGAGCGCGGGGGGACTTGAGCGCGTATAAAATGGCGAGCGCATCGTCGATGCCGGTGTCGGCGTCGATGATGACTTTACGGACTTGGGTCAAGGGGTTAGGCTCCTTTGTTCATCGGATGTTCCGCGGGAATGGCCGCGCGTCTTCGAATTATAACACGCGGTTTGTCCGGGAAGCATGCGAGAGGCGCGCGGATCGCTCCGGGCGCCTTCGATTGCCGGTATTAGCTGAGCGAGCCAAGCGCTTCCCGCGTGAACGCCCGCAGCTCTTCCGTACGGCCCTCGCGGATCTTGCTCGCCCACGACGGATCGTTCAGCAGCGCCCGGCCGACGGCGACGAGATCGAATTCTCCGCGTTCCAGGCGCTCCACGAGCGCGTCCAGGCCCACGTTGTCGGCGCCTTTGCCTTCGGCGAAAGGCTCGTAAACTCGGAGTCGAGACCGACGGATCCGACCGTGATGGTCGGCTTGCCGGTCAGCTTCTTCGTCCAGCCCGCCAGGTTCAGGTCCGACCCCTCGAATTCAGGCTCCCAGAAGCGGCGCGTGGAGCAGTGGAAGATGTCGACGCCCGCCGCGGACAGCGGGGCGAGGAACCGCTCCAGCGCTTCCGGCGTCGGCGCGAGCTTGGCGTTGTAGTCCACCGGTTTCCACTGGGAGAAGCGGAAGATAACCGGGAAGTCGGGACCGACGGCCGCGCGGACCGCTTCGATGACCTCGACCGCGAAGCGCGTGCGGCCGACCAAGTCGCCGCCGTATTCGTCTTCGCGCTTGTTCGTGTTCTCCCAGAAAAACTGGTCGATCAGATAACCGTGCGCGCCGTGGATCTCCACGGCGTCGAAGCCAAGCCGCTTCGCGTCGGCCGCCGCCTGCGCGTACCCCGCGACGAGGCCGCGGATCTCCTCCTTCGTCAGCGGCTCGGACACCTTCTCGCCCGTGAGCGCCAAGCCCGATGGGCCGATCGGCGCTGCGTCCGATTCGGGGAACTTGTCGCGCTGACGAGCGGTGCCTACGTGCCAGATCTGCGGGGCGATCTTGCCGCCTGCCTCGTGGACCTCGCGTACGACGCGCGCCCAGCCTTCGAGCGCCGCCTCGCCGTAGAAGTGAGGGACGTCGCGGTCGGCAGCGGCGGCGGGGTGATTGATCACCGTGCCTTCCGTGATGATCAGGCCGACGTTATTTTCCGCCCTGCGGCGGTAGTAGCCGGCTACGTTAGGACCCGGCACGCCGTTCGGCGAAAAGCTGCGGGTCATCGGCGCCATGACGATCCGGCTGTCGAGCGCCAGTTTTCCTTGGGCGAACGGTTCGAACAACGATGCTGCGGTTTGGGATGCGCTCATGCGTTTCTCTCCTTGGGGCAGTTGCCCTTATTTTTATATATCTATAAATATGAATATATCGATAAGCGTAGGCGAACGCAAGCGGCAGCTTTTACCGCAAGTCCGTCTTCGCCTGCACCTGCGCCGCCAATTCGTTCAGAAACGACGCGATTCCTTGCTCGTTCCGCCTATAGTATGTCCATTGTCCGCAGCGGCGCGACTCGAGCAGTCCGGCTTTTTGCATAGCGGCCAGGTAGGAAGAGATGACAGACTGCGTCAACCCGGCCTTTTCCTGAATGCTGCCCACGCAGACGCCGCCGGGAAACGCCGTTTGCACGTCGGCAGGCTGGGGACTGAACTGCTTCTCGGGGTCCCGCAGCCAGCACAGGATATTGAGACGCGTCTCGTTGGACAGCGCCTTCAGCACCGCGAGCTTGTCGTCCTGGGCCATGGGGGCACCTCCTTTGGATGGGTGATCTTAAGTATAGCAAAGTCCGCATTGGACGAAAACGAAGCGCTGCGAGCCATACGCACGTCCCGCTCAGCACTTCTGCTTAATCCGTTCCGATCGCGGGTAAGAGTTCGGGTTAACTGCTGCTACATAGGAAATGATGGTGAATACGACCATAACCGAGGAGGAAGCGATCGCATGGCCAAGAAGGAGAACGGCAAGCCGAAGAAAACAGTCAAGGACGAGCAGCTGAAGCAATTCACGGTGGACGCGACCGGGCAAAAGCTGACGACGAACCAGGGCCTGCGGATGGCGGAGGACGAATTCTCCCTCAAGGCGGGCGAGCGCGGCCCTACGCTGCTCGAGGACTTCCATTTCCGCGAAAAAATGACCCATTTCGACCATGAGCGCATCCCGGAGCGGGTCGTGCATGCCAGAGGCTTCGGGGCGCACGGCTACTTTCAAGTATACGAACCGCAGGCGGAAATTACGAAGGCCGGCTTTTTGCAGGACCCTTCCGTCAAGACGCCGGTGTTCGTCCGCTTCTCTACCGTCGCCGGCTCCCGCGGGTCGGCCGACACGGTGCGCGACGTGCGGGGCTTCGCCGTTAAATTTTATACCGAGGAAGGCAACTACGATCTGGTCGGCAACAACATCCCGGTGTTCTTCATCCAGGATGCGATCAAGTTCCCCGACTTCGTCCACGCGGTGAAGCCCGAGCCTCACAACGAGGTGCCGCAGGCGCAATCGGCGCACGATACGTTCTGGGACTTCGTCACGACGAACACCGAAGCGGCGCACATGGTCATGTGGGCGATGAGCGACCGCGCGCTGCCGCGGAGTTTCCGCATGATGGAGGGCTTCGGCGTCAACACGTTCCGCCTCGTCAACGCGGATGGCGTCGCGCGCTTCGTGAAGTTCCATTGGAAGCCGGTGCTCGGCGTTCACTCGACCGTCTGGGACGAGACGCAGAAGATCGCGGGCAAGGACCCTGACTTCCACCGCCGCGACCTATGGGACGCGATCGAGCAGGGCAACTTCCCGGAGTGGGAACTCGGCGTCCAATTGATCGAGGAGGATGAGGAGTTCAACTTCGACTTCGACATCCTCGATCCGACCAAGCTGTGGCCGGAGGAGCTCGTGCCGGTGCGGCTGATCGGAAAAATGACGCTGAACCGCAACACGGACAATTTCTTCGCGGAAACGGAGCAGGTTGCGTTCCACCCGGGACATGTCGTGCCCGGCATCGACTTTTCGAACGATCCGCTGCTGCAGGGACGCTTGTTCTCCTACACCGACACCCAGCTGAAGCGCGTCGGCGGCCCGAACTTCCACGAGCTGCCGATCAACCGTCCCGTAGCGCCGGTTCACAACAACCAGCGCGACGGCATGGCGCGCATGACGATCAATCCGGGGCAGGTTGCCTATCACAAGAACGGCATCGCTGGAAATGATCCCGCGCCGGCACCGGAGTCGGAGGGCGGCTACAAGCATTACGAGGAAAAGGTGGAAGGGCGCAAGGTTCGCGCCCGTAGCGACAGCTTCAAGGATCACTTCGGCCAGGCCGCGATGTTCTATCAGAGCCTGTCCGAGGTCGAGCAGCTGCACATCATCAAGGCGTTCCAGTTCGAGCTGAGCAAGGTGATGAACAAAGACGTGCGCCAGCGGACGGTCGACGTGTTCGCGCAGGTCGACCCGGGGCTCGCGGCGCAGCTCGCCGACGCGATCGGCGCGCTGCCGCCGGCCGATACGGCGCCGCCCGCCGTGACGATGAGATCGCCCGCGCTCAGCATCATGAACAAGGCCAAGTCGGCCCAGACGCGCAAGGTCGCCGTGCTGACGGCCAAGACGTTCGCTGACGCCGAGCTGAAGAAAGTGCTCGCGCCGCTCGCCGCGGCGGGCGTCACGGCGGAGCTCGTGAGCACGAAGCTCGGCTTCCTGCCGACGGATGCAGACGGACAGGTCGAGGTTATGCACCACCTGGAGTCGGCGGACTCCGTTCTCTTCGACGCCGTCTATGTCGCGGGCGGCCGCGAGAGCGTCGACGCGCTGCTGGCGCAGCCGCTGGCGGTGGACTTCGTCCGCCAGGCGTACCGCCACTACAAGCCGATCGCCGCGATCGGCGAAGGCGCGGACCTGCTGACTCCGGCCGGCGTTGGCGCGCCGACTCCCGTTGGCGCCAAAGCGACGGGCTCGGTCAACCAGCCTGCGTGGAACGAGCCCGGCGTCGTCGTCGCGGCTGCGCCGGACGAGGCCTTCGCCAAGTCGTTCGTCGAAGCGATCGCGGCGCACCGGCACTGGACGCGGAAGGTACAGTAGGCGCACGGATCGCGCGAAGAAGCAGCCTCGGAAGGGGCTGCTTCTTTTTTTGCGTTTAGGCAGACAGTCGGACTTCCCACGTTCTCATCGATCCACCGCTGCCTCATCACTAGTTTTGGACGCTGTAGGAAGTCTCGGATAGGAACAAACATGTATGCGCGCATGGCGGATTGCGGCAGGAAGTCTCGGATAGGAACAAACTCGCACGCTCGTATGGCGGATTGCGGCAGGAAGTCTCGGATAGGAACAAACTCGCACTCTCGTATGGCGGATTGCGGCAGGAAGTCTCGGATAGGAACAAACTAGCACGCTCGTATGGCGGATTGCGGCAGGAAGTCTCGGACAGGAACAAACATGTATGCGCGCATGGCGGATTGCGGCAGGGAGTCTCGGACAGGAACAAACATGTATGCGCGAATGGCGGATTGCGGCAGGAAGTCTCGGATAGGAACAAACTAGCACGCTCGAATGGCGGATTGCGGCAGGAAGTCTCGGATAGGAACAAACTAGCACGCTCGCATGGTAGATTGCGGCAGGAAGTCTCGGACAGGAACAAACATGTATGCGCGAATGGCGGATTGCGGCAGGAAGTCTCGGATAGGAACAAACTAGCACGCTCGAATGGCGGATTGCGGCAGGAAGTCTCGGACAGGAACAACTCGTCATCCCGAACGCCGGGTCGTGGATCGGGCGCCTTGGACGATAATAGGGCACCGCAGCAGGCGAAGCACATTTCATAACGCCAGGGCGAGCCCTGGCGGATTTTTGCATGCGCGCCGGCCGTCAAAAAGGCTCGGATCGTCCGTTTAAGTTCAATATTGCCTCCTTATCAATGACCTCTCCGGGATGTAAGCTCTTGTCAGATCGGCTTCAACGAACAGGAGAGCCCTTGCAAGCCCGAAATGCCGATCGTGAGGGAGGTGGGACGCAGCAGCCGTATAAGGCAAGCGAAACGACAGCAGGATGGCGAAGCGAGCTTCACGATACGGACATGATGCGCAAAGGGCTGTTTACATCCAGTTCATTTCGAAAAAACGAGGAGGCATGCATTGATGAACGTCAACCAACGTTTCCGCATGACATGGCCGCGCTTCTGCGCGGCGCTGCTGACCGCGGCGCTGCTGCTCGGCCAGTGGGCCTGGTCTCCGTCGGTCGCATCCGCCGCTTCCGCGTTCGTGCAGACGGCGGCGTCGGGCTACAGCAGCCAGTCCGGCATTCAGCTCGAGAGCTCGAGCGAAGGCGGACAGAACGTCGCGTTTATCGACAATGGCGACTATATCGCATTTTCGAACGTCGATTTCGGCAGCGGCGCGAGCACGTTCCAGGTACGCGTCGCGAGCAATGCGAGCGGCGGCGCGATCGAGGCGCGGCTCGACGGCGTGAACGGGACGCTAGTCGCCACGGCGCAGGTTCCGGGCACGGGAGGATGGCAAAATTGGACGACGGTGACGGCGAATGCGTCTGGCGCGACCGGCGTGCACGCGCTGTATTTGAAGTTTACGGGCGGCAGCGGCAATTTGTTCAACCTGCTGTGGTTCAAGTTTGCGTCGGGACTGTCGGCCTTTAACCAGATCGAGGCGGAAGCCTACAACGGGCAATTCGGCATTCAAACGGAGGCGACATCCGATGCCGGCGGCGGATCGAACGTGGGCTTTATCGACAACGGCGACTATTTGCTGTTTAACGGCGTCGACTTCGGCAGCGGAGCCTCCAGCGTTCAGGCGCGCGTCGCAAGCGCGGCCGGAGGCGGTTCGATCGAATTCCGGCTGGACAGCTTGACGGGAACGCTGATCGGGACCGTCGCGGTGAGCGGCACGGGGGGGCTGGCAGAGCTGGACGACGGCTAGCGGGCAGGCGTCCGGCGCGTCGGGAGTCCACAATTTGTACGTGAAATTCACGGGCGGGGCGGGCAATCTGATGAACCTGAACTGGTTCAAGTTCGGCACGGGCACCCCGACGTCGGGCGGCGACGTCGTCGGCAAGCTGTTCGCCGGCTACCAAGGCTGGTTCAACGCGCAGGGCGACAATTCGCCGAACGGCGGGTGGGTTCACTGGTCCAAGAACAGCAGCGCGCCGGGCGCCGGCTCGAACGTGAACTTCGAGCTGTACCCGGACATTCGCGAGTATTCGAAGCTGTATCAGACGAGTCTGGCGAACCTCGCCAACGGCACGCAGGCAAAGCTTTTTTCCTCCTACGATCAGGAAACCGTCAACAAGCACTTCGAATGGATGCAGACGTACAACATCGACGGCGCGGCGCTTCAGCGCTTCGGGGCGGACGAGAGCGATACGCCGAACAACTGGAAGACGAATCGCGACAGCGTGGCGGTCAAGGTGAAGAACGCCGCCGAGACGTACGGCCGCAAATTTTACGTCATGTACGACATCACGGGCATGGACGCGAGCAACTGGGTGAACGCGGTCAAGCACGACTGGACGACGAACGTCGTGAACAATATGCATCTGACGTCTTCGAGCGCCTACGCCAAGCAGAACGGCAAAGTCGTCGTTTGTATATGGGGGATCGGATTCACCGACCGTCCGGGCACGGCTGCCGAGCACCAGAGCCTGATCAACTGGTTCAAAGCGCAGAACGTCTACGTCATCGGAGGCGTGCCGACTTATTGGCGGACGGGCAACAATGATTCGAAGTCCGGCTTTATGAGCGTGTACGAATCGCTCGATATGCTCTCGCCTTGGTTTGTCGGGCGCTTTGGCGCTGCCGACGTCGACAACTACAGTACGAACCAATACGGGCCCGATCTCACGTACACGCAGCAGCGGAACATCGCCTATCAGCCCGTCATCTGGCCAGGCTTCGCCTGGTCCAACATGACCGGAGGGCCGACGAATCAAATTCCCCGGCTCCATGGCGACTTCATGTGGCAGCAAGCCTATCGGCTGAAGCAGCTCGGCATCAACACCGGCTATATCGCCATGTTCGACGAGTACGACGAAGGAACGGCCATTGCCAAAGCGGCGGAGAACAGCGCGATGATCCCGACGAACCAGTACTTCCTGACGCTCAATGCGGACGGCGTAGCGGTATCCTCCGACTTCTATCTCCGTCTGGCCGGCGATATCAACCGGATGTTCAAGGGGCAGATTCCAGTCACGGCCTCGCATCCGACCACCCATCAATAAAGCATGCGGCGGCTTTCGGGAGATACGTCTCCCGGAGCCGTTTTTTCGTGCGGGCGGCTGAAAAGAAGACAAGATCGGCGGATTTCGTTTTTGATCGCCTCATGGGAGCGCTCGGACGCTTGCCTTAAAATGAGGAGGAAAACGCGCGATGAGCGGTTAGGGAGCGTGCAGCATGAAAGGTAAAAATCCGATAATTACTTCGATTTACACGGCCGACCCTTCGGCTCATGTATGGCAGGACGGCAAAATTTACATTTACGCCTCGCACGACATGGACCCGCCGAGGGGCTGCGATCTGATGGACCGCTATCACGTATTCTCGTCGGACGATATGGTGAACTGGGTGGACGAAGGGGAAATTCTGCGTTCGGACGACGTGCCGTGGGGACGACCCGAAGGCGGCTTCATGTGGGCGCCCGACTGCGCCTATCGGAACGGCACCTACTACTTCTACTATCCGCATCCGAGCGGCTCCGACTGGAACGACACGTGGAAGATCGGCGTCGCCACGAGCGACAAGCCCGCAAGCGGGTTCGTCGACCGCGGCTATATCGAAGGACTCGGCGGCTTCGCGATGATCGATCCGTGCGTCTTTATGGACGACGACGGACGCGCATACATGTACTACGGCGGGGGCGGCGTTTGCCACGGGGGCGAGCTGAACGACGACATGATTTCCGTCAAGGGCGAGATGGCCGACATGATCGGCCTGGAAGATTTTCACGAGGCGGCATGGACGTTCAAGCGCGACGGCGTCTACTACTTGACCTATGCGGACAATCTGCACGACAACAACCGGATGCGCTACGCGACGAGCGAGCATCCGCTCGGTCCGTGGACTTACCGGGGCATCTTCCTGGAGCCGACGGGCTGCTCCACGACGCACGGATCGGTAGCCGAGTATAAGGGACAATGGTATCTGTTCTATCACAATCAGGCGATCTCCGGCATGGGAAACTTGCGCAGCGTCTGCATCGACGAGCTGCACTTCGACGCAGACGGCGCCATTCGCACGGTAAGGCAGACGGAGGAAGGCGTTCGTGCCGTTCAGGCGGATGCCGCAGGGGAAAAAGCGGAAAAAGCGCGCGCCTTTTATCCGGCGGACGGCTGCGGGACATACGGGGGTGCGGCGATCGTCGCTGCGGAACAGGGCGCTTTTGCCGTCGTCGGCATGGCGGGGGCTTCGTCCGGCTGCGAATTCCGCGAGGTCGGCGGCGGCCGCGGAGGCCGGGCTAACCTTGCGGTGCGCTATACGACGCGCGAGCGGCTGGCCAAAGTGCGGCTGTTCGTCAATGGCGCCGACGATTCGTTATTGAACGCGCTGCAGGCGGAGGGCGGATATACTTCGCTCACCGTACGATTGGAGCCGGGAGCGGTCAATTCAGTCAAGCTCGAAGGCGGTCATGGAGACGTGCGGATCGAAGGCTTGTCCGTCGAATGGCTGGACTAGCGCTATCGTGCAAAAGTTCACGGTAGTTCGTCTCTTTAAGCGAGAGCCTGGATGTGTTTGAGGTAAAAATCCTGCACTTCTGCGCGATAGGCGGAACGATGAACGGCTGAGGCTCTTGATCCTGCATTTTTGCGCGATAGCCCCGAGTATGCTTCTGCATCGGTGGGAAGCGACAGCGGCGAAGCTAAAAAGGAGGAGTCCCCCTCAGGCGGAAGTGCTCGAACCGCCGAAGGGGAACGCATCGCTTGACGATCGTCGGATCGTATTGGAAGGGTGGCGCGAAACCTATTCCGCCAGCACGATGTCCCACTCGTGGATCTCATAGCCCCTGGCGCCCAGGACGACGTACGGATCCTGCTTCACCCAGGATTCGGCTTCCTCCAGGGAACGCGCCTTGTAGATGACGAGGCCTCCGGCGCCGTCGACGAACCGGCCGTTGGCATGAAGCTTGCCGTCGGAGCGGCGATCGGCCAGGAACTGCAGATGCTGCTCGCGGAACTTCACGCTGAGCTCGGGGTCCTTCATCGGCAGGAAGACGGCGAAGTGCTTGATTGGCTCCTCTGGTTCGTCGCGCCGGAGCTGGTAGTTCAGCATCGCGGCCATGTCCTGCTCGGCGAATCCGTCGCGAACGGCGCCGTCGAGCAGGCCCTTAACGCGGCGTCCCGCGGACAGGCCGACGCCGGACTGCGCGGCGAGCTCGGCCGCGAGCGTCAGATCCTTGGCGAGCAGCTTGATGGCGAAGCCGGCTTCGAAGCGGCCCGGTCCGATATGGTTGCGGTAATGCCGTTCAAGGATTCGGCTGCTGGCGAAGCTGGACAGCAGCACGTTCACCAGCTGCTCCTCGTCCAGGCCTGCTTTTCTGCCCAGGGCCAGCGCTTCGCTGACGGCCTGCGTATGGATGCCGACCATGAGCTGGTTGACCAGCTTGACGACGGAGCCGCTGCCGACGGGACCGACGAGGTCGATCTGCTTGCCCATCGCGGCCAACACGGGCTGCGCCATGCCAAACGTCTCTTCGTCGCCGCCGACCATGATGCTGAGCGTCCCCGCGACGGCGCCGGTCGTTCCGCCGCTAACCGGCGCGTCGAGGAACCGGAGGCCGCGCCCGGCCGCGGCCTCGCCGATTTTACGCGACAATGCAGGGCCGACCGTGCTGCAGTCGACTAGCACAAGTCCTTCCCTGCCGCTCGATACGAGTCCGTCGGATCCAAGGTAGACCTCCTCCACGTCGGCTGGCATCGGCAGGCAGGTGACGATCAGGTCCATCTCCCCCGCCAGCTGCGCGCGGCCTGCGCCTACCCGGCCGCCTAATGCGGCCAGACGTTCCTCGGCCGGCTTGCTGCGATTCAAGCCATAAACTTCGTAGCCTGCCTTTATGAGGTTTTCCGTCATCGGCAAACCCATATTCCCCAACCCGATGAATCCGATCTTCTTCAAGTCGTTCACGCTCCTCGGCGTTATGTCTTCGTCTTGATCAGTCTTGCGACATTGCGCGCGGTTCGCGCCAGATTATCCTCGGCCTCGGCCAGGCACTCGTCCAGCGTCGACGGCCGGCCGACGATCGGGAAGACGGCGGCGAACGTCTCGTAGAGAGGGTCGATGTCCGGGCCAAGGCCGCCGGATATGAGAATCGCGGGGACGCCTTCGGCCGCCGCCCATTCCGCGACGCGGAAGGGCAGCTTGCCGCTCAGCGTCTGCGCGTCGGTTCGCCCCTCGCCGGTCAGTACCCAGTCGGCGCCCGCGATCTTCGCCTTCAGCCCGGCCGCCCGGGCCGCCACCTCGGCGCCGGACTCGATCCGGGCGCCGAGTCTCAGCAGCGCGAAGCCCAGTCCGCCCGCGGCGCCCGCGCCGGGCTGCTCCGACAGACGCAGCCCATTCGCGTCGCTTGAGTTCGCCTCGGCTCCGCCCGCGCTAGGCCCGCCCGGCCGCTCCAGCAGCGCCGCATACGCGTGCATGGCCTCGTCGAGCTCCGCGGCTTGCTCGGGCGTCGCGCCCTTCTGCGGCCCGAACACGCGCGAGGCGCCAGACGGCCCCGTCAGCGGGCTCGTCACGTCGCTGGCCGCCGTGATCGCGCAAGCCGCGAGCCGCGCATCCAGGCCGCTCCAGTCGACCGCGGCCACGCGCAGCAGATCGCCGCCCCTGCCCTCCAGCAGGCGGCCGTCCCGATCCGCGAAGCGCGCGCCGAGCGCCGCGAGCATGCCCATGCCGCCGTCGTTGACGGCGCTGCCGCCGAGCCCGACGATCAGGCGCCTCGCGCCGCGGTCCAGCGCGTGCGCGATCGCTTCGCCGAGTCCGCGCGAGGTGGCGGCATAAGGGTCGCGGCGATCCGCCGGAATCATCGGCAGACCGCATATATTCGCCGTCTCGATGACGTAGACCGGTTCGCCGTCCAGCTCGATCACGCCGATCAGGGCCGAGGCGCCGGGCTCGAGCGGGCCGTGCACGGCGACTTCCTCGCTGCGGCCGCCGCAGGCGCCGACGAGCGCCTCGACGGTGCCCTCGCCGCCATCCGCCATCGGGAAAACGTCGATCTCGGCGTGCGGAATCTCGCGTCGGATGGCAGCCGCCATGACGGCGCCGACCTCCCGCGAGGACAGGCTGCCTTTGTATGAATCCGGAGCAATGACGAAGCGCATTTCAGGTTCTCCTCCCAAATTTACAGCCAATATGAGATGCTAACCCCTATCATACGCCTGTCCGGGCCCGATGCGAACCTTTTCTCCGCTCCGCGCGCTCTCGATCGCCGCGAACACCATCGCCATGCTCTTGAGATTGTCCGAGCAGTCCGTCTCGGCCGGCCGGCCTTCGGCGAGCGCGGCCAGCATTTCGTCGAAGCAGCCGTCGTGACCCTCGTGCCCGGCCCACGGCGCGGACGGTTCGACGCGCTTGTACGCATGCATCCTTGCTCCCGGCCCCAGATGGCCTTCCGCCACGCTGCAATACGAATCGTTCGTCCCGTCCCAGATCAAGGTGCCTTCGGAGCCGACGACGCGCCAGTCGCCCTGCCAGGAGGTGGGCTCGCCTTCGGCGCACCAGGAGCCGTTGTACGTGAACACCGAGCCGTCGCTCATCTCGAAGATGCATACCGCGGAGGCGTTGCCCGCGTACCACGAATGGGAAGGGTTGAACTCATGGCAGTACACCGACACGGGATCGGCCTGCAGCAGGAAGCGGGCCTGATCGAACGTGTGGATCGCCATGTCCAGCAGCAGCGGATGGTCCATCGTCTCCCGGAAGCCGCCGAAGTGCGGGCCGAGGAAAAAGTTCGCCGTCGCATGCGACGGCTTGCCGATCGTCCCCTGCGCGATGAGGCCGCGCGCTTCGCGGATCTGCCGGGCGAAGCGGCGGTTCTGCATGACGGCGTAGCGGCGTCCCAGCCGCCGCACGATCTCTTCGATCTCGTAGGCGTCCGCCATCGAGACGGCCATCGGCTTCTCGCCGATGACGTCGCAGCCGAGCTCGACGGCCGTCGTCACGACGGTCTTGTGCACCTGCGGAATCGTGACGTCGAAGACGAGGTCGGCGCCGGTCTCGCGGATCGCCGTCCCGAGGTCGGTATAGCAGGGACAGTCGAGGCCGAATTCCCGAGCCAGCGCTTCGGCTGCGGGCAGATGGATGTCGACGAGCGCGGCGAGCTCGATGTCCGGACGGCCCGTCGCGTATTTGACCCAGCGCCGGGCCATATTGCCGCAGCCGACCTGAACGAGGCGGAATTTGCGATCGGTGTTTAGAAACGCGCCGTTTGCGGTCATGCGCGCCTACGCCTCCTGCCGCGACTTCAGCGGCTCCAGCGGCTTGCGGTTGCCGAACAGCGGGGCCGGACGGCCCGTCGGCGCCGCCCAATGCACGGCGTTGCGGATGACCTTGCGGATCTCTTCATTGTAATAGGTCGGATACGTTTCGTGCCCGGGGCGGAAGTAGAAAATCTTGCCTTGTCCCCGCGTGTACGTGCAGCCGCTGCGGAACACCTCGCCGCCCTCGAACCAGCTGACGAACACGAGCTCGTCGGGAGCGGGGATCTCGAAGCTCTCGCCGTACATTTCCTCCTGCTCCAGTTCGATATATTCGCCGATGCCCTCCGCGATCGGGTGGCCCGGCGATACGACCCACAGCCGCTCCTTCTCGTCGGCTTCCCGCCACTTCAGGTTGCAGGTCGTGCCCATCAGCTTCTTGAAAATCTTGGAGAAATGTCCTGAGTGCAGCACGATGAGCCCCATGCCCGCGAGGACGCGCTTGTGCACGCGCTCGACGATCTCGTCGGACACCTCGCGATGGGCTTTGTGCCCCCCACCAGACGAGGACGTCCGTATCCTCCAGCCGCTGCTCGGAGAGGCCGTGCTCTTCTTCGTCGAGCGTCGCGTATCCGATCGCCAGATCATCCCCGAGGCCTTCTCCGATTGCGCGGTGGATGCCGTCCGGGTAGACGGCCTTCACCTTCTCGTTATTTTTCTCGTGACGGAATTCGTTCCAGATCAGCACGCGCAGTTTGTCCTTCATGCCGCCATCCTCCTCGTTTGCGTTCAGCCTTGACCCCCACATTATAGGCCTCGCCGTTCAGGCAATAATAGCTTCAAAGCTGACCGATTGTTCTCCAAAAATGACATGTGTGCTATACTTGGGGCTCCAAAAACTCTCTGCGCCCCAAGCGAGGTGTCCGCGATGACGACGTTGGCAGGCGATCTCCAGGAGCCGGTCCGCGAGGAGGTCGTGGTCTACGGCCATCCGCTTCTGCACATGAAGATATGGGAGATCGGCATGAGCCCTCCGGCGCCGTCACAAGAGGCGTACGGCCCCTGGCATCATCACAAGGAAGTCGAGCTGCTGGCGTTGATCGAAGGCAAGATGGGTATGCAGACACAAGACGGCTACCTGCGCCTCGAACCCGGCGACGTCGCGCTGCTGGGCGCCTCGCAGCTGCATCGCACGCATCGCGCGGGCGCTGATCCCGTCCGATTCATCGTCCTGCAGGTCGATCTCGGCCGTCATATGGAGAGCGCCGCGCTGCCTTACTTGTACGGCTTCGGAGACGGCGCAGCGCCGCTCGAGCGCCTGAACGGCCTGTTCCGGGAAAAGCCCGAGGTTCGGCGCGAGACATACGATTTGATCGCGCATATGTACGAGGAGTACCGGGGCCGCGCGCGCGGCTACGAGCTGGCGCTCGGCTCCGCCATCCAGCGGCTGCTCTGGCTGTTCGTCCGGCACGGCGACGAAGGGCTGCTGCCCGCTTCTGCGGAGCGGGACCTGTTGCGGCTGCGGCCGGCGCTGGACCATGTCGACCGGCATCTGCACGAACGGATCACCGTCGAAGAGGTCAGCCGGCTGCTGAATTTCAGCTATCATTACTTCATTCGCTACTTCCGCTCGGCGATGGGCTGCTCGTTCGTCGATTATGTCAATCGCAAGCGGATCAAGGCCGCGGAGCGCCTGCTGCTGACGCGGGATATCAGCATCGCGGAGGCCGCGCTTCAAGCCGGCGTGCCGAGCATCGCCCAGTTTTACAAGCTGTTCAAGCGGTTCAACCGGTGCTCGCCGAAGGAATTCGTCGCCCGCATGAGCGGTCGCGAGGACGGCTAGCGCGCCGTTTTTCGACCGGACTTTTCTTACCCGAACGCCGCGGCCACAGCCTGCAAGCCTTGCCCTGCCTGGGTTTTCGGCGGACATTTCTTTCAGTTGTCCCGAATCAAGTAATGTCCCTACCGCGCCTCGGAGATCGGACTTACGATGGGATTGCAGCGACAGATTCAGGCGACAGCAAGGACAGCGCCGATCATTTTAATCCGGGGAGGACTTGGTAGGATGAAGCCGATGATAAAGAAGGCTTGGTTGGCAACCGTATTAATGACAGCGATTGCAGGGACGGCGGCGTGCGGCGGAAACGGGAACAACAACGCGGCTCCGACCGGCAGCAGCGGCAGTACCGGGAGTAGCGGCGCAACGCAGGCGAGCTCCCAGGGAGCCGGAAAGACGGAGGGCGGAGAGCCGCTTTCCATCCAGATGTTCGCGGGACTCTACAATGAAGTGCCCGACATGAACGACGCCTTTTGGACCGAATGGCAGAAGCGGACCAACACGAAGCTGAACGTCGAGTGGGTGCCATCGGGCGACCTCGACACGAAGCTTGACCTGCTGCTGGCGTCGGCGCAGCTGCCGGAGGTGCTGGCGGCGCCCGACTTCAAGCGGCCGACGCTGATCAACGCGATCAAGGGCGGCGCGTTCTGGGATCTAACGCCGTTCCTCGGCGATTTCAGCAAGTATCCGAACCTGAAGAACAACGTGCCGGAGAATGCCTATAAATACCGGACGATCGACGGCAAAATTTATTCGCTGCCCGGTTCCCGTTCGCAGATCGACCCGGGCATCAAGATCCGCAAGGACTGGCTGGATAAGCTGAATATTCCGGTGCCGACGACGCTGGACGAGTACGCGGACGCGCTCGTCAAGATCACGAAGGGCGATCCGGACGGCAACGGTCGCGCGGACACGCTCGGCCTGATCGGCGGCGGCGTCATCATCAGCGACGGGGACGCGTCCTTCGCGTCGGCGTTCGGCGCGATGGAGCCGACGTACAACGATGAAGGCGGGCTTATTTACACGAATCTGAACCCGGGCTACACGGACGCCATCGCCTACTTCCGCAAGATGTACGAGATGGGCGCGTTGTCCAAGGAGTTTTCCGTCATGAAGCGCACGCAGGCCCAGGACCTGTTCACGACCGGCCGCGCCGCCTCCTATACGCGCAGCATCTGGTGGGACAAGGAATGGGAGGACCTGATCAAGAAAAACGGCCAGCCCGACGCGAAAATCCTCAATCTGACGCTCAAAGGGCCGAAGGCGTACGCCGTCAACCTGACGCTCGGCGGTACCGGCAGCTTCCTCATTTCCAAGAAGGTACCGGAGGAGAAGGTATGGAAGCTGCTCGACTACTTCGAGAAGACGGCTTCGACGGAAATGAGCGATCTTGCCTACTACGGCATTGAGGGCGTGCACCATACGGTCCAGGGCGGACAAAAGGTGCTGACCGAACAGGGCGTGAAGGAAGTCAACACGACCAGCAAAAACGCGGGCGTCCTGGCCACCCAGAAGTGGGGCAAGGTCATCAGCGCGTCGGGCGACAAAGCTTACAACGACGCCAAGATCGCGGAGGTGCAGAACTTCGGCGAGATCGGGAGCGTCGACCCGTTCGCCTACCTGATCTCCGACACCTGGAACGACGTCTGGGCGAAGTATCAGAACGAATGGAAGTCCACGGTGACGCAGGCGATCGTCGGCCAGATCACGATGGAGCAATACAAGCAGTTCGTCGACAAAATCAACAATCTCCCGGAAGCCAAAAAAAGCGTATAAGGAATTCGCCGAGAACTACAAAGCGATGAACCCGTAAACGCGGCAAAACAAGTCTCGCAGAAAAGCGGAAGGCGACCGGCCGGGAGCCGGTTGCCTTCCTTGTCTATCGCGCCCCAACCGCCGTTCCGAGGGAGGTCATCATGAAGCCGCTGCTGAGTAAAGTCCGACAAGCCGCCAACCGGGCGTTTCCGCGATCGAATTATTTTAGAAGGCTCGTCTGGCTGGGATGCGTCTCCGTGACGGTCCCGATCCTGATCCTGGGCCTCGCGTATTACCGGTACTCCGTAAACAAGATCGAGGAGCAGTTCCAAGCGGACAGCCGCACCTCCCTGACGCTGCTTCAGGAGCGCACGGAGAACCTGATGACGGACATCGAGTACCAGTCGATGCAGCTTGCAGCCAACGCCACGATTCGCTCCTGGCTGGGCAGGCCGGGCTTCGCCGAGCAATACGTGATCCAAATGAATCTCCTCGATCTCATGACCGTGCAAAAAAACGCGAGCAGCCTCGTGCAGGATATCGTCTATTACGCCAGCGCGTCGGACACGGTGCTGTCCAACGCTTACGGGAAAACGACGCTTGCGGACTCGCCCGAGCGCGAGAATATAGCGGCGGTCCTGAAGGGGACGCGCAGCGAGGGCTGGACCTACCTGCCGGCGTACGCGAGCAACGGCTATATCTCGTACGTTCGCCAGCTTCCGGTCATGCGGACCGGCCGGCCGATGGGCGCGCTGATCTACGAGCTTAAGGCGGCGGATCTCGGCAGACAGTTGTTCCAGTCGGGCGTGCCTGCGGGCGAAGAATCGTATGCGGTCGTGGACGCGGGCGGCACGATCCTGCTGCACTCCTCCGACGCGGCCCTCCTGGGCCAGCAGGCCGATTCGGTCGAGCTGTTCCGGAGCGTGCTGTCCGGCAGCGGCGGCGAGGGACAGTTCGTCATGGGAGAAGCGGCCGGCGGCAAGGTGCTGACCGCGACTTACAAGACGGCGCTGGGGCGTACTTATATTTCGATGCTGCCGGAGAGCGCGATCGCCGGCCAGCTGAACTGGATGCGGCTGTTCGTCCTCGGCTCGGTGCTCGTCATTTTGGTGTTCGGCATCGTGCTGACCGTCGCTTCGTCCAAGTTCGCTTACAGTCCGATCGACAAGCTCATCCTGTACGGCAGACAGCTGCGGCACGGCCCCGGCGCCGCGGGCAGGGGCAACGAGATCGGTTATATTCGGTCGAGCCTCGCCTATCTGAACGACCAGGCCGAATCGCTGCGCGCGTATATCGAGCGGATTCAGCCGGACTTGCGCGACCGGTTCGTGCTGAAGCTGCTGACGGCGTCCGCGCCGGTCAAGCCGCAGGCGGTCGAGGCGGAGGCGCAGGCATACGGCATGCCGGCGACGGGAGGTTTTGCCGTGCTGGTCGTGCGACCCGAGAATCTGTTCAAGGAGAAGCGGTTTTTGCCCAGCGAAGGGCCGATCATCGTTTTCGCGGTCAAAAACGTCATGCAAGAGCTGTTGGAGGGCGGTCCTTTTTCGAGCGGCTATGTGCTGGGGAAGGAGGACAAAGAGGCCGTCGCCGTGCTTCGTTGGGACGGTCCCGTGCGCGAGGAAGAGGCCGCCTGCATGCTGGACGCTTATGCCGGCCGCGTATGCGAAGCGCTGAAGACGCATCTGTCGTTCACCGTATCGGTCGGCATAGGGGGCGTTCGCGAGGGTCTTCATCTGCTGTCCGAGTCGTATCGGGAGGCGGAGGCCGCGCTGCAGCAGCGCCTTTTCGACGAGCATCGCCGGGTCTTCCGCTACGACGCGCTGCCGGCGCCTTCGGGCAAGCTGGCGACGTTCAACTATCCCAAGGAGCTGGAGCTGGAAATTACGGAGCATCTGCTTCAAGGAGAGCTCGGTCTGGCGGAGGCGTCTCTGGGACGTTTTTACGAGCGCATCCGGCAATCCGAATCGTACAATACGGCGATGCATTGCTACCATATCTTGCTGTCTTCCATCATTCAATCGCTCGAGGAGATGGGCTACGGCGTGCTGGACAACCTCGGGGACAATTTGTTCGAGCAGCTCAAAGCGAGGCAGACATATCGCGAGGTGCAGGAGTGGTTCGTGGAGTTTTTGTTCCCGATGCACCGGCAGATCACGGAGGAGAGCCGGGCGAACGCGACGCGGATCGCCGTGCAGCGGGTATGCGCCTATATCGAAGCGCATCAAGGCATGCCTTCGCTGATCGAATGCGCCGAATACGTGAGCATGAGCCCGTCGTACCTGAGCCGGCTGTTCAAGCAGGAGGCGGGGATGACGTTTATCGAGTACCTGATGAAGTACAAGGTCGATCGCGCCAAAAAAGCTGCTGGAGGAGACGAATCACAGCGTGGCCGAGATCGCCGAGCTGATCGGTTACTCCGAGCGCAACCTGAACCGGGCGTTCCAGCGGCATCTGTCCATGTCGCCGAAGCAGTACCGCATGTCGCTGCGCTGAGCGCGGAAGCGTAGAAGCCTACCCGCGGGGCAGGCTTCTTTGACGTCTGCGACGGGTAGGGGCTGCAGGGCGCGGATACCGGAGTTGCCCGGAAAAACCGTGTAACTTCGTGGCAAACCTCGCTCGAGTGCGGAGTTAGCCGGAAAAACCGTGCAACTCCAATGCGAGCCAGCGCGCGAGAGCGAGTTACCCGCAAAAACCGTGTAACTTCGTGGCAAACCTCGCTCGAGTGCGGAGTTAGCCGGAAAAACCGTGCAACTCCGATGCGAGCCAGCACGCGAGAGCGAGTTACCCGGAAAAACCGTGTAACTTCGTGGCAAACCTCGCTCGAGTGAGTTGAGTCCATATAATTGTGTAAAATGGATGGCCTCTTGAAAATAAGGAGAGCCATGAAATAGAACCTCGTCTAGAATGGAGTTGTCGAGACAACATTCAAGGGAGAGGGCTATTCATGGCTCAGTATCAGATTACACTAGACGAGGCACTATTGCATCAATTGTTTATTGGACAGGCACGTGACGAGGGAGTGGCCAAGCTGCTGGAGACGGTGCTCAACCAGGTGTTGAAGGCGCAAGCAACAGATCAACTGGAGGCCGAACCTTACGAGCGTACGCAAACCCGTCAAGGCCAGCGAAACGGCAGTTATGCGCGAGGATTAACGACACGGGTAGGCAAGCTGCAGCTGGAGGTTCCGAGGTTTCGAGACGGCCAGTTCTCCACAGAGCTATTCGCCCGGTATCAACGTAGTGAGCAGGCGCTGGTGACATCCCTTATGGAGATGGTCGTGAACGGCGTCTCGACGCGGAAGGTTCAGCGGATTACAGAGGAACTTTGCGGTACAACGTTTTCGAAATCCACAGTGAGCGAGCTGTGTAAGCAGTTGGATCCGCTGGTGGAGTCTTGGCGCACGCGTTCCTTGGAGGAAAAGAGCTACCCGTTTGTCATTGTGGACGCCATGTATGTCAAAGTTAGAGAGAACGGTCGGGTGCGCTCCCGTGGCGTGTTAACCGGCTACGGCATCAACGAGCACGGTAACCGTGAGGTGCTTGGAATTTCCATCGACGATACCGAGTCCGAAGCGAGCTGGAGTGCATTCTTTGAGGGCTTGAAGCAGCGTGGACTCCATGGCGTAGACCTGGTCATCAGCGACACGCATGGCGGCCTTGTCCAAGCGATTAAGCATCACTTTCAAGGGGCGACATGGCAAAGGTGTCAGACGCATTTTACGCGAAATATTCTAGATGTCACGCCGAAGGCACTACAATCCGAAATAAAGGCGGCTCTGCGCTCGATATTCGAAGCGCAGAACCTGGAGAGCGCGAGAAGGCTGCTGGAAGAAACGCAAGAGATGTACCAGGAGAAAGCGCCAAAGGCCATGGAGACGCTGGAGCGAGGATTTGACGACGCCACAGCGGTACTGGCATACCCGGAAGAGTACCGGGTAAGAATCCGGACCTCGAACGGCATGGAGCGAGTCAACCGGGAGATCCGTCGGCGAGAATCGGTTATACAGATTTTTCCGAACCGTGAATCGGTTATCCGATTAATCGGTGCCGTGCTCATGGAGCTCGAAGAATTATGGAGCAACAAGCGCTTCATGGACATGACAAGGTACCATGCGTGGCAGAAAGAGCGTGCGAAGAATCAAAAGTAAGCAACAAAATTCGTCGACGAGGATTTTACACATAAATATGGACTTGACCCGAGCGGGAGGAGTGAGTGCGAGAATAGCGTGATTTTGCGCTATTTTGGAGTGTTAGGTGAGCGGCGGGGTTGCGAGCGGGGGAGCGAGTGGGAGAATAGCGTGATTTTGCGCTATTTTGGAGTGTTAGGTGAGCGGCGGGGTTGCGAGCGGGGGGAGCGAGTGCGAGAATAGCGTGATTTTGCGCTATTTTGGAGTGTCAGGTGAGCGGCGGGGTTGCGAGCGGGGGAGCGAGTGCGAGAATAACGTGATTTTGCGCTATTTTGGAGTGTCACATGAGGAGCCGGCCTTGGGGAGGCGTCGGCCGATCGACGAAACGCAAACGGGACGAAGCAGCGAAACCGCTGCCTCATCCCGTTGATTTTGACAAATAATCCCCGTTCTCAGGCCGCCTTCAGTGTCGCAACGCGCGGCGATCGGGAAAATCCCCCTGGCCATCAGCCAGACCGCAAGAATCATCTCGTTCGCCGCGACCGGCAGCGACAGCAGCGCGCCCCAGACGGACAATTGCTCGAATACGCCGAACATCTCGAACAGGGCGGCCGAGAAGACGAGGACGGCGCCGGTCATGCCCAGGATCGGGATGAACTTCGGCACGAGCCCGGATTTGTAAAAAATATAGCTGTACAGCATCGTATTGATGCCCAGCATGAAGTTCGGACCGAGCAGAAACGTCCAGTCGTGGACCGCCTTCAATAAGGTGCCGGCGGCCTCGTAAGCGGCTGCATCCGGCGCGGCCGAAGCTTCGAAGGACCCGCTCAGGGTCAGCAGCGACAGCACGCCGACGATGCCGATGACGATGACGACGGCTTCCATGAATCGGAAGCACACGTGGCCGAGCGCCAGCGTCTGATTGTATTTGCGCAAATACGGAAACATCGCAATCGATGTGCCTACGGCGGACACGACGAGGATCAGCTCCATCACCGCGCCAAGAACCACCTGATCGCCATGCTCGGCGCCTTGAACGAGATAATCGGCGCCGTTCAGGATCGGATCGTACAGCAGAAGACCGGCGATCGAAGAGACGGCCGCGAGGATAAACAGGATGCCGGCCATCTTAGAGGCAAGCGTGCTCGAATACTTACTCTGCTGCGTCTTCTCCATAGAAGAACACCTCTTCCAAAGGGAGTTTAAAAGCGCGCGCGATTCGGAAGGCCAGTTCCAGCGAAGGGGAGTAGTTGCCCTTTTCCAGTGCCACGATCGTCTGTCTCGTCACGCCCGTTAATTCCGCCAACTGCTGCTGCGTCATTTCATCGTGGTTAAACCGCAGCCTCCGGATGTGATTGCCGACCAGGTTCTTGCCCATCGTTACACGCCTCTCCGGTAGTGATACAGCCTCGTCGCGGAGCCGGTCACGTCCGAGAGGAAGCCGGCGGCGATCAGGATGACGAACATCGACTGCGAAGGCTGGCCGGCGACCAGCGCGCCCATGGACGCCAGGAAGCCGAGGACGAACACCAGGAACGAGTTGCGAAATGCCTTCAAGTCGATCAGCTTGTCGAGCTCGTCGGCGAACGACGGCTCCTTCTCCCCGGTGGTCATCCGGTGGACGATGTTGAAGACGATGCCGATGACGATATGCGCGAATATCGAGACCAGCATCAAAATGAGGACGAAGGAGCCCCAGTAGCGAAAGATTTCGTCGGCCTCGGCGCCATCGCCGGGGTGACGCGGGTACACGATCGACGAATACGCCACGAAAATGAGGACTGCGCTGATTAGCGATACGATGCTCTTCTTTTCTTGATAGGTCATGCGGCTGCTCTCCCCGTATCATTTATGTGAAGTCAAGTTTGATATTCATAATGTAATGTATTTCAATCATAATGTAAAGTATACTTTACATTGCGGACTTCACTTGCCTGTTCGACGGCATCAAAAATCGAAGTGTCTAAGGGCCGCTTGCCTAATGCGCTTATTTTTCGTTCGCTTACCTTCCGCGGATAAAACCGATTCATTAGCGAAGGCAATGCGCCGATATGCTATTAGTAAGGCTTATCTGAAAGGGGCCACGACATGATGCAGCGACTGAAGTTTATGTACCGTTTTTTTCTTATGCAGCCGATATGGTTTAAAATTTTAGCTCCCGCGGCTCTCATCCTATCGATCTTGTTCAGCAGCTCGCTATTCGGGGAGGACGCAGGTTACGAAGGCGGAGCCAAGCTGGCGGCGGCGGTTTTTTTCGGCTTGTGGGGTTTGCAGTTCCGGCGCAACCGTCGGCTCGCGATCATCTTCTTCGCGCTAGCCGCATTCAGTTTATATTTGGCGGTAAATGCCTTCCTGAAAGAAGGATAAGACGAAACCTGAGCGAACTATATTATGTCGAGACTTCAGGAAAAATGGGGAATCTTGTCGCAAACCATATAAGGGAGCATGGACCCGCATGTTTAGATTTAGGAGCCGCCTCGTATTCAAGCTGTCGGTCATGATTTTGACCATCCTCGTCATCCTGTCCTCCGCATTAATCTATTTGCAGATTCGCAATACGAAGCAGGCCAGCGAAGAGGCGATCGGCAGCATCGGCATGCATATCGCGGAGGCTTACGCGGGGCAGTTCGACATCGCTTCCTACGAGAACTTCACGAAGGACGCGCAGGAAAACGAACTCTATTGGCGTCTGCGCGAGGTGCTTAACCGCTATCGGCTGGAGATCGGCGCGCTGTACGTGTATACGGTGAGGATCGACGATCTCGGTCAGCCGATCATTCTGATCGACGGCCAGCCGAAGAACGAAGAGACGGCGTCTCCGATCGGCGAGGTCACCGACATGCCGAAGGCGGCGATCGCGGACGTATTGGCGGGCAAGACGGCCAAGACGAGCATTATTCACAACCCCGAATACGGAGACTACCTCTCCTCGTTCGCGCCGCTTCGCGACGCAAGCGGGAAGGTAATCGGCGCGCTCGGCATCGATACGGACGTGGCCGTGTCGAATACGATTTATCGGGACGTCTTGGGAAAAAGCATGACGGCGTTTATTCTTATGGGTGCGCTTACGCTCCTCGTCTTTTTGCTGATCGCCTGGTTCATGGCCCGCGCGCTGCGGCCGCTCGGCACGATCGTCAAGGGGGCGGAGGCGATGGCCGGCGGCGATCTCGCGGAGGCGCAACGTCAACTGGGTGCAAGGCGCGTACGGTCCAAGGACGAGATCGGGCAAGCGTACGGAGCCATGAAGAGGATGACCGAACGGCTTGGCGTCACGCTTGGCGGCGTCGTGCAGGACGTGACGGCGACGACGGCGGATCTCGTGCGTTCGACCGACCAATTCGGCGCCGAGGCGCAGCGGATGGTCGCGCTAAACGTGGATATGGAGCAATCGATCGGGCAGCTGGCCGACGGGGCGGCGCATCAACGCACGGGGGCGGAAGAGAGCGCGAAGTCGATGGAAGAGATCTCGCTGGCGATCCAGCGGGTCGCCGAAGCGTCGTCAAGCGTCGCCGCGGCTTCCGCGAACGCGCTCGCGACGGCGGAGCACGGCCGAAGCTCGATCCGCTGGCTCAAGGAGCAGGTCGGGTCGATGTCTACCGTGGCGGAGCAGACGACGAGCTCGGTGCAGGTGCTGAACGCCTACATGCAGGAGATCAAGCCGGTCCTTCAGTCCATCGTGAGCAATGCGGATCGGACCAAGATTCTCGCATTGAACGCATCGATCGAGGCGGTGCGGGCAGGAGAGCACGGCGCGGGATTCGGCGTCGTCGCCGGCGAGATTCGCAAGCTCGCGGAGGCGGCAGCCGTATCCGCGACGCAGGTCACTTCGCTCCTGGAGCAGATCCGCGGCGAGTCGGCGCAGATCGGGGAGCGGATGGCGGAGGAAGCGCAGGAGATGGCGAAGGGCGCGGAGCTGTCGGGCGAGGTGGCGTCGCTGTTCGACGATACGGTCGACCGGTTCGTCTTCGTGAACGGCCATATCCAGGAGATCTCGGCGGCCGCGGAGCAGGTGCTTGCCGGCTCCGAGGAAGTCGCGGCTTCGGTCGAGCAGATGTCGCAAATCTCGGCGGTCAGCGCGGACAGCACGATCTCTATCCAGCGGATGTCGGCCGACCAGCTTGAAGCCGCGAGGCGGATCGCCGATACGACGGCGCAGCTCAAGAAGCGAGGCGCCGTGCTGGAAGAGGCGGTCGCCAAGTTCAAGCTCTAAGGCGGCAAGCCCGGCTCAAAGCTCGTTCCGCGCCTTGATCGTCCTTGCGTATTCGGACGGCGTCATGCCGACGGATTGCTTGAAGTGACGCGAAAAGTAATGGACGCTGCTGTATCCAAGCAGGTTCGAAATTTCGGTCAAATTATAGATATCCTCGCGGATATAGGCTTTGGCCCGCTCGATCTTCAGGCGGTTGAGGTAGGCGATGATGCCGGTGCCGACCGTTCGCTTGAACAAAATATTCAGTTGCGTGCGGCCCATGTTGAACTGCGCGGACAGGCCGTCCAGCGTGATTTTGGCGGACAGGTTTTGCTCGAGATACGCGATGATCCGCTTGCCCAGGTGCGCGCTCTGATTTTCGGCGGTGGTGGACATGAGCTGCTGCTCGGCCTGCTGCCTGGCAGGTCGCGCATGGCGGATGATGAGGATCAGCAGCTGCTCCAGATAAAGTTTAAAGAGCTGTTCCGCCGCGAATGCGGCCTCGGGCCGGGGGACGATCGGGTACTGGTTCAGGCCGAAGGCGTCCAGACCCTCCTTCATCAACCGCGCGAGCGCCGCATGCTCGGCTTGTCCGATTCGGAACAGCTTATTTTCGTCGAAAAAAGGCCATGGCCTCGTCGTCGCAGCGAAAGGTGACGATGAACAAATTGGGCGCCTTGCTGCCGGTACTCTCGAGCTGATGGAATTCGTTTGGACTATGCACGAGAATGTTGCCTTGATTCAGCCGATAATAACCCGACCCCGTATTCGCGTTCACTTCGCCTTTGTCGACGTAGACGATCTCCCAGAAATCGTGGCTTTCCGCGATGTACTGCTCCCGATTGGACTGCTCGAAGTAGTAGCAGGTGTAAATGTCGTTCACGACGAGCTGCTCGCGCAGCCTATGCTTGATAAAATCCATCCGTCCTTCCCCTCCGAACTAAAGTATAAACTTTCCGTCCGATTATGCAAAAAGAGAATGCAAAATTCCCGACAAATTTTCTAAATCAAGCTGCGTGGAAAGGGGCTATGATGGGGCTAGCATGCTTACAACGCCAAGCGCGGACGCGGGCTGCATCTTGCATTTTGGCGGATACGGGGAGGGCTTAATCTTGGAAATCGGCGTTATTCATACTATCGATACGAGCGCGCAGGACAATATGTTCAAGGTCGTCAGCGATTACGGGTTCGGCGTGTGCCAGTTGAATTCGTGGAACATGGATCATTGCACGCCGGAAGTGGCCGAGCGGGTCGTCAAGGAAGCGCGCGAGGCGAACGTGCGCGTCTGCGCGGTATGGGCGGGCGTGCCGGGACCGGCGGCGTGGAACTTCACGCAGGGACCGCTGACGCTGGGCCTCGTGCCCGAAGCGTACCGCGAAGAACGGGTGAAGGCGCTGAAGGGCTGGGCGGACTTCGCGTCTTGGATCGGCGCTCCGGCGATCATCACGCACGTCGGATTTATCCCGGAAAATATGACGGATCCCGCTTATCCGGCGGTCGTCGAAGCCGTCCGCGAGGTCGCCGCCTACTGCGATAGCAAGGGGATCGGCTTTTGGTTCGAGACGGGACAGGAGACGCCGGTCGTGCTGCTGCGCACGATCCAGCGCGTCGGCACGTCCAATCTCGGCATCAACCTCGACCCGGCCAATCTCATCCTGTACGGCAAAGGCAATCCGATCGACGCGCTGGACACGATCGGCGCCTACGTGCGCAACGTCCACGTCAAGGACGGGCTGTATCCGACGGACGGCGACAACCTTGGCGAGGAAGTGCGCGCGGGCACGGGCAAGGTGAACTTCCCCGCGTTCGTGCGCAAGCTGAAGGAGATCGGCTACGCCGGCGAGTACATCATCGAGCGCGAGATATCGGGCGAAGCGCAGCGGCAGGACATCCTGCGCACGGCGGGCGATCTGAAGCAGTGGCTGCGGGACGCTTGAGAAAGTGGCCAGCAAGCGGGATCCGTGCACGGTGCCGCGGGGCATGATGTGTTGACGTAGGTCAACACTTGGCCCATGCGATGCATCGCAAATTTAAAGAAGCCGCCCCCGAGTCAGACGAACTGACGCAGGGGCGGCTTTTCGGCGCTTGTGAGCGCCGTCAGCTTACTTTTTCAGCATATGGAACACTTGCTCGACGTCCTTGTCGCCGCGGCCGGACAGGTTGACGATGAGGATGTGGTCCCGCGTCAGCGTCGGCGCGAGCTTCTTGGCGTGGGCGACCGCGTGCGCGCTCTCCAGCGCCGGCACGATGCCCTCCGTCCGCGACAGCTCCTGGAACGCCGCCAGCACTTCGTCGTTGGTGACCGTCACGTACTCCGCCCGGCCGGACACCTTCAGGTGGCTATGTTCGGGCCCGATGCCCGGATAGTCGAGCCCCGCGGCGATCGAGTAGGTTTTGCGCGGTTCCCCCCGCTTCGTCCAGCAGCACGAGGCATTTGAAGCCGTGAATGATGCCCGGCACGCCTTCGGTCAGCGTCGGCGCCTGGTCGGGCTCGACGCCGATCAGGCGCACGTCCGGCTCTTCTATGTAGTGCGCGAACGCGCCGATCGCGTTGCTGCCGCCGCCCGCGCAGGCGATGACGGCATCCGGCAGCCGGCCTTCCTTCTCCATGATCTGCCGCTTGGACTCCTCGCTGATGATCGCCTGGAAGTGCTTGACCATCGTCGGGAACGGATGGGGACCGACGGCCGAGCCGAGCAGGTAGAAGGTATTCTGATAGTTCTGCACCAGATCGCCCAGCGCTTCGTCGACCGCGTCCTTGAGCCGGCCCTGGCCCTTGTCGACCGGTACGACCTTCGCGCCGAGCAGCTCCATGCGGAACACGTTCAGCGCCTGACGCCGCGTATCCTCGGCGCCCATGTAGATGACGCAGTCCATATTGAACATGGCGCAGGCCGTCGCCGTCGCGACGCCGTGCTGTCCGGCGCCCGTCTCCGCGATGATGCGCTTCGCGCCCATTCGCTTGGCGAGCAGAATCTGGCCGATGGCGTTGTTGATCTTATGCGCGCCCGTATGGTTCAGGTCCTCGCGCTTGAGATAGACCTTGGCGCCGCCCCAGGCATCGGTCAGACGCTCCGCATAGGTCAGCGGGCTCTCGCGGCCGACATACTCCCGCAGGTAATACTGCAGCTCCTCGTTGAATGCCGGATCGTCGCGAAACTTGTAAAATTGCTCGCTGAGATAGCTCAGCACTTCCTGCAATTCCGGCGGTACGAAGCTGCCTCCGAACTCCCCGAAGTATCCTTCCTGCAGCGTCTCTTGGCTCATGCAAGCGCCTCCAAAGGTAAGATTGCGATTTCTCGCTTTTCGTCTTCCAGCGTATCACATTACCACCGCAGGCAATAGTGTCAACATGGGAATTTTTAGCTTTTTCGGGCGTGCGGGCGCTGGATGGCGGCCGGCTTTCCAAAGCGTTTTTGCGATAAAGTCTGGACGCCAGGGTTCTTCGCCGTATAGGCAAGACCAGGAGGCGCGTATGTGTGGATAGCTACCGGAGGCGGTGAGCCGTCCAGCTCGTCCGCCTTCTCGCGCCGGTCCCGGCATCGGCATCAACGTTCCGTCTCCCCGTACGTAACGCGATTGCGTCCGCCGCTCTTGGAGGCGTAGAGCGCCTGGTCCGCGCGATTCACCAAGGTCTCGTCTGTATCGCCGGGGGAGACCGTCGCCGCGCCGACGCTGATCGTGATGCGAAGCCCCTCCCAGGAGGCGGCTTCTACGCCGGCCCGATATCGCTCGGCGGCTCCGATGACGCTCGCGCGATCCGCGCCGGGCATGAGCACGGCGAATTCCTCCCCGCCGTATCGGGCCGCGATGTCGGCCGAACCCGACGCCGATCGGAGGAGCGCCGCGAGGCTCGAGAGCACCAGATCGCCGACCGGGTGCCCGTAGGTGTCGTTGATCTTTTTGAAGTGGTCGATATCCAGGATCAGCATCGAAAAAGGCTGCCCGTTCTTCGCGTATGCTGCCAGCAGCTCAGCTAGGCTGTCCTTAAAGAACCGGCGGTTGCGCAAGCCGGTGAGCGGGTCCGTCGATGCCAGGGCTTCCAGCTGCGCGTTCAGACGGAGCAGCTCCTGCTGCTTGGCTTCGTATTCGGCATGCAGTTGCTCCAGTCGGACATTCGCTTCCTGCGTGGCCTGATAGAGCGCTTCAAGCTGCGTTTTCGTCCGCAAAATGTCTTTTTCGTGTTCGATGCGCTTATTCATCTCCAAGGCGACGCAATCGATGAAGAGTTCGCCTCCGCGCTCCAGCCGGACGCCGTTCATCAGCACGGGGAGGTCCCGCCCGTCCTTCGTCCGCAAGGCGAGATACATCTCTTTGACTTGACCGTACAGCTGTATGTAAGGATAAAAGTAAGTATGGAAAAAAAGCCTGTTGGCGAGCGACAGGATCGACTCGACGTGCCGATCCGCCAACTCCGGGCTTTCATATCCGAGCATTTGGAGCAGCGTCTGATTGGCCGACCGAAGCAGCAAGCCTTCGGCGGTAATCGAAAAGTAGCCGCAAGGGGCGTGATTAAGTTGCGTGTCCAGTTCCATAAACTGCCTTTCTCCAGGGCCTACGCGTCGGCCAAGTATTGTCGGATGAGGGACGTCGTTTCTTCCGGATGACTGAGGTGGGGGTAGTGTCCTTTGGCGTTCATTAGCCTAAAAGTGCTGTTCTTGAGATGTTCATGCAGATAATTCCCGACCTCGATCGGCGCGATGCTGTCCTCGGCGCATTGCAGGATCAAAGACGGGACGGGCGTGCGCGCGAGCTCGCCGCGGCAGTCCGACAGGAACGTGACCTCCGCGAATTGCCTGGCGATATGCGGATCCTTGGAGCAGAAGCTGCGCTCGAGCTCTTCGGCCAGCTCGCCGCGGTCCGGGTTCTGCATCGCGATGGGCGCCATGTAGCTGGCCCATCCGATGAAGTTCATCTCCATCATGTTAAGCAAATCCTGAATCTCGCTCGCGTCGAAGCCGCCGAAGTAGTCGGGCGAATCGTTCATGTATCGCGGAGAGGCGCCGATCATCACGATCCGCTTGAACCGGCTCCCGTCGCGGATCGACGCGAGCAGGCCGATCATGCTGCTGACGGAGTGGCCGACGAATATCGCGTCCTCCAGCTGGAGCGCGTCCAGAATCTCGTTCACGTCCTGGGCGTACCCGCGCAGGTCGCTGTATTTGTCCGTATCGTAGTATTGAATCTGCGACCGGCCGGATCCGACATGATCGAACAGGACGACGCGGTAATCCGCCTCGAAGCCGGGCACGATATAGCGCCACATATCCTGGTCGCAGCCGAAGCCGTGCGCGAACAGGATCGGCTGTTCGCCGCGGCCCAGCACCTTCACGTTGTTCCTTGCGAGAATATCGATCGTCATCGGCAATCCCTCTCCACGGCGATTCTATTAAAAGACAAAATTCGATTGGATTCGATACATTCTGATTTATGCCTATTATAGCCGATCCAAGGCGCGAGCGCGACGATCGTTCGCGTTTTTGAGCTGCGTGCACGCAAATAGGGCCGCAAGGGCTACCTGTTCGGCAACCCTGCCAGCCTGGGCGAATACGCGGCGTTCGGCGCCGGCGCTAGAACAGCTTTTTGAACGAGCCGAGCAAGTCTCCCGCCTTGTCCGAGGTCAGTTTGGCCTGGACGCCCGCGATCATCGCGTTCACCTGATCGTTCGGCAGGTTGACGCCGATGACCGTCTCGATCGCCGCGGCAGGATCGCGCTTGAACTTCTCCGAAAAGTCCTTGTCGTTCTTGATCCTGGAGACGATGTCCCCGGCTATGCGCTTGATATCCACGACGTATCCTCCTCCTCGTGCATGTTCGGTTCTGTCGCTCTTCTTTATCTAAACGAAATACCGGCAGACGAAGCATTCGAAACAAATTCGTAGTCAAATTTGCCTATTTGGGTGGCGAAGTTTTCGACAAAATCCGATAGTATGAATAGAGAAACCTCGATTCGGATCGCAGTGGCGATAAGGAGTTGCCATCATGAAATTCAAGCTCGCCCTGAAGCTTGCCGTCGCGCTGTCTTTGGTCTTCGCGCCTGCCGTCCTGTCGGCTTGCGACGGACAGCCGGGCAAGGGGGGAGGAGGCACGGCGCCGGCTTCGCCTGCCGTCGGAGCCTTTCAGGATCCGGCCGCCGAGAAGACGGTGAACGTCGGCGTGACGTACGCGCCGAGCGACATCAATCCGCTCTCGCCCGCCGGTCTCGTATCCGCCTATGTCGCGGGACTGCTCTTTCCGCCTTTGGTGGAGATCGACGCCGACCTGCGGTACAAGCCGATGCTCGCCGATTCGATCGAGACGGCCGACAACCGGACGTTCAAGGTCACTCTAAACGAAGCGGCGAAATGGACCGACGGGACGTCCGTCACGGCAGACGACGTTATTTTCACGCTGAAGCTGATGGCGAACGCGATGGTCGCCTCCAATTACGCGTACATGTTTTCGATTCTCGAAGGGCTCGGACCTTCGGGTTTCCTGCCGGACGGGGAGTCGGATATCTCGGGCGTTCGCAAGATCGACGATCACACGGTAGAGATGAAGACGAAGATGCCGACGACGCTTACGGTATTCGAGGATACGATCGGCCGCAATCTGAGGACGCTCCCGCGCAGCGTACTCGAGGGCGTCGCGCCGGAGGACTTGAACGAGAGCGGCTTCATGCGCGAGTCGAGCGTGACGTCGGGCCCGTTCAAGCTCGAACGGTACGAGCCCGACCGATTCGCGGGATTGGTCGCGAATAAAGATTATTTCAGGGGGAGCGCCCCGGCTGGAGCGGCTCAACTTCAAGGTGCTGCCGGGTTCTGCGCTTGCGGACGCCCTGGAGAGCGGCGAGATCGACATGAATATCCCGTCCGCCGGCGTCATTCCGGCCGAAGACTACGAACGGATCGAAGGGATGCGGGGCGTCACGACGGTAGGCGGCCAGCCGCTGACGACCGTATTCATGTACGTGAACGAAAAATCCGTTCCGGACGCCAGGCAACGAAAGGCGATCTCGTACGCGATCGACCGCCGGAAGCTGGTGTCTAAGCTGCTCGGCGGAGCGGGCGAGGTCGTGGACGGTTATTTCAGCAGCGTGAGTCCTTATCGCAACAATGCCGTGAAGCCTGCGGCCTACGATCGGGCGCGGGCGAAGCGGCTGCTCAAGGAAGCGGGCTGGGACGGACGGAAGACGTTGACGCTGTCCGTGCCGTCGGGCGACGACGCGATCCGGCAAGCGGCGTATATCATAGCGGACAATCTCGGCAAGGTCGGCATCAAAGTCAACGTGGAAAACATCTCGTTCGACGAGCTGACGGACAAGGTCGTCAAGGAGGACTTCGATCTAGGCCTCCTGCCCGTGACGATGACGCCGGTCAATCCGCTGCCGGACCTCGCGTACTTCCTCGGCGCCGGCAATCCCAACGGCTACAGGAACGAAAAGGTGATCGATCTGCTCGCGGCGGTTGGCGCCGAAGTCGACGAAGAGAAGATCAAGTCGCTGTACGGCGAGCTCCAGCACATCCTCGCGGAAGACGTGCCGATGCCGGCGCTCTATGCGGCCAAGGCGCTCGGCGCCGTGAACGGACGCGTCGTCGGCGCGACGCCGAAGGACTTCGGCATGTTCATCAACGTGCAGGATTGGACCGTGCGCCGGCGCGAAGCTTGAATTCCTGGGGGCCGGAGGCAGTCAGGAATCGCGCATGCTCGATCGGACGCAGCGCGGATGCGCGCTCCTTCTCGTGCTCCTCCTCAGCAGCTTCGCTTAGCTCCTCCGCATCCGCGCGATCTCCGCGAAGAGGGCGGCGACGCCTTCGTCGATTCGATCGTCCGCGATCTGCGAGATGCTGAGCTGCAGCAGCGGGCGCTTGGGAAACGAAGGCAGAAAGCAGGCGTCGGCGTCCCGCAGCTCGATTTTCTTTTTGGCGAGGCGGTCGATCAGCGTCTTGGTCCTTAGCGTAGGCGGAAGCTCGATGTGCGTATGCATGCCGGCCTCCAGCCGAAGGTGCCGTACGTCCTGCGTGCCGTTGCACGCGTCGAGCGCCCGGACCAGCCGAAGCATGCGAAGGCGGTACGTATCCGAGATTTTCCGTTTGCGCCGCGCGAACATGCCGCTCTGGATATAGATCTCGAGCGCCGCTTGCGACAGCATGGAGCTGTCGATATCGGTGAAGCGTTTGTACCGGCTGAAGACGTCTTGCAGGCCCGGAGGCAGTACCGCGACGCCGACCCGAAGACCGGGGAACAAAATTTTCGAATAACTCTTCAAATAGACCACATGCGACGCGCCGTAAGCGTGAATCGGATCCGCCTTCGGATCGGTCTCGAGGTCGGCGAGGAAGTCGTCCTCCACGACGATGACGTCGTATCGCTTGGCCAGAGCGGCGATCGCTTTTTTCGTCTCGGTCCCGTAGGAAGCGCCGAGCGGATTTTGAAACCGCGGGATCGTATAGAAAAACTTGATGTCGCCGTCGCGGAACAGCGTCTCCAGCTCGTCCAGGTCGATGCCCCGCTCCGTTCTCGCGATCCCTTGGACGGGGACGCCGAAGAGCGCGAGCATATCCAGCAAAATCGTGTACGTCGGCTGCTCCGCCAGCACCGTCCGCCTGCCCGAAGGAAACGGCATATGCGTGAGAATCGACAGCGCCTGCTGCACGCCGGAAGTTACGGTGATCCGCTCCGGCTGGGCGAAAACCTGGTAGGCGGCCAGATGCTTGCTCAGCACCTGGAGCAGGGAAGGAAGGCCCTGCGGCGTGCCGTAGGTGAACAGATGATTGCGGTACCGGTCGATCGCCTTGTTGATGCAATGCTGGAAGTCCAGGTAGGGGAACACCTCGGGATCCGGCGCGACGGACGCGAAGTTCCATCCCGCGTTCGCCGAAGCGGAAGTCTCCTCCTGCTTTTGCGCGACCGCGTAGTAGCCGCTTTGGGGACGGAATACAGTCTGTGCCGTTTTTCCAGCTCGGCATAGGCGCGAAGAACGGTGCTTTTGCTGCAGGCGTAGGCGTCGGACGCTTCGCGGACGGACGGCAGCTTTTGTCCGCCGCGGAGGGTTCCGTCTTCGATTTTACGCTCGATATCGTGGATCAGCTCTTCATACCGCATCATGCTTGGGTCACTCCTTCGGCTGCGATCTGTACCGGTACAGATCGAAAATGTATCGATAGCGGCATCGCGGCCGGTGCTTTATGCTGAAAGCATGAAGCCGGCCGGCTCCGCAATCGAGCAATAGGAGGAAGTGGCATGACCGACTTGCCCGCAACCGTCAAAAGCACCGCCGCCATCTACGCGTTGGCTATAGTATACGCGATCGTCATCGGATTTTCCTTTATGTTCACGAAGCTTGCCTTGCGTCACGCCGATCCGTTCGACATGCTCGCCTACCGCTTCGCCCTGTCGTTCGCGGCGCTCGCGATCCCGGTCCGGGCCGGCTGGATTCGTATGCCGCGCAGGCAGGAGGGCCGGCCTCGCTTGCCGCTGCTGCTCGTCAGCTTGGTGTATCCGACCGCCTTCTTCGGCTTCCAGTCGGTCGGACTTGACGCGGCGACGACCTCTGGCGCCGGCATCTTCTCGGCCACCTCGCCGATCTTCGCGCTGCTGCTCGGCGCGCTGCTGCTGAAGGAGCGGGCGAGCAAGCTGCAGCTGCTGTCCGTCCTCGTGTCCGCCTTCGGCCTCGTCTTCATGACGGGCATCTCGGCGGACGCGCTGCGGGGGACGAGCGCCGTCGGGGGAGGCTTGATCCTGCTGTCGGCGGTCGCGCTCGCGCTGTACGGCGTGCTGGCGCGCGGCCTGCGCACCTCGTACTCCGCCGTCGAGCTGAGCTACGCCATGATGCGAACGGGCTGCTTGTTTTTCGTCGGGCTCGCGCTCGTGCGCCACTTGACGCAAGGCACGATGTCCGCGCTGCTCGCGCCGGCGTCCGAGCCGGGTTTCTGGCTGCCGCTGCTCTACATCGCGATCATGTCCTCGCTCGTCTCGTCGTGGCTGTCCAACTTCGCGCTCTCCCGCATCGAAGCCTTCAAGGTCAGCCTGTTCGTCAACCTGGGCAACCTCGTCTCCATCTCGTCCGGCGTCCTCATTATGGGCGACGACTGGAGCGGCGCACAGACGATCGGCACGATCTGCATGCTGGCGGGCGTGATCGGCGCGAACTATTGCGGGGGAAAACGCAAGACGGCCGAAAACGCCGAGCCGAGCGCAGATGTGGGGGAGGAGATCTTGGGTGGAAATAAGAGCGCCGATTCGAGCGTGGAACCGTCGCCGGAGGTCTCGAGCGGGAACAAACGCGTCGTCTCGGGGACGTAATCGCCGCTGGAAGTCTCGGATAGAAACAACGCCGCCCTCGCCAGCTCCGAATCGTCGCCGGAAGTCTCGAGCGGGAACAAACGCGTCCTCTCGGGCGCGTAATCGCCGCCGGAAGTGTCGGATAGAAACAACGCCGTCCTCGCCAGCTCCGAATCGTCGCTCGAAGTCCTGGATAGGAACAAACGCGTCGTCTCGGGCGCGTAATCGCCGCTGGAAGTCTCGGATAGAAACAACGCCGTCCTCGCCAGCTCCGAATCGTCGCTGGAAGTCCTGGATAGGAACAAACGCGTCCTCTCGGGCGCGTAATCGCCGCCGGAAGTCTCGGATAGAAACAACGCCGCCCTCGCCAGCTCCGAATCGTCGCTGGAAGTCCTGGATAGAAACAAACGCGTCCTCTCGGACGCGTAAACGCCGCCGGAAGTCTCGGATAGAAACTACGCCGTCCTCGCCAGCATCGAATCGTCGCCGGAGGTCTCGAGCGGGAACAAACGCGTCCTCTCGGGCGCGTAATCGCCGCCGGAAGCCTCAGATAGAAACAATTCCGTCCTCGCCAGCTCCGAATCGTCGCTGGAAGTCCTGGATAGGAACAAAAACGTCCTCTCGGGCGCGTAATCGCCGCCGGAAGTCTCGGATAGAAACAACGCCGCCCTCGCCAGCTCCGAATCGTCGCTGGAAGTCTCGAGCGGGAACAAACGCGTCCTCTCGGGCGCGTAAACGTCGCTGGAAGTCTCGGATAGAAACAACGCCGCCCTCGCCAGCTCCGAATCGTCGCTGGAAGTCTCGAGCGGGAACAAACGCGTCCTCTCGGGCGCGTAATCGCCGCCGGAAGTCTCGGATAGAAACAACGCCGTCCTCGCCAGCTCCGAATCGTCGCTGGAAGTCCTGGATAGAAACAAACGCGTCGTCTCGGGCGCATAATCGCCGCCGGAAGTCTCGGATAGAAACAACGACGTCCTCGCCAGCTCCGAATCGTCGCTGGAAGTCCTGGATAGGAACAAACCCGCCTTCCGCGGCCGGCTCGCGAACGGCTTGATCTTGCACGCCGCGGCTAGTTTTATGGCAGTTTTATCGCGGCATACAGTCCCGGCCACTCTAACGATTCGAGATAACCTTATTTTCGGAGGTCGATCGCTCATGAAAATCGCAGTTGCAGGCGCCACGGGCGCTATCGGAAAATCGCTGATCCCCTTGCTCGTCGCAGCCGGACACGAGGTGACGGGCTTCACCCGGCACGCGGCGAGCGCGGCGCGGCTGGAGGCACAGGACGCGAAGGCGGCCGTGCTCGACATCTTCGATCGCGAGGCCGTGTTCGCGGCGATTCGGGAAGCGGAGCCGGAGACGGTCATCCACCAGCTCACCTCGCTCGGCGAGCGCGACTTCGCGTCGAATACGCGAATCCGGACGACCGGCACCCGGCATCTGGTCGACGCCGCGCTGGCCGCGGGCGTACGCCGGATGATCGCGCAGAGCATTTCTTGGGCATACGCGCCTGGGGAAGGCACGGCCACCGAGGAGGAGCCGCTCGACCTGGACGCGCCGGCGCCGCGCAGCGGCACGATCCAAGGCGTGCGCGCCTTGGAGACGGCGGCCTCGGAGATGCCGGAAGCCGTCATCCTGCGTTACGGGCTTTTCTATGGCCCGGGAACATGGTACGCCAAGGATGGCTACATGGCTGACGAAGTTCGCCGCGGCGCGCTGCCTGCGACGGATGGCGTAGCTTCGTTCGTCCACGTCGAAGACGCGGCTAGCGCCGCGCTGCTCGCGTTGGGCTGGCCGTCCGGGGCGGTGAACGTCGTCGACGACCGTCCGGCGCCCGGCGGCGAGTGGCTGCCGCATTATGCCGCGCTGCTGGGCGCTCCGGCTCCGGAGCGGCAGCCCGGCGCCGCCCGCGGCGAGCGGGGCGCGGCCAACGCCAAGGCGAAGCGGCTCGGCTGGCAGCCGCGGTTCGCCGATTGGCGCGACGGATTTGCCGCGACGCTTGGCTGAATTCCCCATATGGCTGAATTCCCCGTATGGCTGAATTCCCCATATATTGAATCCCCCATATATTGAATTCCCCATATATTGAATCCCCCCCGTTGCCCCGCGCGTATATCCTTAAGATGCAAGGCGCGAAGCAATCACATAAATAAAGGACGGGATGCGGATCATGTCTTTCTTCGGACGGGTATTGGCGAGCGTGGGGGTCGGAGCGGCGAAGCTGGATACGGTGCTGGAAAAGTCCGCATACGCGCAAGGGGAGGGAGTTCGCGGCGCCGTACGCTTGCAGGGCGGCAACCTGGAGCAGCGAATCGACGGGATCGAGGTGTCCGTCATGACGACGTATACGCGCGAGATCAACGACAAGCCGATTCAACAGACGGCGGTCGTCGCCCGATATCGCGTCGCCGACGCGCTGACGGTGCAGCCGCAGGAGAGAAGGGAGCTTCCCTTCTCCTTTATCCTCCCTGCGGGCGTGCCGATCTCGATCGGGAGCGGCCAAGTATGGATCAAGACCGTCGCGGACATCCGGTCCGCGGTCGATCCGACCGACGAGGACAGCATTCACGTCATCCCGGGCGCGGGCCGCAAGGCCGTGCTCGAAGCCGTCGAGCGGATCGGGTTCCGCCTCCGCAAGGCCGAGACCGTCTATGCGCCGCGTCTTGGAGGCGCGGTCGCCTTCGTTCAGGAGTTCGAGTGGATCCCGTCGAGCGGACGGTACCGGGGCCTTCTTGACGAGCTGGAGCTGACCTTCGTCGGATCGCCGATCGGCGAGGTTCGCTTGCTCCTGCAGATCGACCGGAGATCAAGCGGCTTGGCGGGCTTTTTCGCCGAAGCGACGGATACCGACGAGAGCTTCGTGCGGGTGACGCTTACGCAGCGCGATCTGGACGGCGGCGTCTCCCATATTGCGGACGTGCTTCAAGGCATCATCGACCAATACGCGCATTGACGCGAGCGATTTATGCAGCAAGAGCCGGGCGGGCGAACCGCCCTTTTTTTGCATAGGCTCGTATGGTTAGTTGTCGGAAAGCAGCTCATTATGTTCTGGCGACGCACAACGATCCGAAGGCAGCTCGCAGTTTCGCAAGAAATAACGGCCATTTAACAACTATCGGTCGCCGATTGGAAATCCGTCGCCTCTCTTCGCGCCTAAGCTAGCGAATCGCACACCGCCAACCGCCCCGCCCGCCGTCGAACCGCCACCACGCTGACCTGCCGCGCCAATCGCCCAAATCTACTCCATGTCATACGCCATAACTGCATTCCACGCGGGTCTCCCGCACAAGCCGGGTCCTCCAGACCGCCGCCGGCATAAGCGCCCACGTCGCCGTTGCGCCAGTTCGTTCCTTATAAAATTCCCCTCTTGCACCTTACGTTGCGTCACGTCTTATAGTAAAGTTACGGGCATAGAGACGGCAGGACGGGGAGGCGGAAAAATGGCCAAGCATCGCGGAGGCTCGGAGGACGACGAAGCGGGCGCGGCGGGCGTCCGTTGGAAAGTGGGAGACATCGCCGCGCTGACGGGACTCACGATTCGGACGCTGCGCTACTACGACCAGATCGGCTTGTTTCCCCCCCTCCGGCCAGACCGACTCGGGGCACAGGCTGTACGATGAATCCGACCTGTCCCGCCTGCATCAGATTCTGGCGCTCAAGGAGCTGGGCCTGCCGCTCACGGAGATCCAGTCCGTCCTGGAGCGGGACGCGCCCGACCTGTCCGAGATCATCGCCGCGCAGATCGGCCGCTTGCGGGAGAAGATCCGCGTCCAGCAGAAGCTGCTGAGCGAGCTGGAGCAGGCGTCGGCCGCGGTGCGGATGCAAGCGCCGCTTGGGGTGGAGGCGTTCACGAAGCTGCTCGGCATGATGAAGCAGAGCCATGAGAAGTATTTTTGGGAGCGGCGGACGCACGCCGAGCGAGCGCTCGACCGATTGGGCGATTGGCTGGCGGACGAGCCGGAAGACCAAGATCAGGGAGGATGAACGAAATGGAACAACGATCGGCGCATCACGCCACTTTTACGGTGGAAAGAACGTACCCCGCGACGCCGGAGCGCGTCTACAAAGCCTGGTCCGACGCCGAGGCGAAGGCGCGCTGGTTTACCCCCGCGGAGACCTTCGACTTCCGCGTCGGCGGCCGGGAGTACAGCCGCGGCGGACCGCCTGACGGTCCCGTATTCACGTTCGACGCCTGTTACCAGGATATCGTGCCGAACGCGCGTATCGTCTATTCGTACGTCTTGGACATGGACGACAAGCGGATCTCGGCTTCGGTGACGACGGTCGAGCTGCATCAGGCAGAGGGCGGCACGAGGTTAGTCTTTACCGAGCAGGGCGTTTTTCTCGACGGCCTCGATACGCCAGAGCAGCGCGAGCATGGCACGAACGTGCTGCTGAACATGCTCGGCGACGCCCTGCGGAGCGAATCCGAGGCGTCTTGAGGCCTTATCCTGAACGACGAGAGCCGGACAGTCGCCTCATCAGGCGGCCGTCCGGCTCTTCGCCTTGCCAAGATATTAACGAGCACGCGAATCGCTGCTGACGTCGTTGAAAAATTTGATCGCATACAGCGCGCAGATGCCGACGATCGTATACACGATGCGGGAAGCGACTTCTTCCTGACCCCCCGAACAATTCGGCGACGAGATCGTACTTGAACAGACCGACCAACAGCCAGTTAATGCCTCCGATGATCAGAATGGCGAGCGCGATAGCGTTTAGCGTTTTCATCCCGAATCCACTCCTTCAGCCGAATTTTGGCGGTTCATCGAGAAAATACCCCTGTGCGGCGAATTCTATTCATAAGTTACGCAACCCTGCCGATTCTTATGTTATTTTCCCACAAGAATTTGAGGCGTGCGTTCGAGAATAACGCTGCGCCATGGGTGAATCCGCCCAAATAACGCCGTCAAGGGAACTCGTTCAACGCGCTGCCGGATCAGGGTCGATCGTGCGAATGGAGCCGTCCGCTTCGTAGTGCAGCTCGGCCATCTTCACGCAGCGCTTGTTGTCCGCGCCGCCGGACAGCGAGCTGTCGTGGTAGAATAAATACCATTTGTCCCGGTAGCGGACGATCGAATGGTGCGTAGTCCAGCCGATGACGGGCGTCAGGATCGTGCCTTTGAACGTGAACGGGCCGTACGGGTCCTCCCCGACCGCGTAAACGATCTTGTGCGTCGTCCCGGTCGAGTAGGAAAGGTAGTACCGGCCTTCGTGCTTGTGAACCCAAGGTCCCTCGAAATACCTGCGGTCCTCGTCCCCGGCGCGGATCGGCTCTCCGTCCTCGTCGACGATGCGGATCTCGCGCGGGGTCTCCTTGAATCCGAGCATGTCGCCTTCCAGCTCCGCGATCCGCGGCCCTAGCGCGGGCTCGCCGCCCGAAGGACCCTCGGCATCCGGATCGAATGCGCCGGTCTGCCATTTCTCCAGCTGCCCGCCCCACAGCCCGCCGAAGTAGACATAAGCCTTGCCGTCGTCGTCGACGAAGACCGCCGGATCGATGCTGTAGCTGCCGGGGATATAGCTCGGCTCCGCGCGGAACGGCCCTTGCGGCGATATGCCCGTCGCGACGCCGATGCGGAAGACGTCGTCGTGGTCCCGCGCCGGGAAGAACAGATAGTACGTGCCGTCCTTATAGGCCGCGTCCGGCGCCCAAAGCTGTTTTTTCGCCCAGGGAATATCGTTCAGGTGCAGCGCCTCTCCGTGGTCGAGCGCCTGCGTCAGATCCTCGTTCAGCGAGAGGACGTGATAGTCCTCCATGTCGTACTGATCGCCGTTGTCGTTCGACGTCATCTCGTGGTCAAGATCGTGCGAGGGATACAGGTAGAGCTTGCCATCGAATACGTGAGCGGAAGGATCCGCCGTGTAAATATGGGTCACGAGCGGCGCGCCGCCCCGCGAATTTGTCGTCATTCCGACCCCTCCTTTGTAAGCGCTATCCAGTCGATTTCCCCTCATCTTAGCAAATAACGATTCTCGCCGATACCTCACGATGATTAGGTTTTATACCTATAATCTTTAGGTTTTGGGCGCGCGCGCAGAACGGTTGGCTGATAAATCGGTCTTTGTGATACAGTAGACGGGATTGGATTCATGCGAAAACAGGCGGGCGATTCGATTGGTCAAATGGAGCGAGATGAACACGCTGCGAAACCAGATTTTCGCCGCTTTTACGTTAACGATGATCGTCGTGCTCACTTTTGCGGGCATTTATATTTACGGCCAGGTATCCAACCTGCTGCGCAACAGCGCGGAGAAGCATATCCAGCAGACGGCGGTGCAGGCGAACGGGCGGCTCGACGCGCTGCTCGAGCAGATCGACTCGCTGACGACCCAGGTGGCGACCAACGATTATGTGCAAAAGCTGCTGCTCCAGGAAGCGGACGGCGTCCGCTCCGCATTCGCCCAGCGCCAGTCGCTGCTGCAGATCGCGAGCACCTATACGGCCTATTCGGCGGGCATTCGCTCGATGGAGCTCTACACCGGGGACTACCGGCGCTTGTTCCCGCTCGACCAGACCAGCCTGAACGCGCGGGTCTCGCAGGAGATGATCCGGCAGACCGACCGGGTAAAGGGACGGCTCGTCTGGTTCGGACTCGACCCGTCGCAGCCGGACACCGTGCTGGCCATGCGCCGCATCAGCCTGATCGACCGGGGCTACGCGGCGGGCGGTTATCTGGCGGTTCGGCTCAGCCGCGACTACTTCGAGATGAACGAGCAGGCGGCGGGCGATGGGGAGGCCCGCGGCGACGACGAGTACATGCTGCTCGCGGATGCGCAAGGCGCCCCGATCACTTCGGACCTTGCGGCCGAGGAGGCCAAGATAGTGCTCGCGCAGACCGGGTCCACCGTCTCCGTCGGCGGCGAGGAGCTGCTGTCCGTGCGGCAGCGGTCCCGCACGACCGGCTGGACGCTCGTGCTGCTCACGCCGGTCCGCGCTTCGACCGAAGGGATCTCGGTGCTCCGCACCGCGATTCTCGTATCGATCGGCATCGGCGCGGCGGCGTTTTTGCTGCTGACCCTGCTGTTGTCCACGCTCATCACGCGACCCATCCTGAAGCTGATGCGCACGATGCGGGGCGCGCGGCTCGGCGGGCTCAAGCAGAACCTGTCGCCGTCGCCGCCGATCGCGTCCCTGGAGATCCGGGAGCTGAACAACACCTACAACCAGATGGTGACGCACATGAACGAGCTGATCCAGGTCGTGTACGAGAAGGAGATCACCCAGAGCCGCACCGAGCTCAAAGCGCTGCAGGCGCAGATCAATCCGCACTTCCTGTTCAACACGCTGGAAGCATTCTACTGGTCGCTCGAGGACAAGGGGGGATGAGGAGCTGGCCGGCATCGTCGTCGCCATGTCCGGCTTGTTCCGCTACGTCATCGGCGGCGCCGGCGGAGACGACGAGTGGGTGACCGTCCGCGACGAGCTGGATCACGCGCAGCGGTATTTGCAGATCATGAAGATGCGCCTGATCGACCGGCTGAACTGGCGGATCGCCGCGGACGAGGGGCTCATGCACGTGCCGATCCCGAAGCTCATCATCCAGCCGCTCGTGGAAAACGCGATCCTGCACGGCGTGGAGAGCCGCATCGGCCCCGGATCGGTCACGATCCAAGTGTCATCGGACAAGCCGGGCATCGCGACGATCTCCGTCATCGACGACGGTCTCGGGATGGACGAGGAGACGCTGGCCAAGCTCCTGCACAAAATCGAAGGCGGGAGCGGGCAGCTCTCCTCCAAAAAGGGAGCGGGGGTGGCCATGTCCAACGTGCAGCGGCGCCTCAAGCTGTATTATGCGGACGCGGCGGGAGACCGCAGCGGCTTGCGCATCGAGAGCAAGGTCGGCGCGGGCACGATCGTCCGCTTTGATATCACCATTCCTCCGGGGGGAGTCGAACCGTTGTGAAAACGTTATTGATCGTCGACGACGAGCCGCGAACGCGGCTCGGCATCCAGAAGACGCTCGTTGCCTGGGCGGCGGGCAAATACCGGATCGAATGCGCCGCGAGCGGCGTCGAAGCGCTCGAGTGGCTGAAGACGAATCCGGTCCAAATCCTCATCACGGACGTGCGGATGCCGGAAGTCGACGGCCTGCAGATGCTGGAGGCGCTCGCGAAGCGCGGGCCGCTCCCCGTCGTGATCGTCATCTCCGGCTATGCGGAATTCGAGTATGCGAAAAAGTCGCTGCAGCTCGGCGCATTCGACTATATCCTCAAGCCGCTTGACAAGGCGGCGCTAATCGACACGGTGCAGCGCGCCTTCGAACGCGACAGCGGCAAAGACCGCCTCGACGCGATGGAGAAGCTCGTCGATCCGAAGCTGCTCGAGGTGGGCCGCGACGAAGCGCGGTACGGCACCGCCATTAAGGACGCGATCGCCTTTATTTACGGCCATCTCCATGAAGCCATCACGATGAAGCAGGTCGCGGAGCAGCTTCACCTGAACGCGAGCTACTTCAGTGTACTGTTCAAGGAGCAGACGGGCGTGACGTTCAGCGATTACCTGACTCGGATCCGGCTGCAGAAGGCGAAGGAGCTACTCGTCGCGACCCGGCTGCCGGTCTGGGAGATCGCGGAGAAGGTCGGCTACCAGACGGTCAAGTATTTCATCAAGGTGTTCAAAGACAACGAAGGGATGAGTCCCAGGCAGTACAGGCAGCAAGCCGCGGACGAAAATCCGTCGATCCAATAAAAGTGGAACTTCTCCCAATCGCAGTTAACTGTTGCGCTTACATTTCCGGTTTTATACTGTGTATGCGATTACAAAGTGACTGTGTCGTAAAAAGGGAGGCTAAAAAATGAAACGCGCATTATCCGCAAGCACCGCCATTGTCCTCTTGTCTTCCGTCTTGGCCGCATGCGGCTCGGACGCCTCCAACAATGCAGGCGCCAGCCAATCGGCCAGTCCGAGCGCAGGCGCTAGCGCTTCGAGCAGCGCCGCGCCTTCGGACAGCGCCACGCCGAAGGAAAAGGTGACGATCAACCTCTGGAGCTTCACCGACGAGATTCCGAACATGACGAAAAAGTACATGGAAACCCACCCCGACGCGAACGTCGAGTTCAAGACGACCGTCATCGCGACGACGGACGGCGCTTACCAACCGGCGCTCGACCAGGCGCTCGCCGGCGGCGGCAAGGACGCCCCTGACCTTTACGCGGCCGAATCGGCCTTCGTCCTCAAGTATACGCAAGGCGACGCCTCCGACTACGCCGTGAACTACGCGGACCTGGGGCTTGGCGACGACATGGTGAAGGATGCCGGCATCGCCCAATATTCGGTCGACATCGGCAGCAAGGACGGCGCGCTGAAGGGCCTCGCCTATCAAGCGACCGGCGGCGCCTTCATTTACCGTCGCTCGATCGCCAAAGACGTGTTCGGCACGGACGATCCGGCGACGATCAAGACCGCGGTCGGCCCGGGCTGGGACAAGTTCTTCGACGCGGCCGCCAAGCTGAAGGCCAAAGGCTACGGCATCGTATCCGGCGACGGCGACATCTGGCATCCGATCGAGAACAGCTCCGACAAAGGCTGGATCGTGGATGGCAAGCTGCATATCGATCCGAAGCGCGAGCAGTTCCTCGATTTCTCCAAGAAGCTCAAGGACAACGGCTATTCGAACGATACGAAGGACTGGACGGAAGCCTGGTACGCCGACATGTCCGGCACCGGCAAGCAGCCGATCTTCGGTTTCTTCGGCCCCGCCTGGCTCATCAACTACGTCATGAACGGCCAGGTCAAGGACACGAACGGCGACTGGGCCGTGACCGAACCGCCGACCGGCTTCTTCTGGGGCGGCACCTGGTTGCTCGCGAACAAGGACGTCGTCAAGGACGACGCCAAAAAAGCGGCGGTCGCCGACTTCGTCAAGTGGGTGACGCTGGATACATCCGATACCGGACTCCAATCCTATTGGGCGAACGGCACGATGAAGACGGGCGAGCAAGGCACGAAGGACAGCGTCGCGTCGAGCGTCGTGATGTCCAAGTCTAACGGCGAAGTCGCGCTCCTCGGCGGGCAGAACATGTTCGACGTGTTCGTACCGGCCAACGCCAACGCGACGGGCAAGAACCTGACCCAATACGACGAGTCGATCAACCTCATCTGGCGCGATCAGGTTCGCGAATACGCGAACGGCACGAAGAGCCGGGACAAGACGATCGCGGACTTCAAGCAAAAGGTTAAGGACCAGCTCGGCATCGAAAGCGAATAACGTACGGCACTTTAGCGCCGAAGGGGCGGGTCGACGGCCCGCCCCTCTATATGAATAAACGAGGTGGTAGCCATGCGCCGCAAGAGCGTCAGCTATTCGAGATTCGGCTACATGTTCAGTTTGCCTTTTATACTCGCGTTCCTTGTCTTTTCGTTCTACCCGGTATTATATACGGCGGTCATCGGCTTCACCGATATGAAGGGCGTCATCCCGAAGCCGGTCCATATCTTGGATAATCCCTTCGGCAACTTTACGGATCTCATTATGCACAACACGTCGTTTCGCATCTCGCTCGCCAATACCGCGCTGATCTGGGCGCTCAACTTCATTCCGCAGATCGGACTCGCGCTGCTGCTTACGGCCTGGTTCACCAACCAGCGCCTCAAGGTGCGGGGTCAAGGCGCGTTCAAAGTGCTGCTCTATATGCCGAATATTATCACGGCGAGCACGATCGCCGTGCTTTTTAACTCTTTGTTTTCCTACCCGATGGGGCCGATCAACAGTCTGTTCGAGAGCTTGGGCTGGATCGACGCGCCGGTCAACTTCCTGCAGGACAAGACGACCGCGCGGGGCATCGTCGCCTTTATCCAATTTTGGATGTGGTACGGCAACACGATGATCATCCTGATCGCGGGCGTCATGGGCATCAATCCCGCGCTGTTCGAAGCGGCTTCCATCGACGGCGCGAACGGCTGGCAGACGTTCATGCGGATCACGCTCCCGAGTCTCAAGACGATCATGCTCTACACGCTGATCACGTCGATGATCGGGGGCCTGCAGCTGTTCGACATCCCGCAGTTGTTCCTGTTCGGCGGTCCCGACGACGCGACGCTCACGACGTCCGTATTTATCTACGGGCAAGCGTTCAAGGGCAGCTACATGTTCAACAAAGCGGCGGCGGCCAGCATGATCATGTTCGCGATCGCGGCCATTCTGTCGGGTCTCTTGTTCTACCTCATGCGCGACCGCGACGCTTCGCGGATCAAGAAAGCGCAAAAAAAGAATGAAAAAGGCTGCGCAAGCGGCGGCAAGGGGGGCTGTGATTCATGGCAAACATCCGGATGGAATCCAGAGCCTCCCTTCACGTTAACCGGACGATCGTCTACATCGTATGCATCGTCCTGGCGCTGCTTAGCATCCTGCCGTTCTGGATCATGTTCGTGAACGCCACGCGCTCGACGGCCGAGATTCAGAGCGGGCTCTCGCTGCTGCCATCCTCGCATATGAAGACGAATCTGGACGTGCTGCTGAGCAAAAGCTTCGATCCGCTCAAGGGCTTCCTCAACTCGATCATCATTTCGAGCTTCTCGACCATTTGCGCGGTGTACTTCTCGTCTCTGACCGCGTACGCGCTGGTCGCTTACAACTGGAAGCTTCGCCAGGCGTTCTTTACGTTTATCCTGCTCGTCATGATGATCCCGGCGCAGGCGAGCGCCATCGGCTTCTATAAGTTCATGTACCAGCTGCATTGGACGAACAGCCTTCTGCCGCTGATTCTGCCTGCCATCGCGGCGCCTGCCATCGTGTTTTTCATGCGGCAGTACCTGCTGTCCATGCTCTCGATCGAAATGGTGGAAGCGGCGCGCATCGACGGAGCGGGGGAACTCTTCACCTTTAACCGAATCGTGCTGCCGATCATGGTGCCGGCCATCGCCACCCAGGCGATCTTCGCCTTCGTCGCCAGCTGGAACAACCTATTCATGCCGCTCATCCTGCTCACGCAGAAGGACAAATACACGCTGCCGATTATGGTCAGCCTGCTTAAAGGGGATATTTATAAGACGGAGTTCGGTTCCATCTACATGGGGCTCGCCCTTACGGCTCTGCCGCTCTTCGTGATATACTTCCTGCTGTCCAGGTATATCATCGCTGGCGTCGCGCTTGGCGGCGTTAAAGAGTAAAAAAGGACAACAACCTCGATCCGTCCGGCACGCGCCTGGCGGATCGTCATGCTGCATGGGAGGCATAGAACGTGCGCATAAAAATTCGGGCGGTATCGGCGTTGGCGGCCTGCTTGGCCCTAGTGACGACCGGATGCGGGCAGGGAGCGGGCGATCGTCTCGCCGCGGACCCGGGCTCCGCCGAGCCGGTGACGATCAAGATGATGCATCTGTGGCCGGAAGCCGGCGCGCTCGGCCAGCACCGGATCGTGAACAAGATCATCGAGGAATATCAGGCGGAGCACCCGAACGTGGTCATCAAGCAGGAAGTGCTCGACAACGAGCAGTACAAAGCGAAGCTTCGGGTGCTCTCCGCCGTCAACGAGTTGCCGGACGTCGGCTTGACGTGGGCGGCGGGCGCGCTGCAGCCTTTCGTGGAGGGCGGGCTGTTCACGCCGCTCGACGATCTGCTGCAAGGCGAGCTGAAGGACTCGTTCGTGGCGGGCACGACGGAGGCTTACGCCGTGGACGGCAAGACGTACGCGCTGCCGCTCGAATTCAATATCGCGCCGATCTACTATAATAAGGCGCTGTTCCGCGAATTCCATCTGGACGTCCCCAAGACGTACGACGAGCTCCGCGGCGTCATCGGGACGCTCGCCGCGGGCGGCGTCGCGCCGATCGCGCTGGGCAACCAGGACCGCTGGACCGGGTCGATGTGGTACATGTACATGGCCGACCGCATCGCGGGCGCACAGAAGCTGACGGACGCCATCGCCGGCAAGCGCTCCTTCGCCGATCCCGGACTCGTCCAAGCAGCCCGGAACGTGCAGGGCCTGGTGGACGAAGGTGCGTTCCCTCCGGATTTTAACGGCTTGTCCAACGACGAGGCCAAGGCGATGTTCCTGAACGGCAAAGCCGCCATGTACATGGTGGGCGCTTGGGAGCTGCCGAACTTTACGACGAACCAGGACATTCCCCAGCGCTTCCGCGACGACGTCGGCTTCTTCAAGTTTCCGACGGTCGAGGGAGGCAAAGGCGATATCGACGGCTGGGTCGGCGGCCCCGGCGTCGGCCTCTTCGTCGCCGAGGACTCGGAGGTAAAGGCGGAGGCCAAGTCGTTCGTCGAGTACTTCGTCAAGCGCTGGGGCGAGCGGTCCGTCACCGACGCTGGCGTCATACCGGCGACCAAGGTCGATACGGCAGCCGTCAAGCTGCCGCAGCTGTATATCGACCTGCTCAACGAGATGAACAAAGCGACGAGCGTCACGCTGTTCGCCGACGTTCAGATGAAGCCGGGCGCCGCCGAGACGCATCTGAACCAGATTCAGGCGCTGTTCGGCAAAGCCGTGACGCCGGAAGCGTTCGCGGCCGCGCACGACAAGATGATTAAGACGGGGCAGTGAGATGGTCTGAGGCGAGGTGTGGCGGTTTGAGGTGAGGTGAAGCAAGCTTGGGCGGGAGGCGTCTCTTGATGTGCCAGATAGTTGTCAAAAAGCATCTAATTTTACGCCTATCAGGCCACTTGCCCGGATAGCTGTCAAAAGGCAGTTAATTTCTCGCATATGACCGCATATCGACTTCACCCGGATGACGTAAAGTAGTTTGTGTACCAGGTTTTGGAGCCTAGCCAGGCAACAAAAAAGTAGGGTATCCTCGGGACTGCGACATCACCAAGGAGGAACCCTACTCGATGACTACTATACCCGAAAACCTGCTGTCTGATCTATTTGAAAATGTTGTCACTCAGTTTGTAAAAGCCAATCTGGAATCCATCATGAAGGCGGAGATTAAGCACTTCATGGAGGACGAGCAGGAAGGCCAGCGCAATAGCCGCAACGGCTACTACAAACGCAGCCTTCACACGAAGTACGGACACATTGAAGATCTTGAAGTGCCACGGGATCGCAATGGCCAGTTTCAGACGCATGTGTTCGAGCCATACCAGCGCCGCGACGGATGGCTGGAAGAAGCCGTGATCCAGATGTACAAAGGCGGTATGGGGACCCGAGACGTGGCGCGCTTTATCGAGGGCATGTTCGGCAGCCACTATTCGCCTACAACCGTCAGCAACATTACGGCAACCGTGCTTGAAGACATTCAGGCCTGGCAGCAGCGTCCGCTGCAAAAGCGTTACGCCGTCATCTACTTGGACGGCCTCTATGTGAAGCTCAAACGCAGCACCGTGAGCGGCGAAGTCATTTACTTTGCCATGGGCGTCGACGAGGACGGACGCCGTCAGATCCTCGGCTTTTACGTCGGTGGCCAGGAGAGCTCAAACGGCTGGCGCGAGGTACTTAAGGATCTGTACAACCGCGGCGCCACCGAGGTGCTGCTCGGCGTTTTTGACGGCTTGTCGGGGCTCGAGGAAGCCTTCCGCGAGACCTATCCGAAGGCCGACGTGCAGCACTGCGTCGTGCACAAGGTTCGAGCCACTTTCCCCAAGATCCGCGTCCAGCACCGAGCGGATGTGATTGCTGATCTCAAGACCATCTACACGGCTGCGGACTACGATGTGGCGCTCGCTGCCTTCGACACCGTAACCGCCAAATGGGGAAAGCTGTACCCCAAAGAAATGAAAGCGTGGAAGGAGCAGTTGCCGACGCTGCTTACGTTCTACAAATATCCGTCCTTAATCAAGGACGCCATCTACACCTCCAATCCAATCGAGCGGATGAACAAAGAAATCCGAAAACGTCTTAAACCGATGAACAGTTTGACCAACATGGACGCTGCCGAAAAGATTGTTTATCTCGAAGCCGCAGACTACAACGAACGCTTCGAGAACCGCGTCATCCGTGGCTTTGGCGATTCTGTTGTAAAGAAAAAACTCGCTGAGATGTTTGAGGAACGGTACCCTGCTGATGCAAAGGCAATGGCGGAATAGAACTCCCGCGCCTTCGCTTGGGCTACGCTCCCCATCTTCACAACATCTGGTTGCCCATAACGATGAGATACCTTACTTACACAAACTTCTTGACGCTACCTTCACCCGCCGAAATAACTGCTTTTTAACACTTATCGCTCCTCAATTTCAGGAAATCGGCGAAAATAGTTGCCTTGTGGCAGCCAATTCGCGGCGTCCGCCCACTTTAACGACAAAATCGCCCTCCCGGCCACGGCCGCAGGAGGGCGATTCCTATTTCACGCACACTTCTTACTTGATCCCGAACCGCACGAACGAATCCACGATCTGGCGGCGCAGCAGCAGGTAGATGAGGAGGATCGGCAGGCAGGAAACGGTCGTGGCCGCCATCAGCGAGCCCCACATGTTGGAGTCGGAGTTGACGAACAGCTTGAGTCCGATCTGCAGCGGCGCGTTCTCCATCTTCTTGGTGATGAGCATCGGCCAGAGGTATTCGTTCCACCCGTTGATGAACAGGATGATGCCGAGCGAGGCGACCGAGGACTTGATGTTCGGCAGGATGAGCCGCGTCAGGATGCCGAAGTCGCTCTGTCCGTCGATGCATGCCGCCTCGATGAGCACTTGGGGAAACGACTGGAAGCTCTGGTACAGCGACAGGATGGCGAAGGTGGACACGGCGAACGGCAGTACGATGCCCATGAGCGTTTCGTTCATGCCCATGTCGTTGACGAGCACGTAGTTGGGGATCATGATCGACTGGAAAGGGATGAGCCACGTCAGGCTCAGCAGCGTAAAGATGAGCGTCTGTCCGCGGAAGCGCCAGCGGACGAGCGCGTACGCCGCGAGCAGGCCGGTGGACAGCTGCAGCGCGGTCATCAGGATCGAGACGCCGAACGAGTTGAACATCATGCGGAAAATCGGCATCTGCTCGAACGCGTAGCTGTAGTTGCTCAGGATCGGACTGGGCGGCAGGAAGTCGGACTTGAAGATGTCCGATTCGTTTTTGAACGACGAATTCAGCATCCAGTACAGCGGGAACATCGCGATCGCGCACATGAGCGACAGCAGGCCATGCTGCAGGATCGAGACCGCCGGCGGTTTTCTTTTCATGGTCGGCTCCTCCCGTCTTAGTTATCGTAAAAGGAAAATCGGCGCGACAGCGAATTAAGCAGCAGCGAGATGACGCCGAAGACGACGAAGAACAGGAGCGACGCCGCCGAGCTGAAGCCCGCGTTGAGATTGGAGAAAGCGAACTTGTACATCTCGTAGTAGACGTTGGTCGACGTGCCGTACGGACCGCCGGTCGTCAGGATGTCGATGTACGCGAACGTCCATTGGCTGGAGAACAGGATGCTCATCGTCAGCATGAAAATAATCATCGGCGACATGAGCGGCACGGTGATGTTCCAGAACTGGCGCATGCTGCCGGCGCCGTCCTGCGAAGCGGCTTCGTAGTACTCGCTGTTGATCCCGGTCAGCGCCGCGGAGAACATGATCGTGCTGAAGCCGATCATCTTCCAACCCGTGATGAGCAGGATGATCCACTTGGCGAAGGACGGATCCGAGAAGTACGCGATCGGCGTCTCGATCAGGCCGAGCTTCATCAGCGCGGTGTTCACGAGACCGCCGGACGGGTGGAACAGCCAGCGCCAGATCGCGCTCACGGACACCGGCGCCAGGATCATCGGGATGAAGAAGAGCGCGCGGTATACGTTTTTCATGCGGCCTTCCATGTGATGGGTGACCGCGGCCAGCGCGAGCGGGATGACGATGGAGAACGGCAGCAGCAGCGCCGTATAGAACACGGTATTGCCGATCGAGTCGGCGAAGCTCTTGTTCGCCAGCAGCCGCGAGAAGTTGTCGAAGCCGACGTACAGCGGCTCGGTGCCGGGGACCATGCTCCATTTGTGAAAAGCCAGATAAAACGTGTACAGCAGCGGCCTGTACATAAAAATGCCGAGCAGGACCAGCGCAGGCAGCAGGTACAGCCAGGGCTTCAGCATGCGAAGCGCCCTGGACCGGGTCCGAGGCCGGTCCAAGGCTACGGGCGGCTTCCCCGCAAGGGGGGGGCGCGTAGGCGTTTTCGATCGCTTGGCTCATGACGGCTCCTTTCCTTTCGTTACTGGATCATCTGGTTGATGTCGTCCTGGGCCTTCTGCAGCGTCGCCTTGACGTCGCCGTCCTTGGTCATGACGGACTTGACGATGGCGTCCGTGAACGCGGTGGCCGCTTCGGTGGCGTATTCGCCCGGCCAGATGGCGACCGGCTGGATATGGGACAGCTGCTCGAGGTTGATCCGGTAGAGCGGGTTCTGCTCGACGAAGTCCTTCAGGCCGTTGGGATCGTCCGCAAGCGCGGTGCGCAGCGGAAGGTAGCCGATCTGCGAGGTGATGATCGTATAGCCGCGGTCGCCGGTCACGAAGCGGATGAACTCCCAGATCGCCGCGCTCTTCTCAGGGGTGTCCGAGCGGATCGCGAGCACGCTGCCTGAGTTGACCGGGACGGCCGGCTTGTCGCCGAACTGCGGCATGCCTGCGCCGTACACCTTCCAGCCGCCGGCTTCGGACGCCTTCTTGATGCCGCTGTAGAGCGAAGTCGAGGAGGCGTACATGCCGAGATTGCCGGCCATGAATTGCTCCACCAGCTCCGTCTCCGTGCCGGGAGCGGACGCGCCGTTCTGGTAAAGGTCCTTCCACGTCTCGATCGCTTCGACGCTCTCGGGGCTCGCGAATTCCGCCGACTTGCGGTCCTTCGACAGCACGGTGCCGCCGTTGCTCAGGATGAGACCTTCGGTGATCCAGCCGTTGGTCGGCGTCAGGCCGAAGCCGTCCTTGCCTGTGGCGGCCTTGATCTTGAGGGAGGCTTCCTTGATCTCGGCCCATGTCTTCGGCGGCTTCGCCGGATCGAGTCCGGCCGCTTCGAACAGCTTGCCGTTGATGAAGACGATCGGCGTGCTGAACGTAAAGGCGAGGCCGTACATCTTGCCGTCGATCTTGCCGAGCTCAAGCGCGTTGGGCGAGATGCCCTGCAGATGCGCGTCCAGCTCCGCCTTCGGGAAGACGTCCTCGTAGGCTTTGAAGCCAAGGCTCAGGCGGGAGGCGTCGAGCGTGCCGAACGGATGCTGCACGATGTCGACTTCTTTGCCCGCGGAGATGTCCGCCTTGTACTGCTGCATCGTCGTGTCCGCGACGCCTTCGACGACGACGCCCTTTTCCTTGCCGACCGTGTCGTTGAATTCCTTGATCAGCTGCTCCATGCCCGGCTTCATCGTCGGGTAGGCGAGGCTGTACGAGTAGAACGTGACCTTGGTCGGATTCGCGGGATCGAGCTTGGCGAGCTCCGTCTGGCTTGGCGCCGCGGTAGCGGCAGCCGCGTCGGCTTCGCTTTCCGCGGCGGAGCCGCAAGCGGACAAGCTGGCTGCGGATGCGATGGCGAGTACCAGGGCGGTGCCTTTCATGAACGGTTTCATAAAATCAGGAGTCCCCCTTTTCAATAATGGATGCCTGTTCCGTCTAAGCGACTAAGCTTCCAGGCAGTAAGCTTGTATACGCGCCCGATCCTGGGCGTCGATGCCGAATTCGGCGAGTAAATACTGTTCGAACGTGCCATGCGCGGACAGAATGGCGTTCATCGAGGCGTCGAGATACCGCTCCTGCAGCGCCATCGTGCGGCGCATCGTCTCGAGCGACGCTTCGTCGAGGTATTGGGCGGCCATGTCGAACATTTGCGCATGGAACTTCTCGAGCGTCACGTTGGATAGCAGGTAGTCTTCCATGATCGTCTCGTACGGCACGCCCAGCGTGAGTAGGATGAGCAGGGCGCCGACGCCCGTGCGATCCCGTCCGCCCGCGCAGTGATGGACGAGCGGCAGGCTCGTTTCCGGCGTGCGCAGCAGCGACATGAGCTGCTTGTAGGAGGCGTTGTTGACCGGCAGGCTGGCGTACAGCCTGTCCAGCATGTTGTCGGAGAACGCCTTGTGCATGCCGCTCTTGAACAACTGCTCCATCGTCACATGCGGCGCGCTCTCGGCGGCTTCGTTGGCGGGCACGCGGATGTAGCGCGCTTCGCCGATGACCGGGTCCGGCTTCTCTGCGGCTTCGGCGCGGTTGCGATAGTCGAATACATGCTTCAGGCCGATGGCGCGAAGCGCCTCGTGGTCGGCTTCCGTCAGGCCGGTCAGCTCGGCGGCGCGGAACAGCAGTCCCTTTTTGACCGTCCGGCCGTCCTCGGTGCGCAGTCCGCCCATATCGCGGAAGTTAAAGGCGCCTTCCAGCGGCAGCAGGCAGGCCGGCATTTGAATCGTCGTCATGATGCGTCTCTCCTCGGTTATCGATGTCGGTAGAGCCGGCTGCCGGCGTTCGTCGTTCGGTGCGATCGCGCTTGCGCCGGCAGCCTGGCGTCGGAAGGAAGTTCAGTGCTGGGCGACGAGCAAGGAGATCGGGAAGCGGAAGTACTCTTCGCCTGAAGTCGGCAGCACGGTCGTCTGGATCGAGAGGCCTTCTTCGGTCACGTCGACGATGTTGAAGCCGCAGAAGTCGACCATCTTGTAGTTCTCCGCATCCGCGAGCTCGCCGGTGAATGCCGTACCTGCGGCTGCGACGTTGACGATGCCGCGGTAGGTGCCGACGTTGTTGGAGTGGACGTGTCCGGCCATGACGCCGATGACGTCGGTACCTTCGATCGCGTCGCCGAGCTGCGCGCGGTTCGCCAGCAGGTGGTCGCCGGGCATGCCTCGAACGCTCATCATCGGATGGTGGATCCCGATGATCGTGCCGCGCGGCGCGGGAGTGGCGAGCTCGTTCTTGAGCCAAGCGAGCTGCGCGGCGTCGAGTTCGCCGTCGTGGCGGCCGGGCACTTGGGAGTTCAGGCCGATCAGGCGCAGGCCGTTAAAGTCGAGCGAGTAGTAGTAGGCTTCTTCCGACGGCGCTTCGCCCAGGTAGCCTTGGCGGAACGCGGAGCGGTGATCGTGGTTGCCGAGCACGACGTGCACGGGCGCGCCGATAAGCGCGGAGCATTCGTCCAGGACCGTTCGGATGTAGGCGTAGTCTGCTGCGTCGCCTTCATGGGACAGGTCGCCGGTGATGAGCACGAAGTCCGGCGCGACGTTCGCGTCGCGGAGGTGGCGGAACGTCTGCTTGACCTTCTCGGCAAGCTGGAACTTGGCGAAGGGGCCCTCGGAGCTCGGGGCGTTCATGTGCGTGTCGGTCAGGTGGACGAATTTCATGCTTTTCATCGTTGGTCAGCCTCCTTGGTTTTTGAAAGGTCATCTTGTATACAAGAATTATTAATCTTGTATGTAAGGAGGGTATAAACGAGCGATCGGAGTTGTGTAAAAGTGCGGACATGCAAAAAAAAGCCCCCGAAACGAGAGGTTTCGCGGCTGGTTCGGCGATGCGGCGGCGCCGGAAAACGGCGGCGCTATACGTTTTTATACTTTGTAGCCGTTTCGGAGCAGCTCTTCGCGCGAGTTTCGCTTGGACGCCTGAATAGCGGCTTTGGCCTCTACGTAGTTGCCTTCGATTAAATGACGGTAAATTTCGGCGTACAGCTTCTTGCCCGTGTATGGACGGTTCGAGCCTTCGGTCGACCGGTAGGCGACGACGACATAAAGGACCTTGTCCTTGTAGCGGTCGAACGTCTCCATGATGCTGCGGTTGCCGATCGTGGAGAGCAGCGTCCGCATGAACATCAGGCCGGATTCGTAATACTCGCGGTGCATCTTGCGTTCGCTGGCCTCGATCAACTGGTCGAGATAGTAACGCAAACGCTCGAAGTCGGGCTCGTACTGATCCTGCTCCATGCGTTCCAGCACGAACAGATAAAGCGCGTTCAACAGGTCGAACATATCGTACAGTTCCTTGACGTCGATGCCTTTGACGAGGATCCCGCGCTTGACCAGCGTTTCCAGGAATCCTTCCTTTTCCAGCTGCATGACGGCGGCCCGGACGGGCGTCCTGCTCATGCCGAGCCCGTTCGCGAGCTCGCTCTCCGAGAGCAGTTGGCCGGGCAGGTACTGACCGCTGAGCAGCCGCTGCCGGAGTTCCTGGTAAGCGACTTCCGCGAGAGGCAGGTCGGACATTGAGGCAATCTCCTTCGAATCGTTACCGATCGTGATATCCATTTAGTATATCTTGTCGATCAGAGGCGGGCAATGCAGCTCCTTGTTAACACGGTTGCGTTCAGAATAGGCCGAATCGTTTCTTGCACACGTTTTTTCGGTCCGCGCGCAGCACTTCGTTGACGCCGGCTGCTTCCAGCTTTTCGAATAACGCCTCCGGACCTTGTTTCAGCTTGAAGTCCATCTCTTCCTTGTACAGCGGCAGCAGGCTGAAAAAATGAACGTCCTGGCCGGGAGCTGCAGTCAACGTAAATAAGTCCTTGGCAGCCGGAGCCGTCGACGGTATCGACAAGATCGCGCCGGCAAGCTTCGTGTTGTCGGCATAAGGCTCGGCGGGATCGCCGTTCGGGATCGTGTGCGCCAGATAGAGCCAGGTGTTATATTCATGCGGAATGCGGGCGATGGTCTTCAACATGCGGACAGGCCAGTAATGGTCTTCGTCCCTGAAGGCGGCTTCGGACAAAGGCCAATTGGCGGGCAGGCACAGCATGAGCTCGGCATGGCGCCAGGATTCGGCTCCTTCGGGCACGTTCATCGGGCGCATGCCCATGCCGCAGGTGACGAGCGTGTAAAAGTTGCGTTGCGGCGTCGGATCGACGACAAGGATGTCGAGATGAACATGCGTTGAGACGATCTCGTGGAAAACGTTGCGCACCGGGCCGATATGGGTCTCGACATGCCGGGTGACGCGTTCAAGATAGGCGCTGTCTTCTTCGGCGTATGTAGGCGGGCTATCCGGGGCTTCGTGCCGATAGACGATGCTGCCGCCGGCGGACATCTCTTCTTTGCGCATAGGAACCTCCAACGTATAATGGATAAATCATGTAAATATATCGGATTTTTGAATCGCAAGCATAATAGACAAAAAGAAGGCGGCCTGAACGATGCTCGACCGATCCGTTCCCTACTTTAACGTCATTATGAAAAGGCGGCCGGGCAGACCGATTCCGGAATGCCCGCTGCCTGCGGGGTATGCGTTAACCCGGTTTAGTCCAGGCAGTGAGTCGCGTTGGGCGGAGATCGAGGCTTCCGTAGGAGAATTCGAGCGCGCGGAAGAGGCGATTCGATACTTTCGGCAAACTTATATGCCAATGCCCGACGAACTTGGGAAGCGATTATTGTTCGTGGAAAACGAGCGGGGCGAAGCGGTCGGTACGATCATGTGCTGGTGGGACTGCACGGCAGGAAGGCGCGATCCTTCTATTCATTGGTTCGCGGTCAAGCGCGAGCATCAGGGAAAAGGTCTGGGGAAGGCGCTGGTGGCGGCTTGCTTGCGGGAAATGATCAGGTTGGAGGGCGATCGGGATATGTACCTGCATACTCAAACTTGGAGCTATAAAGCCGTGCGGCTCTACAACCGGTTCGGATTCGAGATCATGCGCGACGAGACGTTCGGTTCGTACGCCAACGATTACGACCGGGCGATGCCGATCTTGGATGCGCTGCTGAAGCAAGAAGGGGAGTAACAAGCGGGCTGCGTCGCCGCCTGATGTGCTTCCGTATGAAAGCACTTGGCCGGTGAAGGGCGCCGCATCGCTTGATGTGCTGTCGTACGAAAGCACTTTGTCTGGCGAGGGCGGCGCAGCGCGTGGTGTGCATTCGTACGACAGCTCTTAGTAGCCTTGGTATCTTCCTGACGAGAGTGTCAGACAAGACAGCTCGGGCGAACCCTTGCGATCAAAGCCTCGATCCCCCCGCTTGCATCGATCAACTGGCCCGTTACCCAGCGGCTGTCCGAAGATGCGAGGAACGCGGCGATGTCGGCGACGTCCTCGGGCTGTCCCCACCGGCCGAACACCGAGAGCCCGGCCGCGAACGCTTGGCCTTGCGGGTCCTGCAGCGTACCGGCGTTCATGTCGGTGTCGATGATGCCGGGTTGAATCGCGTTGACCCGGATGCCGCGGCTTCCAAGCTCCTGCGCCAAATTCAGCGTGAGCGTATTGATCGCGCCTTTGGACACGCTGTAGCCGAGCAGATTCGGCAGCGGAATCCGCGTCACGGCGGAAGACAGATTAATGATGCTGCCGCCGTCGTTCATGCGCTTCAGCGCTTCCCGGATGACGAGGATCGGCGCCTTGACGTTGATCTCCAGCACCTCGTCCAGCGAAGCCGCCGTCGTTTCCTCGATGCCGAGCTGCTGGCCGATGCCCGCATTATTAACCAAAATATCAAGCTGCGTGCCGGATGCCGGCCCGTCCAATCGGCCGTCCAACGCCTCGAACAAAGCCTCGATGCCCCCGGCGCGGACGAGGTCCGCGCCGATCGCGAAGGCCGAGCCGCCGCCGGACCTAATCTCGCGGACGACCTCCTCCGCGAGCTCCTGCCGACTCCCGTAATGCACCGCTACGGTCGCGCCATCCGCGGCAAGGCGAAGCGCGATCCCGCGTCCGATCCCTCTGCTCGCTCCCGTTACCAATGCGACCTTTCCGTTCAGTCTCGCCATATGGATCAGCTCCTTCTCTTTTTTTACAAGACCAGTTATAGCACGTGGCCGGCTTTGCGATGTTGCGCTTCTATTCGGATGGCCGGACATGCCTTTGGTTGATGACGGAGAAGGCTGATAGAATGGGATAACAGGACAGCAACCTAAAGGGAGGCGACACGAATGAACGAACGAACGCTAGTGGAGATCGTACCGTGGTCCGCGGGCCATCTCGAGCTGCTGCACCGAATGAACGCGCCGGAGATGACCGAGCATCTGGGCGGACCGGAAACGGAGGCGCAGGTCGCGGAGCGCCACGAACGTTATATGCGGATTGCCGAAAAAGGAGCGGGGCGTATGTTCGCCGTTGTTCTGCTCCCGGGGCAGGAGTTGGTCGGAACCGTCGGTTATTGGGACCGGACGTGGCAGGGCGAGCAAGTCTGCGAAATGGGATGGGGCATCCTGCCGGCCTATCAAGGCAAAGGCATCGCCACCGCAGCCGTTGCGCAAGCGATCGAGGCCGTCCGCGCGGAGGGCGCCCGCCGCGAGATCCATGCGTATCCGGGCGCCGGCAATCCCGCGTCGAACGCGGTCTGCCGCAAGCTCGGCTTCGCGCTGATCGGCGAGATCGAATTCGAATATCCGCCGGGCAGCTGGATGCGGTGCAACGATTGGCGGCTGGCGCTCTGAAGATTCCCGCCTAACGGTTCAGTCCCATATATCCGGCCGGCTGATCTGAAGCATGCGCATGTATTGCAGCAATTGACCGGTATGGACCGCGTCGTGATAGGATTTGCGTTCAAGCGCGTCCCCGAGGTAGCGTTGGATCGGACGATGCGGCCAGCGAATCAGGAGCGTCTCGAACGCGCGGACGTCCAGCGATTCCACGTAGGACAGGAACCGGACGTGATGAGCTTCGTTACGCTCGATCTCGTCTTGAATGCTTGCGTAGGGCCGATCCTGCATCGATGTCGTTTCCTCCTCGGTCGGCAGCCTCTGTTCGGTCAGGATCATATGCCAGTAGTAGTCGTGCTCGAGCACATGCCTGATCATCTGGCCTACGGACAGGGCGGTGGCATCGGGTTGCCAGTGAATATACCGATCCGGGATGCTGGAGGCGGCCTTGATAAATCTTCTGCGGGTTTCTTTCAGATCGAGCAAGATGAGAGCTTTGGCGTCCATGTATGTTCCTCCGATAATGGGATCGGCGCTAGCCGGCGTTCGGATTGTATTGTAGTACAACGACATTTCGGTTAGCATCGAAGTATGAATGCATATCACAATATTGTATCCGTGGCTTCGCTGATCGGCGATCCGAGCCGCGCCAAGATGCTGGACGCGTTAATGGGAGGGCAGGCGCTGCCTGCCGGAGAGCTGGCCTATATCGCGGGCGTATCGCCTCAGACGGCCAGCGCGCATCTGTCGAAGCTCGTCAAAGGGAATCTGCTAAAGGTCGAGTCCCAAGGCCGGCACCGCTACTATCGCCTGGCGAACGCGGAGGTGGCGCAGTTCGTGGAAATGCTGGAGGCGCTGTCGCCCTCGCGCCCCGTTAGATCGCTTAGGCAGTCCGAGGAACTCGTCAAAGTGCGCCGCGCCCGTACCTGCTACGACCATCTGGCGGGCCAATTGGGCGTCGCGCTTACGAATGCGTGGCTCGAACGGTCCTATCTATCGATCCTCTCCGACAGGGAATTCGGCGTGACGGACGAAGGCGCCGAACACTTCTTGAGATGGGGGATCGACCTCCGGAGCTCTTCCCCGGGACGGCGCGTATTCGCCAAGCGCTGCCTGGATTGGAGCGAGAGGTACCATCACGTCGGGGGTTATCTGGGGGCCAGGATCGCATCGGCGGCGCTCGCGAACGGCTGGGTCGAACGCATAGATGGGACGAGAGCCTTGCGCGTCACCGAGCGAGGCCGAGACAGCCTTCGGGACATGTACGGCATGGATTGGCAGCCTTAGTGCCGACGGTATCAGGAGGCGAGACCGGCTAAGCCGCATCTTCGGGGGGAGCAGCCTCTTTCCCGGCCAACGCCTCGCGAGAATCGGAGGAAATTTCGAATGAAGCTGAAAATCGCATGCCTTCACGCGCATGAATCGAACATTGCATACATCAACGGGCTTCGCGTACCCACAGGCTTGTCATGGGCCCATTACGTGGATCCGGGTCTGATCGCGCGCACGGCTGCGGATGAATCGTTTACGGAGGAGCATGCGCGAGCGCATGTCGTTCGTCAACTGGAATGGATGGCGAAGGCGGGAGCGGATGCGATCCTGATCACATGCACGAACTATATCGCTTTGCTCGATGAAACGCAGCTGGCAGTCAAGCTGCCGATTCTCAAGATCGACGAGCCGTTTTTCGAGGAAATCTGCGGGCGCGCGGGTCCCCAAGCGCTGTTGTTCACGAACCCGGCGACGGTGGAAGGGACGATGAACCGACTGTACGACTATGCCGAGCGCGGGAATCGCAATCGGCCGCAGATCGAGACCGTCGTGCTGCCGGAGGCGTTCGACCTTATCATGCGCGGGGAAAAGGAGGCGTATCAGGACGTCGTGCAGGCGGAGCTGGACCGGCTTCTGGACGCCGAACCGGCAAGGCCGGTCTCCGTCGCGCAGCTGTCGATGGTCGATGCAGCGGAACAAGCGGAAGCCGCGCGCGGCGTGACGATCGGCCATCCGCTTCGTCCGCTCGCCGGCGCAGTAGAGGCGCTGGCGCGTGAGCTCGGCGTTCGCTAAGCGAGGCCCCCCGGGCGCCAGCGTCTGACTACGCAGACTATTCAATGTAGCGCTAATCAGCGCGTCGCTTTGCGCCGATCCGCCGGCCATCACCCAAAAGAAGCACTCGTCAGCGCCACTTCGCGCAGCGCTGCCCGCTACGACCCGAAGAAGCTCCGGTCAGCGCCACTTCGCGCCGATCCGACTTCCGCCACCTCAAGAAGCAGAGATCCAGATTCGAAGCCTGAGCGGAACGTCGGTCGTTCGGCTGGCGGAGGACGGTCTGCTCGTTCGGCTAGCCATGTCCGAAGCCGGCAATCGGTAAGAAACCCGCGGCGCACAGACATGTTAAACTAGGGAAGAAGACCAGACTCTTTTAAAACGAGGAGAGATCGTCGGTGACTTTCCTAAACCTCAGTCAAGTGCCGGCGGCGACAGCGCAAATGCTCGTGCGCAGGCCGGTAGAAGAAGTATTCGAAGCGTTTGTCGACCCGTCGGTGACGACGCGGTTCTGGTTCACCAAGAGCAGCGGCCGGTTGACGGCGGGTACGCGCGTCCTATGGGAGTGGGAGATGTACGGCGCTGCGGCGCAGGTCGACGTCCAAGCGATCGAGCCGAACCAGCGGATCCAGATCCGTTGGGGCGACGAGACGAGCGGCTTCACCCAAGTGGAGTGGACTTTCAAGAGCCGCGGGGAAAAGGAGACCTTCGTCAGCGTCGTCAACTCGGGCTTCCAGGGCGACGGCGACGCGGTCGTGGCCCAGGCGCTCGATTCGACGGGCGGCTTCAACATGGTGCTCTGCGCGCTGAAGGCGCTGCTGGAGCACGGCATCGAGCTGAACGTCGTCGCCGACAAAGCGCCGGATGCGAACGTGCGGCCTAACGAATAAGCAATACGAATCAGCCCGTCGGGACATTCAGTCCCGGCGGTTTATTCATTTTGGCCGATGCTACCTTTGTCCCTCAATGATTTAGTGGAAAAGCCCGGGTTACGCGGAAAAAGCGCACGACCGAGGCGAATCCGAACTCCCAAGCCTGAGTTACAGGGAAAAACCGCACATCAGCCTCGCTGAACGCCTTCAACAACCAGCAATCTCCAAGACTATATTGACAGTCTGTATATCGCATTATATTATATCGTCATACGATATATTGCCATCCGATATAACTGCGAGGTGGAGGAACATACTTGGATAAATCGAAGCAAATGCTCCCCCCTAACGGAGGCTTTTTTACTACATTCTGGTGACGCTGTGCGCGGAGCCGTCGCACGGATACGGCATGATGCAGGAGGTGAAGCGAATGAGCGGCGGCAGGCTCAAGCTTGGCGCCGGCACGCTGTATACCGCGCTAAATACGCTGCAGGGCAAGGGACTTATCGAGCCGCATCCCGGCGTGGAAGGCGCGGACGCCCGGCGCAAGATGTACGCGATCACGGCGGATGGGCGAGAAGTGCTGGCGGCGGAGGTCGAACGGCTGGCGGAGCTGCTCGCGGCAGGACGACAAGCTTTGAACGGGGGGGGATTAACGATGGCGCGAACGGAGAAAAGATGGCATACCTGGATGAGCTGGGATTACGGGAAAGAAGAGCGCTGGCTGAACGAGATGTCGGCCCGGGGACTGCACCTGACGAAGGGAGGCGCGTTCAGAAGCGAATTCGAGCGCGACGAGACGGTCCGATACGCATACGGTATCGACTATCAAGGCGGCCTCTCGAAAAAAACGGCAAGTTGAACGAGTACATCGAGCTGTACCGGGACATGGGCTGGGAGTACGTGAACTCGTACAGCGGCATCTGGCATTATTTCCGCAGGCCATGGGAGCCGGGCGAGACGCCGACGTCGACGATAATTAACGTGCCGAGCTGTTAAAATGACGGTAAAAAGCGCGGTTGCATGGCGCGACATCAACCTGAGAAGGAGCCGGGACGAAGATGGAGTTTAAGGCGAAGGTCGAGCTGAACGGCAAGACGGCTACGGGGATCGAGGTGCCCGCAGAGGCGGTCGAACAATTGGGCGCGGGCAAAAAACCGGCGGTTTACGCCACGATCGGGAGCTACACGTATCGAAGCACGGTAGCGTCGATGGGCGGCAGGTACATGCTGCCGCTCAGCGCGGAGCATCGCGCCGGGGCGGGCGTCGCCGCGGGGGACGAGGTCGAAGTGTCGCTCCGGCTGGACACGGAACCGCGCGAAGTCCAGGTGCCCGGGGATTTAGCCGCGGCGCTTGCCGGCGCGCCGGAGGCGCGGGCCTTTTTCGAAGGGCTCTCGAATAGCAACAAGAGCCGGATCACGCTCTCGGTCGAAGGCGCGAAGACCGAGGAGACGCGCCGCCGGCGCATCGAAAAGGCGGTGCAGGCGTTGAGCGAAGGCAAAGTCGTATAACTCGGAAAGGGGGCGTCCCGCAAAGCAGCATCGTTGACGGGACGGCCCTCGCTTGCGCTGCATGGCGGATATCCTGCAGCTATTGAGCCGCATGGCCGCGGCTTCTGCCGATTTGATCGAGATATGCCACGGAGACGCGTTCGGCCTCGGTTTTAGGTGCGATCGTTGAAACTGTGCGTAACCGTTGGTACATTTCGATCGTGTTTTTTTAGCGCGTTGTAGCAGCTTTCGAAGCTGTGCGAAGGTATCGTTCCCTTTAGTTGTTCGAGTTCATTAACAGCGTACGTCTCGAGCTTGCGAACTCCTCGCGGGGCATGGCCGTTGCGAATGAGGACCATCGGCCCCAACACGGCATTCCGGATAAAGGTGAGGTGATCGATAAGTTCGAACCATTCGCCTCTCCCTAATTTAGTCGCGCCGTAATGCACCCATACCCAGAAGCGGTCTTCGATCCATTGCGGATCATGGGAATTAAGGCCGGGGTTGGTCTGGCTGAGTATCGTCGCCATCTCGGATCCCCTCTCCCAAAGAATAAGCGGATCCTCGACTCGAGTCTTAAGCTCCTCCGATTGAATAAACTTGAGATCGACATGAAGAGGCGACGGGCCGTATAAACAAATGAGCAAACGGGGTTCCCCGACATGCTCGCCGGTGAAGCCCGCAAGCAAGCGGCCGAGCCCTTCCGCGATCCGAAGCCGCTGTTCCATGATCTCATCTCGATAAGCGCCATCGTAGACGATTATTAAATCCAGGTCACTGTATTCGTCCATCGTTCCGTGCCTCAAGGAACCGCCCGCAAGGAGGCCGATCACTCGCCGATCCCCGCTTGCGTAAGCAATGGCCTGTTCAATGAACCGTTCGTGTACAGGTAACCTCATTTTCATGCACCCCTTAAATGGAAAACCCGGAAAATGGGCATTATTGTAAAAAAACATGCGAGATAAACATCGTCAATTTATAAATGGCCGTTCAAGATCTCCGATACCGCGCCGGCGTCGTCCCCGTCGCCTGCCGGAACGCTCGGCAGAAGTGAGCGCTCGAGGAGAAGTGAAGCCGCTCCGCGATCTGCTCCACTGACAGCGCGGTATCCTGCAGCAGCGCCTTCGCCTGGCGGATGTGCAGCGAACGAATATAAGCCTGCGGCGGCATGCCGTACACCTTTTTGAAGCAGTCGCAAAGATAGGAACGGTGAACGCCCAGCCGGTCGGCGAGCTCGCCGATCCGAAGCGGCGCGGGGAACTGCGATTCCATCCGATAGGCGGCCTCGCGGGCCAGGTTGGATTGGGCGGGCTGCACATGGCGCGCCGGCCGGCGCTCGGCCTCCCGCACGATCGTCTCCCCCGAGGATGCCGATGAATTCGAGCAGCCGCGCTTGCAGACGGAGATAGAACAGCGCCTGTCTAGCGTCTTCTGCGCCGGCGACCGAACGCGCGGCCCGCTTGCCTGGCAGCGAATCGCCATATTCGGCCAGGAAGCGGTCGATCCAATTCGGGATGTGCCGGTCCGGGTCCACGCCGAAGCCCGGTCTCAGATGCGGCCGGTCCAGCAGCAGGAACGCGGCGTTCACGCGGTCCGATTCCAGGTGGAAATGAAAGACGAAATATTCGCAGTCGCCCGGCAACGGCTCGGTCCGGTGATACAATCCGGGCAAAATGACGGCCGCTTCCCCTGGCTGCAGCATACAGGACTCGCCGTCCACGTGGAGCGGCAGCACGCCCGATACGCAGTATTGGAATTCCAGCACCGTATGCTTGTGATCCGGATACGACCAGCCCGCCTCCGCCGTCACATAGTGGAAGTCCGTGATGCGCACGGCGGTGTACAAGCTTTCCAGGTGAAAACGCTCCTGCACGGCGCCCCCTCTTTTCACTCTACATTCGTGCTATTTGACATAACATTTGTCGGATGATTGTCCGTGCTGTTCATGATACGGTAATTGAAAGCGCTTGAGAAGAGGACGGAAGGATGGGAAACGATGGACCCGCATAACCGAAACAGCCAATATCCGTACCAAAACCCCGATCTGCCGCTCGAAGACCGCGTGAGCGATCTCGTGTCCCGCTTTACGCCGGAGGAAAAGGTCGAGCTGATGATGCAATATCAGGCGGCGGTCCCGAGGCTCGGGGTCGCGCCGTACAAGCACGGCACCGAGGCGGCGCACGGCGTCGCCTGGCTCGGCGAAGCGACGAGCTACCCGCAGCCGATCGGCCTCGCTTGTACGTGGGACGCGGAGCTATTGAAGCGGGTCGGGAGCGCGATCGGCGACGAGGCCAGGGGCTTCTACAAGCGGAATCCGGCCGTGAACGGCCTCACGCTGTGGGCGCCGACCGTCGACATGGAGCGGGATCCGCGCTGGGGACGCACGGAGGAAGCGTATGGCGAGGACCCCGTCCTGGTCGGCAAATTGTCGTCCGCGCTGATCCAGGGCATTCAAGGCGACGATCCCCGCTATTTGAAAGCTGTCGCCTCGCTGAAGCATTTTATCGGCAACAACAACGAAGTCGGCCGCGGCGACGCCTCGGTCAGCATCGACCCGCGCAATATGCGCGAATATTACCTGAAGCCGTTCGAGATTGCCTTCAAGGAAGGCGGCGCCCAGTCGATGATGACCTCGTACAATGCGGTTAACGGCGTGCCGGCGAATCTCAACCCGGACGTCGACCGCATCGTGAAGCAGGAATGGGGCATGGACGGCTTCGTCGTGAGCGACGCCTTCGACGTGACGGGCACGGTGCGGGAGCATCATTACGTGGAAACGTACAAGGAGGCCGTCGCCCGCTCCATTCGCGAAGGCGGCATCGACAGCATCACGGACGACGCCGAGCTGTCGAAGCAGGCGCTTCGCGACGCGCTGTCGGAGGGCCTGATCGCGGAAAACGATCTGGACGTCGCGCTGCGCAATACGTTCCGCGTACGCTTTCGCCTCGGCGAATTCGACCCGCCCGAGCGAAATCCTTACGCGGCGATCGACGAATCGGCCATCCTGCGTCCCGAACATGCCGAGCTCTCCCGCGAAGCCGCCGGGAAGGCCGTCGTGCTGCTCAAAAACGAAGGCGAACTGCTGCCGCTGGCAGCGAACAAGCTTGGCAAGGTCGCCGTCATCGGCCCGCTCGGCGACACCGTCTACCGGGACTGGTACAGCGGTACGCTGCCTTACGCGGTCACGCCGCTGCAAGGCATCCGGGAAAAGCTGGAGGAAGCTGGGGCCGGCGGGCGGGCATCGTTCGTCTCCGGCTCGAACCGGGTGAAGCTGCAGTCGGAACGTACCGGCCGCTTTGTCCGCGCGGGCGCGGACGAACGGGCGGCCTTGGCCGCCGACGCGGAGGATGCTGCGGACGCCGATATTTTCGAGACGACGGACTGGGGCTGGGGCAGCCATACGTTCATCGCGGAGCGCAATGGCCGTTATCTGACGACCGACGACAAGACGGTGCAGGCTTCGGCGACGCAGATCTGGGAGTGGTTCACGAAGGAGACGTTCAACGTCCGTCCGGCCGGAGACGGCGGACCGTGCGCCTTCGCCACCTGGAACGGGACGCCCGTCACGGTGGGGCCGTCCGGCGAACTGCTTGTCGGCGACGGGGAGGCCGAGGAGACGGCCAACGAGATTAACGTGACCGGCGCGACGGACAGCGCGGACGCTGCCGGCTTGCAGGCGTCCGAGTCGGACAGGTTCCGTCTGGACATCGTGACGGACGGCGCGCAGGCGGCAGCCGAAGCCGCGCGCGGCGCCGACGCGGCCATCGTCTTCGTCGGCAATCATCCGCTCATCAACGGCAAGGAAACGATCGACCGGCCCGACATCGCGCTGGCCGCGTCGCAGGAAGCCTTGATCCGCGAAGTGTTCGCGGCCAATCCGAATACGATCGTCGTCGTCGTGGGCAGCTATCCGTTCGCGCTGAACTGGGCGGATGCCAACGTTCCGGCGATCTTGTACACCTCGCATGCCGGGCAAGAGCTGGGCCGCGCGGTCGCGGACGTCCTGTTCGGCGACGTCAATCCGGCCGGCCGGCTGAACATGACGTGGTATGCGGGCGTCGATCAGCTGCCCGACTTCATGGATTACGACGTCATCCGGGGCGGGCGAACGTACCAATACTTCGAGGGCAAGCCGCTGTATCCGTTCGGCTACGGACTGTCGTATACGGACTTCCGCTACGACGATCTGCGGATCTCGGCTGCGGACGCGACCGCAGCGGAGGCGAAGGCGCAGGCCGTCGTCGAGTGCCGCGTGACCAACGCGGGCGCGCGGGCGGGCGAAGAAGTCGTTCAGCTGTACGTTCAAGCCGGCAAGTCGAGAGTCAAGCGTCCGCGCCTGCAGCTGCAGGCGTTCGAGCGGATCGCGCTGGCGGCGGGCGAGACGAAGGCGGTGCGGTTCGTCCTGCCGTTGTCCGCGCTCGCCGTCTGGGACGTCACGCGGGACCGGTTCTGCGTAGAAAGCGGCGACTACGCGATCCTGATCGGCGCGTCGTCAGCGGATCTGAGGCTTACGGGCACGCTCGCGGTGGAGGGAGAGACGATCCCGCCCCGCGATCTGAGGCGGCCGACGCGTGCCGTGAACTACGACGACTATGCAGGCGTCATCGTCGGCGAATGCCGGGAAGGCGGCAGCGCGGCGGTCGCGGCAGGCGGCGCGGGCTGGATCGCGTTCGAGGACGCCGAATTCGGCGACGGCGTCGTCGCGTTCGAGGTGCGGGCGGCATGCGTGGAGGCAGCCGCCGTCGAAGTGAGGCTGCAGCGCCAGGACGGGCCGCTCGCCGGCCGATGCGTGCTGCCGCCCGGCGGCGCGCAGGAATGGCGCAGCTTCTCCTGCGGCGTGACGGGGATTGCCGGCAGGCAGCGGATTTATCTGGTCGTCAGCGGCGGCGCGGCGATCAGCCGGTTTCGGTTTTTCTAACGGCGCACAGGCGAACTAGAGGAGATAGGCGTGAAAAGAGGGACGCGGCAGATTCGCTCTGCTTCGTCCCTTTTCGCTGTTCGTCGTTCGTTTTATTTAAGAAAGGCCTTAGCTTTGATCAGCTGCTCGGTTTCGTCGAGGAGCTCCCGCAGCAGTTCGAGCGCCTTCTTCGTCTCGTCCGGATCGACGCCGATCCTTGCGAAAATATCGTTGATTCGGAATGCGTACCCGCTTGGCGCATCGGGCAATGTATCGGCGATCGCCGCGGCTTCCTTTTCGTTCATCAAGAAGGCTTCGTTTATCGCGAACAGCACCTGATGGAGACAAGCTGAGGAACGGAAGCAGCAGCCGGCGACGTAAGCCATATCCGCCTTATAAATCCCCTTATAGCCGTTTTCGAGGGAAAATCCCGCCTCCCAGAAAAACTTTTGAATGACCGCTCTTTGGAAAACGGGAGGATAAGGGTCCGTTTTGCTTTTCAGCCTGCCGATCGCGCCGCCAGGATCCCACAACGCTTGGCACAGCGCGATCTCGGCCATGTAGATCGAATTGACGAATCCGTGCGGATGCCCCGGCTGATAGTCGATCGTGATATTTCCCGCAAGGCATTGCTCGATGACTTTCGATACGCGGCCGATGTCGCGATACAAAAAGTCGACCGGCGTCCCGCCGATTTTCAGCCAGCCTCCGCCGTTAATCCAGGGGCCCCAGCCGCCCGTATCCGTTACGAGATCCTCCCTACGGTCATCGTCAAGAAGCGCGGCGACCCGGCGAGAAGGGAAGCGGGAGCCTGGCGTTCCTACCTGCATGGCGAGCACGCGTACGGCGGTCGATCCAACCACTTCGTGACGGACGGTCGGGAGAAGTACATCTGGTTTTCGCAGAGCGGCGAAGAGCAGTTATTCGACCTGACGGTTGATCCGACCGAGCGCGTCAACCTGGCTGACGATCCAGCGCGGGCGGACCGCGTGGCGCTGTGGCGGGAACGGCTCGTCCGCGAGTTGGAGGGGCGGGAGGAGGGCTATGTCATGGAAGGGCGATTGGTAGCGGGCAGAGCGCCGCGCTCTTGTCTGTCCCGCATTTTATAGCCCGACAGAATCGGGTATGCCATAATAAGCATATGATTGAATGGCTGCCGGCTGGGCGCCGATCCTCGCCGATGAAAGGGTGAACGTCATGCGCGTCATTCCCGCTTCTCGAAGCAAGCAGTGGCTCTCCTGGGGCGCGATGTCCTGGCTCGTCACGACATTGTTGTTTTGGCTCGTACGATTCGTTATATTAGGGCAGCCCTGGACAGCGGTGCATGCTTTCCGCTTTTTGCTGGTCGCCCTCGCCGTAAGTGCGTTCGCCGCTATATCCGGCTGGCTCGGCGCGCGGTGGCTTGCCCTGTCGACCCTGGCAGGAAATTTGCTCGGTCTGCTGATTATGGCGTTCGTTTCGCGTGGAAACACGGGATGGGAGGATCTCTCGAGCCTACTCGTCTATCTGGAACTGCTTGGGCTTGGATTGGCGGTCGGCGTCGTGCTGGAGTTGATGCTGTTGTTCACCATTAGGAAGGGAAGCAGACACGGCAGATGAAGTCGGTGCATATAAACGCTCTCGCAATGGTAATCAATGAACCGTCAAGGAAAATCCTTGGCGGTTTTTGCTGCGCTTCAATGCGTTAATGGAAAAGGGAAAGCGGCAGGGAATGTCGAATACTGAATTTTGGTTAAATTTAACGAGTTTTTTATTTTTTATTGTAGAATAGATTCGCTCGCATCTACTTATGAGGATGGAAGGGGCATCATTCGTGCATCGCAATCAATATGGAAAACTAGGCTTGGTCCAGCTGTTGTCGTTCACTCTGATATTAACATTGTTGGCTTCGGTCGTGCCTTCTTTTAAGGTTTCTGCTGCTTCGCCACTCGACGGTGTCACCACATTTGGTGAAGGAACTTTCTGTCCTGCGAATCAAAAAAAGCAACAACGTAAGTGCCGGAGGCCAAGGCTACTTAGTGAGCAATATCGTAGGGTCAGGCTGGGATTTTCGCGTGTTTGCCGTGGACAACGAGCCCGATGTTAGCATTTGCACAGAGAAATTCACTGGTCAGACGCAATTAGCCTATGCGGCAACCAATAATGGCTTGACTAAACTGAACGCGATTCAGCTCTCTTCTAGTGATGGAAAGTTATTCGATCTTCGTTCGGTCGACCTCATATTCGACGATAGCGGTAACGAAACGTTGCCAATTCAGCTGGTAGGCTATCGTAACGGCTCGCCCGTGTCAGGCGCAGTACTGACGCAAAATGTACAAAGGGCTTCCCCTGATGGAGAGGTCGTCCCTTTTGTTGTAAGCGGGGATGCCGAATTTCGGGGGGATTGACGCGTTTCGCGTAGTAACGCCATCGGGTCAACCAGTCGACGGTGCGATCGGCGTCGATAACATCGATGCCACGAACTTTAGATATGCGGACGTTGGGACGAAGCTGATTCATTTTCAAGCTACGCCGGGATATGACTTCGAAGGAGACGGGGTCGCCTCGGCCGGCGAGGGCTTATCGGGTAGCATTCCGGGATATGACATTGGCATCTATGGAATAGATGCAACAGGGAAGAAGCTGGACGGTAACATGCTATATCAAGATGATAGATCCTGGACAGGTTATCCCCAACTTGTCGAATGGGATGACGATTTAGATAACGGAAAAGATACGGCTAATTACGGTTTGGCAATCAAATCGATGGACGGCAAAAATTTTAAGCTAAGCTCCCTTAATTTCTTGGACTGGGGCAACTATGACGGCGATACTTACGCCATCGAAGCTTTTGCCGATGGAAATTCATTGGGCAAAGCTACGTTTAAAGGTAATACGACAGGAGACTTTATTTCCTTAAACCATTCCTACTTGCTGTCGTCCATTTTTTACGATGTCGACGAGCTGCGATTATATCGTAATTCAGGCGAAGAAAGTTCATTCTTGGCGATTAACGATATTGCAATCGCACCGCCTCAGACACTATCGAGCAACGCAGACCTAAGCAATCTCATCCTATCCCAAGGGACGCTGAGTCCGACATTCGCGAGCGGCACGACGACCTATACGGCGAGCGTGGGCAATGCGGTCTCGAGTCTCACGGTAACGCCGACGGTAGCGGATGCGACGGCGACGTTGAAGGTGAATGGCGCTTCGGCAACGAACGGGACCGGAACAGCGGTTGCGCTTAATGTGGGTAGCAACACGATAACGGTGTTGGTAACGGCACAGGACGGCACGCCGAATACTTATACGGTCACGGTGACGCGTGCGGCGAGCAGCAACGCGGACCTGAGCAACCTGACGTTGTCGCAAGGGACGCTGAGTCCGACATTCGCGAGCGGCACGACGACCTATACGGCGAGCGTGAGCAATGCGGTCTCGAGTCTCACAGTAACGCCGACAGTAGCGGATGCGACGGCGACGTTGAAGGTGAATGGCGTTGCGGCAACGAACGGCAACGGTAGCACGGTTGCGCTCAATGTGGGCAGCAACACGATAACGGTGTTGGTAACGGCACAGGACGGCACGCCGAATACTTATACGGTCACGGTGACGCGTGCGGCGAGCAGCAACGCGGACCTGAGCAACCTGACGTTGTCGCAAGGGACGCTGAGTCCGACATTCGCGAGCGGCACGACGACCTATACGGCGAGCGTGAGCATTGCGGTCTCGAGTCTCACAGTAACGCCGACAGTAGCGGATGCGACGGCGACGTTGAAGGTGAATGGCGTTGCGGCAACGAACGGCAACGGTAGCACGGTTGCGCTCAATGTGGGCAGCAACACGATAACGGTGTTGGTAACGGCACAGGACGGCACGCCGAATACTTATACGATCACGGTGACGCGTGCGGCGAGCAGCAACGCGGACCTGAGCAGCCTGACGCTGTCGCAAGGGACGTTGAGTCCGACATTCGCGAGCGGCACGACGACCTATACGGCGAGCGTGGGGAATGCGGTCTCGAGTCTCACGGTAACGCCGACGGTAGCGGATGCGACGGCGGCGTTGAAGATGAATGGCGTTGCGGCAACGAGCGGCAATGGTAGCACGGTTGCGCTCAATGTGGGCAGCAACACGATAACGGTGTTGGTAACGGCACAGGACGGCACGCCGAATACTTATACGATCACCGTTACGCGTGCGGCGAGCAGCAACGCGGACCTGAGCAACCTGACGCTGTCGCAAGGGACGCTGAGTCCGACATTCGCGAGCGGCACGACGACCTATACGGCGAGCGTGGGCAATGCGGTCTCGAGTCTCACAGTAACGCCGACAGTAGCGGATGCGACGGCGGCGTTGAAGGTGAATGGCGTTGCGGCAACGAGCGGCAATGGTAGCACGGTTGCGCTCAATGTGGGCAGCAACACGATAACGGTGTTGGTAACGGCACAGGACGGCACGCCGAATACTTATACGATCACCGTTACGCGTGCGGCGAGCAGCAACGCGGACCTGAGCAACCTGACGCTGTCGCAAGGGACGCTGAGTCCGACATTCGCGAGCGGCACGACGACCTATACGGCGAGCGTGGGCAATGCGGTCTCGAGTCTCACGGTAACGCCGACGGTAGCGGATGCGACGGCGGCGTTGAAGGTGAATGGCGTTGCGGCAACGAGCGGCAATGGTAGCACGGTTGCGCTCAATGTGGGCAGCAACACGATTACGTTGTTGGTAACGGCACAGGACGGCACGCCGAATACTTATACGGTCACGGTGACGCGTGCTATTGCACAATACACGCTGACCTACACAGCCGCAGCGAACGGCACGATCACCGGCGACACGACGCAGACGGTAAACGAAGGCGCAGACGGTGCGGCAGTGACGGCTGTACCGGCGAGCGGGTACCACTTCGTGAAGTGGAGCGACGGCAACACGAGCACGACCCGTACAGACACGAACGTGACGGCGGACATTGCTGTCACAGCGGAGTTCGCGATCAACACACATACGCTGACCTACACAGCCGCGGCGAACGGCACGATCACCGGCGACACGACGCAGACGGTAAACGAAGGCGCAGACGGTGCGGCAGTGACGGCTGTAACGGCGAGCGGGTACCACTTCGTGAAGTGGAGCGACGGCAACACGAGCACGACCCGTACAGACACGAACGTGACGGCGGACATTGCTGTCACAGCGGAGTTCGCGATCAACACACATACGCTGACCTACACAGCCGCAGCGAACGGCACGATCACCGGCGACACGGCGCAGACGGTAAACGAAGGCGCAGACGGTGCGGCAGTGACGGCTGTACCGGCGAGCGGCTACCACTTCGTGAAGTGGAGCGACAACAATACTAGCGCGACCCGTACGGACAAGAACGTGGCGGCGAACCTGTCCGTGACGGCTGAGTTTGAGCAAGATATAGTAATTCCGCCGTTTGTCACCACTCCCGCGTACAAGGATTTTGAAATCCTGATTAACGGCACCATTGAGCGTTTGGGCAAGATCGTCGAGAGCCATCGCAACGGTCAAACGGTGCAAACCGTGGTAATCGACCCGGCGGGTCTTAAGGCGAGGCTGGCTTCGGCCGGCGCGGGGGCAACGGTTACCATTCCGCTGGACGCCAGCAACTCCGATGTCGTCATCGGAGAGCTTAGCGGCGATATGTTCAAGGTTATGGAGCAGCTGCAGGCGAAGCTGCAGATCAAGACTTCGACCGGTTCCTTTACGCTACCGGCGAAGCAGCTGAATCTTGCCTCGATCGCCGCGAAGCTGGGAGCGACCGATCTAGAGGGGCTGAAGGTGCGGATCGAGATTGCCGTGCCGAGGGCCAGCGACAAGGCTGCGGTTGACAATGCGGCGGCACGCAACGGCTTTACGCAAGTCGCGCCTCCGGTAGCGTTCACGATTACGGCGACCTACGGAGACAAGACGGCGGAAGTGTCGAAGTTTAACGCCTATGTGGAACGGACGATCGCGCTGCCAAAAGGGATCGATCCGAACAAAATCACGACCGGAGTCGTCGTAGAGCCGGACGGTACGGTCCGTCACGTGCCTACCCAAGTCCTGAAGGAATCCGGTACGTATTATGCATTGATCAACAGCTTGACCAATAGTACGTATTCGGTTATCTGGCACCCGGTCGAATTCGCGGACGTCGCTGATCACTGGGCCAAAGCGGCGATTAACGACCTGGGCTCGCGGATGGTGTTGGAGGGTACGGGGAACGGGGCGTTCAGCCCGAATGACGAGATCACCCGCGCCGAATTCGCGGCGATCATCGTACGGGGGTTGGGGTTGGGGCTGAAGCAGGCAAGCGGCAGCGCGCCATTCTCTGACGTTAGCGCTGGCGACTGGTATGCTTCGGCGGTACAGACAGCCGTCGAAAATGGATTGATCAGCGGGATGCCGGACGGCTCCTTCCATCCGAACGAACGCATTACGCGCGAGCAGGCAATGGTAGTTATGGGCAAGGCTCTCGCGCTGACCGGATTGGCGGAAAAGCTCACCGGCCCGTCCGACGATTCGGTACTGAACGCATTCACCGATGCGGACGAGGCGTCTGAATGGGCGAGGATAGGCATCGTGGAGAGCATCCGCTCCGGATTGGTGTCAGGTAGAGGGGCGGTGGAGCTGGCGCCTCAGGCGAATCTGACGAGAGCCGAGGTCGCGCAGCTTATCGAGCGACTTCTTCAGAAGTCGGGTTTGATCTAACAGTCTGCGGCCACTAAGAAAGGCGACCTTCGACCAAGGCTTTCCGAAGCCTTGCGTCGAGGGCCGCCTTCTTTGTCTTTTCGTCCTAGCTTATTTGAAATAAGACGTCGTCAGCGGAATGAACACCGAGCCGCCGTCGGACGCTTCCGCTCTCACGTAGAGCGCGTCGGAGCCCCCGATGTCGACTTCCACGGTGACGAGCCCGTCGCTCATGGCGATCGGCGTCGTCTTCAGTTCGACATCGGTATCGCTGTCCTGAACCGCGAATTCCTTGATGTCCTTGCCGATCGCGGCGATCTGAATGTACAGCTTCTGGTACTTCTTTTTCGGATAAAGCATGAACGAGGCACCGCGCGTGCCGCTGCTGTTGTTCAGGTACACTTCTTTGTAGTCCTTGCCGTCATAGACGGTCTTGGACGGGTCTTTCGTATGATAGTCGCCCTCGAAGCCGGTTGCGATCGAGATGCCGTCGACCGTTTCGCCGAGTTGGATGAGGCCTTTGTTGTCCACGTGCACGGCGACGCCGAGCGCGTCGGAGACAGACCGGATCGGCAGGTAGGTCGTATTGTTGTAAGTGATGGGCGCCAGCGTGCCGCCGTTGCCGTCGCGTAGTTGGAACGGCTTGCCGTTCACCTTGAAACTCAGTCCGGAATTGAGATAGGCCTTGATCGGCGTCAGGTTCGAAGCGGCGTAGGCGCCCGCTCCCATGCTGGCCACCATGGACAGCCCGATGACGGCTGCAGTCAGCTTTTTCTTCAATCTGTTCACGCTCCCGTGGCATTCATTTACGAATATGCAATCTTAGTATAGAAATAACTGGAAAGCTCGCGCAAACGAATCCCGGATAATTGATACCAAAGGCCTTGATCGCGCTGCGTTTCGCATATCCATCGTCCCGATTGGCATACTACTCGCGGCACGTATCCAATCGAAGGAGGGTTTTCCAAGTTGAATCTAGGTACCCATGAGGCGCTTGAGCTGAACGAACTGCTCATGAGCTGCACGAACTCCATTCAATCGATGGCGCTGTTCCTGAACCAAGCCAAAGATCCCGAACTGAAGGAGATGATCGGGAAGCATTACCCGGTCCACGTTCAGGATTACAATATGAAGATCGAATTCGTGAAAAAAATGACCGGCTCCACGGACAAGCTGAACGTCCCCGGCCTGTCGATGACGGCGCTCCTTCCTGTGGCTGCGCCGCCGTATCCGTCCATCGAGCCCCAAGTGAAGCTGGCCGAACTGGACGACCGGGCGATCGCCACTTCGTACCTGCTGACGCTCAAACGCGCGGGCCGCGAGTATGCGTGGGCCGCCTTCGAATGCGGCACGCCGCAGCTGCGGGCGTTTCTCGAAGACGCGTTCCGCATGTGCTCGCATCAGGCGCACGAAGTATGGTCGTATATGGGCCGCAAAAGCTGGTATCCGATCGTGCCCGCGACGGGCAACCTGATGGAGACGGTCGGTCAGATTTACCGGGAAGTGCCGCATCATCAGCCGATGACGGTATACCAATAAAAAAGGCGTCCGGACCTCCGGAAGCCGCGGCGCCGGGCGAACGATCGCGCCGGCGATGCGATAAGAAGGCGAAAACACCGAGCGGACACAGTCGTTCGGTGTTTTTCGTTGCGTTTCTTATCCCGCGGCCACGGTGGAAGCGGAGGCGGTCTGACCGGGCGCCTGGCGTCGGGAGGCGTCCAGCCGTCCCTTGTACAGCGATATTACGGTGCCGGTGATCGCGAGCGAGAGCGCGGAGACTAGCGCGCCGCCGAGAGAGATGGCGGACAGGCTCGTCACAATGACCAAGAGGTCGAACGCGAAGCCGGTCTTGCCTGGGTCGCGCCCGTATTGAAGCTGCAAATAGCGCGCCAATACCGTCGAGCCGCCGAACGACGCGCCGTTTTTGAACAGGATGCAGATGCCGATGCCGACAAGCCCGCCGCCGGCGACGGCTTCGCCCATGACGGGCATGCCGTATTCGGGCAGCAGCCCTTCGAGCGCGGTCAAGCCGGACAGCAGGCCGATGGCCCCGATCGTCCGGAGCGTGAACGAGCGGCCCATTTTGACCCAGGAAAAGAGCAGGAAGGGCAGGTTGATCAGGATAAACAGGACCGGGAACTTCATATGGAGCAAGTAAGAGAGACTGAGCGCCAATCCGGCGCTGCCCCCCGGTGACGATCCGGGCTTCCTTCAGCAGCGATACGCCGATGGCCGTGACGATGCAGCCCAGCACGATGAGCAGCCATTCCCTGCGTCGCTGATGCATGATATGATTCATGACAAACGCCTCGCTTCTGATTGCCTACCATGAAGTGATGTTGTTAACTTCCATGATACGCAGCCGAGAGGCGCCGAGAAATGTTGAAGTGAAGCTCTTTTGCGTGACTTTATCTCACATTGAAACAAGAAGCGCCGGATGTCCTGCATTTTGAAGGTGAGGGTGAAACGACATGGATCGCATAGATATCAGCCTGCTCAAGCTGCTGCAGGAGGACGGCCGAATGACGGTCAGCGAGCTGTCCAAGCGGCTGTCGCTCAGCCGCCCCAGCGTCTCTGAACGGCTCGCCCGTCTTCAGGAGCGCGGCGTCATCACAGGATTTTGCGCCGTCGTGTCGGCGCCGGCCGTCGGACGCAGCGTACAGGTGATCATTCAAGTCAGCGAGCTCAAGGTGTCCCCGCTCGTGTTCGAGCGGCGGATCGCGGAAGACGGCGACATTTTGGAGTGCTATCGCGTTACGGGTGCCGTCACGTTCATCCTGAAGGCAGCCGTGACGGACCTGAACGCGTTGAATCGTCTTGTCGAACGGCTGCTGCCTTGCGGCATGCTGAATACGTCGGTGATTCTGTCGTCCCCCGTAGCGGGGCGGGCGGTGCTGCCCCGATCGGAGGCGTCGGACGCCTGAGCGACGACTGGCGGGATCCGAAGCGCGAGCGCGTAACCAAAAGGCGGAGCTGCCGGCGCTTCGCCTCTTAACACTGTCCTGCGCTGCCCCTGCGCCAATCGAGTAAAAGCGAGACGGCCTTCGTGAGGCTATCGCGCGAAAGTGCAGGATTTTTATCCCAAACAACCGATATCTCGCTTAAATAGACGAGATAAAGTGCACTTTTGCGCGATTGATCGCAATAAACCACCCTGTCAGCCTTGAATGATGCACTTTTGCGGGATCGCATCAGTTCCCTGCGGAAAACCCAACTTTGCGTCCGGCGCCTTCGGTCATCCACTCCCGGCTCCGTCCCTTGGACAGATCGGTTTTCATGCCCGCGATCAGCCGCTGCCAATCCGTCGCGCCGGTCTGATGCAGCTCCAGCGCGGCGGACACGTACAGCTCGGCCAACTGCGCGAAGGTAAACCCTTCCGTCAGCCGAGCGATCTCGGCGATCCCGGCCTCGTCCGCCAGCCGTCCCGCTCCCTTGTAGGTCAGGTAAGCCAGCCGCAGCGTCTCGCTCGGCAGCTTCACTTCGTAGGCGCGGTCGAAGCGCCCGGCCCGGTTCATGAGCGCGGGATCGATTTTCTCCGGATAATTCGTCGTCCCGATCAGGAAAATGCCCTCTCGCGAGGTCGCTCCGTCCAGCGTGTTAAGGAAGTACGAGCGGCACGACTCGGGCATCGAGTCGATGTCCTCGACGACGAGCACCATCGGCGCGAGCTTCACGGCTGCGTCGAACACCTGCTGGATCGACTCGCTGCCGGTAAACTCGGTGATCTGCCAATAAGCGACCGGCGCGTTCACGGTGGCGGAGATCGATTTGACGAGCGTCGTCTTGCCGTTGCCCGGCTTGCCGTACAGCAGGATGCCCCGCTTGTAGGGAACGCCGTAGGTTTGATAGAAGCTGCGGTCTTCCGCGAAAAAGGTATCCACGGAGCGGAAGATTTGCGCCTTCAGGGACTCGTCCATGAACACGCCCTCCCGGTCGACCGGACGCTCCGTGGTCTCGCGGCTGCGCTCCAGCCCGTCGCGGGTGTCCGTGAACACGAGCAGCTGCCGGTCCGCCAGCTGCCGCTCACGCAGCTCCGCCAGGAAGCCGCCGAGCTGCGCATCGCTCTCCGCGAAGATCAGATCTTCGTAGCCCAGCCCGTACTGGGCGAGCCGGGGCACGCGGGCAAAAGCGACGCGATGCGCCGGGTAAACGAATACGTTGTTGCGGACGGCCATGCGGATGTCGTGCGCGCCGTCGGCTGACTTGCCGCCGGCGACCGGCTTGCGGTCGCGATCTGCATCCGGCGCCGGGTCCGACGCATACTTGAAGCTCCGCGTCTCGACAAGATCGAATAGGCTGATGGCGTGCTCCACGCCTGCATAGCCGCTGCGAATGTCGTCCGCAAGTCCGTCCCAGGCGTCGTCGCTGTCCTCCTGATAATACAGGTGGAAGCCGCAGCAGTAGCGTTCGCAGAGCCAATCCGAGATGCGCCGCACGGCCATCGTGTAGTCGAAGTAAGCTTCCATGCCGGCAGGCTCGGCTTCATAGTCGTCCCGCCGGATGAGGAAGGGGCGCAGCGCTTTTTCATTCATTAATGTCATTTTGTGTCCTTATACTCCTTTTATGGTCGCGAGCGGCCGGCACTTGGCCACGACGGCGGCCAGGCCTGCGCCCGCGACGCTTTCTATGATTTGATCGACGTCCTTGTAAGCCTGCGGCGACTCGTCGATGATCGCCTCGAGCGCGCGGTGGTTAACGACGACCTCGTCCGCCTGGCCTACGCGCAGCGATGCCGCGAATTCGTCGACGGTGACGAGCTGCTTGGTCGCGTTGCGGGAACGGACCCGGCCGGCGCCGTGACAGATGGAATGATAGTTGCGTTCCCCGGAGGGCATGCCGACCATCAGGTAGGAGGACGTCCCCATCGATCCGGGGATGAGCGCCGGGTGGCCGGTCTCCCGGTACGGCTCCGGATTGTCCGGATGGCCAGGGGGGAAGGGAACGGGTCGCGCCTTTGCGGTGCACGAACAGCGCTTCCTCGCCATGCCGTTCCGCCAGCGCGTAGTTGTGCATGAGGTCGTACAGCGTCCGCGTCTCTGCTTGCGGGCCAAGCGTCTCGCGCAGCGCGTCGCGCACCGCGTAGGCGAGCAGATGGCGATTCGCGACGGCGAAGTTGAGCGCGGCGTACATCAGATTGACGTAAGTGGCGCCCGCTTCGCTGTCCAGCGGCGCGAACGCCAGCTTCGGGTCCGCCGTGCCGAGGCCGAGCTTGCGCATCGTCTTGACGACCTCGGAGCCGCAGTGCTGATTGACCGCGCCGCCCCACGAGCGTGAGCCCGAGTGGATCATGACGATGACTTGCCCGTCGCGCAGCCCCCCAGCGCTCGCCGACGGCCCGGTTGCCTTCGTCCAGCGTGACGGCCTGCAGCTCGACGAAGTGGTTGCCGCCGCCGAGCGTGCCGAGCTGGCGATGAGCCCGGTGCCACAGATGCTCGGGGATCCGGTTCAGCGCCTCTTCGTCATAACGGAAGCGGGCATGCTCCACATGCGTGAGCGAGGTCGCCCGGCGAGGCGTGTAAGCATCGGGTACGTATTTGCCCGGCAGCCCGTGGAGGCCTTTGATCAGCACGTCTTCAAGCCGAATGTCGGAAAAGTGGCCGCGAGCGTGATTTTCCGTCGGTATGCGCTTCTCGATCGCCTTGACCAGCTTGCGCCGGAGCTTGACGTCCTTCAGGTCGTCCGCGTCCAGGTTCGTCAGGTGCACCCGCATGCCGCAGCCGATGTCGCTGCCGACGATGGTGGGGGATACGAAGCCTTCGTCCGCCTGCCAGACGGCCGTCGTGCCGATGCAGGTGCCGACCCCGACGTGAGCATCCGGCGTGTAGCTCATGTAGCGGATGTTCGGAATTTGCAGATTGTTGTTCGCCATCTCGAGCGGTTTGGCGCCCATGGCGCGGAACAGCGCGTCGCCTGCGTAGACGTGCAGATCGCCCGCGGGCAGATCGATGCGCCGGTAGTAAGTTTCGTTCGGTATCATAAATTCGTTGTGACCTCTTATCGATTTGGATTTTTAGAAAACAAAAAAAGACCGCAAGCCGATTCGCCCGCGGTCCTTGGATATGTCTAGAAAGCACCCTGGATCATCGCACTTCCCTTGCGGGAACGCGCATTATCCGGGTCTGACTTCTGGATCGGCCCGTAGAGGCCGGCGGACATCGAGCGGCATATTCAGTTGGGTCCAGGCGTCGTAGCGGCGGGGGAGTCGAATCGCGGTCATGTCGGCCGGCCTCCTTTCTGATGAGATAATGGCTATATTAAGGGGTATAGGCAAACCCTGTCAACCGAATCGATGAAAAAAGTTAATGAGGGTGATTAAAAAGGGGTTATTAGCTCCCGTTTCGATAAACGAAATCTTTCATCCATAAAAAAATACAATAAATATACACAATTGATGTGGCGATGTATATTGAAAATAACAAGAAAAGGAGTGAGTGGTCGAATGGCTAGCGTAACCGGACTGGAAGGCGTCGTGGCGGCGGAGACCGAGATCGGGCATGTCGACGGCGAGCGCGGGCATCTCGTATACAGGGGTTATTGGGCAAAGGACCTGGCGGTGAGCCGCGGCTTCGAGGAGACGGCGTATCTGCTGTGGTACGGACAGCTTCCGGGCGAGCCGGAGCTGTCGGCGTTGAAAGGGCGCTTGGCCGCGGCGCGCGTCCTGCCCGAAGAGCTGCGGCGCCTGCTCGACGCGATGCCGGCGGGGCTGCCGATGATGGGCGTGCTGCAAACGGCTGCCGCCGCGTTAGCGGACGGGGCCGAGCCCGCTTGGCCGCCGCGGGCGGACCAGGCGGAGCGGATGACGGCGCTGGTGCCGAGCCTCATCTCGTATCGGCATCGACGCCAGCAGGGGCTTGGGCCCGTGGAGCCGGATGCGGAGCTGGATCACGCAGCCAACTACCTGTACATGCTGACGGGCCGCCGGCCCGAGCCCGACCATGCCAGGGCGCTGACCGCGTATCTCGTCCTCGGCATGGAGCACGGCATGAATGCCTCCACCTTCGCGGGCCGGGTCGCGCTGTCGACCCAGGCCGGCCTGTATCCCGCGGTCTGCGCGGCGATCGGCGCGATGGGCGGGCCGCTGCACGGCGGCGCGCCGAGCGAGGTGATCGCCATGCTGGAGGCGATCGGCACGCGGGACAGGGCGGAGCCTTGGCTGCGCGAGGTGCTGGAGCGGGGCGGCCGGCTGATGGGCTTCGGCCATCGCATCTACAAGACCGTCGACCCGAGGGCCGAGGCGCTGCGCGCGGTGACGCGCGGCCTGACCGGCGACGATCCGGCGTTCGCGCTCGCCCTGCACGTGGAAGAGACGGCGACGCGTCTGCTCGCCGAGTACAAACCGGGGCGGCGGCTGCACACGAACGTCGAGTTTTTCGCCGCCGCCATCATGAAGGCGATCGCGCTGCCGACGGCGCTGTTCACGCCCACGTTCACGGCCGCGCGCGTCGTCGGCTGGACGGCGCACATGCTGGAGCAGGCCGGCCACAACCGCATTTTCCGGCCGCAATCCGCGTACGTGGGCCCGCTGCCGGCGGTCTCGAAGCAGCTCCCTTAAGCGTGGCGTGGCCCGCACCATGCTAATGTTGTATACTCTTCGTACCGCATGGACCGTGTCGCGATCACGTTCACCAAAGGAGCCTATATCCATGAGCAAACGGACTACCGCAGTTATGAGCAATCGCAACTGGAGGCAGTCATGAGCGCCGCCGTTCGGTTCGGCATCGTCGGCGGCGGATGGCGCGCCGAATTTTTCCTGCGGATTGCCGCGGCGCTGCCGGAGCGGTTCGAGGTCGCGGGCATCGTCGTGCGCAGTCCGGACAAGGCGGAGGCGTTCAGGCGAAAGTGGAACGTCCCGGCGTTCGGTTCGACGCGGGAGATGCTGGCGGCCGCCGATGCCGCGTTCGTCGTCGTCAGCGTGCCGCGGAGCGCAGCGCCGGACGTCCTGCGCGAGTTGAACGCGGCCGGCATGCCCGCCCTGTGCGAGACGCCGCCCGCGCAGACGCTGGAGGAGATGACCAAGCTGTATCGCTCGGTCGGCAGCCAGGCCCGGATCCAGGTGGCCGAGCAGTATCCGTTCCAGCCGAACCATGCCGCCCGCCTTGCCGTGGCAGGCTCGGGCAAGCTCGGCCGCGTCACGCTGGCGGAGGTGTCCGCCGCGCACGATTATCACGGCATCGTGCTGCTGCGGCGGTTCCTCGGCGTGGGCTTCGAGAACGCCGCCATCCGAGGCATGTCCTTCCGCTCGCCGATTACGGAAGGACCCGGCCGGGACGGGCCGCCCGCCACTCATCGGGTCGTCGAGTCCGTGCAGACGATCGCGTTTTTCGATTTCGGCGACCGCCTGGGCATGTACGATTTTACCGGAGACCAATACTTCTCCTGGATCCGTTCGCCGCGCCTGCTCGTCCGGGGCGAAGCGGGCGAGATCAACAACTTCGAAGTCCGTTACTTGCGCGACTACCGAAGCCCTGTGGAAACGCAGCTCAGACGCGTTCACGCAGGCCACGACGGCAACCTGGAAGGCTTCCATCTGAAGGCCATCCTGTGCGGCGACGAGTACGTGTATCGCAACGAATTCGCGCCCGGCAGGCTGGCCGACGACGAGCTCGCCATCGCCGAATGCCTGTCGCGGATGGCGGACTACGCCGCGGGCGGGCCCGGCTTCTACAGCCTGGCCGAGGCATGCCAGGATCATTACCTTGGGCTGCTGATGCACCAGGCGGCGAAGAGCGGAGAGACCGTCGTATCGCAAACGCAGATCTGGTCGGCGTGAACCTGCGCGAAAATTTAGCTTGCCTCCTTCATACGAAAAAAAAGAACCTTTATCGACGCAAAACGCCGATAAAGGTTCTATTAATTGACGCGCTCTGCCGCGCGTTACACCGTCGTGCTGCCGTCGTACGAGGCGATGACGCGGTACAGCTCCGGCCGGCGGTCGCGGAAGATGCCCCACTCGATGCGCTGGATCTCGAGCTGATCGAGATCGAACTCGGCGGTCAGCACCGTTTCCTCGGTACGGCCGGCCTCCTCGATCATGTTGCCCTGCGGGCCGGCGATGAACGACGAGCCGTAGAAATCGATGGACGAGTCCTCGTCCTCTTCGCGCCCGATGCGGTTGGAGGCGATGACCGGCATCAGGTTGGAGGCGGCGTGGCCCCTCATGCACATTTGCCAGTGGTCCTTGGAATCGATCGAGCCGTCCTGCGGCTCCGAACCGATCGCCGTCGGGTAGAATAGCAGCTCGGCGCCCATAAGCGCCATGCAGCGCGCGGCTTCGGGGTACCATTGGTCCCAGCAGACGCCGACGCCGATTATGGCATACCGCGTGTTCCAGACCTTGAATCCGGTGTCGCCGGGATTGAAGTAGAATTTCTCCTCGTAGCCGGGACCGTCCGGGATGTGGCTTTTGCGATAGTGGCCGAGGACTTCGCCGTCCGCGTCGATGACCGCGAGCGAGTTGTAGCGGGCGTAGTTTTTCTTCTCGTAGAAGCTGATCGGCAGCACGACCTGCAGCTCCTTGGCCACTTTCCTAAAGTGATTGACGGCCTTATTTTGCTCAAGCTCGGTCGCGTAGACGTAGTAGTCCGACTTCTCCTTCTGGCAGAAGTACGGGGTCTCGAACAGCTCCTGCAGCAGGATGATCTGCGCGCCTTGGGCCGCGGCCTCGCGCACGAGCTTGTCCGCCTTGGCGATGTTCTCGTCGATATCGCAGGAGCAGCTCATCTGGGTCGCCGCCACTTTGACTTTTCTCATTCGGGTAACCTCCTTCATGAATTCGATTCATAAAACGCGACTCCAAGGCGTCGTTGTGCGGCAGTATCGCATAACTCGCACCGCTAGCGCCACCCTGCCCGCTTATTTTAACCCCGCGCCGGCATCTGCTGCGTCGTGCAGTGAACGTTGCCGCCTTCCTTGATGATCGCCATGCCGTCCACGGTGCGGATGCGGCGGTCCGGGAACGTCTCGGCCAGGATGCGCGCGGCTTCGCGGTCGGTCTCCTCGGCGGCGCCGCCGAACACCGGCAGGATGACGCCGCCGTTGACGAAGTAGAAGTTCAGGTAGCTCAGCGTGAGCCGGCTCTCCTCGAACGACGCGAGCGGCGGCTGCGGGAGCTCGACGATCTCGAACTTCCGCCCCTTGGCATCGGTCGCTTCGCGAAGAATGCGCAGATTTTCCTGCGTGATCTCGTAATTTTCGTCGGATGGGTCGTAGCAGGTCTGGATAATGACCTTGCCCGGCGCGGCGAAGCAGGCGATGTTGTCCACATGCCCGTCCGTCTCGTCGCCGGCGAGGCCGCGGTTCAGCCAGACGATCTTGTCGATCCCGACGTACTGCGCGAGCAGCTCCGCGATCCGCTCCCGGCTCAGCTCGGGGTTGCGGTTGACGTTCAGCAGGCACTCCTCGGTCGTGAGCAGCGTGCCTTCGCCGTCAACGTGGATCGAGCCGCCTTCCATCACGACGGGCGCGTCGAACCGGCGCACGCCGAGGCGCTCGAGAATTTGCGGCGCGACCGCGTCGTCCAGATCCCAAGGCGCGTACTTGCCGCCCCAGGCGTTGAAGCGCCAGTTCACGCCGGCCAGCTCGCCGCCGGGGCCGACGAGGAAGGTCGGGCCGTTGTCCCGCAGCCAGGCGTCGCTGTGCGCGATCGGCACGAGCTCGATGTTCGGCGCGTCCAGGTGGCGCTTCGCTAGCGCCAGGTCGGCTTCATTGACGAGCACGCTGACGGGCTCGAACTCGGCGATCGCCAGCACGACCTGCGCATAGCCGCCGCAGACGGATTCGTGGTCGTCCGGATAGACCATGGAGTCCCGGACGGGCCAGGACATGAAGGTGCGTTCGTGCCGCGCCCATTCGGCGGGCATTTTATATTGGAGGTCTCGTGGGAACAAGAGATTCAGCTCGCTTTGCTAGGAATTGAACGGATGCCGCTTAAGTTCTCCATCATCATATACGAATCGGGCCCCGATCTCAACGTGCCGCGGCCAAGTCCGCGACATCCGGATTTGTTTACGCGCGCGCCGGTTGAGGTAAGTCTTTGGTGGAAAGGATCAATGTCGGACAAACACGCACATACATATAAACGGAGGCCGCCGAATGGAACGCAATCATACGATCATGCAATTTTTCGAGTGGCACGTCACAGCCGACGGCAAGCACTGGCGCCGTCTTGCGAAGCTTGCGCCGAAGCTGAAGGAACGCGGCATCGACGCCGTCTGGATCCCGCCGCCTACGAAGGCCGTGTCACCCGAGGATACGGGATACGCGGTGTACGACTTGTACGATCTGGGGGAGTTCGACCAGAAAGGCAGCGTGCGCACGAAGTACGGCACGAAGGAGGAGCTGCTCGAAGCGATCGCGGCCTGCCGGGAGGCGGGCGTAGCCATCTACGCGGATCTTGTCATGAACCACAAGGCGGGCGCGGACGGGACGGAGACATTTCAGGTCGTCGAGGTACAGGCGGACAACCGCCTGGAGGAGGTTTCCGAGCCGTTCGACATCGAAGGCTGGACGAAGTTTGATTTTTCCGGCCGCGGGACTGCGTATTCGTCGTTCAAATGGAACTTCGAGCACTTCAACGGTACTGACTGCGACGCGCGCGAGGACCGTCAGGGCGTTTACCGGATCGTAGGAGAAGGCAAGCGTTGGAACGAAAACGTCGACGACGCGTTCGGCAACTACGATTATCTGATGTACGCCAATATCGACTACCATCATCCGGACGTGCGCCGGGAGATGATCGAGTGGGGAAAATGGCTCGCGGATACGCTGGACTGCGCCGGCTACAGGCTCGACGCGATCAAGCACATCGACCATACGTTCGTGCGAGAGTTTACCGAGGCGCTGTATGCCGATCGGGGCGACGCGTTTTTCATCGTCGGCGAATTCTGGAACAGCGATCCGGGCGCGTGCCAGCGGTTCCTCGAGGCCGTCGGCGGCCGTATCAGCCTGTTCGACGTACGGCTGCACTACAATTTGCACGAGGCTTCGGAGCAAGGGGCCGAATATGACCTGACCAAGCTGTTCGACGGTACGCTCGTGCAGACGAACCCGACCAACGCCGTCACCTTCGTGGACAATCACGATTCGCAGCCCGGCGAAGCGCTGGAATCGTGGATCGCCGACTGGTTCAAGCAGAGCGCGTATGCCCTCATCCTGCTGCGGGAAGGCGGGTATCCTTGCGTCTTTTACGGCGACTATTTTCACATTGGGGGAGACGAGGAGGAGATCGAGGGCAAGAAAATGGCGATCGATCCGCTGCTCTACAGCCGCCATCACAAGGCATACGGCGAGCAGGAAGATTACTTCGACGATCCGCGGCTGATCGGCTGGGTGCGTCGCGGCGTCGCCGAGATCGAGCGCTCGGGCTGCGCGGTCGTCGTCTGCACGGGCGAAGGCGGCGAGAAACGAATGTATGTCGGCGAGCATCGCGCAGGCGAGGCATGGGTCGACTTTACGCAGACGCGCGACGACAAGATCGTGATCGGCGAGGACGGCTTCGGCACTTTCCCGGCGAACGGCGGCAGCGTGTCGGTATGGGCGTTGCCCGATCCGGTGTGAATCGAAGGCGAAGCATGGATGCAGAAAACCCCGCGCAGTTGCACGGGGTTCTGGCGTTAAAGTCGGTTCGACGCGTTCGGTCTAGTAGGAGCCGTGGCCGGTAAAGGTCCCTTGATCGAAGTTCATCACGTTAGTCGCTTCGATGCGGCCGTCGCTGCCGACGCTGTAGTACTCGACCGTATGCGTGTCCGCCGCATAGATCTCGAACGGGCCCGAATAGTCGATCCAATCCCCGCCGTTCACGCGGTAGCGCGTCTGCGCCGGGACGCCGCCGGTCCCGTCCGCCCGAAGCGTGACGTTGAAGCCTTTTACGTATGGATTGCCTTTGGACGTGACGGCTTGTATCGGGTCGAAATGATACTTGGTCGTCACCTCGCCGGCAGGGATCGGGTCGGTTCCGCCGCCCGGTTGTTCGGGCATGTACTTGAACAGCACGGATTGCGCGCTCAGGTAGATCGACTCGTCCGGCCGCTGGCTGCTCGAGGCGCAACTGTAGCCGGTCACCCGGACATCCGTGAGATGCACGACCATATAGGTCCGGCTCTGACCCGCGCTGCGCTTCTGGAAGTACAGGTAGCCATCCTTGATGGCTTTACCCTCCGTGAGCGCGCGAAGCAGGGGCAGCGAGGATGAATCGAACGCCTTGGAGACCGCGACCGCAGACGGCTGCGGCTTGCCCGGACTCCCGCTGCCGCCTGGCAGCGTCTCCGTCGTCACGCCGTATTGAAAGCTGTTGACGGCGATCGCGTCTTTGATCTGGTTGTCCTTGCCGTCGAACTCGCCGGGAATGCCTTCCAACGTCAGCAGGATCGACGGCAGGTCGGCTTCCGCCGCGCTGGCGGACTGCCTGAAGGGAGAGAGGAGCAGCATCCCGGAGACGAGCGCCGCGATCAGGCCCCATTTTAATAGTCTAGCGAGCAAATCGATCTACTCCTTTATCGGCGGATGCCCGTGAACCGCTCCGTCGTGCGTCGGGGATCAACTGTCGAGCAGCAAGCTGCGTTGGTAGAAATCGTCCTTCGGCGTAAATCCCCACACGCTGCCGTCGTCCATCGTATCCTTGACGGGCAGCGTCTCGAGCGCCGGCGCGTCCCAGGGCAGCTTGGACTTGTCGTTGCTTGTCTCGCTCATGCGGCACAGCTCCTTTTCGCAGGGTAATCAGGTTATTTGCCGGCGCCCTTGCTCACGTCGTATTCGAAGGTTTGCGGAGGCAACGGCTGGCCCTTGGCATCCACGCCTTCGTATATAAACGTTACTTTCTTGGCCTTGAGCGAGAAAGATTCCCCGATCCGGCTTCCGTCGGCGCCTGCGCTGTAAGCATCGGAAGTGACGTAAACGTTTTCCAGCTTGATCGTCAGGTAAGGCTTCTTGCCTTGCCCATTGTAAAAGGCGATCGTTCCATTCTTGATCGCTTTGCCGGCGGTAAGGCTCTGCAGCAGCGGAATGGAGGCAGAGTCCATCTGCTTGGTCAAGTTGAAATCCGAGTAGATCGGCTTTCCAATGTCGCTGCCGCCGCCCGGCGAGGTAGCCGCGTTCGAGGCGCCGAAAGAGAAGGACGAGATGTCGATCGCCCCTTTCGCGCCTTCGACCGTGCTATCGCCGCTGATCTTGTCCAGCGTTAACAGGATGTAGGAGCCGCCTGCGGCGGAAGCCGATACGGGCGAGGCAAAAGCGAGGATCGCGAAGACGAGCAGGAACAAGGATGCTTTTGGCATAAAACGTTGTAACAAAACGATCAGCTCCTCATTTATGATACAATTCGTATCGATGATAGCATAGATTGTCATTCCTGCCTAGAGCCATACTGCAAAAGTACATCAACCAAGACTGGATTATCGGGTTTGTGCGATCAATCGCGCAAAAGTGCACGAAAGCTCGCCTCTTTGAGCGAGATGGGGCAAATTTTAAGTGAAAATCCTGCACATTTGCGCGATAGGCATAAAGATGAAAGGGTACTGATCTCGAACGTATACTTTTGCACGATAGCCGGTTCGGATGCCACACTGGACGACCAGCAGGGACGCTAAAATGGCTCTTCGTGATGCAAAGCGTAAAACAGGGGCTGCTTGGCGATCGCTTCCGAAGAGGCGCCGATTGACATCCCTAGCCTGCTGTCGTATCCTGCATATAGTTAAATATTTAACCAATTGGAGAAGATAGCATGGACGATCTGCATGGATACGTGTCGGAGCAGCCGCCCAAGGTGCGCGCTTTTTTCGCGCTCGTGGAGACCACGGCGAGCCTGATCGGCGTATCCGAGAAGTACTGGCAGTCAAGAGGACTGAACGGCGCGCGCGTCCGCATACTCGTGGAGATCGCCAAGGCCGGCGGATCGCTGCTGCCCACCGCGCTGGCCGAGCGAATCGGCGTGACCAAGGCGAATATCAGCGTCCTGCTCGTGCCGCTCGCCAAAGAAGGGTATGTGCGGGTCGCCGGAGACCCGGAAGACGGTCGCAGGCGGCGCGTGTCGCTGACGCCGGCGGGAGAGCGGCTTCTGCTGGACGCGCTGCCGGGCAATCGGGAAGTGCTGGAGGCGCTCATGGGCCGGCTGGAGGAATCGGAGATTCGCCAGCTTCTGGGACTCCTCGCCAAGTTGACGGGCGGTTGAGGATGAGGGGCAGTCAGCGAGTCGCGATCATGCCCGGCCCAGTCCGACCCCGTACGACGGCTTGCGCGCCGGGTTGTCGGTTTGCTGTCAACGGCTCTTTTTAATTAATTTGTTAAACATTTAACTACTGAGGGATGAAGGGTGGAGATGGCATGAAAATCGTTATGACGGGTGCCACTGGAAATCTCGGATCGCTGGTGTTGGAGGAGCTGCTCAGGCGCCTGCCGGCAGCGCGCATCGCGATCGTGACGCGGCGACCGGAAGCGGCCGAGGCGCTGCGCAGCCGGGGGGATCGAGGTCCGCTACGGGGATTACGACGATCCGGCTTCGCTGCCTGCGGCATTCAAAGACGCGGACACGCTGCTCTTCATCTCGTCTCCGCTGCGGGACGAGGAAGCCCGTCTGCGGCAGCACCGGGCAGCGGTGGAGGGCGCGGCGGCAGCCAAAGCCGGTCGGATCGTCTACACGAGCATCGCGTACGCCGAACGGGGAAGACTGCCGCTGCATGAGCTGCATGTGACGACCGAACGGCTCATTCGCGAGTCGGGGCTCGAATACACGATCCTGCGCAATGCCTACTATATGGACATCGTCGAGATGCTGGGCTGGCGGGAGGCGCTGGCCGGCGGCGTGCTGCTGAGTCCGCCGGGCGACTGGATTTTTAATGCCGCGGCCAGGGAAGACCTCGCCGCGGCCGCTGCGGCGGTGCTGACGGAGAGCGGGCATGAAGGCCGGGTCTACGAACTGACGGCCTCGCGCCCTTGGCGCCTGAACGATCTGGCCCGCGCGCTCGCCGAACGATCGGGCAGACCGGTCGTTCACCGCGCCGATCCGGCGATGAAGGGCATGGTCTACTCGCTCTTGCCGCTCTCCGAGACTGCTGCGGTCTCCACGGACTTGCGGCAGCTCGTCGGCGCGCCGCTGCGCGGGCTGAAGGAATGGCTGGCCGATCAAAAAATGTAGCCGTTTTATGCTTTGCGCTCGCCCGCTGACCCAGCCCGCTCAGCCCAGCCCGCTCAGCCCAGCCGGCTCAGCCCAGCCGGCTCAGCCCAGCTCGCGCACATAGGTCTCGGGCGGCACGCCGACGACGGATTTGAAGTCGCGGGTAAAGTGCGCCTGGTCGTAATATCCCAGCTCCATCGACAGCCCGGCCCAATCCTGCAGCTTTTCCTGCCGGATGCGTTCCGCCGCCTCCTGCAGCCGGAAGCGCTGCAGAATCCACTTCGGCGATACCCCGATATACCGGCCGAGCAGCCGCTGGAGCGTGCGGACGCTCATGCCATGCCGGCTCGCCATCGCCTCGACGTGGAGCAGGCTGCGGTCGGACGCCGCATCCTGTACGATCCGGCCGGCCATCTCGGCCGAATCTTCCCGCTCGGGCGCAAGGTCCAGCAGCCATCGCTCCATGGCGGCGAGCCTCGCCTCGGTGGCGGGCACGGCCGACAGCAGGCCGGACAGCGCCTCCCCTGACGCGCCGAATATCTCTCCGAGCGGGAGCTTGCGGCCAGTCAGCCGGGAGGCGGATTCGCGCCAGAAGGGATAGAAGCCGCCGGGCCGGAACTTGACGCTGAAGCACTCGCCGTACCCCGTCAGCGTACGGGTGAAGGTGCCGCGCGGCACGCCGTATACTTCGGCGTGCGAGGCGCCGTTTTCATTTTCCAACGTCAGATTTATGCTTGGGTAGGAGAGCACCTTCTGGCTGAAGGGGACGTCGCCCCGCAGATCCCAGGCCAGCGTCCAATAATGCTCGACCCAGCCCGCTAGCTCGGCCGACGGCGCGTACAGCTTCAGATCGAATTTGCGCGCGGCCTCCTCCGGCTTGAGGATGGCCTTGTCCAAAGGACGTTCGATAGGCTTCAGGGGAATCGACCTCCAGGATTTGTCGCGTTTTTCCAATACAAGGCGCCGACGTTGCGTTACAATCGATACTAGCAGTCCGCAGCAAACGCCGCAATTTAAATCGAGCCAGGAAAAGAGGGAATCGCATGGAAGACTTGAAGTATACGATCTATATAGGCGGCACGCCGAAGCAGGTATGGGAGGCGCTCGTTTCGCCGGAGGGCACGCGCGCGATCTTTTTCGGCAGCGTGCTGCAGTCTACTTTCGAAGTCGGCGCGCCCTACGCTTATGTCGGGCCGGGCGACGACGGCGACGAGACCGTGCACGTATACGGAACGGTGCTGGCGTACGAACCGTACAGCCTGATGAGCTACACCGAGCATGCCGGGCCTTCTTACCGGGAAAATCATGCCGAGCTCGAGACGCGCATCACGATGGAGCTCGAGCCGATGGGCGCGAGCACGAAGGTGACGTTCGTCAACGACCGGTGGCCGGAGGGGCATCCCTCGTACGAGAGCACGAAGCAAAGCTGGCCGATGATCCTGAGCAACATCAAATCCTACGTCGAGACGGGCAAGACGCTGGATCTGGGCTGGTAAAAGGAGAGTGCGCTCCGCGACGCGGCCGGCGAGAACGTAGAACGAGCAAGCGTGCAGTCGCGCGAGTTTTGCAAAATGAAAGACAACGGTCCGTCGGGATTTTCCGGCGGATTTTTTTAGGCTCCGGCAGCGCGAGTGCATGCCTCCGGCTTTCGAAATATAGGATCGGCGAGGACGAAAGTGACGGGATCGGGGTTTGAGAGAGAGTGACTTTTATAGACGATAACTATTTAGTTTATTTATTTTATATATTTAAACAATGATTTGAATTCTTATATGATTAGAGCATCAAATCGATCGCCCGGTCCGCCGGGCCAGGAGACGACCGGCTCATGCCATACTTCCATACGTTCGCGAACGTCAGCATCCCCATTTTGATCGCCTGCTGCTTGGGCTACCTGTATCAAAAGTACAAAACCCCCGATTCGCGCCTGCTGGCCGATCTCAGCCTGTTCGTACTCTCGCCGTGCCTCATCGTGGCGGCGCTCGCCGGCAGCGACCTGAAGACAGGCACGCTGGGGACGGTCGCGATCTATACGCTCTTGCAGACCGCGCTCTGCTGGGCGGCTTCCGCCGCCGCGGGAAGGCTGCTGCGGATGAGCGAGCCTTCGCGGCGCGCGATGGAGCTGACGACGATCTTTTCCAACTCCAACAATTACGGATTGCCGCTGCTGCTGCTTGCCTTCGGCACGCAAGGCTTCGCGATCGGGGTGACCAACGTCGTGACGCACGTCATTCTCGTGAATACGCTGGGCTTCTATCTGGCGGCGCGCGCGTCCTTTAAGCCGAGGCAGGCGTTCCTTCAGATCGCGAAGACGCCGCTCGTCTATGCGGCCGCCGTCGGCATCGCGCTGTTCCTGTTCAAGGCGCGCCTGCCGGAGAGCCTCTCGGCGGGCCTCGAGCTGGTCGGCGGCGCCTACCCGGCCGTCGTGCTGCTGCTCCTCGGCATGCAGCTTCGCAAGACGGACTGGCGCCGCAGCCTGCGCCGGGAGATCTGGATCTCGCTCGGCCTGCGCATCGCGGTCGTGCCGCTGCTGTCGTATGCCGCGATCGCGATGCTCGGCCTGCACGGCTTGACCGCCGCGGTGCTGTTCGTTCAGTCCTGCATGCCCGCGGCGATCAATTCGCTCGTGCTCATGGAACGCTACGGCGGCGACAAGGAGCTCGTCGCGATGAACGTCGCCTTTTCGACCGTTGCTAGCTTCCTGTACTTGCCGCTTGTGGTCCACTTGGCGGCATCGCTGTAACCGCCGTACTGGCGGCTTCGGTCTCGCGGGTCGACGACTCCGGATGGCGTGTTCGCCTGTCAGCCTGCGTCGGCGGCTTTAGATCCCGGCGCGTCCTCGCCAGCGAACCTCTCCCCGTCGGGCTTCCGCCAGCGCAGCGCCCACTTCTCCATCTCCGCGAGCGTCGCCTGAAAGTCCAAGCCCTTATCCGTCAGACTGTATTCGACCGTCACGGGCACGGTCGGGTATACCTCCCGCCGCACGATGCCGCTCTGCTCCAGATGCCGCAGCGTGTCCGTAAGCGACTGCGTGCCGACGATCGCGACATCCCGCTGCAGCCGGTTGAATCGCTTCGGCCCTTTCTGCAGCTCCGCGATCACGACGAAGGACCATTTGGCCCCGAGCACTTGCAGAACCTCGCAGATCGGTTTATCCTCGTCCCTTTCTTGTTCGGCCATTATAAACGCCTCCCGGCAAACATACTTTACTTAAGTTAGTAAGTCCATCAGTTAGGATTATCCCCAAAGGATTTGCGTTCTTACTTAAATATAGTAACCCGCTTATACTGTCGCTACAAGGGCCGCGCGGCTCCCCGACAATTATAAGAGGTGGTTAAAATGAATCGCACGATCTTGTATATGCTCACGCTAGGCACTTTCTTGACCGGCTTCGCCGAATTGGCCATCATCGGCATCCTGCCGATCATCTCCCGGGATGCCGGCATCAGCATTGCCCAAGCGGGCCAGCTTGTCACCGCCTTCTCTCTCGGCTTCGCCGTCGGCACGCCGATCTTCGTGTCGCTCACGCAGCGGATATCGCGGCGACGGCTCCTGGCGGCCGCGCTGCTCGTATTCGCCGCAGGCAGCTTGCTCTCGTACTTCAGCGAAGGCTATGCGGCGATGATCGGACTGCGCGCGTTGATAGGCGCTGGCGCTGGCGTCTATCTGACGACGGCGCTGGGCGCGCTCCCCAAAGTCATGCCGGCGGCGCAGCTCGGCCGCGCCATGAGCACCGTCATGATGGCGTTCAGCGCCGCCTCCGTGCTCGGCGCGCCGATCGGCATCGCGCTGGCGGACGGATGGTCCTGGCAGGGCATGTACCTGCTGCTCGGCGCTGGCGCGCTGCTCGTGATGCTGGGCGTCCTGCGGCTCATGCCCGAGGTAGAGGGCGACGCCCCCCGTCGGCTTCGGCCGTCAGTTCGCCGTGCTGGGACGTCCTGCCCTCGCGGCAGGGCTGCTGATGTCTCTCCTGTTCTCGTCGGGCATCGCCCTGCTGAACACGTATTTCGTGCCTTTCCTCCAGGACGTCCTCGGGCTGAAGGCGTCTTTTACAGGATTGACCATGCTGCTGCTGGGCTTGGCCGGCACGCTTGCCACGCGCTCCGGCGGCGGCGCGGCCGACAGACTCGGTCCGCCCGCGGTCATCGTGCGGGGCCTGGCCGCGATGGCGCTGGCCCTGGCGCTGATGCCGCTCGCGGCATCCGTCTTTTCCTCCGCGGCAGGCGGCCTCTCGTCGGGCATCGCCGTCGCCGCGGCTTGGATGCTGGCCTACTCCGTGGCGATTCCGGCGATCCAGACGTATTTCGTCCGGATCGCGCCCGAATCGGCGAACATCGTGCTGGGACTCAACACGTCGCTGCTTCACCTTGGCGTCGCGATCGGATCTTTAACCGGCGGCCTGCTCGCCGACGCATCGTCCACGGTCCGCTACCATCCCTGGGCGGGACTCGCGTTCGCGCTGCTCTCGCTGTCGGCGGGCTTGGTCTCCTTCGCGAAGGGCGGCGTGCGCAAGAACCGGCAGAACGCTGCTGCGGCTGCTTCAAAAAGCTGAGCCTTCGCGTCCCGCGAATGCCAAGAGGCCAGGCCGCGGTTCAAATTGCCGCAGCCTGGCCTCTCTTTTCATTTGTTACGCGCGCAGCGTCTTGAGCGCGCCGCTCCACGCCACGACTTGGCTCAGCATGTTGTTCACGGAAGCCTCCTGCTTGGGGCCGGGACGCAGGACGCTGAAGTTCTCGAAGTCTTGGAAGAGCGACAGGGAGACCTGCGCCTGAACGTCCGCCATTCTCAGCTCGCCCGCGATCTGGCGAAGGTGCTCGACCGCCCGGGAGCCGCCTGCGCTGCCGTAGCCGACGAAGCCCGCGGCTTTGTCGTTCCACTCGTGGTATAGATAGTCGATCGCGTTCTTCAGCGCGCCCGACGTCGAGTGATTGTACTCGGGGGTGACGAACACGAAGCCGTCGAAGCCCTTGATCCGCTCGGACCAGGCCAGCGTATGCGCGTGCTTGTAGTTGCCCATAACGGGAGGGATCGGCTCGTCGTAAAGGGGCAGGGCGTAGTCGGCGATGTCGACGAGTTCGAACGACGCGTCGTCCCGCTTGGCGGCGATCTCGTATACCCACTTGGCGACGTCTTCGGCTTTGCGCCCCGGGCGCGTGCTTCCGATGATAATGGCGATCTTGGTCATGTATGATTCCTCCAGCCGATATATGTAGGAGCCGGCTTCCCGCGCTCTAGGCAGTTCGATTCGGTGCGGGTCCGCGGGAGGCGCTTGCCTCGCAAGTATCGTAGCCCAGACGGCGGGATTGATCAAGCTTGTGAAAGCGGGGGGAATCGCGGGGGGAATCGCGGGGGACGGACAGGGGACGGGCAGGTGACGTGCCGGTGCCGGTGGCCAGGTGACGTGCCGGTAGCCCTTCTCCCACGGTGCCGGTTTGCCGTTAGTGCCGTTTGCGCCTTATCCCGGCCTGTGCACGCAGCGTAGGTCCGCAGATCATGCCATTTGCACCTTATCTGGGCACACGCGAGCAGCTTTAGTCCGCAGATCATGCCATTTGCGCCTTATCTCGGCACACGAGAGCAGCTTTATTCCGCAAATAATGCTATATGCGCCTTATCTCTGCCTTTGCGCGCAGCATAGTTCCGCGGATCATGCCATTTGCGCCTTATCTCTGCTTCGGGAAGCGGTATCAGGCAGCCGATAAACGCGTTTGCGCCTCATCCGGCCTCCGCAAGCGGGTGAAGCCTGTGAATCGCGCTATTAGCGCCTTGTGCAGCTGATCTCATAACCGGCGAACAGCGCCCATGTTCTGCGAAGGCACGCCAATAAACGGCAGCCCAAGCGCATCGCGCCTGGGCTGCCGTCGAGCATGCATTTACACGCCGGGCCTCGAATAGATTTTCCGCTTGTGGAAGGAGATCGAGCGGTACTTCCCCGCGAGCTTGCGCAGCCGAGCCGGCGACAGCGAGGAGAACGAGGCGTGCAGGCTTTTGTTCAGCGCGGACTTCATGACGATACCGCGGGGATTGCGGCCGTGCAGGAAGTTGCCGTACGTCTCGAATTCGGAAAAACCGAATTGCCGGGTCTTGTCGATGCTGCCGATGATCGCCTTATACCAGCGTTTTCCGTGGCGCGCTTCGATTGTCCCCTTCAACTGCCTAACCTTCGCTTTGTTGAACAGCATATAGTGCGTGACGAAAGAACGGGGGGCGGAAGCCTTGGTGCCCAGCAGCTTGCGGTACGTGCGGAAGTATTCGCCTTGGCTCCAGCTCCGGCAGTAAAAGACCGGCCGGCCGCCCGTCACGAACCGGTGGGGCCGAATCAGCACCGTATCCGCGTCGGCGACGAGGTAGTGGCCCGCCGCGCCAAGCTTGCTGCCCGCGAGCTTCAGCAGTTGCTGATAAAGCCAGCCCGCGCGATTCCAGCGTTTCGTGCCGTAGCGGATATCCTTCTTGCCGATCGGCAGCACCGTCCGCTCGTCGACGAACTTGCAGCCTTTTCTCCGGCAGAGCGCCTTGATCCGCTCGCTGTTCGGCGAGACGATCATGAAGCTGGCGATCGGATGCTTCACCTGCTTGCGAATGCCGTCGATCACGTGCGGCAGGGTGCCAAGGTCCTTTTCGATCGCGGGGATCAGCACGTCGATGCGAGGGCCGGTCTTTCCTGCGCCCGATTTGGTTGATGCCATGTGGCTCGCCACTCCTTTCCGCTCACGGGGGCCGTTTGCCGGCTTTGGTCCATGTGGTACAGCGTATGAAGTTCGCCGTCATCGGCTTGGGCCGGCGACTGGAAAATCACTTCGCCAGCGTTGATAATAAGATAAGGAAAGGTTGACAGGAAAGGGTGCGCGCCTGTGGACGACTTGCGAATCAAGACAAGCTCGGGATGGTTGGAAGGCCGGGCGGAGAACGGCGCGAGGACGTGGAAAGGGATTCCTTACGCGAGGCCGCCGGCCGGCGAGCGGCGATTCGCGGCGCCAGAGCGGCCGGCGTCTTGGGAAGGCCTCAGGCCGGCCAAAACGTTCGGCCCGCCGTGCCTGCAGCCCGGCGAGCCCGCGGAGAAGTACGGCCTTCCGGCGGACGCGCCGCCTCCCGGCGAGGATTGTTTGTATTTAAATATATGGGCGCCCGCCAAACGAACCAAAAAGCCGCTGCCCGTCATGGTCTGGATTCACGGCGGCGCGTTCGTTACCGGAACCGGCGCGGATTCGGCCTACGACGGCGCATGTCTCGCCCGCCAAGGCGTGATCGCCGTTACGGTTAATTATCGGCTCGGCCCCTTTGGGTTTCTTCATCTCGCGCCGCTCGGAGAGGGCTTCGTCTCCAACGCGGGGCTGCTCGACCAGATCTCGGCGCTGAACTGGATCCGCGCCGAGATTGCCGCGTTCGGCGGAGATCCGGCGCAGGTCACCGTGTTCGGCGAGTCGGCCGGCGCGATGAGCATCGCCGCGCTGCTCGCGATGCCAGGCGCGAAGGGACTGTTCGCGCGGGCGATCCTGCAGAGCGGGGCCGCGCAGACGCTGCCGGCGGAGCAAGCCGAGCAGGTCGCGGCGGGCATCCTGCTGCTGCTCGGCATCGAGAGGTCCGACGCGCATCTGCTGAAGGAGCTTCCCGCGTCGGCCATCATGCAAGCGGCCGAGGAAATGGGACGCATGCTGGGCGGCGGGCCGGCGATGCTCTTTCAGCCGGTCGTCGAAGCGGCCACGCTGCCGGTCGAGCCCCTCGAGGCGGTTCGGGCGGGCGCGGCAAGCGGCGTGTCGCTGCTCGTCGGCACGAACAGGGACGAAGGCGAATACTTCATTCGCCCGGGCGCCGCGCCTATGCCCCTCGAAGGCGCGATCTTGGGCGTCGAGCTCATGACGGACATCGTCGACGCGGCATCGCTCGTTCGTTCTTATCCGCATACGGCCCAAGGGCAGGCGGACTTGATGACGGATCTGTTTTTCTGGCGCGCCGCGGTGCGGCTCGCCCACGCGCAGGCCCGTCATGCGCCGGTCTGGATGTACCGGTTCGATTGGACTTCGGCCGTTCATCCGTCGCTGGCGCGGGCGGTTCATACACGCGAGATCGTGTTTGTCTTCGGCAATTTGCAGGTGCTGGAGCGGCAGCTGGGTGCGACGCTGGGGCCGGACGCATGGCGGCTGGCCGGGGAGATGCAGGCTGCCTGGCTAGCATTTGCGAAGGCGGGATCGCCGGATACGGCGAAGCTGGCGTGGCCGGCCTATGGGGAGCCGGAGCGGATGACGATGATCTTCGGGGCGGCTGATGCGCCGGAGGCCGTATCCGATCCGGCCGCAGGCAAGCGCGCGCAGCTCGGCCTGTAAAAGGGCGTAAAGGGCGTTGAACTTGAATAAAGGGAGGAGATCGGATTTATGAAGAAAAATCGGTTAGGCGCTTCCGAACTGTACGTCGGCGAGATCGGCCTCGGCTGCATGTCGCTGGGCACGGAGGAGACCAAGGCGGTCGCATTGATCGGGGAGGCGCTCGATCGCGGCGTCACGCTGCTGGATACGGCGGATTTGTACGACGGCGGACGCAACGAGGAGCTGGTGGGCAAAGCGATCAGCGGCCGGCGCGAGCAGGTCGTGCTGGCCACCAAAGTAGGCAACCGGCGCGTGCCGGGCCAAGAGGGCTGGACTTGGGACGCCTCCAAGTCCTATATTCTGTCGGCGGTCCGGGATAGCCTGAAGCGGCTCGGCACCGATTATATCGACCTGTACCAGCTGCACGGCGGCACGTTGGACGATCCGATCGACGACACGATCGAGGCGTTCGAGCAGCTGAAGCGCGAGGGCGTCATCCGGGCGTACGGCATCTCCTCGATCCGGCCGAACGTCATCCGCGAGTATGCCGCGCGCTCGGGGATCGCGAGCGTCATGAACCAGTACAGCATCGTCGACCGCCGGGCTGAAGAGACCGTACTGCCGCTCCTGGCGGAAAAGGGGATCGGCGTCATCGCGCGCGGACCCGTAGCGAGCGGGGCGCTGGCGAACGGCCGCGAGCCGGCGAAAGGCGTGCTTGACTACGAGCTGGACGAGCTGGTCGCGTTGCGCGGCGCGCTGCATCGGCTGACGTCGCCGGCGCGCAGCCTCTCGCAGCTCGCGATCCGCTACTCGCTCGGGCATCCGGCGGTCGCCGCCGCCGTCCCGGGAGCGAGCAGCCGCGAGCAGCTGCTGCAGAACCTCGCGGCCGCCGAGGCGCCTCCGCTCTCGGACGCGGAGCTCGAGGCGATCCGCGGCGTGAGCAAGGCGAACCGCTACGCGCTGCATCGCTGATCCCGGCGGGGGCTAAGGACTGTCGCTGGGGGATGAACGTAGCCGCCCCCTCCCTGCCGCGCTCTGAACGAACGCTCCCATGCGGATGGCATTGATTTAAAGCGTAATGCAGATCTTCCCGAAGTACGATCCCGTCTTCAAGCGCCGAAGCGCCTCGACCGCCTCGTCGAACGGGAATACGCTATCGATGGCCGGACGCAGTCCGTTATGGCCGATCGCGCGGTTCATCGATTCGAACATCGCGCGGCTGCCGACGTTAATCGCTTGCAGCCTCGCCTTCTTTAGAATGGCGGGGACGATCGCGAAATCTTCGACGGCCGCGCCGGACAGCAAGCCGACGATGCTGATCCTGCCTCCGACCCTCAGCGCCGCTACCGACCGGTTCAGCGTCGCCGCGCCGCCCACGTCGACGATATGGTCCGCGCCGCGCCCTTGCGTATAGGCCAGCACCGCGTTTTCCCAATCCGCTTTTTCCGTATATAGAATGCCGTGATCGGCGCCCATCGCCAGCGCGCGTTCGAGCTTTTCGCCGCTGCCGGAGGTGACGATGACCTGCGCGCCCTGAAGCTTGGCGAATTGCAGCGCGAACATGGAGACGCCTCCCGTACCCTGCACGACGACCGTGTCGCCGGCGCGCACCTGTCCTTCCTCGACGACCGCATGCCAGGCGGTGACGGCCGCGCACGGCAATGTCGCGGCTTCCGCGTCGCTCAGATGATCGGGGACGCGGACGAGCCCTTCCTCCGGCAGCATCGCGTACTCGGCCAGAAGGCCGTTCAGCGGACTGCCGAGCGTCGACGTCCAGTTCGCCGGGGTAGGCTCGCCGTCGATCCAGCTCTGCGTGAAGATGCCGCAGACGCGGTCGCCGAGCTTGAACCGGGCCGCGCCTTCGCCCAAGGCGACGATCTCGCCGACGCCGTCGGATACGGGAATCAGGCCTTCGGTGCGTTCCGGATTGTAGAAGCCCTCGATGACGCCGATATCGCGGGAATTCAAGGACAACGCCTTGAGTCGGACGAGCGCTTGGCCCGGACCCGGCTCGGGAATCGGACGGTCGACCTGTACGACATGATCAAGGCCGAAGCCGCCTCGAACGACATATGCTTTCATGAATGCCACTCTCCTTGAGATGGGAATAGACATACCATAATTGATTTACTAAAATTAAGTAAGAAGGCACTTTGACGTGGCATGCGAACCTCAAGGTGCGTAAAGGAGGCAGCGGCGTGAGGGAACCCGATATCTCGATCGCGGAATGCAGCTACAGGCGGGCGCTGGAGATCGTCTCGAACAAATGGACGGCGCTCGTCATCTACGCCCTGGAAGACGGAACGAGCCGGTATGGCACGATCAAGAGCCGGATTGCGGACATTTCGCAGAAAATGTTGACCCAGACGCTGAAGCAGCTGGAGCGCGACGGCCTTGTCGTTCGAAAAGTAACGCCTGTCGTCCCGCCCGCCGTGGAATACGCGCTGACGCCGCTCGGCATGACGCTTCTTCCCTTTTTGCGGATGCTGAAGGAATGGTCTTCGGCACACTATGCGTCCGTTAGCGAGGCGCGGGAAGCGTACTATGCCGAGCATCAAGATCAAGACGCCTCGCACGGCTGACGAACGGGAAGCGGATCTCGAACTGCGTCTGCGCAAAAAAAAGGCCGGAACGCCTCGTTGGAGCTTCCGGCCTTTGTGCGTTGCAGCTTGGGCGTTCATCCGGGCTGCGATCTTTGCGATCCTCCTAAGCCTTCCCGAACAGCCGCCGGTACTCCGTCGGCGTGACGCCCTCATGCGCGCTGAAACGCTTGTTAAAATAGCTCGCGCTCGGATACCCGGCGTCCTCCGCGATGCGCCCGACGGGCAGCGTCGGATGCTCGAGCAGCCACTGCTTGGCCGCCTGCAGCCGGCAGCGGGTGACGAAGTCCATGGGCGAGAAGCCCATCGCCTGCCGGAACAGCTTGCAAAAATAATGACGGCTCACGCCAGCGCGCGCCGCCCAATCTTCGAGAATGAAGGGCGCGCAAGCCTCCCGCTGCATGTCGGGCAGCAGGTCCAGAATGCGGCGGTCGGTGCCCGCCGATTTGACGTCGGAGACGGGGACGGCCTGCTGCACGAACTCCGAGAAGAGGGCGTAAGTCAGCATGGACAGGCGGACCGGACGCAGCAGCTGATGCGTCTCCGCTTCCTCGAGAAGCGCCAGATGCGCGGCTTCCCAGGCTTCCCGGTGCCGGAGGGACCATACCGCCGACTGATGGAAGCCAAGGCGCACGAGGTAGTCGCGCAGTTCCTCCCCGTAAAAGTGAACCCACCTCACGTCCCACGGCTCGTCCTCGCTGCTATAGTAGCGCTGCCGCTGCAGCGGAAAATACAGGACGGCGTCGCCGGCCCGCAGCTCGTGCACGCCCGTCTCGGTCTCCGCGTAGCCTTTGCCTGCCGCGACATAATGGATGTTGAAATTGTTGAGCACGCCGGCTTCCCGCAGCACCGAATGGTCGGGGAAATCGCGGTAGGCGCCCACCGATTCAGGCATGACGAGATACGGGCTTCCGGCCAGCGTCAGCAGATGCGCTTGTCTTCTCACAGTCCGTCTCCTCGGTGACAATATTGTTCTAATGATGGTCAATAAGCTGTCATTTTCATTTTGTTTGGTTGTTATTATACTGACAATATCTTATCAATCAAGCATAAGCAAGGAGGCGGCGGTCAAATGGAACGCAAGTTGAAATGGGGCATTCTCGGGTGCGCGGGCATCGCGGTTCGGGCGGTTATACCTGGTCTTCAGCAGTCAGAGCGGAACGTCGTCGCGGCCATCGCGAGCCGGGATGCGGACAAGGCCAAGGAGACGGCGGAGCGCCTCGGCATCGAGCGCGCTTACGGCAGCTATGAGGCGCTGCTCGCGGACGATACGATCGACGCGGTCTACATACCGCTGCCGAATCATCTGCATCTGCCGTGGACGATCCGCGCCGCGGAGGCGGGCAAGCATATCCTTTGCGAAAAGCCGATCGCGCTGGACGCGGCCGAAGCCGCGCGCATGGTCGAAGTTTGCCAAGACAAGGGCGTGCATCTGGCGGAAGCGTTCATGTACCGCCATCATCCGCGCTACCGGCTCATCCGGCAAATGGTCGAGGCGGGAGAGATCGGCGAGGTGCGGGGCATTCACGGTACCTTTACCTTCAACAACGCGGCAAACCATACGAATATCCGGTACCGGCGCGACTGGGGCGGCGGCTCGGTGTACGACGTCGGCTGTTATCCGATCAGCGCGGCGCGGCTCATTCTCGGGCAGGAGCCGGAGGCGGCGACGGCGCATGCGTTCTTCTCGCCCGAGCACGACGGCGTCGATATGACGGCATCCGGGCTGGTCGAGTTCGCGGGCGGCGTGGGGCTGACCTTCGACTGCGGCATGTGGGCGTCCTTTCGCAATACGCTCGAGGTACTGGGCACAGAGGCGAGCATTGAGGTGCCGTCGGCGTTCGTCTCGGGACCGGACGGCGGATACAATTTCTTCGTCGTCTCCAAGGACGGCAGACGGGAGATCGAGGTGCCGCGCGGCAACCAATATGCGCTGCAAGGCGACGAATTTGCCAGGACGGTCCTGGACGGCGAGGCGCCGGCGTTCGGGCCGGAAGACGCGGTGCGCAACATGAAGGTCATCGACGCGGTGCTGCGGTCGGCTTCCCAACGCGCGCGCATCGTCATTTCATAAGAGGAGGCTGCAAGAATGGAGTACATCGACATTCCGGGATTGCGCTTGCCCGTATCCCGACTGATCAAAGGGACCGACTACTTTTACCATCATTCGTACGAGCTGGCGGCCGCGAATATGGACGCCTTCCTGGCGCTCGGCGGCAACGCCGTCGACAGCGCGCACATCTATTGCGGCGGACAGAGCGAAGAGGTGTTGGGCCGGTATATGGAGGAACGCGGCAACCGGGACCGGATCGTGATCCTCACCAAAGGCGCGCACCATGACCAGAACGGCCCGCGCGTGAACAAGCAGGCGATCGCAGACGATCTGAAGGTAAGCCTCGAGCGGCTCCGGACGGATCATATCGAGCTGTACGCGCTGCATCGCGACGATCCGGACGTTCCGGTCGGCGTTATCGTGGAGGCGCTTAACGCGCATATCGAATCCGGCGCGATCGGGGCGATCGGCGGCTCCAACTGGACGTGGCAACGACTGCAAGAGGCCAACGAGTATGCCGCGGCGCACGGCCTCGTCGGCTTCACGTTCAGCAGCCCGAACCTGAGCCTCGCGAAGGCCAAAGAGCCGTACTGGAAGGACGCGGTCTCCGCAGACCAAGCGACCATCGATTGGCACGAGAAGCACCAGCTTCCGCTGCTCTCCTGGTCGTCGCAGGCGCGCGGCTTTTTCACCGGGCGTTTCTCACCTGACGACCGGAGCGACGCCGATCTGGTGCGCGTGTTCTACAGCGACGACAACTGGGAGCGTCTCGCGCGCGCCGAGCGGCTCGCCGCGGACAAGGGCGTCACCGCGATCCAGATCGCGCTCGCCTACGTGCTGAACCAGCCGTTCCCCCGCATGCGCGCTCATCGGCGCCCGCAACGCGGAGGAGCTCCGCTCGTGCGACGAAGCGATGCGTCTCGCGCTGACGAGGGCGGAGATGGATTGGCTGGATTTGAAGCGGGAGACGGTCTGACAGTTTGGGGCATCGCGCACTAGTATTCGGAAAGCGGGATGAAGGCGAGCACATACTCGCTTCATCCCGTTTTTCGTTGCGATTCGCATTCGTCTTGTAGCGACGCTGCGTCTTCTTTACCGTCTGCGCCTCTCTTGACATGGATTGTTTACGCGTGTAATCTTATTGTACCATTTACATACGTAAACGAAGAGGAGGAGCCGTCATGAGCGAGCATATACGCATCAGCGAGGCCGAGGGAGCGGTGATGAAGCTGCTATGGGAAAAGGAGCCGCTGTCGGCGGGAGAGATTATCGAACGTCTGCAGCATCAAACGGACTGGTCGGACCAGACGATCAAAACCTTCCTGAACCGTCTGCTCAATAAAGAAGCGATTCGGTTCGAGAAGACGGGCCGCACTTACCTGTACTACCCGATCGTTACACGCGACCAGTATATGAAGGCGGAAAACCGGTCGTTTCTGAACCGGGTCTACGACGGGGCCGTCGGTTTGATGTGCGCCAAGTTTCTGGAGGATGAAAAGCTGTCCGAAAGCGATATCGAGCAGCTCCAGCAGCTGCTCGACAAGAAGAGGAAAGATGGTTAGCGACTTGAGGGCGCCGGAATCGGCCTTCCTCCTGCTGCTGCAGTCGTCCTTGGCTGCGATGGCGCTCATCGCGCTTGTGCTGCTCATGCGGAGATGGACTTATATGCGTCTGCGTCCGCGCATCATGTCGCTCGTCTGGCTGTTGGTGCTGGTCAAGCTGCTCGTTCCGGTCGTGCCGGACAATCCGCTCAACCTGTATCAATGGGTTCCCCATCTGGCGCAGGGCGAGCGCGGAGCGCGGATGGAGCCGACTGCGCAAGCGTCGGTCAAGCCCGTCGACTCGGCTCCGCATAAGGCTTCGGAGAATGCTGCTGCGATTTCCGGCACTGTCGCGCATGCTCCAGAAGCGGATGCGGCTTCCGGCGAGCCCAAGCCGGCTTCGAGGGCCGCTTCTTCGTCCGACATTTGGCTGCTGGCGGGTTCGCTTGCTTGGTCCGGCGGATGTCTGGCGTTCATCCTGATCGGCACAATCGCCGGGCTGCGCTATCGCCGGCGGATGACAGCTTCCGTACCGATCGCCGATCCGGAAGTGCGCGCGGTGCTCCAGGCATGCCTCGAACGGCTGGGCATCCGCCGTGCGATCGCCGTTTACGAGCATGACCGACTCGCCGGGCCGTGTCTCTATGGCTTGTTGAAGCCCGCCATCTATTTGCCCCGGGGCTTGGCGGCTCAATCGGATGCCCGCCAGCTCTCGCATATTCTGTTGCACGAACTGATCCACTTCAAGCGCAAAGACCTGTGGCTCAGTGCCCTCTGGATGCTCGCTGCCGCCGTCAACTGGTTTAATCCCGCCGTATGGATAGCGATACGAGGCATGAAAGCGGATCGGGAGATCGCTTGCGATGCAGGCGTACTCGCTATGCTGGGCGAACGTGAAACCTCCGCCTACGGCACGACGCTGCTCCGGTTGTCCAGGCGGTTCGCCGGTAAGCCGTCGCCAGGCATCTCGTTCTCGCTCTTCCCGGAAAAACGAGGAGAGCTGAGACGGAGAATTACGATGATCGCCGATTTCCGCAACGGCTCGTACCGGTTGACCTTTCTCTCGCTCGTCTTGGTTCTCGTCTCGGGCGCGATGCTGCTCGCCATGGCTTCTCCGCCGCTCCTGAGCTCAAAGTCGAGGGCTGAGGCACAGGACGACGGCCGCGGCTCGCTCGGCATCGTAAGGCTGATGGACCGGTACAAGTGGTTCAGCAACCTGGAGCGTGCACGCGCCTTCGCATCTTTTGCCTTTAAGGTGCCGGGTGCCGTACCGTCCGGCTATGCGTTGGAAAATGTCGAGGTTGTTCAGCGGACTCGCGATAAAACGGACGAGTCGGTGACGCTGTCGTTCCAATCCGGCTACGGCACAGATCAGGTCGTGCGGTTCAAGATCAAAGCTTCGACAGGAGATTTGCGCGGCGAATACAGGCAGCAGCCGGGGTGGGAAAAGCGCACCCTGGCCCCCGCGACCTGGGGAAAGGCTGAGCCGATCGCCTACAAGCAGGAGCCCGCCGTGTTCGCCGGCATCCAGGGCACGCTGGCGACGCAGGTCCAGACGTACGCCTGGCACTTGCCGGAGCGCGCCAAGAGCTTCATCTGGCAGGACGAGGGCGTTTGGTATGCCATCGACTACTTCAGCGAGAACCATACGAAAGAGGAAGGTCTGCCGCAGCATTGGCTCAATCTGACCGACGCGCAGCGCGACCGGGTTCTTCTGTCCTTCGTTAGGCCCGAGCAGCTTCGCGAAGCCGACTACAGCGGCGCAGGCAACTCTTTCCCCCTATACGACCAGGAGGACTTGGCGGCGGCGAAGCAGATAATCGGGTTTGAACCGAGGTTGCCCCGCGGGCTGCAAGAAGGCCGCTTACAGCTGAGCGACGCCATGCTTCTCAGGCCGTACGACCAAAATACGGATTTCTACTTCCGTCCGCCGGGCGACGCGCTGGAGAGCACTTATACGCCGATCGGCGATTGGAACGAATACGTGAGTCTGTACCAGAGCCGCACCCCTCTGATAGACGGCGCTAAACTCCCGTCGACGGATCATCTGGATGCGGGCGGCATAGATGTGACGGTCTTCAGGGATAAGAAGCGCTCGTTCGATCCGTACGGGACCGGCACAGGTCAAACGGACGAGCGGAGCCACACCTATTATATTTGGGGCCATGATGGCATTTATTATATGGCTTTTTTTCAGAGGCCTGGACGACTTGCAGAGCGCGCTGACCCAGGAAATCGCCGCGGCCATGCGGAGATAGAGGACTGCCGGGGGAGGCCGCTCGCCGCAATCCATAGCAACCGCTTCCTTCTTTAAGCGTATGTACTCCTACACACACATGGGAGGGGATTGCGCATGGAAGTCTTTCAAGGCGGCAATACGCAAAGGGTTTACCAGATGCCCAAGCTGCCCAAGCGAACGTGGCGGCTCATCGCCATCGGCATCGCGGCGGTCATTCTGATCTGGTTTGGCTCGACGACGTTTTACACGGTACAGGAGCAGGAGCAGGCGGCGATCCTGACATTTGGCAAGTATACGGCGACGCAGGAGAAGTCGGGCCTGCACTTCAAGCTGCCTTCGCCGATCCAGCGGGTCGTGAAGGTGCCGGCCAACCTGACGCAGAAGCTGCACATCGGCTACCGCGAGGACAGCGGCGGGAAGGTGACGCCGGTCGAGTCCGAGGCGCTCATGATTACGGGCGACGAGAACATCGTGTCCGCCGACGCGGTCATCGAGTGGAAGGTCGCCAACATCCGCGATTATCTGTACAACATCGACGATCCGGAGCAGTTCCTGCGGAATTCGGCCAGCGCTGCGATTCGTTCCGTGATGGGCGCGACCAAGCTGGATTACGCGATCACCGAGGGCAAGACGGTCATCCAGACCGACGTCAAAAAGAAGCTGGAGGAGATCCAGGAGAAGTACGGCACGGGCATCCAGATCATCGACCTGAAGTTCCAGGACATCGAGCCGCCCGAGGGCCAGGTGCAGACGGCGTTCAAGGAAGTCACCAATGCGCGCGAGGAGAAGAACACGAAGATCAACCAGGCGCAGAAGTACGTGAACGACCGGCTGCCCAAGGCGCGGGGCGAGGCGCAGGCGCTCATCGAGCAAGCGGAGGCGCAGAAGAAGTCGCGGATCCTGAACGCGCAGGGCGACGTGGCGCAATTTAATGCCGTTTACAATGAATATGCTAAAAATCCGGAAGTCACCGCCGACCGCCTCGTGCTCGAGACGCTCGAGCAGATTCTGCCTAATGCCAAGGTTATCGTGACCGACGGCAGCGGGGACACGGTGAACTACCTGCCGCTCGACAGCTTCCTCAAGAACGGCGGCGCCAAATCGACGACTTCGGGCGGTACGGGCGGCGCTACGACGCAGCCTAACCAGGGAGGTGCCGGACAATGAACACCCGCAAATGGATCCTGACCGGCGTCGGCGCGCTGCTGCTTATCATTCTCCTCTCCGGCTCCATGTTCGTCGTCGGCGAGGGACAGTACAAGGTCGTGCTCAAGTTCGGCGAGGCGACGCGCATCCATCAGTCCCCCGGCATTCATTTTAAAATCCCGTTCATCGAATCCGTGCGCACGCTCCCCAAGTACCAACGCATCTACGACAGCCAGCCGACGACGATCCTGACCAAGGACAAGAAGCCGATCATCGTCGACAACTATTCGGTATGGCGCATCTCCGACCCGCACCGCTTCCTGCGCTCGCTGCAGACCGTGTCGGCGGCCGAGGGGCGCATCGGCGACGCCGTCTACAACGCGGTGCGGCGCAAGCTGTCCGAGATCGAATACGGGAGCATCATCAGCGAAACGACGGCGCGGGGCGACATCAACGACGAGATCACCCAGATCGTCAAGGACGTCGCGGCGAATCAGAACTACGGCATCGACATCATCGACGTGCGCATCAAGAAGACGGATCTGCCCGAGGAGAACAAGCAGAGCGTCTACAACCGGATGATCTCGGATCGCCAGTCGATCGCGGCCGGCTACCTGTCCGAGGGCGACGAGCAATCGCGCAAGGTGACGTCCAACGCGGACCGTCAGGCGCAGGAGCTCATCGCGCAGGCCGAGGCGGACGCCAAGAAGATCGTTGCCGAGGGAGAGAAGGAAGCGGCGCGCATCTACAACGAGGCGTACGGCAAGGATCCGAAGTTCTACAAGCTGTACCGCACGCTGCAGAGCTACACGACGACGTTCAAGGGCGAGCCGGTCATCATGCTGCCCGCGGATTCGCCGTATACGCGGATTCTGCTGGGCGAGCGGTAAAGGCGCGATTCGGGTAGAGCCTTCTGGCATACGGGTAAATAGACACCACAGAGGGAGGCGATGCGGATGAGGCGATACGGTACGACGAGCAAAGCGGGACTGGCGCTGCTGCTGGCGGTCGGGCTGGCGGCGCCGGCCCCCGGAGGCGCGGGTTCCGTGTCTGCGGCAGGGGCCGCCGCGAACGCGATCGTCGACGGCAAGCCTGTCGTCTTCGCGGAGGCGGTGCCGGTCATCCAGGCGGGGCGCATGCTCGTGCCCGCACGCGCGCTGCTCGAAGCGATGGGCGCGCGCATGGCGTGGGACCCGGACGCGCGGATCGTGACGGCGACGATGCAGGAGGCGAAGGGCGGCGGAACTGTGCTGAAGCTGAAAATCGGCTCGCCGTACGTGCAGCGGACGCTGACGGACGCTTCCGGCAAGACGTCCGACTACGTCGTGAAGCTGGACGTGGCCGCGCAGCTCCTGTCGGACAGCACGATGATTCCGCTGCGGGCGAGCGCGGAGCTGACGGGTCATGCGCTTGAATGGCGGCAGGCCTCCAAGACCGCCGTCATCTCGCAGCCGGACGCGGGCGCGGCGCAGGAGATGACGTTCAAGCAGTACGCGCTGTCGGGCGAGCTGTTCCGGCTGTCGAATGAGGAGATCGAAGTCTTTTTCCGGACGAACGACCTGCGCGCGCGGCACGGCAAGACCAAGCCGTTCGCGCTTAACGCGAAGCTGTCGCTCGTCGCGTGGCTGAAGTCCGCGGATATGGGCGAGCAAGGATATTTCGATCACGAATCGCCAACCTACGGCGACCCGTTCGAGATGATGCGCGATGAGGGCATCCAGTTCCGGGCGGGGGCCGAGAATATCGCCGCGGGTCACGAGACGCCCCAGGCCGTCGTCGCCGGATGGGAGCGGAGCCCGGGACATCTTGCCAACATGCTCGGCGACTACGCCCAGATCGGCATCGGGTACGCTTACTACACGGATTCCGATTACCACAGCTATTGGACGCAGCAATTCATCGGTCCCTGACATCGAGGAAGGCTTAAATATAGAAGGTACGGTGCCTCCATTTTTGGAGGCGGCCGTACCTTCTTTACTTTGCGTTTACCGCCTATACCCTTAGTGAATCGTCTTCACCAAGCCGCCGTCGATGATATAATCCGCGCCCGTAATCATCGAAGCACGGTCGGAAGCGAGGAATACGACGAGCTCCGCAATCTCCTCAGGTTGCGCGAACCGGCCGACAGCGATGCCGATTTCCTTGGCCATCCGGATCTTTTCTTCCTCATCGGCGGGCAGGCGAGCCTCCCACATCGCCGTCTCTGTCGGGCCCGGCGCCACGGTGTTGACGCGTATGCCCTGGGGCGCGTAGGCAAGGGCCAGATTTTTCGATAAGTTCGTCACCGCGGCTTTAGAGGCGCTGTAAGCGATGATGCGCGCGTTCGGCATGACCGCATTCATCGACGAAATATTGACGATGGCGCCTCCCGGCGGCATATGCGGAAGGGCAGCACGGGTCGTCCGCACGACGCTCATCAGATTGACCTCCAACATCTCCGTCCAGTCGTCGTCGGACAGCTTAAGGAAGCCTTCCCCCGCGCGTGCGTCCGTGGCGCCGATGTTGTTGACGAGAATATCCAGTCTGCCGTATCGCGAGACGGCGGCTTCGACAGCCGCCGCAGCCCCTTCGCTCGTCGACGCGTTCGCTTCGGCCGGATGCACGTCATACGCCGCGGCGAGTATGTTCAACTCGTCCGACGCGCTGCGGGCGACGGCCACGACGCCGGCCCCCGACTCGGCCAGCAGCTTCGCGGACGCCAGTCCGATACCGCGGCTCGCGCCTGTGACTAGGGCAGATTTGCCTTTTAACGAAATGTTCATCTGTTGCGTTCTCTCCTTCGTCTATCGCTCATCCGGATGGCTCTTTCATTATGGACCGCGCGCATCCGGCTGCACAGTACGCCGTTTTTTCGTACATAGTCCGTTAAACCGTACTGACCCGGAGACCGCTCGGCCGGCGGGCCACTACCGCTCCTCCCCGTCCTCTGCTAAAGTGGAAAAAAGACATGTTCAGAGCTAGTAGCGAAAGGGGCGCCGACGATGACCGACGACAAGCGGCGCGAAGTTGCCACCGACGGGATATCGGCGACGCTGCGCGCGATCGGGGGCAAGTGGAAGCCTTTGATCTTGTTTTTGCTGCTCGAGGAGGGGACGAAGCGATTCGGGGGAGCTGCGCCGACGGCTGCCGGACGTCACGCAAGGCATGCTGGCGAACCAGCTGCGGGAGCTGGAGCGCGACGGCCTCATCGACAGGCGGGTTTACGCGGAGATCCCCCCCCGAAGGTCGAATATGCGCTGTCCGATCACGGCAAGACGCTAGGCCAGGTGCTCTCCGCGATGTGCGGATGGGGATACATGCATCTGGAATTTAAGGAGAAGCGCTGACGGCGGACGCCGTGCCGTATGAGAACAGGAAGGCCGGCCCCATAAGGGTGCCGGCCTTCTTGCTCTTTCTGGATCAGGAGATAATCGTGATCGTCGGCGCCGAGATGGTCGGCGGCGTCGTCATCGTCGAGGCGCCGTCGAAGCTGCTGACCTCGAGCAGAACGGGCGTGCCTTCGGTCAGGTCCCCGGTCGCCAGCACTAAGCTGGCGGCGGTCAACGTCGACAGGCCGCCCTGCTGCAGCGTGCCGTTGACATAGACGTTGTAATAGCCGTTGGCTGGGGGTTCGGGCAGCGTGGTCACGGGTCCGTCGGCGTCGTCGAGAAAGCTGCCTGCCGGAATCGTGGTCACGCCGCCTACGATCATGGCAGCCGTCACCGCGGCGTAGTAGCGGTCCACCGTGGGGCTGACGGTCGTCGAGATGACGCCTCCGGTCGCCACGGGGTTGCTGGCGATCGCGACGATCACAGGTTTAATGACGGGCATCTCATTCACCTCCTCCGGCCGAGAAAATTGCGTTCGCAGCTCGGCCTTTTAACAGTACATGCATCGCGAGCGAATGCGGTACGGCGCTTCGACTGCGTCAAGCGGCTCAACTTGCGGAAAAAGCAATGCAAATCGCGGGCCGTCCGGCCAACGGCCCAAGTCGCATCGGCCGGCGCGGCATATGATAGGCTATCGGCAAGACGAGGCTGTCGTCGCAAGCGGATGGGAAGGCATGCGGCAATCCGCATAGAAGGAGGATTCCGATGGAGATGTCCCGCATCGTTTGCAAGCAGGCTCGAAAGGCAGACGCCCGCGCATACCGGCGCAGGCGCCGAAGCCGCTCACGCGGCACGGTCGGCAGCGAAGGCGGCGATTCGGGGCGACCTTTGCGGAAAAAAGAAAAAAGCGGGAGGAGCGTCCGAAGAGCGGGACGCCAGGCAATCGCCCGGCCCGAACGGGCGCGCGCAGACGCAGGGCGAGGCCTAGCGGAGAAGGCGCGAAGGGCATGCGAGTCGTTCCCCGATCTTCTGGGGATAGAGGGCGGCTGGGCCGGCACGCTCTGAAAGGCATTGCGGGATTGAAAGGCAAGCGAGTCATTCATGGGGAGGCAGGGCCGCTGAGCCGGCTAGGCATGGCCGATCCGGCCGATCCGGCCGATCCGGCCGATCCGTCTATTCCTATAGACCCGCCCATTCCGGATGACCCGCCTGCTCCGCTAGACCCGCCCGATCCGGCAGACCCGCCTGCTCCGGCCAATCTGTCGGATCCGACAGGTCTCGCCGGCCCGGCCGGTCCGATTGGCCCGCCTGGACCTGCAGGCCCCGATGGTGCCCCCGGTGCGAGCGGCCAGCCGGGAATCGCCGGCCCCGCCGGCGCAATTGGGCCGACCGGCCCCGTCGGCTCTCCCGGTCCGACCGGTCCCATAGGCCCTGCCGGTCCGACAGGACCCATAGGCCCCCCGGGACCGGCAGGGCCGCTTCCCGCGGACATCGCCGTTTTGCCAAGCAACGCGCTGTATCTCGCTTTTCTGGAACAAGCCGCGAGCGGCCCGATCACGATCGGTGCCGGACAATTCACGGTAAACGGCGTGCCCGCCGCTGCGTTCGAAGGGCTCGGTCCAAGCGCTTACTCGATGCTGTATCTGAATGGCGTGCCCCAAGAACAGGACATCTACACGCTGACGCCTACGTCCGTGACGATCGATCCCGCCGGTACGACGCTTTTCGCAGGCACGCCGATCATGGTGCAGATCGTCAGCCTTAGCGTCAAGATCACGGGCAGCTAGGCAGCTGGAGGCCGCACGAGTTTGTTCCCAACCGGGACTACCAAGCCGACCCAACGACGCGTCAAAGCGAATTTGTTCCCAACCGAGACTACCAAGCCGACCCAACGACGCGTCATAGCGAATTTGTTCCCAACCGAGACTACCAAGCCGACGCAACGACGCGTCAAAGCGAATTGGTTCCCAACCGAGACTACCAAGCCGACGCAACGACGCGTCAAAGCGAGTTTGTTACCAACCGAGACTACCCGGCCGACCCAACGACGCGTCAAAGCGAATTGGTTCCCAACCGAGACTACTTCTGCCCGATGCCGTCCCACACGCTGTCGTCCAGCTCCAGCAGCACGGGGCAGTGGTCGCTGCCCATGACGGCGCAGTCGATCGACGCTTCCCGCACGAAGGGGGGCGAGCCGCGCGGATACGAGGAAGTAGTCGATGCGCCATCCGACGTTTCGCGCGCGGACGCCGGGCATGTAGGACCACCAGGAGTACACGTCGGCCCGGTCCGGGTACAGGTGGCGGAACGTATCGACGAACCCCGCGTCCAGCAGCTCGCTCATTTTGGCGCGCTCCTCGTCGGTGAAGCCCGCGTTGCCGCGGTTCGGCTTCGGATTTTTCAGGTCGATCTCCTCGTGCGCGACGTTCAGGTCGCCGCAGACGACGACGGGCTTGACCGCATCCAGCCCCGTCAGATAACGGCGGAAGCGGTCCTCCCATGTCATGCGCATCTCCAGCCGCGACAGGTCCCGGCGGGCATTAGGCGTATAGACGTTGACCAGGTAAAAACCCTCGAATTCCAGCGTCAGAATCCGGCCCTCCTCTTCGGCGTCCTCCTCGATCCCGTACCGCACCGACAGCGGCTTGCGCTTCGTGAATACGGCGGTGCCCGAGTACCCCTTTTGCTTCGCGTAATTCCAATATTGGCCGTACCGCTCTCCATGGTCCAGACTAAGCTGGCCCTCTTGAAGCTTCGTCTCCTGCACGCAGAACAGGTCCGCGTCCAGCGCTTCGAAGTACACGCCAAACCCTTTATTCACCGCGGCACGCAGCCCGTTCACGTTCCATGACGCCAGTTTCATCTTTCCGACTCCTTTTCCTTTAGCGAACACGCTCTTGCTACAATTCTACCTGCTGCCGCCGATCCATGTCGATTGGAAGAATCAGCAGTGTGATAAATGTCACATACAGCGTCCGCCAGCTCGGTGTATATAAGAAAAAGTCACCAAAATATGCCGGTGTCTGTCGGTTCGGGTCACACGGCTGTCGACGCCCGCGGGAGGTTCGTCATGAAGTGCGATATCAGGCGAGAGGACGGTACGGTCGCGATCGCGCTGTCCGGCAGGATCGGCGTAGCCGAAGCGGTCGAGCTTCGGCACAGGCTGTTCCCCGAGTTAACGGCGGGGGGTTCTGGGCGTCTTGCTTCGGATGGACGAGGTCACGGACCTGGACAGCTCGGGACTCGGCCTGTTGCTAGCTTTGAGGAATTTGTCCGCAGACATCGGGGCGACGTTCGAAATTAAAAACGCGGGCGCTTGGCTGGCGCCAAAGCTCGGCGCGGTCGGATTGGCCTCGCGTTAAAACCACATTGGGCGCGGCATCAGGGAGGCATTGGCATGAGCGGATATTTGGCATTGGCGGACGGCATGAATCATGACGAGACCCTATGGCCCCTCTATGCCCGAATTTACCGCGATTCGCAGGAAGCGATCATGATCACGGACAGTCGCGCCCGCATCTTGCAAGTGAATCCGTCCTTCTCCAGAATTACGGGCTTCGAAGAGAGAGAGTCGTCGGGCTCACGCCTAGCGTGCTGAAGTCCGACTGTCAGTCGCCGGACTTTTATGCGCGGATGTGGGCGGCGATTCATCTCGACGGCAAATGGAAGGGCGAGATCTGGAACCGGCGCAAAAACGGCGAGGTTTACCCGCAATGGCTGTCGATCTCCGCGGTCAAGGACGAAGCCGGGCAGCTGCAAAATTATATGGCGATGTTCCTCGACCTAACCGAATACAAGAGCGCCGCCTCCAAGCTCAGGCTTCACGCGCAGGTGTTCGGCCACGCGAGCGAAGGCATCATGATCACCGATACCGCGCTCAAGATTTTATCCGTCAACCAAGCGTTCACCGTCGTTACCGGCTATACGGAGGAGGAGGCTTGCGGGCATACGCCCGCGCTGCTCCGGTCCGGCAGGCACGGGCGCGACTTTTACGATCGCATGTGGGAGAGCCTCCGCAGCACCGGCAGATGGCAGGGAGAGATCTGGAACCGGCGCAAGGGAGGAGAGCTCTATCCAGAGTTCCTCACGATCACGACGCTGCGCGACGAGCATGGCGAAGTCACGAATTACATCGGCATGTTCAAGGACATCACCGAGCGCAAACAGTCGGAAGACAAGCTGAAGTATCTCGCCCACTACGACGCGTTGACCGGACTGCCCAACCGGACGCTGCTGCAGGAGATGCTGCCGGACGTGATGGAAGGCTGCCGGAGAAAGGGAGAGCGGCTGGGCGTGCTGTTTATCGACCTGGACCGGTTCAAGTCCGTCAACGATTCGCTTGGCCACGATGCGGGAGACAAGGTATTGCGGCAAATGGGGGAGCGCCTGAAGCGAGCGGTTCGCGCGGATGATGTCGTGTCCAGGCTCGGCGGCGACGAATTTATCGTCGTTCTGCGAGGCGTGCAGCGCGTCGAAGAAGCGCTGGATACGGCGCGGCGGGTCACGGAGCTGATGGAGCGCCCGTTCGACGGGGCTGACAACGAGATTTACATGTCGGCCAGCATCGGCATCAGCCTGTATCCGGATCACGGCAAAGACCTGGAATCGCTCATGCGGCACGCGGACCTGGCCATGTACGAGGCCAAGTCGCTCGGCACGGGGCCGCAGGTGTTCAACGAGGGGATCAGCAGCGCTTTTTTGCGCAAGCTTCGGCTGGAGCGGGAGCTTCGCTTCGCGGCCGAACGCGGGGAGCTCCAGCTCGTCTATCAGCCGCAGATCGGATTGGCGAGCGGCAGGCTGGAGGGCATGGAGTCGCTGCTGAGATGGCGGCATCCTGAGCTGGGCGCGATCTCGCCGTCGGAGTTCATCCCGATCGCGGAAGAGACGGGCCTGATCCGGGAGATCGGCGGCTGGGCGCTCGGGGAGGCATGCAGGCAGCTGGGCGAATGGGACCGGGCATCGCGGGCGGTGCCGGCAATCGCGGTGAATTTGTCCGCCAGGCAGTTCATGGCGCCGGACTTGGCGGATTCGATCCGCCGCATCGTGCGGGAGGCGGGCTGCGATCCGCGCCAGATCGTGCTCGAGATTACGGAGAGCTTCGGCATCACGGATATGGAGCCGGTGATCGCCGTGCTGCGCGAACTGAAGGCGGCGGGCTTCCGCATCGCGATCGACGACTTCGGCAAAGGCTACTCGGCGCTCGGCTATTTGAAGCAGCTTCCGATCGATATATTGAAGATCGACAAGAGCTTCCTGGCCGAACTGACCACGGATCCGAAAAGCGAGGCGCTCACGCGGGCGATCATTCAGATGGCGCAGGGAATGGAGCTTCGCGTCATCGCCGAAGGCGTGGAGACGCACGCGCAGATGGATCGTCTGCGAGAGCTGCGCTGCGACATTGCGCAGGGCTACTACATCGACCGGCCGATGCCTGCGGGGGAGCTGGAGGACGGCTATCTGGCGCCGACGCGATAAGAAGGCCGGCTGTCGCGGTCGCTGCAGGCGAGCGAGGCAAGGGCAGCGGCAGAGCTGCGCTGTAAGCGAGAAGAGCGCGGTTACTGAGGTGAAGGGTGCGAGAGAGGGGACTGTGCGCGAGGAAAGTAACGTTGCTGCTGCGGCGGTTCGCTGTAAGCGAGAAAAGCGCGGTTATTGCAACGGGGCCTGTGGTTAGTCGGGCTGCAACCGCAGAAACTGCGGATAGAGGCCGGTTTGGCGGTCATCTTCGAAGCTGCAACCGCAAAAAAACTGCGGTTCGCGTCCAACCTAATCGCCAGGGTTACGCCCTGGCGGTTTTTTTATGATGAATCTCGCATTAGAGGGGGGGGGGGAATCTCGGATTTGCCGTTCAGCGCTCATTGCGAGATGGGGGCCGGGACGGCTTTTTTCCGCTTTCGGCCGGACCTTTGCGAACCGATTGTATGTCGCGTCCGGATATGTTATTTTCATGCCATAAGGAATCAGGCAGCGCCTGCACGCTGAAGAGGAGGAACTCTCCCGTGGAATGGAACTACTACAACACCTTTATCGCCGTGTCCGACGATTGTCCCGTCGAGTATGGCGCTGTGCCGCCGGACAAGGCCGCCGGCAAGACGAAGCCCGGCATCGAGTACGACATGATCGCCGGCGAGCCTTACGCGTACACGCAGGAAGAGATTCTCTACGAGACCTACGTCCGCCACAAGCGGCTCCCGCCCGAAGAGCGAGACGCGCGAGAGGCGGAGATGCGGGCCGAATTTTACGGCAAGCCGAAGGCTTGCATGCGGGCCTCGATGCTGCCGAAGAAGTACGGCTGGGGCCTGCACTTCAACGCCGAGGGCAAGGTCGCGCTCGTGCCCAAGGAGTCGGAGGCATACGGCCGGTTCGCGGACGGCGAGGTCGAAGGCGTGAAGGTGCTCAAGGCAATGCGCAATAAGAAAGCTTGACGTGGCGCGGCGATCGAGCCGCAAGTTTCCGTCCGGGATGGTGCGCATGCACGGCAAAAAAAAAGGCTTAAGCCGTCTTAGGGCTCAAGCCTTTTTTATATTTGCGGACGATTCGGTTCAACCGATTTGTCAGTCAGTCCGCATCTTCCGAACCCGGTTCGCCTGCATCCGTCTCCGCGGTCGCCGCGCCCGGCGCCTCGGCAAAAGTTCCGCCATCGGGGCGTTGGCCTTGAAGCTCGCCGCTTCTCGGCTTGGGCGGCTTGGGCGGCTTCGCCGTCTCCGCCTCGAAGTAAGCCTTCAGCTCCGCCGCCTTGCGCGGATCGGAGATGTCGATCTTGCCGGCGAGCACCTGCTCCGCCAGCAGCTCCCAGCTCAGCGCGAACTTCTGCGATTGCGCCAGCCGGATCGCGTTCTTGACCGTACGCCGTTCCTTGGCGTTGCTGAACGTGTCCTTGTACTGCTTCGCGTCCTTCTCGGGATCGAGCACGGCGAACGTCTTGCGGAAGATCTCCGCCGTCATCCGCGCGTCGTCCAGCGCCCGGTGGGCCGAGCCCTCGGACGGAATGCCGAGCTCCTCGAGCGCCGCCTCCACGCTGACGTCGTTGGTGAGCCCGCGGCCGCGCAGGTATACCTTGAGCAAGTCGTAGTAGACGGCGGACATCCAGTACGCATCGTCCAGCTTGTGCATGCGCGTATCGAGCACGATCCGCTTGAAGTCTTCGCCGCCCCACGTGACGAACCGGCACGACTCGCTGCGTCCGAGCCACGTCAGAAACGATCGGATAACCGGCACGAAGCCGCTCGCGCTATCGATGTCCTCCTGAGGGATACCGGTTTTTTTCTTAATAAAGCTGTTCAGCTTGGAAAAGTAGACGGGCTTGATAAGCGCCGAAAACTCGTCGACCGTCTCCAACGCGTCGTTCAGCCGAACAGCGCCGATCTCGATCACTTCCATGGGCAGCTCGCTCGCGAATTTGCGTCCGTTGAATTCGATATCCAATATGATGTAGTCCACGTTAGCGACCTCCGAAATGTCCAGATACCCTTATCTTATCAAAAATCCGAAAGCAAAGCCCTCCCGTTCCGCCAAAGCTTATTTAGATGGGAGAGTATTGACAAGGGAAGCCTCCGCATGATATTTATTAATCAATAAATAAACTTGATTTGGAGTTGCGGCACATGACACCCAGGGACGATGCATCCACGGCGACGCGCAAAGAACAAATCCTCGACGCGGCCGCCGAGCTGTTCGCGCTTCAAGGCTTTTACAAGACGACGACGGCGCTGGTCGCCAAATCCGTCGGCGTGACGCAGCCCTACGTGTTCCATTTTTTCAGAACGAAGGAGGAGCTGTTCCTGGCCGTGCTGGACCGGGGCTATCGTCGGCTGGTGCACGCTTTCTCCGCCGTCGAGAGTCCGCCCGAGGAGCTGGTTCACCGGATGGGCGGCGCGTTCGAGGCTTTGCTCGTCACCCATCGCAACGAGATCCTTCTCGTCATGCAAGCCTATGCGATCCCCGAGCCCGCGATCCGCGAAGAAGTGAAGGCGAAGTTCGACGAGATTCATCGGATGGTCGGAAGCCGGTTTGCGCAGGCGGGCATTCCCAATGCGTCCGGCGAGGCCGGCATGTTTATCGGCACGGGACTTCTCATCGCGCTCTCGCAAATATTAGAGCTCCCGCGGCTGCTTCCGTGGTGCGATCCCGAGTAAACCGCTCGCCCATCGCAGGCAATTCGAGAGGATCCGAACTATCGGCGGCGCCGTCCGCTGTTCCGCCAGGCTGCATGTAGATGCTTGGCGGCTGTTTTAGGGTATAAATTTATTTATCGATAAATAAGGAGTGTTGAGAATGTCAACGATGTCAACTTCGCAAAGGAACCGGATGCTGGTCGTCGTCTGCCTGGCGCTGTTCATGGTCATGCTGGATACGCTGGTGCTCGGCGTGGCGCTGCCGTCGATTCAAAAGTCTTTCGACGCGGGTCTCGCGGATCTCGAATGGTTCACCAACGGCTACACGCTGACCTTCGCCGTGCTGCTCATTCCCTTCGGCATGCTGGGGGAGCGCTACGGGCGCAAAAGGATGTTTCTGCTCGGCATCGCGATATTTACGTTAGGCTCGCTGGCTTCCGCGCTCAGCATGCATGCATGGGGGCTAACGCTGGCCAGAGCGCTGCAAGGCGTAGGCGGAGCCGCGATCACGCCGATCAGCCTCACGCTGGTCAGCGCCGCTTTCCCGCCCAAGTTCAGGGCAGCGGCGATCGGCATCGTGTCGGGCGTATCCGGGCTCGGACTCGCCACGGGACCGCTTGTGGGCGGGCTCATCGTGAACGGCTCGCCCTGGCAGACGATTTTCTGGATCAACGTCCCGGTCGGGGCGCTCGCCGTCGCGTTCGGCTGGCTCTGGATCCGCGAATCGAAAGGCGAAGAGAAACGGCTCGATCTGTTCGGCTTGGTACTCATCGCGGCCTCGATGCTTGGCATCGTATTCGGTCTCGTTCGCGGGAACGAAGCGGGCTGGGGAGAATTTGAAGTGTGGGGGCCGCTCGCGGGAGGCTTGCTGCTGCTCCCCGCTTTCGTCGCCTGGGAATGGCGCCATCCGCACCCGCTGCTGTCGCTCCGCCTGTTCAAGAGCCGCGACTACTCGGCGTTGATCGTCGCCGGATTCTGGCTGTACGCCGGCATCTTCGGCGCGATCTTCTTGCTCACGCTGTTCCTTCAGCAAGCGCAGGGCTACTCCGCGCTCGGCGCGGGCGTCCGCGAGATGGCCTGGACCGGCGCCACGATGGTCGCCGCGCCGCTGGCAGGGCTTTTTATCGGACGCCTCGGCACCCGCCGCGTGCTGCTGACCGGCCTGCTCCTGCAGACGGCCGCGCTGATTCTGTTCGCGGTCCTCATCGTCGCGAACGGCGCCGTATTCTCCTTCGCTTACCTGGCGCCCGCGATGGTGCTGGCGGGACTCGGCATGGGGCTCAGCCTGACGCCCTTGTCCGAGGGCGTACTCTCCGCCGTGCCGGATTCGAGCTCCGGGGAGGCAAGCGGCGTCGCCAATGCTACGCGGGAGCTCGGCGGCGTGTTCGGCATCGCCATCGGCAGCCTCGTGTTCCGCCAGGGCGGCGAGATCGCGACGCCGGACCAGTTCGGGACGCATCTGACGCCCGTGCTCTATGTCTACGCCGCCATGCTTGGCGCCGCGTTCCTCGCGACGCTGCTGTTCTACAAGCGTTCGCGGCGGGAGGCGGGCGAACCCGGCAAGATCCTGCCGGCCGGCGCGGCCGTCGACTAAAAGAAGGCCGGGACGGGAAGTCCTATTGCATAGAACGGTCGAAGCTTTTCGGCCGTTCTTCTTTGCGTCCAGGCAACGACTTAACCCTACTGCGAACGCTCATCCTTCACGGCCAGGATGGCGAGCCTGGGCGATCGTTCGAGAAAGAACGCCGCACTGACTTGAATGATGTATCTTTGCATGATCGCAGTAGAACCCGCACGGCTGGCTGCCGCCTCATAAAAACATCAAATGCTGTCAACAGTATGATTGACAAATTCGCGTTTTCCTTCTGTTGCCGCGGAAGTGAGCGAGGGGTACTATAAACGCATATCGACCGCTGGCGGAGTGCCGCGAAAAGAAAGCGGTTAATTTTAAGGAGGAACCGAAATGGAGCATGTACAGCGTTCTGCTTCTAGCGGTGGCATACGCGTAGGCGTCCAGAAATTCGGGCGTTTCCTGAGCGGCATGGTCATGCCGAACATCGGGGCGTTCATCGCCTGGGGCATCATCACCGCCTTGTTCATACCGACCGGTTGGGCGCCGAATTCGGAGCTTGCGAAGCTCGTCGGTCCGATCATCACGTATCTGCTTCCGATTCTGATCGGCTATACCGGAGGCACGATGGTGCACAAGACGCGAGGCGGCGTCATCGGCGCGCTCATGACGATGGGCATCATCGTCGGCACCGACATCCCGATGTTCCTCGGCGCCATGATCTGCGGTCCGCTCGCGGCGTGGGTGCTGAAGCAGTTCGACAAGTCCGTGGAAGGCAAGATCAAGGCGGGCTTCGAGATGCTGGTCAACAATTTCTCGCTCGGCATCATCGGCGCTGGCCTGACGCTGCTGGCATTCTCGGGCATCGGTCCGATCATCGAGCAGCTCACGTCCTGGCTGTCGGACGGCGTCGAGTTCCTGGTCAATCACAACCTGATCCCGCTGGCGAACGTGCTCATCGAGCCGGCGAAGATCCTGTTCCTCAACAACGCGATCAATCACGGCGTGCTGAGTCCGATCGCGCTGGAAGAGGCGTCGCGCACCGGCAAGTCGATTCTGTTCATGCTCGAATCGAACCCGGGTCCCGGCATCGGCGTTCTGCTGGCCTATATGCTGGTCGGCCGCGGCTCCGCCCGGCAGTCGGCTTCCGGCGCGGCGATCATTCACTTCTTCGGCGGCATCCACGAGATTTACTTCCCGTACATTCTCATGAATCCGCGCCTGATCCTGGCGGTCATCGCGGGCGGCGTGACCGGCACGTTCACCTTCTCGCTCTTCGGCGCGGGACTGGTCGCTCCGCCTTCGCCGGGCAGCATCTTCGCCTACATCGCGATGGCGCCGAAGGGCGGCCTGCTGCCGGTGCTGAGCGGCGTGCTCACCGCGGCCATCGTATCCTTCGCGGTCTCGGCGCTGCTGCTGAAGACGTCGAGGAAAAACGCGGAGGACGAAGATATCGAGGAAGCGCAAAGCCGCATGAGGGCGATGAAAGCGGCGGGTACGCCTGCGGCGGCCGCGGCAGCGGCCAATGCCGCGGCGCCGGTCGCCGGCGTCACGGCTTCTGGCGGCGCGCGGCCTTCGCTCCCGGACACGGCGTACGTGGACGCAAGTCTTCAAGCGGCGGCATCCGCGGTTAAAGATAAGGAGGACGTGCGCAAGATCGTCTTCTCCTGCGATGCCGGCATGGGCTCGAGCGCCATGGGCGCATCCATCCTGCGGAAGAAGATGAAGGCCGCGGGATCGAACGTGACGGTCGTCAATACGGCGATCGGCGACATTCCGGACGACGCGGATATCGTCATCACGCACAAGACGCTCACCGACCGCGCCAGACAGAAGGCGCCGAACGCCGAGCATATTTCGATCGACAACTTCCTCAAAAGTCCGGAATACGACGTGCTGGTGAACAGGCTGACCTGATCCCGGGCGAACATTCGAAAGGAAGCGGCCTGACGGTCGTTTCCTCCGACGCATATCGAATTGGCTGACGCTGGCGAGCATATCGCCGGCGTTCAGCCCATTTTGGATAGACAGGAATGATCCGTCCATGAGCGTATCCAACCGAACCCGGCTAATCCTCGAGTTGCTGCTGCGCAGCGGGCGGGAGATGACGGCCGCCGAGCTTGCCGCAGGGCTCCAGGTCAGCTCGCGCACCGTGCACCGCGAGCTTGCCGCGGTCGACGATCTGCTGGCAGGCCAGGCGGTATCGCTGGTAAAAAAATCCGGCTCGGGCATCGCCCTGCAGGGCGATCCGGCCGCGCTGAAGCGCCTCGGGGACATCGTTTCCGGGTCGGAGGCGGCCGATTTCTCTCCCGACGAGCGCCAGGTCTACCTGTTATGCCTGCTGCTTCGGGAGCGGGAGCCCGTCAAGCAATTCGCGCTGGCGCATGAGCTGAAGGTAACGGTGCAGACGATCGGCAGCGACCTGGAGGAGCTGGCCGAATGGGTGGAGCGCTTCGGCGTACAGCTGATCCGCCGCAGAGGCTACGGCGTGGAGCTCTCGGGCGGGGAGGCGGAACTGCGGGAGACGATCCGGCAGCTCATCCGGCTGCGCCTCGACGACGCCGAGCTGATCGCGAGCCGGGGCGAACCGCCGTCTCATCCGCTCGACCGCATGCTGTTCGAGCTGGCCGGACGTGCGGACATGGCAGACGTCGAGAGCGCGTTGTGGGGGCTGGAGGGCCGATGGGCAGGCAGCCTGAACGAACAAATTTATACGGACCTGCTCATCCGCCTCTCGATCTCGCTGCATCGGGTCCGGCAAGGCAGAACGGTGGCGGACGCGCCCGGTCCGTACCAGCCGCCGCCGCAGGACAGGCAAGCGTCCGAGCGTGCCGCGGCGGAGGCCGCGCAGCTGGCTGAGCATCTCGCGTCTCGGCCGGGCGTGGCGATCGGCCCGGCCGAGACGGCTTATGTCGCCGAGCTGCTCCAGGACGCGCACGGCAAAGATCTCGCGCTGCTGCCCGGCGACGATCTAGGGCTTGCGGATGCCGTCCGCCGCCTCATCCGTTCGGTGCAGACGTCGACGGGCGTCGATTACGACGAGGACCGATCGCTTCGGGAAGGCTTGTTCGAGCACTTGAAGCAGGCGGTGCAGCGGCTCGGCGAGGGGCAGCGCATCCGCAATCCGCTGCTGGAGCAGATCCGCCGGGATTACGGCGTGCTATTCGCGGCGGTTAGGGAGGCCGCCAGCTTGGCGCTGCCGCATCTAGAGGTGCCGGACGAGGAAGTCGGCTTCCTGGTCATGCACTTCGGCGCCTCCCACGAGCGGCTCAAGCAGCTCCAGCGGGACGTGCGGGCGATCCTCGTTTGCACGAGCGGCATCGGCTCCTCCAAGCTGCTGCAGATGCGCATCCGCAAGGAGCTTCCGCAGATCGAGATCGCGGATCGGGTATCCTGGTACGAGGCGGCCCGTCTTGACGAGGACACGTACGACCTGATCATCTCCACGATCGATCTTCCGATCGACGCCAGGCACTACATCAAGGTCAGCCCCCTGCTCACGCAGGGGGGAAGCCGACCGGCTGCGGGCGTTCGTTCGCGAGGCGCCGTGGGGGGGTTAAGCAAGCGGCCGTGCGGAAGAGAGAGGCCGGTTCGCCGGATGCTGAGGCAGACGCCTTCGCCCGGCTGCAGCGCCTGAAGACGACGCTCGACGAGATCGTCTCGCTCGTCGGCGGATTCCGGGCGATCGAGCTGGGCGAGGAGGCCTGCGACTTGCACGCGGCGCTGGACGACGCCTGCCGGCGGGAGGAAGCGCTCGGGCTGCTGAGCGGCGCGGCCGCCGTGCGCGACCGGCTGCTGGGCCGGGAGGAACAGGGCAGCCAGATGATCCCCGGCACGGGGCTCGCGCTCTTTCATACGCGGGCGACGGAGATCTCGCAGTCCACGCTTAAGCTGTACCGGCTTTGCAAGCCCGTTCGAATGCCGCAGCAAGACGGGCCTTCCGTTCAATTGGACCGGTTCCTCCTCATGCTGGCGCCCCGGGCGTTGGCGCGCGAAAGTCTCGAGGTATTAAGCGAGATCAGCGCGATGCTGCTCGACGAGGAGACGATCGCGCTGCTCGAAGGCGGCGACGAGACGGCGATCCGCGAGCGTATGACGACGCATCTGAGAGGCTTTTTTCTAACTAAAACCGAAAGCGAGTGAACGATATGAGCATTCTATCCGCAAACAAAGTGAAATTGAACGCATCCGTCGGCGACAAATACGAAGCGATTCGCCTGGCCGGCCAGCTGCTGGTGGAGGCGGGCCACGTAGAGCCGGCTTATGTCGACAGCATGATCGAACGCGAGAACTCGCTGTCCACTTACATGGGAGGCGGGCTCGCGATCCCGCACGGAACGAGCGAATCCAAGGGCACGATCAAGTCTACGGGCCTGTCGATCGTCCAATTGCCGGCCGGCGTCGACTTCGGCGACGGCGAGAAGGCGCATCTGGTCATCGGCATCGCGGCGGTCGGCGACGACCATCTGGATATTTTGACGAACGTGGCGATGATCTGCTCGGACGACGAGAACATGGCGCGCATTCTCGCGGCCCGGACGCCCGCCGAGATGATCGAAATTTTCGAGAGCGGTGTGGAGGAATGAAGGCCCTGCATTTCGGCGCAGGCAACATTGGGCGGGGCTTCATCGGACTGCTGTTGTCGCGCTCGGGCTATGAGGTGACGTTCTCCGACGTAAACAAGACGCTGGTCGACGCGCTTCGCGAACGGGGCGAGTATACGGTGACGTTGGCCGACGACGAGCAGGAGCGGATTCGCGTGACGGGCGTGACTGCGATTGACGGCACCGACCTTGCGGCAGTGGCCTCCGCCGTGGCCGAAGCCGATCTGGTCACGACCGCCGTCGGCGTGAACATTTTGAAGCATATCGCTCCGGGTATCGCGCGCGGCATCGAGCGCCGCATCGCCGCGAGCGCAGGTCCGCTTCACCTGATCGCCTGCGAGAACGCGATCGGCGGCAGCGCTCAGCTCAAAGCGCACGTATATGCGCTATTGGACGAGGAGACGCGCGTGAGGGCCGACGCGATGTGCGCCTTCCCGAACGCGGCGGTGGACCGGATCGTGCCGATCCAGCACAACGAGGATCCGCTCGCGGTGACGGTGGAGCCGTTCTACGAATGGGCGGTCGACGCGTCCGCGATGTTCCCGGGGTTCAAGCGGGTGGAAGGCGTGCACTACGTCGACGATCTGACGCCGTATATCGAGCGTAAGCTATTCACCGTCAACACGGGTCACGCTTCGGCCGCGTATCTCGGCAACCTGAAGGGCTACGAGACGATTCAGCAGGCGATGGAAGACGAGGCGCTCGTGGGCGAAGTGCGCGCGGTGCTGGACGAGACGGGCGCGGTCGTCGTCCGCAAGCACGGCTTCGACCCGGAGGCGCACGGGCGCTACATCGAGACGATTCTCGGGCGCTTCCGCAATCCGCATCTGACGGACGAGATCTCGCGCGTCGGCCGTTCGCCGATCCGCAAGCTGTCGCCGAACGACCGACTTGTCAGTCCGGCGCTGCAGGCGTTGGAGCAGGGCGCCCGGCCCGAGGCACTAGCCAAGGTCATGGCCGCCGCGCTGCGCTTCGACTACCCGGACGACCCGGAGTCGGCCGAGCTGCAGCGATCGCTGAAGGAGAAGGGCGTCCCCGCGACGTTGACGGCCTATACGTCTTTGCAGCCGGAGCATCCGCTGCACCGGCTCGCGATGGAACAACACGAAGCGCTGTCGTCCGGTCTGCCGGGGTGACGGCTTTATATAAAAGGAGAGATGCACCATGTCCCAATCATTAACCGGCATCGCCGCTTCTCCCGGCATCGCCATCGCCAAAGCGTTTCGCTACGCGCATGCCGCGGCCGAGGCGCCGCAGCGTACCGAGGTCGCTGACGCCTCCACGGAGGTGGAGCGCTTTCGCGCAGCCGTCGCGAAGGCCAAGACGGAGATCGACGCGATCCGCGAATCGACGGAGCGCCGTCTCGGCGCTGCCAAAGCCGAGATTTTCGAAGCGCATCTCATGCTGCTCGACGATCCCGACCTCGTCGACGCCGTCCTCGAGCAGATCGACAATGACTCGGTGAACGCCGAATACGCGCTTCACGAGGTGACGGGCATGATCGTCGAGATGCTGCGCGGCATGGACAGCGAGATGCTTCGCGAGCGGGCGGCCGACGTGCTGGACGTCTCCGGCCGGGTCATGAGCCATCTGCAGGGTCGGCCGTACGCCGCATTGTCCGGCATTTCGGAGGAGACGATCATCGTCGCGCAGGATCTGACGCCGTCCGATACGGCGCAGCTCGACCTGCACTACGTACGCGGCTTCGTCACCGAGATCGGCAGCCGCACGTCGCATTCCGCGATCATGGCGCGCTCGCTGGAACTGCCCGCGATCGTCGGAGCCGGCAAAGCTGCGGCGGACGTCCCGGACGGGACGACGATCGTTCTCGACGCGACGGAGGGGCGGATCGTCGTCGATCCGAGCGTCGAGGAGCTTGCGGACTATCGGGCGAGAAAGGAAGCTTATGACGCGCGGGTGGCCGAGCTGAAGCGGCTGGCGTCCGAGCCGTCGGTCTCGGCCGACGGCGCGCATGTCGAACTCGCCGCCAACATCGGGGGCGTCGAGGACGTCGCCAAGGCGCTGGAGAACGGCGCCGATGGCGTCGGGCTTTTTCGCACCGAGTTTCTGTACATGGGGCGCACGAGCCTGCCGACCGAAGAGGAGCAGTACGAGACCTACCGGCACGTGCTGGATAAAATGAAAGGCAAACGCGTCGTCATTCGAACGCTCGACATCGGCGGCGACAAGGAGTTGCCGTATCTGGCGCTTCCCAAGGAGAGTAATCCGTTCCTCGGCCTGCGGGCGGTCCGCTTCTGCCTGAGCCGCGAGGACGTGTTCCGCACGCAGCTGCGCGCGCTGCTCCGCGCGAGCACGGCGGGCAAGCTGAATATCATGTTCCCGATGATCGCCGTTGCCGCCGAGCTGCGCCAGGCCAAGGCGATTTTGGCCGAGGAGCGCGCCAAGCTCGAGAGCGAAGGCATCCCGGTCGCCGCCGACATCGAGGTCGGCATCATGATCGAGATTCCGGCTGCCGCGCTGAACGCGGACTACTTGGCGAAGGAAGTCGACTTTTTCAGCATCGGCACGAACGATCTGATCCAGTACACGATGGCGGCGGACCGCATGAACGATGCCGTCTCGTATTTGTACCAGCCGTATCACCCGTCGGTCCTTCGCCTCGTTCGCATGGTCATCCGCGCAGCGGAGCGGGAAGGCAAATGGACCGGCATGTGCGGCGAAATGGCGGGGGATCTCACGGCGATCCCGCTGCTGCTCGGCCTCGGTCTCGGCGAGTTCAGCATGAGCGCGTCGTCCGTGCTGCCGGCCCGCGAGCTGATCGGTCGTTTGTCCAAGGAAGAATGGTCGCGACTAGCCGAAGAGGCGCTGCAGCTCGGTACCCAAGAGGAAGTCCAACAATTCGTAGAACAAAGGAGTCATGCCTAATGCTGTCCGAAACGTTTACCGTCATCCATCCGTCCGGCTTTCACGCGCGTCCGACTAAGATCTTCGTTCATGCGGCGACGCAGTTCAACTGTAAGGTGAATTTGATCAAAGGATCCAAAAAAGGTCAACGGCAAAAGCTCGCTCGGCCTGCTCTCGCTCGGACTGGCCAAAGGCGACGAGGTGACGTTGGAAGTCGACGGCGAGCGCGAGGACGAAGCGCTTCGGGAGCTTGGACCGCTGCTGTCGAAGATCTACGAGGAGTAAGAGAGGAAATCCTCCACGGGTGCCTTCAAAGGGCGTCGCTGGAGGATTTTTTTAACCGACGGGAGTTTATAACTCGCCTAGGTGAAGTCATGCTTCAGCCGCTGAAAGCGAGAAAACTAACATTACAGGAGCGACGAGGGCGCCGGTCCGTGCCGTAAACGAGAATAGCGCGGTTACAGGAGTAAAACCGCTGCAACGAAGCAATTTTGTAGGAGCGCCCCCGGTAGCCAGTGCAAGGATTATCATGCAAAAATACATCATTCAAGGCGAGTGTAGCGGTTTTTTGCGCGATAGGAAGCCAGGATTTGAGGCGGGATCCGGCTTTTGCGCCAAATTAGCCGTTGTCGTTGTCGTTGTCGGTCAAGGCGTCAATAAAAAAAAGGCTGTTCCTTTCGGTTGCATTCCGCAACCGCAAGGACAGCCTTTTTTTAGGCTTCCATGATGATGTTCGAGTAATTGTTGTAATCGTAATTGTTATCCGTCGCGCCGGCGATGGCGAAGATAATGATCAGCGCGATAATGACAAAGTACAGCACCGTGCCCACGATCGAGCAGATGAGTCCGGCGACGGCCATGCCGGAGCCTTGTTCGCCGCGCACGCGGATCTCCTTCAGCGAGATCGCGGATACGATGATGCCGACGACGCCAAGGAAGAAGCCGATGAACGGAATGACGATCGAACCGATGCCGAGAATGAGCGCGGCTACCGACTTGCTGTTCGAGCGTGCAGGCGGCGTCAGGGGCGGGCGGGCATAATCGTAGGCCGGCGGACGGAAAGAAGAGGGATGCGCCGACCCGCCGCCGTACGGATGCTGGCCATGGTTCGGATGCTGCCCATAGGAGGAACCGTGGGGCGGCGGTGGATAGTAGCCGCCTTGATTCGGCGCGTGCGGTTGGACCGCATGCGGTGCATGCTGGTGATCCGCGCGCGGCGGGTACCCGCCCTGCTGGGGCTCGGGCTGCCAGCCCTGAGGAGCACGCGCTTGCTCATCGGCCGCGCGATATCCATCGCCGTCCGCATGCCGATCGTGCGGCCGCGCCGGCTCATCCGCACGCGGCGGGTACCCGCCCTGCTGAGGCTCCGGCCGCCAGCCCTGCGCCGATCGCGCCGGCTCATCCGGCGCGCGATACCCGCCGGCGGCCGCATGTCCCTCGTGCGTCCGCGTTCGATCGTCGGCAGCGGGGGAGCCGCGCTCGGCTTGCGCCTCGTGCGTCCGCGCATGCTCGTTGGCCGCGCGATAACCGCTGTCGGCTTGCGCATCGTGCGCTCGCGCCGGCTCGCTCGGCGCGAGCGGCGCGCGATCTCCCGCGGCTTCGCCGCCGCGGTCCGCCGGCTGGGACGGCGAAGCGTCCGGCGCCGTGCCCGCATCCGGGCCAGGGGAGGGATCCGTCGGTCCCGGCCCGCCCCAATTGTTGTTCGAATCGTCGGATGTCATCGTTCAGTCTCCCTTTTGCGGAAAGGCTTCGATTATTAGTATTGGTAGTTGTTCAGTCCCGGCTGGACAGGCGGTTCCGCGTAAGCCGACTGGTTCAGGTCCTCGTAGAAGTGGGCGAGTCCGGTGTAGAAGTACGGAACGACCCACAGCAGGCCGATGCCGAACGGAATCGCGCCGAGAATGGCCCATCCGAGATAGCTCAGGCAGAACAAGAAATAGCGACCCTTGTTACCCGCCATCATCGCTTTGCTTCGCCGGATGGCCTCAAGGCCGCCGATGCCCGGATTGTCGCGCAAGATGAAGAAGGCTTGCGAATAGCGAATCGCGGCGATAATGCCCGGTACGATAAACAGCAGCGTCCAGAGGAACGTGAAGATGCCGACGAGCAGGTTTAAGATAAAGGCTTCGGAGAAGCGGTTGAAGCCGCCGAACAACCCCCCCGATGCCCGGATTGCGCTGGCGCACGAGGTCCTGGAAGTATCCATACAGCCCAAGCATCAACGGCCCGGTCAGCACAAGAGAAGCCACCCAGCCGATCAGCGGGATTCGTTCGAGAAAGCCGATTACCGTCAAGATGACGAAATAAACCAGCGCGAGCAGCACCGGCTCCGTCCATTTGCCTTGCAATGTCGTTCTTGCCCGTGCCCGAAGCTCCGAACTTGTCGTCATTTGCTCAATTCCACCTTTGCGTCATGAGTTGTCGTGCAGAAGTCTGTCCCAATCCATACTGATTTTACAAGCGATGTCACGTTTCGACAACCACTTTTTGGAACGAAGCCGTCCCAAACTTCCCTCTATCCTATGCCGCGCCGCGCCTTCCGTATGCTTCGGCACGGAGCAACTTCATATTACCTTTTAAAAGCATAAAAAAAAACCGCCATCGGCGGATTTTAGGCAAATTTTAAGTAAGGGGGATCAGTGGTTGCTGATCGAAAAAAGAAATAGTTATCCTCGACATCTATAATATTAGAATAGCACGCCGGAAAAGAATAGTCTAGTCTTTTTTTTCTGGATTTGTTATCATTTGGAATGCTCTTCCCGGGAGAGCCAATCTAACGCGGAAAAGAGGGATCCAATGACCGTGCTTTGGGTGCTGGCCAGAAGCGCGTACGAGAGCCGCCTGCAATATACGGCGTCGCATGCCGTGCGCACGGTTGCCAGCGTGATCTTCGGCATGATCTATATCTCGATTTGGCAAGGAATCGGCGCCCAATATGCGCTGGAGGGCTACGGCCGGGAGGGGATGGTCGCCTACATCGCGTTTAACCAGGTGATTCTGTGGCTGACCTTCACTTCGCACGGGCTGGGACTGGAGGATCGGGTCCGGACCGGCCAGATCGCGCTGGATCTTATCCGCCCCGTGCATCTTTTCGCGTTCTCCGCGGGGCGGGAAACGGGTTCGATCGCCTATAACATGTTGTTCACCGCGCTGCCTCTCTATGTCCTCTACGCGCTGTTCGTCGGGCTGCCGGTCCCGTCGGATCCGGCGCTCTGGCTGCGTACGCTCGCGGCGCTCGTCATGGCAGCCTATACCGGCATCTGCATCTCCTACTGCATTGGCGTGACGGCGCTTTGGACGGTGGAGAGCCGCTGGTTCAGCCTGCTGAATTATTCGCTGAGCTTCGTGCTGTCCGGTTTTCTCATGCCGATCGCTTGGATGCCCGGTTGGCTGCAGACGATCGCGAGACTGTCGCCGTATCCCGTTTTCAACGACGTCCCGACCCGTACCTATCTCGGTACCGCCGCGCCGTCAGCGCTGCTGACGCCTCTCGTCTGGTGCGCGCTGCTCTCGCTCGCCTGCGTCGCGGCGACGTCTGCCGTACGGCGCAAGGTGGAGGTGCAAGGCGGATGAATTGGCTGCGCATCTCCTGGATGCTTTACAAGATCAACGTTCGCGCTAGGATGCAGTACAGGGTCAGTTTTCTGCTGACCACGCTGCTCGCGTCGGTCGTGACCGTCGCCGAGTTTCTCGGATTGGCGGTGGTGCTGCATGCGTTCGGCGCGATCCGCGGCTGGAACGTGTGGGAGATCGGGTACCTCTACGGCGTGCTGATGACGGCCAAGTATTTGTATCGGGGCTTCGGCTCCGCCGTGAACAACTTCGAGCCGTACCTCGTGAACGGTCAGCTGGACCAGCTGCTGCTGCGGCCGATGCCGCTGCTGCTGTCCGTGCTGACGTCCCGGACGCGAATGGTCGGCGGCGAGCTGCTCCAGAGCCTGTCCGTACTTGGCGTCTGCCTCGGGAAGCTGCTGGGGGGAGGGGACGGTCGGCTGGGCCGCGATCCCTTTGACGCTGCTGATCGTCTGCACCGGGACCGTCATCATGTTCGCCGTCGGCCTCGCGACGGCGGCGGCCGGCTTCTGGACGACGCGAACCGAGGACCTGTCCGTGCTCACCGACAATGCGTCGACGACGGCGTGCCAGCTGCCGCTTAGCCTTTTTCCGGACTGGCTCCGCACGCTGCTGCTGACCGTCGTGCCGTTCGGATTTATCAACTACGTGCCCGCGATGTTCATCGTTCGGTCCGAGTGGGGATGGTGGACGATCCCGGCTGCGGCAGCCGTAGCGGCGCTGTCCCTCGGGGCGGCGTTCGCCCTCTGGCGCGTCGGGGTGCGGAAATATCAAAGTACGGGCACCTGACTGGTTGAAGATGCTTCGATGTTGTTCGGCAAAATTAGATGTAGGAGGGATCGGCATGAAAACGATGCTGGAAGCCAAGGGGCTCGGCAAAACGTTCGAGACGACGCTGCCTAAGGAAGGCAGGCTTAAAGCGGTACGGACCTTGTTCTCCCGCGAGCGCAAGATCGTGACGGCGGTGAAGGCGCTCGATATGCGAATCGGAGAGGGCGAGTTCGTCGGCTTCATCGGTCCCAACGGGGCTGGCAAGTCCACGACGATCAAGATGCTGTGCGGGATCCTGCACCCAAGCGCGGGCGAAGTCCGGATCGGCGGGCTCAGCCCGCAGCGGGACAGGCGGCGCGTGGCAAGGCGCATCGGCGTCGTATTCGGCCAGCGGTCGCAGCTGTGGTGGGATCTGCCGCTCAAGGACAGCTTCGACATTTTGGCGGCGATGTTCCGGCTCGGCGCCGCGGAGAAGGAGCGGCAGCTGGCGAAGCTGGAGGAAGTGCTGCAGCTGCGGGATTTCTGGGATACGCCGGTCCGCCGGCTGTCGCTCGGGCAACGGATGCGGGGCGATCTGGCGGCGGCGCTGCTGCACGATCCGGAGCTGCTGGTGCTGGACGAACCGACGATCGGCATGGATGCCGCGGCCAAGCGGCAGATTCGGGACCACCTTAGGCTGCTTAACGATCAATTCGGCAAAACGGTGCTGCTCACGACGCACGATATGGACGATATCGAGACGCTGTGCAGGCGGGTCATCGTGATCAGCCGCGGGGAGCTGCTCTACGACGGCGAGCTGGATAAGCTCCGGGAGCGGATCGGGCTGCCGACGACCGTGCGCGTGACGTATGCCGGGGCAACGAGCCTCGCGCCGGGCATGCGAATCGGAGACGGCCTGTCGGCCGCCTCTGGCGAGGTCCGAATGGTAAACGTGCTTGAACGAGAGGCGGAGGTCAGCTTCAATCGCGAGCGGATCGGTGTCATGGAGGTGCTGCGACTGCTGTCCGCATGGGGCGATATCGCGGACGTGCACGTCGAGGAGCCCGCGTTCGAGGAGATCGTCAGCCGCATTTATTGAAAGGCTCGTTCCCGCCGCATCACCCCTGCAGCATCGGCTTCAGATCCGAGATGACCTGTGCCATCGCGGCGGACGTTCGCGTATACATGGCTTTCGCCTCCGCGTCCTTCGTCGACACGGCGAACAATTCCAGATCCGCCTCGAGCTTTTTCAGGTTGGCGAGTAGCAGCGCCTTGCCCTGCGGCGCGGGCACCTGAAGCTTGTCGTCATACAAGTCGACGTACAGCTGCTGGTATGCATCCACTTGCCCCAGAAACACATTGTCTACGGTAACGCCGATCTTCTCCAGCTCGGTCGCCAGCCACCCCGGACTGAGACCTGCGGTGGCGAGCGGCTCGTTCATCATCTTGCCGTCCATGATGACGACCTGCGGCTCGACTTCATGCACCTTCGGCATGCCCATATCGCTCGGCGTGAGCGGCTGCTTCTCCTTTTTTGAGCAGGACACTAAGCTCGCCGCTTGTCTCCATGACCGCAAACTCGACGTCGGCCAGGTTGAAGGCGCTTTTGCCGCGCAGCTGCTCCATCAGCTCGTCCGTCGTGAGACGCTCCTTCTTTAGATTGTCCTCCATTACTTTGCCTTCTTTGATGACGACCCTGCCGCGTCCCTCGAGCAGGTGGCGCAGCCGAATGCTTTTCATGGATATATACTCCAGCGTAAAAGGCACGGCGAACCAGACGGCCAGCGCGATGAGCCCGTGCGAATAATGGGCCTCCATATCGGTGGAAATAAAGCCTGCCAGTTCCCCGAGCGTGATGCCCAATATATACTCGAAAAAAGTAAGCTGCGAGATCTGCTTTTTGCCGAGCAGCCGGGCCATGACGAACAGGATGATCAGCGCGCCTAGCGAGCGGAATATGATTTGGCCCCACATGGGCATGACGTTAACCCTCTTTCTCCAAAATGGAATCCGGCGCCTCCAGCGCGACTGCGTGGGCGATGCCGGGGATCGACTCGCTTTGCTGCAGCGCCAGCGGCGACATGAGCGCCCCCGTCGCGACGACGAGGATCCGGCGCAACTCGCCTTCGCGCAGCTTCTTCAGCAGGTGGCCGTAGGTCACGACCGCGGAGCATCCGCATCCGCTGCCGCCGGCCTGCACCATTTGTTTGTCGTAATCGTAAATCATCATGCCGCAATCGCGGAAGCGCGTCTTGTGCATCGGGATGCGATGCTTGTGGAACAGGTCGCTCGCGAGCTCGTAGCCGACCTTCGCCAGGTCGCCCGTCACGATAAGGTCGTAGTGGTCCGGACCGACGCCGAGATCGCGGAAGTGCGAGATGATCGTATCGACCGCGGCAGGCGCCATCGCGGCGCCCATGTTGAACGGATCCGTGATCCCCATGTCGACGACGCGGCCGATCGTGGCGGCGGCCACACGCGGACCGTCGCCTTCGCTCGCGACGAGTACGGCGCCTGCGCCGGTCACCGTGTACTGGGCATAAGGCGGCTTCTGGGAGCCGTATTCGGTCGGATAGCGGAATTGCTTTTCGGCGGACGAATTATGGCTGCAGGTGCCGGCCAACGCATGCTTGGCGCCGCCCGTCGAGATGAGATAAGAAGCGATCGCGAGGCTCTCCATCGAGGTGGAGCAGGCGCCGAACATGCCGATATAGGGCATCGCCAGCGTGCGCGCCGCGTAGCTGCTGCTCGTAATCTGGTTCATCAGGTCCCCGCCGATATAGAAGCTGATCTGGTCCTGCGTCATGCCCGCCTTTTGCAGCGCGATCTTGGCCGCTTCCTCCAGGTACGTGCGCTCCGCCTTTTCCCAGCTGTCCTGGCCGACCAGCGAGTCGTCGTGCACGATATCGAAGTCGTTGGCGAGCGGACCGCGCCCTTCGAACGGGCCGACCACGGTGCCGGACGTTAAAAGGACGGGCTTGTCGCGGAACAGCCAGCTCTGATGTCCCTTCAGGATCGTCATTCGTTCACCCTCCATATCCGAAAATAAATCGCAAGAGCGCGATGATGAACGCGGCCACGGTGCCGAACACGATGACGGAGCCCGCGAGCTTGAACATATTCGCGCCGGTGCCGAGCACGAGGCCTTCGCTGCGGTGCTCGATGGCGGCCGATGACATCGCGTTCGCGAAGCCCGTCACGGGGACGGCCGAACCGGCGCCGGCCCATTGCCCGAGCTTGTCGTAGACGCCTGCCGCGGTGAGCACGACCGAGATCGCGATCAGGACGGCGACCGTCGGGGCGGCCGCTTCCTTTAGCGTCATGTCCGCGAAGTGCATGAACGCTTCCTGGATGCCTTGGCCGAGCGTGCAGATGAGACCGCCCGCGACAAAGGCGCGCAGACAGTTGAGCGCGACGGGACGCGCGGGCTGCCGTTTCAATGCAAGCTGGCGGTATTCTTGCTGGACGGGCGTCAGCTTTTTTGATTTTGTTGTTCGCCATGGCGTTCGCCTCCTACTTTCGTGCAAATGACGGGCAATATAAGTTGAGGATGCCTCGCCGGCGCGATTTTTACCCGCACGGAACAGGCGACTGTGCATCGACCAGATGTTTACAGTTGTGAAGTGCGCCGAAGACGGGCAAAGTAGACGGGTCCCTCTGCGGGGAACATTACCGAAGAGAAAGAGGCGTGCATACATGACCGTAGCATCCCAAGTAAAAACCACCGTCGCATCGCTCAAGAGCGCTCAAGCGAGCCTGGAGCAATTCGCGATCGGCACGCAGAACCAGCAAGCCAAGCAGCTCTTCACCGACGCGGCTGCGCAAACCCAGCAGATCGTCGACCAGGTCGAGCAGCGCGTTCAGCAGCTGGAGCAGGAAGAGCCGCAGTACAAAGGATTTTAGGATCGCCGACACGGTTCAAGGAAGGGAGTTCCGGCGCGCCCGGGACTCCTTCTTCAATAGAAAGGGGCAAAGATATGCGGCATGGAAAGGCCTCGGCTATCATTCGCCGTTTCGCGATAAAAACAGTCGTTGTTGCTATCTTGTTCGCTGCGCCCGTCATGCTCGCAGCCGATCGCGGCGGCACTGCGGACGCGGTGGGATACGCGCCGGCCTTCAAAGGCAGGGCGTACTATGAATCCAGAGGCGAGGCGATCTGGGAGGTGCCGCTGGAGGGGAAGTTTATCGCGCTAACGTTCGACGACGGTCCCGATCCGGCGGACACGCCTGCGATTCTGGACCTGCTCGCGACGTACGGGGCGCGCGCGACGTTTTTTATCACGGGCAAAAAAGCGGAGCAATACCCCGGCATCGTGCGGCGGGAAGCAATGGAAGGCCACGAGGTCGCGAACCATACATATTCGCACCGAATGCTGTTGCACTGCACGGATGCGCAGATTCGCGGCGAGATCGCGATGGCCCAAAAGAGCATCGGCATGGCCGCCGGCGCCGAGCCGGTCCTTTTTTCGGCCGCCGGAAGGTTTTTTTTAATTCGCGGGTGCTAACGGTCGGCCGCGAAGAAGGGCTCATGACCGTGCTCTGGTCGTGGCATCATCCGACGGACGATTGGGCGCGTCCCGGCGTGAACCATATCGTCAAAGGAATTCTGGGCGACGTGCGCAGCGGCGACATCGTCCTGCTGCATGACTACGTGAGCGGCAAGACGCAGACCATCGACGCGCTTCGCGTGATTCTGCCGAAGCTGACGGAGGAGGGTTACCGGTTCGTGACCGTATCGGAGATGCTGCATTTAAAAAATTCGAAAACAAATATGGTAAATCGTTGACTTCCGGGTTGAGAACCATTATCATTCTTATTGTGAATTGATAATGATAACGATTATCACATACCTAACATAAAGGCGAACCCGTTCGCCGGAGGAGTGAAGATATGTCGCGGTTAAGCACGAATCAGCTGACTCTCGCCTATGGCAGCCGGCGTATTGTGGAGAATCTGAATCTTTCCGTGCCCGACGGCAAGATCACTTCCCTGGTAGGCGCGAACGGGTCCGGCAAGTCCACGATCCTGAAGTCGCTCGCGCGCATCTTGAGTCCGCAGAGTGGCGGCGTGTATCTGGACGGCAAGCAAATCCACCGCCAGCCGACCAAGGAAGTGGCAAAGCAGCTCGCCATCCTGCCGCAGAATCCGACGTCGCCGGAGGGGCTGACGGTACGGGAGCTGATCTCGTTCGGACGCTACCCGCACCAGCGCGGCTTCGGCGCATTGTCCGCCGAGGACAACCGGATGATCGACTGGGCGCTGCAAGCGACCGGCATGGGCGAATTCCACGACCGCGCCGTCGACCAGCTCTCCGGCGGCCAGCGTCAGCGCGCCTGGATCGCGATGGCGCTCGCGCAGGGCACCGAAGTGCTGCTGCTCGACGAACCAACGACGTTCCTCGACATGGCGCACCAGATCGAAGTCATGAGCCTGCTTGAAAAGCTGAACCGCGAGCAAAAGCGCACCATTATCATGGTCGTGCACGATCTCAACCATGCGGCGCGCTTCTCCCAGCATCTCGTCGCGCTGAAGCGCGGCACGGTGCTCTACGAAGGTCATCCCGAGGCCGTCATGACGCCGGATATGCTGCGCGACGTGTTCGGCATCGACGCCGACGTGATCCCGGATCCGCGCACGGGCGCGCCGCTCTGCCTGCCGTACGGTTTGGCCGAAGGCATCGGCCAAGCGCCGGCAGCAAGCCAATCGGCCGCGGTTCGCGAAGAAGGCCGCTTGACGGCTGCGGTCGTATAGCAGTAGGTTGTTGGAGGCCGCTTCCCCTTGCTAGGGGAGGCGGTCTTTTTTTTGCTGCGTTGCCGTCGTCGGCAACGCAGCAACGTTGCATTCCGCGGCTATTGCTCTCGTTGTTGCGTCCGACGCCGCTGTAACCGTAGAAACTGCTGTTACAGCAGCCCAGGTCGCGTCAGCCGCCACTGTAGCCGCAGAAACTGCTGTTACAGCAGTCCGCCACCGCAGTAGCGTTGTTTTCCGCGCCTACAGACCTCGCCGCCGCTTCCCCAGCTACTGCAACCGCGCTTTTCTCGCTTGCAGCAGGCCGCCGTCGCTTCCCCAACCGCACCTTTCACACTTCCTGTTTGGCAAGCCCGCCTTCGCCTACGCCTCACGCTGATTGTTATTCCGCGCCCGCCTCTGTAATATGGAAGGTAGCTGGAATTGAAAGCGTTTGAGAAAGAGGAGGCTCTTATCCATGGTTCATCTGGAAGACGTACGGGGCAAGACGCGCCGCGTATTGGATCAGATCGCCGCGATCGTCGTCGGCAAGCCGGACGCCGCGGATTATGCGCTCATCGCGCTGCTGGCTTCCGGTCATATCATTCTGGAGGACGTGCCTGGCACAGGCAAGACGCTGCTCGCCAAATCGCTCGCCCGATCGCTTGGCTGCGCGTTCAAGCGTATCCAGTTCACGGCGGACCTTCTGCCTTCGGACGTGTCGGGCATTAACTTTTACAATCAGCGAGCAGGCGTCTTCGAACTTAGAAAAGGGCCGGTCTTCACGAATATTCTCCTGGCCGACGAGCTGAACCGGGCGACGCCGCGCACGCAATCGAGCCTTCTGGAGAGCATGGAGGAACGCCAGGTGACGATCGACGGCGAGACCTATCCGCTCGAGCGGCCTTTCCTCGTCATCGCCACGCAAAACCCGGTTGAAAGCCACGGCACGTTCCCGCTCCCCCGAGGCGCAACTCGACCGCTTCATGCTGCGAATCCCGATGGGCTATCCCGCCGCCGGGGAGGAAGCGGAAATCCTGCGTCGGTTCATGGGCGGCGATCCGTTGGCGTCGGCCGAGCCGGTCCTCGCGCTGGAAGAAGTCGTGCAGCTTCAGGGAGCGCTCCAACATGTGCGCTGCCATGACGACGTGCTGCATTATATGCTCGCGATCGTCTCCGCCACGCGGGACAGCGAAGATACGGCCGTCGGCGCGAGCCCGCGCGCGAGCCTTCAGTTCATGCGCGCCGCACAGGCGAGGGCGCTGCTTCGCGGGCGCGACTTCGTGCTGCCCGAGGACGTTAAGGCACTGGCCGTTCCCGTGCTCGCCCATCGGCTGGTCCTTCACGATCCGCTGGCGGGCAGCGGCCGGGCCGAAGCGATCGTGCGCGAGATCGTGAACAAGACCGCGGTGCCTGCCGAGCAGGATGCGGTATACGCATAGATCATGCCGATCATTAAGCTGCTCGTCGTTGTCGCCGTCCTCGCGATGGCGCAGCGGATGCTGTTCGGTTGGAGCGGGCTCCGCAAAATCCGTTACGAACGCAGGTTCAGCGTGCCTCGTGCGTTCGCCGGGGACAAAATCTGGCTGGAGGAGCGGCTCGTCAATGCCAAGTGGCTGCCGATCCCGTGGCTGCGGGCCGAGACGCAGATGCCTGCCGCGCTGAGATTCGGCAAGGAGACGTCGGATCTTGCGGTGAGCGTCGGCCAGACCTTGCAAAACCATGCGAGCTTGTTCACGCTAGGGCCCTATACGAAGCTCGTGCGGCGTCATGAGGTGACCTGCTTGCAGCGGGGGCGATATCGGATTCAGACGCTGACGATCACGCATGGGGATCTTTTGGGCATGACGAGCGGGGCGCTTCAGGTCGAGTCGGACTGTGCGGTTACCGTGTATCCGAAGCTGCTCGGCGCCAGGGAGCTCCCTCGTACGGCGCGCGAATGGATGCACAGCGCGCTCAGCTCGCCGGACGCTTTTCGCGAGGATCACTACCATACGGCGGGCGTCAGAGCCTATCGGGGCGGGGACGCCATGAAGCAGGTGAATTGGAACGCCACCGCCAAAACCGGCGAATTGCTCGTCAACCGCAGGGAGACGATGGTGGGCGGCGACGTGACCGTACTGCTCAACGCGGAGCTCGCCGACGCTTCGACGAACAGGCGGCTCCCGCACGAGCAGTTCGAGGAAGCGGTCAGCATCGCCGCTTCCGTCGCCAAGCAGGCGCTCGACAGCGGGGGCAGGGCAGGGGTGATCTTCAACGGCCGCGTGCAGGGCGACGAGTCGGTCCCTCTTCGGATCGAGCCTGCCCGAGGCCGCAGACAGCTCCATGCCTTGCTCGAGGCGATGACCGGCTTCGAGCCCGTCGTCCGGCTGGAACTGGGCTACCTGTTAGGCGATCTGATCCAGGGACGGATGCGCGGAGCGAATCTGCTGCTGATCACCGCCTTCCTGACGCCGAAGCAGGAGCTGGCCGTGCGGCAGCTCCGACAAGCGGGTAATCGAGTAGAAGTCATGTTGCTGTACAAGGATAGGCAATCTTCGCGCCAAGCGGCAGGAGGGGCGTCATGAAGCTCATCATCCGAAGTTTGGCTGACGCGTTGGCCTTTTACCCGCTTCTGTTGGCGCTCCATGCGCAGGCCGGTCTCGCCCTCCCTAAGGTCGGCTGGATCGCTCTCGCCTGGCTGAGCGCGGCGATCGGGCGAGCGCTGCCAGCCATGCTGCGCGGCAAACTGCCGGCGTCGCTCGTTCACCTCGCGCTGATCGCGGCATCAACCGCCGCCGCATGCGCAGCAAACTGGCGGCTGCTATGGCTTTTGCTGCCTCTCGGCATCTTGTCGTGGATCGCCCGGCTAGACTGGGCGCGCACCGTTCGCTGCTCCGTCGCTGTCGGTCTTCACGCGATCGTCCTCGCGGCCGCGTCGCCGCTCGGCATCGCAGGCTACGCGAAGCCGCTGCTGCTCTCGGCGGGCATCGTTTGGCTGGCTGCGGCGTTCTATTTTATGCAGGCCAAGTCGCTGGCCGAAGCCGGTCTACACGCAGGCTTGGTTACAAGACGGCTCGCTGTCGCGGGCAAGCGGTATCTCGCGTTGTGGGGCATCATCGTCGTGCTGGTCTTCCTCCCGTTCGCGGGATTGCCGATCTGGCCGCAGGTCGCGCGCCTCATCCGCTGGCTGCTCTCGTTCGTGCCGGCGGGCCAGCCCGCGCCCCAGCCGACGCCCCAGCCTGAGCCTTCCGCGCCGCCGCCGGTATTCCCGCCGCAGGAGGGAGGAACGGGGCGGTTCTGGATCTGGCTCGAATATGCGCTCTACGTCGTGCTCGCGCTGTTGGCGCTTGCCGTCGTCAATCGCCTGGCGCGGCGATATTTGCTAAACGCCGTCTGGTGGCGGCGCATCGTGGATCGCGTTGCGGCTTGGTACGACAGGCTTCTCGCAGGGCGTCGTCCGGTCGAGACAGATCTCGGTTACACGGAAGAGCGCGAGAGCTTGCTTCAGGGGGAGAAGCTGCTGGGCAGACTGTTCGCGCGGAATCGGTCGAAGGCAAGACGCGCGCTTCGTCGCGAGGAATGGACGGCGATGTCCGCGGAGGACCGGGTCAGAAGCCTGTATGCCGCAGTTCTCGCAGACGCGATCCAGGAAGGATACGCACACCGGGAATCGCTGACGCCGTCCGAGACGATCGGGGCGATCGAAAAGTGGCGCGGGTTGAACGAAGCTCCCTCAGGACGCGCGGCGGAGACGGCATCCCGCGGGTGGCTGGCGAGAATGTCCGGGCCGCTAGGCGAGCTTTACGGCAGGGCCCGCTACGGCGGCCGGGTGAAGCCCGAGGAAGCCGACCGAATCGGCGCGGAATTTCCTTGGAAAACATGACGAAAAAACGGGTTTTGGCGCAGAACGCCAAAGCCCGTTTTTTTTCGATCGTCTTTTACGCAACGCCTGTTTCAAGCCCCTGAGAGGACGGGTACAATCTTAGTAACCTCTCCATTCACTCCATGCAGCAGCAAAGACCCGCTTGGGGGCGGGTCTTTGCCTAAGCTATTCCACTTCAGCCGAGCTTACACGTGGTCGATCGCCACGGATGTGTAAGTGTCGGAGTCCATTACGCGGCGGGCGCCCAGATAGCGCTTCGCGTAATACTTTTCATCCAGATCCGAGATCGTGACACCCTTCGAAGCCGAGTGCGCAAACTTGTTGTCCCCGACATAAATGCCGACATGGGAAACGCCTTCGCCGCTCGTGTTGAAGAATACGAGGTCTCCCGGGCGAAGATCGTCGCGAGCGACCTTATTGCCCATGGCGTATTGGCCCTTGGACGAGTGAGGCAGCTTGACGTCGAACTTCTTGAATACATAAGCCGTGAATCCGGAGCAATCGAAGCCGCTGGTCGTCGTGCCGCCGTAATCGTAATCGATGCCGATCAGCTTGGAGACGGTCGAGTCAAGCTTGGAAGCCGCGGATGCGCTGCCCAACTGGAAAGCCAGGAGGCAGGATAAAGCAAGAATGAGGACAGTAACTTTACGCAAAACGAGAAGCTCCTTCCAAGTGCCTACGAGGTTAGCTGGAGGGTTCGGTTGAAGGTTCCCTATGGCTTCTGCGCGAGGCGAAGCCAATTCACCCGGTAAAGACTGGTTCCCCCGTTTCCCAGTGCGCGGGAATTCGGCAGTTTTCGCACCTTAGCTTTAGAAATTCGATTTTTAGGCCCCAACTCCTGCTCCTTAAAGATTAGAATTCCTTAATGTCCCAAATAAAAAAGGAATATGCTGGCGACATCCAAAAACCCAAGCGTGGCAAGGGATGCGAGCTGCAGGGCGACGAGTGGCCAAGCCTATGAATAAATGAGAAAGATTAAGAGGGCGCAAGTCTTCGACAGGTCTTCGGTCGCTAGAAGTATGATCGTAGTCTATGCCGCTCTCTCGTTCGATATTAATAACAATCGCAAAAATAGGCGAAGCCCGGATCATCGGAAGATGAACCGAGCGTCGCCTATTTACGGTTTTGGTGTCCGGTCAGGGCCGAATACCCGAATCCCGGTCAAGCTTCTTCGCGTTGCCATAGCCGATGCTGGCAGGCCGCCGTCCAGAGCGCGATCATCGCCCTGGCGAAGTGGAACGCCTGGTTCAGCGCGATCGCAAGCAAGCCGGTCCAGATCCATGCGGCGCCCGATACCGCGGCGGAGCCGAGCAGAGAGAGCAGCGGCAGCAGGATCGTCACGCCGAGCAAGGGGGGGCATGCGGCGAACCGATCGGAGCGCGCCTTGCCAAGGGCTGTCGCCGGCGGCGGCGCTGAACTGCATGAACAAGAAGGGGGAGGTGCACGGCCAGCATCCAGAGCGCCCAACCCGCCGCGTAAGGGAGCATTTGACCGAGCCATGACGTGGCGTTGGGCACTTCCAGGTAGGCGCTCCTTCCGAACGGGATCAGCCAGAACGCGGGAGCCAAAGCGATCAGCTTCTCTGCGCCGTATAGCAGCGACACCCTTTTCCACGAACGCCGGATGCCCTGCAGCACTTGGGTGCCGCCATAATCTTCGGCGTGAGCGAAGGAGTAATACAGCCCGGCGTTCAAGATCGGCGTGAGCAGCATGCGAAGAAGGAGCATGGCGCCCAGCATGAGCAGCGTGCGGTCGGCAAGATCGGTCTTGAGCAGGCGGAACTGAGCCTCGATCGCGAACAGCTGCTTGGCCGCCTCGCCGAGCGGATGCTCGTCCGGATACCGAACCAGGAGCGGAGTCACGACCGAGTCGATAAACCGGTAGAGGAAAAACCCCCCACAGCAGGCGATAGAGGAACAAGGCGACGAGCACGTATTTGTGCCGCTTGGTCGTCTCCCAGCCTTGCCGGATCGCGTCGTTCATGTCGCTTCCCCCCTCCTTCACCAGGCCATGCTGCCGACGATCGCGTCGATCAGCTGCCCCAGCGTCACGTCGAGCTTGGTCCGTTCGCGCGCGGGCGCTTCGGCCTTCAGTAAATTGTCGTAGCGGCTGTGGTCGAGCACGATGTCGAGCATCGGATCGACAGCCACGTACGACAGCGGCGACGCCGACTGCAGGCGGATCTGTATGTGGCTCTGGATGCCGTCCCAGGTTTTGCGGACGGTCTTGCCGTCCTTGAAGCCGAACTGCACCGTCGCGGCTTGCGGGCTGCCCTGGGTCCTCGTGAGCAGGACGATGGACTGATAACCGCCCTCGCCGTCCGGCTCCGTGCGGATGGATGCGACCGCGAAGTCGGCCGATTCCCCCCCGGTAGACATAGGACTGGAAGAAGTCTTTCCAGTCGTCCTTGGTGACGGCTTCGACCACGCGCTGGAAGCTTTGGCTGTCGGGGTGCTTGAAGCGGTATTTTTGAAAATAAGTCCGCATGATCTTGGACATCGTTTTTTCCCCGGTCTTGGACTCGATCGCCTTGAGCACGAGCTTGCCGCGAATATACACGTTTTCCGCGTAGGCATCCGAACCGCCGTAATCCCATGCGTCCAGCTTGAGCGGCATCGGGTTCGTCATGTAGAGGGACTCGATCGGCGTCCGAGCCGAGACGCCGTAGATGGCGGCCATGAGCTTATCCTCGCTGTAGGACGTAAAGGCTTCGTCCAGCCATGCTTCCTCGAACTCGTTGGAGGCGACGATGCCGTACCAGTACTGGTGCGCGATCTCGTGCACGAGCGTGCGCTCGAGCTCGTAGCCCGGGTTGTCGTTCTTCGCTGCCGCGCCGGTGACGAGCGTCGGATATTCCATGCCGCCCGCGCCTTCCGCGTCGGCCGGAGGGATGATGACGGAGAGCGTCGTATACGGGTAGTCGCCGTACCATTCGCCGAGCTTGGCCAGCGCGGACTTGGCGGCGTGCATGTAGCGCTCCTGCTGCTTCGCGTGCAGCGGGTCGAGGTACAGCTTGATTCGTACGCCAGGCACGCCGGCCGAGGAGAACGAGTCCTCGGATGTCACGAAGTCCGGGGAGGCGGACCAGGAGAAGTCATGCACGTCCTCGGCGTAAAACTGATACGTTTTGCGGCCGTCCTTGACGACGGGCTGCTTGTACTGGAACCCCGTCGCCGCCACGATGCGGTCCTCGGGCACGTCGATCTTCACGCCGTACACGCCGAAGTCCGAGTAGAACTCGGAATTGCCGTGGTACTGATGGAGATCCCAACCCTCCGAGGCGCGTCCGCGGACGCCGTTCGTCTCGTAGGCGGCGACCTTCGGGAACCATTGGCCGGCCATCACGAAGTCCCCGGCCTGCCCCATGCGGGCGAATACCTGCGGCAGCTTGACGGCGAACTTCATGCGGACGGTGACGCTCTGCCCGGGCGCGACGGCCTTCGGCAAGCGGAAGGAGACCAATGTCCGGTCCTTCGCGTTTCCGTCGTCCGGCTGGACGTAACGAAGGCGCGGCAGCAGCGTCTCGCCGTCCTCCGTCGTCAGCTCGGTCAGCGCCATGGCGCCGTCCTTGCCCGGCGTCATCTTCACGCCGCGAAGCTGGCCGTTCGATTCGTTCAGGAACGTGCTGCCGGGCGCGAAGGCGTTCGGATACAGGTGCAGGTACAGATCCGTCACGGGCTTGCGTCCGGGGTTTTTCCAAGTCAGCGTCTCCGCGCCTTCTAATTGGCCGCCGTCCAGGAGCTTGACCGAGATGTCGTAGTCGACGATCCGGTTGCTGAGCGCGACGGACTGCTGCGGCGCAGGAATCGGGGACGGCTGGGACTGCGGCGCCGCAGTCGCGCTGTGCTGCCCGTCGGAAGCGCCTGCGCCGGCGGGTGCCGCGGCGGCGGGATCGGCTTCAGGGTTGGCCGCAGGGGCTCCGGCCGAATCGCCGGACTCCCGGGAGGCGGCGTTCAGCGGGTCCTGTGCGGCATAGGCGGGCAGGGTGAACTGGGATTGCCAGGCGGCATCGAATCCGAAGCTGGCTGAGCCGAGCAGCACGGCGGCGGAGACCGCGAGCGCGGCGATGCGATAGATGGGGCGTTGGGGCATGACGGTAACCCTCCCGTTGACAAGCGTCTAGCAGATGTATATGTGGGTTGTCCGCGGATTATATCTTTGTCCCAAATAATTGAAATTCGCCTGCCGCCCGAGACTCGGAGCCGTGTACGCGAAGGACAAGCCGGTCTATCCGGTTGTTCCTCTACATAGAATGGGTACAACTATTATAGAAGGAGGGATGGTCATGAACCCCATTCATCGCACGCTCCGCTTGATCGCGGCAGGCACGGCTGCCGCCGCGTTCGCGGGAATCCCATCCATAGCTTTCGCCGGGCCTCCCTTGGCCGGCGGCGTATCAGGCGGCGGGACGCTGCCGATCGCGCGCACGGAAACCGTATATACGAATCACGATCCCGCGTTGGCCGAGACGCTGAATCTCAGGCAAGGGATCGATATCCAAGCCGATCTGGACGAAGCGGGACGTCCGGTCAGATGGCGAGTACTGACGGACGGCACGCTTCGGTTCGCCTTCATGCAGGCGGCCGAGATCGATTACTTGAAGAAGCCCGAGGTCAAGTTCAAGGACGTCACCGGCGACGGCGTACCGGAGCTGCTAGTCTACCGCAAGGCTGCGAAGGTCGAGGCCGGGACGGGACTTAGCGTTTACGACGGCGCGAAAGGATTCAGATTGTTGTTCGACGTGACGGATCCGGCCTTCACGATCGCGGATCTGGCGCAGCGTTACGAGCTGAAGGAAACCGCTGGCGGAGGCGTCAGGCTGACCGATCCGGCAAGCGGGATCAGCGGCGTTATCCCGGGCGTTCCCGCAAGGGGAGCGACCGTCGACCCGGTGACTTCCTACGAGATCGCATCCGGGGAGATCGTCGCGGTGCAACGCGTCTCGGGCGAGTCGGGGGACGGACGGACGGCCATCGGCTGGCTGCGAACGACCTATACGTACCGTTACGGCGCGTTTGTGCCCGAGCTTGCGACGCTCGCGGACGCGAGCGGCAAGCCGGTCGCGCAGAAGAATCTGACGGAGTCGGAAGGACCGACGACGCCAAGCGACGATATCTAAGGAAAGGAAGCCGCTTGCCGCGGAAGATGCGGCGGGCGGCTTTTTGGCGCGCGGGCGAGGCGGGTATCGGGCGGGGGCTTGGATGAGCCTGGTGCGTAACTGCTGCAACCGATCGCATGGCTGGAGGAGAGGGCGCCGCGTGGTGCTTTTTGCCCTGCTTTTCGATAAAATAAGGATTAGCGAAAAGGATGGAGGATGAGTCGTGGACACGAATGCGAACGAACAGCAGCCCAAGCCGGAAAAAAAGAAGCTGGCGCTGAATGTAGTGAGCAGTAAAGAACATAAAGGCTTTGGCGCGGGGACCATCGATCTGAGCCAAGTATCGCCCGTCATTATCGACGGCGGCGAGGCCTATATCGATGTAGGCGCGATGCATGCGAAGAGCAAAGTGGAGAAGGGCATCAAGTTTTCGCCGGAAAAAGAAAACGTCCCGAACGGCCGCCAGGTGTGGATCGTCTGGGTCGCCGTCGACCGCGACGAGCGGGGCAGCTTCTACGGGGGCGCGACTGCCTGCGAGATGCTGATCGATACCGAAGCGAGGCGCGGCTGGAAGGTGCTGGCCGAGCACGTGAACCGCATGGACCGCGCGATCAAGCGCAAGTTCCTGCTCGAGGAGCTGGGCGACGAGGACAAGGCGGCGCTCCGCCGGCTGCTGCAATCGCACAATTACGAGTGGTGGGACCGCTCGCCAGAGGCGCTGAAGGACCAGCTGGCTTAATTATCGTCGCAGCATAAAAAAAGCTGCCTAGGTCGCGGGAATTTTCCTGCGCGAGCCTGGGCAGTTTTTTGTTTTAGCGCGGCGTGCTGTGCGGGGGTCCGCACTTCGTCAGTGTCTCAGCTCTTCCACCACCCGCGTATCTTGCTCCAGAGAGACTGCGGGCCGCCGCCGTCCTTCGCTGTGGCCTCCGGATCTTCGCCGCAGGTGCCGGTCGGCTCCGTGCCGGCCAGAAATGCCGCGCGCACGCGCGCCGGACAGGCCGCGGAGGCGAGCAGTCCCGACGCGGGATCGATGTCCGCCGAGACGACGCCCTCCGGAATCGCGAAGGCGTGCGGCGCAACGCCGGCCAGCGCGGCCTCCGTATATTCGGCGAAGATCGGGGCCGCCCGGTGCGCTTCGCTGGAGGTGATCGCGCGTCCTTTGTCGTAGCCGACCCAGACGGAGGTGACCAGGTCCGGCGTGTAGCCGACGAACCAGGCGTCGGAGCTCGTCGTGCCCGACTTGCCCGCCGTCGGCCGGTGCAGCAGATGGGCGACGCGCCGTGCGGTGCCGCCAGGCTCGAACACGCTGCCCAGCAGGTCGGTCAGCACGTAGGAGAGCGCGGGCGACACGATCTGCTCCGCTTTCGGACGCGCTTCGTACAACGTGTGCCCGGCGCTGTCCGCGATGCGCAGGATGGCCGTCGGCTCCCGCTTCACGCCGCCCGCGGCGAACACCGCATAAGCCGACGCCATCTCGTACGGGCTCACCGGGAACGTCCCGAGCGCGAGTGACGGCACGGCGTCCATCTTGGCGGCGATGCCGAGCTTGCGCGCCATCGCGATGACCGTCTCGGGACCGGTCTTCATGAGCGTCTGAACCGCGAAAATATTGTCCGAGGCGCCGATGGCCTGGCGCAGACCGATGTCCGCGCCGAAGTAGCGGTCGTTGTAGTTGCTCGGCCGGTACGCTTTGCGATAGTCGTCATAATAGAAGACGGTCGGCTCGCTGCGAAAAGTCGTCGCGGCAGTGACGGCGCGGCTCTCGAGCGCAGCCGCATAGACGACCGCCTTGAAGGAGGAGCCCGGCTGGCGCGTGGCGGCGAAGACGCGGTTGTAAGGATTGTCCACGTAATGGCGGCCGCCGACCATCGCCTTGATGTATCCCGTCGCAGGATCGATCGAGACGAGCGCGGCCTGCAGTTGGCTGTTCTTCGGCATTTGCTTCTCGACGGCCGCTTCCGCCTCGCGCTGCATCCGGCTGTCGAGCGTCGTATAGATTTGCAGTCCGCCCTCGTTGAGCAGCCGCTCCTCAATGCCGAGCTTGCTTGCCGCGAGCTTCCTAACGTAATCCGTAAAGTAGGGCGCGCTCTGTCCGCGATTGTCCGGCATCGACCGGACGACGATCTTCTCGGACAGCGCCTGTCGCCGCTGCTGCGCATCGATCGCGCCGCTGTCCTCCATCGACTGCAGCACGATGCGCTGCCTTTGAAGCGCCTGGGGCAACCGCGTATAAGGCGAATAGTAGCGCGGTCCCTTCGGGATCCCGGCGAGCAGGGCGCTCTCCGCCAGGCTAAGGGAGGCGGCGGGCTTGCCGAAGTAGAGCTGCGCCGCCGCTTCGGCGCCGTAGACGCCGTTTCCGTAATAAATTTGATTCAGGTACATCTCGAGAATCTTGTCCTTGCTGTACTTGCGCTCCAGCATGGCCGCGTACCAGGCTTCCTTGGCTTTGCGGGTCCAGGTGCGCTCGTGGCTCAGATACAGGTTGCGGGCGAGCTGCTGCGTCAGCGTGCTGGCCCCCTGCTCGCGGGACAGATGGCGCGCGTCGACCCAAGCGGCCCTCGCGAGTCCGCGCAGGTCGACGCCCGAATGCGAATAGAACCGGCGGTCCTCGACCGCCAGCGTCGCCTTCGTCAGCCAGGGCGAGATGTCGCGCAGCGCCACCGTCCTGCGGTTGACGCCGCCTTGCAGAGAGGACAGCACCCGGCCGTCCATGTCGAGAATGCGGGTCGACTGGGGCAGCTCGGCCATCGGCAGGCTGCCGAACCGGAGCGCCAGCTCGGCAGCGGCGACTGCGCCTGCGAGCAGCAGTAGGGCGATGCCGAGCGCCATTCGCCAGCCGAATCTGCGCCCTTTGCCGCCGCCGGCCCGTTCAGGTCGTTGCGGCCGTTTCGGACGTAGAGACGTTTCCGCATGCAAGGGAGGGCCTCCGCTCTCCCGGCCGGCCGCCCTCTTTTCCGAGTGCATATCCAATTCGAACCCTCCTTTGCGCCATATGCGAATTTTGCGGGCATCGCGCCGAGCGAATCCGCTTATCGTCTGACACAGGTCGACGTTTAACGTGACATTCCGAACATACTCACCCCTTATTATGGAAAAGTCGGCTCTCTCTTATTCCGCGCCCTTTCCTAATCCGCATTGCATTTTGCGCACGATCCCCTATAATACAACTTGTTTAGTCGAATCCGACAGGAAAGAAGGGATCCCATGTCCTCCATGGAATTGTGGTACACCGAAAAGCAGACCGAAAACTTCGGCATTACGGCGAAGATCAAGCAAACATACGTACATGAGCAAACCGACTTTCAAGAACTGGCCATGATCGAGACGGAAGAGTGGGGCAACATGCTGGTGCTGGACGGCATGGTCATGACGACCGTCAAGGACGAGTTCGTATACCATGAGATGGTCGCGCATCCCGCGCTGTTCACGCATCCGAATCCGGAGCAGGTGCTGGTCGTCGGCGGCGGCGACGGCGGCGTCATCCGCGAAGTGCTGAAGCATCCGAAGGTGAAAAAAGCGGTCCTCGTCGACATCGACGGCAAGGTTATCGAATATTCCAAGCAGTATCTGCCTTCGATCGCCGGCAAGCTTGAAGATCCGCGGGTCGACGTGCAGGTGAACGACGGCTTCAAGCACATTCTCGATCATAAAAACACGTACGACGTCATTCTGGCGGATACGACCGAACCGGTCGGCCCCGCGGCGCATCTGTTCACGCGCGGCTTCTACCAGGGCATCTACGAGTCGCTGAAGGAAGAGGGCCTGTTCGTCGCCCAGACGGACAACCCTTGGTTCAAGGCGGATCTCATCCAAAGCGTAAACCGCGACGTCAAGGAAGTGTTCCCGATCGTGCGCGTGTTCACGGCAAACATCCCGACGTACCCGAGCGGCTTGTGGACATTCACGATGGGCAGCAAAAAAGCACGATCCGCTCCAGGTCGATGCGTCCAAGCTGCCGGAGCTCGACACGAAGTACTACACGCCTCGCCTGCATCACGCGGCCTTCGCGCTGCCGAAGTTCGTCGAGGATCTGACCAAGTAATCGGGTATCGGCCCTGTTCGGAAAAGCCCATCTCCTTATGGTCAAGACCCCATTTAGCGGACATGTAAGAAAAGCCCTACCCCACAAGCTGGTTCCGGTATTGAGCCGGGGTCAGCTTGTTTAGTTTTCTTTGCGGTCGACGGTTGTTATAAAAATGAATATAAGCTTTAATTCGTCTTTGTGCTTCTTGAACGGATCGAATATGATAAGGATAGAGTGCTTCTGTCTTCAAATGGGAGAAGAAGCTCTCCATTGAGGCGTTGTCATAACAATTGCCTCGGCGAGACATGCTGATTTGGGCGCCAACCTTTGGCAGCATGTCGTGGTATTTGTAGGACGTGTACTGGGATCCTTGGTCGCTGTGAACGACCATTCCGGCCACGTCCTTCTTCCCTTTAAAGGCCTTCTTAAAGGTCGTGAGCACAAGTTCTAGGTCATTGCGCTCACTCATGTGGTACGCCACAATGGAGTTGTCATACAAATCTTTAATAGCGGACAAATATAGCCATTCGTTTCCTACGCGGTATTGGGTGACGTCGGTTACCCACTTTTGATTCGGTGCATCCGCTTCGAATTTGCGCGCTAAGACGTTTTTCACGACGCGGTCGCCCGTGTTCCAAGTACGCGCGTGGTGACGGTACTTTCGGCGTATTCTAGCGCTCAACCCAATTTCTTGCATCAGTCGCAATACCTTCTTATGATTCATCCATACACCGTGGTCCTGATGTAGGAAAAGCTGCACTTGCCGGTAGCCGTAAATGCCGTTGTAACGCGTGTAAGTCTTCTGGATAAGCGCCTTAGATTCCGCGTCCTTATCCTCGTTCATCCGGTCCAGGTAGTCGTAATAACCGCTCCGCGAGACGCCTACTTCTTTACAAAGCGCTGTAACGCTGAAGCTTCCACGCAATTCATGGACGAGCCGGTATTTCTCTGATACACCTCCGCCTTCGTAATGGCCAACCACTTTTTTTAGGACAGCATTCTCCATTTCCAATCGCTTGACGTAACGCTCCTCATCACTGTATTGCTTCCGTTTCCCACGCCCATCCATAAGCCCAAACTCGCCCATCTGCTTATAACGTCTCAACCATACTTTTAAACGATCTAAATCAACGATCCCCAGCTTGTCGGCCACTTGCTGCTTCGTCATTCCTTGAAGTCGCATTTCCACGGCTCTCTTTTTCATTTCAAAACTGTAAGTAAGCAACTTCTGCCCTTTTTTCGCCATAACGAAAGCACCCCCCTAGAATAGATCGTCATTGAGAGGGTTTTTCTCAATGTCCATTCTAAGGGGTGCAGCTCATTATAGAGGTGGGCTTTTTTGCATGCTCGAAACCTAGAATGCGTTATAAAAACTAACATTTATCAAAATTTAATTGCGAATATTCGGAAAACGGAGGAAATTTGTAATTTTAGATGTTATTATTACTTACATATAAATAGGAAAAAGGGGTGGCGGGATGTTCGACTGGCTCGGGTTTAAAAAAGGGACTTCCGTTATGGTGGTCGTACAGGTTGAACAAGCGGTTGAAACGCGATATCGAGGAGATCTTCGAAGGGATCGCGGAGACGCGAATGCAGCTTCTGAAGGACTGGACGACGGATTATTGGCGTCACCTGGAGCGGCTGCTGGAGCAGCTTCGATCGCAAGAAGGCGGTCCGGCGCATTCGGGCGGCGGGGCTGCCCGCGAGACGATAGAAAAGCTGATCGGCTCGGCGTATACGCGCGCGATGGACTTTACCGAGATTTTTCTGACCGACGCCGCGGGGACGGTCGTTTATTCGACGCATCTTTCCCACGAGGGGCGGAATTACGGAATTGGCGCGGGTTTCGCGTCGGGCATGGACTATGCGAAGGGGGGCGGCGCCGGCGCGCGTCCCTGCCTTTTCGGTCCTTACCCCGATCCGATGACGGAGGAGATCGGAGCCCGTTCGTCCGCGTTTCACGACAAGATGACCCTGCTCTTCATTCTGCCGCTCGCAGAGAGCGGAGCGTGGAAAGGGGCGTTGTGCGGAAGAGTGCCGAACGACGTCATCGGGGATCTCATCCAGCGCGAATCCGGCCATGTCTATCCCGACTCCGGAGACAACTACCTGTTCATGGCGAAGCCTGCGCTTAATACGCATATCGGGCCGGGCACCGCGCTGTCGCGCAGCCGGTTCGAGGACAGAACCTTCACCCACGGCGAAAACCTGAAGGACGGGGTCGCCACCGACTGGGGCGTCGTGTCCGTCAAGGAGCACACCGAGCTCGAGCTTGTGTTCACCGATCCGGCCACCGGGCAGCTTCATCCGGGCGTCGAGAGCACGATCCGCAACGGCAGCAACCTGTTCGTCGAATTTCCCGGCTACTCGGATTACCGCCATATTCCCGTTATCGGCAAAGGGGTGACCTTCGAGCTCCCGCATTGTCCGGACCGTTGGGGCATGATGTGCGAGGGCGACCTGGAGGAAGTGTACCGGATTCGCAGCGTGTCGGTGCGACTTGCGAAGCCGCTGTGGCTGGGCGTTATCGCTTTCTCTGCCGTATCAGCCGCGCTCGTCGGATTTCTCGCCGCCGAAGCATCCCCCGGATGGACCGCCGTCTGCGAATTTGCGCTGTCGCTGATTGCCGGCTGGGCGGGCATCGCGCTGGTGCAGCGCCGGAGCGATCGCCGCGTCTCCGAGCCGCTGCGCAGCCTGAGCAAGTTCATCCGGATCAACGCCGAAGGCAAGGGCGACCTGACGCAGCGGATACGAACGGCCGACTACGACGACGACGAGATCCGGGACCTGGCGAAATGGATCAACAATATGATCGATTCGCTCGAGGGCATTATGCTGCAGGTGCGCCTTGCCGCATCGGACGTATCCAGCAGCCAGCGGCTCATGTACGAGACCGCCGCGTCCACGGCCGGCTCGACCGAGCGGGTCAGCGAGCGCATCCACGACATGATCCGCAGCCTACGCCGCCAGTTGAAGGATATCGACGTCGCCAAGGACGTGGCCGGCGAGATGCGGGAGACGCTAGCCAAGCTAGAGCGGAAGGCCGCGGTGCAGATCGAGCTCGCGCAGGGCGAAGTCGAGCGGATCGGCGGCAAGATGTCGCAGATCTCGAACCGCGTCGCGCAGACGAATGGCACGATCCGGCTGTTCATGGATACGGCGGCCGAGATTCGCAGCGTGCTCGCCGTTATCGAGGAGATCTCGGCGCAGACTAATTTGCTCGCGCTGAACGCCTCCATCGAGGCGGCGCGCGTCGGCGAGCACGGGCGCGGATTCGCCGTCGTCGCCGGCGAGATCCGCAAGCTGGCCGACTCCACGCGGCGCTCGACGGAGGAAGTCAACGCCATCGTGGCCAAAATATACGACCACGCGAAGCTTGCCTCCGCCTCGATGGAAGAAGGCACGCGCGTGGTCGACGAAGGTACGGAGCTGGTCTCCGTTGCAGCCAAGACGCTCGTAGCGGCGAAGTCGGAGGATGCCATGAAGACGCAGGTCGTGGACGAAGTCGTCGCCCTGATGGAGAAAATCGCCGACGTCAGCAAGGAGAACCGCGCCATCTCGGCCGAGGTCGAGACCAAGGTGCAGGTGCTGCTCGGAGAGATCGTCGGCGTCCGGCATACGTCGCACGGCGTCGAAGGCATTACCGCGTTCCTCCGGCAGCTGGTCGGGCAGTTCCAGTTGACGGAAACGCGGGTTCGCTAAGCGATGAAGGGATAGGGTTTGGCAAGCAAAAGCCTGGACGGGAGCGTCGTAAGACGTATCGCGTTCCGGGCTTCTTCGTTAGAGTGCTGCAGTGTGCGGCCGAGATAAGCGCTTCTGGACGCTAACGTGCCTGCCAAGCGCAGCCTGATGCCGGAAATAAGCGCTTCTGGACGCTAACGCCGCCGCCGCAACGCTCGGAAATGTGTCGATAAGCGCCAAAAGGCGTTAACGCTAACTCCGCTACATACCGGACTGGCCGATAAGCGCAAAGGGCGCTAACTCCGGCTATTATGTCACGTTTCTTAGCCAATTGGAGCCTGCGGGCAAGGAGGGTCCGAAATAGCCGATTTTATCGGTTAACGGCGATGCTTGGAGCTTGGCGAAGCCCGAGATAGCCGATTTAGTCGGCTAACGGCGGAGCTTGGGGCTTGGCGAAGCCCGAGATAGCCGATTATATCGGCTAACGGCGGAGCTTGGGGCTTCGCGAGGCCCGAGATAGCCGATTATATCGGCTAACGGCGGAGCTTGGGGCTTCGCGAAGCCTGAGATAGCCGATTATATCGGCTAACGGCGGAGCTTGGGGCTTCGCGAAGCCCGAGATAGCCGATTATATCGGCTAACGGCGGAGCTTGGGGCTTCGCGAGGCCCGAGATAGCCGATTATATCGGCTAACGGCGGAGCTTGGGACTTCGCGAAGCCTGAGATAGCCGATTATATCGGCTAACGGCGGAGCTTGGGGCTTGGCGAGGCCCGAGATAGCCGATTATATCGGCTAACGGCGGAGCTTGGGGCTTGGCGAGGCCCGAGATAGCCGATTATATCGGCTAACGGGTGTGCTTGGGCTAGGCGAAGCCCGAAATAGCCGATTAATTCGGCAATCTCGGGCAGCTGCCTCCGAGGGGCATCGCCGCCCCGATTTACATCCGCTCCGGCGCGGCGATGCCCAGCAGCTTCAAGCCGCGTCCCAGCAGATGGCCGACCGCCGCCGACAATCGCAAGCGCGCCTGCGTGGCTGCCGCGTCGTCCGGCTGGATTACCTTGCCGTCGTGATAGAAGCGGTTGAAGTCGCGCGCCAGCTCCAGCAGGTAACGCGCCACGGCCGATGGCTCGTTGTCCCGCACCGCCTCGCGCACGGCGGCGCTCCACTGCGTGATCCGCTTGGCGCAAACCCAAGCGGCATCCGCCATATCGACGCGTTCGTCCGCCGCACGCGGCGCACCGTTCGCACCGTCCTGCCCGGGGTGCTGTTCGAAACCGCCCTTGCGCAGCAAGCTGGCGATTCTCGCGTGCGTATACTGCACGTAAGGCCCCGTCTCGCCGTCGAAGCTGACGACCTCTTCCAGCTTAAAGTCCACGGACAGCAGCCTGCGGTTTTTCAGGTCGCCGAACACGACCGCGCCGATGCCGACGGCTTCGGCGACATGGTCCGCGTCCTGCAGGTCCGGGCTTTTGGCCGCGATGATCTCGCGCGCTCTGCGCACCGCTTCGTCCAACACCTCGTCCAGGAAGACAACCTTTCCCCTGCGGGTGGACATCTTCTTGCCCTCCACGGTCATCAGCCCGAACGGCACATGCTCGCAGTCTCCCGTCCACGGCTCTCCCATTTTCCCCAACACGCCGAACACTTGCTTAAAATGCAGCTGCTGCTCCGCGCCGACGACATACAGCAGCCGGTCCGCCTTCATAACTTGCCTGCGGTATATCGCGGTCGCCAAATCCCGGACCGGGTAAATCGTGGCGCCGTCCTTCTTGAGGATCAGGCAGGGCGGCAGTCCTTCCTCGTCCAGCCTGACGACGAGCGCGCCGTCGCTCTCCTCGAGCAGCCCTTGCGCGCGGAGGCGGTCCAGCACGGGCGCCAGCTTGTCGTTGTAAAAGCTCTCGCCGAGCACCTCGTCGAACCGGACGCCGAGTCGCGCGTAGACGCGCTCGAACTCCTTCATGCTCGCTTGGACGAAAAAGCGCCAGAGTGCCGTCGTTTCTTCGTCCCCTTGCTCGAGCCGCAGGAAGGCTTCCCTGGCCTCGTCCTCTAGCTCCGGCTTCTTCGCGGCTTCTTCGTGAAAGCGAACGTACAGATGCAGGCTTTCCCCGATCGGATCGGCTTCCAGCGCCGACTTGCCGCCCCAACGGCCGTAGGCCACGATCAGCTTGCCGAACTGAGTGCCCCAATCGCCGAGGTGGTTGACGGTCGTGACTGCGTGCCCGGTCTCCCGGTAAAGGTTGGCCAGCGCGTTGCCGATCATGGTGGAGCGCAGGTGGCCGACGCCAAGCGGCTTGGCGATGTTTGGCGAGGACATGTCGATGACGACATGTCGGCCGCGGCTCTCGTCGCTGCGCCCGAAGCGGGGTTCAAGGGCGGCGTCGACGATCCGGCCCAGCCAGACGGCGGGATCGAAGAACAGGTTGACGTACCCGCTCGCAGCTTCGGCGCGGACGCCATGAGCGTCGGCGGCGACTGCGTCGGCGAGCTCCGCGGCGATCGCGGACGGCGCGCGGCGGAGCTGCTTCGCCAGGACGAAGCAAGGAAATGCGACGTCGCCGAGGTGCGGCTCCGGAGGCGTCTCGAGCCGGCGGAGCAGCGCCTCCTTTTCTAACGGTACGTGGGGTTGCAGCAGCGCTGCGGCTTGTTCCAACAGCATGTCGATGTCCTCCTTCGCTTAGATCCGCGCGCGTCAATCACAACGCATCAATACGCATGCATCAATCCGAACGCATCAAGCCGAACGCATCAATACGCATGCATCGATCCGAACGCATCAAGCCGAACGCATCAAGCCGAACGCATCAATACGCATGCGTCCATCCGGACGCAAAAAACCTCCGTCTCATCAAGAGACGGAGGTGTGTCCGCGGTACCATTCTTATAGCGCCCTTGCAGATGGACTGCGCGGGACGCCGCTCAAACGGATAACGGCCGCAAGGCCGGATCGCCCTACTAACGGACTTGCGGCTTGGCGCCGCGCCGGTCCGGGCGACCGACTCCCGGGTCCGCTTCCCGAAGATCCCGCCGTGCCGGTTCCCACCCTTCCGGCTCTCTGGTACGGCTATGCGATCCGGTACTCTCCCGTTCATCGTCGATCGGATATTGGCCCATATCATAGCATGCCGAGGCGGCGGGGGCAAGAGGGGCAAGCGCCCGCCGTCGTTGAATTCAAAGAGCGTTGTGTATATAGTAATAACAGACAATCGGACAGACGGGAGCGGATCGGAATGCCGGACTACAGGCGCGTGACGGTCGTGTTCCGCAGCCGGCAGGGCGGCGAATCCGGGGAATGGGCGGAGGAGCGGCTGACGGGCCAGTGGTTCCGGATGGCGACGGGCTGGGTGCTGCGGTGCCCGGACGCGATGACGGTCTCGATCCTGAAAGGCGACGTGCGCGTCGTGCGACAGGGCGAGATCGGCGTCGAGCAGACGTTTCGACTGGGGGCGGCGACGCCTGGCGCGGTGCGCTTGCCGCAGGGCCCGATGGCCGTGGAGGCGTTCACGCACGAGCTGGCTGCGGCGCTGACGGATGCCGGGGGCACGCTGTTCTGGCGCTACGATATGCGCAGCGAGGATCAGGAGATGGGCCGGTTCGAGATCGGACTGGATATACGGGAGGAATAGGGTCATGAACGTGCTGGAGCAGACATACGAAGTGTTAAAGGAAGCGATCGCGGACGCCGCGGTCAAGGCGGGGGTCGTGGAGCGGGAGCAGGTGCCGGCGATCGTCATCGAAGTGCCTCGCGACAAGGCTCACGGCGACCTGGCCACCAACGCGGCCATGCAGCTGACGCGCATCGCGAAGAAAAATCCGCGCGAGATCGCGACCGCGATCATCGAGAACCTGGACAAGGCGAAGGCGAACGTCACGTCCGCGGAAATCGCGGGTCCGGGCTTCATCAATTTCCGCATGGACAAGCGGTATCTGCTGCCCGTCGTCGCATCCGTGCTTGAGCAGGGCGGGGGATACGGCCGTACGGACGCCGGCGGCGGACGCAAGGTGCAGGTCGAATTCGTCAGCGCGAATCCGACAGGCAGCCTGCATCTCGGCCACGCGCGCGGCGCCGCGGTCGGCGATGCGCTGTGCAACGTGCTGGCGTTTGCAGGCTATGACGTTTCGCGCGAATACTATATTAACGACGCCGGCAACCAGGTCAATAACCTGGCCCGCTCCATCGAGGCGCGCTACCGCCAGGCGCTGGGCGAGGACGCGGCGATGCCGGAGGACGGCTATTACGGCGAGGATATCGTCGGCTTCGCCAAGGAGCTCGCGGAGCGCGAAGGCGCGCGCCTGCTGGAAAAGACGGACGAAGAACGCTTCGATTACTTCCGCAGCTACGGACTCGAGCGCGAGCTGGACAAGATCAAGCGCGACCTCGGCCGGTTCGGCGTAAGCTTCGACAGCTGGTACAGCGAGACTTCGCTCTATCGGACGGGCAAGGTCGAAGGCGCGCTTGAAGCGCTGCGCGCGCAAGGTCACGTGTACGAAGAGGAAGGCGCGGTGTGGCTGAATACGACGGCGTTCGGGGACGACAAGAACCGCGTGCTCGTCAAAAACGACGGCAGCTACACGTACCTGACGCCGGACATCGCCTATCATATGGACAAGTTCGCGCGCGGCTTCGACGAGCTGATCAACATCTGGGGCGCCGACCACCACGGATACATTCCGCGCGTCAAGGCGGCGATGGCGGCGCTCGGCCACGACCCGCAGCGCTTGACGGTGCTGATCGCGCAGATGGTCAGCCTGTTCCAGAACGGCGAAAAAGTGAAAATGTCGAAGCGTACGGGCAAGGCGATCACGATCGAGGACCTGATGGACGAAGTCGGCGTCGACGCCATCCGCTACTTTTTCACGATGCGCAGCATGGATACGCACCTGGACTTCGACATGGACCTCGCCGTTTCGACGTCCAACGAGAATCCGGTGTTCTACGTGCAGTACGCGCATGCGCGCATTTGCAGCATTTTCCGCCAGGCGGAGGAACAAGGCGTCGCCGTGCTTCCGGTGGCGGAAGCGAACCTGGAGCTGCTCGCGACCGAGCACGAATACGATCTGCTGCGCAAAATGGGCGAGTTCCCCGCCGTCGTCGCCGATTCGGCGAAAGACTACGCGCCTCACCACATCGTGCGCTACGTGTACGAGCTGGCCGCGCTGTTCCACAGCTACTACCGCGCGGAGCGGGTCATCACCGAGGACGCCGCGCAGAGCCAGGCGCGCCTGCAACTGCTGGCCGCGCTTCGCCACGCGCTGGCCAACGGTTTGCGTCTGATCGGCGTATCCGCGCCGGAGCAGATGTAATCTGCGGGAAACGATATCGCTGGAATAACGGTGCCTAGCGCCGTTATTTCTATTTCGCGGCTACGATACTGAGCGAATAGCGGCGCGCAGCACCGTTATTTCGCGCAGTGCCTCTTAGTCTTTATTGCGCGCCGCAATCCCGGATGTCCCGGCCGACAAGTCGCCGGCAACCTCCAGCATGCGCAGAACATCCAGCTCCCCGGCTCCCTGGGGGAGCTTTGTCGTATCCAAGCGGCCTCGCGGACCGGCGCAGAATATCCTTGATCCGGCCCGGGGACAGCCCCGGCCGGAGCGCCAGCAGCAGCGCTACCGCGCCGGTGACGTGCGAGGTCGCCATCGACGTGCCGCTCATGACGCGGCGGCGGCCGTTCGGCCAGGCGGAATCGACCTTCGCGCCGGGGGCGTAGATGTCGATGGCGGCGCTGCGGTTCGTGAAGCGCGCGACCCGGCCGCGCCGGTCGAGCGCTCCGACGGCGACGGTGCGCCCGAAGCCGGCCGGATAGTCGATCCGGCCTTTCCTGCCGTCGTTGCCCGATGAGGCGACGATGAGCACGCCGGCCTTGTGCGCGCTCTCCACCGCTTTCAGCAGCGCCTCGCTCCGGTTGGGCATGCCGAAGCTCATGTTCACGATATCTATGCCGTGATGGACGCACCATTCGATCCCGAGGATGATATCGGACACGTACGCGGAGCCGTCCGCATCGAACGCTTTGACCGGGTGTATCTCCGTTCGCGGCGCCACGCCGATCATGCCGCGCGAGGCGTTGGCCGCGGAGATGATTCCCGCGATGTGCGTGCCGTGCCCATTGTCGTCGTGCGGCAGCGACGCTCGCTGCAGGAGATTAATGCCGCGGCTCAGGGCGTGGCGAAGGTCGGGATGACCGAAGTCGACGCCGGTGTCGATCACGCCGACCTTGACCCGCTGCCCCGTCGTGCGGCTCCAGGCCTGCGGCGCGCGGATGCGCCGAACGCCCCAAGGGATGTCCATCTTGCTGTCCGCGCGGACGATCGGCCTCGGGAGCGCGCGGCTGATCTGGACGCTCCGGTCTTCCTCGAGCACGCAGCCGTAATCCAGCAGAGGGATTAGAGAGGCGGCGGGCAGCGGGAGGCTGAAGCCGCCGATGACCCGGATCGGACGAGCGGCGCGCAGCGCGGCGCCGCTCGTCCGCCTGGCGGCCAGCTTCGCGAGGAATTGGCGGCCGTCCTCATGCCTCGCGAACCGTACGATCGTTCTGGCGCCACGCTCCCCGCCGTCGGCGAGCAGGCGGCGGAGGAGGCGAAGGAGAGCGCTCGTGTCCATGTGCTGGCCTCCTTCCCGGCTTAGATTCCCCATACTATGTACACCGGCGGAGCAAAGCTTGGGAGTATGGCCCGGGAATGCTAAATTGGGCGACAAGCGGTGTCAATTCGGTTCCCGCCACATAATATGAAGTGGGAGTTTCCCCGGAGAGACTCTCGCACCCATGTAGGTTCCTCCTCCCGAGGAGCGCGGAAGGGTACAGTCGGTTAAGCGAAGGCGCGGATCCGAGGCGCCTTCGCTTAATGGCGTCCGCATGGCGAAGGACAAGCCCGCGGCAGCGCAAAACGCTCAACCTACGCATCGTTCCCGCGGAAATTGGCGAATAAAAGCACAGGAAGGCGATCGCCGTTAAGCCTTCGCCGCAGGCCGCCGTACTTGCATTTTGACGGCAAATGCGGTTAACTAAAGGTTGACGCCCGAGGGGTATAAGAACGTTTAACATACAGAGAGGATGGGGACTTAGAGCGTGAGCGCTGAATACGTCCTGAAGTTCGACGCCGAGAAGATCCGGGAGATGCCGATGGTCGACCTGGCCTTCGAGGTGCTCAAGGCGGCTAATACGCCGTTCTATTACCGGGATCTCATGATGGAGATTGCCAAGCTGCGGGGATTCTCTCCCGAGCAAATCAACGAATTTATCGCGCAGGTGTATACAGAGATTAATATCGACGGCCGCTTCGCGTGCGTCGGCAGCAATGTCTGGGGCCTGAAGCGCTGGTATCCGGTCGATCGCTCCGACGATCCGGTCACGGGCGGCGCCAAGCGTCCGCGCATCATCAACGACGACGACGACCTCGACGACGAGGATCTGTACGGCGAGGACGAGGAAGAGACCTTCACGGAGGCTGAAGAGGGCTTCGACCTGTTCGACGAAGACCGCGAGGAGATCTTCGACGAAGGCGAAGAAGCGAGCGAGTCCGACGAAGAAGTCGCGATCGACGAGGAATCCGAAGAAGAGGAAAGCATCGAAGGCGAAGTCGACGAGGAAGACGACGGCTTCGACGAGGATGAGGACGAGGAAGACTCTGACGAAGAGGAAGACGAAGAAGAGCGTTAATTTCGTCCGGAAGGGACGCCGAACCGGCGTCCCTTTCCGCGACCGGCCGCGGCGAGCGCGCGGCTTGGCTCGAGTCTTTTCCGAGCGTTTTAAGGCCTGATCGGCCGCGGTGGCGGCGGGCTCCGAAGGCTTGACACCACTGTGGTCAGCGGGTAAACTTATGCTTGGGCTTTTCAAGCAGGCATTTCATAGCGTTATTTTTAAAAGTGCCCCCATTTAATTGGGTGTCGCTTTTTTTGTTTTTTTTGGAGACCATTAACATGATGCCAGGGGCACATGCGGGAGGAATGACAGAGGGTGACCAAATATATATTCGTGACGGGCGGCGTCGTATCCTCGCTCGGCAAAGGAATCACGGCGGCGTCGCTGGGGCGTCTGCTTAAGAATCGCGGCCTCAAAGTGACGATCCAGAAGTTCGATCCGTACATTAACGTAGACCCGGGCACGATGAGCCCTTATCAGCACGGAGAGGTGTTCGTAACCGACGACGGCGCGGAGACGGACCTCGACCTCGGCCACTACGAGCGCTTTATCGATATCAATCTCTCCAAGAACAGCAACGTGACGACCGGCAAGATCTACTCCACCGTCATCAGCAAAGAGCGCCGCGGCGAGTATCTGGGCGGCACGGTCCAGGTCATCCCTCATATCACGAACGAAATCAAGGACCGCGTGTTCCGCGCCGGCCGCGAGACCGGCTCCGACGTCGTCATCACCGAGATCGGCGGCACGGTCGGCGACATCGAGAGTCTCCCGTTCCTCGAAGCGATCCGCCAGATCAAGAGCGACATCGGCCGCGATAACGTCATGTACATCCACGTGACGCTGATTCCATATATCAAGGCGGCCGGCGAGGTCAAGACCAAGCCGACACAACATAGCGTCAAGGAGCTGCGCAGCATCGGCATCCAGCCGAACGTCATCGTCTGCCGTACCGAGCATCCGCTGGCCGAAGACCTGAAGCGCAAGATCGCGCTGTTTTGCGATATTGACGCGAACGCGGTCATCGAATGCCGCGATGCTTCCACGCTTTACGAGGTGCCGCTCATGCTGCAGGAGCAGGGTCTCGACGACTATGTCGTGAGCCATCTGAAGCTCGGAGGCGCGGACAAGCCAGACATGGACGAGTGGATCGAGCTCGTGAACCGCGTCAAGTCGCTGAAGCGCACGACGGAGATCGCGATCGTCGGCAAGTATGTCGCGCTGCACGACGCTTATCTCAGTATCGTCGAATCGCTCGCGCATGCGGGCATCGACGCGGACGCCGAGGTGAACATCCGCTGGGTGAACGCCGAGGAAGTCACGCCTGCCAACGTGCAGCAGCTGCTGGGCGGCGTCGGCGGCATCCTCGTGCCGGGAGGCTTCGGAGATCGGGGCATCGAGGGCAAGATCACGGCGATCCGGTACGCGCGCGAGAACAAGGTGCCGTTTTTCGGCATTTGCCTCGGCATGCAAGTGGCGGTCATCGAGTTCGCGCGGAGCATGGCCGGCCTGGACGGCGCGCATAGCTCCGAGTTCCACGCGGCTACGCCGTATCCGGTCATCGATCTGCTGCCGGACCAGAAGGATATCGAGGACATGGGCGGTACGCTGCGCCTCGGCCTCTATCCTTGCAAGATCGTGCCGGGCACGCTTGCGGCCGAGTGCTACGGCGAAGAGCTCATCTACGAGCGCCATCGTCACCGGTACGAGTTCAACAACGAGTACCGAGACCTCATCGAGTCGACGGGGCTCAAGATCAGCGGCGCGTCTCCGGACGGCCGGCTGGTCGAGATGGTCGAGCTGCCGGGCCACCCTTGGTTCCTGGCCGTACAGTTCCATCCGGAGTTCATCTCGCGTCCGAACCGTCCGCAGCCGCTTTTCCGCGAATTCGTCAAGGCGGCGCTGGGCGGCGAAGAATCTTGATTATTTCAACATAAGCATTCCAGCTTCGGCAAAAGCCGGAGCTTTTTTTTGCAATTGCCAGAAGTTAGGAAGGAATTCCCGGTCGGGGCGCGAATACGGGAAGAAGGAACCAACAGGAAGAGGAGGATCATGAAGTGGCCAAGAAGAGATTGCTAATTGTCGACGATCAGATCGGCATTCGGATCTTGCTGCTCGAGGTATTCAGCGTCGAAGGCTACGAGACTTTCCAGGCGGCGAACGGACGCGCGGCGCTGGAGATCGTACGCACGCATACCCCGGATCTTGTTCTGCTGGACATGAAGATTCCCGGCATGGACGGGCTTGAGATTTTGAAAAAGATCAAGGAAATGAACCGGGACGTCAAGGTTATCATGATGACGGCGTACGGCGAGCTGGACATGATCAAGGAAGCCACCGATCTGGGCGCGCTGATGCACTTCACGAAGCCCTTCGATATCGACGAATTGCGAGTGGCCGTCAATATGCAGCTGACGGAGGGCGGGCCGTCGCCGAGGTTTGCGGCGGGCACCTGAGAAGGACTGGGAATATCGAAGCGGGAACCGCCGGAGACGACCGGCGGTTTTTGTTTTTCGTGCCGCAGGGCGGGCGCTTTGCCGGACGCAGGCATTTTACAATCCTTCTTTCATTTGTGATATAATAACGTCGCATGCAAGTCGGGCGTAAGACAGCACACGACTTATTCAGAGCGCAGGAGGAATCACAATGCCACTCGTATCAATGAACGAATTCCTTCCCAAGGCGAAGGCGAACAAGTTCGCGGTAGGCCAATTCAACATGAACAACCTTGAATTCGCCCAAGCGATCACCGAAGCCGCCATGGAAGAAAAATCCCCCCTTCATCTTCGGCGTCAGCGAAGGCGCGCTGAAGTACATGGGCATCGAGTACACGGTTGCCATCGCGGAGGCGGCAGCGAAGAAATCCGGCCTTCCGATCGCCTTGCACCTCGACCATGGCAGCACCTTCGACATCGCCATGAAGTGTATCCGCGCAGGTTTCTCCTCCGTCATGTTCGACGGCTCGCATCACCCGTACGAAGAGAACATCAAGCTGACCAAGGAGATCGTCAAGGCCGCTCACGCGATGGGCGTTTCCGTCGAAGGCGAGCTGGGCACGATCGGCGGCGTCGAGGACGACCTGAGCGTGGACGAAGCCGACGCATCGCTGGCCAAGCCTGAAGAAGCGATCCGTTTCTACGAAGAAACCGGCGTCGACGCGCTGGCTATCGCAGTAGGCACGGCTCACGGCATGTACAAGGGCGAAGTCAAGATCCACTATGATATCATCGAAGCGGTCGTCGCCAAGATTCCTGTGCCGATCGTTCTGCACGGCGGCTCCGGCGTACCGGACGACATGATCCGCAAGGCGATCCAAGCGGGCGCCGGCAAGATCAACGTCAACACGGAAAACCAAGTCGCTTGCACCGCGGCGATCCGCGAAGTGCTCGGCAAGGATGCCAACGTCATCGATCCCCGCAAGTACCTGACGCCTGCGCGCACCGCGATGAAGGCCGTCGTTCAAGAGAAGATCCGTCTCTTCGGCAGCAGCAACCAAGCCTAATCGAAGAATAGTCGCCGCAATCCGTCCCGCCGCGCCGCGGCTTGTCCGCAGCCGGAGATCCGGACGGACGGCGGCGTCTGTCTTACGTACGGACAAGACGCCTCGCCGGGCGTCTTTCCTTTCCTTCATCGAACGCGGTCGCCACGCGCCCCCCGGAGTAGATGAAGCATCTACGAGGAGGACCATGCATTCATGGAAAAACTGATGATACGCGGGGGACGTCCGCTTCGCGGAACGGTCTCCATCAGCGGCGCCAAGAACAGCGCGATCGCGCTGCTCCCTGCCGCCATTCTCGCCGAATCCGAGGTCAGGCTCGACAATCTGCCTCATATCAGCGACGTCGAGATTTATAAGGAATTGCTACAAGAACTAGGCTGCCGGGTCTCTTGGCAAGAGGAGACTTTATCTATCGATCCGACCGGCATTCAATCGATCCCGATGCCCAACGGCCGGGTCAAGCTATTGAGAGCTTCTTATTACTTAATGGGCGCTCTGCTCGGACGCTTCGGCGAAGCCACCATCGGACTGCCGGGCGGCTGCAACTTCGAGCCGAGACCGATCGACCAGCACATTAAGGGCTTCGAGGCCCTGGGCGCAATCGTAACCAACGAACATGGAGCTATCCGCATCAAAGCTAACGAATTACGCGGAGCTAGAATATATATGGACGTCGTCAGCGTAGGCGCCACGATTAATATTATGCTGGCAGCGGCCAGAGCGAAGGGCTCCACGATCATCGAAAACGCCGCGAAGGAACCCGAGATCATCGACGTGGCCACGCTCCTCAACGCCATGGGCGCGAAGATCAAAGGCGCGGGTACCGAGACGATCCGCATCGAAGGCGTAGACCGCATGCACGGCTGCAGACACTCCATCATTCCCGACCGCATTCAAGCCGGCACTTATATGATCATGGCCGCCGCGACGCGCGGCGACGTTCTCATCGACAACATCATTCCCAAGCACATGGAAGCACTCACCGCCAAACTTCAAGAAATGGGCGTTCACGTCTACGAGATGGACGAATCCATCCGCGTCGTCGGCCAGCAAGACTACGAAGCCGTCGACGTCAAGGCGCTCGTCTATCCGGGGTTCGCCACGGATCTTCAGTCGCCGATGACGAGCCTGCTCACCCAGACGACCGGCGTGAGCATCCTGTCCGATTTCGTGTACAGCAACCGGTTCAAGCATGTTCCCGAGCTTGCGCGGATGGGCGCTCAGATCCGCGTCGAAGGACGCTCGGCAATCGTCGAAGGCGGCAAGCTCAACGCCGCCAAGGTTCGGGCATCCGACTTGCGCGCGGGCGCTGCGCTCGTCGTGGCTGCGCTGACCGTCGAAGAAGGGGTGACGGAGATCACCGGTCTGGAATACATCGACCGCGGTTACGAGAGGCTTGAAGAGCATTTGCGCGGCCTTGGCGCGGACGTATGGCGCGAAGCTTGAGCGGCGGCAGCCGCTCCGGCGTTCCGCACATCCTAATATGAAGTGGGGATTGTATTGACGGATTTTAAAATGTCCGATCTGGAAGGCCTCAGCCTGACCCAGCTCTACAAGCTGGCAAAGGACCTTCAGATCGCAGGCTACAGCCAGATGATCAAAAAAGGAGCTCATGATCGCCATCCTGCGCGCGCAGGCCGAACGCGGCGGACACATGTTTCTCGAAGGCGTGCTGGAGGTATTGCCCGAAGGTTACGGCTTTCTTCGCCCGATCAACTATTTGCCCAGCGCGGAGGATATCTACATCTCCGCATCCCAGATTCGCAAGTTCGACTTGCGCACCGGCGATCTCGTCTCCGGCAAATGCCGGACGCCCAAGGAAAACGAACGTTACTTCGGCTTGCTGCAAGTAAACCTCGTCAACGGCGAGACCCCCCGAAGTCGCGCAAGAGAGACTTCACTTCCCGGCGCTGACGCCGCTTTTTCCGGATCAGAAGCTCGTACTCGAATCGACGCCTCATCGCCTGTCTACCCGCATCATGGATCTCCTGGCTCCCGTCGGACTCGGCCAACGCGGCCTCATCGTGGCTCCTCCCAAAGCAGGCAAGACGCTCCTTCTCAAAGAGATCGCCAACAGCATCTCGGCGAATCGCCCGGATATCGATCTGTTCGTGCTGCTGATCGACGAGCGGCCTGAAGAAGTCACGGATATGCAGCGTTCGGTCAAAGGCGAAGTCGTCGCCTCGACGTTCGACGAAGTGCCCGAGCACCATATTAAAGTGGCGGAGCTCGTGCTCGAACGGGCGCGCCGTCTCGTGGAGCACAAGCGCGACGTCGTCATCCTGCTCGACAGCATCACGCGGCTGGCGCGCGCCTACAACCTCGTCGTGCCGCCGTCCGGCCGTACACTCTCGGGCGGCGTCGATCCTGCGGCTTTCCATCGGCCGAAGCGCTTCTTCGGCGCCGCGCGGAACGTGGAGGAAGGCGGCAGCTTGACCATCCTGGCGACCGCGCTCGTCGAGACGGGATCCCGGATGGACGACGTCATCTACGAGGAGTTCAAGGGCACCGGCAATATGGAGCTGCATCTCGACCGCAAGCTCGCCGAGCGCCGAATTTTCCCGGCCCTCGACATCCGCCGTTCCGGCACGCGCCGCGAGGAGATGCTCCTCTCCAAGGAGGAGCTCGACAAGGTATGGACGCTGCGCAAGAGCATGAACGATTCGATCGAGTTCGTGGATCAATTCCTGCGCAAGCTGGGCGGCACGAAGACCAACGTGGAATTCCTGGCCGTGCTGGACAGCGCTGCGAACGCGCCTGGACGCGGGCCGCTGCGTCCGGGACAGTCCGGAGGCCAGTCGTCTCCGGGAACTTCCGGCAGCACTGCAACGAACGGCTCGTCCGTGAGCGGCGGGTCTGCATCCGCGGGCTCTACGTCCGGCGGCTCGTCTTCGGGCGGCGTATCGGGCTCGGGGACGGGCTACAGCTCCGGCGCCGGATCGACCGGCGGTCCGCGGTATTCCGGCACGTCGGGTTCCCGGCCGCTGTCTCAGTCGCGTCCGGGCAGTTACAATGCCGGACCGCGCGGCGGCAGCTACTCGAGCAGCCGTCCGACCTATTCGAACGGCACTTCCTCCTATGGCGGACGGCCTAACGCGTCTTCGACGTCCGCGGGCGGCGGATCGCCTGCCTCTCAGGCGCCGTCTTCTCCTGCCGGCTCTTCGGCAACGGTGGGGACCGGGGCAGGGACATCGCCAAGCGCAGCTCCGGGCGCAGGGAACACGGCGCCAATCGCGCCTTCGGCCGCGACGAACCCGGGCGCAGGCACGACCGCTTCGGCGGGCGGCGTTGCGCCGACGGGAGCCGCGCCGCGTCCGAACGCTTCGTCCAGAACGAGCGCGACGTCCTCATCGTCCGCCTCGTCTGCATCGTCGGCCGCGAGAGCGACGACACGACCAGCCGCGTCTTCGCCAGAAGCGGCGTCTCGCGCTGCTAGGCCGGCTGGCGGCACGTCCGCCGCGCCGAGCCGTCCGGCATCGGGCGGCGCTGCCGCCGCCTCGGGGGCTGCGCAGTCCGATGCGACGGCAGCAGCGACGCCTCCTGTTGTCGCGCCAACGGCAGCGGCGCCGGCAACAACGGCTTCGCCTGCGGCCAACGCAGCGGCGCCAGCGTCGTCGACGCCGGCTGGCGCCGAGTCGGCAACGGCGGCGGGCGCAGCTAAGGTCGCGCCAAGCGCACCGACGCCGGCGGCACCCGCTACGCCGGCTGCCTCGGCGCCCGAGGCGCCGGCAACCGGCGACGCCGCGCCATCCGCCGCGAAGCGCACGTCCGCGCGCGCTTCGTCTTCGACGCCGCGCGGCACCGCCCGCGGCAGCCGTGCCGCCTCGGCGGCGGCCGAAGACGCGCCAGCCGCGCCGGCGCCGGAGCCCGCCGCGGCTCCGCAGGCAGCGGCTAAGCCCGCCGCGCCGCGCACCCGCGCTTCCGCGGGCGCCAAGACGGGCGCTCGCGCCGCCAAGGCGGCCGCGGACAGCGCCGCAGGCGATGCGCCCGCGGCTTCCGCGCCGGCTGCGCCAGCCGCATCCGCGGAAGCCGAGGCGCCGGCCAAAGCGCCTCGCCAGCGGCGCACGACCAAGAACAACCCGGCGAGCGAATAAGCCCGCCTCAGTCATACAGGACGCGCCCGGCTTCGTCCGGGCGCGTCCGAGTCACGAAAGGAGCTATACGCCATGTACCTGGTTTACGCCGACGAGCACGGCAATGTATACGATCACGACAAACTTCATGCCGTTGCGCGGAGCGGCGACAGGCTGGTCGAGCTGCTTGAAGACGAATTGATTCCGCTCCCTGCCGGCGCTACGCTGGTCGGCTTGCCGCACACGCGCGCCATCGGGATGAATCCCAAGACCGGCGAGATGAAGGCTTTGCCTGCGGGCAGCCAGGCGGTCGGCGCTTTGCTGCCTCAGGGCTTCACGCGGTTCTATGTCCCGGGCTACACCAAGACGGACAAGACGCAGATATTCCCTCTGTTCGGCTATACGGCCGTCGTCTGGAAAGACGGCGGCTTCTACGTAGCGGCTGCGGGCACGGACGATCCCGAGCCTTGGAATCCGGACAACTGCGACCGCAAGGAACTGGAGGTCGAAGTGAGCAGGTTGCTTGCCTCCTACCCGGACAATCGGCTGTACCAGCATCTTTCTCATTGCGCGCTCGGTTACGAGTGCCTGACGGCTTCCAATACGTTTCTCCAGCGTCTCGAGGGAGCCGTGCCCGTGTCGTTTTCATGCAATGCCGGCTGCTTCGGCTGCATCTCCGAACAGCCCGACGACAGCGGCTTCGTGGCTCCGCAGACGCGTCTCAAGTTCAAGCCGACGACGGAAGAAGTCGTCGACATCATGCTCGAGCATCTGAAAAAGCCCGATACGATCATCAGCTTCGGCCAAGGCTGCGAGGGCGAGCCGTCGACGCAGGCCAAGACGATCATCGAAGCGATCAAAAAGGGTGCGCGAGCGCACGTCGAACGGCTACATCAATATCAATACGAATGCCGGACTCAGCGATCATCTGCGCGCCATTACCGACGCGGGGCTCGACCTGATGCGCGTCAGCACGATCAGCGCGATCGACGAGCACTACAACGCTTACTACAAGCCGCGGGGCTACACGCTCGCCAACGTCGAAAAGACGATGAAATACGCGGAGAGCCAAGGCGTCTATACCTCGATCAACTATCTCATCTTCCCCGGCGTCACGGACCGGGAGGAAGAGATCGAAGCCATGATCGAATTTGCGCGACGGACGAAGCTTAAGCTCATTCAGATGCGCAACCTGAACATCGATCCCGACGCTTACCTGAACTTAATCCCAAAGGCCAAGGGCGAGATTTACGGCATGAAGACGCTGCTCGAGATTTTCCGCGAGGAGTTGCCGGACGTCGTCATCGGGTCCTACACGCATCTTCCGCCATCGCGGAAAAACCGGGCGATCGCCCGCGTCTAACGCACGTATGCGATCCCGTTGCAGGATGCGGACATTGGTGCTATAATGTTCGGGTATGTCCATTAACTCTGGATCCGCATGCGTTCCAGGGCAGAAGAGGTGAATTCTAAGATGAAAGAAGCCATCCACCCGAAGTACTCCGTCACGACGGCTACGTGCGCTTGCGGCAACACGTTTGAGACCGGTTCGGTTCGCCCGAACATCAAGGTCGAAATCTGCTCCGCGTGCCATCCGTTCTTTACCGGCAAGCAAAAGTTCCTGGACGCCGGCGGCCGGATCGACAAGTTCAAGAAGAAGTACGGCATCTAATCGAAGCCGTATCATCACGAATAGAGCGCAGCCTCCCTCCGCATCCTGAACGGATACGAAGGGAGGTTTTTTTCATGCTTAAGCCAACGGGATTCCGCCTTAATATGCTGCTGGCTGCCGCGCTTCTCGCGGCCTCGCTGCCGATCGCCGGCTGCGGCGTTTCCGGCGGTTCCAACAGCAGCTCCATCAAGCAGCAAAGCTATGCGGACGACGGCTTGCTCGGACGGACAAGCAGCTACCCGCGCATTCCCGGGCGCCATATGGCGCTCAATTACGACAACGACTTCAAGATGATGTCGACGACGATCAAAAACCTGAACGGCGTCGCAGGTTCGCAAGTCACCTTCAACGGCGCCGACGCCTACGTGACCGTGAAGCTGAAGCCGGGGCTTGACGCCAAGCAGCGGCAGACGGTGGAGAGCCAGGCGACGACCGTGCTACGTTTCAATTTCCCGAGATACAATATTCACGTGAGTACGGTCGGCGGCCGCTGACATGGGCTTACGGCGGCGCCCGCCGGCCGAGCGGTCGCTCCGATCGTCGGGCGCCGCCGACAGGGAACGATTCCCGCGCGGAGATATGTCGGACTTAGTTGCGCCTGGCGACGATATTCGTTATACTAGGTCATGCCGTGCTAGATGGGGAGGTAGCGGTGCCCTGTCACTCGCAATCCGCTATAGCGAGATCGAATTCCTGTTTGAGGTCATGCCACGCAGTTCCGGCTTCGTCCCGGCGCGTTGATCGCAGGGTCCTTCGCGAGGGACGCCCATGAACCCGGTCAGGTCCGGAAGGAAGCAGCCGTAAGTGGTCACGTTCTTGTGCTGAAGGGTAGCCCTTCGGGAGCGTACGAGCGAGGTACGGCTGGATGGCATCGATCGAGGGCAGGTGCACGGTCCTTCATTCGAGGACGATTTTTCATATTCCAACATCAACACACCTCAGCGTAGACAGAGCTGCGCCGAGGTGTGTTTTTTCATTTTCTGCGTAAGCGTATTCCAACGCGAGAGGGCGGGCGGCGCGGACGGTCGAGGTGTCAGAGCGGAGGGGAAGCATGGGGGACAAGAGTCAGCAGCAAAGGGCATTGAGGGCGGTCGCGCAGTGGCGGGGGGGATCCGCGAGCGCGCCGGGATCACTTCGTGCGATTGTTCGCGGATCGGATGCTGGCCGACGAATGGACGGGCGTCCTGCTTCTCGACGCCGATTTCCGGATCGTGGAGGCGAATCCGATGGCGGGCGGCATATTCGGCGGCGACCGGTCCGCGTGGGCCGGTCAGCCGGCGGACGCTTGGGCCGAGACGCTGGGCTTGCCGCTGCCCTTCGGGCGTTCTCTTCTTCAAGGAGAAGCGTTTCGCAACCGCAAGCTGGCATGGTCCAAAGACGGGGAGTCCCGGGAAGTCGTCGTCGACGGGGATGCGCTCGTCTCCGGCGGGGAAGTAATCGGGGCCTATCTGCTTTTCCACGACGTCACGCCTTGGATGATGCTCGAAGAGCAGGTGCGCCGTTCGGACCGGCTCAAGATGATCGGACAAGTCGCGGCGGGAACCGCGCATGAGATTCGCAATCCGCTGACGGCGATCAAGGGCTTCGTCCAATTGATGAAAAAGTCGTTCGACGAGCGCCAGATGACCAAGGAGCAGGAATATGCGCATATCGTACTGTCCGAGCTGGACCGCGTGCAGGAGCTGGTAGGCGAATTTTTGCTGCTCAGCAAGTCGAAGGAGACGAAGCTTTCCTCGGTGCGTCTTGGCTACGTGATGCGGGAGATGATGCCGATGCTGCGCAATGAGGCTACGCTTCACGATATTGTCCTCCTGTACGAGACGAAGCCGGATCTTCCGCCCGTGCTCGCGGACAAGGAGATGCTCAAGCAGGTCATTTTGAATTTAGGCAAAAACGCGATCGAAGCGATGGGCAAGGGCGGCCGTCTGCTCATTCGCGAGCGGCATGGCGGTCCCGCGCTCTCCGGCTTCGTCGCGGTCGAAGTGTGCGACTCGGGTCCCGGCATTCCCAAAGCCGCGCTCGACCGCATATTCGACCCCTTTTATACGACAAAAGAAAACGGAACGGGACTCGGCCTGTCCATTTGCCAGCGGATCGTTCACGATCTGGGCGGGAGGATCGCGGTCGCCTCCTCGGAGGCCGGCACGGTTTTCACCGTCTTGATTCCCTGCGTCCCTTCCGGTCCAGGCGATCAAGCATCCGGCGGTGGAGCGTTTCCCCCCCGATGATGTATAATAAATAGCAATACACCACAGGCAGGAGCGACTTGGAATGGCCCATATGGCATTGTACCGTGCCTGGCGTCCCCAGACGTTCAAGGACATGGTCGGGCAGCAACATATCGTCCAGACGCTGCAGAACGCCATCCGGGAAGACCGGCTGTCTCATGCTTATCTTTTCAGCGGTCCCAGGGGCACGGGCAAGACGACGGCGGCCAAGGTATTGGCCAAGGCCGTCAACTGCGAGCGCGGCCCCGCGACGGAGCCTTGCAACGAATGCGACGCTTGCCGGCGGATCACGTCCGGCGCGGTGATGGACGTCGTCGAGATCGACGCCGCCTCCAACCGGGGCGTCGAGGAGATTCGCGACATCCGCGACAAAGTGAAGTACGCGCCGACCGAGGTTCGGCGCAAAGTGTATATTATCGATGAAGTGCATATGCTGACGACAGAGGCCTTTAACGCCCTGCTCAAGACGCTCGAGGAGCCGCCGGCGCACGTGATGTTCATTCTGGCGACGACCGAATCGCATCGGCTGCCGGCGACGATCATCTCGCGGTGCCAGCGCTTCGAGTTTCGCCGCGTGCCGTTATCCGAGCAGGTCGAGCGGCTGCGCGAGATTTCCGTCGAGGAGGGCATCGCGGCCGAGCCGGACGCGCTGGGCTATATCGCCAGGCTGTCCGACGGCGGGATGCGCGACGCGGTAAGCCTGCTAGACCAGATTGCTTCGTTCACGGGCGGGGAAGTCACGCTCCAGGGGGGCGGTCGACGCGACGGGCGGATTGCCGGCCGATCAGTTCGTGCGCATGGCGAACGCGATCAGGGATCAGGACGCAGCCGCGGCGCTTCGCGAGATCGACGAGATGATGCAGGCCGGCAAGAGCGCGGACAAGTGTCTCGAGCAGCTTATGCATTATTTTCGCGACATGCTGCTGTCGCAGCTGGCTCCGGATGCCGAAGGGGCGACGGGCCGCGCCGGCGATCCGGCTTCGCTCGCGCAGGCGGCCGCGGGATTTAGCCGGGAGCGGTTGTTCGCCGTCATCGACCATCTGAACCGATATCAGACGGAGATGAAGTACGCGGCGCATCCGCAGACCATGTTCGAGATCGCGTTGCTCAAGCTTTGCTCGGACGGCGGCGCCACCGCTTCCGGCGGACAAGCAGGGGCGGCAGCCGCCCCTGCCGCTGCCGCTGCCGGTGGCGCCGACCTGCAGCGGCTTCAGCAGCAGGTGGCCGGCCTGGAGCGCAAGCTCGCGGAGCTGGCGCGTACGGGCGTGGCGGCCGGAGCTGCGGGCGCGGGCGGTTCCGCCGACGCTGGCGGCGGTCGCGTCGGCGGCTCCGGTTCGGCCCGCGGCTCCGCCGGTTCCGCCGCGGCGTCGGGGGGGCTCGGCCAAGGCGCCGATGCGCGCCCGCGTCAAGGTCGAGCCGTTCCTGGCGGCCAAGGGCTCGCCGGACGCGCTGCAGGCGCTCGGCAAGTGGCCGCAGGCCATGCAGCGGGTCAAGGAAGAGCGCGTGACCGTGCATGCCTGGCTGGTCGACGGAGAGCCGGTGTCCTATGCGGACGATACGGTGCTCGTCGCCTTCCGCAATTCGATCCACCGCGAGACGACGGAGAAGCCTGCCAACCGGCAGGTGATCGAAGGCGTGCTTAGCGCGGTGATCGGGAGACCGACCCAGCTGGCTACCCTCCTGCAGAAGGAGTGGCAGGAGGCGCTCGCATCCGCCGGTGCCGCGGCGGCGGGCAAGGAAGAGCCCGAAGAGCTGCAGCTCGTCCCGGACGACGGCGCCGGCCCGCAGGGCGAACCGCTGATCGACGAGGCGCTTCGGCTTTTCGGAGAAGAATTGGTCGTTATTAGAGAAGACTGAGGAGGACTATAAGATGAACAACATGAACCAAATGATGAAGCAAGTGAAGAAGATGCAGGAGCAGATGCTGAAGGCCCAGGGGGGCGCTCGGCGAGAAGACGATCGAGGGTACGGCTGGCGGCGGCGTCGTGACGGTATCCATGAACGGCCACAAAAAGCTGTTGAACGTGACGATCAAGCCGGAAGCGGTAGATCCGGAGGACGTCGAAATGCTGCAGGATCTGGTGCTGACCGCCGTCAACGACGCCCTGACCAAGGCGGACGAGCTGGCGAACGCGGACATGGGCAAATATACGGGCGGAATGAAGATTCCGGGCTTGTTCTAAGCGAGGAGCCTGATTCTTGTTCTATCCTGAACCGATCGCCAAGCTCATCGAGTCCTTCTCCCGTCTGCCTGGCATCGGTCCCAAGACGGCGGCCCGGCTTGCGTTTCACGTGCTTCGGATGAAGGAAGAAGACACGATCGATTTTGCGAAGGCGCTGGTCAGCGTCAAGCGCAATTTGACGTATTGCTCGATCTGTTGCAACATTACCGACACGGACCCCTGCCGGATTTGTTCCGACAAGACCCGCGATCCTTCCGCGATCTGCGTCGTGCAGGAGCCTAAGGATCTTGTCGCCATGGAGCGCACACGAGAATTCGGCGGCTATTATCACGTATTGCACGGGGCGATCTCGCCGATGGACGGCGTAGGTCCCGACGATATTCGCATTAAGGAGCTTGTGCAGCGCCTTAGCGACGAACGCGTGCAGGAGCTGATTTTGGCGACCAACGCGAACATCGAGGGAGAAGCGACCGCGATGTATCTGTCCAGGCTGGTGAAGCCATTCGGCATCAAGGTGACGCGCATCGCGCACGGCCTGCCGGTGGGCGGAGATTTGGAATACGCGGACGAAGTGACGCTCTCCAAGGCGCTCGAAGGGCGCCGCGAGCTATTCTGAAGCGCCGCTCCAGCTCGGATTTTTAATAAAATATTTGCGAAAGAGCGCCTATGGGCGCTTTTTTCTATGCTTGCCTGATTCTGAATACCGATTCTGTGACATATAAATGGTATCGGGTTGTCCTTCGCGGGCGCTTGACCACACAGGAGAGGGAGCGGTGAGCAATGCTGAAGGGGAGACGGGACAGATTGGCGGCGCAGCAGCGCATGTCCGAACGGGAACGGCTCGTGGACGAGGTTCGTCTGGCCGAGGCGGAGTGGAGGCAGGCGTGCGTTCGTTTCGACGATGCGCTGGGCGCAGATCAGGTCGATTATGCCATCTATCTACTTGAAGCGGCCGAACAGAAGCTCGACATGACGCTTCGGCGCGCGCGCATGCACTGGCATGCAGACCAAGCCGCGCAGCTGCCCGAGTTTCGCATGGAGTCTGCCGTAGTCGGGGGCGAAGGCGCGTGAAGACGGTATGGCTCATCATGCTGGTCGTCTCTGCAGCCTCCCTGCTGTTGCTTCTCTTGCGGAGAAGCGCTCCGGGAGGCTGGCTTTTGCGGTTCGGTACCCATCTGGCGTTAGCGGCCTTCGCGATCTATGCGCTTAATTTCTCGGGCTGGATTAGCGGATGGCATGTGCCCTTGAATCCGGCGACGATCGGCGCGGTGACGCTGCTCGGGCTGCCTGGCGTCGCGCTCGTACTCGGCCTGCAGCACATGCTTATCTCATAATGCAAGAAAAAGAGCGAAACGCATTGACGACCTATACCGAGATGTGTTAAATTAATTCTCGCGCCTAAGAGCGGCGGCCAAACGGCCGTTGGAAAGAAAGCAAACTTCCAGAAAATATGTGTTGCATCGGATTGGGCGAGTGTGATATATTATTCAAGTCGCCGCTGAGAGGCCGCCGAGCAAGAGGCCGAGAGCGAAGACGAGATTGCTCCTTGAAAACTGAACATCGAGCGTTAAAACAAACGGACGCTGAAGCCTTTCGGGGCGGAAGCAAAAGTTATACCAGCAATGAAATGAGCAAGTCAAGCTTACCTTTATGGAGAGTTTGATCCTGGCTCAGGACGAACGCTGGCGGCGTGCCTAATACATGCAAGTCGAGCGGATTTAGTTTGTAGCTTGCTACAAACTGAGTTAGCGGCGGACGGGTGAGTAACACGTAGGCAACCTGCCCCAAAGACCGGGATAACATTCGGAAACGAATGCTAAGACCGGATAGGCAACTGGGTCGCATGACCGGGTTGAGAAACACGGTGCAAGCTGTGGCTTTGGGATGGGCCTGCGGCGCATTAGCTAGTTGGTGGGGTAACGGCTCACCAAGGCGACGATGCGTAGCCGACCTGAGAGGGTGAACGGCCACACTGGGACTGAGACACGGCCCAGACTCCTACGGGAGGCAGCAGTAGGGAATCTTCCACAATGGGCGCAAGCCTGATGGAGCAACGCCGCGTGAGTGAGGAAGGCTTTCGGGTCGTAAAGCTCTGTTGCCAGGGAAGAATAAGGATGTGTTAACTGCACATTCGATGACGGTACCTGAGAAGAAAGCCCCGGCTAACTACGTGCCAGCAGCCGCGGTAATACGTAGGGGGCAAGCGTTGTCCGGAATTATTGGGCGTAAAGCGCGCGCAGGCGGTCTTTTAAGTCTGGTGTCTAAGTGCGGGGCTCAACCCCGTGATGCACTGGAAACTGGGAGACTTGAGTGCAGAAGAGGAGAGCGGAATTCCACGTGTAGCGGTGAAATGCGTAGAGATGTGGAGGAACACCAGTGGCGAAGGCGGCTCTCTGGACTGTAACTGACGCTGAGGCGCGAAAGCGTGGGGAGCAAACAGGATTAGATACCCTGGTAGTCCACGCCGTAAACGATGAGTGCTAGGTGTTGGGGGGGGTCCACCCCTCGGTGCCGAAGTTAACACATTAAGCACTCCGCCTGGGGAGTACGGTCGCAAGACTGAAACTCAAAGGAATTGACGGGGACCCGCACAAGCAGTGGAGTATGTGGTTTAATTCGAAGCAACGCGAAGAACCTTACCAGGTCTTGACATCCCTCTGACCGGTCTAGAGATAGACCTTTCCTTCGGGACAGAGGAGACAGGTGGTGCATGGTTGTCGTCAGCTCGTGTCGTGAGATGTTGGGTTAAGTCCCGCAACGAGCGCAACCCTTGGATTTAGTTGCCAGCACTTTGGGTGGGCACTCTAGATCGACTGCCGGTGACAAACCGGAGGAAGGCGGGGATGACGTCAAATCATCATGCCCCTTATGACCTGGGCTACACACGTACTACAATGGCCGGTACAACGGGCTGCGAAGTCGCGAGACGGAGCCAATCCTACCAAAGCCGGTCTCAGTTCGGATTGCAGGCTGCAACTCGCCTGCATGAAGTCGGAATTGCTAGTAATCGCGGATCAGCATGCCGCGGTGAATACGTTCCCGGGTCTTGTACACACCGCCCGTCACACCACGAGAGTTTACAACACCCGAAGCCGGTGGGGTAACCCGCAAGGGAGCCAGCCGTCGAAGGTGGGGTAGATGATTGGGGTGAAGTCGTAACAAGGTAGCCGTATCGGAAGGTGCGGCTGGATCACCTCCTTTCTAAGGAGCCCTTCGGGGCAATACGAAGTCCGTGGTTTTAACGCTCGAGTTCAGTTTTGAAGGAGAAATCCTTCATCGATACCGGTTTGGTGATAATGGCGGAAGGGTTCCACGCGTACCCATCTCGAACACGACCGTTAAGCCTTCCAGCGCCGATGGTACTTGGACCGCAGGGTCCTGGGAGAGTAGGACGTCGCCAAGCCGGTCTTGATTCCTTTATCGGAATGAAGATCAAGCCAGCGAGACTGGCCATAGAATGCGGGCCTTTAGCTCAGCTGGTTAGAGCGCACCCCTGATAAGGGTGAGGTCGGTGGTTCGAGTCCACTAAGGCCCACCACCAAGTTTCAATTGAATACTTCCCATGGGGACTTAGCTCAGCTGGGAGAGCACCTGCCTTGCACGCAGGGGGTCAACGGTTCGATCCCGTTAGTCTCCACCATCTTTACTTCTCCGCACAGCCTGCTTGTCAGATGGGCGGAGGAAGCAGAAAGTTTGCACCTTGAAAACCGGATAGCGAAACGAAATGCGCAAATTAGAAATTCTCATGCAATGCCTTGTGTGGTTTAGCCGACAGGTTAAGCTATTAAGGGCGCACGGAGGATGCCTAGGCGCCAGGAGCCTAAGAAGGACGCGGCGAACAGCGAAATTGCCTCGGGGAGCCGTAAGCGGGCTTTGATCCGGGGGATGTCCGAATGGGGAAACCCGGCTGGGGTCATGCCCAGTCACCTATGAGTGAATACATAGCTCATAAGGAGGCACACCCAGGGAACTGAAACATCTAAGTACCTGGAGGAGAAGAAAACAAGAGTGATTCCGTCAGTAGCGGCGAGCGAAAGCGGATTAGCCCAAACCTGAGAGCTTGCTCTCAGGGGTTGTGGGACGTCTCACATGGAGTTACAAAGGGATAGGTTAGGCGAAGAGATCTGGAAAGGTCCGGCATAGAAGGTAAAAGCCCTGTAGCCGAAAGTCTACTCCCTCCGAGACGGATCCCGAGTACCGCGGGACACGAGAAACCCCGTGGGAATCCGGCAGGACCATCTGCCAAGGCTAAATACTCCCTGGCGACCGATAGTGAAGCAGTACCGTGAGGGAAAGGTGAAAAGCACCGCGGGAGCGGAGTGAAAAAGAACCTGAAACCGTGCGCTTACAAGAAGTCAGAGCCCGATCTAGGGGTGATGGCGTGCCTTTTGTAGAATGAACCGGCGAGTTACGTTTACGTGCGAGGTTAAGTCGGAGAGACGGAGCCGCAGCGAAAGCGAGTCTGAATAGGGCGCTTTAGTACGTAGTCGTAGACCCGAAACCGGGTGATCTACCCCTGTGCAGGGTGAAGGTGAGGTAACACTTACTGGAGGCCCGAACTCGTGAGCGTTGAAAAGCTCTGGGATGACGTGGGGGTAGGGGAGAAATTCCAATCGAACTCGGAGATAGCTGGTTCTCCCCGAAATAGCTTTAGGGCTAGCCTCGAGATTTAGCATCATGGAGGTAGAGCACTGATTGGGTGCGGGGCCCGCCAAGGGTTACCAAGTCCAGTCAAACTCCGAATGCCATGGATGTATGCTCGGGAGTCAGACGGCGAGTGCTAAGATCCGTCGTCAAGAGGGAAAGAGCCCAGATCATCAGCTAAGGTCCCCAAGTGTGTGTTAAGTGGGAAAGGATGTGGAGTTGCGAAGACAACCAGGATGTTGGCTTAGAAGCAGCCACCATTTAAAGAGTGCGTAATAGCTCACTGGTCGAGTGACTCTGCGCCGAAAATGTAACGGGGCTAAACACACCACCGAAGCTATGGCATGTACCTTAGGGTACTTGGGTAGGGGAGCGTTGAATGCGGGTTGAAGTCGGACCGAGAGGACCGGTGGACTGCATTCAAGTGAGAATGCCGGTATGAGTAACGAAAAGACAGGTGAGAATCCTGTCCGCCGAAAGCCTAAGGGTTCCTGAGGAAGGTTCGTCCGCTCAGGGTAAGTCGGGACCTAAGGCGAGGCCGAAAGGCGTAGTCGAAGGACAACAGGTTGAAATTCCTGTACCACCGTAATCCGTTATGAGCGATGGGGGGACGCAGGAGGGCAAGAACGCGAGCTGATGGAATAGCTCGTCCAAGCAGTGAGGGGTGTGTGTAGGCAAATCCGCACACTAATACCTTGAGCTGTGATGGGGAGGGAAAATTACAGTACCGAAGGTTCCGTGCTCACGCTGCCGAGAAAAGCCTCTAGCCAGGAGAAGGTGCCCGTACCGCAAACCGACACAGGTAGGCGAGAAGAGAATTCTAAGGCGCGCGGAAGAACTCTCGTTAAGGAACTCGGCAAAATGACCCCGTAACTTCGGGAGAAGGGGTGCCTCGGTAGGGTGAATAGCCCGAGGGGGCCGCAGTGAATAGGCCCAAGCGACTGTTTAGCAAAACACAGGTCTGTGCGAAGCCGTAAGGCGAAGTATACGGGCTGACGCCTGCCCGGTGCTGGAAGGTTAAGGGGAGCGGTTAGGGGCAACCCGAAGCTGTGAACCGAAGCCCCAGTAAACGGCGGCCGTAACTATAACGGTCCTAAGGTAGCGAAATTCCTTGTCAGGTAAATTCTGACCCGCACGAATGGCGTAACGACTTGGGCGCTGTCTCAACGAGAGATCCGGGTGAAATTTTAGTACCTGTGAAGATGCAGGTTACCCGCGACGTGACGGAAAGACCCCATGGAGCTTTACTGTAGCTTGATATTGAACTTGGGTACGGTCTGTACAGGATAGGTGGGAGCCTTGGAAGCCTGAGCGCAAGCTTAGGTGGAGGCGCCGTTGGGATACCACCCTGATCGTATCTAGGTTCTAACCTGTCACCGTGAATCCGGTGAAGGGACCGTGTCAGGCGGACAGTTTGACTGGGGCGGTCGCCTCCTAAAGCGTAACGGAGGCGCCCCAAGGTTCCCTCAGAATGGTTGGAAATCATTCGAAGAGTGCAAAGGCATAAGGGAGCTTGACTGCGAGACCCACAAGTCGAGCAGGGACGAAGTCGGGCTTAGTGATCCGGTGGTACTGAATGAAGGGCCATCGCTCAACGGATAAAA
>NZ_JAPDHZ010000007.1 GCF_029525555.1 Cohnella ginsengisoli | reverse complement strand
AGCCCTCGACCGATTAGTACTCGTCAGCTACACACATTGCTGTGCTTACACCCCGAGCCTATCAACCTCGTGTTCTCCAAGGGGTCTTACATACTGGGAAATCTCCATCTTGAGGCGGGCTTCGCGCTTAGATGCTTTCAGCGCTTATCCCTCCCCCACTTGGCTACCCAGCGATGCTCCTGGCGGAACAACTGGTACACCAGCGGTGCGTCCATCCCGGTCCTCTCGTACTAAGGACAGCCCCTCTTAAATTTCCTACGCCCGCGACAGATAGGGACCGAACTGTCTCACGACGTTCTGAACCCAGCTCGCGTACCGCTTTAATGGGCGGAACGGCCCAACCCTTGGGACCTACTTCAGCCCCAGGATGCGATCGAGCCGACATCGAGGTGCCAAACCTCCCCGTCGATGTGGACTCTTGGGGGAGATAAGCCTGTTATCCCCAGGGTAGCTTTTATCCGGTACGAGCGATAGCCCTTCCCTTGGGTACCGCCGAATAGCTGAGCCCGACTTTCGTCCCTGCTCGACTTGTAGGTCTCGCAGTCCAAGCTCCCCTTATGCCTTTGCACTCTTCGAATGATTTCCAACCATTCTGAGGGATCCTTCGGGCGCCTCCGTTACGCTTTCAGGAGGCGACCGCCCCAGTCAAACTGTCCGCCTGACACGGTCCCTTCACCGGATTCACGGTGACAGGTTAGAACCTAGAATACCGATCAGGGTGGTATCCCAACGGCGCCCTCCACCTAAGTTTGCACTTCTACGGCTTCCTCAGCTCCCACCTATCCTGTACAGACCGTACCCAAGTTCAATATCAAGCTACAGTAAAGCTCCATGGGGTCTTTCCGTCACGTCGCGGGTAACCTGCCATCTTCACAGGTACTGCAGAAAAATTTCACCGGATCTCTCGTTGAGACAGCGCCCAAGTCGTTACGCCATTCGTGCGGGTCAGAATTTACCTGACAAGGAATTTCGCTACCTTAGGACCGTTATAGTTACGGCCGCCGTTTACTGGGGCTTCGGTTCACAGCTTCGGGTTGCCCCTAACCGCTCCCCTTAACCTTCCAGCACCGGACAGGCGTCAGCCCGTATACTTCGCCTTACGGCTTCGCACAGACCTGTGTTTTTGCTGAAACAGTCGCTTGGGCCTATTCACTGCGGCCCCCTCGGGCTATTCACCCTACCGAGGCACCCCTTCTCCCGAAGTTACGGGGTCATTTTGCCGAGTTCCTTAACGAGAGTTCTTCCGCGCGCCTTAGAATTCTCTTCTCGCCTACCTGTGTCGGTTTGTGGTACGGGCACCTTCTCCTGGCTAGAGGCTTTTTCTCGGCAGCGTGAGCACGGAACCTTCGGTATCTGTAATTTTCCCTCCCCATCACAGCTCAAGGTATTAGTGTGCGGATTTGCCTACACACACCCCTCACTGCTTGGACGAGCTATCCATCAGCTCGCGTTCTTGCCCTCCTGCGTCCCCCCATCGCTCGTAACGGATTACGGTGGTACAGGAATTTCAACCTGTTGTCCTTCGACTACGCCTTTCGGCCTCGCCTTAGGTCCCGACTTACCCTGAGCGGACGAACCTTCCTCAGGAACCTTTAGGCTTTCGGCGGACAGGATTCTCACCTGTCTTTTCGTTACTCATACCGGCATTCTCACTTGAATGCAGTCCACCGGTCCTCTCGGTCCGACTTCTACCCGCATTCAACGCTCCCTACCCAAGTACCCTAAGGTACATGCCATAGCTTCGGTGGTGTGTTTAGCCCCGTTACATTTTCGGCGCAGAGTCACTTCGACCAGTGAGCTATTACGCACTCTTTAAATGGTGGCTGCTTCTAAGCCAACATCCTGGTTGTCTTCGCAACTCCACATCCTTTCCCACTTAACACACACTTGGGGACCTTAGCTGATGATCTGGGCTCTTTCCCTCTTGACGACGGATCTTAGCACTCGCCGTCTGACTCCCGAGCATACATCCATGGCATTCGGAGTTTGACTGGACTTGGTAACCCTTGGCCGGGCCCCGCACCCAATCAGTGCTCTACCTCCATGATGCTAAATCTCGAGGCTAGCCCTAAAGCTATTTCGGGGAGAACCAGCTATCTCCGAGTTCGATTGGAATTTCTCCCCTACCCCCACGTCATCCCAGAGCTTTTTCAACGCTCACGAGTTCGGGCCTCCAGTAAGTGTTACCTCACCTTCACCCTGCACAGGGGTAGATCACCCGGTTTCGGGTCTACGACTACGTACTAAAGCGCCCTATTCAGACTCGCTTTCGCTGCGGCTCCGTCTCTCCGACTTAACCTCGCACGTAAACGTAACTCGCCGGTTCATTCTACAAAAGGCACGCCATCACCCCTAGATCGGGCTCTGACTTCTTGTAAGCGCACGGTTTCAGGTTCTTTTTCACTCCGCTCCCGCGGTGCTTTTCACCTTTCCCTCACGGTACTGCTTCACTATCGGTCGCCAGGGAGTATTTAGCCTTGGCAGATGGTCCTGCCGGATTCCCACGGGGTTTCTCGTGTCCCGCGGTACTCGGGATCCGTCTCGGAGGGGGCAGACTTTCGGCTACAGGGCTTTTACCTTCTATGCCGGACCTTTCCAGATCTCTTCGCCTAACCTGCCTCCTTTGTAACTCCATGTGAGACGTCCCACAACCCCTGAGAGCAAGCTCTCAGGTTTGGGCTAATCCGCTTTCGCTCGCCGCTACTGACGGAATCACTCTTGTTTTCTTCTCCTCCAGGTACTTAGATGTTTCAGTTCCCTGGGTGTGCCTTCTCATGAGCTATGTATTCACTCATGGGATGACTGGGCATGACCCCAGCCGGGTTTCCCCATTCGGACATCCCCGGATCAAAGCCTGCTTACGGCTCCCCGAGGCAATTTCGCTGTTCGCCGCGTCCTTCTTAGGCTCCTGGCGCCTAGGCATCCTCCGTGCGCCCTTAATAGCTTAACCTGTCGGCTAAACCACACAAGGCAATGCATGAGAATTTCTAATTTGCGCATTTCGTTTCGCTATCCGGTTTTCAAGGTGCAAACCCCCCCCCCCCCCCCCCCCCCCCCCCGGCCGGGGGGAAGGAAAGAAGAAAAAAAAAAAAAAAAAACCACAAGAACCCCCCCCCCCCCCCCCGGCCCCCCCCCCCCCACCCCCCCCCCAACAGAAAACCCCAAAAAAAAACTAAAATTGGTGCCGGGGTGGCCCCAACAAAACCCCCCCCCCCCCCCCCCCCCCCCCCCCCCGACCCCCCCAAAAAAAAGGCCCCCATTTCCCCCCCCCCCCCCCCCCCCCCACGCTGGTTAATAGAAAAAAAAAAAGAGGGATTGGCGAAGACCGGCTTGGCGACCAGGTCCCTGCCGTCCAAGTGCCATCGGTCGCTGGAAGGCTTAACGGTCGTGTTCGAGATGCGGGGCCCCCCCGCCCCCCCCCCCCCCCCCCCCCAAACCGGTATCGCGGGGAACCCTGAAGGATTTCTCCTTCAAAACTGAACTCGAGCGGTTAAAACAACGGACTTCGTAATGCCCCGAAGGGCTCCTTAGAAAGGAGGTGATCCAGCCGCACCTTCCGATACGGCTACCTTGTTACGACTTCACCCCAATCATCTACCCCACCTTCGACGGCTGGCTCCCTTGCGGGTTACCCCACCGGCTTCGGGTGTTGTAAACTCTCGTGGTGTGACGGGCGGTGTGTACAAGACCCGGGAACGTATTCACCGCGGCATGCTGATCCGCGATTACTAGCAATTCCGACTTCATGCAGGCGAGTTGCAGCCTGCAATCCGAACTGAGACCGGCTTTGGTAGGATTGGCTCCGTCTCGCGACTTCGCAGCCCGTTGTACCGGCCATTGTAGTACGTGTGTAGCCCAGGTCATAAGGGGCATGATGATTTGACGTCATCCCCGCCTTCCTCCGGTTTGTCACCGGCAGTCGATCTAGAGTGCCCACCCAAAGTGCTGGCAACTAAATCCAAGGGTTGCGCTCGTTGCGGGACTTAACCCAACATCTCACGACACGAGCTGACGACAACCATGCACCACCTGTCTCCTCTGTCCCGAAGGAAAGGTCTATCTCTAGACCGGTCAGAGGGATGTCAAGACCTGGTAAGGTTCTTCGCGTTGCTTCGAATTAAACCACATACTCCACTGCTTGTGCGGGTCCCCGTCAATTCCTTTGAGTTTCAGTCTTGCGACCGTACTCCCCAGGCGGAGTGCTTAATGTGTTAACTTCGGCACCGAGGGGTGGACCCCCCCAACACCTAGCACTCATCGTTTACGGCGTGGACTACCAGGGTATCTAATCCTGTTTGCTCCCCACGCTTTCGCGCCTCAGCGTCAGTTACAGTCCAGAGAGCCGCCTTCGCCACTGGTGTTCCTCCACATCTCTACGCATTTCACCGCTACACGTGGAATTCCGCTCTCCTCTTCTGCACTCAAGTCTCCCAGTTTCCAGTGCATCACGGGGTTGAGCCCCGCACTTAGACACCAGACTTAAAAGACCGCCTGCGCGCGCTTTACGCCCAATAATTCCGGACAACGCTTGCCCCCTACGTATTACCGCGGCTGCTGGCACGTAGTTAGCCGGGGCTTTCTTCTCAGGTACCGTCATCGAATGAGTAGTTACCTCACCCTTATTCTTCCCTGGCAACAGAGCTTTACGACCCGAAAGCCTTCCTCACTCACGCGGCGTTGCTCCATCAGGCTTGCGCCCATTGTGGAAGATTCCCTACTGCTGCCTCCCGTAGGAGTCTGGGCCGTGTCTCAGTCCCAGTGTGGCCGTTCACCCTCTCAGGTCGGCTACGCATCGTCGCCTTGGTGAGCCGTTACCCCACCAACTAGCTAATGCGCCGCAGGCCCATCCCAAAGCCACAGCTTGCACCGTGTTTCTCAACCCAGTCATGCGACCAAGTTGCCTATCCGGTCTTAGCATTCGTTTCCGAATGTTATCCCGGTCTTTGGGGCAGGTTGCCTACGTGTTACTCACCCGTCCGCCGCTAACCAAGTTTGCAGCAAGCTGCAAACAAGATCCGCTCGACTTGCATGTATTAGGCACGCCGCCAGCGTTCGTCCTGAGCCAGGATCAAACTCTCCATAAAGGTAAGCTTGACTTGCTCATTTCATTGCTGGTATAACTTTTGCCTCAGCCCCGAAAGGCTTCAGCGTCCGTTTGTTTTAACGCTCGATGTTCAGTTTTCAAGGAGCAATCTCGTCCGTCGCTTGCGATATTGCCTCGCAACGGCGACTTTTATAATATATCACAGCGGGCCCAGACCTTGCAACTTGTAAGATATGTAAATCATCTTAACCTTTGCCGCAAGCGCTTGTCCGCTCTCCCCTTCAGGAGGGGCGTTAGATAATTTATCATATTCCGTCGTATATCGTCAACCCTTAATTTCGCCGCCTTTTAATCTTTTATTTCGCCACGTTCTGGGCCTTTCAAGAGCGTTGATTGCGAAGCCCCGACGCATACCTGGACAGCTCCCTCGGCGCAGCGATCCTCGCATACATTCTGAAAATCGTCTTGTATCGCTTGAAGATCGCTTCCTTTACGGGGCCTTCCATTCTCCGGTCTCCCAGATCGAGCAGCATCTCGTCAAGTTCCTTGCGGAGCATATAGTCCAGCTCTCTGCATTCTTTATCTGTGAACATCATTCCCAGCATCCTACCGTTGGCCTCCTGTGCAATCCCAGCATCGCGTGCGGCGGTCCGCCTTTAAGCGTTTTACTGTTATGCACCAATTCAGCCTGAAATATGACAGAGGGCGTCGCAAAAAATCAGGACTTCACCAGATAAAGCGTAAGGGTGCTTTCGATTACGGCCGCTACAAGCAGCAAAATCGCTACGACGGCATAGATCGCGATCGAGCCTTTCATCGCTTCGGCGAATCTTGCCCAAGGCTTAGGCTTGTTCGTCATGGAACGTCCGATGCCCTGCAGCAGCCGGACGCCAAGCAGAATCCCGTATGCGCCCGCCAGAAACACGGCCGGAAGCTCCAGTATTCCGTGTGGCAGTATTCCTTTCAGGATTAACGACCAAAGGTCGGCACCTTCATTCGCCAACTGTCCGAACAGATAGCCCATGACCAAGCCGTTTAAAGCCAGCGTAAACAACGGCATGATGCTTGCCGCAATCCCGAGGTACATCGCAAATGCCGTAGCAACGAGATTGTTGACAAGAATCAGCCAGAACATCGAAAGGCTCACATTGTCGGATTCGTTAGCCTGCTTGGCGATTTTGCTTATGTTTTCGAGCTGTTTGTCCAACCAGGCGATGTCCCCGTGCGACATGGCGCCTACGAAAAGGCCAGCCAAAAAGATGACGGCTGCCGCCCAGAAGTAGGGCTTAACGTCCGTCCATGCTTGCAGAAGCGTTTTTTTTGATCAAATTGAATCTCCCCTTCGCGACCGTATCATAACTTGCCATGGGTCAAGCATACATTGCAATTAGAACAAGCTGTAGCGTCCAAGCCTTATTCTAACTTCTAATCGAGAGGGGATCGGAAATCATGAACTACTTTTTCGTATGGAGCGGCCGCCGCATCAAGCGGTACTTTTTCCTCACGCTCGCCATACTGCTGTCCGCGGGGGTGATCTGGACGGAAAGGGACAATATCAGCGTATTCGCCCCGCATCCGCCGGCTGCCGTATACAGCGTGCCGACGGACCGCAAAATCGTCGCGCTAACGTTCGATATTAGCTGGGGAGAAAAAAGAGCGCAGCCGATTTTGGACATCCTTAAAGAGAAGAACGTGAAAAACGTGACGTTTTTCCTCTCTTCGCCTTGGAGCAAGACGCATCCGGACATCGTGCAGAACATCGTGGACGGCGGCTATGAGATCGGCAGCCACGGCCATAAGCACGTGAACTACAGCCAACTGAGCGACGATGAGATTCGCAAGCAGATTCAGACCGCGCATGGCATGCTCTCCGACCAGACCGGAAAAAGCCCGAACCTGATCCGGATGCCGAACGGCGACTTCGACAAGCGGGTATTAAGAATCGCGGAGGACATGAACTACAAAGTCATTCAGTGGGATACGGATTCGCTGGACTGGAAAAACCCCGGCGTCAACACGATCGTGCAGCGCGTCGTGACCAAAGCCCATCCCGGGGACATCATCCTGCTGCATGCCAGCGATTCCTGCCTCCAAACGCATGAAGCGCTGCCGCAAATCATCGATCAACTGCGAGCCAAAGGCTATGAATTCGTCACGGTCTCTCAATTGATGAGCCAGACGGATACCAAGGGCCAGACCGTCCAAGACAAGCAAACGTGGAATCAAGTCGCCTGATTGAAGTTTAGTTAGTGGCTGCCCGCTTCGGCCTTGATTTTCTGCGCCGTGCCCGGGACGCTCAAGATATGGTGCAGGCGCAGAATCTGGTATGCGTTGCAGACGAAGATCGGAACCAATGTAAACGTCAGCTGCGTCCACAGTCCGCCGGACCGGAAGCCGGGCAAGCCTTCGATCGTCGTCACCGCGATCATGTAAAACAAAGTCGGAATCCAAGCGCCGGACGTCGTCTCCTTGACCTTGCGCCAAGCGACCGCGAGCGCCCCGAGCGACAGCAGCAGCGGAACGATCCAATATGCGTTGGGCGGAAACTCGCTGTCATGCGTCCAGTATACGATCTCAGCGAGCACGAATAATGCGACGAAGCCTTGAAGCGCCACCCATAGATACGGACGTTTGATAATGCTTCGGGCAATGTAATTCAGCATTAGATATGCAAAAAAGCCCATATGCGCGAAAGCGCCGAACGAAAGGCCAGCCAGCGCCATCATAATTAGATTAAAGGTCCAGCCTTTCGCGCCGCCGATTTGAAAATTCGGATCGCAAACCATCATCACGACGCCGGTAATCAGAGCCGCTCCGCCTCCGATGAGGATCGTCGTGCCGAACAAGGTCATCCATTTACGCAAATTCAATTGTATTCCTCCCCCCGTCAGTACAAAAACATTTTACCATGTCCGTCCCAAAAAAGCCATGAAGTCTTCCTTATAATCGGCCTGCCGAAGTCGCATACTACGTTCAAATTCCCGGAAAGGGTGATGAACGCAATATGCGGCTTCGCTTATGGTGGACCGGCCTCGCCCTGACGGCCGTCATCCTGCTCTCTTCCTGCGGTCCGGAATCCAGTGCCAGCAGCGAGCAGATGAGTTATAAAGACGTCAAATCGATGGTGATCGACATCCTGGGCTCGCAGGAAGCGCAAGAAGCGCTGGACAAAGCATCGAAGGAAAAGTACGGAACCAGCTCCCTGCACGCGCAATCCTTGACTCCTTCAGACCAGGAACAGATCCGCACGGCAGTGAAGGACGTGCTAACCTCTTCTAATTATTCGAAGGTGCTTCGCGAGATCATGACCGACACGAAGTTCGCGGGCGAATTCGCCAAAGCGGTCAGCAAGGACAACAAGCAGATTCATAAGGACTTGCTTAAGGATCCGACGTACCAACAGGAGCTCGTGAACGTATTTAAAACGGGCGATATGAAAACCGTGCTGTTCGAAACGACCAAGACGGCCGAATACCGCAAGCAAATGATGAGCGCGGTTGGCGAGGCGATTCAAAATCCGGTATTCAAACTGGAGCTCATGAAAATTCTTCAAGACGTGGTCAAGGAGGAACTGACGCCGAAGCCTACGGAATCCAAAGGCGAGTCCTCGTCCGGAGGCGGCGAAAGCGGAGGCCAGGGCGGAGGCGGAAGCGGCGATCAGTCGGGAAGCGGCGGCGGTCAATAAGCCGAGCATACGAAAAAGGCAAAAAACAACCGTCGGCGCTGGATGCGCCGGCGGTTGCTTTCGTTTTATTTGCCGCAGCGGGCAATGACCTCGTCCGCCAGGGCTAAGTATTCGCGGCCCGTCGGATTGTCGGCCTTGTACACGGAAGGCGAGTAGTCGGGCTCCGAAGGGTGATTGTCCGGCGCGCCGAGCGGAAATTGCGCAAGCAGCGACGTATGCAGCGTATCGGCGAGCATGCCGCCTCCGCCTCTGCCGAACACATAATCGCGCTCGCCGTTTTTTTCATACCAAGCCATGTTCTCGACGACGCCGAGGATCTCATGCTCGGTCTTGATCGCCATCGCGCCTGCGCGCGCCGCGACGAAAGCAGCGGTCGCGTGCGGCGTCGTCACGATGATCTCCTTGCTCTTCGGCAGCATCTGGTGTACGTCCAGCGCGATGTCGCCCGTGCCCGGCGGCAGGTCGAGCAGCAAGTAATCAAGCTCGCCCCAATCGATATCGTTAAAAAAAGTTACGTAGCATCCTGCCGAGCATCGGACCGCGCCAGACGATCGGGCTGTTGTCCTCGACGAAGAAGCCCATCGATATGACCTTGACGCCGAACCGCTCGATCGGCTTGATCTTGTCGCCGACCTGCTCCGGTCGCTCTTCGATCCCCATCATATCCGGCACGCTGAAGCCGTAGATGTCGCCGTCGATCAGACCGACGCGCTTGCCGCGCCGGGCCAATGCGACTGCCAGGTTCACGGTCACCGTAGACTTGCCTACGCCGCCTTTGCCGCTCGCAATCGCGATCGAGACGACCTCGCTGTCCGGTCTCAGCAGCGGATTATGTTCCAGCCCCGCGCTATGCCCCTTGACCGGCGCAGCCTCTTTCTTCGCACCGCCCGCTGCCGACGCTTCGGCTTGTCCGCCTTCGCTGCGCGATTGCGCCTCGTTCTGCTCATGCTCCGTCATCGCCCGAATCCGCACATGAGGCTTGCCCGTATGGATGGCGGCCAATGCCGTCGCGATCTCGGACTCGAGGCGTGCCGCTCCATCCATGCTGTCCGGGTGGAGCACGGCAGTCAGCGAGATACCCGTATCGCGGACGACGATATCCCTAAGCAAGCCTAACCGGGCAAGAGGCTGCTTCAAGGAAGGCTCTTCAAGCTCCTTTAGCGCCTCGATTACTTCTTCTCTCGTTGCCATTCGCGTTTCCGACCTCCAACCGTTGCGCTTTATCTTAAGTGTTTATTATAGCACAACCATGCTTTGCGAATGTGTGTCCGAGACGCAATGTCTCCATGTCGAAATCTAATGGGCAGCCTTCGGAAGCGTAGATTTGTCCTCTCCCTCGGCATATCGGAGAATGCCTCTATAGAGCGCTGCCGCAACTTTCGTCTGATACGCTTCGCCAGCGAGCAGCCTTGATTCGTCGGGATTGGACAGAAAACCGACCTCCACGAGAGCAGCGGGCATCTTCAATGCCTTCAAAAGGTAAACGTTGTCCTTGGTGAGCGCGACGCGGTTCGTATTGCCCACCGACTCCCGGATCTCGGCTTGGACCAATTTCGCGAGTCGGCCTCCCTCCGCATTGGACGGATAATAGAAGGTCTGCGCGCCGGACCATTTGGCCGAGGGTACGCTGTTCATGTGGATCGTAAGTGCAAGGTCCGGATTTTTCCCGATGATAACGGAAGTCCGCTTGAGCAAATCCTGTGTTTTGCGTTTTGAATACCCTTTAACGTCCGAGTCCGCCAGATCATGATCGCCTTCGCGCGTTAAATATACGACGGCCCCGGCCTGTTGCAGGTAATCGCGCAGCTGCAGCACGAGCGCCATGTTGATGTCTTTCTCGATCACGCCGTCTCGGCTCACCGCCCCTCCGTCCAAGCCGCCGTGTCCGGCGTCCAGCACGATCGTCTTGCCCGTGAGCGGCGTCTTCAGATCGCTCTGTCCGCCGGTCTCAAGCGCGGGTATCTCCGCCCATAGCAAAACGCTAAGAAGCGCGACAAGCGCTGCTACGGCCCCTAGACGGACGGCACCTTTACGGGTGATCCACACGACGATCCTTTTTTGGATGTTTGCTGCGCGAATAACGGTGCCCCTCGTTTGGCCGCATAATAAAAACCACCCTGTCCATTTGATGTACGCTACATCTTATGGGACAGGGTGGTTATTTATGATCGGACTTAGCGTGAAGCCGTCTCGGCGGACGCCGACATGCCTTCGATCAAGATCTGAGCGACCTCGGGACGCGAGAACTCAGGCGGCGGGCAAACGCCGTCGCGCAGCAAGGCGCGTACCTTCGTACCGGACAGCGTCAGATGCTCTTCTTTGCCGTGCGGGCACGTCTTGCTCGAAGCCATGTTGCCGCACTTCTTGCAAAAGAAGCTGTGCTCGAAGTACAGCGGCGTAATGCCGAGCTCGTCCGCTGCAAAGGTCTTGAGCAAGTCCTGCGCTTCGTAAGTGCCGTAATAGTCGCCTACGCCGGCATGGTCGCGGCCCACGATGAAGTGGGTACAACCGTAATTTTTGCGTACCATAGCGTGGAAAATCGCCTCGCGCGGACCTGCATAACGCATTGCCGCCGGGAAAACGCCAAGGAACACGCGATCCTTCGGATAATAATTTTCCAGCAAGGCCACATAGGAACGCATGCGTACGTTAGCCGGCACGTCGTCGGACTTGGTCTCGCCCACAAGCGGGTTAAGGAAGAGCGCGTCTACGATCTCCATTGCGCATTTTTGAATGTACTCGTGCGCACGGTGAACCGGATTGCGGGTCTGGAAGCCGACCACCGAGCGCCAACCCTTCTCCGCGAAGATCCGACGGGTTTCGGCCGGATCAAAATAATACTCGCCGAACTTCTCCGGTTGGGGACGGTTCAGCACTTGAATCGGTCCGCCGACATAGACGTTCGGACGCTCCATCAGCTTCACGACGCCAGGATGAGCCAGATCGTCGGTCTTGAACACCTGCACCGCTTCATGCTTCTTGTCCGGCGTGAAGATGCTCTCGATGTCGATGACGCCGTATACGACGCCGTCTTGCTCTCCGATAAGCGCGACGCGGTCACCGACGGCGAGTCCGCCCGCTTGCTCTTCGCTCACCGTCAGCGTGATCGGAATGCTCCAGACGATGCCGTTGGCCAGGCGCATGCCGTCGACGACGCTCTTGTAGTCCTGCTCGTTCATGAAGCCTGTCAACGGGCTAAAGGCGCCGACGCCGATAAGATCAAGATCCGAGATCGTCCATGCGCTGACCTGAATCGACTTGAGGCTGCCGGCTTGCGCAAGCAGTTGCTCTCTCGCTGCGCCTTCAAGCACGCGATTGACCAATACGCCGCCGTGCGGCTGAATCGTACTCATTGAATTAAGCTGCTCCTTTCGCAAAGCCTTTTATTTGTGCAAACCGCATTCGGTCTTCTCTTGACCGGCCCAGCGTCCCGCGCGCGGATCTTCGCCCGGCATGACTTGGCGCGTGCAGTACTCGCAGCCGATGCTCGGGTAATGGTTGTCGTGAAGCGCATTGTAAATAATATTGTTGGAACGGATGTAGTTCCATACGTCGTCGCTCGTCCACGAGGCGATCGGGTTGAACTTGACCAGGCCGAACTTGGTGTCGTATTCGACCTTCTTGGCGTTGGCGCGCGTAGGCGCTTGATCGCGGCGAATACCGGTGATCCATGCTTCGTATTGGCCCAGAATGCGAGTCAACGGCTCGACCTTCCGGATGTTGCAACAAGCATTGGCATCGATCTTCCACAGCTCGGGTCCGTGTTGTCCGGCTTGTTCTTCAGGCGTGATAAGCGGGCTGACGCGGACGAATTCCAGATTATAATAAGCCGCGAGCTTGTCGCGGGTCTCGTAGGTTTCTTTGAAGTGGAAATCGGTGTCCAGGTAGAAAATATCGGTCTTCGGGCTGATTTTCTGCAGCATGTCGACCAGTACGACGTCCTCTGCGCCGAAGCTGCAGGCGAACGTGATGTTCGGGAACGTCTCGACCGCCCAGCGGATGAGCGTCTCCGGAGAAGCATGCTCGAATTCTTCCGCTTTTTCGCGGATCAGCGCTTCTTTTTCAAGCAAATTCATTTTCACTACCCCCCTGTTGACAAGTAGGTGTACCATGCGATGCTTTAGTCCAGTAAATTATACGCTTCCTGATCGGAATATACAAGAATAAAATCGGCATAAAAAAAGCCCCGACGTCGTCCGAAGACGCCGCAGAGGCTTGAGAGCATCGATTAACGCTTGGAGAACTGAGGCGCACGGCGTGCAGCCTTGAGTCCGTACTTCTTACGTTCCTTCATACGCGGATCGCGCGTCAGGAAACCGGCCTTCTTCAGCGAGCCGCGTAGCTCGGGATCGGCCTTCAGAAGAGCGCGGGAAATGCCGTGACGGATTGCGCCGGCTTGACCGGCGATGCCGCCGCCGTTAGCCAGTACGATGATGTCGTACTTGCCAGCGGTCTCGGTCAGGTTCAGCGGTTGCTTAACGATCAGCTTGAGCGTCTCCAGACCGAAGTACTCGTTGATGTCGCGCTTGTTGATCACGATGCGGCCTTCGCCGGGCACGAGACGTACGCGCGCTACCGAATGCTTGCGTCGGCCAGTTCCGATGTATTGCACTTGAGCCATTGGTAGGTCCTCCCTCTCGATTAACCGCGAAGTTCGTAAACTTCAGGTTGTTGTGCTTGGTGCGGGTGCTCAGCGCCAGCGTATACCTTCAGCTTCGTTTGAAGCTGGTGGCCGAGCTTGTTCTTCGGCAACATGCCGTAAACGGCAAGCTCGATGATGCGAGCAGGCTTCTTGGCGATCATATCGCCAGCCGTCGTCGTCTTCAGACCGCCCGGGTAGTGCGAGTGCGTGTAGTACTTCTTTTGTTGAAGCTTCTTGCCCGTGAGGACAATCTTCTCGGCGTTGATAACGATGACGAAATCGCCCGTATCGACATGCGGCGTGAACTCCGGCTTGTGCTTGCCGCGGATCAGCGATGCCGCTTCGGTAGCCAGACGACCCAGCGTCTTGCCTTCAGCGTCGATGACATGCCACTTGCGTTCAACTTCGTTCGTCTTCGCCATGTACGTTGTGCGCATGTTACTTCCTCCTTCAATCCTGCTCTTATCCGTGATCGGCCTATAGGCCTCATCGATTGCGTATCGGTCGGGAAATGCGATTGCTGCTATCGTCCGCTTCTGCGTCTCCATCTTCGGGAAGGAGAATGCGCGGCGCGCGACCGGCCGCTTCGCGTATTCTTCATCGGGGCCGTGGGAAGCCATGAAGAACACACAATGACTATTGTACATGATATCCCTGAACGCCGCAATACTAAATCATGCAATTTAACGCATTAATTATAAGGCGGTTTCCAGTTCAATCCCCACTCGGGCCCGTATTCGACGCTGCACATCGTTAGACCGTAAGGCACGGCCGTCGGACCGCTCCTTGCCCGGTTCTTGGCGGCGAGAATGTCGGCGATGTCTTCCGGCCTTCGCTTGCCTTCTCCAACCTGAAGGATCGTGCCGGAAATAATGCGCACCATATTATACAGAAATCCGTTTCCCGTAACGGTAATATGCGCGACGCCTCTTCCTGAAGCCTCGCTGCCGCCAGAAGCCGCATCTACGCGCAGCGAAGCCTCGTAAAGCGTGCGGACATGGTGCGGCTTGGTGGAGAGCGGCGAAGTGAAGGACGTAAAGTCGTGCTCGCCCAGCAAGTGAGTCAGTCCCTCCCGCATCGCACCGAAGTTCAAAGGTGCCGGATGGTGAAAAACGCGATGCCTGGCGAATACGTCCGGGAAACGGAAGGAATTGATCGAATAGCGGTAGGTTTTGCCCACGGCGCAGCGCCTAGCGTGAAAATCCAGCGCTACCTCGACGGCCGCATGCACGACGATGTCGTTCGGCAATCGCGAATTCAACGCGATCGCCCATCTCTCTGCCGGAATGCTGGATGTCGTCTGAAAGTTTGCTACCTGCCCGAGCGCATGAACGCCGGCATCGGTGCGGCCAGAACCCGTCAACTTGACGCGCTCGCCCGAGAGCATATGGATGGCCTCTTCGATCTTGTCCTGCACCGTATTGCCGCCGGGTTGGCTCTGAAAGCCGTAGTAGCCAGTGCCGTCGTAGCTGACGAGAAGCGCGATGTTGCGCATGCGCCATTCCTCCTTGTGGCACAAAAAAAAGGATGTGCCGAAAGGGTAGCATTCGGTCCATCCTTTTTTGAATTCAAAGCCCCGACCGCCAAAGGCGGCTCGAGCTTGGAATTCCTCCGCGTGAACGGACGCGCGCCTCCCGAAGGAGGGCGAAGCCGTTAACGTCCGCGCAACGGCTTCTCGTCTTGGAAGAGGTCGAAACCGATGCGCATGATCCGCGGAATTAAGCGCGGTCGACGAGCTCGAGATACACCATCGGAGCGGAGTCGCCCCGGCGAGGTCCGAGCTTCAGGATGCGCGTGTAGCCGCCTGCGCGCTCCGCGTAACGCGGCGCGAGATCGGAGAACAGCTTTTGGATCGCGTCCTGTTCGCCGTTCAGCGTCTCGCGACGCACGAATGCCGCCACTTGGCGACGCGCGTGCAGATCGCCACGCTTAGCCAGCGTGATCAGCTTCTCGGCGATGGAGCGAACTTCTTTCGCCTTCGCTTCCGTCGTTTGGATACGTTCGTAAAGGAACAGGTCGGTGACCAGGTCACGGAAGAGCGCCTTCCGCGAACTCGAATCACGACTCAGTTTCTGGTATGCCATCTGTTATTCCCTCCTTGTCGCTTGATGCGGTCTTGTCAGGTCTTCTATTCTTCGAAGCGAAGACCGAGACCGAGTTCTTCGAGCTTCTCTTGCACTTCCTCCAAAGACTTGCGGCCCAGGTTGCGAACCTTCATCATGTCTTCTTCGGTCTTGGTGATCAGCTCTTGAACCGTGTTGATACCGGCGCGCTTCAGGCAGTTGTAAGAGCGAACGGAGAGATCGAGCTCTTCGATGGTCATCTCGAGCACTTTCTCCTTCTTGTCCTCTTCCTTCTCCTTCATCGTCTCGGTATCCTTGGCTTCGTCCGTGAGGCCGACGAACAGCGACAAGTGATCCGTCAGGATCTTGGCGCCCAGACTGACCGCTTCTTCGGGCCGGATGCTGCCGTCGGTCCATACTTCAAGCGTAAGCTTGTCGTAGTTGGTAACCTGACCGACGCGGGTATTCTCGACCTTGTAGTTAACGCGGGTAATCGGCGTGTAGATCGAATCGATCGGAATGACACCGATCGGTTGATCTTCCTTCTTGTTGCGATCCGCCGGGACGTAGCCGCGTCCCTGTCTGGCGAAGATGCGCATGTGAAGACGCGCACCGGAAGCCAGCGTGGCGATATGCAGATCCGGATTAAGGATCTCCACGTCGCTGTCTGCCCGAATATCTCCAGCCGTGATGATGCCCTCGCCTTCAGCATCAATCTCCAGCACCTTCTCCTCGTCGGAATGAATCTTCAGGGAGAGGCGCTTGAGATTGAGGATGATCTCGGTGACGTCCTCAATCACGCCAGGAATGGTGGAGAATTCATGAAGCACGCCATCGATCTGAACCGAAATGACGGCGGCGCCTGGCAGAGACGACAGCAGAATCCGGCGAAGGGAGTTGCCGAGCGTCATGCCATAGCCGCGTTCGAGCGGTTCTACCACGAAGCGTCCGTACCTCTTGTCTTCTTGAATCTCCACCGATTCGATCTTTGGCTTCTCGATCACAATCACAACCAAACCCTCCTTCAAAACGTCGCTGCGTTGCTGACGTTGCCGTTTGTTCGCCCCGTCCGGTCATCCGGGATGACGTACCGTCCCTCAACCAGTATAACCGAATTGGGCAAACCATGTAGTATGCCTAACCATTACAACCATTATTCACAAGTTGTTTTTGTTTGATACCACATAGTGGCGCATATTATACGCGGCGACGCTTCGGAGGACGGCAGCCGTTGTGAGGGATCGGCGTTACGTCTTTAATCATGCTGACTTCAAGACCTGCAGCTTGCAGGGAACGGATCGCGGCTTCGCGGCCGGCGCCAGGACCCTTGACCATGACTTCGACGGCGCGCATGCCGTGTTCCATCGCGGCGCGGGCAGCCGTCTCGGCAGCCATTTGCGCTGCGAACGGCGTGCTCTTACGCGAGCCTTTGAAGCCCATGTTGCCGGAGCTGGCCCAGGAGATCGCGTTGCCGTGCGGATCCGTGATCGTAACGATCGTGTTGTTGAACGTCGAGCGGACGTGCGCGACGCCGGACTCGACGTTTTTCCGATCGCGGCGTTTCGTGCGGACAACCTTCTTGCCTTTTTGTGCCATGCTGATTTATCCTCCCTTCTTACTTCTTCTTGTTCGCTACCGTACGACGCGGACCTTTGCGCGTGCGGGCGTTCGTTTTCGTACGTTGGCCGCGGACAGGCAGGCCGCGACGGTGACGGACACCGCGGTAGCAGCCGATTTCGATCAGGCGCTTGATGTTCAGCGCGATCTCGCGGCGCAGGTCGCCCTCGACCTTTTGCGTCTTGTCGATCGCATCGCGCAGACGAGCGAGCTCGTCTTCGGTCAGATCGCGTACGCGAGTGTCGGGGTTGATTTCTGCCGTAGCAAGAAGCTTCTGGGACGTTGTCTTGCCGATCCCGAAGATGTACGTCAGGGCGATTTCCACGCGCTTGTCGCGCGGGAGGTCAACACCACTAATACGTGCCATATGTTAGGAGCACCTCCTCTTAGCCTTGTTTTTGTTTGTGCTTCGGATTTTCGCAGATAACCATTACGTTACCCTTGCGGCGAATAACTTTGCATTTTTCGCAAATGGGTTTGACCGATGGTCTCACCTTCATGGTAATAGCCTCCTAAAGTGTGCGGCGGCGCTGATGCGCGTATGCGCTTCTTGCTGCCGTCACGTGTGGTTCGGTAGACCGGAAGAACTATTTGCGGTAAGTGATGCGGCCTCGCGTTAGATCATACGGCGAGAGCTGGATCACGACCTTGTCGCCCGTCAGGATTCGGATGAAGTGCATCCGCAGCTTGCCGGAGACATGAGCTAAAATCTCATGGCCGTTCTCTAGCTTTACCCTGAACATCGCGTTCGGCAGCGGTTCGACGACCACGCCTTCCACTTCGATTACGTCCTCTTTGGCCACCGTCATTCTCCTTTCTCTTCAGCATGCGCTTCGAGCCGCCTCATAGCAGTGACGACGGCATGCTTCAGCTTGCCGTTGGTCACGCGTCCGGTGTCCCGAATGCTGCTTGCGACTTCGTCGCTCACGATGCCGACCGATTCGAGATGCAGCACGTTTTTGCGCTTCGGCCGGTCGAACCGGCGCTTGTCGCCGTCCGCGACGATCGCGAATCGTTCGTCGGCGAGGGCGATGACCACCGCCAACTGACCTTCGTCTTTGCCGCGGCGGCTCCTCACGACTTCCCCGGGCGACAGCGATGGCGTCTCCGTCATGGCCGCCGCCTAGTCTTCCGCACGGGTCAGAATCTCGAACCCGTCCTCGGTTACGGCGATGGTGTGCTCAAAGTGCGCGCACAGCGAGCCGTCCACCGTCACGACCGTCCAGTTGTCCGAGAGGGTCCGCACGTAGCGCGAGCCCAGGTTCACCATCGGTTCGATGGCGAGCACCATGCCCGGCTTCAGTCGCGGCCCTCGGTCGGGCACGCCGTAGTTGGGAATCTGCGGTTCTTCGTGAAGTTCGCGTCCGACGCCGTGTCCGACGTATTCCCGCACGACCGACATGCCCGCCTCTTCGATCACCTTCTGGATGCCGTGTGACACCGTGAACAGCCTGACATCCGGCTTCACAAGCGCAAGGCCCGCATACAGCGAGGCTTCGGTCACCTCAAGCAAACGCTGGGCGTCCGCCGAGATGGTGCCGACGCCGTACGTCCAGGCGGAATCGCCATGGTAACCCTTGTACTGCGCGCCGATGTCGATGCTGATGATATCGCCCTCTTGAAGCACCCGGGGACCGGGGAAGCCGTGCACCAGTTCTTCGTTGACCGATGCGCAAATGCTGGATGGAAAACCGTTATAGCCTTTGAAAGACGGAACCGCGTCCTGGCTGCGGATATACGCGTCGGCGATCCGGTCAAGCTCGGCGGTCGTCACGCCCGGACGCACAGCTTCTTTCATCAGCTGATGCGTCTTCGCGACGATCTCTCCGGCCCGTCTCATCAAGTTCAGTTCCGATTCGGACTTGCACACGATCATGGCCGGTTACCCTCTGAGGAGGGAGGAAATATCGGCCGTAACCGCGTCGATGTCCTTCTCCCCGTCCACTTCTCGGAGCAGCCCTTTGCCTTCGTAGTAGGCAAGCAGCGGAGCCGTCTTGCTCGTGTATTCATCCAGCCGGGTGCCGACCTTCTCCTCCGTATCGTCGGAGCGCTGGTACAGCTCTCCGCCATCCTTGTCGCACACGCCCTCGACTTTGGGCGGATTGAAAAGAACGTGATACGTAGCGCCGCAGGTCCGGCAAATTCGTCTGCCCGTCAGGCGCGCGAGCAGACGATCGCGATCCACCTTCAGGTTCACGACGTGATCGATCTTCTTGCCGAGTCCGGCGAGAATCTCGTCAAGCGCTTCGGCCTGCGCCAGCGTGCGGGGGGAAGCCGTCGAGCAGGAATCCCTTGTCGCAGTCGGCCAGGGACAGACGGTCCTTGACGATGCCGTTGGTGACTTCGTCCGGGACGAGGAGGCCTTGATCCACGTACTTCTTGGCTTCGACGCCAAGAGCGGTGCCTTCCTTCATCGCCAGACGGAATGCGTCGCCGGTCGAGATATGCGGCACGCCGAACGAATCGACGATGCGTTCCGCCTGCGTGCCTTTGCCGGCCCCAGGAGGACCCATAAACAGGATGTTCATTGCCGTACCTCCTGAATGTCCCTCATTTTGAAGCAGCTTACTTATTGATGAACCCCTTGTAGTGACGCTTGATCAGGTTGCTCTCGACCTGCTTCATCGTCTCGAGCGCGACGCCGATGACGATCAGCAGCGACGTGCCGCCCAGCTGAACCGACTTCGGAAGACCGAAGGCAGAGCCGAAGATGACGGGAAGGATCGAGATGATAGCCAGGAACAGCGCCCCGGCGAGGGTGATGCGGGTGATGACTCTCATCAGGTAGCCTGCCGTCGGTTTGCCCGGGCGAATGCCTGGGATATAACCGCCGTTCTTCTTCATGTTGTCCGCGAGCTGTTGCGGGTTGAACTGCACGAACGTGTAGAAGAAGGTGAACCCGACAATCAGCAAGATATAGAATACCATACCTAGCGGCTTGTCGTAGTACAGGTGGCTGATGATCCAGTTGGCCCAAGTGTGACCGGCCCAGAATTGGGCGATCGTGATCGGGAACATCAGGAGCGACGAAGCGAAGATGACGGGAATGACGCCCGCGCCGTTAACCTTGAGCGGGATATGCGTCGACTGGCCGCCGTACATCTTCTGTCCGACTACGCGCTTGGCGTATTGGACCGGAATCTTGCGTACGCCCTGCTGGACGAAGATTACGCCGACGATGATCAGCAGGATCACGATCAGAATGATGAGCATCTTCAGGACGGCCCAGAAGATCTGGTCGCCGTTCACGAATTGGTCCTGATAGATCTCTTGGATATACGTCGGAATTCGGGAGACGATCGCCGCGAACATCAGAATCGAGATGCCGTTGCCGATGCCCTTCTCGTTGATCTGCTCGCCGAGCCACATCAGGAAAGCCGTACCGGCCGTAAGCACGATGGCGATCAGGATATAGGTCGCCGGCGACGGATCGATGACCATCTTCGCGCTGTAGATTCGGTTGAAGCCGATCGAAGTCGCGAAAGCTTGGATCAAACCGAGGACAATCGTAAGGTAACGGGTCAACTGCGCCGACTTGCGCTTGCCGATCTCGCCTTCCTTCGCCCACTCCGCGAGCTTCGGAATAACGTCCATGGAGAGGAGCTGCACGATGATCGATGCCGTAATGTACGGCATGATCCCGAGCGCGAAGATCGAGAAATGGAACAGCGCGCCGCCCGAGAACGTATTGAGCAGGCCGAACAGCTCATTGCTTTGCTGATTGGCCTGTTCGAGCACGCTCTTGTCGATGTTCGGCACCGGAATAAAGGAACCGACGCGATAGACGAGCAGTATGAAAAGCGTGAATAGGATCCTCTTGCGAAGGTCCTCGACCTTCCAGATGTTGCTCACGGTAGCGAACATTAGATCACCTCGGAGTTACCGCCGGCGGCCTGGATTTTTTCAGCAGCGGATTTGGAGAACTTGTGGGCTTTAACGGAGATCGCTGCAGTCAGCTCGCCGTTGCCCAGAATCTTGATGCCGTCCTTAGGGTTTTTTTACGATCCCTTCGGAGAGCAGCAGTTCCGGCGTTACTTCCGTGCCGGCTGCGAATCCGCTCAGTTGATCCAGGTTAACAATCGCGTATTCCGTAGCAAAACGGTCGTTGTTGAAGCCGCGCTTCGGAAGTCTGCGGTACAACGGGTTTTGACCGCCTTCGAAGCCGGGGCGTACGCCGCCGCCGGAACGAGCGTTCTGGCCTTTGTGGCCGCGCGTGGACGTCTTGCCCATGCCGCTGCCGATGCCGCGACCGACGCGTTTGCGGCTGAACTTGGATCCAGTTGCAGGAGAAAGTTCATGCAATTTCATCGTTCGTCGCACCTCCTTGATTGATTTTCGTTGCGATTGGCTATATAGCCTTATACTTCTTCGACGGTGATCAGATGGCTAACGGTGTTAACCATGCCGCGGATCGCCGCGTTGTCTTCTTTGACGACCGTCGAGTTCACTTTGCCGAGGCCCAGCGATTTGACGGTTTGGCGTTGGTTCTCAGGACGGCCGATCAAGCTGCGCTTGAGGGTGATCTGCAATTTCGCCATTTTAACCCCTCCTTAACCCAACAGCTCTTCCACGGTTTTGCCGCGGAGCTTGGCTACGTCTTCGGCGCGCTTCAGGCGGGACAGACCTTCCAACGTCGCGTTGATCATGTTCATCGAGTTGGAGGAACCCAGCGATTTCGTCAAAATATCGCCGACGCCGGCCAGTTCGAGTACAGCGCGGACAGGACCGCCCGCGATGACGCCCGTACCTTCGGATGCCGGCTTCAGCAGCACTTTGCCGGCGCCGAAGTGACCGGTAACGGCGTGCGGAATCGTCTTGCCGACAAGCGGAATGAAAATCAAGTTCTTCTTAGCGTCATCGACGCCTTTGCGGATTGCGTCCGGTACTTCGCTGGCTTTGCCGATGCCCGCGCCAACCCAACCTTTGCCGTCGCCTACGACGACAAGTGCGCTGAAGCTAAAGCGACGGCCGCCCTTGACGACTTTGGAAACGCGGTTGATCTGGACCATTTTTTCGGTAAGTTCCAGGGTATTAGGATCTACACGCAAGTCGTTAACCTCCTTGTTTGCGTAATATTAGAACTGAAGACCGGCTTCGCGAGCCGCGTCCGCCAGTGCTTGAATGCGTCCGTGGTACAGGTAACCGCCGCGGTCGAATACGATGCTCTCGTATCCCTTCGCCTTAGCGCGCTCTGCTACCAGTTGACCGACCTTAGCAGCCGCTTCGACGCTGCCGCCGTTGCCGATCTCGCCGATTTCCTTATCCAGCGTGGATGCCGATGCCAGGGTCACGCCCTTGACGTCGTCGATCAGCTGCGCATAGATATGCTTGGAAGAACGGAACACGGAGAGGCGCGGACGTTCGTTCGTGCCGCTGATCTTCTTGCGCACGCGCAGGTGACGCTTCAGACGGGCTTTGTTCTTGTCGCCTTTGGTAATCATTCCGGGGTTCACTCCCTTCTCGCTTCGCTATCCGACCGGTTTCAGGCAACGGATCGCCGTGTGCCGGCCGAGTGCCATATCCTGAAGCGGCCCGATGCCGCCTTTCATTACTTCTTCTTGCCGGCTTTGCCTTCCTTGCGGATGATGCGTTCGCCTTCGTACTTGATGCCTTTGCCCTTGTATGGCTCCGGCGGACGAACTTCGCGGATCTTCGCTGCGATCGCGCCGACCGCTTCCTTGTCGATGCCGCGAACCGTGATACGGTTCTGAGCCGGTACGTCGAACTCGATGCCGCCTGCTGCCAGGAATTCGACCGGGTGCGAGTAGCCGACGTTCAGGACGAGCTTCTCGCCTTGCTTGCTGGCACGGTAACCGACGCCGACAAGCTCAAGGTTCTTGGCGAAGCCTTCGGTAACGCCGCTTACCATGTTGGCGACGACGGAGCGCGTCGTGCCGTGCAGGGCGCGGTGTTCTTTGTTGTCGGAAGGACGTTCGACGTTGATGACGCCTTCTTCGACGACCAGCTTCATGTCTTTATGCAGTTCGCGGCTCAGCGTGCCCTTGGGGCCCTTTACCGTGATGACGTTGTTGTCCAGGTTCACGTTCACGCCGTTTGGCACCTGGATGGGTTTGCGTCCGATACGGGACATTGGTACACCTCCTAACTTGTCGCTTTAAATTACCAGACGTAGCAAAGGACTTCGCCGCCGGCTTTCCCTTGACGGGCTTCCTTGTCGGTGATGATGCCTTTGGACGTCGAGATGATCGCGATGCCGAGGCCGCCGAGTACGCGCGGTACTTCGTTCGACTTCGTGTAGACGCGCAGGCCGGGCTTGCTGATGCGCTTCAGGCCCGTGATGACGCGCTCGTTGTTCGGTCCGTACTTCAAGAAGATGCGGATCAAACCTTGCTTGTTGTCTTCGACGTATTCGGCGTCGCGGATAAAGCCTTCGCGCTTCAAGATCTCAGCAATTTGCTTCTTGACCGTAGACGCAGGCAGCTCCACCGATTCGTGGCGGACGAGATTCGCGTTGCGAATGCGCGTCAGCATATCTGCAATGGGATCAGACATAACCATGGGGTAAACCTCCTTCCCGAACTAGGCTGATTACCAGCTCGCTTTTTTTAACGCCAGGAATCTGGCCTTTGTATGCCAACTCGCGGAAACAAATCCGGCAAATTTTAAACTTTTGCAGCACGGAGTGCGGACGTCCGCAGCGCTCGCACCGCGTGTAAGCCCGAACTTGGAACTTCGGCGGACGTTGCTGCTTGATTTTCATCGACGTTTTTGCCACTTTGCTTTCACACCTCCCGTAGGGTACCTTGGCTTGATAGCCAGGCTCGGCGGAGTTACTTCACGAACGGTGCGCCCAGTTGGGTCAGCAGTTCGCGCGCTTCTTCGTCCGTATTCGCCGTCGTGACGATGACGATGTCCATCCCGCGGACCTTATCGATCTTGTCGTATTCGATCTCGGGGAAGATCAGTTGCTCCTTCAAGCCGAGCGTGTAGTTGCCGCGACCGTCGAACGATTTGCTCGAGATGCCGCGGAAGTCACGTACGCGAGGAAGCGAGATGTTGAACAGCTTGTCGAGGAAGTAATACATGCGGTCGCCGCGCAGCGTGACCTTTACGCCGATCGGCGCGTTTTCACGAAGGCGGAAGCCTGCGATGGACTTCTTCGCACGGGTGATGACCGGCTTTTGGCCGGCGATCTTTTGAAGATCTTCGACCGCTGCGTCCAGAACCTTGGAGTTCGAGACCGCTTCGCCGACGCCCATGTTGATGACGACCTTCTCGATCTTCGGCACTTGCATGACCGATTTGTAGCTGAACTTCTGCACGAGTGCAGGCGCGATTTCAGCGTTGTAACGTTCTTTCATTCTTGCTGCCATGTGTCACAGTGACCTCCTTTCTTTCGGGGATCGTATTAGTCGATTTCTTGGCCGGACTTCTTCGCGACGCGGACTTTCGTGCCGTTGTCCAGCACCTTGTAGCCGATACGCGTAGGCTTGCCGCTCTTCGGATCCACGTGCATGACGTTGGATACGTGAATCGGCGCTTCCTGCTCGATGATGCCGCCTTGCGGGTTCGTCTGGGAAGGACGCGTGTGCTTCTTCACCAGGTTGACGCCTTCGATCAGAACGCGGTTTTGACGCGGGTAAGCGGCGATTACGCGCCCCTTCTTGCCCTTGTCCTTGCCGGTGATGACGATGACGTTGTCGTCTTTTTTTGACGTGAAGCTTATTGTTGTGCGATTCCAGCACTTTTTTCAAACGGGGCATGGGTACACCTCCTTGAGTGTTTCTCCATGGACATCGGCCGGATTAGAGCACTTCCGGTGCCAGAGAAATGATTTTCATGAAATCACGTTCGCGAAGCTCGCGGGCGACTGGTCCGAAGATACGGGTACCGCGCGGGCTCTTGTCTTCCTTGACGATGACGGCTGCGTTCTCGTCGAACGCGATGTAGGAACCGTCCTTGCGGCGTACCGAACGCTTCGTGCGGACGATTACGCATTTAACGACATCGCCCTTCTTGACAACGCCGCCTGGTGTTGCTTGTTTGACGGATGCGACGATCAGATCGCCGATGTGACCGACGCGACGTCCCGTGCCTCCAAGCACGCGGATGCACATCAGTTCCTTCGCGCCCGAGTTGTCGGCAACGCGCAATCTCGTAAACGGTTGAATCATCGTGAGGTCCTCCTTTCGGTGCTAAGGTGGCGTTTCTTACAGAATAACGGCTTTCTCGGTGATCTCGACCAGGCGCCAGTTCTTGTCCTTGGACAGCTTGCGGGTCTCCATGATCTTCACGGTGTCGCCGATTTGAGCTTCGTTGTTCTCGTCGTGCGCCTTGAACTTCTTCGTGTACTTGATCCGCTTATGGTACAGGCTGTGCTTCTTGTGCGTCTCTACAGCCACTACGATCGTTTTGTCCATCTTGTCGCTGACGACTTTGCCGATCTGAACCTTACGGTTATTGCGTTCGCTCATGGTAATACTCCTTCCCGGAGGCGTCTAGGAATCGAATCAGCAATTAGCTGATGATGCCCAGTTCACGCTCGCGCAAAATGGTTTTGGCCCGGGCAATTTCTTTCCGCAGCTCGCTGATGCGGTGCGGGTTGTCCAGTTGGCCGGTAGCCAGTTGGAAACGAAGGTTGAACAGCTCTTCCTTGAAGCCGGAAACCTTCTGTTCGATTTCAACCGAAGTGAGGTTACGGAATTCACTGGCCTTCATTTGCTTCACCACCCAGTTCTTCGCGTTTCACGAACTTCGTCTTGATCGGCAGCTTGTGCGCGGCCAGACGCATCGCTTCGCGTGCGATTTCCTCAGGGACGCCGGCGAGCTCGAACAAGATCTTGCCCGGCTTAACGACGGCAACCCACTTCTCGACGTTACCTTTACCGCTACCCATCCGCACCTCGAGAGGCTTTTGGGTGATCGGCTTGGACGGGAAGATCTTGATCCACACCTTACCGCCACGCTTGATATAACGGGTCATCGCGATACGCGCAGATTCGATCTGGCGGTTCGTTACCCACGAAGGCTCCAATGCTTGCAAGCCGAATTCGCCGAAGCTCACTTCCGTGCCGCCCTTGGCACGGCCCTTCATCTTCCCGCGGTGCTGCTTGCGGTGTTTGACGCGTTTAGGGACCAACATGCTTAGTTGCCTCCTTCCTCAGCTACTACTCTCTTCTTCTTGGCTGGAAGGACTTCGCCGCGGTAGATCCAGACTTTGACGCCGATGCGACCGTAGGTCGTGTGCGCTTCAGCCGTACCGTAGTCGATGTCGGCGCGCAGCGTGTGAAGCGGAACCGTTCCTTCGCTGTAGCCTTCCGTACGTGCGATTTCGGCGCCGCCCAGACGTCCGCTAACGAGGGTCTTGATACCCTTCGCGCCCATGCGCAGCGTGCGCTGCATCGATTGCTTCATGGCGCGGCGGAACGAGATACGGCGTTCGAGTTGTTGCGCGATGCTCTCGGCGACGAGGATGGCATCCATTTCCGGCGTCTTGATCTCGGAGATGTTGATGTGCACCTTCTTGCCGTTCGTCAGCTTCGTCAGTTGACCGCGGATCACTTCTACTTCGGAACCGCCCTTGCCGATGACCATGCCCGGCTTGGCAGTATGAATCGTTACGTTGACGCGGTTCGCAGCGCGTTCGATCTCGAAGCGCGATACCGATGCGTCCTTAAGCTTGGCCTTGAGGAATTCGCGGATTTTGACATCTTCCATAAGAAGCGTGCCGAAGTCCTTGTCGGCGTACCACTTGGATTCCCAATCGCGGATGACGCCGATGCGAAGACCGACCGGATTTACTTTCTGACCCACACGTTATCCCTCCTTATTTCTCGGATACGACCAGCGTGATGTGGCTGGAGCGCTTGAAGATGCTGAACGCGCGGCCCTGCGAACGGGGTTGGAACCGTTTGAGGGTCGGACCTTCGTTGACGAATGCTTCGCTGATAACCAGCTTGTTGACGTCGAGCTGATAGTTGTGCTCTGCGTTAGCCACTGCGGAGTTCAGGAGCTTCTCCAGGATTGGGGAAGCCGAACGCGGCGTGTGGCGCAGAATGGCGATTGCGTCGCCTACCTTCTTGCCGCGGATCAGATCTGCGACCAGACGGACTTTGCGGGCCGGGATACGAATGTATCGCGCTACGGCCTTGGCTTCTTGTGCCATCGATGTACCTCCTCCCGTGTTGCGTTCGCCGGACGAAGCCGGCGCTTAGGATTTATCGTTTGCCGGTCTTCTTGTCGTCGGCGGTATGGCCTTTGTACGTGCGCGTAGGCGCGAATTCACCAAGCTTGTGACCGACCATGTCTTCCGATACGTATACCGGCACATGCTTGCGGCCATCGTAGACGGCGAACGTGTGACCTACGAATTGCGGGAAAATCGTCGAACGACGCGACCACGTCTTGATGACGACTTTCTTGCTCGACTCGTTCAACACTTCGACTTTCTTCAGCAGATAGCCGTCGATGAACGGGCCTTTCTTTAAGCTGCGACCCATGGGTAAATCCTCCCTTCAGCCCGGAATGGACTCGCCTTTACTTGCGGCGGCGTACGATATATTGGCTCGAGGCCTTCTTTTTCTTGCGCGTCTTGTAACCGAGCGTCGGCTTGCCCCATGGGGACAAAGGAGACTTGCGGCCGATTGGAGCGCGGCCTTCGCCACCGCCGTGCGGGTGATCGACCGGGTTCATGACGACACCGCGGACAACCGGGCGCTTGCCGAGGTTGCGGGAGCGACCAGCTTTACCGATGTTGATCAACTCGTGGTCCTGGTTGCCGACGGAACCGATCGTAGCGCGGCATTGCTTGAGGATGCGGCGAATCTCGCCGGAAGCCAGGCGGATCGTGACGTAAGTCTCTTCCTTACCCAGCAGTTGAGCTTCGGTACCTGCAGCGCGAACCAGTTGTCCGCCCTTGCCAGGCTTCAGCTCGATGTTGTGGATAACCGTACCGACCGGGATGTTCTCCAGCGGAAGGGCGTTGCCCACCTTGATGTCTGCATCAGGACCGGAGACGATTTGATCGCCGACCTTCAGGCCTTTAGGAGCGACGATGTAGCTCTTTGCGCCGTCCAGATAGTGGATCAGGGCGATATAAGAGGTACGGTTCGGGTCATACTCGATCTGAGCGACCTTGCCCGGTACGCCGTCTTTGTTGCGCTTGAAGTCGATGATACGATACTTACGCTTGTGTCCGCCGCCTTGGTGACGAACCGTAATCTTACCTTGATGGTTACGGCCGCCGCGCTTCGACAGCGGTGCAAGCAAGGATTTCTCCGGTACGTTCGTGGTGACTTCCTCGAACGTCGACATCGTCATTTCGCGACGGCTAGGCGATGTCGGATTAAACTTTTTTGACTGGCACTTGGTTTCCCTCCTTACTTTACGAAGATGTTAGACCGATGCTTCGAAAAATTCGAGCGGCTTGCTGTCCGCGGACAGCTGCACGATGGCCTTCTTCCATTCGGAAGTGTAGCCGGAGTGGCGGCCGTAGCGGCGCGGCTTCGGCGGTACGCGCATCGTGTTGACGCTGACGACCTTCACCTTGAAGATCGCTTCGATCGCTTGCTTGATTTCCGTCTTGTTCGTACGAAGGTCGACTTCGAAGACGTACTTCAGCTGATCGATGAATTCGCTCGTGCGTTCCGTGATGACGGGGCGCTTGATAATATCGCGAGGGTCTTTCATTACGCGAATACCTCCTCGACTTTAGCGACCGCGTCCTTCGTGATGATGAGCTTGTCATGAACAAGTACATCGAGCACGTTGATTCCGTTGGCGGAGACGAACTTGACGCCAGGAATGTTGCGTGCGGACAGGGCCACATTGTTCTCATAATCGGCAGTGACGACGAGCGCCTTGCGGCCGACCTTGAGGTTGTTCAGAATGCCTTGGAATTCCTTCGTCTTAGGCGTTGCCAAGCTCAGTTGATCCAGGACGATGATGTCGCTGGCGATGACTTTGCTGGACAGCGCGGACTTGATCGCCAGACGGCGAACCTTGCGAGGAAGCTTGAAGCCGTAGCTGCGCGGAGTCGGTCCAAAAACGACACCGCCGCCTTTCCATTGCGGGGAACGGATCGAGCCCTGACGAGCGCGGCCGGTACCCTTTTGCTTCCATGGTTTGCGGCCGCCCCCGCGTACTTCGGAGCGTCCTTTAGTCTTGTGAGTGCCTTGGCGCACGGCTGCTTGTTGAAGCACGACCGCGCTATGCATGACCGACGCGTTCGGGTTGACGCCGAAGATCAGGTCCGACAATTCGATCTCGCCGACCGCGCTGCCGCTCACGTTGTATACAGATACTTTAGGCATGTGGTAGTCCTCCTTTCTTGTTGAATCGGATTATTTCTTCACCGACGAGCGGAGTTTGAGGTAGCTGTTGCGAGCGCCCGGCACGGAACCCTTGATCAGGATCACGTTGCGTTCAACGTCGATCTTGACGACTTCGAGGTTTTGAACCGTGATCGTCTCGGAGCCGAGACGGCCGTGCATTTTCTTGCCCTTAGGAACGCGGTTCGCGTCGCGAATCGTTGCGAGCGAGCCATTACCGCGGTGGTACTTCGAACCGTGCGTCATCTTGCCGCGTTGGAAGCCCCAACGCTTGATGGCGCCAGCCGTACCTTTACCTTTAGAGATCCCCGTCACGTCAACAAATTGCCCTTCGGCAAATACGTCAACTTTAACTTCAGCGCCGACTTCGAGTTCCGAAGATCCGTTAACTTCGCGGATGAAGCGCTTGGGCGCCGTACCGGCCTTCTTTGCATGGCCCGTTTCCGGCTTGTTTGCGAGCTTTTCGCGCTTGTCGGCAAAGCCGAGTTGCACAGCTTCGTATCCGTCGTTGTCGGAAGTTTTCTTCTGCAGCACGACGTTTGGCGTTGCTTCGATGACGGTGACCGGCACGACGCTTCCGTCAGCCGCGAACACTTGCGTCATACCGAGCTTACGTCCCAAGATTCCTGGCATGTTGACACCTCTCTTCTACTTCTTATTCACATCTGGATAAGTCTTCTTTTTTTGCTTATTACAGCTTGATCTCGATGTCAACGCCGGACGGCAGGTCCAGACGCATCAGCGCGTCGACCGTTTGCGGCGTCGGATTGACGATGTCGATCAGGCGCTTGTGCGTACGCATTTCGAACTGCTCACGCGAATCCTTGTACTTGTGGACCGCGCGCAGGATCGTGATGATCTGCTTTTCGGTCGGCAGCGGGATCGGACCGGATACGCCGGCACCCGTGCGCTTTGCCGTTTCTACGATCTTCTCCGCGGATTGATCAAGAATGCGGTGGTCGTAAGCTTTCAAACGGATACGGATTTTTTTGCTTTGCCATAGAAAATTCCCTCCTTCATTCGCCCAATTTTGGAATCGGACATACTCCGCGAGAATACCCCGACGTTAACCGCTCAGCCACCCTATGGCAAAGGGGCCGGGTGTGTCGGCAACCTCTCACATCATCGCACAGTCGCAGACCAACATTCACTATTATAGCGATTCGCCTAGGCCAATGCAACAAATTTTTAGACAAAAATGAAAAGTAATCATTAGCCGCATCACGCCACTCTGTAAATGGCGACGGTTCGCGCGATCATTCATCGTGTTTCTTCTATATATAAGTACGACATATTCCAATAAGAAAAAGCCGATCGCCCCTGCGTCGGCTTTTCCTGAATTTAGCTTTTGTTTGGTTAAACGCGGAATCGGCTGACCGCTTGGTTCAATTCCGCGGCCAGCGCCCTGAGCTGTTCGGCAGAGCCAGCGATCTCCTGAACGGAGGCAAGCTGCTCTTCGGATGCCGCGGCTACCTGTTGCGACTCTTCCGAAGAAAGCCTGGCTACGCGTTCCAATTCCTCAATCGACGCAGCTACCTGCTGACTGCCTGCCGACATCTGTTGCGAAGCTGCGGACACATCCTGAACTTGGTCGAATACTTGTCTGACCGATTGAAGAATCGTGCGAAAGGACTCTCCCGTACGCGCCGCGAGTTCCGTGCCAGCACGCGCTTCTTCCGCCGATTGTGACAACGTCGCCGCCGCCGCGGACGTTTTGTCGCCTACCGCATGGAGAATCGTCGCGATTGCTTCCGACGACTCCTTTGAACGTTCGGCCAGCTTGCGAATTTCCTGCGCGACGACGGCGAAACCCTTGCCTTGCTCGCCAGCGCGCGCCGCTTCGATCGATGCATTCAGCGCGAGTAGGTTCGTCTGGTTCGCGACTTCTGCAATCATGGCGACGATCTCCTGGATCTTCGCGCTTGAAGATTGCAGCTCGCTCATCATATCGCTGGCACCGAATACGTTTTGCTCGATTTGACGCATCTGACGCGCCGTGTCCTCTAGCGTATGTTCGCCTGCCGTCGCCAACTCGGCCGTTTCCCCTGCGAACTCGGACAATGTAGCCGACGATTCTGCGATGCGGCCGATACCGATCGCGATCTCGGACATCGCCCGTTGGCATTCCTGCGAGCTCGTCAGTTGCGTTTCGGCGCCAGAGGCAACGGTTTGAATCGACTCCGTAATCTCCCCAGTGGCCACCGCCGCTTGCGCTGAAGTCTCCTTCAGCGTGCGCGATGCGGCGGACACTTCATCCGCCGTTCGCTTGATACTGCCCGTCAACTCTCTTAGGCTTCGAACCATAACGTTAAACGACGCTGCCGCCTGACCGATTTCATTCCCCGTATTCACCGGCACTTGAACGGTCAGATCTCCCTTTGCCGCCTCTTGTGCAAGCGCGGCCAGCCTTTTAAGCGGACGAAGCGCATATCGGACAAAAAACACAAGCAACAAAATCGCGAGCATAGCTGCAGCAATGCCGATCCAAATCGTCCGGAAAAGCATGCCATTGATTCGGGCCTGCACTTTATCGTAGTCGTAATCTATGCCTAGAACCGCAACGACTTCGCCTTCGCCGTCCGTAACCGGTCCCTGATAGGATATCCAACTTCCCACGTTATCTGTATAAGGTTTGCTGAGCGACGACTTTCCGACCAACGCATCTGTATAGGCACGCTTAAAATCTCCGGAAAGCCCATAGTAATCGCCCGTATGGTTGCCTGCCTCGTCAAGCGCCTGATTTACTTGAAGCAACACGACGTTCGTTCCTTGTTCAGACTCTTTCGAAAACGAAAAGAAATAATAGGCATTGACCATCTCATTCCCATCCGTCATGGCATCCAACAATTTGCGCAGAATCGCCTGGCTTTCGGGGTCCGGCGCCTCTCCCTTTTTGTAAGCCTCCGCCACGGGCCTCAACAAATTCGTGTTGGCCGAAGCCTGAGCGGCGAGCCGATCGCCAATAGACATGAATTCCCTGTATGCAGCATTCCGCTGTGCGCTGTATTGTAGCCAGGACATGATCCCGATAAGCAGAATAAATAACACGGACAAAACCAGACTAATCGTAAAAACCAGGCTTTTGCGAACTTGAAGTCTAAACAGATGGATGCACCTCGCCCTTGGATTTGTTTCTATTATAAGGGAGAAACGCTAGAAATACATGTCATTTCTTGTCGAATATAGACTTTATTTGTCGTTTCATAGACAGGAATCGTTCACTCTAACTAAAAAAAAGACCTTAACCGAGCGATTAAGCTCGATAAGGTCTTTTTTTAAGTAAATCGAAATTACTTTTGGATGGAAGCAACAGCGCCGGCGCCAACCGTACGGCCGCCTTCGCGGATGGAGAAGCGAGTGCCTTCTTCAACGGCGATCGGAGCGATCAGTTGAACGGTAACGGTGATGTTGTCGCCAGGCATAACCATCTCGGTGCCTTCCGGCAGGTTGATGATACCCGTAACGTCAGTTGTACGGAAGTAGAACTGAGGACGGTAGCCCGTGAAGAAAGGCTTGTGACGGCCGCCTTCTTCTTTGGTCAGGACGTAGATTTGAGCCGTGAATTCCGTGTGCGGCTTAACCGAACCCGGCTTCGCGATAACTTGACCGCGCTCGATGTCCTTACGGTCAACGCCGCGAAGCAGTGCGCCGACGTTGTCGCCCGCTTGAGCGGAGTCGAGCAACTTACGGAACATTTCTACGCCGGTAACGACGGATTTGCGGGAATCTTCAACCAGGCCGATGATTTCAACTTCATCGCCGATTTTGATCGTACCACGCTCAACGCGGCCCGTAGCAACCGTACCGCGGCCCGTGATCGTGAACACGTCCTCGACTGGCATAAGGAAAGGCTTAGCCGTGTCGCGCTCAGGTTGCGGGATGTAGGTGTCGACTTGTTCGAACAGCTCGACGATCTTGTCAGCCCAAGGGCCGTCAGGATTTTGCAGAGCTTCGCGAGCAGCGCCGCGGATGATCGGCGTGTCGTCGCCCGGGAACTCGTACTCGTTCAGCAGGTCGCGAACTTCCATTTCAACCAGCTCGAGGAGCTCTTCGTCTTCAACCATGTCGCACTTGTTCAGGAATACGACGATGTAAGGAACGCCGACTTGCTTGGAGAGCAGGATGTGCTCGCGCGTTTGCGGCATAGGGCCGTCAGCAGCGGATACAACCAGGATCGCACCGTCCATTTGAGCAGCGCCGGTGATCATGTTCTTGACATAGTCGGCGTGTCCAGGGCAGTCAACGTGTGCATAGTGACGGTTAGGCGTTTCGTATTCAACGTGAGCCGTGGAGATCGTAATACCGCGCTCGCGCTCTTCGGGAGCTTTGTCGATTTGGTCGAACGCAACGGCTGCGCCGCCGTACTTCTTGGACAGAACCGTCGTGATGGCAGCCGTCAGCGTCGTTTTGCCGTGGTCGACGTGGCCGATCGTACCGATGTTAACGTGCGGTTTGTTACGTTCAAATTTAGCCTTTGCCATGGATCTTTTCTCCTCCTTGTTAGTAAAGCCATTTTATAGGGAGGACGAAGCCGGAGACCTCAGGTCCCACAGCTCGTCCGAATGCCCGCTTGCTTAAGCGCCTTTGCTCTTGGAGACGATCTCTTCGGAGATCGACTTCGGCACTTCTTCGTAGTGCGACAGTTCCATGGAGAATACGCCACGGCCCTGCGTACCGGAACGAAGAACGGTCGAGTAGCCGAACATCTCAGCCAGCGGTACCTTGGCGCGCACGATGAGCGCACCGTGACGGGTGTCGCTGCCTTCGATGCGTCCGCGGCGGGAGCTGAGCATGCCCATGACATCGCCCATATACTCTTCCGGAACGGTTACTTCGACCTTCATGATCGGCTCGAGCAGGATCGGGTTACACTTATCCTTGGCAGCTTTAAGCGCCATCGAGCCGGCGATCTTGAACGCCATTTCGTTCGAGTCGACGTCGTGGTACGATCCGTCGAAGATCGTCGCTTTGATATCGACAAGCGGGAAGCCGGCGAGTACGCCGTTCTTCATCGACTCTTCGATACCGGCTTGTACCGGCGCGATGTATTCGCGAGGTACTACGCCGCCGACAACCTTGTTCTCGAACACGAAGCCGGAGCCTGCTTCAAGCGGTTCGAACTCGACCCAGCAATGGCCGTATTGGCCGCGTCCGCCGGATTGGCGAACGAACTTGCCTTCGACCTTCGCTGCAGTCTTGAACGTCTCGCGGTAAGCAACTTGCGGCTTGCCCACGTTCGTCTCGACCTTGAACTCGCGAAGCATGCGGTCAACGAGAATTTCCAGGTGAAGCTCGCCCATGCCGGCGATAATCGTCTGGCCAGTCTCTTCGTCCGTATGCGCGCGGAAGGTCGGATCCTCTTCGGAGAGCTTCTGAAGCGCGATACCCATCTTGTCTTGGTCAGCCTTGGTCTTAGGCTCAACCGCAAGCTGGATAACCGGCTCCGGGAAGTTCATCGATTCGAGGATAACCGGGTTCTTCTCATCGCACAGCGTATCGCCAGTCGTCGTGTCCTTCAGACCGACTGCTGCGGCGATGTCGCCAGAGTAGACGATGCTGATTTCTTGACGGCTGTTCGCGTGCATCTGCAGAATACGGCCGATACGTTCGCGCTTGTTCTTCGTCGCATTGATGACGTACGAACCGGAGTTCAGAACGCCGGAGTAAACGCGGAAGAACGTCAGCTTGCCGACAAACGGGTCGGTCATGATCTTGAACGCCAGCGCCGAGAACGGCTCCGAGTCGGAAGAATGACGAACCGTCTCTTCGCCGTCTTCGGTCGTGCCCTTGATAGCAGGGACATCGATCGGAGCCGGGAGGAAGTCGACGACAGCATCCAGCATTGGCTGAACGCCCTTGTTGCGGTAAGAAGAGCCGCAGACGACCGGGAAGATACGAACTTCCACGACGCCCTTGCGAAGAGCTGCCTTGATCTCTGCGACCGACAGTTCTTCCCCTTCAAGATACTTCGCCATGAGATCGTCGTCAAGCTCGGCAACCTTCTCGACGAGCTCAAGACGGAGCTCTTCGGCTTGGTCGGCCAAGTCGGCCGGAATCTCAACCGTCTTCGGATCTTTGCCGAGGTCGTCCTCGTAGACATAAGCGACCCGTTCGATCAGGTCGATCATGCCGACGAATCCGTTCTCGGCGCCGATCGGAAGCTGGATGGCAACAGCGTTGGCTTGCAGGCGCAAGCGCATGTCGCGGACAACGTTCAGGAAGTCCGCGCCGATGATGTCCATCTTGTTAACGTAAGCGATGCGCGGAACGCCGTAACGGTCGGCTTGACGCCATACCGTTTCGGATTGAGGTTCTACGCCTTCTTTGGCGCTAAATACGCCGACAGCCCCGTCCAATACGCGCAGCGAGCGCTCGACCTCAACCGTAAAGTCAACGTGTCCCGGTGTGTCGATAATATTGATGCGGTGACCCTTCCATTGAGCGGTCGTCGCAGCAGACGTGATCGTGATGCCGCGTTCTTGCTCTTGCTCCATCCAGTCCATGGTGGCGGCGCCTTCATGCACTTCGCCGATCTTGTGGACACGGCCGGTATAGAACAGGATCCGCTCGGTCGTAGTCGTCTTGCCTGCATCAATATGCGCCATAATGCCGATGTTGCGCGTATTTTGCAAGGAGAACTCTCTAGCCATGCAATGGTCTCCTTTCGTTCCCTAGTGTCCGCGGGATTACCAGCGGTAGTGGGCGTACGCTTTGTTGGCTTCAGCCATCTTGTGCGTGTCTTCGCGCTTCTTGACGGCAGCGCCGGTGTTGTTCGAAGCGTCGAGAATCTCGGCAGCCAGACGCTCTTCCATCGTCTTCTCGCCGCGGTTGCGGGAGTAGTTGACAAGCCAGCGCAGTCCAAGGGACGTGCGACGCTCCGGCTTGACTTCGATCGGAACTTGGTAGTTGGCACCGCCTACGCGGCGAGCCTTAACTTCGAGCACAGGCATGATGTTCTTGATGGCAGCTTCGAAAACTTCCATCGGATCCTTGCCGGAGCGCTCTTGAATCAGCGTGAACGCATTGTAAAGCAGCTGCTGGGCTACGCCCTTCTTGCCGTCGATCATGATGCGGTTGACGAGGCGAGTGACGAGCTTGCTGTTATAGACCGGATCCGGGAGCACGTCCCGCTTCGGTACTGGTCCTTTACGTGGCATCTAGAGTTCCTCCTTTCCCATATCAATGATAAAGCCGAAATGTTCCGGCAGAATTATCTTACTTCTTCACCTTAGCGCGCTTCGTGCCGTACTTGGAACGAGCTTGCTTGCGGTTGTTGACGCCTGCGGTATCGAGCGCGCCGCGAACGATGTGATAACGTACGCCCGGAAGGTCCTTGACCCGGCCGCCGCGAATCAATACGACGCTGTGCTCTTGCAGGTTGTGACCGATACCCGGAATGTAAGCCGTGACTTCTACGCGGTTCGTCAGACGTACACGCGCGTACTTACGAAGTGCGGAGTTCGGTTTTTTCGGCGTCATCGTGCCTACGCGCGTGCATACGCCGCGCTTTTGAGGAGCGCTCAGGTCGGTCTCGATGCGCTTCAGGGCGTTGAATCCCTTTTGCAGAGCTGGAGACTTGGACTTGACCACCTTAGGCTCGCGACCCTTGCGGACGAGCTGGTTAATTGTTGGCATGTTGCCACCCCCTTCCCATGATTGCCTTGCATAAAACTAACGGCTACCGGTTCCCGCGGCGCGAAGCCCACAGATCCAGGCGGTTCATTTTGAGAAAAACGAAAGGGTCCGCCCGCTGAACTCCCCTAACGAGAAGTGCGGTAAGGTCCCGGTTCATGCTCTCTCTACTACCACGGCCATCGCCGTGCCGACATCGATCCCGCACTGTCTGCCGAGTTCGCGCATGGTGCTCACCTCGGTTAAGGGAACGCCACGCTGCTGGCATAACTGCGCGATGCGGCCGATCAGGCGCGAATCTGCATCTTGCGCGACATAGACGCCGATGGCCTTGCCTTGTTCTACCATCTTGGTCGTCTGCTTGGTGCCGACTTTGACGTTGTTCGCAAGATGATGAGCCATCAAGTCCATCGTAACAACTCCTACGAAACGGTCAAAATCCACCACGTCGGGCACACACATAGGCTATCTTAACACCTCGAATAGGCAGTGTCAAGAAACCATTGTCTTCCGCTTCCTCTCGGACCGCTCCCCGTCGCTCGGTCTCATTCCGCTTCTCATAGAATCATCCCGTCGGTCTCGACGGGATGCGCTTTTTCAAGCTTTCTTTAAAAGAAGATAAATGAAATAGGGCGCGCCGATAAATGAAACGACGATGCCCGCAGCGATCCCTTCGGGATCCGCTACGTTCCGTCCGATCGTGTCCGCCAACAACAGCAGGAAGCCGCCGATGAGCACCGATACCGGCACGAAGCGTTGGAACCTGGGGCCGACCAGCGACTTCGCGATATGCGGCGCCATCAAGCCGACGAACGCGATGCCGCCCGTGACGGCGACGGCGGACGCCGCCAGCGCCACCGCCGCGATAAGCAGCAGGCCGCGATCGCGAGAAATCCGGATGCCGCTGCCGACCGCGGTCGCGTCATTCAACGAGAGCAGGTTCAGCGCGTTTGATTTATACAACGCGTATGGCAGAAGCACGATTAGCCATGGCAGCTGCGCCCACAGGAAGGACCAATCCGTCCCCCCATACATTACCGGCCAGCCAACGCGAGATAAAGTCGACCTTGTAAATATCGACTGCCGACGTAATGAACACCATCAGCCCCGCAAAAGCAAGCGAAAAGCCGATGCCCGTTAGGACGAGCCGCATGGGATGAAGGCCGGATTCGCGGCTGTAAGAAAAAGCGTAAAGCAGAACGGCCGTTAAAAGCGCCCCGATAAAAGCGGATGCCGGGATGACGTAAACGAAGGCGCCCGGCTCGGCCGGAATGAGCAAAAAGCTAATCGCTACGCCGAGCCCCGCCCCCGAGTTGATGCCCAGGATGCCGGGGTCGGCCAGATCGTTATTCGTGACCCCCTGCAGGATGGAGCCCGACAGGGCAAGCGACATGCCGGCTGCGAGAACGATGCATATGCGGGGCAGACGGAGATCGAACAGAACGAACTTTTCTTTAAACTCTCCGTGTCCGAGCAAGGTGGGCAGGATTCGTCCGTAAGAAACGGAAGACGAGCCCAAACCCAAGCTTATGATAACGGTCAACAGGATGAGCGCGGACAGCGCCACGAGCAGGAGTCGCTGCTTGCGAATCGAACGGGCGGCGGTCATGGGGTTGTCTTCACTCCTTTGCGCACGATAAACAGGAAGAACGGCAACCCCATGATCGCGATGACCGATGCCATAGGCAGTTCATGATCCCCGATAGCCGTACGCGCGATCGTATCTGCGGCTAGCATGAAAATTGAACCGATGATCGCCGACATCGGTACCACCTTGCGATAATCCGTGCCGATAATGAATCGTACGATATGCGGAATCATTAGACCGACGAACGCCATGTTGCCGATGAGCGCGACGGAGGCACCCGTCAGTACGATGACTGCGGCGTACAGGACGAATTTGATCTGCCCGGTACGAAGGCCGAGGCCGATCGCGGCCTCTTCGTTGGCGCTGAGCAGGGTGAGCGCTTTGCCCAGTACGATCGCCGCGACGGTTCCCAGCGCGATGAACGGCGCGATCGTGCCGATCTGCTGCCAGGTCGTGCCGATGAGTCCGCCTGCCGTCCACATCGATACGCTTTTGGAAATCTTAAAAGCAAGGCCGATGCCTTCCGCCACGGCATACAAAAACAAGGACACGGCCGAACCCGCTAGCACCATCCGAATCGGCGACAACCCTCCCCCTGCGGGATGCGCCGATGCCGAGTACCAGGCAAGCGCCGACCGCCGCTCCGATGAAGCATGCGACCATCGTCCCGAAGTAACCGACGGCAGGCATCATTGCCATCGTGAACGCCAGCGCCGCATTAGCGCCCGAGGACAAGCCGATCAATCCGGGATCGGCAAGCGGGTTGCGCGTGAGACCTTGCATGACGGCGCCGGCGACGCCGAGCGCGGCGCCGACGATCATGCCGGCCGTCTCGCGGGGAAGGCGAAACTCTCGAAGCGCGGTGAGCTGTTCGCCTGCGGCATGGGTCGTCAACGCGGTCCATACGTCGCGAAGCGTCGTATCTTTTGCACCGTATACCATCGAGATCGTGAACATGCATGCGAGCGTGATCAATCCCGCGACGATGGCCCACGCAAAATTCATTTTCTTATTCGAATTCATCAGCCGCTCCGCTTTCTATTTAAAAATAGGAAAGGGGAACTTCGCACGCTGGCGAAATTCCCGGTGCATACGAAGGCTCGTCAGATGCCGAGGAACTTTTCCTTAAAGAACTCGAGCTGCCATTCCAGCGTCATGGCGTCGTTAAAGTAGAACGTTCGCGCGTCCACTTCATATACGCGGTTGTTTTTGACTGCCGGAATATTTTTATAAGTAGCCGTCTTCTGGAAAGAGACGTCGGCGCCCGGCTCCTTGCTCAAAATCATGTAGTCGCCGGCGTAATCCGGCAGTACCTCCGTCGAGAGCGTGAAGTAACCGTCCTTGGCGGTCGCTTCCTTGACCTTAGGCTGCATGTTGAGACCCATCAGCTGGAACAATATCTCCGTCCCCCGTCCCCATGCATCGCCGAACGTATACACTTCCTTGTCGTACGCCTCGAAGACCGATACGGTGGCGTCGGCGCCGATCTTGGACTTGATTTGCTCTCCTGCGTCGGTTGCGCGCTTCTTGAAGTCGTCGATCCAAGCTTGCGCTTCCTTCTCCTTGTTCAGCGCCTTGCCGATCTCCAGATGCTGCGTCAGGTAGTCGACCTTGTTGTACGTATAAGTGACAAGCGGCGCGATTTGCTTCAGCTTATCCTGGTTTTTGGTGGTAGAGGAACCGATGATCAGATCGGGCTTCAGCTCGATGATTTTCTCCAGGTCTTCTTCGGACACTTCGGTCACGCCTTGAAGCTTGTCTGCGAAACGCGGATTGTTCAGCGACCACGAATCGACGCCGACAAGCGGTACGCCCAGCTTTAGTACGTCCCCCCGTATAACCGGACAGTACGACGACACGCTCCGGATTCGCGGGCACTTCGATCGGGCCTGCCTCGGATTGGTACGTGACCGTGCCCGTCTGGGCTTCCGCCGACGGGCTGGCGGCAGCGCTGGCGGATGCGCCCTCTGCAGCGCTAGCCGTCGCGGCCGCCGAGCTGCTCGCGGCAGGCGTAGCGTTGCCTCCGTTATCGTTGTTGCCGCATGCGGCCAGCGCGAACGCGGCGATCATGAACAAAGCGAACGTCAGCAGTCCTTTGCCAAGCTTAGTACCGTTCAAACGCGAGTGTGCCAGTTTTCTCATTTTCGTACCCCTAACTATTAATGATAATCATTATCAATGATAACGTTTATCATTACTTTAGGGGTTTATGCTTATTTTGTCAATAAAAAAAAGGCGCAACTCCCATCCCTCTGGCTAAAATCTTTTACGCGCAGCACCTACGACATAGCTTCCGCACAGCAGCGCCGCATAAGCAAACGCATACAAAATCGCGCCGACCGTTGTCCAAACCTTGTCTTGCTCCAGTTTATTCAGCACCTCCGACAAAATGCCGGCTGGCGGCAGCAGCCAACGTACGATCGCCATACTTTCGGGGAGCGGTGCAACCGCTTTGGCGGAAGCAAGCGACACCACGAGGACGCCGATTAAAGCCGGGAGCGAAGCCGCGGTCCTGCCGAATCCTCGGTCCGTGAACCAGAGGGCGATTCCCATGCCCAGCAGAAACATAGCGGTATGGACGCAGGCAGCCGCTAGCCATTCTTCCGGGGCAGGCCATCGCTCCAGCTTCCCGGCTAGCGCCGGATACAAGACGGCAAACGAGGCCAGCAGCATGCCCACAGCACTCATCAGCAGCATCTTGGATAAATGGTAGGCGACGGCGCTGCCGGCATGAAGGGCCGTCACGGATTGCTGGACTTCCGGTTCCAGATCGGCAAAGCCCCAGACGATCCATGCCGATACGACGAACAGCCAGACGGATGAGAATGCATAGCTCTCCATGACCGGATTCGGCGATATCGTATAGATGAACAACAGAAAGCCGACGTATGCGATCAACGGGGCTACGTACCGGTAAGATCTCGTATAGTACGCTAAATGATATCGCGTCATCGTCAGCACGCTTTACACCATCCTCCCCGAACCTATCGTGACCGAATCGACGGAGGCGCCAGCCTCCAACAGCTCCCGCAGCAGCGCATCGCTGCTCGCAGGCTCGGTCCAGTACACGGCTTGCCGCCGTTCCTTGCGGTACTGCATCATCCCCGGCCAACTTGCGAACGCCTTCGCGTCCTCTTCTCGCCCCTCTGGCCATCGGCAGACGATACGGCGCCAGCGCTTCCCTTCCATCGCGTCAGTCGTCGCCGCGATCGATTGGATCCGTCCGTCCGAGATCGCCACGACGCGCTCCGCCCATGGACCGATCAGCGCTTGCTCGTGGGTTGCCACGACGATGGCCGTCCCTTTCTGCCTCAAGCTCAGCAGCATGGAAGTAAGCGCATCTTGCGCTTCTTCGTCCAGACCGCCGATCGGCTCGTCCAACAAGAGCAGCTCGGGATCGCCCAGCAGCGCTTGCAGGAGATTCACTTTTTGCAGCATGCCCTTCGAGAAAAACTTCATCTGCTGCCCAGGCCTGTCCCGCAGGTCGACCAGTTGGAGCAGCTCCTCGATTCTCCTTGTCCGCGCCGCAGCCTCCAGACCTCGGATGGCGCCCATATGGTTCAAATATTCGCGAGCCGTGAATTTGAGCTTCGGAAGGTGGTCTGGCGCATAACCGATGACGAGGGTGCCTCCTTCGCCCGATCCGATCGTTTCTCGCTTGCCGGATGAGAGCGCAGAGAGTCCCGCCATCATTTTAAGCAACGTGCTTTTGCCCGAGCCGTTCGGCCCGGTAACCGCCACCGTCTCTCCCCTGCTCATTTCCATGGAAACGCCGTTCAGCACCGTTTTGCCTTTATACTGCTTGCTCGCCTGCTCGAGACGGAGGATGACGTCCGGATTCATGGCCCTTCACTCCCGTTCTTTAACGGACATTTATATTAATACTATTAAAATTAAAGTCCGTTTCACAATGCGTTTATTCACAATCCAGACGAGTTTATCCCGAGTTTGTGGGCAGTTTAAAGAAATTATGGCGATATTTCATGCTTTTCTCACTTATTCACAGGCGGATAGCGCGGCATCTCGCTATCCCCCCGTGGACAATTGACGAGAGCCGCCGCTATCCACATGTGGACAAGCGGACTCCACGCCAAAAAGCCCGTCCCCTTGCTGCATGAACAAGGAGCGGACAGGTCTTTAAGGACGATATAGCGAAACGAACGGCGCACAATCCCTTGCGGCGTTTAGAAAGCGTCGAGAAAAAAGGTGACGTAGACGGCGACAAGCACCCAAATCACCGGAACGAAGCCCCACCAAAGCGCTCCTTTGAACTTGCGTTTGTGATAGAGCACCCAACTTACGGCGATGCTGACGATCAACGCGATCGGATAGGCCCAGACGAAGACGATGATCGCGATCGGCCAAGCTGCGGTAACGGAGTCCGGGGAATCGAAAATCATAAAAGACGTTAAAGCGACGATCAGCCAGGGAACGACGAGAAGAACAAAAATGAGCTGGCTCACGAGCAGCACCGCGGCTGTCTTCGGATTTTTCATGGCACCTATCGGCTCCCTTAGTCCCCGCCTGGAAACGCCGGCTTAGCTGGCTTCACTTTTTCCAACAAAGGGCTTTTTTTAGAGTTTACCCGTTTTAACAGGTTTTCGTAAACACCCCGACGTTACCGGTCTCTTTCTAGGGAATATGCCAAATGCCCGGTCAAAAGAAAAACTGCCGGGCAGCGTGCCCGGCAGTCGGCGATGCATGGCTTAATGGAAGCGTTCAGCCGATCGAAGGTGCATTACTCCGCCGATACCGGCTCGAGCTCGGCTTCGTCCTCGTAGCCTTCTTCGGTCGGATCGACGACGCGGATGTTGCGGTAGCGCGACATCCCCGTACCCGCCGGAATGAGCTTGCCGATAATGACATTCTCCTTCAGGCCAAGCAGGCGGTCGACCTTGCCCTTGATGGCTGCGTCGGTGAGGACGCGGGTCGTCTCTTGGAAGGACGCGGCTGAGAGGAACGAGTCGGTCTCGAGCGACGCCTTCGTGATGCCGAGCAGGACCGGACGCGCGACCGCAGGCTCGTTGCCTGCGAAGATCGCTTCGCGGTTCGCGGCCTCGTATTCGTGCACGTCGACGAAGGAACCCGGCAGCAGCGTCGTGTCGCCCGGATCGACGATCCGGATCTTGCGAAGCATTTGCTTGATCATGACTTCGACGTGCTTGTCGTTGATTTCAACGCCCTGGTTCCGGTATACGCGTTGTACTTCCTGCAAAATGTAGTTCTGCACGCCGCGTACGCCCTTGATCCGCAGCATTTCCTTCGGATCGATCGATCCGTCGGTGAGCTCGTCGCCGGCTTCGATGTGCAGACCTTCGTAGACGCGGATACGGGAACCGTAAGTGACGGGATATACCTTGGTCTCGGCATCCCCCTGCACTTCGATCTCGCGGCGATCCTTCGTCTCGCGAATTTCCTTGACGACGCCGTCGATCTCGGAGATGACCGCTTGACCCTTCGGATTCCGGGCTTCGAAAAGCTCCTGGATACGCGGAAGACCTTGCGTGATATCGTCTCCGGCAACGCCGCCGGTATGGAACGTACGCATCGTCAGCTGGGTGCCCGGTTCGCCGATCGATTGGGCGGCGATGATGCCGACCGCTTCGCCGATCTCGACCTTCTTGCCCGTTGCCAGGTTGCGGCCGTAGCACATCTTGCACACGCCATGACGGGCGCGGCAGCTGAGCACGGAACGAATCTGCAGCTTTTGCACGCCTGCGCGGATCAGCTCTTCCGCCTTCGGCGTGTCGATCAGGTCGTTGCGGCCGACGATGATCTCGCCGGTCTCCGGATGACGGATCGTCTCGAACGCATAGCGTCCTTCGATCCGGTCGAACAGTTCCTCGATGACTTCCTTGCCGTCCTCGATGCGGCTGACGATGATGCCCTTGTCCGTGCCGCAATCTTCTTCGCGGACGATGACGTCCTGCGCGACGTCGACGAGGCGACGGGTCAGATAGCCCGAGTCGGCGGTACGAAGCGCCGTATCGGCCAGACCTTTACGCGCGCCGTGCGTCGAGATGAAGTACTCGAGGACCGTCAGGCCTTCGCGGAAGTTCGACTTGATCGGGAGTTCGAAGATTCGGCCCGACGGCGTTGCCATCAGACCCCGCATGCCGCCCAGCTGGGTGATCTGCGATTTGTTGCCCCGCGCCTTGGAGTCGACCATGAGCATGATGGAGTTGTAGCGGTCCATCGACTTCATGAGCACTTCCGTGATCTCGTCCTTCGTCTTCGACCAGATGTCGATGACGCGGTCGTAGCGCTCGGCGTCCGTGATCAGACCGCGGCGGTATTGCGTCGTGATCGTCTTGACGGCTTCGTCGGACTTCTTCAGGATCTCGACCTTCTCCTGCGGAACCGTAACGTCGGACACGGCAACCGTGATGCCTGCGCGCGTCGAGTACGTAAAGCCGAGCTGCTTGATGTCGTCGAGAATGATCGACGTCTTCATCGTATGGTAAATGCGGAAGCACTCGCCGATGATATGGCCGAGATATTCCTTGCCCACGGCGCCAGGCGTCGGGATGGACTGGATGATCTCGTCGATGTTCGCGCCCTTGTCGTAGATGAAGTACTTCTCGGGCGTGCCCTTCAACAGATTGTCCTTGGTCGCCTCGTTGATGTACGGGAACGTATCCGGGAAAATCTCGTTGAAGATGATCTTGCCGATCGTCGTGACGAGCAGCGCTTCCTGCTGTTTTTCGTTAAACGTCTTTTTTGCCCAATGCCTTGACCGGGATAATGACGCGCGCGTGAAGGTCGGCTGCGCCGCGTTGGTACGCGGATACGGCTTCGTTCACTTCGGAGATGCGCATGCCGGCGCCCGGCGCGTCTTTGTTGTCCATGGTCAAGTAGTAGCAACCGAGAACCATATCCTGGGAAGGCGTGACGACAGGCTTGCCGTCCTTCGGGTTCAGGATGTTGCCGGACGCCAGCATCAGCAGGCGAGCTTCGGCTTGCGCTTCGGCAGACAGCGGTACGTGCACGGCCATCTGGTCGCCGTCGAAGTCGGCATTGTAAGCCGTACAGACGAGCGGGTGCAGCTTGATCGCGCGGCCCTCGACCAGGATCGGTTCGAACGCCTGGATGCCGAGACGGTGAAGCGTAGGCGCACGGTTCAGCAGAACCGGGTGCTCCTTGATGACTTCTTCGAGCACGTCCCATACTTCCGGGCTGACGCGTTCGACTTTGCGCTTAGCGCTCTTGATGTTGTGCGCCTGGCCCTTGAGCACGAGCTCTTTCATGACGAACGGCTTGAACAGCTCGAGCGCCATTTCCTTAGGCAGGCCGCATTGGAACATCTTAAGACTCGGACCTACGACGATAACCGAACGGCCCGAGTAGTCGACGCGCTTGCCGAGCAGGTTCTGACGGAAGCGGCCTTGCTTGCCTTTCAGCATGTGGCTGAGGGACTTGAGCGGACGGTTGCCGGGTCCCGTGACCGGACGGCCGCGGCGGCCGTTGTCGATCAGGGCGTCGACGGCTTCCTGAAGCATCCGCTTTTCGTTCTGTACGATGATGTCCGGCGCGCCCAGGTCGAGCAGACGCTTCAGACGGTTGTTCCGGTTGATGACGCGGCGGTACAGGTCGTTGAGGTCGGAGGTCGCGAAGCGGCCGCCGTCGAGCTGTACCATCGGACGAAGCTCCGGCGGGATGACCGGCAGCACGTCGAGGATCATCCAATCCGGCAGGTTGCCGGAATTGCGGAACGACTCGATGACTTCGAGGCGCTTGATCGCGCGGTTGCGGCGTTGGCCTTGCGCCGTGCGAAGCTCTTCCTTCAGCATGTCGAGCTCGCGGTCGAGATCGATGTCCTGCAGCAGCTTCTTCACCGCTTCGGCGCCCATGCCGGCGCTGAACGCGTAGCCGTACTTCTCGCGGTAGCTCCGGTATTCTTTCTCCGACAGGAGCTGCTTCTTTTCAAGCGGCGTATCGCCCGGATCCGTCACGACGTACGACGCGAAGTAGATGATCTCTTCGAGCGAACGCGGCGACATGTCGAGCGCGAGACCCATGCGGCTCGGAATGCCTTTGAAATACCAGATATGCGAAACCGGAGCGGCGAGCTCGATATGGCCCATACGCTCGCGGCGAACCTTGGCGCGGGTGACTTCGACGCCGCAGCGGTCGCACACGACGCCTTTGTATCGGACGCGCTTGTACTTGCCGCAGTGGCATTCCCAGTCCTTGGTCGGCCCGAAAATCTTTTCGCAGAACAGGCCTTCCTTTTCCGGCTTCAGGGTACGGTAGTTAATCGTCTCGGGCTTCTTGACTTCGCCTCTGGACCAAGAACGGATCTTGTCGGGGGAAGCCAGCCCGATCTTCATAAACTCAAAATTGTTAACGTCTAACAAGGAGCAAGCCCTCCTTCATCGTGGCTCGGATTACGTGCGATTGACGAACGGTCGTGGCGATGTTCAGGTATCGCCTCAGCGATGCATCGGCCGGCAGCCGCGCGCATCGCGCGCGGTCCGGTCCGTCGCATGACGATCTTACTCGGCGCCGACTTCGGAGCCTTCCAGGTTCAAGTTCAGCTTGTCGCCGGTCGTATCGTCCTCGTCGTCGATCTCTTTCATCTCGATCTCCTGCTCGTCGCCCGACAGAATCTTCACGTCCATGCCAAGGCTCTGAAGCTCCTTGATCAAGACCTTGAACGATTCCGGCACGCCCGGCTCAGGGACGTTCTCGCCCTTGACGATCGATTCGTACGTCTTCACGCGGCCGACGACGTCGTCGGACTTCACGGTCAGAATTTCTTGAAGCGTATAGGCGGCGCCGTAGGCCTCGAGCGCCCACACTTCCATTTCCCCGAAGCGCTGGCCGCCGAATTGAGCTTTACCGCCCAAAGGCTGCTGCGTAACGAGCGAGTACGGGCCCGTAGAGCGCGCATGGATCTTGTCATCGACCATGTGCGCGAGCTTGATCATATACAGAACGCCGACGGTGACTTCGCGTTCGAACGGTTCGCCCGTGCGGCCGTCGTACAGCTTCGTCTTGCCGTTGCGCTGCATGCCGGCTTCTTCCATCGTGTCGAACACGTCGTGCTCGCGCGCGCCGTCGAATACCGGCGTCGCGGCGCGAATGCCGAGGTAGCGGCAAGCCATGCCGAGGTGAACCTCGAGCACTTGACCGATGTTCATCCGCGACGGTACGCCCAGCGGGTTCAGGACGACCTGAACCGGCGTGCCGTCCGGCAGGAACGGCATGTCTTCCTCAGGCAGGATGCGCGCGATGACGCCCTTGTTGCCGTGGCGTCCGGCCATCTTGTCGCCTTCGGAGATCTTCCGCTTTTGCGCGATATAAGCGCGCACCAGCTGGTTGACGCCCGGCGGCAGCTCGTCGCCGTTTTCCCGCGTGAACACTTTGACGTCGACGACGATGCCGTCGGTGCCGTGCGGTACGCGAAGCGAGGTGTCGCGCACTTCGCGCGCCTTCTCGCCGAAGATCGCGTGCAGGAGGCGCTCTTCCGCGGTCAGCTCGGTGACGCCCTTCGGCGTGACCTTGCCGACGAGGATGTCGCCCGCGCTGATCTCGGCGCCGACGCGGATGATGCCGCGCTCGTCGAGGTTTCGGAGCGCGTCTTCGCCGACGTTCGGGATGTCGCGCGTGATTTCTTCCGGCCCGAGCTTCGTGTCGCGCGCTTCGGACTCGTATTCCTCAATATGAATCGAGGTGTAGACGTCTTCTCTCACGAGCTTCTCGGAGAGCAGGATCGCATCCTCGTAGTTGTAGCCTTCCCACGTCATGAACGCGACGACGACGTTGCGTCCGAGCGCCAATTCGCCGGTATCCGTGGACGGACCGTCGGCAAGGATATCGCCCTTCTTGACGATGTCGCCCTTGCGGCAGATCGGGCGTTGATTGATGCAAGTGCCTTGGTTCGAACGCATGAACTTCTGCAGCTTGAACTTGATGACGTCGCCCTTGACTTCCTTGCCGTCGAGCAGCTCGATGCGGCGCAGCCAGATCTCGTTGGCCGTGACGCGCTCGATGACGCCGTCGTGCTTGGAGACGATGCAGACGCCCGAGTCCTTGGCAGCCTTGTGCTCCATGCCTGTGCCGACGTACGGCGAATCCGGCACGAGCAGCGGCACCGCTTGACGCTGCATGTTCGAACCCATCAGCGCGCGGTTGGAGTCGTCGTTCTCGAGGAACGGGATCATCGCGGTCGCGACGGACACGACTTGCTTCGGCGATACGTCCATGTAGTCGACGCGGTCGCTCGGCATCGTCAGAATGTTGTCCGCTTGCTTGTTGTAACGAACGATGACCATATCGTCGGCGAACTTGCCCTCTTCGGTGAGCTGGGCGTTCGCTTGGGCGATGATGTAGTTGTCCTCTTCGTCGGCCGTCATATAGACGATCTCTTCGGTGACGATGCCCGTGCTATGATCGACCTTGCGGTACGGCGCCTCGATGAAGCCGTACTCGTTGATCCGCGCGAACGTGGACAGCGAGTTGATCAGACCGATGTTCGGACCTTCAGGCGTTTCGATCGGACACATGCGGCCGTAGTGGGACGGATGAACGTCGCGCACTTCGAAGCCCGCGCGTTCCCGCGTCAGACCGCCCGGACCGAGCGCGGACAGACGGCGCTTGTGCGTCAGCTCGGCAAGGGGGGTTCGTCTGGTCCATGAACTGCGACAGCTGGGACGAACCGAAAAATTCCTTGATCGCCGCGATGACCGGACGAATGTTGATCAGCGCCTGCGGCGTGATCGCGTTCTGGTCCTGGATCGACATCCGCTCGCGCACGACGCGCTCCATCCGGGACAGGCCGATGCGGAACTGGTTCTGCAGCAGCTCGCCGACCGAACGCAGACGACGGTTGCCCAGGTGGTCGATATCGTCGGTGCTGCCGATGCCGTGCAACAGATCGATGAAGTAGTTAATGGACGAAATAATATCCGCGGGCGTGATGTGCTTCACCGACTTGTCGATGATGCCGTTGGAGATGATCTTGACGACCTTGCCTTCCTCGACCGGCGAGTGCACGAGAATGCTCTGCAGCGGGATGTCTTCGGCTTCGTTGACGCCGGTGACGCGGTAGTTCTTGAAGCCGACGTTCTTCTCCAGCATCGGGAGGATCTGGTCGAGCAGACGGCGGTCGATGACCTGTCCCGATTCGGCGATGATCTCGCCGGTCGACGGATCGACGAGCGTCTCCGCGAGACGCTGGTTGAACAGACGGTTTTTAATATGAAGCTTTTTGTTGATCTTGTAGCGGCCGACGTTAGCCAGATCATAACGCTTCGGATCGAAGAAGCGGGCGATCAGCAGGCTGCGCGCATTTTCCAGCGTCGGGGGTTCGCCCGGACGCAGGCGCTCGTAGATCTCGATCAACGCCTTCTCGGTGGAGTCGGTGTTGTCCTTCTCGAGCGTATTGCGGATGAACTCGTCCTGGCCGAGCAAGTCCAGAATCTCGGCGTCCATGCCGAATCCGAGCGCGCGAAGCAGCACGGTTACCGGAATCTTGCGCGTGCGGTCGATACGCACGTAGATGATGTCCTTGGCGTCCGTCTCGAGCTCGAGCCAAGCGCCGCGGTTCGGAATGACCGTCGCCGTATACGTCTTCTTGCCGTTCTTGTCGATCTTGGTGCTGTAGTAAACGCTAGGCGAACGTACCAATTGGCTGACGATGACGCGTTCGGCGCCGTTGATGATGAAGGTACCGGTCTCCGTCATGAGCGGGAAGTCGCCCATGAACACTTCCTGTTCCTTGACTTCGCCCGTCTCCTTGTTGAGCAGGCGAACCTTGACGCGCAGCGGAGCCGCGTAAGTCACGTCGCGCTCCTTGGACTCGTCGACCGAATACTTCGGCTCGCCAAGGCTGTAATCGACGAACTCGAGCACGAGGTTGCCCGTGAAGTCCGAGATCGGAGAGATGTCCTGGAAGATCTCGCGCAGTCCGTCGTCCAGGAACTTCTGGTACGATTGCTGCTGGATCTCGATCAGGTTCGGAATGTCCAGCACCTCATGAATTCGGGCATAACTGCGCCTGGTGCGGCGACCATACTGAACAAGATGTCCTGCCAACTTATCCTCACCCCTTCAGTCTACTGTGAAGCATATGGTAGCGGAGCGAGATCCTCTCTCCAGCACTAGCAGAGGCAGCCGTCCCGCGGGGAACCCTGCGGTTATGATAAAACGCGGAAAGTGGGTAAAATAACACCGGGAGGACGCAATAAGCGCAATGTGCATGCAAAATCACAGCGGCAAACAAATAAAAGCCCCTATGCCCCAAACGGAGGCACAATGGCACTCGTATCCAGCCCATTCACCCAATATACGCCAATCGGCGTATTTTTATTCCTCTGAATGGCGCTAATCGAATAACTTCTCCACACACAGACAACTAGCCCATCTTAAATCTGACATCTTCTTATAGTAACACAAGCGCCTATGCAGGTCAAACGCCATTTTTAGACGATGAAAGTTCATTGCGAAACGCTTCGGCGCTTACTACGGCAGCGGTGCAAGTTTCGGCGCGAAGGCCGTCTTACCTTCCTAGGCCTTGATCGCACGGTACACGCGGTACCCTTTATCCTTGCCTGCTTCGGTCACTCGCTCTTCGCCGAAGCACGCTTCGAGCTTGGCTCTTGCGCTTGGCGCGCCTTGCTTGTTCTGAATGACGATCCATAGCGATCCGCCGGGGTTCAAGTGAGCGACCGCTTCTTCGAGAATGCGGTGTACGACCGACTTCCCCGCCCGAATCGGCGGATTGGACAAGATGACATCGAACGTCCGGCCGCCTATCGCTTCGTATAGATCGCTGACTTGAATGTCCACGTTGCCGATGCCGTTGAGCGCAGCGTTTTCCCGGCTCAATGCAACGGCCCGTTCATTCACGTCCAACATCGTTACATGTCCTCGCGGCACCAGGCGGGCCGCCGTCAGTCCGATCGGGCCGTAGCCGCAGCCGACGTCAAGCACGCGGTCTTGCTGCCCCAGTTCGATTTGCTCGATGAGCACTCGGCTGCCGTAGTCCACCCCGTCCCGCGAGAACACGCCGGAGTCGGAGACGAACTGAAGCTTTTGCCCCCGCAGCACGGCCTCGATTTTTTTTGCGGTCGCTGCGCGCGCTGGGCTGCTGCGAATAGTAATGATCAGCCATCTCCTCGTCCCCTCTCATGCACAAACCCCTCGAAGACTAGCTTCAAGGGGTTTGCAATTCGATTGTTAGGCCAAATTACTTAACTTCGACCTTAGCGCCGGCTTCTTCGAGCTTAGCCTTAACAGCGTCAGCTTCGTCCTTAGCCACTTTTTCTTTGATCGGCTTCGGAGCGTTGTCGACAACGTCCTTCGCTTCTTTCAGGCCGAGACCCGTGATTTCGCGAACGACCTTGATAACGTTGATCTTGGAAGCGCCAGCTTCGAGCAGGATAACGTCGAATTCCGTTTGCTCTTCGACTTCAGCAGCAGCGCCGCCGCCAACTGCTGCAACAGGAGCTGCAGCGGTTACGCCGAATTCTTCTTCGATTGCCTTGACCAGGTCGTTCAGTTCCAGGACGCTCATGCCTTTGATGGCTTCCAAGATGGACTCTTTGCTCATGGTAGTACCTCCGTTAAATTAGATAATTTGTTGGTGGAAAGTCAATTCGCGCGCCTCGGAAGCCGAAGCGTTCGATTTATGCGCTTGCTTCGTTCTTTTCCGCGACTGCCTTGACGGCGAGCGCGAAGTTGCGGATCGGCGCTTGCAGGACGCTGAGGAGCATGGAGAGCAAACCTTCGCGGGAAGGCAGGTCAGCCAGTGCCTTGACTTGAACGGCGTCGATAAAGCGACCTTCGATAACGCCGCCTTTCAGCTTAAGCGCATCGTTCTTCTTGGCGAAGTCGTTGAGGATCTTCGCTGCGGCAACGACGTCCGTAGCGCTGAACGCTACAGCGGTAGGACCCGTCAGGACGGCATCCAGGTCGCTCAGCTCGACGCTAGCCGCAGCGCGGCTGACGAGCGAGTTCTTCAACACTTGGAATTCGATGCCGGCTTCGCGCAGACGCTTGCGAAGTTCGGTGACTTGAGCGACGTTCAGGCCGCGGTAATCGGCAACAACCGTGCTCGCGCTGGACTTCAGCTTGGCGGCGATCGCTTCGACTTCCTGCTGCTTGGCTTCGATAATCTTTGCATTTGCCATTTGGTACACCTCCTGGTCGTAGGACTTCACCGTATCGATCGTCTATAAGGCTACAGCCTTCACGAAGGCATTAAAAATGCCCCCGCAGACATCGCGGAGGCATGACGTTACATTAATCTTACGCATCCATGCAAGGCAAGGACGGGTAACGAATGTATGCACACACCTCGGTAGGAAATTAAGCCTTGCGGCACCTACGGTCTACGGTATCAATATTCAACTTGATTAAAGTAACACGTCCATACACGGTCTGTCAACCGCCAGAAGCTGGCGATTAGAGACGGTATGCCGAAACGTTCAGACGCGCGCCTGGGCCCATCGTCGAGGAGATCGAGATGTTCTTCAGGTATACGCCCTTCGCGGCGGATGGCTTGGCGCGGTTCAGCGCGTCGACCAGGGCCTTCAGGTTGTCGGCGAGCTTCGCCGAATCGAAGGATACCTTGCCGATCGGAGCGTGAATCTGACCTGCCTTGTCCAGACGGTACTCGATCTTACCGGCCTTGATCTCTTGGACGGCCTTGGTCACGTCGTTCGTAACCGTGCCGGCCTTCGGGTTAGGCATGAGGCCCTTACCGCCGAGGATACGGCCGAGCTTGCCGACTTCGCTCATCATATCCGGCGTCGCTACGCAGACGTCGAATTCGAACCAGCCCTGCTGGATCTTGTTGATGAGGTCCGTGTCGCCGACATAGTCAGCGCCAGCGGCTTCGGCTTCTTTGAGCTTGTCGCCCTTGGCGAATACAAGCACGCGCTGGGTCTTGCCCGTGCCGTGAGGCAGGACGACGACGCCGCGTACGTTCTGGTCTTGCTTTCTCGGATCGACGCCGAGACGGACGGCGACTTCGACGGACTCGTCGAACTTCGCCTTGGCCGCTTGCTTCACAAGCTCGATCGCTTCGGCAGCTTCATAAGTTGCGTCGCGGTCGATCAGCTTGGCGGCTTCTTGGTACTTCTTGCCGTGCTTAGCCATGTAGTTCTCCTCCTTGTGTGGTAGTAACGGAAGTCTCCTCCCACTTCGCCCTGCGGCCCAAGAACGGTCCGAAGCGCGATCGCGATCCCTATATCAGGTCGCTGTGATTAGTCTTCGATGACGACGCCCATGCTGCGCGCCGTGCCTTCGACCATACGCATAGCCGCTTCGACGGAAGCCGCGTTGAGATCCTGCATCTTCTGCTCGGCGATCTCGCGAACCTTCGCGCGCTTAACGGTAGCGACCTTCTTCTTGTTCGGCTCGCCGGATCCCTTCGGGATGCCAGCAGCGACGCGAAGCAATACGGCCGCAGGCGGCGTCTTCGTCTCGAACGTGAAGGAACGGTCTTCGAATACGGTGATGACGACCGGAATGATCAGGCCGGCTTGGTCAGCCGTACGCGCGTTGAATTCCTTACAGAAGGCCATGATATTAACGCCTGCTTGACCCAGTGCGGGACCGATAGGCGGCGCAGGGTTAGCCTTGCCGGCCGGCACCTGCAGCTTGACCATTTTAATGACCTTTTTTTGCCATGTTTGTTGCACCTCCAGCTCAAAATGCGGTATAACGGGATGCTTGGTCCCTCCCGCTCAAATCCAGAAACCTGCGAGCGGCGGCGCGAACGCCCCCATCCGCCAGACTATTATATCTTCTCCACCTGAGTGTAATCCAGCTCAAGCGGGGTTTCTCTGCCGAACATGTTGACGTGCACCTTCAGCTTGCTCTTGTCGTGAAGGATCTCTTCGACCGACCCGACGAAGTTCGCGAAGGGGCCTACCTTGACGCGGACATTCTCCTTCAATTCGAAGTCGATGACCGGCTTCGGCTCCTCCATGCCCATGTGTTTCAGAATCTGATCCACTTCTTCGGGCAGCAGAGCCGTAGGCTTCGATCCCGATCCGGTCGATCCGACAAACCCGGTGACGCCGGGCGTGTTGCGGACCACGTACCAGGAATCGTCCGTCTGAACCATCTCGACGAGGACGTAGCCCGGATACACCTTGCGCATCACGGTCTTTTTCTTGCCGTCCTTGTTGACGAGCTCTTCCTCCATGGGCACGAGCACGCGGAAAATCTTGTCCTGCATGCCCATCGATTCCACGCGTTTCTCCAAGTTCGTCTTAACCTTGTTCTCGTAACCGGAGTACGTGTGTACTACATACCATCTTTTTTCCATCGGAAAAGCCACCTTTGGGTTCCGCGTTAAATGACGAGGTCGATCAAGCGCGAAATGATGACGTCCAGCACCCAGAAGTAAATCGTAACAATCAGCACCGTCACGATAACGACGAGCGTGTAGCTGATCAACTCTTTACGTTTGGGCCAGCGGACCTTCTTCAGTTCACTCCAACTATCGGCAAAGAACGAAGTAAAGGACCCAAAGCTCTGTTTCATTTTGGCCAGGAAAGTCACGTCCCAAAACCTCCTAGAGCTTAGCGCGTTTCGCGATGAGCCGTGTGCTCATTGCAGAACTTGCAGAACTTCTTCAGTTCGATGCGATCGGAGTGCGTGCGCTTGTTCTTGGTCGTCGCATAATTCCGCTGCTTGCAGTTCGTGCAAGCGAGAGTGATGATTACCCGCATCTGTTCCACCTCCCGGGCTGTGCCAGATCACAAAAAAAAAGACATTGAATCCGGGTTAATACGCCTAAGCCGTTACGTACGACAACGACACCTGGCGTATCACACCATATTCAGGGCTGCGCATAAAACTCCACCTTAAGGTTACTAAAGTAATTTATCATAGCCCATAGGCATTGTCAACGAGAAAGCTTGACAATCGTGTACGGGCTGCAGGCGCGGGACGTTATTAAGACTCTGCGGCCACAGAGCTCTCTACTATTCTAGCCAAACGAATGCGAACTTTAAACCCGGCAAGGCGCAGCGTCCTTAAAAACGAAAAAAGCAGCCTGCCGTCCGGCGCTGCCTCTGTACGCTCCTCTATGTAGCTGACGGCTTCGGTCGGTCTACAGACCGATATCCCTGACCTCCAAGTATCGCTCCAGCTTGCGCTTCACGCGCTGAAGCGCGTTGTCGATGGACTTGACATGGCGGTCGAGGTCGACGGCGATCTCCTGGTAGGAGCGCCCGTCTAAATAGAGCATCAGCACCTTGCGCTCCAGATCGCTCAGAATCTCGGACATCTTGTCCTCGAGACCGTAGAACTCCTCCTGGTTGATGATCATCTCCTCGGGATCGCAGACGCGCGAGCCGCAGATGACGTCCAGCAGCGTACGGTCCGAATCCTCGTCGTAGATCGGCTTGTCCAGGGAAACGTATGAATTGAGCGGAATATGCTTCTGCCGGGTCGCGGTCTTGATCGCGGTGATGATCTGGCGCGTGATGCACAGCTCCGCGAAAGCCTTGAAGGAGGCCAGCTTGTCCCCCCTTGAAGTCGCGAATCGACTTGTACAGGCCGATCATGCCTTCCTGCACGATGTCCTCGCGCTCCGCGCCGATCAAAAAATAAGAACGGGCCTTCGCCCGGACGAAATTGCGATATTTATTGATCAAATACTCCAGTGCCTCGGAATCGCCCGCGCGTACCGACTCGACGATATCCTCGTCGGTCTTGAAGTCGTATTCATATGTGACAAGGTCGTTAACGTCGACGCTCACGGTCATCCCTCCGGCTTCAAGACATTCAGGATACACTCTGGATCTACCAAACTATTACCAATATACTTGATGCAGCCCATAGCGTCAATGAAGAAAACCCTTATAATTCAAGGCTTCCGGGCAATGCGGACATTTGTTTGCGTTTTAGCGAACAGACTTGCAGCCTATATCGGACTCGACCGTCGCCCCGGCGACGGCGGGAAGCAGGTCCCGGTCCGCACCGGTCCTAGGACTTACCGCCCGAATCGTCGGACGCACGTTCGCCCCGGCGCCATTGCTCCAAGACCCGCGCCACGTCGTCGCTTAGCACGTTGCCCAGCGGGTTGCGCTTGGGCGGCGGCGCCTTGCGGATCGTCTTGCCGATCTCGCGCCGGCTCTCTTCCACCGCGAGCAGCAGCTCGCGCGCGGACAGCCGCAGCGCGCCGCGCCCGAACGCCACGTGCTGTTCGGTCTGGTCGGAAGTGGCGACGTAGACGTCCCGCCGTACCGACGTCACCTCGCCGACGAGCCGCTCGATGCATTCGTCGGCCGTTTCTTTCTCGCGGGTGTAAACGACGCCGAGCCGATGCTGCTTGAACTTCGCGCCGACGCCGGGCACGCGGAACGCGTCGAATACGACGATGACCTTCAGCCCCAGATAACCTTGGTAATCCGCCAGCATGTCGAGCAGCCTGTCGCGCGCGTCCTCGAGCCGGGTCGCCTTCAGGCGGTCCAACTCGGGCCACGCGCCGATCATGTTATAGCCGTCGACGATGAGCACGTCCTCACGGCGAAGCATGGCCGCCCTTGCCCGGACCGCCGCCGCGCTTCGCGAGCCGCTGACGCACGGCTTCGTAGAGGATGATGCCCGCGGCGACCGAAGCGTTGAGCGAGTTGAGCTTGCCGAACATCGGCAGGGAGATCAGGAAATCGCATTTCTCGCGGATGAGGCGGGACAAGCCCTTGCCTTCGCTGCCGATGACGATCGCGATCGGTCCGGTCAGGTCCGTCGCGTAGACGTCGGCCTTCGCCTCGCCGGCCGCGCCCGCGATCCAGACGCCGGCTTCCTTCAGCCGGTCGATCGTCTGCGCCAGGTTGGACACCCGCGCGACGGGCACGTATTCGACCGCGCCCGCGCTCGTCTTGGCGACGACGGCCGTGAGGCTCGCGCTGCGGCGCTTCGGCACGATGACGCCATGGGCGCCCGTGCAGTCGACCGACCGCAGGATGGAGCCGAGGTTGTGCGGATCCTCGACCTCGTCGAGCAGCACGATCAGGGGCGCCTCTCCGCGCTCGGCCGCCCGGGCGAGCAGCTCTTCGGGCTCGGCGTACGATACCGCCGCCGCCTGCGCCACGACCCCTTGGTGCTGGATGCCGGGCGCGAGGCTGTCCAGCTTGCGCTTGTCGGCATACTGCACGACGACACCGCGGCCCTTGGCCTCCTCCAGAATCGGCTGAACGAGGCTTTTCTGCGCCTGATTCGAGAGCCAGATCTTGTTCAGCGCGCGCCCCGCCTTAAGCGCCTCGAGTACCGGATGCTTGCCGGCCAGGTACTGCTCGCCTTCGCCGTCCGCCTCGTCCGCCGACACAGCTTCGGCCGCTTCGTCCTCAAATGCCGAGACGCGCGCGCGCGTCTCGCGCTCGACAGCGTCTTCATGCCGGCGGCCTTGCGCCGGCTGTCCGGCTCCGCCCCTGCGGTCCGCCGCGAAGCCGGGCTTGTAGCCGCCGCCTCCGGCGGGCTTGCGCCCAGCGACCGCAGACGGCCTGTCCGCCGCGCGCCGATCGGCCGGCCGCCCTTCGTCGCGGCCGCTCGAGCGGCCTTCCGCTTGTCGGCGCCCGTCCCGGCTCCCTGCGCCCGTCCCGCCAAAGGCGGCCGGACCGCCGGCGCCGCGCGCCGGACGTTCCGTTTTCCCCGGTCCTCCCGGGCGATTGCTGCGATTGCTGCTCATGTCGTCTCTTCCTTTCGCCCGGGTCCCGCGGACCCCTCCGGCTTCGTATCTTCAGGTTCGAAAGCCAGCCCGACCAACGTCTCGAGCCGCTCCCGCTCCCCGCGGTAATATGAATAGCCGACCAGCGCCTCCAGGCCGGTCGCGTGGCGGTAATCGCCCGGATCCGCATTGCGCGGCGGCGATCCCGACTTCGCGTTGCGGCCGCGCCTCGCCATGTCCGCCTCTTCCTCCGTCAACAGCGGCGCCCACCGAGCCAGCAGCCGCGCCTGCGCGGCGGCGGACACGTACCGGGTAGCCGCCTTGTGCAGCTCGTGCGGCTTGCGCGACGCGGAAGCGATCAGCCGCTGACGGATATACACCTCGAACACCGCGTCTCCGACGTAAGCGAGCACGATCGGATTGAGCAGGTTGACCGGCTGGTCCGGCGGCAGCTCCGGCGCGATGACCGGAAGCGGCGGTACGTTCGTGCGAAGCTCCGTCATTTCCGGCGCCACCGCATCCCTTGGGCCGTATCCTCGAGGATGATCCCCTTGTCCGCCAGCAGGTCGCGAATCTCGTCCGCCCTCGCGAAGTCGCGGCGCTTGCGCGCGTCGGCGCGCTCGGCGATCAGGCTGTCGATCTCAGCGTCCAGCAGCTCGGCCCCCGCCTCCGGCGGCAGCAGCCCGAGCACCCGGTCGAACTCCGCGATAAGTTCCAAATACGCGTGAATGTCCGCCGCGCAGGCCGCGTCGCGCTTGAGATACGTATTGGCGTCGGACACCGTCTGGAACCACACCGTGATCGCGTCGGCCGTATTGAAGTCATCGTCCATCTTGGCGTCGAACGCCGCCCGGAACTGCGCGAGCCGCGGCGCCACCGAAGGATCGGCCGGCACCAGCTCGGAGACGGAGGACAGGCGGTGCTTCAGGTTGTCCCGTGCGTTGGCGAGGCGCTGCACGCTGTTTTCGCCTTGGGCGACCGATTCCTCGCTGAAGTTGATCGGGCTCCGGTAATGGCCGGTCAGCATAATGTACCGGATCGCCTGCGCGCTCGTCTTCTGCAGCAGCTCGCGCGGGTTGACCACGTTGCCGATGGATTTGGACATCTTTTCGTTGTCGATATTGACGAAGCCGTTGTGCATCCAATAGCGCGCCAGCGGCTTGCCCGTGAGCGCCTCCGACTGCGCGATCTCGCACTCGTGGTGCGGGAACTGCAAATCGTTGCCGCCGCCGTGGATGTCGAGCGTCTCGCCCGCGTACTTAAGCACCATGGCCGAGCATTCGATGTGCCAGCCCGGACGCCCCTCGCCCCAAGGGCTGCTCCAGCTGATCTCGCCGGGCTTGGCCGCCTTCCAGAGGACGAAGTCCTGCGGCGATTCCTTGCGCTCGTCCACCTCGATCCGGATGCCGTACTGCAGATCCGCGAGGTTTTTGTGCGACAGCTTGCCGTAGTCGGGGAATCGCGCGGTCCGGTAATAGACGTCTCCGCCGCTCTCGTAGGCGTAGCCTTTTTCCTCAAGCGTCCGTATAAAAGAAATAATCTCCGGAATCGTATCCGTCACCCGCGGATTCTGCGTGGCCGGAACGACGCCGAGGGCGGTCGTATCCTCGATGAACGCCTGGATAAAGCGCTCGCCGAGCTCGGGCACCGTGATGCCCATCTCCTCCGCGCGCCGGATCATCTTGTCGTCGACGTCGGTGAAGTTGGTCAGGTAATTGACCTTGTAGCCGATATGCTCCATATACCGGCGCACGACGTCGAAGAAGATGACGGGACGCGCGTTCCCGATATGAATATACCCGTATACGGTCGGTCCGCATACGTACATCGTGACTTGGCCCGGCTGCTGGGGCACGAACGGTTCGGCCTCGCGGGTCAGCGTATTGTAAATGCGAAGGGTCATGGTCGATTATGGCTCCTTTGAGGTTCTTGAACGGGCGGAAGAATAAACGGGTTCTGCTTGGCGCTCGCGGTCTTCCGCCGGGGCGGCATCGCCTTCGGGCGGCTCGCCGTGGCCGCTGTCGGCGGACGAGTCGCATTTGGCCTTGAGCTCGAGCGGCGGCGGATCGAAGTAACCGCTGCGCTCCCGCTTCAGGTGCTCCAGCTCGCCTTTGAGATCGTCGATCTCCTTCTGCATGAAGCGGAACGTCTCGATGACCGGGTCCGGCAGGTTCGTATGGTCGAGGCGATCGCCGATCCGCTGGCCGCCCCGCTTCACGACGCGTCCCGGAATGCCTACGACCGTGCTGTCCGGCGGCACCTCCCGGAGCACGACGGAGTTCGCGCCTATATTGGAATTGTCGCCCACTTTGAACGAACCCAATACTTTGGCGCCCGAAGCGATGACGACGCGGTTGCCGATCGTCGGGTGGCGCTTGCCTTTCTCCTTGCCGGTCCCGCCGAGCGTCACGCCTTGGTAAATGACGACCTCGTCCCCGATCTCGCAGGTCTCCCCGATGACGACGCCCATCCCGTGGTCGATGAACAGCTTGCGGCCGATCTTCGCGCCGGGGTGAATCTCGATGCCGGTCATGAATCGGCTCACCTGCGAGATGACGCGCGCCGCGGTGAACCATCTTCGCTTGAAAAAGCCGTGCGCGATTTTGTGCGCCCAGATGGCGTGCAGCCCCGAATACGTGAAGATGACCTCGAACCGGCTCCGGGCCGCCGGATCGTTTTCGAACACCGCTTCTACGTCGGAACGCACCGTCTCCCAGAAGCCCATGTTCTTCCCCCCCTTGATGTGTGCTGCCATAAATATCGAAGGATGCGAAACGATCGCGGGAGCTGCGCCGCGACGCGCGTGCGCAAAAAGACGCCTCGGCAGCTCTCGCTGCAGAGGCGTCTTCTGACGCGGTCCCACTCTGCTTGGGCGACCGGCGCTCTTGCTCTTCCAGCAAGGCGCGGCGAATCGCCCGTCTCATTCGGCCGTTAACGGGGCCCCCCGGCAACGCCTAACGCAAGCTGGCCGGCCGGCCGATTCGAAGGGATCGAATCGGCGGCGTCCGGCGCTCCGCTCGGCGCTGCGGCTCCCAGGCGCATTTCCCCCCACGTCGGATACGAGACTGCTCTCACCCTAGACAGTCCTCTCTGGCCGCTCCTCGTCGTGGCGTACTCTCCTGTTCGTCGCTATTACAGCAAGTATAGTGCAACGTCCCGACGGTGGCAAGGGGCTCGGGCGGGCAAGAGCGGAACGCTCAGCTGGGATTGAAGCCCGCGAGCGCCCCAAACGTACGGAGCCGGGCCCGACTGCAACCCGCATGCTCGCTAACGCTCTATGGTACGGCGAATCGAGGATAATAACGCCCGCAAATCCGCCATCACGCCTCCGCTCGCCGCCAAGAAGGCAATAGCGGTAAAAACTTCCGCTATCCTGTCCTCGCTCACTGCCTCCAAGGCAAATTATCGGTAAGAATGTCCGCTATCCCAATACACCATCGTACATTCTCCCCCGCTCAATCCCGGCCCGGCCGAAGCCGAACCTGCGCTCAGCCGAGCGAAGCCGCCGTCTCCCGCAGCCGCGAGAGCACGCGGTCGCGTCCGAGCAGCCAGATCGTGCCGTTCAGGTCCGGCCCGTGCATCTGGCCGGTCAGCGCCACCCGGATCGGCATGAAAAGGCCTTTGCCTTTGGCGCCGGTCTCCGTCTGCACCGCCTTGACGAGCGCCTTCATGCCTTCGACCGTGAAGCCTTCTTCGCCGGCGGCTTCGATCTGTCCCGCGAACGCGTTCAGCACGGTCGGCACCTGCGGATCGGCCAGCACTTCGCGCGCCTCGTCGTCGACTTCGATCCGCTCGCGGACGAACAGCTCGGACAGCGGCACGATCTCCGCGCCGTAGCGCAAATGCTCGCGCAGCAGCGTCACGAGCGCCGCGGCCCAAGTCATCTCCCGCTCGTCAGGCTGCTCGGCGATGCGGCCCGCCTTTTTCAGGTGGGGCAGGCACAGCTCGAGCAGACGCTCCGGCGATACGCTTTTCAGATAATGCTGGTTGATCCAGTTGAGCTTCACCGTATCGAACACGGCCGGGCTCTTGGACAGCCGCTCCGCCTTGAAGATCTCGATGAACTGTTCGCGGGTGAAAATCTCCTCTTCGCCCTCCGGCGACCAGCCCAGCAGCGTGATGAAGTTGAACAGCGCCTCCGGCAAATAGCCGAGACCGTCGTACTGCTCGATGAACTGGACGATCGACTCGTCGCGCTTGGACAGCTTCTTGCGGCTCTCGTTGACGATGAGGGTCATGTGGCCGAACGCCGGCGGTTCCCAGTCGAATGCCTCATAGATCATGAGCTGGCGCGGCGTGTTGGTGATGTGGTCCTCGCCCCGCAGCACGTGGCTGATCGCCATCAGATGGTCGTCCACGGCTACCGCGTAGTTGTAAGTCGGGATGCCGTCGCGCTTGACGATGACGAAGTCGCCGAAATCCTCGGAACGGAACGTGATCTCGCCTTTGACCAGATCGTCGAAGGTATACGTGCGGCCCTCCGGCACGCGAAAACGAATCGCCGGAATGCGCCCCTCCGCGATCAGCCGCTCCTCGTGCTCCTTCGTAATGTCGCGGTACTTGCCAGAGTACGCCGGCGTCTCGCCGCGCGCGAGCTGCTCCTCGCGCTCCGCCTCGAGCTCTTCCTCGGTCGCGTAGCAGCGGTAAGCGAGCCCGCGCTCCAGCAGTTGCTTGGTGTACGCGTCGTAAATATGCAGTCGTTCGGTCTGCCGGTACGGGCCGTAATCCCCATTATCCCCACGCCGGTCCACGCTCTCGTCCCAATCGACCCCCCAGCCACTTGAGATAGGTCAGCTGGCTCTCCTCGCCGCCCGCGACGTTGCGCTTGACGTCGGTGTCCTCGATGCGGATGATGAAGTCCCCGCCGTGATGGCGCGCGAATAAATAATTAAAAATAGCGGTGCGCGCGTTGCCGATATGCAGATGCCCCGTCGGGCTCGGCGCGTAGCGAACCCTCACCTTGCCGGTTTGTCCGTTGCTCATGTTCATGCTCCTCCGTTCCCGTTCCTTATGCTTCCTTCGCGAGCAAGACGACCGCCTGCGCGGCGATGCCCTCGCCCCGTCCCGTGAAGCCGAGCCGCTCCGAGGTCGTCGCCTTCACGTTCACTTGATCGGCCTCGCCTCCGAGCGCGCGCGCGATCACGTCGACCATTGCCGGAATATGCGGAGCCATCTTGGGCGCCTGCGCGATGATCGTCGCGTCGACGTTGCCGAGCCGGTAGCCGCGCTCCGTCGCGAGCGCCCATACCCGCTCGAGCAGCACGACGCTGTCCGCATCCTTGAAGGCCTCGTCCGTATCGGGAAAATGCTTGCCGATATCGCCCAACGCCAGCGCGCCGAGCACGGCGTCGCTGATCGCGTGCAGCAGCACGTCGGCGTCGGAATGGCCGAGCAGTCCCTTCTCGTACGGGATGCGAACGCCGCCGATAATGCATGCGCGGCCTTCCGTAAGCTGATGTACGTCAAAGCCTTGTCCTACTCTAATCATTCGTTTCGCTCCAATCCGTCGCGCCGGCGCCGTTCCAGCAGCAATTCGGCGATGGGCAGGTCCTCCGGCGTCGTTATTTTCAAGTTGGCATAATCGCTCTCCACGATGGCCACCTTGCGGCCGAGCCGCTCGAGCAGCATCGCGTCGTCCGTCGCCTGCGCGCCCTCGCGGCGCGCGCGCTCGTGGGCGTCCATCAGCTCCACGCGGCCGAACGCCTGCGGCGTCTGAACCGCCCACAGCAGGCTCCGCTCCGGCGTCGACACGATCATCCCGCCGCCGTCCGACAGCTTGATCGTGTCCTTGACCGGCACCGCCAGCGCGGCAGCGCCGCTCTCCTCCGCCGCGGCACAGCAGGCGGCGATCCGCTCCGGCGTCACGAGCGGCCGCGCCGCGTCGTGGACGAGCGCGCCTTCGGCGCGCAGCGCGGCCAGCCCGGCGTACACGCTGTCCTGCCGCTCCGCGCCGCCGGGGATGACGGCCGTCAGCTTGCGGATGCCGTGCTCGCGCGCGAGCGCCTCGGCCTGCGCTTCTTCGCCCGCCGCCGCCACGATCACGATCTCGGTCACCGCGCCGCAAGCTTCGAAAGCCTCCAGCGTATGCGCCAGCACCGGGCGCCCGTTCAGCGGCAAGTACGCCTTATTCATGCCGGCGCCCATGCGCTTGCCGCTGCCCGCCGCGACGATGACCGCTCCCCAATCCATGTCCACGCCCTCTTTCGCCTTGGCATGATCGCGGACGGACGTCTCGAAAATCCCCGCGCCGTCCGCAATCGTGAAGAAGGACGGGACCCCAGCGGGTCCCGCCCGTATACCCTTCCATCATACCCGGTCGGCGTTCATTTTCCAAGTGGGCGGGACAAGCCCTCCCTTTTCACAAAGCCCGCTCCAGCAGCTTCGGCTTCGCGAAGATCATCCGTCCCGCCGACGTCTGCAGGACGCTCGTGACGAGCACCTCCATCGTCGTGCCGATGAAGTCGCGCCCGCCCTCCACCACGATCATCGTGCCGTCGTCGAGGTATGCGACGCCTTGCCCGTGCTCCTTGCCGTCCTTGATAACCTGCACGACGATCTCCTCGCCCGGCAGCACGACCGGCTTCACGGCGTTCGCCAGATCGTTGATGTTCAGCACGGATACGCCCTGCAGCTCGCACACCTTGTTCAGGTTGAAGTCGTTGGTGACGACCTTGCCGCGCATCGCCTTCGCGAGCTTCACGAGACGGCTGTCGACCTCGCCGGTCTCGTCGCCCGGATCCTCGTAGATGAGTACCTTCACGTCCAGTTCCTTTTGGATCTTGTTCAGGATGTCGAGCCCCCGGCGGCCGCGGTTGCGCTTGAGCAGATCGGACGAATCCGCGATATGCTGCAGCTCCTCCAGCACGAACTCTGGGATGACCAGGGTGCCTTCGATGAATCCCGTCTTGCAGATGTCGGCGATGCGGCCGTCGATAATGACGCTTGTATCCAGAATCTTGTGCTCCTCGAACCTGGGCGCATTGTCCGCCGCCGGCTCCGGCTTGCGCCGATCGACGCCCCAGCCCGCGACCTCCTCTTGCTTGCGCAGGCCGATATGCGTTCCGGCGTACGCGAACGCCAGCGCCGTCGCTGCGGAGAGCAGCGCGCCTACCCGCGGCACCGCGCCGAGATACGGCATGAGCAGCATGGCAAGGACAAGCCCCGTACCGCCGCCCGCGAGCCCAGCGATTAGCTGCGTGGCCGGCATTCCCGCGAGCCGGTCGACGCTCCTGCGCAGCAGCTCCGAGAGCGGTCCCGCGCAAGCCGTCGCGACGAGCAGTCCCAGCGCCGCGCCGATCCAAGCCGCGTATGCGCCGATTCCTCCGCCGTACGCCGCCGTGCCGAGCGCGTCGCCCATCCAGGACGCGCGGCCGCCGCCGGACGCGCCCGCGGAAGATGCGAACCCTTGTCCGATCGCAAGGCCCGCCAGCAGCCCGAAGGCTTGTATCAATCGTTTCATCAACATAAGTATCACTCCCAAGAATAACCTGATTTGCTACCAGTATGGTCCAAATTCGGGCTGCTTAATCCTGTCTCGGGAGCGGAAAGAGAATGGGCCTGCTCAAGCGCCCTTAATCAGAGCGGTCCTAAAAAGAGGCAGCCAGCCCGGCAGGCTCTTCGCGCGGATGCGCAGAAGTCCTATCGTTTTCGTTTTGTAATACGGGACGCCTTGCACTATAATGAGTTCTAAGCAACGCCAATACGGGCAACCGAGGTGGATGGAATGAGCGCGCCAACACTGCAGGAATTTCAGGAGCAGGTGTCTGAGCTTTTGCTACGTCACCGCAGCTTGCTGGATGTCATGACCAAGTACAGTCAGTCGAACGCTTCGGTCAACCGGGCTGTGTCCAAGTCCATCACCGAATGCGGATGCATTGAACTAAGCGCCAAGCAGCAAGGCTTCTCCCCCGATCTGGAATTGGACGAGGCCAAGCGCCAGACCAAGTCCCACATGACGGGCGAGCTCTGCGAGCAATGCGCCGACATCATTCGTTCCGAGATGGGCAAGAACCTGTTCTATCTGTCCGCTTATTGCAATCTGCTTGGCGTCAACCTGGAGGAAGTCGTCACCAAGGAATCGGAAAAATGCAGCACGCTCGGCTGGTTTAACCTGACCTAGTTCAGGACGAACGTCGCTTCAAACGAAAAAAAGCCGTCCAACGCCGATATGGCGAAGGACGGCTTTTATGTCGTCGGTAAGCGATAAAGCTGCAGGGAGCGAACGCCGCCGAAACGCTGCGAAACGCTTATGCCCCGCGGCGCGGCCGCTCCTCGTTCTTGCGCCGTTTGCGGCGCAGGCGCTTATAGGCGCCGGAGAACATGCGCTCAACGTTTTTTTTTAGGCCCCAGAGCGCGTACAGGAGCAGCATCACGAGGATGAAGTTCGGGATCGCGCGCGGGAACATGAACGCCAGGATCACCGCGGCTATGACGACCAGCGGCACGGCCCAGATCGCGGCCTTCGGCAGCCCGAGCTTCTTGAAGTTCGGGTACTTCAGGCTGCTGACCATGAGGAAGGACAGCGCCAACGTCGCGACGAGCAGCAGGTACACGTGCAGATCGTTGTGGAACAGCGCGAGCGTCGCGAGCACGCCGCCGGCCGCCGGAATCGGCAGTCCGATGAAGTAGCCGGGAATGCCCTCGATCACGTTGAAGCGGGCGAGCCGCAAGGCGCCGCAGATCGGGAAGATCGCGGTGATGATCCACGCGAGCGCCGGATTGACGTCGGTGAAAGCGGCCTGGTACATGATGAAGGCCGGCGCGACGCCGAACGAGATGACGTCCGACAGCGAATCCAGCTCCTTGCCGAACTCGCTCTGGACGTTCAGCGCCCGGGCCACCCGGCCGTCGAGGCCGTCGAGCAGCATGGCGATGATCACGAGCAAGGCAGCGCCGTCCGCGCGGTCGTTGAACGCTAATATAATCGATAATACGCCTAAAAATAAATTGCCTATCGTGAACAGGTTCGGCAATGACTTTGTAAACATTGGACTTCACCTCTACTTTACTATACCCGATCGAGCCGATCGCCAACGCTTGAGACGACATGGCCCAGGCGGGCTGAGTCTAAGAGCCGGCTGCAAGCGGATGCAGATATCGTCTCCGCAGGCAACATTCCCCATTGTATGATGCCTATATCTGTCTGTCAATGAACACCTGATCCCGGATTCGCTTGAGTCCGTCGCGGATCGCGCGGGCGCGGACTTCTCCGATGCCGTCGACCTCGTCGAGCTCTTCGATCGAAGCTTGGGCGATATGCGTCAGCGCGCCGAAGCGATCGACGAGATTGTGGATGATGACGGCCGGCAGCCGCGAGACTTTGCTCAGGATCCGATAGCCGCGGGAAGGCAGTCCCTCCTCGGCCACGGCGCTCAGCGACACGTAACCCAGCAGCCGGATGATCAGCACCGAATCCAGCAGCTCGTCGGAACTCAGCTTTTTTGAGCGCGTGCTGAATCTCGCGAATGCGCTCCTCGGAGGCTTCCTTGGCGTAGTCCTTGAGCAACAGGCGAGCCTCTTCTTCGGCATGGCCGACCAGCTCCTCCAGCTGCATGTTAATCAGACGGCCTTCGTTGCCCAGCTCCAGCACGTATCGCTTGATCTCCATCCGGATGCGCAGCACCATCTCGGCTCGCTGCAGGGCATAGACGACTTCGTGCATCGTCACCTGATTCTCGAATTCCAGTGCCGACAGGTCCGTCAGCGTCTGCGTGTAGACCGCCCGGTACCGCTCCAGCGTCTGGATCGCCTGGTTCGCCTTGGTCAGGATGACCGCCATGTCCTTGAGCGCGTAGCGCAACTGGCCTTGGTACAGCGTGATGATATTGCGCCGCTGGGAAATGGAGACGACGAGCTGGCCGGTCTGCTTCGCCACCCGCTCCGCGGTGCGGTGCCGGATGCCCGTCTCGATCGAGGAGATCGAGGGATCGGGAATCAGCTGCGTGTTGGCGTACAAGATCCGCTTGGCGTCCTCGCTCAGGATGATCGCGCCGTCCATCTTGGCGAGCTCGTACAGATAGTTCGGACTGAAGTCGCAGTTGATGGAAAAGCCGCCGTCGACGACCTCCATCACCTCCGGCCCGTATCCCACGACGATGAGCGCGCCGGTCTTGGCGCGCAGCACGTTCTCGAGTCCGTCGCGCAGCGGCGTGCCCGGCGCGACTATCCGCAGCAGCTGGTTCATGACGTCCTGCTGCTCGCGTTCTTTGTCTTTGATCTCTTTCGTCACGCGATCCGTTCCCCCCCTATTCCAATGCCGCCTTGAGCGCTTCGGCCACAGATTTGACGGGTACCAGCCGGATACCCGCGGGCGGCTGCCAGCCCTTCATGCTCGCTTCGGGCAGGATGACCCGCTTGAAGCCGAGCTTGAGCGCTTCCTTGACGCGCGTCTCGGCGCGGGAGACCGCCCGCACCTCTCCCGTAAGCCCCACCTCTCCGAAGACGACGTCGTCGGGCTTGGTAGCCAGGTCGCGAAAACTCGAAGCCAGGCTGACCGCGGCCGCCAGGTCCGCCGCCGGCTCATCCAGCTTGATGCCGCCGGCGACGTTCACGTAGGCATCCTGATTTTGAAAAAACATGCCCATTCGCTTCTCGAGTACCGCGATCACGAGCGATATCCGATGGTGGTCGAGTCCTGAGGACATCCGCCTCGGCGACGGAAAGTGCGTTGGCGCGACGAGCGCCTGCAGCTCGACCATGACGGGCCGCGTCCCTTCCATGCTCGCGACGACCGTCGAGCCGGACACGCCGAGCGGGCGCTCGGTGAGAAACAGCTCGGAAGGATTCGACACCTCGCGCAGTCCGTCCTCCGACATGTCGAAGATGCCGATCTCGTTGGTGGAGCCGAAGCGATTCTTGACCGCGCGAAGCAGACGGTACGAATGATGGCGTTCTCCTTCGAAGTAGAGCACGCAGTCGACCATGTGCTCAAGCAGCCGCGGGCCGGCGATGGCGCCTTCCTTGGTCACGTGGCCGACGAGCACGGTCGCGACGCCGCCCTGCTTGGAGATGCGCATGAACTGGGCAGTGCATTCGCGCACCTGCGCGACGCTGCCCGGCGCGGACGGCACGTCGGGACGGTAAACGGTCTGAATCGAATCGATCACGAGAAAGTCCGGCTTCACTTCCTCGATGGACTGCTCGACGAGGTCCAGGTTCGTCTCGCACAGCACGAACAGACGCTCGCTAAGCGCACCCAGCCGGTCGGCGCGAAGCTTGGTCTGCCGGACGGATTCTTCCCCGGACACGTACAGCACGGTCAGGCCTTGGCCGGCGAGCGCGTTCGACGTCTGCAGCAGCAGCGTCGACTTGCCGATGCCGGGGTCGCCGCCGACGAGCAGCAGCGAGCCCGGCACGAGCCCGCCGCCCAGCACGCGGTTGAGCTCCCCCGTTTCCCGTCGGGATCCGCGGCTCCTTGCCGCTTTCTATGTGTATGATGGACTGGGCCTTTTCTTTCGTCCGGGTCAGCTCGCTGCTGCGGCCGACGTTCGCCTTGACGACCGGCTCGGCTTCTTCCACCATCGTGTTCCATGCGCCGCACCCCGGGCACTTGCCCATCCACTTGGGCGATTCGGTGCCGCATTCGGTGCAGACGAACTTGATTTTCAGCTTGGCCATGGGATTCCCTTCATTAATTCGCTAGTTACAAGAAGTGTATCATACTTACTCTACCCGGTTAAAGTCCGGTTCCCCCCGCCTACGCAAAGATCCGCCGCGAGGGGGGGGACCCTGGCGGCGGACTGGGAGTGGGGATCGTTTTTAAACGAAGGTCCTCGTATCGTTGTTGCGGCTGAAGCGGAAGATGGCGATCGCGGCGAAGGCGGCGGCGAAGGCGGCCAGCACGAGCAGGTTCATGTAGAGGCTGCCGAAGCTGTCGCCATGCTGCAGACGGTTCACCGTGTCGAGCAGCCAGTGCTGCGGGAGGAACGCGCCGATCTTGCGAATGGCGTCAGGCATGATGTCCATCGGGAAATAGCAGCCGGCAAGCACGCAAGTTGGCGTAATGATGAGATTTTGCAGCGCGCTCGACTGGCCTTTGGACTTGGAGAGCGAGACGATAAGCAGCGACAGCGCGATCGCGCCGAGGCCGAACAGCACCAGGACCAGCGCGAGCTGCATGACCGGTACGCCCGAGTCGATATGGAGCACCGCCCGCATAAAGGTCAGCGTCAAGGCGATCTGGCATACCATGGCGACGATATTGACCGCGACGTTCGCCGCGACGTACGACCGGGCGGTGACCGGCGAAGAGAGGAGGCGCAGGAACGTGCGATTTTCTTTTTCGCGCAGGATCATCTCCGACATGTTGACGGACGAGAACATGATGAAGGCCACCAGGAAACCGAGCGATTGATACGTCGTGTCTTTGACGTTGGACGCGTCGTTCAATAGCTCGTGGCTCACTTTGAAGCTGCCCTGCGAATAATCGCCGTAGATTTGCTCGAAGCGCGCCTTGTCTCCCTTCGATTCTGCGGCGATCGAAGCGACGTTGTTCAGATAGCCGTCCAGCATGGCCTGGACATAAGCCGTCACCTGCGCGCCTTTGACGGACAGCAGCTCGAGCTGCTGCGGCGAACCTGCCTTGAGCGTCTCCCCGAACCCTGCCGGGATAACGATGCCCGCGTCCAGCTTGCCCGCAGCGATCCGGTCCTTCAGGTCGGCATCCGACGTATCCGTTATCTTGACGCCGTCCAACGCCCCGATGAAGGCGGCGACGTCGCGGCCGACGGCGTCCGCGCCGTCCTGCTGCACGATGCCGATGCGGAGACCCGCGCCGCCGGCGTTGCCGTAGAGCGCGGCGGATATCAGAACGCCGGCGACGGGCAGCAGAAACAAAATCATATTCGAGCGTTTGCGGAAGGTGTTCCGAAAAGTATGGGCCATGAGCCAGAGGATCGTTTTCACGGTTAGATCGTCTCCCTTCTGCGGATAAAGAACATGCATACGGCGAGCAGGACGACGGCGCCCGCGAGATTATAGCCTGCGGCCATCAGAGCGGGGGCGGTGTCCCCGCCGAACACCGTCTCGATGACGCCGGCATTGTTCCAGCGCAGCGGCGAGTAGTAGGATACGGCGCCGATAAAGCCGGTAAAGTCATTCACCGGAAAGTATGCGCCGCCTACGAACGAGGCGATCTGGATAAAGATGAGCAAGAACGAATGCGACGCTTTGCTGCGGAAGATCATGCCGACCGCGAGGCCGAAGCCGATGGCCATGAGCACCTCCGTGATCAGAACGAGCAGGACGTGCACCGGATGATCCCCCCAGTTCGCGCCGAAGGCGAAATGGCTGATCAGCATGACGGCGACGATGAAGATGGCGTTGATGACGGTGCTGCCAAGCACCTTGCCGGCGAATATCTCCGCTTTGGACACCGGCGCTGCGGCCAGCCGGACGATCGTGTGGCGGGTCCGTTCGGTCTCGATGAGCGCAGAGGCGCTAAGCGCCGCGTACAAGGCGATCATCGTCGTCATCGCGACCGCATAGTAGTCCATGGAATTCGGCTGACTGTCTGCCGTGAGCGACGTAGCCTTCACCAGTTGAGCGGGCGATTGGCCGCTGCCGTTCGTTTGAGAGGATGCGCCTGCGCTCGCGAAGGCGGCCTCCAGATTGTAGCGGTCTGCAAAAGATCTCAGCATGCCCTGCAGGATGTTGCTCTCGACCGTGCTCCGGCTGTTGTCGTAATAAGCGATCCCCTTGTCGGAGACGTCGGCGTAAGCCGCGTACTGCGCTTCCTTGACGGCCTGCTTGCCGTCCTGTCCGGCAGGCAGCGGTTCGATCAAGACCCCGCTTTCTTCGGCAGCCTTGGCGAAGCTCTCCCAGCCCGCTGCCAGCGCGGGGCTAGCTTGATCGATCTTGTACGCCATCTTGATGTCGCCGATCTCGATGCTGCCGGAGAAGGCGTTGGACAATGCCAAGCCCAGAATGAGCATGAGCGCGATCGGAAAGGCAAGCATGAAGAGGAAGGTGGACTTGTTGCGCAGCGCCGATACGATTTCTTTTTTTGCGATATGCAGCGTGTTCACGTTCTCGTCCCCCCTTAATCTCTCAGATTGCGGCCGGTCAGCGTCAGGAATACCGTCTCGAGGTTCGGCGCCTGCTCCTCGACCGCGCGAATCTCCATGCCGTCGCGGATGAGCTGCTGGACGATGTCGTTCAGGTTGGCGATCTCGGCGCGGGACTGGATCTTGATTCGCTGCTCTTCGATTCGGACGCTCAGAACGCCGCGGATCTCTTTGAGCCTCTCTTGACTCAGGCCTTCGACGCTCTTCACGTCGATCCAGATCTCCTTGGAGTCCGTGATGATCGCCTTGAGCTGCTCCTTGGTGCCGTCCGCGATGATCTTGCCGTGATCGACGATCGCGATTCGCGTGCAGATCTCTTCGACCTCTTCCATGTAGTGGCTGGTATACAGAATCGTGCATCCCATGCGATTCAGTTCTTTGACCGAATGCAAAATGTAATTGCGCGAGTGAGGATCGATGCCGACCGTCGGTTCGTCCATGATGATCAGCTTCGGTCTGTGGGCGATTGCGCAAGCGATGTTGAGCCGGCGCTTCATGCCGCCCGAGAAGTTCTTGGGGAGCTCCTTGTGCTTGTCGCCGAGTCCGACGAAGCTAAGCGCCTCCTCCACCCGCGCCTTCAGCTCGTTTCCGCGGAAGCCGTACAGCCCGGCGAAAAATCTCACGTTTTCGAAAGCGGTCATGTCCTCGTAAATGGCCAGGTCCTGCGGCACGATGCCGATATTCATCTTGGCGAAGTAGGCGTGCTTGGCGATGTTTTTGCCGAGAAACTTGATCTCGCCTTTCGTCGGGCGGAGCAGCGAGGCGATCATGCTGATCGTCGTGCTCTTGCCCGCGCCGTTCGCGCCCAGGAAGCCGAAGATCTCTCCTTCCTTTAAGTTGAGAGACATATTGTCCACCGCCGCGAAGTCCCCGAACTTCTTGGTCAGTCCGCCGATCTCGATAATGTTCATCGCGCATTCGCTCCCGTCGTTCATTTGTTAATCTCATCATAAAAAAAAAGGACGCCCTTATGTCAGTGCATAAGTTCATCCTTTGGCATGAGAAATCTCATATGAATCGCTCATGAGAATCTCATGAGCCCGCGCGCACGGGCAGCAGCGTCGTCACGCTGAAGCCGCGCGAGCCGTCGACGATGATCGTGCCGCCCTCCGACGCCGCGCGCTCCTCCATGCCGACGATGCCGAGTCCCTTGACCACCTTGTTCGCCCCGCGTCCGTCGTCGCGCACGACTGCCTTGACGAATTTGTTCAGGACGAGCACCTCGACGGCGATCGACTCCGCGCCGCTATACTTGAGCGAATTGGTGACGGCCTCGGTGACGTTCGCTTGAATGATGCGCCACTGAAGCTGGGTGATCGTATCCAGGTCTCCGGCGTAGTTCAATGTCGCCCGGATGTCCTGCTTCGCCGACAGCTGGTCCACGAACAGCTGCAGGCGCCCGATGCCGAGCTGCTCGGCGGGCGGCTTGGACTGCTTCAGCGTCAGCCGGATGCGCTCCAGCCCTTCCTTGGAGATGACGATCGCATTGCCCAGCAGCTCCTCTGCCTTCGCCCGGTTCGAATCGAGCAGCCGCCTGGCCGCCTCCATCTGAATGAGCGCGCCGGCCATCGAGTGGCCGATCTCGTCGTGGATCTGCTGCGACAGCCGTCCCCGCTCCTCCAGCTTGATCGTATATTCGGACTGCCTTGCGTACTCCTCGTTGTCCGCGAGCGCCCGGGTGAGCCTGCGCGCATCGTCCTGGAGCTTGTCCCGCTCCTCCTCTCGAAGGGCAAGGCGCTTGTGCAGCGCGCAGGTGGACATGTACAGCATCAAGCACAGCGCCGACGCCAGCGCGTAGACCGGCCGGTTCTGCGCGGGCAGCAGCCAGGCCGCCGCAGCCAGTACGGCAGCGGTCTGCCAGTTGTCGGCGCCGACGCCCCAAGCCGCTTCGTACAAGTTCGGGACGGCGAGCAGCAGGAACACCGGGTGCAGCTCCAGCGCGCCGTAGATCGCGAGGGCGGCGGACAGCGCCGACACCGCGAGCGACGCCATTTTGATGCGCCTGAGGGGCGGGATGCCGAAGCTAAGGCACGTATAGATCAGCAGGACAAGCATATAGGCGGGCCGGAACGAATCGTCGTGCGGCGTCCCGTATAACATGTATCCGATAAACAGCAGCAGAGCGGATTTGCTCCCGAGCAGCCACAGCTCCATCGGCTTTTTTACTCCTCTTCCATCACGCGGGCCTCGCCCGTGAGATAGTAAATCGCGATCTGCGTGCGGTGCTCGAGGCCCGTCTTGTTCAAGATCGACGTAATGTAGTTCGCCGTCGTGCCTTCGGAAATGAACAGCTTGCGCGAAATCTCCTTGTTCGACAATCCGCGGGCGATCTGCGCCATGATGTCGAGCTCGCGCTCGGTGAACAGGCTGCGGTCGATCGCTTCGCCGGGCTTTGCGGACGGCGCGGGCGCGCGCGCCGGCGCCGCGGCCTGCGGCGATGCACCCTGCGCGAGCTGCGCCTTGATCTTGTCCAGGACGACGTCCTGAAGCACGTCATGGTTGTTGTGCACGCTCTTGATGGCGTCGCGAATCCGCTCCGGATCGTTATTTTTCAGCAGGTAGCCTCTTGCCCCCGCCTTGATCGCTTCGAGAATGTATTCCTCGTCGTCGAAGGTCGTCAAAATGAGCGGCTTGGTCTTCGTGTTCGCCGCGATGAGTCTCGCCGCCTCCACGCCGTTCATGTTCGGCATGCGAACGTCGAGCAGCGCCACGTCCGGCGCGTGCGCCTCGCAGAAGGCGGCGGCCTGGGCGCCGTCCTCTACCGCCCCCACGACCTCGAACTCCTCGAAGCTGGTCAGAATAATTTTCATTCCCTCGCGGATAAATGAGTTGTCGTCGGCGATCAGCACTTTGATCGGCAATTCCTTCCACCTCGCTTTAGTCTATGTAGATCATAAGCGCTGCGAGGGCGCCGCGCAATCGACATTATGCTTGATAGGCCTCCCTGCAAAACGCCAATCAACGCAAAAACGCCTGCGGAACGACTCTGACGAGTGTTCCGCAGGCGCGGACGTTGCAGGCAATTGAATTAGCCGTTGTTCTTGACCGCTTCGCTCTCTTCGGGAGACGACGGCTTGGTGTTGTTCACGACAAGCGCGCCTTCCTTCTCGTCGATCTCGAGCGAGTCGCCCTTCGAGATCTTGCCGAGCAGCAGCTCCTCGGACAGACGATCCTCGATATGCTTCTGGATCGCCCGGCGCAGCGGACGCGCGCCGTAAGCCGGATCGAAGCCTTCCTTGGCGAGGAAGCTCTTGGCCGCTTCGGTCAGCTCGAACTTGACGTCGTGCTCGACGAGGCGCTTCTTGAGATCGTCGGCCATGAGCGTGACGATCTGCGCGATGTGCTCTTCGGCGAGCGGGTGGAAGACGATCGTCTCGTCGATCCGGTTCAGGAACTCGGGGCGGAACGACTTTTTCAGCTCGCCCAGCACCTTATCCTTCATGTTGTTGTAGTCCTTGCCCGCATCCTGCACGGCGGTGAAGCCGAGCGAGGAATTGCGCTTGATCTGGTCGGCGCCGACGTTCGACGTCATGATGATCAGGGTGTTGCGGAAATCTACCGTGCGGCCCTTGGAATCGGTCAGACGGCCGTCCTCCAGCACCTGCAGCAGCACGTTGAACACTTCGGGATGCGCCTTCTCGATCTCGTCAAGCAGGACGACCGAGTAAGGCTTGCGGCGGACCTTCTCGGTGAGCTGGCCACCTTCGTCGTAGCCGACATATCCGGGAGGCGCCCCGACGAGACGGGAGGTCGAGTGCTTCTCCATGTACTCCGACATGTCGATGCGGATGACCGCGTTCTCGTCGCCGAACATCGCTTCGGCCAGGGCGCGCGCGAGCTCGGTCTTGCCGACGCCCGTAGGCCCGAGGAAAATGAACGAGCCGATCGGACGCTTCGGATCCTTGAGACCGGCACGGGAGCGGCGTACGGCGCGGGCGACGGCCTTGACGGCCTCCTCCTGGCCGATGACGCGGTCGTGCAAGATGCTCTCCAGCTTCAGCAGGCGCTCGGTCTCTTCCTCCGCCAGCTTGACGACCGGGATGCCGGTCCAGCTCGCGACGACCTGGGCGATATCGTCCGGCGTCACCTCGGAATCCGTGCGGCCCTGCTTTTCTTTCCAGGTATTCTTGGTAGAATCCAGCTCTTCGCGGATCTTCTGCTCGGTGTCGCGCAGCGCGGCAGCCTTCTCGAACTCCTGGCTCTGTACGGCGGCGTCCTTTTCCTTGCGGATATCTTCAAGGCGCGCTTCGAGCTGCTTGAGATTCGGCGGTACCGTGTACGAGCGCAGTCTGACCTTGGAGCTCGCTTCGTCGATCAGGTCGATCGCCTTGTCCGGCAGGAAGCGGTCCGTGATATAGCGGTCGGACAGCTTGACCGCGGCTTCGATCGCGTCGTCCGTGATCTTGACCCGGTGATGCGCCTCGTAGCGGTCGCGCAGGCCGTTCAGGATCTGGATGGCTTCTTCAGGCGACGGCTGGTCGACCGTGATCGGCTGGAAGCGGCGCTCGAGCGCGGCGTCCTTCTCGATATACTTGCGGTACTCGTCGAGCGTCGTCGCGCCGATGCACTGCAGCTCGCCTCTCGCGAGAGCCGGCTTCAGTATATTCGATGCGTCGATCGCGCCTTCAGCCCCGCCCGCGCCGATCAGCGTATGCAGCTCGTCGATGAACAGGATGACGTTGCCGGCTTGGCGAATCTCGTCCATGATCTTCTTCAGGCGGTCTTCGAATTCGCCGCGATACTTCGTGCCGGCGACGACGGAGCCCATGTCGAGCGTCATGACGCGCTTGTCGCGAAGCGTCTCGGGAATCTCGTTGTTCACGATGCGCTGCGCCAGGCCCTCGGCGATCGCCGTCTTGCCGACGCCGGGCTCGCCGATGAGGACCGGGTTGTTCTTGGTCCGGCGGGAGAGCACCTGGATGACGCGTTCGATCTCCTTGGCGCGTCCGATGACCGGATCGATATTGTTGTCGCGCGCGCTCGCCGTCAGGTCGCGTGCCAGGCCGTCGAGCGTAGGGGTGCTTACGTTGTTAGAAGGCCCGTGATTCTGCGATACGCTCTCGCTGCTGCCGAGGAGCTGCAATACCTGCTGGCGCGCTTTGTTCAGGCTGATGCCGAGGTTGTTCAGCACGCGTGCCGCCACGCCCTCGCCTTCGCGGATGAGGCCGAGCAGGATATGCTCCGTGCCGACGTACGTATGGCCGAGCTTGCGCGCTTCGTCCATCGACAACTCGATGACCTTTTTCGCGCGCGGGGTGTAAGCGATGTTGGTCGGCTGCTCCTGGCCGCGTCCGATGAGGGATTCGACTTCGTCCTGGATCTTCTCGAGACCGAGGCCCAGCGCGATCAGCGCCTTGGCGGCGATGGACTCGCCTTCGCGAATAAGACCGAGCAAGATATGCTCCGTGCCGATATTGTTGTGTCCCAGGCGCACCGCTTCTTCCTGTGCCAATGCAAGAACCTTTTGTGCGCGTTCGGTGAATCGTCCGAACATCATGAGACAGCACCTCCTCCGTATAATATAAGAATAGATGATTTAGGCATGAGTTGCCAGTCTGGACGAGATCATTTGGGCGCGGGTCATGTCCCGCTGCTCCGGACTAAGCGCCTCGCCGTAAGCCTGCTGCAAGTATCCAGGCTGAATCGAGACGAGCAGCTCGTTAAGCGTGCCCTCGTCCACGCCAGGCAGCAAGCCCAGATGAACGCCGAGCCGCAAGTCCGACAGTCGCTGCGAAGCTTCCTTCGCGTCGATGACGGCCGCATAACTCAGAATGCCGAACGACCTCTTGATCCGGTCCTCGACCTTTAATCTCGACTCGCCCATCAGCTTCGCTCGCGCCGCCTTCTCGTGCTCGATGATCTGCCTGGCGACCGCATGCAAATGATCGATAATCTCGGTCTCGGACTGGCCGAGCGTGATTTGGTTGGACACCTGGAACAGGTTGCCCGTCGCTTCGCTGCCCTCGCCGTACATGCCTCTGACCGCCAGGCCGACTTGCGTGACCGCCGACAGGATCCGGTTGATCTGTCCCGTCATGACGAGCGCGGGCAGATGCATCATGACCGATGCGCGAATGCCCGTGCCGACGTTGGTCGGACAGCTGGTCAGGAAACCGTACTTCTCGTCGAAGGCATAGTCGACGGCCTCCTCGAAGATATCGTCGATCTTGCTCGCGATATCCCAGGTTTCCTTCAATTGAAATCCCGCATGGAGACATTGAATGCGCAAATGGTCCTCTTCGTTCACCATCAGGCTGACGTCTTCGCCGGGGCCGAGCATCAGCGCGGCATGCTGGGCTTGGTTCGCCAGCGCCGGGCTAATCAGATGCTTTTCCACCAGCACCTGCTTCTCCAGCTCGCTCAGTTCGGACAGCCGCACGCTGCTGACTTCCCCTAGGCCGTTCAGCCTTCCGCTCTCGTTCACGAGAAGCAGCCGGTCCATCGCCTCCGCCGCCTGGGCTGCGCTGGCCATCATCGGAAACGGCAGATGCCGCAAATTCCGGGCGATGCGGACCCGGCTGCTGAGTACGACGTCGCGATCCGGCGCATCCTCCTTCATCCAGGGGCTCAGCGCCTCCGCGGTATATTTCCGATTACCCATGTGCCGTGCCCCCCTAACCGTTCTGGACTTCGCGCTCGAGCTCGCGGATGCGGTCGCGCAGATCGGCGGCGGACTCGAAGTCCTCGCCCTCGATCCGGGTCTGCATCTCCCGCTTCAAGCCGTCGATCTCGCGGCGCAGCCTGACCAGTCCGCCGGCCCGCTTCGGTACTTTGCCGACATGGACCGTGTTCCCGTGCACGCGCTTCAGCAGCGGATCAAGCCGTTCCGCGAACTGCTTGTAGCAGCGGGCGCAGCCGAACCGGCCGAGCTTGCTGAATTGACCGTACGTCATCCCGCAGCCCTCGCAGCGCTGCTGCTGGACTTGCGCTTTGGCGCTGGACAGTCCGGCGGGGTCGAAGTCCATGAGGCCGGAGAGCAGATTGTGGATGGAAAAGCCGGACGGCGTGCCGGGGATGAGCTCGCCCTTCTCCCTGGCGCATGCCTCGCATATGTGCAGCTCCGTCTTTTCTCCGTTGACGTACTTCGAAAAATGAAGCGTAGCCGGCCGCTGGCCGCACTCCTGGCATAACAACTTGATCTCCTCCCCACGGCTAAAGGTTCGCGAACTTGGACAATGGCCGATTCTAACGCGCGAGAAGCGCCAACAGCATGACTCGCATCAGGTTGGACCTCAGCTCGTCCTGCAGCGGCTGCTTGAGCGGCAATGCCTCCGTCGAAAGCGCGGTACGCATCAGATGCGCCTCCCGGGCAGTGACGATCCCTGCTTCTTCAAGCTGATAGATCAAGCCGTTGGCTTTGTTCTCGTCGATCCGGCTGCCTGCGCTCTGATGCAGCAGACGCTGAACGGCTTCCAGCGAAGGAAGGTCCACGCGCTGGATGCGGATGTAGCCCCCGCCCCCCCCGTTTACTCTCTACACTATACCCCTTTTCGAGCGTAAACCGCGTGCTGATGACGTAGTTGATCTGAGAAGGCACGCAAGAGAACTTCTCCGCCAGATCTCCCCGCTGGATCTCGACCGAGCCTGCGCTGCTCTGCAAGATCTGCTTTAGATAATGCTCGATCAGGTCGGATATGTTGCGCATAGCAAGAGCCTAACCCCCTTTCCGGAGAACGGCTTCGACTTCTGACTTTGACTTTCTTTGACTATAACCATATTATACGCGCTTTATAATAAAATGCAACCCTTCAAGCCGTTCCGGTTTGGAACCGGGATATCGGTCGCTCTCCTTCTCAGTATGCACCGATTCGGGCCCTTTTAACGTTCGCAGGTTGCCGCTTTTCTCTATTCAGCGGCCTGGTTATCATTTACATTATAAATATCAACGGAAAGCGGTGATCTAATGGCCATCGTCAATACGGTTCTGATCGTTGTCGTGATCGTTCTCCTGCTGCGCATCAATTCGAAGCTGCCGGGCAGGGATCTCGTCCAGGAGGCGGTCGACCGATACGAAGCCGCCAAACGACCGAAGCCTTAAGGCTCTAACGCAGAAGGCGCAAACCACGCCGACTCTGTGGCGATTGGCATTGCGCCTTCCTCGATCCCTCAGAAAAAGTCCATCAGGAACGTCTCGTATCTCGGCACGCGCCGTTCGAGCAGACCGACGAGCTCCGAATCTCCGCAAAGCCTTCCCGCCTCGGTTAACAGCCCCGGACGGCGCCCGCCCAACAACAGCGCGGTCAGCGTCTGAATGTCCAGCGTGACCGATGCCGCGGATTCCTCTTCCGCGCGAGACAGCGTCGCCTTGCCGTCCGTCCCGAGCGCCATACGGAACATGCCGTCGTTCCAGGGCGCATGCGCATCCTGCAGGCGGATCAGCAGCGTCTCTTCAGGCCCGGACGCGAACCGGTATTGGGATACGAACGCTTCAGCATCTACGATACGCGACATAAAGTACGGATGCGTCTCCTGCTTAAAGCGGGGATCGGCGACCAGAAACGGCAATGGATCGTCCATGGGCACCGTCATTAGAAGCCGGTCGATCATGGAATCGTGGTTCCCGACAAACTCCCATAGCCCGCTGCGGGCCGCTTCCGTAACGGACACCCATTCGAGCACCGTCATGACCCGATTTTCCACTTGATAATGAATATAACCTTCGGGTTCGCCCGCTTCGTTGCGGTACAAGGCGAGCAGTCCGGGCATGGTCCAGCGTTTGCGCGTCCACCATTCCTCGCTCCTGTCCAGCATGCCTGTATACCGCGATGCTGCTTTGGCATACAGGTCGGAGACAGCCGCCGTATTAGGCGCGATTCGCTCGACGCTTCCGGGCGCACTCCGTTTCGCCGGAAAATGACGCGGCTCAAGCTCGTATTTTTTGCGCTCGCAGGTCATCTCCCAACCGAATTTGCGGTAAAAGGGAAAAGCGAACGGATGCAGCATGCTGACCGTCTGACCCTGCTCGCGCATCTTCGCCAGCGATGCATGCAAAAGGCGGGACACGCAGCCATGCCGACGCGCTTCCGGCCAGGTCGCCACGCCCGCGATGCCGCCCATTTCCATGCTGCTTCCGTTCACCCATACGCGAAACGGAAGCAGGATCAGCGCCGACAGCAGCTTCCCTTGTTCGTCAAAGGCGCCTAGATGCTCCTCCGGCCGGAAGTAACGGAGTTCCGTCTCCCGCCGGTCCGGCGGCAGCTTAAATTGAAAGGCGAATTCGGATAATGCGATCCGCTCGTCGAAATCCGCGAGCGTCAAATGACGGATGTCCATACGATTGCCCAACCTCCCTTATGCTACCACTATAGCTTAAGGGCGTTCCGCTTGCACGGCCGAGGCGAGTACGGGCTTCGCGCTTCTGCCGCGGAGGTAGAGGGAGGCGCAGCCGATGGACAGCAGCACGACAACGGCCAGCCCCCAATAGATGTTGCTGTACGCTTCATGCAGCGGCAGGCTCTTCTGCCAGTCGATCGCGCTCGCGGACAGCGCCACGCCGAATGCGCCGCTTACGAACTGAAGGAGCTGGAACAGCCCCATGCCCGAGCCGATCTGCGAGACGGGCAGCAGCCGCGACATTTCGTTGGAGATGCTGCTGGTCATAAAAGTGAAGCCAAGGCTGAGCAGCATGTAGATCAACAGGATCGACACGTACGACGTACCGGACAGCAGCGCGAACAAAGCGACGGAGACCAGAATAAGCACCGGGATGTAACGGATAATAGCCGAGTTGCCGCTGCGGTCGATGATGCCGCCGACCTTGCGAGACATCAGGAGCGCGAGCAGCGAGCCCGGGAAAATCACGAGGCCGGACTCGATCGCGCTAAGACCATGGAGATGAACGAGTATTTGCGGAAGCAGGAACAATGTCGCGAAGCTGGACAGATACGCCGCCACGCCGACCGCGCTAAGGAGCAGGTACTTGCGGTTCGCGAAAAGCGCCGGCAGCACGAACGGATAACGGGCCGTGCGGATGCGAGCGGCGAACAGCACGAGCGCCAGCGCGCCGCCTGCTAACATGTACCACTGGTGATTCGTCAAAAACAATAGCAGGCCTGTCGTGCTGACGGCGGCCAGCAGGGCGCCCGGCAAGTCGAGCGAACCGGCACCCTTGCTTTCTCTCGGCAGCACGATCGCCAGCACGGGCACGAGGATCAGCGTTAGCGCACTGACGGCGAACAGGAAATGCCAGCCGAGATATTGCACGACGGCTCCGCCTACAACTGGGCCTAAGCCAAGGCCAAGCGAAGCGGCGGACATAATGATCGCCATCGCGGCGCCTCTGCGCTCCACCGGCACGTACCGGCTGATAAGCACTAGCCCCAGCGAGGGAATCGCGCCTGCGCCGGTCGCCTGCACGATCCGTACGATTAGCAGCATAAGGAAACTATTCGCGAACAGACCGATAATCGCGGCAAGACCGAAGAGCAGCAGACTAATGACCACAAGGCGCCGGATCGGCACGTAGTCCGACAGGCGGCTGTAAGTAATCGAGGCGATCGCGAATACGATGGAATAACCGGTCACGATCCAGGATGCGCTCGACGGCGACAGCATAAAGTCATGCGTGACATCGGGAAGCGCGAGATTGAACATCATCGTATTCATAATAACGAGTACCATGGCTAGGCCAAGGATAAGCGTCGCGACCTTTTCCGATTTAAATGACGGTGCTTCCTCCATCGCAGCAGCGCCGCTCACCGCTTTCTTTGCGTTCATTCGGTTCATCTCCATTCATTTATTTCATTGTTTTATTGTTCTATAATCATCGAACGATAGAAATATAACATTCCTTATGATAAAATGCAATTACGAATCTAATCAAAGGAGGGCTCCGCCTCATGAAGCCGCTTTTCCACCCAGATACAGCGGATATTCAGCTCTCTTCCGTATTATATGCGCTCAGCGACCCGGTTCGCTTAATGATGGTCTACAAGCTAAGACAGAACGGCGAACGCGCCTGCGGCGATATCGAGCTGCCGATCGCCAAGTCCACCGTCTCTCACCATAGCCGTACGCTGCGCGAAGCAGGCGTCATTCGTACGCGAACGCACGGCACGCAACGGCTGTTGTCCCTTCGCGAAGAGGATCTGGAATCGCGCTTCCCGGGACTGCTGAAATCAATTCTCGCTTCTTACGAAGAAACCGACGAGCTCTGAGCTCTCGGTTTTTTTGCATCGATGACAAGAGTTGTCACTATTAGCGGGTAAGCTGGCTTTGAGGACGCCGGATCGGTGACCCCATAAAAGCCAAGGAGCTGATCTCAGTGAGCATTCATTTTGTTCCTTTTATCCAGTTAGACGGTCGTGCCAAAGAAGCCATCGATTTTTATGTCGAAGCGCTTGGTGCCGAAGTGACGTTCAGTCAGACTTTCGGCGCTGGCCCCGGCGAATCGGACAACTCGATGTCGGAAGCGGTTAAGGATCGGATCGCGCACAGCGAATTAAAAATCGGAGAGGCCCAACTTATGGTCGCCGATTCCGAGCCCGGAAAAAGCCCGCGCGAAGGAGACCTGCTCACGGTCTGCATTACGACCCCCGATGTCGAGCAGGCCACGCGCATGTATCATGCGCTTCGAGAAGGCGGCGAAATGATCACGCCGCTTAGCGCCTTTCACTTCAGCCCTGCTTACGGCGTCGTGAAGGACAAGTTCGGCGTCACGTTCCAATGCTTCACCTCGAAGCGGCGCAGCTAGCCTGGCATGCCAATCGCTCCATGTGGACATAGAATCCGTATTTTCTTGGATTGTCTTCTCTTTTCGCCACATTGCGGACCGTGGTTCCGAAGCGTGGTTCCGCACTGGTCGTATGCCGACCGATTAGCGGATCTCGTGTCCGATCACATAAACCCCTGCCACCCACGCGCTCATGCAGAGGCCGACCGAAACCAACAAAAAGA
>NZ_JAPDHZ010000004.1 GCF_029525555.1 Cohnella ginsengisoli | reverse complement strand
ACTTGTAGGTCTCGCAGTCAAGCTCCCTTATGCCTTTGCACTCTTCGAATGATTTCCAACCATTCTGAGGGAACCTTGGGCGCCTCCGCTACGCTTTAGGAGGCGACCGCCCCAGTAAACTGTCCGCCTGACACGGTCCCTTCACCGGATTCACGGTGACAGGTTAGAACCTAGATACGATCAGGGCGGTATCCCAACGGCGCCTCCACCTAAGCTTGCGCTCAGGCTTCCTAGGCTCCCACCTATCCTGTACAGACCGTACCCAAGTTCAATATCAAGCTACAGTAAAGCTCCATGGGGTCTTTCCGTCACGTCGCGGGTAACCTGCATCTTCACAGGTACTAAAATTTCACCGGATCTCTCGTTGAGACAGCGCCCAAGTCGTTACGCCATTCGTGCGGGTCAGAATTTACCTGACAAGGAATTTCGCTACCTTAGGACCGTTATAGTTACGGCCGCCGTTTACTGGGGCTTCGGTTCACAGCTTCGGGTTGCCCCTAACCGCTCCCCTTAACCTTCCAGCACCGGGCAGGCGTCAGCCCGTATACTTCGCCTTACGGCTTCGCACAGACCTGTGTTTTTGCTAAACAGTCGCTTGGGCCTATTCACTGCGGCCCCCTCGGGCTATTCACCCTACCGAGGCACCCCTTCTCCCGAAGTTACGGGGTCATTTTGCCGAGTTCCTTAACGAGAGTTCTTCCGCGCGCCTTAGAATTCTCTTCTCGCCTACCTGTGTCGGTTTGCGGTACGGGCACCTTCTCCTGGCTAGAGGCTTTTCTCGGCAGCGTGAGCACGGAACCTTCGGTACTGTAATTTTCCCTCCCCATCACAGCTCAAGGTATTAGTGTGCGGATTTGCCTACACACACCCCTCACTGCTTGGACGAGCTATTCCATCAGCTCGCGTTCTTGCCCTCCTGCGTCCCCCCCATCGCTCGTAACGGATTACGGTGGTACAGGAATTTCAACCTGTTGTCCTTCGACTACGCCTTTCGGCCTCGCCTTAGGTCCCGACTTACCCTGAGCGGACGAACCTTCCTCAGGAACCCTTAGGCTTTCGGCGGACAGGATTCTCACCTGTCTTTTCGTTACTCATACCGGCATTCTCACTTGAATGCAGTCCACCGGTCCTCTCGGTCCGACTTCAACCCGCATTCAACGCTCCCCTACCCAAGTGCCCTTTTTTTTCTTTTCTTTTTTTGGTTTTTTTTTTCGGGGCGTTTTTTTTGATACCCCTAAACCACCTTTGGGGTTTTTTTTGACGAAATGTCCCGGTCTTCCACCAGAACAAAGTGAAGACTACGACATGCCATAGCTTCGGTGGTGTGTTTAGCCCCGTTACATTTTCGGCGCAGAGTCACTCGACCAGTGAGCTATTACGCACTCTTTAAATGGTGGCTGCTTCTAAGCCAACATCCTGGTTGTCTTCGCAACTCCACATCCTTTCCCACTTAACACACACTTGGGGACCTTAGCTGATGATCTGGGCTCTTTCCCTCTTGACGACGGATCTTAGCACTCGCCGTCTGACTCCCGAGCATACATCCATGGCATTCGGAGTTTGACTGGACTTGGTAACCCTTGGCGGGCCCCGCACCCAATCAGTGCTCTACCTCCATGATGCTAAATCTCGAGGCTAGCCCTAAAGCTATTTCGGGGAGAACCAGCTATCTCCGAGTTCGATTGGAATTTCTCCCCTACCCCCACGTCATCCCAGAGCTTTTCAACGCTCACGAGTTCGGGCCTCCAGTAAGTGTTACCTCACCTTCACCCTGCACAGGGGTAGATCACCCGGTTTCGGGTCTACGACTACGTACTAAAGCGCCCTATTCAGACTCGCTTTCGCTGCGGCTCCGTCTCTCCGACTTAACCTCGCACGTAAACGTAACTCGCCGGTTCATTCTACAAAAGGCACGCCATCACCCCTAGATCGGGCTCTGACTTCTTGTAAGCGCACGGTTTCAGGTTCTTTTTCACTCCGCTCCCGCGGTGCTTTTCACCTTTCCCTCACGGTACTGCTTCACTATCGGTCGCCAGGGAGTATTTAGCCTTGGCAGATGGTCCTGCCGGATTCCCACGGGGTTTCTCGTGTCCCGCGGTACTCGGGATCCGTCTCGGAGGGGATAGACTTTCGGCTACAGGGCTTTTACCTTCTATGCCGGACCTTTCCAGATCTCTTCGCCTAACCTATCCCTTTGTAACTCCATGTGAGACGTCCCACAACCCCTGAGAGCAAGCTCTCAGGTTTGGGCTAATCCGCTTTCGCTCGCCGCTACTGACGGAATCACTCTTGTTTTCTTCTCCTCCAGGTACTTAGATGTTTCAGTTCCCTGGGTGTGCCTCCTTATGAGCTATGGATTCACTCATAGGTGACTGGGCATGACCCCAGCCGGGTTTCCCCATTCGGACATCCCCGGATCAAAGCCTGCTTACGGCTCCCCGAGGCAATTTCGCTGTTCGCCGCGTCCTTCTTAGGCTCCTGGCGCCTAGGCATCCTCCGTGCGCCCTTAATAGCTTAACCTGTCGGCTAAACCACACAAGGCATTGCATGAGAATTTCTAATTTGCGCATTTCGTTTCGCTATCCGGTTTTCAAGGTGCAAACGAGCGATCGAAGATCGTCTCGTCCGTGCCGCAAGAGGCAGCGTTTCGCTAGAAACGCGTTCGTACGGTACGCACTGAAGGATTTCTCCTTCAAAACTGAACTCGAGCGTTAAACCAAACGGACTTCGTAATGCCCCGAAGGGCTCCTTAGAAAGGAGGTGATCCAGCCGCACCTTCCGATACGGCTACCTTGTTACGACTTCACCCCAATCATCTACCCCACCTTCGACGGCTGGCTCCCTTGCGGGTTACCCCACCGGCTTCGGGTGTTGTAAACTCTCGTGGTGTGACGGGCGGTGTGTACAAGACCCGGGAACGTATTCACCGCGGCATGCTGATCCGCGATTACTAGCAATTCCGACTTCATGCAGGCGAGTTGCAGCCTGCAATCCGAACTGAGACCGGCTTTGGTAGGATTGGCTCCGTCTCGCGACTTCGCAGCCCGTTGTACCGGCCATTGTAGTACGTGTGTAGCCCAGGTCATAAGGGGCATGATGATTTGACGTCATCCCCGCCTTCCTCCGGTTTGTCACCGGCAGTCGATCTAGAGTGCCCACCCAAAGTGCTGGCAACTAAATCCAAGGGTTGCGCTCGTTGCGGGACTTAACCCAACATCTCACGACACGAGCTGACGACAACCATGCACCACCTGTCTCCTCTGTCCCGAAGGAAAGGTCTATCTCTAGACCGGTCAGAGGGATGTCAAGACCTGGTAAGGTTCTTCGCGTTGCTTCGAATTAAACCACATACTCCACTGCTTGTGCGGGTCCCCGTCAATTCCTTTGAGTTTCAGTCTTGCGACCGTACTCCCCAGGCGGAGTGCTTAATGTGTTAACTTCGGCACCGAGGGGTGGACCCCCCCCAACACCTAGCACTCATCGTTTACGGCGTGGACTACCAGGGTATCTAATCCTGTTTGCTCCCCACGCTTTCGCGCCTCAGCGTCAGTTACAGTCCAGAGAGCCGCCTTCGCCACTGGTGTTCCTCCACATCTCTACGCATTTCACCGCTACACGTGGAATTCCGCTCTCCTCTTCTGCACTCAAGTCTCCCAGTTTCCAGTGCATCACGGGGTTGAGCCCCGCACTTAGACACCAGACTTAAAAGACCGCCTGCGCGCGCTTTACGCCCAATAATTCCGGACAACGCTTGCCCCCTACGTATTACCGCGGCTGCTGGCACGTAGTTAGCCGGGGCTTTCTTCTCAGGTACCGTCATCGAATGAGTAGTTACCTCATCCTTATTCTTCCCTGGCAACAGAGCTTTACGACCCGAAAGCCTTCCTCACTCACGCGGCGTTGCTCCATCAGGCTTGCGCCCATTGTGGAAGATTCCCTACTGCTGCCTCCCGTAGGAGTCTGGGCCGTGTCTCAGTCCCAGTGTGGCCGTTCACCCTCTCAGGTCGGCTACGCATCGTCGCCTTGGTGAGCCGTTACCCCACCAACTAGCTAATGCGCCGCAGGCCCATCCCAAAGCCACAGCTTGCACCGTGTTTCTCAGCCCGGTCATGCGACCCGGCTGCCTATCCGGTCTTAGCATTCGTTTCCGAATGTTATCCCGGTCTTCAGGGCAGGTTGCCTACGTGTTACTCACCCGTCCGCCGCTAACTCAGTTTGTAGCAAGCTACAAACTAAATCCGCTCGACTTGCATGTATTAGGCACGCCGCCAGCGTTCGTCCTGAGCCAGGATCAAACTCTCCATAATAGCGTTTTTGACGAAAGACGTTTCGTTAGAAACGACGATAGTCAAAAGACGCACAGGTAGTTCGACTTGCTCATGATAAAGCTGGTATAACTTTTGCTTCAGCCCCGAAAGGCTTCAGCGTCCGTTTGTTTTAACGCTCGATGTTCAGTTTTCAAGGAGCAATCTTTTAAAGCTTGTCCGCTTCGTTTCCGAAGCAGGAATTACATCTTATCAATTCGATTGGCTTTCCGCAATGATCAATTTTTTCCATTTCCCTATTCTTCATTCGTTTAAGGGAACTGTACTGCATGTAAGGACCTGCGGGATACTTATGATATCATTCACGCATCGCGAATGCCACATTCAAATGTTGGATCGATTTCCATGACAGAAAACGAAGCTTATGGATTGCAGCTCTCCAAAATGAAACGAGGTAAGTTTACACTAGCTTACCCCGCTTATCTTCTAGAAGCAGCACCAGACCCTTGTCGGTGTCGACAGCTTCGATCAGGACGATTATGGTACGACCGAGGTCTTTGCCGCTTTGAGCCAAAAATCGTCAGACGCCGCTCCACGCCGATAGATCATGATGGAAAGAAGGCACTTGCTCCGGACCCTGGTACGCGGAATATCCCCCCATCGACGTAAAGTACCGTACCCGTAATGTAGTCCGCTTTGGAGGAGCACAGAAACAGAACGGCGTCGGCGATATTCTCCGGCGTGCCTAGGCGCGCTTGCGGCGTTCTCCGCACCATATCGTCTTCCTTCAAGATACCGGCGACGAACGCCTGATTTAATCCATCTGTTCGAATATAGCCGGGGGCGACGGCATTCACCCGAATCCCGTCTAGCGCCCATTCGCAGGCGAGCGTCCGGGTGAAGCTATCCACCGCCGCTTTGGAGGACGCATACGGAAGGCGCCGGCTGACCCCGCCCGTGCCAAGAATGGAGGAGATATTCACCACCGAACCGGCCCTCTGTTTCAGCATCCATTTACCGGCTGCCCTCGCGCACAAAAACATCGATTTGACGTTCGTATCGTAAATAAAATCCCATTCATCCTCGGTAAAATGAACCGTAGGTTTACGGATCGTCGTGCCGACATTGTTAATGAGTACATCAAGTCGGCCGTATACCCGATGGATCTCCGAAAAAAGGCGTTCCACATCCGCGGCGGACGAAACATCCGTCCGAATGCTCATTGCCGTTCCTCCCATGTCTTCGATCTCGCGCGCCGCTGTTTCCGCAGCGCCGCCATCAATATCCGAGATCACGACGGATGCGCCTTCCCTGGCGAACGCGAACGCAACGGCCTTCCCGATTCCGTTGCCAGAACCGGTTACAAGAACGACTCGATCTGCAAATTCCAACTTAATCATCCTTTCGATACGTTTGGCGATTCCTTCAGGTTCTTAGGAAAAACCGCGTGCTGGATCCGCCATCGACGGTTAACACTTGCCCGGTCACGAAGTTCGAGTCCGAGGATGCGAAAAACGCGGCGACCTTGGCCACGTCGTCCGGGTAACCGATCCGGCCGAGCGGAATCTGTTCGCCGATCGCTACCGGATCGTGCCCCGGATCCTCGTGAAATTTCTCTACGTCCGTGGCTCCCGGAGCGATCGCATTGACCTGGATGTTGTATCGTGCCAGGTCGAGCGCAAGCTGCCGGGTCATGGCGTTAATGCCGCCTTTGGATGCCGCATAGGCAGAATACTTCGGCATCGTCGTATTTCCGTGAACGGAGCTGATGAAAATGATCTTTCCCCCGCCCTTCTTGACCATGTCTCTCGCGCAAGCTTGAGCGCAAAAGAAGCCGCCCTTCAGGTTCGTGTCCAGCACCTGATCCCAGCGTTCTTCGGTGACTTCGAAAAAATCGAAAGTCGGATCGATGGCCGAGTTGTTGACCAGAATATCGACGCCGCCCCATTGCTCGCGGATGGCCTCCATCATCCCGTCGATCTGCCTGACCTCGGAGAGGTCCGCCCGAAGGAGCAGCGCTCTTCTGCCCATGGAGCGGATCTTTTCCGCCGCTTCGACGGCCTGGCGTTCACTGCTGCGATAATGGATGACGACGTCGGCGCCTTCCTTGGCCATTTCCAGCGCGATTCCACGTCCGATGCCTCTTCCCGCTCCCGTGACGAGCGCGACTTTTCCTTGCAGCTTCATCGAGCAGCGCCTCTTTCTACATCAAATGGAGTCATGGATCGTCACGTAAGACTTGCCCCACTCCCGAATGCGCTGATCGTATACGGGGTTGGCGCCTTCCTCCGGATGCTTGGGCCAAACCGTAAAAATGACCAATTCCTCCGTATCGCTCTTATTGGCAATGGCGTGGTAGGAGCCGCCCGGAATGAACGCGACGTCGCCTGGCAGCAGATCGTACTCCTGACCATCGAGACGCACCATTCCTTGGCCTTTTATGACCAAGTAAAATTCGTCATAGTCGGTCGGGTGATTATGATCGGGATGACTGGCTCCCGGCGCCACGATTCCCATGTTGATCTGGGTATTATGCGTATCCGAATTCGTACGGTCGATGAGCATTTTGGACGCGTACGTTTCGTCGACGAACAACGTTTTCACTTCGGATGCGCGGATCACGTTTGCTTTACGCATGGGTCATTCACTCCTTATTCGTCATTAAAATTTGTTCACGATCGAGGGGACGGGCCGGCCTTCCAGATAATCCATCATGCGAACGGCAAGAAAATCCCTTAACCGGTTCTCGGATTGCTCAGAGTACCAGGCCGCGTGTCCGGTAACGAGCGCCATAGGGTGATGGAGCAAAGGGTGATTCCTTTCCGGCGGTTCCGTTTCCATGACGTCCAGCGCCGCGAAGGACACGATGCCTTCGTCCAATGCGACGAGCAAGTCGCGTTCGTCGACGATCGGCCCCCGCGAGACGTTGACGATGGCCGGCTGCTTCCGCATGCGGGCGAACGTTTCGGCGCGGAACATGCGCCGGGTTTGTGCCGTCAGCGGACAATGGATCGTGATGATATCGGACCGTGCAAGCAGTTGATCGAATCCGGTCATTTCCGCGTTCTTCGGCAGATGCGCATGGGCGAGGTAGGGATCGCAAATCAAAATTTTGCAGCCGAATGGGGCCATCATCTCGATTACTTTCATGCCGATTCGCCCGGTTCCGACGACGCCGAGCGTCGTCTCTTTGATCGCGCGAATCGGCTTGAGCGCTTGCACTTTGCCCCAGTCGCCTTGTCTAGGCAACGACGAAGCGATCTGCAATTTTCGGTTGGCCGCAAAAATGAAGCTGACCGCATGCTCCGCGACTTCGTCGACGCAATAATCCGGCACGTTGATAACCGCTATTCTCCGCCTGGATGCGGCTTCGAGATCGATATTGTCGACGCCGACGCCGTATCGTCCGATCACTTTTAAAAACGGCAGACGGTCCAATAATTCATCCGAGACTTGTTCGAGATTCACGATCAACCCTTCGACATCCGTTAGCGCGGCCGCAAGAGCCAGCGGGTCGTCGCCTTCATAATAGTCGGCTTGATAACCGGCGGGCTCGAACAGTTCTCGTTCCCTGCGGTCGCCGAAAATACCCGCACCCCATATCGCAAGCTTTCTCACTTCCCGCTCTCCTCTCCCGCGTGGTTCTTCCAAAGCGCAACTCGCAAATAAAATATACAACACATTTAATTTGTATACAATATTAAAATATAGTATTCAAAATATCTGTGTTGAATTCAATCCGCCTACCGAAGTACAATCCTTTTATGGTGAAAATTTTGAGCGGGAGAGGGTTAGGAAATGAGCAAAGTAGACGATCCGCTTGCGCGTTCGCTTCAGGCGAAGGAGATCGTGAAGCGGCTGAGGACCGATATCATTCTCGGCGAATACAAATCCGGTTCCCGATTGATCGAATCGAAAGTCGCAGATCGGCTCGGCTGCAGTCGGGCGCCGATCCGGACGGCTTTCCAATTGCTTTCGCAAGAGGGGCTGGTGCTGAACCTATCGAACGGCGGCACCGAGGTCATCGGCTTCACGTCCAAACAAGCCCGTGATTTATTCGAGCTGCGTCTGCTGCTCGAGCAAAAAGCGCTCGAACAAATATTGGCCAATCGTTCCTTCCACTTCCGTCCGCTTTTGGAATCCATGGAACACCTGGAACAACGTCTGTCCGTCCCCGAGATCGCGCCTTCGAGCGCGGAGACATCCATTCTCGACATCCAATTTCACCGCAGTCTGGTGATGATGGCCGACAACAGCCCCCTGCTGGCGGCATGGAATACGATGGCGAACGTGTTCCAGGCGATATTGGAAATCACGAATATGACCAGCGCGACCTACCGGCAATTTTACGAAAGCCACCGCCGGTTGGCGGACTTGGTCATCCAAAGGAATCCCGACGCAGCGGACGAGCTGACTCGGCATATCGTGAATGCAAAAGAGATTATCATCGCTCGGCTGGAACAGAACATGAAATCGTAAGCCGCATCGCCATCTTTCCTGAGCGGTTACAAAAATCGGCTTCTTTTGCGGTAAGCCCCGGGCTGCAGACCCGTATTCGTTTTAAACCATTTGCAAAAATGATGAACGCTGCCGAACTTCATCCGCTCGGCGATCGCGGTGGAGCTAAGCTCCGTCTCTTCGAGCAATCGTTGGACTTGGGCCAATCTCGCCTGATTATGATAGTCGCGCGGAGATTGCCCGAAACATTGCTTAAACAAACGGGAAATATAATCGTGGCCGTATGGCAGCCCTTCCGTTATCCATTCGGTCCGATAGCTCTCCATTGCCTTGTTCTGCAAGCTTTCTTTTACGCGGAGGATTCGTTTGTCCTGCGGCATCGCCGTAGACGGCTTGTCGATAACCCATCGTGCGACTCTGGCCAGAAGCTCGGTGATCAGTCCCCTTAACACCAGGGCGCTCAGCGTCCGGTTCCCCCCGATACTCCTCGACCAGCCGTTCGAAGTAGGGCAGCGGCCAAGCGCCCGTCTCCATTCTTGCGGGGAACGGGACGGAGACATCGGGGTTTGTTTTTTCGAAGCGATCCCAATCCACGTCTTGGATCATGCGCAGCACATCGTCTAGGCCGGCGTGTCCGGCATAACCGAAATGCAATCCATACAACACCAGCGGATCGTCGTCGCTCGAGCGGAACCAATGCGGCTGACCGGGACCGTAGGCGAACAAACAACCGGAATAGACGCGGTACGATTGGCCGCCGATCCGCGCGCTGCCTTTTCCGCTCCTCACGAAGATCCATTGGTAATCCCCGATCGTCCGCGGCCCGAAGGATTCGCCCGGACTGCTGACCCACCGATTCGCAAAATGAACGACCGGCTGCGCGTTTTCGACAGCCTTGATGAACGATTCCAACCGTGGACCCCTCCCTTCTTCCATTCCGGTAAATGACAAACCTGTGCGCTGCCATCTAAATGATTTTGGCGTTCCCGATGCTATGATGACAACATCAAGAGAGGAGGAACACACCCAATGAATATCGCAATGGACAACGATCGAAAACCCGTCTCCGGCACGTTCGCGGACGCAAGCCCGCTCCTTGGCCAACCCGATCGACTGCGCGCCAGGGCAAACGAAGATGGCGTTCTGTTCTTCAAAGGCCTTCTCCCGCGCGCTCGCGTGCTCGAAGTTCGCCGGGGCGTCTTGGACATCTTGGACAGCTTCGGCGTGATGGATTCGAAGTTCCCGTTGATGGACGGGATGGCCGACGTCGAAGCTGTCAATCGGTATTCTTCGGAAGAGCTGCAATGGAACGGCGTAGGCGTCACGTTGGAGATGTACCACCGGATTCAAAAGCTCGAAGCGTTTCATGCCTTGGCGCACTCACCGGAAATCCTGGCGATCTTCTCCACCCTGTTCGATGAAAAGCCGTTCCCGCATCCGCGGAATATCGGCCGGGTCATGCTTCCGCATCGCGAGGCGAAAGTTACGCCCTCCCATCAGGACTTCCTTCATATCCAGGGCGCGTCTAACACCTGGACTTGCTGGATGCCGCTGGGCGACGTGTCGAGACAACTGGGCGGCTTGGCCGTGCTCAAAGGAAGCCATCAAGCCGGGCTGCTCGGCGTATCGAGCAATCCTGGAGCCGGCGGACTGGAATCGATCCTGTGCGGACTCGATTACGACTGGCAGACGATCGATTACGAGGCCGGAGACGTGCTCGTTTTTCACAGCCACACCGTTCACAAATCGATGCCGAACCAGATCCCGGGTCAAATCCGGCTATCGTGCGATTACCGCTATCAGCCGGTTAGCGAAGTCATTGAACCTTCTTCTTTGATGCCCCATGGCCCTTATGAATGGGATGAGCTCTACGAGGGCTGGGCCAACGAGGAGCTGAAACATTATTGGGAGAGCCATGAATTCCGGTTCACGGAATTCGACCACGCGATCCGATGGCAAAAAGAAAAAATATGCTGATTGCTGAGAAGCTGCGAACCGAAAATTCGGCGTCGCAGCTTCTGTCTGCGCTTACAACAGAATCGGTTTCAGTATTGGCGTCAAGGCGTCGCTAAGCCATCCCCTCTTCTGCGGACAGCTGCAAGCGCATTTTCAACTCCCGTTTTGGGTTCGGAAAATGCAGCTTATCGCCGCTGATGGTTCCCTTCCATTCCGGATCTTGACCGTCGCGAATATGATCTTCCCCATACAGCATGTGAACCTTTCGGATGGCGTAGCCGTTCTTCAACACGATCGTGACATCGATCGCTTGAATCCCATCCGGGAGCTGAGCTTCGACCTGCATCGTATCAAGCGAGCTTCTGATTACCTTAAATGAAAGCTCTCCGAGATAGGTCGCTACCCGGTTCACTTCGATCCGCTTCCCTGGATCCAGCCATTCTGCAGGCGCACAGGGCAGCAGCTTCATCGTACGATCTTCCAGCATGTAAAGCGAATTCAGAATCATCTCCATAACGCGGCCGTTGCCGCTTCCGTTCGGCTGCCAGGGCGACAGCCAAGGCAGCTGCGGACAATAGCGTTCATGGACGTGAAGGGTGTCCAGCGTCGTCGAAAAGGCCATCGTCGAATAAAAATAGCGAAGCGCCTTCTCCCGTTCTCCGCGCAGGGACCATACCCGATGCCAGATCCGCTCCGCCTGGTTGACGTAGTATAAGTCGATCGGCGAGCCCGCATATTGCTCCTGAAGCTTGCCAAGCACCGCGTCTTCCATTTCAGGCAATTTCACCGCGAACAAGTCGCCCATGGAAAAATAGCGGCGCATATAATACTCGATCTCCGGAACGATTGAATCTTCTGCGCCGATGATACCCGTGTCCAACAGGCAGGCTGGTCCGTCGATCGCATATACGGCCTTCCTATCCCCCGGCTTCGTATACGCTTCATTAGAAATCCACCGGATCTGCTCGCCTGGGGGATACGAAAAGGTGGCCCGCCTAACCGCCGCTTCCAGACATGCCCGATAATCCTGCGCTTCCGCCGTGTAAATCGCCTCGTCCGTATAGCCCCAATCCTTCAGCGCGAGCGCCGTCAGATGCAGGCCATGCCACGTATGCGCGTCCGAGAAAAAGAAATGCCCTTGATCCGGCCAATCGTGAACGCGTCCTTTCGGCAGCAGGCCGTAGTGCGCCGCTCTCGTGCCGTCTTCTTGAACGATCTTGGTCGCGCTGCGTTCCTTTTTTGATCCACTCGCAAGCTTGAACGATAGCCGGCAGATGCTCGCCGAACCACGATCGATCCTTCGTCGTCAAGTAATAATCCGCCAGCAGCCCAAGTACCGCTCCCGTCTCGCACATCCAGAAAATATGCGCCCGAAAGGAACCATCGGGAGACACGATGTCCCCGGCAGGCCCCTTGCTGCCGGCCTGCGTGCTTAAAAAATACTGAAGCGTTTTTTTAACCGTATCCCCGTAGCCAAGCCGATTCAGCATTTTCAAATAGCCGGATACTTCCCAGGAATACACGGCCGTATATTCGTTGAACCCGCCCTGTCCGGGCAGCGCGGATCCATCCGCCCTCTCCGCGATCAACTGCAAGGCGTTGGCTTGGGCCGTATCGAATATATCCTGAATCATCGGCTCCGGTACTTGAATGTTTGCTTTGCCCATTAGCGCCAAGTTCCATATCTGCCGGCCTTGTTCAATCGCCGTTGCTTCATCTAAGAAGCTCTCATTTTGAATGGAAGCCATTTCATTCGTTCTTCCGGTGACCGTATCGAAAATTTCGATATGGATTTTCTTTGTCTCACCGGGAGCAAGCTCCATATTAAATTGAAGAATGTTGGCGAATTCGCCGGCTTGTGCCTCATACGACACGTTCGTGCGAGGCGCCGCGTCATACCGGAGGATCGCAACGCCCCGCCCATCGCGAAGGAGCCCGCTGAAGGACCCGGTTGCCAGATGCTCAAGCGCCATTCCCTTCAACCATGGCGCAAGGACTTGATCGTAAGGGACATAATCTTCGTTGATATCGACATAAAAGCGCTCATGCATGTCTTCAACGCTCGCAAAATACCAATCCGCCGATCTGGCGCGGGTCGGATGCAAATTGGCTATCGACAGATAGAGATGGACGCGGGCGCCGCCATCCGGCTCCGGTACGGTCAAGCTCGTTAATCGATGGTCAAAGCCGGATTGCGGCAGCGATGAGAATAAAATCGGTTCCTTAGGAGACAAGTACGCTTGCTCTACGTTGCGAAAATCGAAAAATTGCGGAGGCCCGCCTGCTGTCGCGCTTAGAAAAAAGCCGTGTCCTCTTCGGAATTGGCCTTTCCGTGCCAATGCATCCTTTACGATTAGCGTTAAATCCGGTCTGACTTCTACCAACGAATCGGCCAATGGCGGATGAATATAAATTCGTTTGGAGCGCGTCCTAGGGTACCGCCCCGATATTTGCGACCAATTGGGTTCGTGCGGACGGGCAAGCGTCATTTCTATTCCCTCGTTGTATAAGTATTCGGTCTTGGGATTCGTCGGGACGAAGCCGTTCATGCGACCGCCTCCATGGGTTAGAGCAATTGGCCGATCCGCGGCTGGAATTGCGGGTCCTGCGGATCGTAGAACACCATCTCGCGTTCGAAATTCGCGCCGAAACGGTCCAGCTTCGCGATGTCCAGATCGATGCCGAAGCCGGGGCGGTCCGGAACCGTTATTTTCCCGTCGTTGAAAACCAGCTCCTCGCGCAGCAGGTCGCCCGTCATGAACTTCAGATGCGTGTCGTTCGCAAACGGGAAGTTCCGCGAGGAAGCGACCATATGCACGTTGCCCAGCGTCCCGATGCCCGTCTCCGCCCAGCTTCCCGTAGCGCACCAGACGCCGGCGTGGTTGGCCAGGTCGACGATCTGCCTGGCCTTCAGGATGCCGCCGGCTTCGGACGGATAGACGAGGAAGCAGGCGCAGGCGCGCTTGTCGATCAGACGCAGCGCATCTTCATAGGTGGCGCAGCCTTCGTCCGCGATGATCGGCACGTCGACGGCGCGCGCGACGGCGGCCATGCCGTCCACGTCGTCGAATCGCGTCGGCTGCTCGACCATTTGCAGATCGTACTTCTCCATCTTGCGGATCGCCTTGATCGCGGTCGGCACGCTCCAGTTCTGATTGGCGTCGATGCGAATCTTCATCGCCGGCCCGACCGCCTCGCGCACGGCTTTGACCCGCTTCGTATCCAGGTCGATGTCGCGGCCGACCTTCAGCTTCAATTCCGTGTAGCCGGCGGCGGCGAACTTGCGCGCTTCCTCGGCATTGACTTCGGGTTTGTCGATGAAGATGTAACCCGAGAACGCCACTTCCTGCTTCACCTTGCCTCCTAACAGATTGTAGACGGGCGTGTTCAGGATTTTGCCGCGAAGGTCGAGGAGCGCCATCTCGATGCCGGCCAAGCCGTAGTTGCCGATCTGCTTCCAGTTGACGCAATATTCCTCGAGTCGGTGAAGAATCGATTCCAGCTCCATTGGATCGCGGCCGATGACGAACGGAGCGAATTCCTTGTCTACGACCGATTGGATGACCGGAATCGTCGGTCCGACCGACTCGCCGATCCCGATCAAGCCTTCGTCCGTCTCGATCTGCACGATCAGCGAAGGCGCGCTGTACCTTGTCCCCCCGGACCATTTTTCGCCTTTGAAAAAGGGGATTTTGATGGCTTTCGTATGGACGGCGACGATTTTCATTGTGATTTCCTCCCTATTCGTGATTGAGGACAGCCTTTCTTGAGGCGCATGGGTCGAATACCGGCTGTCATCCGGCTACCCCGCCGATGCTTCTCTTAGCGCGCGAATGCCGTATCGTATAACGTCAAGGCGCCCGTGCCGTCAAGGATCGCAAAGGACAAGGGCGCAAGCCGAATGGGATACTGGCGGTCCGCCCACCGGACGATCCCCTGATTTTCCGTTTCCAGCAAGTTAAACAAGATGCACTTGTCGCTTTCCTTGAGCCACACCAAGCCGATCTGATTCCCCTCTTCGAATCGCGGGAAAGCCCAGGAGCCCTCCGCCAACAGCCGCTGTAGCGAAGAGATTTGCCTGGCGGCAGGCCTTGCCGCCGCTCGATCATCCCAGAAGGAAATGTTGTCGGCGGAAGTCTGCAGCCGCTCCAGGACATCCTTATTTTTCATGGATGCCGCTTGGTCAAACACGACCTGTTTATAGCGAGGCAGGTGCGCCTGCCATTCCGCCCCTAAAAGATAGTCTCCGAAAAATAGCAGCAGCTCTCCGCCCTCGCCGCTCTGGTCCGCACGGACGGCCTTGACCGGCAATCCCGCCAGCAAAGGCAAACTCGTCGGCACGAACGCTTCCGCATAAGCGCCATGCGTACCGTACGCCAGATGTACCGGAAATTCTCTAGGCACCTCGGCAGTCTCCCGGTCCAGCTCGCGCAAGACCGGCAGCGCATCCGCGATCGCTTGCCAATAGCTCTCGTCCAGCACCCACGTACCGCTCATGAACAGCACGTTCTCGAGGCCCGCCGCAATGGCCAGCTTCGCTTTATAGACTAGGTTGTGCGCCTTTAACGAGCGAGGCGGAAAAATCGTCGATTCGCTATACGCGTATTTCTTATCGATAAAGCTCAAGTGATACAGAATGCCGAGCAGTTCTTCCGCTTTCGCATGAGACGTCGTGAATCTGGCATCGTTAAATTGGTACTCTCCCACCCGGAACAGCGCGTGCGGCATTTGCTCGCGAATCGAAGGAATATCGATCCCGTGCCGCTCGTCTCCGAAGTGCATCACCATAATGCCGGGCTGGACGCCTTCGATATCCGTTGCCTTCACGACGTCCGTCACTTTAACGCACTGGAACGCGACCCAATCCTCCATGATGGCCGTGTTCCGCCGCTGCGTCATATGAACGAGCAACGATTCCCTCGTCTCCTGACGACCGTAGGCGCGGTTGAATTCCGCCACGCAAGCATCGCAGTAACAGCCTTCGATAAATTCGTTGAAGTTGCCGGCTCGCAGATCGTCGTCCAGAAATACCTCTTTGAAACCCGCATCGCGCAGCTGCGTGGCCGCTTTGCCGTTGTCCTCGATCAGGCACTGATCGATGGCTCCGCAATAATAGACGGTCTGGCCATGGATATCGACCCGATAGTGCCAATGCTTGGGGATCTCCAGATCCAGGTCGGGATCCTCCGGATTCAGCGCGTTGCCGGGGTGACCGATCGGGATCGTGACCGCGCCGACCTCAAGGCCGTGCAGCTCGGCGAACGCCTTTGCCTGTTTCAGCTCCTCGATGTCGACCATCTTGCCGGAGAAAAATCCCGCGATCCAAATCTTCTCGATGCCGGCTCTTCTGATATTCGCGATCAAGTCATCCCGCGTTGCCGCGTCCAGCAAAGGTTCATGCGCCATACTATACTGCAGCTTCATCTTTTTCACTCCTATGAAATGGCTGTCTAAGCCGGCTTCCCCGGCTTTACTTTAGCATCGGGAACCTCCGGTCTTCTTGTCGTTGCGAGCCGACGATCGCCTTAAGGAAGCAGGTGCGGACTTCCCGGTATAGGGAACATGGGCAAGCTGCGGAAGCCTTCCGCATATTTGTAGCCCGGCGCAACGCCGCGCATGGAGGCGACTCTCGCCATGTTCGAGACGATATCGGCGCCGTACACGTGCTGCATCCAGACATCCTGGCTTTCATGGCATTGAAGCATTTTTGATTTGACCTCGAACGCATCGGTAATATCTACGTATACCTCGGGTTGAAAATCGACGGCGCCGACGTTCTCGTATAAGAAAACATGCGGCACTTTCGTCATCGCCGGATATTCCGTGACGATCAACGGTACGGTCACCGGGATGCGGCAGTCGATCGATATTTCCGAACAAATACGGTGGTCGGGGTGATAATCATTGGGACTGTGCACGAACATCACGTCCGGATTCGCTTTGCGGATGGCATTGATGAAGGTCATTCTGGATTCGCGGTCGTGGAACAAGAACTCGTCGTCGTAATCAAGCCAGATCAGACCGGCTCCGATGACGTCCGCTGCGGCTTGCGCCTCTTTTTTGCGAACGGCCGCGATTTCTTCCTTGGTGAGCGTCGGCGAGCCGACATTCCCGTTGGTGGCCACCATAATCGTCACTTCGTCACCGCGTGCCGCGCACTTCGCCAACGTGCCGCCTACGCAGCATTCCACATCGTCCGGATGGGCGCCGATCGCTAAAATCCTCATCATCCGTTACCTCCTTGTGTTTCTATTTAACGTTAATAGGAATTCGACGGCATCATTTCCCATACCTGTATCGTGTCGAAGGAAGCCGTGCCGCCCTCGGTGAAGAGGTAGACGCCCGTGCTATCCGATCTCTCGGGGTACACCCGTCTTGTTATCGCTTGGCGTTCATTGGCGAAGATCTCGATCACGCCTTTATCGATATAAACCGTTAATTCGAGCTGCTCGGATTCCTTCAGTTGAAAAGGCGCGGCTTCCCTTGCCTTCCAGCCCCCGGCGCCGCTGCGCGTCGAATCGAATACAAGCTCTTTCGTGGCGGCATCGTAGTAGAGCAGCGTGACTTCCTCTTCGTCCGGGGAAGTACGCACCTTCAGTCCGGTCTTCCGGGCGGCTCCGGGTACGATCGTCAGCTTAATCTCGGCGGATTCGCCGTTGATGCCATCCAGCTCCAGCTTTTCGCCTGCGGGGAGTTCGACGGACGGGAAGCGCTTGCCGTTATATCTCAGCATGGCAAGTTCGTCTACAGGCGCCATCCGCAGCGTATCGTCCTCTCCTAACCACAACGTTCGCGGCACGCTGTACACGCCGGACCATCCAAAGCTCGATTCGTCTTCCAGATTATCGATGATCCACACCCATACGATCTGCCGGCCTTTATCGTCCATCAACGCTTCGGGAGCGGCGAACGCCCTGTCTACCCAGGTCATGCGTCCGTGACTTTCCGGCCATAATCGATCGTCGCGGTATTCCCCCGATGTAATACTGGCAGCCTTTGTTATGCGAAATGAAAAGCTGCAGGTATTTGCCGCTCGGCACTCCCCCCATGCCTGCTCAGCGGAAGCGGGAAAAAGCTCGCGCACATGTCGTCTTCCGATTCCAGCGTCCATTGGTTCGAACGATCTCTTTCGTAGAATCGACCGGCGTATTCCCAGTTCTTCAAATCCGTCGATCGGAATAAATCCGTCCAGTCGCCTCTCGCCTCAAGCGGAGAATCTTCGCTTCTACCGTAGTCGCCGAGCACGCACAAATTTCCGGTTTGCATATAATACACGCCGTCTTTTTTCCAAATGTTGCTTGGGTCGCAGCTCCCCCGCATATACGCGCTCGCCGTTTTTGCCGACGACCTCCGTAATGCCGTTTGCCGTGCTTTGGATGGCCAGCGTATCGAATTTTTCCCACTGTTCGTAGTGTCTGTCCGAGCTCCTCGCAATGCCGACGCCGCCGCCGGCCATCGTCTCCATATCGGTCGCCAAGCTCGAATAAGAAAGGTAAGCGGTACCGTCGTCATCGACGAAGGCGCCGCCGCTAAACGCGCCGTTATCCCCGTCGCTTGGGATCAGCGCGTCCGGGTGGTGGCGCCAATGGACCAGATTATGACTCGAAATATGGCCCCAATTAAAGGCGCCGGTCGTGCTCGTACAGTTTTCATAGAGATACATGAGATGATATCTGCCGTTCGCATAAAAAGCGCCGTTCGGATCGCCAGGCAATCCGAATCCTTCGGGCATGGCAAAGTGATAGCCGGGACGGTAGCGGTCGCCGAGCAGCATCATTCTGAACGCTTTGACTGTCCGGATCGATTCTTTAATCGTATTAGGGTCCATCGCCGTTTCCTCCAGCCCGTCCGCAGCCGCATTTGGCGGCTATAAGAGCATTTTTAATATAGCGCCGCTTAACACGCGATCGAACAGTCCCCAGTTCCGATCGACGATCCCGTAGGGATGGTTGACCATGTTGCCTTTAAGCTCCGTCATGAAATACTTGCCGAACGTATGGAGATTGCTGAAGTAGCCGTAGCCGCCGACAAAAGCCACTTCGTATTCGGCGGCCAGCCTGCGGTACAGCTCGTGGTATCGTCGGAAGCTGCTTGATGAACCGTTTCCGGAGAACAGCGGGTTAGCGCCGTTATTCGTAAGGAGAATACAAGGAATGCCGGCATCGCGCATGCTTTGCAAAAGATAGCGGGCGGCCTCTTCGGTCTCCTCCGGACGGCCGTAGCATACATCGTTGATAAAATACTCCATCACGATCAAATCTGGCGCCACGCTCAATACCTCATGCCGGAAACGGTGCCTGCCATGACGCATCTCCTCTCCGCCATAGGCGATGACCGAAGTCGAGATCGCGGCTCGCGGATAGGTTTGCCGAAGCGCGCCGACGACTTGCGCGGGCCATAATCCATGGCGCGCGTTGCTTGCGCCGAAGAATGCGATGCGAACCGGAAGGCCGGAAGCAAGCTTATCCCTGAAGCCATCCAGATGACCGCGCCGCTCCAGGGGAATAACGTCCAGCGGATCGCTCCCGTCAAGCGCTTGCCTGCGGTCGAAGATCATTTCCGGATAGGCCGTGACCTTATACGTTCCGGATAAGTCCACGTTCGCATCCGATCCCGACGGAGAAAAATCCAGCTCCAGCCCCCAGCTCACCGGATATCGGTAGGCGGATTGCAGCAGCAGCGGCACCTTCCGGTCGTGCGGCAGCGGCTTGGCTTCCGTCCATCGCAATTGATCTATCGTCAAGTTTTGGCTTGTGCCGTAATCCTCTCCCGTTGCCCCGATTCTGACCTGGTAATGTCCTTCGGAATCGCCTTCCGCGGCCCCAACCTCAACCACGTAGGTCCGCTCTACCATGTCCTCGTAACGTCCCGTTAAAACCGGCAGCCAATCCGGCGATCGGAGAGATGACGAGCGATCCGCGGCGACCAAGCTCCCGCCGCCATGAATGCAAGATTGGCCCCAGCCCGTGAAAACATGGGCCAACACAAATCCCGTGGCCGCCGCCGGCGGCTCGGGCAGCAGCAGCTCGCGCGACTCCGGCGCTTCGCTGTCGCCTTCGACGACGCGAATCGTACCGTCCTCTTGCAGGACGATGGCATCATATCTGCACAACCATACGGCGTAGTCGATCGACAGCTCTTGATCGGCCCCGATCTCCCCTTGCGGATGGCGCTTAATCGTGCCCCAGTAGCTGTCTTGCGTATAATCGGCTTCCGGAACGTAACGCTTCTCCCGGTCTTTCGAGTACACCTGCAGCGAGCCGGGAACCATGCGCTGATAAGGCATTCCCGCGGTGCCGCGTATATCCTCGCCGTTCCAGCCGCTCGGGGAAGCCGTGCCTTCGCCTACGATCCGATAGCGTTGGTCGTTATACCGCCGTTGTCCGGCAGCGCGAATACAGATCGTAGCGGTTTCGGCCAGCTCGACGACCCGGTTGCCAGCCGCGATGCGCCCAGGCTCGACGATGACGTTCATCGATGCCGGCCTCGTGTGAATGACGGCAAGACCCGAGTAGCTTGTTTTCATGAATGACGCCTCCCTGCTCCTTGTCTACTTACTCTGTTCGATTCAGCAATATCATCTGCGAGGTTAATGCCGTATCCAGTTCGATCGTAAGTCCCTCTCTCGATAATGCGTAGCCTGCGACAACGAACTCGCTTCCTTCCGGCTCGATCCGCACGCGGTAGCTCGCTCCTTTATCGAGACCTTTAAATTTAAGCGCGTAGCGATTTTCCTCCGCGTTAATGAGCCGGAACACCGTCGCCACGGCTTTCGCCCGGTCCTCGGAAACGTATTCCAGCGCGGCCCACCCCGTACCGTCCGCGCCGGGGATGACCGGCGTGTGATGATACACTTTTGCCGTCCGGTGAAAGGTCCGGATGAAATTTTTGTAGATGCCGATATATTTTTTGGCGCAGGCCATCGTCGCGGGACTCGCGTCCGTCAGGGAAGGCGCGACGCCGCAAAGCATCGGATGTCCCATCATTATCACGTGCATGTGCGTGTCCAGATTCCCTTCCATACCCGGCGAATAGGATCTGTTGATATATTCAGGCGGGAGTGCCATGCTCATGCCGTTCAAGATCCGCACCGTCCGCGGCATCTTGAACCAATCGGAAACCCAAGTCGTGGTGAATCGGCTAACGATGCCGATATCCGTCCGGCCGCCTCCGCTGGCGCAATTTTCGAGTTGGAGGTTTGGAAATTGTGAGCCGACCCGATCGAAAATCTCGTAAATGGCCTCCATATGCTTCCAATGCGTGTTCTCGTTCCGGCCGTCCTGGAGATTAAAGCCCCCTTCGTTAGAGCTTGAATTGTAATCCAGGCGGAACATGTCCAATTGATATTTTTCGACGAGCCGAACGATTTCGGAACGGACGAAATCCTTCACCTCCGGCTTCGACAGATCGAGCACTCTCGGGAACGTATGGCCGTACTTCGTTAAAAACCAATCGGGATGATCTTCGGCAAGCTTCGATTTTGATCCGGCAGTCTCGATTTCTACCCATAACCCGCATTTCAAGCCCTTTGATCGCGCATATTCATAGACGGGAAACAGGTCGTTCGGAAGAATATCCGCCGCGTACCAATCGCCAGTCGTATTCCCCCCAATCGGCTCCCTCCGTCCCATTGTTGCCGTACCATCCGGCATCGATCATAAAGAGCTCGGCGCCCAGTTCGGCCGCGATGTCGACCTCTTGCTTGAGTCCTTCTTCGCTCATCTCCGGCTGCTTATAGCCGGGCACCATATAACCGGCTTGGTTATAAATGACGGGCTGCAGGCCATCGCCGGCCTGTCGCAGGACGGATTGCCTCAAGTAGGCGTGCAGGTTCTGGATCGCCGCATCCAAGTCGGCATGGCTCGCCCCGAAATGCATGTCCGGCGCCGCGATCGTCTCGCCCGGCGCGATCAATCGGGCCGGCGAGGGCGTAACCGGTTGAACCTCGAAGTTCAGGTTAATCTTGTTCGGAAGACGGCTATCGTTAAAGTAGTCGGCGAAAAAGGCTGTCTTCCAGTTAGAGGACCAGCCCATCTGGCACACGAAGTAGCCGCCGTTGATATTGTTGCGCAGAATAAAAAAAAGGGCTGCCGTGCCCGCTCATGCCGAAAGTCGAATTAAAGAAAATGCCGGTATTTACCGGGACGTCCTGCCAGGCAAAATTGCCCTCGTTCGCCCAATACAAATCCTTGAACCGCCCGACCGAATAAGGCGCGACCGTGTCGTCTCGCAGATTATCGGCGACGTTATCCGTAATGCTCCAAAGGCATCCTTTTAACGGGGTCACATTCGTAAGCCCAATTGCCGTCTCTTCCGATAAATTGACGATTTCCATCGATCTACTGAAGAAGCCGAAGCCGCAGCAGCTCGTGATGACTTTTAACTGAATCGGTTTCCATGCATGCTTTAGCATCAAGGTTCCAGTCGTGTTCCCGAGCTCGTCCCGATCCGATGCAAAATCGCTAAATCTCCATCCGTAATATAACGATTCGCCATCGATCGTCAGATCAAAGGAAGGTTTATCCTTGAAGTCGTTGTAATCGTATATCGTGGTGCCATTATCTTGAAAGCCGGCAAACAGCAATCGGCCGTCCATCAGCTTTTCGGTGTAAATCGACAGCTCCGACTTGTATTCGAAGCGCATGTTCTCAAGATCGGCGATGATCGAAGTCGAATTTGCGGACACTTCATTCCCTCCCGTTGATTTCCTGATCTACGCTGGTCCAGTAGAAAAGGGACCACCTGAAGGCAGTCCCTCTTCAATTGCGTCGATCCGAATCCTATTCCAGGTTGTTCTCTTTCACGAACGCTTTGGCGTCGTCGATCAGCTTGTGGAATTCGGCATATGCTTTGTCTACGCCCATCGCTTTAAAATCATCGATGGCTTTGTTCTGCGCGGCTTCGAAGGCTGCGTCGTCCTTCGCCATAATATACTTCGCAACGTTCGCCAGGAAGTACGTTTCTGCCTTCGTCATCACTTGTTGATTCGGCTGGGACAATTGTTTTACAAAAGCAGTGAAAGCAAAGTATTTCGAATCGGTAACGGCTTTTCCGTCTTTAATCAACTTGTCGTATACTTGCCCCGGGTACAGTTCCGCCCCGAATTGCTGAGCCAATTCCTTTTCGGCAGGCGTAACCGTAGACGGATCGATAACCAGTTTCAGGTCAAGCGGATAGCCGTCTTCTGCCGGCCATGCTTCATGAAGATTGGACAACTTGTTCAGTGTCGTCGTACCTACGCTTTTCAGATAGTCGCTGTATCCAGGATCGGAAGGCTTCGCCATCTTGCCGATCAATTGCGGCTTGCCGTCTACGACATCCCAATCTACGCCTTTGACGCCGGTGAACAGCAATCTTCCGCCTTCGTCGCCGCTAAGGAAATTAAACAACTCCATCGTGCGCTCCGGATACTTGTTGGCCTTCGTAATGGCGCGGGCCGGTCCTGAGGAGATTGCCGCCCGGCGCGTCTTTCGGATACAACGCCATGTAGCCGGGGAACGGTCCGGGCAATTGCAGCAACTCCGCATCGGCAACGCCGGTATTCGCGACCAGATCGCTGCCGCCCATCCAGAAGCTTGCCGCCGAGTTATACACTTGGCCGTTGTTCAGCTTGGCGATGTATTGATCGATTTTTTGCGTGAACCCTTCCGGATCGAAGATGCCCATGCGGTATGCTTTGTTGAAGAACTTGATGCCGTTCCAGAATACGCCGTCTTTTTGCAGGAAGTTGTCTTGAACGTCTCCGTTTACTGCGCCGATGGAAGTATCGAACGACCAGTTGTTATACCCCATCGAGAACGGATAAGAGATAATATAAGGGAACATGTCGCCGCCGGCCCATGCCGAGAACGCATAGGCTTTCTTGCCGTCCTTCGTTGTCGGGAACTTGTCTTGGATTTCTTTATTCACTTTTAAGAAATCGTCTTCATTCGACATCGCCGGCGCGCCGATCGCTTTATACAGATCCCATCTTGTATAGAATCCGGCAAGCGCGCTGCTCAGCGGGACAGGATTGTCGCTGGCTTTATTCACCCGAACGGGCAGGAAATAAACTTTTCCGGTGTTGTTGCTTGCCGACGCTTTCATAATTTCCAGCGCTTGCGGCGTGTTTTTCTTAATATTCGGGCCGTACTTATCAATCAAGTCGTCCAAGGGAATAACCTGACCGCTCTGAATCAAGGAGTCTACCAAGTCGGAGATCCCGGCAGTCGATAGGATATCAGGCAAGTCTCCGCCGGCAACGAGCGTTTTCGCTTTTACGGCGTCGCCCGTGATTAGATCCAGCGTAATTCCCAGTTTTTCTTGAATAACCTTGGCAATGGACGTATTCCATACGCCATTCAAGCTCGCGTCCGAACCGCCAATGAATACCTTTAACGTAATCGGATCTCTGGGAAGATCGGTTCCTGCCGAAGGATCGGCTGCCGGACTTGATGCAGCTGCTTGGCTTGATGCGGGCGCAGTGCTTGAAGCTGGCGCGGACGATGAAGCATTGTTCGTTGCGTTGTTGCCTGAACACGCCGTCATGGTTAGAAGGGACATGCTGGCAACCAGAGCGAGCAAACTCGTTTTCTTTTTCATCCCTGACATCGAATAACCTCCCTAGTGATTGACTTGCCGTTTTATCTATTGATACATGGTTTTCTAGAAAAAACCATCATATCCGAATTAACCTTTCACTGCGCCAAGCATAATGCCCTTGATAAAATTCTTTTGCAAAAACGGATAGACGAGGATGATCGGAAGCACCGAAATGACGGTGATGCTCATCTTGATCGTCTCCGGCGAGAGCTGGAGCTGCCTGCCCGAACCCGAATTGGCCGTCATGGCCGCAAGATCCTGAGACAAGCTTTGCGCTTCGTTCAGATAGCCGTACAAAATGACTTGAATCGTCTGCAGATTGGCTTTCTCGACCAGCAAGTAATTATCGATCCAACTATTCCAGCAGCCCACTGAGGCATACACGGCTACGGTTGCGATAATCGGTTTAGAGAGCGGAAATATAATTCTGTTAAAGACGGTCATAAACCCGGCGCCATCGATCTGAGCCGACTCTTCCATCGAAGAAGGCAATTGCTCGATATAAGTCTTGACCAGGATGATATAAAAGGCGTTAATGATTCCCGGAAGGACATAGAGCAGGAAAGAATTGCGAAGTCCGTACGTTTTCATCGTGATATACCACGGAATCAGACCGGAATTGAGATACATGGAGGAGATCACGATGCGATACATGAATTTGCGGTAAGGCATCACGTGTTTGGTAAAGAGATAGGAAAGCATCGCCGAAAAGTACACGCACAAGACGGTGAATATCACTGTTTTTTCTACCGAAACCAGAAAAGCATGCGGGATCGTATTTAAACTGAATATTTTAATATAGGCGTCGATATTGAAGTTGCCCGGCCATAGATAGATGCCTCTTTGCGCCAATCTGGGTTCGCTGATCGAATAAATGAAGACGTAGTAGAACGGATAGATGCAGATAAAGGAGAACAGGGCCATAAAGACGTAGTTGAATTTATCAAAAACGCGTTCGCCCAGCGATTGTTGTTTGCTTATCACAGGATCGACTCCCCCCTTCGTTTTCTTGGAGAGATAGTTGACGGCAAACAACAGCGCAATGCCGAGCAAAGACTTCACCATCCCCAAGACAGTCGCATATGAATAGTCGCTGACAGCCCAGCCGACTTGGTAGATGAAGTAATCGAGCACATTCAACTTATCCGCTACGAGCGGGTTATAGAAAACGAGGAATTGATCGAGTCCGTTGTTCAACAAGTTGCTGATTTGCAGTAATAGGAGGACAAAAAAGGTCGGACCCAGTCCCGGAATCGTGATGTACCGCATTAAGCCGAATTTGCCGGCACCGTCGATGCGGGCCGCCTCGTATTGCTCGCTGTCGATCCCGGCAATCGCGGCCATGTAGATGATCATCGTCCATCCGATCGTTTTCCAAACATACAGCCCCGCCTGGAAAAACCAAGCGGCACCGTTGTTGCCCATGATTCCGATAATAGGGACATCGAAATGTAAATTTCTCAACAAGGTATAATAGAGCCCATCGCTTGAAAAAACGGCGAACGTGAGGGAAAATACGACAATCCAGCTTATAAAATTAGGCAATGTGGTCACGGTCTGAATAAATCTCTTATACTTGCCATGCTTGACTTCATTGATCATGACGGCTGCAATCAAGGGCAAGGGCGTAACCAGGATCAAGAGCAAGCTCATGGCCAGCGTGTTTTTGAGAACCCGGTAAATTTCGCTTCGTTCGTTATAAATCTTAACGAAGTTATCGAAGCCTACGAACTTCAGCTGCGAGAAACTTAGTGCCGGATTGTAGTTATAGAAGGAATAGATCCAACCGAATAACGGTACGAAGTAGAACGCGATCACGTAAATCATAAACGGCATGGCGATTAGGAAGTACTTCCACCCGATTTTATTCTTTTTTGGGTAGCATGGTTTTGTTCTCCTTGGCTTCAATTGGTCTGTACGTTAATTATAGAAAACGCTTACAGTTATAAAAATGAACTTTCCGGCGAATTACACAACAAACCTGCGCGCCTCCTCGAAATCTTTGACCGCAGCCCCAAAAAAAGTTGTATTTTTTTTTACGTTTGTTGCACTTTTGGAATCGTGAATTTTAATTCGGTTCCCGCCTGCTGCTCGCTATGAATGACAATGCCGTATCGGTCGCCGAAGTGAAGTTGGATTCTGCGGTTCGTATTGTATAAGCCGATTCCCTTCTTTTCTGCAGAATGTTCGCTGCTGCTGCCATGGATAAGAGATTCCCTTTCCTCCTGCAGCTTCGTTTCGGACATGCCTTCGCCATTATCGGAGATGGTCCAGACGATTTCGTTTTTATATTCCGTTGCCGTAATCGTTACCGTCCCGCCGTTACGGTTTTTCAGACCGTGCGTAATCGCGTTTTCGACCAACGGCTGCAGCAGGAATCGGAGGAATTGGTAGTCCATCACCTGCGGTGATATATGTTTTTGGAGTTTAACGCCGCCCGCCATTCGATAATTCATGATCTTGATATAATTTTCGATATAATCGATCTCTTCCCGGATGGTGCAAAGCATGCCCTGCTTAAACATCGGCTGCAAATAATCGCCCAAAGTCGTGATGCTTTCCACGATATTGTCCGCCTTGACCATGATGGCCATCCATTTGATCGTATTTAACGTGTTGTAGAAAAAATGGGGGTTGATCTGCGACTGCAAAGCGCCGATCTCGATCGTCCGCTTCTCTTCCTGAATCGATTCCTTTTGTTCAATCAGTTCTTGAATATTTCTGGACATTTTATTGAATTGCGCAATGAGAATCCCGAGTTCGTTCTTTAAATCCAGTTCCAACGTGAGTCCCAGATTGCCTTGCCCCATTCGTCTTACGACGGTCGTCAGACTGTTCAAAGGCTGCGTTATTCTGCGGATCCAGTACCTCGACAAAATGGCTGCCGAAGCCAAACTGAATATAAACATCGTCACGACGATGAGCCTCAGGGTCAAAATATCGCGGATAAAAAGGCTTACGGGGATCTCGTTTACGAGGATCCAATCCAGTGAGTTGATCCGATACGACATAATTTGTTTGCCGTTTCGTTCTTCGCTGGCAAACTTATCGCCCGTGAGCGCAGGATGATAAACTTGTTCGGGGACAGCCCCGGCTTGGCCGATTTTCTCTTCGTTTCCGTGAGACACGACTCGGCCCGTTTCATCGACCAGATACAATTCGTTATTTTCGATATCGTTGGCATGATTATAAATATCGTTGAAGTATTTCATATTCATATTGAGGACGAGCGTCGCCGAATGGTTATTTGAGTAAAAGCTGCGCGCGGCGGTGATGTAGTGAGTCGGCGCAGCCGTCTTCCCCGATCCCGTACTCGTATCTGCGATGTTGAAATCCTGATCGGTAAATCCCCCCGAACCAGACGAGCGTCTGCGCCGTCGACTTCATCTTGCCGTAAATTTGATCCTGGTAAAAGGCATTCACTTTACTGCTTGAGTCGAATAAAATATCGTTTCTTTGCGCAGTTGTTCGTATCATAAAGCCGTTGTCGCCAAAATAACTGATCGAATCGATATATGAATTGTCCGAGAGCGCTTCCGAGAAAAATTGAAATGCCGCAGCGACCTGCACGACGCTGTCCATCTCCCTCATGCTCTTAAAATTAATCAAATTTTGCAATTCAGCCTCTAAAAAGAGCTGCCTGGAAACCTGATCCACTTCGTTGACAAACACCGACAGATTATAGTCGTTTTGCTTGAACTGCTGCTGATTTGTATCGATCGCATTTTTTTTCAATACGTTCAGGATGCCGTAGTAAGCGATCAGCGAGCTGATCGTAAATATAAAGAGAAAAATGATCAGGAAAGAGACGACCAATTGATTCGCCAGGGAATTTCTGTTTGCTCTATTGAACAGTCTCATCATCCGCGTCATTTTCTCGATCCTCCCTGCTGTCCACGAACCACTGCTTCCTGAATTCATGCGGCCGCATGCCCGTAACCCTTTTAAAAATCCGGCTAAAATAACTGTCGTCTTTGTACCCGGTCTTTGCGGCGATTTCGTAGGATTTCAGGTGCGTATTCATTAACATGTTTTTGGCCATATCGATCCGGTAGGCGTTTAAATATTCAATAAAGCTCGTCTCCAAATGCTTTTTGAACAGCCTGCTTAAGTAGCTCGGATTCATCTTTACTTGATCGGCCAGCTGCTGGAGGGAAAGATCTTGATCGTAATGGGCTTGAATATATTTGATCGCCTCGGCGATTTCTTTGCTGATCGCTCTTTTTCGCTCATGATAATATTGAACATTAAGCAAATATTGCGTAAAAATGGCGATATTTTCGTCCAAAGTCGTGCTCTGATGAATTCGGCCGGCATAGTCGAGCGCCATGCTGGAGATGTCGTCGGCGTAAATATTGAGGTTAACGGTCGGCCAGTGAATCCAGCGAATGAATACCACTTGAATGTCCTGCCTTGCGATTCGCTCGAGCTGTCCCAGCGAATGGATGCCCGTTTCGATTTCCTTGAAGTACCGGTCGTTAAACGGCTCCTGTTCGCGTATCATCTTTTCGAGTTTCGCGGCGACGTTTTTCGAGATGCGTTCCGCGCTCATGAGATCGGACCTGATATAATTAACGTTACCGAGCACAAATCTTAAATCCAGCATTCGGAGGCATTCCACGTACATATGCTTAAGCGCTGAATAGCCATTGTTAATGGAACTGATCCCGAAAGTGACGGATGCGTTCAGGTACGTTTTGACGACGCTGCTGATATGCGACAGAATATCCTGAAGCTGCTGATAAATGTTCGACTCGCTGACGACATCCTGGAAGCTGAACGTCAAAATATATTTCTCGTCCCGCTCGTAGATGACTTCTCCCCGGTTGTAGCCGGCCAGCAGCTCGCTCATCATATTCAGGATGCTGAATCGGATCAAATTACCGTGGCTGTCCTTGAATTTGCTTTCCATCTGCTTGAAGTTGTCGATAGCCATCACGCATAAGATGAGCCGCTCCGGCTCGAGACGGAAGCGCAGTTCTTTCGTTATCGCGGCGAATTCCGCATCCGAATAGCGTCCATAAGACAAGTAGTCCTTCATTGCGTTTTCCTTAAGGTTGATGGCATTCAGCTGGTCGTGCTGCGGCTCCGACGGCGATCGGACGCTTTTCGTTTTCAATTCGGCCTGCACTTTCTGCAGGACCTTCTCCATCTCGTCGATGGACATCTTGAACTTGAGGATATAGTCGGTCACGCCGAACCGAATGGCCTTATGAACCCAATCGAATTCCTCGTAGGCCGTCAAAATAATGATCTTGGTCTGATTGTCGTTTTCTCTGATGCGGGAGATCAGCTCCATCCCGTCCATGTTCGGCATTCGAATATCGGTCAGAATGAGGTCGGGTTTGGCTTGCTGATAGAACTCCCATGCGGCCTGCCCATTAGAGAAGTCGGCGATGACCTCCATGCCTAATTTCGCCCATTCGAGCGAGTTTTTCAGGCCGATTCGCACCAGCATCTCGTCTTCGACGATGATGACCTTGATCATGGCTCGCACCTCTTCTATTCAGGATGCAAATGAATGTAAATAGAAAGAGCCTATTCGAATATAGAATCGGCTCTTTCATACTGGATCATGGAAGGATTATGATTCTGGCGCTTTCGTCAGTTGGACTTTCAGCACACGGTCGCCGTGCGCGTACCGGCCTCGGGCCAAGCCGATTTTCTCGCCGCTGCCAAGCCGAACGATCAGGCCCGAAGCGTCCAGCTCGACCGGCTCGTCCTCGGCGATCTCCATATCCGGATGAGCGTGAATAAAGACGATGCCGCGGTCCTGGACGATCCCATAGTCTCCGGGCAGGATGGCGTCCAAAGCCATGCCGTATAGCCGTTCGCCCGGAGCCCACCGCTTCACGCCGTATCCGTCTCGCGATACCAGGCTCCCTTTATCGATGTCTGCCGCCCCGGTATTCATAACGAAACGATGGATCGAAGGATCGCTAATGGACCACTTGCCTTCGCAAAGCTCATCGAATGCGGTGGGAACCGACGTGTAGCCGAGGTCCGTCGTCGTAACGGCTTCGACGTAATCGATGGCATTGCCTCGGAGTTCGAACGTAAAGCTGGATTGGACATACGGACGCAGCCGCTGGACGGCAACGCCTTTGATATAAAGATAGCGGAGAAACTCCGCCCGGCAGCCCTCGATGACAATGGTATCATTGCCGTAGGTGATCAGCTCGCCGATCACGATAAAAGGACAGATGCAGTTGTAAAGCTCGAAACGGCAGCCCTCTCCGGCATACGCCTCGAAGCCGTTATGCATCCATAGCATGCCGTTGGAATGAACGCCTCTGGCGACGACCCGTTGGCCTTGCCGCAGGCCGCAAGCGAGACCGTTCTGATAGTTGCCCATGTCCGGCGTGTTTTCGTTGATCAATGTGCAGTCGACGAGCTCGATCGTACCTTGCACATATTCGTCGTCGATGTGCACGGGCGCCTTTAAGTTATAGCTGACGATGGTCAGATTCCGAAGCGACGCATATTCGATCCTTTGTCCGTAATAGGCCGAGTCGAACACGTTTTTCGCGTCGCTGTAGTCGTCGTCCCGCTTCACGATCCGCACGCCGCCCCGTGATTGTCCAATAAGGTCCACGTAATTTTTCAAGCCTAGATACAGATTTCCGTCGTTCGAGACATCGTAGGTGCCGTTCAATATCCGCAGCACGTAACGCTTACCCGCCGAGTTATCCGCGATGTCGTCAAGCGCAGCCTTGATCTCCGTATAATCGCAGTCCACGTTGACGATGCCGCCGGCTTTAACGATTTTCTCCACGAGCTCGTACTGGACGCTCATCTATTGCTCATCGCCTCCACTTCGCGCCAGCAACAACCGTTCGCGATTGACGTTGCGACTAGGCGTTACGTTTTTTTCAACCGAATGACATTCCACGAGAGCTTGGGCAGTCTGATCCGGAGGCAGCCGTCCCGCAGCTCGGCGCCGCTCTCGGCATGCGGCGTTACGTTGCGCGGCTCGCTCGCCGTATTCCTTGCTTTCGGATCCGGATGGGCCAGCGCCACATGCTCGACGATCCGGTAGCCGGCGAATTGCCGAAGATCGGCTTCGACCTCCAACGCTTCCGCCAGGTCCCGATTCACCGCGAAAATCGTCAGCTGCTCCGCTCCCTCGTCGTATACGACTGCCGACTCGAGGCAAGGAACGTCGGTAAACTGCTTGCAATCGTACTTGGGACTTCGAATGATCGGCTTCAGAGAGACGCCTCGGCCGTACACCGATGCATGCTGATAGGGGTAAAAAATCGTCTGCCGCCAGGCGATTCCTTCGTTTACAGTCATAATCGGAGCGATTACGTTCACCAGCTGAGCGATGCAGGCCATCCGAATGCGGTCCGCGCGCTTCAGCAGCGAAATGATCATGCAACCGACCACGATCGCGTCTTCCATCGTGTAGATATCCTCGATCTGCGGCGGCGCGATCATCCACCGTTCGAGCTGCCGATCGGCGTCCGCGCTGTGATACCAGACATTCCATTCGTCAAAGGAAAGCATCATCTGCTTCTTGCTGCGCTTCTTGGCCTTCATGTAATCGCAGACGGCGATGACGGAATGAATGTAATCGTCCATCTCCAGCGTCTTCGCGACGAAGCTGGCCGTATCGTCCTTGCGGTTCCCGTAGTACGTATGAAGCGACAGGTAGTCGACCTGATCGTACGTGTGGTCCAGCACGGTCGCTTCCCACTCGCCGAACGTGGGCATGTCGCGCATCGAACTGCCGCAAGCGACCAGCTCGATCGAAGGGTCGACCCATTTCATGAGCTTCGCCGTTTCGAGCGCCGTTCGACCGTATTCGTCGGCCGTCTTGTGTCCGATCTGCCAAGGGCCGTCCATTTCGTTTCCCAAGCACCAAGTCTTGAACTTGTGGGGCGCTTCTTGTCCATGGGAGCGTCGCAGATCGCTCCAGTACGTGCCGCCGGGGTGGTTGCAGTACTCGATCAAATTGCGCGCGTCCGCCGGTCCGCGCGTACCCAGGTTAACGGCCATCATGACCTCGGCGCCGACTGCTCGCGCCCAAGCCGCGAACTCGTTCGTTCCGACTTCATTCGTCTCTAACGCGCCCCAAGCCAAGTCGAGCCTGCGTTTGCGCGCGGAGAGGGGACCGACGCCGTCCTCCCACTCGTAGCCGGACACGAAGTTGCCGCCGGGATACCGGATGACGGGGACGCCTAGTTCTTGAACCAACGCCATTACGTCTTGGCGGAAGCCCTGTTCGTTCGCCTCCGGATGGCCGGGTTCATAGATGCCGCCGTACACCGCCCGGCCGACGTGCTCGATGAACGAGCCGTACAACCTGGGATCCACGGTGCCGATGACGAATTGTTTGTCTACGATCAATTCCGCTTTATTCATGCGCGACGGATGCTCCAATCCAAATGGATATCAGGTAAGTTGTCTGACCAATTTAATGATAATATATGTGATTTCGCATGCACCGTCAATAACTTTCCCTCTCTACCCTCTATATCGTCGCGGCAAGGCGGCATTCCTCCAGGAAGACGCAACTGGATAATTTCGGCATATATGGGCAACGTAACGATGATTGATGTTCGATGCCAGGAAAGGAGGTGCAAAAGTTGAATACATCGGAGAAGCCTGCCGAGCCTGCCATCGTAGAAAGGCTTCGCCGCCGGCTTGGGGGAAGTTCGGACTTTATCGTCAGGCTCATTCATGAAGGCACGGAAAATCATGGTGCATATGCCGTTTGCTATATCGACGGGTTAGTGGATAAAAACTTGCTCGCGTTTCTACTGGAAGCCGTCGTAGCGGAAACGCGCGAAGGCGCGGGATTGCCGCAGGACCTCGCGAGGTCGCTGACCTCGCGCATTCCCGTCGGATCGTTGACGGCCCCGGAATCCGAAGAGGCCCTCGTTCAAGCGATGCTGAACGGGGAAGCCGTCATTGTCGGAACTGAACTTGCCTTCGAGCTCTCTGTCGCGATCCCCGGAGGTCCCTCCCGCTCCGTCGAGGAGCCGTCCTCGCAGACGGTCGTTCGGGGACCGAAGGACGGCTTTACGGAAAATTTGGCGGACAATGTATCCCTCGTTCGAAGAAGGCTGCGAACGCCCGATTTGCGAATCGAGAGTCGCTTCCTGGGCCGCTATACGAGAACGAAAATCGCGGTCGTATATATAGAAGGCATCGTGCAGCCGGTCATTCTGGAGGAGCTTGGCCGCCGCCTGGACGCGATCGACATCGACGGTGTCCTGGAGAGCGGCTATATCGAAGAATTAATTCAGGACACCTCGTGGACGCCGTTTCCGACCATACAGAATACCGAACGGCCGGATACCGTCGCAGGTCATCTGCTCGAAGGACATGCCGCCATTTTGGTCGATGGCACGCCTTTTTCCCTTATTCTTCCGGTCACCTTTTTCAAATTTTTTTTTGTCGAGCGAAGACTACTATCAAAGGCACGATATCGCATCGTTTGTCCGTATGATCCGGTTCATCGCTTTTTTCGTCAGTCTGCTCCTTCCTTCGCTTTATATCGCGGTGACGACCTTCCAGCAAGAGATGATCCCGACGACGTTGCTCATCAGCCTGGCCGCGCAGCGCGAAGGCGTGCCCCTGCCCGCGCTGCTGGAGGCATTGCTCATGGAGCTGACCTTCGAAGTCATCCGCGAGGCTGGGATCCGCATGCCCAGAGTCATCGGTCCCGCGATCTCGATCGTCGGCGCTCTGGTGCTGGGACAGGCCGCGGTACAGGCTGGATTGGTGTCGGGCGCGATGGTCATCATCGTCTCCTTCACCGCCATCGCGAACTTCGTCATTCCGGCGCTCGGCATGTCGGCGGCCATCCGTCTGATGCGTTTCTTGCTGATGGCGCTTGCGGGCTCGTTCGGCTTATTCGGGGTTCTTGCGGGGATGATCCCGCTGCTCCTTCATCTCGTGGCGCTCCGTTCATTCGGCGTTCCTTATCTTTTGCCGATTGCGCCGTTGAAATGGATGAATTTCAAGGATTTGTTCTATCGGTTGCCTTGGCGTGCCCTCACCGAGCGTCCGGCCGTGTTCGGAAGCCTCAATCCGAGGCGCCAGCTTCGCCGTGGCCCCAAGCGGAAGGGGGCTGGCGAATGAAGCGATGGCGACTCCTCCTCTGCGCGACGACGGCTTGCTGTATGCTCGCAGGCTGCTGGGACCGCAGAGAATTGAATGAACTGGGCATCACCGCCGCCACGTCGGTCGATCGGTCGGACAAGGAATGGATCGTGACCTATCAAGTGATCGTACCTTCCGCGATGTGGACCGGCGCGGGCGGCGGCGGAGCGGCGAGCAGCTCCCAGTCGTCCGTACACGTCTTCACCTCGCGCGGCAGCACGATCCGGGAAGCGGCCGGCCGCGCGAACCTGGAGTTTACCCGTCAGCTTTACTTCTCGCACACCGACGTTCTCGTGTTGGGCAAGGAAGCGGCGCAGCATGGAATATCGGAGGTGCTCGATTTATTTTTGCGAAGCTTCGACTCTAGAGAAACGGTATTATTGACCGTCACCGACGGTGAAGCTTCCAAGATTATGCGGAAGCTCGTCCCGCCGGAAAAACTGCCGGGCCGGGCGATCGCCTCCATCCTGGAGACCGCTCAAAAAACATCCGGACGGACGCCGGCCGTTAAAATATTCGACGTAGCCAGGAGCATCTACTCCGATTCAAACGCGATTTTGGTGCCGGAAATCGGCTTGCGCCGCGTGGACGGCGGCAACGAGAAGGATCTGGAAGGCGTCGATGCCTATAAAACGACCATCGTACCGACGAAGCTTCGCCTGCTGCGGCTTGGCGTATTCAAAGGAGCCAAGCTGGTCGGCTGGATCGACCAGGAAGAGAGCTACGGCCTGGACTGGTTGAACAATCGAATCAAAAAATCGATGATCGCATTCCCTTGCCCGGGCGCGAAGTCCGAAGAGGAACATGCCGTCTTTCAGGTGCGAGCCGCCAAAACGCATGTTGTGCCCGTCAAGGCGAAGGATACGTTCCAAATCAACGTACGCGTCAAAGCCAAAGGCGCGCTGAGCGAATCCTCGTGCACGAGAAGCCTGACGGATCCCGCCACGGTCTCGGCCATGGAAAAGCAGATCGAAAAAGTCATACTGGACGACATCCGTTTGGGCTGGAGCGCAGCGCAGCGTATGCATGCCGATCTGGCCGGGTTCGCGGACAAGATCCATCGGAAATATCCGGATGCATGGCAAAAGGCAAAGCAAGACTGGGAGCGGCAGCTCGAGCAGGTGGAATTAAACATCCGGGTCCAAGCGACGCTTGAAAACACGGGCATGCTCAATGATACGGTGAGCGAGAAGCTGCCTTGACCGAGCAGCCGGGCGGGCCTACCGCGCGAAGGGAGTTTTAGCGGATATGGATAATGAAATAAAAAAAACCGGCGGGTTTGATCGCTTGTCTTGCCTTGTACGAGATCGGCAGCACGACGCTATTTCTTCTGGCTGCCGATGCCAAACAAGACGCTTGGATCGCGATGACGATGGCTGCCGTCGTCGGCTTTTTTCTGCTCGCGGTGTACTTGGCCATGCACCGGCAGGATCCCGATCGCGATCTGTTCGCGTTATGTCGCGCTTATTTGGGCAAATGGACCGGCATGGCGATCGGATTGTCGTTCGTCGGCTATTTCGCTTATGAAGCCTCCCGCAATCTGCGGGATCTGGTTGAATTGACGTCTCAGATCTTGCTTAACGATACGCCTTTGTTCGTTATCGCTTTGATCACGATCTCCGTCGTGGCCAATACGGCACGGTACGGCGCGCGCATGTTGTTTCTCTGTTCGCTTGTCCTGTTTCCGTTTGTCGTCGTCGGCTATCTGCTGCTCGTTTTGATGCTGTCCGGCCAACATCTGATTCACGCGGCAAGTTTGCTCCCCGTGCTCGAAAACGGCTGGCACCCGGTATTCAAAGCCGCTTTTCCGCAGCTGGTGTCCTTTCCGTTCGGTCAAACGATCCTGTTCCTCGTTTTTTTTCCGCTCGTACGCTCCCAAACGCCCGGTTTTACGCGATCCGTCTACATGGCATATGTCGGCGTTTCTATTTTTCTCATCGGCATGAACGAGCTGATTCTCTTCGTGCTTGGGCAATCCATCGCCGAGAAAGTCACTTTTCCCTTATTGGAGAGCGTTCAACTCATCGAGTTTTCCCAAGTGTTCGAGCGCATGGATATTCTGTTCGTATTCGTTCTTTTCCTCGGCCTTGGCGTCAAGCTGGCTGCTTTTTTTTATCGGCGCCGCGACAGGCCTCAGCCAATTGACGGGCATCGGATACCGGAAAGGCGTCTTTATGATCGGCGCGGCGATTTTCGGCCTCTCCTTTTTTGTCGCCCAATTATACGCACCACATCTGGATGGGGAAGGTCGTTACGTCCTGGTTCACGATTTTTCAAGTCGCCCTTCCGCTCCTCCTGTTCCTGGTCATGAAGATCGATGGCGGCAAAAAAGAGATCGAGATCCGGACAAGGCTGACCCGCCGAGTCTTCTCCAGGCAGTGGATTGGATTCTTTTCTGAATAAGTCAGGCATAATCTGGAAAACTAAATAAGCTACCCTTATAACGTTTCCGGGAGTTGCTCATTATTTCGAACTATCAACTGTTCGCGATCACCTTCATTTTCCAATTGGGCACGACCATCATCTTTGGCTTCGGCGGCTCGGCCGGTCGCGATGCCTGGATCGGCGAACTCATTTCCTGCGGCGTAGGCGCGTTGATCATTTTGATCTATATCGCCTTGATGAAGTTGAATCCAGGGTTAACGCTTGTCCAATGGTTTCCAGCCCAATTCGGAACCTGGATCGGAACGCCTGTTTCTTTTCTGTACCCGCTCCTGTTTATTTACGTCGGCGGACGGATCATTGCGGATGTCCGGGATATGGTCTCGACAGCCTTGTTGCCGGATACGCCGTATGTTTTAACCGCCGGTCTATTTGCCGTCATTTTGGCCTACTGCGTCTATGGCGGTATAGCAAGCGTCTCTCGATTGGGAGAGATCTTCCTTCCCATCGTACTCATTTTGTTTGGTTTGGAGGTCATTCTCCTTTTTTGGTTCGGACGTTTTACATCTCCATTATTTACAGCCCGCTTTTGAAAAAGGCTGGAGGCCCATCCAGAAGGCCGTATTTCCGGCCGGCATCACGCAATCGTTCGGGGAAACGCTCGTCTTCGCCATGTTCTGGACGCAGACCAAACAGCCGGGAAAGGTAATGAGGATCACCCTTCTGGCCACGATCCTTTCCGGCGTCATGATTACCTGCTTCGACGTGCTCGCGATTATGGCGTTCGGAACCCTGTTTTCAGGTTTTTTTGTACCCGCTTTACACCTTGCTGAGCGTGATTAGCGTCGGACAATTCATCGAGAACCTGCAGATGTTCGGCGTCCTTTATTTTTTAATGACGGCGCTTTTAAAATGCGTCGTTCTCATTCTCGCGGCGGTAACGGGAATTCAACAATTGACGAAAATGAAAAGTTACCGCGTCCTTGTCATCCCGGCATGCGCCGTCGCGTTAATCCTTGGGCTGACGATGTCCAAAAACATCGCCGAGCATATTTATCGCCATCACTTTGAAATACTCGTTCCCTATATTTGGGTGCCCATGTTGTTCGTTGTGCCCGGGATGCTGCTTATCGTGTCCCTGTTGCGTCGTTTAACAAAATAAATCTATTTTATTTCTTGATCTCATTCGGGTTCAATTGCAGCGAAGGCCCGGTAACGCCGATCCGCCGAACCGTCATTTTAGCCTTCAAGGTAATCTCCGACCTTTGAAACTCCTCTTTCCAATCGTCTTTTATGGACTTCCACAGGGCCAGATCCTTCCGGCGGATCGCATCGCTAAAGCCGAAGACGTCCGTTCCGTATTCCTTCTGCACGTCGGTAATCGTCTTCAGCGCGACTTCTTCGGTATGCCTGTTTAAAGCCTTTTCCAAATCGGAAATATGCTTGGTGTTCGTTAGATCCAGATCCGTATTATTCTCGCGTATCGCTCCTTGTCCCGTCAAAGTGACATGGATTTTTAACCGCCCGCCTTGATAAGCGGAAATGATTTTGCTTTTGGTTTTGACGACGTCCATGCTGACGTTGCCCTTTCCTTGCGGCAGCGTTTCGGACACCGTCATTCTCCTCAGATTGCCGGATACCCACCGCATGGCGCGTCCTTCTTCCATATCGATGTATCCAACCATCTTTAACTCCTTGTTAAAAATAGCGGTGCCTACGATTCGGAAGCCCTCCCGATCCGCTTTGGACGGTGCTTGTCCTTGTTGTTCTTCCGGAACGTCAGGCTCCATGCCGATGGCGACGACAGGCAATGCCGGACAAGCGCTGTCGCTTGACGCGGCGAGCAAGAAGTTCAGCAGCCCCATTTCTCTGGAAGCCGTCCCGATTTGGTCGTATTCCCCCAATACGCCGATTCCGGGTATGTTCTCTAGCGGATACGATACTTTAAGAAAATTTTGCGCGGTGTCGCCCTTGACGATAAAAATGTCGGTGCGCAGCTTGAGATTCGGGTCCCGGCTGTAGGTATCGAAGATTTCCTTGACGCCCCTTCTGGCCATGGACTCCCCCGATGACGATGACCCGCCGGTGACCTCGGAACATTTCCCTCGAGAGCTTGGTTTGCATTCGCTGGACGGCATCAAGCGTATTCATGCCGTCGCTTGCAAGGACAAAATACGGCTTTCCTTTGCTAGCCTGGCTTGAAACGTCGTTCTGTCCGCCGTTGATTTTCGACGGAATGATGGCTTGCGCGCTAATCCGGATCTTCTGATCCGGGGCATTATCGATCCCCCAAGCCAGCTCGATGGCAATATCGTTGACTTCAGAACTGTCCCAGCAGCCCGATATAAAAAAAGAGCGAGAACGCCAAGCAGAGGCAAGCCGGCGCATTCTTGTTCATTGCCCCTCCTCCTCTCGCTTCGGACTTGGCCGCTGGCCTTCGGGAATTCGCTTTGCATTGGCGCCGGCGGTGAACGCGGGACGCATCGTCATCATCCATCTGGGCGCGCGCAAGAATATATCCTTGATCGCGTGCGGCACCGGCGACACCATCGGACTCATATACGGAACGCCAAACGAGCGAAGGCCGTTGAGATGTATAATCATGAGAAACACGCCGCTTACGATGCCGTATAGACCGAACATGCCCGCCAGAATCAACATCGGGAACCGAAGAAGCCGATACGCGGTCCCGAAATTGTATCGCGGAATGGCAAATGACGCGATCCCGGTCATCGCTACGACAATGACGACCGGCGCGGACACGATGCCTGCTTGCACGGCGGACTGCCCGATGACGAGCGCCCCCACGATGCTGACGGCCGAACCGACGGCCCTGGGCATGCGAATGCCGGCTTCGCGAAGACCCTCGAACATAAACTCCATGAGCATCGCCTCGACAAAAGTCGGAAACGGGACGCCTTCCCTGGAATTGGCGATACTCATGAGCAGGTTCGTAGGGATCAGCTGTTGATGAAAGGTAGACAGCGCGACGTACAAGGAAGGCAGCATGAGGGCGATATTAAACAAAGAGTAGCGAACGAATCGAATGAACGTCGTATAAATGGATCGTTCGTAATAATCCTCTACTGCCTGCAGGCCGGTCCAGAACGTCATCGGAGCGATCAACACGAACGGCGTGTTATCGATCATAATCGCGACTTTCCCTTCAAGCAGGCTTGCGCATACGACATCGGGACGCTCGGTGTTTTGAATCTGCGGAAATGGGGACCAGGGCGCATCTTCAATAAATTCTTCGATAAAGCCTGATTCCAGCACGCCGTCCATTTGAATTCGGCCGATTCTATTTCGGACTTCGTCCAAGACCGTTCGTGAAACGATCCCTTCGATATAGACGATCGCGACATCGGTTTGAGACACTCGGCCCAGCGCGATGGATTCCATTTTCAGCTTAGGGCTGCGGATTCGCCTGCGGATCAAGCTCGTATTAATGCGCAGCGTTTCCGTGAATCCGTCCCTTGGTCCTCGGACGGACACTTCGGCTTCCGGTTCTTCGACCGCGCGTCTTTCGAAGCCTTTCAGTTCCGCGACGATTGCCCTGTTTTCACCGTCGATCAACAGGCCGATATTCGCTTTCAGAATGCCGTCGATGACTTCGTTAATCGTAGATACCGTTTGGATTTGCGAGACGGCAATCAATTGCGCTTGAATGATTTCCCCCGATATGGGAATGCCGTTCGACACGTTCCCGGCTGAAAGTCCATTGTATATAAGCGGCTTCAGCACGACTTGTTCCAACGTTTTGGTATCGACCAGTCCATCGGTATAAATCAGCAATAATTCGGGGGTGGTACGGATTGGACGGAATACGATATCGGAGCATCCTTGAAAAGCTTCCCTCAGCGCTTTCTCGTTTACGGAAAGTTCCGCGCTTAATTCCGCATGGGGTTCGGAAGGAAGATGGGGCGTGTCGATCGGCTTCGCTCGCTTGCCGCGAATCGACTGGCTTCGACGCTTGATCCGCAAAACACATCTCTCCCTCGGATAGACTGACCGCCGGTTCAGTGGTGTAGTATATCCAACGGACCCAAAAATAACAAAGAAGAGGCGCCGCGCGCCGCCTCTTCTTCGCTTAACCGATTCTTTTATTTCGTCAAGATATTCAGCAGCCGGTCCACTTCCTGCGTCCAATCCATGCCCGTAGCCTTCGCATCTTGAAGCATGAGACCGTTAACCACTGAGAGGAATAAAATCAATCGCTTGTAGGGATCGCCTTCGGCGAATTGTCCTTCTTGCTGTCCGCGAACGAAGATCGGGATCATCTGCTCGATCGTATCCTGGGGCGAATACCGCTCGATCGCTTCTCTCGCCTTGTGCGGCACGCCTTCCGACGTTAGCGCCTGTTGAACGAGCAGGAAAAATTGCTTGTGGTCTTCATCCAATAGATGAAGCGTGAACGCCCTTAATTGCTCAAGCGGCGAACCCGGAAGCCTGCCGATATGCTGGATGGCTTGCCGGGATTCCTCGATCGCCTCTTCCACGAGAAGTCCGAAAATCTCGTCTTTGGATTCAAAATAGCGGTATGATAATCCTTGGCTGATGCCGGCCGCCTCCGCGATCATGCTCATCTTCGTGCCGGCGAGGCCCTTCTCCGCGAATATTTTAAGAGCCGCCTTTTTGATCTGATCCTTGCGTTCGTCGATCGCTTGTTCGGCTTGCGCCTTCGCTATTCTTGGCATCTATGATCCTTCTTCCTTTTTGCGCGTCGCTCCGCGGGTTAAGCCTGAGAGACAAGGATTTGCTCCGCGCTCATTTCCCACAGCTTCTTCGCCGCTTCCCGATCGCTCGCTTGTAGCGACGGCGTCCTTATTTGTTTGCCGGCATAATAACGCCCGCTCTCCAGGTTGTTGGCGTCCGTATCCGCCAGCCATACGAGCGTCTCCGCGCCCTTCTCGGGAGATTGGGCAAATCGCTTCATGACGGCCATCGTCATCCGGGCGAGCCATCCGTTATCCGAATTGAAATTCGTGTCGACCAGCCCCGGGTCGAAACAATACGCGGCGACGTTCGTGCCCTTCAAACGATTCGCCAGCTCGGCAGTGAACAAAATGTTTGCCAGCTTCGTCTCGCCATACCGGAAGTTCGGGCCGCCCCTCATTTTGCCCCAAAACCCATAGCAACGAAGACCGCTCAAATCATCGTATCCGATGCCTTTCCTGGCCATCTTATGGCCGTGGGACGACGTGGTAATGATGCGAGCGTCGTCGCTCAACATCAGTTTATCAAGGAGCAGTGACGTTAACAAGAAAGGCGCGATATGGTTGACCGCCCAGGTCATCTCCAGCCCCTCCTCCGTCAACTTGCGCGCTACGAACATCGCGCCTGCGTTATTGATCAGAATATCGATCTTCGGACATTTGGCCGACATCTCTCTTGCCGCCCGGCGGATGGATCGCTGAGAGGACATATCGGCGATGAAGACGTCTACCGTAATCCGATTGCCCGATGCCGCCCGCAGCTTTGCCGCAACCTCGTTACCTTTGGCGGCATTGCGCGCGACGAGGCCCAAGTTCGCCCCTCTCGCGGCTAAGGCATGCGCAGCCGCCAATCCGATCCCGCTCGTGGCCCCTGTAATGACGACATATTTCCCTTTTACGTTTTGACCTTCGGCTTGTTGCTTTCCGCATATTTGCCGTTCCTCCTCGTTTTGATGAATGAACCGTTCACTTATTAATATTGTATGAACGATTCACTCATTTGTCAACGCGGATAATTAAAATATTTAGCCCTTTCATAAAAAAAACGACCCCGTGAGCGAAGGCCCGCGGGACCGTTTGTATGCTGGCGTTATATTCACCTACAATGCTGCTTCCTTACATTCGAACGCTGTACAAGGAACCTCCGTATACGCGATACCAGGCGTCAAACCGGTACGGATTACCGCTCGGCTCACTAAAGATATGCTCGCGGTATTCTAACTTGCCTGGACCGCTGAAGGTGCATAGGAGTTCACCTTCCCGACCGTAAAGGTACGTGGTGCCATTTATCGTATACATAACCATGCCTTCAGGTATCCCTCTCGTTTCGTATGGCGTCTGCCCCTCCGAATACTCGGTAACCGTACCGTTTTTCCAAATGTATGTCTTGGTCGAACCGCTGCTATCCAACGTATAAACAATGCCTTCTGCCGTTAACGCGGCATTCGTAATCGTACGATCCGACCCGGCGGCATCGTAAACCTTGACTTGGCTTTTATCGATACGGTTGAACAGCCACAGGACGCGATCGCCGGCTTTTTTCCAAACGATATAACTTTGATCCAAGTCCAGAATCGTTCCGTCGAAGCGGTACAGCAGCGTTTCTGGCTTTGTAGTCGGTTTGACAGTGGTGACCGACACGCTCTTCTCTATACTTTGGTTGCCGGCCGCGTCGACAGCGACCAGCGTAAAGAGGTAAGAAGTATTGGGCGACAACCCCTGCGCTTCATAGCTGTTCACCGACCCTTCTAGGGTAGATAGCGGCTTGTTGTTCTGATATAGCAAATACTTGACTACGCCCTCTTCGTCCGTAGCCGGCTGCCAATTCAGTTTTACGCCGTTAAAAGTCGCTTGGGAAGACGACAACACGTCGCCCTGCGGCCATGTTGGCGCTTCTGTGTCGCCAGGCGTTTGAAACTGCACGGCAAAGATCGTATCGCCCAATAAGTAATAGAGCTGACTATTTATCCTTCGAACAACGCCGGCGTCTCCAGCGATCAGATGAAGCTTGTCCATCCCGTGCTGATATTGGTAAAGTTTTTTCGAATTTGCCAGAAGCAAGGTGCCGGAGCTATCTAAAGAATGAATCGTAGCCTCCGCATTAAAATGGCTTGCCTGCTTCGCCGTACCGTCGGGGGACTGCAAATAAAGTTGCCGTACATCGCTTGCGTTCGGCTTTTGGAACGCGATCCAGCCGTCGTTCGCCTCGTATCCTGCATGCGGCAACAACCTTGTCGCAGTCGTTCCGGGAACCACGACAGTCGCAGTTCCCTCCGCGTATTTCATTAAGCTGCCGTCGGCCAACGTGAACAAAATGACTTCGCCGTCGGTCACCGGGCCGCGCGGAGCACCGGGATACGCCAAAGCAGTCGTCTTGCTGCCCGTTAGCGGATCGTAGCGCAGAATTCGGTCGCTCTCGCCGCTGGTCTCCGGTTCAAGCAGGAGCGTACCGCTCGGCTCCAGCTCAAAGTTGAGATCGCTTGGGTATGGCATATTGCGGACGGTCCCGTTCGCGGTATCGACCCAGTGTAGCGTCCCCAAGTCCGAACTCGCTACATAGTTCCCCCCTCGCCTGCCAAACCGATCCCGACTCCACCGGTATGGACATCAGCGACTGTCCGTTCCACCAAAATAGCTTCAATTCATACCAGCCCGTGTCGATGAGAAATGCAGCTCCTGCAGGCGTTAATTTAAACCCGTCGGATCTGTCCGTCGTAACGCCCGTGAGCAGTTCCGTTTCGGTGCCGTCCGTGCGATTCTTGATGATCAAGTCGCCGTCCCGAACAAGCAACAGGCGAGACGCATCCGCATCCAAGATCTGGGCGTCCGGTTCACGCTCCGACTCTGCCAGTTCAGGGCTAGTTTCGATGTGAACGGTTCGATGCACGTTTACCCGGCGATTGTCGTCGCCGCTTGGCGTAGTGCCATCCGAAATGGAATATTGGATGTTCAGCGTCCTGCCGTCATACGGCGTAACATCGAATACGCGGTCGAACTTGCCTGCGCCTTGGTCGCTCTCGATGATATCCGGATATCGGAGATCCTCTCCGATTTGCACTAAAAATGAAGGCTGCGCGAGGTCGTCCTCGGCTTCGGCAATGACGTGCATGCTGTTGTCGCGAATGACGGCGTGATTGCTTGCCGGTTCCAAGCGCGTTACGACCGGAGGCTGATCGACGACGGATGGGTCCGCTTTCAGCTGATTAAGCGTTACTGACATGATTTCTTGTGCAGCTGCTTCGGCACCGGCATTGGCGGCGGATGCGTGGTTGGGCATCAGCGGCATGAGCATCAAAGCACCGCAAATCAGGAGCATGGACCGTCGGTTCATTTCAATTCACTCCCATGGACGTTTTTATTAAACATACCATAATCAGGGAATTTGAAAATTACTCCAACGAGCCATACGTCAGGACTAAAAAAGTATCATTCTTGCCGAAAGTCGCAAAAAAAAAAGCTGCCGAATCATCCGGCAGCCATGCGATTTGTCGCGGTTGGATCGAACCCCTCTTCGCGGGGCGTTAAGCCGCTGCCGTATCAGTCGAACGAATCAAACTCTTTGGCTTCGCATACTCAATCACGATACAGACGATCAGGACGGCCAATAAAATACCGGAGGCGATCTGCGTACCGTTTTGGAGTCCGAGTCCGCCTTTGTCATGAGGCTTAATTAAGAAATCCCCGAAAGTCGCTCCGAAAGGGCGAGTCAATATGAAGGCCAACCAGAACAAAACGACTCGATTCATCTTCGTAAACCAATAGGTTAACAGGATTAGTACGATGAGTCCGCCGGTCAGCATGGCGCCTTGCGCGATCGTCAGGCCTAAGCCTTCTTCCAAAAAAGCTTCCGCCGCCCGCCAGCTTGCCGACGCCTTCCTGTTTGTGCGATAAAAAGTCTCCTGCAGCCGTACCTAAAGTATTGGAAACGAGAATTGCAATCCAATATAGAACTTCGACGCGTCTGGTCGCGATTTTTTTTAACGTTCATGTTCGGCTCGATGAAGTACCAGACGATAAAAATGACGATCAGCAGGCTTACTAATAGTCCGGCGCCCTTCATATACCCCAATCCTAGTGAGCGGTCCATGTAGTCGGAGAAGGCCGTGCCCGCAAGACTTGTAGACAAAATAACGATCCAATAAACAGGGGGGACATATTTCTTGACAAACAATTGAATCGCCAAGAAAACGACGAATATTCCGATAAAGAACAGGAACGGCGTCAAATAATGATCTTCGGATCCCGGTACAGTAATTAAATCGCTCCCGGTCTCCCCCCAACGTTGTCGCGGCGATTTTCATGATCCAGAACAAAATCGCCAATTGAGGGATCTTATTAATCGAAGAGTTTACGATTTTCTTTGTCGTTTCCATCGGGATGGATTTCTCCTTTCAGTTTGAAAAAAATGAATCAGGTACCGAATATGGCAGTATCCCATCTCCTTTTTGATGGAAAGCGTCAATTGAGGATCTACAATGAAAATAACATGGAAAAATAAACAATCTATTAACTGACTCTTAACAGATCATGTTCTAAGCCCATGTTCTGTCATTTGGATACCCTCCATTGTTCCATCACTGGAAATCCTGCTGAATCGCCGCGTTGAAAACTAGGGCGTATTCCCGCTCTCTAAGCCCGGACAAGTCTTAACGGTTACGAATAAAATGACCTATCGACAGGTTATCGCATTTCAAGCGTGAATGTGAAAAAGGAGAGATTCGATTGGATCATCCGTTCTTCCAACAAGCGGTCAGGAAAAACTATTACCTAAAAAGCGGATACGTGTCCCGTGAACAGCCTCGGTATTGTTATGATACCTTGATGGAAGGCGTATGGCAGCCTCAGGTTTATGCACTGGCGCGCGAATTGGGAATGACATTAAGATGTAAATACGTGATCGATATAGGCTGCGGGACCGCATCGAAGTTAGTCAAGTTGTACCCTGATTTTCAAATCATCGGAATCGATTACGGCGAAAATCTGCAAGCTAGCCGGAGCATGTACCCCTTTGGAACGTGGCTTGAACATAATCTTGACAGCAGGCACAAGCTGAATTTTGAAAAGTCGATCCTCAAAGACGCTATTCTTGTTTGCGCGGACGTGATCGAACATTTGGTTCAACCGGTCCATTTTCTATGTAATCTGAAAGAGTGGATGGAACATGCTGCCGTATGTCTGTTGTCTACGCCGGAAAGAGACATTGAGCAAGGAGCCGATCATAGGGGACCGCCTCCAAATCCATCCCACGTACGAGAATGGAATCTGGATGAACTCGCAACGCTGTTCCGTTCCTTCGCCTTCGATATTAAATTCGCGGGACTGACCGTATCCGAAAACATTACCCATACCAAACGAACGTCGTTGCTCGTGCTGGGAAATAACGATCCTTATCATGCAAAATCGGCGCTGCTGGAATCCCGGGAAGTCAGGAAGAATATAATGCGTATCATCTAAATACAAGTGAGCTTCCCTTCCGGAGCGGGCGATTATTCCGTGTGCCGGAAGGGAAGGCGATTTGCAGCATTTTTTTCTTGAAAAAATTCGTTACATTTCCAGAAGAGTGGACATGCTTACTTGCGTAGATAGCCAATCTTCCCCCTCGATTTTTCCGGTAATCAACGTTTCCATGCCCTGTCCGATATCGAAGGCGACCTTTCCTAACGAACTTGCGATATAACTCGCAAGAATAACGGCGTTGATGCCCGCGGCGATCAAACACAAGTCAAAATCGATCGCGCTTATTTCCTGCTTCACGCGCGGGATGTCCTCATATTGATTGATTTTGACGGCGCCGGTAACTTCGAAGCCGAGTTGTTCGGCTAACGCGGATTCCAACGCATGCTTGACCTCGTCCGCATAACTGCAGACGACGATCACTTTACGATTCCTCAGCATGTCGTAGAATTTTCGCTGCTGGGACAACATGATCACCCGTCGGGTGTAGGCTTCGAATATCAAGGTCGGTTTATAACCATAGGCTTCGAATACTTGCCTGGTTAATTCCCCCGGAACGGGTAACCCTGATGGAGATCCCTACGATATCCGCCTTCCGTACAGCCTCCATGGCGGCATCGCGAGCTTCAATGTTAGGGAAACGAATCCCGCGATGCGTATGCCCCCTGGTGACCGTGGACCGATTCTCCACGTCGGCCTCCGGATGATTCATGAATAGCGCCTCGGAATAGACGGTATACTGGGCCAACACATGAGCTTCCGTCACCCCAACGGATATGACGGACAGCGGCAAGCGATGCGCTAACGCATGCAGGATTTTATCCATTAATTGTCCGGTATTCAATTCGATATATGTCAATCAAATCCCCTCTTTTCGACCAAGTCCGTCTCCTTTACCCTATGAAAAATGAACGGATGAGGAAACGGCAAATGCCATTCCCCAATTCTGGACGAATTCACCGATTCGGTTACGATGCGTAACCGTTCGATTCGACATGAATACAATGCGCTAAACGATGGATGTAAAGGAGCGTTCGGTTCATGTCCATTTTACTTACCGGAGGAGCGGGCTTTATCGGGAGCCATACGTGCCTGGAGCTGCTTCAAGAAGGTTACGACATCGTCGTGGCCGATAACTTATCGAACAGCAAGCCGGAAGCCTTGAAGCGCGTTCAGGAGTTATCAGGGAAAAGCCTTCGGTTCTATCAAGCGGATCTGTTGGACCGCGAAGCCATGGACCGTATTTTCACGGCGCATAAGATCGAGGCCGTCATTCATTTCGCCGGGTTGAAGTCCGTGGAACAATCGGTCAAACACCCGCTCGAGTATTACCGTACCAATATTACCGGGACGCTGATCCTATGCGAACTGATGCAAAAGCATAACGTTAAAAATATGGTTTTCAGCTCTTCCGCGACCATCTACGGGAATGCGAAGCGGGTTCCGATTCGGGAGAATGAGCCGCTTCAGGCGACCAACCCTTACGGCCGGACGAAGCTGATCGTTGAAGAGATTTTGCGGGATCTATCCGCTGCCGATCCGGAATGGAGCATCTCTTTATTACGCTATTTCAATCCCACCGGCGCCCATCCGAGCGGCCGGATCGGAGAAGACCCGACGGGTCTGAGAACCAATATCATGCCTTACCTAACGCAAGTTGCTGCGGGCCACATTGACATTCTGAACGTCTTCGGCGACGACTATCCGACGGCTGACGGCACCGGCGTCCGAGATTACATTCATGTGGTCGATCTCGCACGAGGCCATGTCAAGGCATTGCAGAAAGTTATACGCACCACAGGAGCAGACGCGTATAATCTGGGGACCGGAAGAGGATACAGCGTGCTCGAGCTTATCGATACGTTCGAGCGCATGTCGGGCAGGTCCGTGCCTTATCAAGTGGTGAACCGGCGCCCTGGCGACGTTGCCGTGAGCTATGCAGATCCGCAGAAAGCGTCGGCGGAACTTGACTGGCGCGCAGAAAAGACGCTGGAGGACATGTGCGCAGACGCATGGCGTTGGCAATCCGGGAACCCTCAAGGCTATTCGGATTAATGCTTCTTCCGCATCATGGCTATTGAAACGCTGGCGCCTGGCGCCGAGCGTTTTTTTCATTGCCGTGAAATGATCGATCCCTGCCGTCAAGCATTGTAAATAAGCAGGAAGCATCAAGCGCGGCGCTCCTGCTTATTCACGGCGAACGTATTTATTTGCGAATGACATCTACGATTTTAATCCATCCGTTTTGATCGACCGTAAAGACCGGATCGAACTCGTCGCCCCACCGTTTAAGCGCGTCGCGAATGTTCCATTCGGTAATTTGCCGGTAGATGTCGACCAAGTTCGTTTGGTTGCGCTCATGACGCCGATGGATGTACAGCGGCACGTCGATCCAATGGAAATGAGCGACCTCGATAAGACGCATAAGAACACGCTTATCCTCCATGTATCTGCCTTCGAACGGATCGTCCGTCGGCCAGCCGCCGATGGCCTTCAGCGTGGAGGTCCGGTAAAACCGAGGCCATTGCGACATGTTGGAGAGAAGAAAATCGTATTTATCCTGAAAGGAGCGATTCTTAGTCAAAATATTGAAATAAAAGTTCCCGTTCGCATCGAATGAAACCGAATTGATATTGCCGCTGATAAGCCCCACGTGCTCCGGCTGCTTCCGGGCTTCGGCCACCAGCACTTCAAGCGTATAAGGAAACAGCAAATCGTCCGCATCCAGCTGGATCACGTAAGGCGTCGTCGTTACCGCCAATCCGAGATTCATGCTTTTGGATTGGCCTAGATTTTGTCCATTGCGAATATAGGTAACGCGGTTGTCCGACAACAAAGGGCGGAGCTGCGAAATACTCGTATCCGTGGAGGCATCGTCGACGATAATGAGCTTCCAATTGGCGTAGGTTTGACTATATACGCTGTTTAGCGCTTCTTGGAGGAAGCTTCCGCTGTTATAGGTCGGGATCAGAACGGTTACTTCGGCATTCATCCCATGCCTCCCAGCTTTTTGACCAACGCTTCGAAATCGAACCGTTCGCCGTCCAGGATCAAATCGAGCGCATGGCCAAAGTCGATCGCGACTTTGCCCGTCGTGGCTGCCAGTCGAGGGGCGAGGATCGTAGCGGGAACGCCCGCGGATATAATCGCAATCTGCCAGTCATCGTTGCCGGCGATCTGCTCGTAAGCGGACTCCAGCTGCGCATATCCTTCCAGATCGACCGCGCCCGCGACATGCACGCCGTTCCTGCCGAATACCGGCGCCGCTTCCTCCGCTCTCCTGCCTACAAGCATGACCCGATACTGCTTCATCCAATTCCAGAAGTTCGGCAGCTCGGCGATTCGGTGCGTAATCCAAGCGGAACAAATCGTATGAAAGCCGAGGCCTAGCTTGACGAAAGTTTGTCTGGATTGCGCTGCGCCCGACATGTCCGCAAAGGTGGGCAGAACGCCTACCGTCGTCGCGGACAGGAACGCCTTGATCAGTTCGACGCGAACGTCCTGGTTTTCTAATCCGTTATAGTGGCGGTAATAGGTCATGTTCTGATACAAATCGGGAATTTCCCGCAGCTCGGCAATCTCCGCGTGGCCGAATCTCGCGAGCGAATAAGGCTTGCGCTGCTGGACAGCCGTATCGATGCATTCAATGACCTCATCGATCGTCAGCATATACTTTTCATAGGAGAAATCTTTCGTAAAATACCGATAATCGATATATTCCATATAACCCTCTCCCTTAATCTACGATATCAAACGGTATGTTCGGAAAGCTTTTGGCGAGATATGGTCTCAAATAATGCCCTTGCCGGGAACTTAGCAGGAAAACGCGTTCGATGCCGCGAGAGACGATCAGTTTTGAAATCATCCTCTCCATCATGTCGAGCTTAAGCTCGATTTTAGGCACATATAACGATAGGTGAAAAATATCGTCGGTCAGCCAGTCGAATTCCTCCATGTTCGAACCGGTTAAAAATTGAGTCGCGACCATCGTGACCGCATGGTGGTCCGCATGTAAGCCGTCAATGAAATTCAGGCTCGCCGGTTGGAGCTGCGCTCTGCGAATAAGAGGCATGATCAGCAGCCAACGCTTTCGGTTGTGGTGCATCGGTTTGATCGGGTAGCTGTGCCAAGGGCTGTTTTTCGCTAGCAGCGGCGTCAATTGCAGCACCGGCGAATCGTTCCACGTTTGTCTCAGCTTTTCTAAATTATTCAGGTGGTAAAGCGCCGGGTGACGGCCTTGGATTTGTTTGACCAGCTCGTCATGGTGCTCGATCGCTTGATGAATCATCGATCGGCCATGCCTTCGATAGTAAAAGAGCCTTTCGAAGATTTGAAAGCCATACCAACCCTTCTCGCCAAGCGAAATCCAAAAATCCCAATCCTCGTAGCCCATGACCACAAAACCGCTTTTGTACCCTCCGGCTTGAATAAAGGCCTCTTTCCGGAAAACCGACGTTCCGCAAACGTGATTATGGAACAGCTGGTTATAAAAGTTATATTGCGGCGAGTCGTTCGTCCACTTCTCGGTGCCGAAGGCTTGGACCCAACTGGAGACAAAACCGACTTGGGGATAAAATTCCATGATCCAGAACGCCTTCTCGATGAAGGTGGGATGAATCAAATCTTCTGCGTCGAGCGGTAAAATGTATTTTCCTTTCGCGGCTGCGATGCCGTTATTCCTGGCCGCAGCCACCCCTTTATTAGATTGCCTAATGATGCGCGTCTTCGGTTTATCCTTTAGCGACTTGATGACTTCGACGGTCGCCGAATCGTTCGAGCCATCGTCCACGACAATAATCTCAAAGTCCTGAAAGGTCGAATACAATACACTATCGATCGTCGCATTCAAGTACTTGCCGTAGTTGTAGCATGGAATAACGACACTAACCAGCGGACTACTTGTCATGCTTCAGCCGAGCCTCCCTTCGGACAGGCGGTTTACGTCTTATGCTTCCTGGACCAGGCGATCGTCCTGGCCAATCCTTCCTCCAAAGCGACCTGCGGGTCGAAGCCAAGGATACCGTTCGATCGCGTTAAGTCCGGAATTCGCGCTCTCATGTCCTCGTAGCCTTTGCCGTATGCTTTTTCATAGGGGACCAACTGAACGGAAGAGGTCGACCCGGTCATGGCGATGATCATGCGAGCGAGCGCCAGCACCTGAATCGGGCGATTCGAACCGATATTGAACGCAAGTCCGTTCGCTTCGGGCTTCAGCGCGCTGACGGTGCCTCTGATCATGTCGTCAATATAAGTAAAGCAGCGGGATTGCGTGCCGTCGCCATATACCTGGAGTTCTTCGCCCGCCAGCGCCGCTTGAATAAACCGGGGGAACGACCATGCCGTAACGCGAATTCGTCTGGCCGGGACCGTAGGCATTGAAATAACGAAGGACGGTAACCGGCAGCCCCGTCTCCGCATAGGCGAAGCAAAGATGTTCGTCGATGGATTTGGCCGTGGCATAACACCAGCGATGTATCGAAGGCGCGCCGTATACGCGATCCGAAGTTTCCGAGAATGGCAGCTCCGTATTTTTGCCATAGATTTCAGAAGTCGAGGCGAAGACGACCTTGATCCCCCCGTTCATAGGCAAGCTCAAGGACGTTCCTCGTTCCGTCCAGATTTCCTTCGATCACTTTTTTGGGCGATTCCACCGTGTTCTTCACGCCTAGAATGGCGGCAAGGTGAAACACGGCGTCGACTTGATCGATGCACAGCTTCAATACGTCCCGATCCAAGATCGAGCCTTTAATGAAGATATGATTTTTGTTGTGCTCCCAACCCGGCGGCAGCTCTCTCCTCCCAGCCGAGAGGTCATCCAACGTCCAGACCGTATGGCCCTGCTGCAGCAGCGCGCTTACCAGATGGGATCCGATGAACCCCGCTCCTCCGGTTACAAGCAGCTTCATGATGAACGATGCCCTCCTCCTGTCCGATATTAGAGCAGGACGATATTCTTTTTGTCCCGTACGCCTGCCGTGGCGTTCCGCGTGTCGAAGATCAGCTTGGCGTGCTTGGCGAGAACCTCGTACTGAATGGAAGAATGATCCGTAAGAATGAGCAGGCAGTCTTTCTGCTTGATCGTTCTCAGCGTTAACGGGCTTCGCTTCAGCGTCGTGCCCGCGACAGTAATCTCGTTAATATAGGGGTCGTAGAAGCTGACTTTCGCCCCTTGCGCCAGCAACGATTCAACCACCTTCAAGGCCATGGACTCCCTTAGATCGTTCACGTCCCGCTTGTACGTGACCCCGATGGCAAAAATATTCGATTCATCCAGCTTCAACGGGGATAAGCTCTTGGCCATTCGGCCTGCGATATACCCGGGCATCTCCACGTTAACGCGATGACTTAACGAGATAAAAGGCAATTCGATGTCATGCTGCTTGGCCTTCCAGAGGAGATACATCGGATCGACGGGGATGCAGTGTCCGCCGATTCCCGGACCGGGATAATATTTCATGAAGCCGTAGGGTTTCGTTCCGGCCGCTTCGATGACCTCCCAGAGGTTGATGCCCAGCGCTTCGCTTATTTTGAGCAGTTCGTTCATTAGCGAAATGTTTACGAATCGTTGGCAATTCTCGACCAGTTTCGTCATTTCCGCCGTTTTGGCGTTCGAGACGGTGACGACTTGATCGAATAGGGTCCCATAGATCCGTTCCGCGTATCGCGTGCAGGCTGCGGTAACCCCGCCGATCACTTTAGGGATTGATTGCAATGTCAGTTGGCTGCGTCCGGGATCGATCCGCTCCGGAGAATAAGCCAGGAATATATCTTCGCCTACCCGAAATCCCCGTTGTTCGATGATCGGCTTAAGCTCCCCATCCGTCGTGCCTGGATAGGTCGAACTCTCCAACACGATCAATTGGCCTAGCCGCAAAAACGGCAATGCCTGTCTCATGGCGCTAAAAACAAAACGCAGGTCGGGCTGGTAGTCCTCGTTCGTCGGCGTCGGGACGCAAAGAACGATGCAGTCGGCCTCGGAAATGGTGTCGTACGCGGTGCCGACATGAAACCGGTGACTTGCGAACATCGTTTTCAGGTCATTACGAGACATATCCGACAAGTAAGGCTGCATCGTCTGAAGCTTGCGGATTTTAGATTCATCTTTGTCGATTCCGAAGACGGTGTGACCCTTCTCGATAAATAGCCGTGCTAGCGGGAGCCCGACATATCCGAGTCCGATGACGGCGACTTTGTAGGATTCATTCAGCTTCATCCCTTGACCTCCCCCCCTTAAATCTCCTAACACATCGTACTCACCTCGCAAGAACAAAGCGCTGGTTAGCAGCCTGACTTTAGGGAAAATAGGATATTGTCCTCCGGCGCGCGGCTTCCAAATGAGGCATCTATCCCTTTCGAAACAGAGCATTTGAACATACACATAGAAAGACGATAGACCAGAAAGGAAAATCACGATGCGCATTTTGCTTGCGACCTATTGGGGGCTTCCTTCCGTAGGCGGATTGGAAAAGTATATGCATCAATTGAAACGCGGGTTGGAAGCGCTGGGGCATGAGGTCGATTTATTCGCGAAAGCGCCTGACGATTCGGGTTTTCATATGCCGAATAAGGGCTGGTATCTAAGCAAAAGCAGCCTGCTGCCGTTCATTTCAGCAAAAACGAATGCTTATTTTGCGAGACATCTCCCTGGCATAGATGCAACGATAAGGAATATGGAAATCGATCGATATGGCTATGAGGCTGCCGCCGCTTTTTTCGGTGCCGCGACCTATGACATCGTTCACGCGCAAGACGTAATCGCCGCTAGGGCATTCGCCCGCGTGGCGCATCCCCGCACGAAACGAATTGCTACCATTCACGGCTGTCTCTCCACCGAGAATCTCGCCCGGCTTCAAGCGGATGGTCTGCTGGACGGGAATTACGTGCGTACGCCTCTCTGGCAGTACTATTTATTCATTGAACACCTCGGCATAATGGGGAGCCAGGAGACGATCATGCCGACGGAATGGCTGAAGCAAATCATGATTAGGGATTTCTACGTTCCAGGCAACCGAATGACCGTTGTGCCGAACGCGATGGACATGGAGGAGTTCTTGGGCAAATTGAATGCGTCCGCCGATCTGTCCCGCCCGGAAGGAAAGCTGATTATTTTATGCTGCGCTCGATTTGACCCGGTAAAAGGACATGAGGTCTTATTAAAGGCGCTTGCCCGTTTAAAGAACGTCAGAAAAGATTGGGTTTGCTGGTTGGCCGGGGACGGACAGCTGGATGCTCATTTAAGGACAAAGACGGCAGAATACGGCCTTCAGAACGATGTCCTTTTCTTGGGTCATCGAGAAGACGTTCCTGCATTACTGAAAAAGGCCGACATTTTCGTGCTTCCGAGCCTCCAGGACAATTTTCCTTATTCCATCATGGAAGCCCATGCCGCAGGCAAGCCGGTCATCGTATCGAATGCGGGCGGCATTCCGGAAATGGTCAAAGACGGAGAAACCGGATTGATCTTCGCTTCCGGAGACGACGGGCAGTTATGCGACAAATTGGCCGACGTGCTGAGTAACGAAGCGCTTCGGACGCGGCTGGGAGAGCAGGCTCAGGCAAGCGGATTACGTCATTGGTCGCTTCATGCGATGACGGATCGGGTCGTCGCCGTATACGATCGCGCACTTAACCAATAGACGGAGGTATGGGATATGGCCAAACAAAAACGAAGAAGAGCAAACCCGCTCAAAGGGAAAAGGATCAGACGAATCGGTAAAAAGGTTTCCGTCAGGCGGAAAAATCGGGTTGTGCCGAGGCGAAAATCCCGCAGAACGTCAAGGAAGAGATCGAGAACGCCTCGAAATTCGCGAACGAAGTCTGTCGGCAAAAAACGAACGCGAAGAGTACGGCTGACGCCTGACCATCTTGTCTCCGGTAACCAGTATAACGGAATATTTCTTCATCCCGGGCAAACCGAACACTTGCAGGTAGACAGCGCGGTATGGGATCGCATCGTTGCAGGGCTGCCTCCTGGCTATAAGGCCCCCGATATTGACGTTATCAACCATATGAGACAATTCCATTAACGAAGTTCCGCCCCCCTTTGGCGACAAAGGGGGGGCTTTTCAAACGGCATATGCCTTTTATTTTTTCGTTTTTTGCCTTAGGCGATGCTGGGACTTTCGACGCCGTTTTTGTCTCGGTAATCCCTTTAAGGGTAATTTTTTTCTTTTTCGCGATTTGTAAGCTTTAGCCCTGCTTTTCGCGCTTTTTCTTTTCGCTCGGCGCTTGGATACCGAACGCGCGGATTCGTACTGAATGTCTTCGCCCGAAGGGTACGCGTATAACCGGGATTCCGGAACGACGAGCACGCGGCGTTGGCGAACGCCGTTCGACTGCGAGGCGACCCGCAGCTTCATCCCTCTTCGCAGCACGTATCTCACCTGCGTCCGATCTCCCATGTAGACTCGGTGCTGCTTTAAAGGCCGAAAGGCAGCCTTTCTGCGTTCGTTCGCCTCGAGATCGAGCATGCGCAACGTATTGTGAAAGGCTGCCAATCTGGATTTGTAGGCATCGATCCCGAACGCTTGGGTGACGCGTCGGATGTCGACGGCGTCGGATGGCTGCTCAAGTACGGATTTTACCTTGCCGTACAAGCCGTCGATGTCTCCCTTTTCTACGAGCCAATGCTCTTGGCCCGCTGCCGTCAAAATCTCGCTAAGCCCTCCGGAACGATAGGCGATTGTACGCGTGCCATGCAGCAGCGCCTCCAGCGCGACCATCCCGAATCCTTCGTCGACTAAGCTTGGGATCACGACCGCGCTTAGGCTCGGATAGAGGCTGCTTAAGTCAGACTGAAAGCCCGCAAATCGGAAACGATCGTGAAAGGCCGACTGCTCTACCATCGACTGGCATTGACGTTCGTATTCGTAATCGCCAACCGATCCGGCGACGCAAAGGAAGCACAGATCCTTGCGCACTTCGCATAACCTAAGTGCCATAGCTAGAAAGTGGTGCAGCCCCTTCGAACGTTGAATGCCCGCCGAAATATAGCCGATCAGAAAACGATGAGGAGGCATCCCTTCTGTCCATGCCCTATATTCATGCAGCTGCGGACTCGAAGCCCGACCCGGCTCGCTCTCCGGCGAAGCGGGCGGCAGCAGCAACAGTTTATCGTCGGGGACGATCGGTCTGAAGCAAGATCGCGAATGGTCGGATACATGTACGATGAGATCGGAATACCGATGGATCAATTGAACGGACTGCATCGTATATTCATTCCGATCAATGTTCTCCATCACCATCCAAACGACCGGAATGCCAAGCTCCTTGGCGGCGATCGCGGGGAGCGCGTTCACGCAGGTATTCACAATGACCGCATCGGGCCGATACTGTTGAAGCAGCAGGATGAGCCCGGCGTGCTTGTTTTCGGCCAGAATCGCAGCCTCTTCAAGGGCGATTCGTTCGTCTGGAACGTAGAGATTCCACATCAGCGGGATGGATTCGATCCGGGTCGGGATGCCTGCCCGGTCCGCGTTCGCCTTCAAGATGCCTTCTTGGGGAACGAACAACGTGCATTCCGCTGCCGAAGAAAGCTCCTGCGCGAAGAGAAATAAATATTTTTCGGCGCCGGTAATATAGCTTGCCCCGCTGAGATGGGAGAACAGCAAGATTTTCACACACGAACTCCCCCTCTATTCCGGGACAGCGCCGTTTCGTAAATACCTCGCATTCGCTCCATCATCAGATCTAACGACCAGTGTGCGTGGCCGAACGATTTGGCTTCTTCCGCTACATAATGGCGGAACGGCTCGTCGCTCATGTAGGTCCGCAAATGTTGGTATAGCTGTTCGTCATTGCCTTTCTCGAATACCAGACCCGTCACGCCGTGATTAACCATTTCAGGCATCCCGCCGGCATCGGACACGATGACCGCGTTCCCTGCGACTTGCGCCTCCATGACGGCATACGGATGATTGTCTTGCAGGCTGGGAAGTACAAAAATATGCGAATGGCCCAGCAGCGCGGGCACGTCTCCCCCTCAACCCCATAAACATCACGTTCTCCTCGATGCCGTGGACCTTCACCAACTCGCGAAGATTAAATTCCAATCCTCCGTTTCCGACCAGCAAGCATACCCAATCGTCCCGGTCTTGCTTTAACCGGGCCAGCGCGCGAATGAGGTACTTATGGCCTTTGATCGTATCAAGTCTCGCCGAACAGATAATCGCTTTTTTTATCGTGCGGGCACCGGAAAGTCGTTCCGGCATTCATCCGCTTCATAAAATCTCCAATATCGATGCCGTTTGGCACGACGGTTAGCTTCTCGAGCGGTACCGCAAAATCATTGCTCATAATATCTCTCATCCAGTTCGTGGGCAGCGTAGCGGCATCGGCAGGAATCAGGCCGCTTTGCTCGCGAAAGCCGGCATACTGCCAAAGCCTTTCTCTTCGAGCGGGGTCATCCAGCATCCGCTGTTCGCGGAGGGTAAGAAACCACTCGCCGGCCCAATAGCCATGGATGGTCGTGACCAGCGCGGTATCCGGCTTCTTGATGCGGGATAATGCCTTGGCCGAGATAATATCCTGCGCATGAATGAGATCATAGGAGCCGACGTCAAAGTAAGCCGCTCCTAATTCATAAGCGTACCGCTCGATTTCCAATTCTTGAATAAGGGGATCCAAATCGGGAATATGATCTTCAAAATAGCCCTTCGCATTCGCTTCGACGAGCGGGTGAATCGCGCTTCTGAGCACCGCTGCGCCCTTATTCAGAAGGGAATAACCACTTCCATCCGGAAGACGGCTCAATATATCGACCTTGTGCCCTCTTCGCTCAAGTCCGTTTTTTAGCTGCCGAACGTAGAGATCCACGCCCCCGATATGCGGCAACCCCCCAGTAAGTAGCCAGGAGTATTTTCATGGATTTCGTTCCCTCCTTCTATAAAAAAGGATCATCTTCGGCATTCGCGGTCTATAAGCCCATTTGCTTGCAAACCGCGATCAACTCGGAAGTGGATACCGTAATATCGTCCAGGCCGTACCAATACCAAGGGATTCCTTCATACTTCGGCGGCCGGCTTCCGACGCCCATGAGCGAATGATGCTCCAATCCGCCGTATCCGCATATGCGCTTAATATCGTGCACGATAAAGTTAGGCGAAAATAGCTCCAGCACCTTGGTTTGGTGGCTGCTGAACGTCAAGTTGGTCAATGCGCTGCCGGTCGGAGCGATGACGTAGGCGGCTTCCGAGAAGAGCTTAGCTTGTTCGCTTACGGAATGCTGCTCCGGATAGACGGTTTCGAATCCGAGCGATTGCAATATCGCCACGACCTCGGCTTCGTTCGTCAATGTTCGTCCGATGGATTGCGTACGGCTAACGTATAATTTTCGCGTAGGCCGAGGCTCGACGGATAGAAATTCGCTTCTTAAAAAATGGTAAACCCACTTCTGGCCGAATCCGATCGAAGGCACGATCAGACGCTCGGCTTCCATATGAAAATCGTTGCCGCTGTGAATCAGTTGGTCCTCGCTAATCCCCATCGCCCTTAACGTCTCGAACTGAAAGGGTTGCAGGTCTTTGCTAACGACGTACTTATCGACGGGCAGCCTGCTGCAGGCGAGCAAATAAATACGCGGCAGCACATCGTACATCCAGTGATAAAAATTGGAGGCGCCCACTTTGGTAAGAACGACGATATTGCCCGGCACATAGGCGGGGGGCGGCAGGTTATTCTGGAGAAAAATCGGATGTTTCTTCGGATCGTTGCCCCAGTCGTAGGAAACTTCCCAAATGAGACAATTATCAGGCGAAATGACGGTTCCGTCGTCTCCGTAGACCCTGCCGCCAGGTATGGCAGCTACAAAAGCGTTAAACTGAGCATCCAGCGCAATCGGGCAATATACATCCGAGAGGGCATATCCGGAGTTTGCCGCCCAATCTTTCATCCAGAAGTAGTAGTCCAATGGCCTTGAGACGCCAGCTCCGATCAATATGAGTCCTCCTAGCCGTTTTTTGATGAAGTCATCATATGCACAGGGGATAAATTCCTAGTGGACGTCTATCATCCCTCGTCTAAAATTGGCTGATGTCCATTCGGAGAGAACGCTCCGTTGCGGCAAATCGTGTATGGATGAACTCAGCTTTTTGAAAGAAATTGTTCTTACGCGCAAAAAAGGTTGCAAAACCCGCTAGGAATTGTTGTGAACACGGGTTTATAATAGAGCCTATGTCTGCTTGATACGGACTGGAATTCAACGAGAACAACAACACGCAGGAGGCATAAAGAAGTGCAATTGGCAAAACGAATTTTGAATCTGGCTTTACCGTCCATCGCAACGTTCTCGTCCATGACCTTTACGGGCTTGCTCATTTTGATGATTGTCGGAAAACTGAGCGCGGCCGCGATCGCGGTCGTCGGCGTGACGAACATTCTCATCTACAACATGTGGGCGTTGTGCGCCGGCATACAGAACGCGATCAACTATCTGGTCGCTCAAAATTACGGCTCAGGCGAAATGCGCCTCGCCAATCAGCGGATGCAAATCGCGCTGGCGCTTACCGGCGCGCTCGCCGTCATTCTGCTGGCGGGCAGTCTGCTCGCGCCCGAGCTCATCCTCCGTGCGATGGGGCTGAACGACGAGATCGTCTCGCTGGGTACCGATTATGTCTTGCTCCGGATGATCGCGCTGGCGTTCGGCATCTTCAGCGGCGCGTTCTTCGCTTATCTTCGCGCCATAGGCGACACCAAGACGCCGATGACGCTCGCGCTCATCAACAGCGGCCTGGTGGTCGTGCTGACTTACGTACTGGCTTACGGGAAATACGGATTCCCGGACATGGGGCTGCAAGGCGCCGCATGGAGCGTATTGATCGCGGAGATCGTCACGTTCGGCTTGTGTCTGTGGGTCCATTATGGCTACTTAAACGCTACGCTGCTGACGCGCAACTTCGAACGAATCGAACGGAAGCAGGTTAAGCTGATGGTCTTCGAAAGCGCGAAGCTCAGCATGATGGAATTGTCCTATAGTCTCGGCATGCTCGTATTCACTATGTGCATTTCGCGCCTGGGGACGGTCGCCATCGCGGCGAACGAGATCGCCTTGAACATCCTGTCGTTCGGGTTCATGCCGTCGAACGGCTTCGGGGCGGCAGCGACGATCGGCACGGGACAAGAGATCGGAAAAGGACGGCACGCGGAGGCGAAACGCTTCGGATTCATGACGGTCGTACTGGGCGTCCTGCTCATGGTGATTATCTCGATCCTGATGTTCATCTTCGCGCTTCCGATCGCGAAGCTGTATACGCCGGAGCGAGCCGTATACATGGCCGTCATTCCGCTCATTCATCTGGCGGCGTTCATCCAGTTGTTCAATACGACGGGCATTATTTTCGGGGGGAGGGCTGCGCGGCATCGGCGACACGAACTATCTGTCCCGCATCGCGTTCGTCCTGAACTGGATCATCTTCATTCCGGGCACGCTGTTGCTCACGGTCGTGTTCGATTACGGCCAAGTCGGCGCCTGGATCGCGCTGTGCAGCAACATGGTGCTGTCCGCGCTGGCCAACGGCTGGCGGTACGTCAAGCTGGATTGGAGCAAAGCCCGCGTCAAGTCTGGGAAAGCGCCGGCAGCGACCATCGTTTCGCACTGAATGAATAGAAAGAGGACGGCGCCCTAAGGCTAAGGCGCCGTCCTCTTTCGTTTATTCCTCGGGCTTTCCGAGCGTGAACCCGCTCAGCTTGCTCAGGTTGGCTTTGGAGCTGCCCATTTTAACTGGCGTGGCAGCCGGCGCTCTTAAGACAGCTCTACGTAGCTCGTGATCGTGATCTCCTTCGGCGTCTTCGGCACCTCCTCTCTCCCATTTGTCACCGTCAGCACTTCCTTCAGCTTGATCGCCGGCCGCTTGGTTCCCTTGGGCAGCTTGCTCTTGGCTAGCAAATCCAGCATCGTCTGCAGGCAGGCGAGCGGCTCCAGCTTCTTGATCAACTTCAAGTACATGTATAGTCCCTGCAGATACCCGTCGTGATGGCCGCCGATCAGGCCATGCGTATAAATGCCGCGCTGCCGGATATCGACGGCATAGTGGAACAACTTTTCCTTCTCGTTCCCCTCGTACCCGTGCTGGAAAACGAACACCTTTTTCTTGTCGCTCGTCACGACGGACCGGTGCTGCTCCGCGGCATCGATGTCGAGCCCGGGGAATCCGCCCTTGTTCTGCAATAGCCGCATCAGGCTCGCCAGATGCTCGAACTTGTCGGACTTGACGAATCGCAGCGTCACGACCCCGTCCTTCTCCGTCGCCGCCTTCGTCTTGGCCGCGCCGACCTCGATCGACTTCAGCGCGTCCCAGTTAAGCAGATCCGTCTTGTTCACGGTCAACGTCCGGTCGGTCATCGATTCGTCGAACTCCAGCGGGATGTGAAGCTTCGGATATTTGTCCAAGACGGTATTCAGGAAAATCCCTCGCTTGCTGTTCTTCAGATCCGCATGGTCCTTTTCCTGAATCGGCTCGTTGACGAATTCGATGCCGACGGCTCGATCGTTCAGCAGCTCCCCCGTGATACGTCTTCTCGGCGATATCGACGAACTGCAGCACGTGCCCGCTGCCGCTCTTGTCGATCTCGTTGACGCAGAAATGAGGGATCGGATAATAAGTTTTCTCCTTGCGCACGCCCGAAATATTCAGGTTGCCGAACGTTGCCGTTTCATGAAGCAGAATCTGCGTCGGCATGCCAGACTCCCGAATGAACCGGCTCGTCTTGTAATGCGAAGTCTTCTCGCCCTTCCAGTTCTTGTAGACGAGCGTCGACGGGAATCCGGGATCGAATTCCCTCGTACAGGAGACGAAGGCCTTCTCGTCGAGCGGTGCGTAATCGGCGTAGTTGCGCGTCGTCACGCCGTTTGACGCCTGCGTCCATAGCAGCGCGTACCGGCTGAACGCCGACAAGCTGTCCTGCGCTGTCGCGCTCACGATGGCCGTATCCTGAATCGGAAAATCTTCGATGGCGTCGCGCCTCGGCACCTGGTTCATATAGGTCCATGCGATCGTGCCGTGCACCTCGAATACCCCGCCGGATTTCTTGTTCGTGAAGTAGAGGTAATATTGCCGATCCGCCGTATTGCCCTGATTGTCGAACTTCACGACGCGGAAATACCCGTAAGGCGACAGCAGCACGACCGTTGCGTCCTTCGCCGGATTGACGATACCGGGAACGGAGGCTTCGATCGCAGCCTCCCGCTCCTTTAACGCCTCGAGCGATTCCGCGGGCATGTCGTCCATGCTGCGTTTGGCAACGGGGGCGATCGGCGCCGCCTTCGGTTTGGCCGGCTTCTTGGGCTTGGCGCCTTTGGCTGGTTTCGCCGTCTTGGGCTTCGGCGGACCGCTCGGCTTGCCCATTAGATTTGTCTCCCCGTCTTCGGGTCGTATTTCACTTCGACCGCGACCACTTGATCCGTCGGCAGCACCTCGATCCATTGATCGAACACTTCAAAGTCGTCGCCCATCTGGGCCCGGAAGCCGCCCTGCAGCGGGTAGAAGCCATGCTCGTAAACCTTGTCGACCGGCGTCGCGCTGACCGTGCTGGCGGCATCTCCAGGCTGATCGGGATCGGGATAATCCGTCGTCCGGATCGACTTGTCGTGCTTCGCCTTGACCTTCTCGGACAGCAGGTCCAGCACCTCCAGCATCGTCTTGCCCTGCAGATCCTGCTCATTTCCGCCGTACATATCGGTCGGGCCGATGCCGTTCATGCCTTCCACCTGCTTCAGCCAGTTCATCGCCGCCTTCTCCTTGCCGGGGCGGATCGGTATGACCGCCTTGACCCATGGCGCGTTCAGGAACGCGTTGCGGAGGTTATCGCCGTCCAGCTGCAGCAGCCAGCCGAGCGAGCTCCCGAGCTTCGCGGGATCCGACTCGTCCGTGATGTAGTAATTATCGTCGCGATACTCATTCATCCCGCCCCAACCTGTCAGGCTGTCTGCCGGAATGCTCGATGCGACGTCCGGCACCATGACCGGCTGTCCGTCGGGGCCGATCTGACCGTTCGGCACCAGCGTCCCGAAGGTCTGGCCGGAATGGTCGCGCGGCTTCCACCACTCGGGCGCGACGAAGTAGAGCATTTTGTCCACGTCGAAAATGGAATTGAGCAATTCGGCCGCGGCATGGCGGGAGCGGTTGTCCGGGAACCGAATGCCCTTCGTAAGCAGCTCCTGGATCAGCACGCGGTAAACGACGATGCGCTCTTCCTCGCGAAGATCCTCAAAGGGGCGGGGGCGAATCCGGCTCGCCTGCTTGATCCGCTCCCTTGCCGCCTCGACGAAATCCTTGCGATACTCCTGCTCCAGTCTCGCCGTGAATGCGCTGACGTTGGCCTCGTTCTGGTCTTCGATCTGCTTGGCGATCGTCTCGTCCGGCATCCAGGTCAGCTTCGCCATGACGCGGATCGGCGAGCTCCCCCCGGAAATTCACGTGGTTGACGTGCACGGTGAATTTGGCCTCCGTACTGTTCGGCGCCTGCGCCAGATCCTTGACCGATAGCTGGATATCCGAGCCGGACGTATCGAAGCTCACCTTCTGCAGCCGGTAGCCGGCCTGCTGGGCCAAGACCGTCTGCGGGAAGTCCGCCTGTATCGTCTCGATGTCGCCTTCGTTGAAGTCCGTGTCCTCTTCCTTGCCGTCCGTGTATCCTTCATCCTTGTCGCCTTCGTCCTCGGAAGTCTGCACGAACGAGATGTCGATCGGATAATCCGTCACGACCATGCCCGGCGGCACGATCGCTTCGGGATGCGGGATATTGGCGACGTCCGGCGACGCCGCGATATGCATCAGCTCCGCCACGCCTAGCTGCTTGCCGGGTTCGTCCACGTACGTCTGCCAGCACAGGTACGTACCGATATCCTGCACCTGCACGGCGACCTGGCGCATTTTGCGGCGGAATTCGTAATTGATGAGCTGATCCGTTTCATTCGCGAGCACGTATCGCTTGCTGGACGTCTCGGTCGTCTCGGTCACCGTCTTGAAGGCGGACTTAAAGTTTTTGCGTATTTCCGTCGACAGCTTTTCCGTTTGTTGGCGCATATGCTTGTGCGACTGCTCGCGCGCCTTCTGCTGCGTCGTGCCCATATCGAAGCTCGCCGACTGTTCGGCGCTGCCCCAGATCCAGCTTTCCTTCGCGTTGGCGTTCGCCCCGAACTTCGTGTCCGTCCGGTTGTCCTCCTTCACGCTGTCGGACAACTCGTCCTGATCCGTGGTGGACAGCTCGCTGCGGTAGACGCCCTCCGTCGACTGCTCGATCGACCGCTCTACCGTCGTCTTGCGCGTGCTGACCTCGATCAGCTCGGCGGAGGCGCCGGGACTGAGCCAGACATGACCGACCGGCGCGCCAAGGAACGTATCGAATTCAAAGAAATATTGCCGGAACAAATGCACGATGCCGATCGGGGACAATCCGACGCGGTCCAGATCCTTTTTTAGGGTCCAGCGTTTCGAACGGATCGCTGGCGTAAAGCGCCTGCAGGAGCGATTCCAAGTCGGCTTCGGTTTTGTAGAACAGCTGTCGGAGTTGGTCGTAAAGCTTGTGTTCGGCCAAGTAGAGCAGCATGCCCGCGATGACGGATTCCTCGTTTACCTTTTTCTCGAGCGCTTCCGAAGCCGCGGCAGCCGAGAGACGAACGAGCCTCTGCACGCTGGCGCCCTGCTGCAGCAGCTGGGCGTACCAGTTCATGCAAGCCTCGCGGACGACGGTATTGAGCAGTTTGTCGAGTCTATCCCGGTCGATGAATTCCTGCCACACGTCGGGCTTGTAGCGCTCAAGCGGCGGCAGCTCGGCCGCGATCGCCTGGAGCAGAAAGCTGCCGAAGCCCTTGACCGCGCCGGGCTGCTCCCCGGGATGAATATATTCGATCTCGCGAATATGCCCTTCGACGCCGCTCAGCTTATAAATGCCGCGGTAACGGCTTTGCAGCAGCGAGATCAGCTTGCGCCGGTCGAGCGCGTGGCCTCTGCGGAACCGCTTCAGCGTGCGCTCCGACTTCCATCCGAGCAGCGGCTGGTATACGCCGAAGAGCTCGCTGTCGAACGGCAGGACGTTTTTGAAGTCGATCAGATTGACTGACTTTTTGAGCATGGACAACAATCACCTCTTCAATTGGATGATGTAGAACGGGAACGGATGCCGCTATTCTTCGCCGATATAACGATGAACCTCCTTTCCCGCTAAAAGTTGCTAATATATTCCATGTAATATTGTATGTTGGCCGCTGTTCATCTACATGAGCAGTCGGGATCATGTTTAGGCGATGCGTGAAGTCCTAATGATGTCGAGCAGTGTCGGGGAATCTTGGAAAAGCGAAACAAAAAAAGAACCCGACGTCCGGTCGGATTCTTAATTCCATTCCTATTAAAATTTTCGAGCTAGCGCGCTTGCCTCATCTCGTACAGCTTGACGGCCAGCTGCAGCTGCAGCCGGTCGTTTACCTTTTCCGGGTCGAGCCCGAGCAGATCGTACACGCGCTCGATCCGGTAAGCGACCGTGTTGTAGTGCGAGAATAGTGACTCTGCCGTCAGCTTGCCGTTCTCGTTGTGCTGCAGGTAGCACTGGAACGTTTTGAGCAGCTGCGTGTTGTGCTTGCCGTCGTATTCCACGATGGGCTTAACGATGCGGTCGAGGAACTCCTTGACCTGCTCGGACTCGGGCAGCAAATAAAGCAGCTGGTAAACGCCGAGCTGGTTGTATCGGATAAAGGCGTCGCGAACGCCGCATATCGAGCTGATCAAATGGATTTTGCGCGCTTGCTCGCAGCTGCGCCTAACCTCGTCGGCTGCGTCGACGGGGTCGCCGACGCAAAACGAAACGTCCGCTTTGGATTCCAATCCCAGTAGTTGCGACAGTCTGTAAAGACATTTCGCCAGCTGTTGGTTCAGATGATCGGCCGTCTCGTGCGAGACGAGAAGCACCATATGTCCGTCGAGCTGCGTTCCCCAGATGCCTTCGCGCTCCGTAGTGAACCGCCTGAATTGCTTGGTCGCCTTGGACAGCAGCTTCGGGTTCGCGTGCTTGTCGGACAGTCTGAGGTAAATCGCGCTGTACGCGCCGTCGCGGGCGATATGGCATCCACAGGCATCCGCTCTCGCTTGAATGTCCTGCCGGGTGACGATGCGTCCGGTCAGCCAGTCCTGCAAAAACTGGTCGACGTACTTGGATTCGACCTCGCGTCTTGCGTGAAGATTGGCCAATTCCAGGCTGACCAGCACGCCGATGCGGTCCAGCGTCAGCTTGTCCGCGTCATCCAGCTCCCGGTTCCACTCGAGCAGCAGCATGCTGCATTCGTTGTCCTTGCCGTCCTCGTTCGATATGTACACCCGGATCCGCCGATCGCGGACCGTCATAAAGCTGACGCCAAGCTCGATGTCGTGGCAAAGCCGAGACCACGCTTGCGAATCCTCGGCGCCCGGGAACAGCGCCTTGGCCATCGGCGAAAAGTAAAGCTGGTTGGAGCCGTCCATCAGGACGACGGGGTTCAGCAGCGTCTCGTCCAGCTCGCCCAGAAAGTCGTCGATCCCCCCCGCCGTGCAGCAGCTTTTTCGATAGCTTCTGATATCTGAACTGAAGCAGCGACAGCTGCCTCGCTTCCTGGACCAGCACCCGCTCCATGACCTCGCGAACGACGTCGGAGAAGGAAGTCGGAAGCGGCAGCTCGATGAGCGGAATGTCGTATTGGTTCGCCATCTCCAGCACGGCCGGCGGGATTTCCTCGATATATCTTTTCGTTTTAATACCGAGCGCCGCCACGCCCCGTTCCGCGAGCTGGGGGGATCATCCCGGCGATCCGATCCGGATCGTCGCGAAAAGGAAAGCCGCTGGTCACGAGAAACTCGCCGGGCCGTACCCAATCGATCACGTCCGGCACTTCCATGACGTTGACCCGATTGACCGCCCGATCCATTCCCTTTTGACCCGCGAGTACGATAGCGCCTTGCAGATTCGGAATCAGCAGCAGATCGCGGCAGGTAAAGGCCAACGTGTCGTTAATCATCGGCCAAGCTTGTCGGTGTAGACATCTTCGACGAGATGCGTATTAAAGTATGAATTGCTAGGCACATCGGTTTCTACGGGCAGGAAAATGCTGATTTGCTCGCTCGGGCAATCTCCGACGCAAGCGACGGAATGCACGACCCCGGCCGGTACATGGAAGGTATCTCCGGCTTGGTACAGCGTCCAAGTCCCGTCTCGCAGCAGCTTGACCTGGCCGGCCGTGATATGAATAATTTCCGCAACGTCGTGATAGTGCGGGAGAACGGCGCCGCCAACCCCGATTTTCTCCCATAGCACCGAACTTACGCGTACGCCGAGTTCGTCCGCTTGCGAGGCGTTCACGATTTCCCGGTGATACAAATGCCAGTGGTCGGGCATGAGGCCCCATTCCATTTCGGCTCCGACGACGACTTTGGTTTCCTCCGCTTTGATCATATAGACGCGCTCCTTCACGGTTTCTTATTATTCTTCGGTCAAACATTCCGCCAGCTTCCGGCAACCGTAACGTCCTCAGCGCTAGCGGATGCGTATCCTTCGCACACGAACCCGGACACCTCGGTGCCGTCGGCCAGCTCGATCTTGCCGATCCCGAGCGGCGCCGGAATGAGCGCGGCGAACCGGCCGAACTTGTCCAGCGGCATCTCCCAAATTTCCAGTTCGATCGCGGAGCCGCCTATCTCCTGCTTGATGAGTCCCGGCTTCGCGGGGGTTGTCGGCAGCTTGAACAGCTTGTATCTGGAAGCTGTCTTTTCTTCCCGGACGAACGCGGCGCCATGGTCTTTCATTTGCCGCTCAAGCGAGAAGCCTCTCATGTGAAGCCCGCATACGGCCACGGGTATGGTGACAGCCTGATTTTCAGGGCGACCGGACAAACGTTGCTCCGCTTCCTCCGTTGGGTTGGCCCAACGATCGGCGAACTTGGCCAGCATCTCTTCTCCGCCAGACACCGCGAACAGCGTAATGCCGAACGGCACGTCACGAGCGGCTTCTCCCGCGGGAACCGCGACCGCGCACAGGTCGAGCAGATTGCAGTGATTCGTCCACCGCCCCATATCGCTATTCGTTCGAATCGGGTCGTTCCTAACCTCGTCGCGTGACCAAGTTCCGCCGGCCGTCGGCAACAGGAGCACGGCGTGCTCGAGCAGCTTGGCCGCTTCGAGTTTCAATGCCCCGATCCGATGGATGGCCGTAAAAACCGAAGCTGCTTCGTGCCGATCGCCCGAACCGGAGCGCAGCACCTGCTCCGTTACGGGGAACGTAACGCCGGGATGCGTCTCGACGAACGCGCCCAATGCCGCCCAACGTTCGGCGACCCAAGGCCCGTCATAAAGCACGGCTGCGGCTTCCGCGAACAAAGCGTAATCGATCGTCCGCACCTCGATGCCGAGCCGTGCCGCCTTCTTTTCCGCTTGCCGCCAGGCTGCTTCGTACTGCGAAGCATAAGGTCCGAAAAACGGCCAGTCTCCGCCGGGCAGCAAAATGCGCCGCGGCAGCTCGGGCGACCGCCGAACGATCGTGCGGGACCATGGATCCGAAGCGTCCGGTCCTCGCGCAACGCGATCCACCAGCATCGCGTCATCCAGCTCGTGCGCGAATGCCGTGACGCAATCCAGGCTCCGGCATGCCGGCACGACGCCTCTCGTCGGCCAAGCTCCGAGGCTCGGCTTTAAGCCGATCAAGCCGTTAAGCGCGGCGGGCACGCGCCCCGATCCCGCGGTATCGGTGCCGAGCGCGAACGCGGCATGTCCGCGCGCAACGGCGACGGCCGATCCGGAGCTGGAGCCGCCGCTGATGAGCTCGGGCTTCAACGCGTTATGCGTCTCGCCGTAAGGGCTTCTCGTCCCAACGAGTCCGGTCGCGAATTGATCCAGGTTAGTCTTGCCGAGCGGGATCGCTCCCGCTTCGACCAGCCTTTCTACGACGGTAGCGTGCGCGCCCGGCGTATAGGCATACTCGGGACATCCCGCCGTCGTAGGGACGTTCGCGAGGTCGATATTATCCTTAATGGCAAAAGGGATGCCCCACAGGGGCGCCGATTTGTCCAACGTATCCAGTCTTTTCAAATAAGGCTCGAGCGCCTCCGGCTCCGGGGGGAACGATCCAAATGTTCATGTCCCGGTCGGCGCGAGCGCGGCGGACGATCTCTGCCGCGACGTCTCTCGGCGTAAGCCTCGACGCCGCGTATTGTTCACGCAGCCAGGCTGCGGTCATTCGCAGGGGAAATTGTGCGGCAGTCATCGTCGGCTTCTCCTCCTCGTCTCTAGTCTTGCTTCTATGCGCTTCTGGTCTTAGCGCTATGCATTCGTACGCCGGAAAATGACGGCGACCGGTCCTCCGCCTGCCGGTCCCTGATGTTCGGCTCCGCCGGAGACATAGATCATCGGATCGCCGACGATCGATGCCAGCACGGCGCCGACGGCAGCCCGCGCATGACGCGTATGGTTAATGTCCGAATCGTTGAGCATGGTATGCCTTCGGCCGCGGACGAGTCCCGTCGGATCTGCCTCGGCTTTCGCGAGTACTTGCACGACCTCAGCGCCGTGATTGTCCGCCAGCATCGCGAGCAGCGGCTTCCCGTCGATGGCGTCGGCCATGACGCCGTGGCTCATGTACAGCTCGCCGCTTGCCTGCGCCGAGTTGCCGAAGACGATCACTTCGCAATAGGCGAGCTCGCTTCCCGCCGACGTGGACGCAACTTCGCTGAACTTGTCCCAAGACTGGCAAACGTCTTCGTCGCCGATGTCCTCGCGACGAATCTCGCCGAGCGCGACGGCCGCGCCAAGCGCGGAAGCTCCGCGGGAATAGCCCATCGACTTATATGTATCGTCGACCGCGACATCGGCTCCGCGAGCCCGCGCGTCCGCCATATCCGCGTCCGCCAGCAGCGGGCACTTGATCTGGACGAAGTGCACGTCGGAAGCCGCTTCGATACGCGCCTCCGCCATGGCGCGGGCGACGGCCGCCGATACTTCGGCGATTTGTGCGGAACGCCCGAGCTCCTCCGGGAGGAAGCGACGGGTATGCGCGACGCCGACCGCAAGCGCCTTCGATCCGGCGGCGGCCGGCACGCCCACGGCTTCGGAACGGCTAATGACCGTGAAGTGCGGAGCGAGCACGCCCTCGGTGCCGCCCGACATGATAAAAGAAATGCGATCCGCGGCCTCTACTCCGATCAGCCCGGCGAAAAAGCCGCGAAGCGTCTGCACCGCGTAGCCTCTCGTGAAATCGTTGACGCAGCCGTTGCCTTCCGTTTTCCCCAATACCGCGATCACCTGAGACGGATGAATCGTTCCTTCTTCGATATGCGCCCGCAGCGATGCCGTATCGCTCGGAGACGCTGCCGGAACGCGGACGACCGAGATCTTCATGCCTCATCCACCTTTTGCCAGAATATGACTCTTTTTTCGACCGAAGCGATAATCCCGAACAAGATGAGGCCCGCGACCGCAGCCGCGGCGATCGCCGAGAACATGACCGGCGTGTCTAAATGATAGGAAGACAACAGTACCAAATACCCTAGACCTTTGTTCGAACCGACGAATTCGCCGACGATGGCGCCTACGATGGCGAGCGAGCTGGAGATTTTCAGGGCGGACAGCACATAGGGAAGGCTAGTCGGCAGCCGCAGCTTCCAGAAGATCTCCGCCTTCGTTCCTTTATAGGCCGAAAACAGCTCCCATGCCTCATGCTCGACGGCTTTCAAACCTTTAACGCTGTTAACGAGTATGGGGAAAAAGCAAATGATCATGGAGGCGGCCACTTTGGACCAATAACCGGTTCCCAGCCAGATGACGAGCAAAGGAGCAAGCGCCACGACCGGCGTCGTCTTGAGCGCGATGGCCAGCGGGAAAATCCCTTTCTCCGCCGGCCGGGAATGGACGAACAGAACGGCCGTCAGGAATCCCAGCACGTTCGCGAGCAGGAAGCCGAGCACCGCTTCGTACAAGGTCACGCCCATGTTGCGAAGCAGCTCGCCGTCGATCACTTGGGCGATGTCCGTGGGCGCCGGAAGCAGATAAAGCGGAATTTCGAACAGACGGACGACGGCCTCCCAGATCAAAATCAGGCCGACGGCGAAAGCGATGGGGTACAGCATATCCTTGAATTTGGTCGTCATAGCGCCTTCACCTGCTTTCGAATTTCCCTGACCGTGCTTAAAAATTCCGGATGCTCTTGCATCTCCGCCTGCCGCGGGTGGGACAGCGGCACGCTCACGATGTCTTGGACCTTGGCCGGACGCGGCGACATCATCACGATCCGGTCCGACATGAGCACGGATTCTTGAATCGAGTGCGTGACCATGACGACCGTGTTCAACCCCGTGTCCGGGTTGGCCCATAGGCGGAGAAGTTCGATGTTGAGCTTCTCCCGCGTGAATTCGTCCAGCGCGCCGAAAGGTTCGTCCATCAGTAGAATCGACGGGTTCGCCGCGAGCGCTCTGGCGATCGCGATCCGCTGCTGCATCCCCCCCGCTCAGCTGCTGCGGGAAGTGGTTGCGGAAGTCCGTCAGTCCTACAAGCTCCAGCGACCACTCGGCTTTCTCGCGGCGCTCGGCTTTCGATTGTTTGGCGCGCTGGGGTCCGATGCTAAGCGGCAGCTCGATGTTTTGGATCGCGGTTTGCCAGGGCATGAGCACCGGTTTTTGAAAGACGATGCCGATCTCTTCCCGAGGCACGTGATGGACGATAGCGCCGCCCCGATCCGGCGAGAGCAGGCCGAGGATGAGCCGGAGAAGCGTCGACTTCCCGCAGCCGCTCGGTCCGAGAATGGACATGAACTCTCCGCTCCGGATATCGAGAGATACTTGATTCAATACGCGCACGCTGCCGAACGTCAGGGAGCAATCCTGAAGCGTAATGGCGTTCGAATGGAGGTTGGGATTGGCGTTGGATCTGGAGCTGGAGTCGGAGCCTGCGGCGCGATCTCTGGCAGGCTCGGCTAGGCTACGTATGGCCGCCATCGGCTATCTCTCCTTTATGGTTGAATGAATTCGTTCGTAAAGGCCGCGGTCAGGTCCTGCTTCTTCTTCAGGAAGCCGACGTCGATCAGGCTGTCCTGCAGCGTGCGCCATTCCGATTCTTCCATCGTGCCAAGCGGGCCTTTATCCGCTTCGAGCAGCGGAATGCTGGCGTTCATCATTTTCGTCTCGTGACCGATATCGAGCTGATCGCCGTACTGGACCGTCACTTGCGCCGCTACGTCCGGGTGGTTGATCGCGTAATCCCACCCTTTCATCGTCGCTTGGACGAAGCTTTTGACTGTCTCGGGGTCCTTCTGGATCATTTTTTCAGTCGTGAACAGCGTATCCGCGTAAAAATTAATGCCATAGTCGCTGGGATAAATGACGTTCACTTCCTGTCCTTGCTCCTGAGCCGCGATGACTTCGTTAATCACGTAGCCCGGCCAAGCTTTGACTTGCCCCGTCAACAGCGGGCTGAGATCGAATTTGACGGGCATCTCGCTGATCGATTTGGCCTTAACGCCAGCTTTGTTGACCATCGCCCGATACGTGAGCTCCTCGTTGCCGCCGAGCTTGACGCCAACCTTTTGGCCTTCGAGATCCTTCATCGAGGTAATTCCGGAACTCTTAAGCGTAAAAAGCACGAACGGCGTCGAGCGGTAAATGACGGACAAGGCGACGACCGGCGCCCCCCTTCTCGCGTGACATCAGGATTTGGTCGGCACCCGTGACACCGAAGTCCTCGCTTCCCGAGGACACCATCTGCACCGACGGGAAGTCAGAGCCGCCCGGACGAATATCCACGTCGAGACCGGCGTCTTTGTAGTAGCCTTTCTCCTTGGCTATGTAGAACCCGGCAAACTGCGCCTGATTAATCCATTTCAGACGAACGACGACCTTTTTCAGTTTTTGCGTGCCCAAGTCCGAGCTTGCCGCAGTCGAAGCGGCCGCCGTCGTTGCGGACGGAGAGGCATCGTTGGCCGGCGACGGATTGACGTTGCCGCTTTTAGTATTCGTATTGCTGCCGCAGCCGGCAATGGCAACGATAGAAGATAACAGAACCACTGACATCCATTTTCCGTTCATTTTGCGCATTTGCGATTCCCCCCATTTTCCTTTTTATAAAGATTCCAAAGCTTTAAGCAATTTGCCCGAATCGGATACGCTGCCGAATACGCCGCCTTGCATTTGCACCATGAGAAGCGCCGCTTCGTGGTTGGAAGGATCGGTCGCTCCCGTGCAATCCTCTAAGATTAGGCATTCATAGCCGCGATCGTTCGCTTCCCGCATCGTCGTATGGACGCAAACATCCGTCGTTATCCCTGTTAGAATCAGGTGCGTGATTCCGAGCGTCTTCAGGATCAAATCCAGGTCGGTGGCATAAAAGCTGCCTTTGCCCGGCTTGTCGACGATCGGTTCTCCCGACAGCGGCGCAAGCTCGGGGATGATCTCCCAGCCCGGCTCTCCCCGTACCAGAATCCGTCCCATGGGTCCTGCGGAGCCGATCTCCGCTCCCGCCCGTCGGCTTCTCCAGCGCTTGTTCGCCGGCAGATCGGAAAGATCGGGCCGGTGGCCCTCTCTCGTATGGATGACCGTAAAGCCCGGTATTTCCCTAACTCGCTTAAGCAGCCGCGTGATGGGGCCGATCGCCCTTGCAGTTAAAGACAGATCGTAGCCCATTTGCTCGACGTAGCCGCCTTTGCCGCAAAAATCGGTTTGCATATCGATAATCAATAGCGCCGTTTTGTTTGGCTCGATCTTTTCGTCGTAAGGCCAATCATAAGGTTTGGCTTCAACGCTCATGTCAGGTCCTCCTATTCAAAAAGCTGTTTTCTTTGTAATGTGTCACATTATATCACGCTTAAATTTCGAATGGCTTGTAATTATTCCAAGATTATTTGCATTATGCTTGTTAAATTTCCGATTTAAAGTTCTAATATTACATTATATGATATGTATGTGGAATGTTATTGTTCAAGTAGCCGCCGACCAATAAAAAAAAGCCCGCGATTTACGCGGGCTTTAATGGCACCTCGGTCGTTATTCCAATAAACCTAATTTTTCGTACACCGTCGGCGTGACGACGCCATTCGGGACGAGACCGTTTTGGCGCTGGAATTTTTTTTAGCGCGATTGTCGTGGAATACCTGAACCTGCCGTCACAGGGTCCGTTGAAATATCCTGCGCTTTGCAACCGGTTTTGAACGAGCTGAACGACAGCGCCGGCATCCCCCTCGCTTATCGATCTCAGCTCTTGATTCGCTTCGCCGAGCACATGGCCGAATATGGTTACTTTTGTCCCGACAGGAATGATCTCGTATAACTCTTCGACATCCCGATTTCGCATTCGAATACAGCCGTGGCTGGCATGTTGGCCGATGGAGAACGGCTTGTTGGTGCCGTGTATTCCGTATGCCCCCCAGGGCACGTTCAAGCCGATCCAACGCGACCCGAACGAAGGACCCCAATTTTTCCCCTTATAGGCGACGACGTACTCTCCTACCGGCGTTGGCGTAGAAGGATTGCCAACCGCAACCGGGAAGCTTTTGTATGGAATATGATCCATGAAAACCATTAACCGATGCCGCTGAGGGAACACCTCGATCGTAATAAGGCCGGTATCTTTGACGATCGGAATCGCCGGGTTCGCATGCGTATGTATCGGCGCTAAAGTCGGGAACAAAAAACAGAGGATCATGGTGCCCCAAAGCTTAAATCGATATCGGCTCATTTTCCATACCCCGTTTAATTTTCCCTTATCATGACCAGATGCGCGGATTTCATTCGAACAATTGAAGTATATAGCGAGCTGTCGATTGGTCCGCCGCGCAAACTGCGGAAAATCGGCTGGCCGCCAGGCACTTCGCATTCATGCGCATGCAGCACCCTCTAATCCGGTCCAGCCGATCCGCGAGCTCTTCATGAATCATGTCCCTACCCTGCATCAGGGGGGAATTTCGTTCATGACCTTTTAAAACGTGTTGTAAACATTTTCGCATTCTTCTACGGTCGGTTGATAAAAACAATGCTTCTTCCATCGTCCTACGAGCGGCTGATCATACCAAGTTGACGGACAGGGCCCGGGATTTTCGAACGAACCTGGGCGGAAATACCATAGCGAGAATTCGGCCGGCCAATTCCGCTCCCCGTTCACCGCACGTTGCGCCAGACGGCGTTCCCGATCTCTAGCGCTTTGATAGTACAAACCATGCTGCAACGCTTCGAACGCATGCGGTTGGTTGATCATTTGGGGAATGGTACGGATTCCTTTAAAGTCGGAACAGTTCGCTCGAATCCGGTTGATGCCCACGTTTCCAACGAGGAGCATGCCCATCTCGCCTTCGGTCTCGGCTTCTGCGCGAAGCAGCCTTGCCAACATGTCGATATCCTGTTGCCTGGCTTTTACGACTGCCATGAGCTCACCTCTTTAGCTTTCTAGGCTCATCATATTGGAGGCGGAGCGGATATGTGACTGTGCCGGCAGCGATATTCGATTGGCGCGCTTCGTCACGCGTCCAAGCATACGCCCATATACTGAGCATTACCGGGACGGCTTATCGCTCAAGTGCTTCGCGTACTGCAGCGGACGCTCGTTTAATTAATTAATGCAATTAAATAAACGGCCTTCAGGAATCGGCCGCTAATGCATTGAAATAGTCGATTACGCCTCCCATCTGGAATGAAGCACATGATGACAAAAGTACGGACGCTTATATCCTGGACTGCGATAAACAGGCGTCAGCCCGAGATCCCCTGCTCCGTTTCTTCCCGCAGCCTTTTAATATCGCTGATCGGCGGCAGGCCGAACAGTCTTGCGTATTCGCGGCTGAATTGCGACGGGCTCTCGTAGCCGACGCGGTAGGCGGCATCGGCGGCATCCACGGATTCGGACAAGAGCATCCGGCGCGCTTCTTGAAGTCGTATCCGTTTCTGGTACTGCAGCGGGCTGAGCGCCGTCAATTCCTTAAAGTAGCGGTGCAGAGACGACGGCCCCATGTGGGCCATCCTCGCCAGCTCGCCGATATGAAGCGGCTGGGCATAGTCCTGCTTGATGCGGGCGATGACGCCTGCGATGCGGCTCGTGCCGCTTCCTGCCAAGGCAATCTGCCTAAACGCGCCCCCTTGGCTTCCGTTTAATAATCGGAAGTACATTTCGCGGATGACGAGCGGCGCCAAATAAGAAATTTCGCGCGGCGAATCCAGCAATCGAACGAGCCGGACCGCAGCGTCCAGCAGCGCGGGACTTGTCCGTTCGACGAACGCGCCCCGCTTCGATTCCCTTGCGTCCTCTCCCTCCAGCTCCGCGCCTTTCATCACTTCGAGCACTTGGGCCGGATCCAGTCCAAGCCGCAGACAGAGGTATGGCGACTCTGGGGAAGCCTGCAGCAGCCGCGAGGTGACCGGCAGGTCGACCGATACGACAAAGTGCGCAGAAGGTCCGTAAGTGTAGCTGTCGCCGCCAAGCATGACGACCTTCGTGCCTCTGGCGACGATTACGACGGCAGGCTCGTAAATCGTGTGGACCGGCATCGTCGCCTTCGAGCTTCGAATCAAATGAAGCGAGGGGACGGCCGTTTGGAAAACGCCGTCTTTGCCCGTATGTTTTTCGATCAGACCGGCCAATTCGGCAAGCGTGTCGACGATCGGTCGATCGTATACCGGCGAAGGCGCGTCATGGTCGCCTTGAGACAGCGGAGCTGCGACCTGCGAATGCGGCATCCTTTTCCCTCCATGGCTTATCTTTGGTTAAGGATAGTATATCACCGAACGATGGCGCCATCCGCCCGGTTGGAGGATTAGGCAACAAGTTGGTACGATCCGGCTACCCGATCCGGAGCCTATCGTCGCATAATAAGGGTGTAGCTGAACGAGCTTTAACAGGAGAGGCGGTATGGCGGATGAAAAGAAGAAGATTGGGAAAGAGCGGCCTTGAAGTATCGTCGCTCGGACTTGGATGCATGGGCATGTCCGACTTCTACGGCGGCAGGGACGATGCGGAGTCCCTGCGCACGATCGACCGCGCGCTGGAGCTCGGCATCGACCTGCTGGATACGGCGGATATGTACGGCGTAGGCAAAAATGAAGAACTCGTCGGCAGAGCGCTCAAAGGACGCCGCGACAAAGTCGTGGTAGCGACCAAGTTCGGCAATATGCGAAGCGAAGACGGCAAGTACCTCGGCATCAATGGTCGCCCGGAATACGTCAGAGCCGCCTGCGAATCGAGTCTGCGCCGTCTCGGCGTCGACTATATCGATCTGTACTACCAGCATCGCGTCGATCCGAATACGCCGATCGAAGAGACGATCGGCGCGATGGCCGAGCTGGTGCGCGAAGGCAAGGTTCGTTATCTCGGCATGTCCGAGGCGGCGCCGGCCACGCTACGCCGTGCGGCCGCCGTGCATCCGATCGCTGCGCTTCAGACGGAGTATTCGCTATGGAGCCGCGACGTCGAGGACGGCATCCTGGCCGCGTGCCGGGAGCTCGGCATCGGCTTCGTGCCCTACAGCCCGCTTGGCCGCGGCTTTCTGACCGGACAAATTCGCAAATTCGAGGATCTGGCGGAGGACGATTACCGCCGCTTCTCTCCTCGCTTTCAGGGCGACAACTTCCAGCGCAATCTGGATCTCGTCGATCGGGTCGCCGAGCTCGCCGCGGAAAAAGGCTGCGAGCCGTCCCAGCTGGCGCTGGCCTGGCTGCTTGCGCAAGGCGACGACATCGTGCCGATTCCCGGCACGAAGCGGATCGAATATCTGGAAGAGAACGCGGGCGCGCTTGAGGTCGAGCTGACCTACGCGGATCTTGCGCGGATCGACGATGCCGCGCCGCGCGGCGCGACCTTCGGCATGCGATATCCGGAAGCTTCGATGAGCAGCGTCAACCTATAGAATGCGACGCAGGCCAATGAAAAACGCTTTGTTCGGCATTTGCCCGAACAAAGCGTTTTTTGCATAAAGCCCTTCTTTACGATAAGGAAGACTTCCGTTCAACGAATTCTATGAGCCCCCCAGAATACGCAGATGCTTAATCCCGCGACGATGGCCGAGCCTCCTGCATGAATGAACGCGGCTGCGCCAAAAGCGGTTGCCAGGCCAAAATGGATTTTGCGCGTATATTTGCTCTTCAGCCGTCTGATCAAGTAGCCGTAAACCGCTAAGGACAGCAACAAAACAAATGCCGCTAATCCTGTATACGTATCGTCCTTAAGGACTGATTGCGTCAGAAAATATATGCCGTGAGCGGCAATGAGGATCAGTGCCGCATAAGCGGCCGGTTGGTGAAGCCGGTTGAACAGAGGCACGAGCTTCTTCACCAACGACGATGGCGATTTGCGTTTCTTTTTCAGTCGCAGCCATGCATAGCTGACGGCCGCGCACCATACGGCGATCGTACCCAGCGTCTTGAAAATGCCCTCGCTTCCGTGCTCTCCGCCACTCGCGCGGGAAGGAAGCTTGCCTGGGACCGGTCCGCCGTGCCCGATTCCTTGATGGGCAACTCCGAAAAAGGCGTATAAAATCAATGCTAGACCGGCTAGAAGCGCGATGGCCGCAGGTATGAATAGCTTTCGGTTATGCTTCATGCCGCAGCCTTCTTTCGGGATCGAATTTTATTGCAGACTCCAGCATACGCGTTCATTCTTAAAATTCGTCATGAATTTTATTAATAAATGATTAACTTAACCAAGTCGTACCAGACGCCGCCGCCATGCTGCGATTCGGATCTGCCGCGATTCACGAACCCCTGCTTCTCGTAAAAGGCTGCCAACTCTTCTTTGCACGTAAGCGTGATGCCTTCCCTTTCATTTTGTTGCGCCAGCTCCTCCCACTTCTTCATTAAAAGCTTCGCGATTCCCCGGCCTCTGACTTTCTTGGACACGGCCAGACCGAGTATGCTTTGGTAGCCGCCGTTCTTCGGGTTTGTCTTGATTTCTTTGAATAGATCGTCCGTTATGTACGGCGTCCCAATGACCGGACCGTTGATATAGCCGAGTATTTCTCCTTCTCGTTCCGCCACGATAAACGTATCGGGGATCAGCCGGATTCTCTCCGCAAAGGCTTCTTTTGAGGCCGCCTCCGCTTGCGAAAATCCTTCATTTTCAATCCGCGCGAGTTGTTCTAAATCTGTGGCGGTTGCGTTTCGCAACGTGATCATTCGAATCGTCCTCGTTTCCTGAATCATTTCGATCGGTTGATGAATCTCGATCCCATCCGCGGCCTTTACGCCTTGAACGTCCGGCCCGGCGACCTTTAGCGGATCGCCGGGCTGAACCGCAACGATGTCATCGTCCAGTTCAAACGCCCCGATGAACCTCAATCATCCGCCATGCTTCTGCCTTAGTTCGGTTGGGAAAGCGGGTTGCTCGGATTGTCGACGATGACGCCGATCTCGCAAAAGTCGATGCTGCCGCCCGAGGCTTCAAGCTCTACCCGCAAATGATAAAAGCCGTTGTGGAAAGAAAGCGTATCGAGATAGAGCGGCTTGGGTATTTTATCGCCTTCGTAAAGGATCTTGCTGCCGAATCGGAAGGTGAACCGCTTGATCGATTCCCCGGCCGGCACGCCGGCTTCCACGTCGATCTTGAGCACATGATTCACCTTCTGACGGTCCCTAATCCCCCGCATATTCACGGCAGCCTTGGGAGCCGGCGCCACATAGACGCCGTCGATCCACAGCTGTCCGTTTTTGCGTTCCTGGCGTCCTCCCGCGGGAACGACGACCAGGATGACCGCGTCCTCGGCCGGCACGGAGAACGTCGCCGTGCTAGTCGCCGCCTTCGCCAGGAATCGTCCGCTCACCGTGTCGTAGAGGTCGACCGAATTCTGGCCGAGCCCATTGATCTCGACCTTCTGTTCCGAGCCGAACGGATTGTAGTACAAGTAAGTCGGATATGCCTTTTTTATGATAATAGTCCGTTTTCAGGCAATCGATCTTCAAAATCCCTTCGACGTTCGTCTTCTCGATCAGCGCGCCCATGAACCCGACATGGCTGCCGCTGTAGATCGAAAAGTCGAGCGGCCCCCACCCGATGACGGTAGCGTCGCCGCTGGCATAAGGCGTCTTTCCCTCATATTCTTTGCGCATGCCTTCGTAGGGAAGCACATGCTCCGGATCGCCGTCCCAGTCCGCACCGGACTGCTTGTCCGCCGGGAGGCCGTCCCCATAGAACAAGCGGGACTGGTTGGCGACGTTCAGCATCCACTTGCCGATCGTGCGCGCATAGCGCGAATCGTATCGCAGGAAGGGCGCCAGCGTGCCGAACAGGAAAAATCCGTTCATGACGAAAATATAGCCGCCGAAATCCTTCAGATTGCCGACCAGGCCGTGCATGTCGTAATTTCCCCAGCGTTCCGTGCACATGCCCCACTCCGGACGCGTCTCCACGCCGCCGTCGAAAATCCAATTGATGTATTTGGTGACGTCGTGGCTTGTCCCGTGTTCGACTTCCATGCGGGCGGCGAGATAAGGCGAATAGTACATGAGAAGCTCGTAGTAAGGACTGTCCTCTTGATCGTCGAGGAAGTCCAAACATGCGTCTGCCGTATCCAGATACACTTGGTCGCTGAAACGGAGATAAGCAAGAAACATCAGCATGGCTACCCCGGAAGCGGCATCCGGCTCCTTCCATTTGCCGTTGTCGACGGGCTCCATGTTTTTGAAGTCGAACGAGGTGTAGTTGAAATTGAGCCGCTCGTCTTTGTCCGTCATGATCTTCACCGCTTCGACCCAACGGTCTGCCGACGATCGCACCAGCGCCTCCATCTCCGGTTCGTTCGGATAAAAGTAGGACAGGATGGCGTACAAAATATTGGCCTGGATCTCATACCAGAACGAATCGCCGCTCGGGATGGACGGGTACCAGACGAATACGCCTTCCTCTTTACGGAAAAAGGTTTGCAGCATCTTCACGTAGTTGGTGCCTTCCTGATCGCTCTTGTCGATGCCGACCAGCGTGGCGCCGAGCACGGCCGCCATGACCGTGATCGCTTCCTGCGATCCGTTGCTGCCTTGCTCCGATTTGCCGACGTAGGACATGAGGCCGAATGTATCTTCGTCCATATTATAATGCGTTTTGTCCCTCCAGATGACGGGGAGATATTCGCCTTTGCGGTTGAAGTCGAACACGAACCGGTCGAACGCTTTCGCCCGTTCCCTCCAGTCCCGGATTTCAAACGGATTGGGAACCGTCGGCATGGATTGAACCAGATGGAGATTTTTCTGAGGTGCAGGCGTAGCGGTTTCAATTTGCGCTTTTTTTTGGCGCTGGCAGTTGGGTAGCCATCCTAGTTCGCCTCCTGAGGAAAGTGGTTTCCGCAAGAAACTATTACCCCGAAGATTCGATAGGTACAACGAAAAAGGCAGCCTAAGATTGGGAAGCTGCCGTCGCATGTTTTTTGAAAGGCCCAAGTCATTCCCCCTACTTATGCTTCAAATGCTCTAACGTCACCTGAATGATCTCTTCGATATGCGAATCGTCTAAGGCGTAATAAACGGTTTTTCCGACCTTTCGTCGTTTGACCATTCGCATATTCCTTAGATATCTCAGCTGATGCGACACGGCGGACTGTCCCATCTCCAGCAGCTTCGACAAATCGTGCACGCATAGCTCGCGTCTCATCAGCGCGCTTATGATTTTAACCCGGGTCGGATCGCTGAGCACTTTGAACCATTCCGCAATATCATGAATGAGCGGCTCGTCGATCATTTCCGCTTTGATTCGGACCAGGTCGGCTTCCGAACCGCCGCAGGTCACTTCGCAGTCTTCCGCGATCGGCTGCTGCATCCAAGGCACCTCTTTTCATCCTTAAGCGATGATTTATTATAACAGACAGCGATTTAATTAGAAAAGATTACGGTTAACGTGCCAGGCCGCCGCGCATTGACATCTCAAACCCTTAGAAATATCATATGAGCATATACTCATTTGTAACATTTAGGAATGGAGCGGGATGACGATGACATTGGAGCTTCGGGTGGATGGATTGTCCTGTCCGAACTGCGCGAATGAGCTCGAGCTGGAGATCAGACGCCTCGAACACGGGCAGTCGGCGAAATTGAGCTATAATACCGGCAAATTGACCGTCGATGAGAAGGTCGATCTGGATAAGGTCAAACGGATCTTGCGTTCGGACGGAGCGACACCCCGCCAACTATATCGTCTATAGACGGAAATCGCTGTCATGATGGACAATAGATTTGATGCGAATAAGCGATGCAATGGTTGCAGCATGAATCAGGTTGGAGGAGGAATGACGGCAAGTGAACACGGATGAATTCGCGTCGTCGAAGGATTCGAAGTCGAAACGGCGGGCGCTGCGCGAAGTTCTCGTCGTATCGACGAAGCTCGGACTTACTTCATTTGGAGGGCCGGTCGCCCACCTCGGTTATTTTCACAACGAATATGTACGCAAGCGCCGATGGCTGGACGAGAGAAGCTACGCGGACCTGGTCGCGCTCTGTCAGTTTTTGCCCGGTCCCGCCAGCAGCCAGGTCGGCATCGGCATCGGCGTCATTCGCGCAGGTCTGTTAGGAGGGTTCGCGGCTTGGTGCGGTTTTACGCTTCCTTCCGTGGTCGCTTTGATCGCATTCGCGCTCGTATTGAAAGGCATGGATATCAGCCAAGCGGGATGGATTCATGGTCTCAAGATCGTCGCAGTCGCCATCGTCGCGCAAGCCGTCCTTGGCATGGGCCAGAAATTGACGCCGGACAAAAAAAAGGGCCACCCTTGCCGTTCTCGCGGCATCGGCAGCGTTATTATGGCAGTCCGTCGCGAGCCAAGTGCTCATCATTGCGGCCGCCGCGCTTGCAGGTTTATGGATGTACAGAAAAAAAGGCCGCCGCGGAAGCGCCGGTACTTGACATCCCGATTCGCCGCGGCGTCGCTTATTTTTGTTTGATTTTATTTTTCGCTCTTTTGATCGTTTTGCCGCTGCTGCAAAGGCTCTATCCTTCGGGCGGGCTTGCCTTATTCGATAGCTTTTATCGGTCAGGCTCCCTTGTGTTCGGCGGCGGACACGTCGTCTTGCCTTTGTTGGAGCACGAGGTCGTTCCCTCCGGCTGGGTGGGCAAAGAAGACTTTCTGGCAGGCTATGGCGCCGCGCAAGCCGTTCCGGGCCCGCTGTTTACGTTCGCTTCGTACCTGGGCGCGATGGCGAAGGGCGCATGGGGAGCGATGATCGCTACCTTCGCCATCTTTTTGCCGGCCTTCCTGCTCGTCGTCGGCACGCTGCCCTTCTGGACTTCGCTTCGAAAAAGCGCATGGGTTCAAGGGGCGCTGGTCGGTATTAACGCGGCGGTCGTCGGCATTTTGCTGGCCGCGCTTTATAACCCGCTTTGGACGACTGCGATTATGGGTCCGCGCGATTTCGCGCTCGCAACCCTCTTGTTCGTGCTGCTCGTTTTCTGGAAGGCGCCGCCCTGGATGGTAGTCGCGATCGGCGCCGCCGGCGGGATTCTGATTCATTGAAGTTCGTTAATAAGCCGACTGATACCGACGAATCTTTTTGAAGATCGACCGATCCGGATGTTTACGGAAAATATGAGGGTCAGGCTTTGTATTAACCTCGAGGATCCACGGCTTCAGCGTTTTGTCCATCGCGATATCAAGCCCGATCTCCGCTATGCCGGGAAATGATTTTCTGAGCGAGCGACCGGTCTGAACGCCAAGCCGAGCCAGCGCCCCCAGTTTGGCGTTCAAATTCGCTACGTGCGGCCGCAGCAGCGTTTCCGCTGTATATATAGTGCCGCCGTTGTGATAGTTGGTGACGATTTTGCCCTTGGCGGCCGCCCTGCCGATGATCCCGGTCGTTTCCCACCGCTTGCTCGGCGAATACTGGGACATGACGCGCAGATCGAAGCGGTTGCCCCGGTATCGTAGCAGATGTATCCCTCTTTGAACCAGATACGTCTTTCCTCGCGTTAACCGGCGCAATGCTCCGTACAAGGCTTCATACCGGCGATATTGGACGATTTTGCGGCCTGATTGGTAGCGGTAGCCTTCTCCGGTCTTTTCAACGCGCATTACGCCATTGCCGAAGGAGCCGCGATCGGGTTTCACATAAACCATCCCGTAGCGATCAAGCAGCCGCTTCAAGCTTTCGGCCGTCATTTTCGAGGTGGCCGGCAAAAATCGCGCTACTTTCGGATTGCGCCTCAGCGCCATCGTTTTCGCCCACTTGCTGGTTATGCGTCTTACCATCGCTAGCATCCCCTCCGTTTAAACTGGTGTCCTCTCTATCCTATTCGGCTGCCGGTTAGCCGTGTTGGCCTGATATACCGGTAAGCTGTGGATCTTCGGGCGCCTAGCGGCGGCGAAGCTTCGATACCGTCCAGGACATCGCGATACCTAGCGAGTACGTCAGCAGCGCCAGGAAGAGGCAGCCGCCGACGAAAGGAACGTTCATCGCGGAGACGATCATAATCGCGCCGGCCCCCGCGCGCATCCACTCCGGCTTGTCTGCCGTCCCGCGTATCTGATCCCCGAGCGTTTGGCTGACAATCGTCAGTCCGATCGATAACGCCGCCAAGGCAAGCAGGACGACGAGCAGGATAAAGGGAATGCCGACGATCGACAGCAGCAGCAAGACGCTGACGGCAGCGAGCATGAGGCCCGTGAAAAAACCGGCGGCGAACAATTTGCCCCGCGGCGTATGGCGGTACCGGTCGAGAAAAGCGTCGGCTTTCCGTTTCCCGATCAGAACGATCAGCACTGGCAGGATAAGCATGAGCAGGCTCGCCGCAAGTTTAACCGCGCCGTACCCGATCATCAGCCCGGAGCCTAAGACAAGGCTATTCACCGTCGCGCTGTCGAACGAGACGTTCACCACGTCGTTCGTGACATCCGCCCCGTCCTCTAGGATCAAGTCACCGCCGATGATGACGACCGCACCCTTGATATGGGCGGATGAGCGTACGCGTACGTCGCCGCCCACGATCACGACGGTATTGGTCACGGTGCCGGCGATGGAAGCGTCTCCGCCGATGACGACGACATCCTCCACCGTCTGCGTGGCGGAGACCGTCGTATTCTGATGCTCGTACAAGCTGGCCGCTTCCGTCGCCTTGGGGAACGACGCGAAGCACAGCAACATGAGAATCGCAAGCGTTCGTATGAGCTTCAGCATGGTTCTCCCCTTCATGGCGCGGTGCTTCGAAGAATGCGCCGCAGCGATAGGCCCGACAAGACGAAGATCGCTGCGCACAGCGGCAGGACGGCTCCCCATACCGCCGGTATCGAGGAAGCGACGTTGGATAAGACATAAGCGGCCGTCAACGAAAATTGCAGGGCGATCGAGAACAGTTTGAAAAAAGTAGCTCCATACATGACGATCAACACGATTAAAGCTGCCAGCGCGACGAGCGATACGGCGGTCAATCCGGTTGACGTACCGGCCGACTTCGCTAGCCGGCCGTCCAAAGCCGACAGCACCTTGAACTCCAAATCAGGCGGAGCTGTCAGCTGGCTATAAAAACCTGCGATCTCGCTTCGCATATCAATGAGTTCGTCGACCAGGCTTGCGCAAGACGCGCAATGAAGCAAATGCGCTTCGATCCGACGCCGCTCCTCCGCTTCCAGCTCTTGATCTACATAAGCCGACAACGACTCGGTCGGATGCTCGTTCATCAGGGCTCACCTCTTTTCATCACTTGGCGGAGCGCGAGTCTCGCTGCGTTCAGACGGGACTTCACGGTCCCGATGGGGATATCCAGCATTTGCGCGATCTCTTCATAACGGTAACCTTGCGCATCATGGAGCAAGACGATCTGCCGATGATCGGGCGACAATTGCGCCATCGCTTCTTCGATCGACCATTTCAGCTGTTGGGCCCGATACTGCTCCCGAGCCTCCTTCTGCTCCATGCCTGCCAACGCCGAAGCCGACGCCGCGGACGTTTTTTCCCGGTTCCTTTTTTTTAAGACGATCCGCGCACAGATTGAATACGATCCGATTGAGCCAAGACGCGAAGGCGAATTCGCTCTCTAAGCGGGATAGCGATGCGTAGCATTTGACAAAGGCTTCCTGCGTAACGTCTTCTGCCTCCATTGTATCCCCTAGCATACCGTACGCATAGCGATAAACTTGATTTTTGAAGCGTCGCACGAGCGCGGCGAAAACGTCCGGGTCGCCTCGCTTGGCGTCCCGAATCAGACGGTGAAGTTCCTCATCCACACGAGATCAACGCCTCCCGAACTCGAATACGCTCGCAAACAGGGGTATCGCGGATTTCACGCGGTTTCTAAGCCGATCCCGGAAATCCTCCCCCGGTACAAGCATATACAACGAACTGTCGAAAGGGCAAGCATGCGGTTCCGTCGGAGTCGATATCGAACATGCCTGTCCCTGCCTTTCTATGAGCGTGGACGCAGCCTCGCCGAATGCGTAGAGGGGGGAATCGTTTTTTTTTAGATCTTAATCAGTGGCCGCTTCCGCTTGAATAAGCGTATTCGCTTTTTTTGCCCTGCATCCATTCGTACAAGATCGGAATGACCAGAAGACTGTTCAAGGTGGAGGTGATCATCCCCCCCGATCACGACGATGCCGAGCGTCTGGGAGACGACGGCGTCTCCGCTCTGCGTGACCGCCAGCGGGATCAAGGTCAGGACGGTCGTGCCGGCCGTCATCAAGATCGGACGAATCCGCGACAAGCTGCCATTCAAGACCGCATCCCGAACTGCCATGCCTTCTTTGCGGTTGCGCTCGATCTTGTCGATCAGCACGATGCCGTTGGTCACGACGATGCCGGTCAGCATGAGCACGCCGACGAGCGCGGGCAGATTCCATTCGCCGTGAATCAGATACAGCGCCAGTACGACGCCGCTAAGAGCGAGCGGGATGCTGACGAGGACGGCAAGCGGCGCTTTAAGGCCTTTGAATACGAAGCTGACGATGAGGAGAACAAGCAGGATCGATACGGATACGGCGATAATCATCTCTTCGATCATCTGGTTGACCTGCGTAGAAATGCCATTCATAGAGTAGATTACCCCCTGCGGCAGATCGGTATGCGCCAGCGTCTTGTTCACTTCCTTCGCGATCTTGCTCATAGGACTGCCTACGATCTCGGTCGTGACGACCGCGAAGGGCTTGCCGTCGAGCGCTTGAATCGTGGAAGGCCCGGTATCGGTCTTGATCGTGGCCAGCTGATCCAGCCGTACCGGATTCCCGTCCTTGCCCGCGAACGTCTCCGCAGCGAGCGCTTTAAGCACGTCGGCCGTGCTTTCGGAGCCTTTGGATGCGCCGGTCGCGATCGGATCGAGATAGACGTCGACCGGGATGGCGCCTTTGGACGAGGGAACGGTAAAGTCCTTGCCTTTGCTCCTATAGCGCCCCACGACCTGATTGATGTCGTCTGCGTTCACGCCGTATTTCTCGATTTGAGCAGCGTTCAAGGCGATCGCGTACTTGACGGCGCCATTGGACAGATCGGCCTTGCCGTCTACGCTCAGGCCGTCGATGGCGGCGAGCTTTTCCCGAATCGTCTGCGCGGCCTGATCGAGCGTCCGCTGATCGCCGCCGGTTAACGTAATTTTCATTTGCGCGTCGTCGCCTGCGATGTTTTGGTTCGAAACGGTGATGACCGCGCTGCCGGCGACCGGATCGAGCGTATGTTGAAGCGATTGGATATAGGCGTTCAGATGGCGTTTGTCATGCAGCGCAAGCGATAGATTGGCGACGTTCGGCTGCTGAATGAAGCCGCCGCCTTGGTCGAAGACGTCGTCCGCTTCCGGCGTGCCCGTGGACCCCAATTTGGCGGCGTAGGAAGCGACATTCGAATCTTGGCTCAGGACGGACTCCACCTTTTGTACCTCCGCGTCGACTTGCGGCAAGGTGCTGCCCTTCGGCAATTCCACCTTCACGGCGACCTGCCCGGTCGTCGCGCTCGGCAGCAGGCTGAACGGAAGCTGCGATCCACCAGCGGCTGCGAGGACCAGCAGCGCCAGCGTGATGCCTACCACCGTCTTTTTGCGTTTCATGGCACCCAAAATGACGGGCTTCATCAAGGGCTCTAGCGAGACGGACTTCGCTTCGATGCCTTTCCCGCCCATGAAGGCCAGCGCGGGAAGGACAAGCATCGCGACGAAGAAGGAGACCGCGATCGCAATGACGACCGACCAGGCGAAGCCCGAATACGAGGCGCCCACGATGCCGCCGACGAACGCGATCGGGATATAAACCGCGACCGTCGTAGCCGTTGAAGCAAAGATGGCGGGCAGCATCTCGACGACAGCGGAAGCGAGCGATTGAAGCGCCGGCCTTCCTTTGTGCTCCTGCGTTTTACGGTACATGTTGTCCAAAATAACGATGGCGTCGTCTACGATGCGTCCCATGGCCACGATAAGGCCGGAGACGGTCAAAATGTTGAGCGTGATGCCCATCGACCTCAGGATCGCCGTCGTCGCGAGCAACGAGATCGGCAAGGAAACCGCGATGACGAGCGTCGAACGGACGTTGCGGAAAAAGAAGAGCACGCACAGCATCGAAAACAAGCAGCCTAGCAGTCCTTCCCCGCAGCAGGCCCTTCAGCGAATCGTTCAAGTCATGGGCGCGGTCCAGCGTCAATTCGAGCGAAGCGTCGCCGCTCTTCAGGACCGGCAGGCTGACAACGCGTGCCTTCACCTGCTTGGCTACGTCGATGATGTTGGAGGACGGCGTCTTGATAACGTCGATCAGCACGCTTGCTTGACCGTTCGTCCGGGAGACGGTCTTCACGTCGGTGAGCGAATGGGAAATATCCGCGACAGCGGATAGCGGAACGGAAACCCCGTTCTTATTGTGAATGCGGAGGCTCGCGAACGCTTGATCGCTCAGGTCCCAGCTTTCGATCCTGACCGGGATCGCAGCCCGAACGTTGGCGATATTGCCTTCCGACCAATTCGGCAGTCCCTTCGATACCGAATCGTTGAAGTCGTCGATCGTCAGCCCGTTTTTGGCGAGGTCCTTCATGCGGACGTAGATGACATAACCCTCGTTCGCGGCGCCGGTCGTATTCACGGCCGCTACGCCAGGCACGGATTTTAAAGAATTGACGATGTCGGACTGAACGCTTGAACGCAGCGCGTTGTCGTCGATCTTGCCGCTTGCTGCCGTCAGGCTGTAGCTCAGGATCGGGAACGTGCTCGTCGTCAATCGGGATACCGTCGGCGCTTTGACGCCGTCCGGCAATACCGCCGAGGACAGCGCCTGTTTGGTGTCCGTCTCGGCTTTCTTCATATTGTAGTCCATCGGAAAATACAAGTTCATCAGCAAGCCGCCGTCGTAGGACGTCGTCTCGATATTCGATAAACCGTCGACGCCCTTTAACGCATCGTCGATCTTGGAGGTCATATCGGACTGAATTTGATTCGCTTGGTAGGAAGAGGCCCGCAAGGAGACCATCAACGTCGTATTGTTGATGCCCGGCATATAGTCCCGCTGCATATGGAACGCGGCCACGCCTCCCCAAGCGATGATCAGTACGACGATAACGAGGATGATGACCGACCTTTGCATGGCGGTTTGGAGGATTCGGTTCATGATAAAGCCCCTTTCGGTTGGATATCTCAAAGGACTTTATGTCGAACCGAATTGTTCGGGAGGTCGAAAAAAATTTAGAAATGGGGCTCCGCCACGGAATATCGCTCGTCGAGGTAAGATTATTGCGCCGTATATCCCCCGTCGATCAGCAGCGCTTGCCCCGTAATGCCTCTCGCGGCTTCGCCCGTCAGATACAGCGCGAGCTCCGCAATCTCGTTCACGTCGATCAGCCTCCGCTGCGGAACCAGCGGCAGAATCACCTTCTCCAACGCTTCCTCGTCCGTGACGCCGTGCAGCGCGGCGAGGTCCGCGAGCTGATTGCGAACCAGCGCCGTGTCCACGTATCCCGGGCACAGCGCGTTGACGGTGATGCCGTCCGTCGCCGTCTCGAGCGCCACCGCTTTGGTCAAGCCGATGACGCCGTGCTTGGCGCTATTATAGGCGGATTTGCCGGCAAATCCGACAACGCCGTTAATCGAAGCGATATTGACGATTCTGCCGAAGCTTCTTGCCCGCATGCCGGGGACGACATGTTTGATGAGCATAAAAGGCGCGGTAAGCATGATTCGGATCATCCGTTCGAACGTCTCCGTCGGGAAGGACTCGACCGGGGAGACGAACTGCATGCCCGCATTGTTGATCAGCACGTCGATGCCTCCCCACCGGTCTTCGGCGATTCGCACCGCTCCCGCGATCTCGTCCTCGCTGGTGACGTCCAAACGTGTGCCGTGAACGTCGAGCCCCGACTGCCTTAGCTCCTCTGCGGACCGAATCGCGGACGCCTCGTTCACGTCCGTCAGCAAGACGGTCGCGCCGGCTACCGCGAATCGCCGTCCGATCTCGAAGCCGATGCCCTGCGCCGCGCCCGTAATGAATACCACTCGGTTATTGGCCATCGCGCTTTCCTCCTCTTAATACGTATGGATAAGCAATCGCTCCGATATGCGAAGCCGAGCCCCGGTCGATGCCGCGATCTCTTCGGGCGAGAAGCCGTTCGCTGTCTCTGCCAGCAATAGTCCTTCGGGTGTGACGTCGATGACGGCCCGGTCGGTGATGATTCGGTGGACGACCGATTTGCCCGTCAGCGGCAGCGAGCATTTCTCGACGATTTTCGGATTGCCGTCCTTGCTCACGTGCTCCATAACGACCACGATCCGCTTGGCGCCGTGGACCAGGTCCATCGCGCCGCCCATGCCTTTGATCATCTTGCCCGGTATCGTCCAGTTGGCCAAGTCGCCCAAAGCAGATACCTCCATGCCCCCAAGAATGGCCAGGTCGATATGGCCGCCGCGGATCATCGCGAAGGAAGCGGCGCTGTCGAAATAAGCGGCGCCTGTCACGGCCGTAACGGTTTCTTTGCCTGCGTTGATCAAGTCGGGATCGACTTGCGAAGAGGCGGGATAAGGGCCGATGCCGAGCAAACCGTTTTCGGATTGCAGCCATACCCGCTTATCTTGCGGAATATAATTGGCCACCAACGTCGGCATGCCGATGCCCAAATTGACATAATAGCCGTCCGCGATCTCTTTCTCGGCTCTCAAGGCGATTCTCTCGCGCGCTGTCGCTGCTGTCATCGTATCGCACCTCCGATTTCGGCTGGACTCGCGACCGTCAGTTTCTCGATGCGTTTTTGCTGCTCGCCGACAACCAGCGAATGAACGAAAATACCAGGCGTATGGATCCGATCCGCATCGATCCTGCCGGCCTCGACCAGCCTTTCGGTCTCCGCGATCGTGATACTTCCCGCGGTCGCCATGATCGGATTAAAGTTTCTGGCTGTTTTGTTATAGACGAGATTCCCGTAGACGTCCGCTTCGCAAGCGCGTATCAGCGCGAAGTCCGCCGTCAGCGAAGTTTCGAGCACATACGTTTTGCCGCCGAACGCGCGGGACTCCTTCCCTTCCTCTAACGGCGTTCCTACGCCGGCCGGCGTATAAAAGGCGGGGATGCCGGCGCCGCCTGCCCTGATTTTCTCCGCCAGCGTGCCTTGCGGCAGCAGTTCGACTTCAATCTCGCCGGACAGCGCCTGACGTTCGAATTCCTTGTTTTCGCCTACATAGGAAGCGACGATCTTTTTTGATCTGTTTGTTGCGAAGCAGCAGTCCGAGTCCCCAGTCGTCGACGCCGCAGTTGTTGGAGATGACCGTCAGATCCTTTACGCAGGTCTTGGACAGCGCGACGATCAGGTTTTCCGGAATGCCCACGAGCCCGAAGCCGCCGACCATGATTGAAGCGCCGTCTTGAATGCTCGCAACCGCTTCAGCGAACGATGAATGAATGATTTTCAATGCAACTCGCCTCCTCTGTCCGATCTAGCCGCAGCGTTCCACGATCGCCGCAATTCCTTGCCCGCCGCCGATGCAGAGCGCGGCCAAGCCGAAGCGGGATCGTCTGCGATTCATCTCGTGCAGCAAGGTGACCAGCACTCTCGCCCCGCTCGCCCCGATCGGGTGGCCGAGCGCGATCGCGCCTCCGTTGACGTTGACTTTCCCTTCGTCCAATCCGAAGTGCCGGATGAACGGAATGACCTGCGCGGCGAAGGCTTCGTTCACTTCGATCAGGTCGATGTCGGATATAGGCAGTTGCGCCTTCCGAAGCGCCTTCTCGACGGCCGGAATCGGACCCATGCCCATATACGCCGGATCCACGCCCGCGACCGCAAAGGAACGAATGACGCCGAGCGGCCGGAGGCCTTTTTCCGAAGCGGTCTTCCCGCTCATGAGGACCAAGGCGGCTGCGCCGTCATTGATGCCGGAGGCGTTGCCGGCCGTAACGATGCCGTCCGGCTTGAACGCTGGCCGCAGCTTGGCGAGCGTATCCGGCGTCGTATCCGGACGGGGATGTTCGTCTTGTTCCGCGATCGGGAACGGCTGCTTTTTGCCGGGCAACGAGACGCCGACGAGCTCATCGGCAAAGACGCCTTGATCGGCGGCCGCCGCGGCTTTTCGCTGGCTGGCGAACGCGATCTCGTCCAGCTGATCGCGCGTAAGCGCGAATTTCGCGCATAAATTTTCCGCGGTGATGCCCATGTGATAATCGTTGGCCGCGCACCAAAGTCCGTCCTTGATCATGCTGTCGGTCAGCGTTCGATCGCCCATGGCATAGCCGGTGCGCGCGCCCTGAAGCAAATATGGCGCCTGGCTCATGCTTTCCATTCCGCCTGCGACCGCGGCATCGCAATCGCCCGCCTGTATGGCTCTGCTCGCCAAGTAGACGGACATCAAGCCGGACCCGCACACCTGATTGACGGTCGTCGCCGGCGCTTCCACAGGAACGCCTGCCTCCAGCGCCGCTTGCCTGGCGGGATTTTGCCCGAGACCGGCTTGAAGCACGTTGCCCATATACACTTCTTCGATGATCGATGCGGGGATCCCCGCCCGGTCGATGGCCGATCGAATCGCGGCAGCGCCCAGACTTACGGCAGGCAAATCCTTGAACATGCCGTTCAATCGCCCGATCGGCGTTCGGACAGCGCTTACAATGACAACGTCATGGTCGCTCATGCGAGGTCGACTCCTTTATCCCGTTTAGTTTGAGCTTCTTATCCATTATTGTAGGCCGCTCTTATTTATGTGTAAAATATAGATTACGGATATGATTTATTCATTAATAGAATAAATTCGGGAGGAATTCGGTTGGAGTATATACAGCTGCGTTATTTCGCCGAGGTGGCCAGATTGCAAAGCTTCTCAAAAGCGGCGGAGACGCTGCATATCTCCCAGCCTTCGCTGAGCAGAGCGATCAAGGGTATGGAAGACGAACTTGGCGTCGTGCTGTTCGATCGTACGACCCGATATCTGCGGCTCACCGACGATGGCGAGATCGTGCTGCGGCACGCGGCGGCGGCGCTGTCCATGTCTCGGGATCTGCTGTCAACGCTGAACGAGGGGAGAGAGCTTCAGCGCGGAGAATTGTTGCTGGGCTTGCCGCCAGTCATCGGCGCCAGCTTTTTTTGCGGGGATTATCGCAGGCTTTCGGTCCGAATACCCCGGAATCCGGCTGCGGCTGGTCGAGGAAGGCGGCAAGATCGTGGAACGGCTGCTGAGCGAATCCAAGCTTGACCTTGGCTTCGTCGTACTGCCCGTGGACGAACAGGCATTCGAGACGCTGACGCTCGCCGAACGGCGGCTTTTTTTTGGTGGTGAAGGCGGATCATCCGCTCGCAGCGAGCGAATCCGTGCGGCTGTCGGATTTAAAAGAGGAGCCGTTTATTATGTTCAAAAAAAGGCTTCTCCCTCTACGATCGCGTGAGAGAAGCCTGCATTTTGGAAGGATTCGAGCCCAAGATCGCTTACGAGAGCTCCCAATGGGACTTTATGACCGAGATGGTTGGCGCAGGGCTCGGCATTGCCTTGCTCCCGGATACTGCCGCGCGCAAGATCCAGTCCCGAGCGGTCTCGGTTATACCGGTCACCGTGCCGGCGATCCGCTGGGATATCGCCGCCATCTGGCCGCGCGGCCGTTATATGTCCCATGCGGCCAGAGGATGGATTGAATTCTTGAAGCATTGGAAAAAGGATGCGGACTTGTACCGCGATTCGCTGTCGGGCAAAGGCTAGAATGTCTTCGACTGCGCTTCTTTGCGCTTGGCGGCGAGCGCTTTCCTGCCTTCCTTGATTTGCGCGATCGCACTCGGATTGTCCGCGAACATTTTCGCCAATTGATTCAGACGCTTCGAGAGATTGCCTAGCGTACCGTTGGGTTCGTTAATGAACTCGTTCATGGCGAATGCATGATCCGGCAACTTTGTATTTCGTATGGTTCGGACCAGCTTTCGCACCGTGTCCGTCTGCTGCGCCTGTTTCTCCTTTTTCAGCCGTTCCTTCTCTTTGTCGTCCATCGCTTTCAGCTCGGGCGCCGAACCGGAGCTCACGGCGTTCAGCAGCGTTTTAAACGCTTTTTTGTTGTCCGGCGTATGGCGCATCTGACGTTCAAGGTTATCCCCGTAGGCTAGCGGATCGCGAAGTACGGTAGCGCCGCCGAGCTGGTTGCCGCTGTGCTCGGCGCTCGGCGCGCCTAGGAACAGGCTGTCCATACCGCCTTTGCCTTCGTAGAAGACCGCCTGCAAGGATGCCACCTTGCCGTCCATCACGAGCCTCAGCATCATCTTCACGAGCGTTTCCGCCGAATAGCCGCCGGAGACGCTCTCCTTCTCGTTCTTTTCCGATTTTTTCTCGGAGGTCTCGCCTTTGCCGCCGCCGGCCTCGAAGCTGCGCGACAGCTCGGAGATGCCGACGACGCTGACGAATTTTTGCAGATGCTCGGTCAGGTTGCTTCTGACGGAATGCGAATTCGATACGTTGTGATTGAGACTGTACAGCATGATCGCCGCCAGCTCGCGGTCCTCGAATGCCTCTTTGTCGTCCAGATCGGCGCCCGTTGCCAGCTTGTACAGGGATGCCGCGCTTGGATCTTTGGCCATTTTCAGCATGGCTTCGATCATTTTATTGTATTCGGCGGGCGGTTCCTTGATCGTCTTGCCTCGCTCTGCATTGCCGCCCGCTTGAATGAAATGGCCTCTGCCCTTGCCCAGCCTCAGCTTCTGTTCGCCGATCGAATAGTAATCCTGCGTCGTCAAATCGGCGATTTTCGGTTCCGGGAGACTGCGGTCGGCCGCATAAATTTTGCGGTGGAGCGGCTCGTCGAAGCGGTGCTCGGCTTTTTTCGTATCGAGCCCGGACGAGCGAAGAATCCCCATATTGGAGGCCGTGAGATTGATCAGGATATTGAGCTTCTGCTTGGCATCCAGCTCCGTCGTTTCGTCGTCGCTGCTGTCCTCGACCTCAGAAGAGTACTTGGTCTTTGCTTTCGTTTCAAGCTTACGTTTTTTCTTGTTCTGCCGTTGTTCGCTTTGTTCGGGTTTGCGCTTCTGAGGCGCGTCTTTGGCGTCGTCTTCAATCTCCATGCCGACCTGGAGGCTGTCCGCGCTTCGCATGCGGAGCATTTCTTCCGCAGCCGTGAGCGCTCCGCTATGATTGGCCGTCCAACCGGCCAGCGAGACTGGATCGTCGCTCGTTTGATTGGCTTCGAAGTCCTTGAGGACCGGTTCGTACAGCGCCATCATATCCGTATCGTCGCGCTTCCACGCCATGAACGTTCGGAGCAGTTGCCCGATCCGCTCTTCTTCTTTCTTGTCTTCGCCGCCGGTCTCCGTCACGAATTTCCCCTGCACGACCGGTTCCGTCCCGACTTGCCCGCTTGACTCGGATGAAGCCATGGCGCCGGCGTCCCGCAGCATGCCGAGCAATCCGCGGTTCCCGACCGCCTGCTGCAGCAAGGGACGGGCGGACTTCATGCCGGCGGATTCGCTTCGGACGGACCGGGATTGGGCTTCGCGCTGCGGCGGCGTCTGCGTGGACGATTTGCTCAGACGATCGAAATTCATCGATTACCTCCAATAACGGATCAGCGCCCTTCCGCTTGCCGGAGACCCGTAATGTCGCGTCCGATGCAGATCGTCTGGACGATCTCCCCGGATTCGTCGCGAACGTATTCGGACGTCGTCTCGTACAAGCGGTACTCGCCGTTCTTGTGACGGACGCGCCCGATAAACCGGACCGAATCGCGCTCGATATACGAGAGGCCGCGGAATTCAACCAGCTGCATGATTTCGTCCGGATGATTAAAGGCCGCGCTAGGCTTCCCTATGACCTCTTCGGGAAGATAACCGAGCAAGGGCGTGACCGTCGGCGATATGTACGTGAACACGCCGTCCGTCGAAAAGACGGAAATGATGTGCATCGGTCGTTCGAGTCTCTCTAAGGTGACCAGCCCGCCGATCGTCTGTTCGCCGCTTCGAAGCGGTACGCAGGTAAGCTTGATGTCGACCAAGTGACCTTGCCGGTGGCGAGCGCCGCATTCGAGCTTCGCTGCAAAAAAAGCCGCCGACGCCAGTCAGGTCGAAGTCCGCCGCTTCTAAGAATTGATTCAGCGGGGCTTGAATCAGCGCTTCAGGCGAATACCCGAGCATGGACGATGCGGCTGCGTTGACGCGCTGAATGCGCCCGCGAAGATCGACCATCGCCAGTCCGTCCGGATGATCGTCGAAATAGTGTTGAAACCAGCCTTGCGTAGAAAACATATCGTTATGCAGCATGAATGTCCGCCTTCTGATCATTTACGTAGGCTAATTATATACTGTCTATTTCCGGTTCTCAAAAGACAAATGTACCAAGTTTCTCTTTTTGTATTCCTCATAGGCCGGCGCTTCCCGGAATATAGCTGTGGAGATGAGTCATACGACTGGGAGGTGTCGCGGAAAACGTGGCTAATGTATTCGTAGCGCGTTCGCTTGACGAGATTCGATTTTGGTCTCGTATTATGAAGGAGCATTCCCTGTTCTTGAGGCTGGGGTTCAGAGCGGAAGATACGACATTAATCAATGAAGCGAATCAATTTTACGCGTTGTTCGAAGCGATCGAAAACCGGGCCCATCAGCTGCCCGTCGATTCGGATCCCCAGGTGATTCTGAGATTCAATACAGAGGTTCATACCGCGGTATCTCTCATCTGGGCGTTCAAAAGAAAAGTGCTTGGGCTGATCTTAACCTGCCAGCTTCCGGGGGCCAATAATTATCCGCTATTGGTGGACCATACGAGCCGGGAAGCCAACTATTTCAGAAACCGGCTGGAAGAACTAAATGCCGGCAAGCTCGAGCCTTTGCCGGACGCCATCATCGACGAAAACGTATTTTTCCTGCGCACTATGGCCGACCACGCCAAATTCATCAGCCATCTGCTCGACCCGTCCGAACGAAAACTGATCGATATGGCGAATGATTTCAGCCATGACTTCGATACTTTGCTTTTCCAGGCGCGGGATATCGATTCGATGCGCCCGCAATCCCAAACCGCGCCGATCCTCGGGCAATTATTGGACCAGAACCGGGTTTCCGTCGCCTCCCTCCGCGATTTCAAGCGGACTGCCCGCGACCTGATCAACGCATGCAAGATCAAAAGCATCATTCATCCCCTGCTTGCGGATCACGTCTTCCGGGAAGCGGAAAGATTTTTGCACATCATCGACATGTTCGAGCAGCATCTGACCGGCACGCCGGTATCGGTGCGCGACTTGGAGGCGCATTAGAAAAAGCGAAAGGGTCCCGGGAGTCGACCCCCCGGGCTTCCGAACCCAGGATGCCTGATATCACGATGGGTTACGAACGATCGGCTTATAAAAAAAACCAAGCCAAGCTATTCGCTCTGGATTGGTTTTTTGCGTATGCTCGTTAGCTCGAAGGCTTCCTTCGGTTTGCCGATCGCTTCGGCTCTCTTCTTCTTAATGACCATTGCCTGCCGCAGGCTCGTCGCTTGAAATTCCATCGTCGTGCCGAAGGGATCCTCGAATGCATAATACATTTTTTTATCCGCCATTAAGCGACAGCGCCTCCCGATGCTTCTCGAATGCATTGCGTCGACCATACGGGCCCGGAGTATGATGTCCTTACAGCCTGTTCGTTATTTTGGCATCCGATGCGTTTCGGTATTCAAAAAAGGTAATGCCCGCCTCCCGCCTCGATCGTTTCCTTTAGGTTTCTTCGCCGACGCGCAGCTGCTTCGTAAACGCAAAATGATCGTTCGGGTACATCAAATGAATCGTGATCGTATAATCCCCTGCGGATGGAAACGTATAGTCGGAAGTATAGCCGTTTCCTTCTTTGACGGCGTCGATCAGGCCGGGCAGATCGTTTTTGGAGTTGATTTGAAACTGAACCTTGGCTTCCTCTGCGGCAAATTTATCGTTAGCGATGGCGACGATCAGCTTGGACGCCTGGCCTGCCGCCGGCGGCGACGGTTCGCTGTTCAACGATACCTCCGAAAACTTCAGCGATTGCTGTTTCCCCGACGCCCCGCATCCGGCCAGCATAAGCATAAAAGCAATTGCAGCCATAACGCTCAGCGTGCGCATTGTACAGACATAAAATTTCATTTTGCCATTCCCCTTTGCATGGGTCCTAAGAACCTCCATCATACGCCGTTCATCCGGCATAAACAAATAACCTTGCGTCATAAGACGCAAGGTTGGTCAATCATGTTTATGCAACCGTGTCGCTGATGATCGTTAGAAACCCGTTCATTGAAGCCGTATTGATGAGCTGCTCGATGGATTCCTGCGCCGAACGGTTAAATTCGTACCATTGATTTTCATCATATTCGTGGACCACGATTTGCGGATATTCGGACAACGTTCCTTCGGGTGCGGCGCTTTGTAAGGAATAAATGTCAAATCGCTTGAGGCTAGTTCCCTTTTCGTCCAAAAATTCAAATTGTCCGTTTTTATAATAGGCGCCCGGATCATCCAAATTAAGGCGCCAAGCGTAATTCGCCGGCTCGTCGATTTTTTTCCCTTTGTTTTGTTCGAATACGCGATAGAGCGCTTCATGATACGCATTCCCTTTGATTTGCTGCACGACGCCGCCCATGATCATATGGTATTCCTGCTGAAAGGCTTTAACGGCTATGCCGTCGATCAAAAGCGGCGCGGTATCAATACGAACAGTCGCGTTGCTATAACTGACTTTGCATTCGAACGTTTCTGCAATAAAGCGGAGCGGAACGTAAATCCGATTGTTTTTGATATATGGTTTGACGTCGATCTGTACCTTTTTTGCCATTCTTCCACGCAGTACTGCTGTTTGTGTTTAAAATGACTTCCATCCTGTTTTTCGTTATATTTACCTCCGTTTTTTTCCATTCGACCTTAGCCCCCCAAGTTCTCGCTAATCATGCGCAATGGAACCATCGTTCGATTGTTCTTTACTTCGGATTTGACGTCGGAAACGATCGCTACGCCGTCAATCATGACTGATTGGTTCGAGGCATATACCGGCGACGATAACAAAAGGAAACCGAGTGCGAAGATCAAATTTGAGCAAAGTTTTTTCATGACGACCAACTCCTATTTCGGTTAATATCTTCCAAATATAGACGCATTAGATTTGATTTAGTTTCTCGATCCTTCCATACCTGAAAATAAACAAAAGAAAAAGCATCAGCCCTTTATGCTGATGCTCTTTAAAGACGCCTGTTGTTCGATCCTAATCGTCCAATCCCTTGCCCTCAAGAATTTTTGGCTTGTACTTCTCGACTCGGGCCTCTCTCGTTTTCGCCTGTTTGGGCTGAGAAAAGTGAAGCAAGTATCCTCTTTGCCGTCCCGGCGTCAATGCTTCGAAAGCCGCCTTCAAAGCAGGGTTCGCGTCGAATTCGCGTTGAAGCTCCTCCGCGACGGCGAATTCGGCGTTCTTTTTAAAAGTAACTTCCAGACCCGACTTTTCTACGTTGATCGCATCGTGGATGTACGCTTTTAAAATGGCTTCCTGATCGATGATTTCTTGGACGTTCGTGAACCGGATCTGACGACCGGCTTGCACGTTCTCCGTCTGTTGGATAAGTATCCCGTTCGGATCCTTCAGCAAGGCGCCTTTGTGGAACAACAGCGCGCAGTATTCTTTGAAGCCATGGATCAGCACGACATTTTTAGTTTGATACGTATAACATGGATGCATCCACTTGAAATCCTCGGTCAACCCGCAGTCCATGACGATTTCTCGTAAATGCTCGTATTCGACCTTCCATCGTCTGGACTTGTTGAAAAATTCGTCGGCCTTCGGATGCGTTTGGCGATTGATCATGAACCAAGCCTCTTTTCTGCGTTAAGTCAAATATTTCCCCGTAATCGACCGCGCCTCACGGACGATCTGCTCCGGCGTGCCCTCGAAGACGACCTGTCCGCCCCGGCTGCCGCCGTCCGGTCCCATGTCGATGATCCAATCCGCCTGACTGATCACGTCGAGATTGTGCTCGATGACGATGACGGTGTTGCCGGCGTCGACGAGCCGGTTCATGATCTCGAGCAGATGGCCGATGTCCGACATATGCAGGCCCGTCGTCGGCTCGTCCATCACGTAAATGCTGCCCTGCTTATGCAACTCGCTGGCCAGCTTGATGCGCTGGCATTCCCCGCCCGACAGCGTGCTGAGCGGCTGCCCGAGCGTAATGTAGTTCAGTCCTACGTCGCTCATCGCTTGGAGCTTGCGCACGACCTCTTTGAGCTGGAAAAAGGCCAGCGCCTGCTCCACCGTCATCTCCAGCACTTCCGCGATCGACTTGCCGTCCAGCTTGTAAGCGAGCACTTCTTCCTTGAACCGTTTGCCGCCGCAAACCTCGCAGGGCAGTTTTACGCTGTCGAGGAAGGCAAGGTCCGTGTATACGACGCCCAGCCCCTGGCAGTTTTCGCAAGCGCCTTTGGAGTTGAAGCTGAACAAGCCTTGGTTGACCTTGTTCGCGGAAGCGAACGCCTTGCGCACGTCGTCCATGATACCCGTATACGTCGCGGGATTCGAACGGGTCGACACGCCGATCGCCGACTGGTCGATGACGATCGCATCCGGATGCTGCCCGAGGAATACTTCGTTGATGAGCGTGCTCTTGCCCGAGCCCGCTACGCCCGTCACGACGGTCAGCACGCCGGTCGGAATGTCGACGCTTACGTCCTGCAGGTTGTGCAGCGACGCGTTTTGAACGGATAGCTTGCCTGTCGCCTGTCTGCAGTCTCGCTTGAGCTGCAGCGGCCGCTTCATGAAGTTACCCGTCAGGGTGCCTGCGTCCAAAAGGCCGTCGAAGCTTCCTTCGAATACGATATTCCCGCCTCGTCTGCCGGCATGCGGACCGACGTCGACGATATGATCGGCCACCTTGATCACGTCCGGATCGTGCTCGACGACGATCACGGTGTTGCCTTTGTCTCTTAGCTTTTGCAGCAGTTCGTTCAACCGGTGCACGTCGCGCGGATGCAAGCCGACGCTCGGCTCGTCGAAGATGTAGGTGACGTCCACCAGGCTGCCGCTCAGGTGCTTCACCATCTTGACGCGCTGCGACTCGCCGCCGGACAACGTGTCCGTCTCGCGGTCGAGCGTCAGGTAGTCGAGTCCGATGTCCACCAGATGCTGCAGCCGCTCCGTCAACGACTGGACGATCGGCGCGGCTGCGGGGTCTTCGATCTCCCGGATCACGCGGACGAGCTGTCCGACCTCCATCGCGGACAGCTCCGCAATATTGTGTCCTTGGACCTTACAGCTCAACGCGGCTTGACTGAGTCTCGCGCCGCGGCAGCTGGGACAAGTGCCTTCGGTGATGAATGGCGCGACCGTCTTCTGCGTTCGCTCGGACTTCGCCTTCAGATCCTGTCTGATATATTTATTGGTAAATTTCTCGAGCGCGCCTTCGACCGTAATATTCATCGCCTTGCCTGCGAAGTCCATCTTCACCTTCCTCGCCTTGCCGTACAGCAGCTGATCCAGCTCATCCGCCGCATAGTCGGACAGCTTCTTGTCGGGATCGAAGTCTCCGGATTGCAGGATCATGTTCAACTCCCAGCCGCCCGCGCCATAATCCGGCAGCATGATCGCTCCTTCGTTCAGCGACTTGGACATGTCCACCGCTTTGTTCATGTCGACGCCGAGACTGCGCCCGATGCCGTTGCACGCGGGACACATGCCTTGCGGATCATTGAAGGAGAATAAGTTGACGGATCCGACGCGAGGCTTGCCGATGCGGGAGAAAAGCAGGCGCACGATGGGCGAAATATCCGTGATCGTCCCCATTGTAGAATGAGAGCCGCCGCCGAGGCGTTTCTGGTCCACGATGACGGCCATGCTCAGATTTTCGATCGCATCCGCTTCCGGCTGCGGATATTTGGGCAGAAACGTCCGCACGAACATGCTGAAATTCTCGTTGAGCAGCCTCGTAGACTCCGCGGCGATCGTATCGAAGACGATCGAGGACTTGCCGGATCCGGATACGCCGGTGAAAATCGTAATCTTCCGCTTGGGAATGCGAAGCGATACGTTATTTAGATTGTTCTCCCTCGCTCCGGTGATAACGATATACTCCTGGTTCGGTGCGCTCATGATCTACGTCCTTCCGTATGTATTCGTTGCGGCGAGGATCAAGGCAGAGCCCGTCCCCGGCAGACGCAAACCGGCTGCAAGCGACATGCAGCCGGTCCATGAAGATTCGGGTCTCATGCTTTAATTCGTCTCCTCTTCTTCTTCCTTTAACAGTTGGTCCAGACGCATGAGGTTCATGGTCCAGAACTTGTCGTAGAACGATACCCAATCCTGAACTTCTCTTAGCGGAGCCGCGTGAAGCCTGAACCGCGTCTCCCTGCCGACTTTGCGGTCCCGTATGAGTCCGGCTTCTTTGAGAATCGTCAAATGCTTGGATACCGCCGTACGCCCCATATCGAATCGCGGCGTCAATTCATGAAGCGGCAGCTCCGGCGTGTCCGCGAGCAGACGGATCAACTCGCGCCTGGTAGGATCGGCGATCGCGTCGAATACGTCCCGCACCGCAAGGTTTTGGCTCACAACACCCTCTCCTATATATTCCGGCCTCGCCTCAGGCCCCGTTGATAGGGAACCCGTTGGTGTCGGAGTCATTGTATGACACCGTTCGGTGTCGTGTCAATCCCGGTGCAGGCAACCGAAAAACGGGACGAAGCGAAGGTGAAACTCGCTTCGTCCCGTGCGGCAATTAAAGTCGGCGGATCCCGCCGATGCGTCATAGTGGGTTAATATTATAATTAACAATTAACATCGAACATGCTTCCTTTTAAAGCCAATCTGGTTTTTCTCGATCGCCTTGCGAAGGGTCTCGGCTGCATTCAAAAACTTGCTCTTGCCCTTGGGGCCGCTCACCTCGACCGGGCCGACGGATAGCGCCTTTTCCATCGCTTTGGCGTGTAGCGGATAATAGGATATGCCAACCGTATAAATAAATTGATTCATCGCGTATTTCGTCCGTTCCGGCGCGCAGTGAATCGATGCTGCCGCTTGATCGAGCATGCTCGCCAGCTTATCCTCCGAAAAAGCGCTGTCCGGCCGATTCCCGATTTGCCAGCAATAGCAGTTCCAGCCGGCCGACATCTTGAGCTCGTCGCCGCTAGCGATCCAAGCGTCGGAGACGTCTTGCGCGATCGGCGCCTCCGCCAAGGTGACGGCGACGACGAAGTCGGACAGCATGTAGAAATAAGCGGAATCGATCCAGCGGTCAAAGTCGGCAGCCGTCATCGCGTTCGGATCGGCGATGATGCCGGCGAAGTACATGGCGTCGTAGTTGCCCGTCGCATAGAGTTGCTCGGCCAGCGGCTGGTTGATTTTGATTTTCCGGAAAAGAGGCTTCATCTCCCCTGTCGCGACGCCGAAAACCGGCTCGTGCGCCCCGTTTGAGATATACCTTTTTTTCAGCCTTTCCTTGCCTAGCGCTTCCAGCTCCTGCATGACCGTATCCAGGTCCATTCGCCGGCTCCTCTCCTTCGCGAGACGCGTATAATGGGTTATCTCCTATTATACAAGCTTCGCGCGAATGGCTAAACCAGCTCACACCTGCTTGAGATACGGCCTGTAAGCCGGCAGCGTCACGTTTGCGGCGGACAATGGAATCTCCAGCGTCTTGCCGGCTTGAACGGCATGATCGGCGGACAAGCGGTTCGCCTTGATTAAGTCTTCCAGACGGATGCGGTAATGATCGGCGACCGTCTGCAGCGTATCCTCCATCGTCAACGTATGGGAATGCCTGATCTTCTCGACGCTGCAGGCCGACTGCTTGAACGTCGGCTGCTTGGACAGCGGATCGACGAAGTCCGTCGTCAGCTCGTTCGCCGCCTGATGACCGTCCCAGCTGCCGTAGTGGAACGGCACGAAGATCAGCCCTTTTTGCACGGTTTTGCCGATATTCGCCGGTACCTCGATCCACCCGCGGGGCGATACGATCCGCACCAGCTCGCCGGGGACCAGAGACAGCGCTTCGGCGTCTTCTTCATGGATCTCGACGTAGGCGTTCGGCGCGATCGCTTGAAGATAAGGCGACCTTGCCGTTTTGGTTCGCGTGTGCCAATGCCACACGAGCCGGCCGGTCGTCAGCCAGAACGGATAGGAAGCCGTAGGCATCTCGGGCGGCGGCGAATACCGCGTCGGATGAAGGATGGCCCGTCCGTCCGGCTTCAGCTCGGCATACTCGGACTCGGTCAGCGGTCTCCCCGTGAACTGATCTTTCGTATAGCTTTGCGCGTCTTCCGATTTCGTATGAAATTTGAGATCCGCGTACAGCCTCGGCGTGCCGAGAGGCGTCTCCTCCGTCACCGGCCAACGAAGGCCGTTATGCCGCTCCAATTTGTCGTAGGTGATGCCGCTCATATCGCAGGGCCTGCCGCGGGACACCGTCTTCCACTCCTCGAAGCATTGCTCCGGCGTGCCGTAGCCGACCAGCGGCCGGCCGTCCTTGTCCCGGAAGTCCATGCGGCGCGCGAAGTCCAGCAAAATATCAAAATCCGGCTTCACGCCCTCAGGCGGATCGACGGCCTTCCGCAGCAGGTTGATGGTCCGGTCGGCGTTTTCCATCGTGCCTTCCTTCTCACCCCATAGCGCGGCCGGCAGAATCACGTCCGCTACCGCCGCCGTCTCCGTCAGGAACGGATCCTGGACCACGACGAAGACGCTTTCCAGTGCTTTCTTAACCCTGGGCCGGTTCGGCAGCGACACGAGCGGATTCGTTCCGATATTCCAGAATAGGCCGACCTTTCCCTGCTCGATCAACGAGATTTGATCCTCGATGCCCTTTTCCGGACCTGCCGGCAGCCCCCGTTCTTCCACGTTCCATAGCTTCGCCATTTCCTGCAGATGCCGCGGGTTTTGCGGATTCCGCTGCGCGGGATAAGTGCCGACGCCGCCGACGGTCCGGTTCGCCGACGAACTCGGTTGACCGGCCATATGAAGCGGCCCGCAGCCCGGCTTCCCGATCAATCCCGAATCAGATGCAAATTGTTGATGGCCACGCAGGCCGTCGTCGCATCCGCGCTCTGGAACGTGCCTTGCAGCGTCGTCGTCACGAGCCGCGATGTCTGCCCCAAGGCAGCGGCCGCCGATTCCAGCCGCTCCAGCGGAATACCCGTGGCCTCGGCACATTTTTCCGGCGTCCATTCCTCTACGGAGGCCAGCATTTTGCCGAAGCCGATCGTATAGTTCGCTATAAATCGATCATCGATCCGCCCCGCCTTCACGATCAGGCGAATGAGCCCGTTCAACAAGGGGACGTTCGTGCCCGGATACAGCTGCAGATGAAGGTCGGCTTCTTTTGCGGTAGGCGTTAGCCGCGGATCGACAACGATGAGATAAGGCTTGCCCGTTCTCTTCTTGCGCTGCATGACTCGTTCGAACAGCACTGTGCCCGTCTCCGCCAGATTGTGGCCGAACAGCATGAGCACGTCCGTTTCGTCCACGTCGTCATAGGAGGCCGGCGTCCCGTCCGCTCCGAACGATTGCAGCAGGCAAAATTCCGTCGTGGCCGTGCACAGCCGCGTATTTGCGTCGAGCAGGTGCGTATGGAGGCCCGCGCGTCCGATTTTGCCGATCGTATAATAGTCCTCCAGGTGGCCCTGACCGGTCGAATAGATAGCGACGCTGTTCGGCCCCTTTTCCTGGATCGTCTCCTTCGTTTTCCGCACGATCAGCGACATGGCCTCGTCCCAGGTGGCCGGCTCGAGTCCGCCCGACGCATTTCGGATCAGCGGCGTCAGCAGCCGGTCCGTGCTGTTGTTCGCGTACCATTGGTTCTCGCCCTTCGGCCCTAACCTGCCGCGATTGATCGGATGATTGGCGTTTCCGCGAATGCCGACGATCTTGTTGTCCTTCACGGCGATTTGGCAGCCGCATCCGACGGAGCAGATGTTGCAGGTGCTGTACACCCAGCGTTCGACTTCACCCTGCGTATAAACTTTCATGTCTACCCGTTCGTCTATCCAAGACAAGTCGATCCCTCCTTAACGAAGTATGGGCAAGTAAAAGGACGGGATGACGTATTTGACCGCGTCATACCCGTTGAGTTCTTCGAGCAAACCGGCGGCCTGCTTCAGCCGGCTCTTCATGTCCGCCAGTACGGCCAGCAGCCGCTCCGCTTCGGCTTGGAACGGGTCGTCCGACCACTTCAAGTGGCGCAGCCACGAACGGAAATAGCTGTCGATCAGCTCGTCGTCGTGATAGACGATCGAGATCTCCTGTTTGAATTCGCTCAGGGCGGCCTTCTCGTCCGCAAGCTTCGGCAGCATCCGTTCGATCTGCTGCTTCTGCTCGCGCAACACGGTCAAACACAGCTGGGCCAGCGGATTTTCGGCCTCGCCCACCGCGCGCTCGATCTTGATCCCGCTTGCCCACACGGCTTCGAAAATGATCGTCAGCTCGGTCATAAATAATCTCCTTCTCGAATCGGATTGACCTTAAATGCGTGCGCTTTCGTACTATTAACGCTTTCCCGAATATACGAACCAGGCCTCGGCAAAGTCCTGACGAATGTCAGAATTTGCCGAGGCCTGGCATTGGGATGCCGTCTACGATTTATCGGAAATCGCGTCAAAACCAGCACGCCTAGCAGAAAAGTCAGAGAAGCGAGATGCGTAAGTTGCTGTGCGACAAAATGGCGGCAACGGAAAAGAGAACCGCTCTCTCCATTGACGTCCGGATGGCGGATATCATAGCTGCGCGCCCGCTTTCCTTACTCAATCTCTTCTCTGAAAGAGATCGCGATCCCCCGGTTCCCCAGCGCTTGCACGAAAGGATCGAAGTGCCGGCCGATGATGACGTCCTCGATTGCCTTCACGCCGCGAATGTCCAGTTTGTCCTCCGCCATCCACTCCGCGAGCAAAATGGCCGGGAACCCCGTCGTTTTCGCCATCGAGGTGATCCGCCGGTCCGCGTCGTAGGCGTCGACCATTTCCCATTCGAGTTTCGTGCGTTTTCCGCCGCGGGTTCCCGTCACGGTGACGCGGAGCACGGTTATGTCCTCGTTCGACCCGCCCTTCATCTTCCGCTCCAGCAAGGGTATCGCTACCCGCTGCGGCGAGACGAGCGTGCCGTCGACCTCGATCGGGGTCTCGTCCAGGAAGCCGAGCTCGGCGAGCACGCTCATTTTTTCCCAATGGCCTTTGTAGCGCACGGTTTTTTCGTACAGCCGCTTCACCTTAGCGCGAAGCGTATAGGCCGTGCTGTGGGCATCCGTGACGACGGCCTCGCATTCGCCCACCGGCTCGGGGAACGTCAGTCGCTCCAATCGCGTCAGCGGCGGCAGCTTGACCAGCTCTCCATCCTCAACGGCCAATGCCGGCTTCGTGCAAAGTCCAAGCAAGCTTTCCAGCCGGAAGACGACCTGGTACCAGAGCGGCGGCAGCGGATGCCGCGGCAGTCCGCCGCACAGCATGACCGCTTCGTCCGCTTCGTCGAGCAGCTCGATGCCGCGCGCCGCCAGGAAGTTCGCGATGCCGGGCGCTACGCCGGCGCCGGGCACGATGAGCACGCCGGCTTCGAGCGCCTGCTCATTTAATTCCGCTTTTTCTTCGTATTTCGAACCTACGAGATCGATCAAGTGACATCGCGCGGCGATCGCCGCCTTGATCGCGAGCAGGCTGAGGCCGTGCGGCAAACATGAGACCGCGATGTCCGCTTCGCTCAGAAGCGCGGCCACGCGATCGTAATCGTCCAGCGCGGCCGTCCTGCCGGTTACCTTGGACGAATTCGCCCCCGCCACGCATCGCTCCACGCTCGCGGATACGGCATCCACGGCGATGACTTCATCGATCGAAGCGACGCCGCCCAGCTCGTGGACGATGACGCTGCCGATCATTCCCGTTCCCAATACGACGACTCGCACCGTTTTTCCTCCTTCAGGTCTTGCGCCTTATATCGTGCGCCAAGCCTATCTGCTCCCCAACACTTCCGGATTGGCAATGAATTCGGGCGTCTCTCCCCGCAGCACGCGAATGACATTGCGGGCGACGGTCGTCGACGTGATCCAATTGCATTCGACGGTCGTCCCCCCCGACATGCGGCGTGACGATCACGTTCGGCAGCGACAGCAGCGGCAGGTCCGGACTTGGCGGCTCCGGCTCGAACACGTCGAGCCCCGCGCCCGCCAGTCTTCCTTCCTGCAAAGCCGCACGCAAATCCGTTTGGTTGACGACCGCGCCGCGGGCCGTATTAATGAAATAAGCGGTCGGCTTCATGCTCGCCAACAGCCGATAATCGATGAAATGCCTGGTTTGCTCGGTGAGCGGCACATGCACGGATACATAGTCGCCCGATTCGAAAATGTCCTCGATCCGCGTCGTAAGCGAGACGCCAAGCTCGCGGGCGATACGGGCTTTCTCTTGATCCTCTTGTCTGACCCACGCGATAACGTCCATCTCGAAGCCGAACCGCAGTCTCTTGGCCGCTTCCCTCGCGATTTGGCCGAAGCCGATCAAGCCCGCCCTTTTCCCTTTCATTTCAAAGGTCGGGATGACGCTGCGCGACGCGAAGTTGCCCCTGCTCATCTCCCCATGCAGCCGAACGACGGATTTGCCGAGCGCCAGCATGAGCGCGATGGCATGCTCGGCGGTCGAGACGCGGTTGACGGACGGCGCGTGAAGGACGGGAATGCCATGCGCAGTCGCGTAGCCGACGTCGATATTGTCCAGGCCGACGCCGGCGCCGGATATGACGCGCAAGTTCGGATTCGCGTCGATCACCTCCCGGGTGATCCGAGCCGGCGCGCGCAGCACGATGCCGTCCACGCCTTTGACCACCTCGCATAGATGCGGAATGTCGTACCGGTCCGTCCGAACGACTTCCGCCCCTTCGCGGAGGACGATTTGTCCCTGCTCGTGATACATCGATAAAATTTGCAACACTTTCGGTTTTTCCATTCCTTGGCTCCCTTCCCGCCCTGCACCTGCCTCAATCATGCTATAATGGGCTCCAAACAAGCCTTCCGCCAGGAGCGAGTTCAAGCATGATCCTAGACCAAATCGCGCAGACGATCGTCGATCACACGAGCGAGATCATCGACTATCCCATCATCATCACGGACGAAAAAGGCACCATCATCGGCTCGACCGACCGCGGCCGCTTAGGCAGCCTGCACATCGCCTCCATCGACGTCCTGCGCAAAAACCGAACGATCTCGTACGAGACCGGCGACGTCAAAGCGCTCGATAACGTGCTGCCGGGCATCGCTATGCCGATTTTGCTGAACGATGCGGTCATCGGCGTGCTCGGCATCGCCGGCGAGCCGGATTCGATCAAGAAATACGTCCAGCTGGTCAAGAGCCATGTCGAGCTGATGTTTCACGAATCGTTCAAAAAGGAGACGTCGGCGCTGGAAACGAAGGCGCTCGATACGCTGGTCCAATATCTGCTGTTCTCGAGCCCCGCCGACGAGTCCGGTACGATGATCGAATACGGCAGGTTGCTTGGCTACCGCTTCGATCTCGATCGCGTATGTATCGTGATTGAGCTGGATTTGCTCTCGCTGCGACTGCCGGTAAGGGACGGAAGCTCGGACAAGACCGCTTTTCCCTATTTTCAAAAAGATCTGATCGAGCAGGTCAAGCGTCTGTTCGTCGACCACCGGCAGGACATCTTTTCTCTGCTTAACCTCGAACAGCTGATCGTGCTGAAAACCGTTCTGCCGCGCGAGCGGGACTCCCTCGCCGAGAAGACAGAGCAGCGGATGCGAAAACTCAATCAATATTTACGGGACAAGAATCATGCTGGCGCTTCCGTCGCGTTAGGCAACGTCTCTTCCGGAGCCGCAGGTATGAAGCAATCCTACGAGAACGCCATCCGGACCTTAAAAATCGGGAAACGAATCCCGTCATCCTATCCATTCTATCATTACAACGATTGGGAGATCACCTTGGAGCTGTTAACGCAGGAATTGACGCCGGCAGTCTCTGATAAGTTCGCAGGCATGCTGCTCGCGCTGCGCGATTATCCCAATTACGAGACGTTATCGGCGACGTTCCTAGCCTATTGCAGATGCAATATGAATCTCAGCGAGACCGCGCGGACGTTGTTCATCCACCGGAATTCGCTGAACTACCGCTTGGACAAGCTATCGGAGCTGACGGGTCTCGACCTTTCCGCGTTCGAGCATTGTCTTCTGCTGTATGTGGCGCTCCGCCACGCGCGGGATTAATAGTTGTCGATCTGTGCGCGCTGCAGCTTCCCGCTGTAGTCGACATAGATGGACTTCCACTCCGTGTACACGTCGAGCGAGGCGACGCCGGAGTCGCGATGTCCGTTGCCCGTCCCTTTGGTGCCGCCGAAGGGCAGGTGAATCTCGGCGCCGGACGTGCCTGCGTTCACGTAGACGATCCCCGTGTCCAGATCGCGCATCGCTTGATAGGCGAGGTTGATGTCGCGGGTGAAAATCGAGCTGGAAAGTCCGAATTCGACGCGGTTGTTCACTTCGATCGCCTCTTCGAGCTTCCGACAGGAATGATCGATACGACGGGCCCGAAGATCTCCTCCATGGCGATTCGCATGTCCGGCCTCACGTCCGTAAATAGCGTCGGCTCGTAAAAGCTGCCTTCCGCCACGCCGCCCGCCGTAGCCGGCTTGCCTCCGCCGAGCAGCCTTGCGCCTTCATCCTGGCCGATTCGCACGTACGAATCGATGCGATCCAGCGAAGCGCGGTTGATGACCGGCCCGACCTGCACCGCTGGGTCAAGACCGTTGCCTAGCTTCAATTGCCCCATGCGCGACAGCAGCTTGGTCTCCAGCTCGGCTTTGACCGATTCGTGCGCGATGACCCGGCTGCAAGCCGTGCACCGCTGTCCGCTCGTCCCGAAGGCGCTCCACAAGATGCCGTCCACAGCCAGATCTAAATCCGCATCATCCATTACGATGACCGCGTTTTTACCGCCCATCTCCAGCGACGTTCTTTTTAGCAGCGCGCCGGCTTGCGCATTGATCCGCTTGCCGACTTCATTGGACCCCGTGAAGGAGATCAGATCGATGCCCGGATGCAGGACCATGGCATCGCCCACGACGCTGCCGGACCCGTTGACGAGATTCACCAAGCCTGCCGGCAGACCGGCCGCTTCATATACCTTGACGAATTCGGCGGCGATCATCGGCGTCTCGGAAGCCGGCTTCCAGACAACGGCATTGCCCGCGACGAGCGCGGGCAGCGACTTCCAGGACGCGATCGCGATCGGGAAGTTCCAGGGCGTGATCAGCCCCGCAACGCCGAGGGGCACGCGGACGCTCATCGCGAACTTGTTGCGAAGCTCGGACGGCACCGTATCGCCGAACAGGCGGCGGCCCTCGCCGGCCATATAATAGGCCATATCGATCGCTTCCTGAACCTCGCCTCTTCCTTCGTCGATGACTTTGCCCATTTCGCTCGTCAGGATCTGCGCCAGCTCTTCCTTGCGCGCCTTCAACAGATGCGCGACCTTGTACAACACTTCAGCTCGCTCCGGCCCCGGTACGAGCCGCCAGGATTTTTGCGCCAAGACGGCCGCCTTTACGGCCAGATCGACTTCTTCCGCCGTGGATTGCGTCACTTCGGCGAGCGTTTCCCCCGTCGCGGGATTGAGGACCGCCAGAAATTTTCCCGTCGCCGATTCCGTACATTTGCCGTTTATATAGTTCAGCACTTTTTTTCATGGTTGACCTCCATCGCATTTGAATTGGTGCCGGTTCCGGCTCATCGCCTCCTCCAGCCGCTCGCCCGGCACGGAGACCGATGCCATGTTCCCGTTCATAGAAATCCGCCAACGCCTTGCGGAATTCCGCGCATCCGATGAAGCTTGGATATTTCAGATTAGCCGGGTCCTGCATCTCCGCGATCAGCTCGCCGACGATCGGCCGGGGCGTCGGAAGAACGGTATCGCCGATGCCAAGATCAATGACATCGACGCCCGCCTTGATCATCCAGGCCTTTTTCTTGTTCATTTCCGCGAACACGTACGGCGGGATTTGCGCGACCCGCCGGGATGAATACTGCATGCCCTACCTTCGCCTCTTTTCAGCGCTGCTTCGTTTCGCGATGCCGTTCTCAATTAAACCATAGCTTTTTTTCCGGCTTTGCGGCTATGGCCGATTTGCACGAAAATCATAGACTGATCAAGGAGAAGTTCCGTGCAATTCGCACAAATGTGGCCGGCACGATGTTATGGATGCGCCGGATGTGATAAAAATAAAGGAATCGGATTCATTTCGTCGGGGAGTTATCGGACATGGATAAGGAAATGGACAAGGAAGTAGACAAAGAAGTAGAAAAAGAGCCGTTCGAGCGAAGCTTCGACAGCTTGGAAGCATTGGCCGACGCGATCAGCGAGCATCTGCAATGCTCGGTCACGATCGAGGACGCCAGCCACAAATTGATCGCCTACAGCTCGCACGACGGAGAGACCGATCCGGCGCGCATCTCGACCATTATTGGTAAAAGAGTGCCCGAGAAGGTCGTCCAAGCTTTGTGGAGGGAAGGCGCGATTCCGAAATTGATGAAAAGCGAAGCGCCGCTCAAAATCGCGTCGATCGACGAGATCGGTCTTGGAGACCGCGTCGCGGTCGCGATTCGGAAGGAAAGCCAAGTGCTGGGCTATATCTGGTTGGTCGCTGCCGAGAACGGCTTGCAGCCTGATTATGTTAGCGAAGAACTGGCCAAGGCGGCCAAAGCCGCCAAAACCAAGCTGCTGCAGCTTCATCTGTCGCATCGAAAAGCGGAAATCGGCCAGCAGGAATTTTTTCGGCAGCTGTTGTCCGGGGATTTGAAGACGGATTCGGAGGTCAGGCGGCGGGCGGAGGCGCAAGGTCTCACTCTTCCTCCTGTTTTCTGCGTGGGGATCCTTCCTTTTTTTGTCGAGATCGCCGACAGACAGCAGCAGCAGATCCAATATTTGATCACGACGGCGCTTCAAAAGCGTATCGTTCTTCATGCGATCGACCGCGACCGGCTCATCGTGCTCGAAGCCGTCCCTGCGCGATTGACGCCGGCTGATACGCCTTCGGCGCTGACGCTGCTGGCCGACCAATTGACGCAGCGTTTCGATTGCGCTACGCTGCCGGGGGGCTGCGGCGCGGTCTACGACGATTATGCGCGCGTGACCGCCAGCTGCGAAGAAGCCTTGTCCGTCATCAGGCTTCGCGAATCCTTTCCGGATGCGCTGAAGACCGTCCAGCGTTATGCCGAGCTTGGCTTTTACCGCTTGCTGCCCGACTTACGGCGGCACCGGCAGGAACATTTTTACGAAAACGAATGCTTGCAGCGCTTGGGCGCCTACGATGCCGAGCACAACGGCGATCTGCTGCGGACGCTGGAGGTTTATCTGGACCATGACAGCAATATGAAAGAGTCGGCGGAGGCGCTTCACGTTCACGAAAATACGCTTAGCTACCGGTTGAAACGGATCGCGCAAATCGGCGGCATCGATCTGTCCCGCATGGACCAAAAAGGTCACCTGTTACTTGGAATTCAAGTCCAGGCGGCTTCGTTAAAAACCACAAATCCCCTCTCTCCGATTCTCTTTTTCAGACAAACCGTCCCAGGCCGCGCTCCCTTATACTGTTCATAAAAAGAGCGATAAGGGAGCAGTCGACATGATCATCGGCGTACCGAAAGAAATCAAAAACAACGAAAATCGCATCGCCCTCACGCCCGGGGGCGTCTCCTCGTTCAAGCTGGCCGGTCACGTGGTCGTCGTCGAACAAGACGCGGGCGCCGGAAGCGGCTTCAGCGACGACGATTATGCGGCTGCGGGCGCGCGCATCGCGTCGCAAGCATCCGAGGTCTGGCAAGGGTCGGATATGATCTTGAAAGTAAAAGAGCCGATTCCGGAAGAGTACGCTTATTTTCGCAAAGGACTCATCCTGTTCACGTACCTCCATCTCGCAGCGAATCCCGAATTGGTCCAAGCCCTCACGCAAGCCGGGGTGACGGCCGTCGCCTACGAGACGGTATCGCTGAACCGGACGCTGCCCCTGCTCACGCCCATGAGCGAGATCGCGGGACGAATGTCCGTGCAGGTCGGCGCGCATCACCTGGAGAAAGCGCACGGCGGCAAAGGCATTCTGTTAGGCGGCGTGCCCGGCGTCAGGCGCGGCAAGGTCACGATCATCGGCGGCGGCGTCGTCGGCACGAACGCGGCCAAGATCGCGGCGGGGCTCGGCGGCCAAGTAACCATATTGGATAAAGACGCCGAACGGCTGCGCCAGCTAGACGATCTGTTCGGCGCGAGCGTCACGACGCTGATGTCCAATCCAACCAATCTTGCGGAAGCGGTCGCCGAGTCGGATCTGTGCATCGGCGCCGTATTGATTCCGGGGTCGAAGGCGCCGAAGCTGGTGAGCGAGGATATGATCCGGGCGATGCAAGCCGGCTCGGTCGTCGTCGATGTCGCGGTCGACCAGGGCGGCGTCTTCGCGACGATCGACCGCGTCACCACCCACGACCGTCCGACGTTCGAAAAGAACGGCGTCGTTCATTATGCCGTAGCGAATATGCCCGGCGCGGTTCCGCGGACGTCGACGATCGCGCTGACGAACGTCACCGTTCCTTATGCGCTGCAAATCGCCAACCAGGGGATCGCAACGGCAGTCGAACAAAATCCTGCGTTGAAGCTCGGTATGAATACGGCAGGCGGATACGTCACGTACGAGGCCGTCGCCCTAGATCTCGGCTTCGAATACGTTCCCGTGGAGCTAGCGATGCGCGACGGGAATCCCGTATGACGGCAACCGGCTGCAGGGATACGCGGGCGGAGGTGTCGCTCGATGCCATCGCCCGCAACGTGGGCCTGTTCAGGGCGAATCTGAAGGAAAAAGTGCGGCTCATGGCCGTCGTCAAGGCGGATGCTTACGGCCATGGCGCGGAGGAGACGGCCAGAGCGGCTATACGGGCCGGCGCCGATCATTTGGGGGTCGCGTTCGCGGATGAAGCCGTCGCGCTTAGGTACGCCGGCATCGAGGCGCCGATCCTGATCCTGGGGCATTCGACGCCGCGGGCGATCGAAGCCGCCCTCCGTCATCGGGTCGCGATTACGGTGTCATCCCGCGAAATGTGGGATGACGTTGTCTCCGTCGCGGCCAGGCTTGGCAAGCAGGCTATCGTTCATCTGAAGGTCGATACCGGCATGGCCCGCTTGGGCTTTCAGCCGGAGGAGGTGCTGCCTTTTTGCGCGGGGCGTACGCATCCGCTCATGACGATCGAGGGCGTTTTTACGCATTTTGCCGATGCGGACAACCCTGATCCGTCGTTTACCCGAGGGCAATTCGAACGGTTCGTCTCCTTGACCGACCGGTTGACGGATCACGGCATCCATATACCGATCAAGCACTGCTGCAACAGCGCCGCCGCCATGCGATTTCCGGAGATGCACATGGACATGGCGAGGATCGGCATCGCGATGTACGGCTTGTCTCCGCTGGCGGGGATCTCGCTCCCATCCTTTCCGTTGCTGGAAGCGATGCAGCTGAAAACGAAAATCTCTTACATCAAGCAAGTGGATGCAAATCGGCCTGTCGGCTATGGGTTATCCTATACGACCCCAAGAGAGATCCGGATCGCGACGCTCCCCCCTCGGTTATGCCGATGGTTTGTCGCGCCAGCTATCGAACAACGGCTTTGCGCTCGTTCGTGGCGCGCGCGTCCCGATCGTCGGTCGCGTATGCATGGACCAGACGATGATCGACGTGACCTCGCTGCCGGACGTCAAGACCGGAGACGAGGTCGCCTTTTTCGGCCGTTCGGGAGACGAACGGATTTCCCTCCATGAGGTCGCTTCCCGCATGGGCAGCATTTCCTATGAAGTCGTCTGCCTGATCGGCAAAAGAGTGCCGCGATTTTACACGTCGAGCGATACGATCGTTACAAGTCCGACGCATAGAGATCCGTCGATAAATACTTCAGCCCCGAATCGTTGATCGTGATCAAAATTCGGCTGCCCCTTTCCCTCCCCTTGAGCAGTTGAAGCGCGGCAGCCGCGTTCGCACCCGAAGAGAAGCCCGCGAATATCCCTTCCTTGGACGCTAAATCCCGCGCGGCTGCAATGGCTTGCTCGTCCGAAACCTGTATGTAATCGTCAACAAGCGTCTCCTCTACAAAATCTAATGCCATGCCGTAGCCCCCCGCCTTGAATGCGATGGTTGGGGTTCGTCACCTCAAGTCCCGCCAGGAACGGCGCCGTCCGAGGCTCTACGACATAGCAGCGTATATCCGTATTCAGCGCCTTGAATGCGCGGGCGCACCCGCCGAAGGTGCCGCCGCTTCCGACGAAATCGACGAACGCATCGATTTGCCCGTCCGTTTGTTCCCATGCTTCCTGCGCCGTGCTGTATTGATGCGCGTGCACGCTGCCCTGCCGGTTGAATTGATCGGCGCGAAAAGCCTGGCGCTCGATCGTGATCCGCTCGGTCACCAACTCGACCAGACGAAGATCCTCGCCCGACACCTGGCCTTCCTGCGAGCCCGGCGCTTGATCAACCAGCACCACTTCCGCGCCCAGCGCCTTCATCATGCGCGCGCGTTCGACCGAATTGCCCTTGGACATGACGGCCACGAACGGGTAGCCTTTGGCTGCGCATACGATGGCCAGGCCCGTTCCCATGTTGCCGCTGGTCAGTTCAACGACGGTCTGACCCGGCGAGAGCTGGCCGTCCGCCTCCGCTTCTTCGATGATTGCGCGCGCCGCCCGGTCTTTTTTGCTGAAGCCCGGATTGAGATATTCCAGCTTCGCGTAGATCTCTCCCTCCAACGCTTGCGTCAGATGGCTCAGCCGTACGATCGGCGTGTCCCCGATCGCTTCATAGACATGATCCAAGACTTTTCCTTTCATATCCGCTTTCGCTCCCATCCACAAAATTGTGCAATATATTGTCCTTTTGGTCCATTATAATACATCAAAGCAATCGCTTAAACCTTATTCCTTATAGGAGGTGATGCGTACTCGCCGGCGGAACGGAGCTGATCAAGTGCGGCGTCATCGCGACGGCCGTTGGCGCGCGGCGTTCACCGGACTGCGTCGGGCAGCCACGGCGACGCTTAAAGTTTTGAATAAAGCAAAAAGGGGGCGACGAGGTCGCTCCCCTTTTTGCTTTATTTCATCACGCAGCACTGAGCCTAAAATAATCGATATTGCCGATTTCATCGCCGGCCGCGTTTTCGAACGTCAGGTACAAGTTTTGAACGCCTGCTGTCGGCGTAATGGCGATCTGCGACGTTTTCCACGTCTGCAGCCCGCCCGTCGAGGCGACATTCAGCGTGCCGATGACGGTGCCGGACGGACCGCCAAGCCGTAGACGAACCGTACCCGTCTTGTCCGAAGCGTATTTAAACTCCGCTTTGGTCATCCCCGTCAGGTTCACGTTGGCGTAGGCTGTCCAATCGCCGGGCTTCAAAGATCCGACGTACTGTCCGCCGGTCGAAATAGAAGCGATCGCGGCTCCCATCTGCTGGCTGTATTTCTCGGCTTCGATCACGACCGGCGCGGGCGCCGATGCGGCCGGCGCGGGGGCACCGGCATGGAGACTGTCCAGTCCTGCGTGCGCTTCCTTCATGATGCTTACCATTTCTGCATAAGGTTGATCCTGTTGATTCACAAGACCCGTGTTGTAGCTCTCGCCATCGGGCCGTCCCGTCACCGGTTGATCGTAATAAGAGTACCAGCCCGAGCCGACGAAAAGCGGGTTGGAGGCTTGGCTTTCGACGAAAGTTTTAAAGGCGTTGCCCCTCCCTGCGATACTGTCGGTTTTCGTCGGCGCGCTAATATAGGTCAGTCCCCTGGTCGCGGTGCCGAACGAATACTCTTGGTTCAAGAGCGGTTTGTCGTAGGCCGCGTATTTGGCGATCCAATCGGCGTTTTGCGTATAGCTGTCCACGGAGAAGGCGTCGACGTAAGCCATGGCTCCTTGATCCCAATCGAGGCTCGTTCGCCAGGTCGGGACGATGGAGCTCCCAAGGAACAAATGGTTACCGTCGTATTTCTTGATAATGTTGCGAATCGTGGAAAAGTAGGTTTTGGACGCCAGCCGGATATATTCGGATACGTCGACGGCAGGTACCTTGGCGATGTCGATCGGCATGTCCTTCAACGCGGCGAATGACGCGGCGCTCGTCCCAAACTGCCGATTGATCGTCCCCAGATCGTTGTTGTATCGGGCCGCCATAAAATCGACGAACGCGCTTTTTGCGGGGAAGCTCGCGTTGTAAAGCAAGATTTGCTTCACGATCTCGCTGTCCCAGCCGGCTTCGTTGTCGTACGTATAGCCGATCAGCCACGGGCTGCTCTTCGCGGATTGCAGCTGCGATTTGAGCGCGTTATCGATGATCGCTTCGCTCTCAGGATCGAAGACGTCGTACGTCCACGAAATTCTTCTCAGATTCGCCGGATCCTGAAGCACTTGAACGTAAGGAAACGCGATGCTCTTCGGCTTCGTCCATTTGGCGAAAGCGTTGAAGCCCCAGTCGATCAACCGCTTCTTGGTGATGTCCTCCCATTTCGCCTCAAAGTCGGTTCCGTATTTTTTCATGACGTTGGCGACGACGAAGCTGACATACTGTCCGTTCGCATCGTTGGTATAGGCCGGCGAATAAACCGTCTTGTCCGGCAGCTCGTCGAAGATCGCTCTCGGGCTTCCGTCAGGTTTGTTAACGGGCGTCTTATAGCCGGCCTCCCACAAGCTTGTCGCATCGACGCCCTTCATGATAAAGGGGTATCCTTCAGGCGTGATGAACCACCATTTGCCGTTTATTTTTTGTAGCCGGAAAAATCCGGTTGCGGCTTGCTTCCCTTCGCTTTTAATCCCGCCGTACGTATCGTACTTCAAGAGATTCAACGAAGTCGTCGCCAGCTGCGCAGCCTCATTGGTATATTCGAGCTGCATCTGAACGTCGTAGGCGACTTTGCCCGGCCAAGTCTCGCTCATCCATTGACCGTATTTATCGACCATCAATGCGTCCTTGGAGAACTCCGCTTTGAGATCCGTCGCGGTAAGCGCTGCAGCCGGATCCAGACCTGCGTCGCCCGTCCCTTTGTAAAATTCGACTTCCGTGAGCGGGATATGCTGATAAAGTTGCGTTCGCCGAATTTCCAAGATGACATATCTGGCCGTTGCATTGGCCATAGGCACGTTTACGGTATAGTTTAAATTCGTGCCGGACCGAACGTGCCTCGCCGCGATGTAATAGCCGAGCTTCGCTTCCGGACGGTATTTGACGGTAATATCTTTGAAGCCCCAATAGACGTTTTGAGAATTCATCACGATATTAATCTGATCCAACGGGTAATCCTTCAACAGGTCGAACACGACCCTTACGGTCGTCAAGGCGGTCGCGCTTCCCATCCAACCGGCATAATTGCTCAAACTGTCGAAAAGCACGCCGTTGGTGGATGAAACCAAGCTGCTTGTCACGCGATCGGGCGAGCTGCCGGCGTCGGGCTGCGGGCTGTACAAATAATTGCCCGCTTTGATCAGCGTACCTTCGGCATGAGCGCTTTTGTTCGAGAGAGCGGGTACTGAGAGGATGAAGGCCAACATCGCTGAAATAATAATCTTTAATTTCCTATTATATGAAGATTTCATCATAAACCCCCTTTATACCCTTATATATCGGATGTCAAACAGCGAATATTAATTTATATATATTATTTTATTTTCCTTTTTTGTGGTTTTTCAGAATATTCTCGTATGAAAATTGCGTCCGATGACCTGGTAAACGATATACTTTTGCAGGATGGCATATGATCCATTTTCGCTTCGATAGGCCGAACCGCACAAAAAAAAGGAGCCGGAAGGCTCCTTTCGAGTAAGCGATAGGCCATTTTTAACTTAGTCGTGGAAATTGGTGCCGTCGGTCGTCGCCGCGATGACGCCGGCGCGGATGACGAAGTCGCCGAAGTGCTCTCCGCTCTCTCTTTCCTTCGCATAACGCGGGAGCAGCGTGCCTAGCTCGCGCAAGATCTCTTCCTCGCCGATATTTTCCCTGTACATCTTGCTCAATCGGCTGCCGTCGAACGCGGCGCCCAAGTACATGTTGTACTTGCCCGGCGCCTTGCCGATGAATCCGATCTCGGAGAGCGCGTGGCGCGCGCAGCCGTTCGGACAGCCGGTCATGCGGATCGTGATCTCTTCGTTTCGCAGCCCGTTTTCGTCGAGGATGCCTTCGATCTTGTCGATCAGCACCGGCAGGTAGCGCTCTGCTTCGGCCATGGCCAGTCCGCAGGTCGGCAGCGCTACGCAGGCCATCGAGCTGCGGCGCAGGCCGGAGTATTGCTGCACGTCGATCAGCCCGTAGCGACCGAGCAGCTCGGTGATCTCTTCTTTTTTCTGAGGCGTGACGTCGGCGACGATCAGGTTCTGGTTGGCGGTCAGTCGGAAGTCGCCGGTGTGAACCTTGGCGATCTCGCGCAAGCCCGTCATCAGTTGGAATCCGTCATAATCCGCGATGCGGCCGCCCTGGATGAACATCGTGAAATGCCATTTGTCCCCTACGCCCTGTACCCAACCGTAGCGATCGCCGTTGTCGTTGAAATGATACGGCTTGGCTGTCTCGAGGGACCAGCCGAGACGGCTCTCCAGCTCCGCTTTGACGTTGTCCAGGCCGAGTCGGTCAACGGTATATTTGAAACGCGCGTTTTTGCGCTGCGAACGGTTGCCGTAGTCGCGCTGGATCGTGATGATCTTCTCCGCGACATCGTAGATTTGGTCCGGCTTGCAGTAGCCGATGACCTTCGCCACTTGCGGATAGGTCTCCTTGTCGCCGTGCGACATGCCCATGCCGCCGCCGATCGCGACGTTGAAGCCGGCGAGCTTGCCGTCCTCCACGATCGCGATGAAGCCCAGGTCCTGGGAGAAAACGTCGATATCGTTCGAAGGCGGGACCGCGATCCCGATCTTGAACTTGCGCGGCAAGTAAAGCGGTCCGTACATCGGCTCGTATGCATCCTGCTCCGGCGTCGAGGCGACCATCTCCTCGTCCAGCCACAGCTCGTGATACGCTCTCGTCCGCGGCAGCAGGTCGTTGCTGAGCCGCTTGGACCATTCGTATACTTCGGCGTGAATGTCCGATTGGTACGGGTTCGGGTTGCACATGACGTTCCGGTTGACGTCGCCGCAGGCGGCGATCGTGTCGAGCAGCGACTGGTGGATCGACTGGATCGTCTTTTTCATGTTCCACTTCAGGATGCCGTGCATCTGGAACGTCTGACGGGTCGTGAGCTTGAGCGTGCCGTTCCCGTACTTCTGGGCCAGCTCGTCCATGACGAGCCACTGTCCCGGCTGGGCGACGCCGCCCGGCATGCGGACGCGCAGCATGAACTGATAAGCGGGCTCCAGCTTCTGCTTTTGCCGCTCGTTGCGAAGATCCCGGTCGTCCTGCAGGTAGCTGCCGTGGAACTTCATCAGCCGGTTGTCGTCGTCCGAAATGCCTGCGCTGATCGGCTCCAGCATCGAAGCGGCCAGCGTACCGCGCAAATAGTTGCTCTCGCGTTTAATGCGCTCGACGTCGCTGGGATTGCCTCCCGGCGCGCTTAGTTTCGTGTTTGCCATGCTGAACGGTACTCCTCTCTATCTGCGATCAATATACGTCCCGTTGGTAACGGTGGCTCTTCTTCATCTCGGCGAGGTAAGCTTCCGCTTCCTCGAGGCTCTTGCCGCCCTCCGCGGAAATAATCTCCGCCAGCGTCTGGTGGACGTCCTTCGCCATGTTTTTCATGTCGCCGCACACGTAGAAGACCGCGCCCTGGTCCAGCCACTCGTACAGCTCTTTGGCATGCTGGCGCATGCGGTGCTGCACGTACACTTTCTCGTCCGTGTCGCGCGAGAACGCGACGTCCATGCGCGTCAGCACGCCGTCCTTGATCCAGCGCTGCCATTCGGTCTGGTACAGGAAGTCGGTCACGAAGTGCTGGTCGCCGAAGAACAGCCACGACGGTCCGGAAGCGCCGGTCTCCTCGCGCTCCTGCATGAAGGAGCGGAACGGCGCGATGCCCGTGCCGGGTCCTACCATGATGATCGGCGTGTTCGAGTCTTCGGGCAGCTTGAAGTGATTATTAGGCTGCACGTAAACCGAGACCTTGTCGCCGACTTCCAGACGCTCGGCGGTCTGCGTGGAGCATACGCCTTTGCGAGCCCGCCCGAATGCGTCGTAGCGTACCGCGCCGATCGTCAGGTGCACCTCGTCGGGATTCGCCGTCTGGGAGCTCGCGATCGAGTACAGCCGTACCGGAATTTTGCGAAGATGCGAGACGACGTCCTGCGCGCTTCCTTCCAGCGGGCCGTAGTCGCGGACGAAGTCGAGCAGGTCCCGGCCTTTGACGTAAGCCTTAAGCGCAGCCTCGTTCCCCGCTGCGGTCAGCTGGGCCAGATCCGGATTCGTCGCCAGCGGCGCCAGCTTCTCGAGCAGCGCCTTCGTCAGGACCGTGATCTCCAGATGTTCGATGAGCGCTTCGCGCAGCGGGCGCTTGTCGCCTTGTTTGCCTACGGCCACTTCGGCCTGCGGATCCCACTTCGTCTCCGCGAGCAGGAGGTCGACGAGCTCCGGATCGTTGTGCGGGTAGATCCCCAGCGCGTCTCCGGCCTTGTACGTAAGGCCGGAGCCCTCGAGCGAAAGCTCGAGATGGCGCGTCTCTTTGTTCGAGCCGCGACCATTCAGGTTGATGTTCGCGAGCACTTCGGCCTCGAACGGATTGGTGCGGGAATAAGCGGACTCCGCTGCCGGCGCGCTCGGAGCGCTCGGAGATTCGACCGCCGGCGCGGCAGCCGTGCCGGCGCCTTCCTGCTCTTCCGTTAGGCGCTTCAACACGCCCTCGAGCCAAGCCTTCGTCGGCTCCTCGAAGTCGACGTCGCAGTCGACGCGATCGTGGAAGCGCGTCGCGCCGAGCGCTTCGAGACGCGCGTCGAATTCCTTGCCCGTCTGGCAATATTGCTCGTACGAGCTGTCGCCTAGCGACAGCACCGAGAACTTCATGCCTTCGAGGCGAGGCGCGCGCTTGCTATGCATGAATTCGTGGAACGAAATCGCATTGTCCGGCGGCTCGCCTTCCCCGTGCGTGCTCACTACGACGAGCAGCTGCTGCACTTTTTTGAGCTGATTCGTCTTGAAGTCGTTCATCGAGGATAAGGTGACCTGAAATCCTTTTTCCTCGAACATTTTAGCCGCTTTTTTTGGAGATGCCGTGACCGTTGCCGCTTTGCGAGCCGTACAAAATCGTAATTTCCTTGCTCGCGGGAGCCGCGGCCGGCGATGCGGCCGGAACGGCGGCGGCAGGCGCCGACGCTTGCGCCGAAACGGATGCGGATGCGACCAGATAGCCGCTGAGCCAAATTTTTTGCGAATCGGTCAGCCCGGGCAGCAGCTTATTCAGAAGATCGGCCTGCTCCTGGCTGAACGGACTGTTGGTTGCCTGCAATTGCAACGTTCTCCACCTCACGATAGTTCGAATAACGTTGACGGCTTCGGCCTCGCCGAATCCGCGCCGCGCGATTCATGATCCTTTTGAAAACTATACCACATGTGCAGCGCCAAGAGGATAGATCCGAATATAAGGATTTTTGATAGTCGTTATAAAATTCGAACGAGCGCCTTCGGATTTCGGTTGTCCGTGGTTGATCTCAGCGTTACCGACTATAATATAATCATTTACTTATATAATTGATCCCATATATAATGATTACGAATGCGCGGCGCATGAACGATCGTCGGAAAGGAGGAATCGCCATGCCGTCTATCGAGGAAATATCCGATACGCTGAAGCTCCTCTCGGATAAAAGCCGGCTTACCATTCTCGCCTTGCTCAAGCATAAAGAGATGTGCGTCTGCGATATCGTCGGGATTCTCGCCACCACGCAGCCTAACGTGAGCCAGCATTTGAGAAAATTGAAAAGCGGCGGCCTGGTCCGCGAGACGCGCAAAAGCCAATGGATTTATTATGCGCTTGACGTTGAAGACAAGCCTTATTTAAAGCCGGTAATCGAGCAATTGCCTTCCATGCAAATGCAAATCGACGCCGCTAAACCGCAAGTTTGTACATAATCGAGGAGGATCTATGCTGGCGCTCGCTTCTATCGTTTTTTTTAATTACGCTCGTGTTCGTAATTTGGCAGCCAAGGGGGGCTCGGCATCGGCTGGTCCGCCTGCGGCGGCGCGCTGATCGCCTTGGCTTGCGGCGTCGTCGACTTCGCCGACGTAGGCGACGTCACTCGAATCGTATGGAACGCGACGCTGACCTTTGTCGCGATCATCCTCATCTCGCTCGTTCTCGACGAGATCGGCTTCTTCGAATGGGCCGCGCTTCACGTAGCCAGGGCGGCCAGAGGCAACGGCAACCTGATGTTCGTTTATGTCGTTCTGTTGGGCGCCGCGGTCTCCTTTTTTTTCGCGAACGACGGAGCCGCGCTTATCCTGACCCCGATCGTCCTTGCCATGGTCAGGGCGCTCAAGTTCGACGAACGCATGATATTGCCTTTCGTGATGGCGAGCGGCTTTATATCCGATACGGCCTCCCTGCCGCTTGTCATCAGCAATCTGGTGAACATCGTATCCTCCGATTTTTTCGGCATCGGGTTCGCGGAGTACGCAGGACGAATGCTCGTGCCTACCCTGTTCTCCGTCTGCGCCAGTTTGCTCGTTCTCTATCTGTACTATAGAAGAGGAATTCCGAAGACGTACGATTGGACACAGGCGAGACCGCCTGCGGAAGCCATCAAGGATCTGCGTATGTTCAAGGTTTCTTGGGTCGTCCTGGCCGTTCTCCTCGTCGTTTACTTGCTCAGCGAGTATATCGCCATGCCCGTCTCGGTTGTCGCGGGAGCCGCGGCCGTCATCTTCCTGCTTATGGCCAGGCGAAGCCGGGCGGTTCATACCGGCAAGCTCGTCAAGGAAGCGCCATGGGCCATCGTCTTCTTCTCCGTCGGCATGTATGTCGTCGTATACGGCCTACGCAACGTCGGCTTGACCGACGAATTGGGCAACGTATTCACGTGGGTTAGCGAGCAAGGCTTGTTCATGTCCGCGGTCGGCGCCGGCTTCATCTCCGCCCTCCTGTCCTCCGTCATGAATAACTTGCCGACGGTCATGATCAATGCGCTTGCCATTCAAGAAGCGCATGCGGAGGGCATCGTCCGCGAAGCACTCATTTACGCCAATGTCATCGGCTCGGACCTCGGCCCTAAGATTACGCCGATCGGATCTCTCGCTACGCTCCTCTGGCTTCACGTGCTGTCAGGCAAAGGCGTAAAAATCACCTGGGGCGCCTACTTCAAGACCGGCATCGTACTTACCGTCCCCGTCTTGTTCATCACGCTCGCAGGGCTTTATCTCTGGCTCCGCATCATCGGATAGCATACCCGAATATATCGTAAAAGGAGTTTTTGAAAATGACCGACAAACCGCTTGTCTACTTCCTTTGCACCGGCAATTCCTGCCGAAGCCAGATTGCCGACGGCTATCTGAAGGCGCTGGGCGGCGACCGCTACGAAGTCAAAAGCGCCGGCCTTGAAGCGCATGGCCTGAATCCGCGCGCCGTCCGGATCATGAAGGAAGACGGCATCGACATCAGCGGCAACCAGTCCGACGTCATCGATCCGGAACTGCTTAACCGTTCGACCTACGTCATCACGTTGTGCGGTCATGCGGACGAGCACTGCCCCGTTATCGGTAACAAGGACGTCGTCAAATGGCACTGGGGCTTCGAAGATCCGGCCAAGGCGACCGGCACGGAAGAACAAATCATGGCGCAATTCCGCGCCGTGCGGGATGCGATCAAGGCCCGAATCGAGACGTTCGTCCGGACAGGGTCATGAAACGGAGACCGATATTCAAGCACGCATGATCGCGAATGCCGGGATTCGCTCTTTTGAGCGCTTCCCGGCATTTTCCAGCTGATCGCAAGCGGCCGCCTATGGCGGCTTTTTTCCGTTTGCCGGGTGATGATTAGATCATTCGATCCGTAGGTTGAATATTCCGGATTTAATCCGTTTATGGCGCAATTTCCAACTCATAAACGAGAGGCGGCCGGCCGTATTTGTTGACCAGTACATAAGCGCGGGCATTCCCGCTTGCAAGCGGAATGCGGTAAATCCCCCGATCCTTGCGCGGTGGCGTTCACCCATTCCCAGCCGCCGTTTTTCACCAAGTACACGCCGCCGATATACGTGTCGGAAAGATCGGCGACCGGCGTCAGCAAGACCTCGGTCGATCCGGCAGGCGCCTGGCCATGCAACAGCGTAGTTCGGGAGGCATCCGGCGCAAACGCGATCGCCGTGTCGCTCGGGATCGCCGTCCCCGACAAGCCGAGCGAGTAGCCGTCCGCCACGTCGTCTCCCTGATAGACGTCGATCGTATAGACATCGATGACTGCGCCGAGATCCAAGCGGTTCAGGCGAACGGTAATGCGGTTCCAGCCGTCGGACAGGCCGACGAGGTAGCCGCTGCCGTCATCGACGATCGGCGCGCCGTTCGATTCGACCTCGCGCGTGCTGTACGGATCGGCGGCTTGGAGCTGCAGCCGGATCTGGTCGGTAGCTGCCGGTACGGACGCCGTGTATGCCTTTATCCCTGCCGTGAACATCGGAACCGTCGCTCCGTTGGCGACTCCGTTCGGCGTATACAGGGACAAGGTATTGATATACAACATGAATTGAAGCGTATAGCTCGTCGTCGTTCCATCGCCATTATCCCGAACGTAAACGATACGAATCTGATTTTCGCCATACTTGAGATTCGTCAAAGCGGCAGTGCCCGCGGCGGCAAGCATGTCGACGTCGTGGGCGCTCCCCTGCCTGTCGCTATAAGTCAAGCTCGCCGCATTCACGGAATGATCGAAGCGATACGTGAGCGTGATATCGTTCGGCATGACGTCAAGATATTTCGCATAGATGAACGTATTGGACGCCTGCGCCGTTTCTCCTAAGAAATAAGGGTCGACGGACGTACCGTTCGTCGCCAGGTTCCATTGCTCCAATCCGGCCAGCGTCGGCGCCGGAAGCTTGACGAATATCGTCACGGTGGCGGGCGCCGAAATATCCATGCCGTTGGAGACGGTATAGTCGAAGGTGACGGCGCCCAGCGCGTCGGCTGCAGCTTCATACTGGAACGATCCGTCTGGGTTCAGCGTCAGCGAACCGAACGCGGGACCGCTTCCCGGGACAAGCGAGTAGATGAGCGGCAAGCTCGCAGGATCGCTCCCTTCAAGCTGTCCGTTCAATGCCTGACCCGCTATCGCGTCGAAATGAGCGGCCTCGGCCATAATCGTCTTCCTTACGATCCACGTATACGTATTCGTGACGCTCTTATCCGCGGATTGGATAACGATCTCGATGGCCGTGTCCCCGGTCGCATGTAACGGAATCGTATAATTGCTCGTCTGCAGGTCGGGATAAAAATCTTGAACCGTGCCTGCTAGCCGCACCTTGATATACCGCCAATACCGTTCGCCTTCCGGGAACGTCGGCTGAAACTCGACATGGGTCCGCGTAACCGGAACGTCCAAAGACAAACGCAGATCGGAATCCGGCATCACCTGACCCGTCTGCTGGCTGCCGTTCATCAATCTGACGCTGCCTAGCGTCGCGTCCACGCCGCTTCCGACCGGAAAGCGGTCCAGCGCGAGAATGTAATCGGCAGCCGTGCCGCTCTCCGACCGGACCGTCAGCGCGATCTCGACGATATCGGATGCCAGCGAGATCGGCGCGGACTGACCGAAGCCAGACGAGATTCCGTTGAATTCTACCTTGGATCGGCTGTCTGCTGGCCAGAAGACGAGCAGCCCCTCCGTCATCGCGGCGGGAATGGTCGTTCTGAATTTACCGTCCTGCCCGGGAAATGCGCTGAAGTCGCGCTGGCCGTCGGCGCTTTTAACGGTCACGCTTGAAAGGCCGTTATTTTGAGACTGACGGTTGGCGTACAGCGTGTACGTTTTGCTCTTGCCGCCCGCCTTGGCCGTAATGGCAATCGCGTTAGAGCCCGTCTGCATCGGCAAACTGAAGCGCCAGGAGATATCCGCCGAACCCGTCGTCGCAGACACTGCGGGGACGGCGGCGCCGTTGACCAGGATAACGGGAGCCTCCGCCGCGTTTAGCGTCAGGTCCACCGAAGCGGTATCGCCGGGCACGCTGATCGGCGCGGACAGGCTGGCGCTTCCGAAGTCGACCTGCAGATGAGCCGGGCCTACGGCAAGGTCAGCAACGTCCAGGAGCTCCCTCGTGATCGTGACGCTATAATGGCGCGCCAGCGACCGGTCCGGGGACAACACCTGAACGTCGACGGCATTCTCCCCATAGTCCAGCGCTACCGATCTGCCTCCGCCTGACGGCGTTTCCCCATTCACCGTGATCGCGGCCGCCGAATCCATCGCGAAGGGCCGAATCTCGACGCTGGCTGCGCTGGCGTTTACGACAGCCGCGTAGCTTAATCGATTTGGCGAAAAGGCCGGGCTTAACGCCGCGCCGGATATTTCCAATGAAGCAAGCCTCGACTCGGAAGACAGCACCGGTACCGGCGTTGCCGTAGGGGCGGCGTACGACGCCTGATTCGCCGTCTTGTCCGTCTGGTATTGCCGCTTCTCTGCATCCGTCATTTTCGACAGCAGCGCGGCCTCGGCCTTCGCTTGGGCCTCCGCCGCCGCTGCCTTGTTCGCGGACAGCTGCGCCTGCTTCGCTTGCTCGATCGCCGGCAGTCGATTCGCGAGTCGATCCCGAAGCGTCTTCAGCTTGGCAGCAGCCTCGTCGGCCAGCTTCTTGACGGCTTCGGCTTCTCGCTGCTTGACGCTTTCCTGTTTCCGTATGTCCGCTTCCGTCAGCTGAAGGTCAGCCTTTTCCAGGTTGAAAGCCGTCCCCTTTTCCCGCTCGATCTGCCTGATCTGCGAGAGATCGAGCTTCTTTTGCTCGATCGCTTGCACGGCGAAGACGCCCGTCAGATCGAGCGCGTTCTGCATGAACCGGGCCAGATCCTCAGCGGTATCGCCAAGCGACGACGGAAGCTTGTCCTGCGCGAAACGGGCCGACATCTCCCGATTTTCATCGTCGATCTTGGACTTGCTGCGGAGCAGCGAAGCGACGACTGCGGGCGGCATCCCTTGTACAAGATCGGGGATGTTCATGAGCGTCACCTGGTCTCCGTCGGATGGACCGCCGTAAGGGAGCGCCAGAATCTCTTGCGTCGGATACAGGTTCAGCGTCTTGTCTCTCGCGGCGGCGCCTCCATTCTTCGCGAATTGAACGACGCCCGACAGCACGGCCGTCGTCGTCGCGCCCGAATCGGGATGGACCGCAGCGTAAAAAGCCGTCCCGCGCACGCCCATCACTGCCGTCGGCGTCTCCAGACGGAAGTCGTCGTCTTTGCTCTTGATCGACTTCACGTCCACCCATGCCGTCCCCTTCAGCATGCTCACCCGGGTGACCGTTCCCTTTTTGTCCGACAGCTTCGAAAAGGAGAGCGTCGTATTGTCGCCCACGCTGAGCAGGTCGTCCTGCGACGTACCGTTGGCGAATTGAAGCTCGGCGGCCCCGTCGCTCCCGGTCATCAGCTTGTCCCCCCTGGTTCAGGCTCAGCTTCGCGAACGCCTTGAACGTCTTGGTCCCTCCCGCCTTCTGCATTTGCACGTCTCCGCTCAATGTCCTGATCACCGCGATTCGCGACGCCCCGGCCGCGTTCGCTTCCTTGCCGATCGTCAACGATACGGGTACGCCGACCAACAAAAATACGAGCACGAAAATCCCCCCAGCTGCGAATCATGGTTCCACTCCCTCTATGTACGCACAACGAAGCTCAATATCCATGCCTCAGCGCTTGAAAAACTTGTCATAATTACTCGATTATAATCGAATAACTGGAAATTCAGCTACCCTCATTTATCGTCTTCATTGTTCATAGCCGCAAGTAAAGTCGCGCCAAAAAAAGCACGCCGCGTTCGCGGCGTGCTTCCTTTCTGTTAAGCGCCTTGCCTTATTGCTGGCCGCCGATCCATTGGAAATGGAAGCTGCCTTCGCGGTCGAGCCGCTCGAACGTGTGCGCGCCGAAGTAATCGCGCTGCGCTTGGAGCAGGTTAGCCGGCAGGCGCTCGGTACGGTAGCTGTCGTAGTATGCCAGCGCCGAGGCGAAGGCAGGCACCGGAATGCCTCTTGTCACGGCCGCGGCGACGACTTTTCGCCAAGCGCCTTGGTAGTCGCGCACGACGCCGCCGAAGTACTCGTCGAGCAGCAGGTTTTGCAGCGCCGGATTGCGGTCGTACGCATCCTTGATGTTCTGCAGGAAGCCGGCGCGAATAATGCAGCCGCCCCTGAAGATCATCGCGATGCCGCCGTAGTTCAGGTCCCAGCCGTAGGCGTCCGAAGCGGCGCGCATTTGCGCGAAGCCCTGGGCGTACGAAGCGATCTTGCTGGCGAACAGCGCCTGGCGTACGGCTTCGATGAATTCCTTAGGGTCGCCGTCGTAGCTCGAAGCTTCCGGTCCTGTCAGCTTGCGGCTGGCAATGGCGCGCTCGTCCTTCATCGCCGACAGAAAGCGAGCAAAGACGGATTCGGTGATAATGGACAGCGGCACGCCCAGATCGAGCGCGCTTTGGCTCGTCCATTTGCCCGTTCCCTTTTTGACCCGCCGAATCGAGGATGACGTCCACCATCGGCTTGCCCGTTTCCGGATCGGTCTTGGAGAAAATATCGGCCGTAATCTCGATCAGGTAGCTGTCCAGCTCGCCTTGGTTCCACTCGGTGAAAATCTCGTGCAGCTCGCTGGCGCCCAGTCCGAGCACGTTCTTCAGCAGGTGGTACGCTTCGCCGATCAGCTGCATGTCGCCGTACTCGATGCCGTTGTGGACCATCTTGACGTAGTGACCGGCGCCGTCGGCGCCGATATACGTCGAGCAAGGATCCCCGTTAACTTTGGCGGAGATTGCCGTCAAGATCGGCTCGACGAGCGCGTAAGCGTCCTTTTGACCGCCTGGCATGATCGCGGGACCGTGCAGCGCGCCTTCTTCCCCGCCGGATACGCCAGCGCCGATGAAACGAAAGCCTTTTTCTTGCAAGGCTTTATTTCTGCGCTGCGTGTCCGGGAAGTAAGCATTGCCGCCGTCGATCAGAATATCGCCTTGATCAAGATACGGTACCAGCTGCTCGATCGTATCGTCCGTCGGCTTGCCGGCTTTTACCATGATCAAAATCTTGCGCGGCGTCTCCAGCGATTGAACGAATTCTTCGACGGTGTAAGCGCCGACGAAGTTTTTCCCCTTCGCCTCTTCCAGCAGTTCCTTCGTCTTCTCCGGCGAACGGTTGTATACCGCGACCGAGAATCCTTTGCTTTCAATATTCAAGGCCAGGTTTTTGCCCATGACCGCAAGACCGACGACGCCGATTTGCTGCTTGCTCATTTTTCTCCATCCTCCCGTGCTTCATGCTCTCTCTATTTAAGGAACCTGTTTATATTGAAATTACGTTGAAGGCCATGCGCGAAACAAAATGCGATTATTGAACCGCCTTTTTCCAGTCCGCGGCGAACTTCTCCATGCCCTGCTCGGTAAGCGGGTGCTTGGTGAGCTGTTCGATGACCGAGAACGGAATCGTGGCGATATGCGCGCCGGCCATGGCGACCCGGGTGACGTGATCCGGATGGCGGACGGAAGCCGCGATGATCTGCGCGTCCAGGTTATGGATGCGGAACAGCTCCGCGATCTTCGCGACGAGCAGGACGCCGTCTTCGGAGATGTCGTCCAGGCGGCCGAGGAACGGCGACACGTAGGTGGCGCCAGCGCGGGCGGCGAGCAGCGCCTGGTTGACCGTGAAGATCAGCGTAACGTTCGTCTTGACGCCCTTCTTGGTCAGGTAGCGGCAAGCTTCGAGGCCGGCCAGCGTCATCGGCAGCTTGATCGTGATGTTTTTGTCATTGTCGTTGATCTTGATCAGCTCGTTCGCTTGTGCGATCATCTCTTCCGCCGTGAGGGCGTCCGGCGTGACTTCGGCGGATACCGATTCGACCTCCGGCACTTCCTTCAGGATCTCTTCGATGCGGTCCTCGAACTTGACGCCTTCCTTGGCGACCAGGGAAGGGTTCGTCGTGACGCCGGACAGGACGCCGATCTTGTACGCTTTTTTTGATGTCGGCCAGGTTCGCGGTATCGATGAAAAACTTCATGGTTCAAAAACCTCCGTTTATTTTCATTTTGGTTTGAAGTCGTTCCGAATACAAATTATAGCAGTTCTTTAGCGATGCTGACGACATTAGGGACGGAAAAGCCGAAGTATTCCAGCACCGCGCCGCCGGCGCCGGATGCGCCGAACGTATCGATGGACATTACTTTGCCATCCTTGCCGACATAGCGATCCCATCCGAGCGAAATGCCCGCTTCGATCGACACGCGCTTCGAGACCGCGTCGGGAAGCACGGCTTGCTTGTAGGCTTCCGGCTGCCGGTCGAACAGCTCGCGGCTCGGCATCGCCACGACGCGGACGGAGACGTTTTCCTTCTCGAGCTCTGCCTTCGCGTTAACCGCAAGGGAAACCTCGGAGCCGGTCGCGATCAGAACGAGGTCCGGCTGCGCGTTCGTCTCGGTCAGCACATAAGCGCCCTTGGCCACTTGCTCGCGGTTCGCCTTCGTCTGCTCGTACGTCGGCAGATTTTGGCGGCTAAGAATCAGCGCGACAGGTCCTTCCTGCTGGGTCAGCGCATAAGCCCAGGCGTTCGCCGTCTCGTTGGCATCCGACGGGCGGATGACCGTCAGGCCGGGAATCGTGCGCAGCGCGGCCAGATGCTCGACCGGCTCGTGCGTAGGTCCGTCTTCTCCGACCGCGATCGAGTCGTGCGTGAAGACGTAGACGACCGGCAGCTTCTGCAGCGCGGCAAGCCGGATCGACGGGCGCAGATAGTCGCTGAAGACGAAGAACGTGCTGACGAAGGCGTTGATGCCGCCGTGCAGCGCCATGCCGTTGCCCGCCGCGCCCATCGCATGCTCGCGGACGCCGAAGTACACGTTCCGGCCGGCATACGAGTCGACCGCGAACTTCTGCTCGCCTTTGATGTCGGTCATCGTCGAATGCGACAGGTCGGCGCTGCCGCCGAAGATCGACGGCACTTTTTTCACGTAGTGGTTGATGGCTTCGCCGCTCGCTACGCGCGTCGAGATCGACTTCGCCGCGTCGAACGTCAGGATATCGCCGACTTCGAGCGTAACCTTACCGCTAATCGCGCCGGCAAGCTCTTGACCGAGCGCCGGATGCGCTTCGCCATACGCCGAGAGCAGCTTCTGCCAAGCTTCTTCTTTGGCCGCGCCTTGGCGCTTCAACAGCTCGAAGTGCGCGCGCACTTCGTCAGGCACCGTGAATTCTTCTTCGTATGCCCAGCCGTACGTTTGCTTGGTCGCCTTCGCTTCTTCGAGACCGAGCGGGTTGCCGTGCACCTTGTGCGTGCCGGCCCCCTTGCTCCCGTATCCGATAATCGTGCGGATCTCGATGATCGTCGGCTGATCGCCGTGCGCCTTCGCCGCAGCGATAGCTGCCGAGATCGCCGCCAGATCGTTGCCGTCTTCGACGCGCAAATATTGCCAGTTCGCGGATTCTGCGCGTTTTTGCATATTTTCGCCGAAGCTGAGGTTCAGATCGCCGTCGAGCGAGATGTCGTTGGAATCGTACAGCACGATTAGCTTGCCCAGCTTCATGTGTCCGGCCATCGACATCGCTTCGTACGAGATGCCTTCCATGAGACAGCCGTCGCCGACGAGCGCGTACGTATGGTGGTCGACGACCGGGAAGCCGGTCTGATTGAACTTCGCGGCCAAGTGCGCTTCGGCCATCGCCATGCCGACCGCCATCGCGATTCCCTGCCCGAGCGGCCCCGTCGTCGCGTCGACGCCGTCCGTGTGACCGAACTCGGGGTGGCCCGGCGTTTTGCTGTTGAGCTTGCGGAACTGCTTCAGGTCCTCGATCGTTACCCCGTAGCCGAACAGATGAAGCAAGCTGTAAAGCAAGGCGGAGCCGTGTCCGGCCGACAGCACGAAGCGGTCGCGGTTGAACCACTTGGCGTTCGAGGGGTTATGCTTCAGATGTTCGGACCAGAGGGCGTAAGCCATCGGGGCCGCCCCCATCGGCAGGCCGGGATGGCCGGAGTTGGCCGCGTTGATGGCGTCGATCGACAGCGTGCGGATCGTATCGACGGACAATTGTTCAATGGTTTGCGTGATAGGCATAGTTTGCTCCCTCTTTGCTTTCGTTTTTCGGCAAGGCTTCGGATTCTTCGTCAAACCACCAGTGATAACCGTCCTCGGCGAGCAGGGCGTCCGATTCCGCCGGTCCGCGGCTGCCCGCGGCGTAGCTGCGCAGCGGCACCGCGTTTTCGGCGAACGCGTCCAGCATCGGCTGTACGTACTGCCAGGACAGCTCGACTTCGTCCCAATGCGCGAAGAACGTCGGATCGCCCTTCAAGGCGTCGCCGATCAGGTTTTCGTAAGCTTCGGGAGAATCGGCCGGCGTCGAGTGCAGGTCGATATGGATCGGCTTGAAGCCGCCCTGCGCGCCCGCTTCCTTCGTGTTCAGCCGAAGCGCGATGCTCTCTCCGGGTCCGATCTCGATGACGAGCAGGTTCGGCGCGACGCCGTCTTCGGATTGCGACCAAGCCTGCTTCAACGGTTCCTTGAACTCGACGACGATGCGCGTCGATTTCTTGTTCATGCGCTTGCCGGTGCGAATGTAGAAAGGCACGCCGCGCCAATCGTTATTATCGATTAGCAATCGAGCCGCGATGAAGGTGTCGTTCATGGAGTCCGCCGCGATGCCCGGCTCGGACTTGTAGCCTTCGACCGGTTGTCCGCCGATGCTGCCCGCCGTGTATTGACCGCGCACCACCTGCTGGCCGACATCCTCCTGCGCGACGGGAACCAACGCTTCCATGATCTTCTTTTTCTTAAATCTAACCTTCTCGGAACTGCTGTCGTACGGCAGGTGGATAGCCGCCATCATCAGCAGCTGAAGCAGATGGTTCTGGAACATGTCGCGGATCGCGCCGACGTGATCGTAGTAGCCCGCCCGCTCCTCGACGCCGACCGACTCGCTGGCCGTGATTTGCACGTTGGCGATATACCGGTTGGTCCACAGCGCCTGAATGACCGGATTGGCCTGCTGCAGCGATTCGAGGCGCTGAACGACCGGCTTGCCGAGATAGTGGTCGATGCGGAAGATTTCTTCTTCGGCGAACGATTCCGACAGCTTCGCGTTCAGCGCGCGAGCCGATGCGAGGTCGTGGCCGAACGGCTTCTCGATGACGAGACGCTTCCAGCCGTCGGCGGAGCCGAGCCCGCTTGCGCGGATGTTGTCCGCGATCGGCTCGAAGTGCTCGGGACCGACCGACAGGTAGAACAGCCGGTTTGGCGGCATCTTGAGCGCTTGTTCCCGCGCTTCGACGAGCGCGAGCAGCTTGCGGTAGTCCTCTTCGCGGCCGATATCGAGCACGCTGTAGCGGAAGGCTTCCAAGAAGGCATTCAGCTTCTCCTTGTCGGCCGGCTCCGTTCTGGAAAATTGATATAGCGACCGCTCCACGGCGGCTTGGAATACTTCGTCGGTCCATTCTCTTCTTCCGAGTCCGACGACGGAGAAGGCTTGCGGCAGTTTGCCGCGGACGAACAAGTTAAAGAGGGCGGGATAAATTTTGCGTTTGGCTAAATCTCCGGTCGCCCCGAACAGAATAAAAGTGGTCGGTTCCATCTTCCTTCTCCTTCCCCGAGCGAGGAGCCGCTCTGGTTTCTTTTTTTGTATTTTCACTATAATACGAATCGAAGCCATACAAGTAATTAATATATTTCACAGGAGATATAGACCATGTCTATGGGTAACAATTACGAGCTGTACAAGGTGTTCTATTGGGCGGCGAAAACGGGGAGTTTGACGCAGGCGGCAAAGGCGCTATATTTGACGCAGCCTAGCGTGAGCCATGCGATCAAGCAGCTGGAGGAAAGCTTCGGCGTCTCGCTGTTTTACCGCAACTCCAAGGGCGTCGAGCTGACACAGGAAGGCATGGTGCTCTACTCGTACATCGAGCAGTCGCAGATTTTGATCACTTTGGCGGAAGAAAAAATGGCCGCGCTCAAAAATCTGGACAGCGGCGAGCTTCGAATCGGCGGCAGCGACTCGTTGTTCAAGCATTACGTGCTGCCGTATTTGGAGCAATTCCACAAGCTTCATCCGGGCGTAAAGCTTCATCTAAACCATGGTACGACGCCCGAAGTCATCACGTTTCTGAAGGAAGGCCGAATCGATCTCGGCGTCGTGCGCATGCCGATCGTCGATCCGCAGCTCCAGGTGACGGAGAGCTTCCAGCTGCAGGACTGCTTCGTCGCAGGCGCGAGATACGCGGAATTGAAAAACGAAGTACTGACGCTCGATGCGCTCCTGCAGTATCCGATCATTCTGTTCTCCCGTAACAGCCGCGCCCGGATGACGATTACCGAGCTGTTCCACAACTACGGCTATTCCATCAAGCCCGAGATCGAAGTCGGCAGCGTCGACCTGCTCATCGAATTCGCGCGGCGGGGCCTCGGCATTTCCTACGTGACCAGAGAGTTCGTATCCAAGGAGCTTGAGGAGGGCTCGCTGTTTGAGGTATCGCTCGACATTCCGCTGCCGCCGTCCCACGTCGGATTGTTAACGATGCGAAATATGCCGCTATCCAGCGCGGCGAAGACGTTTATCGGGTTAGTGAAATAGCTTGCGAGGTGAGATTGGGGCGACTTTGTCGGCGGCAGCGATGGCGCAGGTTGGAAGAATTCGCGAATGAGGGAATGAGTGGACCGATAGGCGAGGCATAGGGTACCGCTTTTATTTGAAACAACGGCCCTCCTGTCCGCCGAGCTTCGAAATTTGCTTAATAATCGTATATAGCGGCTCCAAAGTGCATTTCAATCCATCCATAAAAAAAAGCAAGCAGAAAAAATATCCGCATGCTCGTTTGATTAATAGGATTAAATACCTTGATTCAACTCGATCACATTGCCCGCAGGATCTCGGAGATAAGCGACGCGGTGCCCCCATTCCGGCGTATCGCGAGGCGGCTGCACGAACGGAACGCCTTTCGCTCTCAACGCCTCGTAAACCGAATCGACGTTTTCTACGCGGAATACGAGCGCCACTTGATCTCGACCGCTGAACGGCTGCGTCCTCGGTCTGGCTTCTGCGGAATCTTCGGCCATCGGCGGTTCAAGCGCGAAGCTGACGTCCCCCCGTCGCGAATTCGGCGAAAGGCGTCGTCTCGTCGCCATAACGGACTTCAAGTCCGATCGCATCGCGGTAAAACAAAAAGCATTCATGAATATTCGGCGCCAGTAGTCGAACATGCGCTAGCTTCATGCGAAATCCTCCGCCCTTCTTTTCGGATGGAATCAGTGTACCATGCGGCGGAGGACGGCGTTTCTTTTTCGATTGCTGAATTTGAACCCAATCCGGCCAGGTGTATTAAAATGTATCGCGGCCCGGTCTAGGACGCATGCCCCAACTATCTCCGCCAAAAGACGGTCGACGCTGGCGTCCGCCAACCGGATCAAAGCCATGACCTCCATGATCCGGATGACCGCCGCGCCCCCTGCCGCGGGAATCGAATCCGCGAGGCCCGAAACCGTGACCTTTATGGTGTCCCCGTCCGCCATGCTGATCGCCGTCAAAGCTATCCACACCTTCCTCCGCCCCGACCAATTGCCGCTCTAGCTCCCCGATCAACCGGTCCAAGTATTCTCCCATCGTCCGCTGCTCCTCATCGCTGAGACATTCGAACAGCTTATTGTGATTCTCCTGCTGCTTTTCCATCTCTTCCGCTGCCTGGGAGCCGGCTTCCGTCAGCTTTACGTTCATTACCCGACGATCTTGCTCGGACGGCATACGCGTAATGTAGCCGCTCCGCTCCAGCTTTCCAAGTAGTTCGCCGAGCGACTGATTACGCATATCGAGTAAGTACGACAGCTCCTTTTGCGTAATTTCAGGCTTCAGTTTGAGCAGCGACAGCACGCGTCCTTGTCCGCGAAGCGGGTCGCCGCGCCCTGCTCTTTCTCTTAGCAGATGATGCTGATAACGACGCAGCAAGATGACGATACGGAACAGTTGCTCCATTAAGTTCGATTGATTATTTTCCATGGGGATAACCTCCGATCGGTTATTCAGGTGCCTGTATATCAGGTACCTTGTTATTATCATACAGGTACCTTTCTATTTAGTCAAATCTTTTCCATGAAAAAAAAAGCCTTTCGCCATTTACGGTAAGGCTTTGGTTATCATGCATCTACTACGAATAAGTTACCCCTAACCAAACCGCTATCTCCGGCACAACGACGAAGAAGTCTCAGCTAGAAACAAATCAAGCCGCTCGCTCCGTGGCACCGACGAAGAAGTCTCAGTTAGAAACAAATCAAGCCGCTCGCTCCGTCGCACCGACGAAGAAGTCTCAGTTAGAAACAAACCAAGCCGCTTGCTCCACCACAACGACGAAAAAGTCTCAGTTAGAAACAAACCAAGCTGCTCGATCCACCGCACCGGTCATAAAGTCTCAGCTAGAAACAAATGAAGCCGCTCGCACCGTGGCACCCACCATAAAGTCTCAGCTAGAAACAAATCAAGACGCTCCATCTACCGCACCATCGATACAGTCTCAGCCAAGAGCCATTAAGCGTCTGCGCCTCATACGATCCGATTGGCGGTCTTCCCCGCCAAATACGCCTCCAGGTTGCCGACCGCGGTCGCCATCAGCCGCTCCCTGGCTTCCCGCGTCGCCCACGCCTGATGCGGCGTGACGATGCAGTTGGCGGCCGACAGCAGCGGATGTCCGGCCGGCGGCGGTTCCGCGGACAAAACGTCCAGCCCGGCGCCGGCGATGCCCCCGGCGTTCAGGCAGTCCGCGAGATCCTGCTCCGCGATCAAGCGGCCGCGGGCCGTGTTGATCAGAAAGGCGGATCGCTTCATCCGAGCGAGGCTGTCGCGGTTGATCATTTCTTCCGTCTCCGTCGTGAGCGGGCAATGCAAGCTGACCGCGTCCGAGCTTTCCAACAGCTCGGGCAAGGACGCCCATTCGAAGCCTTCGAACGGCGGAGGCCCGCCGGGATGGCGTTTGTACGCCAACACCTTCATGCCGAATGCATGCGCGATGCGCGCGACCGCTTCGCCGATGCGACCGTAGCCGACGATTCCCATCGTCTTGCCGCTTAGCTCGGTGAGCGGCGTTTTCCAATAGCTGAAGTCCGGACTGCTTGCCCATTCCCCCGCCTTCACGGAGCGATCGTGCAGCCCCGCTTGCCGGCATAGCTCGAGGAGCAGCGCGAACACGGATTGAGCCACGGAATCGGTTCCGTAACCCGGCACGTTCGTCACGGCGATGCCACGCTCGCCGGCCGCCCGGACGTCCACGATATCGTACCCGGTCGCCAGCACGCCGATATATTCGAGCGATGGCAGCTTCGCGAGCAGCTCTGCGCGGATAGGCGTTTTATTGGTCAGCACGATTCGCGCTTCGCGCGCCCGTTCCTCCGCCAATTCAGGAGCAGTCCGTTCGTAGACCTCCACTTGGCCCAGACGTTCGAATCCGCTCCAAGACTGGTCGCCCGGATTCAGCGTGTAGCCGTCAAGCACGACGATTTTCATAGCGTTTGCCTCCTCTAATAGCGTTTCGCACGATCTTAGTCCATTCGGCGCTACCTGGCAATCGTAACTTGTCGCCCGCATCGCACGTCTTATTTACGACGCAATATCCGAATATGAAGCTCAACAGAACCGAGGTGCTGCCAAATGAACCCTATTCCTTGTCTCGTCGTCGTTCGCGGATATCCCTACGACGAGGGCGCCGTGCTCACGCTGAAGCAGCCGAACGCCATTCTGGGCCGCAGAGATGCCGAATGGAACCCGGATATCGGCTTTGACAATGCCTATGTATCGAGAAAGCATGCCGAGATCGCATGCGAAAACGGCATCTGCAAACTGACGGACTTCGGCAGCAAGCACGGCACCGAGGTGAACGGACTCCGACTGACGCCGTTTCAGCCCGCCGTCCTCCGCGCCTCGGACATCGTCACTTTTTCCAAAGGCACGGTATGCCTGGCCTTTTCCGACCGCGGCTGGGAAGAAACGATGGAACTCGAACTCGAACTCGGGCTCGAAGCCTCGATATCGTCCGCCGACCTCGCCGACGTCGCGCTGGATCCGATCAGGCAGGTGCTCACCGTCCGCGATTCGACGTTTCCCTTCACGGACAAGGAGTTCAAATGCGTCGAGCTGCTCCTGCGGAGAGAACGGAGATTCGTCGCCAAAGAGGAAATCGCCCGGTACGTATGGCCCGAACGAACCGGCGAGGACGGGAGCCCTGCGGCCGGCGCCGAAGAGATCAACTCTCTTCTGTACCGCATCCGCAAAAAAACGGGTCCCGTCCTCGCCATCGAAAACATCCGCGGTAAAGGCTTCGTGCTCAGCCTTTCATCGCTTGCTGAAAAATTCGTTTAACCTTCGGCGTCACATAAGTGCTGCCTCCGCGTCCGCTGACGTCTTCAACCATGACGGCCAGCAGCAGCTTGGGATCGTTCGCGTCAAACCCGACGAACCAGCCGTTCTCTTCGCCCTGCGTGCCTTTGCTTGCCTTGAGCTCGGCGGTGCCCGTCTTGCCTGCGATCGACGACCCTTGAATATAAGCGCCGTGACCGACGCCTTCCGGACTTGCCACCGCCTGGACGAGATCCTTCTTCAAGATGTCCGCCGATTCGGGCGTCATCGCGGCCGCTTTCCACACCTGCGGCGAATCCGGATCGTCCGCCAGCGTCAGCCGCGGATAAGCGATATTGCCTCCGTTCACGATCGCCGAGAAAGCCAGCGCCACGTGCAGCGAAGTCATCGTCACCTCGCCTTGCCCATAGCCAGAGTCCGCTAGTTGAATCTCGCTTTTGAGGCCTTTGTTCGACAGCTGCGACTTGGCAAGCGGATAGACGATCGGGATCGCTTCGCCGATGCCGAACTTGGCCGCGTCTTCCGCGAATTTGTCCTTGCCCAGCGCGAGCGCCGCCTGCGCGAAGTAGATATTGTCCGAATAGGTGAGCGCCTTGGACAAGTCGACCGGATTGACGGCGTGAACCCGCTTCACGTAATAGCTGCCCCACGAGCCGTCCTTCGTCCACTTCAAGCCCGATATCTCGACCGCTTTGTCCGGATCGAGCGTACCCGCGTCCAGCCCCAGCGCGGCGGTAACGATCTTGAACGATGAGCCTGGCGCGTATCCTTTGGAAAACCGGTTCAGGAACGGATGGCGCGGATCGTCGTTCCACGCTGCGTACTGCTTGGCGGACAAGCCGCGCGCGAAGGCGTTCGGATCGTAGGACGGACTGCTGAGCAGCGCCAGCACTTCGCCGGTCCGGGGCTCAATCGCCGCAGCCGACGAGGCATCCGCCTTAATCTCCTCGTAAATGGTTTTTTGCAAGCCCGCGTCCACGGTCAGTTGAAACGACGTTCCCGGCACGGCCGCTTTTTCGGCGAGTACCGATTTACGCTGGCCGCTCGCGTCTTCAATCGCCACGACGACGCCGTCCGTTCCCCTTAACTGGTCCTCCAGCACCTGCTCCAGCCCCGCTTTGCCGATGACGTCCCCGGCCTTGTAGCCCTTGTCCTTAAGACGTTCGAGCTGCTCGGCGTTGATCTCACCGACATACCCGGTCAAATGGGCCGCGGCTTCGCCGAGCGGATAGACGCGAAGCTTCTTCTGCTGAAAAAGAACGCCGGGGACGTTGTCGAACGCGTCCATATCGGCCTCGTCCACGATGCCGATCGGCACGAACAGCTCCGGCTTGACCCAAGAAGCGCCGAGCTTGCGATCGATATCCGCTGCGGTAATGCCGAGTTTGGCGGCGACCTTGGCTTTGACGGCCGCCGGATCTTCTCCGAGCTTCCCCGGGACGATGCCAAGCTGCGGCGCCGTTCCGTTCACGGCGAGCCCTTCGCCCGTTCGGTCGACGATCTCGCCACGCTCGGAGGCGAGCGTCTGCACGCGAACCTTGTCCCCGTCCTTCATCTCGGGGAATATCATCGACGAATCCCAGTCGATCCGCCATTTCTGTTCCTCGCCGTCCGGCGTTTTCCTCGCCGTGCCCTCGTGCTTGAACTTCACGGGACCTGCGATCGTATCCATGCTGACGGAAAATTGGAATTTTTGAACGACCGGTCCGGCCGAAGCGGTCGATGCCGGCGACGCCGAAGACGGGCTCGCCGGCGGCGGGGAGACGTCCTCGACCGCCAGCTTATCCGCCTTGATGCCCTCGTATATTTTGCCGTAGCGCTCGGCGAATTGCTCCGCGGTCAGCTTGGCTCTGGCATCGGGCGTCAGCATAGCGTACATGCCCGCATAATCGAGCCGCTGCCAATCCTTCAGATAGGCGCCGATCGCGTCTTCGGCCGTCGGCTCCGGCGTCGGTTCAGGCGTCAGGTCGTTTCCGCCGCTTTTGCATCCGCTTAGCACCGTCAATAACAGCAGGGCTGGAATCGCCCATTTGCGTAATTTCATTTTTCCGCCTCCCGGCTCGAGTTGTCCGCTATCGAAGCAGCTTCGACCGATTCGAACGAGACCGGTTCGAATGCGATCGTATCTACTGCTATCATAGAGCGGCGACTCTTTCCATTCAATAGAAGAAAAATGATAGACGGCTCATAAGCGAAAAGGAGCGGCGGAGAAAACGAGTCCGCGCGATTATCGGACGGCGTCCCGGATCGCTTGGTTTTAAAATCCTTTGCCACCGAGCGGCTTGACCTTGATGCCGCCCGCCTCCGCGATCAGCGGCCTGCAGCGGCCGATCAGCTCGCGCACTTGTTCGTTTTGCAGGCTGGCGGCATGCGCTTCCTTGCTCTCCCACAGCTCCGTGACCCACAGCACGTCGGGCTCTTCCTCAGCCTCGTGAATGATGTAGTAAATGCACCCTTCCATGCCGCTCAGCGTATCGCTAGACGCCAGCATCATGCCGCCGAGCTCCTCCCGCTTACCGGGTACGGCCGTCAATTTACCGAACATCGCGAATTTGCTCATCGTCCAAAACTCCCTCTCCTGTATCGTTCGAATGCTGCATATCATCATAGTGCGCGAGCAACCGCGCGCTGGCCTCGCGCATTCGCCGGACCAGCAGCGCCGATTCGATCCGCAAGGACGTGCCGTACGGCATCAGAAAATAAGGCACGTAAGTCGTCAGCGTCGATCGTTCAAGTTGAAAAGTCGCCGTTTCCGGCTGGCGCTCGACCAGTGCATGTCCGAACAGCCAATGCCGGGATAGTTCGTTCAGCACCTGCTCCCGGCTATGGATCCGGACCGTCTCCCATTCCGCCCGGTCTTTCGAATCCCGCAGCAGACGACCGAGCAAGTAGTCCTTGGCTGAAAAAGATGCCGGTCGCTCAAAACGTCTGTCCGTCTGCCGCAGTCCGCGTATTCGGTCCACCCGGAAGCTCCTGATTTCCTCCCGGTATCCGCAATGTCCGACCGCGTACCAACTGCCTTTCCAATAAACGATGCCGTACGGATCGAATAGTCGCGCGGGCGAAGCTTCTCCTCTGCCCTTGTCGTAATTCAGTTCGAGCGTGCGTCCTTGGCCGGCAGCCTCCTCCAATGTTTGCAGGTGCGACTGATAGGCGCCGTCCAGCGGCGGCTCGATTACCGATAGCCCGAGACCGTGTCGTTCCAGCGCATCCAATTGTTCGTCGTTTGCATATCGCTTCAGCTTGTCCGTCGCTCTGTCCAGCGCGTCCGAATGCGGATAACCCGCTTCCTTGGCGAATATCGAGGCGTGGATCAGCCCCTTCTGCTCCTCGGCATCGAAGACGAGCGGCGAATCCGCGAATCGGCTCAAGATCGTATAACCGCCGTTCGGTCCCGAATCCGCGACGATCGGCACGCCGCTGGCGCATAGCGAATCGATGCACCGGTAAACGGTCCTCACGTGAATATCCAGCGCTTCCGCCAATTGCTTCGCGGTCTTGCGCTTGCCCGATCGCAGCATCCATAAAATCGATAGCATGTTATCCGCTTTGGTCATGGCCTACCCGCTTCCGATCGTCTTCGTCGTTAACCCTTCCGTCTTATTGTAAGTCAATCATGCCCGAGGCGCCATTCCCTGCTCGATCCAAGTCTCGTACGTCGGTCCGTACAAGCCGGGCGGCCGTAATCCGGCTTGCCTCATCAGCACGGTCATTTGTCCGCGGTGGTGCGCTTGATGCATGAGAGCAAAACGGAGCGAATCTCCGTTTTTCCACGCCTCGCCTGCGATCTCTACCCGGTCCGACAGATTCGCCTCGTTCCACTGTCTTTGGATCGCGTCGATAAAGCGGTCGCTGACCGTCCTGTAATCCCGCGCGAGCGCCGAGGCCGGGCGATTCGCGCCGTCCCTCTCATCGGCGCCTTCGAACGCCAGGCCAAGCGCGTTCATGTACTGGATCGACGTGATCAAATGCCATGCCAAATCGCCCAACGTACGCCTGTCTTCGGCGATTCGGCGCTTCAAGGATTCATCCGTCAACGAATCCAGCAAGCCTGCCGTCATTTCAGCTTCGCGTTTCCATTCTTCCACGAAATTTGAGATCGATGCGATCATCCCTATACCTCCATGAACGTAGTCTTTACGATCAGAAGTATAAGCCTATATCGCTGACAGAAACGGTCAGTAATTTTAAAAATCGAGTAGGAGGAGGCGGCTAGCCTCCGTCCTCTCACACCACCGTACATGCGGGTCCGCATACGGCGGTTCCAAAAGGTTAACAAGGCTCCTTGTAACGAGTAAGCAGACTTTTCAGCCCTTTTGCCTCCCAGTAGGAGGTCGAAAGGGCGTTGTTTATGTTCCGGGACATTTCCCAAGGGCCGCGCCGGGAGTTGGCCATGACATAACAGGCCCACTCCCGTACATTCAGCGCTCTTAGTTCGCGGATGCGCGTTCGCACTCGCTTCCATTGCTTCCACAGGCACATGCGTAGCCGTCTACGAATCCAGCCATCGAATTGCTCGAGGTGTTTCTTCGCAGCAGCCATCCGGAAGTAGCCCAGCCACCCCATCGTATAGCGGTTTAGCCGGTTTATCCGTTCCTCCATTGGCATAGACTTCGTACGGTTCGTCAGTTCCCGGACCTTGTCCTTGAACCGAGAAATCGTCTTTGGTGCCAATCGAATCGTCGCTTGCCGGTTGTTCATGAAGCTAAATCCTAGAAACTTTCGCTCCCGCGGTCTGGCTACCGCACTCTTTTCCCGGTTCACTTTCAGTCTTAGCTTTCCTTCTACAAAGCGAACCACCGACCCCATGACGCGTTCTCCGGCGCGTTTGCTGGCTACGAAGATGTTGCAATCGTCCGCATAGCGGACGAAGTGCAGTCCTCTGCGCGTTAACTCCTTGTCCAGGTCGTCCAACAGGATGTTTGCCAGTAGTGGACTAAGCGGTCCGCCTTGCGGCGTCCCTTCCTCCGTTCGCTGGCAAACCCCGTTCTCCATGACGCCGGCATTCAGATAGGCGCGAACCAGCTTCAGGACGCGTTGGTCCGTCACCTTACGTGCCACTCTGGCCATGAGCATGTCGTGGTTCACCCGGTCAAAGAACTTCTCCAGGTCCATGTCTACGACCCAGCGCAGTCCGCTCTGGATGTAGGATTGAGCCTGCCGCACCGCATCGTGCGCACGCTTGCCCGGCCGAAAGCCGTAGCTGCTTGGAGAGAATTCAGCATCGAAAATCGGATTCATCACTTGCAGAAGCGCTTGCTGTAGCAGTCGGTCCATCACGGTCGGGATGCCAAGCAGCCGTACGCCGCCTCCGGGTTTGGGGATTTCCACCCGTCTGACGGGCGCAGGTCTGTAGGTTCCCGCGAGGAGTTCGGTCTTCACCGACTCCCAGTGCGTTTTCAGGTAAGCTTGTAGCTGCGCTACCGTTACACCGTCCACACCGGGCGCTCCTCCGTTTTGGACCACTCGCTTGTACGCGTCCCTCAGGTTTGCGCCCTCGAGCATCCGCTCCAGCAAGTCGTTACTGGCTTTGCGAGAGGAAGGGGCGACTTGTGCCGGCGATGAACTCGGCGCTCCTGCATACCCTTGCGGCTTCACCGCTTCTCTTTGCAGCAAGCTCCCTTGCGGGATATTCGGCTGTCGTTGCTCATCGCGCGAACGCATCGGTTTCCTCTCTCCTTTCGGTTCGGCCCTTCCGCAGCTGTTGCAACAGTCTGCGTACTATGGCCTCTGCTGACTCCTGCGGGTTCAGCGCAACCTCCCGGTTGCGGTTACGAAATGACTTCGCATTTTTTTTTTCATCCCGCAGGCCTCCCCAGATAAGAACGCCATCTGTCTGCCCGCGACCACTGGAGTTTACAGGGTTAGCCCTTGGCGGCTTTGGATTTCGTTGTGTGTTGACAACTCATCCGGCTAACCCTGCCTCGAATCCAGTTCGTATACCTTGGCCCGTGCATTTGCCTCCGGCTTCCTTCAGATTCCGCCTCGCGACGGACACCCTTGCCCTTGGCTACGGTAGGCGCTCGCCAGCCCCCGTTCGGGACTTTCACCCTAAAGATGACGCCCATGCTGGGCGTACAACAAATAACCCCGCGTCGAGGCGCGGGGTTTTAGGCAATGAGCGGTCAGGACGGCTTGCGTTCAGAAGCATCCGTTTAAGCGCGTTGGCGTTGGTAAGACGTTCGGGTCTGGAACACATACCGGTGAATGAAAAATTCGGCGATGGCGGTAATCAGCGCGATGATGAGCATTTCCCCCGGGCTGATCGTCCAATTCATCGCGGATGCCGCGATCCAAAGCACCAGATATGCCAGGATGCCGTCGGATACGGTCGCGATTCCGTTGTTGGTGGAACGCAAAATAATCTGGTCGCCCAAAATGTACGCGACTATGGTAAGAATCGTCGCTGTCGTCGCGGCGCCAAGGAACGAGGCGTTGGAATAATACATGAGCATAGTCGTCACGATGACGCCGTTCACGAACCATTTCAGTACGAACTTCATGGATGGGCCTCCATCGTCAGGCATGAACCGCTTCAGGGCGCTGAATTTGAAGCGGCGGCGGCATGAGCCATCCTTTTTCTTTGTTCATTCGAAGCAGGCTCAGTCCGATCGCGGCCTTGGCGACATGATATTTGCCGAAAAGCGCGGCGACGTCCTCGCGGATCGCCTTGCCCATTACCTGGCTGCAGGCCACCAATCCAACCGCCGTGTCCGCCGTGACGGTCGCGGCGATCTCCATGTCCGAAAATCGCGCGCCGGGCGGAATTTCTTCGAGCTTCGCTTCCGGGCGCTGCGGAAGCTCCGGCGGTGGCACGAGTCCGTTGCTTTTCAGCAGCTTGTCGCATTCGCTGGCTTCGAGTTCCGCCTGGTCGATGAGCTGATCGATGATCTTTTTTAAGATCGCGATCTCCGGCATGCTGCTTCAGCGTCCGATAGCCGGAAATGAAGCCCTTGGCTGCCGCCGACGCCGTCCAAATGTCGAATACTTCGCCATAGTGCAATGGCTCATCCTTCGGATTGCCGCTTAAGATTCCCATTTCGACGCTCCCTCCCGGAGTATGATTGAGTTCTGGCCTCGCTTAATTTGCCCCGACCGAACACCGGGCATCCGAAAAAATCCCCCATCGTTCGCCGGATGGCGAAGAACGGGGGATTGCGCTAGCGATGGGACGGCAATGCCGCGCCGTTACAGTCTGATCTCATGACCGCGTTCGGCGGATTCATAAATGGCGGACAAAATTTTGATCATGTCCACGCCATGTTCCGGGAGGAAGATCGGCGACTCGTGCCCGAGCACGCATTCGACGAAATGGCGAATGTTGGCCGTATGCTGCGGGACGGCGGCTTCGGGAAAACGCGGCTGTTCGTCGATCAATACGCCTTCTTTTTCCGTATAGAGCTTCAGCTTGTCGTTGATGAGGCTGAAGCCGCCTTCCGTGCCGCGCCACTCGAGAAACTTCTGTTCGTCTTCGATATTCGAAGCCCAGCTGAATTCGATCTGAAGCGAGGCGCCGCTATCGAAGCGGATGAAGCCCGCGGCCAGGTCCTCGACGTCGAACGTTCCTTCGGGAACATTGCCGGAGGCGTCCGGACGGTCCGCGAACTTGCGGTAGGTCGAACCGGATACGGTGACCGGCTTCGGATTGCCCGCGGTCCACATCGCCATGTCGATCATGTGGACGCCCAGGTCGATGAGCGGTCCGCCGCCAGACAGCCCCTTCGTCGTGAACCAGCCGCCGCGCCCCGGAATGCCTCGGCGGCGGATCCAGCCGCACCGGCCCATATACATCTCTCCGAGTTTGCCTTGCGAGATTAGCCGTTTGATGAACTTGGCCTCTTCGCTGAAGCGGTTGTTGCGCATCGTCATCAGCAACCTTCCCGACTCGCGCGCGGCGTCCGCCATCTTTTGCGCTTCATCGGCGTTTACGGCATCCGGCTTTTCGCAAAATACGTGCTTGCCCTTGCGCAGCGCCGCGATCGCGATCTCGGAATGGTACAGGTTCGGCGTGCTGATGCCGACGATATCGATCGACGGATCCGCGATCAGCTCGCGGTAATCTTCATACACCTTCGCTCCCGGAAAAGCGAGCGCGGCGGACTCGGCGGAAGCGCGAAAAGCGTCGCAAAAAGCAACGAGCTCCACTTCCTTGTGGGACAGCCAGCCCGGCAAATGCGCGAATTTAAAAATACCGCCCGTACCGATAACGCCTACCTTCAACATGATTAAAGATTCCCCTTTATGTATCGAATGCGATGCGCATGCTTGACAACTTCCTCTATATTTTAGTTTGCGAAGTCAATGTTTTCGATTGCAAATTCGGTTCATTTTATACGGTATTCTATCATTCGGGTCCTGTTTGACTTTGAAACGAGCGAGATGTTATTGAACGCATTGATTCTCGATAGCGAAGGCGGTCTGTTGCCGCGGCGGGTGAGATCAAGGCGATGCGAAGTCGCGCTTGGCGAGCTGGCGGAAGTCAATCCGTCTTAAAAACCGGAGAGGCCGCTTGCCGTCACTTCAACCCTTGGGGTTTGAATGGACGGACATGCGGCCTCGCTTATTTTTATACGATTTCTTTTAAGCCTCTCCCAAGCGCTTCAGCAGCTCGGCTTTTTTTCGCTTCGAACCCAGGTTTGCCCAGCAGCGCGAACATATTGACCTTGTAGGCTTCGACGCCCGGCTGGTCGAACGGGTTGACGCCGAGCAGTAAGCCGCTGATGCCGCACGCTTTTTCGAAGAAGTAAACCATTTCCCCGTACGTATATTCGTTCAGCTCGTCCAGCTCGACGATCAGGTTGGGAACGCCGCCGTCCACGTGCGCCAGGCGCGTGCCTTCCGCAGCCTTGCGGTTGACTTCGTCCATCGTCATGCCCGCGAGGAAGTTCAAGCCGTCCAGATTGCCCTCGTCCGTCTCGATCGTCCATTCCACGCGCGCCTTCTTCACGGCCAGTACGGTCTCGAACAGATCCCTGCGCCCCTCTTGCACGTATTGCCCCATCGAGTGAAGGTCGGTCGAGAAGTCGACCGATGCCGGATACAAGCCCTTCTGATCCTTCCCTTCGCTCTCGCCGAACAGCTGCTTCCACCATTCGGAAACGTAGTGCAAGGACGGCTCGAAATTCGCCAGCAGTTCGATCGTTTTTCCCTTGCGATAGAGCGCGTTGCGGACAGCCGCGTATTGGTAGCTTTCGTTTGCGGCAAGGTTCGGTTCGGCATACTTCTTCGCCGCCGCGGCGGCGCCTTCCATGATCCGGTCGATATCCAGGCCCGCGGTCGCGATCGGCAGCAAGCCGACGGATGTCAATGCGGAATAGCGGCCGCCGACATCGTCCGGGATTACGAACGTTTCGTAACCTTCCTCGTCCGCCAGCTTCTTAAGCGCCCCTTTTTCGGCGTCCGTCGTCGCATAGATGCGTTTGCGGGCTTCTTCTTTGCCGTATTTTTTCTCCATGTAGTCGCGCAGCACGCGGAAGGCGATCGCCGGCTCGGTCGTCGTGCCCGATTTGGAAATGACGTTCAGCGACAGATCCTTGCCCTCCAGCAGTTCAAGCAGGTGGGACAAGTACGTGGAGCTGATGTTTTGACCGGCAAAATAAACCTGTGTATGGCCCGCCATCTGGTTGTGGAACGTATGGGAGAGCGCTTCGATCGCGGATCTGGCGCCCAGGTAGGAGCCGCCGATGCCGATGACGATCAAAGCGTCCGAATCGCCGCGGATTGTGGCGGCCGCTTCCTTGATGCGGGCGAACTCTTCCCGGTCGTATTGGAGCGGCAGCTCCACCCAGCCCAGATAGTCCGAGCCAGGGCCTCGCTTTTCGTGAAGCATGCCGTGCGCGGCGGCTACGAAATCTGCCGCATAGTCGACTTCGTGCTGCTGCATAAATGATAGGGCATGGCTGTAATCGAAACGGATGGTCAAAGGTTTCTCCTCCTCTTGTCGCTTGCTCTGGATTCAATATAAATCAAAAATTCTCTATAAAGGTAATTCATAGTTCCGACAAGTGACATAGACTGTATCTATGGCTAGAGTGAAGGACTGAATAAATTCAGCCCCTCCTCATCAAACCGTACGTGAGGTTTTCCCTCATACGGCTTTCCGATGTTCGTCATTCATGCGCGTGCGACTTTCAAGAGTGTTTTGAGTCCATGTACTTGGCTTAGAATCTTAATTTCGTTTCCGGAACCGCGCCAGCGCCTTCGTTGGCGCTTCTTTGCGTACCACTTCGTCAGCCTTTGCCGGATGTACCAATCGAGCTTAGCCATCCACTTCGTGCTGTAAGGCGTTGTGTAGTAATTCTTCCAGCCTTGGATTTTCGGATTGAGCCATTTCACGTGTTCTTCAAACGATGCGCTCCGCATACTTGGCGGTGCCAGTCGCTCTTTCACCACTTCCCGGATGTGCATCTCTGCTTTCTTGCAGAGCCATTGCCGGGTCGTGTAGTACACTTGGCTTCGTCCCGTTTCGGCTTTCGTTTTCCGGTGGTGCATGCCGAGGAAGTCAAATCCTTCTTCTCCCGTCCATAGCCCCACAATCCGCGTCTTCTCCGGGTGCAACGTTAATTCCAGACGCGCCATAATCGCCTGAATAAGCTTATGCGCATGAAGGGCATCCTTCCTTGTCTTGCACACCACGACGAAGTCGTCGGCATACCGCGTTAACGCTCCAACCGCTTTCCCATGCTTTTCCCATAGCCCGTCGAAGTAATTCAGATAGATGTTGGCGAGCAGAGGCGAGATCACGCCGCCTTGCGGCGTTCCCAGATCGCTTCTTCTCACCTTGCCTTCCTCCATGACTCCGGCTCCGAGCCATTGCCGGATCAGCTTGAGTACGCGTCTGTCGCTGATTCGCATTTCCACCAGCTTCATCAACTTCTCCTGGCCCAGGTTGTCGAAGAACCCTTGAATGTCGACGTCGACCACCCAATTGCCCTTGCGGTTGCACGCTTTGCGGATTCGCTCCAGCGCCTGTTTCGCGCTGCGCTTCGGCCGAAAGCCGAAGGAACAATCCTGAAAATCCGCTTCGAAGATCGGTTCCATCACCAGTTTTAACGCCATCTGTACGACCCGGTCCTGAATCGTCGGAATGCCGAGCGGGCGCTTACGCCCGTCTTTCTTCGGGATATAGTGGCGTCGTACGGGCTGAGGACGGTATCGTTTCTGGAGTAGACGTTCTCGGCATTCCTCGACGAAAAGGGACTCGCCCTTTTTCTCGATATCCGCCAGCGTTTCACCATTCACGCCTGCTGCCCCCTTATTGGCTCGTACGCTTCTCCACGCTTCCCACAGCACGTCCAGCCGACATACCTTGTCGTACAGCGCATGGAATCTTCTCCTCTTGTTTGTCTCGGCCGCATGACCTAGCTTTTCTCGGAGTTGTTGAACTTTTTCTTTGGGTGTCGTTAGCCGGTTGGCATTCACTCACTCGTACCTCCTCCAAAAACTTGAACAAAGCAGGGCTCCTTCCCTCCCGCAGGTTGTGTTGTCCTGCGTTCTCAGGTACTATGAACCCCTCGGACTCCCTTCCTGCAGATGGCTCGCTTCGCCTTTTGACTTATAGAGCATCTCGCTACGAAAAAAAAACTTCGTGCAGGGGAGGGTCTCCCCAGTTCACTGCATCTTCTTTCAGACCATGCCGCTCCCTCTACGCCGGAGGATTCTTCGCTGCCGCTCCAAGTTCTAAGCAGCTTCCTTGGCCTTCGTCCAGCTATGCAAGACTCGGCTTCCTCTTTTCCCTCTTGCGAGGCCTTTTTTGACGACGCGGCAGGATTCACTTCATGTTACGGCCTGGCCTGTTGCTCGCACCGTCTCTGACGGTTACTTTCGTCGATGCGCTTCTGCGCACAGATTTCGCCGTACGCAGGCATCCTAGCTACGCGGGGGGCTTGGCCCCTCCCGCGACCGGACTTTCACCGGCAAGAAAATACGTGCTTACCTGGGCACGCCAAAGCAAAATAGCCCCTCCCGATATCGGGAGGGACCTAAGCGATTAGGCGCTAATGTTGTTGTCGTCAAGTACCGCAAAACGTCCTGTACCTGCCGCACGACGCGTCCGGCGGCGAGGCATACGCGGCTTGCACTGGCGCGTAGGCGAACGGATCGCGAAGCGCTTCGACCAATCGATTCAGAACCTCATAATCGCCTCGCTCGACGGCCGCCTCCAGCGCTTCCTCTACGCGGTGGTTGCGCGCGATCGCAGCGGGGTTGCTCCGCCGCATCAGCCGCTGCGAGGCGGCGACCGCATCGTCCGTATCGCCGATTCTGGCCTTCCATCTGCCGCGCCAGCTCGCGAACGCTTCCGATTCGAACAAAAGGCCTTCGCCGGTCCCGCCTGAAGACAAGCTCGCGAACGTATTCGTAAAGTCGGCACTGTGCGTTTCCATCAGCGCAAGCAAGTCCTGGGCGAGGGATTCGTCGTCCGGCGCTTCGTCCGCCAATCCAAGCTTGGCTCGCATGCCGGTTAGCCATTCGGCTTCGAACAGACCGGGAAACGCCGATATCGCTTGCTCCGCCAAGGCGACGGCACGTTCCTCGTCCCCGTCGAGGAGCGGCAGCAGCGTCTCGGCGAATCGCGCCAGATTCCAGGCGGCGATTCGCGGCTGCTGATTATAGGCGTAGCGGCCGTTGGCGTCGATCGAGCTGAATACCGTAGACGGATCGTAGACGTCGAGGAACGCGCAGGGGCCGTAATCGATCGTCTCGCCGCTGATCGCCATATTGTCGGTGTTCATGACGCCGTGCACGAAGCCGACCAGCTGCCATTTGGCGATCACCGAAGCTTGCCGGCGGACGACCGCTTTGAGGAACGATAAGTAATCGCCGGCCTCGACATCGGGATCGTGTCTTCGCATCGCGTAATCGGCGAGCTCGCGAACTTGATCTGCGCCGCCGGCGCCGGCAGCGTACTGAAACGTTCCTACGCGAATATGGCTCGCGGCCACGCGGGTCAGCACGGCGCCCGGCAGCTCGTCCTCGCGAAATACGGGCTCGCCTGTCGCCGCGACGGCCAAGCTACGCGTCGTCGGAATGCCCAGTCCGTGCATCGCCTCGCTGACGATATACTCCCGCAGCATCGGTCCGAGCGCCGCCCGGCCGTCTCCGCCGCGCGAATACGGCGTACGCCCCGAGCCTTTCAGCTGGATGTCGCGGCGGCTTCCGTCCGGGGAGATCTGTTCGCCCAGCAGCAGCGCGCGACCGTCCCCGAGCATCGTCAAGTGACCGAACTGATGCCCCGCGTACGCTTGCGCGAGCGGCTCGGCGCCCTCAGGCGCCGCGCTGCCGGCCAGGACGGCCAAGCCGGCTTCGCTGCGCAGCGCTTCTTCGTTCAGGCCGAGCGACTCGGCCAAACGAGCGTTCAACACGGCCAGCTTTGGCGCGCCGACCGGATGCAGCGGTATTTTCGAATAAAAAAAAGGACGGGAGACGCGCATAGCTGTTGTCGAAGCGCCAGCCTGCCGCCGTCGTGTGAGAAGAATGGGTCATAACGTCTCCTTTCGCGAGCGATTATAGTCGGGGCTTAGCCTTTGTCCGGGTAAAAGACATGTCTTGCGCTTAGCTTGCCGTCGACGGCTTCCATGATGCCGAACGAAAATTGCGCTTGCCTCCGTTTGTCGGTCGGCGAGCCCGGGTTAAAAATCAGCATGCCGCTCTTGGCGTCTCGCCGCAGCACGGGGATATGCGAATGTCCGTAGACGATCGCATCCGGCCGTTCCTCCTTGAAGGCCGCTACCGCGTGCGCTTCCGTCTTGGTTCGGAGCGCGGCCCCGTGCCCGTGAACGATGCCGATCCGGCAGCCGCCCAGCGTCAACAGCTTGCGCATGCCGAACTTGGCCGCGATCTCCGGTCCGTCGTTGTTCCCGATGACGCCGTAAACCGGGGCATACGCGGCCAACGCTTCGTATACGGCAAGGCGAGTCCAGTCGCCGGCATGAATGATCGCCTCTGCGTCCGCCAGCTCATGCCGCAGCACCGTCGGCAGCCGCTTGCTCATTCTGGGCATATGGGTATCCGACACGACCACGATCTTCATGCGCGATTCCTCGCTTTGCCTAATAGTCGGTTCAATTAATCTTACCCTAGCCGGCGCCGTTCATGAAAGATGATTTAGATTTCGGATGCGGCCTTCAGTTCCCGCTCCAACTCTTCCGCGTATTCGGCCCGCTGCGCTTCGGTATATTGAAGGGCGTCCGCCATGCAGGCGATGACCGCCGCATGATTCCGCCTGACCCAGCCGATGTCGAAAAACAGCGCGCCCGTCCGCCTGATCAGAAAATCGGCGGGCTTCGCCGCCATCTCCTCTTCGATCGCATACATGAGCATGCCGTAGTCCTCGTCGGATAGATCGGCGCCGCCGCCTGCGGCCGGCCGCTTGGCGATGCGCTCGAACACGGCTTTCGCGTTCGATCCGTACCGGCTCGCGATCCGCTGCGCCGCCGCGGTCGTCAGACCGGCCGCTTCGCCGGCTGCCGCAGCTCTTTTCGCGTACTGCGCGAAACTTTCGGAGCCGCCGACGTCGCCGCCGGAGATCGGCAGCTCTCTTGTCGCGCAAGGACCGAAAGTTCCGCGGCCGTCGGCGCGAAGCAATGCCGCCAAGCGGTCGACGACCGTCTCGGCCATTTTGCGGTAGCCGGTGAGCTTCCCTCCGGCGATCGTGATCAAGCCGGACGGCGACACGAAGATCTCGTCGCGGCGCGATACTTCCGAGGGCGACTTCCCCTCCTCGTAGATGAGCGGCCGCAGGCCGGCCCAGCTCGATTCGATGTCCCGTTCGCCGAGGCGCAAGTACGGGAACATGCCGTTGCAAGCGTTTAGCAGGTAATCCCGATCTTCCCGCGTCGCTCTCGGCTGCGCCGTATCCCCGGAATAATCGGTATCCGTCGTTCCGACGTACGTCTTGCCGTCGCGCGGGATCGCGAACACCATCCGTCCGTCCGGCGTGTCGAAGTAGATCGCCTGACGAAGCGGGAAGCGGCTGCCGTCGAAGACGAGATGGACCCCTTTGGTCAGCCGAAGGGTCTTGCCTTTCTTGGACCGGTCCAGCTCACGCAGCGTGTCGACCCATGGGCCTGTCGCATTGACGATCTGGCGTGCCCGGATTCGATACTCGCCTCCGCCGATCAGGTCGCGGGCAGCCACCCCTGTCGCCTTGCCTTTTTCGTCGTAAAGAAACTGTTCGGCTTTCGCGTAGTTGACGGCAATCGCCCCGGATTCGACCGCCCTCTTCAGCACCTCGATCGTAAGTCGCGCATCGTCCGTCCGGTATTCTACGTATGAACCGCCGCCGCGCATGCCTTCCTTTTTCAACAGCGGCTCGAGCGCCAGCGTGTCCGCCGGGCTCAGCATCCGGCGCCGTTCGTCTCGCTTTACGCCGGCCAGGAAATCGTAGAGGCGCAGTCCAAACGACGTGCTCAGCCTGCCGAACGTACCGCCCTTATAGAAAGGCAGCAGCATCCGTTCCGGCGTCGTGACGTGCGGGCCGTTCTCGTAGACGATGGCCCGTTCTTTGCCTACCTCTGCGACCATTTTGACCTCGAACTGCTTGAGGTATCGCAGGCCGCCGTGCACCAATTTCGTCGAACGGCTCGAAGTCCCTGCCGCGAAATCCTGCATTTCGATGAGCGCGGCCTTCATCCCTCTCCGCTGCGCGTCCAACGCGATGCCGGCCCCCCGTAATTCCGCCGCCGACGACCAACACGTCGAACACGTCTTTTTCCATCTCCTCCAGCTTGGCCAGCCGGCTCGTCGCCGCAAATTCGTTTGTCATGTGTATGCCCTTCTTTCGTTTGTCTCGAATGCAATAAAACCACGATGATGCAGACCGCGCCTGGTGGCGCGACCGATATCGTGGTTTCTCCTGATCTCCGACCGGATATGAACTTGTCGTTTTATTTGAAAGCCATGGCGGCCCGAACCGCCTTCTGCCAGCCCGCGTACAGCCGCTCCCGCTCCTCGTCCCGCATGACGGGCTTGAACGAACGGTCGAGCCTCCAGCTGTCCGCGATGTCCTGTTTGCTCTGCCAGTAGCCGACCGCAAGCCCCGCCAGATAAGCCGCCCCGAGCGCCGTCGTCTCGCCGACGGACGGGCGCTCGACCTCCGCGCCGAGCAGGTCGCTTTGGAACTGCATGAGCAGGCCGTTGGCGACCGCCCCGCCGTCGACCCGCAGCCGCCGCAGCGGGAGGCCCGAATCCTCGATCATCGCGTCCAGCACGTCCTTGCTCTGATAGGCGAGCGACTCGAGCGTCGCGCGGATAAAGTGTTCCTTGGTCGTCCCCCGCGTCAAGCCGAAGATCGCGCCCCGGACGTCGCTGTCCCAATACGGCGTCCCCATGCCGACGAACGCCGGGACGACGTAGACGCCCTCGGACGAATCGATCCGCGCGGCATAAGTCTCGCTGTCCGCCGAAGACTTCAGCATGCGAAGGCCGTCCCGCAGCCATTGAAGCGCCGAGCCCGCGACGAAAACGCTGCCTTCGAGCGCGTATTCCACCTTGCCCTCAAGTCCCCAAGCGATCGTGGTCAGCAGCCCGTGCTTGGACGCGACCGCATCCGCGCCCGTATTCATGAGCATGAAGCACCCGGTGCCGTACGTATTTTTGACCATGCCCTTTTCGAAGCAAGCTTGCCCGAACAAAGCGGCCTGCTGGTCGCCCGCGATCCCCGCGATCGGAATGTTGCGGCCGAAGAAGTGATGGTCCACCGTATGCGCGTATACTTCGGAGGACGATCGCACCTCGGGCAGCATCGATCGCGGCACCTCCAGAATCTCCAGCAGCTCGTCGTCCCATTCGAGCGAATGGATATTGAAGAGCAGCGTGCGTGAAGCGTTGGAGTAATCGGTGACGTGCGTCTTGCCGCCGCTCATTTTCCAGACGAGCCACGTGTCGATCGTGCCGAACAGCAGGTCGCCGCGCGCCGCCATCTCCCTTGCGCCCTCCACGTGATCGAGCAACCACTTCGCCTTCGTTCCGGAAAAGTACGCATCGACGAGCAGGCCCGTCTTTTGCCGGAACAGGCCATCAAGCCCTCGTTGTCTCAGCGCCTCGCAAATATCGTTGGTCTGTCTGGACTGCCACACGATCGCGCGATGAATCGGACGCCCCGAATGGCGGTCCCATATGACCGTCGTCTCGCGCTGATTGGTGATGCCGATCGCATCGATCTGCTCCGGCCGGATGTCCGCGTCAGTCAGCACGCGCGCGATGACGCCCAGCACGGACAGCCAGATCTCGTTGGCGTCGTGCTCGACCCAACCGGGCTTGGGGAAGTACTGCTTGATCTCCTGCTGCGCCGCGGCGACGGCATGGCCCGCTTTGTCGAAAATAATCGCGCGGGAGCTCGTCGTCCCTTGATCAAGCGCTAAAATATAGCGATTTTCCATATACGCGCCCCCCTATCGTAATCCGTTTTCGTAATGCTTCCATAGTTCGATGTTAGACGTCGTGACCGCGGATGCGCCCGCCGCTAGCGCCTGCTCCACATCGTTCACGGTGCGGATGAGGCCGCCGGCAAAAACGGGAATGCCCGTGCGTTCGTGCACCTCGGCGATCATATGCGGGATCACGCCGGGCAGCACCTCGATATAGTCGGGCTTCGTCCGTTCGAACATCGCATAGCTCTTCTCGAGCGCGTTGGTGTCGAGCAGGAACAGCCGCTGGATCGCCAGAAGCTTGTTCTGCTTGGTCTTGGCGATGACGCTCGCCCGGGTCGAGACGATGCCGGCGGGCCTAGCGATCTGGCAGATGAATTCGGCCGCGTATTCGTCGTTTTTGAGCCCTTCGATCAGATCCGCGTGCACGATCGGCTTCTTGCCGTTCGACTTCGCGAGCTGAACGATCGGCTGCAGCTGCGCGACGTGCATGTCGAGCAGCACGATGTACTCGTACGGCAGCCGGATCAGCTTCTCCAGATCCTTCACCTTGCGCGCAGCGGGAAGTATGCGCTGACGGCTGAATGGCATGGACTGCCCCTCCGTTCTGTATTTGTATGCAAAGAAAAAGGAGATCGCGAACTCGTCCCGTGAGGGACCTGAGTCGCGTGCTCTCCTTTTCTCCGCCGCGCTTATGAACTTGACACGATTATATTACAGGATGCATGCGGCGTCTACCCCGATGTTTGAAGTGGCGGACGGCGCTGCGCGCGCGTTCGGCGATCGCGCTGCGTTCATGCTTGCGACTGCGGCCCGAGCCGCGTCGCGCGCACGAGCCGGCGGCCGAGCGACGGCATGCAGCGCGCCGCGGTCAGCGCGATACGCCCGAGAAGCGGCCTGCCGGCCGCGCGCTGAAGCAGGTTCCCCCAGCGCAGCGGGCCGCTGAACGCGCCGCGAATCGCCCGGGCATAGTCTTCCTCCCATTCGGAGAGGGACAGCTCTCCGCAAAGGTAGCGCTCGGCGGACGTCGCGCACAGCTGCGCGGCGCGAAGCGCCATCGACATGCCGTCCCCGCACAGCGGCGGGATCGTCGCGCACGCGTCGCCGACGAGCGGGATGCCGTCCCAAGGGACCGGCCTCGCATAAAGCCGTACGGGCGCGACTGCGGCTTGCGTGCCCGGTACGGGCGTCGCGCCGGCCAACCGCCTGTCGAGCGCAGGGCTGCGAGCCCGCGCAAGCTCGAGCCAACCCGGCACGGCGGTCGGCGCAGCCCGGACCGCGCGCCTGTCGAGCAGCGCGGCGGCGTTCATGATGCCGTTGCCTGCGGGCGATAAGCCCAGATAGCCCCCTTCGAAAAAGTAGAGCTCCACTTCGTCAGCGGCTTCGATGCCGGCATAGTGCATTTTGACGCCTAAGTAAGGCGAGATTGCAGGCTTAGACGTCCGCTTCGCGCCGATCATGCCGGGCGCGCGGCCGCCGCCGCCCCATGCGCCGACGACGGCGCGCGCTTGCACGGTATGCGCGCAGCCGCCGCGCACGATGTCCAGCGCGTAACCGTCCGATTCGCGCCTTATCGATGCGACGGTCGTCCCCGTCGCGATCTCGGCGCCGGCAAGGCGGGCTTCGCGGTGAAGCGCCTCGTCGAGGACATCGCGGCCGATCCCCCAGGCCAAACCGGGCAGCGGGATGCGCAGCGGACCGCTGCCGAAGGCATGGATCCGCGTCGCGCGGATTTCAGCCGGTCCGAGCGTCCGGATCGCCGGCGCGAAGCCGAGATCGGTCAACATGCCGATCGACTCCGGCGACAGAAATTCCCCCGCACGCCTTGTGCCGGGGAAAACGCTTCCTGTCGATCAGCAGCACCTTCCGCCCGCGGTCCGCGAGCGACTTGGCGAGTCCGCTTCCGGCAATGCCCGCGCCGATAATCGCCACGTCCGTCGCTTCGTAAGATAAGGAGGCGCTATCTTTGATCTCGCTCAAACGAACCCGCCTCCTTTCCGTCCGGGCCCGTCCATAAACCGTCCGCCTTCGGCACCGTAACGACGTACCGGAACAAAGGCCGCCAGCTATAGGAGAACCCGCTCTCGTCCAACTGTACGCGCAGCCGTTCCCAGTCCGCGGCCCGAAAGCCCTTCGCGACCGACAGCGGCCCGTCGTTCACGACGTACCGGTTGCCCGATACGAGTCTCGCCGCCAGCCATACTGCGGTCCAAGCGAGCCAGTGGCGGTGGATATCCTGAATGACGATGCCCCATTTGGATGCCCGCAGCATAGCTCTCGCGACGCCGGGCAGCTCCTCTTCTCCAAAATGATGAACGAACTGGGACGCCGTCACGATGTCCGCAGCCGCTTCCTCCAGCGCGAACAAGTCGCGGCGCATGACGGTTATGCGAGGCTCGCCGGCGTAGAAAGCCCGCGCTTCGGCGCACGCTTCTTCGGTCCGGTCGACGAGCGTGATGCCGATCGCGACGCCTCGCGCGTCGGCCCACCGAAGCAGCGCCGCGTTGACGTCTCCGGCGCCGGCGCCGACGTCGAGTACCGTCAGGCGCTTCGGCCGCCCCGCCTGCTCCCAGAGCCGCGCGACGCCGTACAGCGTCCGGCCGGATGCGGCGAACAGGCGGTTCAGCCTGCGCAAATGCCGGAGCGCTTCGCGCAAATCGGCCCCGCCCTGCGCGAGGTCGTCCATCAGCTCTGGCGCCTTCGCGCGAGCTTCGAACGGCCTAAACATGCGAGGCCAGTCGCGCTTCATCCCTCGGCTCGGATTCGCGCCCGGCGGCGTCGCGCTCCGCCTTCCAATGCATGGCGCTCCGCTCGTCCGGCCGATAGGCGATCGGCAGCAATTCGCAGGACAAGCCCGGCCCGAACGCAAGGCAGACGCCTTCCGTACGCGGGGCGCCTTCCTCGCGTTTGGCTTTCCGGATCGCGTCGAGCACGAACAACAGCGTCGCGGAAGATATGTTGCCGAAGTCGCGCAGCACGCCTCTGCTGTAACGGGTATGCTCGTCCGCCAATCCCAGCTCCGCTTCGAGCGCGTCGATGATGCCTTTTCCGCCAGGATGAATCGCCCAAATGCCCGGCAATGACTCTCGCTCGCCAAGCAAAGCGGCCAGGCGGTTCGGCAAGTAGCGGCCGATCAACGCGGGGATGCGCGAGGACAGATAGAGGTCGAAGCCGTGATCGCCGACCTCCCAGACCATCTCTCCTTCGCCTTCCGGCAGCAGCGCGCTGACCGGCCTTCCAAGTTCGAATGCTTCGCGGCCGCCGACTGTCGAGGCGCCGATCACGCAGGCGGACGCCCCGTCTCCGAAAAAAGACGCGCCGAAGAGCGCCTCCTTCTCGGCGGAAGGCTGAATGTGAAGCGTGCACAGCTCGACGCAGACGACAAGCACGGATGCTTCCGGCTGCCCGCTCACGATATCGCGCGCCATGCCGATCGCTTTGAGTCCGGCAGCGCAGCCGAGGAAGGTCAGCGGAATCCGATTGACCGTATCCCTTAATCCGAGCTGCTTCGCGATCACGGTATCAAGCCCCGGCAGAAACTGACCGGTGCAGCTGACCGTCACCAGATGCGTCAGCTCCGAAGGCGATACGCGCGCGTCGGCGAGCGCCGCCGATGCCGCGCGGAGCGCGATCGGTACGGACGCCTCCTTATAGGTCGCCATGCGATGCGAGGTCGCTGGCACAGGGAGTCCCGACAGCTGGGCGAAATATCGGTTGCTTGCCGCCGACTCCAGCAGCGCAGGCTCGCAGGTATAGCGGGTTTGCACGCCGCATTGCTTGAACAGGCGTCTGGCCCACCGGGCCGCGTCGGGCGTCTCTTGCAGGGCTTCGGCCAAGCGTTGAGCCGTGTCCAACTGGTCCAGCTTGTGCGGCGGCACTGCGGTTCCGATGCCGAGCATCGCGATCGTCGGCGCTATAGTTTCCATCTTACGTTCCAACCCCTTTGCGTTCGGATTTCGCGAGACAAGCCGCTATCCTTCACTTTATTCCGGGAGGCATCCGAATATGTGAACGCGCCGCCGCAGCGCAAAAAAAAAGCCGCGCAACGCGCGGCCCGCTAAACAAAGGCTATCGGTTCAACGCATAAATCAGCACGGCGACGATCACGACCGTACAGACGACGTAAATCCAGCTCAGGTTCGCCCATTTCTTGCCCGTCTGGCGGAAATAGTCCGGGTTGCCTTCTTTGTTCGTCCTCGATTGCCCGATCGCGATCGTCGCCGCGAAGCCGGCGACCATCACGACGACGACTAAAATAATCGGTAGTGTCATACTCGCTCTCCATTAATCGCAGGTTGCCCATATTATAGCAAATCCATCCTTAAGCCGCGATCATAACGGCGCTAATCGGCTTTACAGCAAGCGTTCGCGCAGCGCATCGGCGGCATGAGGAGACAGGTGGCCGAGCGGAATGTCGAATACGGTCTTCGCACCGCAGGCGCCTTCGCGAGACAACCGAGCGGCCGCGCGCGCATAAGCGACCAGTACGCTGGCGGTAAACTCGGGATTGCTGCCCAGCTTGAGGCCGAATTCGATCAGTTGCTGCGTTCCTTCGCCCGTCACGCCGCTGCGGAGGACGAATCCGCCGTGCGGCATGCCGCTATGCTCCGCCTTCAGCTGCTCATCGGTAATAAATTCGACCGTCGTGTCGTAGTCCGCAAAGTAATTGGGCATCTCTTTGATCTCGCGCGCGATGGCGGCCGTGTCCGCTCCCGGCTCAGCGACGACGTAACACAGCCGTTCATGCTTGTCCCGCGTCGCGAATTCCGGATTTTCCCCGCCGCGTACGCTTGCGATCGCGCTGCCGACGGGAATCGTATATTGAACGCCCGCTTTGACGCCCGGCACCCGTCTGATTGCGTCCGAGTGCCCTTGGCTGACGCCTTTCCCCCAGAACGTATATTCCTTGCCCTGCGGCAAAATCGCTTCAGCCAGCAAGCGATTCATCGAAAACAATCCAGGGTCCCAGCCCGTCGAAATGACGCTGACGTTCCCGCCCTGACGCGCCGCCTCGTCGACCGCGCGATAAAACTCGGGAATCTTCGCATGCGTATCGAAGCTGTCGACCGTATTGAACCGGGCGGCAACCATCGGGGTCTGCTCAGGCAAATCCGTCGCCGAGCCCCCGCAAAGGATCATCACGTCGATCTCTCCTTTAAAGCGTTCAATATCGGAGATCGATTCGAATCTCGTATTTACGTTCGTTTCCGCGCTCATCCGGGCGGCATCGCGCCGCGTGAAAATCGCGATGAGCTCCATATCCTCGTTTTGACCGATGGCCTTATGTACGCCGCGGCCCAGGTTGCCGTAGCCGACGATTCCGATCCTGATTTTGGACGACATGATCGTTTCCCCCTTAGCGAATATCCACAAAAGTATAACTCACATGGGATGTAACTTGCAAAGCCCGAATTTTCAACGCCGATCGCTGACATGATTCTTTCATGATAACCAAAACGCCAAATCCTGAGCGAGGGTGGACACGGAGATTTTTTGTGCTATGATGAGACGAAGATCCCTCAACACACCTTGAATAGGAGAGGTCAAGCTTGATCCAAGTGAAGGAATTCCTAGATACCGAATACTCGCTCGCAGAAAAAAGAGCCAACGAATTTTTGGCCGGCTTGGAAGAAGAACAGGTGGTCAACGTTCTTTACGGCTCCTATGCCAAGTCGCAGACGCAGGGCCTCGTTCATCAGCGCGCTTCGATTTTAATCGTGTACAAAACGAAATAAACGCGGACATGGATCCTTCGGCGTCTTCCGAAGAGCGCTGGGTGAACATGAAAAACAGCCTTGGGCGCACTTCCGCTCAAGGCTGTTTTTTCATGCGCCTTCCTACTACGGCTGCCGGCGTACTGCACCGCCATGTTCGTCTTCGGCACCGTGTATGTATGCCCGATAACAACTTTCCAAAGGAGTATGCCATTGAAGCCGGAAAAAAGAAAAATCGTCGCGGCAGCCGCCGTGCTGTACGCATTGTTCGTTTTGTATTTTATGTTCCTCGCGTTCAACAGGACGGGCCGCGCGGGGGGCGACATCGGTTATACGTTCATGTTCGTGCCGGAGACCGTTCCTCTGCGGTTCCCGAAGCCCACTTTTATGTGGTTGTTCGGCTTCGGGAACGTCGCGGCCTATATCCCCTTCGGCATCGTGATTCCTTATTTATACCGCTGGTCCTTCGCAAGATTCGCCGCTAGCTTTTTGCTGGCCATTACGCTTCTGGAGACGCTGCAGGGGCTGACGCGCCTCGGCTCCTTCGACGTGGACGACATTATTTCCAACACTTTGGGCGCCAGCATCGGTTATGCCGCCTGGCGGATCGGTTCCGCGTCCGGTCGCCCCGCCCGCAAATGCGCGGTGATCGTCTTGAGCGCGATGGCGCTGCTTGTCGGCGCTACGTTCGCATCGGAAGGATTGAAAGCGGCCCTTCAGACGAAAGAAGGCGCCTTCCAACCAATCAACCTTTCGGAAGGAGCGAACGTTTCCGCTGCAGGGCGCGTCCCCGCCTTCGCCGTCGGCGGACAACCCGTCACGCCTCTGTACAATGCTTACGTCGCCGGTACAAGCTCGTCTTACACGTTTCGGTTGGGTCATCTGAAGAACGTACGCTTTTACGCGAATTACGGAATTCCGGATCGCTTGGCTCATGAGGGGCGCGTATCGCTCTTCGCCGACGGTGCGCCGTTCGCCGAATTCAGCGGCGAGTACGTGTCCGGCATGGAAACGATCATCGTCCCTTTCGATCGGATCGACGAGCTCCGGATCGTCATCGAAGGAAACGCGGCGATCTGGGATGTCGGTTATCGCAAAATGGTACATTGGTGGGAATAAAACGTGTCCCCGCAGAGAGCCGACAAGGATCCTTCCGCGCTTCTCTGCGCACTAACTCCATCCCTAGCCTAAGGCTTCAAGGAGCTTGATCGCCTCCTCATGGTCGGGCTCAAGCTCCAGCGCCCGGTGCAGGTACGCTTTTGCCTCTTCCTCCTGCTCCATTTCCAGGCTGCAAATCGCCAGGCAGAAGTACACCGTCGAGACGGGATCGTCGTCGGCCTGCGCCGAAGCGTCGAGCAGCGGTTTAGCGTCCGCGTACATGTCCATCTCGAACAGGATCAGCCCGGCGTCGAGCGCGAGATCGTAGCGCTGCGGCATGATATAAAAGGACGTCCACATCCGAAGAATGCCGCCGCGCAGATCCAGCTTCTCTTCGTCGTTGGCGCCCTCGAGAAGGCTGGATATCCGCTTGGCGGTCTGAATGAACCATTCCGCGTCGTAGCCCCCGAGCCGCCAGAACGCGAGGATTTGCTGAAGCCGCATCTTGTCGATCTCGCGGTCGGCCCACAGCTTTAAGCTGAAGAAATCGTCCGGGCCGAACCGCGCGACGCTCTTGCGGTAGGCGAGCCTCGTATTCGCGTAGCGCTGCGGCGAATCCAGCATGAGGATGCACGCCACGTTGATGTTGTTGTAATGGTGGTCGGTGAAAAGCGCTTCCGCGCCCCTGCTCTCGAAAACGTGCCGGACCGCGTGGTAATTGGCCGTCAACGAGATGCTGCCATGGTGAACGAGCTGCGGCGGCTCCGCGAAGCGCCAGTTGTCCAGCCGATGATCGCCCTTATCCGCCGTGATCATCGCGAAGCCGGCGCGAGACAGCCGACCGAGCCGCTCCAGGCATCGCAAGCCGATCTCGGGAAATAGCACGTGCGAATCCTCAAGCTCGCGCTGATACAGCGAGATGACTTCGCGGTACGGGTATTGCGCGTCCTCGAACCGCGGCGCCCGCCGGTGCTCGTAGGACAGCGTCAATCGCTTGAGCTGCTCCGACAGCGTCAAGCCCGGTTCGGGATCGGCCTGGCCGACGACGACATCGCAATCGTAGACGAGACCCTCGCCGATGTAGATGAGCTCTTGCGGAATCGCGTCAAAAAAAGTAGTTCGCCACGACAAGCAAAGGCTGGCGAAGCTGTCCCGGCACGATCGTCTCGCCGGAGACGATCAGCTTCAGCTCCGTGTCGCGCTCGGCGTCGAACGTCGCGAGATCGAGCGCCCCCCTCCTCGATGAACGCCGCCAACGCCGGATGCCCGCGCCAGCCTTCCACGTTTTTAAGCGCGAGATCGGTCATGACATAACGCAAGGGCGGCAATGAGATGCCGGCGTACGACTTCAGAAGGGCAAGCTCATGAAGCACATGGTACGCCAGGCGACCCGCGCCGGCGCCCAGTTCGACGAGCGTTACCGTCTCCTCAGTCTCTCCTTGCGCAGCGCGGTCCTGCAAAAAGCCGAAGATCATCTCCGCGTAGGCCGCCCCGATCATCGGATTGCTCGTAATGTATTGCGGGACCTGGTCGTTGTTCCAGGCCTTTAATCCCAATTGCTCGTAATAGGCGCGCTGCAGCTCCCAAAGGGGCGCTTCGCTAAAGCGGTATTTCTGACTTTCGATCGCTGTCATGCCGAGGTAACCTGCTTCCGTCTATTTTATGATTCGGCTTCCCCGCATTTAAATCCGCCGAAGCGCCGAAGGTATTTCCAACAACTCGACCGGCAGCGCGGGAAAAGCGTCGCGCAGCAGCTTGACGACCGTGCGCATGCCTGCTTCTTCGCTCTTCTGATGGCCCAGAATTATCATGGCCTTGCTCAAGCCCATATCCATCGCGTCCCGGACATATTCGTTGGTCTCCCACTCGTTGGTCTCGCCCGCGATCAGAAGATCGATGTCTTTTTCTCTTAAATAAGCCATCTGCGCCCGTCCGCCCGGCGCCCCGACCGCGAGGCCGAATCGGGCGACGGGAAGCTCCGGATTTCCCGCGACCTGCACGCTCGCGATACCGAGCTTGCGCTTCGCTTCTTCGGCGATAGAACGCACGGTGCGACCCGCGTCTTGGGGCAGCGTCAACAGCGTGGGCTCGTCGGGATCGGCATAGGCCTCCCAGCCAAGCGCGCTCAGCATGCCTTCGACGATGCCGTCGGGCTTGTATTCATGGATATAATCGTGAAGCCGGAATATCGATACCCCGGACGACGCGATCAAGGATTGCTTGCGCTCATAGACCGGGTCGCCGCTCAACCAGTCCGTTTCGTCCAAATGATTGAAATAAGTCGGTTCGTGCACGATGATCAGATTGGAACCGGACGCGACCGCGCGTCGAATGACGTCGTACGTGGCCGTGAATGCGACTGAAATGCCACGAACCGCTTCGTCCCGACTGCCGCTCTTGAGCGTATCTACCGTGCCGTCAAGCTCGCCGACCGGCGCCGTCAAAAAATCGAGCACCTGTCCTACGGAAATCGTCATAAAAACCGTCCCCTCTTCGCATCCTATCCGCCATGATTCCGTATTTGTTCTTTGGCATCGTACCACACGCCGGCCGCATGCGCCAAACCGAGTTATACGGCGGACTATAGCTCACGTCATGGTTGGACTTTCGTAGTTAACGTATGCGCGGCCGATCGAGTCCGCGGACCGAGGATGTCGTGATGATCAACATCTGCTTCGCAATTTCTTCCTCCGTTTGACGCAGCCCGTTTTGAAGCCAATTTTTGTAAATGCCGATTGCGCCGCCGATGATCCAATCGATGTAAAGATCGTATTCGATGGATGAAGATAGCATCGTGGCTTTGCGGAACGTTTTGTGAAGCGAAGCGCTCATTTGCTCGTGAAGCCGGTTGGACAGATCGGGCACGCCGTTGGTCAGCAGCATGATGCGGTAAAAATCCGCGTGTTTTTTAATATGCCTCACCGTGCTGGTAATCGTCTGGTATAGCTCGTCCTTGGATGCCAATCCCTTCGCGTCCGCGGGACTTCCTTCGATAATTTCTCCGTATTCGGAAAGCACGTCGTCGACGATCTCGTCGAGCAGCTCTTCTTTCGTCGAGTAATGATCGTAGAAGGTCACCCGGTTAATGCCGGCCGACTTCGCGATTTCATTGGTTTTGATCAGGCTGAACGGCTTTTCCGCCAGCAGCCGGAGCAGCGCGGACTTTAACGCTTTGCGGGACCGGACGACTCTCGTATCGGATTCGTGCGTTCGCGTCATCCGTATCGAATTCCCCTTTCGCGCGATTGCGACGTTGCCGAGATTTTTCCGATTAGACGACACATTCGGGCAAAGTGTACGCCCGGAGCACGTCTCGTTCGTTATTATTATAGGCGACACGATGTCGCCAAACAACAAAGCCTACATAATACTTTCCGGAGGATGATTCGAATGAAGCTGCAGGACAAATCCGTCGTCATTACGGGCGCCGCCTCGGGCATGGGCAAAGCGATGGCCCTGCTGTTCGTACAAGAAGGCGCGAAGGTCGTCGTCGCCGATATTAACGGCGCGGCCGTCGAAGCGGTCGTCGCCGAGATCGCATCGGCAGGCGGTCAGGCCAAGGGCGTCGTCGCCAACGTCTCTAAGGAAGAAGACGTGTCCCTCATGATCGATACGGCCGTGGATACCTTCGGACGCCTTGATGTCCTCGTCAACAATGCCGGCATCATGGACGCCATGATGTCCGCCGAAGCCGTCACCGACGACATGTGGACGCGGGTGATGGATATCAACGTGACGGGACCGATGCGGGCGATTCGCAAAGCGCTTCCCATCATGAAGGCGCAAGGCAAAGGCGTCATCGTCAACACGGCTTCGATCGGCGGGCTTTTCGGCTCCCGCGCAGGCGCGGCCTACACGGCTTCCAAGCATGCCGTGATCGGCTTGACTAAAAACGTCGGCTTCCAATACGGCAAGCTCGGCATCCGCTGCAACGCGATCGCGCCTGGCGCCGTCGCGACCAATATCGGCATCGGCGGCTCGCAGCCGGATCCGTTCGGCCTCGAGCAAGCGATGGCGGGCATGGCGCTGCAGCGCACGGACGTCGGCGATCCGTCCGCGATCGCCTCGGTCGCGTTGTTCCTGGCCTCGGACGATTCGGCTTTCGTCAACGGCACCGTCGTGACGGCTGACGGCGGTTGGTCGGCTTATTGATCTGATCGGACGCGCAGCTCGCAGTTGAATTTAGCCTAAAAAAAGACGCTTCCTTTCCGCGATTGCGGGAAGGAAGCGTCTTTTCGATCCGTTTAATGCGCCAGCGCGTTGCGCGTAATCGACTCGATCGCGCGCTTCACTTCGGCGTAAGCCGAATCGATCGAATCCGCCGTCACCGTCATGATTCGAATGCCGGAATCGAGCGCGGCAGCGGTCGAGTGCGCATAAAGCGGATCGTAGTAATGCTTCAGAAGCAGTTCGACCGCCGGTTGGAAGCGCCCGGTTCTGAGGCAGCCTTCGATCTCGGCGGCGATCGGCGTATGGATGCGCTCGCGTATGCGCGAAAAAGAGGCGATGCAGGCCTGCTCGTGTTTCCAAGGCTCATAGTCCCGCAAAATTTGAACGGCGCGAACCTCCACGGGGAGCTCGACCGTGATCTGATAGCCGCGCGACCGCGAGCCGTACAGCACGTCGGGCACGACGATTTTGCCGACGCGCTTGCTCTCGGCCTCGAAGAGGACGAAGGGCTCGTCCCGGTAAGCGATTAAAGCGTCAAGCAGCAGTGAATCGAACGTCTTCTGATTGTTCGGACGAAGGCCGATCCCGCCGAAGATCGATCCGCGGTGCCCGGCCATGCCCTCCAGATCGATGACGGGCAGGCCCTCTTGCTTGAGCCGAAGCAGCATTTCCGTTTTTCCCGAGCCCGTCGAGCCTTGCAGCACGATCGGCGTCGGGGAAAAAGCGAGCGTGTCGAGCTGCTCGGTCACCCATTGGCGGTACGCGCGGTATCCGCCTGCGAGGCGTTGGCTGTAGATCCCCATGAGCGACAGCACGGTCGCGGTCGTCTTGCTTCGCATACCGCCTCGCCAGCAGAATACGACCTTATCGCCGGGGATGGCGGAAAATTGTTTGATAAAGGCAGGCAGCTTGGCCGATACGAGCTCCAACCCTCGCTCCTTGGCGGCCTCCGTGCCGACCTGCGTGTAGATCGTGCCGACCTCCGCCCTTTCCTCGTCATTGAACAAAGGAATGTTGACGCTGCCCGGAATCGTGGCGTTCCCGAACTCGCCGGGCGAACGAACGTCGATGAGCGTGACGGGCTTATGCAGCCGTTTTTCGGACAGCTCGGTCCATGGGATGTCAGTGAACATGTGCGTACGCTCCTCCGTCAAACGACGACAATCTGTCCCGGATGCTCGGCGACCGTCTCGCCGACGATGCTCGCTTCAACGCCGGCCGCGATCAGCGCATGAAGCAGCGCTTCCGCCTGCTCGCCCGCGACGGCAATGAGCAGGCCGCCCGAAGTGACCGCGTCGCAAAGCACCCAGCGATCGGTCTGATCCATCGCTTCGGGGAACGTCACGTGCGGCGATACGTGTTCGTAATTTTTTTTCGTGCCGCCCGGCACGAGACCGCTCTCCGCGAGCTCTCTCGCGCGCGGCAGAACGGGCACGTCGGCTTGGCGAATTCGGATGCCTACGCCGCTGCCTTTGGCCATCTCGAGCGTATGTCCGAGCAGCCCGAAGCCGGTGACGTCCGTACAAGCGTCCACCGCATAGCCGGCCATCGTCTCGGCGGCAGTCTTGTTCAACGTAGCCATCACTTGCGTCACGCGGGCGATCTCGCTCTCGCTCAGCCGGTCGTTTTTGATCGAAGTCGTGAGAATACCTACGCCGATCGGCTTCGTCAGTATAAGCTTGTTGCCCGGTTTGGCGCCCGCGTTCGTCTTAACGCGATCCGGATGAATGACGCCGGTGACGGCAAGTCCGAACTTGGGCTCCTTGTCGTCAATGGAGTGGCCGCCGACGAGCGTCGCCCCCGCCTCGCGCACCTTGTCCCCGGCACCGCGCAAAATGTCGGCGAGAATCTGCTTGTCCAGCGTGTTAATCGGGAATGCGACGATATTTAACGCCGTCAAAGGCTTGCCGCCCATCGCATAAATATCGCTGATGGCGTTGGCTGCCGCGATCTGTCCGAACGCATACGGGTCGTCCACGATCGGCGTAAAAAAGTCGACGGTCTGCACGATGGCCAGCTCGTCGCTTAGCTTGTACACGCCTGCGTCGTCGCTCGTATCGATGCCTACGAGCAGGTTAGGATCGGAAGGCCCGGCCTGCAAGCTTCGGATCACTTCGGACAGATCCCCCGGGACCGATCTTGCAGCCGCAGCCGCCCTTGCTCGACAACGAAGTCAATTTGATTTTTTCAGAAGCGCTCATCGTTCGAATCTCCTCCTACGTTCTGCGACTCTAAATGCACACTTCCTTGAAGTCGTATGCGGCCTCGATATTCGGGAACACCGCGCCGGCATGGCCGATCAGCGCTTCGACGTCCTCGTCGGCGTATCTCGCGCTGATATGGCTGACGACAAGCCGCTTGGCACCGGCGGACGCTGCAATCTCCGCAGCCTGCAGGAACGTCGAATGCCCGTACAATGCCGCCTTCTCCTCCAGTCCGATGCCGAATGTCGCTTCATGGACGAGCAGATCGGCATCTTTGGCCAATCGGGCTGCGCGTTCGCACTTGACGGTATCGCCCAAAATCGTGACGATACGCCCTTTCGCGCTGGGACCGACGGCATCGGCCGCCCGGATAACGGAGCCGTCCGGCAGCACGATATCCTCGCCGCGCTTGAGCTTGCCGTAGAGCGGGCCGGGCGCCGCGCCGCGGCTGGCCAGATAAGCCAGATCGAGCCGCCCCGAGCGGGGATGCTCCTCGATCCGGTAGCCGAAGCTACGGACGCGATGCGCCAGCTCGCCGGTCTCGATCCTGAAGCGCCCGTCGTCGAACGCTTGACCGTCCCCTTCAAACTCGTGAATGTCGAGCTCATAATTCAAATGCGCTTCGCTGTACCGGAGCACGCTTTCCACGTATGCGCGCAATCCCGGCGGTCCGTACAGCTCCAGCTTCCCTGCTCCCTCATAATAAGTACGGCTGCTTAAAATGCCGGGCAATCCATATACATGGTCTCCGTGCATATGCGTGATAAAAATCCGGTTCAACTTGCCCAGCTTCAGCTTGGACCTCAGCAGCTGATGCTGCGTGCCCTCGCCGGCGTCGAATAGCCAAAACCGGTTTTGATCCTCGGGGAAGACGAGCGCGATCGACGTTACGTTGCGATGCGCGGTCGGCCGGCCCGCGCTCGTGCCCAAAAATAACAGTTTCATGAACCGCACCTCGCTTGGTTTCGCCGGCGATCGGCAAGAATACGCCTTATGATGCCAAATGACCAGGGCATAAATCCAATCCGAACCATTAAGAAGCCGGGTGCGGACTTTAATCGCTCTTGGGGATCTCCCTCAGATTGGATATCCCTGCTTCCTTTAAGTAGGATTCAATGACGGCTCGTCGAGTCCGTCGTACATCTTCTGGAGCAGCGCATGCAAAGCATCGATCTCTTCTACGGTTAAATGGGCCGTCAACAACCGATTGTAATCGTCTAAAATCGCTTGCAGCTTCGGCTCGAAGGCGATGGCGATTTCCGTCGGATAAAGTCTGTACGACCGCCGGTCTTGCTCGTCGACCGTTCGCTTTACGTACCCTGCTTCCTCTAATTGACGGATGCAGCGTGTGGTCGTGGCTTTGTCGAATTTGACTACGCTCGTCAGCTTGTCCTGATTCATGCCGGGCGTCGCCAGGATCGCTTTAAGGTAACTGTGCTGCCCGCCGCTTCCGATACCGTGGGGCTTCAGCCTTTCAGCCAATTCCCGCTGGGCGATTCGGTTGATGAAAGACATGAGTTTGCCTACCGAATACGGTCTCATGTCGGGCCTCCCTCCGGCTTGCGGTCGAATAGTCATAGCTTAGCGCAAATAAGTTGCTGTCGCAACCAAGTTGAGTTACACTTACCTTGCCCAAATTAGTTGCGTTCGCAACCATGTATCCAAAAGGAAGGTTGGCATTCGATGACTTACCAGGACGATCCGATCATCCAGAAAAATCGTTGGCTCATTCTCGTCATTCTTAATCTGTTCACGTTCATGGCTACGTTGGACGGCAGCATCGTCAACATCGCCCTTCCCGTCGTCTCGCGGGAACTGCGGCTTCCCGTCGCGCAGACCGAATGGATCGTCACGGCCTATCTGATGACGATCTGCGCAGCCATTTTGTTTTTCGGGAAGCTCGGCGATATCGTCGGCAAAATAAAAATCTTTCGGCTAGGCATGATGATTTTTACGGTCGGATCTTTATTGTGCGGACTCAGCTCCAGCCTGACGGCGATCATAGCCTCGCGCCTCGTCCAAGCGCTAGGCGCATCGATGACGATGGCGAACAGCCAGGGCATCGTCACGGACATCTTCCCCGGCAGCGAACGAGGAAAAGCGTTGGGCCTGACCGGCACCTTTGTTTCTCTTGGCATTATCGCCGGTCCTAGTCTTGGCGGACTTATTTTGTCCGGCCTTGGCTGGGAGTATATATTTTGGGTCAACGTTCCCGTCGGACTCGCAGCGCTCGCGATCGGCTGGCGGAAGCTTCCTGCGGACCTGACCAAGCTCAAGGTCAAGATCGACGCGGCCGGCAGCGCCTTGTTCACCGCCTTTATATTACTGCTGTTCGCCGGGCTGCTGCTCGGGCAGCAGTTCGGGTACGGCCAGCCTTGGATCGTCGCATCGCTTGTGGCGTCGGCGCTCGTGTTCGTTTATTTTATCCGCTTCGAGAAAAGAACCGTTTCGCCGCTTTTGCAGCTGTCGATGTTTCGCAATCCGCTCTTTTCGCTCAGCATTTTATGCGGTTTTCTCGTGTTCGTATCCAATTCCTGCTTTAACATCATCGCGCCCTTTTACGTTCAGGACATTCTCGGCTTGACGCCTTCCCATGCCGGATTGCTCATGATGCTTTTCCCGATCGTCATGGTTGTCGTCGCGCCGCTAAGCGGCGCTCTCTCCGACAAGATCGGCTCCGAACTGTTGACGTTCATCGGCCTCATCGTACTGGTCATCGCGCAGTCGGGCATGGCCATACTCGACGATGATAGCTCCATTGCGCTCGCGGGCGCCTGGATGGCGCTCCTGAGGTCTCGGCAGCGGCTTGTTCCAGTCGCCGAACAATTCGCTCGTCATGTCCAAAGTGCCCAAAACGCAGCTGGGCATCGCCGGCAGCATCAATGCGCTCATTCGCAACGTGGGCATGGTGGCCGGCATTACGCTCGCGACGACGACCCTCTTTGGCGTTATGAGCGCGAGAGCCGGGAGCCGGATCAAGGACTTCGGTTCCGCAAGCCCCGATCTGTTTCTCTCCGGCATGCATGTCGTTTTTCTTACCGCATCGGCCATTTGCATGGCCGGCGCGCTGTTGACCGGCTGGCGGCTCTGGTCCGCCAGGCGCAACGCGCGCACGAAGCCGCAGAACGCGTAGTTCGGCGGTTTTTAATGCAGTCAGGAAGAGTTCGTCCTGCACGAGCATAGCGCCTTTTCGCCATGCTCTATTCGTTCAAGCCCCAAATCCGTCAGCTGTATCTTTAGAAGTCTCGCCGAACGAGGCTGCTGCCTTTCGAATCGAGCCATATGTCTGCCAGATGCCATAACTCACGAGCAGCATGACCGCCGGGAGCAAATCGAGCCGATAGCGCGTCTGAATCTCGATCGCCAAGTGCGCGCCGGCATAGATTAACAGCAGCAGAATATACAACAGCGGCCCTCTGTACATGCCGGCTCTCCATAGCGCAAGTAACGCAAAAAGCGCAAAGCCGCAAAACACGACGTATTGCGGTCGCTCGGCCATGCTGAGCGAACGCTCAAGCTGACGATGCCCCGTCCCATCGAGGCTCCAATAGGCTGACGAGTCCCCGCTGCCCCACATCAGCGCCAGCTTCCTGCCCATCAGAGCCGCCACTTGCGTTTTGTTTTCAAGCCTCTCCTTGATTCGCCGAATCTCCGCATCATGCCTTTCGTCGCCGAACGCAAAGCCGTTGGCATATTGGGCGTCTTCTTTGTTCCAACCGCCATTGGCTTCAGCATTCAGGCCTACCATGAACTTCCAATACTTGTCTCCGTCGGACAATGCGCGCTGCGTAATACCCGCGTTCTGAAGCGATGCATTCGCGGTCCATTGAATTGCAGCATAAATCCCGATCATGGCGAGCAGCATGCCCGCTTGCCGCCAAGCTTTTCTCCTTCTTCCCTCGCGCAGCTTTTTCCACACCTCTAGCATTGCGAACAGGACGATGCCAGCCAGATAGACCACGCCGATCGGCCGGATCAATTGACCGATTCCGATCGCGAGACCCGCCCACAACCACGACAGCAGCGATCCTCTACGTTTCAATAAGAGCGAGCATCCCAGGAAAAACAAGAAAACGGACAGGTGCTGATTCGTAAGCACGGAACACATCAATATATTAGGCAAATAAAAAGCGTAAAAACATGCCGCAATTCTCCCGCATGTCTCGTTGAACAAACGAGCGCCCGTAAAATAAAGGATAATAGCGGTTCCCATACTAAAAAAGAGCGCCAATAACCTTTAAAGCGAATAACGAATCGCCGAACAGTCGAATAATCGCGGCTTCATACATCGTAAAACCAAGTTGATAGGGAAAACTCATAAAATAAGCCGAATCGGCAAATCCGAAATTGCCCGCCGCAGCCTCGCGCGCCGCTTGATACAAAAACAAAAAATCAGAGCGGGGCGCCGCATTGTTGAACCAAATCCATCCGACCCGAACGCCCAGGCCGACCACGGCGAGCAAAACGAGAAAGGTCTTTCGCCCCGGCCAACGGTTCAGCACATGCGCGATCAGCAGCGCGACAAGCGTGCAACAAACGGTCGACGCCAGCGTCTGCGCAAACGAACCGTAGGCATCTACCGTAAACACGAACGACGATATAAAAACAACCGCCATAAACAAGCTTCCGATCGTCAGAAACAACCGCGCTCCATACATGCATGACACTCCCAATGGCGAAAACGAAATTTTATTTCGACTGCGCCCATCTTCTATTGGAGTCTATCACACTAACCACGCTATTAGAAATCGTTGTGCGTTCGTTTAGCTCGCTAAGTTCGTTTAAACACTGGACAAGTAAGCCCTTCTCGCGCATTTTAACGATATCCCCTTCGCTCAGGTTGAAGGATAAGGCCATCGTTCGCCTATCTGCTATCTACTTTCTTCATTCTACTTTCTTCTTTCTACTTTCTTCTTTCTACTTTCTTCTTTCTACTTTCTTCTTTCTACATTCTACTTTCAAATTTCCACATTCTACTTTTCACTTTTGCTAGTAGCGACTTGCTACGGTCTTCAAATCCTAAATCGATCTGAAGAGCAAAATGATCGAGAAATCCGCTCCTCGGGCTAAATCAAGAGACGGAGAGCGAGCGAGACAGCTGCGCTGAATGCTTTAGACCGGTCAAACGGACGGAGCGGACGCCGAATCTCTTGCGTACGAGCTCGGGTTGGGTAATGGTGCCGATCCGGCCGCAGAGGGATAGCAACGTATTGAAGCAGTCCGTCTGTTCGTTCAAGCGAAAACAGTATTCGTCCAAATATGCCTGTAAATGCTTGGGCCCGATGCCTCCGAACGTCCGCGCCAGCCAACGGATGGCGCCACGCCATACGGCTCCCAGCTCTGTCACCCCTGTGCGTCCCGACGCTTGGACAATCTCGATGCGCCGAAGTCCTGCACGTTCCTCGGCAGCATGCCGCCACAAAAACGCGCCGAACGAATCGACTTCGAACGTACGGCGATTGAATGCCCTAGCAGACAATCTCTTCATTTTAACTTCCGTAATTTTCCCGCTCTCGGCATCGACCGAAGCGCCTGCGACGGCCGGTTCGTCCCTGTAGCTTAAAGGATCTGACGGTCTGTTCGTCGCCGGCCGCGCGTAAAAATCCCCCCAACAGTTGAAGATCCCCCCGTAAGGGGCCGGCTTTCGTCGTTCACTTGGATCGCATAACGAAGCTTGTGATTGATGAGCCAAGCCGTCTTGTAAGTAACCTCAATAAGCGCTGCCAACAGCTTAGCCGAGATACCGGTCTGCATCAGATATAACGCCTGAAACCATTTGACGAGCGGCGTACGGGTGCCCTCTAAAATCGTACCCGCCGTAAGAGAAGTTTGACGGGCGCATGAGCTGCATTCGAACAGCCGGCGGCCGCGGGACGCAATCCGATAAAAGTCGAGTCCCCCCGCAGCGCGGACAACGAAAGCCGTCAGGCCACTTCGCACGAAAAAGCGCGATCTCGCAATCTTCTTCGCAAAAAAGTCGGCACCTGCTCGTACAAACGGTTCGAAACGCTCATCCCATTCCCCTCGCAAATACAAGATCATATGTTCGCATTATACCTTTTTTATTCCACCTAATGCAAATCTCTTTTTTTCCTGCGCGAAGGGGATATCGTTGTAATGTGTAAAATTAGGAGTTGCGTACCGCAGCGAGGAACGAGAAAACGCGCAGGAACGGCGTTCCAAATCGCGGAGCGAGCAAACGCAGGCTGCAAGCCGCGGAAAAAACAAAAAACCCGCTTGCGCGGGTTTTAGTGTTAACGATGTTTACTCTTCGGTATCGACATTGTGATAAACTTGCTGAACGTCTTCGAGATCTTCGATCGCATCAAGCATTTTCTCGAATTGAGCTTGCGCGTCTTCGGTCAGTGTCACGTAGTTCTGGGGGATCATCGAGAGCTCGGCGACGGCGAATTCGGAGATGCCGGCTTGCTTGAACGCTTCTTGTATGGCATGGAATTGTTCGGGATCGGCATACACGATGACGGTATCGTCTTCTTCGACGACGTCTCGGACGTCGACGTCCGCTTCGAGCATCAGGTCGATCACTTCGTCAGCGGTCTTGCCGGTGACGCCGATAACCGCGGATGCGTCGAACATATAGGCGACGGAGCCGTTCACGCCCATGTTGCCCCCGTTCTTGCTGAACGCCGCGCGGACGGTTGAAGCCGTACGGTTGACGTTGTTCGTGAGGGCGTCGACGATCACCATCGATCCGTTCGGCCCGAAACCTTCGTATCTCAGCTCGGAATAGCTCTCCTCCGACGATCCCTTCGCTTTGTCGAGGGCCCTGTCGATGATCGCTTTGGGCACGTTGTATGTCTTCGCCCGTTCAAGCACGACCTTGAGCGCGCGATTCGCTTCCGGATCCGGTTCGCCTTTTTTTGGCCGCTACGTAAATCTCGACGCCGAACTTGGCATATACGCGGCTTGTATTCGCGTCTTTGGAGGCTTTCTTTTCTTTAATGTTGTTCCATTTGCGTCCCATGCTTCTACCTGCCTTATATCGATATAAAAAAGCCACTTAGGCAATATTCTGATAGGACGGTTTGCGAATGTCAAGCTTGGACGCACGGCTCGGCGCGCATCATGCGCCAATCGGCCCAGATGACGGAATCCAAATTGCGGATTTTGGTTATCGTTCGCAAACTTCCGCCGATTATGCACGGATTCCCAGCTTAAGAATACAAGAGCAGTTCGGCGAGAACGCGCATGGACGCTATCAGCTGATCGAGAGGCGCTCTCCCCGCCGATAGTCGAAGCGCATTTTCCTCGGGCGTATCTCCGTGAACCGCGTTCAGCCTGATCGAATCGAAGCCGAAGCTGCCGCCGGAGATCAGGTGCATGCCGGACGGAGCCGCACGGGCGCACGCATCGATGCGCTCCTGATAAGCCTGTTCGGATAGCTCGCCATGCAGCCTGATGTAGAACACGGAGCCGATCCAATGCCGACCCTCGAGCAAATACTCGTCCGAAGCGTTGACGGACACATCATAATCCCTGATCCGGCCTTGGCTTTGAAGGTATCGTAAAAAAGGCGTTCATCCAGTGCGCGTTTCGATTGAGTCGGCCGAGTCTCGCCGCGACCGTAGCCAAGTCCGGAGCCGGCAGCTGACGGACGTCAAGCGGGCTGGCGCCGGCATCGATAATCGAGAGCAGGTCGATCCAGCGGGACCGATGCGTTGCCTCTGCCATCGGTTGACCGCTGGCGACCAGATATCCGACATTCGCTAGGTCGAAGCCATACTGTAAATACTTGATCCCGCTCTCCACGCTCACAAGAACGACATGAGCGGGCAAGCTGTCTGCATAGCGCTCGAACATCGGGTTGGCGATACTGGTGAGCGTCCTGTCGACGATGACGAACAGAAGCTCTTGCCCGTATGGCCGGTGACGACGTAAACAATCGAATAGCCTGCGCAAGTCGACCGGCGGCTTAATCGGCCAGCACTGTCCGGGATCGACGATTATACAGCCGACGGGCCGAGACGCTTCAAGCATATCGTAAATCTCGTCCGGCCCTGCCTGCCTGACGTCGTCCAGCAGCGTACGCGCGAGCTCGACGCCTTCGCCGTAGAAGCCGGACTGAACGATGCAAGGCAGACGCTCGGCCGAAAACAATCGATAGGCTGCGATGGCGAGCTCCAACGCTTTCATGCCGGATGTCGTCAAAAAAAGCGAGCTTTGGTTCTTCAATCGTTCGGGAATACCGTAAAACGCGCGCATCGCTGCGTCCTCATAATCTTTTACCGCCGCGCTGCCGTAGCAGCGCTGGTAGGTTCCCTCTTCCTCCTGCGCGAAGCCCGCTTCGTCTGTGATCGTCTGCCGCCCCGCGTGCGATTGCTTGCCGGGCGTCTGCCAGTCGCTGCCCGATACGATGCCGCCGAGCTGCTTGTATAGCTTGCGGATCTCATACTTTAACGTCAAATAAGCGTCCCAAGTACAGGCAGCCGGTTGTTCGATAAACGCCGCCGCTCGGCGGTCGAGCGTATCCACCTGGCGTGCGAAGGCAGCCGCCAACTCGCGCTCGAAGGGCGCGTCGGGATAAATGGCATCGTAAAATCCGAGTTCGCGCCGGACGCCTTCAAGCAGCCAGCGAAGCTCCTCGGCGTCCTGCCGCCGGTCGACATGGCCGATCCTCGCGAACTTGGCGGCTTTCGAATATTCGAAAGGCCCATTTAATAAGGAGCTCCAATCTATAGTCTTTGGATCGAGATCAGATGAAGAGAGAGGCTCGTCGCTCATCATGCTTACCTTCCTCCTTGCGAAAGATACGATAGGAATGGACTCTTTTACCCCGGCGTAAACCGCAGCAAACGCTAATCGGAGGTCCTGTCGGACCTCCATGGGAAAAACGTTGGGAAGCGGCATTGCCGATCAAGCCTTCGCGGGCTGTGCATCTTCTTTTGGGCGAATCAGGAACAATGTCAGAAGCGTGGCCGCAAAGGCGCAAGCCACCATGACCCAAAAAAAACAACGACACGGACTGCTGCATTAGAACGGATGCCGCGGGCGGTCCGCCAGCTACGCCGACGAAGCGCATGCTGCTGTAAAACGAGCTGATCGAGCCGCGCTGCTCTTTTTCGATACCTTCCGTAACAAAAGCGTCCAAACAAGGCAAAGCGGCTCCGATCCCGAGTCCCGCCGCGCTGAGGAGGGAAATACGCCACACCGTAACGTCCCACACCAGACATCCCGCTACAGCCAAAGCCGTGATGAAAAAACCGACCGTAACGGTCCACTTCATTATTTTTTTACGTCTGCCGATCCATTTGCCGGCGGCGAACGAAGCCGCGCAGAGAACGGCAAGGGGAATAGCCAGCACGAGCCCTTTAAGGATCCCCTTCATATGATGCTCCTTTTCGAGCGTCTCGGACAAATAAAACAAAAGACCGAAAAGGATAAACATGGTAAAGCAAATGACGATAAACAAAGCCGTCAGCCAGCGGGCCTTTTCTTTGTACAGCTTCCACACGGTGCGGAGAAACGATTGGGGGCTCGGCGGCTTCTCCTTCTTCTCCGTCTTCGGCGAACGGACGAGCCATACCACCAGGACGATGGAAACCGCGCATAGCACGGGAATCGACCAGAACGGCGTCCGCCAAGCGATGAGGGCAAGCGCCGAACCGAGAATCGGACTAAGTACTTTTCCGAACGTATTGAACGTCTCGATGAGTCCAAGACCCGTGCTAATCTGCTCTTCGTCCTTGAACATGTCTCCGACGAGCGGCAGCACGATCGGCATGGCGCCCGCCGCGCCGATTCCCTGGAGCGCGCGCCCGGCGAGTAGCAGGCCGTAGCTGTTCATTCCGGCCGCCCAGATGCAGACGCCGCCGCCTGCAGCCGCCAGGATCAGGCTCGGAATAATGATTCGCTTGCGTCCGACCCGATCGGATAAATATCCGGCTACGGGAATCAAAATGATCGCCATGATCGAATAAACCGTAATCACCAAGCTCGATTGAAGCGCGGAAATGCCGAGCGCCCGCTCGATCGCAGGGAGAACGGGGATCAGCATGGAATTTCCCAAAGTCATGATTAGCGGGATGGAGGATAGCGCAAGGAGTGCCGCAGTTTGTTTACGGTCATGGGCCTGCTTCATTTTCGGCAACCTTCTCCTCATCGTCGTTAGTCGTCGAGCCGAGATCAAGGAATTTGTCCTCGAATACTGTTTGCAACTAACGCACGATCCATGCATGACGCTATTCTGCCACGGTATAAACGCGCAAAAAAAAGCCGGCTGAGCCGGCATATTCAAAGCAATTGCCACCTGCATATCAAGCACAACGTACTTCCGCGCATCTCTGCGTTCAAGGAGCCCCCCCCATCTTGTTCATCAGGCCGCGCGCGATCGACAGCCCCAGACCGGACGCGATCCCCGAACGGGACGCATCGGCCATGTAAAAGCGGTTGAACAGCAGCTCCGTATCCGTGCCGCGCAGCTGCGGAGCTTCGTTCGACAGCGTGAAGACCGCCGTGTCCGAACGGACCTCCAACCGGACGTCGAGCTTGCCGCGAGCATGCTTGATCGCATTGACGACGAGATTTTCAACCACTCTTCGCAGCGCCGATTCGTCGGCTCGGACCACGATGCTCCGTGGGTCCAATTCGAACGACGGCGTCAGCCCCTTATCCGCCATCTGATCGTGAAACCCCATCAAAATCTCGGGCAATAGCTTGTCGAGCCTAAGCTTCGACGGCTTCAAGGCGTAGTCCGTCGAGTCGATCATCGCCAATTCGTAAAAATCGTTCAGCAAAGCCTGGAGTCGCAACGTCCGCTTCCGGATGACGCCAAGCGCTTCGTCACGCGCCGCGGCCGACAACTCCCGGGAATCGAGCAACTGGACGTATCCGAAGATGGACGTCAGCGGCGTACGCAGGTCGTGCGAAATGTTGGCGACCGCTTGCCTGAGCTCTTCTTCCGTGCGTCTGCGTTCCGCATTCGCCCGAACGATCAGATCCGTGTGCCGGTTGACCTCGGCCGCCAGCGCCTCCACGTCGCGATCCGGCATCCCGATCGTGAGCTTGCCGGCGAACTCACCTTCGTTATATTGCCGCAGCTGCTTGGTCAGTGCGCGTATCTCTCTTTTGAACATGAGCAAGCGCAGCAGACAGAGCGCTGCCGCCAACCCTGCGACAATGACGACGGCGAGCGGCATGCGCCTGCCTCCTTCCTTAGGTGCGCCTTTATATCGAATGCGTTACTTGATCTCCTTGCGTATGAAAACCGCGACAGCGACGGCTGCGAATGCGATGGCGACCAACGCTGGGACGTAAAGACTCTCGGCAAATCTTGCTGCGCTCATCTTAGGATCCGCATAATGGTTAATAAGATTAAATATAGAATGCTCGTATAGCGTCTTGATAAAAGGAAGATGCCGCCCCGCCATGACGTACAGTCCGTCCGCGAAAAAATAGAATACGAATGCGAAGCCGATCGTCTTGCCGCTGTCCGTCAGCAGCGTCGCGATGGCGCCGGTCACGGCTCCGAAGGCGGCTGCGAACGCAAGCGTCAGCGCAAAGGATTTAAGGATAAATCCCGTCTCCGACACGCCCTGTATCTCTCCGAGACCGAAAAGCATGGCGCCAAGCGCAAGATTCACGACCGGAAATACGAGCGCGGCCAGCATGGAACCGAATATAAAAACGATCATTTTGGCCGTAATGTACATTGCGCGGCTGTAGCCGGAAGCGACCGCCCGCTTGATCGTCCCCGTCGCGTATTCGCCCGAAATATAAAAGCCCGCCAAGACGCTAAGTCCGATCTTGATGATGTAATTGTTGCCGCCCAGCGCCGCGGTCAGCATATCGAGGCCGGTCGTCCCGGAGAGCGCGCCCCCGTCGTTCGGGTCGTCGAAATAATTGAGCAGCACGTAAGACGCCGCGGATACGAACAAAAGGGATAGCAGCAGCCAAAACGAACGGTTGCGCAGCAGTTTGTACCATTCCGAACGCAGCAGATTAAGCATGTTCGCCGCCTCCGATCCGCGAGGTGAAGTAGCTCTCCAGGTCCTCGCCCATCGGCATGAACTGCTCGAGCGCGAGTCCCTCGCCGACGAGCGCCGCGGAGACCGTCGCCGGACGATCCAAGTACGCGAACAAACGGATCGAGCCGTCGTTCGTCACCTCGAACGCCGTCGTCGACAGCTCCCGCTCGATAACGGCCGCGGCACGTTCAGGGCGATCGACCTTGATGTGGATGAACTGCCTGCACTTTTCCTGCAGCTCCCTGCTCGTCAACTGCTCAAGCAGCTTACCTTTGTGGATGATGCCATAATGCGTGGCCAGCAGATGGAGCTCGCTAAGGATATGGCTGGAGATCAGGATCGTGATGCCCATCTCCCGGTTAAGCTTTGTCAGCAAATCGCGCATCTCGACGACGCCCATCGGATCGAGCCCGTTCGTCGGCTCGTCAAGAATGAGAAATTCGGGCGACCCGAGCAGCGCGACGCCGAGCGCCAGACGCTGCTTCATGCCGAGCGAGAAGTTTCTTGCTTTTTTCCTCCCCGTTCCCGACAGGCCGACCAGTTCGAGCGTACGCTTCACCGTCTCCCGGCCCGGTATGCCCTGCTGGAGCCGGTGCGCCTCCAGATTTTCGGACGCCGTCAGCAGCGGGTATAGCGCCGGATTTTCGATGGAAACGCCCATCCGCTTGCGCGCCTTGACAAGTTCGGCGCTCCCCGTGGATCCGAATAGCTCCACCGTACCTGACGTCGGAAATGCCAGCCCCGTCACCAGCTTCATCAGCGTCGACTTGCCCGCCCCGTTCTGCCCGATGAAGCCGTAAATCGTCCCTTGGCGAATCGAGAGATCCACGCGGTCGAGCGCGGTCTGGCTTTTGTACTGTTTGGTCAATTGGTGCGTTCGAAGCACGAACTCGTTCATTCATTTCAGCCTCCCCTTCTTGTCTTCAAGTGTAGAGGCCGATTCATAAGACTTGGTAAAGCCGATTCATAAGAAAAGCTTAAGATTTAAGACGATAGCCCATTCCCCAGATCGTCTCGATATATTCTTCCTCGGGATTCGCTCTCGCGAGCTTGTTGCGCAGGTTGCTGATATGTACGTTGACGACGTTTTCCCCGCCGCCGAGATAATCCTCGCCCCATACGCTCTCGAACAGGTTCGCTTTGGCGAACAGCTTCTTCGGATTAGATAAGAGCAGAGCCAGGATGTCATATTCCCGGGCCGTCAGCGACAGCTGCACGCCTCCGGCGCGCGCGGTCTTCGCTTCGGGATCGAGCGCGAGATCCTTGTGCTGCAGCAGGGCCGGACTGTTCGCTAGCGTCTGCGGAAGTCTCCGGTACCGGCGCAGCACCGAATCGATGCGCGCTGCGACCTCCTCGAGGTCGAACGGCTTGGTGATATAATCGTCGGCGCCTGTTTTAAGCGCCGAAATTTTCGAATGCTGCTCGCTTTTGGCGGAGATGACGATGACCGGATAGCCGTATCGTTCGCCGATCTCCTCCAGGAGCGCTTCCCCCCCGCTTGCCGGGCAGCATCAGATCGAGCAGCACCATCGCCCACTCGCGGGTTCCCAGATAAAGCTCCGCTTCCGTCCCGGAATAAGCCGGCTGGGGCTCGTGCCCGCTCGACCGAAGCACGCTGCAGAGCAGCCGATTGATATCGTCGTCGTCTTCCGCGACCAATATATGCAGGCGCTCCGCCATCCTCCGACACTCCTGTTCCGCTAGCAAGACTATCGCCATTATAGCATGACGCTCTATGCCGCGGTTGGACGCGAGCCAAGGACCGCGCGGACAAAATGTCCTGCGCATGGACAAGCCGCCCCTTCGCAATCGCCTAAATCGACGCAAAAAAAGCTTCGCGCGTATGCGAAGCTTCGCTCTTCAGCTTGAACGATCATTTGCCCATTCTGCTTAAAAATTGATTCATGAGTACTGGCAGCGATATGAGGATCGGCGGATCGTCGGGTTGAGGCGGATACAGCTTGACCTGCTGCGGATGCAGCTCGCCGAGCGGTCCGACGAACAGCGGCGCTCTGGACCTTGTGCGCAGCGTCCGCTGCGGCAGCAGAAAGTCCTTGGCCTGCATCTCCCAAGCGACAGAAGTCGCCATGAGATAATAGACGCCGGGCCTCACGCCCCTGAAGGAGAACCTGCCGAGCCCGGGCAGCAGCGTGCCGTAGATCGGCATCCCCTCGGGAATCGGCTTGGCGAACAAGCCGATCAGCACGAAGCCGTCGAACGGCTCGTCGGCGACGACGGTGCCGGTCACCTGCATGCCTCCCGGCTCGGAGGCCGCGGCGTGCTCCTGCCAATCGGACAGCTCGCGAAGCGCGCGCATGTATCTGGCGGCCTCCGGTTCGGATTGGCGGAACTCCCCCCGGCGTCATGCCGACCCGCTCGGTGAAGCGGGTCGTAAATGTGCCGAGGCTCTGCTGTCCGATCTCGAGCCCGATCTGCCGGACGGACAGGTTCGAGTTGAGCAGCAGATCCTTGGCGCGCTCCAGGCGCAGCGACGATACGTAATACAGCGGCGGAAGGCCGATTCGTTCCTTGAAAATCCTCGCGAAGTGATAAGAGCTGAAAGCGACGTGACGGGCGAGGCGCGACAACGGCAGAGGCTCGTCCAAATTCTGATGAATGTAGGCGATCGCCTCGTCGATCTCTGCATATCGGACGTTCATGTCTTCGGCCCTTTCCATCTCTTGGAATCGTATTCTTTTCCATTTTAATGTGGCGCGCCGGGATTTACAACCTTTTATCGAACATTTGTTCGTTCAATTTGAAATGATCGCCATTCAGCGCTGCCGCGTTCGCTTGCCCGCTCGCCGGCACGAAGCGGAGCGAGGCCGAATTGACGAGGTAATGGAGCTTGTCAGGCCCCGGACCGTCGTAATGCAAATAACCGAGTCTCGTACGTCCGAGCCGGCTCGCGATCGCCGTGCGCACCGTACCTCCCCGATAGTCGGCCTCCCTTCCCACCAAGCCTTCGTGCAGCGGCTTCGTAAAGCTGGGCCAGCCCGTCCCCGAGTCGAACTTGTCCTCGGAACCGAACAACGGATCGTCGGTGACGATGTCCACGTATATGCCGGGTTCATAGAAGTTCCAGTACGCGTTGTCGAATGCCGGTTCGGTCGCGCCGTGTTGGGTCACTTCGTATTGCAAAGGCGTCAGCCTGCGCCGGAGGCTCGCTTCGTCCTGTTTGGTCCGCCATGCGCGGCGGAGATAGTCCTCGCGGCCGGACCCTTCGACATACAGCTTGTAGTGCCGCACGTGCGTCTTGTAATAATGCTGATGCTCTTCCTCCGCCGGATAAAAAGGACCGGCGGGCAGGATCTCCGTCACGATCCGCGACTTGAACCGTCCGCTAGATTCAAGCGCCTGCTTCGACGCCAAGGCGAGCTCGCGCTGCCCTTGGTCGTGATAGAAGATCGCCGTCCGGTACGAGCTGCCGCGATCGCCAAACTGACCGCCGCGGTCCGTCGGGTCGATCTGCTGCCAAAAAATGTCGAGCAGCCGCTCGTACGGAAACAGGTTCGGGAAAAAGGCGATCTGCACCGCTTCCGCATGGCCCGTCGTCTCGCTGCCGACCGATTCGTAGGTCGGACGATCGGTGTGGCCGCCCGTATACCCGGACGTGACGCTGATGATGCCAGGCAGCTCGTCGAAAGGCTTGACCATGCACCAGAAGCATCCGCCTGCGAAAGTCGCGAGCGCCGGAAGGCCTGTCTCGACTTCTGTCATCGGCAATCCCCTTTCTTCCTGCCGTTACTGTCGGCAGGGATGGATAGATGCACAAACTATCCCGTTTGTCGCGCATAAAATGGAGGGAGTAAGGTAAAACGTCGTCGCCGTCTTTAGTTACCGGCGATGCGTCAACCGGAGACGGATCGAAAGCCGTATAACGCTATCCTATACGATTCGAGCCGTCGAATAAAGGAGGTGATCGGCTATGGCTGTTCGTCCGAACGCGCGGACGCGCAAAAACTTGCAGTCTTACCAAGGGCAGCCCGTGTGCATTCTGATGAAGGACGGGTCGTACTACGTGGGGCTGATCGGAGACATCAAAGGCGGCGAGCTCACGCTCTCGGGCGTACGCGGATCGGAAAAGTGGAATCCGCAGGCGGCGAAGCGTTCATGGCAAAAAGCGAGGATCAGCGCTTTGGGCGCTGCTGCGGCGGCAGCGCCTGCTGCTCCGGCAGCCCCGGGCGCGGCAGCCGGAACAGGCGCCGGCAGCGCCGCGGGCGTCAGTCTCGGCAGCGGATTGGGCGGACTCGGCGGTCTCGACGATCTGATGGGCTTCATGCAGAAGGCGCTGCCGCTCATGAAGATGGGCATGGACATGATCAAGACGATCATGCCGCTCATGAGCGGATTGAAGATGTAAGACGGCGCCGCGCCGAGATGACTTCGATAAAAGACAAGGGAGCGAACCGTCCATCGCGGACGTTCGCTCCCTTGTTTGTCAGTGCCCTTTTTTTGCGAATCTGTTTGTCGTGATCCTCGCCCCACTCCTTGGCTTTCGCGGTGGCGATCGAGATCGCCCGTTGCTCGGAGTAGCCGTCCTTCAGCAGCTCGTTGGCGATGTCGATCGCCTTGTTGCGTACGGGCGCCATGAAGTTTTTAAGCGAATCCGGATAGTCGTCTTTATCCCAAGGCATAGCCATCCCTCCTGTCGGTTCGTCTATTCATAACTTGGACGATCGCGAGCAGGATGAATCAGTTCGGGCGCATCGCGCGGCGTGACAGGCGGCTGGCAGAACGCGTCAGGCCAGGATCGTCTCGATGCGATCGATCGTCTCCTGCGACAGCGAAACGCCGGACGCCTTGACGTTTTCTTCGAGCTGGGACGTCTTCGTGGCGCCGACGAGCGCGCTGGCCACGCTCTCGTGACGCAAAATCCAGGCGATCGCAAGCGTCGACAGCGACAGATCCAACTCCTTGGCGACGGCATCCAGCTGTTCGACCTTTTTGCAGGTGCGCTTCGGTCAGGAAGCCTTTGATCCACATGTTCGTCTTCGGATCCGCCGCTCGGCTGTCCGAAGGCAGATTTTGTCCAAGCCGATACTTGCCCGTCAGTACGCCTTGCGCGAGGGGGAGAGAATACGACCTGGGACAGACCGTTTTTCTCGCTGACCGGCAGGACGTCGCTTTCGATATTCCTGTAGAACATGTTATATTGCGGCTGGTTGACGACGATCCGGTCCAGCAAGTATTTATCCGCGACTTGTAGCGCCTCCTGGATCTGGGCGCCCGTCCACTCGCTCACGCCGACGTACAGCACCTTGCTCTGACGCACGAAATCCTCGATCGTCCGCAGCGTCTCTTCGAGTCTCGTGTCCGGATCGTAGCGATGGCAGTAGAAAATGTCTACGTAATCCTGCTTCAGCCGCTTGAGGCTGGCGTTCAACTGCTCGTACACATGCTTGCGGGACAATCCGCGTTCATTCGGTCCTTGGCCCATCGGCCAAAAAGCCTTCGTCGCCAGCACGTACGATTCCCGCGGATAACGGGGCAGCACTTCGCCGAGCATGCGCTCGGCCTCGCCTTGCTCGTACACGTTCGCCGTATCGATGAAATTGATGCCGAGCTCGAACGCGCGATCGATCAGCTTCGCGCCCGTGTCTTGACCGACCGTGTGCCCATAAGTCATCCAGCTGCCGAAGCTGATCTCGCTGACTTTAAGGCCGGATTGGCCTAGTTTTCTGTACTTCAAGTGCAGCACCTCTTTCGATTTTGTGTTGTAAACGCGCGTTTATAATTGTACCACGCCTGACACGACGTATCAAACCGCCGGAGGCAAGTAAACATGGTGCGCAGGCGGCAGGGGGCTTAGTCAAGGCCCCCTCTTCAAACGCCTCTTATTCGGAAGCAGCAGCCGTTTGTCTGGCCGATACGGATGCCTCGAGCGCCTGTACGATCGGCAGACGCAGCGAAAATTCGCTCCCTTCTCCCTTTTCGCTTTTCAGCGAAAGCGACCCGCCGAGCAAAGTCGCGAGCTGCAGGCTGATCGACAGTCCGAGCCCCGTCCCGCCGAAGCGGCGGTTGATGGAACCGTCCTCCTGCCTGAACGCTTCGAATATCAGTTCCTGCTTGCTCTTCTCGATGCCGACGCCCGTATCCTTCACCGTGAAGACGACTTGGCTATCCCCCCGCTCCGTTCACCGGACGCTCGGTCGAGACGAGCAGCGCGACATAACCGTTGTCCGTGAATTTAACGGCATTAATGAGCAAATTTCGCAAAATCTGGCCCAACCGCAACCCGTCCGACAGCAGCGTCTGCGGCACGTCTTCATTCACCTGCAGGCGCAACTCGAGATTTTTCACTTCGGCTAGCGGCTTCATCTGACGATGAAGCAGTTCGACCGTATCGCTAAGCGACAAAAAGTCCAACACGATATCCATCTTGCCGGCTTCGACCTTGGACAAGTCCAAAATATCGTTGATCATATGAAGCAGCTGCTCGCCGGACGCCTGGATGATGTTCGCATATCGGCGGTTGTCCTCGAAGCTGACGCCGTCCTCGGATTCGCCGATCATCTGCGACAGCAGAATGATGCTGTTGAGCGGCGTTTTCAACTCGTGCGACATGTTCGCCATGAACTCCGATTTGTACTTGGAGGCCTGAAGGATCAGTTCGGCCTTTTCCTCTAGCAACTTCTGGCTATCAAGCAGTTCCGACGTCCGTTTCTCCAGCGCCTCGTTGGTCGCCTTAAGCTGAACCGCACGCTGCTGGTCCAGGAAAAAGTCGCGGATGATAAACAGAAAAAACGTGCCGAGCAAAAGCGTGGCCGGCAGCGAGTAAGGCAAAATATGGGTAGCATAATTGACGCGATCGAGCGCTCCATAGGCAAGGATGCCTCCGACCTGAAGAGCGTTGATCGTCAGCAGCGAGATCGCCGCCTTGACTGGATAGCCCCAATTCGGTCTTCGTCTGTACAAGCCGACAAGTATCGAACCCGCGATGCCGAGCGTCGAGATGTTGCAAAAAGCGGTGAACGCGGACGCCGACATCCCGTTGATGCCGAATCGCGCCAGCGCAATGCCGAAGCCGATCGCCAGAATCGTTCTCGGATCGCGAAAGACGAGCGTCGCGAAGATGATCGGCACGTTGCGAAGATCGAAGATGGCCGATCCGTTGTACCGGACGCCGAACTTCATCGCAAGCCATCCTAACGCGATAAAGCCGACGATCATCGCGATCTGCTTCAAGTAGTCGGACGTATGCTGAAACACGTATTTGTAAATGAGGTTAAATAAAAACGTAAACGTGATCAGGATGGTGATGCTCGTAAAAAAATGCCGCGCCTATATCCATGTCACACCTCCCGATTCTTATAGTGTACATCATAAGAATCGGGGCCGTATAGCCATAATTTGTTACAGTTTGCAGTCGCTGCACTTATTTCAGAAAACGTAAAATTGCCTCCAGGGACTGCTTCGGCGCCGCCGCGATCAGGTCGCCTTTCTCTGCGAGCCTCGCTTCGATCGTATGCAGCGTAAAGTCGCGCGGATCGGCGCCGTTCCGCACTTCTTCCCAGGTCAACGGCGTTGACACGGTCGCTTCCGGCCGCCCGCGGGGCGTATAAGGCGCGGAAAGGCTTTTGCCCGCCGCATGCTGGACATAATCGACGTAGATCAGGTTTTTTCTATTTTTGATCAGCCGTTCGACGGTGAACAGCTTCGGATATTTTTCGGATAAGTACTTGCCGACGAAACCTCCCGCCTTTCGCAATTCATCGAAGGTGTAGCCAGGTCGAACAGGGATGACAATTTGCACGCCCGTGGCGCCGCTCGTCTTGGGTACGGAGGCTATGCCCATGTCTTCCAGCGCTTCTCCGATCAAAGAGACCGCCTCCATCAGCCGTCCGCGGAGCGCCTCGCTCGGATCGATGTCGAGCACCCATTCGGCCGGCTCCTCTCCGCCTACGTATTCGAACGATGGATGGAATTCGAGCGCGGCGAGATTGCCCATCCACAGCAAGGTCGGCAGCGTATCCGCGACGATATAGCGAACTTGGTCCCGCACCGCCGTCCGCACGAAAGGCGGCAGCGGCTCCGGCGCGTTTTTTTTGATAAAAAAGCCTTCCCGCCCGCTCCGTCCGGATAACGGATGGCCGTCATGTACCGGTTTTTGCAATAGGGCAGCAAGTAAGGGGACAAGGCGACGAGCTTTTGCAAATACATCGCCTTATGAATGCCGGCTTCGGGCCACATCAGCTTATCCGGGTTTGTCACCTTGATCTCGAAGCCTTCGACTTCGATCGAATCGTTATCCGCGGCGCTCATAGCGGAATCCCCTCCAGGTCGATCAGTTTGGGATGCCGCAGCAAGCCCGCATCCGTCATCTCCCTGCCGCTGACCCTGCCTGCGAGCGGCGCCTCTAGCCACCTGACGTCCGCGCCTCGCAAGCCTTCGGGCGAGCTTTCCCAATAGTCGGCGCGGGAGCGTCCGGCGGGCAGCCGGCGAAGCGCAGCCTTCGCTCTCTCGTTTAATCCGGACGAGACGCGCCCCATATACCGATCGTCTTTTGCCATGACGAGACTTGACACGCGTCCCTCCTTCCAGATGATGCCGACGATGTCGACGTCCATGTGGTGGACGGTCTTCCGCTTGATCCAGTCGCGATGCACCTTGCCTTCTTTGTAAGCCGACGCCTTCTTTTTGCTGACGACGCCTTCCCAGCCGTTCGCCTCGACCCACCGCCAGAGCGATTCGCCGTCCTCGAATTCGTCCGCCACGTAAAATGGCGATGTCCAGCCCTGCGTCAATCGGAGCAGCTTCTCCCTGCGTTCCGCGTACGGCAGCCGCCGAAGGTCCTCGCCGTTCGCTTCCAGCAGGTCGAACAAGATAAATTGAACCGGATTCCGCCTGGCCGAAGCTTCGATCAAGCGATCGCCGAGCAGCTTGCCCCGCTGCTGCATGAGCTGGAAGCTGGGTTTGCCTGTATGCGGGTCCAGGATGACCGCCTCGCCATCGAGTATGTAGTCCCCGGGACGGCCGGCGAGCGCCGCCGCCAGCTCGGGGTAAGAATCGTTTTGCAGCAGCATGCGCTTGGAATACAACCGGACGCGATCGCCCCGCACCTCGGCGATGAGTCGATAACCGTCCCATTTAAGCTGGTGTATCCAAGCGCTACCCGCCGGCGTGCGTTCCTCCGCCACGGGAGACATCGGGGTGAATGGCTCCATCGGTCAGCTCCCTGTTTTCTTCGTCCTCGTCTTGGAGGCGGACGCCTCCTGTTTCCTCGCTTTCGTCTTCGGCTCGTCCTTTTCTGCTTTGGTCGCGCTGCGCTTACGCGCGGGCTTTTTCGTTTCTTTCTGGTCTGTTTCTTTGCCGACTTCCGCGTCTCCCGCTTGGCCCTTATCCGGTCCTGCCTGCTTCAAGCTTGCTTTCAACGCCTCCATCAGATCGATAACGTTGGTCTTCTTCTCTTCCGGCGCGAACTTGACTTCCTTGCCCTTGACCTTGTCTTCGATCGCGTCCATCAGCCGTTCCTTATAAACGTCCTCGTACTTCCCGGGCTCGAAGGGCGCGCTGAGCTGGTCGATCAGCATGCGGGCCATCTGAAGCTCCCGCTCGTCCGCCTTCGTCTCCTCCGGCAGGTTCGGTATCTCTTTTTTTGCTGCGGATCTCCTCGGCGTAGAACATCGTCGACATCGACAGGACGCCGTCCACGATGCGGATCGCAGCCAGGCTGCTCCGCGTGCGGATGCTGACGTTGGCGATGCCGATCTTGCGCGTATCGAGCAGCGCCTGCACGAGCAGATTGTAGGCATGCGTGCCGTTGCTTTCCGGCGCGAGATAATAAGTTTTCTGATAATAGATCGGGTCGATCTCATCCAGGTCCACGAAGTCGAGAATGCGGATCTCGCGCGAAGTCTCCGACGCGATCTCCTCGAGCTCGCCCTTGTCGAACGTAACGAAGTGACCGGGTTCGTATTCGTAGCCTTTGACGATATCGGTCCACTTCACTTCTTCCTCGCACTTCGGACACGTTCTGTGGTATTGAATCGGCACGTTAAGCTTCTTGTGCAGCATGCGCATCGGCAGGTCGTTGTCCTGCGTGGCCGTGAACATCTTGACCGGCACGTTGACCAGCCCGAAGCTGACCGCTCCCTTCCATATCGTTTGCATCGCGCGCTCCTCCTTTGCATTGTTGCCGTTATCGATCCGGTATCATTCATTAACCGAAGCCTTCGGGACGTGAATCTTCCAACTCTTGTCCGTGTCGGGCGGCGGCGGGCAAGCATACAGTATGGCGATCGGAGGGGAGCCGCTGTGATAAACCGCAAGGGCGTGCATATCGCGAATAAATGGGTCAAAACGGTCGCGACGCTGCGAGATCCCGCAGTCGCTCCGCACGTGCCCGAGACGCGGAGGATGAATCGGGCGACGCTCGCGAATATGCTGAACCGGTACGGCATGATCTACGTCAAGCCCGTCGCCGGCACGTACGGCCGCGGCGTGATGCGCATCGAACGGACGCCCGGGCAACGGCTGCCTTATAGCTGTCATGCCGGACTAAGCAAAAAGCGCTTTTCGTCCATCGACACGCTATATGGCCACGTCTTGCGAATGAAGCGGCGCCGTCCGTATCTCGCGCAGCGCGGCGTGCACCTGCTCAAGACGAACGGCAGACGCTTCGACATTCGCGTCATGGTGCAAAAAAATCCGGCCGGCGCCTGGGAGCCGACCGGCGTCATTGCGAGAGTCGCCCAGAAAGGCAAGGCCGTCACGAATTATCATGACGGCGGCACGCCTGTCCCGCTAAGCAGGTTGCTTCTGCCAAAATTAGGTTCTAACGGCGCGAGGCAAGCCGAAAGCAAGCTGAAGGCGCTCGGTCTTCGTTCCGCGAGGGCGCTGGCGAGAGCCCACCCCAAGATCAATATGGTCGGTGCCGACATCGGCCTCGATACCAAGCTGCGTCCGTGGATCATCGAGCTGAATACGTCGCCGGATCCGTATCTGTTCAGGCATCTGAAGGATAAGTCCACGCACCGCAAAGTCATGCGGTACGCCCGCTTGCTCGGCCGCATCCCCGCCGCGCGAACAGCAAGCAGGACGCGGACCGCCATAAGAGCTCGCCGCAAACGTTAAAAAGGACGTGTCCGGGTCCGGACACGTCCTTTTTTGCGCTTGTACGTATGCTAGTTCGCTCTCGCCGTCGCTTGGCAGAAGCCCGAGACCGCTTCGCGCATGACGAATCGCTTCAGAAGCCTGCGTCGCTCCTCTTGCGTCGCCTTCGCAAACTCGCGCGCGCCGCAGAGCGCCAGCAGCGCCCGCTTGGCCGCCTCGCAGGCCGGCTCCTCCGCCTCGAGAAGATAATACGCCATCCGGTAGGCTTCGAGTTCTAGGCTGCGAAGCATCTCGATGCGGCGATTCACGATCGGAGCTGCATGTTGAGCAGCACGGTTTGGCTCAGCTCGGCGGATGCTTGGCTGCTTGGACCGTCGTACGAGACTTGGCCTTCGTACACCGTTTTTCCGCTGCTCGCTTCAACGACGATCACCTTCGTTGAGGCTCTTCCAATGGATTCTTTCGCCTGCTCGCCGGGAACGATAAAGTAAAACTTGCCGTCCTTGAATCTCGGTGCAAGAATCTCTTCACCGCCCAGGTCCGAGGCATGTAGCGTATACGCAGCGGTCTGGGCTTGCGTCAAGAGATCGGTCTCCACGATATTGAAGCTTTTCCCCGCCAACGTTCCGTATTGCCGGCTACAGTCACGCCGTACAATTTGTCGCCGTCTACGATGTAGTTCGTACGCGTTATACTTTCCGGAATAGCCAAAGCGAGCGATTTTACGCGTCCATCCCTATAATTATAAATAAACGGTTTATATTCAATAATCGGCTTCTCCGCGGAAGCGGCTGGCAGCGCACTGGCGCCTCCGGCTGCCGTATTCGTTCCCTTTTACTCTGGATGTGAAAATAACGGCATGAACCGAATCCGTGTTCGTCCCCCGGTTAGCCACCGATACGTCGTATCCGGCTTGAACAGGCAATCGAATCTCTCGGGTATCGACCAGCTTGCCAGCTGACAGTTCGAACACGTAGTCGAATAGCTGCGGGGCGATCTCTTCATTAGAGCGCGTTGAAGTAGAGCGTATGATCAGAAAATGCGCAAGTTCGCCTTCGATCTGCATATCGGCAACATAAACCTGCTCCCGCTGCTTCCAAGACCCTACCTGCAGGGAATAGCTTTCCGATTTCTCGGTTTTTTTTGTTTAGCGCAGACAGCTTCAAGGTTGCCTGACCTTCTTTACGGACAAGCTCGGCATAGATCAGCTTGTCGTCGTTCTGCTCCAACGTTCCGTATTCCTTGCCCCGCATAAATTCGCGATGCGCCTGTATGAGCGCTTCCATTGACGCGTTGTAAGTTTTGGAGAAAGGCCATATGAACAATCGGCCTACCCGGTTCGCGTCTGAATAGCGAGTACCTTCGGCATCTACTTTCATCGACCGGTTGCCCCTTCGTCCGATATAGCTGCCGTCAAGTTGAATCTCCCAGCCGAACGAAGGATCCCCCTCCACCGTCTCCAGATGAAAGCTCGGCAGCCGTTCGTCGGACGCATAGCCGTAATAAACGCCAAGCGCGACGATTGAAAATAAGGCGAGCGCGCCCGCCCATACGTACCTGAACCGTCCCCTTCGCTTTACGCGGATATTTTGCGGGTGATCAGCTTTAAGCTCAGCCATATCGCTCCTGCGACCTCCAATCCGAAAATCGTCAAACAGACGGCTATCGTTTCCGACGGGTACAATGAAAGTTCGTTGGACATTGAAGCCAGGACGAGCAACGTAATATTGAGCGCCAGGTAAAGCGCCGCCAATACAATGCCCCGAATCCGGTAGCTGCGCTCGAGCAAAATGCCGGCAAACACGAGCAGCACGCCGAGGAAGCCCATGCCGTAGTTGGTCAGAAACTGACTGAAATGCAGCGGCAGCAGCAGCTTAAAAATCTCGCTCGCATACATGGCGTCGGTGAACCGGCTCGGCTCCTTTAACAGCTCGGGCGTCACCATCGCATATTCGAGCTTCAAAATCGCCATCGCGACCAGCTGCAAGGCCAGCATCGAAAAGACGAACAAAAAAATGGCGGTCAGCTTGGCAAAGTAAAGCGGGATGCGTCCGCCCGGTAACATGAGTTGGCGGAAAGCGAACGGATGGCGCCCGAACCAGTCTCTATACCAAATAACGAGCACATAGGCGACCAATACAGCTACCGGAATAAATATCCCAAGCGCGAATCCGCCCTGCGTATTGCCGATGACATCGGCAAACGAGTAGGATTGAGGCACGACGCCCGGCTCCCGGGTTCCTTCCTTTATGCCGTAGCGATTGGCGAAGTTATGGATGTCGATTGCGACGGCTGCGCATTCCACGACAAGCGTGTACAGCATCATGCCGACCATTATCCATCTGAACCTGCGTACCTCAAGCGCCAGCAGCTTGAAATAATGCCTCATCCCCGGTACACCTCCCGCATCACGTCGAGCACGGACTTCCCCTGTTCGTCCCGTACCTGCTCGCAATCGATGTCGCGGACGACCTTGCCGTCCTTCAGCAGCACGGCCCGATCGAGCAAATGCTCGATCTCGTCGATCTCGTGCGTCGTCACCAGCACGCCCCGGTCCTCGATCAACCGGCTCGAGAAGACGTCGCCGATCATCTCCCGGCTGAATACGTCTATCCCGGAAAACGGCTCGTCCATGAGCACGAACTCCGTGTCCAAGGCCAGACCGAGCACAAGTCCGAACTTGGCCGCCGTCCCTTTGGACAGGTTGCCGACGCGATCGCGCGGATTCAGCCGGAAAAACGTCATCAGCTCCTGCGCACGCGATTCGTTCCAGCTCTTGTAGTAGTCCGCCATAAACTGAAGCCCCTCTTCGAGCCTGAGGCCGCCCGGCATCGCCGCATGGTCCGGAATAAACGAGACTTTCTCGTACAGCTCCCGCTTCGAGCCGACGCCGTCGACGCGGATGCTTCCTTTGGACAACGGCGTAAGGCCCATGATCGCCTTCAGCAGCGTCGACTTGCCCGCGCCGTTCATGCCGACGAGGCAGGTGATCTGTCCCTTTTCCGCGGAAAAGGTCACGCCGTCCAGCACCTTTCGCCAGCGGTAGCGCTTGTGGGCGTTTTCGATGCGAATCATGCGCCTTCACCTCCCGGCTTCCGAGCCCGGCGCTGCGCATCCGACTCGTACTCCTCTTGGACCAGCGCCACGATCTCCTGGAGCGGCACCTGCATGTTGCGGATCGAGCCCATGAAAGTCCGGACCGCTTCGCCCAGCAGCTCCGACCGGATATTGCGGAGCACGTCTTCGTCCCTTGTGATTCGGCTTGGCGAATTACCTTCCGTGACGATCAAGCCTTGTTCCTCCATTTCTTTGTAAGCTCGCTGCGCGGTATTCGGATTCATCTTGAGCAGCGAAGCGATCTCGCGCCTCGACGGGATCGCCTCTCCCGCCGCCAGCAGGCCCGTGACGATCCGTTCTTTGAACAGCCGGACGACCTGCAGGTATACCGGATCTCGCGTGTTGAACGCCGTCTCCATCCAGCCGCCGTGATTATCCATCGCTCTGCCTCGCCTTGTCGTGGAGTGTGTGTACTAAGTGGTTCATACACCATGAGTGTATTATGCCCTTCATACACCCCGATTGTCAATTCAAGGAAACCGATTTAGGAAAAATTTAGGTCGAAGCGAAGGACATTTTTCACAAAAAAAAAGCCGGAACGCATTCGCACCCTTTGGGATGCGTGCATCCAGCTTCATTTCCTTGATGCTCCCCATTCGCTAAGCCGCTTGCGACAGCATTCCCGTCGAAAACAATGCTTCGGGCCGCCCCTCTCGACGGCTCCGTGGAACGGCGTGCGACACCGTGCCCTGCACGGGCAGTTGTCTCGCCTGCATGCGCGCCTCCCCCGTTGGCAAGCGCCACGAGCGTGCCGATGTCTCCCCCTCGCGTAAGCATCGGCCATCAGGTGCGCTTCGACCCGCTCGTTCTCGTCCGCGGGCAGCCCCGGCCCCTCTTCCCGCGAGAGCGCGCCCTGCACGAGCGCGAGCGACCTGCGCGCACGAACATGCGCGGCCTTGACGGCGCCTTCGGACGTGCCGAGCCGGGCCGCGGTCTCCTTGATCGAATAGCCGAGAACGTCGCGCAGCAAAAACACCGTTCGCTGCAGCTTCGGCAGAAACGCGTTCAGAGCGGCGAACACGGGCGCCAGCTCTATCGACAGCAGCGGACGATCGATCGTCGCCTCCTCCGGCAGCGTCTCTTGCAGCATTTTCGCCTTCCGCGCGTCGCGGCGCAAGCCGTCGATCCATGCATTCCTCGCGACGCGCAGGAGGAGCGCCTCCGGATTGGCATGGCCGCCGCCATCCCGCAACGCGGGCAGCGCGCGGCTCCAGCTCTCCTGCGCCAAGTCTTCAGCCGCTGGCTTGGAGCGAACGAGCGACAGGCTGTACCTTCCGACGCTGGCGGACAACCGTTCTACGTCTAAATCAGAATCGATCATGCGAACTTCCTCCTCTCGCGAAGTCAACGTTGGGCTTCCGATACAGACTCGCCCTTTTATACAAGTAAACGAACGCCTTTGCGAAAAAGATACGCGGTCAAAAATAATTTTCCTGCCGTATCCTTTCGCCGCCGACGGACGATTACCGATTCGAACGTCCACACCAACCGACGGGAGGAACCTCCAATGAACGGCTATATCCCCTACGTGATCGACCAGACGGCGCGCGGAGAGCGCTCTTACGACATTTACTCCAGGCTGCTAAAAGACCGAATCGTCTTCCTCGGCGCGGCGATCGACGACATGATGGCCAACTCCATCGTCGCGCAAATGCTGTTCCTGGCTGCGGAAGACCCGGAAAAGCCGATCAGCATGTACATCAACAGCCCCGGCGGATCGACGACGGCCGGCATGGCGATTTACGACACGATGCAGTTCATCCGGCCCGAGGTGCACACGATCTGTACCGGCATGGCCGCGTCGTTTGCCGCGATCCTGCTGCTGTCCGGCGAGAAAGGCAAGCGCTTCGCGCTGCCGAACAGCGAGATCATGATTCACCAGCCCCACGGCGGCGTGCAGGGCCAGGCGAGCGATATCGCCATCAGCGCGAAGCGAATCCTGCTCATCCGGGAAAGGCTGAACCGGATCACCGCCGATCGAACGGGGCAACCGCTCGAACGGGTGGAAAAGGACATGGACCGCGACACGTTCATGAGCGCCGAGGAAGCGGTCGCGTACGGCATCGTGGACCGCGTCATCGAGACGCAGCCCTGAGTCTGCGCGCTATATTTCCGTTTGCGCCGCCAGTTCGCCCAGCTTGTTCATCGTGTTCCAATTGCGGGAGGTGAGCGTGAGCTTCATCTTTTTGAAACAAGACCGCGAAGGCGGAATCCAAGATGCTCGGCGTGAGGAGCAAATAAATCGCGCGTTCCCCGATGACGCACTGTTCGCCCTCCGCGGACAGCTCGCCGATACGGGCCAGCTGCTCGTCATCCAGCGGCTTGTCCAGCAGATTCACGTACAGCTGAGTGGCGGCCGCGATTTGCGCTTCGGAGAACGGGCAGTCGCGCAGCAATCGCTGCAGCTCTTCATTCGTTCGCAGCAGAACCTTTGCCTTTTTTGACGCCGAATTCGTTTTGCAGCGTCGCCTCGATCATTTCGCGCAGCGCTTCTTCGGAGCGATCGGAGCGGAAGACGATATTGCCGCTCTGAATGTAAGTGCGCACGGCCTCGAGCCCAAGCCGCTCGCAAGCCGCCTTGAGCTCGGCCATTTTTATTTTATTGTTGCCGCCGACATTGATGCCGCGCAGAAGCGCGATATGGACCGTCATCTTCATTCCTCCAAGGCGCGAATTGCGACGCGGGACTAGTCATCCAGCGAGCGTGAGTATTCAGGACGCCCGATCTTGTCACGAATTCGTCGGTACCCTTAACGGGTAAGATTAAGTTACGATAAGGGTAACCAAATCCGGAGGTGTTGGCAATGGCCTATGTCATTATTCTGATCGTCTGCATGTTCGTAGGCGGCGGCGTCATCGTGTTCGGCGGCAAGAGCGCCATCGACGCAGGGGATTAAGCGCAGCCCCGTTTCCCGTCCTTTCATACGCAAAACGCCCGCGCCAATTCGGCAGCGGGCGTTTTTCATCGCTCAATCTCGAACCTTGATCGAATAGCGGGCGCGCTCCGTCACGAGCAAAGCCGCGCCTTCGGCCGTTTCAGTCAGGCTTAGTCCTTCGAGCGGAATCTCGAACGCATCGGACGGCAAGGGCTCTTCCCTGCCTTCCGTGACGACCGTCCCGCTGCCCATGAGCATCAGCGAGGCGCCGTTCGTATAGTCGTCAAGCGCCTCGCTCCGCTCTCCTCTGCGCTCGACGCGCTCGAGCCGGATTCTGACCTCGTCGAGGTCCCGATCCTCATGCTTGATTACGACCAGTTCCTTGTCCGTTTGCGATTCGAGCCATTGCGTGACATCTGCGATCGATGCGGGCATTCCAGCTCCTCCCTTCTTTCGCGGCGATTTGTGAGCGCCTATGCTGTCCCTTACCCTTAAGACGTCGCCTGCTACCCTGCCGCAGACGCCCATTTTTTAACCGGGCGGGTGTCCTTGGCGGCATTCGCGGAATAGGCTAACCCATCATGAAAACCAATGGAGGCTAGCGCCATGCACATCAATCCGCGAGGCTCGTTCGGTCAAGGCTTCGGTTATGGTTACGTTCAATCTTACAACGGCTTCGCTCCCGATTATTATGGATATCCGGGCCTCTCTTATTCCGAGAGCTATCCTTCCCGTCCTTATTACGCCGATTCGTATCAGCCAGGCACCCCTTACCCGGGCCTCGAACAGATGCCGATGCCCGTGCTCCCTCCTTCGCAGACCGGCCCAGACAGTTCGGCTCATCATGCGGGATTTCAGGCGCAGAGCCATCTCGGTCCGCTTGAAGCGGGCATGCACGCGCAAGGCTATTATGGCGGCGGATACGGAACCGGCGTTCATACGGGAGCCTACTTAGGCGGAGAGTACGGCCTTGGCCTTCAAGCGGGGGGCGGGATCGGCGGGGGGACATGGCATTCACGCGAACATCGGCGGCCAATTCGCCGGCGCGAACGGCGCGGGCATTCAGGCTGGCGCCCAAGTCGGCGGCGGCCAGGTCGCTTCGTTCCATGGCGGCGCCCAGCTCGGAGGCCCCTACGGCGCAGGCCTTCAGGCGAAAGCGCAATTGAACCCCCCATGCAGGCCTGGAAGCGAAGGCTGGCGGCCAAGTGGGAGGAAAATACGGCGTCGGACTGGAAGCCGGCGCGCATATGGGCCCGCAAGGCGCCGGCGTCCAGCTCGGCGGGCAGGCCGCGGGTCACGGCGCGGGCTTTAAGACCGGTATCAAGTGGGGGTAAAGCAAATCGGCGCGTGTGCGCCGGAAGCAGCAGCCCATGCGCGCAGGCGACCCGCGGTCGCCTGCGCGCTTAGACCGCGTTAGAAGCTTGGCGGTTCTGCTGGGTACGAAGCGGAACGGTGAGCGTGAAGCAAGACCCGCCCGGACCGGTGTTCGTCAACTCGATTGTCCCGCCCATCAGCTCGGCGTACTGGCGGCAGATCGACAATCCGAGGCCGATGCCTCCATAATTGCATCTAATCGATTTGTCGTGGACCTGGGAAAACGAGCGGAACAGCTGGTCCTTGCGCTCCGGCGAGATGCCCATCCCCGTGTCGCATACGCTGAAGGATAACCAGACCCTCCCGTCCTTGACAGGCCGGTCTTCCCGCTCGATCGACAACGACACTTCTCCGCGCTCGGTGAACTTTACCGCGTTGCTGACGAGATTAATGAGGACTTGCCTGATTTTCAGACCGTCCCCCTCATAATTGCCGAGCGCGTCGTCGTCGATGGACAGGCGGAGCCCGATACGCTTATTTCCGGCTTCGAACGCATGGATCTGCAGCGCCTGTTCCGCGCATTCAACGACGTTGAACGGTTCGGACTCCACGCTCATCCTTCCCGCCGCGATCTTGGAATGCTCCAATATCTGGTTCAGCATCGCCATTAGCCCTTCTCCGCAATCTTCGATGACGGTAACGTAATTCCGTTGCTCCTCGGTCAAATCCGTCGAACGCAGCAGATTGGCCATCCCTAATACTCCGTTCATCGGCGTGCGAATCTCGTGGCTCAGCACGGCGAGCAGGTTGTCCTTTTCTTCGAGCGCGCGCATCGCCTTCGCCTGGGCCTCCTTCAGCTGCTCGACGGAATCATCCAAGGCCAGCACGTCGGTGAAAAATTTGGACAAAGACAGCATGAGCTCGACATCGCGTTGTTCGAATAAATAAAAACGGTCGTCGAAAGCGCATAACGATCCGTATATCTGACCGTCGGGCGTCAATATGGGCACTCCTAAAAAGGAACAGCCGCCCACAAATTGCGTCGCGGGCATATCCTTGGTCAGCGGATGCGTCAGGTTGTTTTCGATGACGAGCGGTCCGCGGGCTTTCTCCGTGACCAACGCGCAATACGATTCCTCGTTGGCTACGACAAGCCCCTCCGTGAGAATGGTCTTGTCCCGGTTGAAAGCATTGAGGACGACGGTGGATACGCGATCCAAATTCGCGATGCAGAACGTATTGGCGGGAATAAATCGGCTGGCTGTTTGCATCACGTCCATGCCGGACTTGTATAGTTTATCCGAGATTTTATCGAGAACGTCGACATAATCGATTTTCATTCGTCCACCCCTTTCGATTGAGAAGCAGCATTCGGGCGGCGCATGGAATCCTTTACTTGCAATCTCGCGTCACGTTTTTAACCAAAGCACGAGCGATCGCATTTGCTTCTCCGCGCCATGGGATATCAGCGCGCGTCCCGCTTCCGTTTCGGCGGCGGCTTTGCCGTTCCATTCGTCCATTTTGAGCTTGACGAGCTTCTGCCGGCGAATGATCGTCTGGAACGCGGCTTGCAGCCGGTCCGCTTCTCCCCGCGCCTTCAGATCGCCGGCATCCGCTTCCAGGCTATAGACGCGCTTGCCGTTGTTTTCGACCCAATAGCGCCACTTTTCCCCGTCCAGCAGCAGAAAATTGCCGGGCTTGCGAGCGAAGGAAATGCCTTGGCCGCCGGATGGCCATTCCGCGATCAGCCCGAAGGGATTGGCCGGATCGGCGGCGGACAACACGGCCAGCTGGCCGTCGCCGCTGCCTGCCGGACGCTTGACCGCATCGCGGAAAGCCGGCGTAGCGAACTGCAAAGCTTCGAGACCGCGGATGAAGGCGCCTCGCGTCACCAGCCCCCAGTCCTCCAGCTGCCTCAGTACGCCTTGAAGGACGTCCCAAGGATAGGGCGACACCTTGGAGACGAGCTCCCGGTTCACCATCCCGTAAGTGTCGAGCAGGTGCTTGGTCCAGGCGAGCACCGGCGACTGTTGCGATTCGGAAGCGCTGCGGCCAGACGGAAGATCGTCGTCGATATCTTCGTCTTCGCTCGCGGATTCAAGCAAGCCGGACACGGCGTACCAGCGTCCAAGCCCCGAACCCGTCCGTCCTTGGAACTGACGCTTGGCCCCCCGCCTGGTCGGCGTGAAGCCGGAGCGGCGCGAATTGGTCGTTGGAGACGAGACCTTCCCAGGCCAGGTCGATGAGCGCGGGCAGCAGCTCCGACGGCCGCGTATCCGTCTCCCTGGAGAGCTTCGTAAGGAAGCTCGCCCCGCTCTCACGTATGAGCTTCGCCAGCTGCGGATGACGCGTCGTCGCTTCCCGCCGGCGCGCGGCTTCCGCATACGGTTCGTACAGCGCCTTGTCGTCAGCCAGGAAGAAGGCGATCTTGCCCTCTCGCTCCTCCTCCTCGCGACGGCCGATCCAGAGTACCTCGCCCGTCGCGCAGAGCAGGTCCAGGTCCTCCTTGCGATAGCCTTGCACGCGCGCGGGCAGAATCAGCGTCTCCCAGTGCGACAGCGGGAGGAAAAGGCCCTGGAGCTTGCCGATGGCCGCCAGCAAGCCTTCGCCGCCCTGCATTTGCGAACCGGGCAAAGCATGCTGGAGCAGCGCGATCTGGCTGCACCAGCGGATCGCGTCCGCCGGCTCGGCCTGGGATCGGGCGTGCCGAACCGACCAGCGGACGAGCTTGGAGGCGACCTGCACGCTCGTCCACAGCCGTTCGTCCTCGCCGGAGGCGTGCGGCGCGCGCTGGATCAGTTCGCGTTCGAGCAGCAGCCGCACGGCATCGGCGGCTCCGGGCAGGTCCAGCAGCGGATACCGCTCGACGAGATCCGCTTCGGTGAAGGACATCCGCTGGTCCGCGTAGCGCCCCAGGATAAAAAGGACCGAAGCCGGATCCTGCGGGAATCGCGCGTACAGCTCCGCTTCATCGGATACGAAGTAGCGCGGCTCCTCGTCGCCAGGCATGCGGATCGCGACGGCGGCACCGCTCTCTTCCAGCCCGCTCAGCCAGGACAGGCTGCGTTCGCCGGCGGCTTTGACGATCTCGCCGGCCGTGAGATCGCCTCTGTTCTTGAGCAGCGAGACGAGGTCGGCCGGGCCTTCGGGCTCGCGCGACGGCGACGACAGGCTCGCTTGCATTTGCGCCATCGCTTCTTCGGATACGGCCGGGCCGGCATCTGCCCCGCCGAACAGTTCGCGGGCCAGCTCGTGGTTGATCTGCAAGATTTGGCGCCGCGTCGATTCGTCCAGGCCGTCCCCTTCGTAGATCCGCATGTTCACGTAATCGGCCATGAACTGGGAGGCGAGCGGCGAAGGATACGGCGTTTCGCGGACGACGATCTCGATACGCCCTTCTTCAACGGCCTCCAGCATGCGGCGCAGATCGCCGAAGCTGAGGTACTCGTGAAGCGCCTCGCGCATCGCTTCGCCGAGATAAGGGAATTGCGCGCCGTAGGGAAGCGCCTTGCGCAGCAGCTCCTCGCTGCGCAGCCGCTTTTGCCACATCGGCGTACGCGTGAAGCTGCGGGCAAGGAGAAGCGACGTTTCCGCGATTTTGCGGAAGGCGACCGCGAGCAGCGGCGAGCCGGTCACCGCCTCCGACAGCAGCGTCTCGACGTTCGCCGTCGATACCTGGCTCAAGATTCGCATCCAGGAGGCATCCCACTCCGGCAGCACGATCTCGATGCCGTTATCCTTGGCGTTGCCGTAAAGCCGGTAGGGCATGAGCAGCTCGAATTGCCGCTGAAGCGCGAGCAGCCAGGCGCGGTTCACGCTGGTCCCGAAAAAATTGTGGATGACCATATGCGTTTGGTTCATGACGTCGCGGTAGTGTTCGACGACGATACGTGCATCGGTCGGCACGGCGCTTGCGCGGCGTTGGGCGCGCACATGGCCGATCAGCGATTCGGAAGCAGCCGCGTCCATGCCGAACTCGCCGCGCAGCCATGTCGCGACCTCGTCATCGTACGCTCGCTCCCGCGCCGCATTCGCGCCGTTCGCGCCATCTGCGCCGTCCGCTTCTTCGTCGAGGCCGAGACGCCCGGCGATTTCCCGCCAGAACGCGCCGATTTTCTGTCCGAGTTCATAAGATCGCCCGCCCGCTTCATTGCGCCAGAAAGGCACCTCGCTGAACCGGTTGGCCGCTTCGGCGACATAGACGCGGTCGTTTTTGATCTCGCGGATCATCCACGAGCCCGCGCCGAGCTGGAAGACGTCGCCCACGCGGCTCTCTTGGATGAACTCCTCGTCGAGCTCGCCCAGATGCGCCCTGCTATCCATATGATGCACCGGATACCCGCCGCTTTGCGGAATCGTGCCCGCTCCGCGCACGGCGGCCGCACGACCGACTGCCCTGGCCGTCAAAAGGTCCGAGCGCGCGTCCCAATCGAGCAGCGGCTTGAAAAAAGGATAAAATCCGGACAGCACCTTCAGCATTTCCCTGAAGCGCCGCTCGTCGTATCCCCGGTAGCTGTCGCTTCGCCGAACGAGGCGAAGCAAGTCGTCCGCGCGCCAATCGTCCATCGACACGATGGCCACCGCCTGCTGCGACAGCACGTCCATCGGTCCGTACGGAATCTCGATATCTTCGATCTCGCGCCGAGAGACGAGCCGGCTTAGCACGGCCGCCTCGGGCAGCAGCGCCTTGGCGCGGACGATCATCAGCCCCCGGCTCTCTTCGCCCACGGCATGCCCCGCGCGGCCGATCCGCTGAATGCCGCGGTCTGCGGCGAGCGGCGTATCGATCTGGATGACGAGATCGATGTGGCCGATATCGATGCCCAGCTCGAGCGAAGACGTCGCGACGATGCATCTTAGCTCCCCCGCTCTTGAGCAGCCGCTCGGCTTCGAGCCTTCGCTCCCGTGCCAGGCTGCCATGATGAGAGCGCGCCATCTCGTAGCCGACATGGTCGTTCAGCCGGAGCGTCAGCCGCTCCGAGAGCCGTCTGCTGTTCACGAATAAGAGGACGGAACGGCTGTCCGCCATGGCCTCCATGATCCGGTCGAGCAGCGGCTTCCAGACGGCCTCCCTTCCAGCCGAAGGAGCCGTCGGCTCGGGCATGGTCACCTTGACGCTTAGGCGCTTCGTCATGCCGCTCTCTACGATCGCCACAGGCCGAGGCTGCATCGCCTCCGCAGCTTCCTCCCGTGCCGGCTCCTCCCATCCGCCCAGAAACCTTGCGACGCGGGACAGCGGCTTTTGCGTCGCGGATACGCCGATCCGCTGGACGGGATGCGCGCATAGCGCCGACAGCCGTTCCAGCGAGAGCGACAGATGCGAGCCGCGCTTGTCCGCGGCAAGGTCGTGGATCTCGTCAACGATGACTTGCTCGACGGTCGCCAGCATGTCCCTGCCTTTGAGGGAAGTCAGCAGCAAATAGAACGATTCCGGCGTCGTTACCAGCAAATCCGGCGGCCGGCGAAGCATGGCAGCCCGCTTCGCCGGCGTCGTATCCCCGGTCCGCACCTCGCTCCGGATGCCCGGCCAATGCTCGCCCCGCTCCGAAGCCCATGCGTCGAGCTGCCGGGCGAAGTCCGTCACGTGATGATGAATATCGTTATTCAGCGCCTTCAACGGCGTAATGTACAACGTGCGAACGGCAGGCTGCCGCTTGCCTGCGGTATCGCTTCTCGCGATGCGGTCGAGGCAGGGCAGCAGCGCCGCCAGCGTCTTGCCGGACCCGGTCGGCGCGGCGATCAACGTATGCTGTCCTTCGGCGATCGAAGACCAGGCTTTTACCTGCACGTCGGTCGGCTCCCCGAACGTCGAAGCGAACCAGGCGGACAGTACGGGGTGGAAAGGCAGCTTGCTGTCCTCAGTCAACGCAATCGCTTCTTTCTTGTTTCATGATCATCTTCCGAAAAATCTGCCGATCATTTCCTTGACCAGGCTCGTATAAATCGGCTTGCTCATATACTCGTCCATGCCCGCGGCCATGAACCGCTCCCGGTCCCCCCTTAAGCGCGTTCGCCGTCACCGCCACGATGACCGGGCACGTCTCCGCGGGCAGGCGTTCCCGGATCATCCGCGTCGCTTCGATGCCGTCGACCCCGGGCATTTGCACGTCCATGAAGATCAGGTCGAACGCATCGCGCGTCGCCGCTTCGACCGCTTCGATGCCATGCGCGGCGATGAGGACGCGATGACCCAGCTTCTCCAAAATTTTAAGCATGACGAGCTGATTGATCTTGTTATCCTCCGCGACGAGGATCCGCAGCGGACGCGCAACGTCAGCTTCCTGTGCCGCGCTCGCCGGCTGGACCGCCGAATCGTCGGACGCATCGGCGGGATCGAGCGCGACCGTGAACGAAAACGCCGCGCCCTGCGCCACGCTCTGCTCGAGCCAAATGTCGCCGCCCATCAGAACGGCCAGCTTTTTGCAGATCGCGAGGCCCAGGCCCGTCCCTTCCGTTTCCTTCGTGAACTGGTTGGCGATCTGATAGAACGGCTGAAAAAGCTTGAACGACTTTTCCTTCGGAATGCCGATCCCCGTATCCTTCACCGTGAATTTGAGCCCGATCTTGCCTCGCTCGGCTTCGCACCGGACGACTGTCACGTACACGCCGCCGGCCGTCGTAAATTTGACCGCGTTGCTGAGGAGATTCATTAATACTTGCTTCAATCGGCTCGCGTCGCCGACGGCAAGCTTCGGTACGCCGGGATCGACCGATACTTCGGTCTGGAGGCCCTTGTCTCTCGCCTTGGCCGAGACGACGTCGAGCGATTCAAAGACGCAGGCGCGTATATCGAACGTTTCCATCGTGAGCTCCGTTTTCCCCGAGTCGATCTTGGAAAAGTCCAGGATCTCGCCGATGATGGCCAGCAGCGTCTCTCCGCTCTTGCGGACGACGTTCAGATAGCTCCGCTGCGTCTCCGACAAGTTGTCGCCGTCGAGCAGCAGGTCCGTCATGCCGATAATGCCGTTCATCGGCGTACGGATCTCGTGGCTCATCATCGCGAGAAACTCGCTTTTCGCTTTGTTCGTCGACTCGGCGCTTTCCTTTTCGATGAGCAGCTTTTTCTGTTCGGTGATATCCTTAATGATCAAATAATAGCCGACGTTTTCGCCGCGAATAATGATGGGCGCCAGCGTCGTCAGCACCTCGCGCGTGCTGCCGTCCTTATGCGTGATTTTGTCGTTATGGCGAATCTCCGCCTCCGAGGCGTCGACGTTGCCGCGATGCGGAACGAATCGCTTCCAGCCCGTGAACGTGGCGATCGGATAACCGATCATCTCGCTCACCGTATAGCCGGTCAGCTCCTGGGCGACCTGGTTGGCATTGATGACGCGTCCCTCCAAGTCGATGGACACGACGGCATCGTGATTGTACTTCTTAAGCGACGTATAGCGTTCGACGCTTTCCTGCAGCTTAAGCTCGACGAGCTTGCGGTCGGTGATGTCCTGCACGGTGCCGACCAGACCAACCGCCTCGCCTTGATCGGAATAGACGGCCGTCCCGCGGATATAGACGTATTTGACCGAAGCGTCTTTCATGGTCAAGCGCGTTTCGAAGCTGAGTTCTCCCCCGTTCGCGGCTTCGTTCGCAAGCTCCGCAAAGGCTTGGCGATCCTCGGCGGCGACCAGACTCGGCAAGGTCAGCTCATCGCCCGCCGCGCGCTCGGCGGCATTTTCGTAAATACGGGTTAAATTCGATGAGTGGCAGAAACGTCCGCTCTCCGCCCCCCATTCCCAGCTGCCGATCGCCGCGATTCGTTCGGCTTCCGCGGACATGCTTTCGTGCTTTTTGCGTGCGGTGACCTCGCGTCCGACGAACAGCTTGAACGCCTTTCCGGCTTTATCCTGAATCCGTTTGACGCCGGCTTCGAACCAAAGCGTTTTGCCGTCCTTGCGCTTGAGCCGATATTCCTTCAGCGCGTAATCCTGTGGGCATTGGAGCTCGTAGCGCTTCAGATCCTGCTCGTCGAAAAGCATGCGCTCGTGCAATCCGACGAGTTCGCCCTGCCGATAGCCGAGCAGCACGTATGCATTGGGCGCCGCTTCGACGATTCGGCCTTCAAGGTCGCATATGTAATAGAGATCGATGATATTTTCTCCGATGATACGCTGTCGTTCCCGAAGCGTCTCCAGCTCTTCTTCGGTGCGCCTTCTATCCTCCGTCTCGTAAAATTGCCATAGCGTAAACGGTCCCTCCCCTTCGTCCGCTATGATTCTCGATGCCGACGCGTCGAACCTCACCAGCTTGCCGCCGCTGTCTATAAGCGTTACGCTGCTCACGGCGCCCGCATGCAAATCGTCCGCATCCGATCGGTCTTCACCCTCCCGTTCGGCCGAATCGAAGAGCGCTTCCAACGGGATGCCGACCAAAGCGGATTCGGCGTATCCCAGCATGCTGGCCAGCGCTTCGTTTACCGCGACCCACCTGCCGGTCGCATCCGCGATTCCGATGCCGTGAAGCGATAATTGAAACCATTGTTCCCCCCGTGCCGAGCAAGGACTGCGGCAAGCCTGACATCGCGTTTACCCCTTTCGCATGTCCGCCGATCTGTTTCAAGTCTACACGGACTGTCTATACCCCTAACGGGCCATGTTAAAACAACATGAAGAAAAGGAAAAAGACTGTCGAATATTCGACAGTCTCCATGCTAATGCAAGTATAACCCAAGTTTACAGTTTACGGTAATCGCTTTTCATGATTCCCTTGACTTTCCCGGCCCAGCTTGAACTCGCCGGACAGTATTTGGACGCGACCTTGTCGATGGTCGTGAACCCTTTGTCCACGTATTTATCCGCCAGCAACTGCCCGAATTTGCGCACCGAATCCGCCTTTGTCTTGAAACTGAACGCTTTATTGTTCGCGTCTCCCGATGTCGCGTTCAACCCGAACAAATTATTTTTGGTGCGGGACAGCTTGCTCTTGCCGTTGCCGCTCTCGAGCTTCATGACCGCAATCGTGAACAAGGCGTTGATGCCATACTCGTCTTCGATCTCCAGGACGACATCCTCGATGCCGTGGCCTGCGAGGGCCGTTCCACTGAACAGCTTGGCGATATGCTCCTCCGTCAAGCCGGAATCCGATCGCACCCGATTCGTTGGACTTGACGGATCAGAAGGGGCTTGTTTAACGCCGTCCGGTTCTGCCGCGACAGCTCCCTTCGGCTCAACCTGCCGCTCTTTCGCGGAGGTCGCAGTTTCCGTCTGCGGAACCGGAAGGCCGTCACCGGGGGTACGACCGACCGCTTCGTCGGGATCGATCAACGATGCGTACCCGCCGTGTACATACCCGCCATCGTTCAGGCGAAGCCAGCCTTTCTCCGTGACCGCCGCTACTTCAAGGCGCGTGCCGCGCTCAACGACGCGCAGTACTTTGGAGCCGTTGTAGGGATTGGCCCGCACGTTTAAATAATAAGCCGTAACTTCGTATATCGAAACGGACGGCGCGCGCGGGGTCTTTTTCTGCGCATCCGTGCCTTCTTTTTCGTCGTTGTCGGCGAGCGTCCCGGCTTTGTTCGTCCCGAGCTCTTCGTCGAGCGTGAATTTAAGCGGCTTTTTTCGGTTGTCTTCGGGAATTTCATTGGGATTGACGGAGGAAGGGCCGTTCAGGTAGGACAAATTTATCGCGGCCGGAAGCGGTACGATAGGCGAAGTTTCCGGTTGAAGCGGAGCTGCCGGCTCGCGCTGCGTCTCGGACGCGAGCGAGGACGGCTGCGAGATCGGGGCGGCGACGGCGAGCGGAGCGCGATCCTGCATGGCTGCGAGCGAGGTCAGGCCAAGCGTTGCAAACAACGTCGCGACGATCAGTACGACAAGGGGGGAACCGCTTCTTATCTCCACGCATAACTGCACCTCTCTTCTTTTGATGAAGGACGAGCGAATCGTGAATATAGGATAGATTGTACAGACGGCCCCCCTGAAAAACATGTCAATTCGTCAACGAATATTTAGATTTCCTTTGTCGACGGAGCGTGCGAAAACGCGTCTTCTCCCTTTCCATGCGTTGCCATTCAACGGATTGTTGCACGTATCCGGTCCCGGTGGCGGGTCGTGTCGTCTGCTGCTGCGCCTTCGCCGGCTTCAGAACGCAAAAAAAACAGGAACGCCTCCCTTCATCGGTCCGATGATTCGGGATGCGTTCCTGCTTCTATCGAGCGAGAAATACATTCAATAAAAATCCGTCATGCGCAGCCTAGCTGTCGTCTCCGCGGTCCAGCCAGCTCCGCATCATCGCCAGCAGCTGCGCGCTGTTGACGGGCTTGGTGATATAGTCGGAGGCGCCCGCTTCTATGCACAGCTCCCTGTCGCCCTTCATGGCCTTGGCCGTGAGCGCGATGATCGGAAGCTCCGCGAACGCCGGGTTCGCGCGGATCGCTCGGGTCGTCTCGTAGCCGTCCATGACCGGCATCATGATGTCCATAAGCACGATACTGACGTCCGGCGTCCGCTCGAGGATATCGATCGCCGCCTGTCCGTTCTCCGCCGGGAGCACGGTCATCTGGTGTCGTTCAAGAATCGTCGTCAAGGCGAAAATGTTGCGCACGTCGTCGTCCACGACGAGCACCTTGCGCGACTGAATCGCCTCGTCGGACTGGTAGATCCGCTCGAGCGCTTCCCCTTGAACCCGCCGGCAGCTCGTCCGATCTCCGATGGAGGAACAGCGTCGTCTCGTCCATCAACTGAACGGCCGAGCGCGCCTCCTTTACGACGGAGGTCTTCAAAATTTCTTCCCATTCCTCGTGTTCTTCGCCGCTCAGCTTGATGCCGCCTTCCACGACGATCGGTATGCGTCTGCCAGCCGACTTCTTCTGGATCTCCCGCAGGAACTTGGGCATCGGCATATCGGTCAGGTCGCCTTCCGTGACGACGCAGTCGAACGGCTTCACGCCGATCTGGTTCAGCGCTTTGCGCGTCGTGTCGACCGCCGTGATCTTGAGCGTGCCGCCCGCGAGCGAATCGACGATCTGCTTCCGCCGTTCGGGCGACTTCACGACGGCGAGCAGTTGCCGGTCCCCGCGGGAGGCGAACGCGTTCAGGCTCTCGAGCGCCAGATCGAGCTCGTCGTTGGTGACGGGCTTGCACAGGTAATCGTACACGCCTTTGCGCAGCAGCTCGGTCTTGTCCTCGTCGACGGTAATGACGCAGACCGGAATGTGGCGGACCGACATATCGTTTTTCAAATGCTCCAGCACGAGCCAGCCGTCCGTATCCCCGAGGTGAAGGTCGAGCGTGATCGCCATCGGGTTGTACTTTTTTGGCCAACTCTAGCGCTTGAAGGCCTTTGGACGTGACCACCGTCTTGATGCCCTTGCGGCTGAGCGCGTCCTGTACGATCTCGCAGAACTTCAAGTCGTCCTCGACGATCAGAAAGACCGGATCGCCCGGCTCGATGTCGTCGCGGTCGTCCTGCAGCTCCTCACCCTGCGACGGCGGCGTCAGCCGGATGCGCTTCGGCGGGGAAACGTCGATGACCTCGGGCATGTGACGTGCCTTCGGCTCCGACGGAACGTCCCATGCGTCGATCGGCAGGTACAGGTTAAACACGCTGCCGCTGCCCGGCTCGCTGAAGAGGGTGATCTCCCCTCCGAGCATCTCCGCGATCTCGGTCGAGATCGTGAGGCCAAGCCCGGTGCCGCCGTATACCCGGTTCGTACTGCCGTCCGCCTGTTGGAACGCCTCGAATATGATCTGCTGCTTGTCCTTCGGGATGCCGATGCCCGTGTCGCTCACCGTAAAGCAAAGCACGGACGCCGCGCGGTTCAGGCGCTCCGCGCTCGGGCTCCAGCCTTCCGTCGCCTTGCGGATACGGAGCATGATCTCTCCTTTCTCGGTAAATTTGAATGCGTTGGAGAGCAAGTTTTTCAAAATCTGCTGCAGCCGCTTCGGATCGCTGACGATGCTCGTCGGCACCTCGGGTTCGACCTTGATGCGGAATGCGAGCAGGCGCTCGTCCACCATATGGCGGAAGGACCGGTCGAGCCCGTCCGTCAGCTCCCTGACGTTCAGCTCGCTGTACTCCGCCGACACGGTGCCCGACTCGATCTTCGACAAATCCAAGATATCGTTGATCAGATTAAGCAGCTCATGGCCGGAATCCTGAATCGTCTTGGCGAACTTGACCTGATGATCGGCGAGATTGCCGTCCAGATTGTCCGCGAGCTGTTCGGCGAGCAGCAACAGCGAATTGAGCGGCGTGCGGAGCTCGTGCGACATGTTGGCTAGAAACTCGGACTTGTAACGCGACGTGAGCGCCAACTGCTCGGCTTTTTCCTCGAGGAATCGTCTCGCGACCTCGACCTCGTTGTTCTTGCTCTCGACCTCTGCCTTTTGGATGACGAGCAGCTTGGCTTTGTCCTCCAGCTCTTCGTTCGTGTTCTGCAGTTCAAGCTGCTGCTTCTGCAGCTCCTCGGTGAGCGACTGGGACTGGATGAGCAGCTCCTCGGTACGCCGGTTCGCCTGCATCGTGTTGATGACGATCCCGATCGAATCCGTCAGCTGGTCGAGCAGCGCCATATCGATCTCGCTGAACGATCTGAACGAAGCGAGCTCCAGGACGGCGAGCACTTGGTCTTCGAAAATAATCGGCAGCAGCACGATGTTGAGCGGCGACGCTTCCCCGAGCGCGGAGGTGATCACCACGTAATCGCCGGGCACATTGGTCAACAGGATGCGCTGCTTCTCGATCAGGCATTGACCGACCAGCCCCTCGCCCGCGCGGAATTCGTTCGACAAATGCTTGCGGTTGTGAAACGCATAGCTTGCGAACAGCTTGAGCACGGATTGTCCGTTCACGACGTCGTTCATATAGAAGACGCCATGCTGCATCGAGACGAGCGGCGCGAGCTCCGAGAGGATCATGCGGCAGACGGCGTACAAATCCCTCTGTCCCTGCATGAGACGGGAGATCTTCGCAAGATTCGTCTTCAGCCAGTCCTGCTCGGTGTTGATCCGGGTCGTCTCCTTCAGATTCCGGATCATCTCGTTAATGTTGTCCTTCAGTGTCTCGACTTCGCCGGCGGCGGCCACGTCGATCGTACGCGACAGGTCTCCGTTCGTCACCGCGGTTGCGACGTTCGTGATCGCGCGTACTTGCGTCGTGAGCGTGCTCGCCATGTAATTGACGTTGTCGGTCAGGTCGCGCCAAGTGCCTGCGGCGCCCGGCACGCTCGCCTGTCCGCCGAGCTTCCCTTCCGCGCCGACCTCCCTGGACACGGTCGTGACCTGGTCGGCGAAGATCGCCAGCGTATCGGTCATGTTGTTGATCGTCTCGGTCAGCTCCGCGATCTCGCCCTTGGCGTCGACGGTCAGCTTCAGCCTCAGGTTGCCGTTCGCGACCGCCGTCACGACCTTGGCGATCCCGCGCACCTGGTCGGTCAGGTTGGCGGCCATGATATTAACGTTGTCGGTCAGGTCCTTCCAGATGCCTCCGACGCCGCGAACCTGCGCCTGGCCGCCGAGCTTGCCGTCCGTGCCGACCTCGCGCGCCACCCGCGTAACTTCGGACGCGAACGAATTGAGCTGGTCCACCATCGTATTGATCGTGTTTTTCAGCTCGAGCAGCTCGCCTTTGACGTCTACGGTGATCTTCTTGGACAGGTCGCCGTTCGCGACCGCCGTCGTGACGCCCGCGATATTGCGCATCTGGATCGTAAGGTTGCTCGCCATGTAGTTAACCGTATCGGTCAGGTCCTTCCACATGCCGGAGACGTCCTTGACGTCCGCCTGTACGCCCAGCTTGCCCTCGGTGCCGACTTCGCGGGCGACGCGGGTGACTTCGGAGGCGAAGTTGCCGAGCTGGTCCACCATCGTATTCATCGTGTTTTTCAGCTCGAGGATCTCGCCCTTGACGTCGACCGTGATCTTCTTGGACAGGTCGCCCCGCGCGACGGCGGTCGTGACGTCCGCGATGTTGCGCACTTGGTCGGTCAGATTGCGGGCCATGTTGTTGACGCTCTCGGTCAAGTCCTTCCAGGTGCCGCCGACGCCCTTAACCTGCGCCTGGCCGCCGAGCTTGCCGTCCGTGCCGACCTCGCGCGCCACGCGCGTAACCTCGGATGCGAACGTTGACAGCTGATCCACCATCGTATTGATCGTGTTTTTCAGCTCGAGGATCTCGCCTTGAACGTCGGCCGTGATTTTTTTGGATAGGTCGCCGTTCGCGACCGCCGTCGTGACGACGGCGATATTGCGCACCTGGTCGGTCAGGTTGGAAGCCATGTCGTTAACCGATTCGGTCAGGTCGCGCCAAGTGCCGGCCACGCCTTTAACCTGGGCTTGACCGCCGAGCATCCCTTCGGTGCCGACCTCGCGCGCCACGCGCGTAACTTCGGACGCGAACGTCGACAGCTGATCGACCATCGTGTTGATCGTATTTTTGAGTTCCAGGATTTCGCCTTTCGCATTGACGGTGATCTGTTTGGTCAGGTCGCCCTTGGCGACCGCCGTCGTCACTTCCGCGATGTTGCGCACCTGGTCGGTGAGCGTGCCGGCCATGAAGTTAACGCTGTCGGTCAAGTCCTTCCAGGTGCCGGAGACGTCCTTGACGTCCGCCTGACCGCCGAGGATGCCGTCGTTCGATACTTCGCGCGCGACGCGCGTGACTTCGGACGCGAAGTTGCCGAGCTGATCCACCATCGTGTTGATCGTGCTCTTCAGCTCCAGAATCTCGCCCTTCGCGTCGACGGTAATCTTCTTCGACAGGTCGCCCTTGGCGACCGCCGTCGTGACCTCGGCGATGTTGCGCACCTGATTGGTCAAGTTCGAAGCCATGTAGTTAACGCTCTCGGTCAGGTCGCGCCAGGTGCCGGCGACGCCGCTGACCTCCGCTTGTCCGCCGAGGATGCCCTCCGTGCCGACCTCGCGCGCCATCCGCGTGACTTCCGACGCGAACGTCGACAGCTGGCCGACCATCGTGTTGATCGTGACCTTCAGCTCCAGAATCTCGCCTTGAACGTCCATCGTGATTTGCTTGGACAAGTCGCCGTTCGCGACCGCGGTCGTGACGACCGCGATGTTGCGCACCTGGTTGGTCAAATTCGAAGCCATGTAGTTAACGCTCTCCGTCAGGTCGCGCCAGGTGCCCGATACGCCCTTGACGTCGGCCTGCCCGCCGAGCTTGCCTTCAGTGCCGACCTCGCGCGCCACGCGCGTAACCTCGGACGAGAACATCGACAGCTGATCGACCATCGTGTTGATCGTGTTTTTCAGCTCCAGAATCTCGCCCTTGGCGTTAACCGTAATCTGCTTGGACAGGTCGCCTTTGGCGACCGCGGTCGTCACGGCTGCGATGTTGCGCACCTGGTCGGTCAGATTGCTCGCCATGTTGTTGACGCTCTCGGTCAGGTCCTTCCAGGTACCGGAGACGCCCTTGACGTCCGCTTGCCCGCCGAGTTTGCCCTCCGTGCCGACCTCGCGGGCCACGCGCGTGACCTCGGACGAGAACATCGACAGCTGATCGACCATCGTATTGATATTGGCTGCGGTGCGCTGGAATTCCCCCGTCAGCGGTCTCCCTTCCAATTCGAGTTCGACCTTTTGCGATAGATCCCCCCTGCGCGACCGCGTTGATCACCCGAACCATGGCGCTGGTCGGTTGCGTAAGATCGTCGATCAGGCCGTTTAACGATTCGACCGTCTGGTCCCAAGCTCCCCCCTTTGTGCTGCAGCGCGAATCTCCGCGACAGATTGCCGTCCTTGCCGACGACGCGCGCGAGCTGTTGAATCTCGTGGACCATGGACTCTTGGATATCCATGATCTCGTTGAACGTATCGGCGACCTTGCCCGCCACGCCAGTATAGTGATAAGGCATGCGATACGCGAAATTTCCTTTTTTCCAAGCCATCAGCGCATTCAACAGTTCTCCGGTGTCCGGCAGATTGTCCCCGGACAGCTGTTCCATATCCCGATCCGTCATGTATCCTCATCCCCCATGAAGCTTAAGTAATAACTTTTCTAATTTGAAAGGTTGCCGATCAAACGTTTTAGCCGCTCTAGGGAAATCGGTTTTTGTATATAGTCATCGATATTGGCGGCTACCGGCGCCTTGCTTGCGCGATCCACCGCTTCTTCTTGCCTGGAGCACAAGGCGACGACATAGGGAGGCTCTCTCGGTTCGCGTTTCGTTCGCCCTTTCCGATCCGCGCCTCCCGGCGGTACGGCCGTCGCCAGCAGCTCTTCGTCGACGAACACGAGATCGAAGACATCGCCCTGCAGCGCCTGCTGTATTGCTTCCGCATCCGTGACGACCGACGCGCCGATGCCGAGCATGTCCAACATATGTACGAGCAAAGCACGGTAGATCGGACACGGCTCGCCGATGAGAATGCGCAAGTTTGCAGGCAAGCGCTTGGCGTCCCCGTCCTGCCGCTCGGGCAGCACGGCCAGCGCTTCGGGTCTCATCGGTTCCGCCGCATCCCCAGGCACCCGGCCCGCCTTCACTGTGAACACGAACATCGCGCCCGGCTCTCGCGTATCCTCGATTCGGATCGCGCCGCCCATCAGCTCGACGAGCGATTTGCTGATCGAGAGCCCGAGGCCGGTGCCGTCGAACTTGCGGTTCATCGACGTATCGAGCTGGGCGAAAGGATGAAAAAGCTGGCCGATCTTGTCCGCGGGAATGCCGATGCCCGTATCCAGCACGGTGAATTCGACGACCAGTCGGCCGTCTTCCTCCGACAATTGCTTGACGAATATGTAAACGCCGCCTCTTTTGGTGAATTTAACGGCATTCCCTACGATGTTGATCAACACTTGGCGCAGCCTGTTTTTGTCGCCGGTCAAAATCGACGGCAGCTCGGGATCGAGCACGACGATCAGCTCCAGCCGGCGCTCGCGCGAAGCCGCCGTGAACAAATCGATCGTCTCGAGGAGGCAAAGCCTGAGGTCGAACGGCTCTTCCTCCAGCTCCATCTTGCCCGACTCGATCTTCGAAAAATCGAGTATATGATTGATGACCGACAACAGCACGTTGCCGCTCGTATGTATAATGCCGACCATGCTGGCGAACTCCTCGGGCAGATCCGACGAGAGCAGCAGGTCCGACATCCCGATGATGCCGTTCAGCGGCGTCCGAATCTCATGGCTCATAACCGCGAGAAATTCGGATTTGACCCGAAGGGCGATCTCGGCCGTCTCCTTCGCCTGCACGAGCGCATGGTTCGTTCGCTCGAGCTGCTTCGTTTGCTGCTGCAGCAGCTCGCTCTGCCTTTGCAAGGCTTTTGTCGTCTCGTACATGCTGACGTAACCGGCGATCTTCGATTTGAAAATATGAGGTGCTAGCGGCCTCGTCAAGTAATCGATGGCGCCTCCGGCATGGCCGTCGAAATCGTATTGGCCTTCGTGGGCGTCCTGCGAAACGAAAATAATCGGCACGACGCGCGATTTTTCCCGGGCTCTGATCATGGCAGCCGTCTCCAGCCCGTCCATGTCGGGCATATGTATATCCATGACGATGACGGCGAATTCCTTTTCAAGCAAGCTGCGAAGCGCCTCGATCCCCGAATACGCCCTCACGCAAACGTAAGGCTCTCCGGCTAATATTGCTTCGATGGCCATCAGGTTTTCCGGACGATCGTCGACTAGCAAGATATGGGCGGCGTCTTCCATTCCGCTCCTCCTTGGATTTCGATAGAATATCGAGCAAAAACATACGTCGGATTCATCGCACACCTATCACGCTTATATACCCACGACACTTCGATCTGAAACACGCTTTCTTCGGCTCTTTTAAACTTTTTTTTTAAGGCTGCGTTTGCGCGCGTGCGGCGAGATCGAATCACACTTAGTTTACATAACTTTATTGACGTTTCCCTATACAAAGAGCCGTTAAACAAGCAAAAAGCAGCCTAATTAAAGGCCGCTTTTGATAGCTTCTTAGCGTATCCTGCTTGCCGATCCGTTATTCGAGCGTGAGGTCGACGCCCTTCGGAAGCGCTGCGCGAAGCTCCGTGGCGAGCGGTTCGTCGATGGCGAGCGCGGGTTCCAGCACGACGATCTCTCCGCTGTCCTCGCGCGTTCGGATGAGACGGCCAATTCCTTGCCTAAACCTGAGAAGCATATACGGCAAGTCCACTTCCCTGTAGGGATCGCCCGCTTCCCGGCGCTTGGCGTCGAATACCGGATCGTTCGGCGGATAAGGCAGCGCCCACATGATCACGATCGATAGCGACGGTCCGGGAACATCGAGCCCTTCCCAAAGCGTGACTGCGCACAGCACGCTGGTCGGATCGCGCTGGAACTCGGAGATCAGTACCGTAATCTCCCGATCTCCCTCGAACAGGAACCGGCGATCGGCCTTTTCCGGCGTCCGTTCGTATGCTGACTTAAACGCGGCCAGCGCTTCTCTGGACGGAAACAGCATCAAAGCGCCGCCCTCGGAACGATTAATGGCCGCGAGCGCCGATGCGGTCTTCCAAGCCGTCAACGACAAGTTGTCTTCTATAATAAAAGCGGGGTGCGCTTGCGGGACCTTCACCTTCATCCGTTCAGCATAATCGTATGGCGAAGCGACGCTGAACGACAAGTATTGCGATACGCCCAAACTGTGGGCGAGGTAGTCGAACGATTCGCCCGAGGATAGCGTCGCCGAAGAAAAGACGATCGGCATCGGCTTCGCGAACACGCGTTCCCCGAGCACCTCGCGAACGGTTCGCGGCATGATGACCAACGTCAGTCCGGTCAAGGCGTCTACCGTCCAGCAGATCGGCGGCGTCGGAGCTGCAAAAAGGCCAAGCGCGGTCCGCATCATTTCCAAATGCTCTTCGACGATCCGCAGCTGGTAACCGTCCAGATTGAACAGCTCGCTCTCGAACACGAGATTTTCCTCGATCTGTTCCAAGACGGCATCGAGCTGCGATACCGACCGGAGCAACGCGGCATCCGCCTTGATCTCCATCCGGTCGGAGCCCGCGATTTTGACGCTTCGCGCCGCCAGCGCGTCGAACAACAGCTCGCTGCGTTCGATCGCCAGGTCGATCTGCACGGCGAGAGACTCGCGAATATCGTTTTTAAGCAGGCGCGTGACGAGCTCCTCGAACGCCGCATGCTTGAGCCTGTAAGTGAGCGCCTTCTGCGCGGCGGATTCCAGCAGGTGGCCTTCGTCGAAGACGATCGAACTATGCTCGGGCAGAAGCGGCAGCTGGCCCTCCCGCTTGCGGCTCTCGTACGTCCATACATGCTCCATATAAAAATCGTGCGAGCAAATCACGATGTCCGCCGCCTTGCGGTAATGCTCTCTCGACAGCGTCATCCCGCAGCGGTGGCGCTTGTCGCAGACGAAGCAGTCGCGAAAGCTGTCCCAGCCGATGCGGCCCCACTGCGCATCGTCCAGATCCGGATATTCCTTGCGATCGCCGTACGCATGGAAAGTCTGAAGCGCCTCCGTCTTGCTCACGAACGGCGGCAAGCTCTCGTAAATATCCTTGTACAGCTCCGTATCCGCATAGCCAAGCCGCGCGTCGTCCAGCTTTTGCAGGCACAAATAACGGTCCTGCGACTTGCCTAGCCTGGCGTCGACCGTCAGATCCAGGTGTTTCGCCAGCTTCGCGAGGTCCCCCTCGGGCTTGGCCAACTGCTCGATCAGGGACTCGTCCGCGCACGCGACGACCGCCGGCTTGCCCGTATAGCGCGCATAACATATCGCATATAACAAATAGACGAGCGTTTTGCCCGTGCCGACGCCCGCCTCGGCAAAAATCGTTTTTTTTATCCGCATAAGCCCGTTCTACCTGGTAGGCCATAAAGATTTGCTCGTCCCGGACCTCGAATCCCGCCTCGGGCAAAATATCGTAAAAAACGTCGCCGACCCATTCCCCGACTTGCATGGCGAAAGGTTTGCCGCTCACGACTTCGAATGGATATCGCTTGCTCAAGCTTCATTGCCTCCAACCTTGTCTCGTATAGGGCTGCCCAAAAATGCCGAAGCACCAATTATACCACAATCGGCGCTTCAATAAATCCGCTTCTCCTATATCGTAAAATAACCGAAACGATAAACCGCTCCGGCCGGGGAACCTATGAAATTCGTCAGCTTGATGCGGCCGGCCGCATCATCGATCAAATCGCGATAATGCGCTTGATTCCGGTAACGTCGTAGCCCGGCGGATTAATTTCAACTTTAACTCCGCCAGCTGAAGCGACATTAACAAGCTCGAGCGTCCCGCCGTCGGTTCGGATACAGATGCCGAGGATCCCCTGCCCGCCGTCGTTCATTACCAGGAAATCGGCGCCGAGTATGAAACGACCGACATAGGGAGCCAGCTCGCATCGATCCGTCCGCCATTCGAAGGGAAGACGGCGAACGCCCGCCGCCGCGAGCCAGCCGCCCGCAATCGAGGCGCTCATTTGAATTTGGTTCATCGTCAGACGGATGAGACAACCGCTTGCGAACCCGATCTCCAGCCGAAAGTCCTCCAGCTCGAAAACGACCGGCGAAGAAGCGCACCAGCGCTCGGCCTCGATATCCCATGCCGAATAGACGTTGCAAATTCGAGCCCCGTGCAGTCCCTCAAGGTCATAGCCCATCGTATCTAAAAGAGACTGCGCGTCTCCGTACCCCGGCGGATCGTATTCCGGCCATTCGAAGGCCATGCGACTCCCCCCATTTCTAGCCGAACCAATGCGCGATATAGATCATGACGATAAGGCCGACGATAAATGAATAAGTCGAGGGACGCTCGTAGCCGTGCCCGTGGCTTTCCGGAATGAGCTCCTTATACGCGATGAACAGCATGGCGCCGGCCGCGAAGGCGAGACCGATCCCGATCAACGAATCGACGTAGCTGGCCGTGAAGTAGCCGACGACCGCCGAGACGACCTCCATCAATCCCGTGAGCGTCACGAGCGCCAGAAGCTTGAGCTTGCCGACGTTGGACCTGAGCAGAAAAACCGCCAGAACGAGCCCCTCCGGCATATTTTGCGCGCCGATCGCGACCGCCACCATCGTGCCTAGTCCCTCGCTGGCGCTGGCGTAGCTGAAGCCCGTGCTCAAACCTTCCGGTATGTTGTGTATAAAGAGCGCTACCAATACTAACAAAGCCTTGCTATCGAAGCCCCCTATGCGCGAACCGTTCTCCACGTCGACGTGCGGGATGTTTTTCTCGATCAGATCGAGCGAGACGATGCCGATGAGCAGACCCAAAGTCAGCAAGGGTAGCCCCGATTCATTGAGCGATTGCGGAATCAGTCCGAACATCGAAGCCGATACCATGATGCCTGCGGTAAACGCCACCAGCATGTCCTTCCACTTTTCCGACAGTTGCTTGATGAACAAGATCGGCACGGCGCCGAGCACCGTCGCCATCGCGGATATGAAGCTGCCGAGCAGCGCCGTTTCCAATCGTCAGTTCTCCTTTCCAAAACGAAGCGAACGCCTCGCAGTTTCCTTATCGTATGCGCATGCAAGCCGTTTTTGACATGGCCGCCCCTCAAACCGCGATACGTTGGATGAGTTTAACAATATACGATGAAAGCTCTACGTTCAAACCCATAATTGCTAAAAAAGGACGGAGCGCTTTGCCCCGTCCTTCGATTGAAGTTTGCACTTATGTCTTTTGAACTTCGTTCAGGGCGCTCGTAACTCTCCACACTTTACGCTTTTTCTCCCCCTGTTCTGCCTCGATCGTAAAATAGGCAGCCGTATGGCCGTTGCTGCGCAGCCAGAAAACGATCGCTTTACCAGCCTTCTCGTTCCACAAAATCGCTGGATAAGCGTCGCCCTTTTGCAAGCCCTTTTTTACGTACGTCGCTCATCATCGCATCGTTAAAAGAGAAAGCTTCCTCCATCGGCATTTGATTCGTGATTCCGATCGCCGTATCGCCGCTGCTGACCAATTTCCAATCCTTTTTGTCGTCAATCACCTTATTTTGTAAAAGCAATTCCTCTGCGATAAACCAATTATTTTTTATTTTCAACACGATCTCCGGCGGCATGCCATCAAACAGGGGAGATGCGTATCGAATATGCGCAGTACCTTTATCGCTTAGTTCAAGCGGCGTGAAGGGGTGGGAGGCACTCGTGTCGCGATCGTACGCGAGAAATAAAATGCCGCAAATACATCCGAATACAGCCGATCCTATAAGCGATTTATTTTTCACGTCAATCACTCCTTTCTTTTCATTTTCCATATTCTAATATAATTTACAATAAAAAAAGACTGCCCCCGCTAGGGCAGTCCCTTCCTTTAACCTTCAACCAGCGTCAGTCTAGCCTGTCCTTCCTGCTTCCGCGCGATCTCCAGCTTGCGAATCCGGTTGCGGTCCTTGTCGCGGATGATGAAAGCCAGGTTTTCTTCCTCGTAAATCCAAGGCACGTTCTTCGGCAGGTCCGGCTGCATCGCGAACAGCCAGCCGCCGATCGTGTTGACTTCGTCGCTAGGCAGTTGCACCTCGAACAGGCGGCCGACTTCGTCGACGAGCGTCTTGCCGTCCACGACATACTTGTCTTCGCCGATCTCCACGATCGGCTGAATCTCGTCCTCGTCGAATTCGTCGCGGATCTCGCCGACGATCTCCTCGAGAATATCCTCGATCGTCACGAGGCCGGCGGTGCCGCCGTACTCGTCATGCAGCAGCGCGATATGCTTGCGCTCGGCCTGCATGCGGATAAGCAGATCCTTGACCGGCATCGCGTCGGGCACGGACAGCACCGGCTGCAGCAGGGCGCCGAAGTCGAAGTCCGGATTGTTGTCGTAGTTCAAGAAAAACTGCTTCGTGTTGACGAAGCCGATGATATCGTCTTTGCTCTCGCCGGCGACCATAAAACGCGTGTACTGCTCGCGCTTGATCGTCCCGAGATTTTCGGCGAGCGATTTGTTGCGGTACAGGCAGACCATGTCTGTGCGCGGAATCATAATATCGCGCGCCAGCAGCCTGTCGAACTGGAAGATCCGGTTCACGTAGCCGAACTCTTCTTCGTTGATCTTGCCGCTCTCGTAGCTCTCGGACAGGATCAGCCGGATCTCCTCTTCGGAGTGGGCCTCTTCGTGCTCGCTGGCAGGCTTCATGCCGAACATGCGGATGAGGCCGTTGGCCGAGCCGTTAAGCGCCCAGATGAACGGGTACATGACCTTGTAAAACCAGACGATAACGGGCGCGACGAGCAGCGAGATCGCTTCGGCCTTCTGGATGGCCAGCGTCTTCGGCGCCAGCTCGCCAAGCACGACGTGCAAGTAAGTGATGAGCGCGAACGCGATGACGAACGACAATACGTGCGACACGCTCTCCCCGATATGCAGGGAATGGAACAAGGGTTCGAGCAGTTTCTCTACCGTCGGCTCGCCCAGCCAACCTAGACCCAGCGCGGTGATCGTGATCCCGAGCTGACAGGCCGACAGGTAACCGTCGAGATTCGCGATGACCCGTTGAACGGCGACCGCGTTTTTCTTTTTTTCAATCACCAATTGGTCGACGCGGCTTGACCGGATACGAATAATCGCGAATTCGGTAGCGACGAAGAAGGCAGTAAGCAGAATGAGCAACGCAACCCACACCAGATTCAGCCCTAGCACGCGCAGTCACCCCCTTCGATCGCCTTCCGGGCGATGGCTGCCGTGCGATTGACTTGCGGTCTTAAGCTGCGTAAATCAGATTCTGTGTCCACGTACGATTGTCTCCTCCTGCTCCAAATGGATTGTCCTAAATTGATCTAGTTCATACATACGCAAAAAGAGCCGATTTAGATTCAAAAAAAATCCGATTTTTATCCCATACCCTCTTCCTTGAAGCTTAAAACAAGGAATGAAACGCCAATATTACATTGACAACGTAGGCAAGACTTGCTAACATGTGAAGCAAATTATTCCTACATATTTTATCAGAATTATGTCGAGAAGGAGACTACATTCATGAAAACAATCACGATCGATTCTCGCAAGCTGCTCGTATCCGCGCTAATCGCCGCGACGCTCGCCGGCGGATCGCAAGCATGGGCCGCGGCTCCCGCCGCTTCGCAAGTCCAGGCGCACGAAGTACAAGCCAACGAATACGCTTCTTTTTTTAAAGGACAAATATTCGATCTCGCTTTCCGCAGGCTTGACCAAAGGCGAGTTTTTGTCCGCGCTGGCCGAAGCCTTGAAGGCGCAGCCCGCCGAGAAGCCCCATACATTCGCCGACCTCGGCCCCTCCGACCCGCTCTACGCGGATGCAGCGGCTTTGTACGCGCTCGGTGTCATCACTTCCGATAAGGTAGCCGCAGGACAACGCCTCTCCGCGATCAACGCCGCCCAAATCGCGGTCAAAGCGGCCGGCCTCAAGGAGCTGGCTTATACCTATCCGGCTTCCAAGACGGCGGCCGCGCTGGCCAAGGTCAAGCTGAAGCCCGAATGGCTCGGCACGACGGCCGCGCAAGAGCTGGCGGCCGCGATCGACTCCGGCCTCCTGCCTTCCTCCTATTACAAAGAGATTAAGCTTAAGGGCATCGCATCGCGCGAGCTCGCGGAGGTGCTCATCGGCCAGACGATTACCGTTCAAGGTCTCTACAAGCACTTCCTCGGCTACGCCTCCGACGCCGACATCTACGCGAAACTCCAGGATGCATTCTCGCAATCGGACATCATTCAGTCACCGGAGCTGCAGGCGGTCGTAGACGCCGCGCTGGAGCGCAATATCGTCACCGGTTACAATCTCAAGGACAGCCGGTACGAAGCGAACTTCGTCGACAGCCTGTCCCTCGTATACGGCCACTCCGACCTGAAGCACGCTCTTCAGCTGATCGGACTGCTCCGCAGCGAAGGCATCGACGCCAAAGTACAGTTCGAGCCTAAAACGTCCGCCTTTATTTATCTGAAGGAATGGGGCGAACCCGGCGAGTCCGATCTATACACGGTCAAGCAGATCGCCAACGGCAACTACATTGAATATGCCAAGGAGTACGACCTTGCGCTCGAATTCGCGAATACGGCCGACAAGCAGCGGTTCGACGGCATCGTCGCGGCTTATGCCAAGAAAAACGAAGACGACCAACAGGGCTTGCTGTACGGCTCGTGGTGGCAGCCGCTTTATTATTCGCTGACCGAACTTCCGGGCTACCGTAAGATTACGAACAACAAAATCGAGCACGGCCATTATTATGCGCAATCGTTCTCGCTTCAAAGCGACTCGCAAGCCGTCGCTGCCGGCTTCCGTCAGATCGATCCAAGCGTATCCGTGGAGAGCTACGACTTTTGGACGGATGTGCCCTTCTTCAATTATTTGAACGGCGAATCCAAATAACGCGTCGCTTCATGACGCAGCGTTCGTGAAGGACCGCCCCGGGCGGTCCTTTTTTCGATGCATGAAATTGATCTGAATTTCCGTTTGCGGGTAGTATATGTAGGAAATCATTTTTCCGATATCGCGCGCGGAGGTTTAGTTCATGGAAGTGTTCGAAATTATTTTATTCATGCTCGCGATTATCGCTTTATCCAACATCGTCAATCGGCTCCTGCCCGCCGTTCCCCTGCCGCTCGTGCAGATCGCGCTGGGCATGGCGCTCGCGATGCTGCCGCTCGAACATCATTTTACGCTGAATCCGGAATTGTTTTTCGTGCTGTTCATCGCTCCGCTGTTGTTCAACGACGGACAAAGAACGCCGCGGGACGAGCTATGGGCGCTTCGCGTTCCCATTTTGCTGATGGCGCTCGGCCTCGTTTTTGCCACGACCGTTGGCGTCGGCTATATCGTTCATGCGATGATTCCATCGATCCCGCTTCCCGCCGCCTTCGGGCTTGCCGCGATATTATCGCCGACGGACGCGGTCGCAGTGACGTCGATGGCAGGGCGCGTGTCGCTGCCGAAGCGGATTTTGCGCCTGCTCGAGGGCGAAGCGCTCATGAACGACGCATCGGGTCTCGTCGCGTTCAAGTTCGCGATCGCCGCCGCCGTCACCGGCTCCTTCTCGCTTATTAACGCTACGGGCAGCTTCCTGCTGATCTCGCTGGGCGGCCTGCTTTGCGGCACGCTGATTGCCGCGCTGCTCATCCGGCTGCGGCTGTTTTTGAGGCGTTGGGGCATGGAGGACGTCACCGTACATATGCTCATTCTGATCCTAACGCCCTTCCTCATCTTCCTCGCGGCGGAGGAGCTTGGATTGTCCGGCATTCTCGCCGTCGTCGCCGGCGGCGTCGTCCATGCCGTCGAGAAGGATCGCATGGAGTCCCGTATGGTCAAGCTTCAGATCGTATCGAAAAGCACCTGGTCCGTCATTTTATACGTGTTAAACGGACTCGTTTTTCTACTGCTCGGCCTGCAGGTGCCCGACGTCGTCAATGTCATCTTTTTCGAGAGTCCGATCAACAACGGCATCGTCATCGGCTACATCGCCGTCATTTTCGTATCGCTCATCGTCATTCGCTTTTTGTGGGTGTACTTGTTTTGGGAAAACCGATTTTCGCGGAAAAACGGACGTTCGATGCGCGAAGGCCTCGGCATGTCGGTACTAACGTCGCTGTCCGGCGTGAGAGGCGCCGTCACCCTGGCCGGCGCTTTCTCGATTCCGCTCGTGCTGGACAACGGCGACGCGTTTCCCGAGCGCGACCTTATCTTGTTTTTGGCTGCCGGCGTCATCTTGATCAGCCTTCTCGTCGCCAGCATCTCCCTGCCGCTGCTCACCCGCAATGCGGGCGAAGGCCCGACCGACGAAGAGGAAAAGCTCAACGCGGCGCGTATCGCCACGATCAAGGCGGCGCTGCGTTTCGTTGCCGAATCGATGAACGAAGACAATCGCCATGCCTCTCATGCCGTCATCGCCCAATACGAAGCGAGAATGCGACGCTTGTCCCTTCACGAAGAAGAACAAGCGGAAGGCATCGAGCTCGCCGTCGCCGAAAACCAGGCTCGCCTGATCGGACTCCAGGCGGAACGCAAAGAAATCGCGCGGATGTTCAAAGCCGGCGAAATTCCCGACTATGTGGCGAACCGGTTCAACGATTCGTTCGCCGCGCTCGAGGAGGCGCTCTCGCGGCGATCCAGAATGCGTATCCTCCTCCTGACCCGGGGACTTAGAAAGCTGGGGTCGGCGATTATTAAGCCGAAGGAAGTCGAGCCCAGGCTGGACAAGAGCATCATCCGTAAAACGAAGCTGAGAACGTGCCAGGCCGCCATGGGCTCGATCCGCGCGCAGATGACGAAGGACAATCGAAAAGCTTCGCTCAACGTCATCGGCCAATACAGGGAGATCATACGGGCGATATCCCGCAAAAACGAAGATCCGGAAGACGAGCTGCTTCAGCGCAAGCTCCGTCAGGAGATCCAACTGCGGGCTTACCAGGTCGAACGGGACGAGATTCAAGCTTTGTACGAGCGGGGAGAGATCAAGCGGGACATGGCCATTTCGCTTCGGAAAACGATTAGCTACGCGGAGGCTTCCGTATTAGAAGGAGAGCTGGCTTAAGCCGGCTCTCCTTATATATGCATCGATTAGTCGCGATCGTAAGGGGGCATAGCCGGATACCGGACGCGCCTGGCGCGCCGGCGCGCCAGGGCGGCTGCGCCCGCGGCCAGCAACAAGCCGGCGCCGAGCGCATAGACGGGCATCGAAGACTTCGACTTCGCGGCGGCGATATGGTCAGCCTGACTTCCGTTCGATTCGCCTTGACCCGAAAAAGCCGAAATCGCGACTTCTTTTTTAACCGGCGACAGCTCGCCGGCGAAAAACGTTCCTCGCTCGCTCTCTAAAACGACCTGTCCGTAGGCGTCGACTTTCAAGACGGGCGACGCGTTTTTCGGATATACGCCCCAAATCGCTTGTTCAGCGACCCACTCCCTTTCGTTCCCCGCCTCGTCCTGCAGCTTGTAGCGCTCGCCCTCGGCGAACAGCATCCGAACGCCGAAGTTCGCGAATCCGTAATCGAGCATCGCGGCCATGTCCGCATAGGCGATATTTTTAGAACCGGCCTTCAGCACGACGCCGATCAGCGACATGCCGTCCCGCTCGGCCGATCCGACAAGCGTGTTGCCGGCCGCGATCGTGTAGCCGTTTTTGATGCCGGTGGCGCCCGGATAGTCGGTCAGCATTTTATTGTGATTTTCGAGCGTCGATGTCCATTCGAGTCCCGACCAAGGCAGCTTGCGCGTGGACACGATTTTCCGAAACGTTTCGTTGTCCATCGCGTATCTGGCCAGCATGGCCATATCGGATGCCGTCGTGTACTGGTTCGGATCGGGCAGCCCGGACGGGTTGACGAAGTTGGAGCCGTACGCCCCGATCGTGTCCCGCATGAACGCGTTCATCCGCTCGGCGAACTTCTCCTTCGTGCCGTCGATCTGCTCGGCGATCGCGGTCGCCGCGTCGTTGCCCGAATTGAGCATCATGCCGTAGAGCAGCTTCTCCATCGAGACCCGTTCGCCTTCGGCAAGATAGACGCGGGTGCCTTCCTCGCCGCGCGCGGTCTTGGAGACGGTCGCGATATCGCTCATCGAAGATCGCTCCAAGGCGATGATGGCCGTCAAGATCTTCGTGATGCTGGCCGGATACAGCCGTTCGTCGCCGTTTTTAACGTAGAGTACGTTGCCCGTATGCTGCTCGACGAGAATCGCGGCTTCGCTCTGCGCCGCCGGCGGCGCCGAAGCGTCTGCCGGATCGGCAGCCGCGGCATAGCTCCCCCCATGACAAAAACATTATCGTCGCGGCGATCCCTGCTCGCCCTGTCCGTCTGCTAAGCTGCCTCATCCTGCGTACCTCCGTCGAGATGGTCGCCTGCCGATTCATACGGATGCGCTTGCCCTACCAATTTACAGCGGTAACGCTTCGATTATACCTTGCCTATGTAGCGTTTCGTCTCTTTTTATTTCCTGCGTCTCTTATAGATCGAGACGACGATCAGCACGGTGACGATCAATCCGATGCCGAATACGATAGTGGCCGACAGGGAAAATCCGGCGGCAGCGCCGGCCTCGCCCGCCCCCTCCTCGACGATCTGCTTCGCGCCCGAAGGCCATTCGATCGTTCCGTTCATGCATAATCCCCTTTCCCCAGACAAATGCAACGATGGATCGGCAAAAAGAAGGCGCCCTCTTCGCTAGTCGAAGGGGACGCCGGCTTGGCATGCCGTCGAATCAATCGAGCCCGTGCTCTTCGCGGATGCGGTACAAACCTTGAATCAACAAATCGGCCGGGTCGCGGTTAAGCAAATAATGCGCCATCAAAAAATGCAGCGGCATCGCGCAAACGTTGTTCCCTTCCGTGATCGAGGGGAAGCCCGCCTCGACGACCGGACCGTGCTCCTCGTGAAGCTCGAGATCCGCATGCACCGGCTCCGGCGCGAACTCCTCGCGCACCGACTTGACGCAGTGCGGGACGATGATCTTGTCGATCAGCGCCTTCGCCTCGTCCTCCGACTGCGGTGGCATCGGCAGCAGCCTGCCCTCCGGCGACTTCATCAAATCGACGAAAAAGGATGACAGCCATTGCGAAGGATCCTGCTTCGTCTGGAAGCCCGCGATCATCTCGCGCAGGAAAAATCCGCTGACGTAAGGCTTGCCCTCGGGCGACTTCACCATATAAGTAAAAATCGGACCGTAAGCCTCGTGGTTCATCACCTGGCCTTCGACCTGCTGATCGCCGAATTCCATCTTCAAGGCCGTCATGCCGTTATAATGGACAGCCGCGATGAGCTCCTGCGCCTTATCGGCTTCGGTCTTGTCCGATCCGGCCGCCTGCGCGTCCGGGTTCTGTTGCTCTTCTTTAAGATCGTTGTCGGTTGTCATCTTCTTCATCTCCTTGCCTTGCTACCATGATAGCATCCCGCGCCGAGAAGTGAAAGCGCTCTTCGTCAGAAATTCCGATAGACGTACGGATCGTCGGGCTTGTCGATCGGCTCCCATTCGTTGACCTTGAGCACCGGAATCATCTGCTTGAACGGCTGGTAGTACTCGCGCGTCAGCTTGCCGGTAACGCGGACCCAATCGTCGTCCGACAGCTTCGTGCCGGCCGGCATCTGGACGAGCATGCCGAACACGCCGGAATCGGCGACGCAGTGAATGAAGCCGAAGCGGAAAACGAAGTAGGACGTAGCCCCGACCTCTTCTCCTTTGTAGGCGAAGCCGTCGAACGTTATCTTTTTTGTCCGCGAATTCGTCCGCGTAATTGTACAGGACCTCCATGCCCTTCAAATAGTTATGATCGTTCAATTCGACGTTAGGCTGGTCCGCAAAGTCGGCCATGTCCTTCCGTTTGACCTTGTCGTAATTTTCGGCGCTGTAAAACACGCTTGTATCCGGACGCAAAAACTGGTGATAGCCGGCATCCTTGCGGCGCTGATCGAGCTCGGGAAAGGAGAATCCCTTCGCCTTGACGAAGCTGGAATCCAGCGTCGCGACGGGTAGAAAAATGCCGGTAAAGATCGGCACTGCGAGCACGAGATAGGTAAAGCCGCGCCGCCATTTGGTGCGTCCGATATGCGAGTGGCCCGCATGCGCATTAAGATCGTGGCCGTGATCGTGCCCATGATCGTGCCCATGATCGTGCCCATGATCGTGCCCATGATCGTGGACGTGGTCGAGACTGTGTCGATCAAGATGGCGATGGGGATGGTCTTGACGATCTTGGACCGCATGCTTATGTTCGTTCGCGAGAACGCCCTCCGATTCCGCTATCGCCGCTTGCGCCGCTGCTTCCTCGGATCTTCTTTCCGCACGGTATACTTTGACGAATTGATACAAGCTGAGCAGCGCCAGCAGCACGATCGCGCTGACCGACAGGTAGGCGTATCTCATGTTAATGTACTTGTCCAGATCGCCGGTCCGGTGCAGCAGCAGAAACATGAACGCCAGGCCGAACAGAATCGCGAATCGGATCATCCGAACAACCTCCCTACGATCAAAGAGCCGGCAATCGTAAACGCCGCCACGAGCGCGATCAGCGATACGACGAACCGCGTGCGGAAGGCGCTGAGCAGCATGAGCGTGTTTTTAATGTCGATCATCGGACCGAACACCATGAAGGCGGACAGCGATCCGACCGTAAAGCTGCTGCGGAACGACGACGCGATAAACGCATCCGCCTCCGAGCAGACCGACATGACGAAAGCGAGCACGATCATGACGAGCGACGCCTTCAGCGGATCGCTGCCCAGCTCAAGCAGGTACGAAGTCGGAATGTACGTCTGCATCGCCGCGGCCAGAAAAGCGCCGATGACCAGGTACTTGCCGACATCGAAAAATTCGTCGATGCCGTGGGATACGACCGAGGACAGCCTGGCGCCGACCGTCGGCTTGGCGGCCGCCGCGATCGACGGCTCGAGCGCGGCCGCGACCGGCGCGGCGAATGCGTCTGCGGTCGCCGTCGCCTGGCGCAGCTGCGGGCCGCGGAAGATCAGCGCGACGGAGAGCGATACGCAGAAGGCGACCGCGATCGCCAGTCCCGCGCGAATGCCGACCATCCGCCAGTCGTTGCCGAAGGCGATAAACGTCGCGAACAGGACGATCGGATTGACGATCGGCCCCGAGAGCATGAAGGCAACGCCGGCGTTCAGCGGCATGCCCTTCATGACGAGCCTGCGGGTGATCGGGACGATCCCGCATTCGCAGGAAGGGAACAACAGGCCGATGCCGCAGCCGAAGCAGGTCCGCAGCAGGACGTTGCGCGGCATGATTCTGGCGATCCAAGCTTCCGTCACGAACGTCTGGATGACGCCGGACACCAGCACGCCGATCAGCACGAACGGAATGGCCTCCATGATCATGCTGATAAAAATCGTATTCAGCTGCAAAAACGAAGTCACGTATGGATCACTTCCGTTAAAAAATGTGTATGAAGCCGATCCTTTTATTATGGATAATCTGCGCAAAATAGCAAACGGCTCGGCCCCCCCCGGCGGCAGCGCGGCGCAGCCGGCGCGCTGGCTTCAGCTTCCAGTTGCGGACGGCCCTTTTCGCATTTAAAATAATTAATTTATGCTTGCCTGCCGAAAGGAACGTGCCTTCTTTGAACCCGATCTCTCCAAAGCCTCCCGTCGCCCCCGCCATCCCGCTGCTCGTCGGCATGATCGCCATCTCGTTCGCGCCGATCCTCGTCCGCTATTCGGACGCCCCCGTATCCGTGCAGGGCATGTGGCGCATGTTGTTCACGCTTGTCCTCATGCTGCCGTTTACGGGCGGCAAGCAGCTTCGCGCGCTTCGGGCGATCAAGCTTGCCGACTGGTGGCTGCTGCTCGCGGCCGGCTTCTTTCTTGCCCTGCACTTTTTGCTTTGGATGGCTTCCCTCGGCTACACGTCGATCGCCAGCTCGACGCTGATCCTGTCGCTCGAGCCCGTATTCGTCATGATCGGCGCCTACTTCCTGTTCAGGGACCGCCTCTCGCGCAAGGCGCTCGCAGGGCTTGCCGCCGCGCTCATCGGCATCGCGATCGTCGGAGCCGGCGATTCGGGCCTGTCCAAAGACGCGCTTACGGGAGACCTGCTGTCCTTGCTCGGCACGGTCGCCGTCGCGGTCAACATGCTGCTCGCCAAACGAATTTTGGAGCGCGTGCCTTCCTTCTTATACAGCCTGGTCGTATTCGCCGTTACGGCCCTCTGCTTTTATTTGTATAACGTCGGGACAGGCGAGGACATGACCGGGTATCCCCCGCGCGAATGGCTGAGTTTTCGCGGGACTCGCGATCGTCCCTACCGTATTCGGCCATTTGATCTTCAACTGGCTCCTTCGCTACGTCAAGCCGGCGACGATCTCCATGAGCGTGCTGGCGGAGCCGGTCGGCGCGAGCATATTGGGCTTGTTCCTGTTCGGCGAAGCGCTCGGCGTCTGGCAGCTGACCGGCGGCGCGTTCGTCATCGCGGGCCTGACGCTTTATATGCGCTCCGAGTCGGAGGCATACGATCGCCCGGCAGCGCATGTCGCCTAAGCGGACGTAAAAAAAGGGCCACCTGCAAGGCGGCCCGCGTTTATTTTGAAAATCGTTCGCGCACGCAATCGGTCATCCACTGGTTGACTTCCCAAAGATCGGCGACCGGCGCGTTCGTAAACGGCAGCGTGTGCATGTAGCCCGGGGGTCCGAATTCTGCCGTAAACGTAGCTTGCGCCGCGCCGCTTTTACGCCTCGCGTTCAGTATCCGTTCCCACCATCCGAGATAGATCGCCAGCTCCGTTCGATACTCCGGAGCCGCCGGATGAGGCACCTGCGGCCCTTCGGGATAGCCGATCCGCCCGTGAATATGGACGGCGCGTTCGATCGCCAGCGCCAGATGCTCTTCTTGATCTCCGAGATGCGAGTCGCACACGTTCATCCAATGGCTGAAATCGGCCGTAATGCGCAGCTCCGGAAACTTGCGCAGCAGCCTGGACGTCGTCCATGGCGTGAACATCGCTCTCTGCCGATGGGTCTCGTGCCCGATCGGAACGCCAATACGCGACTCCGTCTCCAGCGCGGCCCCGAAGAAGCGGTCCTGCTCCGCTTCGGTCATGCTGTCGCGCGCGCTGTGCGAGACGATCAGCGCGGGCTTGAAGCCGGCGGCGTAGGCCGCTTGCTCCGCGAAGCTCGCCGCGTGATCCCCGCTCGTAAAGATTTGCGCAATGTATCCGAGCCCGCGCTCCTCGAGCAAGCCGCCGAACGCCTCTGCCTGCCCCGGTTCGGGCGCCGGCGCCTCGATGCCGTCATATCCCGCTTCGGCCGCGCGATTCACCTGTTCGGCCAAATCGCCTTCCATTCCCCACAGCGTTTTGAAAAATCGAAGCCGCATCCCGATTCATCCTCTCTTGTTGGATCGCTATTCATCCTTGCTTTCCGCGACCGGCATCATCATCCCGTTAGGCATCCCCATCATGCGCACGCCGCCGCTTTCCTCTCCCTTTTCCGCCAAATAAACCTCCGTCCCGAACGACGGCGAGGCATACGGCAGATGCGTGGCGCCGCGTGCGAGTATCTGCTTGGCATTGCCCGAGTCTCCTTCAAACCCGTCATGATCCCAAGGCACCCACGATCTTGCGTTGCAGTAATGGCACACGTAGGATCGGCGGAACCGGTCAGCCGTCTTGTTCGGATACGAGCGATGGAACAGATGGGAATCGAAAAACAGCACGTCTCCCGGCTCAAGCACGACCGGTATCGGCGAAGGATACCGGGCAACGACGCGGGATAAAGTGTTCACTTCGTCGTCCAGATGGCTGACGTTGCGCACCGCGTGCAAATCCTGAAAGGCATCGACCGCGTGCACGTTTCCGCCGCCAATCTCCTCCGGCGGATAAACGGGCTCATGATTCGAACCCGGAACGACCCACAGACAGCCGTTTTCCTCGTCCGCCCGCTCGAGCGCGATCCACGCGCCGATCAGCGTGTCCGGATGGGTCTTGATGTAGCAAGCATCCTGGTGCCAGCCTTGTCCGCCTTTGCCGGGCGGATTCAGGAACATCATCGATTGCAGCGCGTAAACGTCGGGGCCGACCAGCGCTTCGACGACGTCCAGCAAGCGCGCGTTCAGCATGCCCTGCTCGGCGGCGGCATCGATCCGGGAGAGCATATGCACGCGCGTCGCTTGCGCAAACGCTTCTTTCAACGGATCCCGGCTGTTTTCCTGCACGGCAGCCTGTTGTTTTTTCTGCATCCGCGTCCGTTCGGCTAAAGCGTACAACTCCCCCGATGACTTCATTGGAGAGCAACCCCCCGGACGATGAGAAAGCCTTCGCGATGATAATGCTTGTATTCCTCGACGGTTACGAGATGACGATCGTGGGCTCTCGATTTTGGCGTATAGAAGACAGGCATGCCGGACACGCTCCCTTTACTGGTTGGAATAGTACCAATGTAAAGGTTCTCCGCGAAGATCTCCATGCATCGGATTAGCATTTTTGTATCTGTCCTTGACAATGTTCTGAAGAAAACCTCAATTATTTGTATCTCTCGTTGATTCACAGCGCCAACCTCATTAAGATAGGCGTAGAGGTGATTAGTCATGACGTCCGGAATGCCCGATTTTTCGTTCGACCGGTTGACCCATGCCGTAGCCGGTTCGATCGTTTACCCGCCCGGCAGCCGGTTCGGACCGCGCATTCAGCAGGACATCCAGCTCGTCATGCTGTATGCCGGAGAGATGACCGTGACCTTGCCCGGCCGCCAGCTGCGGGTAACGCCCGGGCACGTCATCTTGCTGAAGCCTGGCTTGGAGGAGACGTTCGTCTTTTCGAAAAGCGAAGACACCTGGCATCGCTGGATCGCCGTTCATTTCGAGGACTTGCCGGCAGCGTCCGTCGAAGCGCTGGACGGCCTGCCCGAATGCTTGCCGCTATCGGAAGAGATGAACCTCCTTACCGATCTCATGATCCGCTTGAATCGTCAAGGCGCCCAGACGGATGCGGACGTGCGGAGCCTCGGCCTCGCCGCCATGCATCTTTATCCGCGCGAATCCGCGAAGGCGATGCTGATGCGCGAGAAGCACCCTGCCGTATACGCGGCGCTCGCCATGATCCACGATAACTACGCCGAGGAAATGTCTTTATCGCAGCTCGCGAGCGCCGCCGGATCGTCGCCCGAGCATCTCGTCCGCTTGTTCAAGAAGCATGAGCGAACGTCCCCGATTCACTATTTATGGCAATATCGCGTGAACCGTGCCGTCGAATTGATGACTTATACGGGCCTGACCGTATCGGAGATCTCGCTGAGATGCGGCTTTAAAACCTCGCATCATCTGGCCCGCCTGGTCAAGGAGACGACGGGACGCACCGCTACCGAGATCCGCCGAACGTCCTGGAGCGGATCTCGCGGCGCTACGCAATCTTAATGTCCCGCCATCATGGCGGGATCCGGTTTGTCCCCGCCAGCCGCCCCTTCATCCTGCTGCTTCGGCTTGCGGAGCAGCAGCGTGAGCGCGACGCCCGCGGTCACGATGCACGCGGACAAGAAGAACGTATCGCCGTAACCCGCGACGACGGCGCCGAGAGGATTAGCGTCCGCTCGCGCGCTGGCGGCATGCGATGCGATCTGCGACGTCAAATAGCCGGTCAATCCCGCGACCGCGAACGAGACGACGACTTGCTGGGCGGCCGTCGTCAGCGGCGTGACGCGGCTCACGAGGCGCCGAGGCGCAGCATTCAACACATGCGTATTGAGCGGCATCATGGAGAAGCCCATGCCGAGACCGATGAAGCAGATGCACAGGATGATCTTCCACAGCGGGGTGCCCACCGTGATGCCGGACAATACGAACAGCGACACGGATATGACGGTCAATCCGGCAAAAGCGAGCGGTCGCGCGCCGATCTTGTCGAACAGCCGCCCGCTGATCGGCATGCCGAGACCCGCGCACAGCGCCTGCGGCATCAGGATCCAGCCCGTCTCAAGCGCGGAATAGTGCATGACGAGTTGCAGATACAACGGCACGATGAGCATCGCGCCGAACAGCGCGAGCTGAACGATCCACGTCAAGACGATGCTGCGCGTAAAGTCTGACGATTTGAACACTTTCAGCTCCAACAGCGGCTGCTTCTGCCTCAGCTCCACGAAAATAAAAGCGATGAGCGCGATGCCGCCGACCGTCAGGCCCGTAATCGTAGAAGTCTGCGACCAGCTGGTCCCGCCTTCACTGACGCCGTATGCCAGCATGGAAAAGGCGATCGGGGCGAGGCACATGCCGACGACGTCCAGATGCGGCGCCGCATGGCGATCGGACCGCGGCAAATATTTAGATGCGAGCACCAAGGCGAGAATGCCGATCGGCAGGTTGATGATAAAAATCCAGTGCCAGCTGACCGAATCGACCAGCCATCCGGACAGCACCGGACCGAACGCCGGCGCCATCAGCATCGGAATGCCGAGGACGCCCATGATGGAACCGCGGCGCTCCGGCGGCGCGATCTTGAACACCATGGCCATCCCGATCGGAGCGACCATGCCGCCGCCCAAGCCCTGAACGACGCGGAAAACGATGAGCTGCTCCGGCGTTTGCGCGATGCCGCAAAGCAGCGAGCCGACGGTAAAGAGGGCTATCGTAATCATGAAAATCTGCTTGGAGCCGAATTTATCGGTCATCCAGCCCGCCAGCGGGATAACGGCGGACAAGGCAAGCGTATAACCGGTAACGGTCCATTGAATGGTCTTCAAGTCTGTATGAAAATAGTCGACGAGCTTCGGTATCGCATTGTTTACGACGGTACTGTCCAGAATAACCATGATCATGCCGACGATAATCGCCATTAGCGGCGGCAGAATGGCTTTTAGCGAAAATGGTTTCTCTACGGATGCGACCGGTTTAGAAGACGTTGAAGCTGACATAGATCCCTGCTTTCTGCTCAATGAGCGAGAGATGGTGAAAATAAGAGGCCAAAATCGCTACTTGACAAATCAAAGCTCCAATTATACAATTAAAGTGGAAGTATAATTGGATCGATCATATTTTGTTTTTCCCGGTAGCGCTCATGATTGTATCATGGCGTTATTTTTCGTTCAATGGATTTTTAAACTTTGTTGATTAAAGGATGCATGAAGGTGGCCCTCGTATCATTCAGGGTCATCTTTTTTTTATGTCTATCCGTTTTCTTTGCCAAAAAAGGACTATCGATTTCCCCAACACGGGCTTCCCCTCTCCGATCTCTCTTGATAAGATGATGTTAATAATGAGTAAATACTCACTCACATGGAGATGATGAGATGGCAGCCCGGCCCAAGGAAGCACGCCACGACGGTACGTCTACCCAACTCGATCTGCAGGACGCGATCATGCTCGAAGGCGTATCCCGCAGCTTCGGCAACCGACCGATATTAAAAGAGATCTCGCTGCGAATCCGCCGCGGAGAGCTGTTCGGCCTGCTCGGTCCCTCGGGCTCCGGCAAGACGACGCTGATCAAGCTCATAACCGGCATCGACGCCGCGGACGGCGGACGGATCACGGTGCTTGGCAACCTTGTGCCCTCGCTGCCGCTGCTTGGCAAGATCGGTTATATGGCGCAGTCCGACGCCTTGTACGGCGAGCTCACCGCGAAGGAAAACCTGATGTTTTTCGGCGCGATGTTCGAGCTGCGCGGCGCCCGCCTCGCCGAACGAATCGGCGACGCGCTCGCGACCGTCGGCTTGACGCAGGACGCAGGCAAGCTCGTCTCGCGGTTCTCCGGCGGCATGAAGCGCCGCCTGTCGCTCGCCGTCGCGCTGCTCCACGAGCCCGAGCTGCTCATTCTCGACGAGCCGACCGTGGGCATCGATCCGGCGCTGCGCGTGTCCATATGGGCTTCTCTGCTCGCGCTGCGCGAGCGCGGCACGACGATCCTGCTGACGACGCACGTCATGGACGAAGCCGAGCGCTGCGACCGGATCGGCCTGATCCGGGACGGCTCGCTGACCGCCGTCGGCAGTCCGGCCGCCCTCAAGGCGAACACCGGGGCGGCGACGATCGAAGAAGCCTTTATCCGCCTGGGAGGTGACCGCTCATGAGGGCACGCGCTTTGTCCGTACGCATTTTCAGGCAGTTCATGCGCGATAAACGTACGCTGGCGCTGCTGTTCGTCGCGCCGCTCTTCATCCTCACGCTGGTCTATTGCATCTTCGGCGGCACCGGCAGCGTGCCCAAGATCGGAACGGCCGGCTTGCCCGACGCGATGTCCGCTGCCTTAAAAGCATCGACCGTCGACATCGTCTCCTACCGTTCAGAAGCCGACGCGCGATCCGACCTGGACGGCCGCAAGCTTGACGCCGTCTTGACGGTATCGGACGGCAAGCCGACCCTGCTGCTCGAGGGCAGCGATCCGTCGCGCAGCCGCGCCGTGCTGCTTGCCGTATCCGCCATGCAGCGTACGGCCGCCGCAGCCGCTTTTCAGCCCGAGATCGCTTATCTCCACGGCAAGCCGGGGATGTCCTCCTTCGACGCCTTCGGGCCGGTCATGATCGGCTTTTTCTCCTTCTTCTTCGTCTTTTTGCTCGCGGGCGTCGCTTTTCTGCGAGAGCGCACGACGGGCACGATGGAACGGCTCATGGCGACGCCGATCCGCCGGCACGAGGTCGTGCTCGGATACTTGGGCGGCTTCAGCTTGTTCGCGATCTTGCAGTCGGCGCTCGTCGCTTGCTTCGCGATCTATGCGCTCGGCATGTTCATGACCGGCTCCATCTGGTTCATCCTGCTCGTCAACCTGCTGCTGACGCTCGCGGCGCTCACGCTGGGCACGCTGCTCTCCGCGTACGCGGGCTCCGAATTTCAGATCATCCAGTTCGTGCCGATCGTCATCGTGCCGCAGGCTTTCTTTTCCGGACTGTTCCCGCTCGACGGCATGTCGCCCTGGCTGCACAAGCTGACGTATTTGATGCCGCTCTATTACGGCGGGGAAGCGCTTAGAGGCATTATGATCAGAGGCGAAGGCTTCCGCGGCATCGCGGTCGACGTCGCCGTTCTTCTCGGCTTCTCCCTGCTGTTCGCGGCGCTGAACGTCGTCGCGCTCAAGAAGCAGCGGGCCGTTTAGCGCATCGGCTGGCCGTATGGTACGATATGGGGACTAGGCGTTGCCTGGCGCAGCGCGCCACGGCTTCAAGGCGAATGAAGGAGAGACAGCTTGATGGACGCGAACGACGGCCAGACAGAGCCATGGATGGAAGAGCTGCTGCGCGAGGGATCGCTCGGCGATGGCCAGCCGGTGAAGACGGAGAAGCAGGCGCGCATCTTGGCAGCCGCGATCGAGGTGTTCGCCGAGAAGGGGTACGCCGGGTCCTCCACAAGCGAGATCGCGCAGCTTGCAGGTGTCGCGGAAGGGACGATTTTCAGGCATTACCGGACCAAAAAAGACTTGCTCGTGTCCATCGTCACCCCGGCCATGATGCGGATGATCGCCCCGTTCGTCATCCGCGGATTCGGCGACGTGCTGGATGCCGAGCACGACAGCTTCGAGCAGTTCGTCCGCCGCATGATCGACAATCGCCTCGCGTTCGTGAACCGCAACAAGCGTCTGTTCCGCATAGTCGCACAAGAGCTTCCCTTCCACCCCGAGATGCGCGAACGGTTCAAATCGATCATCCTGACGCAGGTGCTCGAACGCGTGACGGCCGCGATCGAGAAGTTCCAGCAGGCGGGCAAGATCGCCCCCTTGCCCCCGCATACGGTCGCGCGTCTGACGGCATCGACGCTGATCGGCTACGTGCTGTCGAGGATGCTCATGTCCGGCGAGCCCGGATGGGACGACGAGGCGGAGCGCGAAGCGACCGTTTCCTTTTTGGTCAAGGGCCTGTCTCCGTAGTTTAGGCTACGGCAGGCCCGGGTATATTTAAAGATTGCGGACCTATCCTACTTTGACGGAAAGAAGGGAATCAGCTTGATCGTCACTTTTCTCGGACATGCATGCGTAAAGCTCGAACAAGGCGGCCGCTCGCTTATCATCGATCCTTACCTCACCGGCAACCCGCTTGCGGCCGCATCGGCGGACGATATTCAGGCGGACCACATCCTGCTCACCCACGGCCACGGCGACCACGTCGGCGACACGGTCGCGATCGCGAAGCGAACGGGCGCCCAGGTCGTCGGCACGCCGGAGCTGGCGACCTTTCTGGGCTGGCAGGGCGTCGCCGACGCGGTCGGCATGAACATCGGCGGTACCTACGATCTCGGATACGCGAAGGTTAAAATGGTTCAGGCGTTCCATAGCTCCGGATATACGCTGACGGACGAGCGGCGCATCGTCTACCTGGGGATGCCGACTGGACTGATCGTCACGTGGGGCGAGCTGACGATATTGCATGCGGGCGATACGGGTCTGTTCGGCGATATGAAAATGATCGGCGAGCGCCACGAGATCGATCTGGCGTTCATCCCGATCGGCGATCACTTCACGATGGGTCCGGAGGACGCGCTGACGGCGGCCGAATGGCTGAAGCCCAAGCAGGTCGTCCCCGTTCACTACGACACCTTCCCGCCGCTTCGGCAGGACGCGGCCGCCTATGCGCGCGCGCTTGAACAAAAAAGGCATTAAAGGTACCGTGCTCAAGCCGGGAGACCGTATGGAGCTGTAAACGCCGCCGCTCATACGAAAAGAGACCCGTCCGCCTGGCGCATCGCGCCGGGGGGACGGGCTCTTTCTTTGTTTGCGGGCAAACGATCAGGCATAGAACAAATAGTAGACGGCAACGCCGATGCCGATGCCCCAGATCGCGCCGGCGAACACCTCGATCGGCCGGTGGCCGAGCAGCTCCTTCAGCTCCTTGACCGGATGCAGCTCGCCGTGCAAATCGGGCATTTTGCGCAGAAACCGGTTCAGCACGGACGCTTGCAGTCCCGCATGCCGCCTGACGCCGGCCGCGTCGAACATAATGATCATGCCGACGACGGCCGCGACGGCGAACGCCGGCGAATCGAGCCCGTCCTCGATGCCGAGCGCGGTCGCGAGGCCTGCCATGGCCGCGGAATGCGAGCTTGGCATGCCGCCGGTGCTGAAAGCCATGCCGCCCTGCCACGAGCGCCTGCCGACGAATTGGATCGGCACCTTGACGGCCTGCGCGGACAGAATGGAGACGATCGCGGCGATGAGCGGAAAATTGGCGAGTATGGACATAACGGCGGTCTCCCTTCTCTCGAGTGAGCGCTACCCGATCCTGCGGAGGCAGCCAATAGAGCTATTATAGCTTATTACACCCGAGAGGGGTCATTCGATTCGCCGCCTGTCAGCGGGATTTCGACTTCACCTTTTTCACGAGCGCGGGCAAATGCTTCATCGTGCGAAGCATATCTCCCTTGCACATCGGGCACTTCTGTTCCTCGGTCGCGAATTCCTCGCGCACCCACGCTTTGCAGTCGGGACTTTTGCATTTCCAGATCTTCGTCAAAAACAGCTTGCCGCCTTCATCTTGCGATGTCAATCTCGGGTGCCTTCCTTTCAAAACCGGTTTAAAGTCAACTGACCTAATATAGGCCGTTATGCCGCTAGAGTCAAGTTTCCGACACCGACGCCTCGCCGGACAGTCCAGGGGCGGCGCCGGCGCCGAATTGGCTTTCGAACATGCGGTAATAGGCGCCGCGGCGCGCCAGCAGCTCCTCGTGCGTCCCGCGTTCGGCGATGCCGCCGTCCGCGACGACGAGGATCTGGTCGGCGCCCCGGATCGTATTGAGACGGTGGGCGATCACGAAGCTGGTACGTCCCTTCATAACCGTAAGCAGCGCCTCCTGGATCTGCAGTTCGGTCCGGGTGTCTACGCTGCTGGTCGCTTCATCCAGAATCAGGATCGACGGACGAGCCAGCATCACGCGGGCGATCGCGAGCAGCTGCTTCTGCCCTTGGCTCAAGCTGCCGCCGTTTTCGGCGAGCGGCGTGTCGTACCGCTTGGGCAGCCGCCTGACGAAGGCATCCGCGCCGACGAGCCGCGCCGCTTCGATCATCTCCTCGTCGCTCGCGCCGGGATTGCCGTATTTGACGTTGTCGCGGATCGTCCCGGAGAACAGGTACGTATCCTGCAGCACGACGCCGAAGGCGCTGCGCAGGCTGCTCCGCGTATAGTCGCGAATATCCCGTCCGCCGATGGTAATCCGGCCTCCGGTGACGTCGTAAAATCGGTTCAGCAGCTGAACGATCGTCGTCTTGCCGGCACCTGTCGGGCCGACGAGCGCGATGCATTTGCCCGCCTCCGCCTCGAAGCTCACGCCGCTTAGAATCGGACGCGCCGGATCGTACCCGAACGATACGTTGTCGAAGACGACGTTCAGCGCCCCGGGCCTGAGCACCGTCGCGCCGGGACGGTCATGGGTCTCTTCCGCCTCGTCGAGCACTTCGAATACGCGTTCCGCGCCGGCTACGCCGGATTGAAGCACGTTGTACACGTTCGCGATATCGTTCAGGGGCCTTGCAAACTGCCGCGAATAGCTTAAAAAAGCTGGCGATGACGCCGACCGAAATGTGGCCTTTGACGGCCAGCACGCTCCCGACGACGGCCACCATCGCGAAGCCGATGTTGTTGATCACGCTGAGCAGCGGCATGAGCAGCCCCGACCAAATCTGCGCCCGGATGCCGATCTCGCTCAAGCTGCGGTTGACCTCGTCGAACTCGGCCACCGAACGGCGCTCCCTGCCGAACGCTTTGACGAGAGAAAGGCCGGTGACGCTCTCCTCGATCTGCCCGTTAAGCCTTCCGAGGTAGGCCTGCTGCTCTTTGAAAAGTTTGCCCGTCCTGCGCGTAACGATGCGCGCCAGCAGGTAGACGAGCGGCACGGTCACGAGCCCGGCCAGCGTGAGCAGCGGGCTGAGGACAAGCATCATGACCAGCGAGCCGACGATCGCGACGACGCCCGACATCAGCTGCACGACCGTCTGCGAAAGGCTCGTGCTCACGTTGTCGATGTCGTTGGACAGCCGGCTCATGATCTCTCCGTGCCTGCGCGCGTCGAAGTAAGACAGCGGCAGTCCGTGCAGCTTGGCGAACAGGCCGCTCCGCAGCTTGCTCACGGCACGTTGGGAGACGCCGGCCATGAGCCAGCTTTGAACGAACGTGAAGGAAGCGTCCATCGCGTAAGCGGCGGCCATTAACGCGATCAGCGCATGAAGCGCGCCGAAATCGACGCTGCCCTGTCCGTGCATCGCGTCGATGGCGCGGCCGATCAAGTACGGGCCGAGGAGAGCGGCCCCTGCGCTCGCGAGCGTGAAGAGGAAGACGATCGCGAGCAGCCTTCGCTCCGTCCTAAGATAGGACAACAGGCGGCGGACGGTCGCGCGGAACGCCTTCGGCTTCTGCACGGGCCCTCTCCCGCGCGGCCCGGCACCCGAACCGCCCGGGCTTCCAGGTCCGCCGGGTCCGCGCATCGGTACGGTTGGCGCCGAAGGCCGTTCTTTGGATCCATTAGATGCCTGAGGCATGCGGAATCGCCTCCTCTCCGAATTGGGAGCGGCAAATATCCCGATACACGGCGCATCCTCGCAGCAGCTCTTCATGCGTGCCGAGTCCGACCAGCTCGCCGTCGTCGAGCACGGCGATCCGGTCGGCGTCGATGACGGAAGAAATACGCTGCGCGATCAGCAGGCAGGTCGGCTTCGACCCGTCCGCTTTGAGCGCCGCTTTGACTTTGCTCTCCGTGACGGCGTCGAGCGCGCTCGTGCAGTCGTCGAGGATCAGAATCCGCGGGCGCCGGATCAAGGCGCGCGCGATGGACAGCCGCTGCTTCTGGCCGCCTGATAAATTAACGCCGCCCTGGCCAAGCATCGCATCGTAGCCTTCAGGAAGCGCCATGATGAAGTCGTGCGCGCTGGCGGACTTGGCTGCCGCCTCCAGATCCGACTGCGTAGCCGACTCGTCTCCCCAGCGCAAATTGTCTGCGATCGTTCCCGTGAACAACACGGTTCGCTGCGGGACGATGGCCACCATGTCGCGGAGATCCGATACGTCCAGCTGCCGGTGATCGATGCCGCCGATGCGCACGATGCCTTCCGTCTGATCGTACAGGCGCGACACCAGATTCACCAGCGTGGTCTTGCCGGCGCCGGTCGAACCGACGATGGCGAGCGTCTCTCCGGGATTGCAGTCGAGCGTCACGCCGCGAAGCGCGCGCTCCCCGCCCGCGCCCTCGTACGAGAATCCGACGTCCTCGAAAGAGACGCTTGCCGCAGCAGCGGAAGCTTCGGATGCAAAGGGCATTCGAGTTCCGGCTACCGAAGCGCCGACAGTCGTTCCGGCTTCCGGATCGTCGCGCTTGGAAGCGGATTCCCCTTCCGGAAACGCCAGTACCTCCGAGATTCGTCCCGACGAAGCCCGCGCGCGGATGAACATGTTGAACACCCAAGAGATCGTCATCAGCGAGAATAAAATCTGCGTCATATAGTTGACGAAGGCGATGATGTTGCCGACCTGCATGCCGCCTGCGTCCACCCGGATGCCGCCGAGCCAGACGATGGCGACGACGCCCAGGTTGACGACGAGCGCGATCGCCGGCCCGAAGCCGGACATGGCGCGGAGCGTCGTCGTCGAACGCGCCTGGTATTCGCCGTTAATCGCCTCGAATTTGTCCGCTTCGTAGCCGAAGCGGTTGAACGCCTTGACCGAACGCACGCCCGACAAATATTCGCGCATCGCGCCGTTCAGCCGGTCGAGCGCCGCTTGGACCTTGAGAAACAGCGGGAATCCGACGCGCATGTTCAAAACGATCAGCAAAACGACGATCGGCACGACGACGACGAGCACGAGCGACAGCCGCGGATTAAGCCGAACGGCCATGAAAAGTCCCCCCGATGCAAAGAAGCGGCGCTTTGGCGAATATCCGCATCATGCCGTTGGCGAAGTTTTGCACCTGGGTGACGTCGTTCGTCAGCCGGGTCACGAGCGACGCCCGGTCGAAGCGGTCCGCGTCGCGGAGGGACAAATATTGGACGCGTCGGAACAGTTCGCCGCGCAGATCCGCCCCGAAGCGCTGGGACACCCGGCTCGAGACGACGTTGCGGCCGAGCGCGGAGAGCGCGCCGGCGGCGGTGATCGCCAGCATCCAGATGCCGTAATGCGCCACAACGTTCAATTCTCCCGTCAGCACGCCCCGGTCGATCATATGAGACATCAAAGTCGGCAGCAGCAGGTCGCAGACGCCTTCAAGCGCGACAAGCGCGAGCGACAGCGTAAAAAGCAGGCCGTATTTCGACAGGTATTTGCGCAAATAGTGCAACTCGCTTGCCTCCCCGCCCGTCTACTTGCCCGCCGAGCGCCAAATCAAGAGCTTCGGCTCGGTGAGCGCCTCGATCGCATAGCGAACGCCTTCGCGCCCCAATCCGCTCTGCTTGACGCCGCCGTACGGCATATGGTCGAGACGGAAGGTCGGGATGTCGTTCACGAGCACCGTCCCGGCGACGAGGTCCTCCATCGCCTGCATCGCCGCATCGATCCGGTTCGTGTAGATGCCGACCTGCAGCCCGAAGTCCGAATCGTTGGCTCGGCTGACGGCCTCCGCGATCGAATGAACCTTGTTCACCAGCACGACGGGGGCGAACGCTTCGCGGCGCGACAGCACGGCATCGTCGGGTACGCCGGTCAGCACCGCGGGCGGCAGCATGCCGCCTTGCGGCGGGCCGCCGGCCAGCAGCATGGCGCCTCGGCTCACGGCGTCGTCGATCCAGTCCGCGGCGCGCTTCGCCTCCCGAGGCGAGATCATCGCCGATAAATCCGTCTTCGGATCAAGCGGATCGCCCCAGACGAGCTTCGAGGCCGCTTCCGCGATACGCGCGGCCAGCTCGTCGGCCACCGACGCCATCGCGTATATCCTTTGCAGGGAGATGCAAACCTGGCCTTGGTAGCCGAACGCGCCTTCCGCGCAGCGGCGAGCCACGGCATCGAGATCCGCGCCGTCGTCGACGATGACGGCGCTGTTCGAGCCGAGCTCCAGCGTCACCCGCTTCAGGCCGGCCCGGGCCCGTATGAATTCGCCTACGGCAGCGCTGCCCGTAAACGACACGGCGCCGACGCGCCGGTCCGCTACGATCTGCTCGCCGACGCGCTTGCCGTCGCCCGTCACGACGTTTAACGCCCCGCCCGGCAGTCCCGCTTCATGGAGCAGCCTGGCGACAAAAAAAGCCGACAGCGGCGTCTGCGGCGCGGGCTTCAGCACGACCGCATTGCCCGCGGCCAGCGCGGGTCCGACCTTGTGGGCGACCAGATTCATCGGGAAATTAAACGGCGTAATCGCGCCGACGACGCCGATCGGTTCGCGTCGCGTATATGCGATGCGACCTTCGCCTCCCGGCGCAGCGTCCATCGGGACGGTCTCGCCATGGAGCCGCTTGGCCTCCTCTGCCGCGAACTTGTAGGTCGCCGCCGTCCGGTCGATTTCCGCATAGGCGGCCTTGAGCGGCTTTGCCGCCTCGCGGGCGACGATGCGCGCGGCTTCGTCCCTGCGCTCGTTCAACAAGTCCGAGAGCCTCTCCAATATCGCCGAACGCCGGTGCGCCGGCATCGCCCGCATCGCCTTCGCGGCTTCTGCAGCGGACGCGATCGCGCGATCTACGTCTTCCGGAGCAGCCTCGGCGATCTCCGCCAGCTCTTCGCCATCGTAAGGAGCCGTTAATTTGACGTACGACTCCGTCTCGTGCTCGGCCCCGCCGATCCACAGGTGCTTGCGCACGCTCATCTTGCATCGCTCCTTCATAAAAAGCATGTTAAACAACCATACTTCCAAGAATAGCACTTGCCGCGATGCGGTTCAAAAGCAAAAAACGGATGATCGAAGCGAAGCCATCTTCATCTGACCTTCATGCTTAGGCGATGGCGTCTATGGTAAGATGCGTTTATGATTTAGACTAAGTCTAATTATAATAATGGAGGGATTCCGAATGACTGCAACCCGACAAGCCGAAAAGCTGAGCGCCGTCCTGAACCGGCAAGTCGCCAACTGGACCGTGCTGTACACGAAGCTCCATCATTTCCATTGGTACGTGAAAGGCAGCGAATTTTTTACCCTGCATGCGAAATTCGAGGAATTGTATACCGAAGCGGCGGAGCGCTTGGACGCGATCGCCGAGCGCCTCCTCGCGATTGGCGGCAGCCCGGTCTCTACGTTGAAGGAAAGCCTCTCGCTCGCAACGGTCGACGAGGCTGCAGGCGGCGAATCCGCCGCGCAGATGATCGGCGCGATCATCGCCGATTATGCCAAACTCGTAGAAGAGCTTGGCGCCGGCATCGAATCGGCGCAAGCGGCCGGCGACGAAGCGACGGCCGACCTGTTCATCGGCCAGACGGCCGACCTGCAGAAGACGATCTGGATGCTGAACGCGTTTCTGGGCAAATAAACGCGCAAAACGGCCGCTCCTCGAGAAAAGCGGCCGTTTTTTGCATGGAATGCGGCTTGGTGCCGATGCTGAAGCATCGCGCATACCGGTTATCGCTTGTTGTCTTAGAGAAGGTCCGCGACCAACTTCGCGTAAGCCTGCGAGCCGGTTTTCCCCAGATGGACGCCGTCCTTCCCGAAGTATTCGTCGTGTCCGCCGCTGGCGCCGTACCAATCGCCGATCGAGACGTTCGGATAATCGGGTGCGATATCGTCCAGCATGCCGTTGACCGTATCCTGCCACTTGCGGGGGACGCGCGTATTCATCAAGATCACTTCGTCCGCGCCGGCAAGCGCGTCGAGCAGCTTCGTCAGCTGTTTCTTCGTAAACGAGCCGTTCGTGCCCAGCTCTACGACGACGCGGCTGCCGAGCTGCCCGTTGCGCTTGAGCGCATCGATCTCGTCCGGCGCCTCCCGCATCTGCCGGCCGACCTCGCCGTCGACGACGATGCCCGGCAGCCGCGCTTCGAGATACGGCTTCACGTTCAGCATGACCGAGTCGCCGATGACGGTAATGCCTTCTCCGCTGCGCGGCGCCTCCGAACCAACGCTTCCCGCTCCGGCCCCAGCGCCTTGCTGCGGCGCCGGAGATGCGGACGGCTTCGGCGAAGGCGACTGCGCGGGCTTAGCCGGCGGATTGACGTCTGCCGAAGGCTTAGGCGTAGGCTCGGACGTTGGGGTCGCCACAGCACCGGACGTCGGACCGGAAGCCGGCTTGGACGTCGGCTTCGGTGTCGGCTTCGACGTGCCGACATGATCTTTGACGGGCACTACAGCCGCGCCTCCGTCTCCTCCGCCGGCTGTCGGACCGCCCGAGGCATCGCCAGCGTCCAGGCCCGGGCCTGCGATGACGCCGGTCCCGTCCGAAGCGACAGCCTTAGCGCCCTCACTCAGCGGCTGGGCGCCGCCCGTGCAGGATACGCACAGCAAGATGAGCGCCGCGACGGACAAGCACGCCGCCGGACGGCTCGGAGCGGACCGGCGGCCGGATCGCATGCCGCTCGCGAGACTTGCCGTTGCGGCGAGCAAGCCGTCCCTGACGGCGGCCAGGCCGCGGCGTCGAACCGGGTTTTCCACGTAGCGGTAGGACAGCGCGGCAAGCGCGACGCTGACGGCGAGCTGAAGCGCAATGCGAAGCGGCTCCGGACCGTCCGTATTTACTTGCTTTTCGCTCAAGGCAATGACCGGATAATGCCACAAATAGATGCCATAGGACCGCTTGCCGATCCAGCGCATCGGCCCGCAGCCCAGCCAATCGCCAAGCCGGCTATCCGGATGTGCGAGCGCGGCGACGAGCGCCGCCGCGAGGAGCGAGAGCGCGACCAAACCGCCCCGGTACAGAAAAGAATCGTATTCGCTCGTGTCGCGCATCATCAGCAAGATGCCCGTAAGCGCGGCGATGCCGGCACCGTCTAGACCGAGCCGGTAGCGCCTCGGCAAACCCGCGGACAGTCTGCCGCTCGGCCAGACAAGCGCAAGCGCCGCGCCGATCAGCAGCCCGAACGCCCGCGTGTCGGTGCCGTAGTAAATTCGGCTCGGATCGGCTCCGGGCACGTATAGCGCGGCCATCAGGACGGCCGACGCGGCGGCTGCCGCTGCGACGGCCAGAGCCGTCTTGCCCCGGCGTCCGAGCAGGGCCGCCGCCGCCGGCAGGAGCAGCGGCCACAGCAGGTAGAACTGCTCTTCGACCGCGAGCGACCATAGATGTCCGAACGGCGAAGGCGGCCCGAAGCTCTCGAAGTAAGACACGTGATGAAAGATTAAGTACCAGTTGCTTGTATAAGTGACGGCCGACCACACGTCGCCTGCCAGCGACGGCAGCCGATCACGGTCGAATAACAGTAAATAAAGCGATACGGCGGCCATGACAAGCAGCATGGCGGGCAGCAATCTGCGCGCGCGGCGCAGCCAGAACCTTTTCAGGTTCAGACAGCCCTCCCGGTGAAGCTCGGAGACGATCTGATCCGTAATGAGGTAACCGGACAGCACAAAAAACACGCCGACGCCCAATAGGCCTCCCGAGGCCCAGTCGAAGTCCAGATGATAGGCGATGACCGCGATGACCGCGATCGCCCTCAGACCGTCCAGACCCGGCATGTAGCGGGATGTTGCGGATTTAGTTGTATGCATGCTTAGCGGACTCCTTTGGCAGCTCTTGACACTTGCTCGGATCATCTGATTGGTTCTTCGTTAAAACATCATTCGTCGTTCGATAGCCCCGTTGGCTGGGATGGTGCCTTTGCCGGTTCGAATATCCGGGCGATGCCTGATCATGCGGCGTTCTAGCGGTCACTTGCGTGTCAAGGACTAGCGCTGCGTTCGGTCTAACATCCGACTATGCGACTGCTCCGGCATCCCTCCTCTTGTCCTGTGAATCGGACAAATTTCCAATGATTTTGACATTCAATCATTAGACGGCGAACCACTGTCCAATGTTCAAGAAAAAAAGATATTTTTAATGATTTTTGTATACCGAAAAGAGACTGACCCTAATGGGACGAAACCGCGATAGGCACATGGGGAACAGCCGAGTTTTAGCCAATCTGGAACGGGCCGCCCGCAAACCGCGATCGAGCTGTGGGATCGGGGCGGAAGGATACGCGCCTGGCTCCGTTGAATGTTAGAAAGACGATTAGAAGGAGGTATGGCCATGGAGATTGAACGCCGCATTAGCGAAATGGGCTTGTATCTGCCTGAGCCGGCCAAGGTGCCGGCGGACGTCATATTGGATTTTGCGTGGGCGCGCGCGCACGGGGATCGGGTTTACGTGTCCGGACACGGTCCGCAGGCGGCCGATGGCAGCGTCATCGGTCCGTTCGGCCGCGTGGGGGCAGAAGTGACGGCGGAGCAGGCGGCAGAGGCTGCCCGGCTCGCGACGCTCGCGGCGCTGGGCAGCGTCAGACGAGCCATCGGAGATTTGGATCGCATTACCGCTTGGTTGCGGGTCGACGGCTACGTATTGGCAGCGCCGGACTTTAACCGAACGACGAACGTCGTGAACGGATGTTCCGCGCTCCTTCATCGTCTATTCGGCCGCGAGATCGCCCAGCATGCCCGCACGGCGATGGGCGTCGCCGCCACGCCGCTGAGCTGCCCGGTCGTCATTGCAGCGGAGCTTGCGTTCAAGGCGTAGCTGCGTTTAAAGCAGTTGAGCCTTCGAGGCCCTTCCAACCGAGACGATACATGATTTTGTCTTTAACACTGGACAAGAAAGTGTATCGTCACAGAACAAAAAGCCGAACAGCTTCGCGCGCCAGCATAAGAAAAGCCGCCTGCGGCCTTTGTTTTCGCAATGGCGCGCAGCGTACGGACTAGGAGCCCTTATTTTTGTTCCTATCGGGCTTTTCGGCCCACTTGGGGACCCAGTAGCCTCTATTGCGGGATTAGAAACCTTTTTTTTAGCCTTGATCTGGGCGAATAACGATTCTCCAGTCCGAAATGATCGCAATTGCACCGTTTTTTACGAAATAGCGTCATCTGAGTCCAATATCTTCGCTCGGCTTGCCTTCGGTTACTCCCGCAATTCTCATTTGCCTCTCACGCTTACCTTGCCGCATAACGTCATCGTAAGGCTAGCAAGTACTTTCTAACCTATACAAAAAATCCGCGTTAGACGCGGACTTTATATAATATTATGTTCATGTGCCCCGACTTCATAGAAGAGCGCGATCTCAGTCCGATGCCCGGCTGCGCAGGCCGAAGCGCTGTCGGTAGCCGCATTTTCTGCACAGCTCCTCGACGACTTCGCGTCGGGAAAATCCGTCGTACATGCGCTGCGCCCGCTCGCCCTCGATAATGTCGGCGAACGGCCGCTCGTGAATGTTGCCCAGGTTAATGACGCCCTCGCCGTCCAGGCAGCACGGAATGACCGTCCCGTCTGATAGCACGCCGGCCTGATTGCGCAGCCCGTGGCAAAAGCCTCTGCCTTCGTCCTCCGGCTCGGCGAGGTCCGGCCATTTAAATTCATGGTCCTGGTTCAGATAGATGCGGTCGGCCAGCTTCAGGCCTTTCCCCCGTTCCCAGGTCTCCTCGATCGGACGCGCGAGACCGAACTCCCGTTCGAGGAGCGCGAGAATGTCGCGGTTGCGGCTTCTCGACGCGTTTTCCGCATTGTCCATCTCGAGGTTCCACAATCGCAGCGAGATCGTGACGCCGCCGGTCCGTACCGCTTCCTTCGCGAACGCGACAATACCGAGCACGTAATTCTCCTTGTTCGGCTCCTCCATATGCGGACCCTCGCTATGCAGCGAGAAATTGATTTGTCTCAGCGCAGGCTTGCCGAGCAGCTTGGGACCCGCCTTGTGCAGCAGCGTGCCGTTGGTCGTCAGGTTCACCTTGAAGCCTTTCTCGTGGCTCAAATCCATCAGCTGATCCAGTTTCGGATGAAGCATCGGCTCGCCCTTCACGTGCAGATAGATATGGTCCGTATACGGCTTGACCTGATCGAGCGTATGCGCGAAGTCTTCGATCCGTATGAATTTTGATTTTCGTTCGGTCGGCGGACAGAAAGAGCATGCCAGGTTGCACACGCTCGTGATTTCGATATAAAACTTTTTGAATCTTTTCAAACGAATGTCGCTCCTTTTGCGGTTCCGGTCGTCAGACGCCCCTTGCCCTTCTGCGCTCCCGCAGCAGCTGCGCCGCGAATATGCCCGTCAGCGCCGCGCAAAACAATAAATAGGAGCCGATCAACAAACCGATGTCGGTCTCCGGGAATAAAATCGACGAGCTGACGATGCCGAACAGCCATATGTGGGACATGACGCCGACGAACGACGAGACCATGTACGACCGATGCGAGATTTTGGACAACGAAGCCATGAACGAGATGACGTTGTTCGGCATGATCGGCAGCGTGCGCAGGAAGATGATCGACCATACGCCGTATTTCATGAAGTAACCCTGCCACTTTTCATAGCGGCCGGCCTTCGCCTTCATCTTGCGGTCGAACCAGTCCGCGAACAAATACTTGCAAGCGTAATAGACGACCAGCGAAGCGATGATGCCGACGAGCCAGCTCGTGATTAGTCCGTTGACCAGGCCCAGCGCGGAGATCTGCAGAAAAATCAGCGTGGAAAAAGGAAAAATGCCGAAAAATCCTTGTACGATCGCCAGAGGCACGGTGAGCAACAGCACATAGAAACCCTGGAGGTTGGTCGTCTCCAGCAGCCAGTCTATGGCGTTATTAAACAAATCGCTCAAGCTCCGGTCCCCCCTTTTGATTTCTTTCTTGCGTTCCCTTGACCGCTTCCGGTATCAGACTCTGATTGTACCTTACCATGTCGGCGGGCATACAAGCAAAAGGATTATACGCGGGACAGGACCGAACGATGCATCCAAACTATATCGTACCCGCCGGGCGGCCGGTTTCACTAAAATTTTCCTTAATTCTTCGTTTTTGCGTTTGCGATCCGGCGGAGCGGTGTACATTCAACAAGGCACCGTTTGATTCGATATGAATAGACGAACGAACTAAGGGAGAGAGAGAAACGATGAAAAGCAAGGCAAAGCAAACGATTTCCTACCTCAAATGGACGGCACCGGTCGGTCTGGCGCTGATGCTAGCCGCGTGCGGAAGCAACGGGGAAAACAATGAACCGGCCGCGACGGACAGCCCGGCCGCGACGGCGACCGCGAGCTTGCCGGCAAGTCCGAGCGCGAGCCCAAGTGCGAGCCCAAGTGCGAGTTCGGAAGCCGGCAACGCCTCCGAGGCAGCCGCTCATCCCGACGGAGAGCTAAAATCGGGCTTTCAGTTGTACGAAGACGCCGAGGACGGCTACAGCATTCAGTATCCGAAAGATTGGACCGTGCAGACCGACATTCAGGGCGTGAGCGCCGCGTTCCTGTCGCCGGCCGACAGCGATACGGATCCCTTCAAAGAAAACGTGACGCTGGTCGTCCAACAACTGGGCGGCGCCGCTACGGGCTCGCTAGAACAGTACGCGGACGAGACGCAAAAGGCGCTTGAAAAAATGATTACGGACTTCAAGCTGGTCAGCTCCGAAAAGTCCGAAGAAGATCACGCCTTTTTCCTCGAATATACCGGCACGCAAGGCCAATATGACCTGCATTGGCAGCAAGCGGCGATCATCGAAGGCGAAAAGGCGTATATCGTCACCTATACGGCGGAGCCGGGCAACGTGGAAAAATATCAGGATACGGTCGGCGAAATGATCGACACGCTTTCCTACGAATAAACGCGTAAACGCATGATTAAGGGACCGAAAGCCGCTTGCGAAGCGGCTTCGGTCCCTTTTTCGTCCGTCCTCTTTTACTTGAACGATTTCCAATCGAGACGGCTGTTGTCCAGCAAATGCCCGAAGTCGCCGGCAAGCCGCTTTTCCTCTGCCTGCTTGGCGGCCTCCTCGGCCGCCCGCTTTTCCTCCGCCCGCTTCCGGTCTTCTTCCTTGATCGAATCCGCGCGCGCCTTCAGCTTCTCCAGCGTTTCCGCGCTGAGCAGCTCCTTCAGCGTCGATCCCGTCGCCGCCGGTTCTTCTTTCCTGGCTGCCGGCCGACGCGGCGCGCCCGCTTTTTTCTTCGCCATCGCGATCACCTCTAATTCGATTATAGCGCGGTTGTGGAAACTTCGTCCTGCAGGTATAATGGTCAAACAAATGTTCGCATGCCTGTCCATGACATCGGCAATCCAGTAAGACGGAGGTTCTTTCATGAAAGGTTCCACCCATCTCGTCATCGGTCTCGTCGTCGGCGCCGCCGCGGCCTGCTATTATGCGCCCGGTCCCGTCCAGTCCTCCGCTTACATAGCGGCGGCGGCCTTTTCCGCGCTCGCGCCCGATCTGGACGGGACGAACATGCTGAGCGCCAAGCTCGGCGGCCTCTCCAGAGCGATCCATCGCGGCGCGCTCGGCGGCGGCGTGGCGGCCGCCGCGGCAGCGCTCTACTTGTACGCGACCGGCCAAGCCGTACCTGCGGTGCTCGGCTGGATCGGCATCCCGCTCATGCTGGTGCTCATGTCGGTCTCCTCGGGCACGATCCGCAACGGCCTCGTCTCTCTTATCGGCATCGGTCTGGCCGTCGCCGGCGCCAGAAGCGGCGAGACGTGGCTGATCGGACTCGGCGCCTATACCGCATGGGCGCCCTGGCTCAAGCACCGGGGCATGACCCATACCGTGTGGGCGCTGGCGGTCTGGTACTGGCTCGGCCGGGAGCTCGAAGCCGAGCGGGACATTCCGGGCATCGCCGTCGTCGCGGCGGCCGGCTACGCGTCTCATTTGATCGCGGATACGCTGACCTCGCTCGGCGTCAAGTGGCTGTATCCGCTCTACCGCAAGTCGATCAAGCTGCCCTTCTTTTAATGCTGAATGAATGCGCGGTACTTATGCCGCTCGTTTATCTTTTTGGAAGCAAGCGGACGTACCGGTCCGACAGTCCCATCAGCTTCATGATGTAGTCGTAGTCGCCGCGGTACGGCGACAGGTCTTTGACCTGCTCCATCGTGTCCAGCGATACCGCCGTACCGTCGTCGAAGCCTGTCCCGGGCACGTACAGCACCTCGTCGTTAAAAAACGAGCCGGTCGGCAAATAATAGCGGCTGCCGACCACGTTCCGGTCGATATTCAGCAGATCCTGACCGAATGCGACGATGCCCGCGTCGCGGGGCTTTTCCCCGAGTAGGTTGGCGATCGTCGGCATCATGTCAAGCTGGCCGCCGACCTGCTCGACCCGCCGCCCGCCCGGTTGACCGGGCGTATGCACGATAAACGGGATATTCAGGCGGGAGACGCGCGAATCGTACTTGATGCCAAGCTCCCGGCTGACCCACGCCGGATCGTTGTCGTCCGGCTGAAGTCCGTAGTGATCCCCGTAGACGGCTAGCGTCGTAAGATCCCACAATCCTTCCTTTTTTAAGCCCTTCGATCAATTGGCCGATCGCATAATCCGTATAGTTCGCCGCGATCAAATAATCGCCGAGCTGCGTGCCCTCCAGGGATTCCGGCACCTTCAGCCGCTGCCGATCCTTCGGCACCTTAAACGGAAAGTGGCTGGATGCCGTCACGAACTGCGCGTAAAACGGCGTTCCCGCCGCGCTCGTTTTCGCCAGCTCCTCGAGGCCGAAACGATACAGCTCTTCGTCCGAAGCCCCGAATTCGTTGAAGTGATCGTTTATATAGTTAGGCTTGTCGAAGTACCGATCGAAATGGAGCGCGGGATAGAGCCGGTTGCGATCCCAGAACTTGACGTCGTTGACATGGAACGTAAAAGCCTTGTAGCCGTCTTGCTGAAGCAGCCTCGGCAGGCTCGGCAGCGCTCTGTCGCCGTATCCCGTGGACATCGCGATCTTCGCGGTCGGATAGATCGACGTGTTCGCCATGAATTCGGCGTCAGACGTGTTCCCTTGTCCGATCTGCTGGTAGACGCGCGGGAAATAATACGATTCGTCCGCCAGCTTGTTCAGCACCGGCGTCACCTCTCGTCCGTCGACCTCCAGATGAAGCGGGAAGTTCTGAAACGCCTCCAGTTGCAAGACGATCAGATTGCTGCCGGCCGCTTCGCCGAAATGCGCCGGCGCCGCGCCCGCGCTTTTTCGATAGGGAAACGATGCTTGCAGCGCATCGATCTCGCTCACGGTCTGCGCCAGGTCGGCCGCCGACGCTTGGCGCGATTCGCGGTCCGCCTTGATCGCGGCGATGAGCTGGTAGCTCAAGAAGCCTTCGCGGTCGGCAGCCGCCAGCTCGTTGTCGATGCCGAGCCCTTCGCGGACGCCGGCTGCTACGATGCCCGCGCAAACGACGAGCGCGATCGCCGCCAACCATCTGCGATTGGCCACGGATGCGATGCGTGCCGCCGGCCGCCTCCGCAAGATGAACCACGCGCCCATCCAGACCGGCAAATCGGCGAAAAACAAATAATACAGCGGGTTCATCGTCGATTGCACGCTGGCCTGGACTTGCGGGACTTGATGCAGCTCGAGCAGCGCCGTATACGTCGGCATCGATCCGAAGTGGGCGAAGTAGAGCGTCGCCGCGAACAAGATCGTCGAGACGACCGCGTCGACAATCCAGCATGCGACGCCACGGCCTCGCCCCGGAAGGATCAGCGCCAAGAGACTCGCCAACGCGGCTATCGCGGCGGCATCGGCGCCGAGATGACGCCACGCGATCTCGCCGAACGTAAAATAACGGAGCAGACCCATCTTGATCCAGAGCAAGGCGGTCATGACAAGAAAAACAGCGGGAAACCGTAGTGTCCTTCGGATCGCCGCCCTTCCGCTCGGCAGCCCGGCCGAAGCTGAAACGCGGCTCGACTTCGGTCCAAAGCCGCCATCCGCGCGGTTACCGTTCATCGGTGACATATGCGATCAGCAGCGCGGCCGTTCCCAGAATGGCGTCCGCATGCGTGCGCTCCATGCCGTGCGAGGCATGCACGCCGGGACCGATGAGCGCGGCGCGGATATTGCTTCCGCCGCGTAGGGCGGCAGTGGCATCCGAGCCGTAATGCGGATAGATGTCGACCGCATGGGGGATGCCTTCCCGCTTCGCAAGCTCGACTAGACGCGTCGTCATCCCGTAGTCGTACGGCCCGGACGAATCTTTGGCGCAGATCGAGACGTCCCGCTCCGTTGCGGAAAGATCGTCGCCGAGCGCACCCATGTCGACCGCGATTAACTCCTCGATATCGGCGGGAATCCAGGCCGCGCCGTGACCGACCTCTTCGTACGTTGAGAAGACGAGCTTCAGGTTCCTGATCGGCGCTTGACCCGTTCGCTTCAGCCATTCGAGGAGCCCGAACAACGCGGCGACGCTCGCCTTGTCGTCCAGATGACGGGATTTGATCCAGCCGTTCGGATAGATCCGTGTCCGGGGATCCCACGACACGAAGTCGCCCGGCGCGATGCCTAGCGCGAGCGCGTCGTCCTTGGAACGAATGTCCTCGTCGATCCGGATCTCCATATTCTCTTCCTCGCGCTTCCATTCCCGCGCATCCGAATATACGTGAACCGACGGCTTCGTCGACAGCACCGTCCCCTCATATCGGCGACCGTCGCGCGCATGGACGGTGCAGTACTCGCCTTCGACCGTCTGCATCGCATAGCCGCCGATCGGCGTGAACCGCAGCGTGCCGGCAGCCTTGACCGCGCGCACCATCGCGCCGAGCGTGTCGACGTGGGCGGACAAGCCGACGGCCGGCCCCTTATCCCGCCCCGGCACGGTGACGATTACGTTGCCTTTGGGCGTCGTCTCGCAGGCGTAGCCAAGTCTTGCGGCCTCCTCCCTCAGCATCGCGGCGATCTCCATGCAGTAGCCGCTCGGGCTCGGACAGCCGAGCAGGCGAGCCAGCCATGCCAATATGTAATCCCGGTCCAGCGACCGGATCGCCGATTCCTTCATCTGAAAGACCTCCCGTGAAACTCGCTGATATATCGAAACAACTCGCGGCCGTCCGGCGCCGCGAAGCGGTCCGGCTCGAAATAACGGATCATCGCCCGGTAAGGCTCGGGCACCCAAATATATTGATGAACGTATTCCGTGCGCTCGAACCCGCATCTCTCCCAAAAACGGATTCGGGCATCGTTTTCCGGCGTGTCCTCCGCTTCCGCCTCGATTAGAAGACCGTCGAGTCTCTGCGTCATAGCCCAATCCGCGATCAAAGAGACGAATTCCGTGCCCGCGCCGCGCCTCCGATCCGTCTCGCGGACCGCCAAATAATCGATCAGCAGCAGTTTGGGCCCCGCCAAGACGCCGCAGATGGCCATCGCCTTCATGACGCCGTCCTCCATGCCGGTTGCGAGCACGCTAATCCGTTTTTTGAACATGCGTTCCAAGATCGCGTCGGGTTTTCGTCCCTCGGCGGCAAAGGCGTCGCGATAAAGCGCCAGCGCCTGTCGCCAAGTCGAATCGTCGGGCTTGTCCTGCAGCGTCAGCTCCATCCCGGCACCTCCCGCAAGTCCTTTTTTTATTTCATAATATTAGTCCACCGGATTTGAAAAGTCCAACCTGCAGCAAGCCTGCGGCCCCTTTTTCAGCCTAACGAGTTTAGGCGCTGGCATTTTGCCGTTAAATGTGCGATTATAAATCACAGATTAAAGTCGCATGCTAGATCGCACAAATTCGAACGCCGAGGTGAAGGCTTCATGAAATTAAGCATATTGGATCAGTCGCAGATCGCAGAAGGACGCACGGCGTCCGACGCGCTTCGCGAGACGACCGAGCTGGCCAAGTTAGCGGACCGGCTCGGCTATTACCGGTATTGGGTGGCGGAGCATCATGCCTCCCACGCGCTCGCATCCTCCAGCCCCGAAGTATTGATCGCCCACCTGGCCGCGAACACGCGGCACATCAAGGTCGGTTCCGGCGGGGTCATGCTGTCCCACTACAGCGCATACAAGGTTGCTGAAAATTTCAGAGTACTCGAGGCGCTCCATCCGGGCCGCATCGACGTCGGCCTTGGGCGCGCGCCGGGCGGGATGCCGATCTCTACGCGCGCGCTGCAGGAAGGCAAGATCTCTCATATCGACAACTACCCGCAGCAAGTGGCCGACCTGATCGGCTACTTGAACGACGCGCTTCCCGAAAAGCACAGGTTCAAGGGGCTGACGGCCTCTCCCTCCATCCCGACGACGCCGGAGCTATGGCTGCTCGGCTCGAGCTTCGGCAGCGCCGCGATCGCGGCGGAGATCGGGGCCGCCTACGGCTATGCCCAGTTTTTCGGCGTACCCGACAGCGAAGCGTCGGTTCAGCATTATAAAGATCGCTTCAAGCCGTCCGCGCTCAACGACGTTCCGAAGCTGCTCGCGGCCGTTTACGTCATTTGCGCGGATACCGAAGAAGAAGCGCGCCGCCTCGCTTCGAGCACCGAGCTGTTTTTCCTGTCGCTCGAGAACGGGCGACTGCTCGACCGTTTCCCGAGCGTCGAGACCGCGGAGGCTTATCCGTATACGGAGTACGATCGGATGCGGATCGCCTCCGGCGCGCACCGCCGAATCGTCGGTACGCCGGCGTCCATCAAGCGGCAGCTCGAGGACATGTCCGAACGGCTTGGCATCGACGAGCTGATGATCGTCACCGTGACGCATGACTTCGAGGCGCGGCTGCGCTCGTACCGCCTTGTCGCCGAATCATTCGGATTGACTGCTGACGGCGTTTAACCCGAGCGTCCCTGTCCGTCCCGTTTACTGGCTCAGGTCATCTTATATGCACGACGCAAAGAAGCCGCCTCTCGAGGCGGCTTCTACTGTTGGTCCGCGATTGGCGAATCGGGACCGGTCCGATTATTGCTTGTTGAACGTGTCCGTCAGTACCGGCACGATCTGCGATTTGCGGGAAACGACGCCCTTGAGGACCGCCTTGTTGCCGTCAAGCTTGACGCCGTAAGCCTGTTCGACGACCGCCGCGGACTTGCCCAGGGCGACGCCGACCGAGTCGTTGTTCAGGATGTCCGTCACGACGAACAGGAACAGGTCGAGGCCCTTGGCGGCGATGATGCCGTTCAGCTTGTCTTCGAGCTCGCCTTGGCGGGAGAGCACGTCGTTCACGTCGACCGCGTTCACTTGCGCGATCTCGACCTTAGCGGCGCCCATCGAAAACTCCTTCGCGTCGAGCGAGACGAGCTCGTCGATCGACTTGTCGAGCAGGTTCGCGCCCGCCTTCAGCATGTCAAGGCCGTACGTGTCGGCGTCGACGCCGGCGATCCGGGCCAGCTCGCGAGCGGCGTCGATGTCTTCCTGCGTGCAGGTCGGCGACTTGAACAGCAAGGAATCGGAGATGATGGCGGAAAGCATCAGGCCCGCGACGTTCTTTTCGATCTCGACGCCGTTTTCCTTATACAGCTTCTTGAGGATCGTAGCCGTGCAACCGACCGGCTCCGCGCGGTAATACAGCGGCGCGCTCGTCTCGAAGTTGGCGATCCGGTGGTGGTCGATGACTTCGATCACTTGCACTTGGTCGATATCGGAGACGCTTTGCTGGCGTTCGTTATGGTCGACGAGAATGACTTGCTTCGCTTCGGAAGCGACGGTCTCGACGAGACGCGGCGCGACCGCGCCGAAGGTGTCGAGCGCGAATTGGGTTTCGGCGCTGACATTGCCCAAACGTACGGCTTCCGCTTCGACGCCGAGCTTGTTCTTAAGCGCCGCGTAGGCGATCGCGGAGCAGATCGTATCCGTATCCGGATTTTTGTGACCGAAGATCAATACTTTTCCCATCTTCATACTCCTCTTTAATAGAATTGGCTTCAAAATTATAACGCACATGAAGCCGGCCAAGCAAGTCGGGCTTCCCGTTTTTGTCAGGATTTGAGCTGCACGTGCAGGCCCTCCCCCTTCGCTCCATTCGGCGTACAAAATCTTTTTTCACGTCCTCTACGTCTTGCTTCAATAGCTCTCGAACGAGCCATCCGCCGTCTTTGCCGAGGTCGCGCAGGCTTGCGGCGTCGATCCGTCCGTTCACCACGAGTGCCACCGGCAGCACGACTTCCGCGGTCGGCGGCTGCAGATCCTCGCGCTCCCCTTCCTCGACGTCGGACTTCAGCATCACGCTCAGGCTGCCGTTCGTCTCCAGCACCGCGTATTCCACCTGGCTGATCGCGAACACGCCGCTCTGCCTGAGCATCGCATGCAGCTGCTCGAAATCCAGATTGTTGCGTTTCATCGCTGGATAAATGATCTTGCGGTTATGTATGAGCAGCTCGGGTTTGCCGCTCGCAAGACGGCCCAGGCGCGGAAACAATATGCTGAGCTTCTCGAGACCGATGGACAGACAAGTCCAGAGCGCAAGCGCGAACAGCAAATGGAATATCTTCACGTCCTTGTCGTAGATCGTATTCCCGACCAGCTCGCTTAACATGAGCGAGGATACAAAATCGAAAGCGGTCAGTTGCGAGATCTCTTTTTTCCCAGCAAGCGCGTCATGAGCCAGAGGCCGAAAATCGCGATGACGAGCTTAAAGGCGATCATCTCAATCATGGACAAATTCTCCTTCTAACCGAATCCGGCGAATGTCCATCATTACCCGAAATAATCAGGCCATTAATCATAAAGAAATCCCCCCGGACGTCAATGCCAGGGGGACCGCGTAGGTTTATGAGTTCGCGTATTGATCGTAATAATTTTGGAGCGCCTGCACGATGCCGAGGGTATTTTTAAGCAGCGACGACGCGCTGTAGTAAACATCGCCCTGAACCATCGGGCGCGCGGCATTGTATTTAAGCTGATTAACGATCTCGCCCGCCGACTGCCACCCGGCCTCGGCCGTGCCAAGCTTATAGGTGGCATGGCCGATATACAGCTTCACGCTCGTGCCCGCGACCTCGCTAGACCACCAGTCGACGAGCTTGTCGTATCGCGCGGCGGCGTTGGACATGCTCCAGTAAATTTGCGGAGCGACATAATCGATCCAGCCCTGCCTGATCCACGTCCGCACGTCGGCGTACATATTGTCATAGGCCGTGACGCCCGCCTTCGTGTCGGAACCGGTCGGATCGTCCGCGACGTTCCGCCAGACGCCGAAGGGGCTGATCCCGAACGATACGCTCGGCTTGGCCGCATGGATCGATATGCCGAGATCGCGTACGAACGCGTTGATGTTGTCTCGACGCCAATCCGTCTTAAGCAAGATGCCCGAAGGATTGTGCAAGGCGAACGTCGCATCGTCGCTGAAGACGCCGCTCGACGGATAAAAATAATCGTCCAGGTGCACGCCGTCGATGTCGTATCCATTCACGACTTCCATGATCGTATCGATGATGTGCTGCCTGGCTTCCGGTATGCCCGGATTGATATACGACGTTGTGCCCGTCGTCACGATCCATTCGGGATGCTGCACCGCAACGTGGTTGCCGGCGAGCGAGGCGGTCTTCGTGTCCGTATTCGCGCGGAACGGATTGAACCAGGCATGGAACTGCATGCCCCGCCGATGCGTCTCCTCGACGAGATATGCCAGCGGATCATAGCCGGGATCGCGCCCCTGCGTGCCTGTCAGCACCTTGGACCAAGGCACGAGCGAAGAACGGTATAGGGCGTCCGAAGCGGGACGCACCTGCAGGAATACGGCATTGAGACCCATCCGCTGAAATTGGTCCAGCATCGCCGAAAATTGTTGCTTTTGCTTGTTTTCGTTGCCGGAAGCCGCGGCCGACGGCCAGTCCAGGTTGTAAACGGTCGAAATCCAGGCGCCGCGGAGGCTTTCGTTCGTCTCCCCGCCCCCCTGGCTGCCCTCCTGTTCTCCGCCTCCGTTTTCGCCTTCGTTTTCGCCGCCGGTCCTCGAGCGCATGACGACGGATCTGACCCCTGGATCCCACACGACGTCGAGGCCGAGATTTTCGCCGATGAAGCGAAGCGGCACCATAATTCGGCCGCCCATATTCTGTACCGACGCATCGAGCGGAACCGAGCTGCCGTTCACGGTCGCCGTCGTCTTTCCGCTCGTCAGGACAAGCGTATCCGCGCCTTTCGCGATCGTGGCCGTCTGCGTCTTCTGCGTCCAAAAAATCGAGGCGCCCAAGCCTTCGCTTACGGTGCGGATCGGCACCATCGTGGCTCCCGCCTTGGGGTCTATATACGGCGGCACGTCGGCAGGCAGCTTCACGCCGTCCAGATAGACGGCGATGTCGGCGAGCTTCGCGGCGCTCGCCTGCGGTACCGTAGGCAAGCAGAGCAGCAGAGCGAACAAGAGCGGCATCGCCATTTTAATAATCCGTTTCAATCGTACAGCCTCCAAGCACGCATAATGTGATCGATAGTCCGGCTATCGACTTTGACTATCGACTCTATGTTTTATAGACGACAAAGCCCGCCAATTGTTGCTAAAATAAAAAACACGGCGCGATGAGAATGCTCTCATCCGCCGTGTTCGCGCGTTTTCCGCGCAAGCCGGTCAACGGTCCTGATTGGTCTCGAGACCGGTCGCCTGCGTATCCGAGGCGTTGCCGTACTCTTCCAGGGTCTTCCAAGCATCGGCATCGTCGAAGCGTCCGGCCTGCCGCTGGCGATGCTCGCCCGCGCCAGAAGGCGGCTGCGTCATGACGTCTTCCTCCACAGGCCGGTAATCGCCCGTCGCCGTCTCCTCGTTCGGAACGTGCGCGATGCTGTACCGGGCGGCAGGCATCGCTTCCAATCGGTCGTACCCGATCGGTTCTCCGCTGATCTCGCACAGTCCGTACGTGCCGTCTTCCATTTTGGCAAGCGCGCGTTCGACGTCGTCCCTGCGTTCAAAATAACGCTGGTCGATCGCGGCGTCGCGCTCACGCTCGAACGTCTCCGTGCCAAGATCCGCAGGGTGGTTGTCGTAAGAGGATAGTTCGCCCGTATCATCGGCGATCGCGGTCGTCCCGTCTACCGCTTCCATGAGGAAATGACGGTCGATGTCGTGCTTTTCCGTCAGCAGAAGCTCCTTCAGCTTCGCAAGCTGCTTCTCGTCCAGTCCGTTCATCGCGCCACACCTCCCGGTACGCGGCCTTGGCGATGTTCAAGCGGCTTGTCGGCGACGATCAGCTCTGCAACCGCCCGCGCGGCGGCCCGGGAGGATGCGGGATTTTGCCCCGTCACGAGACCGCCGTCGACTTCGACGTGCTCGGCGTAGTCGGGTCCCGCCACGAACTTCGCCTCCAGCTGCCTCAGCTTCGTCTCGAGCAGGAAAGGGAGCCGGCCCTGAAGCGGTGTCTGCGCTTCCTCCGCATTCGTAAACCCCGTGACGGTCTTGTTCTCTACGAGCGGATTGCTCGTGTCGAGCTTCGCGCCGACAAGGCCGGCGACGCCGTGGCAGACGGCGCCGATCGGCTTGCCCGCCGTGACGAAGTCCGTCAGCAGGTTCTGCAGGTGGACGTCATGCGGGAAATCGAACATGGCCCCATGGCCGCCCGCGAGAAAAATCGCCTCGTAATCCTGCGTTTTCGCCTTCCGCAACGGCATCGTGTCCGACAGCCATTTTTTATATGAATGCTCCGCCTTATCGCCGGCATCCTTCATGCTTGCCGGATCGACCAGGGCTTCGCCTCCTTTGGGACTCGCGATCGACACTTCATAGCCCCGCGCGGCGAATTCCTCGATCGGCTCCGCGACTTCCGACCACCATACGCCGGCGAGCGGCCCGCCGTCCAGCTGTTTGCCGTTCGTCACGACGATCAGCACGCGATTCGTTTGATTCATATTTTATCACTCCCAGGTGGCAGAATGGATAGGTATGCTCCTTTCTTACCCCCTAGGAGAGTTGTATAATCCCGCGCGGGACGATCGCTTGCCGACTAGGCTTCCGCGACGACGGAGCCGGCCGCCGACAACCTGCGTTTCGCCTCTTCGTATACGTGCTCCGGCAACGTGCCGCGCGCTGCTTGCGCGACATTTTCGCGAAGATGACCCGGGTTTTTCGTCCCGATGATAATCGTCGAAATGTCCGGATGGCTAAGCGTGAAGCGCAGCATGAAGCCCGTTCGGCTCTCTCCCTCTTCCAGCAGCTCGTCCATCCGGGCGCGATTCCAGAACGCCCATTGGTCCTGCTGGCCCAGGCCCGCGCCGGGCTCCCCTCTGCCGACGCCGCCCCGCACGATGACGCCCGCGCCTTGGGCGGCCGCCTCGGAGATCAATGACTCGTGCGCGCGCTCGAGCGCAGAATAAGGCATCTGGATCGTATCGAATTCGCCGGCGCGGATAAAATGCGGCACGACGGGCAAAAAGCTGGAGATGCCGATCCATCGCACCTTGCCCGCCTGCTGAAGGCGGCGCAAAAACGCGACGAGCGACTCGCGCTCCGCGTCCTCCGGCATCGGTCCGTGAAGCTGCAGCAGGTCAACATAGTCCGTCTTCATCCGCCGTAAGCTCTCGTCGAAGCTCTCCGCCAGAAAACGCCGCTCCCAGCAATGGGGCGTGTCGGCATGATCTCCGCGGTCGATGACTTCACGTCCGCATTTGGTCGCGAGAAAAAATTCGTCCCGGCGGCGGGCGAGATGCTTGCCGATCAATTCCTCCGCAATCCCGTAGGAATAGGCCGTGTCGATAAAATTGATGCCCTGGTCCAGCACCTCGTTCAGTACGCGTCCCGCTTCCGCATCGTCCACCGGCCGGCCGCTCCATACGCGGTCGCCGCGCAGCTCCATCGATCCGTATCCGATCGGCGTTACCTTCAGTCCCGTGCGGCCCAGCGTTCTTTTTTCCAAATTCAATGCGATCCCCTCCCATGGGTTTCGTTATTAAACGGTACCTTCCTCGCAAGCTACAAATCCCCGTTTTTGCCGATCAGCCACTCTCCGGATATGCCCGGCGAAGTCATATGATACGGATCGAGGATGACGTCGATCTCTTCCGGCGTCAATAGCGCCCGCTCTAGAATAATGTCGCGGATCGGCTGCCCGCTCTTGAGCGCTTCCTTGACGAGCCCCGCCGCGACCTCGTAGCCAAGATGCGGATTAAGCGCGGTCACGATGCCGAAGCTGTCCCGCACGTAGGTCGCGCACCGCTCGAGGTTCGCCTCCATGCCATCCAGCGCGAACTGGATGAACACGTCGACCGCATTGCGCAAAATGCGCAGCGACTGAAGCAGGTTGAGCGCGATGACCGGCCCCATGACGTTGAGCTCGAATTGGCCCGCCTCAGAGGCCAGGCAAATCGTATGGTCGTTGCCGATCACCTGAAAGGCGGTCTGGTTCACGACCTCCGCCATGACCGGGTTGACCTTGCCGGGCATGATCGACGAGCCGGGCTGCCTTGGCGGCAGCGCGAGCTCCCCCAAGTCCCGCCCGCGGACCTGAAGCCATGAGGCGAATGTCGTTGCAGATTTTAGACAAATTGACCGCGCATACCTTGAGCGCTGCGGACAGCTCCGTATACGCGTCCGTATTCTGCGTCGCGTCGACGAGATTGTCCGCGGATTCCAGGGCGATGCCCAGATCCTCCGCCATGAGCAGCACGACTTCCTTTATGTACTCGGGCTTGGCGTTCAAGCCCGTACCGACGGCCGTCGCGCCCATGTTCACCGGCAGCAGGTGCCCGGTCGCGCTGGCTATGCGCTTGACGTCGCGTCCGAGGACGGCCGCGTAAGCGCCGAACTCCTGGCCGAGCCGGATCGGCACGGCATCCTGGAGGTGGGTGCGGCCCATTTTGATGATGCCGTCCCATTGCTCCGCCTTGCGCTCGAAGCCTTGCTGCAGCGCCTGCAACGTGTCGAGAAGGCGATGCGCCTGCAGGTAGGCCGCGATCTTGAGCGCCGTCGGGATCGCGTCGTTGGTCGATTGGGACATGTTGACGTGATTGTTCGGGCTGCAGTGAAAGTAATCGCCTTTCTCCTTGCCCATCAGCTCGAGCGCCCGGTTCGCGAGCACCTCGTTCATGTTCATATTAATGGAAGTGCCCGCGCCGCCCTGAATCGAGTCGACGATGAACTGATCGGCCAGTCCGCCGAGTATAATCTCGTCCGCCGCCTGCACGATCGCGTCCGCGATGGGCTGCGTCAGCATATGGGTGGAAGCGTTCGCGCGGGCCGCCGCTTTCTTCACATGCGCCAAAGCGATGATCAACTCATGATGCACGGGAATGCCGGTAATCGGAAAATTCTCGACAGCCCGCATCGTCTGAATGCCGTAGTACGCGTCGATCGGAACCTCTTTCTCTCCGAGAAAGTCCCGTTCGATCCGAAAGTTCATTTTGCTTCCCTCGCCTTCGCCGTAATGGGATGTCGCGGCCGTGCCGTTGGTGCCGATTGTAACATAAGGGCGGAGATTTCCATAATGAAGCGGTTCGAACGAAGCGGGGCGTCCGGCGCTCGCGCCTCCTGCGTTCGATATAAAAAACGGGATCCATCGGCTTCTCGTCCGCTGGATCCCGTTTTGCGCCGTTATTCGTCCGGCGCTATTCATTAATGCCCTTAAACAACCTGCTCGATCTTGATCAGATTGGTCGCGCCCGACTTGCCGATCGGCGTGCCCGCCGTGATGACGACATGGTCGCCGGAGGCGATCAAACCGCTCGCGCGGCCATGGCGCACGGCTGCCGCGATGACTTCGTCGGTCGACTGCTCCTTCGTTCCTTTGACGGGTACGACGCCCCACAACAGACACAGTCGCATCAACGTCTTGTCGTCGTACGCGATCGCGACGACCGGCGCCTTCGGACGGTACTTGGATACCATCCGCGCGGTAAACCCGCTCTCCGTCGGCGTCAGGATCGCCTTCGCGTTCAGCTCGAGCGCCGAGCTGACGACCGCTTGGCTGATAACCTCGGTCGTCGCCTGCGGCTGAACCTTGGCCCGCTGCAAAAACTCTTCCTTGTAATCGAGCATCGACTCGGCCTTGAGCGCGATGTTCGACATCGTCGCGACCGATTCGACCGGGTACTTGCCGGCGGCGGACTCTCCTGACAGCATGACCGAATCCGCGCCCTGAATGACGGCGTTGGCGACGTCGCTCACCTCGGCGCGCGTCGGACGCGGATTGACCTGCATCGAATCCAGCATATGCGTAGCCACGATGACGGGCTTGCCCGCGCGGTTGCACTTCTCGATCATCTGGCGCTGGATCATCGGCACCTCTTCGACGGGAATCTCGACGCCGAGATCGCCGCGGGCGACCATGATGCCGTCGGAAACTTCGATGATCGCGTCCAAGTTTTCGACGCCTTCTTCGTTTTCGATCTTGGAGATGATCTGGATATGCGTCGCGCCCAGCTCTTCAAGCAAGCCGCGAATTTGTAAAATGTCCTCGGCTCGGCGCACGAACGAAGGCGCGATAATGTCGACGTTTTCGCCGACGCCATACTTGATGTGCATAATATCGCGCTCGGTCACGCCGGGCAGCGTCGTCTTGATGCCGGGCAGGTTGACGCCCTTGTTGGACTTGATGATGCCGCCGTTTACGACGCGCGTAATCACCTCGGTAGCGGTCACTTCCATGACGGTCAGCTCGATCAGGCCGTCGTCGATGAGGATCCGGTTGCCCGGCTTAACGACGAGCGGAAGCTCGCTATAGTTGACAGAAATGCGCTTTAAATCGCCTAAGATGATTTCCGTCGTCAGCGCGAGCGTATCGCCGGCCTTCAGTTCCCCCGGTTCGGCCAGCTTGCCGATCCGGACTTCGGGACCTTTGATATCCATGAGCACGGGCACGAGCGCGTTCATCTCGGACGCAGCTTCGCGGATGCGCGCGATTCTGCCGCTGTGGTCGGCCAGCTCGCCGTGCGCCATGTTGAGACGCGCGACGTTCATGCCGGCTCCGATCATTCTTTTCAGCGTCTCCGTAGAGTCGCAGGCCGGTCCCATCGTACATACGATTTTCGTTTTTCTCAAGTTGCTCTTCCTCTCTTCATCGCCTGTTTCGACATTATCCTTCTATATTAGACGTTGAATTGCGGCTTGAATATGAATCATAGTATGATTAATAAATTATTGTACGATTAGAAAGGAAGCTTCAAATGACGAGCATCCGCTTGATCGATTTTCGGCTCGACCGGGGTCATGCGAGCGCGGCCGCGGCCGGCGCAGATCAGCCTTACGATTGGTTGGCTGTCGTCACGTACGGCAAACTGCATATTCGAATCGACGGCCTCCCTTACGTTGCTTCGAAGGGCGACATCGTGTATGTCCCCGCATGCGCGTCGCGCGAAGTGGACGCGTCCGGTAACGTTTTTCACGAAAAGTACGTTGCCCTGCTGGCTGCGCGCGAGTCGGCCGCCGGACTGCCGCTGCTCGACGAGGGCGTGCCCCGGGTCACGAAATACACGCCGTTCGAATGGATGGCCGACCGTCTTCGCACGATGCTCGGCGAGTGGCAGGAACAGGCGCCCTACGCCGTCGTTCGGTGCGAGGCGATCTTGCTCGAGCTGGCCGCCGTGTGGAGCCGCGAATTGCTCAAAGAACCTCCCAGTCCGTCCTCCCTGCTGCTGACCGAACGGATGAAAGCTTATATCGCTGGCCATTATCGGGAGAAAATCACGAAGGAAGAGCTCGGCGCGGCGATCGGCCGTACGCCCAATCACGCGGCGGCGCTGTTCAAGCGCGCGACGGGCCAGACGATCAGCGAATACGCGCATGCGGTAAGGATCAAGACGGCCGTTTACATGCTTAAAGAATCGCTGCTTACGGCCGGCGAGATATCCGAATATCTCGGCTACCGGGATCTGTCTTATTTCCACCGAATATTCAAAAAACTGACGGGTTTCCCGCCCGCCTCCTTCATGAACGAGCGTAATTCTAAATAACTAATGGCATTAATCGTCGTACGAAGTCGATTAATGGCATAAAATGTTGCTTCACGTGAAACAATTCGTATCCTTAAAAGCCGTTTAGCGTTGAATAGAAGGAACTGCCAATCGATATAACAACCTCCATCAACGGAGGTGATAGACATGGCCAGAAGCAACCAACTCGTCGTCCCCGAATGCCGCGCCGCGCTCGAACAACTCAAGTTCGAGATCGCTCGGGAGCTGGGCATCCAGATTCCGCAGGACGGCTATTACGGCAATATGCTCACGCGCGAAGCGGGCCAGATCGGCGGCAATATTACGAAACGGCTCGTGCAAATCGCCGAACAGCAATTGGGCGGCAGATTCTGAATCCCGGCATCCCCTTCCCCCTATGCCAAAAAAAGGAGCCATCGGCGGATGGCTCCTTCGTAGTTACTCCCAATCGTGATTTTCGTTAAACGATCTCGTAGCCTTGATCTTCGATCGCCGTCTTAATATCCGCGAGTCCCAGCATGCTCTCGTCAAAGCTCACGGCTACCGAGCCGGCCGCCAGATCGACCTTTGCCTCCGCTCCCAGCTTCTTAAGAGCGCCCTCAACGCTATTTACGCAGTGTCCGCAGGACATGCCTTCTACTTTTAAAGTCGTATTCACGAGTACAGCCTCCTTGGTAAGTTAATGCTTTAAATATAATATACCCCCCGTAGGGTATGTCAAGAAGAATGCTCATCGCTAGGACATTGAACGCCAGCAGCGCCCGTAGAGTCTATATTAGCTACGAAAACCGTCAAACGCCAAAAAGCCCCCAAGCCGATTGACTCGGCCTAGAAGGCTTCCCGCTCGTCGAACGGTTCAAACGTAGCGGTTCAGCACCGACCTGTAGGCATCGATCGGGCGCAGCCCGACGAGCTTTTCCACCGGCTCGCCGTCATTGAACACGATGACCGTCGGATTGGCCATCACGCCGAAGCTTGACGCCGTCTCGGGCGAATCGTCCGTGTCGACCTTCACGACGGACACCCGATCGCCGTATTCCCCGGCCAGCGTCTCGATGACCGGCAGCAGCGCCTTGCATGGCGGGCACCAGGTCGTCCCGAAGTCCACCAACGTCACGCCCGTGCGCCTCACCGCGTTTTCAAAATCCATATCGCTTGCTTCTCTCATCCCGCGTCGACTCTCCTTCGCCTAGCTCGGATTCGCCGCGGAAGGAAGAGATGCGGTCGACCAGATTGTCCCGGATGCGCGTCAGCTGCGCGATCTGCGCCTCGATGTCCGCCAGCTTGCTCTCGTACACCGGCAGCACCTCGGTGCAAAACGTCTCCGGCCGGCTGAGCACGCAGTTCAGAAAGCCCGCGATCTGCTCCGTCGTCAGCCCGAGCTGCAAATAAAAGCGGATCGTGCGCACTTGATCTTCGGCCATCGGCGAATACTCGCGATACCCGTTCGATTCGCGCAGCGGCGCGATCAGTCCCTGCGCTTCATAGTAGCGAAGCGAGCGGATGCTCGCTCCGGTCCTGCGCGACAGCTCGCCGATTTTCAAGACGGCCGCCTCCTTCCTTCCCGGCTAAATCCAGCATACACCCTGCCATTAATGTCAGGGTCAAGCGGTGCATGGATGCGCTAGTCGCGTTCGTAAATGGACCCCGAGCGGCTGGCAAAAAACTCGGCGTATACCTTTTCCGCATACGCGTCCGTCATGCCCGACAAATAGTCCGCCACGAGCCTCTCCCATTGCCAGCGTCCCTTGTGCTGCTCGAAGCTCTCGTGCCAGTCCGGCGGAATGATCAACTTGCCGGTCTCGTATTCCTTGAAGCTGCCCCACAGTCTGCGAATCATGACCTCGCTGCGCTTGTGCAGCCTTTGTACGCGAAAATCCTTGATCAGCGTCACCCAGGCCAGCTTCTTCAATATTTCCATCGTCCGCAGCAGCTCGATGTCCTGCGCGCCGTCGCGGATGAACGTCACCTTTTTCCAACCCTTCGCCGGGTCGTCAATGATGCCCACTTGATTGGCGAATTTGCGCACCCATCGCGCCTTCATCTCGCGCCTCGCCCGCGATGGCTCGCCCCCGCAATCCACGTAGATCTGCTCCCACTGTTCCAGATAGCCGCTCAACACCGTGCGCACCATGGACGGCAAATCGATCTGCTCCCAGTTCATGCTGTGGTTGCCCGGATCGTCCTTGATCTCCTGAATGAGCGCCGCCACGATGCGCTCGTCCTCGAACAAGGTCCGGCTCATCGGAATCTTGCCCGCGCGAATGCCGTCCTCCAGATCGTGCGTCGAATAGGCGATATCGTCGCACAAGTCCATGAGCTGGGCCTCGAGCGTCGCGCAGCCTTCGGGCATGCCCCACAGATCCCGCAGGTAGCGGATGCCTTCCCATTCCATATGATAGACGCCCTTGAGCCGTCCGGGTTCGTCGAGATTGTACGGGTACTTGTTGATGCCGAGCAGCACCGAGGCGCTCAGGTCGAGCCCGCTGTCGCTGCCGGCCCGTTTTTCAAGGAACATCAGGATCCGGTAATTTTGCGCATTGCCCTCATACTTCAGGCCGAACTCCTCCATCAGCAGGTCGTTCAGCACCTCTTCGCCCTTATGGCCGAACGGCGGATGTCCGAGATCGTGCGCGAGCGCCGCTACCTCTACCACCTCCGGATCGAGCATGAGGCCGGGATGCTCCCTCCTGCTAAGCAGCTCGTACTGCTTGCCCAGCCGGCGGGCCACCTCGCGGGCGATTTGCGATACTTCGATCGAATGCGTCAGTCGCGTCCGGTAGTAGTCCCCGCTGCCTGCGCCGAACACTTGGGATTTCCCCTGCAGCCGTCGGAACGACGGGGATTGGATGAGACGCGCGTAGTCCTTTTCGTACTCGTCGCGGTCTTCGCCGGAATGGATGTTTTCGGTATCGAACAATCTCATTTTGCGGAGATTCGTTTGTCCTTTATGGAGGGTCATCGGCCTCTTGCTCCTCTGCGGTCTGAACGGCTATGCTTGGTCCAAACGGCGTTGATATCTGGATTAGTATATGCGCCAACCGGAGATGAAGCAAGCCTGATGTAAGCTCGGCGGCAGCTTGTCTGCCCAAACGGAATTGGTTGCGGCCTGGCGTCCGCGTGCGGTAATCTGAACAGAGCGATTATCGGCGAAACAGAGCCGGCGAATGTCGCGAATGGGGAGATAAAACGGCGTTTCGGCGGCGAAAGGTGCAGCTATGAAAAAAATCATATGGGCAATCGTAGTATACAGCCTCATCGTCTGGGCATTTTGGCTATACAAGGACGAGCTGCTCGCCTTGATGCAGAGCGGATCCGGTTCGCTGTGGACGATGCTGCTGCTGGCGATAGCCCTCGCTTTATTTCCCGTGCTTCCTTATAAAATATTTATCGCGCTCGCCGCTTACGCTTACGGGGCGCCAGGCGGCGCGCTGATCAGTTGGTTCGGCGCGACGGGCGCGGCCTTGCTCATGTATTTTTACGCGCGCTTGTTCCTCGCCGACGCCGCCGAAGGCTGGTTGGACCGCAGCCCCAGGCTGAAGGCTTTTGCCGAGCGGCTGGGCCGGAGGCCGTTCTGGTTCGTCTTCGTCGCCAGGCTCGTTCCCTTCCTGCCGCAGCCGCTCGTGAACCTGTATGCAGCCGCAGCCGGCATCCGCCCGCTGCCGTATATCGCCGGCACCGCGCTCGGCAAGCTGCCGATGATGGCCGTCTACGCGTTCGCCGGGAAGAAGCTGCTGGGGTATCTGCTTGGATGACCTGCTTGGATGACTAAAAGGGTCCCTGGGCGACAGAAACGGCACTTTGTTTTGGAGTTGGCGATGGGATTTGTTCTCGGTTAGGAACAAATAGCGGCAGGCGGTAGTCGGGCAAGCGGATTTGTTCTCGGTGAGGAACAAGTTGCGGCGGGCGGACGTCTGGCGAACGGAATTGTTCTCGTTTAGGATCAAACTGCGGCGGGTGGAAGTCGGATGAGCGGAATTGTTCTTGGTTAGCAACAAGCTGCGGCGGGCGGACGTCTGGCGAGCGGATTTGTTCTCGGTTAGGAACAAACTGTGGCGGGTGGAAGTCGGATGAGCGGAATTGTTCTTGGATAGGATCAAAGAGCGGGCTGCGGCGGGGCGACGTGCAGTATTGTTTCTGGATCGATAGGTCCTCGCGGCAGATAAAAAAAGGACGAAGCACACGCGCTTCGTCCTTTTCTTGCGGGCAATGCCATTCACAAGTGGCGCAGCAGCATTCGCTCCACGTGCGCAAGATGCTCGTTCATGCGCAGCGAGGCCGCGAGCGGCTCCTGCTCCGCGACGGCGTCCAGGATCGCCGAGTGCTCATCGAACAGTCTGCGCGCGACCGAGCGGTTCGCGTACAGCTCGACGCGGCGGATATCGCGGATCGCCCGCTCCATCTGGCCCGTGATCGACGCGAACAGCGAGATCATGATGTCGTTGCGCGTCGACTTGGCGAGCAGCAGGTGAAACTTAAGGTCGGTCCGCTCCCCTTCGATGTCGTCGCCGATGGCTGCTTCCATCTCGATCTGCAGCGCGCGCAGCGCGGCAAGGTCCTCGGGCGTACGCTTGGCGGCGGCGATCGAAGCGATCGACACTTCGAGCGTTTGCCGCACCTCGAGCAGCTCGAGCAGCGTCTTGCGGCCGTCACGCAAAGACAAGAGCTCGGGCGGTTCGACGACCGACGCGCCCAACTGCGAAGCGCCGGCTTCCGGGGCAGCGGCGACCCGGCATCCGCCGCCCTGGCGGATGTCGATCAGCCCCATCGCCTTCAGGGCGCTGAGCGCTTCGCGCGTCGTCGACCGGCCGACGCCGAATTGCTCGGAGATCTCCCGCGTCGACGGGAGCTTGTCGCCGGGCTTCAGCCGCCCGTCCTCGATTTGGCGACGGATTTGCATCGCGATCTCTTCATAATGATTGCGCTTGGTCAGCCGCTTCGCTTCGATCGGTCTCGCCTCCTTGAACGGCTTCGCTTCAGCCGATGATGACCGCATAGACGACGCCGGGTCCGTGGACGCCGATCGTCAGATCGTTCTCGATGTCCGAAGACCGGCTCGGCCCCGTGATGAAATGGACGCCGGCCGGCAGCGCCTCGCGACCGCCCTCGTCCATCGGGATGAGCGCTTCGCCGAGCCGGGTGCCCAGTCGCTCGACGGGAATTAGAATGAACAGCACGGTCGGCAGCAATGATACCGATCGGCCCTTATTCGAGGCCGAACGGACGACGACCGTGCCCGTGTAGGCCAGCGCTTGGTCGGCCAGCACGACGCCGATATCGGCTTCGGCGGCCCTCGCTTTCCAAGAAACATCCTCGTCCGCGTTCCAGACCGACACCTCGGCCTCTGGAACGGACGACTCCAGGGCCAGCGACGCCAGTTCTTCCTGATCCTGCCGCACGATGATGCGCGCGCTAAGTTCCTGCGCACGCTCGGCGATAAAGCGTCCGGCGTCAGCCAAATCCTTGGCGCGGGCGGTATGTCCGCCGACGCTGCGCCAATTCGCCTCGAAGCGTTCGACGCGCTCCTCCGGCGTCCAGTCGAACGTCCGCCAGAAGTCCGGTGCGCCCCGCGCCGGCTGCGCAGGCTTCGACGTCATCCGCGGATGTCGCAGCCTCGCGGCGATGCCGTTCATGAATGTCTCCTGCTTCGCCCGGGAGGCGCGCTCCATCTCCGCCAGCCAGTCCGCGTGCTCCGCCTCTCCGCCCGCCAGTCCCGCCTGCTGCTTAATGTCCGCCATGTCCGCCGCCTCCTTGTCCCCGCTCTTTGACGATCTGTTCCATTCTTCGCTTCATGTCCGGCGCCATCTGCGGCCGGTTGGCGTCCATCTCGCGGTCGAGCTTCTCCCAACGGTCGCGGAAGGAGCGCCTCGGCAAGCTTGGCGTTACCCGGTAGCTGTTCCAGCCCTTCAAGGGTCCTAGCTTCGTGCGGATCTCGCCGCCGCGCACGACGAGCCGCTGGCCGATCTTGCCGATCGCGAGCGCCGCCTTCATCGCCGCGCTCGAGCCCGTGAGCGCCGCGAAGCCCTTCATGCCGGCCGTCTCGACCGCCTTGCCGTTGCCCGTCTCCACCTTGCGGCGTCGCAGGTAAATGAGCATCTCATGGAGCGGGATCTTGACCGGACAGGCCTCGTAGCAAGCGCCGCACAAGCTCGACGCATTGGCGATGTCGTCCCACTCGGCGACGTTCTTGTTGAGCGCCGGCGTGAGCACCGCGCCGATCGGGCCGCTGTACGTGCTGCCGTAGGCGTGGCCGCCGATATGCCGGTACACAGGGCAGGCATTCAGGCAAGCGCCGCAGCGGATGCAGTTGAGCAGCTCCTGGAATTCGGGATCGCCGAGCTGCAGGGAACGCCCGTTGTCGACGATGATGATGTGCATCTCCTCGGGACCGTCCGCGTCGGCCGTGCGCTTAGGACCGGTGATCGCCGACATGTACATCGTCAGCTTCTGTCCGGTCGCCGAGCGCGGCAGCAGCGTCGCCATTACCTCGAGATCCTCGAACGAAGGAATGATGCGCTCCATGCCCATTAGCGTAATTTGCGTCTTCGGCACCGTCGTGACCATGCGCGCGTTGCCTTCGTTTTCGAATAGAACCATAGAGCCTGTCTCCGCGATCGCGAAGTTGCAGCCCGTCATCCCGATGTCCGCCTCGAGAAACTTCTCGCGCAGTTTCTTGCGCACGAAGCCCGCGAGCACGGTCGTATCCGCCTCCAGCTTCTCCCCGGCCACCTCGGATAGCAGATCGGCGATCTGGTAGCGGTTTTTGTGAATCGCCGGGATGACGATATGCGAAGGCATCTCGCCCGCCAGCTGGATGATGTATTCGCCGAGGTCGGTCTCGATCGCTTCGACGCCGATCTGCTCGAGTGCGTGGTTCAGGTGCAGCTCCTCGGAAACCATCGACTTGGACTTCACGACGGTCTTGGCCGCCTTGCGCTGCGCGATGTCCATCGCGATGGCGACCGCGTCCTCGCCCTTGTCGGCGAAGTGCACGTGCACGCCGTTCGCGCGCGCGTTGTCGACGAACAGATTCAAATAGTAGTCGAGATGGGCGATCGTATGCAGCCGGATCTGCCGTCCCCGCTCCCGCCACTCATCCCAATTCCCGTGCTCCGCCGAGGCGTTTTTTTTCCCGTTGCGAAGCCGCTCGGTCGTGAACTTGACCGCCTTGACGAGAAACTCGTCGTTCAGCGCCAGCTCCGCCCGCTCCTTGACCGTCGCTCTTCCCTTTTGCGCGCTCATGCCAGACCCGCTCCTTCCGCCAGCACCTCTGCCAGGTGCATGACCCGCACTTGTTCGCCGCGATAACGCAGGTTGCCCGCGATGTTCATTAGGCAGGCCATGTCGAGTCCCACCAGCACCTCGGCCTCGGTCTCCTTCACGTGATCGACCTTCTCCGACACCATCGCACCCGAGATGTCCGCCATCTTGACCGCGAACGTGCCGCCGAACCCGCAACAGTCCTCCGCGAACGGCAGCGGTACGAATTCAAGACCCCGCACGTTCGACATGAGCGCCATGGGCTCGTTCTTGACGCCGAGCAGCCGCGTGCCGTGACAGGACGGATGATAGGTCACCTTGTGCGGAAAGCTGGCGCCCACGTCCGTCACGCCGAGCACGTTGACGAGAAATTGCGTGAACTCGTAAGATTTGTCCCGAAGGCGCTCCGCCCGTGCGAGCTGGACCGGATCGGACTCGAACAGCTTCGGATAGTGGTGAATCATCCCCGTGCAGGAGCCGGACGGCGAGATGACGAAGTCGCTGTCCTCGAAGGCGTCGAGAATCGTCTTGGCGCTCGCCCGCGCCTCCTGCCAATAGCCGCTGTTGAAGGCGGGCTGGCCGCAGCAGGTTTGAGTCTTCGGAAATTCGAGCGACACGCCGTACTGCGCGAGCACCCGGACCATCGCCTCGCCGACGCGCGGGTAAATGGCGTCTCCGAGGCAGGTGATGAACAATGAAACCTTCATAGCGTGACACCTCGCGATTTCGATTGGATATGTCAGGTTGTCAGACAGGTTGGTGACGGGAAAGGCGCAGACAAGTCTGCGCCGATCTCTTAGGAATAGCCATTCTTCACTCACGTTGTTGTCACAAAATGAGCGAATGCCGCCGGATCGCACGCGCTCCGGCAGGACTCGACTTCGAATGATCGGAAGAACGCGGCTTCGACCGCCCCAACATCGTCAGGCGATGCTTACGGCGATGCCGCGCGACTCGAGCTCGCGCACGATCTCGCCCGGCAAGCGCCGGTCGGTGACGATCCGGTTCACCTCGGACAAATCGGATACGTGCGTGAACGCCTGCAAGCCGAACTTGCTCGAGTCGGCCAGCACGTAGATGCTATCGGCCATGCCGATCATCTTGTTCTTGATGCGCGCCTGCAGCTCGTTAGACTCGCTGATCCCCCCGCTCGAGATGCACGCCCTTGCACGAGAGGAACAGCTTGTCGACGTGATACGCGTCGAGCGAGCGCTCGGCGAGCGGCCCGACGTACGACAGCGACCTACGCGCGAGCTGGCCGCCCGTCGAGATGACCTCGATCTTCTCCTTGCCGGAAAGCTCGAGCGCGACCTTGATGGAGTTAGTCAGCACGGTGAGCGGGATATCCGGCATCTCGCGGGCCATGTACCACGCCGTCGAGCTCGCGTCCAGCAGGATCCGGTCGTTGGGCGAGATGAGCTTGATCGCCTCGATGGCGATGCGCCGCTTGTCGTCCGCGCGGATGATCTCGCGCTCGGAGTAAGGCGTCTCCGGCTGCGTCTGCACGTCCAGATCCTTGACGCTTACGGCGCCTCCGTGCGACCTCCGCAGCCGTCCGGCCTGTTCCAGCCGGTCGAGATCGCGTCGGATCGTCTCTTCCGTCACGCCGCATTGGTCGGACAGCTCGGACACGCGGATGCTGCCGCGTTCGTTAACGAGCTCTACGATTTTTTCATAACGTTCCGCGACGAGCATTCGGCGTCCTCCTTTCCTCTATCCTACTTCTATAGCGACGTCGTCCGCAAGAATTTTCCGTAGGCGTCTTCCCAGGCAGCCGTGTCCGCGGGCGCGTAGGTCACGACGTCGAACGAGTCGCGGATGACCCGGCGCGCTTCGCGCAGGTCGGCCAATTCGCCGGACGCGATCCACTGGACCGCGAGATTGCCGATCGCGCTCCCCCTCGGCCGGACCGGCCCAGACCGGCTTGCCGATGGCGGATGCGGTCCAGCGGCAGAGCAGCGTGTTCTGGATGCCGCCGCCGACCATATGAAGGCCGCCGTAGCTAACGCCGGTCAGCTCTTCGACCCGCTCGAGCGCGTAACGGTACTTGAGCGCAAGGCTCTCGAGAATGCAGCGCATCGCTTGTCCGACGCCTACCGGCGGCTGCTGCCCGGTGCGGCGGCAATACTCGGCGATCCGTCCGGGCATGTCGCCCGGCGGAAGAAAGAGTTCGTCGTCCGGATCGATGAAGGCGGCGAACGCCGGCGCTTCCTCGGCCATCGCGACCAGCTCGGGGAACGAATAAACGCTGCCCTGCCGCTCCCAGGCTCGGCGGGATTCGTTGACGATCCATAAGCCCATGATGTTCTTGAGCAGACGGTACGTGCCATACGCGCCGCCTTCGTTCGTGAAATTCAATTCCCGCGCGCGGTCCGTGAGTACCGGCTCGGTCACCTCCGTGCCGATCAGCGACCACGTCCCGCAGCTGAGATAGGCAAACTGCTCGTCAAGCGCCGGTACCGCGACGACGGCCGAACCGGTGTCGTGTTCGGCGACCGCGTATACCGGTATCGCCGGCACGCCGAGCTCCTCGGTCACCGCTTCGCTGAGCGCGCCGGCCCGGTCACCGGGCGCGAGGACCGGACCGAACCATTCGGACGGCAAGCCCAACTTCGCGAGCAGCGCTTGGTCCCAATCCTTCTTCGTCGCGTTGAACAGCTGGGTCGTCGTCGCGTTGGTGAATTCGGCGTGCATGTCTCCCGTCAGGAAGTAGCGCAGCAGATCCGGGATCATCAGGAAGCGCTTGGCCTCGCGCAGCAACGGATTGCCGGCGGACTTCAGCGCGTACAGCTGAAAAATCGAGTTGAACGGCTGAAATTGAATGCCGGTTCTGGCGAACAGCTCGGCTTCGGGAATCGCGGCGAACAGCACGGGCATGATGCCTGCCGTATGACTGTCCCGGTAATGATAGGGATTGCCGAGCAGCTCTCCGCTCTCGCCGACGAAGCCGAAGTCGACGGCCCAGGAGTCGATGCCGATGCTCTGTATGTCGACGCCGCGCTGCTTGGCCTTCAGAAGCGCCTGCTTCATCTCGTGCAGAAGCCGGAGAATGTCCCAGTGGAGCCTGCCGCCGACCTGGACCGGATCGTTCGGGAACCGGTGAAGCTCCTCCGTCTCGATCCGTCCGTCCTTCAGCCTGCCGAGCAGCGCCCGGCCGCTGCTCGCTCCCAGATCGTAAGCCAATATGTCGGCCATCTTCAGCTACCTCCAGTATCTATCCTTGCTTAGCCGCGCGCGGCGAGCACGTCGCGTTCGTACGACTTGACCTCTTCGAGCCAACGCTCGCGGACCGGCACGCCTTGCGATTCGCAATAATAGTCCCAGATCGCGCCGAACGGATACGTCTTGAACTCCTCGGTCAGCGCCAGGCGGGACGTGTAGTCGCCTGCGAGTTCGGCCTTGCGCAGCAGGTCCGTCGGCTCGAGGAGCGCTTGAAGCAGCGCCTTGATCGTGTTGCGGGTGCCGATGACCCAAGCCGCGACGCGGTTGATGCTGGCGTCGAAGAAGTCCAGGCCGATATGCGTTTTGCCGAGCAGATCGCCGCGAACGAGCTCCTTGCCGATCTCGAACAGCTCGTCGTCGAGAATGACGACATGGTCGCTGTCCCAGCGGACCGGACGGCTCACGTGCAGCAGCATGCCCTCTGCGAACAGCGACAGCGAAGACAGCTTGCCGGAGATGACCTCCGTCGGATGGAAGTGGCCGGCGTCCAGGCAGATCAGCTTGTTATTTTGCAAGCCGTAGCCCATGTAGAACTCATGCGAACCGACCGTATACGCTTCTGCGCCAAGTCCGAACACCTTGCTCTCGACGGCGTCGAGGTTGTGCGCAGGGTTCAGCTCCTCCGCGAACACTTCGTCGAGCGCATCCTTCAGACGCTTGCGCGGCGCGAGGCGGTCGACCGGATTGTCCTTGAAGCCGTCCGGGACCCAGACATTGGTGACGCAGGTCTGTCCGAGCTGTTCGCCGAAGTAGGCGCCGACGCGGCGGGAGCGCTTGCAGTGCTCGATCCAAAAATCGCGGACCTTCGGATCGGCGTGGCTAAGCGTGAAGCCGTCCTTGGAGTTCTCATGGGAGAAGCAGGTCGGATTGAAATCGAGTCCCAGCCCCTGCGCCTTCGCCCACTCCACCCAACGCTCGTAGTGACGGGGCTCGATCGCGTCGAGATCCACCTTTTCGTCGGTGTCCGCATAGATAGCGTGCAGGTTCACCTTGTGCTTGCCGGGAATGAGGGAGAACGCTTTTTCCAGGTCGGCCCGAAGCTCGTCGGGCGTGCGCGCCGCGCCGGGATAGTTGCCCGTGACCGCGATGCCGCCCGTCAGGTCCTGGTCGCGATTCAAGAAGCCGCGCACGTCGTCGCCCTGCCAGCAGTGCATGGAAATTTTGATTTCGGACAGCTTTTTGAGCGCCGCGTCGACGTCGATGCCGTGAGCCGCGTATAGGGCCTTGGCCGCTTCGTACTGCTTGGTCGTTTCGTTAGATGGCAAAAGGGTCTCCTCCTTATATAAGCCAGGCGAGCGACGCGGGTCGTGCGCCGCGCCGCTCGGGCTTTCTATTCGTTTAAAGTTATTGAATCGGGAACGCCATGACCGACATGAGCGCGTTTTCCGCTTGGGTCGCGTCGAGACGGCTGTATTGCACGATGACCTTGATGTCGCTGCGCACTTCGATCGCGTACGGCACGCCGGGCGTAATGCTCTTGCCGTCCTTGGCCAGCGAAGATGTCCGAATATGACGCGTGCGCCGTGCCGGCACGACGACCAGAATGTCCTCGATCGGATCGCGGTCCTCGAAATAAATGGTGAACTGCAGCAGCGCGTCGTCGGATGCGGTGTTCAGCACGCATACCGATTCGTGGCTCGTCAGCTGGCCTGCGCTGTGCTCGGGAATGTAGGCGTCCGGTATGAACCAACGCTTTTCGCCGGTCGCTTGGGGCATGCGCGAATCCTCCTTCGTCGGCTATTGAACCGCCATGCGGGCGATTAGCGCGTGAACGCGGCCGGTACGCCGCCGTCGATCGTGAGCATGCAGCCGGTCGTCTTCTCGGCCTTCGAGGAAGCGAAGAACGCTACGCCTTCCGCGATGTCGCGCGGGTAGATGTTGACGAGCAGCGTCGTACGCTTGCGATAGTACTCCTCGAGCTGGTCGGGCTCGATGCCGTAAGCCGCGGCGCGTTCGTTGCGCCAGCTGCCGTTCCAGATCGCGGAGCCCTGCAGGATCGCGTCCGGCAAAATCGTGTTGACGCGGATGCCGTGTTCGCCGCCTTCGGCCGCGATGCAGCGTGCCAGATGCGCTTCAAGCGCCTTGGCCGCGCTGTAGGCGGTGGCGTTTTTGCCGGCATACACGGAGTTTTTGGAGCCGATGAACACCATGCTGCCGCCGACCGCTTGCGCCTTCATCAGCTTGAACGCTTCGCGGGCGACCAGGAAATAGCCGGTGCCGAGCACGTTCATGTTCAGGTTCCATTCCTTCAGCGACGTCTCTTCGAACGGGCTGGAGGTCGCAAGACCCGCGTTGTTGACGATAATGTCGACGCCGCCGTAGGCAAGCGCGGTCGCCGCGTAAGCGGCTTGAACCGCCTCTTCGTTCGTCACGTCCATCTTGACCGCGATCGCGCGGTTGTCGCCGTAACGGGCATTGATCTCGGCCGCAATCTTCTCGGCGCCTTCAAGGTTAAGGTCAGCCAACACGACGTGCGCGCCTTCGGATACGAGGCGGCGAGCCGTCTCGCTGCCGATGCCGCCCGCGCCGCCGGTGATGAACGCGACCTTGCGCGAGAACTCGGCCTCGGCCGGCGCCAGCGTCAGCTTGTAAAGCTCGAGCGGCCAGTACTCGACGTTGTACGATTCGTTCTCGCTTAGGGAAACGAATTCGCCGAGCGCCGTCGCGCCGCGCATGACCGCGATCGCGCGGTGGTAGAGCGCGCCGCTTACTCGGGACATCGCCCAGCTCTTGCCGGTATTGATCATGCCGACGCCCGGAATGAGGATGACGCGCGGCGCCGGTTCGAACATGACGTCGCCTTCGTTTTTGTTGCGCTCGAAGTAGGCTTTGTACTGTTCCTTGTAAGCCGCGACGCTCTCCTTCAAGATCGCCTTCAGGCCTTCGACGTCGTCCGCGTTCGGCGTCCAGTCGATGAACAGCGGCACGACCTTCGTATGCACGAGGTGGTCCGGGCAAGCGGCGCCGACTTGGGACAGCTTCGGCGAGCGTTCGCCGCCGACGAACGTCAGCACGTCGTCCGCGTCGTCGAACGACAGGATCATCTTCTTGGCGTCGGAGACGGCGCCGCGGATCGTCGGCATGACTTGCGCGGCGATGCTGCGACGGACGTCGGCCGGCAGCGCGGCGTGCTTAACGCCGCCGAACAGCGTGGCGGCGTTCACGCGCGCTTCGATGAACGCTTCGGCTTCGCTGATGATCTTGATCGTTTGCGCGTAAGCTTCCTCGCTCGTCTCGCCCCAGGTGACAAGGCCATGCTTTTCCATCAGGACGAGCTCCGCGTTCGGGTTGGCCAGCACGCCTTCGGCGATCATTTTGGAGAGCTTAAAGCCCGGGCGGATGTACGGCACCCATACGAAGCGGTCGCCGAAGATTTCTTTGGCCAGCTCCTTGCCGTTGTCGGCGCAGCACAGGCTGATGATCGAATCCGGATGCGTATGGTCGACGTGCTTGAACGGCAGGAACGCATGCAGCAGCGTCTCGATCGAGGCGCGCGGGTGCTTCACGTCGATCATGCAGTTGACGAGGTAGGCGACCATCTCTTCGTCCGGCATCTCGTCCTTTTCGAACAGCGGGCGGATGTCTTCCATGCGGAGGCCCGTAAAGTTGCCGGCTTTCATCGAAGCGAGGTCGGAGCCGCTTCCCTTCACGTACATGACTTCGACGTCGCGACCGCGGAAGTCCTTCACGATCGTCTTCGCGGACGTGTTGCCGCCGCCCCAGTTGCAGACGCGGCGATCGGCGCCGATGATGTTGGAGCGGTAGACGAGCTGATCGAGCGCGTTTTCTTGCTTCGATGCTTCCGAGGAATTCCACAAGCTTTGAACCATGAGATGAGACCTCCGAATAAGTGTTTTGTTTTCTTTTGTTTTCACTATATCATCTTTGTTTATTTTTGAATATGCATTTTCGGATAAAATCGAGTAGGAGGAGGCGGCTAGCCTCCGTCCTCTCACACCACCGTACATGCGGGTCCGCATACGGCGGTTCCAAAAGGTTAACAAGGCTCCTTGTAACGAGTAAGCAGACTTTTCAGCCCTTTTGCCTCCCAGTAGGAGGTCGGAAGGGCGTTGTTTATGTTCCGGGACATTTCCCAAGGGCCGCGCCGGGAGTTGGCCATGACATAACAGGCCCACTCCCGTACATTCAGCGCTCTTAGTTCGCGGATGCGCGTTCGCACTCGCTTCCATTGCTTCCACAGGCACATGCGCAGCCGTCTACGAATCCAGCCATCGAATTGCTCGAGGTGTTTCTTCGCAGCAGCCATCCGGAAGTAGCCCAGCCACCCCATCGTATAGCGGTTTAGCCGGTTTATCCGTTCCTCCATTGGCATAGACTTCGTACGGTTCGTCAGTTCCCGGACCTTGTCCTTGAACCGAGAAATCGTCTTTGGTGCCAATCGAATCGTCGCTTGCCGGTTGTTCATGAAGCTAAATCCTAGAAACTTTCGCTCCCGCGGTCTGGCTACCGCACTCTTTTCCCGGTTCACTTTCAGTCTTAGCTTTCCTTCTACAAAGCGAACCACCGACCCCATGACGCGTTCTCCGGCGCGTTTGCTGGCTACGAAGATGTTGCAATCGTCCGCATAGCGGACGAAGTGCAGTCCTCTGCGCGTTAACTCCTTGTCCAGGTCGTCCAACAGGATGTTTGCCAGTAGTGGACTAAGCGGTCCGCCTTGCGGCGTCCCTTCCTCCGTTCGCTGGCAAACCCCGTTCTCCATGACGCCGGCATTCAGATAGGCGCGAACCAGCTTCAGGACGCGTTGGTCCGTCACCTTACGTGCCACTCTGGCCATGAGCATGTCGTGGTTCACCCGGTCAAAGAACTTCTCCAGGTCCATGTCTACGACCCAGCGCAGTCCGCTCTGGATGTAGGATTGAGCCTGCCGCACCGCATCGTGCGCACGCTTGCCTGGCCGAAAGCCGTAGCTGCTTGGAGAGAATTCGGCATCGAAAATCGGATTCATCACTTGCAGAAGCGCTTGCTGTAGCAGTCGGTCCATCACGGTCGGGATGCCAAGCAGCCGTACGCCGCCTCCGGGTTTGGGGATTTCCACCCGTCTGACGGGCGCAGGTCTGTAGGTTCCCGCGAGGAGTTCGGTCTTCACCGACTCCCAGTGCGTTTTCAGGTAAGCTTGTAGCTGCGCTACCGTTACACCGTCCACACCGGGCGCTCCTCCGTTTTGGACCACTCGCTTGTACGCGTCCCTCAGGTTTGCGCCCTCGAGCATCCGCTCCAGCAAGTCGTTACTGGCTTTGCGAGAGGAAGGGGCGACTTGTGCCGGCGATGAACTCGGCGCTCCTGCATACCCTTGCGGCTTCACCGCTTCTCTTTGCAGCAAGCTCCCTTGCGGGATATTCGGCTGTCGTTGCTCATCGCGCGAACGCATCGGTTTCCTCTCTCCTTTCGGTTCGGCCCTTCCGCAGCTGTTGCAACAGTCTGCGTACTATGGCCTCTGCTGACTCCTGCGGGTTCAGCGCAACCTCCCGGTTGCGGTTACGAAATGACTTCGCTTTTTTTTCATCCCGCAGGCCTCCCCAGATAAGAACGCCATCTGTCTGCCCGCGACCACTGGAGTTTACAGGGTTAGCCCTTGGCGGCTTTGGATTTCGTTGTGTGTTGACAACTCATCCGGCTAACCCTGCCTCGAATCCAGTTCGTATACCTTGGCCCGTGCATTTGCCTCCGGCTTCCTTCAGATTCCGCCTCGCGACGGACACCCTTGCCCTTGGCTACGGTAGGCGCTCGCCAGCCCCCGTTCGGGACTTTCACCCTAAAGATGACGCCCATGCTGGGCGTACAACAAAAAAACATCCTCCCAAAAGAGGATGTTCTCGAAATAAAAACAAACACCATGGTGCTTTGCCGGCATGTACGAAAATAACAATAGCGTCACTCCGAAGTCTCCTCGACCGCTTCAGCAGACGCGCAGGCCGACGATGACCAGGTCCCGCTCGACCCCGTCGAGCTCCGCGACGCGCGGCAGTTGTCCCCACCGTTCGAAGCCGTGCTTGCCGAGGAGGCGGAGGCTCGGTTCGTTGTGTCCGAAGACGAGCCCGACCAGCGTCTTGATGCCGAGCGGCGGCGCTGCCGCGATGGCATGCCGGATGAGCAAGCCGCCCAGGCCAAGTCCCCGGTCGGACTCGGCGACGTAGATGCTGAGCTCCGCCGTCGCATCATATGCCGCTCTACTATGGTAAGGCGAAAAGCTTAGCCATCCCGCGACTCGCCCTTCTCTGCGCAATACCCATAAAGGATGCCGGTTCGGCCGATGCGCCTCGAACCAGCCGATGCGGCTCTCGACCGACACCGGCGCCAGATCCGCCGTCACCTGTCTGCCCGCGATCGTCGAATTGTAGATGGAGACGATGTCCGCCAGATCCTCGAACCGGGCGATTTCGATGCGATAGTCTTCGTGCTGCGACAATGTATTCCCTCTTTTCCATTATGGAAACGGTTCGTCCAAACGGATGCGGATGTAATGATCGCTCTCCGGCTCGTCTTCGTAAAATCCCTGCAGCGCAGACTCCCACGCCGCTCGCGCCGGGGAACCCATGAAACCGGCGACATGATCGCCGAGCGATTGCCATTTGACGAGCAGCATGTAGCGGCCTTCCTGCTCCACGCATTTGTGGAGCTCGTGCGAAATATAGCCTCTCGAACCGGCGAGCAGCGCTTGGGACTTGCGGAAGCTGCTCTCGAATTCGCTTGCCATGCCAGGCTTGACGTTGAGCGTCGCCGATTGAAGGATCATCAGTACACCTCCGGAAAATTCGCATACGCGTACGTTTGCAACCATAACGCCCGGCCTATTAATCGATCGCTTCTTCTGCTGGATGGATCGCTCGGAGTGCGACGCGGTCGTTCTCCCTGACGCCCGTCAGGCCGATGGCGCTCAACATGACATAGGCATGTCCGTCGCTCCAAAATAGAGGCGCGCCTTTGTAATAATGGTCGAAAGCGCGTAGAACGACCGTCTCACGGCCCGGCAGCGCGAACGAATACCGATTGTCGACGTGCTCGATATATTTGCGGAACGGCTTGGACCGCATATAAACGTCGCCGTTCAGCTCGATCCATTCGTAATTGGCGTCCGCCGAAGGATAAACTTCGATCCCGGCATCCGAGCCGTCGATGGCGTATTCCGGTGCTTTCTTGATGAAGCTGCGTACCGTATCCATCGTCGGAGGAAGGTCGAGCAAGTGCGCCTGCACATTCTCCGCGATGCCGATCAAATGCGACACTCCCAACAAAACGGGACCGCCGAATAGGCTGAGTACGATGAGGGTGACGGAGCCGCTCATCAAGCCGACGATCGTACCGCCTACTAAAATTAAATAGCCGAACAAATCGATTATCGCCCGCATGCGATGAACCTCTCCTCGTTCGTTAGTCGTCTTCCTCTTCGTCCGGCTCGACCACGTACATGCAGCGGAAACGCTCCGTACCCGGATACTTTTCGCCCAAGCTATGTACGGCGAAGCCGATGCTGCGATAGAAATTCACGCCGTCCTCGTCCGTCTCCGCTTCGATGCGCTCGGGATCGGCGGCGCTCAGCAGATGCAGGACCATCCCCCTGCCGTATCCTTTGCCCCGCTCGTCCGGATCGACCGCGATATGACGGATGGTCGCGACGCGGTCTTCATCCGTCTCGTAGCCGATGACGCCGATGATCTCCCCGTTGTCTTCGTAGCCTTGGATATGCAATCGCGGATTTCCCTTGTATTCGTTCAGCACCTTCACGATGCTGTCGGGATCCGGAAATACGGACAACTCTAGCAGCTCGTAGATTTGGCGTTGATCCAGTCGGTCTTTTACGTCAACCAGCATGCCCGTCACCCTTTTATGTTATTTAACTGCAATAATTATTGTCATTAAATATACGTTTATCTCCATCTCGTATCCGATTTGGAAAATTGAAATACCGTCCAGGACACGGATGCCAGCACGCAAAGAACCGCATGCCCGCGTTCGTAAAAGAGCGCATAAATCAAACAAAAAACCGTCGCCGTTTGCGCCAGGCTGCCGAGCGTCTTGCCCTCTTTATCGGAAAACGCCGCAATGACCGAGAATAGCAACATCGCCGAGATTACGACAATCCATAGCATCCTTCGTCCGCCTCCTACTCAACGTCGAAATCAAAATACGTTTTCGGATAGGGCTCCTTCGCTAGCGTATAATGCCACCATTCCTTGCTGTAAGCCTTAAAGCCCCGCTTTTCCATCGCCTTCTTCAGCAGGCTGCGGTTCGCCGTATGCGCCGCGTTCGCGAGCTTCGCGCCATGCGCCGACACCGGTCCGAGAAAGTCGAAGCTGCCGCCCATGTCGACGAGCTTGCCGGTCTCGACGCTCGCGATCGACAGATCGACCGTGCTGCCTCTGGAATGCCCCGACTTGCTGGCAAGGTAACCGAGCTTGAACAGCTTGCTCTTGTCCGTGTCCGGGTAAAAGATATCCTTCGTCTTCTGGTCCTTCGGATCCTTCGACCAGCGAATGAAGTGATCAACCGCCTTCTGCGGGCGGTAAGCGTCGTAAATAACGAGCTTGTAGCCTTTGGCGGCGAGATCGCCTGCAACCGCCTTCAGCGCCTTGGCGGCCTGCTGCGTCATGACCGCAAATGGCGCCTTGTACCCTTCGACGCGGGCGCCTACGAAGTTGTAATCGCTAAAATAGCGTATATCGTATTGGGCCGCAGGGATAACTTCGTCCAGATAGACGAATCCTTTAGGCAGCTTGCGCTTCTTGGCCGGCGGACGCTCGGCAGGCTCGGCGGCTTGCGTGTCCGACGACGAAACCGCCAAGGTCGATGTGTCCGGCCTTGCCGTCCCGGCCGTGATCTCGCCGATCCGGGCGGATAAAGCGGCCGAAGCCGCAGCGGTCATGCCGAACGTGGCTGCTGCGTCGACGGCTGGCGCCGCGGCGACGGACAAAGCGACCGCGAGCGGGACCATCCATTTGCTGCGCATGCTTAGGCCTCCTCCTTCGCGCGATCGTAACCATTATTATAGCATCATTCCATCGCGGATGAAGCGCGAGTTGTTGCAGCTTGCAAAGCGGCGGGTATACCTTTGTGTGGAAAACCAACTGCGAATTAAAGGAGCGATCGAACATGGCTAACGCTGCACAAGCCGGCGCAGGCAACGGCGATCTTGCAGGAAAGGTCGCCCTGGTCACAGGCGCCGCATCGGGCATCGGGCTCGCCTCGGCAATCAGGCTCGCCCGCGACGGCGCGAAGGTGGCGCTGCTCGGAAGGGGCGGCGACGACGAGCTGGAGCAGGCGGTACATAAGATCGCAGGCGCCGGCGGCGAAGCGATCCCCGTCGAGGCCGACATCTCCGTCGAAGCCGATATGGAGGCCGCCGTGCAAAAAGTACTCGATACATGGGGCCGGCTCGACATCGTCGTGGCCAATGCGGGCATCAACGGCGTACTGTTGCCGATCGAGGACATGGGCTTCGACGATTGGAGCACGACGATCGGCATCAACCTGACCGGCACCTTCCTCACGGTCAAGTACGCGGTCCCCGCGCTCAAAAAACACGGCGGCAGCATTATCATTACGAGCTCCATTAACGGCAACCGCGTCTTTTCCAACTTCGGCTTCAGCGCCTACAGCACGTCCAAGGCCGGCCAGGTCGCCTTCATGCAGATGGCCGCCCTCGAGCTTGCCAAATACCGCATCCGCGTCAACGCGATTTGTCCGGGCGCGATCGAGACGAACATCGAGGAAAATACGGACCGCAGGCCCGAGGTCGACGAGATCGCGATACCGGTGGAATTTCCCGAAGGCGACCAGCCGCTGCGCCACAAGCCGGGCAGCGCCAAGCAGGTCGCCAGCCTCGTCAAGTTCCTCGCTTCCGACGAGTCTTCGCATATTACCGGGACGCCGATCTACATCGACGGCGCGGAATCTCTTATTCACGGCTGATTCCGGAATCGCAGACGGACGATCGAATTCGTTCAAGCCCAGGCCCGACCGCCGCAAACATATTAGCCAAAGAAGGTGCGCGTCATGCAGCTCGAATGCTTCTACCATTCCCCGCGCAGCAACTGGGCTTATTCCTATGACAAGGACACCTTCCATCTGCGAGTGAGGACCAAAAAAAGACGACGTCGACAGCGTCGTCGCCGTCACCGGCGACAAATACGATTGGGAGCGTCACCATCACGATTGCCGCATGGAGAAAATCGCCAGCGACGGCTTGTTCGATTATTGGGAATGCGAAGTCAAACCCGAACGCAAGCGGTTCTCGTACGGCTTCAAGATGGAATCCGGCGGCGACCGGGTCTGGATGATCGAATCCGGCATCTTCGGAGAAGAGCCGTACCCGCCCGGCGGTTATTACGAGATGCCGTTCATTCACGAGATCGATATATTTACGCCGCCCGAGTGGACGAAGTCGGCGGTTTTCTATCAGATCATGCCAGACCGTTTCGCCAACGGGGATCCGTCCAACGATCCCGAAGGAACGCTTCCCTGGGGCGGCACGCCGACGCGCGAGGGCCACTTCGGCGGCGATCTTCAAGGCATCGTCGACCGGCTCGATTACTTGACGGAGCTGGGCGTGACCGCCGTCTATTTGACGCCGGTGTTCGAGGCGCCAAGCAACCATAAATACGATACGATCGATTACCGAAAAGTAGACCCGCATTTCGGAGATGCCAAGACGCTTAAAAAAGCTGGTCGACGCCGCACACGATAAAGGCATCCGAATCGTGCTCGACGCCGTTTTTAACCATACGAGCGTAGACTTCCACCCGTTTAAGGACATCGTAAAGCACGGCGAAAAATCCAGGTACAAGCATTGGTATCATATTTACGATTATCCGGTCCGTATCGAGGAAGGCAATCCGAACTACGACACGTTCGGTTTTTTCGCCTCCATGCCCAAGCTCAATACGGCCAACCCGGAGGTCAAACACTACCTGCTCGGCGTCGCCGAATACTGGCTTAAGGAAGTCGGCATCGACGGCTGGCGCCTGGACGTCGCCAACGAGATCGACCATTCGTTCTGGCGGGACTTCCGGCGGACGGTCAAAAGCATCAATCCCGAGGCTTATATTATCGGCGAAGTATGGTCCGACTCGCTTCGCTGGCTGCTCGGCGACCAATTCGATTCGGTCATGAATTATCCGTTCGCCGATCGCGTGAACGAATTTTTCAGTCCGGGCGAAGCCGATGCCGGCGACTTCGCGAGCAAGATCAACAACGTTCTGATGCGTTACCCGCAGCAAACGAACGAAGTCGTCTTCAATATGCTGAGCAGCCACGACACGCCGCGCATTTTGACGATGATGGGGTCCGACAAACGGAGGCTCAAGCTCGCGATCGTGTTTTTGCTTACGTTTATCGGGACGCCCTGCATCTTCTACGGCGACGAAGTCGGGCTTGCCGGAGACGGCGACCCGGATTGCCGCAAATGCATGGAGTGGGACTTCAAGCGCCAGGATCGCGAGCTGTTCGATTTTTACAGACTGCTGATCGATCTGCGCAAATCGAATCAAGTGCTCCGCTCGGGACGCTTCCGCTTCCTGAAGGCCGAAGCCGGAGACAGTGCGGTTGTCTACGAGCGGATCGACGGGAATCATCATTTCACCATATGGATGAACAACTCCGAAAAGGAGACGGTCCTCGTCCATCCGATGATCGCCGACGATTGGATCGACGCGCTGAGCGGCGAACCGGTCAAGCCGGAGGACGGACTCATGCACATCGGCCTGGAGCCGCTCGGATACCGGATCTTAAGCCGCTCCATCGTATAACGCGCTACCCGGATACCTGCATTGCACATGCAGGTATCTTTTTTTTCGGACACATTTTGTTCACAATTGAAAAATAAGTTCTAGTTTCAAGTTATATATGCGTTGGTTAATTACTATCTATGATTGATCTGGCAGTCATTTTCAAGGAGGAAGAGCAGAGGATGAGCAAGCAAAAGGTTTTAGCCATGCTATTAGCTGGAGGGGGAAGGCAAGCGGCTGCATCCGCTAACGCAGCAATGGGCCAAACCGGCCGTACCTTTCGGTGGAAAACAACGCATCATCGATTTTCCGATCAGCAACTGCTTAAACTCCTTCATCGATAATATCGGCATCGTTACGCAGTACCGCTCCGAATCCATCCACCAATACTTAAGCGAAGCTAAAACATGGAGCGCCGGTCCGCGCGCGCAGCGCGGCCAAACCTTGCTGCCGGCAGACCGTCTTGGCGGCGAAGGCTACATAGGCACAGCCGACGCGATCTTTCAAAATATAGATTACATCGACAGTCATGCGCCCGAGGACGTGCTGATCCTTTCCGGCGACCACATTTACCAAATGGATTATGCGCCCCTCCTCTCCGCTCACCGCAAAAGCGGCGCAAGCGCGACGATCGTCGTGAAGAACGTCGCCTGGGAGGAAGCGAGCCGATTCGGCATCATGAGCACGGACGAAGATGGCCGAATCGTCGACTTCGCCGAAAAGCCCGCCGCGCCGAAGAGCAACCTCGCTTCGATGGGCGTCTACGTGTTCCGCTGGAACGACCTGCGTCGCCTTTTGCTGCAGGACGCGGCAGATCCCGTTTCCTCGCGCGACTTCGGCAAGGACGTCATCCCGCGGATGCTGGCTGACGGCGAACCGCTCCATGCCTACAAGTTCGGCGGCTACTGGCGCGACGTGGGCACGATCGGCAGCCTATGGGAAGCCAACATGGATCTACTGGACGGCGCCGTTCACATCGGCACGCCGGAATGGCCGATGAACGCTTCCGCCCTGTCTTCGGTCGTGCATTTCTCTTCCGGCGTAGGCGCGCAAATCCGCGGGTCGCTTATTCATCAGGGCGTCACGCCTCGCGGCGAGATCGATCGCTCCGTCGTCTCGATCGGCAGCCAGATCGGCGCGAGCAGCGTCATCCGGGACAGCGTCGTCATGCCGCACGCGAAGATCGGCAAGCATGCGAAGATCAATCGCGCGATCATCGGCGAAGGCGCCATTATCGAGGACTATGCGATCGTCGGCGACGGTGCGGACATCGTCGTCATCGCCCCGGGCGAACGCGTCAAGGCGAATGTGTACATGGCTCCGGCCTTCGACCGCATCAAGGACATGAAAGACCGCATCGTCGGCGCAGGCAAGCTGGACCAACCGGCCGCCCTGCTCACGATCGCCGAATAATCGCCGTTTATTGAAGAAGGCGCGCTCCGTTATGGGGAGCACGCCTTCTTTTTTTACGCGTCGGACGCCGGATATTCGCAGGGACACGCTTGCGCTTCGACTGCACCGTGATCAGTCGACCGGCCGTATCGCCTCCGGCCTGCCCCACAGGTAACCCTGGAACAGACGGTATCCGAGCGCCTGGAGCCAGCGGTAATCTTCCTCGCGCTCGATGCCCTCCGCCAGCGGCACGGCACCGACTTGCATAGCTGCGCTCAGCAGTTCGCCCGCCGTTCGCTGCTTGGCCGGGTCGCCGCTTACGCCGTCCGCGGCGCCGCGGTCCAACTTCATATAGTGAGGCTTGATATCGCGGAGCAGCTCCGGCGTACTGAACCCCGTTCCCACGTCGTCCAGCGCATAGCTGAAGCCTTGTTCGGAATAGTAAGACAAAATCGACTTGAGATGGTCAAGGTCTTCGACCTGTTCGCTCTCCACGACTTCGAAAACGAATCTGGATGCGTCCAGACCCAGCTCGCGCGACAAAGCGGTCGTCGTCCGCAGACAATGCTGCGGGGAATAGATCGACGTCGGAATGAAATTAATGAATACTTTTCCTTCCAGATGAACGGCGCTCCGCACGGCAGCCATACGACACATGCGATCGAGCGCATAAAGCCGGTTGCGCCGCTTCGCCGCCGCGAATACATCAGCCGGCGACAGCAGCTTGCCGTCATCGTCTAAAAATCGCGCAAGCACCTCGTATCCGTAAATGTCTCCGTCCGCCGCCACGATCGGCTGGGCGTACGTCACGACGCGTTCCTCCGCGATAATGCCTTCCACCCAGCGCTCGCGCAATTCGTCCGGCAATGCGCCGATCGGCTTCCAATCGCCTTCGTTCACGCGATAATCCATCGATGCCGGGCTCATATGATCGAGACAAAAATCGTAAAAATCGGCGACTGCGGATTCGCGAAGCAGGATCGTGTCCCGCTTGCTTTGCTTCGGCGCGCCGCGTTCCTCCAAAAATCCGGCGATCGCGCCGGCCACGGCTTCATTTTCGGGATCGGACAGCCGCACTTCGTATAAGGACTCTCCTGCCAAGCATGATCGGCAACTCATCTGCACACTTCCTTCGATGTCGAGCGCGATTAAGGTTCGACGTTATACATTCGCCGTATGCGCCATATTTCCTACCTTTTTCGTCAAGGAAATTGAAAAAGACAGCCTCGGGGGCTGTCTTGGTCAATATCGGGATGCGCGGACAAGTTATGCGCCCGGCGCCTGAAGCGCCCCGAGCAGCCGTCCCACCTCGCGATCGATATCTGCCGGCTCGCAGGCGTAATTGTACATGCCCAGAAAAGCGCGCGTCGCCTGATCGTCGGCGCCGATCAGACGATAAGCGCTCAGCAGCTCCTGCGGGAACGAGACATTTCGGGTCATTTGACAGCCGATCTCAAATCGGCTCATTAATTTGGCTTTCATCCCTTCTTCGTACTTGGCGGCCATCTCCTCCCATGCCCCTGACCAGTCCCCCGGCCTATAGCCGGACAGCGTGCGCGCGAGCAGCCCTGCGCCAAACACCGCATCGTGCATGCCTTGCCCGACCGCCGGATCCTTGAACGAGAACGCATCGCCGATTAACGCCCATCCCCTGCCCATTCCCTGATGCCAATCGTTGTCGTAGCCGAGCAGCGCCCGTATGCGACCGGCGAACGTCGCGCCGCGCAGCCGCGCCGGGAAATCCGTCGCGGACAAGCCTTCTTCGGCCAGCGCCCGAAGTCCTTGCTCCGGCTCGTCGCGCAGCTCATCGATTCGCTCGGTGTCCGTCAGCGGGAACATGAAGCCGAGCACGTACTGCGCGTCGCTCGTCGGGAAAGCGATCGCGAGCTTGTCGCCCTGCTTGTAGAACTCCACGAATCGATCTTCGCCTTGTTCGTAGCCGTCCACATACGCGACATAAGAAGCATAATCGGTCGGTACGGCGATTACCCGCTTGGCGCCCGCCCACTGCCGAACGGAGGAACGGCGGCCGTCCGCGCCGACGACCAGCGAAGCCGCAAAAGACAGAACTTGCCCCTCTTTCGTGATGCCGGTCAGCCCCGTCACCGCGCCGTCCGCGCCGCGGACGAGCGCCGTCGCCCTGAATCCGCTGATCGCCGTTACGCCCGGCTGGGCGCACGCATGGCGGAACAGAATGTCGTCGATGTATTTGCGCTTCACGCATAGACAGCCGTCGATGCCGTCCACAGCGGGATAGCGTCCGTCGATGACGGCGCCCTCGAAGTCGATGTGCGCCCTGTTGTAGAGCGGAGTTCCGGTGGCCAGCAATTCGTCCAGAATCCCCATCTCCCTGAATTTGGACAGCGTGTTCGCGTACACATTATGCGTAGATAACGTATCGCTCGGAAATTCCGCGCGGTCGATCAGCAGCGTCCGCAGCCCTAGCCGCGACAGCTCCCAGGCCAGCGTGGCGCCCGCGATTCTGGCGCCTACGATGATGACGTCGAATGAAGCGGTCATCCGATCCCTCCTCTTGTACCTTGACGGGAACAGTATAGCGCCGGTTCGCGTCATGACGACAGTTACGGCAGTCACCGGATTCGTCACCGAATCGGGAGGGTCGTTCGAAGCAGGGCCCGCATTTTCGGTCTTCCCCTCGCCCATCCGCTCGGTTACAGTAGAAGAACCGGTTAACGAATGGAGGCTTTATTTTGATTACGCCGTTATCGACGAATCGAATCGTCGCCGCGCAGCAGCGCCCGATCTCAACGAAAGACCACGTCGTGTTCGCGGCGGCCACGCTGCTCTATTGGGCGACGATGTATATTTACGTGCCGATTTTGACGCCATTTCTCGAGGACCGCGGCCTGCCGCTCGGTACGATCGGCCTGATCGTCGGCAGCTACGGACTGACGCAGGTGCTGATCCGCTTCCCGCTCGGCCTGTACTCGGACCGCCTCAGCAGGCGCAAACCGTTCCTGTTCGCCGGCATGGCCGCCGGGCTTTTGAGCTGCGCGTTATTTCTGTATGCAGGCGGCTGGGCCGGTCCATTGTCCGGCAGGCTGGTGGCCGGCATCTGCGCGTCGACCTGGGTGCCGTTCACCGTGCTGTACGCTTCGTATTATCCGCCGGCGCAGTCGGGCAAGGCGATGAGCACGCTAAGCTTCCTGACGGTAGTCGGACAACTTGGCGGCATGACCTTAAGCGGCTATCTGGCAGGATCCGGCGACTGGAACGCGGCGTTCGCGGCCGGCATCGTCATTGCCGCAGCCGGCGGCGCGCTCGTCGCCTTCGTGCGCGAGCCGCGCATGGCCGCTGCGGCGGATCCACGTGACGAACGGCGCGTTGAGACGACCGGCAAAAGGCCGACCCTTGCGATTCTCCGGGAATCGCGTCAGCTGCAAATCGTCTCGCTGCTGTCCCTGCTGGCACACTGCGTGCTATTCATTACGATGTTCGGCTTTACGCCCCTGCAAGCCGTCGAGTTCGGCGCCGGCAAAAACGGCCTCACCGTGCTGGTCGTCTCCTTCATGGTGCCGCACGCGCTCGTCTCCCTGTGGACAGGCCGCTACATCGCTCCCCCGCTTCGGCACGCGGCGCGTACTCGTATCCGGCTTCCTGTTGGCCGCCCTCTGCACGGCGCTCATTCCGTTCAGCGGCAGCTTTGCCGGCCTGCTGGCGACGCAAGCGGTCAACGGCGTGGCGCAGGGCTTGTATTTGCCGCTGCTGCTCGGCCTCGCGATCAAAAATATTCGACCGTCCGAGCGAGCCACGGCGATGGGATTCTACCAATCCGTATACGCCATCGGCATGTTCGCCGGACCTTATCTCGCCGGGTGGCTGAACGCCGGCGGCGGGCTGAAGGCAGGCTTCGCATTCGGCGCCGCGATCGCCGTCGCCGCCGCCGTCATCGCGCTGCCGGGCACCAAAGGGGGGACGCGCTGACTAAGCGCAGCAATAACTTGCAAAGTCCAAACGCCTCCCCAAGCTCGGTTAGAGCTTGCCTTGAAGCGCCAACCCCGCGCACGCGATCGCGACCACGGCGAGCAGCAGGCCGTCCTGGGCCTGCCAGCGCAGGCGCTCGGCCTCGCTGGGCATGTCCCGCCTGCCGACGCCGCGGCTCTCGAGCGCCAGCGTCACGGTCTCGCCCATCCGGAACAGCGCCAGCATAAACGGCAAGCCCGTGCTGCGCAGCTTGCGAAGCATGGCTGCAGGCGAACGCCCGGTGTCTTTGCCCCGCGCGACTGCGATTCGCGCGAAGCGATTCCACTCCGCGAGCAGCTGCGGCACGAATCGCAGGATCAGCGTCACCGTTAGGACGAGACGCTGCGAATGTTTTGCCGCGCCGCCCTTCCGCGGCAAAATCTGCGTGAGCGCACGACGCAAGCGAAGCGGCGGAATGGCGGCCGGCAGCGAGATCCCGATCGCGAGCACGAGCCAAGTTTCGCGAACGAGCGAAACGTAGCGAGGCCGTCCGCTGCGTGCCACCAGTCGCCGTGCTCGCCGCTGCTTCCCGTCAATCCGGAGAGCGCCGTCGAGGCGACGGTAAACAGCGCGAACGCGGCCAGCGGTCCCTTGTATTCGCGGAGCGGCAGGCGGGCGAGCCCAACGATCGCTGCCGTAACGATGGCCGAAGCTGCCAATCCGGCCCAGCCCGTTGCCGAGAACATCGAGAGCGACAATGCCACGTACCCGAGCCATAACGCTCTCGGATCGAAAGCGGACAGCCGGTTGCGCTCGAGCGCGACCGCAGGCCTTCTCCTTTCTATAGCCGGCTCTCTGCCATGGGCTTCAAGCGCATCGACCGAGCTTGCGATTCCGCCAACACTCTCGTCGGCCGCATTTTCAACGTCATCGATATCCCCTCTCCGTTTCTTTCTAAACGCTGCAATGTCCGCCGCCTTCCACAATCGGTCTCCTCCAATTCCAAGCCGCCATGCCGCTCTGGCTGCCTTGTACGACTCCGGCGCACGAAGTCCCGCTTCCTCCCACCATTCGGGACGCTCGAGCAGTGCGCGCCGGCTGCAGTGCCGGATGCCTCCGTCGGCCCCGAGCAGCAGCAGCTCGTCCGCAAGCGGCAGCGCCCAGTCGGGATCGTGCGATACGAGCAGTATGCCGCGTCCTGCAAGCCGTTCCTCCACTAGGCTCTGAGCCAGCTTTTCGCAGCCTTGCGCATCAAGGCCGGCCGTCGGCTCGTCCAGCAGCAGCCACGGCGCCGGCGCCGCCAATGCGCAAGCGAGCGCCGTCCTGCGCCGCTCCCCGCCGCTCATCGCGTACGGATCCCGCTCAAGCCAAGACGCCCCCCATCCGACGGCTTGCAGCCCATCGTCTTTTCTCTCGCCGCGTGCCGCCTCATCCAGCTTATACGGACGAAGCACATAGTCGAGCTCTTCCTCGACCGACCGGGCGAACAGTTGGTCCTCCGGGGATTGACTCGCATAGCTGTATGCCAATAAACGAAAACGGCGCGAATTTGCATGGCCTTCTGCCGGCGACCGTGGAAGCCGGCGCTCAAATGTTGCGCGAACGTCCTCGGCCTCGCGAAGACCAGCCCCGATCTCGAGCAGACTGGTCTTGCCCGAGCCGTTCGGACCGAGGAGAACGACGATTCGTCCCGCCTCCAGCGTCAGCGAGTTCGCCGCACGATGCATGGCGCCGTTCGTATCGCCGCGCAGCCGCAGCCCTTCCAAGCGCATCGCGAGAGGGATATAGGACGTTACTGCTTGCGCAGCCCTATCGTCGCGCTTATCGACCTTTAATACGTTCTCCCTTTTGAAGCGAAAAAGCTGCCCGGCGTTCCGGGCGTAACCGACCGTATGGCGCTGAAGCTCGATTTCCCGCGCCAGTGCGGCGCGAAACGGAAGGCGCAGGCCGGCCAGAAGACAAGGCGGCACGGAAGCGGAGGCATTCCCGCGAGCATCGCCGTACAAAAATTCGCTCGCCTTGCCTTCGTATACGAGCCTCCCTGCCGCAAGCGCGACGACGCGGCGATCGGGCTCCTGCTCGAGCTCTTCGATTCGCTGCGTGATCCAGACGATCGCCGCGCCTTCGCGCTGTCTCTTCTGCACAAGCTCCTGCACTAACGATTGCGAATCGCCGTCGAGCATCGAGGTCGCTTCGTCCAGGACGAGCAAAGGCGCATGGCCGGCCGTCGCGGCGGCGACGGCCGCAAGCTGGCGCTGTCCCCCCGGACAGCGCGCTCCATGGCTGATCTGCAGCTCCGGCAAGCCCGACTTCGTCAAGCACCTCTTCCGCAAGACGCATGATTCGCGAACCTTGGACGCCGAGCCATTCAAGCGCGAATACGATCTCTTCGCGCGGCGTCGTCCCGAAAAGCTGCGCGTCCGGATGCTGCATGACGTAAGGCGCCGGATCGTCCCCGGCGAAGCCGCGCTCCCATCGCTCGGCGCGAAGCTCGCCGGGAAAGCCGAGTCCCGCGACGATTTTGCCCAGCGTCGACTTCCCGCTGCCGTTCGTCCCGACGACGTACAGCCACTCGCCGGGCGACAGCGTCAGATCGACCCGGTCGAGTATCGCCGAAGCATTCACGGCCGCATCGTCCACGGGATCCTCCCGTCGGACGGACATCCCCTTTATCACAAGCGGCAAGCCGGACGAGAGTCCCGCAAGCGAATCAATCGTTTCCGTCATTCGCGAATTCCTTCTTCCCAAACCGGTTCTACCGTGCTAGAATGCCAATTGTTAACCTACATCGTGATAACAGGTTAACATTTGAGAGGAGAATTGACAATGTCTCAACCCGATCGATCGCCCTCGACTCCGAGCGCCGAGCCTAAAGCCGGCGCAATCGTCGTTCGGCAAAACGCCGCTTCCGCCTGGATCGGCAAAACCGTCTTTACCGCCTTGTTCGCCGCGCTGTTCATCGCTTTCAGCTATGTATCGATTCCGCTTGGATTCACGTCCGTTCCGATCACGCTCCAGACGCTGGCCGTCATGCTCGCCGGGGGCCTGCTCGGCGCGCGGCTCGGCTTTTCCAGCATCGCGCTCGTCGTCCTGCTTGCCGCCGCGGGACTGCCGCTTCTGCACGGCCGAGGCGGGCTGGCGACGGTATTCGGACCGACCGGCGGCTTCATCTGGATGTTTCCGTTCCAAGCGCTGTTCATCGGGATGACGGCCGATCGGCTATTTCGCAAAGGCGGCAAACCGACAACGCGTACATACGTCATTCTCATCGTATCGATCCTACTCTTCGGCATTGCGTTATCTTATGTCGGCGGCGTGCCCTGGTACGCGTACAAAGCTCATGTCTCGCTGCATGCGGCCTTGGTCGGAGCCTGCTACCCGTTCCTGCCCGGCGATCTCGTCAAAGGGGCCGCCGCCGCGATGATCGTTGCCGCGCTGCGCCCGGCGCTGTCCGGCACGTTAAGGCGATTGTCCGGACGCTGATCTCCGCTGCTTCGCCAGTGCCTTTATTCAAGCTTTTTCTTTCATGATCAAAGATCGCCCTTCTTCCGGATCCTCGACCGGGAGAAGGGCGATCTTTTCGATAAAGGCATTCAGATGACCGTCAATCCGCCGTACCTCGCCAGCTCCTCGATCAGCCGCTTGTATATCGGCAGCCTGAACTCCATCGGCCCCGTGCGGTGAATCCCGCCGCGGTGATGCACGACGACTTCCTTCGCATAGACCGCATAATACGCGCTCCCTGCCGCGATTGATCCGTAGGCGATCTCGCCGCTGGCCGTACGGGCCGCTCTCTCGAGACGGACGCTCTCGCAGGGAACGACGCTCACGATATGCTCGAACAAGATGTAATAGTTCATATGCGGCTTTTGCACGACCAGTTCCCGCGTCGACAAGGTCAGCCCGAACGGGCCTTTTTTGTGCGAAACTTTAAGTTCTCCGGTCAAGCCTTTGATTTGCAGAAAATCCGAGATCGGAACCACCTTCTTCCCTGGAAATGCATGCCGGCCGGCAGGTCCCTCCCAAGCGGACCTGGCGCTAGACGAAGGTACAGGCAGCGGTCGGCCAAGCGGCATACTCTGATGACATGCGGCTGTCATGCGGCAGCAAAGTCCTGCAATCGGGAGCGTGAAACGGTGCGATGATCAGCAGCATACTGGACCTTATCGTCAGCGATCTGCCGGAGCGAACGGTCCAAATGACGTCCGGCTGCGCGTACGGCGAAGAAAACGCCTTGACGGAGATCGGGGACGGTACCGAGGTCACGCTTGTATACGGAAGGTATTCCGCTAACGCTGTCGTTCGCATGCGCAGCGGAGGCGAATGCTTCCACGGCAGCTTCGAGCTCGGCGCCCCCCCTGGCGAGACAGCTGCGGCTTACCGGAGACAAGCGATACAAACTCGTCTACGATACGGAACGCAAGACGATCAGAATCGGCCCCTCGCCTTTGTCGGCGGCGTCCGCTCCGATCGGCAGCGATACCAAGCTCGGCGCTAGCCGGCTGTCGATCGGATACGCGCTGCTCAGTCGCCTCGGCTTGCCGGACGATGGGCGGGATCATACGCTAACGCTCAGGCATGGCGGTCTATCCCGGCGTCTTGCGGTCCGATCGCCCGCCAATCTGTTCGAAGGGGGCCTGAATCTGCATCCCGACACGGTTCGCGCGCTCAAGCTGCGGACCGGCAAAACCTACAAGCTTAGTTACGATCAGCGAATCAAGGAGCTTGTCGTGACGCCGACCGGCGTTGGGCAAGGCAAAGGCGATGCCAACCGTTCAGGCGGCACGAACCGCTCGGGCGGCGCTCACCGATCTGGCGGCGCTCAGCGCTCCGGCAGCACCAGCCGATCCGCCGGCGTCAACCGCTCGGCCGGAGCGAAGGCCGCGAACCGCTCGGGCGGGGCGAAGGCCGCGAACCGCTCGGGCGGGGCGAGCGACGGGCATCGCTCGCCCGGCGTTCCTGCCTTCAATCCCCCTGCGCCCGCGAAAAACCGGTCGGCGGGCGCAGCCCGCAAACGCCCCGCCCATCCGTCAATCGCGCGAGAAAAAACGCGCAAGCCTGTTCCGCTCGCCGCGCCGCGCGATGATCGGCGGCCGACATCCCGCGCTGCAAAGCCGATCCGGCAGAAGAGGTCCTCCTCCGATCCAGCCCCCGTTTTTCATGCGGCCAAGCGAGGCGCTTCCGGCCCCGTCGCCACGCCCAAACCGTATATGCCGAAGGGCCGCGCATAATGCCGCGGCCCTTCTTGCCGTGAGCCGAGAAAATCCTGCCGGGGCAGGCTCGCGCTACGTGAATCCCTTTGCCTAACTAAATACCTTCCGAAGATCAGTCGATGCAAGTCTCCGGCTCTTCGGCCGGCGGCGTCGCCGCTTCGACGTCGAGCTTTTCGGCGACCGTGTCGCGAATGATGCTGACGATGGACTGCAGCATATAGTTGACGTCGGTCTGGCTTTGCTGGAACTGCTGAACGACCGGCATGCCGTCGAGCTCGTCCTGAAGCGTCGCGATCTCGCCTTCGATCTTTTCGACCATCGCCGGATTTTTGAACGTCTTTTGGAACGCGACGAGTTCCTTTTGCTTCTTTTTAATCTGGGAGATCAATCCTTGCACCTTGTCGTGGCGCTGAATGAGCCGCTCCGCGTTCTGGTACGTTTGCACCTCGTCGGCCGTCGTGATGAGCTGCGCCAATTCCTTGGCCCGCGCGAGGATGTCGTCGCGCAGGATCAGCTCCCGGTTGTCGAACTCGGGAATGACGTAGCCCTCGGGCTGCCCGAGATCGGGTACGCCGTGGCTGCAGCCGTCGTGGCCGTGATGGTGATCGTGCGAATGCTGAGACATGTAATGGGTTCCTCCCGAATGTGAACTTCCTCTTCTTCAGTTTAAACGCCGCCGGCCGTTTTCGGCAATTCCCGCTCCGCTTCCGCCAAGCCGATCGCTTCGGCCCGGATGAACCAAGTCTGCGGCTGCGTGACGCGTACCATGGCGAACTGCCCGATCCACGATTTGGGACCTTCGAAGTGGATCAGCTTGTTGCTGCGCGTACGCCCGGACAGCACGTTCGCGTTGTTCTTGCTCTCGCCTTCGACGAGCACCTCGACGACCTGGCCCGCCAGCTCCAGGTTGCTGGCCAGGCTCATCTCGGCGATCACTTCGTTCAGGCGCGCGAGCCTCCGCTGCTTCGCTTCGTACGGCACGTTGTCCTCCATCTCGGCGGCCGGCGTGCCGGCGCGCGGCGAATGAATGAACGTATAGGCCATCGAGATGCCCGCTTCGCGAACGACCTCGATCGTCTCCTCGAATTGTTCTTCGGTCTCGCCGGGGAAGCCGACGATGATATCGCTCGTCAGCACGGCGTTCGGCATCGCGGCGCGGATGCGCCCGACCAGGGACAGGAATTGCTCGCGCGTATACTTGCGGCTCATCCGCTTAAGCACTTCGCTGCTGCCCGACTGGAACGGCAGGTGAATGTGCTCCACCAGGTTGCCGCCCTTGGCGAGCACCTCGATCAGATGATCGTCGAAGTCGCGCGGATGGCTCGTCGTGAACCTGACGCGCGGGATGTCGATCTTGCGGATGTCGTCCATCAGATCGCCGAATCGGTAGTTCCGGTCCGCAAAGTCTTTGCCGTAGGCGTTGACGTTCTGCCCGAGCAGCGTGATCTCTTTGAAGCCTTGACGCGCGAGCTCGCGCACCTCGGCGATGACGTCCTCCGGTACCCGGCTGCGCTCCTTGCCCCGCGTGTAAGGCACGATGCAGTATGTGCAGAACTTGTCGCAGCCGTACATGATGTTCACCCAGGCGCGAAGGCCTTCCCGCTTCTTCGGCAGGTTTTCGATGATGTCGCCTTCCTTGGACCAGACCTCGACGACCATCTCCTTGCCGTAGTGCGCTTCCTTCAACAGCTCGGGCAGACGGTGAATGTTGTGCGTGCCGAAAATAAGATCGACATGCGGGTGCTTCTCCAGAATGCGATTGACGACCGACACTTCCTGGGACATGCAGCCGCATACGCCGAGCACCAGCTCCGGCTTTTGAAGCTTCAGCCGCTTCAGGTGTCCGAGCTCGCCGAACACTTTGTCCTCCGCGTTTTCGCGCACCGCGCACGTATTGATCAGGATGACGTCTGCCTGCTGCTTGTCCTCGGTGGCGGTGTAGCCCATCTCCTCGAACAGGCCGCGCATGATCTCCGTGTCGTGCTCGTTCATCTGGCAGCCGTACGTGAAGATGCAGTAATAACGGCCTGCGCCGAATGTCTTCATGTCCTCGCCGATGCCCGTATCGTAGTGGACCCGGATCTCTTCTTTGCCGCGCTTCTTGCCTTCCCGCAGATCGGGGGGCGAAGAGATTTGGACGTTGCGGCCGTTGATGCGATATGTCGTCTTTCCGTCCTCTTGAGCGATGACCTTCGCGCCCGAGAAGTCGAAGTATTTGGCATAATCTTTAGCCGGACCGGCGTCTTGCCGTCCTTGGCCTTCCTTCGTCATGCGAAGAGATACCTCCTGTCGTGCGCCCTCATAGCATTGGGACCGTTCGATTCTCCATTATAGCATAGCAAATAAAGGCGCCCAAGCCTATTCCGGCGGCAAAAAAAGAGCCGAAGGCATGTGCGCGCGCGAAAAACCCGGCAGCGCTGGCTGCCGGGTCGCAAGTCTTTCATCTATTTGCGCAAATTGCGCGTGTCGATCATCCGATTTTGCCTGTCGGGGTGACTATTGGTGCCGACCGGACGCTGCTCCTTGACCGCTTCGAAGTTCGCCTTCGCCCTGTCCGCGTGAGCCTGCCATTGCTTGCCTTCCTCCTGCACGTCGATACCCTGCCTGTCCAACCTGCCGTTGTTCGTCATGCGATTCCACCTCCGGGTTGAATTAGGACATGGATTCTTTACCCGGGAAAGCGCAATCTTAACCAGAATAAGGTTCTTTCTTCCGATTTCCTTGCCGTTACCGCCGCCGCCAGCCGAATATGCGCACGTGAACGAGCGCCTTCGTACCCCATTTCGACACCACGTATAGTAAGATAAACAGCAAAACCAAAGGTTTGAATATCGTCCACAAGGCGACCCAGCAAAACAAGATTTGCCAAGGTGTCATTGCGCGGAGGTATTTGTCGGGCACCGCGAAGATCCGGTACATCGGATGGGCCCGTTGCAGCGCCTCCAGATACTCGTCCTGAAACTGCTTGTCGTCCGGATTGAGCCGAACTGCGCTTTTCATGTACGTCTCGTCAAGCTTGAAGTCTCCGCGCGTGCGGGCAGCCCAAGCCAGATGAAGCAGCACGTGCGGCGTCTCGCCATCGAGGCGGATCGCCTGGGCGTCGAGCTGCGCGGATGCCCCGAAGTCGCCAAGGAGCGCTTCGACATAACTGAGCAGGGCGAGATAAACGGGATTGTGGGGCTGTATCTCCAGCGCGCTCTGCAGCTCGGACTTGGCGAACAAGAATTGTCCTTTTTTTATTGTAGTAGTTGGCATTCAAATAATAATAGAACGATTCATACGGATCGAGCCGCAGCGCTTCGGCCAACGCTTCTTGGAATTCCTTGAGCCGGCCGGTCTCGTAGTAGGCGGATACGCGCACGAACCAGGCCAGCAGGTGCTCCGGATCTCTGCGCAGCGCCTCCTGCGCCCAATGCAGCGCTTCTTGGTGCCGGTCCATGCAAAGATGGACGCGACCGGCAAGCGCCAATGCGTCCGCGTCCTCCGGATCGAGCGCCAGCAGCCGCTGCGTCTCTTCGAGCGCTTCCTTGTATCTCTTCCATTCGATCAGTTGCTCGGCCGCCCGATAGGACGCCTGCCAAGCCGCTTGTTCCAACCGCGCCGCCTCCCCCGCTTGCCGGACCGCTTATTTAATGCCGTGCTTTTTCGCGTAGTCGAGCACGATTCGATAATCTCCGTTGGCGTCGCTGAACGTCGCGTAATTTTTGGCCGTCGAAAACCACTCCAGCGTCGTCGCCTTGCGCGTCTTGGCCGAGCGCCGCAGATCGTCGTTCGTGATCGGCTCGATCCGGCCCGATCCGAGCATGCGCTCCATGGCCGACTCGACCGCGTCCTTGACGACCTGCTCGAGGTCCGCGCCCGAGAAGAGCTTCGTCTCCGCCGCGATCTTCCCCAGCTGGAGTCCCTCCGCAGGCTTGCCGGACAGTTTAAGCTCCAAGATCCGCTCCCGTTCGGCTTCCTCCGGCGGGGGCACGAAAACGAGATGGTTGAACCTTCCCGGCCGCCGCAGCGCCGAGTCGAGATACCAAGGCGTATTGGTCGCGCCGATGATAAATACGTTCTCGTTTTCCGCCTGCAGGCCGTCCAGCTCGAGCAGAAGCTGATTGACCAGCATCCGATCGTGATGCTGTCTCATCTGATGCCGGCTGCCGCCCATCGCATCGAGCTCGTCGATAAAAATAACGCACGGCTTGCTCTGCCGGGCTTTTTCGAAGATGTCGTGCAAATTGTGCTCGCTCTGGCCCGCGTACATGGACAAAATGGCTTGAAGCTCGATATGCATGAAGTTCGCGTCGATCTCGCCGGCGACGGCTCTCGCGAGGAACGTCTTGCCGCAGCCCGGCGGGCCGAACAGCAGCAGGCTGCCGCCGGCTTCCTTGCCATAGGCCGCGAAGAGCTCGGGCTGCCGCACCGGCAATATGAAGTTCATCCGGATTTTCTTTTTGACGTCTTCAAGGCCGCCGACGTCGGCGAACGTTTCTTTCGGCTTATCCGATTCGACGAGCGATTGGTCGTCCTTGCTGAACTGGATGAGCTTCAGGTTTTTCCTTCTTTGCTCCGCGATCTCGTCCCGGTCGGACATCTACGTTACCACCTCGGCTTCTATGATAAAGAATATACACAGTTTACCATATCTATGAAAAGTCCTAGCGCCGTTTCCGTGCGGCGAGAGGCAAATCAGCCAAAAAAAAAGCGCGTCCCCGCTTGAATCGCGGAGAACGCGCCTTTTCAAGACTACGATTCGAGCAGCTCGGCGAAGTCGCCCGTCGCAGCCCCGGAGGCGTTGCCTTCGTCGGTGTCGATATGCATATCGAGCGCGAACGACGGCGACACGCGCGCGATGACGTTCTCGAACACGAGGCCCCGATCTCCGCCGACGCGCACCTTGAGCAGCTGCTTGTCCGCGATGCCCAGCCGCTCCGCGTCGGACGTATGGAAGTGAATGTGCCGGGCCGCCACGATGACGCCTTCGTTCACCGTCACTTCGCCGGCCGGACCGGCGATCCGGATGCCGGGCGTCCCTTCGATATGGCCGGATTCGCGCACCGGCGGCTTCAGTCCGAGCGAGAAAGCGTCCGTGCGGGACACTTCAAGCTGCGTGGCCTTGCGGACCGGTCCGAGGATGCGGACTTTCGGAAAGGAGCCCTTCGGGCCGTAGACCGCGACCGTCTCGTTCGCGGCGAATTGACCAGGCTGCGACAGCGGCTTCATCTCGGTGAGCTCGGCGCCCTCGCCGAACAGGATCCCGACATGCTCCTGCGTCAGATGAATGTGCCTGGCGGATACGCCGACCGGTATTTTTCTGTCTTCGTTCATCGTCAAAACCTGCCTTTCGCGAGCGGCTCTCGTATATTGAACATGTACACGATGTCATTATAACGCAAACATCGGCCCGTTACGCGGGAAGAGGACACAAGTTCACGAACCGTCCACGCGCTTGTCATACGTCCGCCTTAATTTGCCTTATTCTGCCTTCAGCCAAGCTTCCGCGCGCGCGATCCAGGCGCCGCTCTCGTCCGCGAGCAGCGTCCTCCATCCGAGCGCGGCGCCTTGCGGCAAATTGTTGTTCGTATCGTCGACATATAAAATGTCCGCGAAGTCCGCCAGGCACGCATCCATGCGGCCGTATATCTCCGGCTCGGGCTTGCGGCATCCCGCTTCGGCCGATACGATCACATGGTCCGCCAGCGGGTACACGCGCGCTAGCACCGGCGCGATCCATTCGGTCCGGTGATTGCTGAGGATGTTCAGACTCGCCCGATCGCGCCATTCGGCCAGCCGCTCGAGCGCGGGAAGCGGCCGGATTGCCGAGACCAGTCTATCTCTAGCGTCAGACGCGTCGATCGCCTGGAATCGTTCGGACATCCGTTCCCAAAATTCCGACTCGGCCATCGCGCCCGTCCATAAATCCGCTCTTACGTCTTTGCGGAATTGCATCAATGCTTCATAGGAAACTTCGTATTCGTCCGAGAGGGCTTCCCAAAATTGCGGGGTATAGTTAGTGGCGAGCACGCCGCCGACATCGAGGATCATCGCTTTCTTGTGCTTCAACTTGCATTTCTCTCCCTTTCGATCGACTAACGAAAGTATAGCATTCAGTCACAAATCGTGAACAAGTTAAAAATATGGTGATACCCTGCCGTTGCTGGTTCCTTCGCAAGCGAATATGACGTCGGTTTTCTCACCGGATCCGCGAAGCGATTCGAATGACGCAAAAAAAGAGAGGATCGCTCCTCTCCTTGCAGCGTCTCTGCCGGTCGTCTCGACTCGCTTCGTTACTTCAACTTGATTTTTTTCGTCCAGCGCTTCTCTTGCCCATTGTCGTCCTTGAACAAAAAGCTAACTTCGCCCTCCTGCCCCTTCAGCTCGTCGGGGTAAAAGAAGCCCATGAACTGACCGTCGCCGCTGATGTAAAATCCGTCTTCGCCGTTGCCGCCGTGCGCGATCGCGTCCTGCAGCGTGTTGACGATCTTCGTATCGCCGGACGTCCAGCTCATCTCGGACAGCGCGTACCCGGACGGGACCTGCTTGACGGCAAAGTCGAAGCTATTGCCTTCGATCGGCTTCTCCGTCTGATCGATGACGATGAGGATCTTCTGGTCGGCCGGCTCCCCGGATGCAGCCGCGCCCGATCCCTCGGCGGAAGCGCCCTGAGAGGATGCCGGAGCATCCGTCGCTTCGCCGGCCGAAGGCGATGCAGGCGCCGAAGCGGGCAGCGACGCGGAAGCGGAAGGCAACGGCGTCGCTTGCGCGGCGGACGAAGGAGCGCCCGCCGAAGCCTGCGCGTCGTCATTCGTTTTTTCCCCGCAGGCGCTCGTCATCAGCAGCGCCGCGATCGCGGCGGCGTACAGCCAGTTATTACGGTTCATCATTCGTATCTCCTCCGATTTCGTTTAAAGTAAAGTAGAATGCCACGCCCTGCGCCGTATTGCGGACGCCGAAATCGCTCCCGTGGAGCGTTAGGATATGCTTCACGATGGCCAGGCCCAGACCCGTGCCGCCGGACTTGCGGTCCCTTGACCGCTCGATCCGGTAAAATTGCTCCCAGATCCGTTCCAGATCCGCTTGGGCGATGGGCGGACCCTCGTTTTCGATGGTCGTACGTACTTTGCCCTGCGAGGGTCGCGTCACTTCAATCGCGAGCTTGCCGCCTTCGGCCGCGTGCCGAATCGAATTGCTCAATAAATTCATGAGCACCTGCTCGATCCGCTTCGAATCCGCATCCACTTGCCATGCCTCGCCGATCGCATTCGCTTCAAGTCGCAGTCCCTTCTCTTCGAGCTGCCCGGAAAACGACCGCAGCGCTTTTTGAATCAATGACGTCAAAGATATCGCTTCAGGATGCAGTTGAACTGCGCGTACCTCGTAACGGGACAGCTCGAGCATATCCATGATGAGCGCGTTCATCCGATCCGTCTCCGTTACGATGAGCGAGAGGTACCGCTCCCTTTTGTCGGCGGCGACGCCGTCCTGAAGCCCCTCGGCGAAGCCCTTTACGATGCCGAGAGGCGTCTTCAGCTCATGGGAAATGTTCGCGACCAGCTCCTTGCGCAGCCGCTCCGAACGCTCCTTCTCCTCGACGTCCTGCTTCAACCGCACGTTCGCCTGTCTCAGCTCCGCGAGCGCCGCCTCCAGATTCCGGGACATCGCGGTCATGCGACGCGACAGCTCGCCGAATTCGTCCTTCGACCGAATTTCCTCTTGCCCGGCAAAGTCGAGCTCCGAGAGCCGCGTCGCCGACCGGGTCAGCCGAACGAGCGGACGCGAGACCATTCTCGAATACACCCAGGACAACACCAGTCCAATGACCAATACGACTGGCGCTAAATAAGCGATGTACCGCTTAAGCATATCGACGGCTTCTCCGACCGGCTGCAGGGATGTCATGGCGAACAAATACCGGGCATCCCCGCTCCCCGGTACGAACGGTTGCAGCATGGCCGCATAGCGGACTCCGCTCCACGGATCGGTCCAATCCGCACGCACGGTACCGCCGTCCATCGAACGAATCGAAGTTTGCTCGTCGTCGGTCAGCCAGGCCGAGAGCGCCTCTTTCATCTGCAGATCCTGATAAAAAAGGATTGTACGAACGGCGCTCCGGCACCATGAGATCGGTGATCGTCCCGCTTACCCGCACGAGTCCCTCCTCGAGCGCGCGCCCCCGCTTTCCGATGGCGACCGGCTGCATGATCGTATCATCTTCGTCCATGAAAATGCCGTCGACCGTCAGCGGATCTCCGACTTTCAGGCCTTGCGGAAGCGCGTCCGCCGTCATCCCTTCGCTTGCGAGCGGCACGGTGATCGTCTTCCCTTCCGCGCGCAGCTCGAGAAAGTAAGGATTAACGGAAATAAGCTGGAACCGGTCATTCAGCATCGCGAGACTGGCGTCGCTTCGGTTCATGAATTCGCCGAGCAGCCGAGATCCGCTTCCCGCTTTCGTTTGCTCGGCCTGACGATACGCATCGCCGAACGCCGTCATGCTTCGTTCGATCGCATGGTCTTTGGACGCGCGATAAAATCGTTCGAAGAACAGGCCTTCGGCCAGGAGCAGGAGCACGAATAAGAGGAGGAAGAGCGCTGCCGTCACCGCAAACAGTTTAAAAACGACGCTATTGCTTCTCATGGTTCCCTCTCGAACTTGTACCCTGACCGGATGACCGTGGCGATCAGCTTGCCTTCGCTACCGAGCTTGGCGCGAAGCTTTTTGATATGCGTGTCCACCGTGCGCGGATCGCCGTCGTATTCGTAGCCCCATACCGAATCCAAAATATAATCGCGTGCCAGCACCTTGCCTTCATGCTTCGCGAGAAAAACGAGCAGTTCGAATTCCTTCGGCGACAGTTGGAGCGGTTCTCCGGCTACGGTCGCCGCATGCGCCTTCCTGTCGATCTTCAGATCGCCGAAAACGAGCTGCTCGCCTTCGCGTCCGACCGTCCCTTCGGTGCGGCGCATCAATGCGGCTGCGCGCGCGACCAGAACGCGCGGGCTCAGCGGCTTGGTCACGTATTCGTCGGCGCCGAGCTCGTATCCCATAATCTGATCGTCGTCCGCCGCCCGCGCCGTGATGATGATGACCGGCACGTCCGACTTTTCCCGGATGCGCCGGCACGCCGTCCAGCCGTCCATCTCAGGCATCATGAGGTCGAGCACGACCAAGTCGACGGCGTTTTGCTCGAACAGGTCCAGCGCCGTTCGCCCGTTATCCGCCTCAAGCACGTCCCATCGTTCTCGGACAAAGTAATCCGTTATAAACTCGCGCATCAGCGCATCGTCTTCCGCCAGCAGAATCGTCCGTTTCGTAGCACCCCACCCCCGATCGCTGCCCGGCTGCCCGGTACGTCTTTAACTTTATCGTACCCCTGTGTCCTTCGTGTGTACGCGCACAACCTAAAAAAAGCGGCAGACGGGACCTTATGCCATGTCCCGAACTGCCGCTATGTGGGGTCTTGCGTGAATTATCTGAACTCCGAGAGCAGCTTGTCGAATTCGGCTTCCGGGAGCGTGAGATCCTGCTTTGCGAGCGCTTCGGGCTTGAAGCCGACCGCCATGTCCTCGTACGACTTGCGCGTCGTGTCCTGGTAGATCAGGCCCGTCAGCATGCCGTTCGTTTCCATGATTTTCGTCATCGCCGCGATACGGTTGCCCGGATCGTAGTCGGGGAACTGCTCGAGGTTGACGATATTCTCCTTGAACCAATCGTAGGTGTTGACCTTGTTGAAGGTCACGCAAGGCGAGAACACGTTGATGAGCGAAAAGCCTTTGTGCTGAATTGCCTGTTCGATGAGCGAGGTCAGCTGCTTCAGGTCGCTGGAAAACGACTGGGCGACGAACGTGGCGCCCGCGGACAGCGCGATCTCGAGCGGCGACAGCGTCGTCTCGATCGAGCCTTCCGGCGTCGACTTCGTCTTGAAGCCTTCCGCGCTGCGAGGAGACGTCTGGCCCTTCGTCAGACCGTAGATCTGATTGTCCATGACGATGTAGGTGATGTCCAGGTTGCGGCGGATCGCATGTACGGTATGCCCCATGCCGATCGCGAAGCCGTCGCCGTCGCCGCCGGAGGCAATGACGGTCAGCTCGCGGTTCGCGAGCTTGACGCCTTGGGCGATCGGCAGCGCGCGGCCGTGAATGCCGTGAAGTCCGTACGCGTTAATGTAGCCGGAGATTCGGCCTGAGCAGCCGATGCCCGAGATGACGGCGAGCTGCTCGGGCTCGAGGCCGACGTTCGCGGCCGCGCGCTGGATCGAAGCCTGCACCGTGAAGTCCCCGCAGCCCGGGCACCAGTTCGGCTTGACGTTGTTGCGGAATTCTTTGAAAGTCGCCATTACAGCTTCAGCTCCTTGCAGGCTTGATAAACTTCGGATGGCAGGAACGGCGTGCCGTCGTATTTGAGCAGATTCACGATTTTATCGTGGTATCCGACGTTTTGCTTGATCAGATTGGCGAGCTGGCCCGTCGCGTTGTTCTCGAGCACGACGACCTTGCTAGCCCGCTCCAGGTATGGCGCGAGCAGGTCGCTCGGAAACGGATGCATTTGACGCACCGTCACGTGATTCGTCGCGATGCCCTCCTGCGTCAGGCGGCTTTGGGCCTCATTGATCGTGCCGCCCGTAGAGCCCATCGACACGATGAGCAGATCGGCGGGCTCGCTCGGCCCGTCCGACTTCACGGCGTCGGTAATGCGCAGCGCGCCGAGCTTGTTCAATCTCTTGTCCATCATCTTGCGGCGGTTGACCGCGCTCTCGGACGGACGGCCCTCCTCGTCATGCTCGACGCCGGTCACGTGGTGGATGCCGTGCTTCGTGCCCGGCAATACGCGCGGCGAGACACCGTTCTCGGTGAATTCGTAGCGCTTGAACAGCTTGTTCGGCTCCGTAGGCACGAGTTCCTGCTCGAGCGGGATAAGCTTGCCTCGCTTGATCTCGATGCGCTTGTAGTCGAGCGGCTCGCACGATTGCTTGCCGAGCGACAGCTGCAGGTCGGTCGCCACGATGACCGGCACCTGGTATTCCTCGGCGATGTTGAAGGCTTCGATCATATCGTAGAAGCATTCCTCGATCGTGCTTGGCGCGATGACGACCTTCGGAATCTCGCCGTGCGTGCCGTAGATCAGCGCGTTGATATCGGACTGTTCCTGCTTTGTCGGCAAGCCGGTCGACGGACCGCCGCGCTGCGTGTCGATGATGACGAGCGGCGTCTCGGTCATGCCCGACAGGCCGATCGCCTCCATCATGAGCGACAGGCCCGGACCGGCCGAAGCCGTCATCGTCCGCACGCCGCCGTAGTTGGCGCCGATCGCCATCGTGACTGCCGCGATCTCGTCCTCCGTCTGCACGACGGTGCCGCCGAACTTCGGCAGCTTCTTGATCAGGTACTCCATGACTTCCGACGCCGGCGTGATCGGGTAGGCGGACATCAAGCGGCAGCCTGCCGCGACGGAGCCGAGCCCCATCGCTTCGTTGCCGATCATGAACAGCTTTTGTTTGCCGTCGGCTTCGGCCAGCTTAAACGCTTCGATCGGGCCGCCCGCCTGCTCGAGCACGAATTCCGCGCCACGGCGTACGGCTTCGACGTTTTTCTCGACAACGGCAGCGCCCTTGCGTCCGAACTCTTCTTCGACCGCCCGGTTGAACACCTCGATCGGCAGGCCGAGCAGCGCCCAGGACGCGCCGGATGCGACCATGTTCTTCATCAGCGACGTGCCGAGCTCCTCGGCGATCGCCGTGATCGGCACCGCGAACAACTGGGCGTCCACGCCCTCAGGCACGACCGGCGCGAACTTGGCGTCCGCGACGATAACCCCGTCCGCGCGAAGCTCCTTCGCATTCAGGTCGATGCTCTCCTGGTCGAACGCGACGAGAATGTCCAGGTCATCCGAGATCGCCCGGATCGGGTGCGTGCTGATGCGGATCTTATTGTTCGTATGACCGCCCTTGATCCTGGAGGAGAAGTGACGATAGCCGTATAAATAGTAGCCGAGCCGGTTCAGCGCCGTCGAAAAAATACGGTCCGTGCTCTCGACGCCCTCCCCCCTGCTGACCGCCTATTTTCCAAGAAAGTTGCTCGATCAATGCTTCCATCTCCTCATGCTTAGGGTGACTGGTATCCATATGGGCAAACCTTGACGATTGTGCTATATACAAATTCGTTTTCGACTGAATCGATGCTTTGATCTAATAAATTTTATGATTCGTATTGTTAAAATGCAATAGTTTCAGCCGATTTGGCACGATAATACTTTTTGATTTTGTCATCGATTTGCCTATATCTTTTAGGGGATCGTCGCGCTTATTTTAGATGGTCGGTCAAGAAGCGCCGCGCATGTCCCGACAGCCAGCCCCGAACGAGCGGCTCGGGATAACGCGACAGCAGCGCGTCCGCAAGCGCCGGATAATCGGCAGGCCCGGCGAGCCCAACCGTATACGTATCGATCCCGTCGAAGTCCGAGCCGAACGCGATATGGTTCGCTCCGCCGAGGGCGCATACGTGCTCGACGTGCCGCAGGACGTCGTCGATGCCGGCCGGTCTCAGCGCCTGAAGAAAAAACGGCACGAACGTGATCCCCATCAAGCCGCCCGCCGCGACGAGCGCGCGAATCTGATCGTCCGTCAGGTTGCGCGGATGGGGACAAAGCGACCGGGCATTGGCGTGCGAAGCGATTAGCGGTCGTCTCGCGAGCTCCGCCGTGTCCCAAAATCCCTTTTCGGACAAATGCGATACGTCGATTAAAATACCGAGCGCTTCGCATTCCGCCACGAGGCTGCGCCCTTCCTTCGTCAATCCGGCGCCTCTCGGTTCCATGATGCCGTCGCACGCCCAGTTGGCCTCGTTCCAGGTGAGCCCGAGCATCCGAAGTCCGAGGCGATGGAGCAGGCGCAGCGCCCACCGCTCTCCGCGCAGCGCATCCGCGCCTTCGAGCGTCAGCAGCGCCCCCCTCTCCGACGCACCCGGACCCAGTACCGCCTCCACATCGGCACCGCTCTGCACGAGACGCATGCCGGGAGCGGACAAGATCTTGTCATGGAAAATCGCCGCCTGGCGCAGCGCGCTTTCAGGCGTTTTAGGCGTTCCCGCCGGCACCCAGATCGCAAAAGCCTGAAGTCCCACGTTTCCTCCCGCCAAGCCCTCGGCGGTCACGTCCAGTTCCCCGCCCGACGATTCGGCCCAATCCAGCTTCGGGTCGCGATCGAGCTTGCTGAGCGCGTCGCAATGCAAATCCGCGATTCGCATGCGTTTCCTCCTCTCCTATCAGAGCACGACAAAAAAACCTGCGGGCGCGCGAGAAGCGAGCTGCGCGGCAAGCTCCGCGGCATCCGCACCCATGCGATGGCAGGTCAATTCTCTTATCGGACGGTCGCTTCCCGCGAGGTTATCTAGGCTCGACGATGAGCTTGATGGCCGTTCGGTCTTCTCCGTCGATGACGATATCCGTAAATGCCGGTATGCAAATCAAATCGACGCCGCTCGGCGCGACGAAACCTCTCGCGATCGCCACCGCCTTGACCGCCTGATTCAGCGCGCCCGCGCCGATCGCCTGCAGCTCAGCCCCTCCACGCTCACGTAGCACCCCTGCCAATGCGCCTGCGACGGAGTTTGGGTTCGATTTTGCCGATACCTTTAATACATCCATGACCAGTTCCTCCTTGGGGTTAAGGATGGGCTCACTAACCGATCATATTCGGGACGCCGACGATTAATTCCTGCCCTTCTGGATGGACGCGGCGATCTAATTTCACATTATTCAGAAAATACAGCTTTTCGATATAATTTGGAAAACAAAAACCATTTTAAATGCGAAAAACCGCACCCCAGGGTGCGGCTCCTCTTATGTGCAATTACGAACTCGCGGGCATCAAGCCGGGATCCAGCTGTCTTCGTCCACGCGTATCGTACGGACGCTGACGGCTTTCCCCGTCGCCTCGTCAATGTCGATGAACAGACCGTTCAGATGCCACTTCGTCTCGGCCACCTGGAATCGGGTAGGCATGCCGGTAATGAACTTGCGCAGCACGCTCTCCCGCTCCATGCCGAGCACGCCGTCGCGCGGTCCCGTCATGCCCGCATCCGTCACGTACGCGGTGCCTTCAGGCAAAATCCGATCGTCGTTGGTTTGCACATGCGTGTGCGTGCCGAGCACGACCGAGGCGCGTCCGTCGAGATGCCAGCCCATCGCGATCTTCTCGCTCGTCGCTTCGGCATGAAAGTCGACGAGGATGCATTTCGTCTTGCGCCGCAGCTCGTCCACGATCTCGTCCGCCTTGCGGAACGGGCAATCGGACGGCGGCAAGAAGGTGCGCCCGATTAAATTCACGATGGCCAGCTCCCGGCTGCCGCTCTTGATGATCGTATAACCGCGGCCGGGCGTTCCCGGGGGCAGGTTGGCCGGGCGGACCATCCGGGCTTCGTCGTCGATGAATTCAAAGATCTCCCGGTTGTCCCAGGTGTGATTGCCCATCGTGATGCCCTGCACGCCGGCTGCGAACAGCTCGCGGGTGATCGCGGCGTTGATGCCGCGACCGCCTGCGGCATTCTCGCCGTTCGCGATGACGATATGCGGCTGATACCGGTCTTTGAGCCATGGCAGCAGCCGCTTGACGGTATCCCGGCCGACTTGGCCGACGATATCCCCGATAAAGACGACTTTCATGAAATCCACCTTTCTGTACCTTCGCCTGTCATTTTCGCGTAGGCCCGAGAACGGAGAAAGTGGCCGCCAATCGTGGCGGCCACTCCCCCCGTATAGCCTTGCTGTTATTTGGCGTATTCGACCGCCCGCGTCTCGCGAATGACCGTGACCTTAATATGTCCCGGATAATCGAGTTCGCTCTCGATCTTCTTCGTGATATCCCGCGCGAGTCTGAACGCTTCGCCGTCGTCGACCTTCTCCGGCTGAACCATGACGCGCACTTCGCGTCCGGCCTGAATGGCATACGACTTCTCGACGCCTTCGAACGACTCCGAGATGGCTTCCAGCTTTTCCAGCCGGCGGATATACGTCTCGAGCGTCTCGCGGCGCGCGCCAGGACGGGCCGCGCTGAGCGCGTCGGCCGCGCCGACCAGCATCGCGATGACCGAAGTCGCCTCCACGTCGCCGTGGTGGGACGCGATACTGTTGATGACGACCGGGTGCTCCTTGTATTTCTTCGCCAATTCTACGCCGATCTCGACATGCGAACCTTCCACTTCGTGGTCGAGCGCCTTGCCGATATCATGCAGCAAGCCGGCGCGTTTGGCGAGAGAAATGTCCTCTCCGAGCTCGGCTGCCATCAGTCCGGTCAGATACGCGACCTCCATCGAATGCTTAAGCACATTCTGGCCGTAACTCGTACGGAACTTCAGGCGACCGAGAATCTTGATGAGGTCCGGATGGAGACCGTGAACGCCCACCTCGAACGTCGCTTGCTCGCCGTATTCGCGGATCCGCTCGTCCACTTCGCGACGGGACTTCTCCACCATTTCCTCGATGCGGGCAGGGTGGATGCGTCCGTCGGCGACGAGCTTTTCGAGCGCGGTGCGCGCGATCTCGCGGCGGATCGGGTCAAAGCCTGACAGGATAACGGCCTCCGGCGTATCGTCGATGATGAGATCGATGCCGGTGAGCGTCTCCAGCGCGCGGATGTTGCGGCCTTCGCGGCCGATGATCCGCCCCTTCATCTCTTCGTTCGGCAGCGTCACGACGGATACCGTCGTCTCCGCCACGTGATCCGCGGCGCAGCGCTGGATCGCGAGCGAGATGATGTCGCGGGCGCGCTTGTCGCCTTCTTCCTTCGCCTGCTGCTCGATGTCTTTGATCAGTTGAGCGGTCTCGTGACGCACTTCCTGTTCGACCGTAGACAGAATCAGCTGCTTGGCGTCTTCCATCGTCAGGTTGGAGATGCGTTCGAGCTCCGTTATTTGCTGCTTATGAAGCGTCTCGATCTGTTCTTGGGTCTCTTCGATCCGTTTCTCTTTGTTGGCGACTTGCTCCTCCTTGCGTTCCAGCTGCTCCAGCTTGCGGTCCAGCGATTCTTCCTTCTGAACCAGCCGTCGTTCCTGCCGCTGAATCTCGTTGCGGCGCTCTCTAATATCGCGTTCCGCTTCGTTCCGGAGCTTGTGCACCTCGTCTTTGGCTTCCAGTACCGTCTCTTTGCGAAGAGCGTCGGCTTCCTTTTTCGCATTTTCTACGATCTGCTTGGCCGCTTCTTCCGCACTGGATATTTTAGCTTCCGCAATGGACTTGCGTACAACATAACCGATCCCAAAGAAAAGCACGCCAACAACGATGACGATCAAGACCCAGATCCCTGTCTCCATGGTCTTCACCTCCTCGTTGCATCACCAAGGCAAATCTTGGGACACCTATTTAATTGTGCTCCGGTTTCAGAACCGTTCCGTAGTCTCGCGTAAATCGTCGAAAATTCACTATCCGAATCGTTTTTTTGGAAGGAAAAAAGAATCGGTAGCGCGATGATGGAATACTCACTCATTGTATCTTTTGTGAAAATGGATTGTCAAGCAATGCAAGGACGTCCCCGCCCCCTCCCTTGCTCCTCCGAACGAATTCGCCCGGCGGGAAGCGCCAAGCGCCGGTTCGGAAAAGCCGCAACTATAGGCGAGAAAGCAAAAACGCGATGCTGCCGCTACTTGAACGCCTCAATCCAGCGTGTCCTCTTCGAACGGCTCCTCCGGCGCATCCCATTCCTCTGCCTCGGCTGCGGACGCAGACGCTTTGCGCACCGCTTCGCGGGCCGCTGCGCCCGGAAATCCTCTGCGCAGCAGCATGTTCATCAGCTTCATCTGACGCTCCCGCTCGCTCTTGCCTTTGACGGCAGGCCAGCGCTTCATGGCCAGCGCTAACGCGGAATTACGCTCTACCTCTTCATCGAGTCCTTTGATCGCTTCATCGATCTCCCGCTTGTCGACGCCGCGCTGCATGAGCTCCTGACGGACCAGGCGGCTCCCTTTCTTTTGCCCCGTGACGCGCTGCTCGGCGAAGCGCTGCGCGAACATGGCGTCGTTCACGTAGCCTTGCCTGACGAGGCGCTCCAGGCAGCCGTCGATCGCCTCGGCCGCATACCCTTTTGCGGACCAGTCCCCGCCGCAGCTCCGCTTGCGTGCGGGCTTTAAAATCGAGCATGTAAAGCGCCGAGCGGTAGGCCTCTTCCTTTTCCTGCTCTTTGCGGAGCATCTCCCACTCTTCCGGCGACAGGCGCCGGTCCTTCAGGAGCCGCCACGCGACTAACGTGTCCTCGTGGACGCCGATCAACGCCTGCTCCGCTTGGCCCTCCACCGCAATCGCAAGCTTGTACATGGCGGGCCGCTTCGCATCGGCCTCCACGGCCACGATGACGGCGGCTGCGGGGCCCGAAGACGCGGACTCTTCATCGCCGTTCGTCTTTTCCTTCTGGGGACGAGTAGGCGAAGAAGCGCGCCGCGCGCGCGACTGCTCCCACTCCCTCTCGTCCGATATATCGACGATCTCGTCGGCCGGATTCGGCTCTGATTTTTTTCTGACCATCGCCGGTCAACCTCCTCGCCTTTGATTGCTGCTGCCGTTATTAACCGCATATGTCCAAAAAAGGCATCCGCAGCTGCGGACGCCCTTAAGCTGTGCCTATTATTCGTTCTCGAAATCCGGCTCTTCCTCGTCGTCCGGCTCCGCGGCGTTCGTACGGGCAGCCACGGCAACCTCGTTCAGCGTAGCCTCCCGAATCTGCCGTTCAATCTGACCGCACAGCTCCGCATGGTCCTTCAGGAACTGCTTGGAATTTTCCCGGCCTTGTCCAAGGCGCTCGCCATTGAAGGAGAACCATGCGCCGCTCTTCTGCACGATGTCCAGCTCGACGCCGATATCGATGATGCTGCCTTCACGCGAAATGCCTTCGCCGTACATGATGTCGACCTCTGCCTGCTTGAACGGCGGAGCGACCTTATTCTTCACGACCTTGATGCGCGTCCGGTTGCCCACGACATCATTGCCCTGCTTGATCGATTCGATCCGGCGCACGTCCAGACGCACGCTGGCGTAGAACTTGAGCGCGCGGCCGCCTGGCGTCGTCTCGGGATTGCCGAACATGACGCCGACCTTCTCGCGAAGCTGGTTGATGAAGATCGCGATCGACTTCGACTTGCTGATGGCGCCCGACAGCTTGCGCATCGCCTGCGACATCAAGCGAGCCTGCAGGCCGACGAACGAGTCGCCCATGTCGCCCTCGATCTCCGCCTTCGGCACGAGCGCCGCGACCGAGTCCACGACGACGATGTCCACCGCGCCGCTGCGCACGAGCGCTTCGGCGATCTCCAGCGCTTGCTCGCCGGTATCCGGCTGGCTCAGCAGCAGCTCGTCGATGTTGACGCCCAGGTTGCGGGCATACATCGGATCGAGCGCATGCTCTGCGTCGATAAAGGCAGCTTGTCCGCCGGCCCTTTGTACCTCGGCGATCGCGTGCAGGGCGACGGTCGTCTTACCGGAAGATTCCGGTCCGTAAACTTCAATAATCCGGCCCCGCGGGAATCCGCCGATCCCGAGGGCGATATCCAAAGCCAGCGCTCCGCTGGAATATGTCTCGACTTGGAGGTTGGTTTGCTCTCCCAGCTTCATGATCGAGCCCTTGCCGAATTGCTTTTCAATCTGGCGCAATGCCATCTCTAATGCGGCGCGACGATCGGACAACACACCCACATCCTTATCTTTTGATAGTTATATTATAACTTTTTTACGAACCGTTTGCCAAGCTTTTTACGAACATTTGTTCGAAAAACTTCCAAAAAAAGAACCGTAGCAAAGTATTCTTCGCTACGGTTCTTCCGCAACTTTCCTATTCAATCTATCATAATTCGACTATTGGCGCAAGCTTGCTTTCTAGCGAATCGCGATTGAGAGAGCTGTCAATCCTTGCCGGTTAACCGCAGCCAAGCCAAGTACAACGCTCGCTTCGCCGCCCGGATCCGGATGCCTTCGCGGTCCCCTTGCAGCTGGAGCTTCTCCGCGCGTGCGGGTTTACCCCGTTCGGCAATACCGATATAAACAAGCCCTACAGGTTTGCCTTCGGAGGAAGCCGGCCCCGCCACGCCGGTAACCGACAACGCCAGATCCGTGTCGGTCGCCAGGCGGATGCCTTCAGCCATCGCCCTCGCCGTCTCTTCGCTGACCGCCCCCGGCGCGCCTTCGCCCTCCAGCAGCGCCGGATCGACGCCAAGCAGGTCCCGCTTCACGGGATTGCTGTAGCTCACCACGCCGCCGAGAAAAGCGTCCGCGCTGCCCGGCACCGTCGTGAGCAGCGTCGCGATCAGTCCGCCCGTGCAGCTCTCCGCGCACGAGATCGTCCGACGCTGTTCCGCGAGCAGCCGGATGACTTCGGTCTCGAGCGCCACGTCGCTCTCCGAATACAGATAGCGTTCGCCGCGCCTGCGAATCTCCTGAAGCGTCGGCGCAAGCCTCGCAAGCGCCTCTTCGGCCCCGGCGGCCTTCGTGGACACGCGAAGCACGACCTCGCCTTCCTTCGCATACGTAGCGAGGGTCGGATCGGTCTGCGCCTCGATCAAATCCTTGTAGAGCTCCTCTAGCGCGGATTCGCCGATCCCGCAGAAGCGAAGCATGGCCGAGTGAAGTGCCCCCCGCATCGCCGAGCTTTTCCTTCAGCCAGGCGGTCCCGTCGTTCAGGAACATCGGCTTCATCTCTCGCGGCGGTCCCGGCAGCAGCATATAAAGCGTGCCGCCCGACGCGAGCGCGCTGCCGACGGCGAGGCCCGCGTCGTTGCGGAGCGGCGAAGCGCCCTCCACGAGCATCGCCTGGCGGCGGTTGATCTCGATGAGCGAAGGCGACCTGCCGGCAAACATCGCTTCGATCTTGGCAAGCGTTGGCTCGTGCATTTCTATGCCGACGCCCAGATGGGCGGCCAGCGCATCGCGCGTCAGGTCGTCCATCGTCGGCCCAAGACCGCCGGTAAATACAATGAGGTCGGCCCGCGACTCGGCGATGGCGATCGCTTGCTTCAGACGTTCTTCATTGTCCCCGACGACCGTCTGAAAGTAAACGTCGACCCCGAGTTCCGCAAGGCGCTGCGACAAAAATTGCGCGTTCGTGTTGACGATCTGGCCGAGCAGCAATTCCGTTCCGACCGCGATAATCTCCGCTCTCATGCGCCTGGTCGCCCCTTCTTGCCTTCACCGGCCGGTGGATCGGACAGCGGGATGAGATTTTTGTTTTTAATGAAGTAATCGATGCCCGAGTATACCGTGATGGCTGCAGCGGCCCAGACGGCGATCGTGTCAAGCGGGAAATGCAAATAGGTGAACGGGAAGTTGTTCAACAGCAGCACGATGATCATCGCGATTTGGATCGCGGTTTTCCACTTGCCCCATTTGCTGGCGGCGAGCACGGCGCCTTCAAGCAAGGCGACCTGGCGCAGGCCCGTGACCGCCCATTCGCGGCTGATGATGACGATGGCGACCCAAGCGTCCAGCTTGCCCATCTCGACGAGCGAAATCAGGACGGCCGCCACGAGCAGCTTGTCCGCGAGCGGGTCGAGCAGCTTGCCGAGGTTCGTGACGATCTTGTGCTTGCGGGCGATGTAGCCGTCGAGACCGTCCGTGCTCGCGGCGATGATGAACAAGAGCAGCGCGAACACCTGATTGTAGGAAATCGAATAGTCGCCGATGGTGAGCGGAGACACATCCAGCTTGATCAGCAAGAAAAAGGTCATAATCGGAACGAGGAAGATACGAACGAGCGTGATTCGATTCGCCAGATTCATGCGGACACCTCCCCCATCGTCATGCCGGCCGCGCTCGGGCGCGGTACGGTGCGAGTTGCGGAGCAATTGTCCGCGGACTGTCTCTACCATGAATGACTTCCCCCAGGTTTTTCGCCAGATTAAATGTTCAAGTCAGTATAAATGAAGCCTCGCCGAAGTGTCAAAATTTGACGAATCATGCATGCTCGCCGTTAGCGGTAGTTCGTAAATTGAAGCTCGAGCGGCAGATCCGCGCCTTTCAGCAGCGACATGATCGCTTGGAGATCGTCCTTGCTCTTGCCCGTCACGCGAAGCTGATCGCCCTGGATCTGGCTTTTTACCTTCAACTTGGAATCGCGAATCAGAATATTGATTTTTTTTCGCGTTTTCCTGGTCGACGCCCTGTTTGAGTTTGATATTCTGACGAACGGTGCTGCCGGACGCGGGCTCGATCTTGCCGTAGTCCAAATTGCGAATCGGCACGCCGCGCTTGATCAGCTTGCTCTGCAAAATGTCGATGACGCTCTTCAGCCGGTACTCGTCGTCCGACGCGACGTTCAGCGCTTCGCCTTCGAGCGCGATGCTGCTCTTGCTCCCTTTAAAGTCGAACCGGGTCTCGATTTCCTTTACCGCCTGCTGAACGGCGTTGCTCACTTCTTGAAGCTCGACCTTGGACACGATGTCGAACGAATACTCGGATGCCATATGTAGTCTTCCTTTCCTTATCATCGATTGTGTACATTATAAACGAAATGAAGCGGGGATTCCAAGACGACAAGCAGGAGCGGATTCCGCGCCGCAAAAAAAGAGAATGAGTGCGATTCGCGCTCATTCTCCTCCTCGGTTCGGACTATCTGCCGCGGGCCGGCTCGCGAAACAAATCGAGCAAACCGAGCACGATCCAGGCGAGCCCGAAGCCCAAAATGCCATAACCCCAAGCGCTCGGCGTCATCAACCAGCCCAGCAGGCTGACCACCACGCCGACCGCGACCACGATCCAACTGACTGCCATTTGCGACAACCTCCATGCTAGCGTATCCGTTGCTTACATTAGCGTGTCTCTTCAGGTTAGCGAATATGCGTCACTATAGGAGGTTAAGGCGTCGGAGTCGCCGGTTGGCCCGTGCCGTCCGTCACCGTGAAAATGAATCTTCTGCGGCCCGGAACGTCCTCGTCGTCGACGGCGATGCCGTCGATCTCGATCAGCGCGCCTTTGGCGAAGCCCAGGTTCACGTACAAAGGCGTCTCGCCGAGCTCGAACGTCAACTCCTCGCTCTGGTCCGGCGTCGCCCCGTAAATCGACTTGCCGGACGAGTTATTCTCATTCACGCCGACCCAGCTCTTCCCGCCGGGGAACGAAATCTTCAACTGGTGCGTGCCCGCCGGGGAGACGTCGAAATAATAGCGGCTGTTCTTTTTCTCCCGGAACGTGACGGTCGTCTGCGGCGGCGTCGGCGTCGGCGTCGGCGTCGCGGTGGGCGTAGGCGTAGGCGTCGCAGCGGACGAAGGCATCGCCGTCTCCGTCGTAAGCGAAGGTGGCGTCGTCTCCGACGGCTTGTTCGTCTCCGTCTTGTTGTTGGCGTAATAGACGTATATCACAACTGCGATCAAGATCGGGAACAGCCACATGAGCAAGGTGACGACCACTTTGCCGACCCGATCGTTATGCTGGACTCTCCGGCTCTTGGGCTGTATATAAGAAGGCTCCGGCGCGCCCGCTTCGGTCGCCGGCGCCTTCGGCAATTCTTTTTTGATAAAGACGAAGCACTTCTTCGGCGTCCAGGCCTACCGTCTCGGCATACGTCTTGACGAAGGCGCGAACGTAGAACGATCCAGGAAGCACTTTATAATCGCCGGATTCGATGGCTTCAAGGTAGCGTTTGCGTATTTTCGTAATTTCCTGGATGTCGTCGAGGGTATACCCCCCGTTGCTCCCTCGCCTTGCGAAGCAGCAATCCCAGATCAGACACAAACTTCACCTCCTGCCGTTTCCATTAGGATCTGCTCAAATTCGTCAAAAGCCGCCGTCAAGGCCCGCGGTCGTAAAGTTCTCGTACGTGATCTCCTCGTCGGGCGTATTGCGCAGCTCGACGATGCAATCGAATACGTCGTAGTCGAAGCTCGATTCGCGGACGAAAATGTCGGGGTGCTCGATCACCTTCGTAGAAGGCATCGCCATAATGTCCTGCAGCAAACTGTAATGCTTGTCGTTCGAACGGATCGTGCTCACGATGCCGTCGATGATGAACACGTTGTGCGGGTTCATCTCCTCTTCGGACAGCTGGCTGCGAACCGTCTGCCGGAGCAGCGTCGAGGATACGAACGCCCAGCGCTTGTTCGCGCATACGCTGCCCGCGATGATCGATTCGGTCTTCCCGACGCGCGGCATGCCGCGAAGCCCGATCGTCTGGTTCCCTTCTTGCTTGAAGAGCTCGCCGAGAAAGTCGACCAGCAAACCGAGTTCGTCCCGCGTGAAGCGGAACGTCTTGCGGTCGTCCGAATCCCGCTCGATATATCTTCCGTGGCGGACGGCCAGAATATCCGTCAGCCGCGGCGGACGCAGCGTCACGATCGATATATTTTCGACCTTGGCCAGCATTTTCCCGAGCAGCTCGATCTTTTCGTCGTCGTCGGTCTGCAGCAGCATGCCCCGTGTCCGGTCTTCGACGCCGTTGATGGTCAGGATATTCACTTCGAGCATGCCGAGCAGAGACGCAATGTCTCCGAGCAGACCCGGACGGTTTTTATGTATCTTATATTCCATATACCACTGTTTCGTATTCATTAGACACCTCGTCGCCGTTTCCTTCAAACTTCATTCTACAACGGTGGGCCCGCTCCTGCAAAAGTCAGCAAAAGATTCCTACTAAAGTCCTACAAGCCATCGTTCCCCTCGCTCGAAAAGAATTCGCCGCGCGCAAGCATAAACAGAAATAAAGAAGGCTCCGCCTTCGATCGGCAGAGCCTTCCTTCCCGTCCGTCGCCCAGCTCAGCTATGCTTAGCGAGCTTGACCATAAGCGCGGCCATCGTCTTGCGTTCGGATTCGTCGCCGACGTCCCAAAGCTCCTTCAGGACGCGTTGTTCTTCGTTTTTCGGGTCGACTTTGTTGTCCAGGAATTCGCCGATCTCGTACGCGAGCTTGGCAATCGCGTCTTCGCCGATCCCCAAGTCCTTAGCGGCCTCGATCCGGTCGCCCAGAAATTTTTTCCAGGACTCAAAGTTGCTCAGCACGGTAGACATCCGACAGCCTCCTTGATGGGTGAGATCAATGCACTGATAGGATGCCCTTCGCCTCCTCGCCTTATTCGGAACGGCCTGCCGCTACATTCGCCATCCGCCGGTGAGGCCGATGATCTGCCCCGTAATATATCCGGCGTCGCCAAGCGTCAAAAAGCGAACGAGCTCGGCCACCTCGTCCGGATCCGCGAACCGCTTCATCGGGACCGCCTCACGAAGTTCCTCCAGCTCCGAACGATCCAGCTCCGCCAGCATGTCCGTCTCGACGAGACCCGGCGCGACGGCATTTACCGTGACGCCCGCAAAAGCCATCTCCCGCGCCAGCGCTTTGGTTAATCCGTTCAACCCGCCCTTGGCCGCGGAATAAGCGGCTTCGCCCGCAGCTCCGACGACGCCCCAGACGCTGCTGACGTGCACGATCCGGCCGTGCCGACGCCAGGACATCGTCGGCCCGAAGCGCTTGGCCAGGCCGTACGCGGCTTTGAGGTGGACGTGCTGAATATCGTCCCACTCGTCCTCCTCCAGATCCTCCAGCAGGCCGTAGTGCGCCGTGCCGGCCGCATGTACCAGAATGTCCGGCATGCGGCCCGCGTGCTCGAGAGCGCGCTTGAGCGCGGCGATATCGGAGCTTAGCCGGACATCGGCGGCGGCCACTTCCGCGAACGGGGCGCCCAGCGACAGGCACTCGGCCGCGACTGCTTCGGCGCGCTCGCGCGACCGGTGATAATGCACGATCACGCCCGCGCCTTCCCTGGCCATCCTGCGGGCGACGGCCGCACCGATTCCCCGGGAAGCGCCGGTGACAAGCGCGCAGTAAGGCGACAAACGCGCGCTTGACCCTTGCCGTTCATTCGTCACTCGGTATCCGACCGGACGATGCAGACGGACCTGCGGCCAGTGTCCGCCAGCAGACGAAGCCGTTCGTGCACATCTTCAAGCGTGATGCTCTCGTACAGGCGCACGACGTCGAACAGATCCCCGCCCTTGAAGCGGTACCGGGTGAATTCGCCCGCAATCGCTTCCGGACTGTTCAGCATGCGAAGATAAGCGCCGATCTTCTTTGCGCGGGTTCGTTCGAACGAGGCTTGCGGCAGACCGTCCCGAATCGCCTCGTCGATCGCTGCGACGACGCGCGCGAGCAGTTCGTCCGGATCCCTGGTGTCTCCGCCGATAACCGTAAAGGCGTAGCCCGGGCCCGTATTGTATTCGTGACCGAAGCTGTCGGAGATGAGATTGTCGTCATATAGAAGCTGATAAACCGGCGAGCTGGAGCCGATCAGTACGTCGAGCATGAGCTTGGCCGCGAGTTCCCTGCGGATGCCTTCTTCCCCTTCGGGGAACGGCCCCGACTCTTTGAAGCCGATCATGCACTTGGGAAGCGACACCGGCAGCTTGACGACGCGACGCGCTTCTCGAACGCCGGACGGCTCGACTTCGAACAGACGCTCGATTTCTCCGCCGGGCGCGAATGTCTTGCGTGCCTGGTTGCGACGAACGCGCACGAGCGTTTCCTCGGGATCGATCCCGCCCACGACGAACAGCGTCATGTTGGACGGATGATAAAAGGTTCGGTAGCAGTCGTACAGCTGTTCCTTCGTAATCGATCGAACGGATTGCTCCGTGCCGGCAATGTCGATATGCACGGGGTGCTTCGCATACAGCGCTTCGATCAAGCCGAAGTAGACGCGCCAGTCCGCATTGTCCTTGTACATGTTGATTTCCTGGACGATAATGCCTTTTTCTTTTTCCACGTTCTCGTCCGTGAAGTACGGATTCTGCACGAAATCGAGCAGCGTATCCAGGCTCTCGAGCGGTTCTCCCGCCGTCGAAAATAAATAAGACGTACGGTCGAAGCTCGTAAACGCGTTGGCCGATGCGCCCTGCTCGGCGAAGCGCGAAAAGACGTCGCCTTCGGGCTCTTCGAACATTTTGTGCTCGAGGAAATGGGCGATGCCGTCGGGTACGGCACGCGCTTCCTGTCCTTCGGGACGGAAATGGTTGTCTACCGAGCCGTATTTGGTCGTAAAGGTCGCGTACGTCTTCGTAAAGCCGGGCTTAGGCAGAACGAACACCTCGAGGCCGTTGTCCAGCACCTCGCGATAAAGCGTCTCCTGCAGCTTCGGATAGTCAAGCTTGGACATGGGCCGCCTCCTCCTTCAGGTCGCGCAGGAAGTAGATCGTATCCAGTCCGACGTTCCCGGCGATCGCCGCGGCCTTGTCTGCCGTCACGGATTCGATCGCCGCGATCAGTTCGTCCGCGCTGCGCTGCTTGCCCGATACGACGCCGTTGTAATCGAATGCGATCCGCTCGAATGCCGAGTCCTGAATCTCGCGCAGCTGGTTGACGAGCATCGCCTTCGTCTTGGACAGCTCCTGCTCTTCGATATTGCCTGCGCGCATCTCGTCGAGCTGCTCGCGGATAATGTCCAGCGCGCGTTCGTAGTTCGCGATCTCGATGCCCGACTGAATCGTGAGCAAGCCTTTATGGCCGTCGAGACGCGACGAAGCGTAGTAGGCGAGGCTGGCTTTTTCGCGCACGTGAATAAAGAGCTTGGAGTGCGGAAAAGCGCCCAATATGCCATTGTATACGAGCAAATCCGGGTAGCGGTCGTCGGAATAGGCGATCCCGGTCCGAAGTCCGAGATTGAGCTTGCCTTGCCCGACGTCGAGCCGCTCGACGACCGTGCGGGGCGCTTCCGATGCGGGCTTGATCTCGGCAGCGCTGTAGGTACCCGGCTGTCCGTCCGGGAGTTTGAAGTACTGCCCCGCCCACGCGGACACTTGTTCAAGCGACGTATCGCCGGACACGTACAGGTCGAACACGGCTTCGTCCAGCCATTTACGGTAGCTCTCGTACAAGGAGGCCGGCGTGATATGCGGCAGTTCCTCCTTGCGTCCGAGCGCGAGCAGCCTGTAAGGCTCGTTTCTGCACATTTCCTCTAGGCACCGTTCTGCCGCGTAGCGGATTTTATCGTTGATGATGGACTCGATCCGCTTTTGCACGGTCGTTTTTTCCGATTCGACATACTTGGCGGTGAACGCGCCGCTCTCAAGCGCCGGCTCCGTCAGCGCCTCGCCTAGAAAACGGAGCGCCTCCTCCAACAAGGACTGGCTTGAGGAGACGAACGCGTCGTTAATGATATCGAGGCGAAATTGAACGATCTGATAGTCGCCCCGCTTGTAAATATCGAAGCCGAAGCCGGCGCCGTAAAGTTCGTCTAGTCGCTCGCGGAACTGAATCGTCTCCGGATAGGAACGGGTGCCCCGGCGAAGCACGAACGGCACGAGCGCGACCGGCGTGACGCGCGATTCTTCGAGCGGCACGCCCGCGAAAAGCGACAATGAAAAGGTTTTGAATCGGGTGGTCGGCAATACGTGGACGCGCATCCGGCCGACTGCGCCGCGCTGGAACACTTCAGTCTGCAAGGCCTCAGATCCCTTCCCTGATTCTGGATTCAAGCCCATTCTAGCGCATGGTCAAGCCCGAAGCAAATAAGGCGCGGCACAAAAAGCGGGTCAATTGCAAAAAATATGTTGCCCGATCGTCTTGTACTGGGGTCTCGACCAGATCCACTTCGAGGTCGCTGTCTTGGGGTTGAAATAGTACAGGCAGCCGTCCGTCGGATCCCAGCCGGATAACGCGTCTTTGACGGCCTTGGCCGCAGTCTCGTTCGGCGTCAGATAGATCTGCCCGTCCGCCACCGCAGTGAAGGCGCCTGGCTGGAAGATGACGCCTGATACGGTGTTGGGAAACTCCGAGGCGCGCACCCGATTCAAGATGACCGCTGCTACCGCGACCTGCCCTTCGTACGGTTCGCCGCGCGATTCGCCGTACACGGCGTTGGCCATCAGCTTCAGATCGTTGGCCGACAAGCCCATGTCGTTCGACGCAGGCAGGTTGGCCTCGTTCGAGGCGCCATTGCCTGCGTTCGCGCTTTGGTTCGGCTCCGTTTCCTTGCCAAGGTTGGACGCGTTCGGCTTCCAGTCCTTCGTCGCTTCCCAAAGCTTCAGCTTCGTTTTGCCGCCGACGACGCCGTCCGCCTTCATGCCGAACTTCCACTGGAACCACTTGACGGAATTCAGCGTAGTCTCCCCCGAAGTTCCCGTCCACTATTCCGCTGTAATAGCCTAAGTACTTAAGTCTTCCTTGCAGCTCGTATACGTCTTTGCCCGTTGCGCCGCTCTTGATGACGGCACTGCTGAACGCTTCGCGCGCGGCATGCGGCTTGTCGAGCCGGTTCAGCGTATACAGACCGAAGAGGCAGCAGACGAGGCACACGGTCAAAATTACTAAACGATAGCGCATCTTCATTCACGCCTTCCTCTCATTTATCGTGATTCGTGCGCGCTGCTCCGATGGGGCCGCGGGCATGCTTGAGGTTAGTATGAGGAAGGTCATGGATGGCTATTCATGGACAAAAACCAGCTAATGTTTGTCAACCCTATGTGGTTGGATTGCGGCATCGTTATTGCTATACTGTTTTTGAACTAACACAAAGAAGCCTCCGTTGGCGCGGATACTTCTGGGTGAATATGGAATTTAGGCTTTGTAGGGCTCGCCTTTTACGAGGATGGCATGGACGTGATGCAAAAGCTTGTTGGCGCAAGCGATCACGACTACCTTGTAGGGCTTGCCCTCTTTCCTTTTCTTGTCGTAATAGGCTTTTAGCCGTTCGTTTACACCCTTTCTAAGCCCGCACTGCACAGCGACATACAGCGCTCTGCGTAAGCGTTTGGAACCCCTTTTCGAAATACGGCTGCTGCTGGCCGTGAACTTCCCCGAGCTGTGCACACCTGGATCAAGACCCGCATAGGCGACAAGTTTCTTGGGGTCCTTAAATTGAGCCGCATCCCCCGATCTCCGCCGCAATGGCAGCCGCAAGTTTATCCCCCACGCCGGGAATCGTCTTCAGCAGCTCCACTTCCGGAAGCGTCAGCGCCGTCTCCTCGATGGCATTCTCAAGTTGGCGAAGCTGTTCTTGCTGAGCGAGTATCGTTTCCACCATACATAGCAGAGCTGTCTGCTGCGCTTTGCTTGACTGGCTCAGAGGAGGCAAAGCTTGTATTTGCTCTGCTTTTGCCTGCACCCATGCTTTTCCGTGTGAAGAGCCGGCTGTTTCCCGAATCGTTTCAACCGTGATGGTGCCACCGCTTAACCTATAGCGTAGGACATGTAAAGAGGTTGAGGAGAACAGGTTATAGAAAACGTCCTCGTAAGCTGGACATACCTGGTCAAGCAGGGCCCTGGCATTCAGTTTGGCTTGAACGAGCAGAGACGTCATAAACTCGTGCTGCCGCGTCAGATGTTGCAGTTCTGTCATCTCCTCGTTCCATGCTCGGTGCGGCTTAACATCCCCGCGGTAGAACATCTCGGCCAGATGCCAGGCATCCACCGCGTCCGTCTTCACCTTTCGCAGCTGTGTCCCCTTGGCACGTTTGGATTGCAGAGGATTCACGATGTAGTGGCAATATCCTTCACGTTCCAAATAGGCAACCAGACTGCGATGGTAATGCCCCGTCGCTTCCAACACCACCGCAGGCTCCAGCTTCGTTATCTGTCGTAATTCCTCCAGCAAGCCTCCTAATCGCTCGCACCCTTCCTCCGTATGCGTGATGCTGATAATCTTACTGTACGGCTTGTTCCGATCCGTAAACGCTTGGAGCATGCTTGTCCCTTTCGCCACATCCACTCCGACAACCGGTCTCATGTCATCTCCTCCTACAATCGTAGCCGGCATTCCCACGATGGTTCCAATCCCACAGCTTCGCTTGTGATGCGAGGTCCAAATGCCTCAACCAGCTCAAACATGGTCATTGGGGGTAGTGGGAGAACAGTTTTTGCGACGGGGTAAAACTCCCCAAAAACGCCCTCGTTCTCCCGGCTACCGCCATCTTAAACCGGCCATGTAAAAAGGCCAACCAGAAATTCTGGCTGACCTGATAATACGAAAAAAACGCCCTCCCGACGCGTCAGGAGGAGCGCTGTTGAAATTGTTCGAGCGTGACGAGCACTTCTCTGGGCTTGCTGCCCTCGTAAGGACCGACGACGCCTCTCGCCTCCATCGAGTCGATCAGGCGCGCCGCCCGCGTGTAGCCGATGCGCATGCGGCGCTGCAGCAGCGACACCGATGCCTGCTTGGCCTCGAGCACGATGCCGACCGCCTGATCGAACAGCTCGTCGAGCTGTTCGTTGTCCGCCACATCGTCCGATTCCTCGATCTCCGGCACGAGCTCCTCGTTGTACTCCGCTTCGGCTTGGCCGCGGGAATAAGCGACGACGGCTTCGACCTCGTTGTCCGACAGGAACGCGCCTTGCACGCGAATCGGCTTGGAAGCGCCCATCGGCAGGAACAGCATGTCTCCCCGACCGAGCAGCTTTTCCGCCCCGACCATGTCGAGAATCGTACGGGAGTCCACTTGCGAAGATACGCCGAATGCGATCCGGCTCGGGATGTTCGCCTTGATGACGCCGGTGATGACGTCGACCGAAGGACGCTGCGTCGCGATGATCAGATGGATGCCGGCCGCTCGCGCCATCTGCGCGAGACGGCAGATCGCGTCCTCGACGTCGCCGGCCGCCACCATCATCAGGTCCGCAAGCTCGTCTACGATGACGACGATATACGGCAGTACGCCGTCGGGGTTGTCCCCGCTCAGCATCAGGTTGTTGTAGCCTTCGATATTTCTCGTGCCGGACTTGGAAAATTTCTCGTAGCGCTTTTCCATCTCGACGACGATCTTCTTCAGCGCGAGCGATGCGCGCCGCGGATCCGTCACGACCGGCGCGAGCAGATGCGGGATGCCGTTGTAGACGTTAAGCTCGACCATTTTGGGGTCGATCATCAGAAACTTCACTTCGTCAGGCTTCGCCTTATATAACAAGCTGGTAATGATCCCGTTGATGCACACCGACTTGCCTGATCCCGTCGCGCCCGCCACGAGCATATGGGGCATGCGGGCGAGGTTGCCGACGATCGGCTGACCGGAGATGTCTCTGCCGAAGGCGATCGTCAGCTTGCTCGGCGCCTCCTGAAAGGTCGGCGTCTCCAGCACTTCGCGCAGCGTCACGACGCTGACCTCGTTGTTCGGCACCTCGATGCCGATGGCAGACTTGCCGGGGATCGGCGCTTCCATCCGGATATCCTTCGCGGCTAACGCCAAGGCAATATCGTCCGTCAGGCTGACGATTCGGCTGACCTTGACGCCGACGTCGGGCTGCAGCTCGTAGCGCGTGACCGCGGGGCCTCTCGCCACGTCGAGCACCTTCGCGCGTACGCCGAAGCTCTCGAGCGTCGCCTCCAGCTTGCGAGCCACTTCCCGCCCGCCGTCGCCTGCGCCGCCTTTGCCTCCGCCTTGGGGCTTGCCGAGCAGGTGGATCGGCGGCATCCGGTACACCCGTTTGGGCTTGACCGGCGCCGTCGCCGCCGTCGCTGCAGCACCGTCCGCGACGGCGGCGACCGCTGCTCCTGTCGCGGCTGCCTGCGCAGGAGTGGCTACGCCGTCAGGCATGTCCGGTAATTCAACTGCTCCATGTTCAGCATCGGCGCCAGCCGGACCGTCCAGCTCCAACTCGGATTGGGTCCATGCCGCCTCGTCCGCTTCTTCGAAGGAAGGCACTTGATCGGCGAAATCATGGAAACGCGGACCCGGATCGGGCTGAGCGGGCGCCGGTTCCCAGGCGTCGTCGGGCTCTATGTAAGGCGCTTGAACAACCGGCTCCTCGACCGGAACGAATGCCGGCTCCGCTTCCTTCTTCTTGCTTTTGCCGCGTCCCTCGGGCCGAGCCGCAATGTTGACAGCGGGCGAGGACGGATAAAGCGCGGGTTCGCCGTCCATATCGTCGGGTTCAGCCGACTCCGTGCCAACGGGCTTGCCGTGAAAAAGCTGGAAGAAGTAGGGTTTTTTTCGCGTCGGCATTGCTTGTAACCGGCTCCTCCTGAAAATCGTCGTCGCCGATCGTAGCCATCGCCGCAGCGACCTGGCCTTTTTTCGACCTGGACTTGACCGGCACCGCCTTGGCTTTTGCGAGCTTGCGGCCGCCGGACAGGCGCTGCGCGAGCAACGGCAGCAGGCGCTTGCCGAACGTGCGGATGCCCTTCATCATATCTACGTAGGAACGATTCGTCAGCAGCATGAAGGCGATGACGAACTCGACGATTAAGACGAACTTCGCGCCGTAATAGCCGAACAACCAATAAAAAAATCGAATATTGCATCGCCCCGAGCAGCCCGCCGCCGATATCTTTTCCGGTAATCCGGGCTTCGTTTTCGATCGGCGCGTTCCACAGTTGCTCGTAAAGCTGATGCGTCGTCTGGCTGAAGATCGCCGAGGGGCGAATCGCTTCAAGCGGGCCGAGCCTCGAATCGACGAAGCTCATGGAGCTCAGCAGCGTCAAGCCGCAGCAGACCATGACGAATCCGCTCCGGCGGATCGTCCAGCCGCGCGGCCAGGCTCTGCGGATCATCACGTGAAGTCCGAGCCAGATGCCCGCGATCGGCAGCAAAAAATAAAACTTGCCGAGCAAATATCCGAACAGCTTGGAAAGCGAACGTCCGCCCGCCGCTTCGCCGTACATCGCGATGACGGATATCGTAATCAGCAAAATGCCGTAAATCTCGTATTTGAGGCTTGCGCCCAGCGTATCTTTTTTTCGTTTGCGCTTGGCCAACTCCGCCACCTCCGGTCACCCATTATACCATAGTTTACCGAAGCGTAGCATGAGCCGAACATCGGCCGTTCGGCGGTCTGAAGTCCCCGTTCCCCGTCCTCGATCGCCGGCGTTCCCGCTGCCGCATTCGACGGGGCCGCGCCGAAGTAAATGAGCTTGCCCGGCTCGAATGCCGGAAGCAGGTAAGCGTTCAGCGGCGCGGCGACGAGACGCACGAGCTTCCCCACGCCAGGGGCGACCGGCGTCAAAAGCATGCGCAGCGCGCCATATTCCACCTCGATCATCGGCTCTTGTCCGTCGCTCCACCCCTCGAGCACCAGTTCCAGCGGCATTGGCGTATACAGCGTCATTGCACCTCGCCTCCTTGAGGCGCGGCAAACGCCAGCTTGCGCTCCGCGATCCGCCGGTTGAGCTCGCGCAGCGCCTCGCCGATCCCCCCCGATCGCGTCGATCAAGCCGAACGACACGGCGTCCGGACCGACGACCGTCGTGCCGATATCGCGGGCGAGCTCGCCGGTTTTAAACATCAGTTCTTTAAACTTCGCTTCCCCTACTCGGCTGTGCCTGGTGACGAAGCGGACGACTCGCTCCTGCATTTTGTCCAAATATTCGAACGTCTGCGGAACGCCGATGACGAGGCCGTTCATCCGGATCGGGTGAATCGTCATCGTCGCGCTTTCCGCGATCAACGTATAATCGGCCGCGACGGCGATCGGCACGCCGATCGAGTGGCCGCCGCCCAATACGACCGCCACCTTCGGCTTCGACAGCGACGAGATCATCTCTGCGATCGCAAGACCCGCCTCGACGTCGCCCCCGACCGTGTTCAACACGATCAGCAAGCCTTCGACCTTCGGGCTCTGCTCGGCGGCAACCAGCTGCGGGATGACATGTTCGTACTTGGTGGTTTTATTTTGCGGAGGCAGCATCATATGGCCTTCGACTTGTCCGATGATCGTAAGGCAAAACACGTTCGACTCCGCCTGCGGCAAACTCGTCGTGCCGAGCTGGACGATATTTTCCGCGGCCATCGAGCCTTTGCGCGCTTCGTCGGGCGTCGCGGGCTGCTCCGATACGCGAGGCGCTTCGTTGTTCGTCAAGTTGCCACTTCCTTCCCGAATCCTCCATTGCCGCCACGCTGCGCGAGGCGCAGGCGACGGCGGTCCGACATAGTATGAACGCTAAGACGCACATTATGCGATTCGCGGCTACCAGCCGAACGTCCCTTACGCTGGACTTGCACGATGAATAAATTCGAAGTTAACGCCAAAAAAGGCCGCCTGCCCGGACATGCCCGGGGAAGCGGCCTTTGGTTTGAGTGTAGGGGTTGCTTGGGGTTTCGTTTATACTTCCATGATGATCGGCAGGATCATCGGTCTTCTTCTCGTTTGCTCGTACAGGAAGCGCCCGAGCGCGTCCTTCACGTTCGTCTTCAGCGAAGCCCACTCGTTGACGTTGTCGCTCATCAACTTGTGCAGCGTGCCCGTCACGATCCGGTTCGCCTCTTCAAGCAAGCCTTCGGATTCGCGCACGTAGACGAAGCCGCGGGAAATGATGTCCGGTCCCGACAGAATCGTGCCGTCCTGCTTGGACAGCGTCACGACTACGACCAGTATGCCGTCTTGGGAAAGCAGCTTGCGATCGCGAAGCACGATGTTACCGACGTCGCCAACGCCGAGTCCGTCGATTAGAACGTTGCCGGAAGGGATCTTGCCTGCCTTGCGCGCGGTACCGTTCTGGAATTCGACGACGTCGCCGATGTCGCACAGGAAGATGTTCTCCCGTTCGATGCCGACCGACTCGCCGAGCAGAGCATGATGGCGAAGCATCCGGTATTCGCCGTGAATCGGAATAAAGTACTGCGGACGAATCAGGTTGAGCATGAGCTTCAGCTCTTCCTGGCTGCCGTGACCGGAAACGTGTACGCCCGATACGGAGCCGGGCCCGTAAATGACGTGCGCACCCAAACGCATGAGCTCGTCGACCGTACGGCCGACATATTTCTCGTTGCCAGGAATCGGCGTCGCCGAGATAATGACCGTATCGCCCGCGAGAATATCGACCTTGCGGTGCGTCGAGCGCGCCATGCGCGACAGCGCGGACATCGGCTCGCCCTGGCTGCCCGTCGACAGAATCACGACGCGGTCCGCCGGCAGCTTATTCACTTCTTCGGGCTCGATGATCATGCCCTCGGGAACGTCAAGATACCCCATCTCCGAAGCGATCGTCACGACGTTCACCATGCTGCGGCCCACGACGGCCATCTTGCGGCGCGTCTCGGCGGCTGCGTTGATGACCTGCTGGACCCGATGGACGTTCGAAGCGAACGTAGCCACGACGACGCGTTGCTTCGCCCGGCGGAAGATCTCCTCGAATTCCTTGCCGATATTGCTCTCCGACGGCGTGAATCCGGGGCGCTCCGCGTTGGTGCTGTCCGACAGCAGCGCGAGCACGCCGCGCTTGCCGATCTCGGCCATCCGCTGCAGGTCCGCGTATTGATCGTTGACCGGCGTGTGGTCGAACTTGAAGTCGCCCGTATGCACGACGACGCCTTCAGGCGTCTCGAGGCAAACGCCGACCGAGTCCGGGATGCTGTGGTTCGTGCGGAAAAAGGTCGCCTTGATCGAGCCCATCTGCACTTCCGAATCCGCGGTGATCAAGATGCGCTTCGTATCGCCGAGCAATCCCGCTTCCTTCAGCTTGTTTTCGATCAGCCCGGTCGTCAGCCGCGTAGCGTAGATCGGCACGTTCAGCTGCTTCAATACGTAAGGAAGCCCGCCGATATGGTCCTCGTGACCGTGCGTGACGAGGATGCCGCGAACCTTCTCGCGGTTTTCCAGCAGGTGGGTAATGTCCGGAATGACGACGTCGATGCCGAGCATCTCTTCTTCCGGGAATTTTAGGCCTGCGTCGACGACGACGATATCGTTCCCGTATTGAACGACATACATATTTTTCCCGATCTCGCCGACACCGCCAAGCGCGTAAATCAATAATTTGTCTGTGCTGTTTTTCTTGGACAAGTCTCAGTACCTCCTACGATAATTCGACGATCCCGATCTATGGAATTGTCAAGTTGCAAATTTTGGCCGCACCCATTCACTCCACCCCATTATACATGATGCCAAACCACTCGTACAAGTCAGGCTAACGAATACGGCCGAATACGATTAATTTCTCCATTTAACGCAAAACCGATGCCGGAGGCATCGGTCGCTTGAAACATGTATGGTATAAGACCCATCGATCGACTGACGTTCAGTTGAACAAAGCCGCGACAAAGTCCTTTTCTTCCGGGGTAGCGGGAGCGAGGGGCAGCCTCACGCCGCCGACGTTAAGCCCTTTGACGGCAAGGGCGTGCTTGACGGCGACAGGATTCGGCACGGGATGCGGGCATTGAAACAAGCCTTTGAAAACCGGAAAAAGCTTGGCGTTGAGTTGGGCCGCCTCCGCGAATCGTCCTTCGAGGAAGGTCTCGATCATTTGCTTCATCTCGGCACCGACGACATGGCTGGCCACGCTAATGATGCCATAGCCGCCGACGGCAACCGTCGGGAGCGTAATGCCGTCATCGCCGCTGTAGACGAGGAATCCTTCAGGCGCGCCTGCCACAAGTTCGGTGATTTGCTCTATGGACGCGCATTCCTTGGTCGCCACCACGTTCGGAAGCTGCGCGAGTCTAAGCGTCGTGGACGTACTCAAACTCACGACGGTGCGTCCCGGCACATTGTACAAAATAACCGGAAGCTTCGTCGATTCGGCGATGGCCTTGAAGTGAAGGTATAGGCCCTCTTGATTCGGCTTATTGTAATAAGGAGCGACGAGCAGCAAACCGTCGACGCCAGCTTCTTCGGCAAGCTTGCTCAAATGAATGGAATGCGCCGTGTCGTTGCTCCCCGTACCGGCGATGATCTTGGCGCGTCCGGCGGCGCGGCGCACCGAGAAGCGGAACAGCTCCAGCTTTTCGTCTTCCGTCAGCGTCGGCGACTCGCCCGTCGTGCCGGACACGACCAGACTATCCGACTTTTGAACCTCGATCAGCTCGTCGATCAGCCGACCGGTCGCTTCCCAATCAATTTGCAATTGCTCGTTAAAAGGCGTCACCATCGCTGTAATCAGGCGGCCGAAATCCATACCCGTGTCCTCCTTCGTCTATAAGCCGATCCCTATCGTCAATTCCGTTCTAGCTCTCATGATACCGCATGCAGGGCAAAAGCGGAATGGAGCGCGGTGAGCGCGGCCGCCATATCCTCCTCCTGCACGAGCACCCAAATCGTCGTGTTCGAGTCCGCGGACTGCAAGATCGGGATCTGCCGTTCGGCAAGCGCCTCCACGATCTTCGCCATGACGCCCGGCTCTCCGTTCATGCCGCCGCCGATGACCGACACCTTCGCGCAGCCGGTGCGTACACGCGGTTCGAAGCCCATCTCCGCGAGCAGCTTCTCCGCGAGCGGCGCGTCGAAGTCCGTCACCGTATAGAGAACGCCGGCAGGCATGACATTAATGAAGTCAACGCTGATGCCGTTCCTCGCCATCGCCCGGAACACCTCAAGCTGCGGATTAAGAGAGGCGCCTCCAGCCGAAACGGCGATTTGCGTGACGCCTTTGACATGCGCCAGCCCCGTCACCGTCCGGTCGCTCCAACCGATGTGGCCTTCCGCCGCGTTGGCATGCGTGACGAGCGTCCCCTCTCCGTCTGAAAAGGTAGAGCGGACGCGGACGGGGATGCCCGCCCTCATCGCGATCTCGACGGCTCTCGGATGAATGACCTTCGCCCCGTTATGGGCCATGTTGCAAATCTCGTCGTAGCTGACGACGGCGAGTTGACGGGCTTCGGATACGACGCGCGGATCGGCCGTCAAAATGCCGTCCACGTCCGTATAGATATCGACCACGTCCGCTTGAAGCGCGGCGCCGAGCGCGGTAGCCGAGGTATCGCTTCCGCCGCGCCCGAGCGTGGTGATCTCCCCGTCGGCCGTGGCCCCCCTGAAATCCGGTCACGATGACGATCTTGCCCTCCGCAAGACTTGCGAGGATCCGCTCGGTTTTCACCTCGACGATGCGCGCGGCGCCGAACTTGTCGTCCGTGACGATTCCCGCTTGGGCGCCCGTAAGAACGACGCTCGGCAGGTCATGGGCGCCGAGCAAGCTGCATAAAGTAGCTGCGGAGATTAACTCTCCGCAGCTCATCAGCAAGTCCTTCTCCCTTTCGGCCAAACCGGCGCCGTTCGAGCCGATCCACTCGAGCAGGGTGTCCGTCGCGTAAGGCTCGCCCAAACGCCCCATCGCGGAAACGACGACGACCAAACCGGCACCAGCCTCGTATTCGCGCCGAATATGACGGAGGACGTGCGTCCGAGCGTTAGCGTCGGACAGCGACGTCCCTCCGAATTTTTGAACCGTAACCATCGATGCATCCTTCCTCGCCTCAAAAATGTCGGAACCACGGTGTCTTGGCAGCCGCCCATGAGCGGAAGGGAATGAGACCGCATCCGTCAGACCAGCCCTCCCCGGCTTCGGGAAGGGCTGGGGCTGTCGATTTAGGCGCGTGAAGCTGCGATGTGTTCGGCGATCTGAACCGCGTTCCAGGCGGCACCTTTGAGCAGATTGTCGGATACGATCCACAGATTGAGCGCGCGCGGGTTGGACAGGTCGCGCCGGACGCGTCCGACAAACACCTCGTTTTTGCCCGCCGCGTCGGTCGCGAGCGGATAAAGCTGGCTGTCCGGATCGTCCTGCAGAACGATGCCTGGAGCGCCTGCGAGCAATGTCTTGACTTCGCCGACGTCGAAGTCTTGCTTCAGCTCGACGTAGACCGATTCGGAGTGGCCGTATACGACCGGGATCCGGACGCAAGTCGCGGTGACTTCGAGCGTCTCGTCGTCCATGATCTTTTTCGTTTCCCGGATCATCTTCATCTCTTCGAGCGTGAAGCCGTTATCCTGGAACTTGTCGATCTGCGGAATGGCGTTGAATGCGATCTGGTGCTTGACCGGCAGCGAACCTACCGGCAGAATGTCCGGCTCCGGATCGACGCCGGCGAGCACTTCCTTCGACTGACGCAGCATCTCGTCGATCGCGCGCGCGCCCGCGCCGGACACGGCTTGATACGTCGATACGATGATGCGGGAAATACCGTACCGGTCGTAAAGCGGTTTGAGCGCCGCGACCATCTGGATCGTCGAGCAGTTCGGGTTCGCGATGATGCCCTTGTGCTCCGCGACCTTGCCGATATTGACCTCAGGCACGACGAGCGGCGTCGTCGGGTCCATCCGGTAAGCGTTCGTATTGTCGATGCACACGGCTCCATGCTCCACCGCATGAGGAATAAGCGCCTTGGATACGTCGCCGCCCGCGCTGAACAGCGCGATCTCGACGTCCTTGAAGCTGTCCGGCGTCGCTTCTTCAACCGTATAGGTCCGGCCTTTGAATTCGATCTTCGTTCCGGCGGAGCGCGCCGAAGACAGAAGCTTCAGTTCCTTGATGGGGAAGTTTCGCGCTGCGAGCTGCTTCAAGATTTGTTCCCCAACGGCGCCGGTGGCTCCCACGACGGCGACGTTAAACAACGTAGGCGTAGACATGATGATGACTCTCCCCTCTAATCAAGCGAAAATCTCTATATGGATAAGATCAAGCGTATAAAAACCGTTCGATAATCATCGGCTGCAGCTGCCTGCCTTGAAGGGCGGCTTCGCACGTATCGATCGCCAGATCCATGCGGGCGACGAGCGAGTTGGGCTTCTGCTGCGGATTGTCCTGGCCGAAAGGCACGAAGAAAATGTTCTTCGCGACGAGCAGCCGGGCGATATTCGCGGCGTTCAATCCGAGGCCGTCGTTCGTGGAGATCGCCAGCACGAGCGGCCTGCCGTTGCGCATCTGGGCCTTGGCGGCCATCAGCACCGGTCCGTCCGTCATGGCGTTGGCGAGCTTGCTCGTCGTATTGCCCGTACAGGGAGCGATGATCATGACGTCGAATCGCTTGGAAGGCCCGAGCGGCTCTGCGTCCACGATCGTACTGATGATCTCGTTGCCCGTCATGCGGGTCAACTCTGACTGCCAATGCGCCGACGCCCCGAAGCGGGTGTCCGTCGTCAGTACGCTCTGGCTGACGACCGGCACGACGTTCGCCCCGGCATCTACGAAGCGCTGGATCTGAGGCATAATCTCCGGCAACGTGCAATGCGAGCCGGATAACGCGTACCCGACCGTGATTCCTTGCCAATTCATGGCGCTTCCCCCCTGTTTGTAGTCGTCCAGAATGCTCTGGCACAGACTGTTCGCGATGATGCGTCCTGCCGTCTTGGGGGCGACGATGCCGGGCAATCCGGGTGCCAATAGCGCCTTGATGCCGCGCTTCTCCGCGAACCGGAAATCGGTGCCGCCGGGCTTGGATGCAAGGTCGATAATGACCGCGCGAAGGGGGAAGTTTGGAGATCACTTGTGCTGTGACTATCATATTCGGTATCGTATTAAAAATCAAGTCAATATTCCCCGCCAGACGCGCCAAATCAGCGATGTAGAAGGGTTCGAAGCCCATCTCGTACGCCCTCGCGAATGCGTCTTCCCGACGCACGCCAGCCATCACGGACGCCCCCAGCCCCTGCAGCGTGCGGGCCATCGTCATCCCCGTTCGGCCCAGTCCGAGCACCATGCATCTCGAACCGTGAATCGTAATGTCCGTATGCTGAATCGCCATCATCAAGGCGCCTTCCGCCGTCGGAATCGAATTGTAAATGGCCACGTCGTCCCGTTCGAAGAGCTCCACGACCGTCAGCCGGTGCTTCTCTCCGAGCTTGCGCAAATGGCTCCTTGCGAGCCCGGTGTAAACCTTGCAGGTTTTCGGCAAAGCGGCCGCGTGATCGTCCGTCAACTTCAATTCTCGATCCGTGAAAATCGCCGAAATCGCACCGTCCTCTTCCGTGCCGGCCACCGGCAGCAGCAGCGCGTCGGCGCTTCTAAGCGCATCCGGCGTCCACTCCGCCTTGGTCACGCCGGAAAAAGGCGTGTCGAGACGCTCGAATCCCATCAGCGTTACCGTCGCATCCAGCTCGGTAAGCCTTCGAATGACTTCGAGCTGCCGCGCGTCGCCTCCGGCGACGATAATATGCACGCCCGTAAGCATGGCTTCTCCCTCCTTTGACCTTGGCGCCTAGCGGCTTCCTCAGCGCAGACGGCCCAGATCGATGCCTCCCGGGCGATGGCGTCGCGGCTCGGGCGGCACGCATCGCGACTTGCATAGATCATCGTATGCAGACGCCCCCCGGCAGGTGCGGAGCAAGGCGTTGCCGCAATGGGCGACAAAAAAGCGCGAAGCGGTTTTTCGCCTCGCGCCGTACGATCTTATTCAACGGCCGGCCGGCCGTCCATTGCCAACGGGCCGATCGGCCTCGTTCCTCCTTACTTCGTCACGCGACCCGGCCTCCATTCGCAACATTAGACCGCCGAGGGACGCTAACGCTTTCACAGGCCATGAAAAAACGTCTTGCAGGGCATGCATACCCTGCAAGACGTTTACGTTCAAACGCCCGTATGTCCGAAGCCGCCTGCGCCGCGTACCGTATCCGGCAGCTCGTCGGTCTCCTCGATCGCGACCTGCGGCACCCGCTGGAATACCATCTGCGCGATGCGCTCGCCGCGCTCGATCGCGAAAGGCTGCTGTCCCAAATTCACGAGCAGCACCTTCACTTCGCCGCGGTAATCCGCATCGATCGTTCCCGGCGAGTTCAGGCAGGTAATGCCGTGCTTGTAGGCCAGACCGCTGCGCGGCCTGATCTGCGCCTCGAGTTCGGCGGGCATCGCCATCGCGAAGCCCGCCGGGATCAAAGCCCGCTCGCCCGGCGCGAGCACGACCGGTTCGGCGACCGCGGCGTGCAGATCGAATCCCGCCGCCCATTCGGACATGCGGCGAGGCAGCGGAACGTCCTCATTCCCCGGCAGCCGCTTCAACTGGATTGGATACAACGAACTCCCTCCCCTATTCCCGACAACACCTTTTCTTGCGAGCCGACGAGCGCCAAAGCCGCCGGCTGACTCATAATACGGTTCATTATGTGCGCGACGTCGTCCATCGTGACGGCATCGATCCGTTCGATCATCTCGTCGAGCGACAGATGCCGTCCGAGCATCAGCTCGTTTTTGCCGAGCCGGTTCATGCGGCTGCTCGTGCTCTCGAGGCTTAAGATAAGGTTGCCCTTGAGCTGCTCCTTGCCGCGGCTCACTTCGGCTTCGCTCAGTCCTTTGGCATGCACTTCGGCGAGCATCTCCATCGTCAGATCGTATACGTCCCGCGTCTGCTTCGGCGCCGTGCCCGCGTAAACGGTGAACAGCCCGCTGTCCGCATAGCTCGTATGGTACGAATAGACCGAATAAGCCAACCCGCGTTTTTCCCGAATTTCCTGAAACAGACGCGAGCTCATGCCGCCGCCGATCGCATTGTTGAGCAGCGTCATCGCATACATCTTCGGATCGTCGATCGGACAGCCCGGGAAGGTAAGGCACAAATGGTTCTGCTCCGTCTTTTTGGCATGGAACAGCGCATCCGGCCTGAATGCGGGCGCGGACAACGTAGGCGCTTTCGAGTGAATCGCAAAATCGCCGAAGTGTTTTTCGAGCAAATTCAACACGCTCTCGTCCACATTGCCCGCGAGGCTGACGACCGTATTTTCGATCGTATACCTGCGCGACATGTAGCCTCGCAAATCGTCCGGTCCCATCGCGTGGAGGCGCTCTGCGGTTCCCAGGATCGAGTAAGCCAGCGGGTGATCGCCGAACGCCGCCGTCGAAGCCAGGTCGTGAACCGTGTCGTCCGGCGTATCGTCATACATGGCGATTTCTTCGAGGATCACGTTCTTTTCCTTCGCCAGCTCTTCTTCGGCGAGTTGGGATTCGAAGAACATGTCCGACAAAATATCCACGGCGATCGGCAAATGCTGATCGAGAACCTTGGCGTAATAGCAGGTGTACTCCTTGGCGGTGAAGGCGTTGACGTTGCCGCCGATCCCGTCGAAGCGGTCGGCGATATCCTTCGCCGAATGGCGGCGCGTGCCCTTGAACAGCATATGTTCGACGAAATGCGAGATTCCGTTGTCCGCCGTCGTCTCGTATCGGGACCCCGTCTTCACCCAAATGCCGAACGCGACCGACCTGCTGGTCGGGATATTCTCGATCATCACGCGCAAGCCGTTCTTCAGCGTGTACTTGTTCAACCGTTCTCCCCCCTTGCCATGAATGATAACATGATATCAAAAATCGACATCCCTCACAACCGAAGATGCGCCCAAAGCGACTCCATGAACAATTAATTACCCGGCGCCGCGGCATCCAACCGGCGTTCGGACAGCACCTCGGATACCGTTCCCGGTACGAGCCCCTTCGCCCTGGACTGACGGATGATTCCCTTCAGCGCTTGCTCCGTCGTCGATGTCGGATGCATGAGAATAAGCGTGCCCGGACCTACGCCGGCCGCGATCTTGGCGACGACGCCCGCAGCGGGCGGACGCTTCCAGTCCACGGTATCCAACGTCCACAGGACGGTGGTCAGACCGAGGCCGGCGGCGATCCGTACCGTTCTGGCGTCAAAATCGCCGGAGGGAGGCGCGAATAAGCGATTGTCGATATCCAGCGTCTTTTTCAGCAGCGTTTGCGTCTTTGCGATCTCTTCGAGCTGCTTGGCGTCCGTAATCGTACTCATGTTTTTGTGGGAGTACGCGTGATTGGATACCTCGTGACCGCGCCTTTTAATCTCTTCCGCCGCATCCTTGTTTTTGCTTAGCCAGCTTCCGTCGAGGAAAAACGTCGCTTTCACATGCTCTTCGTCCAACGTATTTAATATAGAAGATAAATATTCATTGCCCCATGCGACATTGATCATCAGACCGACCGCAGGCTTGGCCGAATTGCCGCGATAGACCGGCGAAGGCGGCAGATCCCGCAGCGATACTTTTGGCGCGATCTCCTTGAACACCCATGGCACCTTATCAGGCGCAGCCGATGCGGACTCGGCCGTCCAACCCGCGGCGACTGCTTTGGCATATGTCGCTTCCACGTCCACCGTTCTGCCGTTATACCCCGGTATTGCTTTCCACACGCGGTCGAGAACGGCGTCCCTCGGCGGAATCGCGCGCTTTTGCGCTTCCGCCTTCAACCACGCTTTCAGTGGTTTTCCCCCAACCGCTTGCTCTTCCGCCGCCTGCCGCCCCCTATTGCCGAGGAATCCCGTCTCCGCGTACGTCGCCTTTCCGCTCGCGGACTTGGCGGATTCCACGAAGGCGTGCAGCGGACCGTACCGCCCCGCCCCGAGCAATAGGACGAGCAGCGCCAGCATAACTGCAGATGGCCAACGCGTTTTGCTCATGGCTGATTCCCAGCCTCCCATCCGGGCGCGGACGCGCCCATCGCTTGTCTACATCCTATGCAAATAAGGCGAATAATATGAAACGGGACCGCGAGCGGAGATCACCCGACTGCGGCAAGCGATTTATAACCAAATAAAAAAAGAGACTGAAAAAACCGGTCTCTTTTGCTTGTGGTATTCGGTTGGATGGGCTGGCGGCCATTACTGGCCGCTCTGTACCTGCTCGGCCGTGAGCATCGCCTTGCGGGACAAGTTGACGCGGCCCATGTTGTCGATCTCGGTGACCTTGACCATGATCTTGTCTCCGATGGCGACGGCGTCTTCGACCTTGGCTACGCGCTCGGTCGACAGCTGGGAGATGTGAACCAGGCCGTCCTTGCCCGGCAGGATCTCGACGAATGCGCCGAACTTCTCGATGCGCTTGACCGTGCCTAGATACGTCTCGCCGACGATGGCTTCGCGGACGATGCCTTCGATGATCGAGCGCGCTTTGTCGTTGGCAGCCGCATCCGAGGAAGCGATGTAGACGGTGCCGTCCTGCTCGATATCGATCTTGACGCCGGTATCCTCGATGATTTTGTTGATGATCTTGCCGCCGGAGCCGATGACGTCGCGGATTTTGTCCGGATTGATGTGCATCGTAATGATCTTCGGCGCGTATTTGCTCAGTTCCTTGCGCGGCTCGGTCATGACTTCCATCATCTTGCCGAGGATGAACATACGGCCTTCCTTCGCCTGCTCGAGCGACTGGGTCAGGATGGAACGGTCGATGCCGTCGATCTTGATATCCATCTGGATCGCGGTGACGCCCTTCGCCGTGCCTGCCACCTTGAAGTCCATGTCGCCAAGATGGTCTTCCATTCCTTGAATGTCCGTCAGGATCGTGAAGTGATCGCCGTCCTTGATGAGACCCATCGCTACGCCCGCGACAGGCGCCTTGATCGGCACGCCTGCGTCCATCATCGCCAGCGTGCTGGCGCAGATGCTCGCCTGGGAAGTCGACCCGTTGGATTCGAGCACTTCGGAAACGAGGCGGATCGTATACGGGAACTCGGCTTCGGACGGGATAACTTTCAGCAGCGCGCGCTCGCCGAGTGCGCCATGACCGATCTCGCGGCGTCCCGGCGCGCGGAGCGGACGGGCTTCGCCGACCGAAAACGGCGGGAAGTTGTAGTGGTGCATGAAGCGCTTGGATTCTTCGAGGCCGATGCCGTCGAGAATTTGCACTTCGCCGAGCGGACCGAGCGTACAGATGCTGAGCGCTTGGGTCTGCCCGCGGGTGAAGAGGCCGGAGCCGTGCGTGCGCGGCAGCAGCGATACGTCGCCGGAGATCGGACGGATCTCTTCCGGCTTGCGGCCGTCTGGGCGTACCTTGTCGTGCGTGATCAGGCGGCGCACTTCGTTTTTGACGATGTCGTAGAGCACTTCCTTGACGTCGCCGAGCTTGCCTGGCTCGTCCGCGTAGACTGCGGAGAAATGCTCGACCGTCTCGGCGTTGATCGTGTCGATCGCTTCTTGGCGGGCATGCTTTTCTTCGATGCGGACAGCTTCGACGAGCCTCGCTTGGGCAAACGCATTGACGTCGCTCTCGACGGCGGCGTCCACGGCATGCAGCTTGACCTCCATCTTCGGCTGGCCTGCGACGGCGACGAGCTCATTAATCGTGTCCACGATCTTCTTGATCTCTTCGTGGCCGAACATGATCGCTTCGAGCACGTCGGCTTCCGGCACTTCGTCGGCTTCGGCTTCGACCATCATGATCGCGTCCTTCGTGCCTGCCACGACGACGTGCATGTCGCTTTTTTCTTCCTCGGCGACGGTCGGGTTAATGATGAACTTGCCGCCGACTCGGCCGACGATGACGCCGCCGATCGGGCCGTCGAACGGAACGTTGGAGATGGCGAGCGCCGCGGACGTGCCGATCATCGCCGCGATCTCCGGCGGGCAGTCCTGGTCCACGCTCATGACGAGGCTGACGATTTGCACGTCGTTGCGGAAGCCCTCGGGGAACAGCGGGCGGATCGGGCGGTCGGTCAAGCGGGAAGCCAGGATGGCTTTTTCGCTGGGACGGCCTTCGCGCTTGATGAAGCCTCCCGGAATTTTGCCGACGGCGTACAATTTTTCTTCATAGTTGACGGTGAGCGGGAAAAAATCCAGGTCCTTCGGTCCGGAAGAAGCCGTGACCGTAGATAAAACGACCGTATCTCCGTAGCGGACGACAACGGCGCCGTTCGCCTGCTTCGCCAGACGTCCCGTCTCCAATGATAACGGGCGGCCGCCGAGCGACATCTCTACTTGGTGTGCCAGTGCAATCCCTCCTCTAAATTAGACATATGTAAATTCGACATACGCTCTATTATTTCCTGCCGGACGATTCTTAGGCGCCGGTAACAACCCCTAAGCTTGAAAAAAGCAACCCGCCGCCCCGGGCCGATGCCCGACTGGCTAAGCAGGTTGCTTGTGTCGCGAAGCGAATTAACGGCGCAGGCCGAGCTTCTCGATCAGCGCGCTGTAACGCTTGACGTCCTTGTTCTTCAGGTATGCCAGCAGCTTGCGACGTTGGCCGACCATCTTAAGCAGGCCGCGGCGCGAGTGGTGGTCCTTTTTGTGGGACCTGAAGTGGGTCGTCAGATTGTTGATGTTTTCCGTCAGGATCGCGATTTGAACTTCCGGGGATCCGGTGTCCGAAGCGTGCGTCTTGTGCAGCTCGATCAGTTCTTGTTTGCGCTCTTGCGTCAATGCCATCCCAATCACCTCCGTGTTCGATTTGTCTAATCGCCTGTGGCCGAGCTGGCGCCGGTGAGAGCGTCCGGCCAAGCCAAGGTTCATGTGAAGCCGGCACTGCCGACAACGTTCAATAGTATAGCACAATGTCTATAATCATAGCAACAAGCGTCTCAATCCGATGCGGCTGCCTCAGCGCAAACCGAGCAAACGCAGCTCCTCGCGGGCCTGCTCGGCGTCTCTGCCGATCTGCGACTTGAGCTCGTCGAAGGAAGCGAACTTCGTCTCCGGTCGCAAAAAGCGGTGGAACCGCACGGTCAGCGTACGCCCGTACAGATCGCCTTCGAAATCGAACAGATTGGTCTCGAGCCTCGGCGCGCCGCCCGGCGCGTCGAACGTCGGTCGAACGCCGACGTTGATGACGCCGCCCAACACGCGCGCCTCATCGTCCGCGCCGCCAACGGTTACCGCGTAGACGCCATGCCGCGGAATGACGTACTGCACGGCCGGCTGCATATTGGCCGTCGGAAAGCCGAGCAAGCGGCCGCGCGCGTCGCCGTGGACGATCTCGCCCGAAATCGCGTAAGGTCGTCCGAGCAGCAAGGCTGCCGCTTCGCAATCGCCGGCCGCCAGACATGCGCGAATCCGGGTGCTGCTGATCTTGGCGTCGCCTTCGAAGACCGGCTCGACGACGCGAACCGAGATGGCGCCTTCGCTAAGTCGCCGGAGCGCTTCCGCGTCGCCTTGACCGCGGTGGCCGAACCTGAAGTCGAAACCGACGACGGCGCTTCGGACCCCCAGCGGCAGCAGCAGGCGCCTAACGAAGCTCTCCGCAGACACTTCCGCAAAGCCGTGATCGAACGCCACGACATAAGCCAACTCGACGCCCAGCTCCGCGAACAGCGCCAGCTTGTCCTCAAGCGGCGTCAGAACGGTATGGTAGCCGTCCTTGCCGAGCACGGTTCGCGGATGCGGGCTGAACGTCAGCACGGCAGGCGCGAAGCCCTGCTCTCTCGCGGACGCCACCGCCTGGCGGATCACCTCGGCGTGCCCTCTGTGCACGCCGTCGAAAAAACCGATCGCCAGCGTGATGCGGTCCCGGCAGGCGCCGGGCGGCAGCCCGCCGTCCACCGTCAACATCGTATGAGTCAAATCGTAACGTTCCACCCTGCCGTCCTCCCGCATCTTCGAAAGAGCGCGGACCGCCGTCAGGCGGTCCGTAAGTCACTCTTCCGGATGAAATACTTTGACAGCCTTGAGCCGTCGGCCCGGCATATCCGACTCGAACAGGCCCAGAAAAGCGCCGTCATCGCGATAGAGGCGCCACAAACCGGCCTGGTCGGGCACCGGGGCGAGCAGCTCGAACGGAATCGGCTTTCCCTGCCGCGCGTTCGATGCCGCCGCCGATCCGCCGGTCGCGCGCGGAAACGGAACGAGGCTGTCAGCCGGAACGAGCCGGTTTCCCAGTTCTCCGCTCTCCCGCAAGCGCGCGATCTCCTCGAGCGTCAAGCTGTCGTCTGGCGCGAGCCCCGCGCTTTCCGTCCGCTTCAGAACGGCCATCGCGGCAGGTACGCCAAGTTTGCGGCCGATATCGACACAAAGCGTGCGGATGTAAGTGCCCTTCGAGCAGCGAACCGAAAACGACGCCTCGGGCTGCGGCACGCCGGTCTTGATCTCCCCCGATCCGGATCTCGTGAATCGTCACCGGGCGCGCCGGGCGTTCGATCGTCACGCCTTCTCTCGCCAGCTCGTATAGCCGCTTGCCGTCGATCTTCAAAGCGGAAACCATCGGCGGCACCTGCATAATGTCGCCGACAAAAGAGAGAATCGTCTCCCTGATCGCGGCTTCCGTCAATTCGCCGGCGTCGCGCGTTTCCAGCACCTCGCCGGTCAAGTCCTCGGTATCGGTGGCGATGCCGAACCGGATCGTCGCCTCGTACGTCTTGGGGAGCTCCTGCAAGTACTCCACCATTCGCGTCGCCCTGCCGATGCAAATCGGCAGCACGCCGGTCACGGCCGGGTCCAGCGTGCCGGTATGGCCGATCCGCTTGACGCCGAGAATGCGCCGGGCTTTGGCCACGACGTCGTGGGACGTCCAGCCGGCGGGCTTCCATACCGCCAGCACGCCTTCGAAGCTATGCGTTTTGGCTTGCGTCATGCGATTCCAACGCCTTTCTTACGGCTGCCGTCAATTGACCGACCGCATCCTCGAGCGGCGCGGACAATTTGCAACCCGCAGCGCGCACATGACCGCCGCCGCCGAATTGCTGGGAGACGGCCGCGACGTCGACCTTCCCCGCCGATCGAAGGCTGACTTTCACCGAAGTTTCCGCGTTTTGCTTGAACAGGATGCCGACTTCGACGCCCTCGACGTTGCGAGGAAAGTTTACGATCCCTTCCAAATCCTCGTTTTTGGCCCCGGTCTCCGTCATATCCTCGGGCGTCACCCAAAGCCAGGCGATTCGCTTGTCTTCGCTGAAAGACAGACGGGACAGCGCCCGTTGAAGGACGAGCATCTGCTGCAGCGTCATCCGCTCCAGCAGCAGTTCGGCCAACATCGGGCCGTCCACGCCGAGATCGATCAGGCGCGAAGCGATCGCCAGCACGTTCGGCGTCGTATTGCTGTATCGGAATCCGCCGGTATCGGTGAGCATGCCCGTATAGATCGCCGTCGCTGCATCCTTGTCCAGCGCCGCGCCCGTACGCTCGATCAATTCGTACAAGATCTCGGCCGTCGCGGCGGCATCCGGGCGCAGCAAGTTAACGAGGCCAAAGCCGTTGTTGGTCGGATGATGATCGATGTTCAGCATCTCGAAGTTCTCGTCGAACCGCTCCGTCGCGTTGCCGACGCGGCTAAAATCCGCGCAATCGACCGCGATGACATGACGATAGGCGCGCCCGGCTTCGCCGGACGCGTTCGTCTGGATCTGGTCGCTCCCGATCAAGTAATGCAGGCGTTCGGGAACGGGGCCTTCATTGTACATGGCGTAGCTTTTGCCCAACTTGCCCAGCAGCCAGGCGACTGCCACCGTGGAGCTGATGGCGTCGCCGTCGGGCTGAACGTGCGAGACGACGAGAAAGTCGTCCCGCTTCCGGATAAAGTCGATCGCGGCGTCGAGCTGTTCTATCCAGGCGTTCATGAAGGCTGATTTCCTTTGTTGATATCGGCCAGAAGCGCTTCGATCCTGCTGCCGTACGCGATCGAGCTGTCGAACCGGAATTCGATCTCGGGCGTATGCCGCAGGCGCATGCGGTTGCCGAGCTCCGAACGAAGGAACCCTTTGGCCTTGGCCAACGCATGCAGCGTCGCCTCTTTTTGTTCGTCGCTGCCCAATATGCTTAGATATACGCGAGCCTGGGACAGATCTCCCGTCACGTCGACTCCCGTCACCGTAATAAAGCCGATGCGCGGATCCTTCAGTTCGGTCTGGATCAGCGAGCTGATCTCTTTCTTGATCTGTTCGCCGACACGGCCGACGCGGAATTTAGCCACTGTCCATCCCCCTCTTCCCTGCTTCATGCGCGGATTAACGCTCGACGGACTCCATGATGAACGCTTCGAGAACGTCGCCGATCTGAAGATCGTTGAACTTGTCGAGCGTAATGCCGCATTCATAGCCTTCCGAAACTTCCTTCGCGTCATCCTTGAACCGCTTGAGGGAATCGATCTTGCCTTCGAAGGCGACGACGCCGCTGCGCACGAGGCGCACTTCGGCGTTGCGGGCGACCTTGCCGTCCGTGACCATGCAGCCGGCGATCGTGCCGACCTTGCTGACCTTGAACGTCTCGCGGACCTCGGCGTGGCCGATGACCTTCTCCTTGAATACCGGATCGAGCATGCCCTTCATCGCCTGTTCGATCTCCTCGATCACCTTGTAGATGATGCGGTGGAGACGCAGGTCGACCTTTTCCTGCTCCGCTGCCTGCGCGGCGCGCGGCTCCGGACGAACGTTGAAGCCGATGATGATCGCGGCCGACGCGAGCGCAAGCGATACGTCCGACTCGGTAATCGCGCCGACGCCGCTGTGGATCGTTTTGACGCGCACGCCTTCGACTTCGATCTTCTCGAGGGAGCCCTTGAGCGCTTCGAGCGAGCCTTGAACGTCCGCCTTCAGGATGACGTTCAGATCCTTGATCTCGCCTTCCTTGATCTTGCTGAACAGATCTTCGAGCGTGACCTTCTGATTGGAACGCATCGATTCCTGACGCGTCTTGATCGACCGCTTGTCGGCGATCTCGCGCGCCTTGCGCTCGTCCTCGAACACCATGAACGGATCGCCCGCTTGCGGCACTTCCGTTAAGCCGGTGATCTCGACCGGCGTGGAAGGTCCGGCTTCCTTGACCCGGCGTCCGCGGTCGTTGGTCATGGCGCGGATCCGTCCGAAGCAGTCGCCCGCGACGAACGCGTCGCCGACCTTAAGCGTGCCGTTCTGAACGAGGATACGTGCGATCGGCCCCTTGCCCTTGTCGAGCTCGGCTTCGATGACCGTGCCGCGCGCGCGCTTGTCGGGATTGGCCTTGTAGTCGTTCACTTCGGACACGAGAAGGATCATCTCGAGCAAGCCGTCGAGGTTCAGGCGCTGCTTGGCGGACAGTTCGACGAAGATCGTGTCGCCGCCCCAAGCTTCTTGAACGAGACCGTATTCGGTCAGCTCCTGCTTCACCTTGTCGGGATTCGCGCCCGGCTTGTCGATCTTGTTGACCGCCACGATGATCGGCACGTTCGCCGCCTTCGCGTGGTTGATCGCTTCGACCGTCTGCGGCATGACGCCGTCGTCGGCCGCGACGACCAGAATCGTAATATCGGTAACCTGGGCGCCGCGCGCACGCATCGTCGTGAACGCTTCGTGGCCCGGCGTATCCAGGAACGTAATTTTTTTGCCGTGCACTTCGACCTGATAAGCGCCGATGTGCTGGGTGATGCCGCCGGCTTCGCCGCTCGCGACCTGCGTCTCGCGGATCGCGTCCAGCAGCGTGGTCTTGCCGTGGTCGACGTGGCCCATGATCGTAACGACAGCAGGACGGGTAATCAGATCGGCCTCTTCGTCCGTTTCCTCGATCGTCTCGAAGTTCGTGTCTTCGACCGCGATCTTGACTTCGACTTCGACGCCGAATTCGCCGGCGATGAGCAGGATGGTGTCCATGTCGAGATCCTGGTTGATCGTCGCCATGACGCCCATCATGAACAGCTTCTTGATGACCTCGGAAGCGTCCTTGTGAAGCAGCTTGGCCAGATCCCCTACGGTCATCTCGCCGCGGACGATGATCTTCTTCGGCGTGTTGTCGATCTTCTCGCGCGGAGGCAGGTTGCGGCCCTTGGCGTTCTTGCCGCCTTTGCCCTTGCGCGGCCCGCCGCGTCCGGTCTCCTCGAAGCGCCTGTTGAAGTCGTTGTCCTTGCGCTTCGCGCCGCCATCTCGGTTAAAGCCGCCGCCGCGATTGTCCCCGCCGCGGTTGTCGCTGCGCTGGCCGCCCGGACGGCTGCCGAAGCCGCCGCCTTGACCGCCGCGTCCTGCCGCTGCCGCCGGAGCCGGTGCCGGACCTCTGCCCGCGCCGCCGCCGCCGAAACCGCCGCCGCCCGCAGGACGGTTGCCTTGGTAGCCGCCGCCGCCTTGACCGCCCGCAGGACGGCTGCCTTGATAACCGCCGCCGCCTTGACCGCCCGCAGGACGATTGCCTTGATAGCCGCCGCCTTGACCGCCCGCAGGACGATTGCCTTGGTAGCCGCCGCCGCCTTGGCCGCTCGATGGACGGTTGCCTTGGTAGCCGCCGCCTTGACCGCCCGCAGGACGGTTGCCTTGGTAGCCGCCGCCGCCTTGGCCGCCCGACGGACGATTGCCTTGATAGCCGCCGCCGCCTTGGCCGCCCGATGGACGGCTGCCTTGGTAGCCGCCGCCGCCTTGGCCGCCCGATGGACGATTGCCTTGGTAACCGCCGCCGCCTTGGCCGCCCGATGGACGGTTGCCCTGATAGCCGCCGCCGCCCTGGCCGCCCGATGGACGATTGCCTTGGTAACCGCCGCCGCCTTGGCCGCCCGATGGACGGTTGCCCTGATAGCCGCCGCCGCCCTGGCCGCCGCCTTGACGGTTGCCTTGATAGCCGCCGCCTTGGCCGCTTCCTTGACTGCCGCTCTGCGGACGATCCGAGGCAGGCGCCGAAGAAGCGGTGCCGCTAGCGTTGCTAGGCTGCGAAGGCGCAGCAGCTTGCGGGGCCGGCTCCGATGCTTGCTGAGCTGCGGGAGCGGGAGCAGGCGATGGCGCCGTCGGCGCAGGTTGAGCCGGGCGGGAAGCCACAGAAGCAGCTTCCTCGGAGCGGCGCGCCGGCTGCTGGCCGCTGCCTTGACGGTTCTGCCCGCCTTGCTCGCCTGCCGGGCGGTTGCCCGCAGGCTTGTTCTGCGCCATCTTGGCCGCGGCATTCGCCTTGACGTCGCGGAAAAACTTCTCCACGGACGCGACCATGCCGTCTTCCATGACGCTCATATGGTTGTTGACCGGCTTGCCTACCCGCTCGAGAATCTTCTGCACTTCTTTGCTGCTCATATTCAGCTGCTTGGCGTATTCGTACACCCGCAGCTTATCTTTGTTATCCGATTGTTTATTACTCAATATTCTCCACCTCCGAATGTTGAACGAAGCCCTCGCGAACGAGATTCGCGAAGCCTTGGTCCGTGACGGCGAACAGCACGCGTTCGGGCTTGCCGACGGCGCCTCCCAGGTCGTACCGGGAGTAGCCCGTCATTAGCTCTACGCCATAGCTTGCGCATTTGTCCGCCACTTTCTTGCGCGTATTGTCGGAAGCGTCCCGGGCGATCACCACCAGCTTCGCTTCGCCCGCGCGGATGCTCTTGAGCACCGTCTCGTCGCCCGAGACGAGCTTGCCCGCCCGCATGGCGAGCCCCAGGCGCGACAGCGTCTTATCGTTCGTCGTCATCGCCGTTATCCAACTCCTTCGCGGCAATGAATTCGCCTTCCAGCTTTAAAAATTCTTCCTCCAGCCTGTCGTAAACCTCGGGCGGCACGGGCGCCTTCAGCGCACGCTCCAGCGCCTTCGTCTTCTTGGCCAGCTTGAAGTAGGACAGCTTGCCGCACAGATAGGCGCCCCTTCCGGGCTTTTTGCCCGTCAGATCGAGGGAGATCTCCCCCGTCGGCGACCGGACGATGCGGATGAGCTCTTTTTTTAGGCATCATTTCCTGGCTCGCGATGCATTTGCGCTGCGGTATCTTCCTCGGTCTCAAGGTTCCTCGCCTCCCATGCGGACCGTCTATATGATTGCCGCTTGAAAATTAATCGATCGTCACGCTGTCCTGGTGCATCGCGTCGCCTTCGGTCCGCGGCCGTCCGTATTCCTGCTCCGCCTGCGTCTCGCTCTTGATATCGATCTTCCACCCGGTCAGCTTCGCCGCGAGCCGCGCGTTCTGTCCCTTGATGCCGATCGCCAGCGACAGCTGGTAGTCCGGCACGATGACGCGCGCCATCTTTTCGGCCTCGAACACGATGACTTCGAGCACCTTGGACGGGCTGAGCGCGTTGGCGACGTATTCCTCGACGGAATCGGACCAGCGGACGATGTCGATCTTCTCGCCCTTAAGTTCGTTCACGATCGTCTGTACCCGCACGCCCTTCTGTCCGACGCAGGAGCCGATCGGATCGACCTCGTCCGCGCGCGAGTGGACCGCGATCTTGGAGCGGAAGCCCGCTTCGCGCGCGACCGAACGGATCTCGACCGTGCCGTCGAAAATCTCGGGCACCTCGAGCTCGAACAAGCGCTTGAGCAGTCCGGGATGCGTCCGCGAGAGGATGATCTGCGGCCCTTTGCTCGTATTCTCGACCTTCGTGATATAAGACTTCACCCGGTCGCCCTGCTTGAACTTGTCGGTCGGCATGAGCTCGGTGAGCGGCAGCGCCGCCTCGACCTTGCCTAGGTCGACGTAAAGGTTGCGCATGTCGATTCGCTGGATGATGCCGGTCACGATGTCTTGCTCTTTGTCCACGTACGCGTGGTAGATCAGGCCGCGCTCCGCCTCGCGGATGCGCTGGGTCACGACCTGCTTGGCCGTCTGCGCCGCGATCCGTCCGAAATCCCGCGGCGTCACCTCGATCTCGGCGATATCCTCGATCTGATAGTGCGGATTGATGGAACGGGCCGCGTCGATCGCGATCTCGAGGCGCGGGTCGAGCACCTCGTCGACGACGGTCTTGCGCGCGTACACTTTGATCAGGCCGGTATTGCGGTTGATATCGACGCGAACGTTTTGCGCCGTATTGAAATTGCGTTTATAGCTGGAGATAAGTGCCGCTTCGATGGCCTCGATGAGGACATCCTTGGCGATGCCTTTGTCGCGCTCGATCTCGCCTAAGGCTTCAATAAACTCCATGCTCATGGCTGCTACTCTCCTCCTCTCGCATTTTAAAAGACGATGGCCAGCCTCGCGGAAGCCACTTTATCGTAAGGAATCTCATGGCGCTTGCGTCCGACGGTCACGGTCAGCACGCTGCCGTCGAACCCGTCCAGGCTGCCTTCGAATTCCTTGGCGCCGTCCACCGGCTCATAGGTCGTAACGAATACATGTTTGCCGACAGCAGAAGCGACGTCCTCCGCTTTCTTCAGGGGACGTTCGGCGCCCGGTGAGCTCACTTCGAGGAAGTAAGCTTCGGGGATCGGGTCGGCTTCGTCGAGCTTCCCGCTTAAATATTCGGACACCCGGCCGCAGTCGTCGATATCGATGCCGCCCGCCTTGTCCACGAATACGCGCAGAAAGTAATTGCTGCCTTCCTTGACGTATTCTACATCCACCAGTTCGAAGCCGTTCTCCTCCACGAAGGGGGGCGACCAGCTGCTCGACCGCGGATTTGATCTTTGAAACGCTCAAATGACCAGACCTCCCGATTGCTTCAAATGGATATCTGCGGAATCGCACATGCAAAAGTGCCTATGCAAAACGTAAAGAGTGGGTTTCCCCACTCTTCTGCAGACAGTGATATCCACATGATTACCAGAAATAATATACCATAACCGCCAGGCCCCTTGCAATGCAATATTCAGGAAGCCCGGGGTGCGGAGGACGGCCGGCTTCATCGCATCCGAATGCGCAAGCCTTAGAACAACGCCAGCTGGTTGGATTCGGGCAAGCCGCGGAAGCAGCCCATCGTCGTCAGCAGCTCGATGATCGTCTTCGACGCCTTGGAGCGTTGCTGGAAGTCCTCGATCGACAGGAAGTCACCGTCGGCGCGCGAAGCGGCAATGTTGCGCGCCGCGTTTTCGCCGATGCCGGCGACCGCCGAGAACGGCGGGATGAGCGCGTCGCCGTCTACGATGAAGCGGGTGGCGTCGGACCGGTACAGGTCCAGCGGCTTCACCTTGAAGCCTCTCGCGGTCATTTCCAGCCCCATCTCGAGGATCGGAATCATGTTCTTTTCCTTCGGCAGCGCCTGGAACCCCTTGGCCTCGATCTCCGTCATTCCCTTCAGGATCGCGTCGTATCCTTGGCAGAACAACTCGACGTCGAAATCGGCCGCCCGAACCGAAAAGTACGTCGCATAATAATGAATCGGATAATACAGCTTGAAATAGGCGGTCCGCACGGCCGAGATGACGTAAGCGGCGGCGTGGGCCTTCGGAAACATGTACTCGATCCGCAGGCAGGAGTCGATATACCACTGCGGCACGCCGCAGCGCTTCATCTCTTCGATCCATTCGGGCGTAAGCCCCTTGCCCTTCCGCACGCTCTCCGTAATCTTGAAGGCGAGCGACGCGTCCATGCCCGCCTTGTAGATGAGAAACAGCATGATGTCGTCGCGGCAGCCGATAACGGTCTTGATCGTGCAGGTGCCGTTTTTGATGAGCTCCTGGGCATTGCCCAGCCATACGCCCGTGCCGTGCGACAGTCCCGATATTTGCAGCAAGTCGGCAAACGACGAAGGCTTCGTCTCCTCCAGCATCTGGCGAACGAACCGGGTGCCCATCTCCGGCACGCCGAAGGTGGCGACCTGGGATTTGATCTGGCTCGGCTGGATGCCGAGCGCCTCGACCGAGTTGAACAGGCTCATGACCTTCGGATCGTTCATCGGAATCGTCGTCGGATCGACGCCGGTCAAGTCCTGGAGCATCCGCATCATCGTCGGGTCGTCGTGCCCCAGAATATCGAGCTTGAGCAGGTTGGCGTCGAAGGCGTGGTAGTCGAAATGGGTCGTTTTCCACTCCGCGCTCGTATCGTCCGCCGGATACTGGACCGGCGTGATATCTTCGACTTCCATATAATCCGGTACGACGACGATGCCCCCGGGATGCTGGCCCGTGCTCCGCTTTACGCCCGTCACGCCCTGCGCAAGACGGTTCAGCTCGGCGCCGCGCCAGCTTTTGCCGTGCTCCTCCTGATACTTCTTCGCGAAGCCGAAGCCGGTCTTCTCCGCGACCGTGCCGATCGTGCCCGCCCGGAATACGCCTTTCTCCCCGAACATCTCTTTGGTGAAGTTATGCGCGTGCGGCTGGTATTCGCCGGAAAAGTTCAAGTCGATATCGGGAACCTTGTCCCCCTTGAAGCCGAGGAACGTCTCGAACGGAATGTCCTGTCCTTCGCCGCGCATCATCGTGCCGCAGTCCGGGCAGGCTTTGTCAGGCAAGTCGAACCCGCTCGGCACGCTGCCGTCGAGGAACCATTCCTGGTGCTTGCACGCGGCGTTGCGGCAAAGGTAGTGCGCGGGCAGCGGGTTGACCTCGGAAATGCCGAGGAACGTCGCGACGACGCTCGAGCCGACCGATCCCCGCGAGCCGACGAGATAGCCGTCCCGGTTGGATTTTTTGACGAGCCGCTCGGAAATCAGGTAGTTCGCCGAGAAGCCGTATTTGATGATCGGCACGAGCTCCTTTTCCAGCCGGTCGATGACCACCTGCGGCAGATCCTCGCCGTACAGGCTGCGCGCGGTCGCGTAGCACGTATTGCGGATCTCTTCGTCGGCGCCCTCGATGTTCGGCGTGAACAGCTCGTCGGGGAACAGCTTGATGTCCTCGAAGCGGTCCGCCAGTTCGTTCGTGTTGGTCACGACGACCTCGAACGCTTTGTCCTTGCCGAGAAAAGCGAAGGCGTCCAGCATCTCCGGCGTCGTCCGGAAATGCGCGTCCGGCTTGCGCTGGTCCTTCAGCGGGCTGAAGCCCGTAATGCCATGAATCGTGATGTCGCGGTACAGCTTGTCCCTCGGCTCCAGGTAATGCGCGTTGCCTGTCGCGACGACCGGCTTGCCGAGCCGTTCGCCGATGGCGACGATCTTGCGCAGCGACTGCTCGAGCTCGGCCCTGCTCCCCACGAGCCCCTTGTCCAGCAGGTGCATATAAAAATCGAGCGGCTGAATCTCGAGAATGTCGTAGAACTCGGCGACCTCGGCAGCCTCTTCCTCCGACTTGTTCAGCACCGCTTCGTAAAATTCGCCCTTTTCGCAGCCCGAGACGATAAGCAGACCTTCCCGATGCTCGATGAGCTTGCTTCGGGGAATGCAGGCGACGCGGTGGAAATAGTCCGTATGCGACAGCGAGATCAGCTTGTACAAGTTCTTTTTGCCGGTCGCGTTCAGCATGTAAATGCAGCAATGAAACGGACGCGTCGTTTTCCAGCTGTTCTCGTTCACTTCGTTGAGCCGCGCCATCCGGGTGATGCCTCGGGTCTGCGCGTCCTTGAGCAGCCCCTCGAGCACGCCGGCCAGGGCGATCGTATCGTCGATGGCGCGGTGATGGTTCTCAAGGCTGACTTTATATAGATTAGACAGCGTATTTAACCGATGGTTTTTCATCGTCGGATGCAAATACCGCGCCAACTCCAGCGTATCGAGCACGGGGTTGCCCGGCTGCGGCAGTCCGAGCTGCTTGCAGTTGTGCTGGATGAAGCCGATATCGAATCGGGCATTGTGCGCGACCAGCACGGCGTCGCCGACGAATTCGAGGAATTCGGTCAGCTTCGGCTCAAGCTCCGGCGCGCCGGCGACCATCTCGTCCGTAATGCTCGTAAGCTGCTGGATGTTGTACGGAATCGGCTCGTGCGGGTCGATGAACGTGGAGAAGCGGCCGATCTCCCGGCCTTCCTTCACTTTGACGCCCGCGAGCTCGATGATTTTGTTCGCCGTGACCGACAGGCCCGTCGTCTCGATATCGAATACGACGAACGTCTCGTCCGCGAGCACCGTGTCGCGGGCGTTCAGCACGATGTCTACCGCGTCGTTCACGACGTTGGCCTCTACGCCGTAGATCATCTTGATCCCGTTTTTCTTCGCGGCCTTAGCGGCTTCGGGGAAGCACTGCACGTTCGCATGGTCGGTGACGGCGATCGCCTTGTGCCCCCACTTGGCGGCCGTCTTGATATAAGCGTCGACCGGCGCGATCGCGTCCATCGTGCTCATGGACGTGTGCAAGTGAAACTCGACGCGCTTGTCGGTCGACTCGTCCCTGCGCGGCTTCGGTCCGTTGATCTCCTTCAAATCGCTCGGCATCATGACGAGCTCCGGCGGATTGAGGAACCGGTCGTATTCGACGCGCCCGCGCAGCTTCACCCATTTGCCGTTCGCAAGAAGGTTCAGCATTTTGACGTCTTCCTTCGTTTTGCCGAACATCTTGACGGTGAGCGAATCGGTATAGTCGGTCACATGGAATTGGTAGAGCGTATTGCCGTTGCGGAGCTCCTTGACCTCCAGGCCGAACACCGTGCCCTGCACGGTCGCTTTCTTTTCTTCCTCTTGAATGTTCTGGATCGGCACCGCGTCGTCCTTGATCTCGTAGCCATGCTGCAGCGATTGGGGCGCTTCTCCGCCGGTGTCCTCCGGCGGCGTCTCGTCGGGCATGCTCTCCATAAGCTTGCGGACGTGCAGCCGCTCTTCTTCGAGCTGCCGCTGCATGAACGCCTCGACGGCTTCCTGCTGCTTTTCGCCCACGGCCAGCTTGATCCGGCAGGCGCGGCCGAAGCGCTCCTCGAAAAACTTGGCCGCATACGTATCGACGGTCTTCTTGCGCGCCATCTCCAGGCTCGCCTCGTTCAGCATGAACAAGGTCAACAGTTCGCCTTCCGTCTCGGGCCTTGCTTTGCCCAGCCAGCCGTTGACCGATGCGAACTCGCCTTGCATCCATTCGACGAACAGCGGCCAGTAATGCAGCAGCAGTTCGCTCGTAGCGACGGCTTCACTATGGCGCAGGCACATCTGGATCTGCGCAAGATGACCGAGCTTGTCCCGTACGCGGCTGTGGAATCCGGCGTAAACGGGCGGAGGCAGCAGCGATTCCATCACGAAGTGAAACCGCCAACTGCGGCTTGCCTTGCTCACTTCTACTCTTTCTATGTAACCGTCGCGGAAATGAGCGTCGATCCAATCGCCCGGAATCTCCGCTTGCGCCAGCAGCAGTTCGAATCTTTTCCTCTGATCGGGCTTCGGCAACATAATCGGAGTCTTCATCCCTTTCAACAACAAAAGCCCCCGACTTCGCTCCCGCAAGGCGATCCTGCGGCAGGTTAAAGTCGGGAAGCTTTCTGTTCTCGTACTTGTTCTATTATTCTAACTGATAGACTTTGCGTCAGCAATAGTCAAAGAACGACAATCCGGGGACGATCAGGAACGTCTCGCGTACGCTTCAAGCGACACCGGCTCGCCCCCCCGCGTTAAGGCTAATCTCCGCGGCGTCCAGGAAGCGAACGATCGCCAGCGTCTCTTCGACGGGGACCGGCGCGATGCCCGTGTCGAAAAAAGAGGCCGCGTCGGCGATGAGCCGTGCATAATGGTCTTTGAAGTCCGGATCGAGCGCAAGCGCCATAGCTTCGTCCCCGATCCGGACTTCAGCCTCATAGATATAACCTGCCTCGGGGCGCTTGCAGATGGCCGTGCCTGTCCGGCCGTCCGCCCACTCGCCCACGATGCGGTCGAATTCGTCGCAGCGCTCGGCCCGGACGGTCAGACAGTCCGGGCCGAGAAGCGCGAACAGCATTTCCGCGAGATGAATGCCGTACCAATAATAGATCGATTGCGTAGGTTCGATCTGCAGCGGACCGCTAACGGTCGCTTCAAGTATCGGCGCCTCTCCTAACGAAGCCTGCCCCATGGCGCCTTGCACGGCATACCGAAGGGCCGATACGCTGAATATCGGCACGCCATGTTCCCGCGAAAGGACCTCGATCTCGGCGGCATCGCGTCCGGATATGGCCAGCGGCTTGTCTATAAAGACAGTCTTGCCGTATGGCGCGATGCGTGCGAACAGCTCCTTGCGCACCCTGCCGTCGATGGACAGCAGCATGAGCGCATCGCAGGATGCGGCAACCTCTTCGGGTGTGTCCGCCCGGCGAATGCCGTGCTCGGTCTCGAGCCGACCCATGATCGTTCCGACGCGCGACGCGCTGAGCGGAAAATCCGGCGACCCGCCCGGCCAAGCCATCGTGACGCGGTAACCGGGCACGTGCAGCGGGTCGTTCGGATCGTTCAGCAGCTGGGTGAACGTATTCGCATGGGAGGAGTCGGTGCCGATGAGTCCGATCGTCCGGAACTTCAAGCGTGCCGCCCCCTTCCGCATGCGCGCCCGACGACAGCGGACCTTCTGCCAGCCTTCGCGAGGCGATGACCGCGAGCAGCGCCGCTCCTAGCGGAAGGCAGGCCTCGTTCAGCTCGAAGCGGGGATGGTGCAGGCCGTATGCGCGTTCCGCGCCTTCGACCGGACCCGAGCCAAGCCAGAAGAAGCATCCGGGAACATGCTTCAAATACTCGGAAAAATCCTCGCCGGCAAGCGTCGGGGCGGCTTCGAGCCTCTTGCCTGGCCCCGCAACCGCGTCGATCGCCTCCCCGACCTTCCGGGCCGCTTCGGAATGGTTCACCAATACCTGCGTCTGGCGAATATACGTCAGGCTCGCGCGGCAGCGATATCCGTCCGCGATCCGGTTCACGATCCGTTCGATGCCTTCGGGCAAGCGCTCCCGAACTTCTGGAGCGAACGCCCGGACGGTGCCCGTCATGCGGCAGGCCGAGGGAATCACATTGTTCGCGTCTCCCGCATGGATGCTGCCGATCGTCACGACGACCGGATCGAACGGCGACGTCTCGCGAGAAACCAAGCTCTGCAGCGACATGACGATCGCGCTGGCGCAGACGATCGGATCGATGCCCTGATCGGGGATGGCGCCGTGCGCGCCCTTGCCCTCGACCAGGATCTCGATGCGGTCGACCGAGCCCATTAACGGTCCTGGCCGGACGGACGTCAAGCCGGCGGACAGCGTAGGCAGGTTGTGCAGGCCGTAAATCTCGTCGACGCCTTCCAACACCCCTTCGGCAATCATCGCTTTGGCGCCTTCGTTGATCTCTTCAGCCGACTGGAAGATGAGCCTGACCGTGCCCTTCAGCGTCGACCGCGCCTGGACCAGCAGCTCGGCCGCCCCGAGCAGCATCGCGGTGTGCGCGTCGTGCCCGCAGGCATGCATCGCGCCGGGCCGCTCGCTGGCGAACGGCAGTCCGGTCTCCTCGGCGATCGGGAGGGCGTCCATGTCGGCGCGGAGCGCGACGACAGGACCCGCGGCATCGCCGACGATATCGGCTACGACCCCGTATCCGCCGAATTCCGTACGGCACGCCAATCCGAGCGCTGTCAGCCGCTGCGCGACGAGACGCGCCGTTTCGCGTTCCTCGAAGCTGAGCTCGGGAAAACGGTGCAGTTGCCGTCTTACGGCGATCAAGTCATCCGTCAGCGGCGCCGCCGCGCCGTTCCAATCGATCGGGTTCGCGCTCATGACCGGCCGCCTTTCTTGCGAAGGTCGCTTAAGATCGCTTTGCCCGTAGGCGTCTGGGCAAGTCCGCCCTTCGCCGTCTCCCGGTGCGCCTCTGGCATGGCCGCGCCGATATCCTTCATGACGCCGATGACTTCGTCCGACGGAATGACGCTGCGCACGCCGGCCAGCGCCATATCGGCCGCCGCGAGCGCCGTCACCGCGCCGAAGCCGTTCCGTACGATGCACGGGATCTCGACGAGTCCGCCGACAGGATCGCAGATCAGGCCGAGCGAATTTTTGAGCGCGAGCCCGACCGCATGGACGGCATGCTCCGGCGTGCCGCCGCGCAGCTCCGTCAGCGCGCCTGCAGCCATGCCGACCGCCGATCCGACTTCGGCTTGACAGCCGCCCTCCGCGCCGGATATGAACGATTGATTGGCAATGACATAGCCGATGGCGCCTGCCGCGAACAACGCTTCGACCATCTTGTCGTCGCTCCAGCCGAATCGTTCCTGCGTGCTCACGAATACGCCCGGAATGATCCCGCACGATCCGGCGGTCGGCGTGGCGATGATGCGGCCCATCGAGGCGTTGACCTCGGAGACGCCGAGCGCATAGGCGAGCGCCGCGCTCGCTTCGCCGCCGAGCGCCGTCCCGCCTAGCGCCCGGTACTCCATCACCCGCTTCGCGTCACCGCCCGTAAGTCCGCTGCGCGACTTCGTCTCCTCCGTCGTGCCCTTGCGCACCGCTTCCTTCATGATCTGATAGTAGCTGGCCATCTGACCGACGACCGTTTCCTCCGTTTGATCCGATTCCCGGACCTGTTCCTCGATCATATAGCGGCCGATCGTCATATCCGCTTCCCGGCATTGCGCCGACAGCTCCGCTAGCGTGGCGAATCTCATTCTTGCCCCTCCTCCTCGTTCAGATGGATCAAGCGGACCCGCTCGACTTGCGGCAGCGCCTGCAGCTCGCGCCTCACCTCGGCAGACACCGCCTGATCCATCTCCATGACGGTGAGCGCGCGGCCGCTTCTGCTCTGGCGATCGACGTCCATCGCCCGGATATTCAGATTGGCACGCCCGACGATCAGCGCCATCGCGGCGACGGTCCCCGCCATGTCCTGATGATTGACGAGCAGCGTCGGACAGTCCGCGCCGAACTTCACGTCGAATCCGTCTACGCCGACGATCTCGACGTTGCCGCCGCCGATCGAGCAGCCGACCATCGTCAGTGCTTGTTCTCCCTTGCGCAGCTCGAATCGAACCGTATTGGGATGGCCGCCGGGCCGGAGCTCGGTGCCGAATCGCAGCTCCATGCCGGCCGCTTCGGCCAGCGCGATCGAGTCCCGGATTCGTTCGTCGTCGGGCGCGCAGCCGAGCAATCCGGCCGTCACGGCCAGGTCGGTGCCGTGACCCATGTACGTTTCCGCGAACGAACCCGAGAAGATGATGTCCGCTTCGTCCGGCTGCCCGCCGAGCGCCTGGCGCGCCGTCAGCCCAAGTCTTGCGGCGCCCGCCGTATGCGAGCTGGAGGGGCCGATCATGCTGGGTCCCATGATGGAAAATACGTCTTTAAATCGCATGTCCGCCCCTCTCCCTTCGCTTTATCGATCGACCGGTTAACGCTCCTGCAGCCATTCTTCGAGATGCGCCGCGACGAACGCGTCGTCGTTGAGATCCGGATATTGCGCGTACACGCGGTCGATCTCCTCGGATTGTCCCGTCGACAGCTCCTCGTGCGGATTAAGGCACCAGGTTCCCTGGAGCAAGCCTTGGCGGCGCAGCACCTCGTGGATGCCCGGGATGCAGCCTGCGAACTGGTGAGAGGGATCGAAAAAAGCGGCGTTGGAATCGGTCACCTGAACGTTGCGGACAAGCCATTCCTTTGCGATCGCCGGCTCCTTTCTGGCCGTCTTGATCTCTTCGAGAAGCGCGACCGCCTTCTGCGTCCAAACCGCCCAGTGGCCCAGCAGGCCGCCGACGACCTGCTTTTCGACGGTCCTGCCGTCGATCGTGAAGCGATACGTCGTGAACAGGTCCGCGACGATATTGTCGTCGTTGCCGGTGTATAGCGCGATCTCGTCCTTGCGGACAGAATGGCAGACGGCACGGGCCACGTCAAGCGTCTGGTAGCGGTTGAACGGCGCCATCTTGATCGCGACGACGTTCGGGATGTCGGCGAAGGCGCGCCAGAAATCGTAGGTAAAAATTCGGCCGCCGACCGAAGGCTGCAGGTAGAAGCCGATAACCGGCATGACAGCGGCAACTTGCCTCGTCCGATCGAGCAGCGCTTCCTCGGTCAGCTGCCCAAGACCGCCCATGCTGAGGAGTACCGCATCGTAACCCAGCTTAAGCGCGGTCGCCGTCTCGCTTAGCGCCTGCTCGAGCGGTCCGCATACGCCCGCGACCTTCACGAAAGGACGGGAAGGCGCAGCCTTGTCGACTTCCTCCGCGGCCATGCGCAGCACGGTTTCGTACAGATCGTGCTCCGGATCGCGAATCTCGAACTGGGTCGAATGGACGCCGACGGCCACGCCGCCGGCACCCGAAGCGACGTAGTAGCGCGTGAGCGCCCGTTGACGTCGTTCGTCGAGCTTGCGATCCGCATCCAGCGCGAGCGGGTGCGCCGGTATAACCAATCCGTCTTGCAGCGCCGCGTTCAGCGCCTCCGATAAATATACGGTCGCCATCAGAATTTCCCCTTTCGTTCTTGGAAATGGGTCGGTTTGTTCCATGTCGCGCCGCCTTGCAGCACCCACTCTGCGGTCCAATCGATCATCTGCAGCAGCGAGACGCTCGGATAGCCGAACAGCTGGTGGGACTTCGAGGCGTTATTCAGCAGCGCGGTCTCGGATTCCTTGCCCTCGAACGTCGCTTCCTTGCCAAGCCGTTGGGACATTTGGCCTGCGGCCCATCTGACGGACATCGTCTCCGGTCCCGTCACGTTCAGGATAGCCGGAGGGCTCGAAGCGATCGCCAGGCTGCGCAGCGCCATCGCGTTGGCGTCGCCTTGCCAGATGACGTTCGCATACCCCGTCGTCAGATCGATCGGACGCCCTTCGTTGATCGCACGCGCCAGTTCCAGCAGTACGCCGTAACGCATATCGATCGCGTAGTTCAGCCTGAACATCGTCATCGGCGTGCCGTATTTGTGCGAGTGGTACTCGAAGATCCGTTCTCTGCCCAGCGTCGATTGGGCATATTCGCCGAGCGGTTCAGGCGCAATCGATTCGTCGGCGCCGCCGCCGCCCACCGGCATGAACGGATAAATGTTGCCCGAGGAAAAGACGACGATCCGCGAATCCTTATACTTTTCGGCTACGCGTCCCGGCAAGTACGTGTTCATCGCCCACGTAAAATGCTCGCGGCCCGTCGTACCGAACTTATTGCCTGCCATATAGATGACGTTCGCGGCGTTCGGCAGCGCCTTCAGCGCTTCGTCGTCGAGCAGCTCGCACGAGATCGTCTCGACACCGGCGGCTTCAAGCTCCTGCCGCGTCTCGCTGCTGCTAAAGCGCGATACCCCGATAACTCGCTTGCCGAGTCCGCCTGCGCGCACGGCGTTGGCCGCCAGCCTGGCCAGGCTCGGGCCCATTTTTCCGCCGACGCCGAGCACCACGATATCCCCGTCGATCGCGGACAGCTGCTTGACGAGCGCCTCCGACGGTTCCGCTAGCTTTGCTTCCAATTGTTCTATCGTATGCATGTGATCAGTCTCCTCTCGACTTTTACCTGATCTCATCATACGTGCGTTCGTTATATAAAGACAGGTCCATTTATCGTCTTTAAATTTACGGAAAATGACAGTGCTCTCTAAGCGATCGAAGGCAGGATTATAAATGGTGGTCCGCCAAAAAGGAAAAACGATAAACCTGGCGCGGCCTTCCCTTAGGCATCTTCTCCATGCCGGCAATGCCGACCAATCCCGCATCCGCCCATTGAAGCAGCAGTCGATGCGCGCTGCGCACCGTCACATTGAGCATCGATGCGAGCTCATGAACCTGGTAGTCGTATTTGCCGTGGCGGGACATGTAGGCGAGCAGCTTGCTCAAATAAGCGCCAGTCATCCCTGCCTCCTCCGCCCGCCGCAGCAGCTCCGGATCGAGCGGCGCCATAATCGACGCTACCGGGTCCGCCATTTCCAGCGGTCCGATGAGCGTGCGATCCTCCCGCACGATAAAGCAGGCATTGCCCCCCGCGGCGACCGATTTGCGAAGCGCGCTCCGCGCGTTCGATCCGGCCTCGCTGGCCGTCGCGCCGAAGCCGATGCCGATGCTGAGCGAGATGCCGTAAGACAGATTGGCATCCTTGGCAAGCGGGATCGTCTTATAACCGCCCGTTTCGCGCTCGAAGATTCCCCCGGGTCGTAAAAAACAAATATTCGTCGCCGCCGACTGGCGTCAAATATCCGTCAAGCGATTCGACGTAATCGAGTACCATCCGGTGAATGTCCAGCTTGAGCTTTTGGATCTCGTGCTCGCTCGCGCTCCGCTGCACAAGCTTGCCGAATTCGTCGACCGTCACCATGCCGACGACGATCTGCGATTCCTTGCCTTTGCGGGATTCGGTCGACAGCAGCGCGCGTTCCAGCGTGACGATGATATCCTCGTCCGAGGGCAGCAGAAGCGCATGCGGAATATTCAGCCGCGATAGCTCTTCCGCGACCCGCTCCACCCCGGTGAAGGCGAACACGCAATCCTGCGATTCGGCGATTTTGCGATGATGCGCGACGAGCTTGTCCGGCGAAGCATAGGACGGACCCTCATAGACGGCGATCTTCAGTCCTTCGAGCGCCAGGTCCCGGAGCGTCCGCATCACCATCGTCTTGGTCAGCGAATCGACGGATAGAACCGCCTCCGGACCGAGCCGCCCCGCCCGCTGCGCTTCGAACAAAGCTTTATACAAGCCCGCCCCTGTCAGCGGAACATGATGAACCGGCACGGCAACCGGCTTTTTCTCCTTCAGCAGTCGCTGCGGCGCAGGCCCGGACAGCAGAAGCGCCTCCACCTCGTCTTCGAGAGCGGCCGCCGTATCTGGCGCTTCCAGCTCCTGTCCGACGACCCGGACGACGGGCTCGAACGACGGAAACGCATTCAAAACTCTTAATACGCGCGAAACGACGGCCTCTGTCCCGACGACGCCTATTTTAATATGCATTAGGTATTCCTCCTGTGAAAAAGACCCCCCGAAGCCGGCGCTGTCGGGAGTCTTTTGTTTAAGGCGTCCTGCTCTAATACGCTCTCGCGAATACGACCGTATGCGCGGCCGGCTTGCCGCAGCAAAGGCACGCGGACTTCGTCGTCTGCGGCTCGAAAGGAATGTTGCGGCTTGTAGCGCCGGTCTCTTCCTTCACCTTGCTCTCGCAAGCGTCGTCCCCGCACCAGCCGGCATAGGCGAAGCCGCGCTTCTCTTCGAAAGCGGCTTTGAGCTGGTCCAGCGTCTCGACGTCGAACAGATGCGATTCGCGGAATTCAAGCGCGCGTTCGTACATCTGCGCATGTACCTCTTCGAGCATTTCGGCTACGGATGCCGCCAGATTGTCGAGCGGCACCTGCTTCTTCTCGCCCGTTACGCGGGACACGAGAACGCAGACGCCGTTTTCCAGGTCGCGCGGCCCGAGCTCGAGGCGAATCGGGATGCCTCGCATCTCGTATTCGTTGAACTTCCAGCCCGGCGACACGTCGGAGCGATCGTCCACGCGAACGCGAATGCCTGCGTTTTTAAGCTCGGCGAACAGCTCGTCCGTCTTCGCGATGACCGTCTCGCGCGTCTTGGGGGGGCCGATCGGAATCATGATCACCTGCGTCGGCGCCACCTTCGGCGGCAGCACGAGGCCGCGGTCGTCGCCATGCACCATGATCAGCGCGCCGATCAATCGCGTGCTCACGCCCCAGGAGGTCGTGTGGCAATACTCCTGCGTGTTTTCCCGGCTCAAATACTTGATATCGAACGCTACGGCGAATTTGGTGCCGAGATAGTGCGAGGTGCCGGCTTGCACGGCGCGCCCGTCCTTCATCATCGCCTCGATCGAGTACGTGTCGACGGCGCCCGCGAAGCGCTCCGAAGGCGTCTTCTGGCCCTTGATGACCGGAATCGCTAGCACGCTTTCCACGAAGTCCGTGTAGACGTCCAGCATCTGCATCGTCTCGCGGCGGGCGTCGGCCTCGTCCTCGTGCGCCGTATGCCCTTCCTGCCACAGAAACTCGCTCGTACGCAGGAACGGCATCGTCCGCTTTTCCCAGCGGAAAACGTTCGCCCACTGGTTGATGAGCAGGGGCAAATCGCGGTACGAGTTGATCCACTTGGCGTACATATGCCCGAACATCGTCTCCGACGTCGGACGTACGGCCAGCCGCTCCTCCAATATCTCGCCGCCAGCCTCCGTCACCATCGGCAGCTCCGGATTAAAGCCCTCGACATGCTCTTTTTCCTTTTGGAAAAAGCTCTCGGGGATGAGCAGCGGGAAATACGCGTTGCGGTGACCGGTCTCCTTGAAGCGACGGTCCAGATCGCGCTGGATATTCTCCCACAGCTCGTAGCCCTCGGGCCGGAATACGATACAGCCGCGCACCGGCGAATAGTCCATGAGCTCGGCCTTTTTTGATGACGTCGATATACCACCGGCTGAAGTCCTCGGCCTGCGGCGTTATTTCCGTTACGAATCCTTTATCCTTGGACATAAGCTCCCCTACCCCTGACAACCTGGAATTTAGCCTTTAACCAACCTAAGTATATCGTTATACGTGACGACGACCATCAGCAGCATCAGTGCCGCGAATCCGATAAAGTGAACGAGGCTCTCGCGGTTCGGATCGACCGGACGGCCGCGGATTGCCTCGATGCCGATGAACAGCAGGCGGCTGCCGTCGAGCGCCGGGATCGGCAAGAGGTTGAAGATCCCGAGATAAAGGCTAAGAATCGCGCCCCACCAGGTCAGCTGCGTCACGCCCTGCTTGGCGATCTCCACGGTCACCTGCGCCGTGCCGACCGGTCCGTTGAGCTCTTCGAGCTTGACCTCGCCGAAAATAATTTTGCGGAAGCCGTCGAAAATTTTCTTCGTGCTGTCCACCATCGCGTGGCCTGCCAGCGAAAATGTCTCTCCGAAGCCGGGATGACGCATCTCAGGCGCCATGACGATACCAACCTTACCCGTGTCCGCATTCGGCGTCACCGTTAATTTCAGCTCTTGCCCGTCCCGGTTCACGATCCAGTTCATCGGCTTGCCGGCGCTGCCCGTGATTGCCTGCGACAGCTTTTGGCTGTCTCCTGCGACAGGGACGCCATTGACGGAGACGACCAGGTCGCCCTTCTGCAGGCCGGCAGCCTTCGCCGCGCCGTCCGACGTTACTTCATTAATAAAAATTTTCGTATTGGGCTCGACCGCTACGCCGTACGATTGGAAAAAGACGGCGAAAAGCACAAACGCCAAAATAAAGTTCATGAGCGGACCGGCGAAAATGGTCATCGCCTTCTTGCCTGCCGAAGCGCTGCCGAATTGGCGGTCCAGCGGCGCGATCTGCGTGTCTCTGCCCTTCGCAACGATGAGCGCCTGCGGGTGCACGTCATACCGCTGTACGTCGCCGTCCACGTCCAGCGTTAAATAGAGATGCCGCTCGAGATCCAGCGCCGTCACTTCGCCCCGCAAAATCTGGGTGCGTTCGTCAAGCCGATCCAGGTAGATGCGGGTCACCTTGTCGTCCTTGATCCGAACGCCTACCGTATGCCCCGCTTGCACCTCGACGACCTCGGGATCTTCGCCCGCCATCCGCACGAAGCCGCCGATCGGCAGCAGCCGCAGCGTGAATCGGCTCTCCCCACGCTTGATCGAGAACAGCTTCGGGCCGAACCCGATCGCAAACTCCCGCACGAGCACCCCGGCCCGCTTGGCAAAATAAAAGTGTCCGAACTCGTGTATCGAGACGAGCACGAAAAAGACGAGAACCGTTAGAAAAACAACCTGTACCATATCCATGCAAGTTACCCTCCGTTCGCCCTAACGGCTGTCCTTAGATTAACATTATTCGCCGAGGCGATACAAGAGAATACGGGCCTTGCAAAAAAGGTCGGTTGCTATTTGCGCCACCCCGCCGCCGCCTCTCGCGCCAGCCCGTCCGCGAAGGCGATCTCTTCGAGATCGGGCTCGGCGGTCGTCGCATGCGCCGCGAGCGCCGATTCGACGATCTCCTCGATGGCCAGGAACGAAATCTCGCGGTTCAGAAAACGCGCCACGGCGACTTCGTTCGCCGCGTTGAACACGGTCGGCGCGGTTCCGCCGGCTCTCCCCGCCTCAAACGCCATCCTCAGGCAAGGATACCGCTCGAAATCCATCTCCTTGAAGCGCAGCGTGCCCGAACGCAGCAGATCGAGCGGGGTTGCCGGCGACGGGCGGCGCTCCGGGTAGGTGAGCGCGTACTGGATCGGCACGCGCATGTCCGGATTGCCGAGCTGCGCCATGACGCTCGTGTCGACGAATTCGACCATCGAGTGCACGATGCTCTCCGGATGCAGCACGACGTCGATCCGGTCGTACGGAAGATCGAACAGCCAGTGCGCCTCGATCACCTCGAGCCCTTTGTTCGCCATCGTCGCCGAATCGATCGTAATCTTGGCGCCCATCGACCAGTTGGGATGCTTAAGCGCGTCTTCGACCGTCACGCCGGCAAGCTCGCTGCGAGCGCGGTCGCGGAAGCTCCCGCCGGAAGCGGTAATGACAAGGCGCCGTATCGTGCCGCGATCTTCGCCGTTCAGGCATTGGAAGATCGCGGAATGCTCGCTGTCGATCGGCAGCAGCGGCACGCCGCGGTCCGCGGCGCGGCGCGTTACGATATGTCCGGCCGTTACCAGCGTCTCTTTGTTCGCCAGCCCGATCGTAGCGCCGGCATCGATCGCGGCAAGCGTAGACTTCAAGCCGAGACTTCCCATCAGGGCGCATACGACGTAGCCGGCGCCGGCACCGGCAGCGGCTTCGATCAAGCCTTCATTGCCCCAGACAAGCTTCGTGCCTGCCGGCAGGTCCGACCTGATCTTGTCGGCCAGCGTCTTCGAACCGATCGAGACGAGTTTGGGCCTGAAGCGATGGGCTTGTTCGAGCAATTGCTCGTGCCGCGTTCCGGCCGCCAGGCTAACGACCTCATAGGCGTCCGGGTCCCGCGAGACGACGTCCAGCGTCTGAGTTCCTATCGAACCGGTACTACCGAGCACCGCCACCTTCTTTTTCAAGCCATTCCCTCCGTTATGTACGGCTAAGATGTTCAGATCAATCCGAGTAAATGGACAAGCGGAAAAACGATCAGCCAGCTGTCCGTACGGTCAAGCACGCCGCCATGTCCGGGAAGCAGGTTGCCCGAGTCCTTTACGCCGCGAAGCCGCTTGTAGGCGGATTGGATCAAATCGCCGAGCTGACCGGCGACGGCGGCGGCGAGCGCGACCGAGAGCGCTGTTCCGTAACCGATCCAGTCCGGCCATATAATGGCGAATATGAGCGCTACGAGCAGCGCGATGACGAGACCTCCGAGCGCGCCTTCGACCGTCTTGTTCGGGCTGATCGACGGCCACAGCTTCGTCCTGCCGATCGCTTTTCCGACAAAGTAAGCGCCTGCGTCCGAAGCCCAGATGCAAAAAAAGACGAGCAGCGGCCAGAACATGCCATGCGGCATCTCGCGGGTTAGCGCCATGTAGCGGAAGCCGAGTCCGATATAAAAAAGCGCCGACGAACAGCAGCGCCGATTGATCGAGCGTAATCTTGTTTTTGCTGAAAACGGTCGCCGACAACAACGCGAACATCAGCACCCACGATACCGCCTCTGCGCTCGGCGTCGTCCAACCAAACGGCAGCCGCGGCATGGCGAGCACGAGCGTTGCAGCAAAGCCGCAAAGCACGTCCATTCGGCTAGCCGGCAACTGGTTTAGCTTGACGAATTCATGATATCCGATAAGCGCTAGCGCCGCGAGCATGAGTGAATAGTACCAACCGCCCAGCCATAACAACGCTAAAAACGCGGCGCCGGCGACGACGCCCGTCACGATCCGTTGCCCCATCGCCTTAGATCCCTCCGTAGCGGCGCGCGCGCCTTTGGTACTCGCGAATCGCATCGTGAAAATGCGCTTCGGAAAATTCCGGCCAATACACATCCGTAAACCAAAACTCGCTGTAAGCCAGCTGCCACAGCATAAAATTGCTAAGTCGCAGCTCGCCGCTGGTGCGAATGAGCAGATCCGGATCCGGAAGGTCTCCGCTCAGGAGCGACTGCTGGAACGTTTGCTCGTCGATATCGTCGGGCGACAGCTCGCCCGACGCCGCGCGCTTCGCGATCGTTTTGGCCGCCTCCACGATTTCCATCCGGCTCCCGTAGTTAAGCGCAAAGTTCAGAACGAGTCCCGTGTTGTTCGCCGTACGGCGCACCGCCTCTTCGATCGCGTCAAGCGTAAAGTCGGGCAGCAGGTCCCGCACGCCCATCATTTTCACCTGCACGTTGTTGCGGATCAAGTCTTCGAGCTCGATCGACAGAAACTCCTGCGGCAGTTTCATCAGAAAATCGACTTCGGCTTTGGGCCGCTTCCAGTTTTCAGTCGAAAACGCGTACATCGTCAAAAACTCCACGCCGAGACGATCCGCTGCTTGGGTAATGCGCTTGACGGCCTTCATGCCGCTATGGTGTCCCGCCACCCGCGGCAGTCCGCGGGCTTTGGCCCAGCGTCCGTTGCCGTCCATGATGATGGCCACGTGCCGGGGAATTCGGCCTTCCTTCAGCAAATCCTCGGACGTCTTGGACTGCGAGCTTCCCGCTCGCCCTTGCCCGCCGTCCTCCCGTTTGCCGAACAGACCGCCTAAGAATCGATTGCTCATGGCTGTTCCCCCTGGATTTAGCGACCATTAAATAGCCCCACCGAGTGGGGCTTGCGCTGGAGCAAAACTGAAGTTCACTGCGGGGATCCCCGAAAATTCAAACGAACCCCACCTTTCGGAGGGGCCGGTCGAAACTTAAACTTCCATAATTTCTTTTTCTTTGGCGGACAAGATCTTGTCCACCTCTGCGACGAAGCGATCCGTCGACTTTTGAATATCGTCCTGATGGCGGCGGGATTCGTCTTCCGAAATCTCGCCCTTTTCTTTTTTCTTGATGTCGTCGTTGGCGTCGCGGCGAATGTTGCGGATGGCGACCTTCGCTTCTTCGCCGAACTTTTTGGTCGACTTGACCAGATCGGCGCGGCGCTCTTCCGTCAGCGGCGGGATGTTCAGCCGAATGATCGTGCCGTCGTTCGCCGGGGTGAGCCCTACGTCCGACTTGAGGATCGCTTTTTCGATTGCGGCCAGAGCCGATTTGTCCCACGGCTGTATGATCAGCGTACGGGAATCCGGCGTATTGATCGTGCCGAGTTGGTTGACCGGCGTAAGCGCGCCGTAATATTCGGCTTGGACGCGGTCGAGCATTGCGGCGGATGCGCGTCCCGCACGCAGCGTAGACAAGTCGCGGCGCAGTGCGGCCAGCGCTTTTTCCATCCGTTCTTCTGCGTTTTTCTTGATCGTTTGAGGCACTTAGTTCACGCTCCCCTTGACGATTGTTCCGATTTTCTCGCCCAGTACCGCGCGCTTGATGTTGCCCGGCTCGGTAATCGCGAAGACGAGAAGCGGGATGTTGTTGTCCATGCACAGCGAGGATGCCGTCGAATCCATGACGCCCAGATTCTTGTTCAGTACGTCGAGGTACGTCAACTGCTCGTACTTCTCCGCCGTCGGATCCTTGAACGGATCGGCGCTGTATACGCCGTCGACCTTGTTCTTGGCCATCAGGATCACTTCGGCTTCGATCTCGGCGGCCCTGAGCGCGGCCGTCGTATCGGTCGAGAAGAACGGGTTGCCCGTTCCGGATGCGAAAATGACGACGCGTCCCTTTTCAAGGTGGCGAATCGCCCGGCGCCGAATGTAAGGCTCCGCGATTTGCTGCATGGCAATGGAGGATTGCACGCGAGTCGGCACATCGATCTGTTCCAGCGCGTCCTGCAAGGCAAGCGAATTCATCACCGTCGCCAGCATCCCCATGTAGTCGGCCGTCGCGCGGTCAATGCCCTTCTGGCTGCCCGAGATGCCGCGCCAGATGTTGCCGCCTCCGCATACGATGGCGACTTCTACGCCAAGCGCTACGACTTCCTTGATTTGTTCGGCGATCGAGACGATCGTCGTTGCGTCGATCCCGTAACCGGTCGATCCTGACAACGACTCTCCGCTTACCTTCAACACCACGCGTTTGTAGACGGGTCGATTCAACGTTAGTACCTCCACCATGGTCGATTTCTGTGCGGGAAGCGGACTTCCCGGCGAACCTGATCTTTAAGCGCTCTTTAAAAAAAGGGAACACCGCGTGTCCCCCCTGGCATTCCGATTAAACTTTGACTTGCGCCATAACTTCTTCGACGAAGTTGTCTTGCTTCTTTTCGAGTCCTTCGCCCAGTTCGAAGCGAACGAAGCGACGGATGGAGATTTGCTCTCCGATCGTGGAGATCTTCTCGTTAAGCAGCGTTTGAATCGTCTTGTCCGGATCTTTGACGAACGATTGCTCGAGCAGTACGTTTTCTTCGTAGTACTTGTTCAGACGGCCTTCGACGATCTTTTCGACGATTTTCTCCGGCTTGCCTTCGTTCAGCGCCTGGTTGCGAAGAATTTCGGCTTCTTTGTCCAGGTCTGCTTGTTGAACTTCTTCGCGGCGAACGACCAGCGGATTGGCTGCTGCGATATGCATCGCGATGTCGCGTACCAGTTCTTTGAATTGATCCGTCATGGCGACGAAGTCGGTCTCGCAGTTGACTTCGACGAGCACGCCGATGCGGCCTGCGCCGTGGATGTAAGATTCTACGCGGCCTTCGGTAGCGATACGGTCGCCCTTCTTCGCCGCAGCGGCAAGACCCTTCTCGCGAAGCAGGTCGGCTGCCTTCGTGATGTCGCCGCCGGCTTCTTCAAGCGCCTTTTTGCAATCCAACATGCCCGCTCCCGTTCTTTCGCGAAGCGCTTTTACGTCTGCTGCGTTAACTGCCATGGGATTCCCTCCTGGTATGTGGCCGCCGGACGCCTCTTGCGCGGACGGCTTTCGATTGGTTTATGTTTTCAAAAAAAGGGCGGTGAGAAGGTTCTCTTCTGACCACCCTTGACCTCGCAATGCTGTAAGAACCGGCTGGCTTAGGCGGTCGTTTCTTCGCCTTGGCGGGATTCGACGATGGCGTCGGCCATCTTGCTCGTCAGCAGCTTAACGGCGCGGATCGCGTCGTCGTTGCCTGGAATGACGTAGTCGATCTCGTCCGGATCGCAGTTCGTGTCGACGATGCCGACGATCGGGATACCCAGCTTGCGGGCTTCTGCGACGGCGATGCGCTCCTTGCGCGGATCGATGATGAACAGCGCGTCAGGCAGTCTGCGCATGTGCTTGATGCCGCCGAGGAACTTCTCGAGACGCTCTTTTTCCTTGCGAAGGATGATGACTTCCTTCTTAGGCAACACTTCGAACGTGCCGTCCTGCTCCCACTTGTCCAGCTGGTGCAGACGATCCGTACGCTTTTGAATCGTGGAGAAGTTGGTCAGCGTGCCGCCGAGCCAACGTTGGTTGATGTAGAACTGGCCGCTGCGCTCCGCTTCTTCCTTCACGGAATCCTGCGCTTGCTTCTTCGTGCCGACGAACAGCATCGTGCCGCCTTGCTCGCCGAGCTGGCGAACGAAGTTGTACGCTTCGTCGACTTTCTTGACCGTCTTTTGCAGGTCGATGATGTAGATGCCGTTCCGTTCGGTAAAGATGTACTTGTCCATCTTCGGGTTCCAGCGACGCGTTTGGTGACCGAAGTGTACGCCAGCTTCGAGAAGCTGCTTCATCGAAATAACTGCCATTTAAACTTGCACCTCCGTATGGTTTTGGATCGTGAATCTCCTCCGCCGGTTCGCGCTTCCCGCCAGAACTTCGCTTCTGCGAAGCACCGCTGACGGAATTGAACGGCGTGCGTTTTTTCACACCGTTTAACAATATAACATATGGGTGGCCGGCTTGCAACACAAGCCGGCCACCCGATCGGCCCCGCGCTTATAGACGAATGGGCCTTTTTTATTTATTTTTGTCGCGGAGCAGCTCGGCGATAATCTCGTCGTACGTCATTTGACCTTCGAATACGCTGAGTCCGACCCGCATTTTGCCGCTGTAAGGCTTGGCCGCCTTGACGAAGGCCGCCTTGTCCTGAATGACGCCGAGCGCCTTCAGGCCGGTCGCGACCTTGTCCAGCGAATCGCCGGCCGCGACGTAAAGTCCTAGCCTCGATTCAGGGCCGGATTCCGCCGCCTGCGTAGGCGATGGCGTTGCTGAAGCGCTGGGCGCGGGCGTGCTTGCGGGGGCCGCCGTCCCATCGGCAGCTTGCCCGGACTTTTCTTCCTCGGCCGCCAGTGCGTCAGCTTTGGCCTTTGCGGCAGCCTCGTCAAGCTGGGCTTGCGTGTACATCGGCTCGCTCAGCTTGTACATGGCGTATCCTTTCCCTTCGGCTTGCTCCTGAAGCTGGGCGACGCTAAGCGGCTCGGGCGGCAATGCCGTGCCCGCGCTTAAATCCTCGCCGAAGGTCATGAGCTGCAGCAGGGCGGCGCCGGCCATCAGGCCGACGCCGAAGCCGACCAGCAGCGCGCGGCGCTTGTTCATGGCCGGTTCACCTCCCGCTTGGCGAGCTGCAAAATTAGCTGCACTTCGCCTTTGTTCATATTCATCGCCTTGGCCACCTGTTCCACCGAACGCCCCCGCTCGTACAGCTCCAGCAGTTCCGCGTAGCGTTCGCGAATCGCCGCCGGGCGCTCGGGCGTTCCGCCGTTATTGCCGATATCCGGCGCGCCGTCATCGGCTGCTCCGCCCAGCTGAAGGCGATTCCGGCCATTCTCGGAACTCGGCGAAGGCCGATCCGCTTCGTGCGTAAGACCGGACTGTGCCGGCGCTTTTCGTTCAGCGGCGTTCGTAGATCCGCTCGCCGGCGGACCGGCTTCCGGCAGGCTGCCCCCCGTCGCCGATTGAAGGTCGGCGCCGACAGGCAGCGCCGGCGACGCCGCGCGCACTTTCGTCGCCACGGACGGTTCTCGGCCAATCGTTTCCGACTTCCTGTATGCGGCGGCTTCCTCCATCTGACGCTCCAGCTCGCGAATGCGCCGGCCGAGACGGCTCACCGTATCGTCCTGCTCTCGCTTGAAGGCCGCCACCGCGTCCACGAGTTCGCGGTTTTCCGTCTCCAAATCTTCGAGCAGCCTATCGTAGGCTTCTTCATTAACGACTGCGGCAGCTTGCTCCTTCGGCTCGGGCTTCAGCCAGCCGTAACCCGCGATGGCGGCCCCGGCGATCACGAGCGTAACCCACGGATCCATGTCCAAAACACTCTCACTTTCCCGATGCTATAGCGACAGGTCGATATGATGCCCTTTATACGGATGTTCGGCCGCGTGCGTCTCCGTCTGCTCGTGCTCGCCTGCCCGCTTCTTTTTCGCGAAAGGTCTCTTCTGACGGCTTTCCTTCGGATCGTCCTCGTCCGAGATCGATTTATGTCCGGTGCCTTCCGACTTGGCGTTCCGCTTGGCGTCCCTTTCGGCCAGCTTCTGGGCTTGCGCGCCAAGCGCAGCTTGGTCGATAGCCTGGCGAAGCTGCTGGGAAGCCTGCAGAGGCGTCAATTCGATCGAGCGAGGAATCGAGGTTTGCACGTCGATCGGCTTGTAGCTCATGGCCGTTTGCCTCCTGTCGCGTTATAAAAGCGTTGCCATGGCGATCTCGCCTTCGTCGTAACGGAAGGTTACCCGTTTGGCGCTGTCTTTGACGAAACGCGTGTAACGCCCGATGACGATTTTCGTGCCTCCGAAAACGGTATGTAATACGTTAACCTTAGCCTGATCCGTATCTTCGAGGGTGCGTTCAATCTCGAGGATGTTCGCCTTGGCGACCTTCAGCTCTTCAGTCACCAGCCTGCGCGTCGAATTCAACTTGATCCGCATGGTCAACCGGTCGGCGGACAACTGCCCTGCCGCGGCCAGCTGGTCAAGCAATACGAGCGCTTTTTCCGTCTTGTCCAGACTTTCGGACAATTGCCGAACTTGCTGGCGGAGATCGGCAAGCTCCTGCCGCAGCTCCGGTTTAAGCCCGACCTCGATGGAGGTTACCGTAGACATCGAATTGCCGATCGTGCGGGCCACGACCAGGTCTCCCGCCTGCAGCAAGCCGCCCACGATCAAGCCCTTGGCGCCTTCGCAGCGGATGCTCCGAACGGCCCGGATGTTCGAATGCATGATGCTCTGCGAAACGATAACGTCCTGACCCGCCGTCACGTTGCTCTCTTGAACGAACGAACACTTGACGTCGACGCCTGCTTTGACATGGCCTTTGCCCGAACCGATGATGCCGCCGGATATCTCGATCGAACCGTCCGACTCCAGATCCGCTCCCTCCACGCCGCCGGTGACCCGGATATCCCCGGACGCTCGAATGCGGAAGCCGGTCAGCACGTTGCCGCGAATGACGACGGTACCCACGAAATCGATGTTGCCCGTATGATAATCGACGTCGCCGTTGATCTCGTAGACGGGAAATACGTTCAGCTTGTCTTTGTCCGTCCATGTGACGAGTCCGTCCATCGCGGCGTACATGGCCGTTTTGTCCGGATTGACGACGACGTTTTTGCCGACTTTAAAGCTCGCCTCTTTGCCTTCTTTGGGGGCGACGGGGTCGCCCGTCACCGCTATGCCCGCCGTGCCGGGGAGCGGAGGCACCCGCGTTGCGATCAGCTGGCCCGTCTTGACGTTGGCCAGCTGCTTCATCTCCCTATAATCGACGCTGCCGTCTTCTCGCTCCGCCGGCCTTTTCGACTGGCTCTGATCCTCGAACAAAACTTTGACGTAGCCGTTGACGCCCGGGTTCGGTTGAAGACCGATCGCCACGACATTATCGGTGTAAAAAAAACGCTTGCGGATTTTCGGCAATCTGAGCGAGCAGCTCCTGCTGAATGCCGTAACGAACGCCGGCTGACGCAAGGAGCGCCTCGAGTTGCCGGACGTTCGCCTCTTTCGTTTCTTCGATCGGCTTGATCAACAGACGGGCCGCCATGCGGTCTTCCGAAATTTTGACTTGAAAGACTTGGCCGGTCGCAAACGCCTCTTCCCCTCGCATTATAAATCCCCCCTTTCCGGTTCTATTTCTGAAGCAACTGGTCCTTATGCTTGCCGAGCGCGCCGCGCAGACGCAATATGGCCTTGGAATGAAGCTGCGAGATGCGGGAAGGCGACAACGACATCACCTCGGCAATCTCGCTCAAAGACAGATCCTCGTAATAAAAAAAGAGAGACAACCGTTCGCTCTTTCAGGCGTGAGCTTGTCGATGCCGGCCGCCAGCGAGTCTCGCAAATAGGTCTCGTGCACCTTCGACTCGGGGCTTTGCGCCTTGTCGTCCACGAGCAGCGACATCCGCGTCTCGGCATCCTCCTCGCGGATGGGCTCCTCGAGCGATCCGACCGTCGCGACGGCGACCTCCTGGAGCATTTGCTGGAATTCTTTGTCCGTTATATTTAAGTAGCTGCATATCTCTTCGTCTGTAGCGGAGCGAAGGTTCCGCTGCTCCAGGACGGCGTATGCATCTTCCATTTTTTTCGCTTTGTCCCGAACGGACCGCGGCACCCAATCGCCCTGGCGCAGCCCGTCGATGATCGATCCGCGAATACGCCAGGAAGCGTACGTTTCGAACTGCAGCCCCCGCAGATGATCGAATTTTTCGATGGCGTCGATCAGGCCCATCGAACCGTTGCTGACCAGATCGTCTTTGGAGACGTTTTTCGGCAAACCTGCAGCCATGCGGCTGGATACGTAATCGACGAGCGGAATGTACTTTTCGATCAAGCCTTTTTTTGCTTCGGTGTCGCCTTCTTCCTTCCAGCGGCACCACAGGTCGTAATGGGACAGCTTGGAACTCTTGGGTTCTGCCATCGCTGCATCACCTTCCTTAATCGTCGTTCAGGCGCCGGATCGCCTGTGCGACTTGTTCCGGATTCTGGTCGATCGAGACGAGCCTTGGGGGCTTGAGCGGCTCGAAGCCGGCGGATTGCGACTCTTCGTTGCCCGTCCATTGTTCCCGCATAAGGCGGGAAAGAGATTCGTCGTCTTCGGCCGGCGTCGTCATATCCAGAACGATCCCTCGCTCCTCTTCCGCTCGCTCTTTGTCTCCGCCAAGCGTTTTGGCGGGCTGCAGCAGCTGCTGCAGGACGATGCGGGCGAACAGGCCGAGCAAGCCGAACGCAAGGAAGGCGTACAGGCCTCGCACAAGCGAAGTGAGCGGCGGATTGCTGGACGAGGAGATCAAAAAAACCAAAACGGCCCCGAATATCGCGAATCCTAAATTCCATCGCCATGGCACGCTCATTTCAAATCTCCTTTACCCCGTTCTGCACGCTGCGGATCGTCAAAATGCCGCTCGCGCTGCTAAATTCGATCGTCCTGCCGAAATTGCCTCCCGTATCCTCGGCGATGACGGGAATATCGTACGCGGCGAGCGCCAGCTTCGTGGACTCCACGTTGCGAGGACCGATGCGCATGCTGTCGCTGCCGCTCGCGAACGCGAACATTTGCGCGCCCCCCGCCAGCTTCGCGACGAGCCGCCTCACATTGGCTCCGCCGGCCTTCAACCTGGACAGCAGCTCGGGAACGGCAGTATCCGCGTACTTCGCGATGTTCAGCTGTCCCTCCCGCGCGATATCCGAGCTCGGAAGCATAATGTGCGCCATGCCGGCGATGCCGATATTCGCGTCGTGAAGCGTCAGCCCGACGCAGGAGCCGAGCCCGGTCGTCTTGAGCGAGTCTCCGCCCGAGGCGACATTCAAGTCCGCCATTCCGATTTTCACGATAATGACTTCTTTCATTAGATAGGCACTCCTAGCGCGCGGAACAAGCGCTCGAACGACTCGGGATCGGGAATAAAGAAAAAGTGCCCCTCCGCCCGCCGGTCGTCCTCCAAAAATGTCGTATCGATGAGCAGCGCCTCGTCGCCCATCGTGCCGAATTGTACCAGTCCGTAACTCAGGATCGCGCCGGCCATATCGACAGCGATCGCAGGCACGGTCGGCGACAGCGGCAAGCCGGTCAGATCGGCCAGAGACGACAGATACGAGCCGGCAAGAATATTGCCGATCTCGCTAAGCGCGGACAGCTCCATCTCCGTATATTGCGGTCCATCCGAGAGCTCGAACGAGAGCAGGCCTTGAAGCAGCGCGCGCGCCTGGTTCTGGCTCATCAGGAAAAACATGTTGCCTGGCGCCTCGCCCTCCACGCGAAGGAAGATGGCGACCACGACCTCCTCGGCGCCGCCGACGCGGTCGGCGATGTCCTCGAAAGGAATAAAGCTTACTTTTGGGACGGCCATGTCGATCGGCTTGTCGAGCAGGCGGGAGAGCGCGGTCGCCGCATGTCCCGCACCGATGTTTCCGACCTCGCGCAGCACGTCCATTTTGAATTCTGCGTTATGGCTGAACAGTTCCATGCCGTCAAGCTCCGAACTGTTCGAGCTGGATGATCTCCGAGCGGTTGAGGACCTCGGACAGATTCAGCAGGATGAGCAGGCGGTTTTCGCCGAATTTGGCCACGCCGCTCAAATATTTGGCTTTGATGCCGCCGACGACTTCGGGCGGGTTTTCGACCATGTCCGTGTTCAGGTCGATGACGTCGTTCGCCGAATCGACGATAAAACCGACTTCAAGCTCGTTGGCCGCTACGATGATGATCCGCGAGTTTTCCGTCGGTTCGGATTCGGGAAGTCCGAAGCGGCTGCGCAGGTCGATGACCGGTACGACGATGCCGCGTAGGTTGATGACGCCTTTTACGAAAACCGGCGTCTTCGGCACGCGCGTCACCGGCGTCATTCGTTCGATCGTCCGCACCTTGTCAACCTCGATGCCGTATTCCTCGTGTGCGAGCGTAAAAACGATAACCTTGAAATCTTCTGCCATGACAGCTTCCTCCTCGGATAGGAACGATTATTTGATAAGCGCGTTCGGATCTACGATCAGCGCGACTTGCCCGTCTCCCAAAATCGTCGCGCCGGAGATGACGTCCAGATTCGTCAAATACTTGCCGAGCGTCTTCAATACGATCTCGCTCTGTCCGATCAATTCATCCACCAGCACGGCCGCGAGCTTCTCGCCCTTGCGGATGACCAACATCTCGGTCTCCTGCTCGTTTTCCTCCGAATAATCCGGCGAATCCAGCACCGCCGCGAGCGACAACACCGGAATGATCGACTTGCGGTATTCGATGACTTTGGCGCCGTGCAAGTCGCGAATCGCGCTCCGCTGAACGATCCCCGTCTCGACGATGGAGGACAGCGGGATAGCGAACTTTTCCGAACCGAGCTTGACCAGCATCGCCGTGATGATCGACAGCGTGAGCGGCAGCTGAATCGACCACTTGGAGCCCTGTCCGGCCTTGGAGGTGACCGATACGACGCCGCCGAGCGATTCGATCTTCGACCTGACGACATCGAGGCCGACGCCGCGTCCCGATATGTCAGAGATCTTGTCCGCCGTGCTGAAGCCTGGGGCGAAAAGCAGCATGTTGATCTCGTCGTCGCTCAGCTTTTTGGCTTCGTCCGGAGAGACGATGCCCTTCTTGACGGCGATGTCGAGTACTTTAGGCTGGTTGATGCCGCGCCCGTCGTCTTCGATCTCGATGAAAACATGGTTGCCGCTGTGGAACGCCCTCAGGTTGACGACGCCCGTCTCCGGCTTGCCCGCCTCGCGGCGGCCTTCGATCGTCTCTACGCCATGGTCGACCGAGTTGCGGATCAAGTGCACGAGCGGATCCCCGATCTCGTCGATGACCGTCCGGTCGAGCTCCGTCTCGGCGCCGGTGATGACCAGGTCGAGCTTTTTGCCGAGCGACTTGGCGAGGTCCCGCACCATCCGCGGGAAACGGTTGAACACGCTGTCCACCGGCACCATTCGCAGCTTCAGGACAATGTTTTGCAGGTCGCTGCTCACGCGCGCCATATGCTCGACCGTCTCGGTCAAGTCGTTGCGGCGGACTTCGCTCGCAAGCTGTTCGAGCCTGACGCGGTCGATGAGCAGCTCGCTGAACAGATTCATGAGCGAGTCAAGCCGTTCGATATCGACCCGGATCGTCTTGTTCGCCACGGGCGCTGCTGCAGGCGCCCTCGCAGGCGCTTCGGATGCGGCGGGCTTGACGGTGGCAGCTGCCGCAGGGGAAGGCGCCGTCGCCGTCGCGGCCGCTTGCTGCACGGCCTCTTGCATTTGCTGCTGCGCGCTGCGCGACTCGTCGAGCTCGCTTAAGCTCTCCAGATCGAGCGGGACGACACTTACCGATTCGAGCTCGGAGATTTTGTCGAGCGTGTCTTGCAGTTCTTGTTGCGGAATGCGGGAAATGTAATCAGACCGAAAACTGATGGCCGAATTGTTCTTGCTCGATATCCTGCACCGAAGGATGCGACTTGACGAGCTCGCCGTTGCGCTCGAGCGCATCGAATACCATGTAAGCCCGGACGCCCTTCAGCAGGCAATCCTCGCGTATGGTTACTTCGATATGAAAGGCGGGGCTCCCGTTTTCGATCGACTGCCTGAGCACCGACAGCTGGTACTGGTCGAGCAGTAGATGCGTAGCCACCATGGCGAGCTCAGACGAACCGCTTACGGCGGCAGCTTGTCCGGCGGCTGCCGGCGCGGCCGGCTCGCCCTTGACGATCTGCTTGAGCTGCGACACGAGCTCCTTGACGTCCGCGCTGCCCGTTCCGCCGCCAACGACGTCCTGGACCATGCCTTCAAGCGAATCGAGACATTTGAAAAGCGTATCGAAAATGTGACCGTTCATTTTCAGCTTGTCGTTGCGCACCAAGTCGAGAACGTTCTCCATCTCGTGCGTCAGCGAGGCCAGATCCTCGAACCCCATCGAAGCCGACATGCCCTTAAGCGTATGGGCAGATCGGAAGATGACCTGAACGATGCTGATATCCTCGGGCTGCTGCTCGAGACGCAGCATGTTTTCGTTAAGCGACTGCAGATGCTCGTTCGCTTCGTCGATAAAAATGGACAAGTACTGATTCATTTCCACTGGGCGTCACCTCCTGAATGGCTCATCTGCATTAAAGCTGCTTCGCTTTTGGCTTTTCGACCGATTTGACCAGCTCGGGGGCGATGCGATGCAACGGTACGGCGGTCTGCGCCGCGCCGCACTCCATCGCCGATCGCGGCATGCCGTATACGACGCAGGTTTCCTCCGCTTCGGCGATCAGCGTCGCCGCCCCGTCTTCCCGCAGCGCCTTCATCGCCTTGGCCCCGTCGCTGCCCATGCCCGTCATGAGGACCGCGTGTCGTCTTAGCTCCCGACGTCCGACCAGCGAACCGAACATGACATCGACCGATGGCCGGTGGCCGCTGACCGGGTCTTCTTCGGTAAGTCCGATCCTGTAACCGCCGCCGGCTTCCTTGATCAGCTTAAGATGCTTGCCTCCCGGCGCCAGGTAAGCTTGTCCAGGGAGCACCCGGTCGCCGTCCGCCGCCTCGCGCACCTCGATCGCAGAGCAAGAATCGAGCCGCTGCGCAAGCGAATGCGTGAACTTTGGCGGCATGTGCTGCACGATCAGGATCGGCGCCGGAAACGAGGCCGGTATTGCCGACAATACTTCATGCAGAGCCCGAGGCCCGCCAGTCGACGTTCCGATCGCCACGATATCGGTGAAGGCGTCCGTTTGACGACTTGACGGGGGCAAAAGCGTCTTAGACGGCTTGTCCGGCGGCGGCCCTTTAATCGCCGGATCGGGCGGGATCGGCTTCGGCGGTTTGAGCGAATTCGCGACCGGCGCGCGCTGTTCCGCAGGCGTTTTTCCGGTTAGTCCCGCTTTCTCGGGCAGCCGGCTTTTCGGATCGAATTTGCCGCTTTCCGCAGCAACCGGCGGCGGCTTCGGCGTCGTTCGCCGTGCCGAAGGCAGCTCTGACAGAGGCTTGCCGGGAATTGCAGGACGTTCGATGGATGCAGCCGTTTCTTCATGGGCTGCGGCTCCGTTCGCGAGACGCCCAACCGTATCCATGCCGCCACGTTCTGCCGAAGGCTCATGCGTCTGAAGATCCAGGACGCTAGACGCAGAATGTTCTGGCGCATCGTTTTCAATGTACGAAGAAACCGATGCTTCGTCTGCTTCTCCGTCCGGCGCCTTCACTTCCTTAACCGTTCGGTCCGGCGCGAGCTCTGCATCGGCTTGAATGACCATCGCTTCCGCGCCTTCCTCCGTCATCCGCCTAAGTCTCAACTCGCCGGAAGCCAGTAGTTCTCTTGCTATATGCAATTTTTCGATCAACATCTCGCCCATGTGCGAAACATCGAGCTTCAAAGCGCCGTCGGGCTTGCGGACGAAGTCGAAAGCGCCAAACTGAAGGGCACGGATCGTATCCCGCGTCCCCGGTCCGTCACCGCCGACATCATGATGACCGGCGTCGGGCATTCGGCCATAATTCGCTGGAGCGCCTCGAGCCCGTTGATTTCGGGCATTTCCAGATCCATGACCGCGATATCCGGCTTCAGCTCGCGCACTTGTCGAACGGCGTCCGCCCCATTGGCAGCCGTCCCTACGACTTCGAACGCGGCGTCGCCGGCGACCAGGTCTCCGACCAGTTTCCTCATGAAAGGGGAATCGTCAACGACCAGCACCGTAAATGCTTTCATGCTTTCTCCTCCCCTTTCGCTTTTGACGTTCGGTCCGTCAGCTCCACAGCTTGCGAACGCGCTGGAGGAAGCCTTTGATGTTCGTCTGCACGGAAGTTTTTCGGCTTTCGTTTAAATATTCGGCGGCGATGTCGTCAATTCCTTTGGACGCAGGACAATCGGGGTATAAATATGACAATGCCGTCTGTTTTTTTGACGGCTTTCGACACATGGGCGTCGTCCGGAACGAATCCAAGCAACGGAATTTCGAGCGACAAGTAGGTTCTGGCCACCTGCCGAATATTATCGGAGGTCTGAAGTCCCTCCCGGTTGTCGCCGACCCGATTGACAACCAGCCGAAATTCGGCCTCTTGCCCCATCGTTTTCACCATTTTCATAAGCGCGTATGCATCGGTGATGGAAGTCGGCTCCGGCGTCGTCACGACGATCGTCTCGTCCGCAGCCTGAATGAAGCGAAGCGTTTCCTTGGACAATCCGGCGCCCGTATCGAATAAGACATAATCGACCTCGCCGTAAAGCTTGGCGATCTCCGAAGCGAAATACTCGAGCTCTTCGTCGCTCAGCCGGATCAAATCTTTGAACCCGGAGCCGCCCGCGATAAACCGCAGTCCGCCGGGACCCTCCTGGATGATTTCCCAGATCGATTTGTCCCGCTTCAACAGATGGAAGAGATTGTAGGCTGCAGGCGTACCTAGAAGCACGTCGATGTTCCCCATGCCGATGTCGGCATCGAACAACAGTACGCTATGGCCCCTTTTTTGCAGCGCCAGCGCAAAGTTCAGGCTGAAGTTGGATTTTCCGACGCCCCCTTTGCCGCTCGTGACCGTCAAAATTCGCGTTTGCTTGGCGTCGTCCAGGTCGCGTGCCGATACCATGTGCCGCAGCGCTTCCGCTTGGTCACGCATGGGCCGGCGCCCCTTCCAGCAGCTTGTCCGCGAGCCAGGCCGGGTCGAATGCACGAATGTCGTCTGGAACCGTCTGTCCGAAAGTTACGTATGGAATGCTGAATCCGAACTCGCGCACCAGATTCAGGATCGCGCCGTATGAATCGGTCTCGTCCATTTTCGTAAGCAGCAAGCGATTGACGCCGTACTTGACGAATTGGGCGGACACTTGCCGCATGTCTTGATATTTGTGGGTCAGGCTAAGTACGAGGATCTTCTCCGCTTCTTGGCCCGGCGCCAGCAAGCTGTTCACTTCGGAAACGTAAAGTTCGTTGCGGTAATTCCTGCCCGCCGTGTCCATCAGCAGCAAATCGCGGTCCTCAAGCTTTTTGTAGGCCCTGGCGAGCTCCGATGGAGAAAAGACGACCTCAAGCGGCACGTTCAGAATGTCGGCGTACGTCCGCAGTTGATCGACCGCAGCGATTCTGTAGGTATCGGCCGTGATGAATCCGACGGAACGCCTGCGGGACAAGGCTTGCTCGGCTCCCAGCTTGGCGATAGTCGTCGTCTTGCCGACCCCGGTTGGACCGACGAAATGAACGATGCGCGTATCCGGCTCGATGCCGGCGTCCAGCGCCGGCGCAAGCCATGCTTGGAGCAATTCTCGCGCTTCGTCATACGCCAGACGTTCGGGAACGGATTCGGCGTCTTCTCCTTCATCCGCTTCCAAGCGTGACTTCAGCTTCGCGGAAATGGCGGCTGCGAATTCTTCGACGTAAACCGGCTCCACGCCCTGCTGCGCGAGCAGGCGGCTAAGGCGAAGCACGGGCTCGGGCATGCGCTGCGGGGCCGGCTCGCGGCCGGATTGGTGACGGAGGAGATCCTTCATGGCTCTCAGCTCGGCTAACAGCTCTGCCGTTTCGACCGGCGCGACCGATTGCGCCGAAGGCGATGGCGATGCATGCGCTTTAGCATGCGTCGGTTCGACCGACGCAAACGATTCGTCTTTGGCTGCCTGCAGGAGGTCGACGACGCTACGATCCGTCGCAGTATGAGCGCGCGCAGACGCGATAGCCCGGCTCATCGCTTCGTCAAAGCTCGCTTGCGCGGAAGTCAGCGTCTCCTTAGGCACGTTTGCCGCATGTGGAGCGCTATTCCGGCCGTTGTCTTCGCCGGCTTCGCGGAGGAAGCTATCCTGCCCGCCGGAAACGGGCTGCGCTTCTGCAACTGCAGCGGGACCGCCTAACGCCCCGCCCCCGTATCTTTGCCGAATGGCGCTGGCAGGAAGCGGTTGGACTGCGGGTTCCGAGGCGCCTCGCGCCAGGTCCGAATCTGAAGACTGCTCAGGTATTGACGCAGCGCTCAGCTGTTTTTTGAAGGCTTCCGGCTGTTGACGCACTATCGGCTTCGCAGAAGGACGCGCATGCGGTTTGGCGGACTCGTCGACCGCAGCGATCACTTCCATCCGCTTTTTGCGGAACATGCCAAGAAACCCGCCTGTGCGGATTTCTTTGGTGTTCAAGATGACGGCATCGGAACCGAGCTCGCTTCTGATTTGTTGGACGGCCTGCGGCAAATCATCCACTAAGTATCGTTTGACCTTCATGCATTCACCACCCCGACGCTTTGTACTTCAATATTGGGTTCAAGCTCGCTGTAGGAGAGCACGGGAATGTCCTGCAGACTGCGTTCGATCAATTGGCGCATATACATCCGAATGTTCGGAGAAGTCAGGATGATCGGTTGCTGGCCGGCTTGAAGCGTTTTGTTGATCTGCTCGCTTAGGCGGTTGTAAATCGCTTGCGTCGAGGAAGGCTCCATCGCCAGGTAGCTGCCCTGCTCGGACTGCTGTACGGATTCGGCGATCCTTTTTTCGACGCCCGGGCTGATCGTAATGACGCGCAGCGGTTCGCTCGGATTGGCGTATTGCTGCGTGATCTGCCTGGACAGCGCTTGTCTGACATACTCGGTCAGCACGTCGGGATCCTTCGTATACTTGCCGTAATCGGCAAGCGTTTCGAATATCGTCACAAGGTCCCGGATCGAGATTTTTTCCTTGAGCAGCTTGGCGAGCACCTTCTGAATGTCCCCGATCGTGAGGATATTCGGCACGAGCTCTTCTACGAGCGTCGCATAGCTCTCGCGCACGCTCTCGACGAGGGACTTCGTCTCCTGGCGTCCGAGCAGCTCGTGCGCATACCGCTTGATCACTTCAGTCAGATGCGTCGCGACGACAGACGGCGGATCGACGACGGTATAGCCGGACAGCTCCGCGCGCTCCTTCGTCGCTTCGTCGATCCAGAGCGCCGGCAGTCCGAACGCAGGCTCCTTGGTCGCGATCCCCGTGATCGAATCGTCCTCGAAGCCAGGGCTCATGGCGAGATAATGATGCAGCAGCAGCTCGCCTCGCGCCACCGTATTGCCCTTCATCTTGATGACATATTCGTTCGGCTTCAGTTGGATGTTGTCCCGGATTCTTATGACTGGCACAATAAGTCCAAGTTCTAACGCACATTGACGCCGGATGAGGATAATCCGGTCGAGCAGATCCCCGCCCTGCGACGTGTCCGCCAGCGGGATGAGACCGTAGCCGAACTCGAATTCGATCGGATCGACCTGCAGCAGGCTGATGACGCTCTCCGGACTGCGGACTTCTTCGATTTCCTTTTCTTCGACGAGCTGCTCTTCCGCTTTTTGGCGCTTCGCCACGTTCAGCTGCATGCGATAGCCGGCAATTACGAGAATGACCGCGTATGGAAGCGTGGCCAGCGGGCCGATCGGCGTCGCGATCCCGAGCAGAATGATCGTGCCTGCCACGATATAGAGCAGCTTGGGATAACGGAACAGCTGCTTGGTGAGATCCTCCGCCATATTGCCTTCGGAAGCGGCTCGGGTGACGATGATGCCTGTCGCCGTACTGATGAGAAGTGCCGGAATCTGACTGACCAGACCGTCGCCGATACTGAGAATCGAATAAGTGCTAAGCGCTTCAGTGATATTCATGCCATGAACGGCCATACCGATAATAAATCCGCCGATAAGGTTGATCGTTACGATTATGATACTGGCAATTGCGTCGCCCTTAACGAACTTGCTCGCGCCGTCCATGGCGCCATAAAAGTCCGCTTCCTTCTCGATCTTCTCCCGCCGTTCTCTCGCTTGTGCCTCATTGATCATGCCGGCGTTGAGATCGGCGTCGATGCTCATTTGCTTGCCGGGCATCGCGTCCAAGGTAAAGCGGGCCGCGACTTCGGCTACGCGTTCGGAGCCTTTGGTGATGACGATGAACTGCACGACGACGAGAATAAGGAAAACGATAAATCCGATCGCGAGCTGCCCGCCGGCGACGAAGCTGCCGAACGTAGCGACGACCTTGCCCGCTTCGTGCTCCGACAAAATCAGACGCGTAGTCGATACGTTAAGCGCTAGCCTGAACAAGGTCGTGATCAACAGCAACGTCGGAAAGATGGAAAAGTGCAGGGCATCCGTCGTATTCATCGCGATCAAAATGATCATGAGCGCCGCCGATATGTTGACGATCAGCAGCAAATCCAGCAGATGCGTCGGGATTGGGACGACCATCATCAGGACGATGCCGATGATGCCGACCAAAATGCTAACGTCCCGAATTTTCAAAGGTCTTCCCTCCCGCATGATTATCTCTACCAATTACTCGGGCCCGATTAAACATGACGGCGCCCTTTGAGCCTGTATACGTAAGCCAGCACCTCGGCTACCGCTTGGAACAAATCCGCAGGGACTGCGTCCCCGATATCGGTTCGCTGGTACAGCGCGCGTGCGAGCGGCTTGTTTTCCATCGTCAAGACGCCATTTTCTTTAGCGATCTGACGAATCCGGAGAGCCAAATAATCCTGGCCTTTTGCGATCACTCGAGGCGCGTCCATTTTAGATGCATCGTACTGGAGCGCGACCGCGAAGTGCGTCGGATTCGTGATGATGACATCGGCTTTCGGTACTTCCTGCATCATCCGCATCAACGCCAAGCGGCGCTGCTTTTTCTTTGATCTTGCCTTTGATGAGGGGGGTCGCCCTCCGAGTTCTTATGCTCGTCCTTGATATCCTGCTTACTCATCTTAAGACTTTTTTCATATTCGTATTTCTGGTAAAAATAATCAGCGATCGCGAGAATGAACAGCGTCACGCCTACCAATAAGCCAAGCCTGACGGTCAGGCTTGCAACATAGGAAAAAATATCTTCAACCGGCACGTATGCAAGCGACATAATCTTATCGTGCTCTGCCCAAATGGTTAAGTAAACGATAATGCCGACGGCGATCAATTTAAGAGAGCTTTTGAGAAACTCGACGATCGATCTCAGACCGAACAAATTCTTTAAACCGCTCAGCGGATTAAGCTTGCTGAATTTGGGTTGCAGAGGCTGAGTGGTAAATAACCAGCCGACTTGAACATAGTTCGCGCCTAGCGCGACAATGATCGTTACGATCAGAATCGGAGCCAGAATAAGAAGCAATTGAAGTACATAGTTCGCGAAAAGCCCCATGACGTTCGCATCCGTGACTTCCATCGTCATTTGTCTTCTAAATATATCGCCGAACAGGGCGAGAACGCGCTCTCGAAAAAACGGGCCTAACGCCATCAGAACGCTAACTGTCGCCACCAGAATAAATGAGCTGGCGATTTCGGCGCTTTTGGCGACTTGGCCTTTTTTGCCTTGCATCCGAATGCTTTTTCGCCGTGCCCTTTTCGGTTTTTTCTCCGGCGAACAATTGAAGGTTCATCCGCAAGCGATTGGCTGGCACGAATATTCTCCCCTTCGCTGCGATAGCGGACGTACGCGCCCTGTTTAAGTCGTTTTCATAATGACGAACATCTTTTCCAAGGCATCGAACATGCGATCGAATACGATTTGGAACAGCGTGCTAAACCCGGGCATTAACAAAATAATGAGTGTCAACCCTATCAATAATTTGATCGGTACGCCGATAACAAAAACATTATACTGGGGAGCAGTGCGCGCCAATAGGCCCAAACCGACGTCGGTAACGAACATGGCAACGACGAGCGGCGCCGATATTTGCAGCGCAAGCATAAACGTATCCGCGAACGTATGGACGAGGAAATCCGTCAATCTACCTTCATATATCGTCTGAAAAAAACGATTGTCTAAAGGTAACCATTTATAGCTGTTCATGATCGCGCCCAACAGGTAATGATGGCCGTTTGTAGACAAGAACACGAGCATCATCAGCATGAATTTTAGATTGCCGAACAGTGGCGCCGAAATGCCCGAGATCGGGTCGAGAATATTCGCAATACCTAGACCGATCTGCGTATCGATAAGCGTACCGGCGGTTTGAATCAAAGTAAAAAAAAGGGTTGCGGTATAACCGATCACCAGTCCGGCCAATATTTCCTTAAGAACCGCCCCGATATAAGCGGCATCGGTCGGTACCGGAGAATCGAAGCCCACCGTCAAAAACACGAGAAGAGAGATATAAACGCTAATGCCTGCTTTAAACGTTCGCGGGAGCGAGCGAGACGAAAAAATCGGCGCTACGAGCACAAACGATGAAATTCGACAAAGGACGAGCATATAGGCTGGCACGACCTGCATGATATCTTGGATCGTCATATCAGCCGATGTAATTCGCCAGATTGCCCAGCAAGTGGCCGGTAAAGTCGACCATCGTATTCAGAATCCAAGGACCGAACACCAGAATGGCCAAAAACACGGCTACGATCTTTGGTATAAAAGCAAGCGTCTGCTCTTGGATCTGCGTCGTCGCTTGGAATATGCTGACGAGCAGGCCCACGACGAGACCGATGACCAGCATAGGCGCGCTCACTTTAAGAACGGTGAACAGCGCTTGTCCGGCCAACCCGATTACGAATTCCGCACTCACTAGCGATCTTCCCCTCTTGCTCCGTCAAGTTTGAAAACTCGTCAGGAGCGATTTGACGATCAGATACCAACCGTCCACGAGCACGAACAACAGGATCTTGAACGGAAGCGAGATCATGACGGGGGGCAGCATCATCATCCCCATGGCCATCAACGTACTGGCGACGACCATATCGATTACGAGAAAGGGAATAAAGATCATGAATCCCATTTGAAACGCGGTCTTAAGTTCGCTGATCGCATAGGCGGGCACGAGCACCGTGATCGGGATATCCTGATAAGATGCCGGCTTCGCCGTCTTCGTATAGTTCAAGAATAACAGCAGGTCTTTCTCTCGCGTATGTTTGTACATAAAGGCTTTCATCGGCACCGAAGCTTTTTCCAGGGCGACCGTCTGCGTGATCTCGCCCTTGAGATAGGGCTGAACCGCCTGTTCGTTCACCTGTGAAATCGTCGGAGCCATTATAAAAAAGGTGAGAAATAAGGCAAGCCCGATCAGCACTTGATTGGGCGGCGTCGTCTGCGTGCCGAGCGACGTGCGGACGAATCCGAGCACGATGACGATACGCGTAAAGCTCGTCATCAGCACCAAAATCGATGGCGCCAAACTCAGGACGGTCAGCATGAGCAGCAGCGACAAAGACGAAGCTCCCACAGGCTGAGTGCCGTCGCCGGCCGTGATGCTGATGATCGGCTCGGCGTAAACGGACGAGGCCGCGGCGAATAACGTACCGGCGCTCAAAACAAAACTAAACATTAATTTGCGTTTCATGGTTCTTCCGTCCGATCCGCTGGCCGGCTGTCCGACAGCAGGCGATCGACCTGCTGCTTGCGCTCGGACAGCTGACGCAGGCGTTTTTCCAACGTTTGTTCAAAGCTGCTCGCATCCGTACCGCGTTCGACGACGCCGGAGGATTCGGAAGTGTCGCCCCTGCGGTTCAGCCATTGCTTGAGCCAAGGAGGAACCGGAGACTTGGCGGACGCATCGGCATGATCATATTGGGCGATTAGAGCCGCCACGACTTCGGGGTCTGTGATAGACTCCAGCAGCTGTACATTTTCCCCTACGCCTAGCACGTAGATGCGATTGTTCCACTCGACGATCTGCATCGACTTGTTCGCGCCTAGCGTCAATCCGCCGAGCGACCGCATGGATCGGTTGACCCACCACCCGCGGTTGCGTCTGCCGACGAATCGAAGCAGCATCACGATGCCGCCGATCATCATCAGCAGCACGAGCAGCACCCACAACATATCCCAAGATGAGGTCATGCCGTTCGTTCGCCCGTCAACCCAGCGTTTTTTTGATCGCTTCGATAACGCGGTCCGCTTGGAACGGCTTCACGATAAAGTCTTTGGCGCCGGCTTGAATCGCGTCGATGACCATCGCTTGCTGGCCCATCGCGGAGCACATGATGACTTTAGCGTTGGAGTCCATTTTGCGGATTTCCTTCAGCGCTGCGATACCGTCCATTTCGGGCATCGTAATGTCCATCGTGATGAGGTCCGGGGACAATTCCTTGAATTTTTCGATCGCTTGCGAGCCGTCTTGCGCTTCTCCTACGACCTCATAACCGTTTTTCGTCAAGATGTCTCGAATCATCATGCGCATGAATGCTGCGTCGTCCACGACCAAAATACGATTTGCCATAACGATTTCCTCCCAGGATGCTGATTATTGGATTTTTTTGAACGCGATCCCACTGACTGACGATGTCTGTCACACGAACGCCAAAGTTCTCGTCGATGACGACGACTTCGCCTTTGGCGATCAGCTTGTTGTTGACCAGAATATCCACCGGCTCGCCGGCCAGCTTGTCCAGCTCGATGATCGAGCCTTGGGACAGCTCTAGAATATCCTTGATTTGTTTGTGCGTCCGGCCCAACTCTACTGTGACTCGAAGCGGTATGTCAAGCAAAAGATTCAAATTGGTCTCGTCCGCGTGCGCGCCGCCCCCGGCAGGGAACCCCGCAAACTGAACAGGCTGTACGTTGACATTGCGGCCAGCCGGTCCGCCAAGGGTTTGCGGCTGCTGCGGCGGCATGGCGTATTGCGGTTGAGCATATTGAGGTTGAGCGTACTGAGGCTGTGCATACATCGGCTGCTGCGGCGGGTATCCAGGAGGCGGATATGCGCCGGGCGGCGGATAGTCGTATGCAGGTTGAGCTTGTGGTTGCGGCGCTGCAGCTTGCGGCGGAGGCGCGTACTGAGGCGCCTGCGCAGCCGGAGCGCTGGGCTGCAGGGCCTGCGCGGCTGGCGCCGCAGCCGGAGCCGGCGTTTCGTCCATGCCGCCGATGAGCGAGTGTACGAGTTCTTTGGCGAACGCCACCGTCAGGAGCTGCATAATCGTCGAATCGATCAAGTCTCCGATTTTCAGGCGGAACGAAATTTTAACGAACACTTTATCAGGCGGTATCTTTTCGATGCCGGTGTTCTTTTGAACGTCCATTACGTCGACCGCCGGCGGAGAGATGTTCACGAAGCGATTGAAGATCGTCGACATCGACGTCGCCGACGAACCCATCATTTGATTCATCGCTTCTTGAACGGCGCTGATATGAATCTCATTCAACTCTTCGGTCTGCACGTTGCCTTCGCCGCCGAGCATCAAGTCTGCGATCACTTGCGCATCATGCGTCTTGATCACCAGCGAATTGATGCCTTCGAAGCCGTCTACATAATCCACGTGAACGGCGACATGCGGTCTCGGAAACTCGCTGACGAATTTATCGCGAGAGATCATCGACACTTTCGGCGTCGTAATGTCGACCTTTCTGCTCAGCAGCGTCGATAGCGCGGTAGCCGCGCTGCCGAACGTAATATTGCCGATCTCCCCGAGCGCGTCTTGTTCCAGCGGCGTGAGATAGTCGTCGATATGCATCTCAGCATGCGCCGCGGGCGCCGGTTCCTGATCGCCGGCAGATTGCCTCAGCAGGGCGTCAATCTCCTCCTGGGACAAGTAATCCTTACTCGTCATGGGCTTCTTCCACTCCTTCGTCGATGATCTCGAGGATCTGGACCGCAATCTTGTCCCGAACCGTGCCGGGGCTGCCGATATACTTCAGCTTGTCCCCGACTTTAATATCCAGGCCGCTGTCTACGCTCTTGCCGAGCGTAATGACGTCGCCGACGCCGAGATTTAAAAACTCGTGGATCGAGATTTGAGAGGATCCGAGTTCCGCCGCGATCGGCAGCTTCGCTTTCGTGACCCGCTGCTCCAACTGCCTGAATTCTTCAGGCGCACGCGATTTCTTTTGGGATACGAACCAGTGGTGCACGGACAGCTTGGACATGATCGGCTCGATAACGACATGCGGTATGCATAAATTGATCATCCCGGTCGTATCTCCGATCTTCGTGCTGAGCGAGATCAAGGCGATGGTCTCGTTCGGCGATACGATCTGCATGAACTGCGGATTCGTCTCCAGCGCCTCAAGTCTTGGCTCGATATCGATGACGGTTCGCCAGGCTTCCTGCAGCGTCTCCAGCGCGCGGCTGAATATTTTCTCCATGATGATATTCTCGATCTCGGTCAAGCTGCCGATCTTGGACGGTGCGGAGCCCGCGCCGCCAAGCAGCCTGTCGAGCATGGCGAAGGCAACGTTGGGGTGTACCTCCAACACCATTCGACCCTCGAGCGGTTCCGCTTCGAAAATGTTCAGAATCGTCATCTTCGGGATGGATCGGATGAATTCATCGTAAGGCAGCTGCTCGACCTGCACGACATTGATCTGAACGAACGTCCGCAGTTGAGCAGAAAAATACGTCGTCAGAAAGCGCGCGAAGTTCTCATGGATACGCGTCAAGCTTCGGATGTGGTCTTTGGAGAATCGCGTCGCCCGTTTAAAGTCGTAAGCTCTGACCTTCTTCTGGGTATCCTCCTTGCGAAGCTCCTCGGCGTCCATCTCGCCGGAGGACAGCGCAGCCAGCAAGGCGTCGATCTCGTTTTGAGACAGAACGTCAACCAATTTTGTTCACCCCTTTCCCGTATCCGGCGCGACTTACAGCTCTTGCATTAAGAAGTTCGTAATGCCGATCTTGACGACCTTGCCTTTGGTGAGCACCGGATTGATCTCGTTCAGCAGCTCGGCCACCAGCTCGTCCTTGCCCTTCGTGCCTTGCATCTCGTCCGGCGTCGTATTCCAGAGCGCGCGATTGATGATGGGCTTGATGACGCTGTCTTTGATCTCGTCGAATTCGGCTTTCGCTTTTGCGTTGTCCAGTTGGAAGGTGAAGCCGAAGATTACGATGTAGTTCGTATCGGACAAGTTCGTTTTTATATCGTTTAAATCGGATGTGACCTTGCTCCGTTCTTCCGCGGAGAGCGCTTCGGCCTCTACGTGCTTCACGCTCTCCTGTACCGCCGTTTCCGTGTCTACGGCGTCTTTCTTGCCGAAGAAAGTGGACCAGGAATAGAGCCCGGCGATCACGATCAGCGTGATCGCCAGAAGCAGAGATACAAGCCAAGGCAACATTTTTTTCATGAAGAAGCTCCCTCCGTTTGCGTATCGGACGGACTCGTGAGCGCAGCCATGATACCAATGCTTCGCAGGTAATGGCGAATGGAGCGGATCACATCCGAACTATTTTCGACGACGATGTATTTTTTGCCGGTCGTGAGCGTGACGAGCGTATCCGGCGTCTGCTCTACCGATTCGATCAGCAGGGCATTAATAAAAAATTGCGTTCCGTTAAGCCGCGTGACGGCGATCATGGGAATCCCTCCGTGATTGGGGAGGGATTCCCCCTCCCGCGGTGATTCTGGACTTGCGTGTGATCATTATGATGCGGATACTAACGATTAACGCTTCAGGTTCACGACTTCTTCGAGGATCGAGTCCGAAGTGGTGATGATACGCGAGTTCGCCTGGAATCCGCGCTGCGCGACGATCATCTCCGTGAATTCGCTTGTCAGGTCGACGTTCGACATTTCCAACTGGCCGGCAACGATCGTGCCCGTGCCGCGTTCCGCGTCTTGCGCGGCGCCGAGATTCAGCTCGCCTCCCGGATTCGCGTTCGGCGTTACGCGGTACAAATTGCCGCCGATCTTTTCCAAACCGCTCGGGTTGACGACCTTGGCGACGCCGATTTGAATGCCGGTATCCACCTGATTGCCGTCTTGGTCGATCGAGACGATGCTGCCGTTCTGAGAGATGGAGAACGAGGTTACGCCCTCATCCAGCGTGATCGGCGCGTCTCCGTCGGCGGATACGACGAACATCCCGTCGCCGTTGACCAATTGACGGTTCGCGTCGAGCGTGAAGTTGCCTGCGCGCGTCAGATAAGTCGCATCGGAGTCTCCGCTAGGCTTGACTGCGAAAAATCCGTCGCCGTCGATCCGCAGGTCGGTCGGCACGTTCGTGGTCATCGCGCTTCCCGCCGTATGCACGTTGTCGATCGAAGCGACCGAAACGCCCAGACCGATCTGTTTGGCGTTAACGCCGCCGGAAGTCCCCTCGACTGGCGACGTGACGCCGGACATCGACTGGCTCAAAATGTCCTTGAACATAACGCGGCCTGCCTTGAAGCCGACCGTATTGACATTCGCGATATTGTTGCCGATAACGTCGAGTTTGGTTTGGAATCCCCGCATGCCGGATACGCCCGAATACATGGAACGCAACATTAAAATTCACTCTCCATTTAAGTTTCCTTCGCAGACGAACCGCTTCAATCATTCCACGGTACAGGCCTCCTCGGGAGGTCCGGCCTTTTCTGCTTGGCTATTTTACGAAGACGGCGCTATCGATGTTGGTGAACACGTGCTGTTGCATCGACTTGTCGTCCATGGCCGTTACGACGGTGCGGCTCGGTACGTTGACGATCATCGCCACGTTCCGGTAAAGCACGAGCGAGTCTTTGGCGCCCTTCGCGGAAGCTTGATCCACGGCCGATGCGATCGCGCTCAACTGTTCGGGACCGAGCTTGATGCCTCGTTGGGAAAGACGCTGTTCGGCATGATGGCTGAATTTCAGCGATTCTGAGGCTAGCATCGTTTTAAATGCTATGCCGTCCGGCGACTTCGATTCTTCCGTATTGCGCAACCCTTGACGCGTCGCCGACGTCAATGGAATGGCAGGCCTGCCTGCGCGTCCGACGCTCAGACCGGACAGCGGATCATTCACCGGTCTCCGCCTCGCCCTCCTGCGCGGCGATGGTCACGGACGTCAAGTCCTTGATCGCCACTTCGTCTTTGCCGATAACGGCGAACTGGTCTCCGTTTTTCATCTTGATCGAATCGACGACGCCCGACTTCGTTACCGTCGAACCATTATCCGTCGCGCCGAGCCATTCGACCTGCTTGCCGATCAGACTGGAGGCTAACGCCGCGGATTGGCTCAAGCTATGCAACTCGGTGGCCATGTTCATCGTCTGTTCTAGAGACGAGAAAGTCGCCATTTGAGCGATGAAATCTTTGTCCTGCATCGGCTCCATCGGATCTTGATTTTGAAGCTGCGTCAGCAGAATCTTCATGAATTGATCTTTGCCGAGCTCCGAGCTCGCTCCAGTAGGTTCCGTCTTGTTCAAGGTCGAATAGTTCGACCAAACCGTTTTCGAGATCGTTGCCATTTTTTCGGTCACCTCCTTGCTTTACTTATGCCGTGACGTTGAGGGAACCGCCGAAGCCTGCTTCTCTTAAGGTGGCGGATCGTTCGAGCTCCTCTTCGAATTCCTCCAAGGTTTCTACGGCGTCCGTAGACCGTTTCGATTCGCCGCCCTGCGATTGCCGCCTCCGCTGCTCCTGGTTCATAAAGGACGGGCTGTCCGCAGCGGGTTGCTGCTGTTGAACGACCTCCACCCGTTCTACCTGGATGCCTTGATTCTGGAGTGTTCCTTTAAGCTGCGCCATTTGAGTTTCGAGCAATTCCTTGGCAGCTTCATTGTGCGTAACGAATTGCGCGTTCAGGACGCCGTTTTGAATCGATAGGCGAATCTGCATTTCGCCCAGATGCTCCGGATGCAAATTGATGTTCGCTTCGGAGATCCCGTTTCCGCCCGTCAGCTTAAACTGCTTCACGAGAAACTTGTCCATCTGCTCCGCGAATTGATGCCCCGGGACCGTCACAGGCGCCTGCTGTTTGACGTTAGCAGAGAAATCCGCTTTAATGCCGGCATCTGAAGCGATCGGTTGCCAGTTAAGATTCACCGGTTGCTCCTCAGTATCGACAGTCGCATCCGCGAGCGTCGCTTGTTCGGAAGCGGCGCCTTCACCCTGCGCGGACGAAGCATGCAGGTTCCAGTAGACGACCGGCTCCTTGAATACCGGATAGGATCGTTTGACCTCAGCCTGAGAAGCGGCAGTATCGCCAACGTCGGCATCCGGTTCGGATGATTGTACGGCAGACGCCCCTAGCGTCGTCCCTAGCGGTTTGCGATCGGTTTTGGTCTGCGAGGGACCCGGCTGCTCCGTTTGCAGGAATCGTTGAATCCCCGCCCCGGCTTCGGCTACCTCGGCCGCCGACATTTGACCGTTCTCCAGCATCGAGCGCACCGTTTGGATCGCGTCCCTCAGTGCCGGCACGATGACAGAAATCTGCGCTTGCTCGGCGAACGGCGCGCTCGTTGCGACTCCGTTCTGCAGAGCGTCGGTTACCGCGTTCCCGGGAACGGCGGCTTGCCCCGCATTTTGTTGCAGCAGCGCTTGGAGACTGGCCAGCAGCTCCGCCATTTTCTCCAGCAGCGAATCAGAAGACTGGGTGTCCTGATCGACCTGACCGAGCTTGTCCTCCAGCCCGTTCAGCAGCTGGGCGAGCTCGCTTTCGCCATCCGTCGAGACTTCGCCGTTCGAATCCTCAGGCGATGCGCCTAATACTGCGGTTAGCATGCCGAGCAATCCTGCCATCGGAGTGGGATTTGCCGTCCCCGCACCGGCGGTCGTGCCCGCTGCGTCAATCTTTTGTACCAACACGCCCTGGAAAATGCCGGCTGCGACCGAACTTTTGGACGAGCCCGTACCGCTAGCGTTCGCGCTTGCCGTTGCGTTCGTCGATTGAACATTCATTGTTTTCACCTCCCTTCGATGAGGATCGTCCGTCGAGCCTCGTTTATGGGTTTGCCGGTACAAGCTTGCTTACGAGCGTCGCAGCCTTTTCCGCGTCTTTTTGCGACATGGCCGCGAGTACGCCGGATCTGGCGGTGTTATCCATCGCGCTCAGGATCCGCAGCGTTTTCGTCTGCTCCGTGCTCGCCATCTTCAGCAAGAGATCAGCCGCGCTTGCTGCGTTCATCGAAGAGAAGGTGCTCGCGAGTGCAGCGCTGTCGAGCGGACTCGACGCCGTCTTCGTCTTGCTTTCCAGTTGTTTGACTCTGGCTTGAAGCGCCGCGATCTGCTGGTTGGTCACGCCGTCGGCATCCTTAAGCCGCATCGTGATATCCGCCGCTACAGCCGGGGTCATCTTTTCGAGGATGCGGCCTCTGGAGGCATCGTTCATCGCGCCCATGACGAGCGCCGCTTCCTCGGCAGTCAAACTCTCCATAATCGGAGCGGCCTTGCCTGGCGTCATCTTGCCGTACATATCGGCCAGCCCGCGGATCTTGGCTTGATAGGCATCCTGGTTGATCTGATGGTCGCTCGCCTGTTTGTCGAGAGCGGCGATCTTTTCCTGAAGATCCGCGATCGTCTTCTGCTGCGTGACGCTTTTGGCGTCAGCGGCCTTAAGCGCAGCATCGCGCTGCGACAAAAGCGCCTTTAGCTCGGCTAATTTCGTACGAGCCTCGCTTACCGACTCGACCTCCGACTGCTGCGCGGGATCTACGGTGCTTTTCACGTCCGGAACGAGCGAATCGATGACCGGTATTTGATTGCCGATCGTCTGCGCTTTCTCGCGCCAGGAAGGATTGAACATGAGCAGCAGGACGAACAACAAGATTGCCGTAAATACGATCGGCGTTATAAAAAAGAGAAAACGTTCAAATCCGGAATAGCCGTTTTTTTCCGCGCTGGCATCCGCCACGGCCTTCCCCTCCATTCATCGAGCTGACTAAGTTACCTTCTGGCCGATGCTCTCCGCAGCGCAATTTCGTCCAATTCGTTCTGCTCGCGGATGAGCGCTTCCTGCCGGTACTTTTGCAGCGATTTGGAGCGTGCGTTTTGCCATACCTTCTCGTCCACCATTTTGTCGGTGAGGAAAACCTGACGCTGCTGGACATGCTCCTCGGCCGCGCGCACGCCTTGTCTTTGTTGCCTGATCCTGTCGTCCAAAAAAGAGATGTAATCCTGCAGCAGGTGAAGCTCGGCTAGCGCAGTCGGTCGCGACGAACGTTCTGACAACTCGCGTTCGTATGCGCCGCGCTCCTGTCGGAGCTGTTCGAGCTGCTCTTCTTCGCTACGAAGACGTCCGAGCGACGCGGCGTATTCCCATTCCGCCATCGACTTCTCGCTTCCCTTAAGATCTACGATCTTCTGCAAAAGGATATCGGAACCGCAAGAATATTCAGCCTCATCTCTTGTAGAAGTCAATGACCAACCGTTCCTGCGCCTGCTGCAGCGTCAGCTTTTCCGTTGTCCGCTGCCTGCAGTAATCGTTGATGGCGTCGATAAATTGAATGGCTTTATCGATCTGGGGGTTCGTCCCCCGCTGGTACGCGCCGATATTGATCAAATCCTCCGAATCGCGATAGACGGATAACAAACGCTTCAATTGTTCTGCGGCATCCTGCTGCTCGGAGGCGACGATATCCTTCATGACGCGGCTGATGCTGGCCAGTACGTCGATGGCCGGAAAGTGCCCTTTGTGGGCCAAATGCCTGCTTAATACGATGTGGCCGTCCAAGATGCCGCGAACGGCGTCCGCGATCGGCTCGTTCATGTCGTCGCCGTCTACCAGCACGGTATAAAAAGCGGTAATGGATCCGGCAGGTCCCGTCCCCGCCCGCTCGAGCAGCTTCGGCAGCGCGGCGAAAACCGACGGCGTATAGCCTCGCGTAGCCGGCGGCTCTCCGATGGCGAGTCCGACCTCGCGGAGCGCCATCGCGTACCGCGTGACCGAATCCATCATCATCATGACGTTCATGCCGCGGTCCCTGAAGTACTCTGCGATCGAAGTGGCGATTAACGCGCCTTTGATCCGAATCAATGCAGGCTGGTCGGATGTCGCCACGATGACGACGGATCTGGCAAGACCTTCGGGGCCAAGATCGCGTTCGATGAACTCGAGCACTTCCCGTCCGCGCTCTCCGATCAGGGCGATGACGTTGACGTCCGCCGACGTATTGCGCGCGATCATGCCAAGCAGCGTGCTCTTGCCTACGCCCGAACCGGCGAATATACCCATCCGTTGTCCTTGCCCGACGGTCAGCAAACCGTCGATGCAGCGAACGCCGGTTCCCAGCGGATCGGTCACGCGCGGGCGCTTGAGCGGATTGCTCGGTATGCTTTGCGTCGAATACCTGGGCATTCGCGCCGGCAATCTCCCGCCGTCGAGCGGTCGGCCGAGTCCGTCGAGCACTTGTCCGAGCAGCTCGGATCCGACCTGCACGGTCAGCGGCCGTCCGGTTGCGACGACGTCGCAGCCGGGCCCGATCGCCTGAAGCTCGCCTAAGGGCATCAACAGTACGCGGTTGTCGCGAAAGCCGACGACCTCAGCCTCGATCGGAGAACCGCCCCGAACCGGATAGATGAGGCATACCTCGCCGATCGCCGCATCCGGCCCTTCGGACTCCACGGTCAGGCCGATGATCTGCGCCACTTTGCCGTTTACGCGGACCGGATCGATATGCTTCAGCGCCTCGGCGTATTTCCCGAGATCAAGCGCCATCCGCGTTCGCCCCTTCTTCGGTAGAATGAGCCGCGATTTGCAGCAGTTCTTCGCGAATCGTCTCCAGCTGCGTATCGACTCTAGCGTCGATGCTGCCGTAGGCGGATCGGATCACGCAGCCACCCCCCTCTAACCGTAGGGTCAGGGACGATCTGAAGCTCCGCTTGCGAATCGACGGACAGCGCGAGCTCGTCTTTGGCTGCTTCCACGAATTCGAACTGATCGGGCGCGACGCACAGCGTGATGATCCCCTGCTCCTTGCGCCGTGCCAATGCCTGCTTCATCAGGTCCAGCGCCTTCTCCGGCGCGCCTTCCAAGGCGCCGCGCACGATTTTGCCGGCGATGTCGCAGCTCAGCTCGACGACGAATCGCTCCGCTTCGGCAATGATTCGCGCTTTGGCCTCGTACGCCTGCGACACGACGCGCTGCGCTTCCTGCATCATCTGATCCATCCTGGCCAGCGTCTGATGCTCAGCTTGCTCAGCACCGCTTGCGAAGCCTTCCTCATAGCCTCTGCGCTTAGCATCTTCTACGAATTCGGCATCTTCAGCCCTTCGCCCCTCCCACCACGCCGCCGCTTCCGCTTCGGCTTCGGTCAAGATTCGGCTCGCCTGCTCGGATGCGTCCTGAAGAATGTCCTTCGCCGTCTCCTCGGCATCGGCCAATATCCGGTCTTTAAGCTGAAGCGTCTCTGCGCCGACCGCTTCATCTTCATCAGAATCGGCGCCGCCGTGCTTCATCGATTGAGAGACGAATCGAATCTGCTCTAACCGCTTCAGTTGTTCGACTGAAATGACATGAGAGGATTTGATCAGATTAGACAATGATATCGTCTCCTCCGCCGCGAGCGATGATGATCTCGCCGGACTCCTCGAGCCTGCGAATCGTCGCTACGATGCGCGTCTGCGCTTCTTCGACGTCGCGCAAGCGGACGGGACCCATGTATTCCATCTCTTCGCGGAACGTCTCGGCCATGCGCTTCGACATGTTGCGGAAAATCGCGTCTCGCACTTCTTCGCTCGCGACTTTGAGCGCCAGCTGCAGATCCGCACTTTCGACGTCGCGGATGATCCGTTGGATCGAACGATTGTCGAGATTGACGATATCCTCGAACACGAACATCCGCTTCTTGATCTCTTCGGCCAGCTCCGGATCCTGAATCTCGAGCGAATCGAGGATGGTGCGCTCCGTACCGCGGTCTACGCCGTTCAAAATTTGAACGATCGCTTCGATGCCGCCAGCATTCGTGTAATCCTGGGTGACGGTCGACGAAAGCTTCTGCTCGAGCACCCGCTCTACCTGTGCGATGACATCCGGCGAAGTGCTGTCCATCAATGCGATTCTTCTGGCGACATCGGCTTGCTTTTCGGTCGGCAGCGAGGACAGAACCGCCGACGATTGCTCGGGCGCAAGGTAAGAAAGCACGAGCGCGATCGTTTGCGAGTTTTCGTTTTGGATAAAATTCAAGATTTGCGTCGGCTCCGCCTTGCGAGCGAAATCGAAAGGCCTCACTTGAAGCGTTGCGGTCAGACGATTCAAAATGTCGTTCGCCTTTTGCGAGCCGAGCGCCTTCTCGAGAATTTCCTTGGCGTAAGTGATGCCGCCTTGCGTCAAGTACTCCTGCGCTACGCATATTTGATGGAACTCGCTGAGGATCGATTCCTTTTCGTTGTGATCGACTTTGCGGACGTTGGCGATTTCGAGCGTAAGCTGCTCGATTTCTTCCTCCCGCAGATGCTTGAAAACTTGAGCGGACACTTCGGGTCCGAGCGTGATGAGCAGAATCGCCGCTTTTTGCCGGCCGCTCAGCTGCATTTGCGTTCCTTTAGCCATATATGCCACCTCTATTCATCCACCAGCCATGTGCGCAATAGATTGACGAATTCGTCCGGTTTGCGCTTCGCGAGCCCTTCGAGCTGCTTGCGGACCTGGCTCTCGTTCGTTACGCTCTCGATGTCGATCGTCGGCAGCTCCGCGCGCGGCGCGTCGAGCAGTTCTTGCGCGGCCGCAGCTTCGGCTTCCCTTGCGTTTTTGCGTCTGCGGTATACCAAATATCCGGCACCGCCCAGCAGCGCTAGCGCCGCTACGCCGATTCCCGCCAGCCAGAGCGACGAGGAGGATACGCCACCGCTACCCGCGGACTCGTTAGAAAATTCCTGCGACACGACGGAAACGCGATTTGCTAGGTCCGCGTCCGACAACGTTTGTCCGGAATCCGCAAGCAAGATCCGCACATTGTTGCGGAGCATTTGTTCGAGCTGCGTCTGCTTCTCCGGCGTCATGACCGTCGAATCGACGGCTACGCTGATCGCGAGATCCTTGACCTGATAAGGCGCGTACGCAATGTTCGTCGTTTCCCGGCTCGGTTCGTAGTTCGTCGTGCCGCTCGTGCTCTCGGAGCTCGCCGTTCCGGAAGTGCCCCCCGGACGGATAGTTCGGCACGTCGGTCGATCCGGTGCCCGCGACGCCGCCTGCCGTTCCCGTGCCGCCGGTCGTCGATTCGCTTTGCGTCTGCTCGCTGATAACGATGCCTTTGTTGTCGTTGTTATCAAGCGGCTTGACCAGATTGAGCTGCGTAGATCTCTGATCGAAATTGAGCGTCGATACGACGCTGACGACGAAATTGTCCATGCCGACCGTCTTGGCCAATATCGATTGAATGTTCGTCTTTACGCCGCTCTCGTACTGTTTTTGTATCGCGAACTGCTCGTCGAGGGCGCTGCCTCCGACCGCTCCCGTACCCCCAAGCTTGGCGGATGGAGCGAGATCTCCTGTCGTGCTTGTAATCGTGATGCCGTCGTATTCGAGATTCGGGACCGATGTCTTGACCAGTTTGTAATAGCTGTCGATCTCTTCTTGTTTAGGCCGGTATCCGGGTTTGAAGGTGATCTGCACGGAAGCCGTCGCGAGCTCCTTGTCCGAATCGTTGAGGAAAACGGATTCTTCGGGCAGATTGATCAGCACCTTCGCCTTCTTGACGCCCTGCATGCCTTGGAGCAACTGCTGCACTTCACCGTTCAGCGCGTTGCGGTACTTCACCTTGAATTCCTGATCGGTCGTGCCGATCGTCGAGGAAGATTGGCTCAGTTCCTCGAACCCGATGCTGCCGTTTTGCACGAGACCTTGAGAACCGACATCGACCCTTACTTTGTCCGCCGATGCGCTCGGAACGGAAATGCTCGTGCCGCCATCGCCGAGCTTGTAAGGAATGCCGCTCCCGTTCAGATACTCCATGATAGCCGCCGCGTCGCCGCTGTCGAGATCCTGGAAGGCCAGCTCGTACTGCGTTCGCGTAAGCAAATAGGAAATGAAAATGATAAAGATCAGAATAAACGCCGCGGAAGAAGCTAATATCCATTTTTGCTTTTTGCTGTATTGATTCCAAAAACCGATCAGTCTATCTCTCAAGCGGGCCCATCTTTCGTTCACAATTTCACCTCATCTGCGGACTTTGGATGCTTGTCTAACCCAAGTTACATCTGCATCCGCATGACTTCTTGGTAGGCCTCGACCACTTTATTGCGAACTTGAGCGGTCATCTCGAGACTGAGTTCGGCTTTGGTGGAAGCGATCATTACATCGCTCACATCCGCGTTTCCTACTATAAATTGATCCGTCACTTCATGCGAATTTTGCTCTTGAGCAGCTACGCTATCTACGGCCTTTTTCAGGAAATCCGCAAAGCTTGCCGTCGCTTCGGAAGGCGTCGTTCCGGCCTGCGCGTTTTGAAGCTGGGACATCGAAGCGGCCGTAATGCCGGAAGCGCCCAAAAGATTATTTATAATCATGTTTCAATCCATCCTCGCATGGGTAATGATGTTCATGGATACTGAGAGCAAATACATAAATTAAGTGCCTCTGCCGATCTCAAGCGTTTTGGAGAACATCGATTTGCTGGCATTGAGGGCCGTGACGCTGGCTTCGTAGGAACGCGTAGCCGAGATCATGTCGACCATTTCCTTCAACACGTCAACGTTAGGCATGCTGACCATGCCGTTTGCGTCGGCGTCGGGATGAGTAGGATTGTATACCTGTTTGAATGGCGTCTGGTCGTCCTTGATCGCCGTCACTTTAACGCCCTGGGCGCCCGTCGCGTCCATCTTGTCATTCAACAAATTTTGGAACGTCGTGTCGACTGGCGCGACTTCTACCATTTTCCTGCGATAAGGAACGAATTTGCCGTCGACATACGATGCGCGCGTCGTTTCCGCATTCGCGATGTTCGACGAAATGACGTCCATGCGCAATCTTTGCGCGGTCAAGGCGGAAGCGCTGATATCGAAGCTTCCCAGAATCATTAATGCCCCTCCTCGAGTGGGTCTTCCTTTGGTTCAAAGCGTACGCTTATTTACCCATTCCTGTGCGCATCATCTTTACGTCATGGTTCAGCTGTTGGATATATAAGTTATAACGCAGTTGATTCTCGGCAAGCTTGGTCATCTCGCTGTCGATATCTACGTTGTTGCCGCTGTTGTTAAAAATCGTCGTCTTGTCCGTCAGCACTTGCGCGTCCGGAAGCGAGCCCGAAGCGCCAATCGCGATATGTCTCGGATCCGTGCGTTTCCCGATTATTGTCGATCGCCCAGTGTTGTCCATCGCCTGACTCAGCAGTTGCTCGAATTGAACGTCCGACCTTTTAAAGTTAGGCGTATCGACATTGGCCACATTGTTTTGCAGAACGCTCTGCCTCAACGAAGCCGCATGCAATGCGCCCTCGAGCCGCTGGTAGCTTACGCCGCTCAGCAAATCCATGTCTCTACCCCCTTTATTAGAAAACTATCACTTCTCTAATAATAACTTCGTCCTAAAAATCCAAATTCCTCTTTTTTTTCGACAAAGTCTTCATCGGAAGTGGAAAAAAGTCGATATATAGGAGATTAAAAAATTCTAAAGATATCATCTATGAGCGGACCTAATCTGACAATAAGAAAAAAGCCCTAATCTTCACGAGGAAGTTTAGGGCAATTATTGTTTATATCTGGGATATTCAGGATTTTCTAGCCGCCAATTCCGGCAGCAATTTCGGATTCATAATTCGAATGTAAGTCCCTTTCATACCAAGCGACCGCGTCTCAATAACCCCGGCGCTTTCCAGCTTTCGAAGCGCATTTACGATGACAGACCTCGTAATTCCCGCTCTGTCCGCGACCTTCGATGCGACGAGAAGGCCTTCTTTTCCTTCTAATTCCTCAAAAATCTGGTCGACCGCCTCCAACTCGCTGAATGATAGCGAACTGACCGCGATCGCGACGACGGTCTTGCTTCGTGATTCCAGTTCGGCTTCTTCCGCCCGTTCCCTTAAGATCTCCATGCCGATAATTGTAGAACCGTATTCCGCAAGGATGAGGTGATCGTCGCCGAAAGGGCCCCCTTCTCGGGCAAGGACTATAGTCCCTAATCGATCCCCTCCTCCAATAATTGGAACAATTGTCACATGTGTGTCCGCAAAAGCGATATCGACCGGCGCCAAGAGCGACTGTACGTCAACATCTACCGCCGTCGTCTCGATTCGAAGCAGTCGCGCGTTCGTTTCGTTCGGAAAACGATATTCTTCTTGTCCTTCTTGCTTCAGCATCCATTCCTGAAAATGAGAAGGTAAAGCGGCCCCTAATATTTTTCCGCGCCTGCTAACGACGAACACGCCGCCCGTAAGCGTCCCTCGCAAGCCTTCGGCCATTTCTCGAAAGCTTAACGATTTCCCCGCGGCCTTCTGCAACAGCGCGTTCAGCGTGCGGGTCTTTTCCAACAGCGTCATGACTGCTTCCTCCTGCCTGACTTAAGCAACGGCTTTTACAATATATATTGGCTTAAATCGCGATTGCTCGCAATCGTGCCGAGCTTTTCCCGCACATACTCCGGCGTGATCTCCAGTCGCTCGAGCTGCAGCTCCGGCGCCTCGAAGGACAAATCCTCAAGCAGTTTCTCGAGCAGCGTATGAAGCCGCCGCGCGCCGATATTTTCGGTATTGCGGTTCACGTCCTGCGCCATATTCGCCAGCTCCGAGATCGCCTCCCGCGTGAATTCTACCTCGATCCCTTCGGTGCGCAGCAGCGCCGCGTATTGTTTTGTCAACGCATTTTCCGGTTCCGTAAGGATTCGTACGAAATCTTCGTCCGTCAAGCTGCTCAGCTCGACACGGATCGGAAAACGCCCTTGGAGCTCGGGAATCAGGTCCGACGGCTTCGCGACATGGAAGGCGCCCGCGGCAATGAACAAGATATAATCCGTCTTGACTGGACCGTATTTGGTCACGACGGTCGAGCCCTCGACGATCGGCAAAATGTCGCGCTGCACGCCCTCACGCGACACGTCAGGCCCCTGCCCGCGGCCGTTGCTGGCGATCTTGTCGATCTCGTCCAGGAAAATAATGCCGGATTGTTCAGCGCGCCGAACCGACTCGGCGACGACCTCGTCCATGTCGATCAACTTGCCCGCTTCTTCCTGTACGAGCACCTTGCGGGCGTCGCGGACGGGCAGCTTGCGCTTTTTCCGCTTTTTAGGCATGAACTGGCTTAGCATTTCCTGCATGTTCTGGCCCATTTGCTCCTGTCCGGGACCGGAAAACAGATCCATCATCGATGGCGTCTGGTCTTCGACCTCGACCTCGACAAGTTCGTTTTCCAGCTTGCCGCCTTCGAGCTTGGATAAGAGCTCGGCACGCTTGGAGACAAGATCCGCGTCGACCGGTTCGGGCTCCTCGGCCTGCGCGTTCGCATTGCCGCCGAAAAGCATCTCCAGCGGATTGCGCTGCGACTTCGCCTTTGCCGGAGAAGGCGCGAGCAATGCGGCTAACCGCTCATTGGCCGCGCGGACGGCCTTATCTTTCACCATTTCCGTCCGTTCTTCCTTCACCATGCGGATCGAGGTTTCGACGAGATCCCGAATCATTGATTCGACGTCGCGACCTACGTAGCCGACCTCGGTAAACTTCGTCGCTTCAAGCTTGATAAAAGGCGCATGAACGAGCTTCGCAAGCCTGCGGGCGATTTCCGTCTTCCCGACGCCCGTCGGTCCGATCATCAATATGTTTTTAGGCACGACCTCGTCTCTCAGCTCGTCGGGAAGTCTGCTGCGGCGATACCGGTTGCGCAGCGCCACGGCCACCGAACGCTTGGCGGGTTTTTGACCGACGATATATTTATCCAGCTCGGCCACGATCTGGCGCGGGGTGAGTTGATCGTTCATCGCTATCCCTCCACTTATCCGATTCAAATCTCTTCGACGACGAGATTGTCGTTCGTGAATACGCAAATTTCGGATGCGATCTGCAGCGCGTTTCTCGCTATCTCAGCCGCCGTAAGCTGCGGCGCATGGCGCTTCAATGCGCGAGCTGCGGACAAGGCGAAACTGCCGCCGGATCCGATCGCCAAGATCCCGTCGTCGGGCTCGATGACCTCGCCGTTCCCGGACAACAGCAGCATGCCCGTGGCGTCTACGACGAGCAGCATCGCCTCGAGACGGCGCAGTACGCGATCCGATCGCCAGTCTTTGGCAAGCTCGACAGCGGCCCGCTGCAGGTTGCCATGATGCTCTTCCAGCTTGCCTTCGAACTTTTCGAACAACGTAATCGCGTCCGCGACCGAGCCCGCAAATCCGGCCAGCACCTGGCCGCGATACAGACGGCGCACTTTTTTGGCCGACGCCTTCATCACCATGCTATTGCCGAACGTGACCTGGCCGTCTCCAGCGATCGCGCCCTTCCCATTGTGTCGGACGGCGCAGATCGTCGTCGCGTGAAAAGTTGCTTCCATGCTTATTCCTCCTTCATAAATCGCCAATGAATCATGCTTCGGTTCTTTGTCCGACATTGACCTTTTTCGAAATCGGCATCTATTGCGCCAAAGAAGCGGTCAGCTCATCATGCGCTGCCGCTGCTTCGATTGCTTTTGCCCTAAGAACCCGCCAACCGCGATTCCTCGGCGAATGTCCGGACCGCCTCAAGCGCGCGTTCCGCGATCGCCTCGTTTTTCTCTTTCTTGCTCTTCACTTTCCTGCCCAGCGGCGGGAACAATCCGAAGTTTGCGTTCATCGGTTGAAAATGGCGAAAATCCGCCGTCGTAATGTAATGCGCCATGCTGCCAAGCGTCGTGTGTTCAGACAGCGTCACCGGTGCCAGCCCCCTTGCGAGGCGGCCCGCATTCAGCCCTGCGATCAATCCGGAGGCAGCCGATTCGACGTATCCCTCGACGCCGGTCATCTGTCCGGCGAAAAAGAGCGAATCTCTTTCCCGATATTGATAGGTAGGCCGCAGCAGCTTCGGAGAATTGATGAACGTATTGCGATGCATAACGCCGTAACGCACGAATTCCGCATTTTCGAGCCCGGGGATCAACGAGAATACGCGCTTCTGTTCGCCCCATTTTAGGTGGGTTTGAAAGCCGACGAGATTGAACAGCGTGCCTGCTGCATTATCCTGCCGCAGTTGTATGACCGCATGCGGCAGTTTGCCGGTCCGCGGATCGACAAGGCCTACCGGCTTCATCGGGCCGAACAGCACCGTCTGCTTGCCGCGGCCCGCCATTACTTCGATCGGCATGCAGCCTTCGAAATACATTTCTTCTCGAAATCCTTGATCTCGGCCGTCTCGGCGTTCGTGAGCGCCTCATAAAATGCGTCGAATTGCTCCTCGGTCATCGGACAGTTCAAATAAGCGGCTTCGCCTTTGTCGTACCGCGATGCCAGAAAAACTTTGTCCATGTCGATCGAGTCTTTCTCGACGATCGGCGCCGCCGCGTCGTAGAAATAAAAATATTCTTCGCCGAACAAGTCTTTGATCTGCGCCGACAATTCAGGAGAGGTCAGCGGCCCGGTCGCGATGACGACGATGCCGTCCTGCGGAATCGAGGACAGTTCTTCGTTAACGACGGTGACGAGCGGATGCTCGCGTAAGCGGCTCGTCACTTCGCCCGAAAAGCCTTCTCGGTCTACTGCAAGGGCGCCGCCAGCAGGCACGGCATGGCGATCCGCAGCCGACAAGATAAGCGATTGCAGCAGTCTCATTTCTTCTTTAAGTACCCCGACCGCATTGGTCAGGCCGTTGGCTCTTAAGCTATTGCTGCATACGAGTTCTGCGAAGCGGTCGGTGTGGTGGGCCGGCGTTTTGCGAACGGGCCTCATCTCGTACAGCTTAACCGGTACGCCTTGGGAAGCGATCTGCCAAGCCGCTTCGCTGCCTGCAAGTCCTGCCCCTACCACCGTCACGGATGGATATGTATTCACGATCAGTTACCTCCTGCCCTGCAAATGCATTCGGCTCTCTCGATCGCAAGACGCGCTTGCGATCTGGAGAGCCGCCTATTTTTAGTCGAACGCTTCTTCGAGTTCTGCAGCCTCTTCCTGATGCGTGCACGCAGTGCAATGCCATTCCGTCTGGCCTCTCACGCGTTTCTCCACCATCATGCCGCCGCAATCGGGACAAGCTTTCGGTACCGGTTTGTCCCAAGAGACGAAGTCGCATTCCGGATACTTGTCGCAGCCGTAGAACATGCGTCCCTTTTTGCTGCGCCGCTCGACGACCTGTCCGCTCTTGCACTTCGGGCAAGTGACGCCAGTCGCTTTGACGATCGGCTTCGTATTGCGGCATTCGGGAAAACCCGAACAAGCAAGGAACTTGCCGAATCTGCCCATTTTGTATACCATCTGGCTGCCGCATTTCTCGCAGATCTCGTCGGAAGGCTCGTCTTTGATCTCGATTTCTTTCATTTCTTCCTCGGCCACTTCAAGACGCTTCTCGAACGACTTGTAAAATTCGCCGATGACGTCCACCCAATCTTCTTTGCCGTCTTCGACATGGTCGAGGTCGCCTTCCATATGCGCAGTGAATTCGGCATCCAGGATTTCGGGAAAAAACTCCTCCATCAGTTGAATGACGAGTTCCCCCGAGCTCGGTCGGGAAAAACTTCTTCTCCTCGATGGCGACATAGTTACGTTTTTGAATCGTCTCGAGCGTCGGCGCGTACGTGCTCGGACGGCCGATACCGAGTTCCTCAAGCGCCCGCACCAGGCGTGCTTCAGTATAACGCGGAGGGGGCTGCGTGAAGTGCTGCTTCGGCTCGACAGACTCCGTTAGCACTTTGTCTCCGGTCGTCAGCGCAGGCAGCAGTCGCTCCTCGTCAGGCGTGTCGTCATCGCTGCCTTCAACGTAAACCTTCATAAACCCGGCGAATTTAAGCTTCGAGCCGGCCGCGCGGAATGTCGCTTCTCCGCTCGTCAGATCGACCGTCATCGTGTCGAGCACGGCGGAAGACATCTGGCTCGCGACGAAGCGCTCCCAAACGAGCTTGTAGAGCCGTAGTTGATCGCGAGACAGATATTGCTTGACCTCTTCGGGCGTTCGCATAACCGAGGTCGGCCTGATCGCCTCATGCGCGTCCTGCGCGTTGGCATTCTTTTTTTAAATAGACGCGCGGCGTTTCCGGGTAGAAGCTCGCCCCGTATTTTTCCTCGATGAAACCTTTGGCTTCCTCTTGCGCGATCGGCGAGATGCGCGTCGAGTCCGTACGCATGTACGTGATAAGACCGACCGTTCCTTCGGCGCCGATGTCGACGCCTTCATACAGCTGCTGAGCGACCTGCATCGTTTTGGACGCGCGGAAGTTCAGCTTTCGTGCCGCTTCTTGCTGCAAGGAGCTCGTAATAAACGGCGGCGAAGGGTTGCGCTGCCTTTCCTTTTCCTTGATCTCTCCGACGGTAAACGGACGATCGCCGATTTTTTCAAGTACTTTATTGACGTCCGCTTCGGTGTGAAGCTCGCTCTTGTCGCCGGCCAGCGAATGGAACTTCGCTTCGAACGCAGACGCCCCCCTGCTTCAAGTGAGCGGTGATGCTCCAATATTCGACGGGCTCGAATACCTTGATTTCGTTTTCCCTGTCCATGATCAGCTTGACCGCAACCGATTGAACGCGGCCTGCGCTCAAGCCCTTTTTCACTTTTTCCAAAGCAGCGGGCTGATCTTGTAGCCGACCAGCCGATCGAGCACGCGCCGGGCTTGCTGCGCGTTGACAAGATCCATGTTGATCGGGCGAGGCGTCTTGAATGCGTCTTTGACGGCCTGCTTCGTAATTTCATTAAATACGACGCGACAAGCGTCCTTTTCGTTCAACTCCAAATAATGGGCAAGATGCCATGCGATCGCTTCGCCTTCGCGATCGGGGTCGGCCGCGAGATAGACGCGCTTTACCCGCTTGCTGGCGTCCTTCAGCTCTTTGAGGACGCTCCCCTTGCCTCTGATCGTTATATATTTCGGTTGAAAATCGTTTTCCACTTCCACGCCGATCTGGCTTTTCGGTAAATCGCGGATGTGCCCCATGGATGCCTTGACGATATACTTGCTGCCTAAATACTTGCCGATCGTCTTGGCCTTGGCCGGGGATTCTACGATGACGAGTGAATCCGCCACGTCAAAACCTCCTCTCCTACGGTCAACGGGCCCTTGGCTGGACCGTCGTCCGCTGGAAAATCCGGAATCGACGGGACGGCTCAAAGGGCTATATATACGGAACCGGGCTGCTGGTGTATTCGTTGCTTTATTTGTAAAGATATCAGAACCGCGTGTAAAAGTCCAAACGTGAGGCCGCTGCGATGGCACAACTCCTCCGCGGAAGCGGGCCCGTCGGCTAGCAGACGGAATATCCGCGCTTCCTGTTCTGTCAGCTCCGGCTCGCTGTACGAAGGCATTGCGGGAATCCGAACGCCGCCTAGATAGCGACGGTAATGCTTGATCACATCCTCCGCTTCAAGCACTTGTGCGGCCGCTCCGTCGCGAAGCAGCTCGAGCGTGCCGCGGCTTCTCGGCGAGCTGATCGGACCCGGGACTGCGAATACGTCTCGATTTTCTTTGATCGCTTCGTTTGCCGTAAGCAAAGCCCCGCTGCGCGATGCCGCCTCCACCACGACGACTCCGAGCGACAATCCCGCGATGATTCGATTGCGCATCGGAAACATGCCGGGATGAATCGAGACGTCCGGCGGCGTCATCGAGACAATTAAGCCCTCTTCGACGATTCGCCTGTATAGCACGCGGTTTTCCGGCGGGTAAACCACATCCGCCGGCGAGCCAAGCACCGCCACCGTCCCGCCGCTGCCGCGAAGCGCGCCGGCATGGGCGGCGGCATCGATGCCTTTGGCCATTCCGCTCGTTACCGCGAGCCCGGCATGACTGAATGCGGCCGATAAATCCTCGGCCGCCCGCTTGCCGTATATCGTCGCTTGGCGCGTGCCGACGACGGCAACCTGCGGTCTAGCAAGCAATTCCAATCGTCCAATATAATAGAGCACCCAAGGCGGTCTGTAAATATGCCTAAGCAAATCCGGGTAGTCCGGATCCATCGCCGTTATGACGGATAGTCCGGTTTTCTCCCATCGGGCACGGCGCTGTTCCATTCGTCGGCTTTCCAGGCTCGCGGCAACCGCCTCCGAGCGTCGGACGGATAGCCCCAATTCCCGCCATTCGGCAGGTCTTCGCAGCGCTGCGTCCTTGAGACCGTCTTTTGCCATAATCGTGTTGATCGTTTCCCAGCCGACGCCTTCCGTCTCGTGTAGCGCCGCCAACGTATCGCGCATCTGCTCGAGCAATCCCGGCACAACCTTCCTGTTTTTCAATAAAACAAACAGCCTTCCACGCTCCGTTTGGAGCGCGGAAGGCTGCCTGCCATCCGAAAAATCGCCTATTTTGTCTAAAAATTAGCTTTTGCACTTCTCCAGCATGCCGCGCTCTTCGAGAACCGCGACCAAAGTCGCGCCCATGTCGGAAGGCGTCGGCGCAACGCGAATGCCGCATTCTTCGAGCACTTTGATCTTCTCGGCAGCGGTGCCTTTACCGCCGGAGATAATCGCACCTGCATGACCCATACGCTTGCCGGCAGGCGCCGTAGCGCCGCCGATGAAGCCGACGACTGGCTTAGTCATGTTGGCTTTGACCCATTCAGCCGCCTCTTCTTCGGCCGTGCCGCCGATCTCGCCGATCATGATGACCGCGTACGTATCCGGGTCTTCATTGAACAGGTTCAAAATATCGATGAACTCGGAGCCTTTGACAGGGTCGCCGCCGATGCCCACCGCGGAAGATTGGCCGATGCCGCGCGTCGTTAATTGATGCACGGCTTCGTACGTCAGCGTGCCCGAACGGGATACGACGCCGACGTGACCCTTCTTGTGAATGTAGCCCGGCATGATGCCGATCTTGATCTCGTCCGGCGTGATGACGCCAGGGCAGTTCGGTCCGATCAGGCGAGTCTTTTTGCCCTCCATGTAACGCTTAACCTTAACCATGTCGAGCACCGGGATGCCTTCGGTGATGCAGATGACAAGGTCCAGCTCCGCGTCGACCGCTTCGATGATCGAATCGGCCGCGAACGGAGGCGCGACGTAAATGACGGACGCGGTCGCGCCGGTCTTGGCGACGGCTTCCCGAACCGTGTTGAAAATCGGCAGCGTAACCTTCGTGCCGTTCTCCAGATCGAAATCGATCGTTTGGCCGCCCTTGCCCGGCGTAACGCCGCCGACCATTTGCGTGCCGTATTCGAGTGCGCCCTTGGCGTGGAACGCGCCAGTTGCCCCCGTGATGCCTTGGGTAATGACCTTCGTATTTTTATCGATCAAGATGCTCATGACTTCACACTCCCCGGTTCTCCCTGATTATTTCACCAGCGCGACGATCTTCTGGGCGCCGTCCGACATCGAATCCGCGGCCACGATGTTGAGGCCGGAGTTGTTCAAAATTTCCTTGCCGAGCTTGACATTCGTGCCTTCGAGGCGAACGACGAGCGGCTTGTCGAGACCCAGCTCGCGCGCAGCGGCAACGACGCCCTCGGCGATGATGTCGCACTTCATGATGCCGCCGAAGATATTGACGAAAATGCCCTTTACGTTCGCGTCGGACAGGATGATCTTGAATGCTTCGGTTACTTTCTCTTTCGTCGCGCCGCCGCCGACGTCGAGGAAGTTGGCCGGCTCTCCGCCGAAATATTTGATAATGTCCATCGTTGCCATAGCAAGGCCCGCGCCGTTGACCATGCACCCGATGTTGCCGTCAAGCGCGATGTAGGACAGATCGTATTTGGAAGCCTGGATTTCCTTCTCGTCTTCTTCGTCCAGGTCGCGGAGCTCCACGATATCCTTGTGGCGGAACAGCGCGTTGGAATCGAAATTCAGCTTGGCGTCGAGGGCCATGACGTCGCCGCCGCCGGTGACGACCAGCGGATTGATCTCCGCGATGGAGCAATCCTTGTCCACGAACGCTTGATACAGCGAAAGCATGAACTTCGCCGCTTTGTTCACGAGTTCGTTCGGAATGTTGATGGCATAAGCGATGCGGCGAGCCTGGAACGTCTGCAGGCCGATCGCCGGATCGACGATTTCCTTGATGATTTTCTCAGGGGAGTGCGCGGCGACTTCTTCGATCTCGGTGCCGCCTTCTTCGGAAGCCATCAGGACGACGCGGCCGGTGCCGCGGTCGACGACCAAGCCGACGTAATATTCCTTTTTGATGTCGCAGCCCTCTTCGATCAGCAGGCGCTTGACTTCTTTGCCTTCCGGGCCCGTCTGGTGCGTGACCAGAACCTTGCCGAGAATGTCGGAGGCATATTGGCGAACCTCGTCCAGGCTTTTGGCTACCTTGACGCCGCCGGCCTTGCCGCGTCCGCCGGCATGGATTTGCGCTTTGACGACCGAGACGGCCGTACCGAGCTCTTCGGCAGCCTTGACCGCTTCGTCGACCGTAAACGCGACCTTGCCGCGAGGTACGGCGACGCCGTACTGTCTCAAGACTTCCTTGCCTTGATACTCATGAATATTCATGGCCCTGCATCCTCCCGTTTAAAACGCATCATAACAACCTTGTAGGCACTTCGTACAAGCACCAAACCTTACCCATTGTATCACTTTTCGACTTGGCGTTCCTCTGTTTTTCATCAAACTTTTAGATGACTTTGGCAACGATTTCATCTAAAAAGGAGAATGAAAGGCCTTTAAACGAGGCACACGATGTTTAACATGGCCCAATGGGCAGGCGCCATATTCATCGATTCCGCACTTTGATTCTAATAGGCGCGCCCATGTGTCCGTGGTTGATTTCAACTGCCCTAGTTGACTGCGGCTTTGCGATCTGCCGCGATTCCGTCGCCTCGCGAAGACGATTCCGGCTCGCCGCCGTCTCCTGCAGCCTGCATTTGTCGGATTGCGCCAGGCTCATAGCCTGTCGTTTGTCTGTCCAGCGCTCGATACTGCACCGCTTCGGCGACATGCTCCAGACGTACGGCATCGCAATCTTCGAGATCCGCGATGGTCCGGGACAACTTCAAGATGCGGTCGTGAGCGCGATAACTTAGGCCTAGCCTGCTATACATGCCGGTCAAAAGCGCCTCCGCGTCGCTCGCAAGCTTTGCGTGAACGGCCAACAATCGTCCCGACAGCTCGCTGTTCCACCGAATTCCGGCTTCTGCATAGCGCCGCTGCTGCCGTTCGTATGCGACGCCCAGCTTTTCCCTCGCTTCTTCGGACGACATTCCGCCGCCCCCCGAAGCTGACGGGCTGTCTCGGAATCTCGACTTGGAGGTCGATCCGGTCGGCCAGCGGTCCGGACATCCTGGCGCGATATCGGGCGAGCGAGCCGGCCGAGCAGGTGCATGGCTGCTCGGTCTGGTCGCCGCCCCAATAGCCGCAGGCGCAGGGATTCATCGCGGCCGCCAACATGAAGCTTGCGGGAAAGCGCGTCACGCCGCGCGCCCGTCCGATCGTCACATGACGGTCTTCAAGCGGCTGTCGGAGCGACTCGAGCGCGCTTCGCCCGAATTCGGGCAATTCGTCCAAAAAGAGAACCCCGCGATGCGCAAGCGTCACTTCGCCAGGCTTGGGCACGGGCCCTCCGCCGATCAAGCCCGATGTCGAAATCGTGTGATGCGGCGCACGAAAAGGACGCGCTCGAATCAAGCCGGCGCGGGCGCCCTGAAACTTTCCGCTTACGCTGTAGATCTTAGTCACCTCTAGCGCCTCTTCGTCCGCAAGCGGCGGCAGCAGTGACGGCAGCCTCCTGCAAAGCATCGTCTTGCCCGTACCCGGAGGCCCTAGAAAAAGCAGATTGTGCATTCCCGCAGCGGCAATAAGGAGCGCCCGCTTGCCCTGCAGCTGACCGGAAACGTCCGATAAGTCTGGAGAGGCGTCTAAAGCAGGCTCGCCAATCTGCGCCGTCTCGACAGGCTGCGACGAAGCGTTCGTCCCGCTACGGCCGCGAATCCAATCCGCCAGCGACGCGACCGATTTGACCTCGATGCCTTCGATCAATCCGGCTTCATGGGCGCTAGCTGGCGGCACGTATACGCGTCGCAACCCGCCCGATCGGGCATTCTCTGCCATCGCCAGCACGCCCGGTACGGCCTTGACATCCCCGTTCAACGACAATTCTCCGATAATTAAGGCGCCCTCCAGCTCATCCTGCGGCATCTGGCCGCTCGCGCACAGAATACCAGCGGCGATCGCCAAGTCGAACGCGCTCCCTTGCTTGCGCATGTCCGCGGGCGCCAAATTGACCGTAATGCGATCAAGCGGAAACTTCATGCCTGCGTTTTGAATGGCTGCCCTCGCGCGATCGATCGACTCGCGAACGGCAGGATCGGGCAGTCCGACCACGTTGACCTGGGGCAAACCTGCCGCGATGTCCACCTCGACCTCAATGAGCTTGCCTTCAACGCCGAGCACGATGGCGCTTAACAATTTGCAGTACATAAAAAATACACCTTCCCTCCGCAACGTATCTTCGTCGCCGGAGCAAGGTGCTTCCCTGCGTTCCGCATCCATTTTATTTCCTTACCGTTAAGTCTAATGACGCATCGGCCGCTTGTCAACCATTGCCAACGGAATAGCCGCCGGGAATTTTGCAGCCTATGATCCAGCCAACCTTGAGGATCAAGCGGCAGCGTTCAAAATGCCCCGATCAGATGCCGCACTTCCGTGATTCTGCCCGCCTCATCGTTCGTCACCGCCACGACGTCAAACCTTGTCCGCGTCCCTTCCAGACCCGCGAACCGCAAATAGACCTGGGCCGTCGCGCGCACCTGCACGCACTTGCGGGGCGTGACGGCTTCGAGCGCCGTTCCGAACCGGCCGTTTTCCTTTCGTGATCGGACTTCTACGATGACGGTAACGTCGCCGTCCGTCGCGATGATGTCCAGCTCCCCCTGTGCGGCAGCGCCAGTTCCGTTCGCGTATGCGATACCCCAGACGTTCCAAAAAAAACGGCGGCTTCCGCTTCGGCGTTGTCCCCGCGCATTTTACGAAGATCCGGCCTCCGAACGCTCGACCTCGGATTTCGCGTCAATTCGGTTGGCCTCCGTTCCTCAGAGACGCCCGCTTATCGGACCGGTAGACGAAGCTCAGCACTTCTGCAACGAGCTGGTACAGCTCCTGCGGGATTTCCTGCTCCAAATCCAGCTTCGAAAGCACTTCGACGAGCGAAGCATCCTCTTGGACGGGAACGCCGTTCTCCGCGGCGCGCTTCAATATTTCTTCGGCGACGGCGCCTTTCCCTTTGGCGACGACCACCGGCGCGGACCGAATCTCCGGATTGTACTTGAGCGCGACTGCCTTGCGGGGAACGTAGCGTTCGCCTTCGACTGCATCCCTGATTCCGTCAGGACGATCGGCCCCTCCGGCCTTCCGTCCGTTGCCTTTCGGCTGCTCCATACGCTTCCCACCTTGCTATTTCCTTGTGCGGGCCGGTTAAGCCCGATAATCGATGCCTTTGTAAAGCTTGGCGGCATATGCGCCCCCGGGCGCTTGGCCGGCTTCGGGCGCGCTCGCCTCGGCGGCCGGTCGCTCCGGATAGGGAGCTGCAGTCAAAGACATCAGCCGGTATCCTGCCGATCTAAGTCCATCCGCAGCCTCGCCCTTCGCAGCCTCGATCAGCTCCGCTACTTCGGGGTCGTCGTTCAACAATCGAAGCGAGACCGATCGATCGACGACCTGCACGTCGACGACGGTACGTCCCATATGCCGCATATCGAGATCGAACAGAAGCCTGCAATTGTCCGGGTCCAACTCGCCGCGACGGCCTCGCCGCGCTTCAATATGGACTTTGGCCGTCGTTTCTCCGTCCTGTCCCTTCATCGGAACGAACAAGGTCAAATGACTCATCATCGCCGTATTCTGTCGTTCCGCCGAGAGAAGGAGCTGCTGCCCCGTAATTTGCTGGACGAGGTTTTGCGCCGCTTCGCGCAGCGCCGGCGGAGCATCGTCGCTTGCGGTCAGTCCGAGCAGCAAGCTCTTTAACGAATCGGCCTGCCGCGCCGCTTCGTTCGAAGTTGGGTCCGCCCCGTTCGACAGGCCGGCCTGCAGCTCGCTCCAAGCTCCGCTTTTGAGCGCCGCATGCTCATGGTTCGCGCCAAGCGCGTTCAGCAGCTTGCCGATCCAAGACGGCTCCTTGTCCGCGCTCGACACGATGGACCTATCGCCCGTACCGGAGCTGCCATCCGTACGCGGGGGGAACGGTCGAAGCTCCCGCATCGGTTCGGCCTCGCCCGGATCCGGCAACATCGTCAGCCTCATCCGGCGAAGGCTCCGCGCTTTGCAATCCTGACGCAGCCGTATCCGGCGCCCGCCGGCCCGGCGCTTCCGCCCCATGCGCCGCGCCCTCGGGATCTACCGCCGAAGAGGCGGGCTGCGGCATAACGCCCTCACGGCTAATGGCCTCTTGGCGGGCTGCGGCTTGCCGACCCGCCTTGGCGGGCTCTGCGAGCCCGCCAAGGCCGTCCGTCTGCCGCTCCATGCTCGGCGCCGGCTCCTGAACCGCCGCACGATTGCCGCCTCCCGCCTTTTCGCCGGCGCGAGTAATCAAGCTCGCGTCGTCCGCTGCCTGCCCGTCGACCAGCGCGGACACCTCGCTAAGCAGCGACAAGATTCGCCGCGTGGCTTCGGCCGTTTCCGGCTTGACCGACGGGTCGGCAGCCGTCCGCCCCGCAAGCTCCGCCAGCGTGGACAGCTGTTCATGCAGCGGCGGTCCGTACAGCGCCTGCTTGAGCGAGCCGATCGTCGTCTCGGTCGGCTGGAGTCCTCGCCTGAAGGCGACCCCCCGCCGCATTCATCCACTCCTGCGCGTCGGCGCCAGGCGGCTTGGCCGTTGCCGCCTGCGCGAACCAGTCGGCCGTATCGCGCGTGACGGGATAGCCGTCGCGCGCGAGCCCGCGGAGCAGCTCGCGGCTCCACGGCTGCTCGGGCAGTCCGAAGGCTTTGACGCCCTCGCGGATCAGCGTCTCGTCGGCCCCATCCGCCTGCGCGGCATCCGCCAGCGGCCGCAAGGAGATCAACCCCGAAGACGAGTCCGGACGCACCTGCAGCAGCGTGCTCTGGCCGACGGACAAATCCGCCTCGAGCTTGGCCCTGACAGGCACGCCGTTGATGTTCATGAGCGCGTCCTGCCCGTCCAGCATCTCGATCAGCACGCCTCGCACGATCTGTCCGATCCGCAGTTCCAGCGCTTTGACGTCGGACGGCTGGCTGTCCTTCATGAACGCCCGCATCAAAGAACCGATGTTCATGTCCAATTTGGCGCAGCTCCTTCCTCGTGCCTGCCTTCGGCAGGGCTGAAGGTTATGTATTCGTTTATCGGTTGCGGCACGTCAATCCGTTAAAAGAGCGTTTGCTGCTCCGCGTCGTACTTCGTCAAAAACGACCTGCGATGCAGCGGCGTCGGCCCCAGCGCGAGCAGCGCTTCGCGATGAACCTTCGTCGCGTATCCCTTGTGGTCCTTGATGCCGTATCCGGCGTAATTCAAATCCCATATTTGTTCGCAAAGCCGATCCCGCGTCACCTTGGCGACAATCGAAGCCGCGCCGATCGACTGGCTTAGCAGGTCTCCCTTGATAATTTTCGTTTGCGGGAGCAGCAAATCCACCGTTTCCGCGTCGATCAAGAGGTGATCCGGCTTCGTCGCGAGCCCCTCGACCGCGAGCTTCATCGCCAGGCGCGAAGCCTGCCGGATATTGATTTTGTCGATCGTCCCGGCGTCGACGCGTCCGACCGACCAGGCGACCGCGTTCGCGAGAATGAGGTCGTACAGCTCGTCCCGCTTTTTCTCGCTCAGCCGCTTGGAATCGTCGATCCCTTCGAGCAAGAGGCCAGGCGGCAATATGACGGCCGCTGCGACGACGTCGCCGAACAAGCATCCTCTGCCGACTTCGTCCACGCCGGCGATGGCCGTGGCGCCCTCGGTCCATAACGTTCGCTCATAGGCTAATCTGTCGATTTCAATCGGTATCTCGGTTTTCAATTCCATCTCCGCCTTCGATGCCTGCGTTCGTATTTGTTCTGTCTTCTATTGTCCGTCAACTGCGTCGATCCGGCAACTGTTTTTCGCCATTCAATCGCCCCTATAAAAAAAGACCCGCCGACCGAAGTCGACGAGCCTTCAACTGATTACAGGCGATTCGAGCGAAATCCGCCCCAGCTTGCCGGAACGCAGATCGCGCAGCAGAACGCCCGCGGCCTTGTCGTAGTCCACGTGACCGCCGCTGCCGAGGCAGCCCCGGCGCCGGCCGATGTCGGCCAGCACGTCCGCCGCCGACGCCATATCCGGAAGCGTCGCAGGGAGCGCGTCCAATCCGTAGCGTTCGACCATCGTGTCCCTGTACGCATCAGCCAGATAACGGATCAGCGTACAGCCGACCTCGTCCACGTGGAGCACTTCTTCTTTGATCGCGCCCGTAGCGGCCAGCCTGAAGCCGACATCGGCATCCTCGAACTTCGGCCACAAGATACCCGGCGTGTCCAGCAGCTCAAGTCCGCCGCCCGTTCGGATCCACTGCTGGCCCTTCGTGACGCCGGGCTTGTCGCCGGTTACCGCCGCGCTTCGTCCTGCCAGCTTGTTGATCAGCGTAGACTTCCCTACATTCGGAATGCCGACGATCAAAGCGCGGGCGGGCCTCGGCTTAAGGCCTTTTGCGATCTGCCGATCGGTCTTTTCCTTAAGCAGCGCCTGGACGCGAACCGCGATATCCTTGACGCCCGTGCCGGTGCTGGAGTCGATCAGGAGCGCGCTATGACCGAGCGCCTGGTAGTGAGCCAACCAAGCCGCGTTCGCGACCGGGTCTGCCAGGTCCGCCTTGTTCAGCAAAATGAGCCTGGGCTTGCCGCCCACGATCTCGTCGATCATTGGATTGCGGCTCGCTTCGGGGATGCGCGCGTCCAGCAGTTCGAATACGACGTCGATCAGTTTAAGCTTTTCTTCGATTTGCCTTTTGGCCCGGGTCATATGACCGGGGAACCATTGGATGGTCAAATGAAACGGCCTCCTTAAGTATGCGTCTCAGGCAGCGCCCGCTTGTCTATTCGGCAGCCGTCGCCGTCATCCAAGACGCATCGCGTCAAGTACGGCTCAATACCCTTTGCCGATATATTTGATCTTGTCGAGCGGCCAGAAGACGAGCTCGGCCCGGCCGACGACGCGGTCGATCGGCACATAGCCGATCATGCGGCTGTCCTTGCTGTTCGGACGGTTGTCGCCCATGACGTACAGCATGCCGTTCGGCACCTTGCCGTCGGGGAACGTCTCGTTCGGGAAGTCGCTGCTCCATCTTTCATCGTTGTACAGCTGACCGGACGCATGCATCTCGTCGTACGTATCCTGCAAATACGGTTCCTTAATCTTCGTACCGTTGACGTACACGTCGTCGCCCTGGACCTTGACGGTATCGCCGCCGACGGCGATGACCCGCTTGATATAGTCCCTGTGCTCGTCCGGCACGTGAAAGACGATGACCTCCCCGGCCTTCGGCTTGCGAATATCGTACAAAGCCTTGTTCACGATGATCCGTTCGCCGTTCCAGAAGTTCGGCTGCATCGACTCGCCGTCGACGATAAACGGGTTGAACAGCAGCCAGCGTATCAATACGACGAGCACGCCCGCGATCGCCAGCGCCTTGACCCATTCGACGGCTTCTCTGCCGGCTTTGGACTTGCCGGCGCCGGGCGAGGGCGGAGGCGCCCCGTTCGCGCCGGGCTCCCCAGGGGAAGCTTCCGGAACGGATTGCCCGGAAGGCGAGCCGGGTACGGACGAATCGCCGAACGCGCTCCCCCGTTTGCTCCCATTCATTCCGTTTGTCAGATTGATCCATAAGCTCGCCTCATTTCTGCCTCAGCTAAGTATACCCGCCGCAGGGTATGTATTCGCTTGCGCGAAGAACGCAAAAAGAGGGCTTGAACGAATGCCAAGCCCCCTTGCTTTTTCATTATCGAATTTCCTTGATGCGAGCTGCCTTGCCGCGCAGGTTGCGCAGGTAGTAGAGCTTCGCACGGCGAACCTTACCGCGGCGCGCCACTTCGATCTTCTCGATGCGGGGCGAGTGAACCGGGAAAGTACGCTCGACGCCGACGCCGTAGGAAATCTTGCGAACCGTAAAGGTCTCGCTGATCCCGCCGCCGCGACGCTTGATCACGACGCCTTCGAAAAGTTGTACCCGCTCGCGGGAACCCTCGACGACTTTAACGTGAACCTTCAGCGTGTCGCCAGGACGGAATGCCGGAATGTCCTTGCGCAGTTGCTCTTGGGTGATCGTTTGAATCAGACTCATGGGGGTGTCCCCTCCTTCCGCCATAGACGTTCGTGCCGCTCCCCCGAATCTTCGTATCCGGATCGTAGCGCGCAGAGGACCGCCCGATTAATCATGCCTTAACCTCGCGGCACGAGGCCGAACATAGGCTTCGACATACACAACATTTGAAATTTTATCACAAACGCCCGCCGCATTCAAGTCCGAATTTATGCAAGCAGACGGCAAACTGCGCATCGCCGAGGAAAGGACGCCTTAGCGAGCGTCGTTCTCGTCCCGCGAGTGAACAGCGCCCTGGAGCCATTTTTTCTCCTTGTCGGTCAGCTCCGCACGATCCAGCAGCTCCGGTCGGCGAGCATGCGTCCGCAGCAGCGATTGCTGCCTGCGCCATTTGTCGATCTCCGCATGATGGCCCGACAGCAGCACGTCCGGTACTTGAAGGCCGCGGAAATTAACGGGACGCGTATAATGGGGGTATTCAAGCAGGCCGTCGCTGAACGAGTCGGTGACGGCGGAGCTCTCGTTGCCCAGCACGCCGGGCAGCAGCCTGACGACCGCGTCGACGACGGTCATGGCGGGCAGCTCTCCGCCCGTGAGCACGTAATCCCCGATCGACAGCTCGTCCGTCACCAGATGGCTTCGGATACGCTCGTCGTAGCCCTCGTAATGTCCGCAGATGAAGATGAGATGCGCCTCCCGGGACAACTCCTGCGCTTTCGACTGCGTGAACGTCTCTCCTTGCGGGCACATCAGAATGACGCGCGGCGGACGCGAGCCTTCCGTCTCTGCCTGTCCTTCTATCTCCGACTCCGGAGCTAGCGCCCCAGCCTCGGCCGCATTGTCGCCCGGTTCGGGCAGCGCTTTTCTTCCCGTCACCGCCTCTACGGCAGCGAAAATCGGGTCCGGCTTCAGCACCATGCCGCCCCCGCCCCCCGTAAGGCGTGTCGTCGACGGTATTATGCTTGTTGTTGGCGTAGTCGCGAAAGTTCACCGTATTCAGAGAGACGAGCCCGCGATCGCGCGCTTTGCCCAAGATGCTGCTGCCGAACACGCCTTCGATCATCTCCGGGAAAAGCGTCAGAACGTCTACGCGCATCGTCAGAGCAATCCTTCCATCAAATGAACTTTGACCTTGCGGGCGGCGATGTCGACTTCCTTGACGACCTCGTCAATATACGGCAGCAGCAGATCTCCGCCCTTCGGACGCTTGACGACCCAGACATCGTTCGCGCCAGGGGACAGAATCTCCTTGACGAAGCCGAGCGCCTCGCCTTCCTCGGTGACGACGGCGCAGCCGACGATATCGCTCAAATAATATTCGTCTTCTTCCAGCTCCACGCGGTCTGCGGCTTCGACTTTCAGCTCCCAGCCTTTGTACTTCTCGACCTGGTTGATGTCGTCCCAGCCCTTCAGCCGCACCACGAACATGTTTTTTTGCTCGCGGGCGCTCACGACCTCGACCTCCGCAGGCTGTCCGCCGGCTTCCGGGTTCACGAGGAGGAGCCGGCTGCCCGCGCGGAACCTGACTTCGGGAAAGTCCGTTTGCGGCCACACCTTGATCTCGCCCCGCACGCCGTGCGTATTGACGATTTTGCCGACGTTCAACAGTTGTTGCTCTGACAAGGGAACGCCCCCTTTTACGATAGAATATCCCGATGCGCTGCCTGCGCATACGCCTTCATTCAGCTCAAAAGGACGAAAAAGCCCGGTACGCTGTTCGCGCGCCCGGACTTCAGCTGCCTGCTATTCGGATACGATGTCCACGATGACGCGTTTGTGGGTCTTGACCGCGGCGGACGAGACGACCGTGCGCAGCGCCTTCGCGATCCGCCCCTGCTTGCCGATGACCTTGCCGACATCGCCGGGATGAACGGTAAGCTCGTACACCAGGCCTCGCGCGTCTTCCTTGACCTGAATTCGTACGTCTTCCGGATGATCCACCAATGCCTGTGCAATAACCCGTATGAGTCGTTCCATGGCCGTTAGCCTCCGGGAAAAATCCGACGTCTTACTTCGAGAGCTTGGATTCGTGGAACTTCTTCAGAACGCCAGCCTTGCTCAGGAGATTGCGGACCGTATCGGACGCTTGCGCGCCGGATTGCAGCCACTTCAGCGCCTTCTCCTCGTCGATCTTCACTTCGGCCGGTTGAGCGACCGGGTTGTAGATGCCGATCTCCTCGATGAAGCGGCCGTCGCGCGGGGAGCGGGAATCAGCTACGACCACGCGGTAGAAAGGGGCTTTGTGAGCGCCCATACGCTTAAGACGAATGCGAGTTGCCATTTTAAACTTTCACCTCCTTAACGAGATCTCGATCCTTGCGAATTAGAAAGGAAACTTCATGCCCTTGCCGCCTTTGCCGCCGAGCAGATTCTTGAGGCCCTTCATCCCGCCCTTGGGTCCCTTCGGTCCCATCATGCCGGAGAATTGCTTCATCATCTTCTTCATGTCCTCGAACTGCTTGAGCAGCCGGTTCACGTCGGCGACGGTCGTGCCGCTGCCGGCCGCGATCCGCTTGCGCCTGCTGTAGTTGATCATATCGGGCTTCTGCTTCTCCGCCTTCGTCATCGACTTGGCGATCGCTTCGGTGCGCGAGATCTGCTTTTCGTCGATCTTGAAGTTCGGATTGGCCTTCAGCTTGTTCATGCCGGGCATCATGTCGAGCAGCTGGTCGAGCGGCCCCATCTTGCGGACCTGCTCCATCTGCTCGAGGAAGTCGTCGAAGGTGAACTCGGCCGTGCGCATCTTGCGCTCGAGCTCCTTCGCCTTTTCCTCGTCGATGTTCGTCTGCGCCTTCTCGATGAGCGACAGCATGTCGCCCATGCCGAGGATCCGCGACGCCATCCGGTCGGGGTGGAATGCCTCGAGCTGGTCGATCTTCTCGCCCGTGGAGGCGAACTTGATCGGGCAGCCCGTGACCGCCTTGACCGACAGCGCGGCGCCGCCGCGGGTGTCGCCGTCAAGCTTGGTCAGCACGACGCCGGTCAGCGCGAGCTGCTCGTGGAAGCTCTTGGCCACGTTGACGGCCTCCTGGCCGGTCATGGCGTCGACGACCAGCAGCACCTCGTCCGGATTAACCGCCGCGTGGATCTGCTTGATCTCTTCCATGAGCGCTTCGTCGATCTGCAGCCGGCCCGCGGTATCGATCAGCACGTAGTCGCGGCCCTCTTCCTTGGCGCGCGCCACGCCCTGCCGGGCGATCTCGACCGGGCTGACCTGGTCGCCCAGGGAGAATACCGGCACGTCGATCTGCCCGCCGAGCACCTCGAGCTGCTTAATCGCGGCGGGGCGATAAATATCGCCTGCCACGAGCAGCGGCTTGTGGTTCTGCGACTGCAACAGCTTCGCCAGCTTGCCCACGAGCGTCGTCTTGCCCGCGCCCTGCAGGCCTGCCATCAGGACGACCGTAGGAGGCCGGTTCGACTTCGCGAGCTTGGACTGGGTGCCGCCCATCAGCTCGATCAATTCCTTGTGAACGATATCGACCACGACCATGCCGGGCGTGAAGCTCTTCGTCACTTCCTGGCCGACGGCCTTTTCCTTCACTTTGGCGATGAAGTCCTTGACGACCTTGAAGTTAACGTCGGCCTCCAGCAGCGCCAGCCGCACCTCGCGCATCGCCTCGTTGACGTCGTCCTCGGACAGCTTGCCCTTGCCCCGCAGCTTGCCGAACACGTTCTGAAGCCTTGTCGTCAATCCCTCGAATGCCATAAGCCGGTCCCTCCCTTCTTCAAAAATCTCGCATCTATTCGTTCAATCATATCATTAGTCGGGTTCGCGTTCAAAGCTCGCCGTCTTCCGATCCGCGGAGGCCTGCGGCCGTCCTGGCCAACGCCTCGCGGTGCGGCTCCGGGAGCCCGCCGATCTGGCGGTCGAGCGCGTCCAGCCAGCCGTGAAGCCGAACGTGCCGCGCCATGAGCCCGAGCTTGTCCTCGTAGCTCTCAAGCGCCTGCTCCGCCCGCTTCAGATGCTCGTATACCGCCTGCCGGCTGATCTCGAAGTCCGAAGCGATCTCGCCGAGCGAGTAATCGTCGTGGTAATAAAACTTCAGAAACGTCTGCTGCTTGTCGGTCAGCAGCGGCCCGTAAAAATCGAACAGCATGTTCATCCGGGTCGTCTTCGCGAGTGCGCGCTCTCCTTGCATCACGATCACTCCTATGCTGTCAAGGGAAACGACTTGACACGCCGCGTCCGAAAACTATCATAAGCTTTCGCCCGGACGTTGTCAAGGCAAATACCTTAACACTATAAAAAAGAACCCATGCCTCGGGAAAACGAGGCCATGGGTTCCGGCGGGAGGAGCGGTTATCGTCTCATGAAAAAGCCGAGCAGCTTCTCCGTCTCCGGGTCGAACACGATCGTGAGCGGTCCGATCAACGCGTCCTGATCCGTGCTGTAATAAACGGCGATCAGCTTGCCGCCGGCAGCTTTGATCTCCTCGACGCGCTTCTTCTCGGCGTCGCCCGCAGGCATCAGTCCGGCGCTGTCCGGTTCTATGACGGCCACCTGGGCTTCATTCTTTTTTGGTCAGCAGGTGCGGCATCTGCTCCGCCGGCACGAGCTTCCAGGCGATCTCGCGGTAAGCCGCGATCTGCTCGGCGGTCGGCTGTGCCTCCAGCACGACGACCGTATCGATCGGCGCGGCCTGGCCTTCGGTAACCGTCGGGCCGTAGTACGCCCGCACCGGCGTGCCGGGCTTAAGCTGCGTCCAATCGGCCGGCCGGCCTTCCTTGTCGACGAGACGCGTTTCTTTGCCGGACTGGAGGGTAAGCACGGGCGTATCGACGCCGTTTTTCAATTCGGAGAATCGGATCTTCCAGCCTCCGTCCGCTTTTTCAATGGAATAGACGGCCGATTCCTTGACGAGCCGCTCGGCCGTTACGGTGACGGAAGCTGCATGGGATTGCCCTGGATAGCTCATGGCGATGACGGGTCCGTATTCGGCGACGACGTGCATGCCGGCTTTGAGGTCGGCTGCCGCGATCTTCTTGCCGTCCGCATCGGAGATGGTCGACTTGGCGTCGGCCGTCAGGATGATCCAAGCATTCGGCCCGGTACCGAGCACTTCGAGCCTGACGCCGCCGTCCGCGGTCGCGGTCGCGCTTGCTACGACCCCGGAGGTCGTAATATAGCCGGCTTCTTCCGCCGGAGGCGTTTGTTTGCTCGTCAGATCCAACTGCTTTTGATTCCACGTGATGCCGTAACCGAAAGCTTCGGCCGCATCGCGAACCGGTATATAAGCCTTTCCGTTGATATATACCGGATGAAGCTGCGTTTGTTCACCGTTCACTGTGACGGAGATATCGCCGCGGAGCTGGCCGGTCACTTTCTCGACGAGTCCCGCCGCGCTGGCGCCCGTCGCGGCGAGAAGCCCGGCCGCGGTCGCAAGTATGATCCATTTCTGTTTTTTCATAATGATGCTCCCTTCTGTACGCGCGATGTGTAGTGATCAAGCCTTTGCATGGTCACTGACGCGCCTTCGCGTCCAAAAGTTACACCCGTTGAGCGGTTTCGCCCATTTTTTTATAAAGAAATATCCAGCTCCCGGGCCACGGAACGAATATAACGCGCCGCTTCCGCGCCTTCTTCTGGCGCATGCAGATGTTCGACGATGAGCGACGTATCCGGGTCCAGCTTGTTCAGCTCCCGAAGAAAGGTCCGATAGTCCAGACCGCCGCGGCCCGGCACGACCTCGTCCAAATGCATCGTTAGCTTGCCGGCCAGCTTGATGTCTTTGGCATGACAATTCCGGATATACGGACCGAGCTTGGCGAAAAAGTCGCGGATCATGTCGCCATTGTTATAGTAGATTCTCGGACTCGAGACCATGTTGACCGGGTCGAAATGGACGGCGAACGCCCGGCGGTCGATCGCTTTTAAGAGCGCGAGATACGTATCGGCGGAATCCGGAAAAATCCAGGGCATCGTCTCCAGCGCGAAATACGTGCGCGTCGGCTGCACGGCGTCGATAATCTCGCGTACGGTGTCTACGATCAGCGCGAAGGTATCGTCCGAAAAGTTGTCCGGATGCGGACCGTCCCATTGTTCGCCGCGGGATCCGGCGATATTGACGCAGCAGCGCGCGCCGATCGCATCCGCGAGCGCTAGCCGCCGTTTGCAATGGGCCAGCGCCTCCTGCCGTACCGCCTCGTCGGGGCTGATCGGATTGCTCCACGCGCCGACCTCGGAGATCGTAATGTCGTTCGCCTCCGCCGCTCGCACATAGGCGCGTACGACGTCGTCGGACGTATCGGTCAAATCGGGACAAACGGCGGAACGGTAACCGCCTTTAAGCACCTCGTTCACCCACGATTCAGGCGTGCTCGTATCTCCGAAAAGCTGGCTTCCCAATCGCATGCTTTACGTCCTCCCCGGTTCGTTTTCGAATGGCGCATCATTATATACGACTGCCTTAAGCAGCGTCTCGTCGCCGCCCATCACCTTGCCGAATTCGGACGGCAGGTCCGCGAGACGGAATCGGTGCGTCACGAACGCGAGCGGGTCCAGCTCGCCCGCGACCGCCATCCGCTGCAGCTCGGCGCCGTCTTCCATCGAAGAATACAGCGACCCGACGAGCGTGAGATGCTTGTGGATGAGACGGCTCGAGTCGAACGGGAACTTCGCGCCTTCTCCGATCGTGACGATCGTGCCCCCCGATCGCGATGTGCTCGAAGATTAGATCGTAGGAGGCCGCCTTGCCCGAGCAGTCAATGCCGTATCCGAAGCCGGAATCGCCGGCAACTTCGCGCAGCCGCCCTGCCGCGGCCTCGTCCGGAGAGAAGGCGATGGATGCGCCAAGACGCAGCGCGGCCTCTCTGCGCGCGGCGATCGGATCGACGGCCGCCACGACGGCGCCCCTCGCCTTGCATAGCGCCACGGTCGCGAGGCCGATCGGTCCGCAGCCCGTTACGAGCACGCTGTCGCCCGCGCCGAGACGCGTTCGCTTTAACGCCGCGTAAGGCGTGCCCCAGTTATCGAACAGCAGCGCGCCCTGCTCGAAGTCGATCGCGGGATCGAGCGGCAGGCAGTTGCGCGCAGGCACCGCCATCCGTTCGGCGAAGCCGAAGCCCATATGGACGAGCGGCGCGCTGCCGCATCGCACGAACCGTCCCGCGCGGCATGATTCGCATTCGCCGCAGCCCTTCACGTTGTTGACGGCAACCCGGTCGCCCGGCTTGAAGTCGGTCACGCCGGCGCCGGTCCTGACGATCACGCCGGCGGCCTCGTGCCCGGCCACGTAATCGCTCGGCGTTTCGACGTGCCAGAACCATTTATCCGATCCGCAAATGCCGCAGGCTCGGGTCTCGACCAGCACATCCTCGGTTCCAAGTTCGGGATCCGCGCGATCGACGACGCGCAAATCCTGCGGACCGAAGGCTTTTACCGTTTTCATCGGAAATCGCACCTCCATTATCGCAAAATTCGTTTGGGTTATTATTGATGTAAACACGTGTTTACGACCTTTATTATAGCAGACGGTCGGCGCACTTCAAACCGACGCCACCTTCGGCAACGACCGTTGTAAGACCGTTGATCTGCTTCTATATTTAAAACGCTGAGCCATCGACGAATATCGCATGTGAATCTACGGCATCACATGGTAACGGCTCATCTATGCAGCAGCAAAAAGCCCCCTTCCCAGCAGGAAAAGGGGACTGCATTCCGGATCTATGCCTTTACTCAATCTCGCCCGCTTCGTAAACGTCCAGCGCTGCCTGAACAGCCGCCCCCGTCTTGACGCTTGCGCCGTGCCTCGCAAGCACCGCCTCGAACGCGCCGAGCAGCCGAAGCACATTGTCCCTGCGGCAGCTGTAGCCCATCGTGCCGATGCGCCAGATCCGTCCCTTAAGCGGGCCGAAAGAGTTCGCGATCTCGATGCCGAACATCGACAGCAGCATCGCGCGCACGGATTCGCCGTCGATGCCTTCGGGAATCTCTACGCAGGTAACGACCGCCATTTTGCACGACGAGTCGCCAAACAGACGCATCCCCATCGCTTCCAGCCCCGCGACGAGCGCGGCCTCGTGACGGCGATGCCGGGCCCAGCGAGCCTCCAAACCTTCCTGCAGCGCGATGCGCAGCCCTTCGCGCAGCCCGTAAAGCATGCAGGTCATCTCCGTATGATGATTCAGCCGCGCGGCGCTCCAGTAATCTTGCAGCTGGGCCAGATCCAGATAGTTGCTCTGGATAAACCGGCGCCCTTCCGCCGGTTCGAGGTTCGCCATGCCGGGGACGCGCAGACCCCGCTCCACGCGCTTGCGCGCAAGAATTTTCGCTTCGGCACGCGCGTTGTAGGTGATCGGCGCCATGCCCGACGGCACGGACAGACACTTCTGCGACCCGCCGACGACGGCGTCGAGCTGCCAGGCGTCCGTCTCCACGGGCATGCCGCCGAGCGTAGCGACCGCGTCGACGACGAGCAGCGCGTCCGTCTCGCGGCACGCCGCGCCGATGCCGTCCAGCGGCTGCACGCGCCCCGTCGACGTCTCGCCGTGCACGACGGCGACAAGCTGGGGACGCTCCCGCCGGATCGCGTCCGCGATATCCGCCGGATCGAACACGCGCCCCCATGCCTGCTCCAGCGTCACGACCTCGGCGCCGCAGCGCTCCGCGATCTCGTGCAGCAGATGGCCGAACCGCCCGTAGATGGGCACCAGCACCTTGTCGCCGGGCTCGATCAGGCTCGTCAATGCCGCCTCGATGCCGGAGCGCGACGTGCCGTCGACCGGATACGCCCAACGGTTGTCGGTCCGGAAGACGAGCCGCAGCATCTCCATCGTGTCGTTCATGAGCGCGGTGAATTCAGGGTCGAACTGGCCGAGGATCGGATAGGACAGCGCGCGCAGCACGCGGGGATCGACCTCGACCGGGCCCGGCGTCATGATCGAGCGGGGCGACGGCGACAATTCAGCGTATGCTCTCATGATCATCTACTCCTTGTAGGCCAGATCGTACAAGACGGAAACGAGCACGGCAGCCCCTTCCGCAAGCTGCTCGGGCGACGTGTATTCGTCGGGCGAATGGCTGATTCCCGCGCGGCTAGGCACGAATATCATCGTGGTCGGACAAAGCGGCGCCAGCAGCTGCGCGTCGTGACCGGCGCCGCTGACCATGCGATGATAGGACAGCGACAGCCCCGCGCAAGCGGCCTCGACGCGGGCGGTCAGCCGCCCGCTCATCGGCACGGGCTTGGTCGCGAGCCATGGCGTCACCGCGAGCTTAAGCCGGCGCCGGTCCGCGATCCTTTGAATCTCGCTGAGCACGAGATCGGAAAAGGCCGACAGGCTCCATTCGTCCGAATGGCGGATATCGAGCGTCATCTCGACGAAACCGGGGATGACGTTCGGCGTATTCGGGCGCGCTTCGAGCTTGCCGACCGTGGCGACGAGCGGCTCTCCCCACGACGAGGCGAGCGATTCGAGCTTCAGCGCGATCTCCGCCGCGCCGGCGAGCGCATCCTGGCGCAGCGTCATCGGCGTCGTGCCGGCATGGTTGGCCGCGCCTTCGATCGAGAGCGAATACCTGCGCTGTCCGACGATCGTCTCGACGATGCCGATGCGCCGGTTGCGATGCTCGAGCACGAGCCCTTGTTCGATGTGCAGCTCCACAAAAGCCGCAAGCGGCGGCAGCCGGCAGTCCGGGCCGTCCGCGCGGCCGAAGCCGGAGGCTCTCATCGCCTCTTCGAGGGAAACGCCGTCCTCGTCTTTATATCCGCCGGCGTGCCGCCAATCGTAAATGCCGGCCGCATTGCCGGAGCCCCAATAAGCGATCGGAAACCGGCTCCCCTCTTCCTCGCAAAAGGAGACGACCTCGAGCGGCCGCAAAGGCTTGCCGTACGTCCGGCGCAAAAAAGCCGAGCGCCGCGATGCCGGCGGCGATGCCGTAAGCGCCGTCGAACTTGCCTCCATGCCGGACCGAATCGACATGCGAACCGGTCAACACCGCCGCTTCGCCGTCCCGCTTCCCCGGGAGACGTCCGTATAGGTTGCCCACGTTGTCGTACCGGACGGCTAATCCCGCTTCCTCCATGCGTTCGGCCAGCGCCGCCTGCGCGCTGAGCCAGGAAACGCCGTACAGCAGCCTTGTGACGCCCGGATCCTCCGGATCGTCGGTATGGGCGGCCATCTCGTCCAGCAGCGCCATAATCTCGTTTTTGAAGGCATCGATCGGAATTTCGGACAGGCTCATCTGATTCACCCTTTCCTCGGCGGGCTCAATGGTTCGCCGCAGCCCGCTCGAACGATTCCCTCGTTCAGCGAATAAACCAACTGGCCGCGCACGAACGTGTTCACGACCCTGCAGGAGAACGTTCTTCCGATATAAGGACTGTGTCGATGCCTTTGGTACAAATCCTCGCGCTTCAGCGTATAGGCGGCCGCCGGATCGACGATCGCCAGATCGGCGTCCAGGCCGACAGCGATCCGCCCCTTCCGGCCGTCGAGCCCGAAACGCCGCGCGGGACCGTCTGCGAGCAGCTTGGCGATGAGCGGCAGCGGAAGCCCCCGCTTCACGGCGCCTTCGTCCAGCATCAGCTCCAGGCTGCTCTGCGCGCCGGCGATGCCGCCCCAGGCGCTCATGAACGTGCGGCCCTCCATCGACTTCCAAGCCTCCGGCGAAGGAGAGTGATCCGAGGCGATCACGTCGACCAAGCCCGCGGCGACCTGCTCCCACAGCCGCTCGCGCCGCGCATCGTCGCGCATCGGCGGCGCGCATTTGGCCGCGGGGCCGATGCGCGCCATGTCCCGGTCGCTTAGCGTTAGATAATGCGGGCATGTCTCGGCCGTGACGTCGAGCCCCTCTCGCTTCGCCCGGGCGATCAGCTCGACCGCCTCCGGGCTGCTCAAGTGCACGAAGTGCAGACGGCAGCCCGTCTCCCGCGCGAACAGCAGCGCGCGGCTCACCGCCTCGAGCTCCGCCACGACGGGCCGGGAGGCGATGAAGGCCACCGCGTCCGTCCGGCCTTCGGCGGCTGCCTTCGCCGCGAGGCGCGAGGTGATCGCGTCGCTCTCCGCGTGCAGGCCGAGGAGACCCCCCGAACGAAGCGATCGTCCGCATGCCCTCCAGCAGCGTTACGTCGTCGACTTCCCTGAATCGGTCCTCCGTTTCTCCGCCCGGATCGGACAGAAACGCCTTGAAGGCGGCGACGCCGGCCTCGTGAAGCGGCTTCAGGTCGTTCGCGTTGCCCGGCACGAGCCCGCCCCAGAACGCATAGTCGACGCTCGATACGCCTGCGGCGCGATCCGCCTTCATCGCAAGCGCCTCCGCGTTCACCGTCGGGGGCAGTCCGTTCAGCGGCATGTCGACGAACGTCGTGCAGCCGCCCGCCGCAAGCGCCGCGGAACCCGTCGCGAAGCCCTCCCAGTGCCCCATGCCCGGCTCGTTGAGATGGACATGCGCGTCCACCATGCCCGGCAGCACCCATTTGTCCCGCGCATCGACGAGCTCGGTGTCCGGGCACGCGCGAAGGTCCGCGCCGATCGCGGCGATTTTTCCGCCCTTAATGCCGATGTCGAGATGCGCCGCTTCATCCGGCAGCGCGACCAAGCCGCCTTTGACGATCAGGTCATAGCCGTCCCCCATCTCCTATCTCTCCTTTCGCCGAACCGCCTTTCAACTGCCCCGGTATGTGCTGTATCCGCCCGGCGAGACCAGCAGCGGCACGTGATAATGGCTCGACGGCTCCGATACCTCGAATCGAATCGGCACCTGGCTCAAAAAATAGGCATGCGCGTTCCCCCGAAAATAATCGCCGACGCCGAAAAGCAGCTCGTATGTCCCTTCCGCAAGCAGATCGCCTTCCAGCAGCGGAGCGTCAAGCCTGCCTTCCTCGTTCGTGAACGCTTCCCCAAGCAGCGTTCGCGCCGTCAAGCCTTCGCCTATGCCGAACAATTGCACGCGCATGCCAGCCGCAGGGCGCCCGATCGACGTATCGAGCACATGGGTCGTCAGTTTGCCGCTCATGCCTAGCCGCCTCCCTTCTATTCGTCCGCCAGCAGATCCGCGAGCCTGAAGCCCGTAATACGCGAGATTTGCGCGATCGCTTCCGCCAGCTCCCGCTCCGCGTCATGGTTCGAGCGCATCCGCATCGCTTCCAGAATCTCTTTCTTGCCTTTGCCCTTTACGGCGAGGATAAACGGGAAGCCGAATCGCTCCACGTACGCCTTGTTCAGGTTCGTAAAGGTCTCGTACTCCTCCGCCGTCAAGCGGTCGAGCCCCGCGCCGGCCTGCTCCGACGCCGAATAAGGCGTGACGGCAAGCCGCGTCCCGAGATCCGGATGCGCCCGCAAAAACGCGATTAGCCGATCCTTCGGCGACCTGCGGACGACGTCCATCATCGCTTCGTGAAGCGCGCCGAACGACGAATACGGACGACCTGGCCACGCAGCCTCCGCCACCCAAGGCGAATGTTCGAACACGCTGCCGAGCGCCGTTATGAACTGCTCCCGGTCAAGCCCGTTGATGACCGACAACGACATTTTCCCGACCGTCTCGCCGCTCATTTCCAATATCCCTCGTGGACCGCCACGACCTCATGCTCGATCTCGGGAAATGGCCCGACGACCTCGATCGGCTTTCGGCCCCTGGCCAGAATGTCCCGGCAGGGCATGTCGAGCGTCGGATTTTGCTCGTCGTCGCCGGTCAGCTCGGCCAGCCGACGCTCGGAAATGCCGTACACGACCCGTCCGACGTTGCCCCAATAGATCGCGCCCGTGCACATCGCGCACGGCTCGGCCGTCGAATACAGCGTGCTGCGCCACAAAAAATCCTTCGGATATTCGTGCGATGCGCGCTGCATGAGCGACGTCTCCGCATGGCCGGTGCAGACGCGAGCGGTGATCTCGACGTTGCCCTGCTCCATGAGGACGTCGCCGTCAGGACCGACCAGCACGCAGCCGAACGGCGTATTGCCCGCGGACCGCGCCTTGCGCGACACTTCCACGCATTTGCGGATGTAAAACAAATGAAGCTCCTTCTCGTTACCGCTCATCCCGTTTGCTCCTTTTTCAGCTCGATCGCTTTTTTTGACCGCCCGCCAAATGCCGCCGTAGCCGGTGCACCTGCACAGATTGCCCGATAGCGCCTCCTCGATATCCGCGTCGCTCGGCGACGGATCGTTCGCCAGCATCGCGGTGACCGACACGACCATGCCCGGCGTACAGTAGCCGCATTGATACCCGCCTTCCTCGAGGAAGCACCGCTGGACCGTCGTCAAGCCGCCTTCGGACAAGCCCTCGATCGTCGTGACCGATTTGCCCTCGCATTGGTAAGCCATCGCCAGGCACGAATTGACCGCTTTGCCGTCCACGAGCACCATGCAGGCGCCGCACCGCCCCATCTCGCAAGATCTCTTCGTGCCGGTAAGGCCCAGATCTTCGCGCAGCACGTGCAGCAGCCGCTTCGACGGCGGGACGTCCAGCGCCGCCTCCCTGCCGTTAACGTTGATGTTAAGCTTGGCGGAAGGCCCCGCCGATATTGGCGCTCTCTCGATCATGTCGCTCGCCTCCTTCATTGAAGCGGATCGGTTCCTGCAGCAAGGCGGGATCGATCGGCAGCTTGCTCGCGCGTTTGCCGGTCGCCCGGTAGACCGCTTCCGCGATCGCCGGCGCCAAGCCCACCGAGCCCAGCTCGCCCAGCCCCCGCGGCCCATGCTCGTCGCCTTCGGGCAGTTCTTCGATCGCGTCCACCGTCACGGCACCGTTGTGCTCGACGATCGTCGGCACAAGGTAGGTGTCCAGGTTTTTGGTCAAGTAATGTCCGCCGCTCATGACCGCGTCCTCCGTCAGCGCAAAGCCGAGCGCCATGCTGCTTCCCCCCTCGATCTGGCCGAGGTAGCCTTGCGGATTAACGACGGGACCGGCGGCGACGGCATGGTATTGGTCGACGACATGCACGCGCCCGGTCAGGGTGTTCACTTCGACCTCGACCGCCACGGCGGAGTACGAATACATATAATGCGCGCCGACCCGGTCGACCGGCGACGTCGGATAACTGAAGTGCGCCTGCGCCGCGATCGGTTGCCCGGCGGCCCCAGCGAGCGCGGCGTAGCTTAAAAGAAGCCGGCCGTCCCCGGCGTCGCGGATGCCGTCTTCGCCGATCGCCAGCGTCTCCGCGGGCAGCGCGAGCGCGCGGGAAGCTGCCTCGAGCAGCTTTCCGGCGAACGGGCCGCGGAGCCGGCGCAGCGATTGCCACATCATGCTCGTCGCCCGCGAGGCGGTCGTGGAGCCGCTGTCGGGGACGACGTCCGTGTCCCCGATCGTGATGACGATGTCGCGCTCGGCGAAGCCGAACGTCTCGATCAGCATCTGCATGAGCGACGCGATCAGTCCCTGGCCGAACTCCTCGTAGCCGAAGACGGCCTCGATCTTCCCGTCCCCCCGCAGCTGCAGCCGTCCGCCCGCAGGATCGGGGATCCCGACGCCGAGTCCTGCGCCGTGCATGACATAAGCGGCGCCGATGCCTCGCTTTAGCCACGGCGCGGACGACACCGGCGCAGGCGACTCGCTTCTTCTTCGCCAAAGCGCGCTTCCCTCGAGCGACGCCCACACCTGACCGGCGCCGCCCGTCACCGAGATCGGCTGCCCGAGCGGGCCGGGATCCTCCGCTCGCCGCAGATTGCGGCGCCGCAGCTCCCAAGGGTCCATGCCGAGCAGCGCGGCCAGCCGGTCGAGCTGTCCCTCCAGCGCGAAGATCGCCTGATTTCCTCCGAAGCCTCTGAACTCCCCGGACATTCCGTTGTTGGTAAAGGCCGACACGGTGTCCACGTCCACCGCCTTGAAACGGTACGGACCGACGACATGCTCCGTCGCGAAGTTCAGCACCTCGGCGCCGAGCGTCGAATACGGACCTTTGTCGGCGATGACGTATGCCCGGTGCGCGACGAGCCGTCCGTCCGCGTCTACGCCCGTTTTCATCGTAATCTTCATCGGATGGCGCTTGAGGCCGGCGCGAACCGACTCCCACCTGGAGTTGTGAAGCTTCACGGGACGGCCGGTCGCCAGCGCCAGCAAGGCGCCGTACGGCTGCACGTTCAGCTCGTCCTTGCCGCCGAACGAGCCGCCGATCGGACTCGATACGATGCGGATGTCCTCCTCGGGCTTCGCCAGAATCCGGGACAGCTGCATCCGGTCCATGAATCCGTGCTGCGTCGGGGAGTAGGCCGTGAGCCTGCCGTCCTCGCCCGGCACGAACAAGCCGCCTTCGGTTTCCATATACGTATGCATCTGCCGGGGCGTGGAATAAATCTCCTCGACGATATGCGCGGCTGCGGCGAAGCCGGCCTCGATATCGCCGAACTTGTACCCGTTGCGGTGGAACACGTTGCCTTCTTCGTACAACAATGGCGAATCGCCCAGGATCGCGCGCTCGGGATCGTCCACGACCGGCAGCGGCTCGTAGTCGACCTCGATCGCCGCCAGCGCGAGCTCCGCGAGCTCGTCGGAATCCGCGGCTATGGCCGCGACGGCGTCCCCGATGAAGCGGACGCGATCCTCGCAGAAAACCGGATAATCGGGGCGGGCGATGCCGAAACGGTTCAGCCCCGGCACGTCCTTCGCGGTTAGCGCCGCGTGCACGCCCGGCAGCGCCAACGCCTTAGACACGTCCACGCTGCGGATGTACGCGTGCGGGTGCGGACTCCGGAGCACCCGGCCGATGAGCATGTTCGGCAGCGACAAGTCCGTCAGGTATTCCAGCTCGCCCGTCACTTTGCCGCGGCCGTCGGGACGGATGCGCCAACGGCGGCCGCTCGTATCTCGGTTCAGCAGCACGGCTCTCCCTCCTCTCCGGACGCGCGGGCATCGAGGCCCGCCTTCCATAACGCGGCCGCGACGAGATTGGCCGCCGTCATCCGCCGGTATGCCTCGCCTACGAACGGATCCGGCTTGGGCGCGTATTCGTCGTTGACCGCCGCATGCAGCGCCGCAAGCAGCGACGCGTCGGGCGTCCGGCCAAGCGTCAGCGCTTCAGCGGCCGCCAGGCGCGCCGGGATCATCGTTCCGCCGCCGGCCGCGATGCGGATATCCGCGACCGCGCCGCCTTCGTCGAACGCGACGTTCAGCGCCACGTTCACGACCGGCGGGACGAACGCTTCGCGGCGGCCGACTTTATGAAAAGCGCAAAAGCGCCTGGTCTTCGAAATCATGGAGATGCCCGAAACGTCGGAAGGCAGGATCGCGAGCAACAAGCCGGGCGCGCCGCTTAAACCCTCTCGATCTCGGCCCAGCCAAGCCGACAGCGGCTCGGCATGCGTGCCGGCATCGTTCAGCCATAGCAACTCCGTATCCAACGCGAGCAGCGCGGTCGCCATATCTCCCGTACGGGAAAGGACGTTGCCGCCGATCGTCGCCAGGTTGCGCACCGCCGGCGCCGCGATGAGACGCGCGGCTTCCTTCACTAGCGGGAAGTCCGCGGCTAGGCCGGGATGGCTGCGGCATTCCGCGAGCGTCGCCAGGGCGCCGATTCGCCAGCCGCGGCCATCCTCGTCCGATTGTTTAATGCCGGTCATGTCCGCCGCGCCGGACAGATCGATGAGTTGCGCGGGGTAAGGGGCGAGTCCGGCCTCCCACTGCGTGCGCAGCAGCGTGCCGCCGGCGACGAATACCGCTCCCTCGCCCAGCTCCCGTTTCAGACGCCAAGCTTCGCGCCCGGAAGCCGGATGCCAGACGGAGGGAGACCGTTGATGCGCTTCGTGCGAATGAGCCATGGCGTTCTCCCCCCTTTTTCGCGACTAGAATCGCTGTTCCCGGATATAAGGCAGTCCAAGCGATTGCGGCGTGCCGGACAGCTTGTTGCGGCTGCGCCAGCCGAGATACATGAGCACGAGGATCGTGACGATGTAAGGAATCATCTTAAGGAAGTAAGACGGAATCTCGCTGCCGATCAGCTGAATCTTGAAGCCAATCGTGTCCATCGCGCCGAAAAAGTAAGCGCAGAGCAGCGCGCGAACCGGGTTCCACCGGGCGAAAATGATGAGCGCGACGGCGATCCAGCCGCGGCCGGCAGTCATCCCTTCGGTCCAGGTCGGCGAGTAGGCGAGCAGCATGTCGGCGCCGGCCAGGCCGATCAGGATGGTGCCGGCGATGACGTAGCCGTAACGGAACGTCTGTACGCGAATGCCCATGACGTCGGCGGTCGCCGGATTGTCGCCGATGGCGCGCAGGTGCAGTCCCCAGGAGGTGCGGTGAATGAACAAATGCAAGACGACGACGAGCAAGAAGCTGAACCAAGTGAGCACGTTCAAGTGGCCGAAAACGTCGCCCAAGAACGGCACGCCGTCCAAAAAGTTCAGGTCGAACTTCGGCACCGAACCCGGTATCGGGGTGCCGGCGACGGACTTGCCGAGATAGGCGCTGAGGCCCGTGCCGAACAGCGTCATCGCGAGACCGCTCACCGTCTGGTTCGCCCGAAGCGTCACCGTCATGAAGGCGTGCACCAGTCCGAGCGCGATGCTGATGCCGGCGACCGCGAGCAGCGCGAGGGGCAGGCTGCCCGTATGGATGAATGTCATGCAGGAGATGACGGCGCCGAGCAGCATGATCCCTTCCGCGCCGAGCTGAATGATGCCGGAGCGTTCGATCAGGATGCCGCCGAGCGCGGCGAACAGCAGCGGCGTGCCGGAAGAGATCGCGGCGATGACGATCTGCGTGAAAGTATCCATGGTCGATCTCTCCTCTACTGAAGCGTTGCGCCGAAGCCGGAACTTGCCGAACATGCCGCCGGCGATCAGGAAAAACAATATCGCGCCTTGAATCATATTGGAGATGGACGACGGCAAGCCGATCGTCTGCACGCTGTAGCCGCCGACGATCAGGCCGCCGAACAGGACGGCGGAGACGACGAGGCCGACCGGATTCAGCTTGGCGAGCCAAGCGACGATGATCGCCGTATAGCCGTAGCCCGGCGAGATGCCGTACATAAGCCTGTGCGATACGCCGGACACCTCCGCCATGCCGGCGAGACCCGCGAGGCCTCCGCTGATGAGCATGACGAGCAAAATGTGACGCTTGATCGGGATGCCTGCGTTTTTGGCCGCTTCGGGATTGGCGCCGATGAGCCGCAGCTCGTAGCCCCACTTCGTATACTTGACGAGCAGTCCGTACAGGACGACGGCGACCAGCGCGAAAACGAGGCCGAAGTGAAGCCGCGTATCGCCGAGCGCCGGCAGCGTCTGCGCTTCGTTAAACATCGGGGTACCGGGGGAAGTTGAAGCCTTTCGGATCTTTCCATGGCCCGAACACGAAGTAGTCGAGCAGCAGGATCGCGACGTAGTTCAGCATGAGCGAGGTGACGAGCTCGTTGACCTGGAAATAGGTGCGTGGTATTGCCGTAAGCAAACCCCATATGCCGCCCGCGGCGATCGCGAAGACGACCATGAGCGGGATCGTGCCGTAAATCGGAAGGCCGGGGAACCAAATCGTGACGGCCGTCGCCGCGACGGCGCCGACGAGGAACTGGCCTTCAGCGCCGATATTCCAGACGGAGATGCGGTAGGCGATCGCCACGCCGATGCCGCACAAGAGGAGCGGGATCGCCTTGACGAGCGTCTCGGTGATGCCGAACGAGGAGCCGAAGGCGCCTTTGATCATTTTCGCGTAGACGGTCATCGGATTCATGCCGTTGGCGGCGATGAAAATGCCGCAAAGCACGAGCGCGAGCAGGATGGAGAGCGGCGTGATCCACCATGGATTGCGCGTACCCGACGGATCGATCTCGATTCGGTACGACCAGCGGCGGCGGCGCGGCGCTTCGGCCGGCTCGAGCGGCAGCGCGGACGCGGCTTGGATCTTGCTCATATCGCTTCCTCCTCCGCTCCGTGCAGTCCGGCCATGTACATGCCGATGATCTCCCTATCCGCTTCTCCTCGGTTCAGCTCGGCGACGATGCGCCCGCCGAAGATGACGAGGATGCGATCGGAGAGCTGCATCACCTCGTCGAGATCCTCCGAGATGAGCAGCACGCTCTTGTCCTCGGCGCGCAGCTTGGCGAGCAGCCGGTGCACGCCCTCGGTCGCGCCGACGTCGAGACCTTGCGTCGGATGGACCGCGACCATCAGCTTCGGGTCGTGATGGATCTCGCGCGCCAGCAGCAGCTTCTGCTGATTGCCGCCCGAGAGCTGCTGCACCGGCGTGTCGATGCCCGGCGTCCGCACGTCGAACTCCTCGACCAGCCGCTGTCCCCAGGCTTTGTTGCGGCCGATGCGCAGAAAGCCGAGCCTGGCGCGGTCGGCGGACCGGTAAGACTTGAACAGCAAATTGTCGACGAGTCCGAGGCTGCCGGCCAGCCCGCTTTTCATGCGATTTTCCGGCACGTGCGAGATGCCGGCTTCGATCGCGCCGCGTACGGACGCGTTGCGAAGCGGCTTGCCGTCGAACTCGATCTGTCCGCGCCGCCAAGGGAGGAGGCCGGTCAGCACTTCGGCCAGCTCCTTCTGCCCGTTGCCCGCGACGCCCGCGACGCCTACGATTTCCCCGGCGCGAATGCTGAGGGACAAGCCGTCCAACGCTTTGCGTCCGTGCTCGGCCATGACTTCAAGCCGATTGACCTCGAGCAGCATCCTTCCGGGCGTTCGGGCAGGCAGTTCTCGCTGCGCGGCGATCTCTTTGCCGACCATAAGCCTGGCCAGCTCTTTTTTCGTTCGTATCGTTCTTGTCGATCGCGTGGATCATCTTCCCTTTGCGCATGACCGAGATGCGGTCGGCGACGGCCATGACTTCCTTCAGCTTGTGCGTCGTCACGATGACGGTCTTGCCCTCCGCTTTCATCGTTCGCAGCGTTTCGAACAGCTGATCCGCCTCGCCGGGCGTCAGCACGGAGGTCGGTTCGTCCAAAATGATGAACTGCGCGCCCCGGTACAGCGTCTTGACGATCTCCACGCGCTGCTGCTCGCCCACCGACAACTGCCAGATCGGACGGTCGACCGGGAAGTCCAAGCCGAATTTTTGGGCCAGGCCCTTGATCTCCCGCTGCTTGTTTTTCATCCAGTTCGGGCCGCGCCAGAAGGAAGAGCGCTCGCCGAGCACGATATTCTCCGCGGCCGTCAGCGTGGCGACGAGCCTGAAGTTCTGGAACACCATGCCGACGCCGAGCTTGGCGGCGTCCTTGGGCGATCGGATGCGGACCTGCTCGCCGCGGAGCAGGATCTCTCCGCTCGTGGGGCGGTAGACGCCGGACAGCATGCACATCATCGTGCTTTTGCCCGCCCCGTTTTCTCCGAGCAGCGCATGGATCTCTCCCGCCCCTGCCGTAAAGTCCACGTGATCATTGGCGACGACAGACCCGAACTGCTTGACGATCCGGCGCATCTCGATAGCGTGCATCGTTGTTGTCCTCCTTCGTACGGGGGAGGGGCCGCCCCCCTCCCGTCTGCCGATTGCTTTCGCGGTACATCCGCCCTCGCGGCCTTAAATCAACAAATCCCTTGGCTCAAGGGATTTGTCGAAAACCTGCTTGCCGGATTTTATTGCGGAATCGTGCCCTCGACGCCTTTAACGAACCAGTTCATATCGAGAATCTCGGCGTCCGTCAGCGACTTGCCGCTCGGGATTTTCTCCGCGCCGCTCTGATCAAGGATCGGGCCGCTATAAATGTTGTCTTCGCCGGCGAGGAACTTCGCCTTCTGGTCTTCGACCAGCTTTTTCACGTCGTCCGGAACGCTCTCGCCGATCGGCGCGATGTCGACCATGCCGTCCGTGAACGAGCCCAGGTATTGATCGTTGGTCCATGTGCCGTCCATCAGCGCCTTGACCTTCTTCACATAGTAAGGGCCCCAGTTCCAGATCGGATTCGTCAGGTAAGCCTTCGGGGCGTAACGCGTCATGTCGGAGTCGTTGCCGCCCGCCATCGCGCCCTTCTCCGCAGCCGCTTGGAGCGAAGCCGGCGAATCCTGGTAGGCCATCAGCACGTCTGCGCCCTTGTCGAGCAGGCTCATGGCCGCATTGCGCTCGGTCGTCGGATCGAACCAGGTGTTCGTCCAGACGACGTCGACCTTGACGTCCTTGTTGACGGATTGCGCGCCGAGCGTGAAGGCGTTGATGTTATAAATAAGCTCCGGAATCGGGAACGCCGCGACGTAGCCGAGGTGGTTTTTATTCGTCATCTTGCCCGCCGCGATGCCGCTCAGATAGCTGGCCTCCCAGTTTTTTCCGAAGTAGGTGGCCATGTTATCGTTCGTCTTATAGCCGCCGGCATGCTCGAACTTGACGTTCGGGAACTTCTTGGCGACATTCAGCGTGTAGTCCATATAACCGAAGCTGGTCGTAAAAATGATATCGTGGCTTTGCGCGAGCTCGGTGATGATCCGCTCCGCGTCGGCGCTCTCCGGTACGTTTTCGACCGTGTCCGCTTTGATGCCGAGCTCTTTCTCCATGTACTTGACGCCTTGATCGTGCTGGAACGTCCAACCGCCGTCTCCCGGAGGACCGATATAGATGAACGCGACGCGCGGATTCGCGATGCCTTCGCCGGACGCCGACGCCGATGGCGAAGCCGATGCCGACGCGCTTGGCGACGCGCTAGCGGCGGTCGATGCGCTTGGCGATTCTGAGGAAGATGCCGATGGACCGGCGCTCTCGCCGTTGTTCGAATTGCCGCAGCCCGCCAGCACGAGCACCATCATGACGACGAATACCAAACTTGCGCTCCACGTGCTTTTAATCTTTTTCATACCGTTCCTCCCCCGACTCCCTGATTGTTGGTCGATTTGGCGTGCACCAATGACGTATTCCCAATATAGATTCGCGTCATTTCAACGTCAACATAGATGACATCTCATTGGAGAATCGTCTAATTCGCCGTTGCGCGAATTGTGCATGGTGCACTTCCGAATGATCGATTCAGATGTCGAGGAAAACGATGCCTTTTAACTCTTATATCCGAACGATTTACAAGCCATTCGCTTCGCCGCCTGCCAATCTCCCGGCGTATCGACATCCATGGCGATCCGTTCGTCTTCAATAGAGATACGAATTCCCTTATAGGCAGCATCGCTTAAAAGCCTCCTCGCCCCCGCATCGCCTTCAAGCGCCTCCAAAGCATCGTACATGCGGGGAGAAAAGATCGCAGGCGGGGCAGAAAAGCTGCCATAATTGCAAGCCGCATAGTCTAGCGCAGGCGAATCCGCGAATGCGCAGGCGAGACGATTCAACAGCAAAGGCGTTAAAAACGGCTGATCGGCCAGCGCGACGAGCACCGCATCCGGCAAGCGCTCGCGCGCAGCCCGAAGCCCTGCACGGATCGAATAAGCCATGCCGAACTTCGACTCGGGACTGCGCACGACCGTCGCTTCCGACGCGTCGCGCAGCCATTCGAGCGGATCTTCCGGACTTACGACGGCGACGACATGCGATACGACGGCGCTCTTCCGCAGCGCCCGCCACCCCTTTTCGCCGAGGCGCTCACCATCCGCAAACGCCAGGGACAGCTTCGGCCTGCCCATCCGGACGCTCTGTCCGGCCGCCAGGTAGATAGCCGCGATATTTAACGCGTCCATCCTCATCACCGCCTTTGCCCTTCCTCCGGATCGCGACCAATTCCGCGGCGACGCTGATCGCGACCTCTTCCGGCCCTTCCGCGCCGATCGGAAGGCCGACCGGCGCATGGACGAATGGCGGCATCGGCAGTCCTTCGAACAGATGCGCGATTCGCCGCGCCGAACCGATCACGCCGACGTACGCAGGCTTCACAGACAGCAGCGTCTCGATCAGCGCCCTGTCCCTTTGCAGCTGGTGGCCCATCACGAGCGCATAATCGGCCGGCCCGATTCCTAGCGATAACGCGATCTCGGCAGGAGAACCGCAAACGAGCGCCATGCCGGGAAAGCGCTCGCCCGAGAGCAATCCGGGACGCCAGTCGGCCACAGTCACCCTGAACCCGAGCGCGCTTGCGATTCGCGCGACGGGCTCCGCATCGTAGCCCGCGCCGAACAGCAGCAGCCGCGGCCGAGGCGCGATCGACTGCGCGAACAACAGACGCGCCGAACGAGCGGCTCGCGGCAGAGCCGCATCCCCCACCTGCGAGGCCCGGACCTCGTAAGCAATCCCGTCTCCATGCCGATAGCGAAGAAGCGAAGCGCCCTCCCCGGCTCGCAGCCGGAAGCCCAGCTCGCGAAGCGCGTCGGCCGCGGCGCCGGCCAGCGGCTCCAGCAGTACGTCGACGATGCCGCCGCAGCCGACGGCTTCGCCCCAAACCGCATCCTCCTCGGATTTCATGTTGTACCGAACCATTTCGCAGCGACCCGTTGCCAGCAACCCCGACGTCCGTTCGAGCAAGTCGCCCTCGAGACAGCCGGGACTGATCGTTCCGCGCTTCCTCCCGTCCGCGTACAGCAGCATCATCGCGCCCGGTTTGCGATAAGCGTGGCCCTCTACGCCGATGACCGTGGCGAGCAACGCGGGAGCGGCATCCGTCATCCAATATTCCACGATCTCGCAGGCTTCCAAGGCCGCCGCCCCCTTTTTTGTCCGGTTCACATGCCGATTCGCGCCAGCAAAGCCTTGAGCGATCGATCCGACTCCGTCAGCACGCGACTACGATCGACCGTCAACACGCTTTTGCCCGACATGACGACCTTGCCGTCGATCAACACCGTGTCTACGTCCCCGCGGGTCGCCGCGTACACGACCCGGGAAAAGACGTCGGCGTCGTAAGACGGATAAACGTGAAAATCCTCCAGGTCGAGCAGCTGCAGGTCCGCTTTTTTTACCGATTTCGACGCTGCCGATCTCGCCTTCGAGCCCAAGCACCTCGGCACCGCCCATCGTCGCCATCCGCAGCACCTTTCTCGCGTCCATGACCGTTGGTCCGTGCTGCACCTTTTGAATAAACGCCGCAAGGCGCATTTCCTGAAACATGTCGAGGTTGTTGTTGCAAGGCGCGCCGTCCGCGCCGAGCCCGAGCGGTATGTTCATCTCGAGCAGCGCAGGCACCTCGGCGATGCCAGAAGCGAGCTTCAGATTAGATCCCGGACAATGCGTCACTTTCACGCCGCGCTTTTGAATGATCGCCTTTTCCGCCTCGTCGAGCCAGATGCTGTGCGCGAGGATCAAATTAGGCCGAGCAAGGCCAATATGGTCCAAATAAACGACGTTTCGCATGCCGCGCTCAGCTTCGACCATCGCGATCTCGTCCTGATTTTCCGAAGCATGCGTGTGCACGCGCACGCCGTACTTCGCGGATAAATCCCGCACGCCGATCAGCAGTTCCTCCGTGCAAGAGACGACGAAGCGGGGACAGAACGCATATTGGATTCGCCCGTTCGCCGCGCCATGCCATTTTTCCAGCAGGTCCACGCTCTCCTGAAGCGATCGCTCCGTCGTCTCCTGCAGGGCGAGCGGCACCTCCGTGCCGTGATCCATCATGACCTTGCCGGAAAAGGCGCGAATCCCGCTCTCCTCGATCGCCCGAAAAGCCGCATCCGCATGATGAACCGTCTCCATATCGAGAATCGTCGTCGTCCCGCTGCGAATCAGCTCGCCGATCCCGAGCAGCGCGGAGTAATAAACCGAATCTTCGCTGTGCGCGGCTTCGAGCGGCCAGATGCGCTTGCGCAGCCAATCGATCAATGCCAGATCGTCGGCCCTCCCGCGGAACAGCGTTTGGCATAGGTGGATGTGCGTCTGTACGAAACCGGGCAGCAGCACCTTGCCGCCGGCGTTGATCACCTGCGCGTCCGGCGCCTCGATGCCTGCTCCGATCCGAACGATCCTGCCGCCTTCGACGAGAACGTCGCCGGCGATCACTTCATTATCCGCGTTCATCGTCAAAATGAGGGCGTCGCGTATCCATATTTTCGAGCTCGTTCGAGTATCCATCGCTTCCGCCCTCCCTGGTTCAGCCGACATAAAACGGGACGTGCATATATAATAGAAGAAATGTCGTTTTCGCTGCCGTTTACCGGGTCCTTGACGGCGCTTTTGACAGCTCGCCGCCGAGCATTTTACGGAACTGGAACACCAGCTTCAGCTTCAGCAAATCGTTGATCCGCTTGAAGTCGACATCCAGCAGCTCGCCTAGCTTTTCGATCCGGTAGGTCGCCGTGTTTCGGTGGATGAACAGCTTCTTTGCCGTCTCGTTAAGCTGACCGTCGTTGTCCAAGTAAGTCTCGAGCGTCCGCATCATCTCCTGGACATAATCCGGGTCCTTGCCCTCGAGACCGGCCAGCAGGCGATCGCAGTACGTCGTCATTCGCTGGCGGGATACTTGTTCGAAAATGTAGGCGAAATCCAGCGTTTCATACCGCACGACCTCGCCGCCAAGCCCCCACTGTTCGGATAACCGATGCGCTTCTCCGCATTCCCGGTATGCTTCGGCAAGCTGCGCCGCCTTCTTTTTGCGGCTGCTGACCGCGGAGCGCGCGTTTTCTTTATTCGCCCCCCTTCAATCCCGACAGGAAGCTCGATAACGCCATGGACAGCCGCTCCTCTTCCCCGCCCGCATCCCGCTCCGGAAAAAGCGAAAGCACCCCCTCCTCCAGCACGACATGCGTGCCCGACAGCGCCTGGATGAGCGCATGGCTCAACAATTCGTTTTTCAAAGCTTCCAGCCGTTCGGCCCGCACTGCAGGATCCGGGGACGAACAAACGGTCAGCACGCATCGATACGCGCCTTCAAACAGGGTCAACTCCCACTTGGCGGCATAGGATTCCAGCGATTCATGGGACATGCCGTTGCGAAGATGCCGTTTGACCAACTGGCCGAAATCCCGCTGGATCGACTGTTCGAGATAATCCTCGTAGTTAAAATTCAAGTGGAAGGAAAGCAGCTCGGCCGCCTGGCTGTACAGACTCTCTTCGATGGCCGACAAATAGATGCGCGGCGTAAAGAACAGGACATGCCCCGTACACCGCGAAGACTTCATGAGCGGTACGCCGAACGCTTGCCAGCCCTCGGTCTTGATCCATTTGCCGTTCGGGCTCCAAGGCCATCCGGCCAGCAAATCCGCGTCCGCGTTCTCCGAGCCGTTGTACACGATCTGCCCCCGGGATCCGATCACGGCGATCGGCTCGCCGATCACCTCGGAAACGGTCTCGAACAGCTCCCGGACATGATCCGACCGGAGCGCAAATCTCATGAGCCGCACCTGTTTATCGAGCACGTCCTGCAAGATGCCGGTGCTCTTGCGCATCTCGGCGTTGAACAATCCGTTCATCTGATCGGAAAAAGTGAACGCGTACGGCAGCTCGATGAGCGGAAAACCCAATTCGTCGGCCTTGCTGACGAGCGCTTCCGGAACGGACGTCCAGAAGCGGCCGAGCTTGATGCCGAGTCCCGAAGCGCCGCGCTGGTGGAGCTTATGCAAAAAAGGCTGTCGCTTCTTCGGGGTCGTCCTTGATCAAATACGCCGTCGTGAACAGCATCTCGCCTTCTTTGATCCAGTCCGCGATGTCCGGGGCGTCCATGACGTTCACCGACTTCACGACGCGGGACCGGCCGGCTCCTCCGGCGATCAGCTTTCCTTCCGAGAGCGGATAGACCGCAAGCGCTTGCTCTACCGTTAGATGCATCTTCGTCACTCCTCGGATCAAAATCGAAGCTCGTCGGCCTTTTATGTGAATATATATTACATAATAGTTCCGAAAACGTTTTTTTGACAACCATTTGTGTAATGTATATTAACATAACCCCTTTAAATGATATGCCGGCGGAAAAAGCAGATCCTGCCTTCAACGGCAGCAAAATAAACAACGGGCTGAAGCAAGATCAAACTGCTTCAACCCGTTTGTTTATTTTACGAAGAGACGCCTTTTATTCATCGGTCAGGCTAGAAGCCTGCCCCCGCGGAGCGATAAGCGCTCGCGCGGCCTGTCGTATATCAGGTCTTGCACGCTATCGGCCCGAATGAGCGCAAAGTCGGCCGGCGCGCCGGGACGAAGCGCCCAGCTATCGATGCCGAGCGCAGTCGCGGCACGGTCCGTGCACATCCCGAGCAGCCGGGCCGCGTCCGCTTCGGTCCCCATGTACGACGTTTGCGCGAGCAGCAGCGCGATGTCGAGCGGATCGCCCGTGCCGAACGGCGTGAAGGCGTTGCGCAGATTGTTCGTCCCGAAGCAGACGTTGACGCCTGCATCGAGGAGCAGTCCGACTGGCGCGATGCCGCGGCGGACGGCATGCGTATCGCCCCTTCCGTTCAGGTACAAGTCCGTCGCGGGGAGCGTGAAGACGTGAATGCCGGCCTTGGCCAAGTGCTCCGCGATTCGGCGCGCCCTGTCCGGCGGGACGGATCCAAGCGAGGTCAGATGACCGACGCAGACGCGTCCTTCGAGCCCGTATTCCAACGTGCGCACGATCACGTCCTCGATCGCCAGCTGCATCGGATCGTCTGAAAAATCCAGGTGAAGGTCGACGGGCAGTCCGGCTTCGGCGGCGAGCCTAAAAACGAAGTCCAGATGCTCGCCGGCATCCCGGTCGTTATAAGGTATGCCGCCCACCGCATCGGCGCCGAGCCGTATCGCTTCCCGCAGCAGGCGCGCCGCGCCCGGTTGATTAAAGATACCCTCCTGGGGAAAGGCGACGAACTGAAGCGTCATGCGGCCTGCGAATTCGGCCTTCAAAGCGAGCGCCGACTCGAGACTGAGCAGTCCGAGCACCGGATCGATCTCGACCTGCGCGCGCAGCAGCGACACCCCGAACGACAAGGACCGCTCGAGCGCGCGGCGCGAACGCGCGGTGACGTCTGCCAACGTATAGCCGGGCTTGAGCGCGGCTGTCATCTCTATCGCTTCGCCAAGGGTCGCCGCAGGCCGCTCGAGCCGCTCGGACAGGAACGCCTTGTCCATATGAATATGCGTCTCCACGAGACCAGGCGTCGCCACATAACCGCTGGCGTCAAGCACGCGAGAATCCCCCGCGGCCGAATCCGCCCGATTGGCGGCCGGCACGACCCGTTCAACCAAACCGTTCCGGACATAAATGTCGATCTTCTCCCTGCGGAATGGATCGTACGCGCCGGCAATGATTCCGAATGGTTCTCGGTCCATGACTATTCCCCCCGCTCGCCTTTTTCGCACGGAACCGCGAACACCCGGCCCCACTGATCGGTCAACTTCGGCTGCGGCATTCCCGTCAGCGCGAGCGCTTGCCATGCAGTCGTCGCCACCGAATCGAGAATCGGCTTGCCATACGCCCGCTCGGCCTTCGCCGCCAGTCGCGCGCCGTCCATATTCGTGCAGACGACGGCAACCGCATCCGTCTCCGGCGAGGCCGCCGCGATGCGGATCATTTCCTCGACCGCCTCCGGCTCGACGCAAGCGAATTGTTCGTTCATCCGAAGACCGCAGCCGAGCTTGACCGGGCAGGTCAGCCCAGCGAGCGCGTAATTCGCCGCGATCGCTTCGTTGACGTCCGCCGTATACGGCGTAACGAGCCCGATTCGACGGACGCCGAACGCCGCGTAGGCGTCGGCAAGCGCCAGCGCGGACGTCGTCGCCGGCACGCCCGTCTCCGCGGCGATCATCGCGCATAGCTCGCGGTCGTAGTCGAGCCCGAGCCAACTGCCGGCCGTGCCGTTCCATACGATGACGTCGACGAGCGCGTCGGCGAGCATCCGCGCGGCAGCAAGCATCGGCGCTGCGGCGAACTGCGCGCCGGCGTCTTCGCTTAGCGCGATCTGCGTGACCCGAAGCCGGGAATAATGGACGGTCACGCCCGTCACGCCCATTAGGATCGCCGACGTGACCGGCTCCAGCACCGTGTTGGAGGACGGCGTCAGCATACCGATTCGCTTGCCGCGGGGGGCCAGGGAGACAGCGGACGCCAGCCCGTCCGTCCTCATGCTTCCTGCGGATCGTACAGCGTCAGATCCGCCATAATGCCGCAGCCGGGCACCCACAGCTCACGGTTGATCTCGACCGCGGTCACGGCCGGCTTGTGACCGTCCGCGAATGCCTCCGCCCAAACCTCCATCGCGCCCGCATAAAGGCTCAGGTCCGTAAAATACAGCGTCGCCTTCACGACCCGCTTCAGGTCGACGCCTGCCGCGTCCGCGATCCGCCTTGCCTTCAGCAGAATGTAACGCATCTGCAGCTTGCCGGGGATTCCGAAGTACGGCAGTCCCGGAGGCGGCGACGCCTCGGCCGCGAGTCCGACGCCCGGATCGGTCGCCATCAGGCCGCTGAAAAATACGAGATCGTCCGCGCGCACCGCCGCCGGCTCCTTGCTCTTCGGCGCCCAGCCGCCGACGACGGGCCGCTTCAGATGCGCGGCTTCCGGCATGAGCAGATCGAGTCCGATCTCGACGCGGCAGCCCTTCGCGCCGAGCTCGACGTTCGGCACCAGGATGCGCGCCGGCGCCTTGGACGGATCCGGGAACCACTTGGCCCACGCCTCCTCGAAAGCCGAATAATCGTCCGGATCGGCCAAATAGACATATGCCTTGACCGCGAGCGCCAGGCTCGTGCCCGCCTCCTCCGCAACGCGGCTCAGCCGCTCCAAGATATAATCCGTCTGCCGCGCGCACGGCTCATCGCCCCAGAACAGCCCGCTCGTGCGCGCTTCGGGCGCCAGCCCGACAAGCTCGCCGCCGTCGTACGCCTCCGAGCCCCAATTGCCTTTCCAGTCCGAAGCCAGGTCGCCGGACAGAAACACCCACTTCCCCATCCGTACGCCCTCCGCGAATCCTGCCGCCGGCTTGGGCAAGCCCGGCGCGGACACCTTTTCCGGCATGTCCCCGTCGAGCCTTGCCGTAAAGTCGGCTTCGACCTTGGCGCCTTCCACGAGCGTGCCGCGAACGCCGATGCCGGTGCTTGGGGGGCTGAGCTTGGTGAAATACCGGTTTTTCTCCTGCACGTAACGTTTATTGTTGACCGTCAGGTCGAGCGCACGGTAGTCGGGCGACGCCATGCCGGCGACGTACCATTGATTGACCCGCACGACCTGTTCGGGCTTGGCGCCCGCCGCTTCCACGATCGCGCCGACGCGGGCGTACAGCACGGCGGCCTGTTTGGCCATCGCGTTTTGATAATACGGGAACGCTTCGGGCACGACCGCCTCCGGCGCGAGACCCGTCACGAGATCGGAGGCCGATTGCCCCGATACGAACAGCCAGTCTCCGGCCCGGACGGCCGGACTGTACGGGATGGTCAGGCGAGGCATGCCCGCCGGCCATATTTCCTGAATTTGATGCGGCACGCTGGTCCGCCTCCTCGATTTGAATTGTTCTAAACGTCGTCTGGACGGATTCGGATCGCGGCTCCGAAAGGAACGCATCCGGCCTTCTCAGCGCCGTCAGGACAGCGAAGCCAAAAAAGCCGTGAGCGATGCGAGCAAGCGCTCGGGGGCCAGCTTGTGCACCTCGTGACCGACATACGCGAGCCGCTCCGTGCGGATGTCGGGGTTCATCGCCCGCAGCTCCTCCTCCGCCTCCTCGGATATGAACGGCGCGAGACCTGCGGACAACAGCAAGGCGGGCAGCCGCAGCATGCGGTAATAGGCATGGAACGGCTCCGCGTTCATCGCCGAATAGGACTGTTCAATCGCCGCAACCGCGCATGACTGCAGCTCCAGCGCCTTGCGTTCGTAGTCGAAGCCGGGCGTCGTATAGCAAGCCTTGAAGTCGTCGTACCGACCTTCGTCGATCGCTCTTTTCGGTTCGAGAAAACGCGCCAGCGGCAGCGGGAACGCCGAACGGCCCGGCCCCGAGAGCGGCGGATCGACGAGCACGACACCGCCTGCCATCGCCGGGTACGTCGCCGCGAACGCCGCCGCGATCCGCGCGCCCATCGAATGACCGACGAGCACGGGGCGCTCCGCGAAGCCGCTCAAGCTGTTGCAGACGATCAGCAGATCCTCCATGTAATCGGCCATCTGATAGCCCGAATCAGGCTTGAACGATCGGCCCCTGCCCCGCAGGTCGAGCGCCATCGGACGAAGATGACCGGGCAATTGCCGCATGAGCGGCTCGAAGGCGGATGCGTTCTCGGTAATGCCATGCAGGAAAAGCACGGGCCGCCCCTGCGGATTGCCACGCTGCAGCAGGCGCAGCCGGACGTCGCCCGGCCCGCTTAGCACGACTGAATTCGCGTCGTCCGTTCCGGCAGTCAGAATCGGCAGTGTCATAGGCGGTTCTCCTTTAGGCTCGTTCCAGTTCGACGGACAGCCCTTGCGTTTCCAGGTAATCGAGATACCGCTTGGCGAGCCATTTGTTCAGCTGCGGCAGCGTGCGTTCAAGCGCCGCGTATCGGCCTCGCCTCGACAGTTTCGAGTAGAGCCCCTTCTGCAGGGACGCGTTGGCCGCCAGATCCTGGGCGTTGATTTCCTGGATGCTCTCGTTCGCCTGCTCGTAGCGCGCCGCGAAGTCGGGCAGCGCGACCGTTTCCGGCGGGTACAGCAGACCGGACCGGAACAGAATTTTCCCCGGACCGTTCGGCAATATGACGTTCCAAAACACTTGGTCGGGCATCAGGCCGAGCGTCAGCATCGGCGGCACCGTCGCGATCGTCATGCGCTGGCGCTGCTCTGCGGTGAGTCCTTCGATCGGCGGGAAGTTCGCGGTCATGTCCGGGGAGAACCCCGCGTCCATATGCGTGAAGCCCGTCGGATGCATGATCTGGCCGTCGCCTTCCTCGTAATCGACGAAGCCCGCGAGCTGGCTTGGCGCGAAGTCGTGCGGACCTTTGTGAAGGTAATTGGTGTGGTAGGGCTCGATCGAAGATTCGATCATGATTTTCCAATTCCAATCGCCTTCGATGTCGACGAACGGCATCGCCGTCAGCTCGTTCAGGCGATAGTTTTTCATCTCTTCGTCGAGCTTGGCGAGCGTTGGCGCGAGCGGCGGCGCATCCTGGTCGTAGTGGGCGAAAATAAAGCCGTTCCAAATCTCCACCTTGAGCGGCGGCAGGCTATGGTCGTGGCGGAGGATGTCGAACGGCTCGATGCGAATCATCTCCGGCGCGGAGATCAACTCGCCGTCCATGCCGTAGGTCCACCAGTGAAGGGGACAGCGGAAGTTTTTGCAGTTGCCGGCGCCCTCCGCAACGATATGCCCGCGATGCTGGCAGACGGCGGAGATGACATGGATGCGCATGTCCTTGGCGCGCGTCACGATGATCGGGTCGTCGTTCAGCAGCAGCGTATAGTAATCGCCCGGATGGGGCACTTGCTCCTGACGGCCCACGCACAACCAGCTGCGTCCGAACACCGCTTCCTTTTCGAACGCGAAGAAGGAATCGCTCGTATAGCATTCGGCGGGCATGGACCGGGCTTCCTTGGTCTCCAGCAGCGAGGGGCCGAGCTGGGACAGCACTTCAAGGACGTCGTTCGTCACTTTATAAGCCATATTTACTTCCTCCTCGATGAACTAAACGTTGAAAAGCGCCGAGTGGCGATCTCTAGGCGGGAACGAACGGCTCGCGCAGCTCGAACAGACGCTCCGCCGCGGATTGCGCGGACAGGCGGATCTCTTCGGCATCCGCCGTCAGGAGCTTGCGGCCGAGCACGAGCGGCTTGCCGTCGACGAACACATGATTCACGTCCGCGCCGGAAGCCGCGTACACGAGATTGCTGACCGCGTTGTCGTATTTCCCCCGAATGATCGGCGTTAAGTGGTGCTTGCGGAAATCGACGGCGATCAGGTCCGCCTTCTTGCCGATCTCGAGCGAGCCGATCTCGCCGTCCAGCCCAAGCGCCCGGGCGCCGTCGATCGTCGCCATCCGCAGCGCGGTCTCGGCTTTGATGACCGTTGCGTCGAGCAGCCGAGCCTTCTGAAGCAGCGGCACGAACTTCAGCTCCTCGAGCATGTCGAGATTGTTGTTCTCCTTCACGCCGTCGGTCCCGATGCCGACCGTGACGCCGAGATCGAGCAGCTCCTTGACCGGCGCGATGCCGGAGGCGAGCTTCAGATTGCTGACCGGACAGTGCGCCACCGCCGTCCCGGTGCGCGCGAGCAGCTCCCGCTCCGAATCCTGCAGCCAGACGCAGTGCGCGAGCACGGTCCGGGGCCCGAGGATGCCGCGGTCGTAGAACAGCTCGACGGGCCATCGCCCCGTCTGCGCTTGCAGCCGTCTCGCCATCTCGATCGATTCCTCGCCGTGGGTATGGATGCCGGTATCGTACTTTTCGGCATAGGCGGCGGCTTTGCGGTATGCGTCCTCTGTGCAATAGGTCAAGTGTTCGAGCGCGAACCATACCTGGATTCTGCCGTTTGCCGTCTTGTTGCGATCCAGCACGAGCTGCACGTTTTTGTCGAGCGACTCGAAGTAATCCATGCCGGGCTTATCGACGACATAGGGCGCGAGCGTGGCGCGCAAGCCCAGCGACTCGGCCGCGTCCGCGCATTTGTGCATATACCGGTACATGTCCATCACGCAGGTCGTGCCGGAGAGGAGCGCCTCGGTATAGCTGAGCCGCGCCGCGTCGAACGCGATATCCTCGGTCAACGCGCGATGCTTCGGATCGACGTACTTGGTCAGCCATTCGAACACCGGCAGATCCTCCGCCGTCCCCCGGATCAAGCCCGAGTGAAGGTGCAAATTGACGAGGCCCGGCAGCAGGACGTGACCTGTCGCATCCAATCGTTCGACGCCGGCGTATTTAGCCTCCAGCGCGTCCGACGGTCCGATATCCGCTATTCGTCCTTTCTCGATCAGCAGCGCGCCGCCGTGAATCACTTCATCTACCGGGTTCACCGTCAGGATCGTGGCGTTCGTAATCAGCAAGCTGTCGTTCAACGCATCCATCCCCCATCGTGTCGTTAATGAATCGTATATCCGCCGTCCGCCAGCATCGCGCTTCCCGTGACGAACGACGCGAGCGGGCTGCCCATGAAAAGGATGCAGCTCGCGATCTCCTCCGGACGCCCGAGTCTGCCTATCGGATGCAGTCCGATCAGATCGTCGATCGTGCCCTGCGGACCGCGCTTGCCCTCGAACTGCCTGCGCAGCAGCGGCGTATCGACCGCGCCCGGGCAGATGCAGTTGACCCGCACGCCGTCCGCCGCCGTCTCCAGCGCCAGGCTGCGCGTGAAGTTGACGACCGCCGCCTTTGAAGCGGTATACGCCGTGAAGCTCCCGGCGCCGACGAAGGCGAGCTGGGAAGCGGTATTGACGATGCAGCCCCGCGAAATCTTAAGCTTCGGCAGCGCCGCTTTGCAGCACAGGAACACGCTTTTCAGATTTACGCCCATCAGCCGGTCCCAGGCCGCTTCGGTCGTCTCCTCCAGGCTGGCTACCAGCTCGATCCCGGCGTTATTGACCAATACGTCAAGGCCGTCCCAGTGCCGCCATAAACGCTCGAACGCGGCTTTCACCGCATCCGAATCGGACAGGTCGACCGGCAGCTCCAGAACGCCTTCCGCCAGTCGTTCTTCCTTGAATGCGATATCGAAGACGGCCGTCGACGCGCCGGCTTGCTTGAAGGCCGCTGCAGCGGCTGCGCCGATACCGCTCGCGCCGCCGGCGATCAGCACCCTTTTGCCTGTCAAATCCATCATGGCCCCGTCCCCCTTGTCCCCAAATTCATCTTTCGCCAAGGCGCTTCGCCCGGGCGGCCCGCCGTATAATGCATGACACGCGCCGAGGCGTCCCAGATGAGGCCGCTTAACGTCACGTGCGGCAGCGCCGCATTGGAACGCCCGTGGATGATGCCATCCGCGCAAATATCCCCTGGCGTCGCGCCGCCCGTTCCGCCCTCGCTCTCATGCTTGCTCGCGAGCAAGGACGCCAAAGCCTCCCATGCCTCCTCCCGTTCGCAGCCGGACCGTACGAGCGAGGCGAGCGTCTTCTGCGTCTTTGCGAGCCGAAGCTCGCGGTCGGACCGGATCGCTTCAGGGAGCGAAGCCTGCTCGGCCAATTTGAGCCCCAGCGCCTGATTGCTCCGCGCGGTCCACCTTTGCGCCGAGTCGTCATGCCAGGCCGTCTCGGCGCCCTCATGCTCGAACACGAGCAGCTTGCCGTCGCGGTCCGCGATGACATGGCTGCCGCCGACCGTCGGCTCGGCCGTCTCCCGGTACCGCTCCAGCATGAGCGCAAGCGCCTCCTCCGCGGTGCGGGAGCGCGCCAACGCTTCCGCTTGCGCGCTCCCGCGCAGGTCGTTCAGCCAGAAGCTCTCGGCGGGGCGGCCGTCCGGCTCCGGAATCTCGCAGCCGAAGTAGCTGCTGATGAGCATGACGCCTCGCTCGTTCATGCCTGCGTTGACGCCCTTCTGGGGCTGGATGCCGTAGGCCAACGAGGCATAGCCGCCTTCGGCGCGCGCGATGCCGTGCCAGTAGCCTACCGGGGGCGAATCCGAATTTTTGAACCCCAGCACCTTCGCCTCGCCGTTTGCGCCCCGGCATACGATCGCCCCGATTGTGCACATCCGCCGACCTCCCCTTTCCTGGCGACCGCCTTCAGAAGTTCGGATAAGCGCGATTCGCGCGCATTCGGCCATAGTCGATTTTCGTCCTGAGCGACGCTTCGTTCAGCAGCCGGTTCGATGCCGCCTGGGCCATCCTCGCCAGCTTCTCTTCGTCCACGCCGACGAGGCGTCCTTCCTTGACGACGACTTTGCCGCTGACGATCGTCGTGTCGACGGTCTGCGACAGGCCCGCCAATACCGGCAGCGTCGCGTCATTGTGGAGCGCGCCGGCGAAAGCAAGCTGCCGCGAATCGATCATGAACAAATCGGCCGCCTTGCCGATCTCGAGCGACCCGATGTCGTCGGCCCAGCCAAGCACCTTCGCCGACCTCATCGTCGCGACCCGCAGGCAATCTTCTGCGCCGATGTCCGTCGTGCCGTGCATCAGGTTGTGCAGCAAATGCGCGGCTCTCACCTCGCCCAACATATTCGAGCCGTCGTTCGATGCCGAACCGTCCACGCCGAGTCCGACCGAGACGCCGGCCTGCAGCATTTTGACGATTGGCATGACCCCGGAGCCCATCTTCATATTGCTGCACGGACAGTGCGCCACGCCGCAGCCGCGATGGGCGAGCCGTCCGATCTCTCCGTCGTCGAAATAAATGCCGTGCGCGTACCAGACGTCCGGACCGACCCAGCCGTTCGCTTCCATGAATTCGAGCGGCCGCATGCCGAGCCTTTCTAGGCAATACGCATCTTCGTCCTTTGTCTCGGCCAGATGCGTATGCATCCGCACGCCGTAGCTGCGGGCGAGACTCGCCGATTCGCGGAGCAGGTCCGCCGTGATCGAAAAAGGCGAGCAAGGCGCGACGCCGACGCGCACCATCGCGAAGCGGCCCGGATCGTGATACGTCTCGATGAGCCGGCGCGAATCGCGCATAATGGCCCCCTCGGTCTGGCACACCTCGTCCGGCGGCAAGCCGCCTTTGGAGCGCCCGAGCGACATCGAGCCGCGCGTCGGGAAAAACCGGATGCCGAGCTCGCCGGCCGCCCGGATCTCTTCGTCGATCAGCTCGCCGGAGACGCCGTTCGGAAAGCAGTAAAAATGGTCCGCAGCCGTCGTGCAGCCGCTTTTGAGCAGCTCGCCCAGCCCGACTTTGGCGCTGAGATAAATATCCTCGGGACGCAGGCAGCGCCAGATGTCGTATAACGTGATCAACCAGTCGAACAGCTCGGTCTTTTGAACGAACGGAATGTTCCTCGTGAGGTTTTGATAAAGGTGGTGATGCGTATTGATGAGGCCCGGGTAAACGATTTTTCCCGTCGCGTCGATGACCGTATCCGCCGCCTGGTACGGAATGTCGTTTCCGATCGCCACGATCTGCTGGTCGACCGCGTAAAGGCTCCCTCCCGGATAGGCGTTGCGGTCCTTGTCCATCGTGATGATATTTTTAGCGTTTTTGATAAGGAGCGTTCGCAAGGTCCGTCACCTGTCCTCTCCGCCTCGATGGATTCATTCTAGCGGCGAATGCATGGACCGAACAATCGAAAAATCGAGCGTTTGTCATATTCTATAACACAAACGCTCGTTTTTCGTTGGTCTGCATGATTTACGTTCGAATTCAAGTTATGTTTACTCACATTATCCATGAATATTGTTTTTTTTACTGCAGCGCCGATCCGCTTGATGCAGCAGTGCGAGACGGCTCTCGTCTGATCGAGCAGGCGTTGCAGGAATTCGCGGGCATCTGCGAAACCGTGCAGGTTCTGGATGCGACGGCGCGATGCTTGATCGATTGCATGAAGAAAGACCGCTTTGCGCGTTTGCGCGAAGCGGTCTTTCTTTATATACGCCCGTTTCGAGCGCGCGCCTTGGACTTGATCGGCCTGGCGTTAGCGAGAATCGCCAACTCTGCGAGTCATGGTTCATGACTCATGAGCTGCCTATTCTCGCCGCCTGTTAGACTCCTATTCGCTGCCTAACGGCCTCCTCCGAACTAGCGAGGCACCGCGCCAAGCAGTCAGCCGGGCGGCTCGGCGGCATGTTTGAGGACCCATGGGTACCAGCGGTGACCGGCTTTTTTTTTCAATATTGCTCCAATATCTTCGTCGTCTTGAGACCGTCTTGCGGCAAAAACCAGCCTTCCGAGATCAGCTTGTTCTTGAGCGAATCTCTCACTGCGGATGCTGTCGCGTAATCGTCTTCCTTGAAGGAAGCTTCGACGAGATAATCGTAGCCGGTTCCCGTCGCTTTTTTTGATTTCCCAAATCTCGATGTAGAGCTCCTCGCCGGCCCACTCGCCGATCGAACGCTTGGCGCTGACCGGCCCGTATATATGGGCGTCATGGAGAATGTCTTCCGCCCAGTCTCCCGATTGCCAATTTTCCAGTTTGCCCGCAATGAGGTCCTCCGCGAGATCTCTCGAATCCCCCTTGCCCGGCAGCTCCATGCCTTCGTAACCGTCAAGCTCCGCGTCCTTCTTGTTGCTGAAACTGAGCGTCTGCGACGAGAAGCCCCAATCGATCTGCGCCTCGTAGTCGTCCTCGTCCGCGTCAAAGCCGTCCGCCGCAGCCCAATTTAACGCAGCCTGAATGTTGCCGCCCGCGATCGGATATCGCATTTTATACGTGACCTCGAACGCCTTGTCGCTGTAGGCCTCCATTTTCCGGATTCGGACGTCCCAGCCCTCGGCGTTCAGATCCAGATCGTCGCTGTCCAGGTACTCCACGTTCATTTTTTCGACCGTTGAAGGCATGTCGAACGCGTTCAGCACCGCACTCTTCAGCTTGTGGTCGAAGCCCAACACGACAGCCGGGTCCAGATACCATTTCACCTCGTAGTTCGGCGTCGCGACGCCTGCGGCTTGAACGGTCTGGCCGCAGGGCCATGCAGATAGGAGCGTGCTTGCGCCGAGCAAGGCGCAGGCCAAGAGCAGCGAGCTTCTTTTCATTAATGAATCCCTCCTTCGAATACCGGGCCGTACAGCGTCCCACGATCGACATGCGACCCTGCCGGCCCGGCTTACTACAACTTTATCAAGCGATTATTCGGCGCGCATTCGATCGGCATCAACGCTGGGTCAAGCCATTTTCGGCATTCTCTTGTTCCATATCGAATGTATTTATAAGGCGTATAACAAATAAACTACGCATAAACAAAAAAACGCCTCGCGGCCGGGATAGCATCCCTTACGCGAGACGGTGGGCGCCGGCAATCAGCGCGACGATTGAGCTTTGGATTTGGCCGCTTCGGCCTCGGCGTTGCCCTCGGACTTGAGCACCTCGTGGTGCGGCTTCACCTTCCGGATGAAGAATGCCAGCACAAGCGCGGCGATCGTGATCCAAGTGGCGACGACGAACGCGTGCTGGATGCCGTAAAGCGTCGCTTCCTTACCGATATCGGCCACTTGAGCGGCATTCGCTTTGTCTTTTGGATCGATACCAGCGGCGGTGAAGAGCGTATTTCTTTCGGTTGCCGCCTTGTTATTCATGATGGTGACGAGCAAGGCGGTGCCGAGCGCGCCGGCGACGTTACGCAGCGTCTGGGACATGGCCGAACCGTGGGAGTTGAGCGTCTGCGGCAGCTGGTTCATGCCCGCCGTCTGGATCGGCATCATGAGCAGCGACATGCCGAACATCCGCGCCGAGTAAATTAAAATGATGTGCATATAAGTGGAGTCCAGCGCGATCCGGCTCAGCTCCCACGTCGTAAGCGACGTGATGATGAGACCGACGACGGCCAGCCAACGCGCGCCGATCTTGTCGAAGATCATGCCCGTGATCGGTGACATAATCCCCATCAGGATCGCGCCCGGCAGCAGCAAGAGGCCGGATTCGAGCGGCGTGAAGCCGCGAATGTTTTGCAGGTAGATCGGCATGAGCACCATGGCGGAGAACATCGCCATCGTGATGATGACGTTGATGACCGTCGTCAGCGAGTACATATTGAACTTGAACACGCGAAACTCGAGCAGCGGCTTCTTCGCCGTCAGCTCTCGCCAGACGAACAGCACGAGCGCGACTGCGCCGACGATCAAGCTGACGATGACTCTCGTGCTATCCCAGCCGTCGTTGCCGGCGTCGCTGAAGCCATACAGGATTCCGCCGAAGCCGAGCGTGGAGAGTACGACGCCAAGTACGTCCAATTTCGGCTTGGAGTTCGGCGTGACGTTTTTCATCGAGATGGCGCCGTAAATGAGCGAAAATATGGCCAGCGGAAGTACGATGTAGAACAGGACGCGCCAGGAATAGTGTTCGACGACCCATCCGGAAAGCGTCGGACCGACGGCCGGCGCGAAGATCATGGCCAGACCCATCATGCCCATCGCCTTGCCGCGTTGTTCGATCGGGAAGATCGTCAGGAACACGACGGACATGAGCGGCATCATGATGCCCGCCCCGACGGCCTGGATCAAACGGCCCGTCAGCAGCGTGCCGAAGTTCGGCGCGAGCGCGGCCACGACTGTACCTACCGTGAAAAGCCCCATGGCGACCGTGTACAATTGACGGGTCGTAAACTTGGATATCAAATAGGCGGTAACCGGAATGACGACGCCGTTAACGAGCATATAGCCCGTCACGAGCCATTGAATCGTATTGGACCCGATGTTCAGATCCGCCATCATTTTCGGCAGCGCGACGTTCAGCAGCGTCTGGCTTAGCAGCGCGACGAAGGCGCCGATGAGGAGCGACGCGACGATCGGACCTTTTCTCAGGGTGGATGTTAAGGCATTACTCATCTTTATTTTCCTCTCTCGCTTTGTGTAATATTTGCACGATGCGGCCGTGTATGCGCAGCAGGTCGTTCAGGTCTTCCTCGCCGAGCTCGTTAAGCGGCTCCAGCATCAATTTGCGCCGCTCGTCGATTTTCACCCACAATCCATCGCCTTCAGGCGTCAATCTCAGCGAGATGGATCGACGATCGTTTTCCGGCCGCTCCCGCGTGACGAGCTTCGCCTTGACCATCCGATCCACGATACCGCTCGCCGTGCTGGGGCCGACGAACAGGCATTCGGCCAACTCCGACAGGCTCATCCGCGGCCTCTCCCTCAGGTTCTTCAAAACGAGCAGTTGGATCGGAGTGACGCCCAGATGATGGCCTGCACGCTGCATCGAATGGTAAAACGACTGGTTGACTTCTCTAAAAGACGTGAATAGTTCCGAGATCAACGATTGATCTTGCATCTCCCTCCCCCCTTATCCGTTATGATTAGAATTAGTGCTTAGAACCTTTTCCTTGCAAATAATTGCTTAACAAATAATTCGCATACGAAGTATATTAGTACAGCCGGCTTTTCGGGTCAAACCTTATATTTGCCCAAAAACAAAGAAAATCCGCAGCAAGCTGCCCTGAGGGCGGCTGCTGCGGCCGGATGATCACGGTATTCCGCTTTGACGCATTATTGCTCTTCGGCAGTCGGCTGCTCCTCCGCCAGGCCCGCGAATAGCGCGTGGACGAACTGCTCGGCGTCGAACTGCTGCAGGTCGTCCATCTTTTCGCCGAGTCCGACGAACTTGACCGGCAGCGACATTTCGCGCCGGATGGCGATCACGATGCCGCCCTTGGCCGTGCCGTCGAGCTTGGTCAGCACGAGGCCGGAGACGCCGCTTTTCTCGCCGAACAGCTTGGCTTGCTGGAGCGCATTCTGTCCTGTGGCCGCGTCCAGCACGAGAAGCGTCTCGTGCGGCGCGCTCGGAATCTCCCGCTGGATGACGCGATAGATTTTGGACAGCTCCTCCATCAGGTTCGCTTTGTTCTGCAGGCGTCCGGCCGTATCGCAGAGCAGGACGTCGACGCCGCGCTGCTTGGCAGCCTGAACGGCATCGTACATGACCGCCGCAGGGTCGGAGCCGGCTTGCTGGCTGATCACCTCGACGCCGACGCGCTCGCCCCAGACTTGCAGCTGTTCGATCGCGCCGGCGCGGAACGTATCGCCCGCGGCCAACAGCACCTTTTTTGCCCTCTTGCTTGAACCGGTGCGCGAGCTTGCCGATCGTCGTCGTTTTGCCGACGCCGTTGACGCCGACGAACAAAATGACCGTAATGCCGTTCGGATTCATCTTGAGCTGGGACGATTCGCCGCTATCCGTCAATAGTCCGACCAGCTTTTCGGACAAAATAGGCTGAAGCTCCGACGGCTGCTCGATGCGGCGCTTTTTCACTTCGTCGCGAAGATCCTCGATCAGCTCCATGACCGTATTGACGCCAACGTCGGCGCCGATCAGAATTTCTTCGAGCTCCTCGAAGAACGCCTCGTCGATTTTTTTTGCGCCGGGTGAAAAGGTCGGTCACCTGTCCGACGAAGGCGTCGCGCGTTTTCGAGAGACCTTCCTTGAACTTGTTCGTTACCGCCTCCGTCTTCGAGGCGATGCTTTCCTTCAATCGTTTAAAAAAACTCATCCTTCGTTCCTCCTGCCGGTCAGTCCGCCGACCCATAAAACGCTCGGCGTCCGCCCCGTCCTTCATTATGAATCATCGTGCCGAACGCGGTGGCCATCAGGCCGTCGCTTCCGCCGTAAACGTTTCGCTCTCTTCCAGCTTGACGGATACGAGCTTGGACACGCCGCCTTCCTCCATCGTCACGCCGTACAGCATATCCGCTTCCTCCATCGTGCCTTTGCGGTGCGTGACGACGATGAACTGCGTCAGTTCGGAAAAATCGCGCATATATCTCGCGTAGCGCGCGACATTCGCCTCGTCCAGCGCGGCCTCGACTTCGTCGAGCACGCAGAACGGCACCGGCTTTACGTTCAGTATCGCGAAAAGCAGGGCGATCGCCGTCAAAGCCCGCTCGCCGCCGGAGAGCAGCTGCAGGTTTTGCAGCTTTTTGCCCGGCGGCTGGGCGACGATCTCGATGCCGGTGTCGAGCGGGCGCTCCGGCTCGCTTAAAATAAGGTCGGCTCTTCCGCCGCCGAACAGCTTGGAGAAGACGACGACGAAGTGTCCGCGAATCTGGTCGAACGTCGTGCGGAACCGTCTCGACATCTCCTCGTCCATCTCGTGGATAATCGCGTGAAGCTTACTTTTGGCCTCCATCAGGTCGTTCTTTTGGGCGTCCAAAAATTCGTAGCGCTCGCTAACGCGCTTGAATTCTTCGATGGCGCCCAGATTGACCTCGCCAAGCATCGTAATCTTGCGCTTCAGCTCGCGCACGTCGTTTTGCGCGGCGGGCACGTCCTCGGGGACGGCATACTTTTCCTTCGCCCACTCGTAGCCGATCTCGTATTCTTCGCTGAGCTTGCGGAGGAGATTGTCGAGCTCGACGTCCATCCGGTTCGAGGAGATCTCCGCCTGGCGAAGCTGGTCCTCGACCTGGCGCAGCTGGTTGCGCTGCTCGCGCGTCTCGTTTTCCTTGCGCTCGAGCTCGCGCTGCCGCTGGCTCCGGTCCGCTCGCCGGAATTCGATCCCTTCGGTGAATTCCTTCTTGGCGAGCCGCAGCTCGTTGAGCCGTTCGCGCTGCTGGTTTTGCTCGGCGGCCGTACGCTCGGTGTCCGCCGCATTTTGCGCGAGCGTCTCCTTCAGTTGGCGCGACTCGGCGGACAGTCGCATCTCTTCGCCGCGATGGCGGCCGGACTGTTCGACGATCGACGCCCGCTCCTGCTCCATGCGCGCGATGGACACTTTCATCTCGGTCAGCTGCGCCTGCAGCTCTTCCTTCGCGCTCGCGCTCCGGCGCTTGAGCTCCTCCGCCTCGCGAATCGCGCGCGACAGGCGCTCTTCTTCGGCGGTATGCTTGACGAGCCGCGTTTCAGCTTCGGCACGGGCAGTCGCAAGCTCTGCCTTCTCGCGGCCGAGTCCGCCTTCGTCGCCGCCGATCGCGGCCAGCTGCGCCTCGAGCTGTTCCCGTTCCTCCGCGTGCCGCTGCCGCTGGGCCGACGCCTGCTGCTCTTCCATCCGCGCGCGCTCGCCGGATTCGCGGAGCTGCTCGATATTTTGCTGTGCCAGCGCCAGCTCTTTCTTCAGATCGTCGAACTCGGCGCGCAGCTTGATTCGCGCCTGCTCCGCGGCTTTGATCTCCTTGGCAAGCTCTTCAAGCTGGCGTTGCCGGCCAAGCAGGTTGGACGATTTGCGCGCCATGCTGCCGCCCGTCATCGAGCCGCCCGCATTGACGACGTCGCCGTCGAGCGTCACGACCCGGTAACGGTACTGCAGCCGCGAAGCGATCCGGTTCGCATGCTCGAGCTTCTCCGCGATCATCACGTTGCCGAGCATGCTGCCGACGATCGCCGCGTACTTGTGCTCAAAGCTTACGAGCTCGGACGCTACGCCGACAAAACCTTCCAGCTCGGACACGCTTCTGCGATCGCTGTCTCCGACGTTCCGCGCCTTGATGACGTCGAGCGGCAGGAACGTCGCGCGTCCGGACTGCCGCTGCTTCAGGTATCCGATCGCGGCCCGCGAGGTCGCTTCGTTTTCCATGACGATATTTTGCAGCGCGGCGCCGAGCGCCGTCTCCACGGCCACTTCAAGGTGCGCAGGCACGGTCACGAGCTCGGCGACCGCGCCGTGAACGCCGTGCAGATGCCCGCGCTTCGCGGCCTTCAGCACTTCGCGAACGCCGTGCTGGAAGCCGTCGTAATCGTTCGCCAGCTCCGCGATCGTATCGCGGCGCGACACGAGCGCTTCGCGCTTCTGATCCCAGCGGCGTCCCTCGCCCTGCGTCTCCTCGAGCCGTCGCTGCAGGTCGGCCACGCGGGTGCCCTCGGCGATATAGCGGTCACGCGTCTGCGCGACCGCCTGCGCGCAAGCCGCAACCCGGAGCTCGAGCTCCGCCCCGCGCAGCTTGAGCGCTTCGCGCTGTTCCTCGAGCTTGGCGCGCTCGCCGGCCGTGCGGGCCGACTTGCGCGCGAGCTCTTCCCGCTGCTGCTCGCAGTAGCGGATATCGTTGCGCGCCTGGGCCATCGCGTTCATCGTCTCGAACAGATCCGTCTTCAGCCGCTCTTCGGCGTCCTCGCTGCCGTCCGCGATCGCGAGCTTCACTTCTTCCTCGATCAGCTTCGTCTGAAGCGCCTCGAGCTCGCCTTCGACTTCCTCGCGGCGCCTCTCGACTTTCTCGCCCTCGGCCTTCGACGCAGTCAGCCGCTCGGTCACCAGGGCCAGACTCTCTTCGAGCTGCGCGCGGCCGCGCGACAGATTCGCCATGCGCTCCGTGAGCAGCTCGCCGTAGCCTTCGCTCTTCTCCGTCTCCTCTGTCGTCCGCAGCAGCTCGTCCTGAAGGCGCTCGAGCGCTTCCTCGAGCCGCTGCAGCGCCTGACGCTCCTCTTCGAGCTGGGCGTCGTGGGCCGACACGACTGTCGAGAGCTCGAGTTGTTCCTTGCGGAGCTTCTCGAGCTTGCCGTTCGTCTCCGCCCAGGTTTTGTGCACCGTATCGATCTGATGCACGTATAGCGCGATCTCTTTGTTTTTCAGCTCTTCCTTCAGCAGCTTGAACGACTCGGCCTTCGCGGCTTGCTTGCGAAGCGGCTCGACCTGGCTCTCGAGCTCGACGACGAGGTCGTTGATCCGCAGCAGGTTGCCTTCGGTATCTTCAAGCTTGCGCTGCGCTTCCTTTTTTGCGAGACTTGTACTTGACGATGCCGGACGCTTCCTCGAAAATGCCGCGACGGTCCTCGGAGCGCGTACTCAAAATCTCCTCGATGCGCCCTTGGCCGATGATCGAATAAGCTTCTTTGCCGATGCCGGTATCCATGAACAGCTCCGTGATGTCCTTCAGGCGGCACGGCTGCTTGTTGATCAAATATTCGCTGTCCCCGCTCCGGTGCACGCGGCGCGTAACCGTGACCTCCGCGAAATCGAGCGGCAGCGCCTTGTCGCTGTTGTCGAGCGTCAGCGACACCTCGCCGAAGTTAACCGCCTTGCGGGCGTCGCTGCCGGCGAAGATGACGTCCTGCATATTGCCGCCGCGCAGGCTCTTGGCGCTTTGCTCCCCGAGTACCCAGCGGATGCCGTCGGAGATGTTGCTCTTGCCGCTGCCGTTCGGGCCGACGACCGCGGTGATGCCGCGGCCGAACTCCAGCTGCGTCCGGTCCGCGAACGATTTGAAGCCGGCAAGCTCAATGCCTTTCAGATACATGGGGATCCCTCACCTTTTGTCTCTCGCTGCCCGCGGCTTGTCCGCCACCCGTCTCCGCGTCCGTCCGTAATTGGCGAAGCGCCTGCGCGGCCGACTGCTGCTCGGCTTCCTTCTTGGAACGCCCGGCCCCTTGGCCGAGCCTGCGTTCGCCGATTCGGACCTCGACGACGAATTCCCTGTCGTGCGCCGGTCCCCGCTCCTCCAGAATCCGGTAATCGAGCGTCCCGAGACCTAGATGCTGCACGCGTTCCTGCAGCTCCGTCTTGTGATCCTTGATCGGCGCTTGGCCTTCCTTGGGCAAATGCGCGAACAGGTGCTCGCCGAGGAAGCGGTTGACCTCGGCCAACCCCTGATCCAAATACAACGCGCCGACGAAAGCCTCGAAGGCATCCGCCAGCAGCGACGGACGGCTCCGCCCGCCCGTCTGCTCCTCCCCTTTGCCGAGCAGCACGACCTGCCCGAATTCGAGCGCCTCGGCAAAACGGACAAGCGACGGCTCGCATACGATCGCGGCCCTAAGACGCGTGAGTTCGCCCTCGGGACGGTCCGGATACATCCGGTACAGCGCCTCGGACACGGTCAGCTGAAGAACGGCGTCTCCCAGAAATTCAAGGCGCTCGTTGTGCTCCACGCGGGAGCCCCGCTGCTCGTTCACGTACGACGTATGGGTAAAAGCTTGCCTAAGCAGCGAGACGTTGCGGAAACGGACGCCCGCTCTCTCCTGCAGCCGGTTCATGGCTTCGCTCATGTACGGCATCCTCCTTCGTGATCCTCCGCAAGTTAGACCCTTCGTTCCCCCCGTCGTTAAGCGGATACGAACGTCTTACTTTAGAAAAAACGCAGGCGGCACGCCGCCTGCGTCATGGCCGATCGCTTACTGTCAAGCCTCGTATTTGCGCAAAATAACCGTGGCGTTGTGACCGCCGAAGCCGAACGAATTCGACAGCGCCACCTTTACGTCCGCTTTTCGCGGCTCGTTCGGGACGTAATCCAGGTCGCACTCGGGATCCTGGTTGTCGAGATTGATCGTCGGCGGGAGCACGCCGTTCTGGAGCGCCAGCCCGACGATGACGGCTTCGACGCCGCCGGCGGCGCCGAGCATATGGCCGGTCATCGACTTGGTCGAACTGACGGCCAGCTTTTTGGCATGCTCGCCGAACGTGCGCTTAATTGCCTCGGTCTCCGATTTGTCGCCGACAGGCGTCGAAGTGCCGTGCGCGTTGATATAACCGATCTCTTCGGGCGCGATGCCCGCATCCTTGATCGCTCTGGCCATGCAGCGCGCCGCGCCGTCCGGATCCGGCTCGGTCATGTGATGGGCGTCCCCGCTCATGCCGTAACCGATCACCTCGGCGTAGATGTGCGCGCCGCGCGCCGTCGCGTGTTCAAGCGACTCCAGAATAAGCACGCCGGCACCCTCGCCCATGACGAAACCGTCGCGGTCCGTATCGAACGGACGGCTCGCCTTTTCAGGCTCTTCGTTGCGCGTGCTCATCGCGCGCATGTTGGAAAATCCGGCGACCGCGATCGGGCGAATCGTCGCCTCGGCGCCGCCGCAGATCATGACGTCGGCGTCGCCGCGCTGGATCAGCTTGTACGAGTCGCCGATGGAATGCGTACCCGTCGCGCAAGCCGTGACCGCCGTCGTATTAGGGCCTTTGGCGCCCGTCACGATGGAGATCTGGCCGCTCGCCATGTTCGCGATCATCATCGGGATAAAGAAAGGGCTGACGCGGCGCGGTCCTTTTTCCATAAGGATCGTATGCTGATCCTCCCAAGTGCCGAGACCGCCGATGCCGGAGCCGACGCTCACGCCGACGCGGTCGGCTTCGGCGTTGACGCCGATCTCGAGCCCGGCGTCCTTCACCGCGCTGAGGGAAGCCGCCAAGCCGAACTGCACGAAGCGGTCCATCCGGCGCGCTTCCTTCTTGTCGATCCCGTGCGCTTCCGGCTCCCAGTTCTTCACTTCGGCCGCGATCTTCGTCGGATAGTCGGTCGTATCGAACGCCTCGATTAGGCTCACGCCCGACTTGCCGGCGAGCAGGCTGTCCCAAAACGTATTCAAATCCGTACTCAGGGAGGTAACGACTCCCATGCCGGTTACAACTACACGATGTGCCAACCCATGTTCACCTCTTCAGCCGATGCGTAAACGTTCGGCATCGCCCTTGACGGACGAGCCCGTTTCGCGTAGAAATCCGGGCGATCCGGATGCTAGAAGCGTCCGAATCCCCGGAACGATGGTAAGCAAGACTGACGAACTTAAGGCCGGCGTCCGCGCGAGGACGGATCCCGTCATTTATTGCAGCGATTCGTCCCTGACGTGAAGAATCGTTCTAATAAATACGGCGTCCGCCGCTGCTAGGCGCGTATACGGTCCTGTACAGGTAGCGACGGCCCGGGACCGTCCGTTCAAGGATGGCCGCCGGGCCGCAGACCCAAAAAATCGATGCATAATGTGGAGAAGTCCCGCTCTTCGAAGCGGGACCTTGTCAGATCAGTTAGGCATGAGATTGTATGTAATTTACGACTTCTCCCACCGTAGTGATCTTCTCTGCATCCTCATCGGAGATCTCCAAGTCGAATTCGTCTTCGAGTTCCATTACCAGTTCGACGACATCAAGAGAGTCGGCGCCCAAGTCATCCTTAAAGTTCGCTTCGTTGGTGACTTCGGCCTCTTCTACGCCCAGGCGTTCGACCACGATGCGTTTAACGCGATCATATACATCGGACATCCGGTTCACCTCCCTTTTGGTATTATACGAGATAGATGGACAAAAAGCCAGCGCGTAAACGGTTCCGCGAAAGCCTATTCATCCGTTGCGCCGCACGCCCGCGGCCCCAAGTCCGCCGGGGTACGGCAGCGTTTTACATATACATGCCTCCGTCGACATGGATCGTCTGCCCGGTCATGTAAGACGCGCTATCCGACGCCAAGTAAAGCACGCTCGAAGCGATCTCCTCCGGCCTGCCCATACGGCCGAGCGGAATGTCCTTCAGCATGGCTTCGCGGAGATCGGCCGGCAGCTTGTCCGTCATGTCCGTCTCGATGAAACCCGGCGCGACCGCGTTGACCGTGATGCCGCGCGACGCCAGCTCCCTCGCCGCGGACTTCGTCAGTCCGATGACGCCGGCTTTGGCAGCCACGTAATTCGCCTGTCCCGCATTGCCGAGCACGCCGACGACCGAGGAAATGTTGATGATGCGTCCGTAACGCTGCTTCATCATCGGACGGGTGACCGCCTTGATGCCGTTGAACACGCCCTTGAGGTTCGTCTCGATCACGGCGTCGAATTCTTCTTCCTTCATCCGCATGATCAGGTTGTCCCGCGTAATGCCGGCGTTGTTCACGAGAATGTCGAGCTTGCCGAACGCCTCGATCGCGGTCTGCACCATCGCATCGAACTCCGCGGCCTTGCCGACGTTCGCCTGAACCAGAATCGCCTTGCGGCCAAGCGCCTCGATCGCGTTCGCCGTCTCCCGCGCGGCGGCTTCGCCCCCCCGCGTAGTTCACGGCAACGTCGCAGCCCGCTTCGGCGAGCGCGAGCGCGATGGCCCTGCCGATTCCCCGCGATGCGCCGGTCACGAGCGCGGCTTTGCCGCTAAGATCAAACTCCGCCATATTATTACCCCTCTCGCGTTAGGCATAATCACCAAATCCGAAGCTTCATTAGGCAGTGTCCCGATTTCAACCGAATTCCGCTTCGTTTACGTCGGCTGCACCGTTAACGGAAACGATCCGCACGGTCTTGTCGATCTTCTTGATCAGACCCGCGAGCACGGCGCCCGAGCCGATCTCGACGAACGTATCGACGCCTTCGCCGATCAAATAGCGAATGCTATCTTCCCAGAGCACGGGGGACACGACCTGGTCCACGAGCAGCTCCCGCAGGCGCGCGCCCTCGCTGACCGCGGTCGCCGTCACGTTGGCGACCACCGGCACTTCGGCATCGCGGAAGGCGACCTCGTCGAGCTTGGCCGCGAGCCGGTCGGCCGCGGGACGCATGAGCGACGAGTGGAACGGCCCGCTGACTTCCAGCGGGATGACCCGCTTGGCGCCGGCTTCCTTGCCGCGCTCGACGACCGCCGCGACGCCCGCCGCCGTGCCGGATACGACGATCTGCCCCGGGCAGTTGACGTTGGCGAGTTCGACCTGCGCGCCGGAAGCCGAGATATCCCGGCAAAGCGCTTCGAGCGCCTCGCGCTCGGCGCCGAGCGTCGCCGCCATCGCGCCTTGGCCGCTAGGCACGGCTTCTTCCATGAACGTGCCCCGCGCGCGGACGAGACGGATCGCGTCCGCGAAGTCGAGGACGTTCGCCGCGACGAGCGCGCTGTATTCGCCGAGGCTGTGGCCGGCGACATAGTCCGGCTTCACGCCGCGCGCCTTGAACGCTTCGAGCAGCGCCACGCTCGTCGCAAGCAGCGCCGGCTGCGTGTTCGCCGTCTGACGGAGCGATTCCTCGGGTCCTTCGAAGCAAAGCGCCGATACGGAAAATCCGAGCGCCCGGTCGGCAGCCTCGTATACGTGCCGCGAAGCTTCGAACGCTTCGGCGGCATCCTTGCCCATGCCGACCGCCTGCGCCCCTTGTCCGGGAAATACGAATGCGATTTTGCCCATGTTGGAAGTCAGCCTCCTCTATCCTTTACCAGACCAGTACCGAAGCGCCCCAAGTGAGACCGCCGCCGAAGCCGACAAGCGCGATCGTATCGCCTTCGCTTACGCGGCCTTCTTCCGCAGCCTCCGCCAGCGCCAACGGAATCGAAGCCGCCGACATATTGCCGTAGCGATCCACGTTGATCACGCACTTCTCCGGCGGCAGCTCGAGCCGCTCGAGCGAAGCCTGGATGATGCGGATGTTCGCCTGATGCGGCACGAGCAGGTCGATCTCGGACTTGTCCACGCCCGCCTTGCGGAGCGCCTCTTCGGCCGCGTTGCCCATGATGCGCGCCGCGAACTTGAACACCTCGCGGCCGTTCATCTCGATGAAGTGACGCTTGCCGGCCACCGTCTCTTCGGACGAAGGCTGGCGCGAGCCGCCGCCTTGGATGCGCAAGTGAGGCCCGCCGGAACCGTCCGCCCCGAGCTCGAACGACTTGAAGCCGCGTCCCTCGGGCACTTCGCCGATGACGACGGCGCCGGCGCCGTCGCCGAAAAGCACGCAGGTATTGCGGTCGGTGTAATCGGTAATCCGGGACAGCGTGTCCGCGCCGATGACGAGCGCGTACTTGTACATGCCGAGCGCGATGAACCCGGATGCGTTGGCGAGTCCGTAAATGAAGCCGGAGCAAGCGGCGGACAGATCGAACGCGGCCGCCTTTTTCGCGCCGAGCCGGTCCTGCAGGATGCAGGCGGTCGACGGGAAAAACATGTCGGGCGTGATCGTCGCGACGATGATCAGATCGAGCTGATCCGCCGTGATGTTCGCCGACGCCAGCGCCTTGACGGCCGCCTCGTACGCCAGATCGCTCGTCGCCTCGTGCTCGGCCGCGATGCGGCGCTCGCGGATGCCGGTGCGGCTCACGATCCATTCGTCGTTCGTGTCCACCATTTGCTCGAGCTCTTGGTTCGTCAGACTGCGCTCCGGCGCGTACTTGCCGATGCCGAGGATGCCCACGGGAATTCCATTCATCGTCTTCTCTCTCACTTTCCGCCGAATTCTTCGGCCAATGCAGGGATGAGTCCGTTGTCGATCGCGGCTACCGTATGGCGGATCGCGTGCATCGTCGCGGTGGCGTCCGAGGAGCCGTGGCTCTTGACGACCAGCCCGTTCACGCCGAGCAACGGCGCGCCGTTGTACACCTTGTAATCCATCATTTTGCCGACGCGCCTGAAGTTCGGGCGAAGCACGGCCGCCGCCAGCTTGGAGCGCAGGCTGCTCGTCAACTCCTGCTTCAGGAGGCCGAACACCGTCTCGGCCGCGCCCTCGATCGCCTTCAGCAGGATGTTGCCAGAAAACCCGTCGCAGACGAGCACGTCGCAGCTGCGGCTAAGCACGTCGCGCGCTTCGACGTTGCCGATAAAGTGGATCGGCGCCGTCTCGAGCAGCTCGAACGCGGCTTTGCTCAGCTCATTGCCTTTGGCCGCCTCGGTACCGACGTTAAGCAGCCCTACCTTGGGCTTCGCGAGCCCGTGTACCTTCTGCCTGTACATGCTGCCCATCAGGGCGTACTGCAGCAGATGCTCCGGCTTGGCGTCCATATTGGCGCCGAGATCGAGCGTCAGGACGCCCTTGCCGTCCGTCGTCGGAAAAAGCGAGGTCAGGCCCGGCCGGTCGATGCCTTTGAGCCTGCCCAGCACGAGCAAGCCTGCCGTCATCAACGCACCGGTATTGCCCGCGGAGATCATCGCGTCGGCGGCGCCCTCTTTCACCATGCGGGCGGCCACGTTCATCGAAGCTTCAGGCTTGCGGCGCACGGCGCGAACCGGTTCGTCGTCCGGCTCGATGACGTCGGCCGCAGGCACGACCGTCACGTTCGAAGGTTTGCCGGCGCCTAGCAGCGGATTCAGCGCTTCGGGCCGTCCGACGAGCAGCAGCTCCGCCTTCGGCCACTGCGCGGCCGCTGCCAGCGCGCCTTCTACCGTCGAACGGGGCGCATGGTCGCCGCCCATCGCGTCTATGGCGATTTTCATGCCTCTCCCGCTCCTTCCTCGTCCGCAGAGCCTGCGGAGCGATAAATCACAAAGTTGCCTTGGAACACCATTTCGTCGCCGACGTAGGTGAACACCTCCACCTTCGCCTTGCCTTTCTGAACGCCGCTGGATCTCACATACGCCTTTGCGATGCACTTTTCCCCAAGCCTGGCAGGACGAATGAACCGGATATCCGCCGATGCGGTCAGCGCGATCTCGTCGTTGATGACGGCGACCGCGAGCGAGTTGGCCTGCGCGAACACGTGATGCCCCCGCGCGATGCCGCTTCGGGAGAAGACGTGCTCGTCCCGGATCTCGAACATGGAGATGCCGCTCTTGTCGAGCTGAAGATCGAGGATGTCCCCGATCACTTCGTGCAGCGGCAGCGATCGGACCGGATCGTAGGAGCGCTCCGCCATCAGCTTGAGCCGCTCGCGCAGCTCGGGAATCGCCAGCTCCAGCCGGTCGAGCCGGATCGTCTGGATGCTGACCTTAAGCAGGCGGGTCAATTCCCGGTCGGTCAGGAACGGATTGTCTTCGATGAGGCGGGCGAGCTGCTGATGGCGTTGCTTTTTTGGGCATGCGTTCCATGGGCGACACCGCCTTATATGTTCATACTGATACCTGGTGCCAATCCGATATAAAGAAAAACGCGCCTTGACGCTAGTCACGCCGGGACGCGTTATTTCATTATTGCTTGATGATTTCGCGGGATTTGTACGTGCCGCAAACCTTGCACACGCGGTGCGAGATTTTCAATTCTCCGCATTGTTCGCACTTGACCAAACCCGGAACGACCAATTTGAAGTGCGTCCGGCGCTTGTTTTTGCGGGCTTTGGATGTTTTGCCAAAAGGTACTGCCATGTTCCCACCTCCTTACCAGAGTCGAAAGCGAAAGCGGCCTCTATCGGCATTCCTATTTCGATGTCGTTATGAACGTTCGGAATCGAACCAGCCTTTGAGCGCCTCCAGCCTAGGGTCGATCTTGATCGGCCGAGGCCGCTCGGGCTTGCCGTTCAGGTCTTCGCCGGTCTCCGGGTCGAGTCCCTTGCAGTCATCGCTGCAGGTCGGCGACAGCGGCAAATTCAGCAGCAGTTCGTCCGTTAAATAAGGCCGAAGCTCCAACCGATCGCCGTGGAAAGGCACGAAGTCCTCGTCGTCCTGCTCTCCGAGATCCGCCACTTCCTGCGAGACCTGCTTAAAGCTCTCGCTGTATGGAATGTGAAGCGGCTCTTCGAACTTGGTCAAGCAACGAACGCATGTCCATTCGAGATTGCAGTCCAGCTGGCCGGCTACGTTGACGAACTCGCCGGAAGGCTCGGCCGTGACGTCCGCTTCGAGCGGACCGGCCGGACGCACGCCGGGCACCTGCGACAGCAGATCGGCGACGTCTATCGTCTCGCGCAGCGCAAGCTTAGCCTTGGCTGCCTTCAGTTCCTGCACATTGAGCAACATATTATCACTCCAAACAAACAAAAGTAATTATAGACGCGGGACGGCGCTTTTGTCAACATTTAACGCGGCGGACGATCCGGGCGCTACCATTGGGAATTCAAGCCTTCTTTCATGTTATCATATCTTTAATTCGCGCTTCAAAGGAGCGTTCGCCATGTCCACCGTCGGCCTCGTCGTCGAATACAATCCGCTGCATAACGGTCATCTCTATCATATACAACAATCGCGCAAAATAACGGACGCCGAATCGGTGATCGCCGTCATGAGCGGCCACTTCCTGCAGCGCGGCGAGCCCGCCATCGCGGATAAGTGGTCCCGCGCGGAAATGGCGCTGCGCGCAGGCTGCGATCTCGTGCTCGAGCTGCCCGTCGCTTACAGCGGCCAGCCTGCCCAGTGGTTCGCCTACGGCGCGGTCGCCGCGCTGGCCGCGACAGGCGTCTGCGATGCGCTCTGCTTCGGCAGCGAGAGCGGTAACGCCGATGCGCTGTCCCGCATCGCGGATCGACTGGCCGCCGAGCCCGAGTCGATGCGGCTTCGCCTTGGCGCGCTGCTGAAGGAGGGCTTGCCTTACCCGAGCGCCTATGCCGCGGCCGCCCGCCAGCTGCTGGAAGCCTCGGGCGAAGCGGACGCCGCGTTCGGCCTGGCGCAGCCGAACCATACGCTCGGACTCCATTATATGCTCGCATTGCGCAAGCTGGGCAGCCCGATGCGGGCGCTCTCCATCCGGCGCGAAAAGTCGGACTACAATCAAAGCTCGATCACCGACACGGCCATCGCCAGCGCGACGGCGCTGCGCAAGCTGGTCGTCGAATCGGGAGGCGCGCTGGACGGGTTGGCGCCCTATGTTCCCGGCTCTACGCTTGCCGTATTGCGCAGAGAGGCGGCAGCCGGAAAGGCACCGGTGACTTGGGACGCCTTCGCCAGGCCGCTGTTCCATTTGCTTAGCTCCCTGCCCGCCTCCGAGCTGGGGACGTACGCCGAGGTGACCGAAGGGCTTGAGCACCGCATCAAGGGCGCGCTGCGGGAGCTGCGGTCGTGGCGAGTGGACGAGCTGCTCGACCTGCTCAAGACGAAGCGGTACACGCGCACGAAGCTGCAGCGGACGCTCGCGCGCATCCTCCTCGGCCATCGGAAGGAAGACCTGGACGCCGAGCGGCTGGCTGCGGGCGTGCAGTACGTACGCGTGCTCGGGTTCACGGCGCGCGGACAGGCGCTGCTGAAGCGCATGAAAAAGACGGCGGCCGTGCCCGTCGTTCACACCGCGGCCGACGGCGACTGGCCGTATCTGGCGATGGACGCGCGTGCGACCGCGGTCTATGCCGCGGCGCTACCCGCCTCGCGACCCGCGGACGCCTGGCGGGATTATACGGTGCCGCCGGTACGCGCTTAGCGACGGCGGTAGCCTTATAGATCCCGGGACATCCGGATCATGTCTCTGCAAGGGATGCCGTTTTCGAAGATCGGCTCGTCATAATGCCTTACGAAGAAATCGACGTCCACGCCGACGATGCGAAACCCGCACTTTTGATACAATGCCAGTTGACCGACGCCCGAATTGCCCGTTCCCACCTCTATCGTCCGATAGCCTACCTTACGCGCGGTATCGATCGCATGAAGGACGAGCGCCTTGCCGATCCCCTTCCCCCTGGCGGCGTTCGTCGACCGCTACGTTCACGAGCTCCGCCGTGTCCGGCCTGGTAGGCAGCAGGACATATACGCCGACAAGGTCCTCGTCCGCCGTCTTCGCGACGTAGCACGCGCCGCGTCGCAAGTACTGCGTTACCAGCTTTTCGGACGGATCGGCGAGCAGCAGCAAATCCAGCGGCGGCTTTTCCCCGGGACCCAGTATTTCAATGCGCATGAACGATCTCTCCCCCTCGCCCCGCTGCCCGCTTTCGCGGACAAGGCTGGTCTATCGCCGGACGGGCATGCGTACATTGTACCATGTCCCATTGAGCGGCCATGGCCCTGTCTTGCGCTCCCGCGGCGCTTCGCACCACTTGCCATCCGTTAGACCCGAATGGGCGTGAGGAGGCGGCGTCAATGCCGGGATCCGCATTGCGCAAAAAATCGTTTATGATCTCCGTTTTCTCGGCGGCTGCGCGTTGGCGCTCGTCGTAGGCATCGTGAGATCGCCGGAAGAGGCGTTCCGCGCTTCGCTGGGCGGACTTGAAATCTGGTGGAAAACCGTCTTCCCCGGCCTCCTCCCTCCACTTATGCTCGCCGAGCTGCTCGCCGCCTCGGGCCTGCTGCACGGCATCGCGGCGCTGGGCAGTCCGCTCTTCCGTCGGTTGTTCAGGCTGCCGGCGGCGGCGGGCTGGGTCGCGGCTTTCGGCTGGACGGCAGGCTTGCCCGCCGGCGCCAGAGAGACGGCGCGCCTACGGGAGCGCGGGCTCGTTCGCGGCCGCGAAGCCGAGTCGCTGCTTCTGCTCTCGCATATGCCCAATCCATTCCTCGTCATTGTCGTGGTAGGCAGCGGCTTCCTGCAAGCTCCGGCCTACGGCTGGGCGATCGCCGCGGGATTGTGGATATCGGGCATCGCGACGGGTATGCTCTGGCCGCGATTGTCCGGAAACGAGTCCAATACAACTGAGGCCGCCGGAGAACCGCCCATCGACGGCGACGTATCCCATCAGCCTTCCGGCTCCGCCCTACGCCGGGCCTACCGGGCGATGCAGGAGGCGCGCCTCGCCGATGCGCGCCCCTTCGGCAAGCAGACCGCCGACGCCGTGACGAGCGCCGTCGCCACGTTGTTCGCGATCGGGGGACTCATGATGATGAGCGCCGTGCTGCTGCGGATCGTTCAGACCGCGCTGCCGGGCACGGACGCTTGGCTGACAATCCCGAGCCTATACGAGATGCATCTCGGCGCCTATGCTTCCGGACGCTCTGCGCTGTTCGAATCCGCGCCGGCCAAAGCCGCCGCGCTCATCGCGGCGGCGCTCGCGTGGAGCGGCCTGAGCGGCTTGCTCCAGGCCAGGGCCGCCTGGAGCGGCAGCCGTTTCCCTTGGCCCCGCTTCATCGCCGGCCGCCTGCTTCACGCCGCGCTCGCCTTGGTCGCGACTTATCCGCTCGCCATCGCCGCCGAGCGCGGCTGGTTCGCGCCCCTCACTCCCGTCTGGCGCGGCTTCGCCGGCCCGCTGGCGGCGACCGAGCCCGCGGCCGGTCCGCTCCCTTCGGGCTGGGCGCTGCTGCCCGGCACGACGCTCGCCGCCGTCGCTTGTCTGGGCATCTTTGTCCTGCTAGCGTTGCTCGCCGCGCTCATCTCGCCTCGCCGCCGGGGTGGCGACAAGCGTCCAAAGTAATCGCGGCCGACGCGGGCATGCAAAAGGCTCCTAGGGCGAAATTACGCCGGTCGGAGCCTTTTGCATGCATATCCCTGGTTGCCGGTCAGTCCCGCTTGCCGAACTTGCCTCGCAGCGCCGCCTCGACCGCCGGCGGCACGAGATCCTGCACCGCGCCGTCGAACTTGGCAATCTCTTTCACGATGCTCGAGCTGAGGTACGAATATTTAGGATTGGTCATCATGAAAATCGTCTCGATGCCCTCGTCGAGCTGACGGTTCGTCGAAGCCATCTGCAGCTCGTATTCGAAGTCCGTGACGGACCGAATGCCGCGCACGATCACCTGGGCTTGCTGCGACCGCATGTACCGCACGAGCAGATCCCTGAAGCTGTCGATTTCCACGTTCGGCAGGTCCTTCGTCACCTCGAGCAGCAAGCTCCTCCGCTCTTCGACGGTGAATAGCGGGCTTTTGCTCGTATTGTTCAGCACCGCGACGATCAATCTGTCGTACTGCTTCGCCGCGCGCCGGATAATGTCCAGATGGCCGAACGTGACCGGGTCGAAGCTGCCCGGATACACTGCGATGCGATGCTCGCTTTCCGGCCGATTCGCTTTGGCATTCATCTAGGCTTCGCCTCCGTATTTATAGATGGAAATCGCGGTCTCGCCGTACAGGGCCAACCTTCGCCGTTCAAAGATTCCGATGCGCTCCCCCGTAAGCGAAGCCCGATTCATGCTCGATGACCGCCACCGTATCCTCGCCCGCGAGCCCGCGCGCCGTCAGATCAAGCAGCAGCTCGTCGCACGTTTTCATGACATAGGGCGGATCGAGGAATACCAGGTCGAAGGGCTCGCCGACGCGCTGCTCCAGCAGTCTGATCGCCTTGCCGGCGTCCTGCCGGTACACCTCGGCTTTGTCCGCGAGACGCGTCGCAGCCAGGTTGGCGCGAACGACCTCGATGCTGCGCATGTTCGCATCGACGAAGACGGCCCGTCCAGCGCCTCGGCTGAGCGCCTCGATCCCGAGCCCGCCGGTGCCGGCGAACAGGTCGAGCACGCGCTCCCCGTCAAAGTACGGCCCGATCATGCTGAAGAGGGCTTCTTTGACCTTGTCCGTCGTCGGACGGGTCGTCTGGCCCGGCACCGCCTTGAGCGGCCGTCCTCTGGCCTCTCCGGATATGACTCTCATCTGTGATGTTCGACCCCCCGCGCACATGGAATGCCTGAATTTTACAGCAAGACAGCCGCGGGTCCGCCGCGGCTTAGATGAGGCTTATGTTACCATATCGTGCCGCCGGCGGGAAGCCCGTCCCCGACGGTCGGCCGCCGAGCCTAAAATTATAGTCCATCGCGTATATTTTTCCGCCTAACGGCGATACTGCTACTACCGGCGTCGAGAGATGCCGGGGATAACCGCGGAGAAGGCTTACGTTTCCCCATAAGTTCTTCGTCCGGTTTCTCCTCTCCCATGAGGCCCTCGTCGCGAGACGGGGGTCGTTTTTTTTATATGCGCCGTTCGCCCAAATTTGTAACGCAGGTTACAGATTCGAATCGCTCCGCTGTGGTATTATTTAAAGGTACTTAATGGATAAAAGATACTAATAGCGACGGAGTGTTGAGCCCATGAAAAAGAAGATTATCCTGCTTACCTTGATCGGCCTGCTGGCCGTAGGCGGCGTCGTCAGCGCCGCAAGCTTGTGGGGAACGTACAAAGGATACGCGAAAGTCAGATTGACGCTTGGCGGCCAGGCAATTGCGACGCAAGATACGCCCGCCATCAACTTCCAAGGCTCGACGATGCTGCCGTTGTCCGCGCTGAAAAGCGCCGGCGTCACCTACAGTTATGACGCGAAAAAGCAGACGGTCGACCTGAAGCCTGCCGGCGCCAATCTGGTGCAGTTGACGGAAGACGTCATCAATCTCGGCGGAGACGGAATTTCGCTTACGGACATCGAAGGCGACGTGACGGCGGTCGTCTATTATCCGTCTTTATACGGCTTCGACGACGATTGGACGGATATCGACCAGATTTTCAAAAAGCTCGTGCCGGTCGGCGCCGTCTACATGCGGGTCGTCTACACCGACGACGACGAGGAAAATATGATCGAGATCAAAACGTCCGACTACGACAAGTTTCTGAAGGGCACGATCACGGACGACCAGCTGCAACAGCTGTGGATTACGAGCGGTCCGCTGTTCGACGACACGACAGATTCGAGCGAAGCGGAGAGCCTTGGCTAACGCATCTCCTAACGAATCGCTCAATCTCGCGTTCTGCCGAATCCATGATACGTAAGGCCGAAGACCTCCGCAGCGAGGTCTTTTTTTTGCGCTCGGCTAAAAATAAAACGCTTGACTTTTATGCCGGAGCGAACGGGCTCTTGACAGCCTTATGCTATAGTAAAAAAAGGTAAAACGGTCCCCGAAAGGAGTCTTTCGTTTGTTCCAACACCATCAACAAAACTATGAAAGCGTCAATTTCGGCAGCCAGGATCTAAGATACGGCGAGCTGACCGGGTGCACGTTTGTCCGATGCTCGTTCGCTCACGGCTCATTGGAGGAGATCGCGTCCGTCAAATGCCGCTTCGTCGGCTGCGATTTTCGCGGCGCGGCGCTGAACGGCTCCGTACATACAGAATCCGCGTTCGAAAATTGCAACTTCGACGGCGCGGATCTGTTCGTCTCCAAGTTCGATCGCTGCAAAATGATGGGCTCGACGTTTTCCGGCGCTACATTGGACGGCATCTCCATCCTTCAGGGCGACTGGTCTTATACGAATCTGAGACAAGCCAAGCTGGCCAAGCAGGATTTGCGCGGCATTAAATTTTACGAAGCCGATTTGTCCGGCGCGCAGCTGGCCAAGGCGGATCTCAGGGACTGCGACCTGTCGATGGCTTCCCTCGCCAAAGCAGACCTTCAAGGAGCGGACGCGAGAGGCGCCAAAATGGACGGCGTCGACTTCAAGCAGTTCGCCGTCGCCGGCCTGCGGATGGACCACGAACAAGCGGTGCTGTTTTCTCTGTCGCATGGCGCCAAAGTCGGCTGATCGCCGATCGCTCGCCGTCGCTTATGGGCGATGCGCGCGCCATGCGCGCCGATCGTTCACAAACGCGTCATTTCATTTCTCCCGGCATCGTCCTGTATAATAGAAGCATTAAGTACTGGGCGGTGAATCGACAATGAACGGTCCGAAAGCGGTTGGGCTCGTGCTGGGCTACTGCCTGGCGGTATTTTTGTTCGTCGTGGTCATCTATTTGACGATCCGGTTCTCGACCTGAAGCGCTTTGCGCGCATGGCCGGCTCCTTCCGAGGGGCCGGCTTTTTTTGTCGCCCGCCGCTGCAAAAAGAAGCCGACCGGTTCGATTTTGCGTCGTTTCGTGTCCGCTTACGTTTCAACCATTCGCCGGATGTGTAAGAAAAATATAACAGTCCCGTGACGGAAGGAGGTGTGATGACGCATGAAGCAGCAACGTCTCTCGCTTAGAAATTACCTGGCGTTCTTGGTGACCGAGGTGTCGGAAACGCTCAAGCAAGATCCGCAATCCACGCCGCGTTCACGCCGCTGACTCGTCATCACGCCTCTTCCTGACAGACCGAAGCCGCCGTCTTCCGGCGGCTTTTTGTCGTTCAACCTCTCGATTGTGCGGGAGCCGGCCGACCGGCAGGAAAAAAACGCCATTTCAGTCTGCGGGAGGATAGACGAATCCCCCGGTCCGTATGATAAACTAAGCGAATCAAACGATCCCGAAAGGACGATTCTTCATGAACCAAGCCGCGCAATACGCGGTCCCCATCCTCTTGGTCGCGTTTATTATGTACCGCCGCATCCGGCGGACGGTCGGCTTCCAGTTGCTGCGGCCGAGAAGACTTCAGATTCGAATCGGCATCTTCTCCGCCATCGGCGTCATTCTGATCGCAGCCGGATTCGTCCATCCCATCGTATTCGCAGCGGACGCCGCCGGACTCGCCCTGGGCGGCCTGCTCGCCTGGTTCGCCATCAGGCACAGCATCGTGGAACGACGCAGCGACGGCCTCTACTATCGGACGCATGTCGTCATCGAATCGCTCGTCATCGCGCTGTTCGTCGGCAGGATCGCATACCGGTTCCTGTTCGCGATGCAAGGCGCGCAGACGGCCGCGAATGCCGCCGGAGGCGCGGACTCGCTGCAGCAATACGGCCGCGACCCCTGGACGGCCGCCATCTTCTTCATTCTGATCGCTTACTACGCTGGCTATTATATTTACGTGCTGCGCGCCGCTCCCAAGCGGGCCGCCTAACCGGCATCCGCAAACGCAAGCGCCGACTGCCACAGAGAGGAAGTCGAACTTGAGAACCGCAGACCAAGTCAAACGGAAATATCACGAGCTCGCCTCGCGGAAGCAGGCGCTCGAGGCGCTGTACGCTGAGGCGGGCGAGGAAGCCCGCCCCGAGCTGCAGGCGCAGGCCGAGCGGCTGGAGGACCAGCTGCTGCTGCTCGAATGGGTGCTGAACGCGCCCTCCGGCAGCTATCACGGCTGAGCGGATGATTCGATCGGCGCAGCCGTGACGCAATCGGGACGCAATCGGGAGCCGAGTTTGAACAAACAAGCCTTGCGGCCCTTCTAGCGAAGGGCTGCAAGGCTTGTTCTGTCATGCATCGATGCGTCATTCAAAACCGTAAAAAGCCGCCGTATTGCGATCCAGCTCCCGCTCGACCGCCTCAAGCTTCAGCCCGCGCAGCGCCGCGATCTCTCGCGCGACCGCAAGCGTCATTTCCGGCGTCGTCTCCATTCCCGCAAACGGGCCTTCGAACGGCCAGGGGCCGTCCGTTTCCGCCATCAGCTGTCCGAGCGGAAACGACGCGGCCAGTGCCCGGATGTCCGGCTCGTACAGCACGTCCGGCGTGAGCGAGATGAAGTATCCGCGCGCAGCGATGTGCGCCGTCGTCTCCGGCGCTCCCTTGTACCAGTGGAAGTGCGCCCGGCGCACGCCGCGGCGATCCAGCACGGCGAGCGCTTTGTCCGCGTCTTCGTATACCGCGTGGAGAGCGATCGGCCGGTCCAGCTCGGCGGCGAGGCCCGCGAAGACGTCGAGCTGCGCCAAGTACGGCGTTTCGTCGAACGCTTCGCCGCGCGCCTCGGCCTCGGTTCGCGTATAATACGGCAGTCCGACCTCGCCGATCGCGAACGCTTCGCCGTTCTCCGCAAGCCGGCGAATCCAGCTGCATAGCCGCTCGAGCTCGTCCGTCGCGAGCGGCGGCTGCTCGGGGTGATGGCCATAGGCTGGCATCGTTCGTCCAGGCCATAAAGCCGCAAGCCGCCGCGTCTCGGCGCAAGATTCGGGGTTCATCGAGACGGCGACGATGCCTCGTATGCCCGCCGCGAACGCTTCGGCGAGCAGCGTCTCCCGGCGCTCTGGCGGATATTGGTCGGCGTGCAGATGCGCGTCATACGCCATCGCCGGCACCTCCCCGCTCGAGCAGCGCCAGCACTTCTTCCTTGAGCGCCACGAACGCCGGCTCCTTCCAGACATCCGCCCGCCGCGGCCGTTCGAACGGGACGCGAATCTCCCGCAGCACGGTGGCCGGCGCCTTGGACAGCACGTAGATGCGGTCCGACAGCGTCAGCGCCTCTTCGATGCTGTGCGTGACGAACAGCACCGAACGCCGCTCCTCTTCCCACAGGCGCAGCAGCCACGCCTGCATGTCCGCTCGGGTAAGCGCGTCAAGCGCGGCGAACGGCTCGTCGAGGCACATGACGCCCCGCGGCATGAGCAGCGCCCGCAAAAACGTTACGCGCTGCTGCATCCCGCCGGACAGCACGCGCGGGTATTCGCCCGCCACGTCGCCGAGGCCGATCCGGTCCAGCCACTGCGACGCGAGCGCCGTCGCCTGTCGCCGCTCGATCCCCGCCGTCACCAGCGCGGAGGCGATATTGGCGCCGACCGACATCCAAGGAAAGAGCGAGGCTTGCTGCGGCATATAGCTGATGTGCCCGCGCTGTCCGGTCGTCTCCGCCCCGTCGATCAGGATGCGCCCCGCCTCCGGACGCTCGACGCCGCCGATCAGGCGGAACAGCGTCGACTTGCCGCTGCCGGAAGGGCCGAGCAGCGTCACGAACTCGCCTTCGCCGACCGTCAGCGAAATGCCGCCAAGCACGGGATGGGCTTTTTTTGCCGCGCGAATAGCGATGATGAATATCGATCAGTTCGAGTTTTGGCTGTGCCCTCATCGCGCGCCCCCCTTCCCGGCCCGCCGACCGCCAGCGGACGACGAGGCGCTCGAGCAGCGCGGCGATGCCGTAGAACGCCAGCGCCATGCCCACGATGCATACGATCGCGGCGAACACGCTCGTCGTATCGTAGCCCTTGGACTTGAGCACCAGATAATAACCGATGCCCTCGCTCGCGCCAAGCCACTCTGCCACGATCGCCGCCGTGATGCTGTAGGTCGCCGTAATTTTCAAACCCGAGAAAAAGTACGGCAGCGATGCTGGCAGCTCCAAGCGCCGCAGCACCGTCAGCCGGCTCGCGCCGATCATCGCGAGATACTCGCGCAAATTCGAATCGGCCTGCCCGAGGCCGGCGAGCATCGACCAAGCGATCGGAAAGTAGCAGACGAGCGCCAGCAGCACGAGCTTCGGCGTCAGTCCGAAGCCGAACCAGATGATGAGCAGCGGGCTGAGCGCGATCAGCGGAATGTTCTGCGTAATGATGATGATCGGAGACAGCGCCGCGCGAACGAACGGAATGAGATGAAATACGATGGCCGACAGCACGCCTAGACCGATGCCGAGACCGATGCCTTTCAGGGCGAGCCGCAGCGTCGAGCCGCTCTGCGCAAGCAGCCGGTCCCGCTGCTCCCACATCCGCTCGCCGATCGCGAGCGGCGACGGAAGCGAGAAGGGCTTGATATGCCATATGGCTACGCTCAACTGCCAGAGCGCCAGCACGGCGATCAACGTGCCGACCGGCAGCAGCCATCGGCTGATTTTACTGTCCATCGGGATATTTTCGCAGCAGATGCGCCATCGAGGCGCCGTCCGTTCCGTGAACGAGCAGCTTGATTTGCGACAGGACGGATGGGCTTCCCCTTTTCGAACATCGCCCGGTTCATTTCCTTCACGATATCGAGCAGTTGGTCGAGATCGCCCTCCATCGTCGTCTCGAGCGGCCCGACCCGGTACGCTACGCCGGATGCCTTGATGATCTCGATCGCCCGGTCGACGTACAGATGCGTGTCGTCCTCCGGCTTTGCGGCCTTCGGCAAAATCTGAATGCTGAGCAGCGCTTGCGACATGTCCGTTGTCCTCCTCGGTTAGGTTCTATCTTTAGTTCATTAGATTTAAGGTTGAGGCAAAAAGTCGTTCGTGAACATCGCGTCGTAGTCCAATTCCTTCGTCAGCAGCTTGTGCTCCTTGAGGAATTCGGCGTAGCCGGACCACACTTCGCGCTTCTGTTCGCCCCAACGCGGCGCATCGTCTTTGTATTTCGGGCTTAGCCAGGCTTGGCTCGCCTTGACGAGGTCCGCGTTCAGGTCGGGATTGGCCTTGATCAAGATGTCCGCGGCTTCCGAAGGATGGTCGATCGCGTATTGATAGCCTTCCGACGCCCCTTCGACGAACGCGCGGACGACGTCCGGCTTGTCCTTGATCATTTTTTCGCTCGACGTCAGCACCGGCGTGTAGTAATCGAGACGCTTGTCGAAGTCCGAGAGATAGACCATGTTGAGCTTGATGCCGCGCTGCTCGGCCTCGATGCCGGTCCAGGCGTAGAAGATCCATTCGAAGTCGATATCCTTCTGCACGGCGGTGAAAAAGTCCGCGGTGCCCGCGTTGACGAACTTCACCTTGTTCACGTCTGCGCCCTGCTTCTGCATCATCGAGCCGATGACGGCTTGCTCCGCCGGCGAGCCCCAGCCGCCGTAGCTATGACCTTCGAAGTCTTTGGGCGCCTTGATGTTTTTGTCCGCGGGGGACGCGAAGCCCGACGTATTGTGCTGGATGATGGCGGCCAGCGAGACGATCGGCATGTCGTTTTCTCTCGCCAGGGTGAGACCCTCCTGCGCGCCTACGCCGAAGTCCGCCGCGCCCGTCGCGACCATCTGGTCCGCGCCGCTCTCCGGCGGCAGCACGATCTCGACGTCGAGGCCGCGCTTTTTCCAATAGCCCTGGTCGGCCGCGACGTACAAGCCTGTGTGATTCGTATTCGGCGTCCAGTCGAGCACGACCTTCACCTTACCGAGATCGGCGGCCTGCCCATCCGAGGCGGAGGCCGACGCGCCTGCGCTCTGTGATGCCGGTACCGGTCCTCCGCCGCTGTCGTTGCCGCCGTTCCCTCCGCAACCCGCCAGGATCAGCAGCGCCGCGATCGCCGCCGCGCCCTTGCCGCGCCAGCTTTTGCCCACCATACCCATCTGTCTCTACTCCCTCTCCATGCCGTCCGGCACGCAGACATTCAAAAAACGCCCCCCCGTATACGGAGGGCGTCCTGAATAAGCATGGACAACACGCGCGAATCCGATTCGCGCTTCCCGCCTCCCTACGCTGGTACTAACCAGATCAGGTTAAAGGGTCTGCATCGTCGATTGACGGGATGCACTCTCAGCCGGCCTATCCCAGCTCCCCCCGGGGTTTGTTCGATTGTCGACGTACGCGTCGGCGTTGATTGATAACGCTCCTCATTATAGCAGAAGTTCGGATTCTGTCCAGCATTTGCTTGCGTCGGCTCGCTAGGGGAAGAGACGCAAACGACCGACAACAAGCATCCGGAGCGCATCCGGGGGCTTGTTTGGCGCGCGTCATGCCGGCGTCCCGAAAAATTCGAATCATGGCTGCTACAAACTCGGACCGGCATCCGCGGTTCCGTCTCAAGAAGTCTTGCCAGCCTAACAGGATAGGTGCCTGCCGGATTGCAGCTTTCGAAGCCTAGCGTGATCGAATCTCAATGCGGATAGAGCGTCTCGAATTCGACGCCGCACGGCCCCCCGTCGGCGTTCAGCGCCAGTTCCACCTCCGTTCCGTCACCATGATACAATGGCCGGTAATATTGACCGATGCGCGTAGCGGACGCGTTGGCATAGTGGCAGATGAACGCACGGCGGAAACGGTCCTTCGTCTTGTTGCGATACGATCCGTGGATCAGGTTCCCGTTGAAAAACAGTACGTCCCCCGGCTCCATGACGACGGGCACCGCCTTTTGATCCTTCGGGGGGCTTCACGAAGTGGGTCGTGAACGACTCCTTCGCGTCGGCGTGCTCGGGACATACGATCTCGTAATCCTGCGTCTTCGGCACGACCAGCATGCCGCCGTTTTCCTCGTTCGCCTCGTCGACCGCGGTCCATGCGGCGATGCAATTGCCAGGCTCCACCTTCAAATAAAAATTGTCCTGATGCAGCGCCTGGCCTTTGGCCCCGGGAGGCTTGTAGTAAAACATGCTTTGCGCGGCTAGCGGCGGCTCGCCGTATAGATCCTCCAATACCGCTAATACCGGCCGGTGCAGCATATATCGCTTCGCCGTGTCGTTAAACCGGTGCGGATGCATCACCCGCGGATACCGCTTCAGCGGTTCGTCGGCGCCCGCGGTCATGTCCGGTTCGTAATATCCGGGGACGCCCGTACGCCCGATTTCTTCGAAAGTATCTTTGATTTCCTGCAGCTGTTGCGGGTCGTATAGCCCTTTCACGATCAGAAAGCCCTCGTTCTCGAACTTATTTTTTTGCTCCTCGGTCAAGCATTTAAGCGCATATGCCATGCCTTCTCCTCCTCCAAGTCGTTATTGCGGCGATCCGGTCTTGCAGGTCCAGTATATTTTTTTTCGCGCGCAGACGGGGAGTAGCAATCCTGCTTTTCGCTCACACGATTCTGCTGTCCGCTGGATAAGGGCCGCGACAGGCGCTATGCTGTTATAAAAGACTGCGGCAGGGAGAGCGATTCAGTGGAAAAATACGACAAGCCGTCTCAATATAGCGGATTTGCTTCAGGCAACATCGTCGCCGGGCATTTTCAGGTCGACGACAGCTATGCAACCAGCCGGCCCCAGGGGATGGAGGATTGGCTGATTGCCTACACGCTCGACGGCAGCGGCTATTTCGCGATTCCCGGCGAAAAGATAATTTGCGCGCGCGGGGACATCGTCCTGCTAGGTCCCGGCACGCCCCATACGTACGGCACGGTAAAGGGGGGATGCCTGGAACTTCGTATGGGCGCATTTTGCCGCCCGATCGATCGGAGACAAGCTGCTGCCGTCCGAACCGTTATCCTTGCAAGCGTTGGAACCCGGTTCCGTGCAAACGAGAATAGACGAGGCTTTCCGAAGGGTTCTCTCCGATTCGCGAGAGAGGGACGAGTTTTGGCACGACCTGTGCCTGAACTCGCTGCGCGAAATATTAATGCTGCTGGCCAAGCGGCAGAGCCGCAAGCTCGACCCGAGGGTCGTGGATGCCATGCATTTTTTGTCCGAGCATATGCGAAGCCCCGTTCAAATCGAGACGCTGTCGAAGGCGATCGGACTGTCCTCCTCCCGTTTGTCGCATTTGTTCAAAGCGCAAACGGGTTTGTCCGTCATCGACGCGCTCAACCGGATGCGGATCCGGCAGGCCGCGCTGCTCCTGGAGCATACGGACCGCAGCGCCTCGGAGGTCGCCTACGACGTCGGCTTTCACAACTACAACCACTTTATGAACCAATTCCGCAAATGGACGGGGACCAATCCGAGCGCGTTCAGAAAACAGGATCGGCCTGACGGCGAATGAGCGCGCATAAGCAGAAAACGCCAAGAAGAGCGGACCGCTCCGCTCTTCTTGGCATCTCCGTGCGTTCATTGCGCTCCGCGCTCGGTCAATGTCGCGATCAGCGCCAGATGAACCCGCGCGCCTTGATGATTGGCGTCCAGCGCCGTCACCGCTTCGAGCTCCGCCCTCGCTTCTTCTTCGCGTCCCAATCCCAGCAGTCCAAGACCCCTCATATACCGGCAATGAACCCGGTTGCGATAGTTCAGGTCGTCCTCGAACACCAGGAAGTCCGGCAGCGATACGGCGAAGTAATCGAACTTCGCTTCGTCGTTCAAATGCCGCTCGGCATAATCGATCAGCTTGTTGAAGCGGCGCTTCGCTTCTTTCTCGACGCCGAGCTTGCGCCAGGCGAGTCCTTGGTAGAAAATCATATCCGGCGGCTGGTCGTTGTAATACATCGCGCTCGCCGGCTCCTCAAGTCCTTGCGACGCGCTGCGGTAGCTTAAGTCTGCCTGCTCGAGCCGCCCGAGACCTTCATAAGCGAGTCCCAGATAATAATTCACGTTGTTCTCCTGGGCACCTTCAAGCTTGCCTTCGCCTAGATTGTCAGGATAAACGAGCGCCGCCTGCAGATGAGCTACTGCTTCCTCGTATCGCCGCGCCGCGAGATCGAGCTTCGCGGACTCGACATGCGCCAGCACATGCTGTCCCGTCGCTTTGCCTTCGCCGCCCTCCCATGGATGGAAACGCCGAGCTTCAAGCGCGCGGAGCGCTTCGGCATGGCGGTCCATCGCGTTAAGCAACGTGACGTATTCGAGGTACAAGTCGTCGCGACGGTCGACCTTGTCCTTGAGCGGCTCGAGCTTCGCGAAGCGCAGCTCGGGCGCGTAGCCCAGCTTTTTTGTACAGTTGATCGAGCTCGAAGAGCACGCGGGCATCGTCCTCGTCCAGCGCATAAGCACGCTCCAGCGAGGCGAGCGCGCGGTCGGCGTCGCCCATCTTGTTGAAATAGGCAAGCGCCAGATTGCGGTGGACGGTCGGGAAGGCGTCGTTCGACGCACGTGACGATTCCCACGCCGCGATCGCGTCTTGATGACGCTTTTTATCGTACAACCAGTTCCCCAAGTAGTAGCTCGCCTTGTCGTCCGCCGCGTCGGCGCGAATCGCGCTCTCGAGCACCAGCAGGTCGAACAGGCTGTTCGGGAAGCAGTACGCGGGGCTTGCCGCGCGTCCGGCCTTCCGGTACGCTTCGGCAAGCTTGGCATCGCCGGACGCCTCGTGCAAGTAGCCGAGCGCATAATGAACCATCGGATACGCTTCGGCAGAAGCGTCGGGCGCGATGCGGCTCAGGACGCCGATCGCTTCCGCATGCAATCCGGCGGAGGCATAATCGGCCGCCAAGCTCAAGTAGTTGTGCGGGTCTCCCCCGCATCAACCGCAGCAGCTCTTCGCGCGAAGCTTCAGATCCGGCTTGATCGCCGGCCGCGCGCAAGGCAAGGATCCGCTCGTTGGCCGCGCCGAAATCGGCGATATCGATCGCCAGCGTCTCGGCCGCATAGGCTGCGGCTTCTTCCGGGCATCCCAGTCTGCGCAGCATCGCGGACTTCAGATGACGCGCTTTGTAGTTGCGGGCGTTGCGCGCGATGGACCGTTCGGCCAGCTCCAGCGCTTCGGCATAGACGCCCTTGGCGGCCGAAATCTGCGCGAGGGTGAAGTAGCCGGCGTCCTGCCAAGCAGCCGACCATGTCGATTTATACAGCGCGGCGAACGCTTCCCTGTCCTTGCACTGCAGCTTCAGCGCGAAGCCGAGCTGATAGAGCGCCTCGCCGTCGTACGGGTTCGGATTGCGCCATGTGAGCGACTTGACCGCCGTCAGGAAGTGCCGCTCCGCCTCCGCGAATAGGCCGCGGCGCAGCAGCAACGTCCCGTAAGCGACGTTGATCCGGCTATCGGACGGATCCCGCTTCAAGCCTTCGAGGTAATATGCTTCTGGCTCGAACGTCGCGTGACGGTACTGCTCGAGATGCAGGCCGGCCAAGTAGAGCTGCTCGTTCGTGCGCAGCTCTTGCGGCTCCGGCAGCGGCTTCGCCGCTTCCGGCACGTCCTCGATGGACGGCGCGGCGGGGCGGTACGCGACCAGTAAGCGTCCCTCGGCGCTCGCGACCGAAACGGTCAAGTCGTGCGGCCGATCGTCTTCGTCCAGCGTCACGACGGATTTGAACGTCGACACCGGCGAAAGAGACGCCGTTTCCTTAAAGTAAACGCGCTTCCTGCCGCGCAGCTCGACGACCGCGCCCTCGAATACGGAAGTCGCATAGGCCGACACGGTCGCCTCGCGCGCCGTCTCGTCCACCTCGAGGTTGACGGCGGCATCGATCGAGGCGTTTTTGACGACGCCGATGTCTTTGTAAGGCATGAAGTACTGCGTGAACGACTTCTCTTCGTACGGCGCGAGCCAAGTAAAGTCAGGCTGGTTGTCCGTATAGACGCCGGTCATGAGTTCGATGTACGGTCCGTCCTCGTCCGTCAGGTTGCGGTCCCACGCCTGCCCGAACTCGCCGTTGCCCCAGGTCCATTGCTTCTTCCCCGGCGATACGTGATGATTGGCGACATGCAGCAGACCGGCTTGGACGCCGTGGTCATAGCCGCCGACGAAGTTGTAGTCGGACTTGTACGCCATATAGGACGTCGGTACCGGAATGTTGCGGTACCGCGAGATGTCGACGCCGGCCGAGTAGTCCATCTTGTAATAGGTGCCTGTCGCGATCGGAAACCGGGAAACATCGCGCTTGCCATGGTCGAATACGGCGGTCACGTCGGGAGGAAAAACCGATTGAGTGTGATCGTTGACGGCCACCGCGGGGTTCGCCCACCACAGAAACGTCTGCGGCTCAGGCGTGCGATTGTACAGCTGCGCCGAGATCTCCAGGTACGCCTTGCCCGGATGCAGCGTGAAGCCGGCCGTCACCTTCGTGCCGTACATGCGGTCGATCTCGCTCACCCATACGGTGGCGGCGCCGTCCTCGCGCGATTCGAGCTTGTATTCGACCGGCCCGTACGTATTCGGACGGTGGTGCTGAGGCCAGTTGAACTCGATGCCGCCCGAGATCCACGGACCGGCCAGGCCGACGAGAGCCGGCTTGATGACGCGATTGTAATAAACGAAGTCGTAGTCGTTCGTCTTGTCGAGCGCGCGGTAGACGCGGCCGCCGAGCTCGGGCATGATTTCGATGCGCACGTACTCGTTTTCCAGGATGGCAAGCCTGTAGGTCTGCGGCTTCTTGTCGTCCTCGATCTTGTCGACGACCGGGTGCGGATAGACGCGTCCGGAGCTTCCCTGGTAAACCCGCTTCTCCAGGAACATCGGATTGCGGTCGGGCGTGCCGATGCCATAGGTCGGGATGGAGACGTCCGCTTCCCAGATCCGGACGTCACGCTGCCCGGCGGTCGCTGCTTGTTGTGTCAAAATGGTTCCCCTCCTCTTCTCATTAGCTTCACTTTACGATAGGCCGCTCCCCTCGCCAATTGACGGAATTCGGTTTATGATGGAGAATATTCGGATTCTTCATTTTAGTGTTTACTGAGACTGGGGGTTCTGCGATGGATGCCGTTCAGAAGCCGGAGGGCTTCCCCCGAAGAAAAGCTGCTCGTGCTGCCGGACTACCTTGCGACCGAGCTGGCGGGCTTCGAGCTGACCAAAAACTTTTACGTCAGCGACATCGGGTATTTCCCGCGCGCGCGTCATCATTACCGCGAACGGCATGATGGCTGCGACTCCCATATCGTCATTTATTGCGCGGACGGGGCGGGCTGGATCGAGCTGGACGGCAGGACCGATACGCTGTCGTCGCGTCAGCTGGCGGTCATTCCCGCCGGCACGCCTCATCGGTACGGCGCCTCCGCGGAGTCGCCATGGAGCATATACTGGTTTCACCTTCGGGGAGAGCAGGTCGCCGCCCATCTCGGACTCTACGGGCTCGCGGGGCAGCCTACCCCGATGCCGGCCGGCCTTGAGGCCCGCTTTGCGGAGAGCTTCGAGCGGTGCTATGGCCTGTTGGCGGACAAGCCTTACTCGCTGCCGGCGCAGGTTCACGTCTCCCAGACGCTCGGACAACTGCTCGGCGCGATCGGCCTGAGCGCGGCAGGCTCGCCCCGCCATCGCAAGCGCGAGGAGGATCTGGAGCGGGCGGTTCGCTACATGAACGGCCGGCTGCATGCCAGCGTCACGCTGCCCGAGCTCGCCGCGCATGCCGGCTTGTCCAAGCAGCACCTCATCCACCTTTTCAAACAGGAGACCGGTTTTCCGCCGATCGATTACTACTTGCGTCTGAAAATGCAAAAAGCCGGCCAGCTTTTGAGCTTGACCGGAATGTCCGTCAAAGAGATCGCAGCCGCCGTCGGCTTTGGCGATCCGTATTACTTTTCGCGCATGTTCAAGAAGTTGATGGGCGCGTCTCCGACCGATTATCGCAGTGTGCCGAAGGGCTGAGCGGGGCGGACTGGGACGTGCTTCTTGCGGCAGAAGACGCCTATCTTTTTGCCGTTTTAACGATATCCCCTTCGGTAAGGACCGAAGTTTTGCGGAGGCTCTCGTTCATCGCACACCCTATTTTAGCCAGTCTTGCTTCCTTAACTCCGTCGACGAATCCTCGCTCTTCTATGAATCTAACTTCCCTCTTTACTCCCATCTACTTTTTGTTATAATAAGAACAAATGTTCTTATTGGAGGAAGTTCTATGCCCAGCCGCATGTCGATTCGGGATTCTCTGCCGGTCTATCGCGAAGACGATTGCGAGGGCGCTCTTTTCGCCGCCAAGTGGCCGAATGGCTTTCGATGTCCCCGCTGCGCGCATCCTTATCATTATGAAGTGTCGTCCCGCAGACGACGGCTTTTCGAATGCCGCTCCTGCCGCCATCAGACTTCACTCACGGCGGGCACGGTGTTAGAGGGCTCCCGTACGCCGCTGACGAAGTGGTTCCTTGCCATGTACCTGATGCAGCTCGGGATCAGCGCCAAGCGAATGGCCGAGCTGATACAGGTAACTTACAAGACCGCGTGGCTGATCAACCATAAGCTTCGCCATGCCATCGGCCAGTGGGATCGCGACCGACCGCTCGATGGGGCCGTGCAACTGCTTGGCGAATATTACGGCTATGAATACCATCGTCACCTCGGCAGCCCCAACGCTCAAGAGACGCTTAAGCCCCAGCCGGTCGTAGTGGGCGCTTCGCTCGATGAGGCGGACCAGTTCGTTCATCTGAAAATGAAAGCCGTCGACGGTCCAGAAGGGAACGATACGACTCGGAGAGGCGTTTCGGACAGCGAGGCAGCTGCGGAGCGTTTCGTGGAAAGTCATGTCGCCGGCGGGCTTGCCGCAGGACATGCGAAGAAGCACGAGTGCGGCCACCTTGGACGGACGCCACTCCATTTGGCCTGGCGGGAAGCAGTGAGATGGCTGTCCTGGACGTTCGGCGGGATCGGCCCTAAGCACCTGCAAGCCTATCTGAACGAGTTCTGTTTTCGTTTGACGTGCCGCGGCACGTTGTTGGCCGAGCTCATCGAATGCTGCGGGACGAGAAGCAGAATAACTTACCGCGGTCTGGTAGGCCCAAGATCGGGCATTCGTCCGATAAAGTGGGGTTACAGGCGCTCGGCGCAACGACGGGATCGGCGTGCCATTTAAAGGCCTTGCTCCTTAAAAAGCAGTCGGCTTCATAGCGTTCCTTGCTGAACGGAATGCTATATAGCTTGCGGAAGCGTAATCGAACTCTGCCTAGCTTGCGGAACCGTAGACTAAGCCTTACGATGGAACCGCCCCTGAGGCACAAGCATCGCCGGAACGGTTTTTACGCGAAATTCAGCTTGCATCCGGTCAATACATCGCTGACCCTCGTGACTCCCCTGGGCCTGGTGATTGGCCGGCTCTTTCCTGACGCAAGGGGATATCGTTCAAACGTTGCAGAGGGCCGTAGGGTCGCCAACGATCGTTCTGGCACTGACTGCTGGCGAATCGCCGGGGATAAATCTATGGAAATGAATGAAAAAGCAGCTGGTTACTCGGCCGGCTGCTTCTTTCTCCAAGCTTATAGCTGTTTTGCTCACTTCCGCAAAATACCTGCTTGCTCGGCCATCAGCTTCTTGCCGGCGAGCGCGGCGACCGATTGATCGTAGGCTTTCAAAACCCCGCTCTTAGCGGCTTCATCGCCTCGTTGCCGGCCGCGTCGGACGCCTTCGCCGTCACGGCGTTCGCGCCCGGCTCCAGCTCATAGGCCGGCAAGTCTAAGAGCGGCTGTTCGCAACTGTCCGACGCGATGCCGGAGAGCGAATTGGCAGCTGCGCAGCGATCGTCGCGCTTATCGATCCTGAATTTTACGGCGCCGATCCTCGTTAATGCCGGCGCGGTCTTATCGGTATGGATGTCCAGCGTGCGCGGCCTTTCTTGGTTATAGGCCCGATCCTCCGCATAATAGGTAATCGTAGTCGTTCCTTCGGCCGTTACGCGGAATGCCGCCGTATCGCCGGCCGTCGTGACCGGCTCCCCGTTCATCGCGCCATAGACCGCATACGTGACGGAGTATAGCGGCTGCCGGCCGCGAACATCGGGTTCCATCCCGGTACTGCTCCGGCGGTGCCGGGCTCTTCGAAGCCCGCGTTCGCGACCGCGAGCGGGATGCCCGCCGGCGGCGCCTGGATCTCGCGGTCCACCCGAACGCGATACAAGATCGTATTGGTCGCCGCGTCCGTCATATAAAGATTGCCGTCGGCGCCCAGCTCGAATCGGGATGCGTCGGCGATCTTGCGGAAATCCAGCGTCTCCGGATCGAAGACCGTCAGCTTGTTGTTGAATAGGACGTACAGCAGTCCGTCCGCCGCGGATCAATAACCACGTACGAGCCGGTCAGCTCACGCGTCTGACCGGCTGTCCGTGGCAGACACGCGGGCGAATTTTAATCGGACGCCGTCAATGTCATCGCAAGCGCCGTCGTCCTTCCGCTTCGGCTGGCAGCCACGATTTCAATCGCGTTAGACCCTTCCGCCAGATTAAGCGGAACTTGAAACACGTTCACGTAGCGCGTGCTGTATGGGGTCGTCTGCGTCGCGCCATTCAGCTTGACCTCCAGCTTCACGCCTTCGTTCGATCGGCCGTTGAGCAGATAGCTGCCGCTCGGAACGGAGCTGCCGTCCGTTTCGTCCAGCACGACAACGGGATCTTCGGAGCCGCTCGAGGAGACGGGATTATGCGTCGCGCCGAACGGATCCTCGGAAGCTAACGAGAATTTTACGGCGTCGGCGATCGTATACTCGGTAGTGGAGGTCGACGTTATTTTTACATACTGTGCCGTCCCGGTCTCGAACGGATAGGTGCCGATCCATACCCATTGATTGCCGTCCGTCTTCTGGTTTACGGTTTTCGTCGTATCGATCCCGCCGTCGTATCCGATCTCCAATCGGGCGGAGGCGGCGCGGTCCGCGCTTGCATTCCACAGCATATAGACGTTGTACTCGCCCGGAATCGTCACGTACGGCGTCCACGTCGCCTGTTTGTTGGCCAATTTGTTACTGTGAACGTAGTCTTCGCCAAAGCGGGATGCCGAATAGGCGCTGGTCACCCAGCCCGTACCGGCGGCAAATCCAGTGTCCCTATTGTCGACGATAATGTCCAAAGGTTCCTTCGGCATCGAAGGGTTCGAGGCATCCTCGTGAACGGCCTCCAGGCCGGCATTGGTGGATTTCATGATCGAGATCATATCGGCATAAGGCTGATCCTGCTGATTGAGCAGGCCGATGTTGAAATTTTCGCCGTCCTTCCGTCCGGTCACGGCTTGATCGTAGTAGGAAAACCACCCGGAGCCGACGAACAGCGGGTTGCGCAGCTGACTTTCCGTAAAGGCTTTGTAGCCGAGCCCCCGGTCCGCGACGGTGGGAACGTGCGTCGCTCCGTTAACCGCGGACAGTCCGTGCTGCGTCGTGCTGAACGTGTACTCCAGGTTAAGCAGCGGCTTGCCGAATTCCTGATAGCGCGCCATCCAATTCGGATCGTTCGTATAATTGTCGACCGAGAACGCGTCCACGAACGCCATCGACGCCGCATCCCAGTCGAGGCTGGTGCGCCAAGTCGGCACGATCGACGAGCCTAAAAATAAGTGGTTCGTATCGTATCGGTCGATGATCGTGGTGACCGTCGAATAAAACGTTCTGGACGCAAGCTGGATATAAGCCGATACGTCCGCGGCCGGCACTTTGGACAACGTGATCGGAACCGCTTTCAAAGCTTCGAAAGAGGTCGCATTCGTTCCCAGGATCTGATTGACCTCCGCCAGATCCTCGTTATGCCGCTGCGCGAACATATCGACGAACCTTCCCTTCGCGGGCGATTCGGCGCCGAAGGCCAGCACCTTCGCGACGATGTCGGCGCTCCATCCCGCTTCGTTGTCGTACGTGTAGCCGATGAGCCACGGATCGCTCGCCGCCGCCTGAAGCTGCGGCTGAAGGGAAGCCTCGATGGTCGATTCGACCTGCGGATCGAACACGTCGTACGTCCAATCGATTCTGTTTAGCGTCGGCGGGTCCTGTAGCACCATGATATAAGGAAACGTCACCGTATTCGGTTTCGACCACTTGCTGAACGCGTTGAACCCCCAATCGATCAGCCGTTTTTTCGTGATATCCTCCCACTTCGCTTCATAATCGCTGCCGTACTTTTTCATGATATTCGCCGTCAAGAAGCTGACCCGCTCGCCGTTGGCGTCATTGGAGTAGGCGTCCGCATAGATCGCAGGGTCGGGTAGCTCCTCGAAAACCCTTCGGGGCGTCCCGTCCGCCTTCTTAAGCGGCGTCCCGTATCCCCATTCCCAGATGCTGGTCGTATCGACGCCCTTCAAGATAAAAGGGTACCCGTCAGGCGTAATGAACCACCAAATGCCGTCGATCTGCTGAAGCCTGAAGTAGCCGCTCGCGGTCTGTCTCTCCATCGCTTTGATCCCGCCGTACGGATCGTAGACGTCAGCATCCAGCTCGACGTCATCGAGCGCGGCGGCTTCCGTCGCATATTCCTGCTGCAGCTGCGCGTCCGTCGTCACCTTGCCCGGCCAATCCTCGTAAATCCACTGCCCGTAGCGGTCCGCCATCATGCCGTCCTTTTTCATTTCCGCCTGCAGCTCCGCGGCGGTCAATGCCGGTCCGGGATTGGCGCCTTCCTCTCCGACGCCCCGGTAGATCTGCACCTCGTTCAGCGGAATGTGCTGATAGGCATGAGAGCGCTTCATGTCGATGACGATAAACCGGGCGACGGCGTCGTGAAGCGGAAAGTTAACGGCGTAGTTAAGCGTGGTTCCGGTTCGGACGTGTTTGCCCGCCAAATAATAGTAGTCCGCATTCGCCTCCGCTCGGTATTTGACGGTGATCTCCTTAAATCCCCAGTAGCTGTTCGGAGAATTCATGACGACGTTGATCCGGTCCAGCGGATAATCCTTGAGCAGATCGAACACGACTTGAACCGTACCGGGCAAACTCCCGTTGCCCATCCATCCCGCATAGGTCGTCGTCGATCCGTCGAACAGCTTGCCCGTGGATGCTGGAACGATCCCCGTCGCGTTGTAGTCCGGCGAGCTTCCCGCATTCGGCGCAAGGCTGAAATAGTAGTTGCCGGTCCGAAGCACGGCGCCGGGTTGTTCGCCATGAATGCGGGCGGTCGGAACCAGAAATGCGGCTGCCAATACGAAAGCCAGGAGGAGCGGCCAAAAACGAAACGGATGCCGGGTTTCCATGATGCGTTCGCCTCCCATAGTGTCTTGCCTATGCGATAAAAAAAGAAAGCACCGTAGACGGGATTCGTCTGCAGTGCTTTCCGCGAATTAAACTGCGTGCGAATCAGGCCTGGTACAACGCCTTGAGCGGCACCATGGATTCCTGCGGGACATAATACTTGAACTTGTCGTCGCTGATGCTGCCGAGCAGCTGCCGCCGGACCGGGCCCGCGCCTTCCAGCAGCTTCTCGGAAGCTTGATGGTAATCGATCGGCCGCATCCAGATCGGGCTGTAGCCCATGAACAGCTGGCGTCGGGTAAACGAAGACGTGTTCGGCGCGCCTGCGTGCCAGACGTTTTGCGCGAAAAGAAACACGTCTCCCGGCTTGCCGCACAGCTGTACCTCGTCCTCGAGTGCGATGTTGACGTCCTTTTGGTTCGGATTAAAAGGCTTTCTGTGACTGCCCGGGATCAGCTTCGTATTGCCGCGGTTCGGCTCCGACATATCGCTCAGCACATAGCAGGCCTTAATATAATACGTCGCGGTCAGTCCGTTCGTCTTCGGGAACTGCGGATGCGGGCCGTCCTGATGCCAATCGATAAAACTGTTCGTCGCCGTCTGCTTCAGCTCGGGATTCGGTTTTCTCACCGTCAGATGCGAGATATGAAGCTGGATGTTGTAGCCGAGCAGGTTCACGACCAGCGGCAGGATCGTCGGCTCGTCGATCAACGACAGAAATTCCGGATGGCGCTCCACGCTGTTATAAATATTGTAGGACAGACTCTCACCTTCCTCCGCCAGCACGGCGTCGACCGCCTCGTTCAGCCGCCGCACCCGATCTTCGCTTAATACGCCGGGCAGCAGCAGATAGCCTTGCTCCTCGAACTGCTTTTTCAGCGCCGGTATATCCAGCTGCTTGCGGTCGTCATTGCTCACTTCGCTTGCACCTCCGCCCTTATTCATTTATTTCCATAGCCGAGCGCGGTGAGCTGCGCCTCGGCCGCATCCATGAACAGCTTATACTTCATCGTCGTTTCGAGCGTTTTCAGGAACTTGTCGTACTCGCCCAGGTCCCGCTGCCCGTAGGCGAACTTCGCCAACTCTTCCTTGATATACCGGTCCGCGTCGGAGGCGACGTAGCCTTCCGGCAGATCGACGAACCCGTTCAGCGTTTGAATACGCGGCTGATCGTTCGCGAACTTGATAAATGCGGCCTGCGGCACGAATTTCGTCTGCAAATAAGATATTTCGGGACGGCCGGTGAACTGGTACAGCCACGAATAGCCAACTTCGCCCGCCTTATCCGTCATGACGATTTTGTCGCCTTCCTTCGTATAGTGCGTGCCTTCGACGCCGAACTGCACGAGCAGCGACCCGCCTTTCGGATCGGACACGTAGTTCAGCAGATCGAATACGCGCTGCAGCTTCTCCGGATCCTTCTCGAGCGCCTTCGGGATCGCATACCGTCCGGGCGTATTGCCGATTTCCCAGGATCCGTCGAATTTCCCGGCCGGGCCGGCCGGCGGCTCCATTTGAATCCATTCCGCTTTCGGATTGACCGCCTTGATCTGTTCGATCATGTTTTCCTTCGTCATGTTCGGCCAGTCGATCCAGACGATGCCGGCCTGCCCTTTGAACGCCTTCTCCTGATGCTGCAGCGCCGTATTGGCGAGCAGCTCCGGATCGACGGAGCCCGTCGCGATCATCTCCTTGATGAAGGCGAGCGCGTCCTTCATAGCCGGGTCGTACAGCGCGTTCATCAGCTTTCCGTCTTTCTCGTAGATCGAACCCGGCGAACCGACGCCGAAGGCGCCGAATACAGGCGCGAACGCCCCGTTCAGCTCGGCCCCCGTCAGACCGAACGTATCCTTCTTGCCGTTTTTGTCCGGATCGTCATTCGTAAAGGCGGTTGCGACGGCTTTCAGATCCTCGATCGTTTTCGGTACCTGCAAGTTCAGGTTTTCGAGCCAATCTTTGCGGATGAAGTACGTATTGTACGGAATTTGCGAGCTTTTGGAGATCGCGAATATTTTCCCTCCGACCGCCCCCTTCTTGACGTTTTCCTCGCCGATAAAATCGGTCGCCTGCTTCAGCCGGTCCATATACGGCGTCAAATCCAGCAGCAGGCCCTGCTTGGAAAATTCGATCAGCTGCTGCCGGTCGAGCGCGAACAAATCCGGGAAATTGCCGGAAGCCATCCGGACGTTCAACTGGTTTTTGTAGTCGTCTCCGGAGGCGTATACGGTCAGGTTAAAGTCGACGTTAAGCGCTTTGTCCAGTTCCTTCTTGATAATGTCTTGGTCCGGAGGCGACAGATTGTTGCCGGTCTCGATGACCTCCAGCTTGATCTTTTTGCCGGCATCGGCGCTGGCTTGGGGCGTGGAGGCTTCCGTGCTTGCAGGCTTCGAAGCGGACGACGAGCTTGAAGACGAGTTCGAAGGCGACGAGGAGGCCTCGCTGTCGCCTCCGTTGCCGCAACCTGAGACGACGGCGCCGAGCAATGCGAATGACGACAAAAGCGCAGTCCGTTTGATCGATTTCGAGGACATGGCGAACCCCTTTCAAATCGCTGTATTGGAGCGGCCGCTAATCGTCCGGCGCGCTGCCGGACGCGGACCGGATCACCCTTTGATCGAACCGAGCAGCATGCCTTTGGTGAAGTACTTTTGGATAAACGGATAAACGACGAGCACCGGCAGGCTGGCGATCATGACGGAGGCCATCTGCAGCGTTTGCGTAGGCGTGATATTGTCGGCATTTTCGAGCGTCTGCTGGCTCTGCATCAAGATCTCGCGCACGATGACCTGCAGCGGGAACAGCGTCCGGTCGGTCACGTAGAAGATCGCCTGGAAAAACTCGTTCCAGTGGCCGACGAGATAAAATAAACCGATCGTCATGATCACGGGAACCGACAGCGGCGTCACGATTTGAAACAGGATGCGGAATTCCTTCGCCCCGTCGATGCGGGCGGATTCGAACAGCTCCTCGGGCAAGCCCTCGAAAAAGCTTTTCATGATCAGGACGTTGAAGCTCCATATCGCGTTCGGCAAAATCATCGCCCAGATCGAATCGATTAACCCGACGGACTTGACGATCAGGTAGGTCGGAATGAGACCGCCGCTGAAAATAAGCGTGAACACGATCATGAGCAGAAAGATCCGGCGTCCGGGGGAGGTTTTTGCGGCTGAGCGGGTAGGCCATCAGTCCGGTCAAGATCAGGTTGACCGCGGTGCCGACGACGGTGATCAGCACGGTGACTTTGAACGCCTGCGGCAAATTCGACTGCGTCAGCAGCGTTTTGTAAGCCGAAAACGTGACGTCCCTCGGGATGAGAATAAACCCGCCGTTGCGAAGCACTTCGCCGAAAGGCGTGATCGACACGGAGATGACGTACAGGATCGGGAAGATGGCCAGGAGTGCGCAAAAGACGAGCACGGCATAGACGAGGACGTTGAACAGCCGGTCTTCCAGGCCTTTCACCATATCCCTTCCCCCCATCTCTTGGCCACGTTGTTGGCAAACAGGACGAGTCCCATGCCGATCAGCGATTTAAACAGCCCGACGGCGGAGGCGAGGCTGAAATTCAGCTGCTGCAAGCCCGTGCGGTACACCCAGGTGTCCAATATATCGGCGACCGGGTACACCTGAATGTTGTAAAGAATGTAAATCTGGTCGAAGCCGGCGTCGAGCAGATGCCCGAGCTTTAAAATAAAGAGCAGGACGATGACGCTGCGGATGCCGGGGATCGTAATATGCCAGATCATCCGAAGCCGGCTCGCGCCGTCCACCCTCGCCGCTTCGTACAGCGTCGGATCGATGCCCGCGATCGCGGCCAGATAGATGATGGCGCCCCAGCCGAGATTTTGCCACACCTCCGAGCCGACGAGCACGCTGCGAAACGTATCGGTAGACGTCAGGAACGGATAGGAGCTGCCGCCGGCTTCGACGATCCAGCGGTTCACGATGCCGCCGTTTTGCGAGAATAGCGCGATCAGGATGCCGAAGATGATCACCCAGGACAAAAAGTGAGGCATATAGGTCAGCGTCTGCACGATGGAGCGCAGCCAGCGGATCCGGCACTCGTTCAGCAGCAGGGCGAGCAGAATCGGCGGGATCGTGCCCCAGACGAGCTTGTATAGGCTGATCAGCAGCGTATTCCTCAGCAGTTCTCCGAAATAGGGAGACTGGTAGAACGTTTCGAAATGTTTGTACCAGGGATTCGCCCAAGGGCTGCGCAGGATGCCGTCCATCATCGAGAAATCCTTGAACGCGATGACCATGCCGTACATCGGAAAGTACCGGAAGACGAGATAAAAGATTACGCCGGGCAACAACATGACATAGAAGGGCCAGTATTTGCGCAGGGCGGCGAGAGCCATACTTTCCTCCTTTCAGGCAGTTCGGCTTGGATGTAAGCGTTATCTGCATTCAGTGTATGACAGACTCGGCCATCCCCGTTATGCGCAATTCCCGTAAAAATGTTCGATTTTCCAACCTTACACCGGTTGGGAGAGCGGCAGCTCGACGCGAACGACGGTGCCTACGCCCTTTCGTCCCCCCGATGCGCAAACCGTAAGGGTCGCCGAAATGGATGCGAATGCGTTCGTGGACGTTCGCGAGGCCGATCCCGGTAAAGGAGTGCCTGGAGGGCTCGGCCGCCTGCTTGCGATAGACATCCCGAATGTCGCCTCGGCTCATGCCGACGCCGTCGTCGCGAACGTACAAGCGCAGCCTGCCGTGATGTACGCATCCCGTCACGACGACGCTGCCTCCGCCCTTCGGCGCAAGACCGTGGAACAACGCGTTTTCGACGAGCGGCTGCAGCGTCAGCTTCAATACGCGCAACTGCAGAAGCTCGGGCCTGATCTCGATCCGGCAATTGTACTTCGAGCCGTAACGAACCTGCTGGATATGCATGTACATCCTGAGTCCTTCGATCTCCTCCTCCAGCGCGACGAACTCGCCCTGCTTGTCGAAGCTGAAGGTGAGCAGGCCGACCAGCGACCGTATCGTCTGACGGACATCTTCGATCTTCTGCTGCTTGGCCATGCTGCTGATGCAAGCTAGCGTATTGTACAAAAAGTGCGGCGCGATTTGACTGCGCAGCATCTTCAGCTCGTATTCCTTCTTTTTTTCCTCCGCGCGTTTCGTCTCGTGAAGCAGATGCTGGATCCGGTCCAGCATCGCGTTGAAGCTGCTCGCGAGCTTTCCGATCTCGTCGCGGCGATTTTCGGGCAGTTTGGAGACGACCTGGAAGTCATGCAGCCGATCCATCTTGTTCACGAGTCCGCGGATTGGCCGCGTCAGCGTCCGAGACAGCATATAGGCGCTGAACAGCAAAATAACGATCCAGAGCATGGTCGCATTGCGATAATTGCCGTAGAGCGGCTGCAAGTCCTTGTAGAAGCTGTCCTCGGGGATAAACGCGATGAGCGACCAGCCCAGCCGGTTTTTTGCCGACTTTACCGCGATGAGCCGTTCTCCTTTTACGGTCATGGTGTCCGCTCCGGTTTTCAGGCCTGGCAGCTTGGCCGTAAATTCGGGGAGCAGCTCCGGCGGATAGGTTCCCGGCACGACCGGGAGAAGCCGCTCGCCCGCTTCCATGCGGTTAATGACGTTCCCGTTCGCGGTCAAGAGCGTGAAGGCTTGATAGATGAGCGGAGAGATGCGGGATACGAGGAGATCCAGGCCCAGCTCGGCGATGATGACGCCCTGGACATCGTTGTTCCGGTCTTTGACCGGCATCATATAGGCGAGCGTGCGGCCGGACAGCGGGGAAATATACGGCTCGCTCACCTGAATCGAGCCATAGTTGCCAAGCGCCTGCGCGTACAGCTCTTCCAGGTGGGGATTGCCGATAATGTCGTAATTGACCTGCGTATTGGAGAAAACGGTGCCATCGCTCCTCACGAAGTAAAGCGTCCTGACGACGGAGCTGTTGTAATCGGCAAAGCTCTGCAACGTGTGAACCACCTCTGTCTCGCTGCCGTCTTCAAGCAGGTCCTGTCTCGTCGAGAGCAGCAGCAAAATGTTCTCGACGTTGTCCAGCGTCGCGTCGATGTATTGGTTCGTCCTCGCCACGAGCAGCTCCGCGTCCTTCGTGACCTGATCCTTGAGCAGCGCCTCCGCTTCGCTAAGGTTGCTCCACGCCAGCAGCAGAAAGAGAAGCAGCGTGACCAAAAACAAATAAAAAAAACTGTTTCGTGGCGATCCCCGTATGGGCGAGCCGGCTGATGAGCTTCATGTTCGGTTCTCCCTCTCGTCTCCGCTTCGTTCGGCTTGGTAGCCAAGGCGCTTCACGTCGGTCGGCGCGGCTCCCGCCCAGTTGCGGAACGTGGACGTAAAGTAGCGGTAGTTCGGAATGCCCACCGCCTCCGCGACTTCATACACCTTCATGTCGGTCTCCCGCAGCAGCTTCAGCGCCTTTTCCATTCGAAGCCGAAGCACGAGCTGATGCACCGACTCCCCGGTCTCTTCCTTGAACAGCCTGCCGAAATATGCCGGCCCGAGGCCGATGCGCTGGGCGACGATCGGCAGCGACAGCGGTTCCTGAAGATGCGCCTGGATCCAGCTCCGCGCTTCGACGATCTCGCGGCGCGGCCCGGCTTCGGGAGCCGAGCGCACCAGGCCGGCAAAGCGCGACTCCAGCTCGCCCCAGTCCGAAGCGCCGCTGAGCTCGATAGCCGGATCGGAATGGCCCGGTCGCGAACGCGCCAGCCACTCGGAGGTCCAGGCAGCGAGCCAACGCTTCAGGGCGGCGGGACGAAAACGGCGCTCGGCGCACCACGGCGCGACGTCTCCCTGCATCGTCCTCATGAGCCGGTCGGCGTTCATCCCGGCTTGGCCAAGCAAGCCGGACAGATGACGCCGATGCGCGGGCTCCAGTTCGGAAAGCGGCTTAGGCGGGCCCATCTTGATGCGCGGCGACGGCGCGTCGTCGTAAAAGTCCGCCTCCCGCCACCAGGATGCAGCCTCGAGAAGCGCCCATACGTCCGCACGGCTTCGGGCCAAGCCGCCCACCGTCACGGACAGCGCGATTGCTTGCTCTTCGATCAACGGCGTTTCCCTGCTCTCTGCCTCGGCCAGCAGCGCGCCGAGCAGTCGCTCCAAGCGCAGCCGAACCTCCTCCGGCTCTTCGGCTTCCGATAACCAAACGGCGTATTCGCCGTCCCTCATCGGAAACCATGCCTTGCAAGTCGGCGTACGCCGTTCGTACGCGAGCAGACTCTCCAGTGTGGCGTCTTGCGCGATCCGAAGCTCGTCCTCCGGAGCCGTCAGTCGAAGGAGGACGAATCGCAAGGGCTGGTGCTCGTCCGGGAAGCCCAAAAGCGTCCAATCTTCGCCGGAGAGGTCTGACTTTGCGGACAGGCCGGTACGGTCAGCCTGTACGGGCAAGCGCTCTCTGCCGGGCAAGGCGCGATGTTCCTTTAACCGCGTCTCCAGTCTTCTTGCCGCCTTCAGCCTCCGGGACAAAATCTCCCTGCCGAGGTGCCCCCGATCGCGCAGCAGCGTCTCCCTGGCTTTTTGCAGCGCCCGCTTCAGCTCTTCTTCGTCAAGCGATACCTTCAGGATATAATCCGACGCGCCGAGCGCGATCGCTTTCCTCGCATATTCGAAATCGCTATGGCAGGTCAGCAGGATAATCTGCGTGACGGGATGGTTTTTGCGCAGTTCGCGGATGAAGGTCAACCCGTCCATAATCGGCATCGTAATATCGGTCACGACGATGTCCGGCGCGTGCTTTTCGCAGAGGGCCAGCGCCTCTTCGCCATTTTCCGCCTCGCCGATCAGCACGGCGTCGCACGCTGCCCACGGGAACGCGCGCAGCTCCTCGCGGATCGGGTATTCGTCGTCCACGATCAATACGCCGATCGGTTTTATCGTCATGTCGCGCGAAACCTCCCATCCTTTCTCTTGTTTTTATTTTTATGCGCGGGTTCGCGTAAAATGGCAAACGCAAACAGGACGAAGCGGATTGTCCGCTTCGTCCTGTTTGCGTTTGACGTTCGCATGTATGAAACGGCGTCGGTCACGCTGCGCCTCCGCCGAATGAAACCGTCAACGACCACTCGCAAGCTTGTCCGGGCAGGATCGTTTGCGCCGTACCGTTCGCTCTCGCGCGGTCCAGCGAATCGTAGTAGCCGATCGACGGCTCAAGCGCGATGGCGTTTTGGCGATTGAACATGCCTTCGTCGATCCAGACGCCGATATAGGGAACCCGCTGCGGGTCGAAGTCCATCCGCAGCCAGTTCCCGCTTCGCTCGCAGAACAGTCCGCACCGTCCCTCGGACACCTTGCCCGGCGCGTAGAACTTGCGTCCGTCGCCTGTCTGGCTAGCGTCGACGTCCGCTTCAGCCGCCCAAGCGTACGTTCGGCCCTCCTGCCGGGCAGCGCCGCCGAATACGCAGAGCATCTCCTGCGCCGACGGCGGCAGCTCGATGCGCGTCGGCTCCGACACGGCGAACTGCGGATGCGGCACCCAGAGAAACTGCAGCGGCGATTCCCCTAAGTTTTCGGCGCGATATGCCATCCGAAGCGTATCCGGAGACGTGAAATAAAGGCTCCTGCCCAGCCTGTACGGAAGCGCCACGCCGCCGACCGAGCAGTCGATTCGGCCTTCGCTTACTTCGGCGTCCCAGGCAAGCGCCCATACTTCGCCGTGATCGGGAAGCATAAGCGCCCCTCCGGCCTCGGCTGCGCATGGCGCGATCGTCGGGAAGCATTCGTCCCAGCCGCTCATGTCCGCATCTCCGAAGTTTGAGCCGTAAGCCGGCTGCTTCAGCGCCTGAAGGTCGGACTGTACGAGCCATTCCTTGCCAGTCGGCTTGTACAGCAGGGAGACGACCTTCCCGCCAAGCCCCGGGATCAGCTCGACGCGGATCTCCCCCGTCTCCATGATCAACGATTCGCGATTTTTATAGACGGCGGACCGAATTTGAACGTCTGCCAATGGCGCCAACCTCCTCATTCCACGCAGCCGGCGGAATCCATAACCCGCACTGCGATACGACGACCTTTATCATTTCACTTTACGACAGGTCGTCTCCCACGCCAATTCACGATAATCGGCTTTTGATGGAGGATTTTCGGATTCTGATCCTTGCGATTGCTTCACTTCGGGCGCCTTGGCTCCAACGGGTGGCCGATCACGGGAAACTCTCCGATTCTCAGCTTGGCGCCGCCATACGGCACGAGCTCCAGATCCACGATCGGCTGACCCTCCGCGTTCGGGTGAAGCGGAGGCGTGCCCGCGCTGTTGCCCTCCATCTTCCAATCGCGGATCAGCTGCCCTTTCGCTTTCAGGCGGACGGGCGAATGGCCTGCGATGAACGGTTGATAGGCGACGTCGGACGTTTCGACCGCGAATTCACTGCCGGACAGCAAGCCGTATTTCCATGGAGAACCGGGGTAGATCTCCCAATCATGGAACTTTTCCCGCTTCGTCAATAGCTGCCAGTTTTCCTGGACCGGCAGCGCATAGACGAGCGGGCCTCTTTCGACGCTTGCCGCATACAAGTTGCGAGTGACCGTCTTTACCGTCATCGGCAAGTTCAGCGTCAACCGGTCGCCGTTCTCCCAATGGCGCGTCACCGTGGCATAGCCGTCCTTCACTTCGAGTTCGATACGCTCGCCGTTCACCGTCAGCGTCGGATTCGCGCACCACGCCGGCATGCGAAGCGAGATCCCGAACGCAACCGGGCTACTCAGCTTGAGCGAGATCTCGACCGATTCGCGGAACGGGTAACTGCCGGAAACTTCGAGCTCCGCTACCGCGCCGCGCTGCGCCCCCACTTCCGCCCGCACCGCGCAAGGCGCGTACGATACCGCCGCCAGCCCGCCCGCGCGATCGGCCATCCACAGATGCGAGACGAATTTCGGCCACCCCTGGTGCATATTCGCCGTGCAGCAGCCGAAGTGCGGCTCCAGCCCGAATACGTTCGCGTCGGCGTCGTTGCTCCAGGCGCGCGGCGCGACATTGCACATCATCTGGTTCACCTGCTGATCGTACTGGTGGGACGTCCAGTCTCCGGAGATGGCCGCGGGAAGGGCGTTAAACGCCACCTTCTCCAAAATGTCGCCGAATCGGCCTTCCCCGAACACGCGCGTGAGCTGCTCCATGGAGAACATATACTCCACGACGGCGCACAACTCGACCCCTTGGCTTGGATGCGTGCCGGACAGCCATTCGTCGCCCGAAAACATGCCATGGGCCTGCCCATGGTAAGTCATCAGACTGTCGATGCCGCGCCGTACGGCCTCTTTTTCCCTCGCGTCTCCGGTTAGCTCGTAGCGCACGCCAGGCGCCTTGACGCCCATCGCGACGTTAACGACGTGCGTCTTCAAATCCCACTGCTCGACCTTCCGCCAGAACGGGAAGTCGTGGAACACTTCGGTCCAGCCCGTCGTCTGCCCGGCCACGATCTCGGCGAGCTCCAGCAGAAAGGCGTCCTGCGTCCTTCGATGCAACCACTGGATGCTCAGCAGCATCTCCATGCCGCGGGCTTCCGCCCACTCGAGCAACGGCCGATCTTGGATCGTCTTGCGCGCATATCGGAAAAACGACGTCATGAACGGGACGACCCGCGGATCCTCGGTGACTTCCGCGTATTGCGTCATCACCTTGAGCATGACCATGTACGGCCACCAGTCATGATTTTTGTCTACGCCGCTCGCCATTTCCTTCATTTGCGGACCGAACGAGCCGTCCTGCCGCTGACTGGCGAGCGTCCATTCGATCCAGCGCTTTGCTTTGGCGATCAGCCGTTCGTCCTGGAGCAGGTAAGCCAGCGGGAGCAGCCCGTCCACGTAGTACGGTCCCCGTTCCCAGCTCTCTCCCTTGCCCCCGAGCCAGCCGTTGTCGTCGCCGACGTCCGCCCAATGCTCGTCGAGATGCCCGGTCAATCCGTCCGCCTGAATGCGCAATTGATCGCGCAGCCACTCGCGCGGTTTGATCGCGCCGAGCGGCAATGCTTCGAAAGCCGTATAGGTCGTTGCGTTTGTTGTCATCTTCTCGCACCTCGCGTGTTCGGAATATCTACGAATATAGCACGCGGTTCCACTGCCCGCCGATAGCCGAACGCACACAATGATTATCCGATCGCAACCTCATTTCGACTTCTTGCAGACTTGCCCGATCCTTTTCTTTATACTGATAGATAAGCGAAATAAACGGCTCATATCATCGTCACTGGAGGATGCCGAATGTTCCAATTCATCTCTCCGCCCTTGCCGCATTTCATCTATTGCGGGGAAGACGCGTATCCTGCGGGGGGGCAGCATTCCGATCGCGCCGGCATCGGCGTATTCGACCTGCTGATCGTGACGCGCGGCTGTCTCTACATGGCCGAGGAGTCGGTACCGCTCGAGATTCCGGCAGGCTCGTTCGCCCTTCTCCGGCCGGACCGCGCGCATCGGTCGACGTCGCCCTGCCGGGAGGAAACGCATTTCTTCTGGGTCCACTTCCAGACGCTCGGCAGCTGGCACGAGACGGAACGGGAGCCCGCTCCCGCCGAGTTGCGCCCGGCAGACGTCCTGCACGAGATCCACCGCTTCGCGTTTTATTTGCCGCGGTCCGGGGCGCTGTCGTCGCAGGATGCCGCATACGACTGGCTGCGGCAGCTGTTGGCTTTGCAGGCGGACACCGGTTCGTTTTCGCAATGGCGACAGCAGCTCGTCTTCCAGGAGCTGCTGCTGCGCCTGCAAGAAGACGCGACGATGCCCGAGCGCCATTCTTACGTGACGATCGCCGAAGAGGCTGCGGCTTTCCTGCGCCGGAATTACAGGGAAACGTTAAACTACAAATGGATGTCCGAGACGCTTCATTTCCACGCCAACTACGTGTCCCTCTGCATGAAGCGAGCCTTCGGCTATACGCCGCTCCAATACTTGACCCGCTATCGCGTCGAACAGGCCAAAAGGCTGCTCATCGATACGAACGAGTCGGTAGGCCGCATCGCCGAGGAGACCGGCTTCGGCTCGTTTCCCTATTTCGTCCGCTGCTTCAGCAAGCAGGTCGGCACGACGCCCAAGTCCTTCCGGATGAGATTCCGGCAAGGCTAACGGGGATGCGAAAAAGCCTCGATCCGGACGGACCGAGGCTGGGCGACGCCGGAATCGAAGCCGCGGGAGGCAGATGCGCTTATCCTTCTTTCCCAGAATAATTCACTTAAGGCGTTACGACAAATGAATATAACGAATGAACCGGCACGCTTGCGTTTAAATACCACGGTCGAAACCAGGAGAGAACGGCTTGCCGGTTTTCATTGAGATCTTAAAACTATTGGTTGGCCTGGTCCATCGCGCTAAGCGAATCTTCCAGCACGTTTTGGCATTTGTCCGCGTTAGGTTGTTTTGAGCGGGTCGCCGCCAAAACTTCGTCGATCGTTCCATCGATCTGCGTCCACGTTTTGCGGTCGATTTTTCTAAGCTTTGATTCCGCTTGATCCCAATCATGCTCCAATTTGTTCGCGTTTGATTTCGTCGAAGCGAAGTCCTTTGATTTAACGGAATCAAGCATCTCGTTTTCAATTGCGATAAAGTTCGATAATTGTCCGCTTAACGTTGTTTGCGAAGCGTCTATTTCCGGTACGATATTTTGATTGCACCACATATACCCGCCTATACCGATCACGACGAACACGATCAAGGCCGAGACGGTTTGCAAAAAAAACGTTTTTGGGACTTTGATCAATCGATTTGGGGGTGCCCTCTTCGCCTTTTGCGATGATATCGACTTTTGTTAAAGCCAGGAATACGATAATTCCCAATATCGCGACCAGAAAAATAACGCTGGTAATCGTTGCGCCGAGTGCAAGGCCGCCATTGACTTTGGATTGCGACAGATAATCCCCTAAAGATGCCCCGAGTGGCCTAGTGAGAATATATACGATCCAAAACGCTAATATCTCATTGAGTTTGAGTTTCCATGCAACGATAATGATTGCGATAATGACTAGGACGGCGATACCCGTTTTCAAATACCCTAGCCCAAGTTGTTCGGAGAACAGATCGCCGACCGCGGTGCCGAGCGCGAACGTGAACAGGATCGTGAGCCAATAGAAAGCTTCCCTTTTCAAGGTGAAGATCGAATGAATCGAGAGCGTTTTTTCGCTCAGGTACCACAATAGTAATGTCAGCGCCAATAAGCCGCTGAAAACGATCGTACTGGTTTCGAGCGGAACGCCGATCGCGTCCGTCAAATTATCCGTAACCAGCGTACCGAATACGCTGATCAGGACAACGGTTAGCCAATAGAGGACCGGAACGTATTTCGTCGCTTTGAATTGAAGAAACAGAACCACGAAAAACGCAATGCCCATAATGATCGTAGTTAGAGTTAATCCCAGTCCCACGTTGACGCTCAAAAAAATCCGAGAAAGTCTCGCCTACCGTCGTGCACAATACTTTGATAATCCAGAAGAAAATCGTAACTTCCGGTACTTTGCTTAGCCATCCTTTTTAACTCATTCCGATTGACAGCCATAAGGTTTTCCCCTTTCCGGGATGCAAGCATGTGTCCTGTTACGTGTCTATAGTAAAGTAAAATAATAAACAGATTCTTAACTGGATATTTAATTTTCATTTATGCGGGGAGACCACTATGAAATCCGGATTTATGATGCGATATTTTAATACGTATTCACAGTTCCAAGGGAATTTGCATCCGCATGGATTTCTACATCACGATTGCTGTATTTCAACGCATTGTCTATCAGAATATGTAGCAGCTGCTTGATCTTGCCCTGATCGGAATTCAGAAAACCGAACAGTCCGGATGCTTTAGGAAAATATAGGGATCCGGACTCGTCCGGTTTGAACGCCCAATCTGGCCAACGACTCCAGCTTGGCGCTAACGTTTCTTACATGGGGTTTAAGCAGTGTTTCTGCGGAATATACGGTTCCTCCGTTTGGTAGTTCGTTACGATTTTCCGCCCATTGCGGCTATCAAATGAAGCGCGCTATCCGTAATCCAGGTCATCAAGTGCTGCAAAAAATCGCCTCTTTTCTTATTAATCCATCAATAAGAAGGAACCTCGGCGCGGTGCCGCTTGCCGACTCCAGCGATATATAGCGCGGCGCACAGTCCAAACAAGGCGGCGCATCCCCAGATCGGCGCCGATAATTGAAACCGTTCGGCGAGCCATCCGCCTGCGAGAGGTCCCAGGATCACGCCGGTCCCCTCTACCGCCGACATCAGTCCCCAACCTGCGCCTTGGGCATTTTCCGGCACATAGCTCGCCAGCAAAGCGTTCCAGGCCGGAAGCAGCGCTGCATAGGATATGCCGATCAGGATGGCCAACAGTTCGGCCTCCGGGAAACGGCGGGTGAACGGAAGCAGAAAAATTGCGAATGCGATCACGCTGAATCCGCCGGTCAGAAGCCCCTTGCCCGATAAGCGGTCGTTCAGCTTGCCCAGCGGCACGAGGCTCAGTCCTGCTGCGGCACCGCCGGATATGATGACGAATGACAGTTGCGCGGGCGTCAGACCGATGCCGCTCTTGGCAAATCGGGACAACACCGGCAGCAATAACCCGCCCGCAAGCGTCTGAACGATCATGATCGGAAGCACGATCCCCATCGATTTGGCGCGGCTCACGAAGACCAGGCATTGCGCTCCGATTCCCAAGACCGGCCGGACCGCTCCTCGTCTAAACGAGCAGCTCAGCGCGATCGGAACGGCCGCCGCGAGCAGGATCAGAATGACCGTGAAGGCCGTCTTGTAGCCCAGTCCGATCGCGAAGTTGATGACAACCGGCCCGGCGCCCATCCCGGCCAGCCAGAAAAAGTACAACATGCCCATTTGCTCCGAACGACGGCCCGGATCGATTCTGGTGATGCATGCGAGCCATAACGGCGAGCCGCCGAGTCCGAGCAGCGCCGACGAGAGCAGCAACCGCCCCGTAGAATGCGCGTGATTCATCAGCAGCAGGCTGAGGATGCATAGCACCAATCCCGAGACGATGATCGATTTTTGCGACATGCGGTCCATGAGGAAGCCGATCCCCAGCTTCACGAAGCTGTCGACCAAGTAATGGATCGAGACCGCCATGCCGATCGCGGAGACGGCCAAGCCTAATCGGTCCGCAGCGTAGACCGGCAGATAAGAAACCAGGATCGCGCCCCGGGCGAATTCGATTAGAAACAGGACGAGATAAAGCCGGTCGAATGAACTGGAAGCCAGACTGCTTTGAATTCGTTTAATGAATTTCATGCGCGATTCGCCTGCCTTGTATCATAGTATCCGTCCGCCGGGAAGCGCGATAGGAAGCGTGGGCATTCAGGACTTCACTCACGATGGCTTGCGAGGCGTCCCCGAAGGCGCCGGCCTCCATGTCAGACCGCTCGGAGATGAGCCGCTCTACCGACGACTTGGCGGAAGCGGCATCGCCGGCTGTGCGCAAGGCATGTCTGCCTTCCCAATATTCGGCGTTCCCCTGCTCCTGTCCCGGAATGGGACGGTATACGACGACCGGCACTTGCATCGCGATCGCTTCGGTCAGCGTGATCGCACCGGCTTTGGTCACGATGCACGACGCGACGGACAAGTACGATTCCATGTTTTCGATAAAACCGACCACCCGCACGCGCCGCTCTTCGCCATAGCGTCTAATTTAACCGGCGATAAAGCCTGGCATCGCGTCCGGCGACGAGAATCAGAGAGACGGACGCCGGCAGGGTCAACAGCTCTGCGATGAGCCTCTTCCGGTCCGTCAATGCGCCGATCATGACGAGAACGTGCGTCCGGTCGGGGTCCAACCCCTTCTCTCGGCAAATCTCCGGCCGCGAGCGCCGAGCGCCGCCAAATTGCCGGCGTATCGGAATGCCCGTGACGTGGATGCGATCCTCTCGAATCCCCGTTTGCCCTTGCTTGGCAAATTGCCGTTCCAACGCCTTCGATACTTGAAAATGACCGTCTCCGAATCGGGCGTATATAATGAGAATCGTCAATGCCTGATCCTTCATCACCCATGCTCCTTGAAGCGTTTCTTAACTAAATGTAAACAGCGGCACAACGAAAACAAGGCTTCATCCGCTTGCCGGATGGAGCCTTGTTTTTTCGATCGGTCATATTCTGAAACGATAGCCCGCGCCCCATACGGTTTCGATATACACGGGCGCCGAGGCATCCTTCTCGATTTTCTCCCGCAGCTTGCGGATGTGGACGGTCACCGTCTGGGTGTCCCCTATGGCATAGATTCCCCAGAGACGATCGAACAGATGATCCTTGCTGAATACCTGATTCGGATGCTGCGCGAGGAAGTACAGCAGATCGAATTCCTTCGCGGTGAGCGAGACCTCTTCCTCCCGGATGAAGGCCTGCCTGGTATTCGCGTTGATTCGCAGCTCGCCGATCTCCATATCGCCGGTCCTTCCGTTGCGTCCCGTCAGCCTGTCATAGCGGGCCAGATGCGACTTGACGCGCGCCACCAGCTCGGCCGGCTTGAAGGGCTTGCCGATATAGTCGTCCGCTCCGAGACCCAATCCCCGGATGACATCGATATCTTCCCTTCGCGCGGTCACCATCAGAATCGGGACATCGGACGCCTCTCTGAGCGCCTTGCATACCTCGAAGCCGCTGAGCTTCGGCAACATGACATCCAGCACGATCAGATCGAACTGGCCGGTCATGCCGAGCTGCAGCCCCGCTTCGCCGTTATCGGCCAGAACCGTCTTGTACCCGCTCATCTCCAGATAATCTCTCTGCAGCTCGGCGATGCTCGGTTCATCTTCTACGATGAGTATCGTCTTATTCAATGACATTCGCTCCACCTCCGTCGATCGGGATCGTCAGAATCACCCGCGTCCCTTCCCCTTCCACGCTCTCCGCCCTTATATCACCGTCGTGAGCCAGCATGATCTGCTTGGCGATGGCCAATCCCAACCCGCTGCCGCCCGTACGGGAGTTGCGAGACCATTCGGCCCGGTAGAATTGCTCGAAAATGTGGGGCATCGCCTCCGCCGGAATGCCGCTGCCGTTGTCCTCGATGGCGATCTCGACGTGACCGTTATCCGTTCGGGCGGATAGCCGAATCAACGGGCTTCCTTTGTCCATGTACTTCAAGCTGTTCTGGATGACGTTGCCCAGGACGCGCTTGAAGGAATCCGGATCGACCTGGACGAGGACGGACGACCCTACTTCGAAGTCGGTCATGAGCGCCACGCCGTTTTTCTCGAGTTCGAATCCAAGGTCGTCCGACCAATCGCTTAGCAAGCCGCGAACGGACATCGGCTGCATGCGGAAGGGAACCTTTTGCATGTCCAGCTTGGAGTACAGGAACAGTTCGTCGATCAGTTTATCCAGTTCGTCCGCTTTGGAGGCGATGGTTTTCATGTATCTGTCATGCTTTTCCCGGGTATCGGCGATGCCTTCCATAATGCCGTCCACATAGCCTTTGATGGCGGTTATCGGCGTTTTGAGATCATGCGAAATATTCGTGATGAGTTCTTTGCGATTTTCTTCGTATTGCATTTGCAGCAGGATCGATTCCTTTAACCGTACCCGCATTTTCTCGAACGTGATCCCGAGCTGTCCGATCTCGTCTTTGCCTTCGACTTCGATCGGGACATCGAGCTCTCCCTCCGAAAAACGGCCGGCGGCGAGGCGAAGCGCGAGGAGCGGCCGAATAATCCGGGTCGACATGTAATAGGTCAGGACGATATTCGTCAAGATCAAGGCGGCGATGGCGGCGGTAAAAAGAATCGGGAACCATCTTTTCGCAAAATGAACGAGCGGATCGATTTTCGTTAGCAGGAACAAGGTCACCGGCTTGTCGTCGGCCGCCTTCAAATCGTACTGAACGATCTGATACCATTCGTTATTGTTTATTTTTACCGTCGATTCCTTGTGAAAATCAAGATGCTCGTACGGCGGCAAATCCGACGTCAAGGCGGAATTGCCCGCGATTCCCGTCGAAGCGTAAAGGGCCTGGTTCCCTTGACGGACGAAAATCGAAATTTGTCGCGAAGCAAGTTCGACGGACAGGTCCCGCAAATAGGCGGTGTTCGTCAGCAGCTCCGGATCTTCCGCAAAGGTGTGCTTGACCAATCGATGGTAGTCGCTTTGCTCGATGCCTTCGATTTTGGATTCGTAAAAGGCCTTGATGTTCTGCGCGTCGCCCCGGAAAACGATAAGCAGCAGCGATGAAATCAGCACGAGAAACAATAGCGGTATGATCAGCATCGCCGCGTAAGACCAAAGCAGTTTCCAACGGATCGACATATGTCCCCTCCCTTCTCCGTTCCACTTTAAGGCATAAATCTAAATAAGCGATTTCGCATTTATTAACGAATGATTAAGCGATTTATTCGCGGCCGATCGCCGGTATAAATTCAACCGCTTAATAATTCTTTAATGTTCTTCCCCTATAGTGATGGAATCTGATCGCTGCCCTGCATGCAAAGGAAACGGAGAGAAGCCCATGAGTCTCATCGGACGCCGCGCGAAATTGCTCTTGTCTACGCTCGCCGTTGGCGCTGCCGCCGTCGCTGTCGCCCACCCTGCCGGCTTCGCGACGCAAACGGAGCAAACGCAAAAATCCAAACCGGACCATATCGTGATCGTCATCGAGGAGAACCATTCGTATCAAGAAATTATAGGCAACCCGGCGGCACCTTATATGAATGAACTATTCAATACGGGCGCGAGTCTCGTCAACCACTTTGCCACCCGACATCCAAGCCAGCCGAATTATTTGGATCTATTCTCGGGCAGCAGCCAGAGCGTCAAAGGCGACGACGTGCCTGGGACAAAATTCGCTACCGACAATTTAGCATCCGAGCTGTTGAAACACAACTATACGTTTGCCGGATACTCCGAAGGGCTTCCGAAAAAAGGGTACGACGGACCTTACGACTTAAAGACCGGTTATGCGCGAAAGCACAATCCATGGACGAACTTCACGAACGTGCCTTCCAGCGCCAACCTGCCCTTCTCCGGCTTTCCACGCGACTATTCGAAGCTTCCGACGGTGTCGTTCGTCATTCCGAATCTGGCGCACGATATTCACGACGGAACGATTCGCGACGCGGACAAGTGGCTGAAGTCGAACCTGGACGGGTACGTGCAATGGGCCAAGACGCACAACAGCATGCTGATCCTCACTTGGGACGAAGACGATACCAGCGCCCGCAATCAAATCCCGACCGTATTGGTCGGTCCGATGGTCAGAAAGACGAAGGTGACGGTCAAAACGAACCACTATTCGGTCCTTCGCAGCATCGAGGATTGGTACGGACTTCCCTCTCTTGGCCTCAGCGAGCAAGCGAAGGCTTTGCCCGTGCTGAAATAAAAACCCGGCGCAGCCGTTATGACCGAAAGGATGATCTAAGTGAACTACTGGCTCTTTCAGCTAATCAATCAACTCGCGGATCGCTACGATTGGATCGACGATATCATGGAATTTTGCGCGCAGGACATCGTCTTCGCGATGATCGCCATTTTGGGCATTCTATGGTTCACGGGAAAAAAACAAAATCAAAAGGCGGTCTTTTTTGCGGCGGTCACCGCCTGTGCCGCCATGCTGATCGGCTCGCTCGTCATTTCCCCCGCCGTCCAGCATCCAAGGCCGTTCGCCACGCACCAGGTTCATCAACTGGTCGCGCACGCCGCGGACTACTCGTTCCCGAGCGACCATGCGATGCTCGCGTTTTCGATCGCGTTCAGCGTGCTCCTCGTCAAGCGAAGAATCGGAATGCTGCTGCTCGTTCTTGCGGTCGTTACCGGCTTTAGCCGGGTGTACGTCGGGGTTCACTATCCGGCGGATATCGCGGGAGCGGCCGTTCTGTCCGCTGTCGCCGCCTTCGCGGTCCACCTGCTCCGCGACCGTCTGGACCCGATTCCGGAGCGTTTGATTCGGATCTACGGCAAAGCGCGCAGGCTTGCGGTACGCCGATAAGCGGATGAGCGGATGCGCTTGCAGTGAAGCCAACAACGATGCGATCCCCCCCCCCCCCCAAAAAACGGAACCGTCCCCGCAGCCTACAGGCCTTGGGGACAGCTCCGTTATGCGCTCAAGCCGACATTAGTTGGAAGATAGAACAAATGCGTCATCGAAGGATACGTCTGCCGAGGTGGTTCTGAATCCGACCTTCCCCGCCGTCAATTCCGCGACAGGATTGGTCCATTCCGTCTTTAATGCGCCATCCACATACCCTTTTACGGCATTGCCTTTAACGGAAGCCTTGATCGCGTACCACTGGTTCGCCTGCGCCGCGAACGGGGTGCTCGAAACCAAGGTCAACTGCCCGCTCACGGACTTGTACAACTCCAGCTTTTGATTCGAGGCGTTGATTCGATACATATAATAATTATTCGTATCCTGAACCCGGAAAAGAATGCCGGCATTGGCATCGGCGACGGGCATTTTCACGCTAGCTTCGTACGAATAATCCGTCCATGAATCGCCGACGGTCATTAAAGCAGCGGTCCAACTGTGCTGAGTCAACACTTTTAAGCCGTCTGACGACACGCTCCATGAACCGGAAGCAGCCGTCCACCCCGTCGTGTTACCGTCTTCAAAATCGTCGCTGAAACGGATGATCGGGGAAACCTTGGCATCGTCGAAATGGACGCCCGCCGAAGTGGTGCGGAATCCGATGCCTCCCGTTTTCAACTCCGCTGCGGGATTGGTCCATTCCATCTTCAATTGTCCGTCCACATAACAGGAAATCCGGTTTCCTTGCACGACCGCCTTCATGGTATACCACTGCTTCTCGACGGCCGTGAACGGCGTGCTGGCCGCCAGCGTCATTTGCCCGTTGACGGATTTGTATAACTCCAGCTTCTGATTCGACGAATTGATTCGATACATATAATAATTGTAAGCATCCTGTACCCTGAACGCGATGCCGGCATTGGCATCGGCGATGCCCATTCTCGTCTTGGCCTCATACGCATAATCCGTCCATGAGCCGCCGGCATTTGCGGTAGTCAGGGAGGTGACGGTCCGGCTCCCGCTGGACAGCACGTTATTCGCGCCGACCGTCGGTACGTACCAGCCGCCCGAGACGGACGTCCATCCCGCCATATCTCCGTCTTCGAAGTTATCGTCGAACAACAGCTTGGAATTGGCAAAGACGACATCGTTTACATTGCTGTTGACGTTCATTTTCAGGTCGCTTAGGCTTGTCGCGAGCTTGCCTTTCACGTATACATCCGAAAACGCGACACCGTTGACCATTCCGCCCTTCGTCGCATTTCCGGAAATTCGGGATGAATTGCCGCCAAGCTGGCGGAGATTAATATTTTTCAATAATACGTTGCTGACATCGCCGGACGTGCTGGCCGACACTCCCAGCCAATAGTTTCCGAATTGATTGATCTCGACGCGCTCGACGTCGATATTCTCGAACGTAATATTTTGAGCGTAGCCTTCCTCGGGGAGCGTATTGTATTGGTAACCATGTTCGATCAGCAGCGCCCGGTCGCTTTGATAGACGTACGAATTTTTGAAAGTCACCCCGATCTGCGGCTGCGCTACGTCCATCCCGACCTTAAAAGCCGCGGCTCTCGTCCATGCAAGCGCATCATCGAATACGACATCTTCCAAATGCTCTAGCGCGTCCGGCCACCCTTTTGGACATCCCCGTCTGCAGCCAGGTTTTCGTCGAATAGTTGTCGTCATCCGAGATGGCGACCGCATGCTTCACAAGCACGTGCTGACTTTCGTTGATATCGATCACGTCATCCTCGATTTTGTACAAATCCTGAAAGCCTTTAAGATTTTTGATCGTCACGTGGTCGGAACGTACGACCATGAAGGACCAGAAGCCGGCATCCCGCAGGATTAAACCGTCGAAGGTAAAATTGGTGGTAGCGAGCGGGACCAGCAGGTTATTCAGGAAGCCTTCGCTTTTATTCGGCGCCGGCATGATCCGCTCCCGCATCGCAATGCCGTTGCCGTCTATCGTTCCGCGACCCCGTATGGTGATATTGCTGGAGTTTACGGCAGTACGAATGAAATACGTACCGTCCGCATTCCGCGAATCCTTCCGAAAATCGATCGCGTAGTCTTCTCCCTTGCCCGTACCGACAATGACGGCGCCGCCGGCCAGGTAAAAGGTTACATTGCTTTTTAAGGTCAAGTTCCCGCTCTTATAGACGCCGGCCGGAACGAAAACGATGCCGCCGCCGGCTTGATTGGCGTCGTCGATCGCCTGTTGAATCGCGCCCGATGCCATCAATGTCCCCGTTTTATCCGCGTTGTACGGCGCTTGGGTTACATTGTAAATCCCGGCGCCCGAGGACGGAGGAATGTCCGTCTCTAACGGATCCGCCGCGATGACGATTTTCTTCTTCAGATCATTGATTTTGACGATGACGTAGGTGGAGGAAGAAAGCGTAAAGGTCAGCTTGTTTCCGCTCGCCGTCCCCTCGATGTTTTTGGCCATCGGACTGATGGAGAAAGAGGTGATCGGCACATCGGCGGTCACTTCAATGCTGACCGTGCCGGCAAATGAAAACTGCGCGTAATCGTAGTCGTCCTTGTAGCTGATGACGGGTACCTCTTGGCTGTCCGCCTTCAGTGAATATATGCTAGATGCGGTGTAGATGGACGGCATGGGATAATTTTGGATCGTGGCCGGCACGGCAACGGCTTCCGCCGACGATGCCGGAGCGGCGTCCGCGCTCTCGTTCGCATCAGCGGCACGGGGGAGAAATCCTGCGAATAGGAGGGCAAGCACGGCCAACAAACTCATTGCTTTTCTTCTAATAGTGAACATAAATACCTCCTTAAAAAGATTCATTCGCTTTTTTCGAAAGCGCTAATGCTTATTGGAAAAAAACAACCTGCTTCGACGATTAAGCCCCCCTCCATTCAAACTTTTCCCTGACAAAACGAATTATAATATCATCCCCAAAAGAAAGGAGAGTGGCAGGACCACTCTCCAGGGACACTTATTCACTTTTCAGGCATTCATGAACATTAATCGGAGCAAAATCGCGATTGCCAGTAGAAAATCCGCGTGCAGATGAAGAACGGAAACTTCTTTCGTCCGCCCGCATTCCATGCTTTAGTCAATTGACGACTTTTTTGTGATAAAATAAAGAAAATGATGCGCTCAGGAAGCGGAGAAGACGGGTTTATTCCGAACCGTACGGGGTAATTATCCTATGCTTATTTTCCCTGGCAGGAGAAAGGAGGTGTTGGCCGTGAAGCGCAACGAAGAAGACGTGCTTCTTCTCCAGGCGATGAAGGATACGCAGGACAAACGAATGTTTCAAAGGTATCAGGCCGTTTTTATGTACAAGAGCGGATATTCGGTCAAAGATATTCAAGGCGTTTCCCAGCTTAGCGAGAAGACGATATACACGTATATCCGCTCGTACGAGCAATCCGGCCTGGAGGGACTGTCCATCGGAAGCTCGCCCGGGGCGCCTCGCAAACTCACGGCAGAGCAGGAGACCCGCTTGATCCAGCTGATTACGTCCAAGCGGCCCAGCGAACTCGCGCTTGCCGAGCAGGCCAGGTGGACGCTTAAGCTCGTATCGGCTTTGATCGAGCGCGAGTTCAACCAAACCTACACGCCTAGAGGTACGTCAAGACTGTTGCAGGATTTAGGGCTCGTATTTTCGGATACCAGAACGGCCCAGGCGCTCGGCGACAAGAAGAAAAACCGGCCCCATCGCACGATTCGCATCCCCACGATTTTTCTCGTGCACAAGCCTCAAACGGACAGCGACTCGCATCTGCGGTTCATCGAGAACACGCTGCAGCTGCATCCGACGGGACGAATCGCGCTTATGCTCGGTCCGGAAGAACGGACGGAGCCGATCTCGGAAGAAGATCTGTATGAACTTATGTACTATCATCCCGTAGGCAGACCTTGAACCGGCCTTAACCCGGCGCACTGCTCTGATATCAAGAGGTTGCCCCCGGTCGGCTTCGCGACTGCGGGACAGCCTCTTTTTGAATCGGCGATCTATCAGGGAAGCCGGCCCGCGTCGAACAGAACTTCGAGCGACTGGACGCTGTCCCACGTTTTCTGAAGCATCTCGATCGATTCCGTATCGACGGGGATCGCGCTGCCGCGATCCGGCCCTTCCTCTATCGCTTCGTCGGCAGGATTGCTCCTCGTATAGAAAATGATATGATCCGCTTCTTCGCCCTTCTCCAGGAAAATCGACTCGACCACGATATTTTCGCTTCTCATCGTCTCGTAGACGAAATCCATTTTGTTTACCTGCATATCTTTAACGAAATCTATAAATTCCTGGGTCATTCCCGGCTTGATTTTTACTTTCAGACATTGGACTTCCACGTGAATCCCACCTCTCTTTAGGAATGGCGAGCGGTTGAACGAGGTCAATCTGGTGTATTTATTTCTAGAATTAACCTTTCCCCTGCGAGATGAAACCGAGGTGCGGCGACCGGCGCCACGCGCCGATCGATCTCGTCATTAACGATTCAATCGGAGTCCGCCGTTGTCTAATACGTATAGCCCGCTAATCTTTGAATAAAAAATTTACCTATTTCCGAGCGCACTTTTTCTTATCGCAAAGCCGCTATTCAACCTTTTTTAGGGACGTCGTCTACAAACCAATAAGTTCACCTGCCGAAGTTGCACGGAACGTCGGCCCCGAATCCTCGCCCGGAAGCGTACGCGCGGTCCGGGCATCGCGTTCTATCTGCAAGCGTCAGCCGGCCGTAGGCTTGGCGGTCGTTCTATCAATCAGGAGCAAATGTGAGAGCGTCGTTCCGACGCGGCACAACGATGCTCTCCGCGGCGTTGGTCTCTACGAGACCTTTGAATCGTGCTTGCCGACCCGCACCGAAAAAACGAAAACCGTGCCGGGTTCGCCGGACGGTTCTACGCGGATGCTTCCTTCCATGAGCTCGCACAACGTTTTGCAGATCGACAGCCCTAATCCGCTGCCGCCGTACTTGCGGGGGGGTCGAGACGTCCGCTTGCGAGAACGGCAAAAACAGCCGATCGATCTCGCTTGCAGGAATGCCGATGCCGGTATCCTTCACGACGAACTCGAGCGCGATCCGGTCGTCGGTCTCTTCGAGCAGGCCCACCCGGATGCCGATGCCGCCCTTCTCCGTGAATTTTACCGCATTGCCGATCAAATTGATGAGAATTTGCTGCAGACGATTCCGGTCCCCTCGAAGAAGCTTGGGAACGTCAGGCTCGACGGCAACCGTATAGGCGAGCCGTTTTTCTCGTATTGGGGCCGTGAACAGCTTCCCGACCTGAGCCAGACAGTCCCCCCAGCAAAAAGAGCTCTTGTTCCAGCTCCATTCGGCCGGCTTCGATGCGGGACAAATCCAGGACGTCGTTGACGATTTGCATAAGCATATCCCCGTTATTAGCCATGACCTCGGCCAGCTCGGATTGTTCGGACGTCAGACCGGATTCCCGCAGCAGATCGAGCACGCCGATGACGCCGTTCAGCGGCGTGCGCACCTCGTGGCTCATATACGTTAAAAATTCCATTCTCGCCCGGGAAGTACGCTCGGCCGCTTCCTTCGCCTCGATCAACGACCGCTCCGCTTGTTTGCGGCTCGTTATATCCCGCACGGTGCAGGCCAGCAGCCCGGATTGGTCCGCGTCGCTGCCCCAATGGATCTCAGCCGGAAAGGATGTGCCGTTCTTGCGACGCGACTCTACCCCCAACAGCTTGCCGAACGGAGGAGCCAAAGGTTCGTCCGCGCCGACGGCGGAGGGGAGGAGCAGCGATACATTCAGGCCGTTCAGTTCCCCTTTGTCGTACCCGAACATGCGCGCTGAAGCGGGATTCGCTTCGAGAATGACGCCCGACGCATCGAGCACCAGCATGGCATCGATCGAGGTATCCGTCACGACGCGTGCCTGCGATTCTGGCTTCGCAGGCCGCTCCCCCTCGCGCGCGCGCAGCCGGTTCATGCGCTCAAGCTCCACCGCGCTCCTTTTTTCCGGGCATCGTGCAGACATATCAAGCCCTGAATCCTGGGTTTGAGCTCCTTCGGAATGATCGGCTTCATGAAAAAATCGATGGCGCCCAAGGAGCAGCCTGTCGCAAAACCGCCGGCATCCGCGGTTCCCGAGATGAAGACGACCGGAATATGTTCAAGGCTGCTATGTGACTTCATATGGTCGGCCGCCTCGCCGCCATTCATCCCGGACATTTGAACGTCAATCAGGATGACGGCGATCTCCTCGCGCAGCAAACAACGCAGCGCTTCGGTCCAGGAGCGTGCGCGGACGAAACGGTACGATGCCCCGTCGAGAGCGGCTTCGATCGCACGCGAATGCTCCGATTGGCCGCCGACGAACAGAATGTTCTCGAAAGAATCCCTTTCCACCTGTTCCCCTCCCCCTGCTATGTATTGGATATTCCATTTGTACGAATACCGCGCTCCTTCATCTTTGGAGCGATAGACGGTTCAAGTGTTTATTCTAAAAGTGCGTGCTAGCGCCTTTGTAGAATTAATTCCCATCTCCATATTATACGGGGTTAAGAATATAGGTTCAATGCGATATTTATTTAAGATCGAAAAGAATTGTGTAATTAATATTTACCTATCATTGAGGAGAACGAGGGTTATCCGGCAATACGCCGCCCTCGATGTACACCCTTTAACGCTGCTTCGCGTCGGCTCGCTGAAATTCAGTATGACGGCTGCGAGCATGGCCGACCCGGTTGCAGCAAGCATTAATTGCTTACGCCGACGATCGCGATCGCGGCGGATCCATTTAAATTGACCTTCGCTTTTTGGAAGCTCGCGTCAACCGTTCGCCAGCTTAAGCAGCTCTTCAACCACGATGTCCGGACGGTAGGCATGAATGTCCATCTCGCCACGGCCCCGACTATTGCTCGTGACTTCCCTGTTCATGGACCTTTTCTCTAAAGCCCACGTAGTTCGAAAAAGCACAACTTGATAAAGAAGGCGGATTCCATTTTTTCGACGCAAACAGCCTCGATCAATGCTGATCGAGGCTGGGTTACGACCTAGTAGCCCTATACTGCTTATTGAATTATACTTCGCCGCGCCGCTCTTTCGTCCCAAGATCGTCACGCCGAATCAAGCCTGGCCCAGTGGGTACAACGCATTCCGCTAATAGAAATAGAGATTCTGATTTCTCGCTTCGCGAATCCACACCTGCATAAATCCTCCCCCCGCGGTTATCCCAGGCGTAGTAAGGAATAAGAACGCACGGTCTTCCCGTCTCTTCTTGGACGGTCAGAACGGTTACGCCGCCAAGCAGATCAGAACGATAACTGGCATGGAACGGTTCATTGGCGGAGAGGGCGAAGGCGTCGTAGGTCAAATCCGGATTGTCGGCTTGCTCCGCGCAATAAACGACGGGGCCGCGCTGAACGGCGATTCGGCCGCGATCGGCTTCGACCTCCGCCCTTGCGCGCACGATCGCCACAGGCATATCCAGTTCAAGCGCGACGGAATCCCCCTGCGACCATTCGCGGTCCAGCACAAGGTATCCCCGGTCCGTCAGCGCTTCTGCACCCGAGAGACTCCTGCCGCCTATCATCAGCCTATAGCCCCTGCACCATCCGGGTACACGCAATCGTATGACGAATTTGCTCGTCCGTTCGGGATCCACTTCAAGCTCGATCCTGCCGTCCCACGGGTAATTCGTCGTTTGCTTCAGCTTGACGCGAAGCTGGCCTGCGACCTCGAATTCCGCTTCGCCATTCATGTACTGATTGACGGCGAGCCCCTCGTCCGTTCTCGCATACGCGTACTGGCCGATGGAAGGCAAATATCGTACCAGATTGGTAGGGCAGCAGGACGTGCCGAACCATTCCACGCGATGGTGGCCGCCATCCGACGCCAGCGGATTGACGTAGAAAAACTTGTCGCCGGACAGCGATATCCCTGTTAAAGCGCCGTTGTATATTTCCCGCTCCACCACATCGGCATACTTGGCATCGCCGAACAGCAGATTCATCCGATGGTTCCAGAATGCCATGGCGATCGCGGCGCAAGTCTCGCAATAGGCCGTCTCGTTCGGAAGATCGTAATCGCGGGTAAAGCCTTCATTATGCCGCGAAGGCCCGATTCCTCCCGTCACGTACATATTGCGTTCCACCGTATGCGCCCATACGCGATGCAAGGCATCGACGTAGGCGGAATCGCCGGAAGCCAGCACGACGTCCGCCATGGCCGAATAGAGATACATGGCGCGCACGGCGTGCCCGGTCACCTTCTCGATGTCCCGAACCGGAACGTCGTCCTGACAATACGCCGGTCCCCATTCTTCCTTGTCCCAGATCTCGCCTTGGCCATGGCCGCGGCCGCGCTCCTCCAGCAGCCACAGGGCGAGCTTCCAGTAACGCGCCTCCCCGGTCGCGCGGTACAGCTTGACGAGCGCCAGCTCGATCTCCTCATGCCCTTCGACCCAATGGCGCTTGCCGGGGCCGAACAGGCGATCGTAGTGGTCGGCCAACCGGCAGGCGACATCGAGCAGCTTGCGCTTGCCCGTCGCTTCGAAATAAGCGACCGCCGCTTCGATCAGATGCCCGCCGTTGTACATTTCGTGCTTTTCCATATCCGTCCACTTGCGCACGGGCGCGACCAACGTAAAGTAGGTGCACAGATAGCCGTCCGGCTCCTGAGCGCCGGCGATGAGCTCGATGATTCGGTCGATTTCCGCTTCCAACGCGGGATCCCGATTCGACATCAGCAGATAGGCCGCGCCCTCCAGCACCTTGTACACATCGGAGTCGTTGAAGTAGATCCCTTCGAATTCGCCCTCCATCAGGCCGGCGGCCTTGGCGAAGTTGGCGATGCGCCCGGTTTTCTCGCATTGGTCGAGACAGGCCTTGATCGTGACTCGGCTCAGGATGTCGAGACGCGGACGCCAGCATGCATCGTCGATTTTTACCTTCGTAAAGGGAACGCTCTGCCAATTCATCAACGGGGCTTCATCCTTTCAACCCAGTCAGCGTAATCCCTTCAAGGAAATAGCGCTGTCCCACCAGGAATACGACGACGCAGGGCAGCACGACGGCCGCCGACGCCGCCATGAGCAGATCCCACTGCGCGTTATAGGTGCCTTGAAACATCTGCAGGCCGAGCGCCAGCGTGAAGAGCCGGTCGCTTTTTTAAATAAATGAGCGGTCCCATGAAGTCGTTCCACGTTCCGAGGAAACTGAACAAGGAGACCACGATCAGCACGGAACGGCTAAGCGGCATGATGATTCTGGCGTAGATTTGAAAATAAGTAGCGCCGTCCACGAACGCCGCCTCGTCAAAATCCTTCGGGATGGTGAGATAGAATTGACGGAGCAGGAAGATATTGAAAATGCCGCCGCCGAAAAAAGACGGCACGACGAGCGGGTAATACGTGTCGTAGAAGCCGATCGTCTTCCATCCGAGGAAGCTGGGAATCAGGGTGACGGCCGCCGGCAGCATCATGCTGGACATGAGGATGCCGAATACGGCGTCCCTTCCTTTCCACCGGATCCGCGAAAATCCGAACGCCGCGATGCTGCTCGTCGCGACCGTGCCGACAAGCACGCCGGCCACGATGATGAACGTATTGGCGAAGAACGTGCCGAACGGCAACACCGTCAGCGCCCGATGGAAATTGTCCCAATGAAAAGGCTTCGGAATCCACTGCGGCGGCATGGTGAAGATTTGGGACAGATCCATGAGCGAGCTTCGCACCAGCCACACGAACGGGATGATGAACAGGGCGGAGATCGCGAAAAGGGCGATATAACCCGATGTCAGCGCAAGCCTCGATGGCCTCACGCGCGCTCCCCCCCCCTTCATAATACACCCAGGACTTCGAGGTCCTGAACACGATAAAGGTAAAAAACAGGATAATGAGGAACAGCACCCAGGCCAGCGCGGACGCATATCCCATCTCGGTATCCCGGAAAGCCGTTCTCCAGAGGTAGAACACGTAAAACAAGCTCCGGTTATTCGGTCCGCCCTGCGTCAAGATATAAGCCTCGTTGAACACCTGGAACGAACCGATGATCGCCATAATGGTGTTGAAGAAGATCGTCGGCGTGACCATCGGCAGCGTAATATGGCGCAGCTTGCTGTACCATCCGCCCCCGTCCACCTCGATCGCCTCGTAGTACTGCTTGGGAATGCCCGACAGACCCGCCAGAAAAATGATGACCGTACCGCCGATTCCCCACAGCGTGGTAAGCACGACGGACGGGATGACGCTGCTCTCCGAATACAGCCAATTGCTCGTCGGCAGATGCAGCCAGCTGAGCGCGGAATTGACCAGGCCCAGATCGGGATTGAGCAGCCACATCCAGATCATGGCCGAGGCGACCGCCGGCACGATGCTGGGCAGGTAGATGATCGTGCGGAATACGGCTCTTCCTTTGACATTCATATTCAGAAGCAGGGCGACGACGAAGGAAATGATAATGACGGCAGGCACCCGCAGAAGGACAAAGTAGAACGTAATGCCCAGCGACTGGTAGAACAAATCGTCTTTGCCCGAGAACAGCCGGGCATAGTTATCGAACCCGACGAACGAGGTGTGCGCCTTGAAGACGTTATAATCCGTCAGGCTGAGCGCCAAGCTGGCGATCATGGGACCTAACGTGAAGATGATGAACCCCAGGATGGCCGGCGATGTGAACAGCAGCCCGTAGAACAGTCCTTTTCTCATGCCTACCTCCGTTCTCCATGCTTCCCGATTGGGAAGACGACGGCTTCAGCGAAGACGCCGTCTCCCCCGCTCGCTTGCTTCTCCCCTTATTCCTTCACGTCGCGTCGGCCCTGAACCTGGGCTTGCGCCTTGGCTGCGACGGAATCGAGTGCCTGCTGAGCGGTTTGTTGGCCGAGCCATACTTTATCCAGCGCGGGATTCACGATATCCATGATCTTGTTGAAGTTCTTCACGTAACCCGTCGGCGTTTGGTGGCTGCTGTTCAAGAGAACGTCTACGACCGCATCTTTATAGCCCGAAGGCCGGGAATCGAGGTTTTCCGTCCATTTCGCGAGCAGCGCCGGGTCCGTATACCAGCTCCGATAAGCAGGCATCCAAGTTCCGGCCGTGATCAGGTCGATCGCCGCGTCCGGATCAAGCAGCGCCTTCATGAGCGCCCAGGCTTCTTTGGGATGCTTGGTCGATTTGAACATGGAGAACATCCCGGAGACGACGGTCGTCATCGGCTGCTTCAACGTCGGCAGCACGCCCACGTTGAAGTGGAACTTCGATTGGGCCAAGCCTGCGGTCGACCATTGCCCGTCGATGGCCATGGCCACTTTTTTCGTCTGGAGCGCGATATTGGTGGCCGGTATGTTCTTCGCTTGAACCGGGGAAGGCGCGACATGATAGACATTGATCAAGTCCGCCAATTGCTGAATGGCCTCTACCGCGGCCGGCTGATTCAGCGCGAAGGTCTTCCCGTTCTCGGAGACGAAGTCCCCGCCGTTGGAATAGATGAAGTTGCTGTAATTGCCCCACCACGTTCCGATGTTAACGCCATACTGCTTAATATTTTTGGGATCGAAGGCGGGATCGGCGGCATTCCTTCCCTTGGCGTCGATCGTCAGCTTCTTGGCGACGTCGACGAATTCGTCCCAGGTCCATGCTTCCGCTGCTTTGGCCGGCGGAGGCGTTAAGCCTGCGTCTTTGAAAATATCTTCGTTATAGAAAAGGCCGAACGTCTCCGGTCCCGGGCCCAGGCCGATGACATTGCCCGGTTCGAGCGAATACGTAATATTCGGGACCAGCTCTTCTTTCTTGAACGCCGGATCGGACGAGAGGAAATCCTCCAGATTGTAGAACTTGCCTTGCTCGGCCAGCGGGTAGGCGATGCTGGCGGATTCCATCTGCGCGATATCCGGCTCGTCGTTGCCCGCTACCATGGTCGTGAGTTTGGTGTCGTAGTCGGTGGGGATGTGCTGCAGTTTAACCGTGATATTCGGATATTTTTTCTCGAATTTGTCGATGGCCACCTTGTAGGCCGCCACTTCCTCGGGCGCTCCCCATACCGTCATGCGAAGCGTAACGGGTTCGTTCGATTGGTCTTCGCCGGCCGAAGCCGAGCTTGCCGCATTGGCGGGAGAAGCGGAATTGCCGCTTCCGGAGCCTCCAGAGTTTCCGGAGCCGGAGTCGGACTTCGTACACGCGGACAGAATCCCAACCAGTGCGATAAGCAGCGCGATCACAATCGAGACGGATTTCTTTTGCCGTGACATCTACCGTTCCCCTTTCGATGACAACCCCATTGAATTCATAGCTGCAGTCTATGATGTTCTCATTATAAAACGGTGTATAGCGCTTACATAACCCGAGCCAATTTGGAATGGTGGACTTCTATTGGCTGTTTACGCCGGAAGCGTGATCGTCACCTTCGTTCCGTCGCCGATCGCGGAGGAGATGACGACGCCGTACGCTTCGCCGTAGGTCATCCGGATCCGGGCAATCGTGTTCTTAATGCCAATCGACGACGATTCCCGGTATAAAATCGCGTGAACCGTGTCGCCGCTCATGCCCTTCCCGTTGTCCGCGACTTCAAAGTACCGGGTCCCTTCCTCGATCCAGCCGCGTATGCGAATCAGGCCTCCCGCTTCCGTCTGATCGAACCCGTGCAGGATGGCATTCTCCACGAACGGCTGGAAAAGAAGCCTCGGCAGCTTGTAGTCGTACAGCCTCGCATCGATCTCGTAGCTGACCGCGAATTTCTCTTCGAAGCGGACGGACATGATGTAGAAGTAGTTTTTCATCCATTCCATTTCCTCGGATAAATGAACGGCTCCCCAATCCTTCCGCGACGTATAGTGGAGCATGTTGGACAAGCAGACGAGCATTTTGCTTAATTCCTTCTGGCCGTTCTCGATGGCCGTCCAGTTCATGACGTTTAACGTATTGTATAGAAAATGCGGATTCATCTGCATGTTCAGCGCCTGGATCTCCGCTTCCTGCTCCTTTAATTTGATCTCGTAATTTTCCGAGACCAGCAGCCGAATCCGGTCGTTCATCCGATTGAATCGCTGGAGCAGGATCCCGAATTCGTCGTTCGTGCTGACGACGACCTGCGTCTGGAAGTCTCCTTCGCCCACGGACCTCATCGCGCCGAGCAGCTTCTTGATCGGATTCGTGATTTTTCCCGAGATAAAATAAGCGAATATAAGCGCGACGATTCCCAGCATGACGGCCAGAAGCGTGGTAGAGCCGCGGATGAGCGGAATGAGATTGCCGGCGAGAGCGGACTCGGGCGTCATGACGATCGACATCCATCCGGTCACTTGCGAGCGATCGAAGCAGACGATCGTATTGACGCCGTCGATCTTGATTCTTCGCGTGCCGCTTCCCGTCCGTTGAACCTGATCCACCCAATCGTCCGAATAGACTTGCGCAATTTTGCCTTTCTCGCTGCCGGCCACGATGCGATTATCCGGAGCCAGCACCAAGTAACGGGAGCCTTCGGGAATGCTTTTCTCGTACAGGGAGGTCAGCGTGTCCGCTTTGAAGCTGATCGTGAGCACGGGGCGCTCGATGCCCGGATTCAGCTTCTCCAGGGTCGTATTGTTTAAATAGGAGAAATCGAGCAGTCGCGTCGCGGTAAATAAATAGCGGAAGTCGATCGCCCCCTTCTCCAGATACGATTGATCGAACATCTCCGTGAAGTCGTAGGTGGGATACCACACCATCTTGCCCGCTGCCTTCTCCGCCGCGCGGTAAATCGCCGAACGCGTCGGGTCGCCTTGGGGCAGCGGCTGGCCGAACGTAAAATAAGACGTCCACAGCTGGTAGGCGTACACGTCGTCCACCTGCGAGAAATATCTTCGTAAAGCGTCGGACACTTGGCGATCGGCGGAGAGCAGGTCCGCTTTGTTGCCCGGATTCAAGCGGTTGAACACCCCGAACAAATCCTTGTCTACGAACAAGGCCGCGCTGTTCTGGTCGATAATCCGCAGCTTGTTGTCCATGATCTCGTTATTTTTCTTCACGATCTCGTAAACGTTCTTCTGCGCTTGTTCGGTCACGACTTGCAAGCCGGTGCGATAAAAAAAGCGTCCCCAGCACGATAAGCGGGACCGCGATCAGGAATATGTAGCTGGCCAACAGCCGAGAGCGGAATGTTCGCTTCATCCTTCTCTTCCCTTACGCGCATAAGCCGCGTGCTTATAAGCTTCCGGCGACATGCCGTTCCATTTCTTGAAGACTCGGCAGAAATACTTGGTATCCTGATAGCCGCATTCGGCGGCGATCTCGTATATTTTCATTCCGTTCCGCGCGATCAATTCCTTGGCCCGCCGCATGCGAGCCTCCGTCACGTGATCGGAGAACGTCCTTCCCGTCCGGCTCTTGATGAGCGTGCTGAAGTACGACGGGTTAAAATAAAACCGCTCGGCCACCTTCTCCAGCGTCAACTCCTCCTTGGCGTTCTCTTGAATCCATCTCAGGCACTCGTCGACGACCTTCTCGCTTTTATCGGATTGGGGCTGCCTGATCGCATGGTGTACGTCCCGCAGCCGAGCCTCCAGAACCGTCATGAGCTCCGTAAAGGTGCGGCACGCCGGAACCTCGTTCAAAGCCGCCGACGCGATAACGCTTCCAACTTGCCGGTCGACATAACCGCGAATTCTGCTCTTCACTTTGATCAGGGTCAGCGCGGCGTATTCCTTGATCCGCTTCGGGTCCGCATGACCGCCGGCGGCAAGCCGATCGAATGCCGACCGGCACATCTCGACGGCCTCTTCCGCATCCTTCCCTTGCAGAGCGGCGAACAGCTTCTCTCCGTCCAGAACAAGGGGATCGTCGGCGGGAAGGCGTTCATCGTGGAACAGGATGCCGTTCCAACAAGGATGGAAATGATAACGGCCGGCCGTTTGGGCTGCCCGATAAGCCGCAGGCGCTTCCGTCCAGAAAGATCGGCAATCCGGGCCGATCCCGTGGGTGAGACGTCCGTGCCCGGCCCACTCCGCGCCCAGTGTGTCTGCCATCCGGCGAATCTCAGCCTTCCTCTCCGGGGTAAGCCGCGGGGTTCGGATGAGGGTAGCGGCTTGGCAGACGCCCTCCTGAGGCGCTTCGATCAAGATCGTATGCGCTTCGCCGAATTCCGCCCACGCCTGCTCCAGGCGGCGCAGCCAAGCCGCGGAATCGAATGGCGCCCTGCTGTCCGCATCGATCCGTAATTCCGAGACCGCTACGATTCCTCCTCCCTGTATCCACGCCGACGACTCGATTTCTTTGCGTTCCAGGTCCGTTAAGCTTCCATTTAACCAAGACAGCAGGAGATGGTTGCGGTAGGCGGAGGAAGCGAGGCTCAGCCGTTGCTTTAACGCTTCCGTCTCCGAATGCTCCCTGGACTCCGCCGCAAGCTGCTCCTCGATGCGGCGAAGCACGAACTCGACCTTCTCTGCCTCCACCGGCTTCAAGATATAATCGCAGGCCCCGTGACGAATCGCGGTCTGCGCGTATTCAAACAGATTATACGCCGAGATCATGACCACCTTGGTCCGACGGCGTTCGTCCTGCAGGATCTTCAGAAAAGACAGACCGTCCAGATTGGGCATCCGGATATCGCTTAGCACGGCATCCGGCGTTTCGGACCTGACGAGTTCCAGGGCGCTTGCCCCGTCTTTGGCGACGAGAACCTCGTCTTCGGGCCGCAGGTTGCGGATCAAACTCTCCATTCCTCTGCGATGTCTCGGCTCGTCGTCCACGACTAGTATTTTCATCGCGCTCAGCCCCCTGGTAGACGAATAGAAAAAAAGCCCCTTCTTACGAACAGGCGGCTAATTTATTTAATACGATTAAAAGTCCTTAAAAGAGGTGCCCATCCCTTTCTATTATAGACGGGTCATGGGCCTGTCGAAAGCGGATTATCATTGGATAGGTGGACTTTGATTGGATTGCGGCCATTCTACCCCCCCCCCCCCATGTTGCCCCATAATTATGCGTCGCTGTTATCGTTCGGCAAATTAAACGTAAAAAAAGCCTCGAAAAATGCTGATCGAGGCTATCTTCTCGTCCTCCTTCCTTCTTCTTCATGTATTTTGTGCGGTAGTCGTCGTCAACGTCGCCAAGGAAGAAGACGCAGCTCGTACGGCGGCTGGACGGCTTACTGATCCGATCTTTGGCTATGCGCGAAAATGGAAAAGGCAGAGGGCGGCGCCCAGGCGGCGCCCCTCTGCCTTTTTTAATCCCCTTGCCCCCCCGGCGCCGCCGTGCTCTGCCGAACGATGAGCCTGGGCTCGAGCGGCGTGAGCTTCCTCGCCGCGGCGCCTCCCATCAGCTCGCGGAGCACGCGCACGGCGGTTCGCCCGAGCTCCCCCGCCTGCTGCGACACCGTCGTCAGCTCGGGGATGACGTGGCGCGCCAGCAAAATGTCGTCGAAGCCGACGACGGACATGTCGGACGGCACGTTCAGCCCGTGCTCGGCCGCCGTCTTGATCGCGCCGATCGCGGTGAAGTCGTTCACGCAGCATACCGCCGTGGGCAGGTCGCGAAGCGACAGCAGCCGATTCATCTGCTCGCGGCCGGCATCGGCGGAGAAGCCGCCGGGAATCGTCCAGGCGTCGCGCACGGCCAGCCCCGCTTCCTTCATGGTCCGGCGGAAGGAACGAACCTTCACCGCCGTCGTCGACATGTGCCGGGCGCCGCCAAGAAACCCGATGCGCGTATGCCCAAGCCCGATCAGATGGCGCACGGCCAGCGTCGTGCCTGCCGCCTCGTCCGTGGCGACGCGCGTCAAGCCGGCATCCTTGACGTCTCCGTTCACCAGTACGAGGGGAATGCTGCGCGCATGCTCGGCGAGCTCGCGGGCGAGCGCAGGATCGCAGGATCTGAGATTCACGCGGCCGCCCATGAACAGGATGCCGTCCACCCGTTTTTCCCGCATTAAGTTGAGAAAATGCGATTCCCTGCCGTAATCCCCAAGCGTGTTGCAAAGAAAAAAGGTATGTCCGGACGCAAGTCCCTCCTGCTCGATCCCGGAAAATACCTCGGGGAAAAACGGATTCGTGATATCGGGCAATATAACGCCGATGATGCCCGTCTCTCTTTTCGTCAGACTGCGCGCCACGGCGTTGGGCTGGAATTGATGCTTGTGCATGATCGCCTCGATCTTCGCGCGCGTCGTCCGGCTGACGGGCGCCGAACCGTTCAAGACGCGGGACACGGTCGCCACGGACACCTGGGCTTCTTCGGCGATATCGTACACCGTCACTTGCTGCTTCATTGAACCTTTCCTTTCCCTTCTTTCCTCCGGCGAATGTTCGCGCAGGGTTCTATGCGGCTCCGCTTCGATCATTCCTTTTGGCGGAAGGCCGTTACCGTCTCTCCCGTAACCTCCTTGAACACTTTGCAAAAATAAGAAGCATCGTGATAGCCCACCTTGCCGGCAACCTCGTACACCTTCAGCTGCAAATCCCGCAGCAGGCGCTTCGCTACCTCCATGCGGACCCGATTCACGTATTCGGTCACGCGCAGCCCGGTCTCGCTGCGGAACAGATTGGACAAATAATTCGCGCTGAAGCCCAATTCGCCTGACAGGCGGGCGACGGAGATGTCCTCCGCGTAGTGACTTCGGATATACGCGATCGCCTGCCGAATCTCTTTGCGGTTTGCCGGCACCGCCTCGGACTCGGGGAATCGTTCGCGGCAGAACGCGGCGAAATCCGCCTCCATGCGCCGGATCGGATCGAGCCGGTCGATGCTGCCCGAGAGCGCGGACCACCAGTCCGGCACGGCATGCGCGGCCGGATCGGCGTGGTGATAGAGCGAAGCGTACAGGTCGACGAGCTGCCGCTGAAGTACCGCCTTCGCGGGCTTCGCGCGGGACAGCAGGCCGAATTGGCAGGCCGCGGCCGCGGCCATGTCTTCGCCCGATCCCGACCGCACCGCGGCTTGCCAGCGCCGGGCCGCCTCCTCCGTCTCCGCTTCCGGATTCGCGGGGGCCGGCGGCGGAAGCTCCGCTTCGAATAAGCGGCCCCAGCCTTCGTACACGGCAAGGAACAGCGCCCGCTCCGCTTCCTCGTACGCCTCGCGAAGTCCGTACAGACCCGCGCTGCCCCGGCCCGCGGCGATCGCGGCCGCCCTCGAGCAGCGGTCTTCGCCCTGACCGAGCCAGCGTCCCGCCAGCTCCCTCGCCGCCCGGCCGCTCCCGCAGCCTCGCGCGCCGTCGTCGGGCATGCCTATCACGAGCGCCAGCCTGCCGGATCGAATCGGGATCGCAAGCGTCCTTCCGCATTCGAGCTCGGCAGCCCCGTGCCGGGCTTCCTGCTGGATCCTATCGCCGTCCATCTCCTCGCATTCCCGCGACGCCAGAAGGATGAGCCTGTATTCGGCCGCGGGCAGCAGCTCGGTCAAGCCGTCATCCGCGGCGGGATGGGCATTCGCCTCTCCGGTCATCCACTGCTTCAGACGTGCGGCCTGCGCTTCCGACCGGTTCGACCGCTCCTCTTTCCTGCTGGTCCGGAGCCTGCTCAGCTTCTCTTTGACTTGGCCCAACATCGCGACCATCGTATCCGGCTCCATCTCCTGCTTGAGCAAGTAGTCATCGGCGCCGAGCTTCAGCGAATCCTTCACGAATTGAAAATCGTCGTAGGAGCTGAGCATGACGATCACCGTGTCCTCGCCTCTTTCGTTAACGGCCTTCACTAAGTCGATGCCGTTCATCTCCGGCATGCTGACGTCGGTCAGAATCAGATCGAACCGCTGCGCCGCCATCTTCTCCAGCGCTTGCTTGCCGTTGACCGCCTCCGCCGCGATCCTGAAGCCGCTGCGCTCCCAATCGATCAGCGTCCGTATCGCGTGCCGATAGACGGCGTTGTCTTCTACGATCATCGCCTGGTAACGGCTCAAACAGCATCCTCCTCCCGCCGGTAGGGCAATGTCAGATAGATCGTCGTGCCGCGGCCGGGCGCCGTGTTGAACGATAACCCGTATCGCTCGCCGCACAGCGTGCGGATGCGCTCGTGCACATGGCGGACGCCGATGCCGTTGAGGCCCGGGTATCGCCGCTCCCTGTCCGCCGAGAGCAAGGTCGCCGCGTAGTCCGGCTCCATGCCGATGCCGTTGTCCGCGACCGCGATCCGCAGATCCGGTCCGACGCGCTCCGCGGCGATGCGGATGCGTCCGGTGCCCTTCGATATTTCCAGGCCGTGCATGATCGCATTCTCCACCAGCGGCTGCAGAATGAAACCGGGCACGAGCGCGTCCAGCAGGGCGCCGCCCACGTCATAGCGGATCTCGAACGCATCGCCAAGCCCGATCTTCTGCAGATGCACGTAATCCCGTACGTTGGCCAGCTCCGTCTCAAGACGCTCCAGTCCGCCGGAATGGCGGATCGACGACTTCAACAGCCCGGTCAGCGCGCTCACCATCGACTCGATCTCCTCCTGGCCCCGGCTGCGGGCGAACCAGCGGATCGTCCCGAGCGCGTTGTACAAAAAATGCGGGTTGATCCTGGACAGCAGTACCGTGTATTCAGCCCGCTGCGTGGCGAGCCGCTCCTCGGACACGCGGACGACCAGCTCGTTGATCCGCGACACCATCATATTGAATCTCACGGCGAGCATGCCGATCTCGTCTCGCCCGGCGGGCTTCGCCTTGACGCTCAGATCGCCGTCCTCTACCTTCCTCATCGTACGCTCCAGCAGCTTGATGTCTCTCGTCGTGCCCGCGGAAAACCAGAACGCGACCGCCATCGCGATAAAGATGAACAATACGCATATGAAGACGATGATCGTTTCCAGAATGCGCGTCCCCTCCAGAAGCCGGGAGAGCGGGATGAAGCACAGGACACTCCATCCGGTGTCCGAGGATTGAAACCGCATGAGCAGCGACTGCATGCCGCCGATCCTGACCGTTTGCCCATCCGCAACCCCGTAGCGCGAACCTTCTTCCGGCACCCGCAGCGCCTCGGATTCCGCGTCCGGGCTGCCCTTATAGAGCGGCTCCCCCGTTTTCGTTCAGAATGAACAGATTGTCCGCCTGGATGATGGAGCCGTCGGAGAGCAGACTTTTGAAGTAGGCTTTGTCGAGATGGAAGACGATGACCCCGAAGCTTCGGTTGACCTGATTGATGTCGAGATAATATCGGGAGAGCGCCACTTCGTCCGTGCCGTGCAGCGAAGCGGACCAATAGATGCCCGTCCCGGCATCCGCAAGCTTCATTCGCGCGGATTCGGCGATCGCCCTCGCGATCCTCTCGTTCAGGTCTCCGGCGGCTGCGGCCGGTCGCTGCCACCAATATAGCCGCCCTTGCTCGTTCATGATCGTAATGGAATTGATAAAAGGATTGTTGTTGCCGTATTGATAGAGCAGTCCGGCGACGCGGTTGAAGTCGAGCGCGTACCGGTCCTCTCCGGCCTGCGCTTCCTGCTCCGACACGATGTGCGTGAGCAGCTTGTCGTTCAAGAGGAACAGCGTCGAGGAGACGAAGTCCTTCACGTGGTTATCCACGTTCTTGGAATATTGGTCGATCACGTGTCGGGTCAGTTCCCGCGTATTCGCTTCGATAAAGTAGCGCGAGGCAAGCGTGGCCGCGGTGCCGATCGACAGCGCCAGCATCAGGATGATGACCATATTGGAGAGCAGAATCTTCCTGCGAATGCGCATATCGCGCAGTCGTCTCATCGGATTCAGCCGTTCATGAAGACGTCGCATCGCCGCCAATCATCCTCCCTTCGCGCCCGCCCGCGGGCGGATCCGGTCGAACGCCGCGTCGAGCTGGGCGATGCATCGGTCGACGTCGTGCCGCGGGTCGCCCAGCAGGCCGATCAGTTCGTTGCGGAACGCTTCGACGAGCTCGACGTTCACGAATTCGGGATAGAAGGCGGAATAATCAAGCACGCGACCGGCCTGAATGTATTCGCGATCCAGCTCCTCGTACGCCGGATCGAAGTCGAGCTTCGCGTTCGGCGCGATCGATATCCCTTTCTTGTTGTCCTGCATGACCGCGGCCATCTGTGCCGAAGAGAAGTACCGCACGAGCGAGATCGCTTCATCCGCGTGCCGGGATTTTGGATTGACGACGAAGCCCCCGGTCGTCTTCATCGCGAACTTCGACGAAGACGCGTCGTTCGTCGAAGGGAACGCGAACATGCCGATATCCGCGTCCGGCTTGAACGATCGGACGCCGTCCACCGTCCAGCTTCCGTTCAGGATCATGGCTGCTTCGCCGCTGGCGAGCAGCTCGAGCGCTTCGTTCCAGTTCGTGCCGAACGGGTCGTCGCCGGTATAGGGGAACCGGTCCGCCAGCCTCCGAAGGACATTCTTGAAGTTGCCCTTGTCGTCGGCGAACGAAGCCCTGCCGGCTTCGACATCCTCGATCCAGGTCGGCGCGCGGATGCCGGACGCGATCAAGTCCGGCTGAATGTCCAGATTTAGCGTCCACATGTCCTGGTAACCGGCCGCGATCGGCTGGATGCCGGCCTGCTCGAGCTTGCGGCAGGCCGCGAGGAACGCGTCCCATGTCCGCGGGATGTCGCCGATGCCCGCCTTGGCGAACGCGGCGCGGTTGTAGAACACGCCGACGCCGTTGCGGTCGAACGGCACGGCCCACACTTTGCCGTCCTTGCCCTCCACGCCGCCGAGCAGCTTCGGATCGATCCCGGTCAATGCCGGATTCCCCGTCATGTCCATCGCGTATCCCGCATCGATGAACTCCTGAAGCATCTGGATGTTGTCCGTCATGTAGATGTCGGGCATCCGCTCGACGGCCGCCAGGTTGTGCAGCGTATTGGCGTACGTATCCCCGTCTTCCGATATCACCTCGACCGTTACGTTTGGATGCGCTTCCATATATTTGCGCGTGCCGATCTCGAGCCACTTGCGGGCCCCTTCTTCGCGAAAATGATGGTACCATGTCAGCTTGACGGCCGGCGCCTCGGCCCCGGGCGAAGCCCGCTGCTCGGACCGCGCGATATAGCTCCATATCGCCCAGGCGAACGCGCCCGCCGACAGCAACGCGCACAATGCGACGAGCCATCCTCTCGATCTCATCCGATATACCGGCCTCCCTTTCGCAGCAGATGCGCCCAGTATAGCACACGCCGGCCGTCTTCAAATACGTCCCAAGCGGAAAATGCCGCCCTGGAATTCAAGCGGCATTTCCCCCCGGCGACTCTCGAAGCGGTCAGCCTTGCATTTGCTGCTTATAGGCGTCCAGCTGCTTTTGCAGCTCGGCCTTGACCTTGTCGTAGCCGGCCGCCTTCAGCTTGGACTTGAACGCCTCCACCGCTTTAGCCGGATCGCCGGCCTTGCCGAACGCGATCGACGGACCCATCTCGCCCGTGACCTGCGAGATCGCGGTCAGCTCGGCGTCCACCGGCGTCTTGTCGAAGACGAATTGGCCGTACGGATAAGGATGCTTGATCTTGTCGTACTCGGCGTAGAGCGTCGTCGGCAGCTGATCCCATACCGTGCTGCTCGGAATCTCAAGCTTGTCGTTGCGGCCGCCCCAGAAGTCGGAATAGAACTCGTTTTTCTTCGGATCGTAGCCGGCCGGCAGCACGCGTTTGCCGTCCTTGATCTCGTACTGGACGCCTTCGATGCCGTAATTCAGCAGACGGTAGATTTGCTCGTCGTTGCGGATCAGGTCGTAGGCCATGAGCGCGCGCTCCGGATTTTTGCTGTGGGCGCCGAGCGACGTGCCGCCGTGCGTGATCGATAGCTCCAGCAGGTTGCCGCTCGTCCTTGCGAACGGATACATCTGCAGCTCGGAGCCCGGCTGCTCGCGGTCCATGTCGACGCGAAGCGTGCCGAACGTCTGCGTATGGTGCTGATCCAGCCCCGTCAGCCCGCCCTTCAGCAGCGTGCGCGTGTCTCCCTTGTAGTTGAGCACGTCCTCCCGCCAGAAGCCTTTGTCCGCCCAAGACTTCATCTTGGTCGCGTAGTTCAGCATCGTATCCTCGTCGAAGATCGGGCTGACGACCGTGTACGGATCGTCGACGCTCTCGGTGGCGAATACCGGCAGCCATCCGGTCGAGATCGGCAGCTCCAGCTCCTGCGTATACGAATTGACCCATCCGCCGAACGTGCTGACCCCGGCCGTAGCGTCCCAAGGGATGACGTTCTTCTTGTTGTCCTTGATGTATTGCAGGTACTTCTCGATGCCGTCCCAATCCTTGACCGGCCCGGTAATGCCCGCCTCCTTGGCCCAGTCGCCGCGGTAGAAGAAGCCGTGGTTGACCCATTGCGTGTATGCGTTTTCTGGAATGAGCACGATCTTGCCCTTGTACTTGCTCTCGGCCCAATCTTCCTGCGGGATCGATTCCCACGTCTGCGGCGCGTACTTCGGCAGCAGGTCGTCCAGGTTCATGAACGCGCCCCGCTGCGCGTTGCCCCACGTGTCGAGCCAGTCGGTGCCGATCGTGATCAAGTCGACCGGGTCTCCGGAAGCCAGCAGCAGATTGTACTTCGTCTGCCAGTCCGCCCACTCGACCCATTTCCATTCCAGCTCCGCGTTGATCTTCTGCTTCATGAGCTTGTTGATCTCGGCGAGCGCGGCGTCGAACTGGCCGTTCTTCGGCTTGTCGCCTAATATGACGTAGCTGATCTTGACGAACTTGGACGTGTCCGCCGCGCCTGCGGCCTGGGATGCCGATGCCGAAGCCGTTGTCGTTGCGCCTGCGTTATTGCCGTCTGCGCCGGGACTCGCTTCCTTGTCATTGCCGTTCCCCCCCGCTGCACGCCGCCAGGCCCGCGGCGAGCGTTAGCGCCGGTACGATAGCGCCGAGCTTTTTAACTTTGATCATGGTATTGCCTCCCCCTTCGTTATAAATGGACGGCTTGCGAATCGCTGCTATGTGAAGGACGCGCTGCTTGCCGCCTCCCGGCACATCATTATCCTTTGACCGCGCCTACCGTGATGCCCTGTATGAAGAAACGCTGTACCAACGGATACAGCAGGATGACGGGCCCCGTCGCGACGACGGCCGTCGCCATTTTCATCGATTCAAGCGGCAGATCCCGCAGATCCACGTTGGAGGCCGCGGACGAATTTTTGACGAAGTCCGCGCTCGTCACGACGCCGTACAGAAACAGCTGCAGCGTGCGGTACTTCATGTCGGGCGACAGGAACAGCATCGCGTTGTACCATTCGTTCCAATAGCCGATCGCGATGAACAGACCGATCGTCGCGAGCGCTGGCGTCGTCATCGGCAGGATGAGCCGCAGGAAGATGGTGAAGTCCCCTGCGCCGTCGATCTTGGCCGACTCCGTGATGGCGTGCGGAATGGAGCGGACAAAGCTTTTCATCATGATGATGAGGAAGGGAGACAGCAGACCCGGCAGCAGCACGGCAAGATAATTGTCCTTGAGCGCCAGGTACTGGTTGACGAGCAGGTAGAACGGGACGAGGCCGCCGGAGAACAGCGTGGTGAAATAGATGAAAAAGGAAATCCGGTTGCGGTAGTGGAAGTCGGGCCGCTGCAGCGCGTAACCGGTCATGGCGACGATGAACAGCCCGACAGCCGTGCCGACGACGGTGATGCCGATCGTGACCCAATAGGACCCGATGATAAGGTCGGGGTTCTCGAAGACGATCTTGTAGGCGAAGGTGCTGAACACGCGGGGCCAGATATTGAACCCGTGCCTCGCGATCGAGCTCTCGCTCGTGAACGACGTGCCCACGACGAGCATAAACGGAAGGAAACAGGCCAGGGCGAATGCCCCGATGAACCCGTATCCGAAGATGCGGACCAGCAAGGTCGAGCCGTCCACCTTGATGGCCGTTCGCTGTGCCGACATGGCCGATCGCTCCTTTCGCGTTTCTAGAAGAGAGAGTTGTCCGGGGACACTCGCTTGACTAGCCAGTTGGCGCTCAGCACGACGAAAAATCCGAACACCGACTGATACAGGCTCACCGCGCTGCCCATGGAGAAGTTGAAGTTGGTCATGAGCGAGCGGAATACGTAAGTCTCGATAATATCCGTGGTGGCGTACAGCGACGAGTTGTTGGCGCCGACAAGGTTGTAGAACAGTCCGAAGTTGCCCCGCAGCACGCCGCCGAGGGAAAACAGCAGCAGGATGATGAACGTCGGCTTGAGCCAGGGCAGGATGATGTAGCGGATCCGCTGGATCGCGTTCGCGCCGTCGATCTCCGCGGCCTCCACGATCTCCGAATCGAGCCCCATAACGGCGGCGAAGTAGACGATCGAGCCGTAGCCGGTCGACTGCCACAAATACGTGATGACGATGATGAACGGCCACAGGTGCGGATTGGAATACGTCTTCACGGGGTCGGCGCCGATCATCTTCAGGAAGCCGTTAAGCAGGCCGTAATCGTAGCTCAGGATGTTGTAGGCGATCAGGCCGATCAGCACGAAGGATATGAAGTAAGGCAGGAACATGAGCGATTGCGACACCTTCTTGAACCACTTGCTGCGCAGCTCGTTCAGAAAGATCGCGATCGTAATCTGGAGCGCGTTGCCCAGCAGGATGAACATGACGTTGTACGCGATCGTGTTGAACGTCAGCCGCCACAGGTCGCCCGTCATGACGAGGAAGCGGAAGTTGTCCCACCAGACGAACGGGCTCTTGAAGATGCCGGCCGTGTAGTTGTACTGGATAAAAGCGAGATACAGGCCGGGCATGGGCAAATAGGAGAAAATCAGAAAGAAGGCGATGGCCGGCAGGCACATGAGCAGCAGCGTGCGGTTGGCGAGCAGCGTGCGCAGGGTCGCGCGCCGCTTGGTCTTGGGCGCGGGCATTGCCGTTCCGGCTGCCGGCCCGGGATCGTTCGCCGCCGCGGCGGTCGATACGTTCATATGAATCCACTCCTTTTGTCGGCGATTAACGGATCATACGGCCGCGAACCCGAGCGCGCGCAGCTCTCCCGGCTGACCCGGGACGACCGCTTCGACGAGCAGCCGCAAGCGCCGGTCCGCCGCCTCTAGCAGCCACGCCCCGGGAACATAGAAGCTGTCCGGGCTGCCGCCGCTCATCGCGGGGCGCTCCTCGCCGCCCGGCAGCCACAGCCTGCCCACGAGGCGGTCTCCGGCGAACGCGGTCAGCTTGAGACAGGCGCCCGCCGCGGTCGCGCGCCAGCCGCCGCCGGAGCCTGCATCGGGCAGCGAAGCGTACAACCAGGCGACGCCGCCGGATTCAAGCGCGTACGGGAATTCCGCATGCGCGGCATCGGGCTCCGCGAGCGACGCGGAAGCGAGCAGCTCCCGCTCCCCGGCCGACCGGAGGCTGCCGAGGACGGCCTTGCCGCCCTCGAGCAGCACCGGCTTGCCGGCCGCGACGCCGAGGCGCCGTTCCAGCGCGAGCGTCAGCTGGCGCGCGCCTCCTTCCGCTCCGATCCACGGCGCGAGCGATAGCCATGGATCACCCGGCTCCACCGTGCCCGCTTCCGCGCCGTCGACGAATACGGCCAGACGGCTCTCCAGCCCAGGCACCCAGAGCGTCCGGCTGTCCAAGCCGGGCTCGAACGTCACCGTTCGGCGATAGTACTCGAGGGTACGCGGATCGTTCGGATGCCAGCCGCCGAAGCCGGCCATCGGCCAATGTTCGTCGTCCGCGTCCGCCGCGACCCGTGCCGGATCGGGCGAAGGGTCGGTCGTCCGGCGATAGCGCCAGCCCTTGGACAGATCGCGCTCCGACGTTACCGCCGTCAAGCCCCGGATCCCCTTGGTCGCATGCAGCCGGAGCGCCGGCAGGCGCGGGTCGTCGAAGTTGGAATGTCCCCAGATCTCGACCCGGGCGGCGAGCCCGACCGGCGACCGGCCTGCAGGCAGCGGCAGGTAGCGGCTGGCGCCGGCCGGCACGAACGTGCCCGCGTAGTCGCCATCCGCGTAGAGCGACACGATATCGCTGGCGCCTGCGACGAGGAGTCCCGCAAGCGGCCGAAGCGATATCGAATCCTCTCCGTGCGTCACGCCTCCACCGGCCACGGTGTATGAATACCAGGCGAACCCGCGATAAATGCCGCTCTTTTCCAAGCATTCATAACCTTCGGCCATTGCGGCGCTCGCCGCAGGCAGCGGCAGATGCGGTTCGATCTCGCTCGCATGCCACGGCAGCTCAAGCGCCGGCGAGCCTCCTGGATCAACGGGCGGCGTCCCGAACGTCAGCTGACGCCGATCGGCGTCGATCCCCTCGAGCAGAAGCGCGTCCCGCCTCGGAATGACGAACACGTTCATCCGCCGGCCGTCCTCCCATGCGAATTCGCAAGACGCTCGGATATGGCCGCCGATGGCGATCGTACATCCGGTATCCGTCATGGATACGTCGGCCCTCTCGGCCGATACGGCCGTCGGTTGCTCGGCGAACTCCAGCGATACCTTCCCGTCCGCGTCCTCAGCCGTATGGAAGACAAGCACGCAGCCATCCTCTCCGCCGGCTGCCTCGCATAACTCGGCCGTCGAGGAAGAGATCGCTCCTTCCACGCCCCAGGGGGCCAGGCTCACCGCTTCGGGCAGCATGAGACACAGCTCCCGCGTCGTGTCCGACACGAAGATGAGCCGTCCGCCGCCTCGAAGGCCCAGGCGGTAAGGTCCCGCGTCGAAGCCTCGTTCCCGCCATTCATGGCGCTCCGCCGCGTCCGAAGTCTCGTCGGCGTCAAGCGGCGCAGCTTCGGCGAGATCCTCGCCATAGAGGCGAAGCAACCGGCTAAGCAGCCTCCCCTCGTAGGCTTCCTCCCGCACATGGCCCTCCGGCGAGATCATGCCGCCGAAATCGTAGTCGGACGTCATGAAGGCCATCGGCTTGCCCCAATTGTTGATCGCATTCGTGAAGCCGAAGTCCGTACCCGAAGCTTGAAGATAGGGACCGAGCAGCTTGACGCCGCAAGACAGCAGCCTCCTCAGCAGAAAGTGGCTCCGGTTCGTCTCGGTGACGAGCAGCGGCAGCCCGCGCAGCGTCAGTTCGCGCTTATACGCCAGCGCGAGCGTCTCGAATTCGGGATCGCGGTTGTCCGGATAGAAGTTGCAGGTAGGCAAGACGCCTTCCGCGTCGCCGCCGGCCTCGGTCAGCCCGCCTTGCCCCGCGCAGGCGATGAGCGGTACCCGGATGCCGTGGCCGAGCGCCAGATCGCGCAGTGCCGAGATATAGCCCGTTGGGTCCGCGCAGCTGTAAAAGTCGAGCTCGTTGTCCAGCTGCACGGCGACGACCGTACCGCCCGCGCCGGGCTCGAAGCGCTTCAGCAGCGGCAGGATCTTGTCGTACCAGCGGGCAACGTGCGCCAGGAACTGCGGATCGTTGTCTCTCAGACGGATGCCGTCCTTCGCCAGCAGGTATGCCGGCAGCGCGCCGCCGTCCCATTCGGAGCAGATATAGGGCCCGGGTCTTGCGACGACCCGCAATCCCGCATCCGAGGCAAGCGCGAGGAAGGCGGCGACGTCCCGCTCGCCGGTGAAATCCCAGATGCCCTCCTCCTGCTCATGATGGTTCCAAGGAAAATAAACGTCGATCGCGTTATAGCCGAACGCTTTTAGCTGCTCCATCCGCTCACGCCAAAGCGGGCTCGGAATACGGAAGTAAAACAACGATGCGCATAACAAGATTTCGCTTCTCCCGTTGATCGCCACTCGGTCCAGCCCGAGCCTTACCTGCGATTCGCTCTGCGTTTGCGCCGTCATAAGATCCTCCTTCCGATGTGTAATCGCTATCATGTAACCGGTTTCTATTTCAAATATTAAACGCTTACAATTTACGATTCATTAAACAAAACACCGATTTGCTGTAAAAAAACTATCGACTTTGACACTTGCCTTCGCCAGCGCGTACGCACAAAAAAATCCGCGGCCTCCGCCGGCGCCAGCAGGCCGGTCAAGGATACGGATGCGTTCCGGCAAGGCGAACTGCCCGACAACGAAGGAACCCACTCGGTAGACCTGAAGATGCACCTAGGAGTCGCATAAATTGAAAATAATATATAAAAATTTACAGGAGTAAATTATTTGCAAATCTGACTATTTGCTATCACAAACCTTGAAAAATTTCTTAACTAATAGGACACCGCCCAATACCTTTGTGTGGTGTCATAATTGCTGAGAATTTTAGAACTTAAGCCCTTGATTTCACAGGGTTATTTCCAAAATTATTGAGAATAACAATTGCTTCTAAACTGCGAGTACTGTTTCTTGTGATAATTATTGAGGAATCTCATTTTGTTCAAATACATTTTAATATACGCCAACATTCATGAACTTATAAATGTTGTTTGATCTCCCTCAGCCATAGTAGTGGTCGCCAGCCCTGTTCGATACTTTCACCTAAGGATGACCGCCATGTTTGAGCGTACAACATAAAACCCTGATTTATCATGATCAGGGTTTTTGAGAAATATGCATTTATAAATAACTTAATCAATAAATTTAGTAGTTAATCCGAAAAATCCAAGTATTTAGTAAGTAGTTTAAGCACCGCAGCGCTTGTATAACCAGCATACTTTTGAACCTTATCGTGCTTTTCCTCATCAGCAAAGTCGACAACAGATTTTAGAGATATAACTGTTGGTTGTGGATTAGGAGAATTTTCTCCAGCAAAATATACTCCATAATTCTCCATATCAATCCCAATTAATTTTCTATTTTGGTCTAATATATCACTCACTATTGAAGAACTAGAAAGCACAGCAGCACCAGAAGCCACAGGTCCAATATGGACGGCAAGAGGCGTATCGGGCTTTTCTCCTGGCCATAAACGTCTAATCTCTTCTAGGGCGTGCGAATCATTTGCCAATAGCTCTATCTTTGCTCTAACTTTAGGTTTTAGCCTAATAGGATATGGATCAGGTTTAAAAACTCTTTCTTTATTTTCTGTAATATATTTACCGCTGCCATAATCCCAAGTTTGATCTGAAACTAATATATCTCCTAAGTTGACTTTACCTCGAATGCCAGCTGCAATTCCAGTCATTACGAGATATCTTGGTCTAAATAATTGAATAAGTTTCATCGAGAGTGCAGTGGCAGCAGTCATTCCCATTTGCGGTGCTGCTGCTGATACGATTCTGAAATCTCTATTTTCACCTTTGATGATGCTTGAATAATAATTTGAGTTTTCATCTTGAGGGACATGCAAATGACTCCAATCCTGAGATATCATTCTAATCCCTTCTAGTTCAATTTTTTCAAGTGCACAAATTACAGCAATATCAACGCTATATTGAGTACTATCTTTTGCTGAAACATTTACTCTTTTTGTATTTAAAATATATTCTACTCGATTTTTGAGGGCCAACGACCACGTATCCGATCCCACTTCGTATTTTATTAGCCAGAGTAACTGGTCGTCAAAAACTGTTTTAACATTCTCAAAAAGCTCTTCATGAGCGGTAACTCCAATAATGTTTGGTGGAAGAGGATACCTTTTAGAAATCATCAACTCGCGCAAAAAAAGTTATTCCACCATCTTGCTTAGCTACCTGGTTAAACCTATTTGGAATCTGTATATCTAAAATAAGAAGATCGAATTCTTGATTAAGCAACTCTCTTTTTGCGTTAATAATATCTGGTGCAACAAAAATATCTTCTTCTTTAATCCCATCAATTGACAAAAAAATCTCTGTTAGTTTTTGTTGTTTTATTGTATTGTCATCCACCACTAAAATCTTTAGCATATTTTATCCACCCTTATTTAACTGGACCAGAGAGCCCTTACTCAAGAGCAAACCAAATTCATCTCGCCAATTTTTATATGCTGTGTTGTAGTAAACCAATCCAAAAAATATACTTGCATACTCATTCTTTAATTCATCTACTAATTGTGGAAGAGTAATCGTGTCCTCTCCTTCACCAAACTTATCAAATTGTGTGACAATAATTACAGGTATATTTATATTTTTTCGTTTCATTTGCCGTAGCAATTCTCTTCCAGCAAATTTCCTGGGTCTTCCCCCGGTCTCTGTAGGAGTTTTATCAAAACTAGGCAAACTCATATCAAGTATTATTAATTCATGAGAGTAAGAATATATTTCTCTGAGTCCACTTTGATAGGAGTATTTTTCTGTAATTTGTGATTCATTTCTTATTTCAGCTATAAAATCAACGAGCTGCTTTAACTTATTCATATCATCTTCAATAATCAGTATTTTCATACAATAACCCCCAAGCATCAATTATTAGCTGAACTCGAAATTTATTGTCAGACGCTGAGACACTTATTTTTCGTCTCGAATCAAGATCAACGCTGATAATCTTGTTAATCTTGTAAAAACCAGTTCCCCCTTCTTTACTCGCCCGTTCATGAGATTTATAGGTTACTACACTATCATTGATCTCTTTTATTTTTTCAGATAAAATATTATGATCTGTGTGTTCTGGTAATTGATTGACAATATTTATTTCTACTATAAAGTCATTAATTATTACTTCAACTTCAACACTGGGTGAAAAGTTTGTGGTACTACAATGTTTTATGATGTTGTCAAATAAAGTGAAATATATATCAACAAATGACTTCAAAGTTTTCCCTTTAAGTATGCCTGGAGCAGAAAATTTTGTGGCCGGCGCAAATATCTGGTTTGGATAAATGTTATTGATAACTTTTGTAGCAATCTCAATAGGCAAACTTATATCATATTCAGAGTATGTTGAAGTTTTTGATCTACGAAACCAATTTTCTACATTATTCAATTCATATTGTATTGCTGTTTTGGCCTCTATTATTGCATTAACTAAATCCCCGAGAGCATTCTCATCTATATATTCTCTTTTAAACTTCAGTTGTTCTAAGTTCTTCATTAATTCATCAAATTTATTATTAATTTCTTCCTTTATTTGTCCATTAATAGTATTTCTAATCTCCTTCAAGTTATCATCTGTTTTTCTCCAAAGATATGAAAAAATTAATTCAAGAAACTCTTCAAAGCTAAGATTCTTGGTGACAATTTCCCAATACATACTTTCAAATTCAGCTGTGTAAACTTGGTAGTCAAATATTGCATTAGGATTCTTGTTTTCTAATTTAATTTGAATTAAAGTATTCTTTAAATAATCAATTCTCTCATCAATTCCGCGTGAAAACTCCGACAATAAATGTAAAATTGTTTCAATACTATGGGAATCGCAATTTTTTAGCTTTTTCTTCCAATATTCATTTATTCGATAAACATTATTTTCACTATCTTTTTTGTGTTATTAGATTTAACTTTTCTAAGGGGCTTCGTAATTGCCCCTGAATAGTTCCATGCCTAATACCGTTACTTAAATATCCATCCAGTCCGTATTCGTTGCTAGAAACAAAATGATTTCTAACTTCCAAAATAATTGATAAAAGTGCTCGCATACTTCCACGAGATAATCTTATCATCGTCATCTCATTTTGTTCAAATCCTTCTAGATTTTTATACTCGTCTATAAATACATCATAAAATTCAAATTCTTGATCCTTGTTGAGCATGATTAAAAATTTAGAATATTTCTCTCGCAAACTGTTTTGAATTGACTTTTTAATTCCTTCAATGTCCACATATATTTTACTTTCTTCGATTTCTATAATCCCTTGTTTAATCGTTAGTCTATGTGTGATATTTTTAATTTCCTCGGAGTATTTGGCAACATTTAGAGGATCAATTTCTTTCAATATCTGACAAATTGCTATTCTTTCTTTATCAATATCGTCAGTTGAATTAAATGCAACTGAACTATCCATGATATGTGGCACACAAACATTATCTAAAAAAGTAGATTATTTTTTTTACATCTATGCCTACTGTCAATCCAAGTTCCGATGGACGTTCATACCCGTTTAAGATCAAGTAGTCTTCATAACTTTCCGAGATGTAGAAATCCTTATCTTTTTTGATATTCCTTGAATATATTTCATATAAAATTGGCAGACAAATATTACTTTGAATGGATGCCGGCTTTTCCACTTCTACTTTCATTAAGAATTCTTCAATAGGCATGCACACAAACAAATTTGAATTAGAAAAATAAATATCAACAACTAATTCTATTGCTTTATCATAATCATTTGTTTTAATCAAAAAGTTCAAGTAGTCTGTTATATAATGTTGCTTCACTATAATATTTTCTGAATCAGCATAACTTAAGATCAAGTCATAAGCACGATCAACCAAACCAGATTGAAGGAAAATCTGAGCTAAAAACCTATTTTTTCTATGGATTGGAATGTCCATGACTTTAATTGATGCATCATTTTTTTCAGAAATGTTATAAAGGAATTTATACGTTACACTATCGTTGTGCTCACGTTCTAAATAACTGAATATCAACTCTTTAATTTCTGTATTCCAATACAGAATATTATAAGGATTGTATGATATTGAGTTTAGTAGTCCAAACCTTATAAATTTTTTTGCTGTGGCATCATATTGGTTAGGATAGTATTCAGTATGTAAAATCCATTGCAATTGACTTGCCCATTCACATGAAATATATATATCTATAAGCTTTTGAATGCCCATATAGGATTCTTGTGCTTGTTCATTTTTTGTAATGATATTAAATAAATGCTCAGAAATATTAAATAATAATGTCGAATTTTGATATTCTATTATATTTTCACCAAGTGAAGTTATTGATTTAACAAAGGGAAGTGTTATTTCCAATCTCTCCGGCATTTCCTGATATATATCTTGGTATTCAGTCTTAACTTCCTCGTATTTACCCTTAGTATACAAATCAATAATTTTCATTACTTTGCATAACTCTTTGTCGTTATATTTGAAAGATGGATTACTTCCCGAACTGTTAATGATGTTGGTAATTAAATAATTTTCAAAACTATTATTCATTATGTTTATGCTTTGTTTGACTGCTTCAAGATTTTCAGTTTTTGAATCAAAGGAGAGGAGATATTGACAAACTCTGATATATAAAAGCAATCTATCAATCATCGAGTAACTGCCCATTCTTGACATCATTTCACAATAATTGTATTTTCTATTTTCTCCGTAAAGATCAAATCGAAAGCTAACATCATGAATAAAGTTTTTAACAAGATCTGAACCATTCGAAAACAGATCACGTAAATTCTTCCTGTACATATCTGAAGGATAATTTTTTTCGTTTTTTTATGCTAAAAAAAATTACTTAATATTTTCACATAAAATGATACATTATTACTTCTTGTTATGGTTTGTAGATAATCTTTTTTGCATCTCCGTTCCATCGGATAGTTCTAAAAGATTAAGTTTACTTTCAATAAGCCATAAAGATTGACCAAATTCCTCTTCGATTTTATTAAGTGTCACAATTGCATCATCATATTTCCCCAATAATAAACTACGATCAAAATCTCTTTTCCTATTTAAAAAAAAATGAAAGCTCACTATGAAATGCAGATAAAATAGAAGCGTGCCAACACAATTCTTCCACTATTGAGTCCGAGGCTGCGTAAAATACGCTTCTGCCTAATCGATTTATTTCTTTTTGGAAAGGGATTATCTGCAATAATCCCTTTATAATAAGGCAATAAAGAAAGCTCTTTAATTATACGCACATAATTTAAAGAGCCCATCAACTTTAAAGAGGCAACCCCTTGAAATTTTCTTTTCTGGATTAATTGTTTTATTCTAAAAGTAGAAATAAACTGTGTTTCCACGCGCCCTACCTCCACATTATTTATCGACAAGACTACCTAATAGTAATAATATACCATAAAAGTGAATCATACCACATATGTGCATGCCAAACGACTTGAATCATAACACCATTAACAGTACTAAGTACCTATAATCAGTCATAAATAACACTCAGGCCGCAATGCAATACCTATTCGTAGGGGCTAATGAAAAAATTGCAGAATTTAATTAAGCAATTAGAGCTATTGTAGGAACAGACGAACAAGAAGTAACTGAGAAACTTAAAGCAGGTATTCTTGTACCAAGCGCGGCTAAGAAGTACTTTCGCCATTCAGCTACGTCGTTTACTAGATGGTGTAGAATAACTTTGAGCCGGGGATAGGAAAAACAGGTCTGATTCGGAAATTTATTTTGTTTTTCCCGCTATTATTAAGTTCAAGTGAAAGCCAGCAGAGGTACTTGGAGCAACGTGTAGCAGCGCAGTATAATGAGGAGCGAGACCTCTCCGCTCCTGTTCCGCATACGAATTGAATACCAAGCTAGATGGTACACTCCTCACAGATTACCCACTACCTTTTTTTTTAATTTCACACCAGACAATGGCTTTCACTCATGGTCCCACGGCTTCAGATAGATTACCCCCTTCTTTTGCCTTAACCCCTTCCATGATGGCAACTTACTGAATTAAGTTTAACTGAACCACAAGACGTCCACACGTCTCACGAGTGAGCGATCATTACGTCCAGGCAGAGCAACACTGCTGAATAAGGTTCCGTGCCTGTCACAAGCAAATACGCATGGTGAGTTTAGCAAAGGTAGCACGCAAGCATGTAACAATCTAAAAAAATTTTCTCATCGTTGTATTTTTATTCGTTTTTTCGCATATTTTCTGTATATCTGACAATTTACTATCCGAAATCCTGCAAACTTTCTCAACAAATATGACATCACCCAACCTTGCTTTTCGACCATCGGACAACCGGTATAATTTAGCCCTTGTAAGGGAACGCTAGTTCGTATTAATATAAGAACAAATGTTCTGTAATTAACCTCGTCTCTCCGAGGCTCAAGGAGGAATCGCCATGCCGGTCAACATCGAAAAGTACGTCGGGCAAAGCGTGGAAATCATTTACGAGGATAGCAAGGGGCGCTTCACGCAGCGGGTCGTCGCCGTATTCTCGGTACGCGGGGGCAAGGTGCGCGTGCTCGATTGGGGGAAGCGCGCGTTCCGCACGCTGTCGGCGAGCCGCATCCTCGGCGCCAGGCCGGTGAAGCACCATGCCTCATGAGCGAACGATTTTCCTGATCGACGGCCAGTCCTTTTACGCCTCCATCGAAAAGGCGCGCCATCCCGGCCTGATGAACAAACCCGTCGCCGTCGGCGATCCCGCCCGGCGCTCCGGCATCATCCTCGCGGCTTGCCCGATCGCCAAGGCCAAGGGCGTCACGACGGCCGAACGGGTCGGCGAGGCGCTCGCCAAGTGTCCGGATCTCATCGTCATCCGCCCGCGGATGCAAACCTACATCGGCATCTCGCTGTTCATGACGCAGATCTACGAAGCGTTCACGGACCAGGTCGAGCCGTACAGCATCGACGAGCAGTTCCTCGACGTCACGGGCTCGATCCCCGCTTACGGGCCGCCGGAGCTGATCGCTAGGCTGATCCAGAATCACGTGAAGCTCTCCACCAATATCAATGTTCGCGTCGGCGTCGGACCGACGAAGATTCTGGCGAAGATGGCGCTGGACAATTATGCGAAAAAAACGCCCGAGGGCGTATCCACCCTGTCCTTCGACAGACTGGAGGACACCCTCTGGAAGCTCCCCGTCCACAACATGTTCATGGTCGGCTCCCGCATGACGCGTCACTTCACCCGCATGGGCCTCGCCCAGATCGGAGACATCGCGCGCCTCGAGCTGGGCGACTTCAAGCGGCGGATGCGGCGCGAGATGAAAAAGCAGAGCGACATCCAGGCCGAATATTATTGGCAGACCGCGCGGGGCATCGATCCGAGCCCGGTCGTAGCCGGCATCCGCCACAAGCTGAAGTCGATCAGCCACGGCAAGGCGCTGCGCAGCGGCCTGTACCGCAAGCTGGAGGATATCGAGGTCGTCCTGCTCGAGCTCGTCGTCGAGGTATGCCGCCGCACGCGCCGGCACAAGTGCAGAGGCAGCGTCGTCTCGGTCGGCGCCGCGGAGACGGACGGGACGCGTTCGTCGTGGTTCGGACGCCAGACGCAGCTCCGGCAGCCGACCGCGCTCACGCACGAGGTGGCGGCCGCGGCGCTGAAGCTGCTCCGCGAGCACTGGAGCGGCATGCCGGTCAGCCGTCTGACCATCTCGCTCGGCGGGCTGTCGGACGAAGGCGTCGACCAGCTCGACTTGTTCGAGGACCGGCAGGCCATTTTGCGGATGGAGCAGGCGACGGATTACATCAAGGACCGTTACGGGAGCGATGCCATCATGCGGGCCTCTTCGCTGCTTGAAGCGGGCGTGGCAAGAGAACGGGCCGAGCAGATCGGGGGACATTACAAATGAGCAAACTCGACGGCAACGACCGCTGGAACTCGAAGCTGTTGCTCACCGAACATCACGAGCAGTACGAAGAAGAGCATGCCGTCTCCCCCAAGACGACCGGCCATCCGACCGCCGACGAGCTGCGGATGATCCGCGACGTCATCGTGCTGCCGCATATGCTCACGATGGTGCAGCGGGCTATGGAGGAGGGCGAGCGCTCGGGCAATCTGCTAAGCCGGGTGACCCTGACTGGCGCTCAAGTGGTGCTCAACCTGATTACCCGAGACCTCCACGAGCTCCGCCGGGAACTCAGCAGCCGCCGCATCCGGCTGCTGAACAGCGACGAGCAGGTCGACCTCGTTATTTACCATCGCTACATATGCCGCGGCTACGAAGAGCGCTTCGGTATCGTCCGGGAGGTGCTCCGCTCGGAGATCAGCATGCAGCTCGCGCGATACATGGGCGAGATTACGCGGCACCTGCGGCAGCTCGACAGCAAGGAAGCCCGGGAGGCCCGCCGTTCCCCCCGCGGCCGCCAAAGGGACGACTTAATCGGACGCCGCACGCTTGGGACGATGCCGCTCCAATCTGCGCGGCGGCTCGTCCCGGATGAACCGCTTGCGCTTCGTATGCGCCACGGCGCTTGATCGAACCGCGCTTTGCCGCGTCCGTCGCTCCTTCTCTTCGCATTCGGCGGCCGTTGCGGTATACTACTTCCCGAAGAGGACCGCCTTGGCGCGAGAAGAAAGAAGGTTGCACGCGGATGTGCGGACGTTATACGATCACCATTTCGTTCGAGGAATTGCTCGCTTATTATGCGGCCGACGACTCGGCCGGTTCGCCTTACGGCCCCCGGTACAATATCGCACCCGGGCAGCTGGTGCCGGCGATCGTGAACGACGGCACCCGCAACCGTCTCGGGCTGCTTAAGTGGGGGCTCGTGCCGCCCTGGGCCGAGGACCCGAAGGTCGGCAGCAAGATGCTGAACGCCCGGGTCGAGACCGTCGCCGAGCGGCCCGCCTTCCGCGAGGCGCTGCGCCGCAAGCGGTGTCTTGTCCCGGCCGACGGCTACTACGAATGGCGGCAGACCGCGGACGGCAAGCGCCCGATGCGCATTCGCCGCCACGACGGAGCCCTGTTCAGCATGGCCGCCATTTACGAATCGTGGACCGCTCCGGACGGATCGCGGCTGAGCACCTGCGCTATCTTGACCGCGCCGGCACAGGGGCATCTCGCGGACATCCACGATCGCGTGCCCATCATCCTGAACCGGCGGGTCGAGGCCGCATGGCTCGACCGCAGCATCCAGCGTTCCGACGAGGTGCTGCAGCTGGCGATTCCGCTGGATCCGGCGGAGCTCGCCGTCGACCCGGCGAACCGTCGGGTCGGCAACGTCGCCAACGACGATCCCGGCTGTCTCGTGCCGGACGAGGAGCAAGGCGAGCTGTTCTAAGGGGCTCGCGCGAATGCCAAAAAGACCCTGACTCCCGAGTTCATGTCGGGAATCAGGGTCTTTTTGGGCTGAGGACGCGCATCGCTTGCCGTAGTGCAGGCGATCCCGCCGATCAAGCCTTCGCCGCCCGCTACCGGAACATCGCCCACAGCTTGATCAGATGGAGCGTGCTCTTCGGATCGATCTTCTGGGCGATGACGAAGTTTACCAGCTGTTCCTCCTGCAGATCGGTCAGCGGCTCGCCGAGCACTTTGGCGGACGACTTGACGAGACGCTTTACTTTGGTGCGGTCCTGCAGATCGAACTTTGTCACGCCGTCCAGCAGCGCCTTGACTCTATCCTTCGTGGCCGGATTTTTCATCTTCACCTTGACGCGCTCTACCAGATCCGGCCGGATGCCGAACTTTTGCCAACTCACGGCTGCCCACTTCCCTTCGCGAGGCTCCTATATTGTATGCGGCAGCCGAAGGGAAATGTCTGCGCAAAAAATCGCCTCGCGAAGGCGGGCCTAATCGAGCGGCTCGCTGTAATCCGGCGCCTCGCGCCGCAAGTATTCGCGCAGCCCCGCATAAGCCTGCGCCGTCCAGAACGACGGCTCGGCCGTAAGCGCGGCCGCATCGTCGCGCGCTTGCTCGAGCGTCTCGAAGTCGTTCATCAGGTTCGCGAGCCTGAACTCCGGCACCCCGCTCTGCTTCGTCCCGAAAAACTCGCCGGGCCCCCGCAGCTCCAAGTCCCGCCGCGCGATCTCGAAGCCGTCGTCCGTATCCGTCATCGCCTGCATCCGCTCGAGCCCGTTCTCGGACTTCGGATCTGCGATCAGGACGCAGTACGACTGATGGTCGCTTCGCCCGACCCGGCCCCGCAGCTGGTGCAGCTGCGAGAGCCCGAAGCGGTCCGCGTCCATGACGATCATGAGCGTGGCGTTCGGCACGTCGACGCCGACCTCGACGACCGTCGTCGAGACGAGCACCGTCGACTCGCCCGCCGCGAACCGTCCCATCGCCTCGTCCTTCTCTGCCGACGTCATCCGCCCGTGCAGCAGCCCGATCTCGAGCTCGGGCATCGCTTGCCGCAGCTGCATGTGCAGGTCGATCGCGTTTTGCACGTCCAGCTTTTCCGACTCTTCGATGAGCGGGCAGATGAAAAACGTCTGCCGTCCGAGCTCCGCCTCCCGGCGAATGAAGCCGAGCACGCGGTCCATCTTGTCGTGCTTGACCCAGTAAGTCAGGATCGGCTTGCGCCCTTTAGGCCGCTCTCCGATCGTCGACACGTCCATGTCGCCGAACACGGTGATGGCGAGCGTGCGCGGGATCGGGGTGGCCGTCATCATGAGCACGTCGGGATTCAGCCCCTTGCGCCGCAAAATGCTGCGCTGGTTGACGCCGAAGCGGTGCTGCTCGTCCGTCACCACGAGCCCGAGTCGCCGGAAAAAGACGTCCTCCTGGATGAGCGCATGCGTACCGATCACGATGTCGATGAGCCCCATCTGCAGCGAAGCCAAAAGGTCCCGCCGCTCCCGCGCCCCGCGGCTCCCGGTGAGCAGCGCGACTTGAATGCCGTAGGGCTCGAACAGCTTCCCCAATGACTTGGCATGCTGCTCCGCTAAAATCTCCGTCGGCACCATAAGCGCGCCCTGGCAGCCGTCCTTGACCGTCGCGTACAGCGCCATCGCGGCCACGACGGTCTTGCCGGAGCCGACGTCGCCCTGCAGCAGCCGGTTCATCGCGTACGGCCGCTTCATATCGCGCGTGATCTCGTTGACGACGGTCTTCTGCGCCTCGGTCAGTTCGAACGGGAGATTCGCCGCGAACGCGCGAATATCATCGCTGCTGATCTTGTGCGCGATGCCGTCGGGCGCCTTGCGGTTCATCGCGCGGTACGCCTGCAGCCGCAGCTCGAACAGAAACAGCTCCTCGTAAACCATGCGGCGCCGGGCCTCTTGGCCCTCGTGCGTGTTTTCGGGCCGGTGAATCCGGTGAATCGCCTCGCGCCTGGGCATGAGCCCGTGCCTATCCAGCAGCTCCGGCGGCAGCAGCTCCGGGATCATCGCCCCGTACTGCGCGAGCGCCAATTCGATGCGCTGCCTTATCCACACCTGCGTGAGACTGCCCCCGATCGAATACACGGGCTGCAGCGTTCCCGTGCGGCCGGCGCCTTTGTCCGGGAACTCCGACTCCGACACCGTGAGCTGGCGTCGCCGCTGATCCCATTTTCCCGTCAGGACGATATCCCGTCCGACCTCCATCTGATCCTTCAGGAACGCGCGGTTGAACCAGACGGCCGTCAGCAGCAATCCCTCCACCGTCACCCGGCAGAGCAGACGCGACTTGCCTCCGAACCGCTGCAGCGAAGGCGGCGTCTCGATCCGTCCTTGCACGGTGATCTTCTCCCCGTCCTTCACCTCGTGAAGCGGCCGCAGCCGATAATCCTCGTAGCGGAACGGATAATATTCGATCAGCTCGCCGACCGTAGAAACACCCAAGGCGTGAAGCTCCCCCCGCCTTGGGGGCGCTCACGCCTTTGATCTTCGTGACCGGTATGGCGAACAGATCCGTCTCTTCTGCCGATCGATCGGCCATCCTCCATCAACTCCGAATCGCGCCGCCGTCCGAGCGATCGTCCTTAGACGATATGGCCCGAGCCAGCGGGAAATACAAACAAGCCTGCCGTGCCGGGACCGGCATGCGTGCCGATCACCGATCCGATCTCCGAGCGGTGGAAGCCCGCGACGTTAAACCTGGTCCGAAGCACCGCGACGAGATCGTCCGCGGCCTCCACGTCGCCCGGCGTATCGACGACCGCGAGATCGATCGCCGCTCCCGGTCCGAAGTCGGACTCCAGCAGCTCGACGATCCGCGCGACGGCGCGCTTTTGTCCCCTGACCTTGTCGATCGGGAAAATAACGCCGTCGTCGCCTATGGTCAAGATCGGCTTAATGTTAAGCAGCGTGCCGAAAATCGCGGCCGCCTTGCCGATCCGGCCGCCCTTTTGCAAATACTCGAGCGTATTCACGAGGAAATACAGCTTCATCTGCTTGCGCAGCCGCAGCACCTCCGCGGCGACCTCCTCGCGGGACGCGCCCCGCGCGGCCAGCTCGGCGGCGGATACGACCAACGCGCCGTACCCGTAAGAGGCCGACCTCGAGTCGATGACGGTGACCTTGCTGTCGTCGTCCAACATCGACCTCGCGATCGTCGCCGACTGATAGGTGCCGCTCATCGCCGAGGAAAGGTGGACCGACACGACCGAGTTGCCCTCGGCGAGAAGCCGCTCGTACACCTCGAGAAACTGGGCCGGCGAGGGCTGCGAGGTCGAAGGCAGCGCGCTTGAACTTTTCAGCTTGTCGTAAAATTGGGCGGGCGAAAGCGTCACGTTGTCCAGGTAGCTCTCTTCGCCGAAGATGACGCGCAGCGGCACCATCTCGATGCCCAGCCGCTCTCGCGTTGCCAGCGGGATGTCCGACGTGCTGTCCGTTACCAAAACAACCTTGCTCATCGTAGCCACCTCCCGCGTCTAATCCGACTTTTCCACCATGATCAGGTACGGATACAAATTCTGTCCGCCCTCGTGGCGTTCTACTTCCGCATCGGGATAAGCTTCGCCGAGCCAGGCCACGAGTCCGGCGGTATCGCCTTCCTCCGCGCCTTCGCCGGACAGCAGCATCACCGTCTCGTCGCCGCTTGCGAGCATCCGCTCCAGCAGGCGTTGAGCAGCAGCCATGACCGTCGTCTCCGAAGAGACGATCTGTTTGTCCAAAATGCCGATATACTCGCCGCCGCGAATGTCGATGCCGTCCATGACGGTATCCCGAACGGCTCGGGTGATAGAGCCGGTCAGCACGCGGTCGATCGCCCGCAGCATCCGGTCCTCGTTGACGGACGCCGGCTGCTCCTCTTGGAACGCAAGCATCGCGGCCAGTCCCTGCGGAATGCTGCGCGTCGGCACGACCGTCACGGGCCGGTCCGTCAGCTCTTGCGCCTGCTTCGCGGCCATCAAAATGTTCGAATTGTTCGGCAGGACGAAAATATGGTCCGCCGCCAGCGAAGAGATCGCCTGCACGAGGTCCTCCGTGCTGGGGTTCATGCTTTGTCCGCCCGAGATGATCGCGTCCACGCCGAGACTGCGGAACAGCTCGTCGTTGCCTGCGCCCACGCTGACGGCGACGACGCCGTAGTCGGCCATCTCGAACGCGACCGGATGCGCCGGCTCGATCGCCTGCGAAGCCGCTTCCGCGGCTCTCAGCTCGGGCATATCCGGAATGCCGGAGGCCGCCTCGAGCCCCATCGGATCGGACGTTTCGCCCGCGGGCTCCGCGCCCGAAGCCGGATGCAGCAGCTCTCGGTGCTGATCGCGCATGTTCAGGATATGAAAGTTCGTCAGCTCGCCGTACGCGACCGCCGCGTTCAGCACATCGCCAGGGCGGCGGGAATGCACGTGAACCTTCACGATATCGCCGTCGGCGATCAAAATGATCGAATCTCCGTCCCGCTCGAGCGCCTTGCGGAAGGACGCTTCGGAAAACGCGGCGCGTCCTTGCAGACGAATGAAAAACTCCATGTCGTACGGAAACTGGATCGACTCGGTCGCGATCCTCGACTGGGCCGACGACGCATGCGCCGCGGCTGCTGCCGTCACCTGCGCGGACACGGGCGAGGGCGAGGCTGAAGCGACCGGCGCGTATGTCGTCCAGCCGCCCGCATACGGAGCCGAAGCGGCGCCTTGCCTCTCCGCGTTCCTTAAATAGTGCACGAAGCCTTCATAGATGCACACGAGCCCTTGTCCGCCCGAATCGACGACGCCCACCTGCTTGAGCACCGGCAGCATATCCGGCGTGCGGGCCAGCGTCTCCGCCGCTTTGTCGTGCACCTCGCCCATCCATTCGGAGATGTCCTCGGTACGCCGCGCGATCGACTCGCCGTGTTTGGCCGCTTCCCGGGCGACGGTCAGAATCGTGCCCTCGACGGGCTTGACCACCGCTTTGTAAGCGGTATCAACTCCTTGCCTTAAGGCGGCTGCGAACAACGGCACGGTGATCTCCCGCTGGCCGGCGACCGCGCGGGCGAACCCGCGGAACAGCTGCGACAAAATAACGCCCGAGTTGCCGCGCGCGCCCATCAGAAGCCCCTTCGACAGCACTTCCGCAGCGCGGCCGATGTCGGGCGAAGGTTTATTTTTCAATTCGGCCACGCCGGCCGTCATCGTTAAGTTCATGTTGGTCCCCGTATCGCCGTCCGGGACGGGAAATACGTTCAGCGCGTTGATCAGCTCCGCCTGCTGCGAGAGTCGCTCCGCGCCGGCCAGCACCATGGCCGTCCAGTCGCTTCCGTTTAAAAGCCTCGTAGTCAATGAAAATTCCCCTTTTCGAAGGCGCGACGCCGGCCTCTCCGGCTGGAGAGCCCGGCAAGCCAAGGTGAGATCGGATAATCGCGCAAGTGGTTACGATCCGGTCTTCGCCTAGCGAATGACGCGCACGCCCTGAACGAAAATGTTCAGACGGTCCACGGCAATCCCGACGACTTCCTCCAGCACGTACTTTACTTTGGATTGGATATTGTGGGCGACCTCCGAGATCTTCGTGCCGTAGCTCACGATCACGTACAGATCCAGATGGAGCTCTTCCCCTTCGCGGCGCACTTCGACGCCCCGCGCGAGATTCTCGCGTCCGAGCAGCTCGGCGATCCCGTCCTTCAATTGCTTTCTGGAGGCCATACCGACGAGGCCGTAGCAGTCGAGCGCCGCCGAACCCGCGATGACGGCGATGACCTGATCGGCCACGTCGATTTTGCCGTTTTCCGTCGATAGCTGCATAGGCATGGCCACACGCTCCTTTGGCGGTTCTCGAACGCCGTCCGCTACAGACGGCTTCATGGGTGAACCTTTTCCCATTGTACTATAAAAAAAGAATCGGTTTGAAGTCAGCCGATGACATTGCAAGCCGACTAGGCCTGTGTTATGATAGGAAAAGTGTGTGCAAGGTCTGGTCAGGGAGGTGGATTTACATGGCTCGCAAATGTTATATCACGGGGAAGAAGCCGGCTTCCGGCAACAACGTTTCCCACGCCAACAATCATAACAAACGCTCTTGGGGCGTCAACGTGCAGAAGGTTCGCATTTTGGTGAACGGCAAGCCGAAGCGCGTTTACGTCAGCACTCGCGCCCTGAAGTCCGGCAAAGTCGTTCGCGTATAATTAACTGCCCGTTCGCTCCGGCGGACGACAGCCCATGGCAAAAGCACCTGGACCTCCAGGTGCTTTTTGTTTTGCCTCGCCATATCCGCATGCGAGAAGACTCGCGTTAATCATCCATCATGAAGCGTCCCGCGGCGCGGCATTCGCCCGGGCCGTCCGGCCGCAGCCGGCGCTGGGCGCCGCGAGGCATCCCGGATCGCCCGCTCATGGCGGGGCTGCCCGTTCCGGGGACGGGTACACGAGCCTTGCAAGGCCGCGGGATCCATCACCCGGGAGGCATCAGCTTTTCTGAAACGTGTTCAGGATCGCTTTGACGAATCCGCCCAAGAACTTCGGCAGCTTGATGGTGTAAAACTTCATCGTTCCCACCCCTCCTCCGGTCCGATGCGTTGCCCGCGGCCCTACGGGCCTTGCATGGGGCGGCGCAGCGCCCGAAGGCGCGCGCTGATGATAAATGTGTATGCGCGCGCGAAGTTGTCCTATTCCTCGGGGGAAAACGAAAGGGACCGACCGAAGTCAGTCCCTAAGCGATGCGATGGCGGCTGCGCGATCCGCGCGGCCGAACACGTAGTTGCCGGCGACGAGCACGTCCGCGCCCGCTTCGCGCACAAGCTTCGAAGTCTCGGCGTTGATGCCCCCGTCCACTTGAATGTGGACGTCGCCCCGCCCGCGCGCGACGAGCGTCTGCCGAAGCTGCTTGATCTTGGACAGCATGCCGTGGATGAAGGACTGTCCGCCGAAGCCCGGGTTGACCGTCATGATGAGAACGAGGTCGACGTCGTCCAGGACGTAGTCGAGCACGGACAGCGGCGTATGCGGGTTGAGCGCGACGCCCGCGCCCTTCCCGAGCTCGCGAATCGCGTGCACGGTCCGGTGCAGATGCGTGCTGGCTTCGGCATGCACGGTGATCCGGTCCGCGCCGGCCGCCGCGACGTCCGCGAGCAGCCGGTCCGGCGTCTCGACCATGAGGTGCGCGTCGAAGGTCAATGCCGTATAGGAACGGATCGCCGCGACGACGGGCGGACCGAAGGTGAGATTCGGGACGTACTGCCCGTCCATAATATCGATGTGGATCCAGTCCGCGCCGGCGGCTTCCGCGACGCGAACCTCCTCGCCGAGCCGAGCGAAGTCGGCCGACAGGATCGATGGTGCGATGATCGCCATATGCTAGTACCTCCGCGCTTTTTCTTTCCATTCGTTCATGAATTCCTTGTAATGGCGGTATCGACTCTCCGCGATGCCTCCGCTCTCCAGCTCGGCCAGCACGGCGCAGCCCGGTTCGTGAACGTGCGTACAGCCCCTGAACTTGCAGCCTTGCGCCAGCTCCCGGAACTCCCTGAAGCACGAGCCGATCTCGTCGATCCCGAGCTCCTGAAAATCCAGCTGGCTGAATCCCGGCGTATCCGCCACGAATCCTCCGCCCGGCAGCTCGACGAGCTCCACGTGACGCGTGGTGTGCTTGCCGCGGCCGAGCTTTTCGCTGATCTCGTTCGTTTCCATCGTCAGCCCCGGCACGAGCGCGTTGAGCAGCGAAGACTTCCCGACGCCCGATTGGCCCGCGAATACGTTGACGTGGCCGGCCAGCAGGCCGCGCAGCTCCTCGAGACCGGTACCCTGGCGCGCGCTGACGGCGAGCACCCGGTATCCGATGCCTTCGTAGAGCGCCACCGCGTCGTCGATATCGCGCCCGATTCGTCCCGCGTCTTCGGACCGCTCGGCCGCGTCGAGCTTGGTCAGCACGATGAGCGCGTCCATCCCCGCATGCTCGATGTGCACGAGAAATTTGTCTAGCAGCTGTAAATTGAGCTCGGGCCGGATGACCGAAAACACGAGCACGGCCTGGTCCGCGTTGGCGACGGGCGGCCGGATCAGCGCCGAAGATCTGGGCAAAATGCCGTTGACCGCGCCTTCTCCGTTTTCCGTTTCCTCGTAAACGACCCTGTCCCCGACGAGCGGAGACTCTCCCCGCTTTTTGAAGATGCCGCGCGCCCTGCATTGAAGCGTCGCGTCGCGCTCGTCGTCCCGCACGTAATAATAACCGCTGAGCGCCTTGACGATGATGCCGTGACGCTCCGCCGCGCTCGTTCGCGCCGCGCCGTTGCCGCTGTTTTTCATCGGCTAGCCTCGCCCTTTTCCTTTTTCTTTTCCGGGTCCTTTGTCATTGCCTTTTCCCTTCCCTGGGCCTACGGCTGCGGTATCGTTGCTCGCAGCGCCGCCCTGGTCGTCCGTATTTTCATTCCCCGGGTCTATCCCGGTCGTCGCGTCTTCGGCAGGAGACTCGGTCGGCGGCGGCGTAATCTCCTCGGACGGCGTCGGCGTCGGCGTAGGATCCGGCGTCTGTTCAACGTCCGCGTACGGCACCCGGATTCGGTCCAGGAACTGATCGTCGCGGTACACCGTAATCTGGCCTTCCTTGTCCGGCGACACGACGAGGTTGATCGGGAACGTCTGCGTCGTCTTGATCTTCTTCGTCCCCCACTCGCTATCGCCTCGGGCGTCGGTCAGCAAAATCTTGATCGTGCTCGTCTGGCCTTCGACCGCGGGCGACACCGTTACGTTCCAAGTTTTCTCCTTGGCGTCCGCCGGATATCCGCTGCTGATCCAGATCGTGACTTCCGTTCCCGGCGTCACCAGCTCGTTCTGCTCCGCGGGGAACTGCTTGAACACCTTGCCTTTGGTCGTATAGCTCGGCTCCTGCAGCACCTTGTCGTTGGGCAGCGACAGACTGCTCTTGGTCAACTCCGCCCGCGCCTCGGACAGCGACATCCCGATCAGATTCGGCATCGCGAACGATTCGGGACCCTTGCTGACGTTCAGCGTGATCGTATCCTTCTCGGGATCGTAAGTGCCGCCCGGCGCAGGCGACTGGCTGAGCACCGTGCCCGCGGGCGCCTCGTTGTCGTATTCCTCATTCTTTTTTGATGTTCTGGTCTTGGACCCCTTGCGCCTTGAGCGCTTCGACAGCGTCGTCGTAAAGCTTGCCCGTATAATCGTCGAGGGTGGGCAATTCCTTGCCCAGACTCACCGTCAACGTGATGAGCGATCCGCTCTTGACCGGCATATCCTGCTTGCTCTGCCTGATGACGATATCTTTCTCCACCGTGTCGCTCGGCTCGTACAGGACCGGATCCGCGACCTTGAGGCCGGCCTTTTCGAGGTCAGCGGTTGCGGCTTCGAGTTTCTCGCCCACGACCGTCGGCACCTGCACGTCCGGCGACACCAGCTGTCCCTTCAAGGCGAAGATGGCCCAGATGAGGATCGCGATCAAAATGGCGGCGATCACGCCGAATACGGTAGGCAGCACCCACTTTTTGCGTTTGCGCTTTTCGCCGGCGTTTTCGATCGTCTGCCCTTCTTCAGGCGGCCCTTTTTTTCTGGAGCCTTTGCCGGCCAGCGTCTCATCCGCGGAAGAACGCATTTCCGGACGGATCGCCGGAATGACGCGCGTCTGCTCCTCTTCGTCCGCGTCGCTCGGGAAGCGCACCTTCGGCTCGTTCAGCCGCTGAGGCTGCAGGCAGGTCGCCAGGTCGTCGAGCATATCCTGCGCCGAGGCATACCGTTCGAGCGGGTTTTTGCGCATCGCGCGCAAAATGACGTTTTCCACGCTCTGCGGGATCGACGGATTCACGAGACGCGGATCTTCGAACGGCTCCTGCAGATGCTTGAGCGCGACGCTGATCGGACTCTCCCCCGAGAAAAGGAAGCCGGCCCGTCAGCATCTGGTACAACACGATGCCAAGCGAATAAATGTCCGATTTCTCGCCGGTAGCCACGCCTTTGGCATGCTCCGGGGAAAAATAATGAACCGAGCCGACGACCGAGCCGGTCTGCGTGATCGTCGACGACGTGGCGGCCCGCGCGATGCCGAAGTCCGTCACCTTCACCCGGCCGTTCGTGCCGATCAGGATGTTGTGCGGCTTGATGTCGCGATGAATGATCTGGCTGTGGTGCGCGTGGTCGAGCGCGTCGCAAATTTGCGACGCGATGCGAACGGACTCGTTTACCGCCAGCGGCGCCCGTTCGCGGATAATCTCGTTCAGGTTCGCGCCGTCGATATATTCCATGACGATATAATGCGTGTCTTCTTCCTGGCCCACGTCGTAGATGCTGACGATATTCGGGTGGGAAAGCGCGGCCGCCGACTGGGCTTCGCGCCGGAAGCGGCGCACGAACTCGTCGTCGTGCATGAACTGCTGCCGGAGCACCTTGACCGCGACGAAGCGGTTCAGCAATATGTCGCGGGCTTTGTATACGAGCGCCATGCCCCCGCCGCCTACTCGGCTGAGCAGCTCGTACCTGCCGCCCAGCAAATGTCCGATCGCAGTCATGACGTTCCTCCATCCCGCGTCCCGGTCCCCGCCTCGTATTCGATCAGGGCGACCGTCACGTTGTCGTCGCCGCCGGCGGTGAGCGCCAGCGCGATGAGACGGTCGGCGCGTTGATCCAGGGTGACGCCTTCGGTATTCATCGTATCGAGTATGAGTGCCTTGTCTACCAGGGCGCTTAAGCCGTCGCTGCAAATCAAAAGACGATCGCCCGGCAGCATGTCGATCCGCTGCAGGTCGACCGACACGTCCGCATCGGTGCCGAGCGCGCGCGTAAGTACGTTGCGCCGGGGGTGGTTCGCGGCCTCCTCCCGGCTGAGCTGCCCCGAACGGGCCAGCTCGTTGACGAGCGTATGGTCGTCCGTCAGCTGCTCGATGGCGCCGCCTCTGATCCGATAGGCGCGGCTGTCGCCGATATGGCCGATCAGCCCCTCCCGCTCGTCAAGAAGGGCAACGACGACCGTCGTGCCCATGTTATGATATTGGGGATGCGTCGAGGCGGCTTCGAACACGGCGGCGTTGGCCGCGAGCACGATCGCCTTGAGCTTTTCCTCCGCCTCGAATGCCGAGATGACGCCCTCCCATGCGGACAGCGACTTCGACAGGCTGTCGACCGCCAGCGTGCTGGCGACGTCGCCCGCGTTGTGTCCTCCCATGCCGTCGGCCACCGCGGCGGCCGTCAAGCCGCCCGGCGTCGTGCCGACCCAAGCCCTGTCTTCGTTCAGTTGCCTGACTCGTCCGATATGACTTCGCACAGCCGTCTTCAACCCCGTCACCTCGCCTGCTTCTCCATGTGCTTCGCCCGCAGCTGGCCGCATGCCGCCGCGATATCGTGCCCCTGCTCCCTGCGGATGGTCGCATTGATGTTCCTGCGCTCAAGGATGCGGTGAAATTCGAAAATATCGTCGCGAGGCGTACGGACGTAATCCCGCTCGGGCACGTAGTTGACGGGAATCAGGTTCACGTGGCACAGCATGCCTTGCAGCACCTCGGCCAACTGCTCCGCATGCTCGGGACGGTCGTTGACGCTGCCTATGAGCGCGTATTCGAACGTGATGCGGCGCCCCGTTTTCTCGATATAGTACTTGCAGGCGTTCATCACTTCCTCGAACGGATACCGCCTGTTGACCGGCATAAGCTTCGAGCGCAGCTCGTCGTTCGGCGCGTGGATCGAGATCGCAAGGTTGATCTGCGTATTTTCGTCCGCGAACTTCAAAATATTGGGGACGATGCCGCTCGTGGATACGGTGATGTGGCGCTGCCCGATGTTGAGCCCCTTGGGGTGGGTCATCGTCCGCAGGAACGTCATCGTCGGCTCGTAGTTCTCGAACGGCTCGCCCGAGCCCATGATGACGATGCTCGATACCCGCTCGCCTTCGGGATCCAGCAGCTGCTGCGCCTTGACGACCTGCGCGATGATCTCGCCGGCCGTCAGATTGCGCTTCAGGCCGCCCAGCGTCGAGGCGCAGAACGTGCAGCCGATGCGGCAGCCGACCTGCGTCGTCACGCAGACGCTGTTGCCGTAGTTGTGCCGCATGATGACCGTCTCGATCGCATGGTTGTCGGCCAGGCCGAACAGGAACTTGACCGTCCCGTCCTTCGATTGAAGCTTCGTAATCTCGGTCAGCGTGACGAAGTTGAAGGCGTCCGCGAGCTTCTCGCGGAGCGCCTTCGGCAGGTTCGTCATCTCCTCGAACGTGCTCACCCGCTTCACGTACAGCCAATCGTAGATCTGGCCGGCGCGGAAAGCGGGCTCTCCCGCGGACTTCACCCAGTCCTGGAGCTGATCCAGCGTATAGTCGTAAACGAAAGGCTTCCCGTCAGCGGGAACGTAATCTTTATTTTTTAATCCAATCAAGGATAGTCACCACCATTCGCTCTATTTTACCATAAACGCCGCCTTCGCAGTAGAAGGCGGCCGATCGTGCCTAAAGGGAGCCCTTGCCGGCGGCTCGGCGCATGCGCGATCGCGGGCCGATGCTCCGGGGACGCTCCCTTCCTGATTATAAAGGCGCCGACCCGTCAATCCGCCCGGACGAGCCGCGCGATGAAAAAGCCGTCGCTGCCGAAGTGCTGCGGCAGCAGCTGCGCCATGCCTGCGAAGCCGCCGTCTACGACGCCGGCGCTTCGAAGCGGCGCAAGCGTCTCTTCGGGCCAGGCCGGATCGAGCCTGAAGTCCGGATGGGCGCCCAGAAAATCGCGTACCGCCTCTTCATTTTCCTCCGGCGCGATCGTGCATGTGCTGTACACGAGCCGGCCGCCCGGCTTCACCATGCGCGAAGCCGATTCGAGCAGCCTTCGCTGCAGCGCCGCAAGGCTTGCGATATCGTCCGCCGACTTGTTCCACTTGATCTCCGGCTTGCGCCGAATGACGCCGAGTCCCGAGCACGGCGCGTCGAGGAGCACGACGTCCATCGAGCCCGGCGCGAGGCGCTCGGGCAGCGAGAGCGCGTCCGAGACGATCGTGACGACGTTCGACAGGCCGAGCCGGTCCGCCTGCTCCCGGATGAGCGCTTCCTTGTGCGGATGCACGTCGTTGGCGGTCACGCGGCCAACGCCTGCCATCCGCTCGGCCATGTGGGCGGCCTTGCCGCCGGGCGCGGCGCAGCAGTCCAGCACGTTCATGCCGGGCTGCGGATCGCAGACGGCCGCCACGAGCATCGAGCTCTCGTCCTGCACCGACAGGCGGCCGGACGCGTACCAGGGCGTCTGCGCCAGGCTGCCGGCGCGCGCCGCCACGATGCCGTCGGGCGACAGCTTCGACGGCTCAGCGTAGATGCCCGCGCCTGCGAGCTCCGCGAGCAGCGCGTCGCGCGTGCCGCGCAGCCGGTTCGCGCGCACGGACATGTGCGGCGGCTCGTTGCCCGCCGCCATGAGCGCCTCGGCGCCGGCTTCGCCGTAGGCGGCGACCCATCGCTCGGCCAGCCACAGCGGATAGCTGTGGGCGAGCGAGAGCCGCTCTGCTGGCGGCAGCTCCGCCGGCAGAGGCGGCGCCACGCCTTCGCGCAGCAGGGCGCGCAGCGTGCCGTTCACGAGGCCGGCGATGCCGCCGTGGCCGCGCTTCTTGGCGATGCGCACGGCTTCGTCGGTGACGGCGTGCGCCGGCACGCGGTCGAGCCAGCGCAGCTGGTAGTAGCTGAGGCGAAGCAGGCAGCGGACCCACGGCTCGACCTTGTTCGGCCAGCCCTTGACGCGGGCCGCCAGCACGTGATCGATGGTCAACCGGCGCTGAATCGTGCCGTAGACGAGCTCGGTCGCGAGCGCCGCGTCGGGGCGCGACAGGCCGGCATCCGTCAGCACGCGGTTCAGCTCCAGGCCGCTGAAGGCGCCCTGCTCTTCGACGCGCAGCAGCACGCGCAGCGCGACCTCGCGCGCCGTCTGGGGCTTGCGCGGCGAGGAAGGCTTCGAAGATGGCGCTGCCGAAGTCGGGCGCTGGCCCGGCCGTTGGCCGGACCGGTGACCGGGACGCTGCGCGTGCGCGGGACGTTGGGAAGGCGTTGGCCGTTGGGCGAATTTAGGTTGTTGGGCAGACGACCCTCGCGCAGGCTCGGACCTTTGCGCCGATACTGAACGTTGTGCCGATACTGGCTGTTGTGCCGCTCCTGGCACTGGCCGTTGCGCCGGTACCGGTGGTCGTTGAGCCGGCGGCTGCGCGGACGCTTGACCGGGCCCGGGTGCCGGTCGTTGGCCGCGATTGTGCGCGGATGCCTGGCCGGGACCGGGCGCTGATCGTTGAACGCGAATCTGATTCGAGGCAGCCCGCCCCGAGCTTTGGCCAGGTCGCCCCTGAGCCGCAGCTCCCTGCGAACGGGGTTTGCCGACGCGATCGGACGCTCCCGCTCTCTCTCCCCGCACGCCCGACGGCCTGTCCTCGGAACGTGTCGGTTTGCCGTTTGCTCGGCTTGGGGACGTCGTATTTTGGGATCGATCCGGATTTATAGGTTGATTCATTATAACACCTCTTTGATTTGCTCCCCAACGGAAGCTCAAACGAGCCGTCAACGCGCATTGCTGCCTATTTCTAGCATGCCCGCTCGCGCCGCTCTCATTTCATGCATTCAAATATAGCACAAAGTGCGCAAAGGTTCATATGAATAACCACATTTTTGCATTGAGGAGACGACTCGAGAAAACAGCGCCTCTCGGGAGCGGCCTAAAGTAGCGGGGGGGGGGGAGTTTGCTCAATAAGGGGGAGGCCGTTTGCTTCGTGAGGATCGTTTCAGCGAGACTGTTTTTTTCCAATCAAGCCCCTCCCGGCGAAAGGTCGCCGCGCTCAGACCGATTTGTTTCTAACTGAGACTTTTGCGGCAAGGCAGACATCCGTTGTGGCCAAGTTGTTTCTAATTGGGACTTTTGCAGCTAGAGCGGGCAGAACTCAGACCCATTTGTTTCTAATTGAGACCTTCGCGACAAGGCGGGCATCCGTTCTGGCCAAGTTGTTTCTAATCAGGACCTTTTCAGCTAGGGCGGGCAGCGCTCAGACCGATTTGTTTCTAACTGAGATCTTCGCGACAAGGCGGGCATCCGTTCAGGTCGATTTGTTTTCGATCAGGACTTTTGACTGGCGGAATTCAGCGATCTCCCCATGAAGAATTTTTTAACCGACCGCGCGACTGCCCTAACGATAAAAAAAAAGACGCCCGGTTAACCGAGCGTCGTTCCCGGAGCCAGCCTGGCCCCTCTTGCATATTCCGCGGCGGATAGCCGCTTCTTGCCCGCAGGCTGCACCTCCGTCAGCACGACGCTGCCGTCGCCGGAGCGGACGCGGATGCCGAAGGCGCCGCTGTCCAGCACCGTGCCGGGCGTGGCCGCCTGCCATTCCGCCTTAAGCTTAAAATCCGCCTCCGAAGGCACGGCGATGCCCCATACCTTGAACACCTCGCCGCCGAGCACCGTGAACGCGCCCGCCATCGGGGACAAGCCCCGCACGCGGTCGAACAGCTGCCGCGACGAGACGCCGAAGTCAAGCCGCTCGTCGTCTCGCGTCAGGTTCGGCGCGTAGGTCGACAGCGTGTCGTCCTGCGGCTCGCGCGGCGCGTCGCCCGCGATCAGCCGCGGCAGCCATTCGCCGAGCAGCTCCGCCCCCGCGACGCTCAGCTTGTCGAACATCGTGCCCGACGTATCGTCGTCGGTGATCGGCAGCTCGACGCGGGCGATCATATCGCCCGTGTCGAGGCCCTCAGCCATGAACATCAGCGTGACGCCGGTCGACTTTTCCCCGTCGATGACCGAACGCTGGATCGGCGCCCCGCCGCGGTAGCGCGGCAGCAGCGATCCGTGCACGTTCACGCAGCCGAGACGCGGGATGTCGAGCAGCGACTTGGGCAGAATCTGCCCGTACGCAGCCGTCACGACCAGATCGGGCGCCAGCTCGCGCACCGCCTCGACCGCCTCCGGTGCGCGCATGCGCTCCGGCTGCAGCACCGGCAGTCCGCGCTCGAGCGCGAATGCCTTCACCGGCGGCGGCGTCAACTCGCGCTTGCGCCCCTTAGGCCGGTCGGGCTGGGAGACGACCGCGACCACCTCGACGTCCTCGCGCTCGAGCAAGAGGCGCAGGGAAGGCACGGCGAAGTCCGGCGTTCCCATGAATACGATTCGGGTCATGCCTTACGCCTCGCCCTCTTCGGCCGGCTCAGGCGCGCGGCGCTCGTAGATCGATTCGGCGAGGTCGATGAACAGGACGCCGTTCAGATGGTCGATCTCGTGCAGAAACGCTCTGGCGAGCAGCTCCGTGCCCTCGAACTCCACCGGGTTGCCGTTGCGGTCCTGCCCTTTCACCTTTACCTTGAGCGGGCGGCGCACGTCGCCTTGAAGCCCCGGGATGCTGAGGCAGCCTTCCGGTCCGAACTGCTCGCCCTCGGAGGAGACGACCTCAGGGTTGACCAACTCGATCAGGCCGTGCTCCTCGTCCGCGTCGACCACGATCACGCGCTTGGAGACGCCGACCTGCGGCGCCGCCAAGCCGACCCCGTCGGCATCGTACATCGTGTCCGCCATATCGTCGAGCAGCTTGTGCAGATTGGCGTTGAACTTCGTCACTTCCTGCGCTCTCTCGCGCAGCACGTCATCAGGATGCTTCACGATCAATCGAATCGCCATGCCATCCCCACCTTCCAGTCTATATCTAATATAAAATGCCGATCAACATGCGCGCTTAAAGCATCATCTGCGGATCGACGTCCACGGCGAGCTGCACGCCATGGCGCTTCGCGCCTTCCTGCAGTTCCTTCATTACCTCGGCCGTCCAGCCGGGCACGTCGGGATTTCCTTGATATTTTATCATACATTGAAAACGGTAGCGATCCTTAAGCCGCGCGATCGGCGACGGCACGGGACCCAGCACCTCCACGGCGATGCCTCCCGGACCGATCCTGCCGTCCGCCTTCGCGCCTGCGGCAGCCGCCCGCTCCCGCATCCTGGCGGCGAACGTCTGTCCCATGGACAGCAGCAGCGGCACCTGTTCGTGCGTCAGCGTAAGCGTGAGCAGCCGCCCGTAGGGCGGATAGCCGAGCGCGCGGCGATGCCGGAGCTCCTGATGAGAGAACCCGCGGTAGTCATGCCGCTCGACGGACGCGATCGACGCATGCTCCGGCTCGTAGGTCTGAACGATGACCTCCCCGGGAAGCTCGTGCCTGCCGGCGCGGCCGGCCACCTGCGTGAGCAGCTGAAACGTCCGCTCCGCCGCTCGGAAGTCGGGCAGCCGGAGCGCGGCGTCCGCGGCGAGCACGCCGACCAGCGTCACGTACGGGAAGTCGAGCCCCTTCGCGACCATCTGCGTGCCGAGCAGCACGTCCGCCCGGCGCTCGCGGAATTCCGTCAGCCAGCGCTCGTGCGAACCCTTCTCCGTCGTCGTATCGACGTCCATGCGGATAACGCGGATGCCGGGAAACGTCGCGGCGAGCGCCTCCTCCACCTTCTGCGTGCCCGTGCCGAAAAAGCGGATGTGCGGACTCGCGCAAGAAGGACAAGCTTCCGGCTCCCGTTCGGAATAGCCGCAATAGTGGCAGCGCAAATTCCGGGAGCCCCGATGATAGGTCAGCGCGATGTCGCAATGCGGGCACGAAGCCGTATACCCGCAGGAGCGGCACATAACGAATGTCGCATAGCCGCGGCGGTTGAGCAGCAGCACCGTCTGTTCCCCGCGCGCGAGCCGCTCGCGCAGCGCGTCCGCGAGCGCGCGGCTGAACATCGCCCGGTTGCCTAGCCGCAGCTCCTCGCGCATGTCGATAATGCTGACGCGCGGCAGCGGACGGTCCGCGACCCGTTCGGGCAGCGGCACGTAGACGGGCACGACCTCCTCCCCGCGTCCGCCGATGCCCGGCGCGATCTCGATCGCCGCGCCGTACGTCTCGAGCGACGGCGTCGCCGAGCCGAGCACGACGGCGGCGCCGTGACGCTGCCCGCGCCGGACCGCGACGTCTCTGGCATGGTACTTCGGGCTCTCTTCCTGCTTGTAGGTCGTCTCGTGCTCCTCGTCGATGATGATGAGGCCGAGCCGGGAAAAGGGCGCGAAAATCGCGGAGCGCGCGCCAACCGCCACCGTGGCTCTTCCCTCGCGGATCTTGCGCCATTCGTCGTACCGTTCGCCGCTCGACAGCCGGCTGTGCAGCACGGCCACCCGCGCGCCGAACCGGCTCTTGAAACGCTCCACCATCTGCGGCGTGAGCGCGATCTCCGGCACGAGCACGATCGCTTCGCGACCTTGACGCAGCGCCTTCTCGATCGACTGCAGGTACAGCTCGGTCTTGCCGCTGCCGGTCACCCCGTGCAGCAGAAAGACCCGGTGCGCCTCGCGGTCGACGGCGTCGGCGATCGGCGCGAACGCCTTCTGCTGCGCAGGCGTCAACGCGAGCGGAGCAGAGGGCTCGAAGCTGCGGCCCGCGTACGGATCGCGCTGCACGGTCACCGACTCGAGACCGATCAGCCCTTTGTCCGCCAGGCTGCGGATGACAGCCGTCGTCGTGCCGGCCGCCTCGGCCAGCGCCTGCTGGGCGATCGGCTCGCGATTGGCGAGCAAATACGCGAGCACTTCGCGCTGCTTGGCGGCCCGGTTCGGCAGCGCTAGCAACGCGCTGCGCAGCTCGGCCTCGGACGGCGGGACGACCGTCAGCACCGTCTTGACCGACAGCCGGTCCTCGACCTGCTGACGCTCCTCCAGCTTGCCCTCCGCGAGCCAGCGCTTGACTGCCGCTCCGCGCTCCGGATGCTGTTGGAGCAGCTGCGACAGCTTCAGCGCGCCATGCCGCTCCAGCGCCTCGATCAGCTCAGGCTGCTCGAAACGGTCCAAGGGCGCCCACTCCGCGTTAGGCGCGGCCGAAATGTATTTCTCCGTCTTGCCCTTCAACGCGGCGGGCAGCATCGCCTGCAGCGCGACGGTGAGCGGACACAGCCAACGTTCGCTCATCCAGATCCCCAGCTCCACGAGCTCCGGCGACAAAGGCGGCACGGCGTCCAGCACGTCCGCGATCGGCTTCAGTCTCCGCCGATCGACCTCCGAATCCTCGGGCAGCGCAAGCACGATGCCTTGGAGCGTCCGTCCGCCGAAGGGTACCGCCACCCGGCTGCCGACCTCGACCCAACCTTCGAGATGGGCCGGCACCGCATAGTCGAACGGCCGATCCGCGTCGCGGGTCGGCACGTCCACGCTGATTCTGGCGACGCTCATGCCCCGGAGCCTCCGCCGTCGCCTACGCCTGTAAGCAATCCCGGCGCGCGCGCGAGCGCGATCCGCCAGATGCGGCCGGCCGCCTCGCGTTTGGACTGAAGCGGCAGCGATTCGACGAGGCCTTCGGCGCCGTACAGGCTCAGGATGTTCGTATCCGTCCCGAATCCCGCGCCCGGCTCGGAGACGTCGTTCGCGGCGATCAGGTCGCAGCGCTTGCGTCGCAGCTTGTCCAGCGCGTAGCGTTCGGCGTCGCCCGTCTCCGCCGCAAACCCGATCACGTAAGGCTTATCCTTGCCCGCTCCGCCGCCGTCGTGCCTCCAATCGCCGATGGCCTGCAGAATATCGGGATTGCGGACGAGCTCAAGCGTCAGCTTGTCCGGACCCTTTTTCATTTTGATCTTTTCGCGCTGCACAGGCCGGTAATCCGCGACAGCCGCCGCCTTGATTACGACGTCCATAGACGGAAGCCGCGCCATGACGGCGTCGTACATCTCCTGCGCGGATTCGACCCGCACGACCTCAGCGACGGGCGGCGGCGCAAGCTCCGTACGCGCCCAGACGACGGTCACGTCCGCGCCTAGCGCGCGAGCCTCCTCGGCGAGCGCGAAGCCCATTTTGCCGGACGAGTCGTTCGTGATGTAGCGGACCGGATCGAGCCGCTCGATCGTGCCACCGGCCGTGATGAGCACCCGCTTGCCTGCCAGTGGCTTGGGACCGGCTAGCAGCTCGGCCACGACCTGCACGATCTCGTCCGGTTCGGCCAGCCGGCCCTTACCGACGTAGCCGCAGGCGAGCTGCCCGGTGCCGGACTCGACGAACCGGACGCCGCGGCGCGCGAGCGCGTCGAGATTGTCCTGCACGGCCGGATGCGCCAACATGTGCACGTTCATCGCGGGCGCAATCAGGACCGGCGCCGTCGTCGCGAGCAGCGTCGTGCTCAGCATGTCGTCGGCGATGCCGTGCGCGAGCTTCGCGATGCTGTTCGCGGTCGCAGGGGCGACCACGACGAGGTCAGCGGCGTCCGCCCAGTCGATATGCTGGACGACGGCCGCATCCCGCTCGTCGAACACGTCCGTCGCCACCGGATGCCGCGACAGCGTCTGGAGCGTCAGCGGCGCGATGAACTTCGTCGCCCCTTCGGTCATAATGACGCGCACGCTGGCGCCGAGACCGACGAGACGGCTGCACAGCGTGGCCGCCTTATACGCAGCGATGCCGCCCGTGATGCCCAGAATGATGGTTTTTCCCGAGAGCGAATAATTCATTTAGAGCGCCCCTCCCCTCGCGATTCTGAAAAAAAAACAACCTCGAAGGGTTGTTTGCAGCCGCTTATGCTTCTTCTTCGTTCTGTTCCGCGGCCAATTCCTCTTCGGAAATCGCTTCGACCGTGATGTAGTCCTTGAAAATCTCTTCGAGCGCGACGCCTACGACCTTGTGGGACTTGGGCGCGTGCAGCTTGCTGGTCTGGCCTTCGCGCAGCGAACGCGCGCGCTTGGAGGCCGCGACGACCAATGTGTATTTGCTGTCCACCTTGCGGACGAGCTCGTCAATCGATGGGTATAGCATCTAATCACCTCTCCGGTATGTTCTGCTTTTCGCGCAAGCCCTCGAGCTCGACGAACAGCTCGTGCAGGAAGCGCTCGCGCTTGCAATGCTCGGCGATCATGATGCTCTCGATCCGGCGGCAAGCCGCGTCGATCTCGTCGTTGACCACTGCGTAATGGTAATGCTCGAGCAGGTTCATCTCTTCGACCGCGACGGAAAGACGATGATCGATGGTAGCCTGTGTCTCCGTACCGCGACCCGTGAGCCGATCCTTCAACTGCTGGAGCGACGGAGGCAGCAAGAAGACGAGGACGCCCTCGGGAAACTTCTCCCGAACCTTGACGGCGCCTTGAACCTCGATCTCAAGAATGATGTCCTTGCCTTCGGACAACGTCTTCTCCACGAAATCGCGCGGCGTGCCGTAATAGTTGCCTACGTACTCGGCGTGCTCGAGCAGCGCGTCGCGCTCGATCATGTCCTTGAACTGCTCGCGCGTCTTGAAAAAATAGTTGACCCCGTCGATCTCGCCGGCCCGAGGAGACCGCGTCGTCGCCGAGACGGAATAGGTCAGGTCGGGCAGCTTGCGGCGCAATGCCGCGCATACCGTCCCCTTCCCGACGCCCGAAGGACCGGACAATACGATCAACAAACCTCTGTTCATGGACTTCCCCGATTCATTCGTCATGTTCGTCGTCTTTGGTGGACAGGCGATGCGCCACCGTCTCCGGCTGGACCGCGGACAGAATCACGTGATCGCTGTCCGTAATAATGACGGCGCGCGTGCGGCGGCCGTACGTCGCGTCGATCAGCATATGCCGGTCGCGCGCTTCTTGAATGATCCGCTTGATCGGCGCGGACTCGGGACTCACGATGGAGATGATCCGATTCGCCGACACAATATTGCCGAATCCGATGTTGATCAGCTTGATCGCCATGCCACTATTCCCTCCGGTCCATGTCTTGCTGGCAGCGGCCGGATGGTGCCTGTTAGGCACCATTGTTGCCACTGTGGCGCTTCCGCATACCGCAATCGATGGAATACGCTTTGGCACCGTCCGCGTCGGGCATATGAAGAACGCCGGTCAGCGGCAGGCCATATTGACTCATTTTACTTGATAATCGTTGGTCGGACAAGAGGCGCAGCCGCAATTGTCGGCATGAACGCCGCTTTTCTCCTTGACGTAGCGCGTCAGCTCGACCGTCATCTCGTAATGAAGGAACGGCGTCATGAGGTAGATGCCGTTAAAATGCTTCATCGCCGCGTCGAGCAGCTCCTTGGCGACGGCGATCCCCTCGCGCTTCCCTTCCGCGCCCTCGAGGCCGCGCATCCGCTCCCTGACCGCGTCGGACAATTGGATGCCGGGCACCTCGTTGTGCAAATATTCGGCGTTGCGCCCGTTCGCCAGCGGGAAAATGCCGAGGAAAATCGGCACGTCCAGGTGCTTGGTCGCCTCGGCGATTCGCTCGATCAGCTCCGCGTCATACACCGGCTGCGTCATGATGTAGTCCGCGCCGGCGGCCACCTTCTTCTCGAGCCGCTGAACGGCCTTGTCGAGATGCTTGACGTTCGGGTTGAACGCTGCGCCTATGACGAACTTCGCCTTTTGCTTGAGCGCGCGGCCGGAGAAGGCGACGCCCTCGTTCAACTGCTTGATCATCTTGATGATCTCGAACGAGGTCAGGTCGTACACCGAGCTCGATCCGGGCAGGTCCCCGAACTTCGCCGGATCCCCGGTCACGGCGAGCACGTGGTCGATGCCGAGCGCGTCGAAGCCCATCATATGCGACTGCGTGCCGATCAGGTTGCGGTCGCGGCAGGCGATGTGCACGAGCGGCCGGATGCCGACCCGCTCCTGCACGAGCGCGCCGAGCGCCATGTTGCTCATGCGCGTGACCGCGAGCGAATTGTCCGCCATCGTGAGCGCGTCCGCGCCCGCGTCCCGAAGGGCGGCCGCGCCGTCCATGAAGCGGCCGATGTCGAGATCCTTCGGCGGATCGAGCTCGACGATGACGGTGTGGCGCTTGCGGACGAGCTGAACGATGTTTTCCGTCTCTTCGCCGCCGCCATCCGACGAATCGGAGGACGGACGGGAAGGCGCAACGACGACCTCGGCGGCTGTCGCCGGGCGCAGCGATCCGGACACGTCCGGCACGTAGCCGCGCAAGGCTGCGGCGATCTCCGCGATATGCTCGGGCGTCGTCCCGCAGCAGCCGCCGATGAGGCGGACGCCATTGTCCGCGAACGCGCTGGCGTTCTCGCCGAAGTAGGCCGGCGAAGCGGAATAAACGACCTTGCCGTCCTCGTAATCCGGCAGGCCGGCGTTCGGGAAGGCGCTGAGCGGAAGTCCGAGATCGAGCGGAATGTTCTGGACGGCGCGCAGGATGCCGTTCGGACCGCTGCGGCAGTTGAAGCCGACGACGTCGGCCCCTTCTTCCTTGAGCCGGCGAAGCGCCTCGCCCATCGGAACGCCGTCGCGCGTCACAGCGGGGTCGTCCACGGCGAACTGGCAAACGACCGGCAGGTCGCCCAGCTTGCGCGCGACGCGCAGCGCCAGCATCAGCTCGTCGAGCTCGAAGAACGTCTCTAGCAGGATGCCGTCCGCGCCGGCGCCGATAAGCGCGCCGATCTGCTCCTCGTAGTCGCGGGTGATTTCCGCCGTCCGCGCGTTTTTGCGCTGGCCGGCCCGGATCGCGCCGACCGCGCCGAGCACGTAGGCCGCATCGCCGCCGGCTTGCCGCGCCAGCGCGACGCCGGCCGCGTTGATGTCCGCGGTCCGCTTTTCAAGGCCGAATCGTACCAGGTTGCCATGCTGCGCGGCGAACGTATTGGTCTCGAGGACTTCCGCGCCTGCGGCCGCGTAGCGGCGATGAACCTCCAGGATTATCTCGGGCTTGATCAGGTTGTATTCTTCGAACGCGACGCCGATCGGGAATCCGAGCTGGTAGAGGTAGGTTCCCATCGCCCCGTCGCCGACGAGCGGCCGCTGGCTCAGCGCTGTGCGAAAATCCGGTTTCAAGAGGCTTCCCATCCTATCGATGTCATAAATGATTTGCGCAGAATCGTTCTATTAATGTAGCATACTTCTTCCCGCGCGGAAATGGCCGGCGCGCCTCGGCAGCCTCCAACCGTCTAAAGACCGTCTATGAACGGAGAAGAACCCGGACAAGTCCGGGTTCTCGATGAAGCGATGCGGGCGCCCTCGGCCTCTTGTCCGAAGCGTCTTCGTCAGACCGTGCCGGTATATACCGCTTCGGCAGGACCGGTCATGTAGACGCGGTTATTGTCCTCGCTCCACTCGATGAACAGGTCGCCCCCGGCGAGCGAGATCGTCGCGGAGCGGCCGGTCAGCCCGTTCAGCACGGAGGAGACGAGCGTCGCGCAAGCGCCGGTGCCGCAGGCGAGCGTCGGACCCGCGCCGCGCTCCCAGACGCGCATGTCGACTTGTTCGGCCGAGTTAACCTTCGCGAATTCGACGTTGATCTTGCGCGGGAACAGCGGATGCGTCTCGAGCTTCGGTCCCCACTTCGCCAGGTCGAAGCCGACCGCGTCGTCCACGTAGATGACGGCGTGCGGATTGCCCATCGAGACGGCGGTGAACTTGAACTCGCGGCCGTCGATCTCGACCGATTGCCCGATGACGGGATTGGCGTCGATCGTCGTCGGTACGTCGAGGCCGTTCAGGATCGGCTCGCCCATGTCGACGCGGACGCGGCGGACGAGGCCGCCCTCGACTTCGAGCTGAACGGGCTGCACGCCCGCGCCCAACGTCTCGATCGTGATCGCGTCGCGGTCGATCAGACGGTTGTCGTACACGTACTTGGCGACGCAGCGAATCGCGTTGCCGCACTGTTCGGCCTCAGAGCCGTCCGAATTGATGATGCGCATCTTGAAGTCCGCGCGCTCGGACGGGAGGATATAGACGAGGCCGTCGGCGCCGATGCCGAAGTAGCGGTTGCAAAGCTTGACGGCGCGCTCGGCCGCGTCCGCGGGCAGCGACGGTTCGCCGTGCACCACGATGAAGTCGTTGCCGAGGCCGTGCATTTTCGTAAATTGCATAAGGGTTAGCCCTCCTGGTATGAAGTTCATGGTCGGACCTGTCCTTCCGTGTCCTTATCATACCGTACCGGAACTTCGCTGCGCATACAGGATTCGCAATTTTGTTTGTACTTTTCCGCATGGAATGCCGTCGGCGAACGACTCTCGGGATGGACGGGAAAACGCAATGAACCATTTCGGCACGCCGGATGGATACAAGGAGAAAAGCCCGCCCCTCTCGCGCGAATGGCGCGGCGGGAAGCGGGCATGCCAATCAGGAAATGAGCGGGGCGGCAGCGAAAATCGGTCAAACGGGCAGATCTGCTGGAAACGCGGTTCAACGGGCGATCGTCTTGACCGGGCCTGCGCCGCGGCCGCCGTACGAGATGCGGCCGCCGGAACGGCGGCGGCGCGACGATCCCCATACGCTGCCGATGCCCATCGCGAAGGTCGGGATGCCTGCCGCCACGAAGACGAGCGCCCAGTCGCGAAGATTAAGCGGAACGGTCTTGAAGATCGGCTGCAGCGGCTCGAAGTACAGGACGGCGAGCAGGAGCAGCAGCGAGGAGAGCACCGCCAACACGAGAAACTTGTTTTCGAAAAAGCGGCGGTGGAAAATCGAACGCGAGCTCCGGCAGTCGAACACGTGGATCAGCTGCGCCATGACGAGCGTGGCGAACGCGACGCTCTGCGCGTGGACGAGCGCCGCGGCATCCGCGTCCCGGCCGCCGAGGGCGAGGACGAACGCCGCCAGCGTGCAGGCGCCGATCAGGACGCCGCGGCTGATGATCTTCCATCCGAGCCGCCGCGCGAAAATATTCTCCTTGGCCGATCTCGGCTTGTGCCGCATCAGGTCGCTCTCGGCCTGATCGACGCCGAGCGCCATTGCGGGCAATCCGTCGGTGACCAGGTTCACCCACAAAATCTGGATCGGAATGAGCGGCAGCGGCAACGCCGCCATCATCGCGAAAAACATGACGAGAATCTCTCCGACGTTAGACGCCAGCAAATAACGGATGAATTTGCGGATATTTTCGTAAATCCCTCTTCCTTCTTCTACGGCCGCGACGATGGACGAGAAGTTGTCGTCGGCCAGAACGAGCGCCGAGGCTTCCTTGGTCACGTCGGTGCCGGTGATGCCCATCGCGATGCCGATGTCCGCCGCCTTGACGGCCGGCGCGTCGTTCACCCCATCGCCGGTCATGGCGACGACATGGCCCCGGCGCTGCAGCGATTGCACGATGCGCAGCTTGTGCTCCGGCGACACGCGGGCGTACACATAGACATCGTCCGAGATTTTGTCCAGCTGCTCGTCGGTCATGCCCGCGAGCTCCGCGCCGCTGACGGATTTGCCGTCGCGGGGCAGGATGCCCAGCGTGCGCGCGATGGCCTCGGCGGTCATCTGATGGTCGCCGGTGATCATCACCGTCTTGATGCCGGCCGCCTTGCACTTGGCGATCGCGTCGTGCACCTCGCGGCGCGGCGGGTCCATCATGCCGCCGAGGCCGACGAAGACGAGTCCCTCCTCCGCTTCGTCCTCGGAATCGCAATTCTCGCCGCCTTTGGCGTCGCGGTACGCGAACCCGAGCACGCGTAGCGCTTCGTTCGCCATCGCTTCGTTCGCGCGCAGTACCTTTTGCCGAAGCGTCCCGGTGAACGGCACGACCTTCCCGTCCCAAAGGACATAGGCGCAGCGGTCGATCAGCAGGTCCGGCGCGCCTTTCGTGCAGACGAGTCGGCCGCCCTGATGCGATACGAGCACCGACATGCGCTTGCGGTCGGCGTCGAACGGGAATTCCTTCACGCGCGGGTACAGCGCTTCGAGCGAAGCGCGCGGCAGCCCCGACTTGGCCGCGAGCGCCAGCAGCGCCCCTTCCGTCGGATCCCCTTTTACGAACCAGTCGGCGTCTTCGATCCCTTCTTCCTCGCTGCGCTCGGCCTTGCGGCCCCGGTTATCGGCGCCGCGGTCGGCTTTGGCCAACTCCGCGTTGTTGCATAGCGCGGCGACCTGAATCAGCCTTCTCAGCGAAGCGTCTCCCTTGACGTCGATCGCGTTCCCGCGCTCGAGCAGCTGGCCTGCCGGCCCGTAGCCTTCGCCCGTAACGTCGATGTCCCTGCCGCCGGTCCAGACTTTGGTGACCGTCATCTTGTTCTGCGTGAGCGTCCCCGTCTTGTCGGAGCAAATGACGGACGCGCAGCCGAGCGTCTCGACCGACGGCAGCTTGCGCACGATCGCCTTACGGCGGATCATGTGCTGCACGCCGAGCGCGAGCGCGATCGTGACGATCGCAGGCAATCCCTCGGGGATGGCGGCGACGGCGAGACTAACGCCGGCCAGGAACATGCCGTAGAGCGGCTGGCCGTGCAGCACGCCCGCGACGACGACGAGCACGGTGAGTGCCAGGGCGACGACGATCAAAATCTTGCCGAGCTGCTCCAGACGATGCTGGAGCGGCGTCTCGGCCTCGTCCGTCTGCTGGATGAGGTCGGCGATCTTGCCCATCTCGGTGCCCATGCCGGTGCGCACGACGACGCCCCGGGCGGTGCCGCGCGTCACCATCGTGCCGAGATACGCGCAGTTTTTGCGGTCTCCGAGCGGCAGCTCGGCGGCATAGAGCGGCATGGACTGCTTGGCCGCCGGGACGGACTCCCCGGTGAGCGCGGCTTCCTCGATCGTGCATTGGCTGCTCTGGACGAGGCGCAAGTCCGCCGGTACCCGGTCGCCGCTCTCCAGTATGACGAGATCGCCGGGCACCAATTCGCTGGCGGGGACCACGTGAAGGCTGCCGCCGCGGATGACCTTCGCGTTCGGCGCGGAAAGCTCCTTGAGCGCCCTAAGCGAACGCTCCGCCCTGAACTCCTGATAGAAGCCGAGCAGGCCGTTCAAGACGATGATGGCGATGATCGTGAGCGCGTCCAGCATCTCGCCGAGGAGCCCCGATACGACCGTCGCCCCGGCCAGCACGAGCACCATGAAATCCTTGAATTGATTGAGCAGCAGCTTGATCGGAGACTCCCTGCGCTTCTCCGCCAGCTCGTTTTTCCCGTGTCCCGCCAGCCTCTCCTGCGCGGCGCTCGGCGCCAGCCCTTCCTTCGTGTTCGTCTGGAGCAATACGGCTAGCTCGTCTTCGCTTAGCTGATGCCAGGCCTTCCCTTCCACGACGGGTTCCTCCTCCCGGATATCGCCCTCCGGACGAAGCCGGACAGCCTACTAGCCTATGTCTATTCGGTCAAGCCCGGAAATATCCCCTTGTCCGTCTCTTTAGAACCGTATGGTTGAATGTCCCCGCCTGTGAAAAGGAAATTAGGTGCAAGTTCGCATTTCTCCATTGCTGACACGTTCCAAGCAGCCGAGATAAAGCCCAAGTGCACTTATCTCCGCGGCAGAATCGTTCGAGGCAGCCGAGGTAAAGCCCAATTGCACTTATCCCGATGCAGAATCGGCCGAGGCGCGGCCCGCCGCCTTTCCCTTTAAGATCATCTGTGGCATCATAAAGAAACGGAAATTCCGAAAAAAAACGCACCGGTCAGGAGTCATGCCTTTATGTCACTCGACGGCATCGTCGCGCGCGCGCTCGTCCACGAGCTGGGGGGAAATCGTCGGCGCCCGCATCGCTAAAATCTATCAGCCGACCGAAAACGAGGTCGTCCTGCATATCCGCGGCCAGGGCTTCGGCCGCAAGCTGCTGCTGTCCGCGCATCCTTCGATGCCGAGGCTTCATTATACGGAGCAGCCCTGGGCGAACCCCCCAGGAGCCGCCGATGTTCTGCATGCTGCTGCGCAAGCACTGCGAAGGCGGCATCGTCGAAGCGGTACGCCAGCTCGGCAACGAGCGGATCGTCGAGATCGACGTCCGCCACCGGGACGAGCTCGGGGACCTGTCGCTCAAGCGGCTCGTCCTCGAGATCATGGGCCGCCACAGCAATCTGGTGCTGCTCGACCCGGCGACCGGCATCGTCCACGACAGCATCCGGCACGTGACGCCCGCTATCAGCAGCTACCGGGTCGTGCTGCCCGGCGTCAAATACGTGGCGCCTCCGGCCCAAGACAAGCTGGATCCGCTCGAAGCGACCGCGGCCGACGTGGCGCGCGCGCTGTCCGAAGCGACCGACGCGCCGCCCGCAGGCGCATTGGTCGGAGCTTTCACGGGACTTAGCCCGCTGCTCGCCAAGGAGATCGTCTACCGCGCCGGCGGACGCGAAGCGGATCTCTCCGCCGCCTTCACCGCGTTAATGGCGGATGCCGCTGCCCATCGCTACGCGCCGTCCATCGCAGAAGAGCCGTCCGGACGGACGCAATTCCACGCCTTGCCTCTTACGCATGTACACGGCGAGGCGCGAAGCTACGATTCCATGCACGCTTGCCTGGAGGCGTACTATATCGACAAGGCCGAACGCGATCTCGTCCGCCAGCGGACCGTCGATCTCGCCCGCCTGCTGCAGAACGAGACGGCCAAAAACGCCAAAAAAGCTGGAGAAGCTCCGCCAGACGCTCGAAGAAGCCGAAGGCGCGGATAAGTACCGCCGGCTCGGCGAGCTGTTGACCGCGCATCTGTACGCGATGAGCAAAGGGGATAAGCAAGTCGAGGTGACCGATTATTACGAGGAGGATCAGCCGACCGTCCGGGTACAGCTCGACCCGCTGCTGACGCCGAACGAAAACGCCCAGCGCTATTTCCGCAAATATACGAAAATGAAAAACAGCCGCGAGGTCGTCACCGAGCAGATCGAAGAAACGGAGCGCGAGATCGCCTATCTGGACTCGGTGCTGCAGGGGCTGGACACGGCGACGCCGGCAGATATCGAAGAGATCCGAGCGGAGCTGACGGAGCAGGGCTACATTCGCGCGCGCGGCGGCCGAAAAGGCGACCGCGGCAAAAAGAAAAACGACCGGCCCGCCATCCTCTGCTATACGTCCAGCGAGGGCGTGCCGATCTACGTGGGCAAAAACAATACGCAAAACGATTATGTAACGAACCGACTAGGACAGCCCAGCGATACTTGGCTGCACACCAAGGACATGCCCGGCTCGCACGTGCTCATCCGCGCCGTCGATTACGGCGAGCAGACGCTGAAGGAAGCTGCCATGCTGGCCGCGTACTACAGCAAAGGCAAAGAATCGAGCCACGTGCCGGTCGACTATACGAAAATTCGCCTCGTTCGCAAGCCGAGCGGCGCGAAGCCGGGCTTCGTTATTTATGAGGGGCAGAAGACGCTGTTCATCACGCCGGACGAGTCGCTCGTGCGCAATCTGCCCAGCGTCGTCAAAAAGGCCTAAAACCGTTTCGCCGCCGCCCGGTTCTAGTACGACCGCGCCTCCTCCAGACAGTCCTCGATTGCGGAGACGACAAGCGCCGGCTCGGAAACTGCGGGAAGTGTTCGCTGCCGGCGGCGACGATCAGCCTGCGGGCGCCGGGCCGGGCGAGTTCCGGCGCTCGCGTGCGATCGCTTAAGCGCCGCTCGCTCTCAGCCGCGCCCGGAAGGCCAGACGGGAAGGTCCTCGAATTCGACAGCCACCACCGTGTTCCATTCGTCCAGCAGCGCTTGCGGCAGATCGATCGAGAGCCGTTGAACGCTGTGATGCCCGTCGACGCCGCCCGCAAATCCGCTGATCACTTCCGTACGGTAGATCAGCGGCTCTCCCGTTCTCACGAGCTTGACGCCGCTTATCCGGCCGCCGATCTCGCGCAGCTCAAGCGGGAAGCGGGGGATATCCCTGACGTGCAAATAGATCGTGTTCCCCTTGACCGTCATCGGGCCGTAAAACGCCGGAGGAAAATGCGCCGGCGTCCTTCGCGTGCCGTAAACGCTCTCTCCGGAATGCCGCAGCCAGGCGCCGATCGCTTCAAGCCGCGCGAGCGCCGGCTCCGGCCAGGTGCCGTCCGGGCGGGGGCCGACGTTCAGGAGCAAATTACCGCCTTTGGTCGCGACCTCGAGCAGCGTGTCGAGCAGCGCCACGAGCGGCTTGTACGTATCGGGGTCGGCGTGGTACGCCCATTGATGGTTCATCGTCATGCACGTCTCCCACCACTCCTCCGGCGGATGGAGCGGCACGAACTGCTCGGGCGTCTCGTAATCGCCTGCGTCGGGCAGACGGTCATTGATGACGAGATGGGGCTGCAGATTCAGCATCATCCGCTTTACCTCATGGCTTCGCCACCGGTCTGCGCCGAACCCCGGCACGTCGAACCAGATTAAGTCGATCCGGCCGTAGTTGGTCAGCAGCTCCCGCAGCTGCTCGACGAAGCGCTGATGAAACGACCACCAGCGAAGCGGATCGTAGACGTTGGGCTTGGGAGACGCCAGCCACGGCGCGATCGGGATCGTCGCGAAGTCCGGATCGTACCAGTCGATCGTCGTGAAGTAGAGACCGACTTTAAGCCCCGCTTCCCTCATGGCTTCAACGTACGGCGCGATCAGGTCGCGCTTCGGCCCTCGCCGGACGGCGTTGTAATCCGTCGTCTTCGTGTCGAACAAGCAAAATCCGTCATGGTGCTTGGCGGTCAGCACGACATACTTGGCTCCGGCTTCCTTCGCCGCGCGCGCCCAAGCCTTGGGATCGTACCGCTCGGGATTGAATTCGTCGGCCAGCGCCTCGTAGGCTTCGACGCCGATCGCCTGGTCGCTCTTATCGAGGAGCGGCCACGACGCTTCGATCTCCTTCAGGGAATACGGCCCCCAGTGGATAAACAGGCCGAATCTCGCTTCGTCGAACCACTGCGCTTCAGGGTGCAATGCTCTCATGCCCAAGTCTCTCCTCCCGATGCGGCAACGCGCAAGCTTCCGCGCCGCGCCGCTTATTTAACGCGATACTCCTCAAAGTAACGCGGCAAAATCGTCGTGGACGCGCCGGGCAGCTGGGGCAGCTTGTAAAATCCGTTCGCTACCTCGATCGGCTCCTCGAAAATATGCCGGATCCAAGGAATGTATTCGAGCATGACGGCGTTTGGCGTCGCCGCCACGAGATGCTGGTGAATCTGCCCCATATCGCCGACATGCGGGCAGATCGGCAGGTCGTACGCGGCGGCCAGGCCGGCCACCTGCAGCCACTCGGTCACGCCGGCCACCCGCGTCACGTCCACCTGGACGTATTCGACGGCACCCTGCGCGATATAATCGCGGAACGCGTATTTGTTGTACACATGCTCCCCGAGCGCGATCGGCACGTTCAGTTCGTCCGCCAGCTTGCGGTGGCCCGGAATGTCGTCGGGATTCAGCGGCTCCTCGAGCCAGATCAGGTCGAACTGCTCCAGCTTTTTTCCCCATGTCATCGCCGTCGTGATGTTCCATTGCTGGTTGACGTCGATCATAAGCCCCGCTTCGTCGCCGATCGCCTTGCGAACGGCCTGCACCCGGTCGAAATCCTCGCGCGGGTCCGGCTTGCCCACCTTCATTTTCACCGCCGTGAAGCCCTGCTCCAGCATCGCCGTCATATCCGCGATCAATCGCTCCTTGCTCCAGTTCAGCCAGCCGCCGTTCGTGTTGTACGCTTTGATCTTGTCCGGCTTGTGCCCGCCGAGATACTGCCAGAGCGGCTTGCCGGCCGACTTGGACATGATGTCCCACAACGCGACGTCCACCGCCGCAAGCGCCATGTGCGCGATGCCCGCGCGGCCGATCCAGTGCATCGGCCCGAAGCGGAGATCGTCCCAAATGCGCCTGACCATAAAAGGATCCCTGCCGACAAGCGCGGGCGCATAATAGCGGTCGATCGTATCCGCGATCATCTCGTCGCCCTTGGCGGTCGTCCCGGTATAGCCGTAGCCGACGATGCCTTCGTCCGTCTCGATGCGGACGCCGGTGACGCCCCAGTGCGTGGCGACGTTAATGGCGTCGGTGATGGGCGGGTTAATCGGCACGTGCAAAATAAAGCTTTCGGCTTTCGTGATTTTCATGGGTATCCTCCTAAATTTTATAAGTGCATCAATAACCGAGGGAGGCGCCGCCGTCCACGGGCAGCGCGACGCCCGTGATGAACCGCGCGCCGTCCGAGGCGAGAAAGAGGGCTGCGTCCGCGATCTCCTCGGACGATGCCGGCCGGCCGAGCGGATGCATGTCGTTCAGAAGCCGCGTCGTCGCGTCGGGATCCGGTTGCCGAAGCCGCCATTGCTCCAGCAGCGGCGTCATGACGCCGGCGGGGCACAGGCAATTCACGCGGACGCCGTCGGGCGCATAATCGAGCGCCAGCGCCTTCGTCATCGCGATGACCGCCCCCTTCGTAGACGCGTAGACGGCGTTTTGCTTCTGGCCGACGAGGCCGTTCAGCGAAGCCATGTTCACGATGTTGCCTTTCGAGCTGCGCAGCGCGGGAATCGTATGCTTGATCGTCAGGTACACGCTCTTCAGGTTGATGGCGATGACGCGCGTCCACTCCTCCTCGCTCACTTCTTCAAGCGGCTTGGGCAAGATCGTCGCCGCGTTGTTGAGCAGCACGTCGATCCTGCCGTAGGCCTGCAAAATCTCCGCCACGGCGCGCGCGACATCGGCTTCCGACGAGACATCGGCGCCCACGGCACAGGCCCGCCCGCCTTCATCCGCGATCGCATCCGCGACGCGGCGCCCGCCTTCGGCGTCGATATCGATTACCGCGACGATCGCGCCTTCGGCCGCGAATCGCCGGGCGGCCACCTCGCCGATCCCGGAAGCGCCGCCGGTAATGAGGCATACCTTCTCTTTTAACAGCATGGGCCTGTCCTGCCTTTCTCCGGTTGCTGCCCGTTAGTAAAATCATAAATCGTGTATGATTTTAAAAGTATCATACATGATTCATTCCGTAAAGGGGAATCGTTCCCCGTTTTTGCCTAATTAAAACTGTCTCGCAGACGCTGCCGCGCGCGCTGCAAATGCAGTTCCAAGGCGGCGCCTGCTTCGTCCATGTCGTCCGCAAGCAGCGCGTTCAAAATTCGAACGTGCTCCTCCCTTTCGTCCGCGAGCGCGATCGCAAAGTTCAGCAGGTTCAAATAGCGGTAAATCCGCTCGATCAACGATACGACCATGCGCTGCAAATTCTCGTTGTCGGCGTAGGCCAATATCGTGCCGTGCAATCCTTCGTTCATTTTGAACATCCGGCTCGCGGACTCCTGGTTCGCGTCCGCATCCTCTTGCGGAGCCTTCGTCTCGGCCAAAATCTGGCGAAGCCGATCCTTGGGGATGCGGGCTGCCGCCTTGCTCAGGGCGAGCGACTCCAGAGAAAGCCTGATCTCGAAGATCTCGTCGATGTCTTTGGCGTTCATCGCCGCCACGAACATGCCTTTAAAGGGGACGACGGATACGAGTCCCTCGGAGGAAAGCCGCGAGAGCGCCTCTCGGATCGGAATGTTGCTGACGCCGAGGTCTCTCGCAAGCTTGTCGATATTGATTTTATCTCCCGCGGACATTTCGTGGGACAAAATGCGTGTTTTCAGCAGCGCGTACAGCTCGTCGGCGAGGACGTATCGGTTCAGGGACGGCGGATTGTCCGGCATGGGCTCACCCTTTTCAACGTTTGCTCCATTTTATCATACACGATACATGCCGCGCGCCTGGTTGAAGACCCGTTATCCGCGAAGAAAAAGCGGTTGTCCGGGATATCCGAATCGGCGCACGGCTTCAGGAGACTGTATGGACGACAATCTAAGGTATCCGCAGGACGATCGGTCATGTTGACATCGCATTCGATTCCTTCATGAAAATGCGAGACTCCTCCGTATCGGAAGAGTCCCGCTTTATTCCGTTCGCCTTGACGATCAGTCAGTCTGCGGACGCCTCGAGCAGGTCCGCCAGCGCCCAGTGCCCCGCGGGCACGTCGGACCACTTGGAGACGTCGCCCGCTTGCGCCGGTTCGCGGTCCAGCGCGCGGTTCAGCAGCTTCACCGCTTCGGCGCGCGTCAGCGCCTGGCCGGGACGGAACGTGCCGTCCGCGTAGCCGCCGATCCAGCCCGCGCCCTGCGCTTGCTTGATCGCCGCTTCGGCCCAGTTGCCGGCCGTATCGCTAAACCCGGCGCCCGGCATGCCGGAAGGCTGCGCGAGCTTCACGGCCAGCGCCGCCATCTCGGCGCGCGTGACCGCTTGATCCGGACGGAACGTGCCGTCCGCGTAGCCGTTCATGAGCCCCAGCTTGCCGACGGCGGCGATATCCGCCGCGGCCCAATGGCTCGCGGATACGTCGCCGTAAGACTTAGCTTGGCCGTTGCCTGCGCTGTCCTTGCCCGCGGTCAGTCTCGCGAAGATCGTCGCGATTTGCGCCCGCGTCAGCGCGGCACCAGGCCTGAAAGTGCCGTCCGAAAAACCTTGAATATAGGCTTTATGGGTCGCCGCCGGCTGATCGCTCAGCTTCAGCAGCGTGAAGGTGCTGAATTTGTTCACGGTAATTTTGAATCCTTTCCCCGTGCCAAGCTCAACGATCTCGCCGCGCTTCAGCTCGGTCGATCCGTCGCTGTGCTCGACGTAGACGCCCAGTTGATTCGTGCCGGCGCTTGCCGCTTCGCCGAGCGGCAGCACGAGGTCGACGTCATGGCCCTGCAGATTCGTATCGATCGACAGCGGACGTCCGATGACGGCTGCATTTTCGCCGTACGCGGCCTTCACGGCGCTCGATGCGTTCGCGCGGTTTTGCGCGGCCGACCGGTCCGCCTCGCTCTTCAGCGGCTTGATCGTAAAGACGAGATCCGCGCCGGCTGCGCCGAGCGATGCCGCCGGTATGACGATCTTAGAGCCGCCGATCGCAAGGCTCAGGTCCAGCTTACCGTCCGCGAGCAGCTTGGCGATGTCCGCCGGAACCGTCACTTTGGTCTCGGTCACTTCGTCTTTGGCATCGGGAATGGCGAGCCTAATCGCCTTCGCGCCGGCCGCAGCCTGCTTGGCGATCGCATCCTTGACCGCCGCGCCCGAGAAGGACAATTCATCCCGCTTGGTGCCGTCGCCAAGCGTCGTGCGGTTCACGTCGACGGATACCGCGCCGCTGCCGGCTGCGCCTTCTACGCTGCCTTGAACTTTTTCAGGCGAAGGCGTCTGCGTGACCGGGCCCGATGGATTTTGCGGAACGACATCCGCGCCGGCCACCGTATAGGCCAGGCCGTCGGCGAGCAGCAGCTGGCCGGATTTCTTTTTCGACCTTCACCGTATGCATGCCGTTCGACAAGCCGTCCAAATGGAATACGTTCTGCTGAAGCTTGAGCGTGTCGCTATAGGCGCTGCCCGTTCCTTTCGATTCCCCGTCCACGTACACTTCGAAATCGCCTTGCGACGGACCGGTCGGCATGGTCAGCGCGAATCCCGTTCCTTTAAACGCGTAGCTGTAGGCGTCGCCGTCCTTTGCCGTAAAGTGGATGTCGCTGAACGCATCGCCTTTAAAGCCGAACGTGAGCGTCGCCGCGCCCGACGACAGCGAGGCCAGATAGGCGGCGGTAATCGTCACCGTATTGCCGGTCACCGTATAATCCGTTCCTGCCGTCAGCGTTTTGGTGCCGTTTTTCACGTCCACCAGGCTGCCGCTGTCGCGGAGCAAGGTTACGGTCGCGTCTGCCGGCTGCGCCGGATCGAACCCGATCGCTTCTTCGCCGAGCAGGCTCGGCTTTTCGATCCGCAGCGCGTCGAGCAGCATGAATTGGCCGTTTTTCTTGACGCCCTTCAGCGTATGCTGCCCGTTCGTCAGCCCGGTGACGCTGTACACGGTCTGGAAGCCCTGGCGAACATCGCTGCGCGTATCGGCGGTCGAGACGAGCTGTCCGTCCAGGTACACTTCCATATCGCCCTGGGAATTGTCTTTTTCCGTGACGATGCCGATCCCCGTGCCCGAGAACACATAAGTGAACGAATCGCCATTAATTTCCGTATATTGCACGTCGCCTTGGTAATCGCCGAACGGACGGCCGCCTTGGTTGCTCCAGGAGCCGCTATACGAGATGCCTGCATCGGTGTTATTCACGAGCACGTAACGAAGGCCGGACGTGTCGGTCACGTTGATCGTCAGCGTCTGTGCCGCGCCGCCGCTGAACGTAAACGCCAGCTGCGCGGTGCCGACAGGCAGCGTGGCCAGATACGACTTCTTGACGGTGACCGCGTTGCCTGCGACGGTATAATCCGTGCCGGCCGTCAGCGCCTTGTCTCCGTTCGCGATGCCGACAAGCGTGTTGCCGTTCAGCGTCAGCGTCGTCGATACGTCGGCTTGTTTCGCGGGCTTCTTATCGAAGGAAGCCGATTTTGGACTGATCGCGCTGCTTTGTCCGCTGATCGTGACGGTTTTCGTTTCCGAATCGCCGCCCGCGAAGGAGAAGCTGAGCGTCGCATCGCCCGCAGCGAGCCCCGCGAAAGCATCCTTTTTCACCGTGACCGTACCGCTTGCTACCGTGTAGTCCGCAGGATTTGCGAGCGCGCCGCCGTTCAGCGTCACGCCTTTCAGATAGCGGGCATCCGCCTTCAGCGCAGTCGTGACGTCCGCCGGCTGATCCGAGTCGAACGATGCTGCCGCCGGATCGATCAGATGGTCGACATGCACCTTAAGCGCGTCAAGCAGCGCGTAGCCGCCGGACTGTTTTACGCCTTTCAGCGTATGGGAATTGCCGTCGAGACCGTCGATCCGATAGACCGTTTGCTGCACCGAGCGTCCGTCGTTATTGTAGGTGTCCGCCGTGCCTTGGAGCACCCCGTCCAAGTACATGGCGACATTGCCCTGAGACCCTTCTTTTTCGGTGATATAGTCGATGCCCGTGCCCTTGAACGCCAGTTGAAACGAATTATCGTTTCCTTCCGTCCAGTGTACGTCGTTCGAATAATCGCCGAAGCCGCGATTGTCGCTATCGTTCCAGCCTCCGGCGTACTGTACGTCCGAATCGTCGTCGTTCACCACGTAATAATGATCCGCGGCGGCCAACGTCTGAACGTTCGTCGTTTGAACTTGCGCGAGTCCTGCTTCCTGAAGAGCATCCGGCGCAAACCCCGGCGCCGTCGCGCCAACGTTCACCGTCAGATCCTGCGACTCGGCCGACACTTCCTTGCCGCCGTTGCGCGTCCAGTCGCCGTCATAAACGAAGCCCGTGTCGTCGTCGTTGACGAACGACGTTCCGTTCTTCGCCGTCACCTTGAACAATCGCGATGCATGCGGATCGACGCTTTCCGCCGTATAGCCCTTCTCGAACGTGCCGAGCTCGCTGTGGCTCCAGAGATCGCGGACCGATGCCGGACCGTCCAGCCCGATATCGCCCCAGTTCACCGTGATGGATTCGGCTTTCGTGCCGAGATTGAACACCGCGACGTTATACGTGCCGTCGCCGTTGTTCGCGTACCAGACTTGCTGGCTCGTCGCGGTCGATACGGGATGCGCAGGGCGGCCCGCTTGATCGACGGCGATGACCTCGTCGTTCGTCAGCAGCTGGAGGCCGTAGCTGTCCAGGCGCGTCAGGTCGTTGCCCGTGTACAGCGGCGCTGCCGACACGGCCCATAAGCTCATCGCCGTCTGGCGCTCGTCCTTGGTCAGGCCGTCCATCGCGCCGTTGCCGACGTTCAGGGAGTCGAAGTCGTTCCAGCCGGTGCGAGGACCAGCGTCGCGCCACCAGATCGCGGCGTCCGGGAACAGCCTGGCGATGTTCGCCCACTGCGTTAGCCCGACCTTCGGGTCGTAGGACTCGACGTCCCAGTCGACGCGCCAGCCGTTGGCATACTTTTTCCACACGTCCGCGTAGTTGTGATCGAGCGCCCAGGACAACTCGAACCAGATGTTATGACGAGCCAGCGCCTTGGACCAGGCCGCTACGTCGTCGCGCGCGTCGATCGTCGTATCGTTGTGGCCGGAGCCCGGCGTCACGCTGTCGAACTTGACGAAGTCGATGCCCCAGGAGCCGATCAGATCCGCGATTGAATCGATGTATGCCTGGGCGCATAGGGGTTTCGTGTTGAAATCGATCTTGTAGCCGATTCCCCAAAAATCCGCGTCCTTGATCGGCTGCTTCGTAATGTCCCGGATGTGGCAGCTCTCGGTGCCGTAGATCGGCAGATTGGCTTCATATGCGGCCGGAGACAAGCCCGGGATCAAATCGATCCCAATCTTCTGTCCGTTGGCGTGGACGTAGTCAATTACACTCTGAAAGCCGTCCGGATACAGCGTCTCGCTCGGGATCGGCCGGGCGTATTCGTCCATGCCGCCGTTCCAGCCCGCGTCGATATTAATGTAGTTGTAACCGTGCGACTGCAGCTTTTCGTGCATCGCGTCGGACATTTGCTTGATCTTGGCAGCGGAAGTCCAGCCGCCGGACGGACCGTCGTACACCTGCATGCTGTAGCTGCTCCAGCCCATGTAGGGCTTCTGCGCCAGCTCTTTGTCGGCTGCGGCGGCCCGATTCGCGTCTGGCGCGACGAGTCCGAGCTGGGCGAAGAGCGCGACGACGAGCAGCAGAACGAGACCTTTTGTCTTAAGGATTCGATGCAAACCGATCAGCTCCTTGTTGAATGATAGCGTCCATCTTTAACCGGCGTCAGCCGAATCGACGTGCCCGCCGGCACATCGAGCGCCAGCAGCGCGCCGGATGCCGTCTCCTCGGCACCGTCCCGCAGAACGGTCGCATCGCCCGGCCACGGATTGTAGATCTGGAGGGGAGCGCCCGCCTCGCTGACCAGCTCGACCCATTGTACGCTGCCGCTTTCGAAGGAAGCGCTTACGAGGAAGCCGCCGGCGGCCCGCAGCGTGGCGAACGAAGCCGGCAGGTGCTTGGGCCAGTTGGGGAACAGCCGCAAAATGCCGTTGTAGCTCTGCAGCAGACATTCGTTAATGACGGCCGGAAGCGCGAAGTTTTCGAACCAGATGCCCATTTGCCCCATATAATCGAACGGCGTCGTATCCGAATAGCGGCCGCCTGCCTCGAGCAGCTTGTCGGTGCAGGTACCGTTCGGCAGCAGGCAGTAATCGATCTGACGTTTGAACCGTTCGAGATCGAGCATGCCCAGGCGAGCGCCGGCCATCGCGTAAAACACCAGATCGTTGCCGCCCTCGTTGCGATGGTTGAGGTAGCTGTTCGCCGCGATCGCATATTCGTCCGGCGGCGAATGCAAGCCGTGGTCCTCGCCCGGAAATACCGTAGCGACGCCGTTCGGCACGTTGTAGACGACCTCCGGATCTTCTCCCGGCACCGAGACGAACACGGAGCCGCGTGCCGATCGGGCGGTCGGATAGTCCGGAAAATGACCCAGCACCTCCTCTACCTCCGCGAGCAGCTCCGCCTCCTCCTCCGTCCGCCCGAGCGCCGCGCAAGCTTTCCCGAAAGCGCGGAACAAGAACTTCGTCAACGTCAGGTCGACGATGCAATCCCGGTTCAAACGAAAGCCCGGCGTCAGCTCGTACAGCTCCGGCGCGACGGTCGGATAAACGTGATAGCGGTCGTCGCCCCAAGCTTCGCCCCTCGCGTCCGGCCGTTTAATATAGTCGACCATGAACAGCACGGCGTCGCGGATCGGGCCGAACGCGCGTCCGGCGAGAAATTCGAGATCCATCGTATACAGGTAATGCCACCACAGGCTCTGCACGGTCCATGGCGTCTCGCAAATCTCCCAGCCCCAATGCGGGACGGGATAAGGCATCATTGTCATCTCTACCGGGTAAGCGGAGTGCGGGTAATAAGCGCCCCGCAGGCCGTAATACTCGCGCGCCCATTTGCGGCTGACCGGCCCGATCCGTTCGACCATGTCCACGTAGGCAAGATGCTTGTCGACGTGGTTGCTCGAAAATGCAAGCCAGAACGGCTGCTGCGTGTTGTAGTTCATGTGGTAATCGCCATGCCATTCGGAGCCGATCTTGCCGTAGCTCCAGTTGGCGAACAAGCCCGGACAGATCGCGTCCGGCGAGACGGCACAGTTGAAAAAGTACAAATTGCGGTACCAGACCCGCTCGAGAAAAGCGTCGCCGAGCGCCACGCCGGAGCGCGACCAATAGCGCGACCAGCAGTCAGCCGACTTCGCGAATGCGCTTGCAAATTCGGCTTCGCCATCCTGCTGCGCCGCATCCGCCTCCGGCACGTCGGCGTCGAGTCCCTCGTCGAGCGCGACGCGCACCTCGAACCTGCCTTCCGCCTGTACCGGGTTCAGTAGCCCTTCCCAGGAGGAAACGCCTGCCTGCAGGGCGGCCGCCGGTTCGAACGTCGCCGTCAGGCGGAAGGCGCGGTCGTTTGCTGCTCCGGCATCTTCCGGCTCCCCGCCGACCGCGGCGGGCAAACGCTGGCGAAAGGCCATCAGCCCCCGCCGTGCATCGATATAGGGCTCCGGGGCAGGCAGCTCTTGCGGCGTCTCCGGATCGGCGATCAGCTTGACGCGGTTGAACGCGATCGGTACGTCTTCCGGTCCGCCATCCGTCCTGAGCGCCACTCGCAGCGCGTCCGAATCTTGCTCGACGAACGTCAAAAGCTGCACTTGCTTGCCGTCCGCGAGCAAATCGATCTCGCACATGCCGTCGTGTATGCGGAGCGTGTGGCCGAGCACCTCGACCCGCCGCCGGTCGAAGCCGAGCAAGAGCGAGCCGCAGGGCATCGGTCGCGGATACGGCCTGGCGTAATTTTCGGCCGCCATCTCCACGTATTCTCGATACCAGGGGTCTTCGGAAAGCGAGCCGTAATGCGCGGGAATCTCCTTGAGCCTCGCGAACAGGCTCTCGAAGGTGCCGATCATTTCTTTGTTGTTTTCCGCGATGCGGATGTCCCATACGTTGTTATGTCCGAAGTGAATGACGATCGCGTCGGGCCGGGTCGTGACGACGGCGCCGAGCTTGCCGTTGCCGAGCAGCGCCCCTTCGAAGAAGGTAGCGGCCGGACGGTCGTAGCGGATGCCGTGGGCGGCTGCCCGTTCCATGACGTTCAAGCGTTGTCCTCCATTGTACGTTGGATGCGTTGCCTACGCGGTTTCACAAGCCCGCCTCCCCCTCGAATTCCTTTTTCGGGCATGACGAGCCAGGCCTTCCGGCTTTGCGGCCAGAAGGCCTGTGCTGCGCGATTCTATGCCGGCCGGTTCGTGCTTACTTCGCGGCCTTGTCGTACGCTTGCTGCAGGATTTCCAGGTAACGATCCAGTTTCAGGTCCTTCAGGCCCTTCACGTAGCTGTCCCAGTCCTTGTTCAGGTCGAGATTGCCCGTGATGAATTGAAGCTCGCTGCGCTCGATGTAGTTCTTCAGGTTCGTTTGCAGGATGCTGGCTTCGTCGGTCAGCGACGGATCGATCCACAGCGACCAGAGCGGGAACAGCTCCTTCGGCTCGTGGCCTTGATACTCGAGGGTCGCTTGGTACAGTCTGCGCTCATAGCCGGCCGAATCGTAGATGTCCGTCGCAGAGACGAAGCTGTCGCGGTATTCCTTCGGTTGGTAGAAGTGGGCGACGCCGCTCCAGCCCGCATTGCGAGGCGCTTCGCCTTCGGTCGCCGGAATCGGCTTGAACTGCGCTTTGATGCTCTCGTCCAGGGCCACGTCGTCCGGACCCGGCTTCTCCCAATCGATGCCTTCCATGCCGGATGCGCCGTTCGTCTGGCCTTCCGGCGTGAACATATAGTCGACCATTTTGATCAACGCGACTTGCGCTTCCTTGCTGGCCTTGTTCGTGATGACGAACTTGGCGCCCGGGTCGACGCCGCCGCCGTCATGCGTCGCCAGCGAGCCGTGCGGACCGGTCAGCGGAGGCAATGCGTCGTAGTCGGCGGAGAAGCGGTTGCCTTTGTCGATGTTGACGAAAATGGCGGGGTGCATGCCCGCGCCGGCGCCGAGAATTTGCGCGTCGCCGTTTTCGCCGATCTTCTTGAACGCTTCGGCGTTTTGCGTGAACGCGCCCGGATCGATCAGCTTCTCGTCGTAGAGCGACTTGATATAAGCGAGGCCTTCCTTCCACTCCGGCGTGATGGCCGCGGAGACGACTTTGCCGTCCTTCAGGTTCAGGTAATTGCGGTCGTCGTCATAGACGAAGCCGTTCATCAGATAGGGCACGACGCGGACGCCGAAGTCTTCGATCGAGCCGCTCAGCGGCACTTCGTCCTGCTTGCCGTTGCCGTTCGGATCCTTCGTCTTGAACGCTTCGAGCATCGCCTTGAACTCTTCGGTCGTCTTCGGAGGCTGGATGCCGAGCTGCTTCATCCACTTGGTGTTGACCCACATCTTGTTCGGATACGAGCAGTGGAAGCATTGCGTGTAGGAGACGAGGCCGTAGATGTTGCCGTCCGGCGCCGTAATGTATTGCTTCAGGTCGGGATGCGCTTCCATCGCCGCCTTGATGTTCGGGCCGTATTGGTCGATGAGGTCGTTCAACGGGACGATGACGCCCTGCTTGCCGTACTTAAGCAGATCGGCCTGCGAGAAATGATCGATGTAGGAAGGCAGGATGTAGGCGTCCGGATAGTCGCCGCTCGCGAGCGAGATCTGGCGTTTTTCCTTCGCGCCGTCGGACGGATTGAGCTGCCAGTCGAACTTGATATTGAATTTATCCTCGATAAACTTGGAAAATTTGTTCGTGGTCAGGTCGATGCCGGACTCCTGGATCGAAAATACTTTGATCGGAACCGGCGCGGCGGACGCCGAAGCGCTTCCCGATGCGGCGGCGGAAGAAGATGAGGCGCCGCTCGGCGAGGCGGGCGAATTTTCGTTTTTGGCGCAGGCCGCCAGTGCCATGCTGAGGGCGATGACGATCGCCAGCAGACTTACGATTCTCTTTTTCAATTGGGTCGCTCCCTTTTCTTGGATAGTTGCAGGCTAAGTTTGCGGCAGCGTGCTACATACGCATCCCCCCTCTCACATTCGCCGCCGGACGGCGTTATCCCTTCACGGAGCCGACCAGCATGCCTTGCACGAAATACCGTTGCACGAACGGATAAATAATGAGCACGGGCAGCGTCGCCACCACGATAAGCGAATACTTGAGCAGCTCGGACAGCTGCTGCCGCTCGACCATTTTCATCGCGTCCATCATGCCGGAGCTGTTGTTCTGGATGATGATGCTGCGCAGCACGAGCTGCAGCGGGAACAGGTTCGCGGACTTCAGGTAGATCAGCGCGTCGAAGTAAGCATTCCACTGACCGACGGCGTACATGAGCACCAGCACGGCGAGAATCGGCTTGGAGAGCGGGATGACGACGCTGCGCATGAAGCGCAAGTCGCTGCAGCCGTCGATCTCGGCGGCCTCGGCGAGTTCATCGGGTATCGAAGCTTGAAAAAACGTGCGGGCGATGATGACCTGCCACACCCAGATCGCGTTCGGGATGAGCAGCGCCCACCTTGTATCGATCAGATGGAGCGACTTGACAACCATGTAGGTCGGAATCAGGCCGCCGCTGAAAATCATCGTGAAGGTGACGATCATCATGAGGGCGTTGCGTCCGAAAAACGTTTTGCGCGACAGCGGGTAGGCGATCATCACCGTCAGCGCGACGCTGATCAGCGTGCCGGCCGCCGTATAGAAGATCGAATTGCCGTACCCGGTCAAGATGGCGGGCGTGTTGAACAGCGTCTCGAAGCCTTTGAAGGAAATGTCCACCGGCCACAGGAAGACGCGTCCGGACGTGACGGCGGCGGGGCTGCTGATCGAGCTGCTGAGGATGTAAATGAGCGGATACAGGACGGCGATCAGGACGATCGTGAGGATCGTATAGACGACGGCCATGAACAGACGGTCGCCGGTCGATTCCCGGATGGCCGTTCGCTTGGTTGCGGCTTGTGCTTGCATGTTCGAATCTCCTTTCTACCAGATGCTGCTGTTCGTCAGGCGCTTGGCGATGCCGTTGACCAGGAGCAGCAGGACCAGATTAATGACCGAGTTGAATAGTCCGACCGCGGTAGCGAAGCTGTAGTTGGCGTTCAGCAGGCCGATGCTGTAGACATAGGTCGCGATGATTTCCGAGGTCGACTGGTTCAGCGGGTTTTGAAGCAGGTACACCTTTTCGAAGCCGATCGCCATGACGTTGCCGACGTTCAGGATCAGAATGACGACGATCGTGGGCAGGATGCCCGGCAGGTCGACATGAACGATCTTCTGGAACCGGGATGCGCCGTCTACTTTGGCCGCCTCGTACAGCGTCGGGTCGATACCCGCCAGCGCCGCCAGGTAGATGACCGCCGAGTAGCCGGCCGTCTGCCAGATGTCGGACCAGACGTAGATCGAGCGGAACATGCCGGGCTCGCCGAGGAAGTTGATCGAATCGAAGCCCAGGTGGTTCAAGGCGACGTTGGCGAAGCCGAGCCTCGGCGCCAGGAACAGCATGATGATCGACACCATGACGACCGTCGAGATAAAGTAAGGCGCGAAGGTCACGAGCTGCACGATGCGCTTGAATCGCCCGCTGCGGATCTCGTTGAGCATGAGCGCGAGCAGGATCGGGATCGGAAAGCCCGCCAGCAGCAGGTAGCCGCTCAGCAGGATCGTATTGCGGATCAGGTCCCAGAAGATCGGGTTGTCGAAAAAGAGCTTAAAGTTCCGCATCCCCACCCAGGGACTTCCCCAGATGCCTTTAATAACGTTGTAATCTTTGAAGGCGAGCACGGCGTTCGCCATCGGGTAATACTTGAAAATCAGAAAGAACAAAAGCGGCGGCAGGACGACCAGGTACAGCTGCCAATGTTTCTTGAAGCTTTTCCTGGCTTCGAGCGTCCGGCTCCTTTTCATCCGCTTGCGGATCGGCTGCGGCTGCGCGTTGCCTTCCCATGCGATTTCTCCATCCATCTTCGACGATCCCCTCCTATCGTTCCCTAGCGCCGATTTAGCGTGGCAGCGCTTTCTACAGGTCCGATGATAGCGCAATCAAATCGCTGTTCGGAAGGTACAAATCGGGATTTCGGCGTACCAAAAACCCGATTTCGGGGAGCCGATTCGCCCTAGAACGGCCCATTTTCCCTGATCTGACGCGCGGACGGGCCATCGGGAAACAGGTACGGTCGGGCGGGCGGCGCCAAGGGCCGGGACGAAGCCAATCGGGCACCTGATTTTCGTTTCGGACACCGGCGCCGTTATTTTACGCTGCAGCCGCCTTTGAGCCTGCAAGCGGACTCAGCGTCCGTTTTTATCGTTCGAAGCCCGTTTTGCAAGCCTTAAATACTGAATAAGCGGCTCCGAAGTGCGCAACGCTCCGATCATCAATCGTCTTCCCCCCAATAGCGGCTTTACGTCCGCCTACGCGGTCCATTTTCGCCTCCCATGATGCGCACAGCGCAAAAAACCGCCAGGGGATTCCCCCCTGACGGTCATTTCGGAAAAGCAAAATCAATCAAAAGACTGTCTGTATGCGCTCGGCGATACGCCCGACACCCGCTTGAACGCCCGGCGGAACGAATGCGAGCTATTGTAGCCGACCCTGTACGCGATCTCGTCGATCGTCGCGCTTCGGTCCCGCAGCAGCTCGGCCGCATGATCCATGCGGATTTTCTCCAGGTAATCGGACAGATTCGTTCCGGTGACGTCCTTGAACAGCTGCGAGATGTACTTCTCCGGCCGCTCCACTTGCTCGGCTACCTTGTACAGCGTGAGCTCGGCGTCGGAATACTTCTGCGCGATGTATTTCTTGATCTCTTCTACCGTTTTGTGGTGCAAATCGTTTTTCTTCGCGGCCACGACGCCGCACAGCGTATCGGTAATTTGTCCGATCTCCTCGCGGACCGCCTCCAGCGAATCCGTCTCCTGGATCGCCAGCGTGCGGTTTTTGACCGATTCGAACGGTTCGGCGGATTGGAACGTCTTCTGGTCGAGCACTTTGAGCAGCGTTCCCTTTAACTCCCCGATCAGCTGGCGCTTCATGTCCGGCGAGAGCTCCCGGCTCTCCGCATTGCGCGCGAGCAGCTCCTCCACCATCCGGCGCGACTCTTCCCGCTCGCCCGCCCGGATCGTGCCGATGAGCCGAAGCTCCGTCTCCAGCGGATAATAATAGGTCGCGCTATCCGAACGGATGTCGCGATGCCATAAAATGTCCTTTCGGACGGCGTAATCGGCGTATTCCAGCGTCTCCCGCGCCTGCTCGCACGAGCGGCTGACCTCAAGCGCCGTGCCGAAGCTTTCGCCGAACGCTGCGGTGACGGAAATTTTGTACTCGTCGAACAAGCGGGCGGCGAGCGGCCGCAGCAGGCTCTCGATCTCGCGTTCCCCCGCTTCCTCCGGCTGCTCGGGCAGATAGCCGAACAGCGCCGCGACCCGGTCCGAGCCCATATCCGTCATCTGCAGATCGGGGAACAGCTCTCGCAAGTTTTGCTTGACGAGCAGGCGCGCGGCATTCAATTCGTTCAGAATCTCGACCGTATCCAGCCCGGCGTAGCCTTCGACGCGCAAAATGCCGACGGCGCCGGACGCGAAGCCGAACCGGAGACCGGCTTGGTCCGCCGCGGCCTCGGCCTCGTCGCGCGTCTGGAATTCGCCGGAGAGCAGCCGCTTCAGATAGGCATCCTGCACGAGCGGGAGCTGCCGGTCAAGCTCGCTTTGCAGCCATTTGTTGCTCGTCAGCATATTGGCCACATTCCCGTGCAGGAAGTCGTAGGCATTGCCGAGCGGCGGCTGGTCCTTACCGAATTGGTCGCGAAAAACGCCGAGCAGCCGGTTGATCGGGGCGCTGTTCCGGTACGACAAGACGATGCCCGCCAGCAGTCCGACGACCAGTGCGACGGCCGTCACCGTCCACGTGATGAATTTGATATGGTTGGCGTTTTCCATGAGCACGGCCCGCGGGATGCCCGCACGGTACGTCCATCCTGTCTTGTCCGACTGAATGGCGATGACCAGATCGTCGCCGTAAAATTGGCTCTGTTCGTCCGCAAGCAAGCCGTCCGTCCCGTTCAGCTCGAGTATCTCTTTTTCCTCGATGCCTTGCCGGCTGAGCGTCTTCCCTTCGCGGTCGCTGATGTACGTCCAGCCGCCGTACCGATCCTTCAGTCCCGTCAGCAGGCTCTGAATCGTCTTCTCGTCGATGATGACGACGACGGTAGCCGGGGAGACCTCGCTGAAGCTATCCAGTGGAAGCGATTGCATATACGAAATGACGGACGTCTGGCCGTCGCCGTCCTCGAACGGGCTGAGCGGCAGGATCTCCCGGCTGTGGGGCTTGTTCAATATCGTATTGCGCCAGTCGTCCAGCGTCATATTTTGATAATGCGCGGTCTCGTAGTAATGCTCGGGACGGAAATAAGCGGAGCCCGGCGTCAGGACGACGTTATAGTTCCGCAAATAGATGTAGTAGTTCCGCAGGAAGTCGTTGGTTTGGCCGAATACCATGACGCTCCGCAGCACGTTCCAGATGCTGTACAAATTGACGTCGCCGTCGCTCTTTTTCTCGTTCATGAGCACGAACAGATCCTGGTTCAGCGCCAGCTGCCGGGTGAAGCCCTCGACCTCGGCCATTCTGCGCTCCAGCAGCTGCTGCGCGTTCTGCAGCTGGGTGACGCCGTTTTCGATCGAGATCGACTGCGTGACTTCGATCGAGGTCCGGTAGGACATGTAACCCGCGATGCTTGGCAGGATCAGGATGACGAGATAGGAGAGCAGAAAGTTCCGGTAGATCCTCGAATGCTTCGGCAACGTCCGACCCCCCCCTTTTCTCAGTAGCATCATTATACACGAAAGACAACTACCGGTCCGCCGTTATCGGCAGTCCCGTAGTTGTCGCAACCTTTCGTCCTATGATTCGGCTCGCGCTTGGCGTCAAGTCAAGCCCGGAGCTCGGCGTCCACGACGATCGCTTTGCCGGCCCGCAGATTTAGGCCGACTTCGCGTTCCCGGTAACGCAGCGCCGCCTGCAGATCGGAGCCCGCCCGGATCGTCGCGCTCGTCAGCGCGCCGTCCGACCAAGTCAGATCGACCTCGGCGTTGCCCCGGGCTCTCAATCCCCGAATGCTGCCGTTATGCCAGCTCGCCGGTAAGGCGGGCAGCAGGTGGATGACGCCGCCATGGCTTTGCATCAGCATTTCCGCGAAGGCGGCCGTCCCGCCGAAGTTGCCGTCCGCGACGAAAATATTGCTCTCCGCTCCCGCGATGCCGGCTTTGGAGTAAGTCAGCAAATTGTCGAAGCACAGCCGTCCGACCAGATAGGAGAGCTGGCGAAGCGCCAGCTCTCCGTCGCCGAGCCTTGCGAAGCCGCCCGCGAACAGCGCGAGCGTGAACTCCACGTCCTCGAGCTCGGCGGCGTCCATCCGGTTCGCGAGCGTACGCCTAGCCGCTTCGGCCAGCTCCGGCGTGTCGCGCGGGGTTACCTGGGCGCCGGGGAAAAGCGCGTGCAAATGGGACACGTGCCGGTGGTCCGGCTGCGCCTCGCCGAAGTCCTCCAGCCATTCCTGCAGTTGGCCGCCCGCGCCGATCTGCAGCGGCGGCAGCAGGCTGACGGCCTTGCGCAGCCGATCCTGGAAGTCATCGTCGATGCTAAGCCGCTCCGCGGAGGCCAGACAAAACGCGAACAGGTCGCGCACGAGCACCTGGTCGAGCGTCGCGCCCATGGACAATGCGTAGCTGCGTTCGCGGCCCGCTCCGGCAAAGAAGCTGTTCTCCGGCGAATTGGAAGGCCCGGTCACGAGCCAGCCCTTCTCCGGATGGACGCTCATATAGTCCAGGTAGAATAGCGCCGCCTCTTTAAGCACCGGGTACGCGCTTCGCCGCAGGAAGTCGTCGTCGAGCCCGTATTCGTAATGGACGCGGAGCTGCTCGGCCAGCCACAGCCCGCCCGTCACGTTCAGCCCCCCATGAATAATGCCAGCCCGGCGCCGTAAAGCCCCAGGCGTTGGAAAACACGTGCGCGACCCAGCCCGGCGCGCCATAGAAGTCGCGCGCGGTGCGGCGTCCCGCTTCGGCCAGGCGCTCCACGTAGCGCAGGAGCGGCAGATGACAGTCGGCCAGGTTCGCCGCCTCGGTCGGGAAGTAGTTCATCTCCGTGTTGATGTCGAGATGATAGTCGCAGCTCCAGGCCATGCGGTTGGCCTCGCCGTCGTTCCAGATGCCTTGCAGGTGAAGCGGCAGCGCCGAATCCGCCCGCGAGCCCGCGATCGTCAGATAGCGTCCGTATTGGAAAAACAGCGCGAACAGGCCGGGATCGTCCGCGCCTTCGCGCAAACGGCTCATTCGCTCGTCGGTCGGCAGAACGCCGCTCTCCGACGCGTCTCCAAGGGTCGCTTCTACGCGGCCGAATAAAGTGCGATAGTCGGCGACATGATCCTCGCGCACCTTCGCGTATCCTTTGGCCGCGGCCCGTTCGACCGCGGCCGCGCATTCGGTGCGCCACGCCTCGCCTTCTCGGTCGTAATCCGTGCTCGCGGCGACGTAGATCCACGCCTCGTCGGCTCCCTCGACGACCAGACGTCCGCCGCGCGCCGTCACCCGTCCGCCGCGCGCGACGACTTGAACGCGTCCCTCCGCCCGTACGCCGCATTGGCCGTCGCTATGCATCGTCTCCGTCGCCCTGCCGGCGAAGGACAGGACGCCCGTTGCCGGATCCGCGGTAGAAGTGAAGCGCTCCGTCCGGCCCTCGAGCGCGAGCGTGAAGGATACGCCGCCCGCTCTGGCGCTCGTTAGGCTCCCTGCGATCACGCCATCCGCGTGGCTCGCCAGCGCTTCCCGGCGGATGCCCGTCCGATCGTCGGATGAGAACGCGTACAGCGCTGTCTCCAGATCCAGTTCCCGCGTCACTCCCCCCTCCGATGGCGTCCGTGAACGTCAGAATCAGATCGCACATCGGCATGTTCGTGCCGAAATTCCCCTTTTCCGATTGCAGCAGCGCCGCGGCACGATCCTCGCCGGCCGCAAAATCGCCGTTCCAGAAGTGGCTTTTAAGCGTTTCAAGATCCGATTTGTCACGCGGCGCGAACGGCGTTTCCTCCGGCTTGCCCGACCAATAAGTTACTTCCGTCAAGCTCCAAACCTCGCGCGCCTCGTCTCCGTAAATGACGGCTCCCATTTTCCCGTTGCCGAGCGGCAGTCCCTGCTTCCAGCCGTCCGCGCCCTTGTCGTACCATAGCTTCGTTTCGCTCATCGTCCATTCACCCTTCAAGAATTCTATCGCTTCCGCCGGCGGCTCCGTTGCGATCCTATTTGTTTGATCGTCCGCATATCAGAACGAACGCTTTTCATATCGTCATCGATATCGTACCATGAGAGGAGCGTTTCGTATTTGTTAGCGCATCCACTTATTTGACGATTCATCCGGTCATTTTCTTGTTTGTGAGGAGGTCCCGATATGAAAAGCCTATCCGATATGACGCCTTATCTGGGCGATCTGATGCCATACGTCTACGACGGAAGCGCGAATGAAGGGCTCCGGGTATGCAGCGTGTACGCGATGCACTTGTTCCCGGAGGGCGGCGGGGAAATGGAGATCGAGGACGTACGGTATCCGTTGGACAAGCGGGCGCTCGTCTTCTTGCGTCCTGGCCAGCCTCACGCATTCCATATCTCGCCCGAGCGGCCGCTTTCCTCTTTTAATTTGTACTTCGACCTTTGGGACGCTAAAAACCCCGTTTCGCTGAACCGCATTTTCATTTACGCGCCCGAGCCCTTTAAGCTTGGCGCCGTCTCCGTCGCTTGCCCGTGCGCGGAGTTGGACGCCCTCCCCGGCGTATCGTCGCTCCAGGACGACCCGCAGCTCTACGAGGAGCTGCTTCGGATCGTCCGGGTATACGAAGAATCCCGCTACTATCGCAGCGAGATTCTGAACAGCATGATGTATGCGTGGATGCTGAATTGGTTTAACGCGCGCCATACGCGGAGGCCGAGCGACTACCGGATCGTGAAGCTGCTCGAGCGGCTCGAGCACAATCCCGGCCGGCGAGAGAGCGTCGGCGAATGGTGGGAGATGTGCGGTCTTAGCCGCACCTATTTTCACGAGCTGTTCCTTCGGGAGACGGGCTTCACGCCCAAAGCCTACCAGCACCGCCTGCGGATGCGCAGGGCGGCGATTCTGCTCCGCGAAAGCGACCTTACGATCACCGCCGTCGCGGACAAGCTCGGCTACCCGTCGATTCATCCTTTTACGCGGCATTTCGGCGCCTACTACGGCGTCAGTCCGATGCAATACCGCCGCCGGCCGGCGAGTCCGACAGGCGCGCCGCCCGCCGATCCTTCGCCCGCTCCCTGAGCGCGTGCACGACGTCCGCACCGGCCGATCGCCAGCCGATCGGACCGTGATACACCCGACCCTTGCGCTCGCCGTGAAAATCGGAACCGCCTGTCGCGATGACGCCGTACCGCTCCGCCATCGCCGCATAGCGACGCTCGTCTTCGGCCGTATGGTCCGAATGATATGCCTCGACGCCGTCCGCGAAGCCGTCTCGCAGCAGCGACTCGACGGCTTCGTCCGCGCCGTACAGCCCGGGATGGGCGACGACGGCGGCCCCGCCGGCCTCGTGAATCCAGGCGATCGCTTCGGCCGGCGCGATCCGCGGCGGCAGGACATAAGCCGGCTTGCCCTCGGCCAGGTACCGGTCGAACGCCTCCTGCAGGGAGCCTACCGCCCCGATCCTGACCATCGCTTCGGCGATATGCGGCCGGCCGACCGTCTCGTCCGGCCCTCGGTCCCGTCCCGCCGCGTCGAGCACCGTCTCCCAGGAGAGGCTCACGCCCAGCTCGTTCAACTTCGCCACGATCAGCTCGTTGCGCGAATCGCGCACGCGCCGCTGCGAAGCGAGCCGCGCCAGGAATACCCGATCGCGGTCGTCCGCGTAATAACCGAGAATGTGGATGTCCTGGCCGTCCTGCGCCGTGCTGATCTCGACGCCGGGCACGACCTCGATGCCGTATGTCTTAGCGGCTTGTCTGGCTTCGTTCAGGCCGGCCACCGTATCGTGATCGGTGATGCCGATGGCGGAGAGGCCCGCCTCCGCTGCCATGCGGACGTTTTCGGAAGGCTTGTGAAGACCGTCCGACGCGGTCGTATGCGTATGCAGGTCCGCTCTCTTCAAGCTTGAATCCCCCTTAAGTAATCTAGCAGCGACGCGCCTGCGATCGGCAGGTCGGACGATTGCTGGCGAACCGCGTAAAACTGCCTGCGGAACGATACGCCCCGGATTTTAACCGGCGCGAGCAGCGAGAGCGCGGCCTCGTGCCGGATCGTCCATACCGAGACGAAGGACAGCCCCAGGCCGGCCTCGACGGCCGACTTCACGGCGCCGGTGCTCCCGAAGTCGCTCACGACCCGCAGGTCCGAAGGCTGCGCGCCGTGCCGGAGGAGCTCCTCCTCCATGACCTGCCGCGTGCCCGATCCCGTCTCCCGCAGCACCATCGGCTCCTTCAGCACTTCTTCGAGCTCGACCTCGCTGCGGGCGGCGAACGGGTGCCCCGCGGGCACGACAAGCACGAGCTCGTCGTTCATGACCGGCTCGGCGATCAAACCCGGGCCTTCCGCGCGTCCTTCGACCAGTCCGAAGGCAAGGCCGTGATTTTCGATCTCCTCGATAATCTCGGACGTATTGATGATGCGCATGCTTAGCGACAAATCCGGGTATTTTTTCAAAAAAAGGCGCGAGCAGGCGCGGCAGCACGTATTCGCCGATCGTCAGGCTGGCGGCGAACTTAAGCCGGCCCTTGAGCTGTTCGGCGTGGACGGCCATAACCTCGTCCGTCTCCCGCATCAGCTCCATCGCCTTGCGCGCTTGGGGCAGGAGGGCGCGCCCGGCATCGGTCAGCTCGAGCTTCTTGGCGGACCTTCGGAACAGCTTCGCCCCGAACCGCTCCTCGAGCGCCTGAATCTGCATCGTCACCGCGGGCTGCGTCATGTGCAGCGTCTGTGCGGCGGCGGAAAAGCTCCCCCCTCTCGGCCACCGCGTAAAAGGTGTGGAGTTGATGCACGTTCAACGCCATAATTTTCGAATTCCCGCCTTCCGGACATTTGAATGCATTATAACATAATCGGCCGCGGCGATCTTCGCCGCTTTGGCCAATCGCTTCAGTCATGCAAAAAGCCAGCCAAAAGGATGCAATTAAAGACATGCAAAAAAAGACATGCAAAAAAAGACGTGCAAAAAAGACGCGCAAAGAAAGAAGTGCAAAAAAAAAGCATGCCTCGCGGCATGCCTTCATATGAATAGATTTAGCGACGTTTGCGATTGTTTTTGATCAGCGTCATGCGGCGCGAATGCCGCAGCCAGGAATAGTACGTCTTCAGATCCCGCAGCTCCATCGTCTCCGACATTCTGCCGAGAAAGGTCACGACGATCATCTTGTGGAGCGGATTGCCGATCAAGTCGACTTCCTTTTCGGAGACGGCGAACTCCGCCACGAACACGAGGTCGTCGTCGATCGTGTAGACGTCCTCTTCGTTGCGGTAATACGATACGACGCGCCCCTCTTTCAGACACTGCCACAAAAATTCGGCGATATCGGAAAAGCCCGTCTTTTCGGATTCGACGCGGTCCGTCCAACGAACGCGAGCATGATTCGTAATGATGATGTCCGCGACTTTTTTTATCCCCAAGCTCAACGAAAAAAAGGCTCGTACGTGCTCCAACGCTCCGTTTGCTTGTCTTTCACGGGACTTCCCTCCCTCGCTCGAATGAGCCAAAAGACCTATAAAGGGTTTGAGATATTAGGCATATATATACATTCTATCGCAAATATTCCCGTACATTCAACATTAAAAAAAATAGATTCCATACTTTACATTTTTTTTAATGTCCAGACCTCTTTTTTGACTATAAAAAAAAGAGCGCCGGCCCGGTCGCCGGCGCGGCGCTCCAATCGCTTGCCACTCGCTTAGAGCCCGTAGAACCGGGTCTTGTCCGGCACGTTGCTCTCATACTCGGTCTTGATCTCGCCCCGGTAGGAGCGCTCGATCTTGCGGACGTAAGGCAACCGCTGCAGATTGCGCACCGTGTCCTCCGAGGTTTCCGCGTCCATGTAGAGGACGGCGTAATTCATCTTGCGAGACATATAATGCAGGCTGCCGTACTTGTCCAGCGCGCGCGCCGCCTTCCAATCGCTGAACCATACGATGTAGCCGATCCGTTCGGCGAACATGAAGCTCCTCCGTTCCGCAGGCCGGCCCAAGCCGGCGTTCGTATTATCCGCAGCCTCCGCTGCCGCATGAGCAGCTGCCGCCGCTGCCGCAGCCCGACGCCTTGGGGTTCGGATCGTTGTCCGGCACCTTGATCGACTCGGACACCGAATGCGCGATCAGCAGCGATACTTCGTGGAGCAGCAGGTCGACCGCGCGCTCCGCTTCCTTGAAGCGGCGGACCGCCTCGATCTCCTCGAGCTTCGCCTCGGCCGCGTAAACTTGGTCCAGCGCCTCGTTGTAATCCGGGTGAAAATGACCGAACCGCTCGCACTCGCTGAACTTGTCCTTGGCCTTGAGAAACTCGCGGATCCGAAGCTGCGCTTCGCCGCTGCGCTCCACGGAGCGCTTCCAGTATACGTAATTCTCCGTCAAAGCGGAGTGCTTTATCAGATCTCCCAGCTCGAAGGCGCGTGCCGCGATCGCCGTAAGGTCGGCCGCGGGATCCGGCGAATAGCCGACGGACGCCTCCGCCGCAGGGAGGGATTTAACCATGGTCAAGACTTAACCACCTGCCCCTTATGCGCTTGGGATACATAGTCTATCATATCACATATTCGCATCGAGGGGGTCAAGTGATCGGCCGGTAGATCTCGGCATGCTCCGCTTCCGGAAGCGAGATCATGAGCGTACCGATCTCTAAGGCTTCGAGGTCGACCGGGTTTTCGGCGAGCACAGGCTTGCCGCTGCCGGCCTCCCGGACGAAGGGCCGGCCCCGGACGCGCCAGCCGCCATGCTCGTCAGGCACGACGCGCTCCGGCACAAAATCTATCCAGGCGCCGTCCTTGCTCAGCCGCAATCCGGCGCGCCAGCCGATCGCCCGCTCCACGATCTCTTTGCGCGTCGATGCATGATAAGCAGCCGGCTGCCGCAGCCAGCCGGGCGGGACGCCATCCGCGCCGGGATAAAGCCTGCGGGATAGGATCGGCGCCTTCGCATCCCAGGACCTGGCTGGACCTGCTCCGTCTATACGCGCGGCCGCATCGGCGCACCCGAAGAAATCGCCGTGGGTCGCCTCGTCATGGCTTTCGTCACGCCGTACAATCGGCCGCTCCACGCTCAGTACCCGAAGCGGCGATTTATCCGGCGGCGGCGTTTCAGAAGGCCGTGCCGGCTGCCCAGCCGAGTTCGCGGGCGCTGCGTGAAACCAGTCTCGCAGCGCGATGTCGACGGCGCCGGGAAGCGGCGCGCCCGAGCCGCGCTCCAGCGCGGAGCGTGCCTGTTCGAGGCTCGTCCCGTCCGCTTGCGCCCGGCGGCAAGCGCCCGCATCGATCCGATAGACGGCCACGACGTCCTCCGACAGGCGGCGCGCCAACAACTCGAGCTCCCATCTGGCGCCGGGCGGCACCTCCGGCGGCACGATCGCCTCGAGATCGGGCATAAGCTCGTAGCGGTCGTAGCCGTCCGCCGACGCCATCAGTCGCCCGGGATTCGGCTCGATGATCCAACGCAGGGCAGCGCCTTCCGCGCCGCTCCCCGTCTCCATCCACCCGGCTGCGCGAAGGAACCGGATCCAGGCTTCGGCAGCCCCGGCGGCCTCCTTCGTCGGCAGCGCCTTCGCGATGTCCGCAGCCAAATACCAGCGCATCGGCGCCAGATCGCGCAGCGATTCCGCGGCCAGCCAGGCGCCGGGCGCTCCGGCCGCAAGCAGACTGTCCGCAGCTTGCTCGAGCAGGCGAAGCTCCGCTTCGGCGGCAGGCAGCGCGAGCCAAGCCTCTGCGGCCTTGTCCGGCTCCGCCGCGATCGCCTGTCCGCGCCGTTTCAGCATGCCGATCGAGCGGCCCAGGAGGAGCGCCAGAACTGCGGATGCGGGGAGCGCTTCCCATGCCGGCGGAACGGTAAGCGGCGGGATGTCCTCGGACGCAAGGCGCATGGCGGCCGCAAGCTTGGCGGCATCCTGCTTGCGAGGCGCTCCCTTGGCCGTGAGCGTCAGGCCTGACCTTCGGATCGCCGACCATGCGGCGACCAGCTCATGGGACAGCGGCGAAGCGGCGGCATCGCAGCTGTCCATCCACGCCCCTTCGGGCAGCGGCGTTACGCGCAGCGGGAGCAGCAGCCTGCGCCATACCGCGCACATGTCCGCGGGCACGAGGAGCAGCCTGTCTCCCCACGGACGGTCCAACGCGAATACGATGCCGTCGCGCCGAAGCAACTGGACGGCGAGCCGGAGCTCCGCCCCCGTCCAGCCGAACGGCGGCCTGCCGCCTTCCGGCGCAAGCTTTTCCTCCGGGAACGGCGCGGGACCGAAGCGTTGGACGATCAGCGCGAGCGTGTCCCGCGCGAGCGGCGGCGCCGCCTCGGCCCACTCGGCCGCGCGGGACGGATCGGCCAGCGCTTCCGCGAGGCTTCTCCCATGGGCAAGCCTACCGGCCGTCCATGGGCCTTCCCTCAGCCAAGCCAGCGCTCCCTTGGGCAGCTCGGCGACGATGTCCCGCGTCTTCATCGCGAGCTCTCCGCAGCCGGCCGATCCGCCGCGCTCCCGTCTTCCGTCCAGCGCCGCACCTCGTAGCGGTAGCCCTGCTGGACGAGAAATCGCTGCCTTCGGCGGGCGTACTCCACTTCGTCCGTGTGTTCGCTGACGAGCGAGTAGAACGAAGCGCCGCCCCCGTCCGCCTTGGGCCGCAGGATGCGCCCGAGGCGCTGCGCTTCCTCCTGCCGGGATCCGAAGCTGCCGGAGATTTGAACGGCCACGGCGGCGTCCGGCAGGTCGACCGCGAAGTTCGCGACCTTCGACAGCGCCAGCGCGCGCAGCTCGCCCCGGTTGAAGCGGTCGAACAGCGCTTGCCGCTCGCCGTGCGGCATATCGCCGGTCACGAGCGGCAGCCCGAGCTCCCGGGACACGCGGCGGAGCTGGTCGAGATATTGGCCGATCACGAGCGCCTGCTCGCCCTCGTGGCGTGCCAGCAGCGCGCGGACGACCTCGGCCTTGCGCGGATTTTCGCCCGCGATCCGGCTGCGGGCGCGCGCGGGGGCGTCCGCATACCGCTCGGCGCAGTCCGGCTCCAGCGGCACGCGCACTTCGCTGCAGGAGGCTTCGGCGATCCAGCCGGCCTCCTCCAGGCTTTTCCACGGCGCCTCGTATGCCTTCGGCCCGACGAGCGCGAACACGTCCCCCTCCCGGCCGTCCTCGCGCACGAGCGTCGCGGTCAGCCCGAGCCTCCGCGTCGCCTGCAGCTCGGCGGTCAGGCGAAACACCGGAGCCGGCAGCAAATGCACCTCGTCGTAAATAATGAGCCCCCAGTTGCGGTCTTGGAACAACGGCCAATGCGCGTTAGTCCCGCGCTCGCCGCCGCGGCTGGACAGCACCTGGTAGGTGGCGACCGTCACGGGCCGCACCTCCTTGCGGTCCCCGGTATAGGCGCCGATCTGATCGTCCCCCAGCGTTGTCGCGCGGCGCAGTTCGCGGATCCACTGGGTGACCGACACCGTGTTCGGCGTCAGAATGAGCGTCTCGCAGCCGAGACGTGCGATCGCGCCGATGCCTACCCACGTCTTGCCGGCGCCGCAGGGCAGCACGACGACCCCGCTGCCGCCCGCGGCGGCCGGAGCGGTCGATTCGGCAGTCGCTGCTCGGGCGGCTTCGCCTTCCCCGCCAAGCAGCGCGTCCACGGCCGCTTGCTGATAGTCGCGCAGTCCGGTCAATCCGCCGGAGCTACGCAGCGCCAGCGGCAGCGGCTCCCCCGCTTCGATAACCGGCATCGTCGATGACCGGGTAGCCGGCCAGCGCCAGTTCGCGCTTGAGCCAGCCTCGGGCATCGGGACGAACGACCGCGTAACCGCCGTCCTCGGACAGTCGCATCCAGCCGGACACCCCCCTTCAGGGCGGCAACTGTCGCGAGCAGCGCGGGGTCCTTCGCCAGCAGACGTAGCTCGCCGTCTTGAACGCCGAGGCGCAGCTTGCCGTACTTGGCGAACTGCGCGGCGAGATCCCGCTCCAGCGGTGCCGGCACGCCGTATCTGGACAGGGCGCGCAAGATGCCAAGGGCGCGCGGGGCGGTCCAGCCGGAAGCGGCCGCGTTCCAGACGGTGACGGGCGTGATGCGGTAAGTATGCAGATGGCCGGGGCGCTTCCGAAGCTCCGCGATCGCGCGCAGCAGCGCCTGCGCTTCGCCGAACCCCGGCAGCCGATCGTCCAGCAGCAGCGTGCCGTCCGATTGGGCGATGATCGGCGCGGCGGTCGTGCGTGACAGCGTCATAGGGCGGTCGCCTCCTTTTTATACCAAGGATGCCCCGAACCTCGTGTTTATAAGCGCTGATCCATGCAGCTCCCGCTCAACCCGAACGCAAAAACAAGCCGCCCCATTCGCTTAGCGCGAAGAAAGAGCAGCCTGTTTGTCCCGACGACGGTTGACCCGCCTCGACTTTACGCATTCGTCTATACAGGCGATCCGTCTGCCTGCCTGCATGCGCTACGCTTGCTGTACATCCGCCGCGGCATCGTCCGCCACCGCGATCAGCAGGTTGATGGCATGCCGCAGCGCGCGCTCGTCGATGTCGAAGCCCGGATGGTGATGCGGCGCGGACGATCCGTCCTCGCGGCCTGCGCCGACGAAAAAGAAGCAGCCCGGCCTTTCCTTCAAATAATAGGAAAAGTCTTCGCCGGCCATAATGCGTTCGCACTCGCGCACCTCGCCTTCGGCATGCGCCTGCGCCGCGACGCGAAGGACACGCGCCGCTTCATGCGGATCGTTGACGACCGGCGGATAGCCTTCGTAAAATTCGAACGTATAATCGACGCCGTGAAGTCCGCAGGCATGCCGAATGATGTCTTCCATCCGGCTTCGCACGAGCTCGCGCACGCGCGGATCGAAGCTCCGCACGGTGCCGCTCAGCTTGCAGCTGTCCGCGATGACATTGCGCGCAGTGCCGGCCTGGAATTGACCGATCGATAGCACCGCCGCCTCCAGCGGGTCGACGCTGCGCGAGACGACAGTCTGCAGGGCCACGACGAGATGGGCGCCCGCGACCAGCGCGTCCTTCGCTTCGTGGGGCAATCCGCCGTGGCCGCCGCGGCCGCGTATCTCGATCTCGAACTCGTCCGGTTCGGCCATGAGCGGACCCGGCCGGGTCGCGATCGTGCCGACCGGCAGCGGGGTCCACAGATGAATGCCGTAAACGACGTCCACCCCGTCCAGCGCGCCGTCCGCGATCATGCCGACCGCGCCGCCGGGAAGCACTTCTTCGCCGGGCTGGAACAAAAAAGACGCGCGTCCCCGCCGTTTCCTTTTGACGGTCCGCATAATATTTGGCCGCGGCGAGCAACTGCGCCGTATGTCCGTCATGTCCGCAGGCGTGCATGACCCCCGGCACTTGGGACGCGTACGCGACGTCCTTGGCGTCCTGGATCGGCAGCGCGTCGATGTCGGCGCGCAGGGCGACGGTCCTGCCAGGCAGCGCGCCTTTCAGCCTCGCGACGACGCCCGTACCCGATACGCCGCGCCTGACGTCAAGCCCCCACGCTTCGAGCAGATCGGCGATCATCGCCGCGGTGTTCGTTTCCTTGAACGACAGCTCGGGATGCTTGTGCAGATGCCTGCGCCATTCGACGGCTTGCCCATGCAGCGACAGTAATTGTTGTTCTTCGATGCCCATAGCGTCCGTCTCCTCTCCATGGCTCTTCATTGTTTCTTATTGTAACAGATCGTCGCCCGATCCGACACGGCGCCGAACCGTTCCGGCGCCCGCGGCAGCGCGGAAGAACGCTTGCAGAAGGTGTCCAAACCGTCTATGATGGAGGGTGGAAAGAAGCCTTGCCGCATTTTTTAAAGGAGGAACTTGGGATGTTAATCGAAAATACCGGATTGAACGGAACGCAAGTTGATCTGGCCACGTTGGACGAGTCGGCCGAAAAAGTGGGCTTCATCCGCTGGCAGTGGGAATATACGCGCGCTACATACGATCTGAAGCTTACCGATGCAGGCACGAACAGCGACTACTTCCTGCGCTTCAGCACGCGCGCGGTCGAAGGCCGGCTGGAAAATCCGGACGCGATCCTGGCGATCGAGGCGGTCTATATCGGACGCGCCACGTTTCCGCACGGCATGGAGTACGAATCGCCGGTACCTCAGCCGATCCTCAACACCGCTACCCTGCGCCTGAACGAGCTCAGACAGCTGCTCGCTTGACCTTCCGGAGCGACAGACCATGAAGACCTCCGAAGGCTCGCGGGGCGCGCCCGACTTTCTGCTGATGATTTTGACGCTGGCGCTGGTCGGTTTCGGTCTGGTCATGGTTTTCAGCGCGAGCTCCAGCATGGCGGGGGCAACGGAGAAGTTCGGCAACGACGCGTTGTACTTTACCAAGCGCCAGTTCGCTTGGGCGGGACTCGGCACGTTTCTGATGCTCGTCATCATGAACGTGCCGTACGCCAAGTTCAAGAAGCTCTTTCTGCCGCTTATGCTGTTCACGATCATGCTGCTCATCATGGTGCCGTTTTTCTCGGCGATCAACGGCGCGAGCAGCTGGATCCGCTTCGCGGGCCTCGGCATCCAGCCCACGGAGCTTGCCAAGCTCGCCGTGATCCTATACCTGGCGGCGATCATCACGAAAAAGCAGGACAAGTTCCGCGAATTCAAACGGGGCCTGCTTCCCGTCATGATCGTCGTCGGCTTTATCGTCGGACTGATCATCTTGCAGCCCGACTTCGGCTCAAGCGTCATCCTGATGCTCACGGCGGCGATCATCATCATCGCGGGCGGCGCCAACCTGAAGCAAGTGCTGTTGTCCGCCGCCGTCCTTGGCGGATTGGCCGCGCTCGTGCTCAGCATCTACTTCCTCGCTACCGGCCATGACGGCGGTTATCGGATGGAGCGGATCACCGCCTATCGCGATCCGTTCTCGGATCCGCAAGGCAACGGCCTGCAGCTGCTTCGCTCGCTCGAGGCGTTCGGGCACGGCGGCTTCTGGGGCGCCGGTCTCGGCAACAGCGTTCAGAAGCTGTTTTACTTGCCGGAGGCGTACAACGACTTTATTTTTTCGGTCATCGCGGAAGAGCTCGGCTTTTTCGGCGTGACGCTGTTTTTACTTTTTTTACATGCTGTTCCTCTGGCGCGCGCTGATCGTCTCGCTGCGCTGCCCCGACATTTACGGTACGCTCGTGGGCATCGGCCTCGTATCGCTCATCGGCATTCAGGCGCTGATCAACATGGGCGGCGTCAGCAACGCGATTCCGATGACGGGAGTCACGCTGCCGTTCATCAGCTACGGAGGCTCTTCGCTATTGTCGTTAATGATCGGGATGGGCATTCTGCTCAGCATCTCCAGAGAATACAACCGGGTCGGCGTCCAACGCCCGGAACCCGCAAAAAAAGCGCGTCGCTGCACGTATGAGCAGCAATGCGCTTTTTTTGTTGCGGTTATTTTTGTCGCCTTTATGTATGCGCCGCGTTCACTTGACCCGAACGGTGAGCGCCTCCTCTTGTTCTGTGCCGGCTTCGTCCTTGAAGGCGACGCCTTCGACCTTGACGTTCACTTCGACGACGCGAAGGCCCGTCATATTCTCGACGGCTTCGCGCACGTTCTCCTGAAGGCGGCGGCCGACTTCCTGAATCGGACTGCCGTAGAGCACGACGATACGCAGATCGATGGCGGCTTCCAGCTGGCCGACTTCGACGGATACGCCCTTCTGCGCGTTTTTGCCGCTCAGGCGCTTAGCCAGGCCCTCGGACATCCCGCCGGACATTGCGGCGACGCCGGGCGTCTCCAGCGCGGCCAGGCCGGCGATCGTCGCGACGACGTCGTCGGAGATTCGTATGAGGCCTTCCTGCATTTGTTCCGTCATCCGCGGACCACGCTCCCGTTAAGATATTGACTACATTGTAATGGAAGATGAGGATGCGTGCAACCAATTGGGTATTGTACAAGAAGGGCCGCATTGGATATATTAAGAAATGCCGGTTCGATACATATTTTTCCGACTCGAGGTGTTCAAGGTTGAAAAAGCTGTTTTTCCCGCTCTTGGCCGTTTTTTTCGTGCTGAGCGCCATTGCGCATTACGCGCACATGAACACGGTGTTCCAGTTCGTCGTATCGGCGATTGCGGTCGTGTTCGTCGCCGGATTCCTCGGCAAGTCGACCGAGGCCGTCTCCCACTATGCAGGGCAGCGGCTCGGGGGATTTCTGAACGCCACCTTCGGCAATGCGGCGGAGCTCATCATCGCCATCTTCCTCGTCAAGGAAGGCCTGTTCGAAATGGTGAAGGCAAGCCTGACCGGCTCCATCATCGGCAACCTGCTGCTCGTCCTGGGCGCCAGCGCGTTCGCCGGCGGGCTTAAGTTCAAGGAGCAAAAGTTCAACGTCCACTTGGCGGGGCAAAACGCTTCGCTGATGCTGCTCGGCGTGATCGCGCTGTTCGTCCCCGCGATCTTCGTCAAGACCGAGCATATCGGCGACACCGACGCGTTCAGGATGAGCGAGATCGTGTCCGGGCTGCTCATCGTCGCTTATGTCGGATGGCTGATCTATTCGATGATCACGCACAAAAGCTTTTTTGGAGGACCACGCGGACACGCAGGCCGATCACGGCGAAGTCCCTACCTGGTCCAAGAGCCGTTCCATCCTGTTCCTGGTCGTCGCCACCGTGATGGTCGCCTTCGTGAGCGAATGGCTGGTCGGCACGCTTCATACGTTCACTGCCGATTACGGCATGTCCGAACTGTTCGTCGGCGCGTTCATCGTCGCCATCATCGGCAACGCGGCCGAGCACAGCGCGGCGATCATGCTCGCCATGAAAAACAAGATGGGCGCCGCCGTGGAGATCGCGGTAGGCAGCAGCCTGCAGATCGCCTTGTTCGTCGCTCCCGTCCTTGTCTTCGTCAGCTTGCTGTTCACGGAGCAGATGGACTTGATCTTTACCACCGTCGAGATCGCGGCGATCGCCGTGGCGGCGCTGATCACGACCTCGGTATCCCGCGACGGCTCCACGACCTGGTACGAGGGCAAGCTGCTGCTTCTCGTCTACATCATGCTCGGCGTCGCTTTCTACTTTATCTAAGCGCAAAGAGGAAGAAAAGACCTTCGCTCGCGGCTGCTGGCCGCAAGCAAAGGTCTTTTTTTTTTGCGCGGGAGAGTCAGGCCTCGAGCTCCGCCTTCTGTGCCAACGCTTCGTATAACAGAGCCAGGTTGCGCTCCAATTGACTGATCAATTGCTTGCCTTCCGCTTCTTCTACGAGACCCGCCCGTACCGCAAAGTCGACCGCCCGAGAAAAGCCGTACATCTGAGTGTCCAGCACTTCTTCATAGAGCGGGCATTTGCGGGTGGCCAGGTTCTCCATTTGGATGGCGATCAGTTTCTCGATCTTGCCGGCGTCGTCCTGCAGGAGGCGAAGCGCCTTCTCGTTCAGATTCAACATGACATCCGATGAAGCCATTCCCACTCCCCCTGTGCCCATCATGCCGATTCAATTCATACGGCAGAGCCGCCTCTTGTACGCGATATAATGCTTCACTATTCATATTAGACGAAAAGCGGCCCAAGCACAAGGACAGGAACGAGAAAGAAGGCGGCAAGCGCGAGCGCATAACCGCCTCACCCGCTATTTCGCCGGATCGAATAACGCCGAAGAAGAAGCAGCGCTCCGCCCATGCCGACGATCAGCAGAAACGCCATCACCGCTTCGCGCTGAACGAACAACGCGCTCTCCCGCCAGTGTTCCCCGAGGAGCACGCCGAGCAGCTCGAACATACTCGTCCAGGCGAGCGCGCCCAGCGAAGCGTAGAACAGGAACGGTCTGAACGGATGCTTGCCGAGACCGATGAACAAAGCCGTCATATGCCGAACGCCCGGCACGAAGTAACCGACGAGTACGAGGACATGCCCCCATTTGGCAAAACGCTCCTCGTGCCTAGCGAGCTTGTCCGGCGTCAGGCGCAGCAGCGGCCCGAACTTCGTCAGCAGCGGGCGTCCGAGCCATCTGCCGAGCAAATAGCTCAGCGACATTCCGGTCAAGCTCCCCCGTGATCGCCGCCAGCATCGTGAAGCCGAGCTTCAGATGCCCTTGCGCCATCAAATAACCCGCCGCGGTCAGCAGCGCTTCGTCGGGCACCGGGATGCCGATCAAGCCGAGCGCCATCGCAAGAAACAATCCGACGTAGCCGTATTCGAATACGAGCCCAAGCAATGAATCGGTCATGGATCTTCTGCATCTCCTGGTGAGGGCAGCGCGGTGCCCGGATATGTATCGCGAATGCGCAAGGTCCCCTGAAGACAAACACCCCGTCCGAATGGACGGGGGAAGCCGATATGGGCAATGCCTGGCACCGTACGCCCGCAGGCGTCAGTCTACGATCGTGACGTTCAGGCTGTGCTTGGCGAACACTTCGCCGAGCTCCTTCTTCGCCTCGTCCGCATCGGGACCGTGAACGTGAAGCTCATAAGCATGTCCGCCCACAAGCGTGGTGAACAGGCCCAGGATGCTTTTCACGTCGATGTACTTGTTGTCGGCTTGAAGAACGATCGAAGAACGGAACTTGTTCGCAGTTTGTGACAATTCCACGATTGCAGCGTTGTTAGTCAAGGCAATCCCTCCAAGAATTAGGGTTCACGATTTCATTACCCATCATACTCTGTATCGCGGAACGGTGGCAAGGGGTAAACGCTTCATTTCAGGTTGTCCGGATTTAATCCTTCCAGCTCGGGCAGGACGAACAGTCCGTCTTTGCGTATCAGGACGTCGTCGAAATAGATCTCTCCGCCGCCGTATTCGGGACGTTGGATGAGGACGAGATCCCAATGGATGGCCGAGCGATTGCCGTTGTCGCAATCCTCGTAAGCCTGGCCGGGCGTGAAGTGCAGGCTGCCCGCGATTTTCTCGTCGAACAGCGTGTCCTTCATCGGGTGAAGGATGTACGGATTGAAGCCCAGGCTGAACTCGCCGATATATCGGGCGCCTTCGTCGGTGTCGAGCAGCGCGTTGATCCGCTCTTCGTCGTTCGCAGCCGCTTTTACGATTTTTCCGTTTTTGAACGTAAACGTGATATTTTCATAAGCGAATCCGTTATATACGCTTGGCGTATTGTAGGCGATCGTGCCGTTCACCGAATCTCGAATCGGACACGAGTACACCTCGCCGTCCGGTATATTGCGGGCGCCGGCGCATTTTTTCGCGCCGATGCCTCGGATCGAGAAAGTCAGCTCGGTGCCTGGCCCCGTAATCCGTACCTTGTCGGTCTTCTTCATCAGTTCGTGGAGCGGGTCCATCGCCCTGTCCATTTTGGCGTAGTCCAGATTGCAGACGTCGAAATAAAAATCTTCGAAAGCTTCGGTGGAACGTCCCGACAGCTGCGCCATGGAGGCGTTCGGATAGCGGAGCACGACCCACTTCGTATGCTTGACGCGCTGCTCCAGATGGATCGGATGACGGTGCACGCTGTCGAAAAGCGCCATTTTATCCTTCGGGACGTCGGACAGCTCGTTCACGTTGTCACCGGAACGGATGCCTATATAGCCCTGCATGCGCTTCATCCGGTCCATCTCGTAAGCGGCCCACGTCTCGACCATCTCGGGACGCGCATGGCGCAGCAGCTCGCGCGTGACGGAGCGATCCTCGATCTCCACGTGCGGATACCCGCCCCGCTTCGCGACCTCCTCGACGAGCGCCTTGAGCAGCTCGCGCTCCGGTCCGATCATCTCGATCAGCACATGTTCGCCCGGCTGCACGTTAACGGAATATCCGGCCAGGTTGGCCGCCAATTGTTGAATACGCGGGTCGCGCATCGATATGACCTCCGATTGTCTAGTCTTGTGCGTGTAAACATTGTACCACCACGGGTATCGTAATCAAAAATCCCGCCACGCAAAAAAAGGACAAGCGGAGTCACCCCTCCCTTGTCCTCGGCAAAGCATCGCGTTCAGCCGACCATTACGCAGTTGCGGCCCTGATGCTTGGCTTCGTACAGCGCCATGTCCGCGCGGTAAAACAGCGATTCGACGCTGATCCGTTCGTCGCCCGACGACCACTCGGACACGCCGCACGACACCGTGACCTTAGGCGCGGTCTCTTCCTCCACGCGGCTGCGGATCCGCCCGGCCACCTTGAGCGTCTGCTCGAGACTCAGCTGCGGCAAGTAAATGGCGAGCTCCTCGCCGCCCCAACGCGCCGCGATATCGCTCTCCCGGATCGCGCTGCGGATGATGGAGCTGACTTGGATGAGAATGGCGTCGCCGACTTGGTGGCCGTAAGTGTCGTTGATTTTTTTGAAATGGTCGATATCGACGACGATGAGCGAGCCGGATGCATCCTTCTCCTGCTTGCGCTGAATCCGCTCGTTCAAGTAGTGACGCGCATACAGTCCCGTCAGGTTGTCCGTGATGACCATCCGGCGTACCTCCGCGTGCAGCGACGAATTCGACACCGCGAGCCCGATATGCGCGGACAGCACCTGAAGCAGCTTGTAATTTTCGTAGGAAAAATGGTTCGGCTGCCGGTGCGTGACCATGATCGCGCCGATCACTTCGCCGTTCAGCAGCAGCGGCGACGCGATGAGCGAACGCGAGCGCGTCGATTCAATCAGTCTGGATCTCACGGGCGTCGCCGAGTGATAATCCGACAGGATGATCGGCTCCTTGGTCGCCAGCATGACGCCGCAAAAACCGTAATCGATCGTAAAAACGTCGTTGTTCAGTTCGGGCACGTTGGAAGAGATGACGTTGAAATGATTCGACTGCATGTCGAGCTGCAAAATAAAGCAGAAATCCGCGTTAAAGATCGTCATCAGCTCGGACGTCGCGAACTGAATCGTGTCGGACAGCCGCAAACTGCTGTTAAGACGCTGCGTCAGCTCGTTGATGAGGCGCAGCTCGCCGATCAGCACGTTCGCCTGCTCGTGCATCCGCGCCTTCTCGAAGGCCGTCCCCGCCCCGCTCGTAAGCGTCGAGACGAAGCGGAGGTCGAGATCGTCGAACGGCTCGCCCGCCAGATCGAGCTGCAGCACGCCATATACGCCTTGCTTGCCCGCGAGCGGAAAAGCGATTCGGCGAAACTCGCCCGCGCCGTCCTCGCGCCGTTCGCCGTCCATGAACGCTCTCCAGCACAAATCCATGTCCTGGTGATGAAAAGCGAGCGGCTGCACGCGCTCGTTGATGCTGCTGTAATCCTGGGACAAAAAGAGATTCGTCCTGCAGGTCGGATACATCTGTTCAAGGCTGCTGAACACTTCGGCCAGTACGTTTTCCACGTCGATGTGGTCGTTCATTCGCCGCATGATCTCCAACAGCCGGTCCTTGCGCCGGTCCTCTCGGCTCGCTTGGGTTGCCGCATGCAGCTGGTCTTCGACGAACAGATGCTCGAAGCGCCGGTACAGGCAGCTCTTGAAATGAAGGGCCGCAGCCTGCAGCAGCTTGAGCTCCCCCCGCGCCCGCCGCGCCGGCCGGCGCCGAGCATACGATCGCCGCGAACACGAACCCGGTCGAGCGGCTGAAGATCGGGACGGCCAACGTGTCCCGGCTCCTTAGCGCAGGATGCTCGTGCTCCTCCGCGCGCATGAGGGCGGGCCTGCACGATTCGAGCGCCATACCTGCCGCGGTCGGACCCGTCGATTCGCGACGCCACGAGACCGGCAGCCCTTCATTCGCAGCTGCCCCCGAGACGGCGACTTCGGTATAATCGGGATGAAGCAGCACGATCGGCCATCCGGACAGCCACGGAAATCCCTCGCTCTGCTCGATCCAATCGTCGAAGCTTGTTTCCAACAGCAAATGTATGTAAGGAAGATCGGCTTCCGTTAGATCCTGTCCCGCTATCCAAGACGGCAGGTCATCCGCAGCGCGCCTCAGCCCTGTAGCCGCACGAGGATGTCGAACCGAGTCTAAATTTTCCCTTGGCTGAACCATCCCGGACCCTCCTCGCCGCGCTTCTATTATTAACTATACAATGGACTCGTGATTTTTGCACTAGAAAGCGAGCAAATATCGGGACTTGTGTCTTGCGTCTCGACACTTATATATCTTACTTATTTTCCGAAAAAAGCAAGCCCCATTTAAGTTGTCCAGCTGTAAGCTTGCGGACCTTGACATTCGCCTAGTTTTTCTTATAATATCTATAGTTGAACATTGGGCTCATTGTTTGTGTCACCCTCACGAACGGTTCCCTCGGCGGGCAGCGGCTGAACTTCTTGCCGGGAAGAAGAATGGTAGATCCATCTCGACTTTATGGAATGCGTTCGGCGCAACGACAACCCATTTTCAAAAATTCCCTTTTGAAAAAGGAGTCACACATTCATGTCCAGATATACCGGTCCTAAATTTAAACTGAGCCGCCGCCTCGGCATTTCCCTGAGCGGAACCGGCAAAGACCTTAAGCGCGCGTTCCCTCCGGGGCAGCACGGCGCGAACCAACGCCGCAAGATCAGCGGCTACGGCCAGCAATTGCTCGAAAAGCAAAAGCTTCGCCATATGTACGGCCTGAACGAAAAGCAATTCCGCAACCTGTTCGACCGCGCTTCCAAGCTGAAGGGCAAATCGGGCGAAAACTTCATGTTCCTGCTTGAGAGCCGCCTGGACAACCTGGTCTACCGCCTCGGCTGGTCCAACTCCCGCGCAGGCGCGCGCCAACTCGTGTCGCACGGTCACGTGACCGTCAACGGCAAGAAGGTCGACATCGCTTCGTACACGGTACAAGTAGGCGACATCATCGGTCTTCGCGAGCGCAGCCGCGGCCTGAAGGCGATCAAGGAAGCTTCGGATTCCCGTCACCACATCGCCGGCTACCTGGACTTCAACCAAGCCGCTATGGAAGGCAAGTACGTTCGCCTGCCTAGCCGCGAAGAGCTGTCCCAAGATATCGACGAGCAACAAATCGTCGAATTCTACAGCCGCTAATCGTTCTGTCATCGCAAAGGATGCGCTCCGGCCCAGCCGGAGCGTTTTTTTTTAGCGTGGAACTTAGCGGAAGACGCCATGCGCGGTAAGCGCGGACGGACGCAAGGCGAAGCGAAGTCATCATTCGGGCATTCACTCAAACGCAACGAGCCCGTCCGCTGGCGCGGACGGGCTGCTTGACGTTCAAATCGACTGACGGAAAAGTACGATTAAACTTGGCTACGCGTTCGAGCCCTGCGAACCGTCGCTTGGCTGCGACAGAACGACCGGCGCGGGTGCCGGCGCACGCGTCGACGTAGCCGATCCCGGCTTGGTCAGGCGCTGGATGAGCTGTCCGATGTCGATGCCGGATACGTTCTTCAGCATCTCCGGCGCGGTCGCCATGAGCGACGTCACGTAATTGCTGACGCGCGCTGCCCCTTCGCCATGGCCGGTGTCGACGACGGTGAGCTTGTCGATCGCAGAGATCGGCTCCGCCACTTTGCCGGCAAGTTCCGGCAGCATCTTCACGATGATGTCGAGCACGGCCGCCTCTCCGAACTTCTCGAACGCTTGCGCGAGCTTTTCCTTCGCTTCGGCTTCGGCCAGACCGCGCAGCCGCACGACTTCGGCATCGGCCGTACCTTTCGCCCTTGCCGCTTCGGCCTCTGCCAAGCCATTCAGCCGCTTCTGCTCGGCGTTCGCCTTCGCCTCCGCCTCGATGCGATACTTCTGTGCGTCGGCTTCGTTAATTTGCCTGGCCTTGTCGGCTTCGGCCGCCTGAACGACCGCATAGCGGTCCGCGTCCGCCTTCTTCTTCACCTCGGCGTCATACTGCTTTTCGCGACGCAGGATCTCCTTCCCCCTCCAGATCGATCTCCCGCTCCTTGCGTACGATCTCGACCTGCATCTGCTCCTCGACGACGCTCTGCTTCGAACGCGCTTCCTGGATGGAATAGGCCTGGTCCGCTTCGGCCTTCGCCACGTCCGATTCCTTTTTAAACGAAGCGACCTTCAATTCCTTTTCCTTCGTCGCCTCGGCGACGTTCGTATCGCGCAGCAGCTCCGCCTTCTGGCCCTGCTCCTCCGCCGCGGCCTTCTGAATCCGCGAGTCGCGGATCGCTTCGGCTTCGGCGATGTCCGCGTCCCGCTTGACGGCCGCGATCCGCGGCTTGCCGAGCGCCTCCAGATAGCCGTGCTTGTCGCGGACGTCCTTGATCGTGAACGAGACGATTTGCAAGCCCATCTTCTTCAGGTCGCGCGCCGCTTGCCCTTGGACTTCCTGCGCGAAGCGCTCGCGATTACGGTATACTTCCTCGACCGTCATCGTGCCAAGTATGGCGCGCAGATGGCCCTCGAGCACCTCTTGGGCTTCGCTGCGCAGCGCTTCCGTCGGCTTGCCCATGAACTGCTCGGCCGCCGTCGCCACGTCCTCCACCGCGCCGCCGATCTTGATGATCGCGACCGCGTCGGTCAGCACCGGCACGCCTTGCTCCGTGTACACTTCCGGCGTGCTTACGTCGAGCTTGTGCGACAGCAGCGAAAGAAACTGCGCCTGCTGGAAGATCGGTAAAATGAACGCGCCTCCGCCGCGCACGATTTTGATCCGGCGGCCCGATTCGTCCACCGAGACGTTTTTGCTGCCGAGGAACGAACCGGTCACGATCATGGCCAAGTCCGGCGCGACCGTCTTGTACCGCGCCCAAAATGCGAGTCCGAGCACGAGCAGCACGGCGACGACGACGATCGGGATATAAAGCGCTTCATTAATCGATTCCATTTGCATTCTCCTCTACGCACAATAGTATGAATTCAACTTGCTAATCCAGCCGCGATACGCCGAGCACGTCGTCCTTCACCCGCACGACGACGACCTTCGTTCCTTCCGCGAGCGCCTCTTTCTCGAAGCTCTCCGCGATGTGGTTGGCGTTCCCCGCTCCGACACGTACCAGCACTTCGCCGAAGCCGGCGGCTGGAATGGACGTGATGACCTCGGCCCGCTTACCCTCCAAGTCCCGAATCGAGTACGCGACCGAATTTTCGCTGTTCTTCATCGGTCTCACGTATACGAAGTGCATCGCCAGGCCTCCGAGCGCGGCCGCCGCCGCGGCGCAAGCATAAATGCCGCCGGGCTGAAACGCCGAGTAGCGGGCCAGAAGCAGCCCCGCACCGCCGAAAATCGTGATGCCGCCGGCCAGTACGACGGGCTCGAACAGATCGTGAGGGAGAAAATCGAACGCGCCTCCGAGATCGCCGATGAACAGCGTCGCCAAAGCCATAAGTACGCCGAACGCCAAACAGCTCCAGAATAAAATCTCCACGCTTCCCTCTCCTTCTGCGTTAAAATCCGTTATCGTCGACAGTAATACATACGACAAGCATTTCCAAAAGTTTCTCGACAGGCCCCCCGATATTGTCCATCCAGAGAAATAATTGGAAGCGCTCGTCCTATTAACGTCCGCGAATATGCTCGAAAGGAGAAGCGAGAAGTCAAACAATCGCCTATTGTGGTATAATAAATCTGTTTTGTTGAAGGAGGAATACATAAGATGAGCGATACCAAGCAGCCTTCCAAGAAGCCGAAACGTAAAAAACAATCGCCATGGGTCATGGCCGCCAAATTGTTCTCATTTACCATATTGTGGCTGGTCTTCTTTGCGGTGCTGGCAGGCCTGGCAGCGGGCGGGGCTGTAGGCGGATACATCGCGGCGCTGGTCAAGGACGATCCCGTCAGGTCGAGAGCATTAATCGAAGAAAAGATAAACGAGAACAATGCAACCGGTTTCGTCTATTTCCGCGACGGAACGTTGATCGGCCAGCTTCGAACCGAAGAAGACCGGCAGCCGATCACCTACGACAAGATCCCCCCAGGTCATGATCGATTCGGTCCTGTCCATCGAGGACAAAAATTTCTACAATCATGTTGGCGTCGACACCAACGGGTTGTTCCGTGCCGTCAAGCAGCAGCTGTTGAACGAAGACGTTCAGACCGGCGGCAGCACGATCACGCAGCAGCTCGCGCGGCGCGTATTCCTGAGCCTCGACCAGACGCAAAGCCGCAAAGCCAAGGAGATCTTCCTGTCGCTGCGGCTGGAGCGATTTCTCGGCAAAGAAGAGATTCTCACCGCTTATCTGAACAAGATCCCTTACGGCAACGGCGCGTCCGGTTATCAAGTATACGGCATCAAGGCCGCCGCCAAGGGAATATTCGGCATCGAAGACCTGAGCAAGGTCAATCTGGCGCAGGCGGCTTATCTGGCCGGGCTGCCGCAGCGTCCATCCGCCTATTCCGCCTTTACGGGCAAAGGCGACTTTAACGAAGCCAACTTCAAGCGGGCGCTGGCGAGACAGAAGCTCGTCCTCCAGAAAATGCTCGAATACGGCAAAATCGACCAGCAGCAATACGACGAGGCGATCGCCTTCGACGTTTACAGCTCGCTCGCCAAACCCACGGAGAAAGCTTATAACACGTATCCGTATCTGATGCTCGAGGTCGAACGCCAGGCCGCCATGCAGCTCGTACTGCAGCAGAACCCGACGCTGACCATCGACGACCTGAAACACAAAGAAAACGCCTCTCTGATCGAAGACGCGCGCGAGCAACTCCTGCGCGGAGGCTACAAGATTACCACTACCATCGATAAAAAAGTGTACGATACGATGCATGCGGTCGCGGAGGATCCGAAAAACTTCTCGCCGGATAGCAAGACGAAGGGCGTCGAGCAAACGGCCGCCGTCATGCTGGACCATAAAACGGGCGCGATCCTCGGCATGATCGAAGGCCGCGACTTCCACATCGAGCAACTCAACTTCGCCACCCAGATGGAACGGCAGCCCGGTTCGGCCATGAAGCCAATCGGCGCCTATCTGCCGGCGATCGACAAAGGGCTCATCAGCCCGGCCAGCATTTTGGACGACGCGCCGATCATCTTGAAGAACGGCAGCGCCGGCATGCATATCCCGAAAAATTCGAACAATCGATATTCGGGTCTCGTCACGGCCCGCTACGCTTTGAACAACTCGCTCAATATTCCGGCGCTCAAGGTGTTCCTCGACAAGGTCACGATCAAGGGAGCCTGGGACTTCGCGCGGCAGCTGGGCATCACGACGCTCGTTCCGGAAGACGATTATGCGCAGACCGGCGTCATCGGCGGACTTAAGTATGGCGTGACGGTCGAGGAGCTGACCAACGCGTACGGCGCCATTGCGAACAAAGGCGTATTCAACGATGCGTACCTGATCGAAAAAATGAAAGATTCTTACGGCAACATCATCTACGAGCACAAAGCGGCGCCCAAGCGCGTCGTATCAGAGCAATCCGCCTACTTGATGACCGACATGCTGCGTACGGTCGTCACGGACGGAACGGCCAAATCGGTCAAAAACGGCTTTAAAAACTACGGCAAGATCCCGATCGTCGGCAAGACGGGAACGACGCAAAACTACGCGGACGTCTGGTTCGAGGGCTTCACGCCGGATATTACACTCGGTGTCTGGGCCGGCTACGAAAAGTCGGTTAACACGCTCTCCACCGACGGACATGCGCGCGCCAGAGAGATTTGGACCAAGGTCATGAACGAAGTGACCGAAGCCAGGCCCGAGCTTTTCCCGACCAAAGCATTCGAAAAGCCGGACGGCATCGTCTCGATGACGGTATCCAGCGTCAGCGGCAAGCTGCCGACCGAGCTGACCCGGTCCGCGGGCAAGCTCGTAACGGATATTTTCAACAAAAAGTACATTCCGACGGAGGAAGACGACGCGCTCGTCGCCGTCAAGTACATCTCCTACAACGGCGTGAACTATATACCTTCGCCGGAGACGCCGGAAGACATGCTCCGCGAATCGGTCATGACGAAGCGGGAGAAGCCGCTCGACGAGCTCATCGAGGAGCTGAAGGCCGCGCTCGACAAGGTTCCGGCTTCAAGCCGGAAGCCGCTGTCCTATTATTTGCCGAAGGATGCGTCCGGCGGCGCGCCGTCGAAGCCGGATCCGCGCGTCGACGACGGCTCGGCGCCGAGCGCGCCGGGCAATATCGCAGTCGAACAGCTCGGCGGCGGCAAAGCGCGCATCTCCTTCACCAAAAGTCCGCAAGCGGACGTCGTCGGCTACCGTCTCTACCGTTCGGTAAACGGCGGCTCGTACGTTAAGACCGGCAACTCCGTGCTGACGGGCGAAGATACCCGTTTCATCGATTATTCGTCCTCCGGCAGCGTCCGGTATGCAGTCACGGCCGTCGACGTGGCAGGCAACGAATCCAGACGCAGCGAATCCGCTTCTTCCGGAGGCGACGGAAGCGACGGAGGCGGCGATACCGCGCCACCTGATCAAGAATTCCCGCCGATGGGCGGCGGAGACGCCGGCGGCCAGACCGATCCGGTCACGGACGGCGGCGCGCCGTCGAACGATCCCGGTCAGGCGCAGCCTCCTGCGCCTGCAGCGCCGTCCGCGCCGAGCGGTCTCGCCGCTCAGCCTTCGGCCGGCGGCGCTTTGCTCAGCTGGAACGCCAATCCCGACAGCGATAAAGTCACGCGCTACGAGGTGTGGTACAGCGCCAGCGAGCAAGGCAATTACCGGCGCGTCGAGTCAACGCAGTCGACCCAATACGAGGTGTCCGGCACTAACACGGCCGGGTGGTATCGCGTGCGAGCCGTCAACGATACCGGCGCCTCCGATGCCTCGCCATCCGTAGAGGTCAAAAATAGCTGACCTTCTGCAAATTAAAAAAAGAACGCTTCGGCCTCTTCAGCTGAAGCGTTCTTTTTTCGTACATCAAATGAAAGGCCGCCCTCTCGGAGAATCGCTTCTCCGGAAGAGCAGCCGCATTGTCTTCAATCTTCGATCGTGGACAGATCGCCGGTCGGCAGATTCAGTTCCCAAGCCTTAAGGACGCGTCGCATGATCTTGCCGCTGCGGGTCTTCGGCAGCTTGTCCTTGAACTCGATCTCGCGCGGAGCGGCATGCGCGGACAGACCGACCTTGACGAACTTCGAGATGTCCGCCTTCAGTTCCTCGGAAGGCTCGAAGCCTTCGCGCAGCGAGATGAAAGCCTTGATGATCTCGCCGCGGAGCGGATCCGGCTTGCCGATAACGCCCGCTTCGGCAACGGCCGGATGCTCGACCAGCTTGCTCTCCACCTCGAACGGGCCGACGCGCTCGCCCGACGTGTTGATGACGTCGTCGATTCGGCCCTGGAACCAGAAGTAGCCCTCTTGGTCCATGTACGCGGAGTCGCCGGACACGTACCAGCCCGGAATCCGGAAGTATTCTTCGTACTTCGCCGGATTGTTCCAGATCTTGCGCATCATCGAAGGCCACGGCGTGCGAATCGCCAGGTTGCCCATCCGCATCGGCGGCAGCTCGTTGCCCTGGTCGTCGATGATAGCCGCTTGAACGCCGGGGATCGGCCGGCCCATGGATCCCGGTTTGATCTCCATGCTCGGATAATTGCAAATGAGCTGGCCGCCCGTCTCCGTCATCCACCACGTATCGTGGATGCGCTGGTTGTACACCTTGAGGCCCCAACGGACGACTTCGGGGTTCAGCGGCTCGCCGACGCTAAGCACATGGCGCAGGTTCGACAGATCGAACGGGCTGACCGCGTCGTCGCCCGCGCCCATCAGCATGCGGAAGGCGGTCGGCGCGCTGTACCACACGGTAACCTTGTACTTCTCGAGGGTGGAATACCAGTCCTGCGGGCTGAAGCGTCCGCCGCGAATAACGTTCGTCACGCCGTTCAGCCATGGCGCGAACACGCCGTAGGACGTGCCGGTAACCCAGCCCGGGTCGGCCGTACACCAGTAAACGTCGCCTTCCTTCAGGTCTAGCACGATACGTCCGGTATAATAATGCTGGATCATAGCGTTTTGCACGTGATAGACGCCCTTCGGCTTGCCCGTGGAGCCCGACGTATAATGCAGGATCATGCCGTCTTCGCGTCCAAGCCATTCGATCTCGGCCGTCTCCGACGCCTTTTCCATCTCTGCCTTGAAGTCAACGACGCCATCGCCGGCCGCGACGTCATCGCCGAACACGATCAGATGCTTCAGCTCCGGCAGCTCCGCGCGCGAGATGCGGGGCAACAACGCCGGCGTCGTCACGATCGCCACGGCGCCGCTGTCTTGCAGGCGGTCCCGGACGGCCGTCTCCATGAACGCTTCGAACAACGGTCCGACGACGGCGCCGATCTTCAGCGCGCCGAGGAGCGCGAAGTACAGCTCCGGCGTGCGCGGCATAAAGATGAAGACGCGGTCGCCCTTGGCAATGCCGAGCCCGCGAAGCACGTTCGCGAAGCGCGCGGACTGTCTCGAGAGGTCGGCGTACGTATAGCTCTCGTCCCGCTGAGCGTCGCTATAGTGCAAAGCGACCGTATCGCCCCTGCCTTCCTCGACATGGCGGTCAATCGCCTCGTACGCCATATTGACCTTCCCGGTCTTGGACCAGGAAAAATGATTTTCGATGTTCTCCCAATTAAAGTTGCGCACCGCGTCCTCATAAGAACCGAGATTTGCGGTTGTCGCCGTTACGGCCAATTTTTCATCCTGACTTAACGTCATTACCGATCACCTTCCCGTTGATTTGCTGCAAACCCGATGCTAAGTATACGAATGCGCTTACACGAAGAACAAAGCCCTTTGGGCTTGCTTTTGCCATTATACCATGCGTCCGACATACCAACGCAACCGAAGGAGGGAAATTTTCTCCAAGACGAGGGCAACAATGGCAAAAAAACGCGCGATATCGGCTTACCTGTATAATGCTGTATAATAAGAATCGTCGAAGTCCGTCGCGCAAGACGTATTCGATTCGGCAAAAGGAGCGTGCGGCATGGAACATTACAAGCGCTATCAGCGCGTCCAGAAGCCCGGGCGGACGGTTCCGCTCGTTATCGAGGGCCCGGTCGAGCCGGCGCGGCTGAAAGGCTACCGGCTCCACGACAAGCTCGACGCCTTCCGAAGGCCGCGAGAGCAGCATGAGGCGCTCGTCGAGATCGCGGGTCTGCCCGAAGGCCGGGTCATCATCGCCCGCGAGGAAGACACGATCGTAGGCTATGTCACCTTCCACTATCCCGATGAGCTCGAGCGCTGGTCCGAAGGCGGCATGGACGATCTGATCGAGCTTGGCGCTATCGAAGTGGCCGACGAGTACCGGTCGCTCGGCCTCGGCAAAGCGATGATCGTCGCGGCGTTCGCGGAGGAGCAACTGGACAACGCGATCGTGTATACGACCGAATATTATTGGCACTGGGACTTGGAAAAAAGCGGTTTAAACGTCTGGCAGTACCGCGAGATGATGGAAAAATTAATGAAGTCCGTCGGCATGGTGTGGTTCGCCACGGACGATCCCGAGATTTGCGCGCATCCGGCGAACTGCTTGATGGTGCGCATCGGCAAGGACGTGCCGCTGTCGTCGGCCGAGCAGTTCGACCGCGTGAGATTCCGTCAGCGGTTCATGTATTGACGAAAGGCAGGCGACCCCTGTGTCATCGAAAAGCGATCACGCGCGCTGGATCGACTGCAGCGCCGTACGGCGGTACTCGTTTCGCGAAGATCATCCCTTTCATCCGATCCGGCTGGCCTTGACCGAGGAGCTGCTCGAAGATTGCGGCGCGCTAGGGCCGGCAGACAAGCTCGCGCCTACCGCGGATGGCGCTGCCGAAGCCGTGGAAGCCATCCACCGGGCCGACTATATCGAGACGGCGCGCGCGCTTAGCGAAGCCGCTCCGGCCGTGTCTTATCAGGATCTGGCCGAGCAGTTCGGCCTCGAAGAAGACGGAGACACGCCCTACTTTCCCGGCATGCACGATGCCGCGCTGGCCGTCGTCCAAGGCTCGCTTACCGCGGCCGAGGCGGTCATGTCGGGGGCGACGCGGCATGCGCTTCATCTCGGTGGCGGCCTCCATCACGCCTTCCGCGAGCGGGGCGCGGGCTTCTGCGTCTACAACGACGCCGCATGCGCGATTTCCTGGATTCACCGCAAATACGATGCCAAGGTGCTGTATATCGATACCGACGTGCATCACGGAGACGGCGTCCAATGGAGCTTTTATACCGAGCCGGACATCTTTACTTATTCGATTCACGAGACGGGCAAGTTCCTCTTCCCGGGAAGCGGGTTCGCGCATGAGCGCGGCGAGGGCGGCGGCTACGGCGCCTGTCTCAACATTCCCGTGGAACCGTATACAGAGGACGAATCCTGGCTCGAGAGCTTCGAGAGCGGACTCGCGCAGGTTATGCGCGCCTTCAAGCCCGACGTCGTCGTCAGCCAGCACGGCTGCGACGCTCACGCGCTCGATCCGCTCGCGCACGTTCACTGCAGCATGCGGATCTACCGGGAGATGCCACGCCTCATTCATCGGCTCGCGCACGAGCATACGGACGGACGCTGGATTGCGCTTGGCGGAGGCGGCTACGAGCATTGGCATGTCGTACCCAGGGCGTGGAGCCTGCTGTGGCTGGAGATGAGCGACCATCCGCTGCTCGCGTCGATCGACGCGTCGCCAGACGGCGGACCGCTCCCGGCCTCATGGCCGCGTTTATCGTCCCCAAGCCGTCCCGCTGACCTGCCGCGGACCTGGCTCGACGACACGTCGTTATGGGCGCCGATGCCGCGCAGAACGGAGATAACCGCCAAAAACCGCGAAATCGCCGCGCTCGCCATGCAGCATCTGGGTTAATGGCCGCTCATATTGGTTTCGTCCTTACAAACCTATTGAAAAGCAGAGGGTGTCCCGCCGGCTTGACCGGACGGAACACCCTCTGCGCTGTCGTTCATTGTGGTTAGCCCAAATGCTGCAGCATCTCGTTAACGATCGCGAACGACCGGTTGGACGCCGTCACCGTGAACGCCGCGAAATTCACGTCCGCCGAACCGTCCGCCTTGTCCGAAATGGACCGGATGACCACGTACGGCACCTCGTTCATCGCGCATACCTGCGCGACGGAAGCACCCTCCATCTCTACGCATGAGCCGTTAAGCTCGTCCCTGAGACGGGCGACCAGGTCCCTGTCGGCGATGAATTGATCGCCCGACAATACCTTGCCCATCTTCATATGGCCGGGGAACAGCTTGTCTCCCGCCTCGCTCGCCGCCTGGACGAGCGCTGCGTCCGCCGCCCAATCCGAGGTGTCCTGATAGGGGATAACGCCCTTTGCGAAGCCAAGCGCGGTCACGTCGATATCGTGCTGCAGACTGCTCGTGGATACGACGATGTCCCCGATCTCCAGATCGGGATCGAGCGCTCCCGCCACGCCGGTAAATATCACCTTGTCCACGTTAAAGCGATCGATGAGCACTTGCGTGCAGATCGCCGCGTTCACCTTGCCGACGCCCGACTTGCATACGACGACCTTGCGGCCGTGAAGGCTCCCCCGCTACGTAGCGAATGCCTGAACGCTGCATCTCCACCGCGTCCTCCAAGGCGCCGAGCAGCAGGTCGATTTCTTCCTGCATCGCGCCGATGATGCCGATCATAAGCATATCCCCCTCGATTCGAATAAGAAGCCCCGCAGCGGGCGATGAATATCCCGCGCAGGGCGATCAACCTGGCTATGGATCGGTCCGTACCGAACAACGGCGATCAGCCGCGAGGCGCGACCGAATTGCGCACGATCAGCTCGTGATGCAGCGTTACTCTTGCCTGCTCGACGTTTTCTTTTTTCATCAGCTTGGTAAGCAAGCGCATCGAGACGGCGCCGATATCGTACATCGGCTGGGCGACGGTCGTCAGCAGCGGACGCACCATCGAAGCCAGGCGGATATTGTCCACGCCGATAACGGAAATATCGCCCGGCACCGACAGTCCGGCATCCTGGATGCCGTGAATGGCGCCGATCGCCATCTCGTCGGTAGCCGCGAACACGGCCGTCGGACGCTCCGCCAGCTCGAGGAAGTACTGGACCGCCTCGATGCCGGATTCGTACCGGTAGTTGCCGACGCGCACGAGCGACTCGTCGAACGCGATGCCGCTCTCCTCGAGCGCGCGCTTGTAGCCTTGGTAACGAGCGAAGCCGTTCGCCGGATCCTGGAGCGTACCGCTGATCATCGCGATGCGCGCATGGCCTTCGGCGATCAGCTTGCGGACCGCGTCGTAAGCCGCCGTCTCGTGGTCGATGTCGACGGACGGCATCGTACCCTTCTCGTCGGTCGTCGCGCAAAGCACGATCGGCACGTTGGACGTATTGAACGCCTGGATATGCTCGTCCGTCACGACGCCGCCCATGAACAGGAGCCCGTCCACCTGCTTTTCGAGCAGCGTGTTGATGACGCGGATCTCCTTTTCCTTGCGTTTGTCGGCGTTGCACAGAATGATGTTGTAATGATACATGTTGGCGATATCTTCGATGCCGCGAGCGACTTCGGCGAAGTTGGCGTTCGCGATATCGGGGATGACGACGCCGACCGTCGTCGTCTTCTTGCTGGCCAAGCCGCGAGCCACCGCGTTCGGCCGATAGCCGAGGCGCTCGATCGCTTCGTACACTTTTTTCCGCGTCTGCGGCTTCACGTTAGGATTATTATTGACGACGCGGGATACCGTCGCCATCGATACGCCGGCCTCGCGGGCTACGTCATAGATCGTTACCGTCACATCTCACCGCTCCATTTGCTCATGTCAGGTCTTTGTCCGATTGAAGGACCTGTCCATGGTATATTAAGGTAATGATACGACAAAAGGGGCGTTTCCGCAATGGCAAACCCCGACATCCGTCGCGCTTTTTAGCCTTCCGAACCGACGCGTTCGTTCAGAAAATCCGAGGTAATGCGCCAGTGCGATTCGTCCCATACGGGGCGCCCGTCGCGGACCAGAATCGCCTGAGGCGACTTGTGCTGCACCTGCAGCGCTTCCGCGATCGCGTTGCTCACGGGGCGCTCTTCGATAACGTGCACGATGGCGACGTCTACGGGCAATTCGCCCCGTCCGCCGACGAAGCGGTCCAGCTCGTCATGCGCGCCCGCGCTGATCGGGCAGGAGGTGCTGTGCTTGAAGACGAGCAGGGGTTTGTCCGACGAGTTCTTAAGCGCTTCTTCCCACTGTTCGACGGTCTGCAGTCTCTTCACTTCCGACATCTCATGCATCCTCCTTGAAAAAAGTTTCATTGATTTTCATGGTATCAGAAATGAAAAAGTTTCGCAAAAAAAAGAAAAGGAGCGCGATCGCTCCTTCATCGTTCAACTAGGCTATGTATTGTCCGTTAAGTTGAGAAAGCCGGCCCTCAAGCTCGCGCTTCCACGCCGCATCTTCCAGGGAAGCGGCGATCAGCAGCAGATCGAGCAATTCGTTCGTTCTTTCCTCCGTCAGCTTGGCGATTCCGGCGGCACTGAGCGGCACGCTTGCGGAGGCGGCCCGATGCAGCATGCCCGCCCACTCGTGCACTTCGTCGAAGCGAATCTCCCGCGGCAAAGGCTTGGCGCCCAGATCCGACAACAGTCGGCTCAAATCCGACTTGACGCCAGGATAAACTTCGTTGCGCGCGCAATGCCCGCAAGCGTAAACGGGCACGCCCGTAATGCTCACCGTCTTGGAATAAAAGACTTTGCGGAGACCGAGCGCCATCGCTTCCCCGCATATACACCGTTTAAACAAACTGACTCTCTCCTTACGCGCCGCGCGCGCGGTTCCAAAATCCCCCGAGAGGGACGATGAAAAAGTATATTCGCCGATCCCTCCAATAACTCCTTCTTAGCAAACGGCTGTAAATTATGGAAGCGAATCGGTATTAAAAGGATACCGGCATCCGGATGAACGCGCCGGATAATTGTGCTAGGATAGAAGATATTTATGCGCGCCAGCGCCTATGAAATGCCGACTGGGAGGAATCGAATTGACCGAAGCCAAACGCATCATCTGTCTGATCGACGACGAATTCGAAGACTTGGAATTGTGGTACCCGGTATATCGCGCCCGCGAAGAAGGAGCGGTCGTCCAGTACGCCGGTCCGGAGAAAGGACGCAAGCATATCGGCAAATACGGCGTGCCTGCCGTCGCCGACCTCTCCTACGAAGAGTTGGACGCCGAGTGCTGCGACGGCCTGCTCGTGCCGGGCGGCTGGGCGCCGGACAAGATCCGCCGCAGCGAGCGCGTGCAGGCGTTCGTGCGCGAGATCGACGCCGCGGGCAAGCCTATCGGCCAAATCTGCCACGCGGGATGGGTGTTGATCTCCGCCAAGATCCTGCAAGGCCGCAAAGTCACGTCCACGCCGGGCATCCGCGACGATATGGAAAATGCGGGCGCCCTCTGGTTCGACGAGGCCGTCGTCGTAGACGGCAACCTGATCTCCGCTCGGCGTCCGCCGGATCTGCCCGAATACGCGAAGGCGTTTTGCGACGTATTGTACGGCAGACAGTCCTAACCGCTCGATCGGCCGACAAAAAAAAGATCCGCTACCGGTGCGAGTGCCGCCCGTTTTGCGGATCTTTTTTTTGCGCGATTACAACCCCGTTCTACCGCTTGCCCGGATAAAGCCGCTCGTCATGCACGGCAGCCCCGGCGTGGAACCGCTCCAACCGCTCTTTGATCTCGGCGGCCGTGCCGAGCGCGAACAGCTCCTCCGTCACTTTTTTGCAGGCCATGGCGTTCGTGCGCAGCATCGTCGCTTTCACCGGCAGCACCGATTGGACGGACATGCTGAGCATCTGGATGCCGAGGCCGACCCAAAGCGGGATCGCGCGTACATCGCCGGCCATCTCCCCGCATACGCTGACGGGAACGCCGTTCCTGGCAGCCGACTCCGCGACGGTGCGGAGCATGCGAAGCACGGCGGGATGGTAAGGTTCGTACAGATGGTTGATCTGGTCGTTCATCCGGTCGACCGCGAGCGTAAACTGGATCAAGTCGTTGGTGCCGATACTGAGGAAGGATACTTCCTTCGCCAGCAGATCGGCGATCATGACCGCCGCGGGCACCTCGATCATCGCGCCGGTTGGCAAGCCGCCGCGGAAAGGCAGCCCCTCCGCCTCCAGCTCCCGCTGGGCTTCGGCCAGGAGCGCATTGGCCGCCCGGACTTCGTCGACCGAGGCGATCAACGGGTACATGATGCGAATGTTGCCGAAGACGGCGGCCCGTAAAATCGCGCGCAGCTGCGTCTTGAACAAGTCGCTCCGGTCCAGGCTGAAGCGGATGGCGCGGTAGCCGAGAAACGGATTGTTCTCTTCGGGCATATCGTAGTAATCCAGCTGCTTGTCTCCGCCGATGTCGAGCGTGCGGATCGTGAGCGCGGCGCTGCCCAGACGTTCAGCCGCAGCCTTGTATACCTCGAACTGCTCATCCTCCGTCGGAAAACGCGAGCGGTCCATGTACAGAAACTCGGTGCGGAACAGGCCCACGCCGTCCGCGCCTCGCGACAAAGCCGCGTCCAGCTCCTTGACCGAGCTGATGTTGGCCGCCAGGTACAGCCGCTCGCCGTCGGGCGTGACCGACGGCACCTGGACGAGCTCCTGCAGCCGCTCCTTGGCATCCAGATGCTGCTTGCGGAGCTCCGTATATCTGCCGACCGTCTCCGCGTTCGGCATCACCGCGAGCGTGCCGGCGCCTCCGTCCAAAATGAGCAGATCGCCCGTCACGATCGGCTCGGGCAGCTTGCCCTCGACGCCCATGACGAGCGGGATGCCGAACGCCCTCGCCATGATGGCCGAATGCGAGGAGGCGCTCCCGATCATCGTCACGATACCGAGGACGACGTCGGGCTTGAGATGGATGAGTTGAGACGGCGTCAGCTCCCGCACGACGAGAATAAACGGCTGGGCGTCCGTGGGCAGCGCGATCTCGGGGGCGCCGAGCAAATGCTTGAGCAGCCGGTTGCCGACGTCCTTGATGTCGAGCGCCCGCTCCTTCATGTATTCGTCGTCGAGCAGGTCGAACATCGTCACGAAGTGATCGATCGCTTCTTTTACCGCTACCTCGGCCGCTTTGTACTGGCGTTGGATGATGCCTTGAATCTCGTTCATAAAGACGGGGTCGTCCAGAATCGCCAGATGCGCGTCGAATATGCTGGCTTCCCCCCGCGCCGACCGCTTCGTCGAGATCGTTTTTCATCTGGCGGATCTCGGTCTTCGAACGCTTGACGCCCTCGTACAGCCGTTCGAATTCGAGCGCGAGGTCCAGCGCGTCGATCTTCTGTTCGGGCAGCTCCCATTCCCAGTTGGGCAGCACGAACGCCTTGCCGATGGCGATGCCCTCCGAGCCTCCGATCGCTTGGATCATAACTCCGCCCCCCCCGTTTTCTCTCTCTCTTACGACAACCGACATAACCGCGGCCTGACCCTTTTTTGACCGCCTTGAACGGCGCGAAGCGCCAGGAGCGGACGATATCCGAATTGGTGATGACCATCGGGGTCGCCAGCGACTTGGCATGCGCTTTAAGCGTGGGCAGATGAAACCGGATGAGCGGCTGTCCGGGCATGACCTCGTCGCCCTCCTTGATGAGCGCCGTGAATCCTTCCCCGTTCATCTGGGACGTGTTGATCCCGATGTGGAGCAATACCTCGAGCCCTTCCGGCGTCTCGATTCCAAGCGCGTGCTTGGTCGGGTACAGGTGAATGATCTTCCCGCGCACCGGCGCGACCAGCTCGCCTTTTTCGGGAATGAACGCCACGCCCTTGCCCACGAGCTTCTGCGCGAAAATCGGATCGTCCACTTCCTCGAGCGGGATCATGCGTCCCTGCAGCGGCGCATGGAACTGGACCTGGTGCACGTCGAGCTGCATGAGCTTGACGATCTCGCCGCGGATCAGGTCCGAATAGGTGCCGAACACGACCTGCACATGGCCGCCGCCCAGCCGGATGACGCCGGCGGCGCCCAGATGCCGCAGGCTTTTCGCGTCGACCCGCTTATCGTCGTTCAGCGTCAATCGCAGCCTGGTGATGCAGGCCTCGATCCGCGAGATGTTGTCCTTGCCGCCGAGCGCCTGCAGGACGAGCGGCGCTCGGTACGGAATATCGCCGCCCCAATCGTCAAGCCGCGTAGAGTCCTCGCGTCCGGGCGTCGACAGCTGGAACCTGCGAATGCTCCAACGGAACAGCACGTAGTAGACGACGCCGACCGCCAGGCCGATCGGGATGATCAGCCAGCCTCGCTCAGATAGCCTGAAATTGATAATATACTCGAGCGCCCCCGCGGAGAAGGTGAACCCCTCGCGGATGCCCAGCTCGTACGTGAGCCACATGATGCCGCCGGACAGCAGCGCGTGCACGATAAAAAAGATACGGCGCCACGAACAGAAAGGCGAATTCGACCGGTTCGGTCACGCCCGTGACGAATGCCGTCAGCGCCGCCACCCTGAACTGCTTGGCGGTCTTCGGCTTCAAGTCTTCGCGCGCCTCGTGGATGATCGCGAAGGCAATGGCCGGCAGGGCGAACATGATGACCGGATAGAGCCCGGTCATATAGACGCCGGCGGTCGGATCCCCGGCGAAAAATCTCGGCATGTCTCCGAAGTATACGCTGCCGTCGGGTGCCGTGTAGTCTCCGATCTGGAACCAAAACAGATGATTAAGGAGATGATGCAGGCCGAAGGCGACCAGAATGCGATGCAAGAAGCCGTATAGAAATATGCCGAAGCCGCCTGCGGAATTCACCAAGCCGCCGGTCGCGCCGATCCAGGCGAGCAGCCCTTGGCCGATCCCGATCATGAGCCACGCGAAAAAAAAGGCGAAGGCGCTCATGAAAATCGGCACGAAGCGGGTCCCGCCGAAAAACTGCAGCGATTCGGGCAGCTGGAACGATTTGAAGCGCTCGTTGGCCCAGCCGGACAGCATGCCGATGACGACGCCCGCGAACATGGAGGGCTGGACGCCGCCGGGATCGAAGGCCTGCGTCACCGCGCCGAAAATGATCATGCCGACCAGGGACGCCATGCCGGCGTGCACGGACTGGTTCGACAAGCCCAGGGCGATGCCTACTGCGAATACGTACGGGACGTAGGCGAAAATCGCCATCCCCGCCGCATGCAGCAGCGACGGCGCCGACTGCAGGCCGACGGCGTCCCAAGGCAGCCGCGACAGCATGAGGAAAATGGCGGCCGCGGGCAAAACCGTCATCGGCAGCATCATCGCCCGGCCGAGCCTTTGCAAATAGCCGATACCGAACATGCGAGGATTCCCTCCTCCTCTCCCGCGGTTGGTCAAACGATCTAACGGTCAAACGATGCCGTAAAGCTCAACGGCAAAAAGAAAGGACGGACCGACCGCAGCGCTTATGGCTTGAGGCGCGGCCCGTCCGCGAGACGCGAAGCCCGGTCAGCTTTTCCCGTGGGGAAGCAGAATCGAATCCTCGACCTTGATGCAGCGGTCCATGACGACGGTCAGGCCGCCGTCCGCAGCGATCGAAGCCGCTTCTTCGTTCACGATGCCGAGCTGGAGCCAGAGCACCTTGGCCCCCGCGGCAACGGCCTCCGCTGCGATCGGCGGGGTGTGCTCCGGACGGCGGAATACGTTGACGATATCGATCGGCTCCGGAATGTCCGCCAGCGACTTGTAGCATTTCTCGCCAAGAATCTCGGCTTCCTTGGGATTAACGGGGATGATGCGGTAACCCTTCGCCTGCATGGCGGCGGACACCATGTGGCTGGTCTTGTCCGGATCGCCCGACAGGCCGACGACGGCGATGTTTTTGGTGTCCTGCAGGATGCGTTTGATCTCGTCGCGGCTTGGATTTTCGAACGGCATGCTCATCTACCTCCGTAGGATAAGATAAACGCTTGCCCGGCGGATGTCCGGCGGTTTATTCGGTCCAGCGCACGTTGGCGCCGAGCGCGGTCAGATGGTCGAAGTAATTCGGATAAGACTTGGCCACGTGATGCGCGTCCTTGATCGTCAGCGGCGCCTTCGCGCGGAGCCCGACGACCGTGAGCGCCATGATCACGCGGTGATCGAAATGCGCGTCGATCGTCACGCCGCCTTCTACGCCCTCGGGGCGCCCGTGAACGATGATCTCGTCCCGCTTCTCCTCGACGTTCGCGCCGGCCTTGCGCAGCTCGGCCAGGTAATCGGTAATGCGGTCGCATTCCTTGAAGCGGAGATTCTCGACGTTGTAAAAGCGCGAGGTGCCTTCGGCGAACACGGCCGCGGCCACCATCGCGAGCACGCCGTCCGTAAATTCGTCGCCGTCGAATTCGACGGCGCGGAGCTTGCCGTTACCCTGGACGTGAACGACGCCGTCCTTGTGCGTAAGCGGCGTTCCCATCGCCTTCAGCACGTCGACGACGGCCCGTTCGCCCTGTTTGCTCTCTTCGAGCAGCCTGTGAACGGTGACGTCGGACTCGGTGACGGCGGCAGCCGCCAAGATCGCGGCCGATCCCGGGTAGTCGCCTTGAACGACGTATTCTTGCGCGCGGTAGCGCTGGCCGCCCGGCACCTTGAAGCGCATCAGATCTTCCGAGGCTTCGACGACGATACCCGCCTGGGCGAGCACTTCGAGCGTCTGGCCGACGACGACCTTCGACTTCAGGTCGTTCAGCACTTCGATCTCGCTGTCCTCCGCGAGCAGCGGCGTCAGGAAAAGCAAGGCGCTCAAAAATTGGGAGCTGACGCTGCCCGATACTTGAATCTTGCCGCCGCGCACCGCATCGCCGCCGCGAATCGTGATCGGCAGCTTGCCTTCGCGGTGCTCGACCGTCGCGCCCATGCGCTCGAGCGCGCGAATGAGATCGTCATGCGGACGCTTGCCGAGCGATTCCGGGTATTTGTTGACGAACGTCACCTCGGGCAGCAGCGCCGCCACGGCCATCAGGAAGCGAAGCACCGCGCCTGCGTTGCCGACGTCGAGCTCCTTGACCGGCTTCGGACGGCTGCCGAAGCCCGTTACGACGATCTTCTCGTCGTCCTCTTCGAGGACGGCGCCCAAGTCCCGCACGCAGCGGCGCAGCGCGTCGCTGTCCTCGCTGTGCGCCGGATAGCGGATGACGCTCGTGCCCTCCGCCAGCGCGGCGACGAGCAAATACCGGGTCGTATAGTTTTTGGACGATAAGGCTTGAATCTCTCCCGCGAGCCGCGGGGTCGGCGTGACGATCATATCCATTTGGCAGCGTTCTCCTTCCGTGAATGAGGGGAATCGATTATGTAGGTCGTTCATACGCCGCGCATGTTGACTGCGCCGCATGGTGTCCGTATGATGGGACTGAAGCCAATCGAGCGATGGAGGACAATCCAGATGAACACATATGATACGACGACCGTCGAGCAGTTGAAAGCGCGGCTGGATGCCGGCGAAAAGCTGAACTTGATCGACGTCCGCGAGGACGAAGAAGTCGCGGCCGGCATGATCCCCGGCGCCAAGCACATCCGTCTCGGGACGCTGCCGGACAGGCTGTCCGAGATCCCGAAGGACGAGGAAGTCATCTTCATCTGCCGAAGCGGCGGACGGAGCGGCAGAGCCTGCGAATACTTGAGCGAGCTCGGATACGGCCGCACGGTCAATATGGTCGGCGGCATGCTGGCCTGGAACGAGCTTTAAGCCGTCGGGAACATGTTGGGACGCAGGTCGCGCGGCAGCGCGGCCTGCGTCTTTTTTGTCGATTCCGGGCTTGCAAGCGAATGCCTCGCCCTTCATCATAGCATATTCGGCGCATTCCTACCCGCAGTCCGTCGCGGCCGCATATTGCAGGGACGGCCGAAGGAGTCCCGCACTAGATGGGCTCGATCGGCCGTCCTGAAAACGTCTATGCGGGCTTCGCTTTAATTATGCAGCCAGTTGTGGTGGAACGTGCCTTCCTTGTCCAGCCGCTTGAACGTATGCGCGCCGAAATAGTCGCGCTGCGCCTGAAGCAGGTTGGCCGGCAGCCGCTCGGAGCGGTAGCTGTCGTAATAAGCCAGGGCGCTCGCGAACGCCGGTACCGGAATGCCGAACTTGACGGCCGATGCGACGACTTCGCGCCATGCGTCCTGGTAGGACTCGACGATGTCCTTGAAGTACTCGTCGAGCAGCAGGTTGCGAAGGCCCGGGTCGCGATCGTAGGCGTCCTTGATGTTCTGCAGGAAGCGCGCGCGGATGATGCAGCCGCCGCGGAAGATCATCGCGATGTTGCCGTACTGCAGGTTCCAGTCGTACTCCTCGGACGCGGCGCGCATTTGGGCGAAGCCCTGCGCGTAGGAGCAGATCTTGCTCGCGAACAGCGCCTTGCGGACGCTCTCGATGAAGGCGGCGCGGTCGCCGGCGAACGCCGTCTTGGCCGGTCCCTTCAGCACCTTGCTGGCTGCGACGCGCTCTTCCTTCATCGCGGACAGGAAGCGCGAGAAGACGGATTCGGTGATGATGGACAGCGGCACGCCCAGGTCGAGCGAGCTTTGGCTCGTCCACTTGCCGGTGCCCTTCTGGCCGGCCGAGTCGAGGATGACGTCGACCATCGGCTTGCCGGTCTCCGGATCCTTTTCAGCGAAAATGTCGGTCGTGATCTCGATCAGATAGCTGTCGAGCTCGCCCTTGTTCCACTCGCCGAAAATCTCGTGAAGCTCGTCCGGCTGTACGCCTAGAACGTCCTTCAGCAGCTGGTAAGCTTCGCAGATGAGCTGCATGTCGCCGTACTCGATGCCGTTGTGGACCATCTTGACGTAGTGGCCTGCGCCGTCCGGACCGATATACGTACAGCACGGATCGCCGTTCACCTTGGCGGAGATGCCCGTCAGGATCGGTTCGACCAGCTTGTACGCTTCTTCCGGACCGCCCGGCATGATCGACGGGCCCTTAAGCGCGCCCTCTTCGCCGCCGGATACGCCGGTGCCGATGAAGTGGAAGCCGCGCTCGGTCAGATCATTGCTGCGGCGCTGCGTGTCCGGGAAATAAGCGTTGCCGCCGTCGATGATAATGTCGCCTTTATCGAGGTGCGGCACGAGCGATTCGATCGTTGCGTCCGTGCCCGAGCCGGCTTGGACCATAATCAGGATTTTGCGAGGCTTTTCGAGCGAAGCCACGAACTCCTCGACCGTGTATGTAGGCACGAGGTTCTTGCCTTTGCCGTCCGTGTTCATCAGGTCGTCCGTCTTCTCCCGCGAGCGGTTGTAGACGGCTACCGTAAAGCCGCGGCTCTCGATGTTGAGCGCCAGGTTGCGTCCCATGACGGCCATGCCGACGACGCCGATATTTGCATTAGACATGTTTCGATTCCTTTCTCCAAGCCGTTAAGCCGTTATTTTCTGCGCGTTTTCAGCCAGTCCTTATTGTACTCTTTTTGGCTGAAGATGAAAACCGGCCGCCCCGAGGCGCGAAAATCGGCGGCGCGGCGCGTTTTTCGGCGTTATTTACGCCTTTGCCTCGCCGTCCCACGAGAAATCCAGCGCGTCCAGGAACGCCTTCGCCAAAGCGATATGGCCGGTCGCGCTCGGATGGACGCGGTCCCAAGCGATCGCCGCCGGATACACATGCGCGAGGATCTTGTCGAACGCGGCCTGCGTGTCGACGAACAGCGTGCCGTGGTTTTCCGCGATCCGCTTTACGATGCCGCCGTACAGGTCCATCGTAGCGCGCATCGCGTCGCTCCGGTTCGGCTCGAGATAAAACGGCGTCATGAGCACGATTCCTTTTACGTGCGTAAGCGTCTTTTCGACCAGCTCGCTAAGCGTCTCCTCGTATTCTTCCGCGTATACGTGGGACTCCTTGATGTACGGCTGATCGTATTGCCGCCAGACGTCGTTCGTGCCGATCATGACGGATACCCAGTCCGGGGACAAATCGAGCACGTCCGTCTGCCAGCGCCCCGCCAGGTCGCGGACGGTGTGCCCGCTCGTGCCGACGTTGACGATCCGCACGGCAAGCTCCGGATAGACGCTCTGCAGCAGCCCCGCCGCTACCGAGACATACCCCGTGCCGAGCCCCGCCCCGAGTCCTTCGCCGAACGGCCGGCCCCTTCCGCAATCCGTAATCGAGTCGCCGATCATGACCAGCTTGTCATTTGAAGATAGCTTCATTCGAATATCCTCCTCCGGATTCGTCCCATGTCATCCTTATTCGCGCTCGTTGCTATGCCGCGTTCGCGACGTCATCGTAGCCATCCCACATTTTAACCCGTTGATGCGTCGCAGGACAACACCAATCAAGCAATTAAGCCGTAAAAAAGACGCTCCTCCCGGAGCGTCCTTCATCCATGCGATATCGTCCATATTAAAGTTCGAGCTGAAGGCTCTCAAGCCTCATCGAAGCGAGCTTCGCCTTGGACGCTTCGACCCCCTCCGCGTCGCCCGACTGGATCGCTTCGTGCAGCACGGCCAACTCGTAGTCGATCTCAAGCCGCAGCACGCCTGCGCGCTGCTCGGCACGCCTCGATTTGTAAGCCTGAATCATATCTTCTACCGTGATCTGAGGGCGCTTCTGGAATATAATCCGATGCTCCATGCCTGACACCTCCACGAGACGTATGATTTCGCCGAACATAATATTCTCTATCAACAAGTGACGGTCCCGAAAACGCTTGACGACGGCATGACCTCGCGAATCGTTGATCAGCTTCTCCAGCCACAGCGCGAACTTCTCGTCCTTGACCAAATAATCGCCGACCATCTTGTAGCGTCCGCTGGTTCGCTGAAAACGCAGTTTCAGCAGCTTCCTCCCCGTGCGCACGGAAACGAGAAAAAACGACTCGCTCTCGTTCCAGTACAGGGAATAGCCTTCTTGGATCAAATCCCGAATCAAACTCTGAATCTGTCCGCGATCGAATCGAAGCTCCAAATTGCAATATTCGACTTCATGGCTGCGGTTCACGGCCATCCCCCCCCTCCTGCGGTATGGGCAGCGATCGAGTTGTTGACCGAATGTTCAGACAATTTGTTCTTACCCTTATCTTATACTTCATCTTATGTTATGGCAACTTGGTTTCTTGACTATTTTCCGGTATAGTGAGGGCAAAAAGCAAAGCGAAATTTGCCTCTGAGGTGACTAGCATGTCCACACGAATAAACGCCGGATTCGCGGGTTTTACGGATTCGGACTTCGACGCCATGCGCGTCCCGGGACTCGAAGGCCGGATGGAAGCGATCATCCGTCAAGTACGGCCCAAGCTTGAGCGCCTCGGGAGCGAACTGGCTCCATATCTGGCCGAACTGTGCGCGGAACCTATGTATCCGCACGTGGCCAAGCACGCCAGGCGGTCGGTCAATCCGCCGAACGACACTTGGGTCGCGTGGTCGCGTCATCCCCGCGGCTACAAAGCGCATCCTCATTTTCAGATCGGATTGTGGTCCACGCATCTGTTCATCCAGTTCGCTATCATCTACGAAAGCGGCAACAAGACGGTATTCGCGGAACGCGCGGCGGACGAGCTCGATTCGATCCGCGCGGCGATCCCCGCTTCGTTCGTCTGGTCCAAGGACCATATGCTGCCTGACGGCGTGCCGCATGCCGAGCTCTCTGCCGAATCGATGACCGAGTGGCTGGCCAGGCTCAGAACGGTCAAGGCGGCGGAGATCACCTGCGGCCTCCATATCGCGCGCGGCGACGAACGCCTGCGAGATCCGGACAGCCTGCTGCGGACGGCCGAGGATACGTTCCGTCGGCTGCTGCCGCTGTACAAACTATCCTTCTAGCGGAAGCTTGGGCCGCCGTCCGCCATACTCATTCATACACCAAATTTCGCCAAAGCCAAACAGCCGACAACGCAAAAGCAGCCCCTCCGGGACCCGGAGGGGCTGCTTGGCGCTTGCGGCGGATTAGGCCGCGGCCGATTGGCTCGCCGCGCGCCGCTGGCGCTTCGCCTTGCGGAAGTGCAGCAGCTCGTAGACGCAAGGCACGAGCACCAGCGTCAGCAGCGTCGCGACGATCAGGCCGCCGATGACGACGATGGCGAGACTCTGCGACACGATGCTGCCGCTCTCCGACGAGCCGAACACGAGAGGCAGCATGGCGCATACGGTCGCGATGGCCGTCATGAGGATCGGACGCATCCGCGTGCCGGCCGCTTCGATCAACGCCTCGCGAATCGGCATGCTCGCTTCGTTTTTCTTGACGCGGTCGATCAGCACGATCGCGTTGGTGACGACGATGCCGATCAGCATGACGATGCCGAAGATCGCGGTGAAGTCTGGCGTCACGCCGGTGACGATCAGGCCGAGCACGGCGCCGATCGGCACGAACAGGATCGAAGCCATGATCGCGAGCGGCGCCCGCAGCGTCTTGAACGTGAACACCATGATCAAGTAGACGATGCCGATCGAGACGAGCATCATCATGAACAGGCTCGCGAAGTCCGCGTTCTGGTCGGCGGACGCGCCGCCTACGTACAGCTTCACGCCATCCGCCGGCTTGACGTCCTTCATAGCGTCCGAGATTTTGCCACCGACGATCGACAGCTGCGCCGGCTCGACCGTGGCGCTGACGCGGATATACGTCTTGCCATCCTTGTGGTAGGCTTCGGTCGGCTGGTCGCTCTTGACCCATTCGGCGATCTGGGACAGCTTCTTCGGACCTTCGTCCGTCGCGACGGTCAGATCGTTCAGCTCGGCGGAAGCGCCTGGCTTCAGCAGCGGCTCGAGCGAAACCGGCAGCAGCTGGCCTTCCTTGACGACGTTGCCGAGCGGTACCGCGTTCAGCATGCCCTGCAGCTGGGAAGCGATGTCCGATGCCTTGGCGACCGCCGGGTCGACCTGGAGCGTATAGACGGTTTTGCGCTCCTGTTGATTGCTAGCGACCTTGAGCACGTCTTCGATCGGCTTGATCTTGGCCATGACGACGTCGGCCGTCTTGGTCAGCTCATCCGGATCGTCGCCGACGATGTCGACGAATACCTGGCTGCCCCCGCCGCCGAACATCAGCGAGCCCGCGGATGCGGACAGCTCGGCGCCGGGATAGTTCGCGCGCTCGGTCTTGACCGCTTCGATGATTTTTTCCGCGTCGGCCTTCGGCTTCATCTGGATCGTGTAGTCGACCTGGGTAGGCGACTTGACGTTGCCGTACATGGCGCCGTCCGCGCTGTTGCCCATGTCCATGCTCACCCACTCTTGGCCTTCTTGCTTCAAGAGGAACGCCTCGAGCTTTTTGCCGTTCTCGAGCACGTCGCCGACCGGCGTATCCTGCGGATAAGACAGCTGTACGTTAATGTTCGATGCGTCGGACGAATCGATCGCGCCCTTCGGCAGGCTGAAGTAAGTCGCGATCGAGCCGACGAGCAGGATCAGCGCGACGAGCAGCGGCAGCCATTTGTGCTTCAGGTTCCATTCGAGGAAGCCGCCGAAGCGCTTGGAAGGCTGGTGCTCCTTGATCTCGGAACGCTTCAGCAGTCCCGCGCTCATGAGCGGGATGACGGTCAGCGCGACGAGCAGCGAGGACAGCAGCGAATAGGTGACCGTCAACGCGAAAGGCAGAAGGAACGACTGCAGGGAGCCGCGGAGCAGGCCCATCGGCAGGAATACCGCAACGGTCGTGAGCGTCGAGGCGGTGATCGCCGTGGACACTTCCTTGGTCGCGTCGATCACGAGCGAGATGGAGAACTTCTCCTTTTGGAGCCTGCGGAAAATGTTCTCGATGACGACGATGCTGTCGTCTACGAGCCGTCCGACGGCGACGGCCACGCCGCCCAGCGTCAGGATGTTGAGGCTGATGCCCGACAGGTCGAGGAGGTAGAGCGTCAGCCCGAGCGACAGCGGGATCGATACGATCGTGACGAGCGTCGCCCGCAGGTTGCGCATGAACAGCAGAATGACGACGGTGGCGAAAAGCGCGCCCATCAGCACTTCGCGCATCATGCTGTTCACGGAGTGAACGACCTGGTCAGAGGTGCTCATGATAACCTTGAGCTCCATGTTGCCGTCCTCTTTCATCAGGCGATCGGCCGTCTTCTCGACGTCCTTGCCCACGCTGACGGCATTGGCGTTCGCGCCTTTGGAGACGACGATCATAAGCGCATCCTTGCCGTCGATGCGGCTCACGCTCTCTTTGTCGTCGGATTGCGTCACGCTGGCAACATCGGACAGCTTCACGCCCGGCGCGACGGGCAGCTTCGCGACATCCTCGGCGCTGCCCAGCTCGGCGCTCACGTTCAGGTTGACGGCCTCGCCGTCAAGCACGGCCGCGCCGACCGACGCCGACGCGGTGCGTCCTTGCAATACCGCGTACAGCGCCTGTACCGGCACGCCCTTGGCAGCGAGTTTCGCGGCGTCCGGCTTGATCGCGATGCTCGGGCTCGACTTGCCCGACAGCTGGACCTGGCCTGCGCCGTCGATCGCCCGGAAGGCGTCTACCGCGCGCGCTTCGGCTTTGGCCTTCTCCGCGTCGCTTAGTCCGTCCTTGAACGTCAGCGACAGGAACGAGATCGGAATCATCGACGTGTTGTACTGGATGACGTAAGGCTTCGATACGCGTTCGGGCAGTTGCACGGCTGCCGCCGCCTTTTCGACCTCGGCCTTCGCCTCCGACATGTCGGTTTTCGCGTCGAAGTTCAAGTTGAGCTGCGAATACCCGTCTCCCGACGTCGACAGCATACTCGTCTTGCCCTTGATCGCAGACAGCGCCTGCTCGAGCGGATCCGTCACCTCCCGCTCCATCGTGGCGGTGTTGTAGCCCGGACCGATGACGCTGACGGTCACCTGCGGGTTGTCGGCTTCGGGCAGAAACTCCATGGGCAGCTTGAAGTAGCTGAAGACGCCCAGGCCCAGCGTCATCACGACCAGGATGACGACCGCCGCCTTGTTTTTGAATACGCCTTGAATGAATGAACTCACGTTAAAATAGCCCCTCTCTCCTCTTGCTTGCATCGGCTACGATCAAGCATAAAGGAGAAGGGGCTAGAGGCAACAACGGCCAGAGACCGGATCTTCTCTCAGACTTAAGTCTGAGAAGGAATCAGACCCGGGCCGCTTCCAATGTCTTCCTGAAGGCAAATGAAAACCGCCCCTTATAGAGGAGGCGGTCCGACTGAGGAGGCGGTCCGACGATTGGCGCCGTCAGGCTCGCTGCGAACGCGACGAGGCGCGATCGGAGCTCCGGTAGCCGGCGAGCAGGCCAAGCGCGCCAAGCGACAGCAGGCCGGACACGATAAAAGGAAGCCCGGCTTGCGCGGCCAAGAGCGCGGCGCCGAGCAGCGGTCCGACGATCCGGCCGAGGCTGTCCATGGAGGAGCTGAGGCCGGAGGCGACGCCCTGGGAAACGGTCGTCTTCTGCGTGATCAGCGAGGTGACGCACGGCTTGATGAGCGAATTGCCGACGCCGAAGATGCAAAGGTACACGGAAGCGGCGATCCAGTTCTGCGCCGTCAGCAGCAGGAAGAAGCCTGCCGCAGAGATGACGAGCCCGACCGCGATATAACGGCTCTCCTGCCCCTGCTTGACGCGCCGCCGCACGATCCCGCCCTGCACGAGCGCGCCGACCAGGCCGCAGAAGAAGAACATGAGGCCGATCTTGCGCGGCGTGACGTCGAACTTGTCGATGCCGTACAGCTGCAGCGTTCCTTCCAATATGGCCAGCGAGAACGTGACAAAAAAACGCGAGCACGTACAGCTGCTTAAGCGGTCCTTGAAAAGCGGTCCAGCGGGACTCGCGCTTGCGCAGCCTGGCCGCTTCGCGCTTGTCCGCCGTGAGCGATTCGGGAAGCTTGAGCCAGGCGGCCAAAAACGTGAGCAGCGACAGCGCGGCCGCGGCGAAAAACGGCGTGTTCAAGGAAAACAGATGGCTCAACTCGCCGCCGATAAACGGGCCGAACGTAAAACCCATGCCGATGCTCATGCCGACGACGGCCATTCCCTTCGTACGGTTCTCTTCGGACGTAATGTCCGCGACGTAAGCGACGATGCAAGCGGTGACCGCGCCGGAGAACAAACCGCCGAGCAGCCGCGACGCATACATGATCCACAGATTCCCGTCCGCGAGTCCGAACATCAGGAAGCTGGCGGCGAAGCCGAGCACGCCGATCATGATGACCGGCCTGCGTCCGATGCGCTCGGAGACGCCGCCCCATACGGGAGACAGCAGGAACGACACGAACGAATAGAGCGACAGCATGCCGCCCGTATGCCAGTTCGCCGATTCCGGGCTGGCATTTGTCACCAGCTGCGGCAGGATCGGGATGATGATGCCGAATCCTACGAATACGGTGAACAACATAAGTCCTACGATGATCAGCCTGCTTTTCACGTTTTTTTCTCCTTTAACCCTATTAAAGACCCGCGCCCGCATCGATCGGGAGCCGGCCTTCATCTATACCTCATATGGTAGCACAACGCCAGGGTCGTTCCAAATGAAAGCGCATGACGTTTTCGTGACAGCTTGGCGCGCGCGCCCCCGCGTACGATAGGCTCGGGCAGCCGGTCCCGGCGACGTTTTTCGGCGGTTGCAATCCCCCCGCGGTTTTGCTATACTCATGCTTGTTCGCATTCTATGTTCGGCATTGAAAGGCAGTGAGGTTAAAGTGGACCATTCCCGCACGCCCTTGTTCGATGCGCTGCTGCGCCACAAGGAACGCAATCCCGTCCAGTTCCATATCCCCGGCCACAAGAAGGGCGCGGGCATGGATCCCGAATTCCGCAGCTTCGTCGGCCAGAACGTTCTGGACATCGACCTGATCAATATCGCGCCGCTCGACGACCTTCACCAGCCGGTAAGCGTCATTCTCGAAGCGCAGCGGCTCGCCGCGGACGCCTTCGGCGCCGATGCGACTTTCTTCTCCGTCCAAGGCACCAGCACGGCGATCATGGCGATGATCCTGTCCGTCTGCGGCCACGGCGACAAGATCATCGTCCCGCGCAACGTGCACAAGTCGATCCTGTCGGCGATCATCTTCGCCGGCGCGCGGCCCGTCTTTCTGTCGCCCGCGCGCGACCGGAATCTCGGGATCGATCACGGCGTGACGACACAATCGGTACGCAGGGCGCTTGAGCGCCATCCCGACGCCTCCGCGGTACTCATCATCAACCCAACCTATTACGGCGTGTGCGCCAACCTGAAGGAGATCGTCGATCTCGTTCACGAGTACGACATCCCGGTGCTCGTCGACGAAGCGCACGGCGCGCTCATTCACTTCTCCGACGAGCTGCCGCTGTCCGCGATGGCCGCAGGCGCCGACATGGCCGCGACGAGCGTGCACAAGCTCGGCGGCTCGATGACGCAGAGCTCCGTGCTCAACGTCAAAGGCGCGCTCGTCAACATCCAGCGCGTACAGACGATTCTGAGTCTGCTGACGACGACGTCGACCTCTTACCCGCTGCTTGCCTCGCTGGACGCGGCTCGCCGTCACCTGGCGACGAACGGCAGGGAGCTGGCGGCGAACGCCGTCGCAAGAGCCTCGCAGGCCCGCGTGGTGATCAATTCGATACCGGGACTGTACTGCTTCGGCGAGGATATTCTGGGCGAGGAAGCGACCTTCGATTACGACCCGACCAAGCTGACGATCCATGTCCGACATCTGGGCATCACGGGATACGACGCGGAGAACTGGCTGCGTGACCAGTACCGCATCGAGGTCGAGCTCAGCGACATGTACAATATTTTGTGTCTCGTGACGCCGGGCGACGACGACACCTCGATGGGCATCCTGCTCACCGCGCTGCGCGAGCTGTCCGATACTTACATGGGCAAAGGCGAGATCAAGGAGCTGGTCGTCGAGATTCCGCAGATTCCGCACCTCTCCCTCACCCCGAGAGACGCCTTCTACGGAGAGACGGAGATCGTGCCGTTCCGCGCGTCGGCGGGCCGGATCATCGCCGAATTCATCTATGTTTATCCGCCGGGCATTCCGATCCTGCTGCCCGGGAGGTCATCTCCCAGGACAACATCGACTACATCGTCGACCACCTCGAGGTCGGGCTGCCCGTCAAAGGACCGGAAGACCGCAACGTCGAATTCGTCAAGGTCATCGTCGAAGAGACCGCCATCTCTTAAACGGACACAAAAAGAGCCAATCCTTCAAATGACGGCTTCGTCGCCCATTTGATCGGATTGGCTTTTTTGCGCGAGCGTTCAGTCCGCTTCCTGTGCGGCCAGCTCCTCGTACACCTTCATGACGCGTTCCCATTCTTCGTCGTCTTCGATGTTGACCAGGACTTCGTCCTCGCCGTCTTCCTCGATCCGGAAGATGACGCCGTCGTCGTCCGGGTCGTTGCGGTCGAGCAGCACCGCGTACGCTTGGTCCCCGCTCTCGAACGTATACACCAGCACCATCTCGTGCTCGTTGCCATCCTCGTCGGTCACGACGAATACGGCTTCGTCGTGCTCGTGATCGCAGTTTTCGTCATGAACATGGTCGCTCATGGGAGAACCTCCGTTCATCGGTTAAATTAGTCTTCGCCCTATCCTATCACTAACCCCGTACCGGGTCAAACGACGCGCCAAAAGCCGCGATCCAGCTTCGCGGCTCGTGCAGGGTCCCGCGCCCGGCGCGGATTATTTGGCGAATACGGTCTTCTCCGACACGACCTGATACGCGCCGCTGTCAGCCGCCTTCATCCAGAAGCGGATCGTGTACTTGCCTACGCTGCTGAAATTATAGGCGTATTCGCCGCTCGTGAACCAAAAGTTGTCCTTGTCCGTCGGAAAGTCGCTCTCCTTGCTCGTGTGCGTCTCGATCTCCTTTTCGTCGCCGTAGGGGTCCGCGATCGTCACCTTGAATGCGTTGATCGATACGGTGAGATTGTCCACCTGCGAAAACACCTTGAAGCTCTTCTTGCCGCGCTCCACGCCTCCGAACGGCTTGCTGCCGTCCATTAAAAACATGTGCACGTTCGGCTTGACGATCGATACCTTCTTCGCGGAGTCGTCCCAAATGACGAGGGCCTTCATCAGGTCGGCCAGGCTGCGGACGCCTACGTACGCTTTGCCGTCCTCAAGCATGCCCTGGTCGTCCAGCTCCTGCTTGTTAATGACGATCCGCACCTTCTGCGCGATCGTGTCCGCGTATATGGCGGAGCCGCCGACCAAAGATAGCGCTACCGTCAATATCAGAAGCCTGCGCAGCTTCATAAAAAAATCCCTCCGTTTTACCCGTGAGTTGACAAACGCCATTTTTCTTGTATGTAAACGTATATACCGCGCTCGCGCGCAAAAGTTGCGGTAAGGGGAGAGATTAAAGTTTCGGGACGATTCGACCGATAATCCGAAGTGTCGGCAAGGCGGGTCGGATCATGCGGTTGCCCGGGAAATGCTCTCCCCTTCCGTTTATTTCCCCGCTCGCTTCATCCCTTTTTGGGAAGCGTAAGGACGCAGGGAACGCCCTTGCCGAGCGCGCCCGGCTTCATCATCCTTTCGAGGTACGCGATGCCCCGCGCGCAAGGCGTCTTGCACACGGCGCATACGTCCGACAGAACGACCTTCATCTGAGGCTGGACATGCTCGGCGTGCGCTTTTTTCTTCGTCCCGCCCTTAGCGCTTTTGCTCTGGCTTGCTGGCTTGCTCATCTCGCGCTTCTCCTCCGGCGGCCCGTGTGCGGAGCGCCAGAATAATTTATGCATGCGGAAGCCCGGACGCCACTGCCGGTCCGGTACGTGAATTACATCTTCTGCAACTTTATAAATTATGGTACAGTAATTTAGAATTTACGGTCGGGGGCTCGTATGGGCTTGGTCACGGGAGGCTGCTGATGGATATTCGGATGCTGGGCTGCGGAAGCGCATTCGCCAAGGAGTTCTACAATAATAACGCCATCGTTTACGCGGGAGGCAAAAAGCTTCTGCTCGACTGCGGGACGACCGCGCACGTCGCCATGCGCAAGCTCGGCATCGCCCTGCCTGAACTCGACGGCGTGCTGATTACCCATATTCACGCGGATCATGTCGGCGGACTGGAAGAACTCGCTTTTCAAATGAAGTTCCAGTTCAAACGACGGATCCCGCTATATATCGCGGATACGTTGACCGGCATTTTGTGGGAGCATTCCCTCCGGGGCGGCCTTGAACAAGAAGGACTGCTCTCGCTGGCCGATTACTTCGACGTCCGGCCGTTGAAGGAAGGCACGCCGTTCGAGATTCTCCCGGGACTTACGGCAGAACTGGTGCGGACGCCCCATATACCTGGGAAGCTGAGCTATTCCATTCTGTTTGGACCGTCTTTCTTCTACTCGTCCGACATGATATTCGAGCCCGAGCTGCTTAAGCGGCTTGTCGCGGAACGCGGCGTGGAGACGATTTTTCACGACTGCCAGCTCGAGGCGCCGGGCGTGGTGCATACTTGCCTGCCGCAGCTGCTCACGCTGCCCGAGGATCTGCAGCGCAGGATTTACCTCATGCACTACGGCGACGCGCAGCCTGAATACGTTGGCCGCAGCGGCGCGATGAAGTTTGTCGAACAGCACCGCCTGTACAGCTTTTAACTTGCTGCGCGGTCCATGCATATCGATTCGTACATTTAGGGAGGCGAAAAACTTGACAGGCTTGTGGATCGGAGCGGCGATTATCGTAGCCGTCATCATCTGGCTGACGATATGGGTAACGAAAAAAGCCTACTCCAAGAAATGGGAAGGCGACAACGACGAATAAACGTCCTGTCCGACGGACGGCGCATAAACCGTCGTCAGCACGGGGGCCGTATCCTCGGGCTTCGGAAAAAGGCTGCAGCCGGCAAGCGTTACGGTCGCTCCGGCGATGATCAACAACTTGGCCGTACCGCGCGTGCGGTCCTGCTTGCGAACGTTCATCGGGGATTCCTCTTTCTTCTCTCGGATATCCCCAGTTTGTACCGATTGCGCCACTTCTATCCTTCGCGATCGAGCAGTCGAACGACCGCGAGCAGCACCGCGCCGATGAGACCGAACAGCAAGACGAGCCAAAGCGTTAACAACGGGATATTGTCCATTCCCGGGAAGCGCCTCCGATTCTGTCTATACTTACCTTAGATGCCGGTATTCTCAGTTTACGCGGCGATGGGCCGAATCATCCCGAACGGGCGAAAATTTCAAGAAAATCTGCTGTTGACGCGGATGGCTTATCCTGCTATTATATAAGAGTTCCTTCCGATACGATCTGATAGCTCAGCTGGGAGAGCACTACCTTGACAGGGTAGGGGTCACAGGTTCGATCCCTGTTCAGATCACCATACTTATCCATGACAGAAGCCTCGCATCGCTAGGCTTCTTTTTTATTTGCGCTTGCCCCCTCCTATCTCGTGTCGCGACCTGCGCTCGACTCGTTTTTTCCTGTCATTTCTTTTCACCCCGTTTAAAGTCATCCTCTCCTGCTCACAATAACATCCGAAGGAGGGAATTCACCATGTTAAAAACTTCTCGCCGCAACGCGCTGCTCGCAGCGACGCTGCTGCTGGCTCTTGCCTCCCCGACGATGGCGGGCAAGGCGAGTGCCGAAACGCCGGCCGGAAACGAGACTTCGGCCGCCGGGCAGGTTCAGACGCCCGCTGCAGCCGCGCCCGTGCCGAACGCAGAACGCGTTCACCGCGAAGGCTATCACCACGGCCGCAAGCATCAGCGCCGCCTGAACGATACCGCCGAGGTGCTGGGCATGACGCCGACGCAGTTGATCGACGAGCTGAAGAAGGGCAAGTCCATCGCGCAAATCGGGAAATCCAAAGGCATCGGCGAGGACCAGTTGATCGGCAAGCTGCTCGAAAAGGAACGCGTTCATCTAAAGGAACAAATCAATCGTTCCTGGACGGCCGAAGCCAAGAAAAATACGTAAAGCGATCGGGTCCGAATCGACGGGTCCGCGATCAGGCGGCTCGCCGATTTGGTCCATCTATTTTTTTCGAAAAACACTTTACACGGCGTTCATCTTCCTCTATAATCAATCAAGTCGCCACCACACATGATCTGATAGCTCAGCTGGGAGAGCACTACCTTGACAGGGTAGGGGTCACAGGTTCGATCCCTGTTCAGATCACCATACTTAACTTTCCGGAAGCCCGCGAGGGCTTCCTTTTTCGTTTGCTGCAACCTTTCCGCGCGCGCTTGCGTTTGAGTGGTTGACCGTTCGGGAAAAACAATCCATACGAGGAGGACTCGATCATGAAAAAATCGTACAAGAGCTTGTTCGTTCTACTCGCCGCCTTGCTATTCAGCCTGACCGCAAGCGGTTCCGCGTTCGCCTTCAACGATATTCAAAAAGGACGCCGGAAAAAGCTACATCGAGCAGCTTCAAAAGAAAGGCTTGATCAAAGGCGACGGCAGCGGAATGTTCAAGCCGAAAAGCGCGCTCACCGCGCAATCCGCAGTCTTGCTCATCGTAAACGGCTTCGGGCTCAACATCGACAACATTCGTTTTATTAAGGAGCCTAAGGCGAGCGACTACTATACGAAGGTCAAGGACGACGCTTATTATGCCAAAGCCTTCATCATCGCGAACCTGAACGGTCTCGAGATCCCGCGCGACATCGACCCGAACGGCAAAGTCACGCGAGAGCAATTCGCGCACTGGATCTTCAAGGCCATCAGCAAGAAGGGCGACTATGCGTGGATCGAAATGTACCAAACTTTCAAGGACGAGGATAAAGTCACGCAAGGCTACATGGACAGCGTCCAAAAGCTGTTGATCGGAAAAATCGCCTCTCTCGACAACGGGAAATTCCGTCCGAAGGATGCGATCACCCGCAGCGAAGCGGCGGTCATGCTCGCCAAAGCGCTCTCGTTCGTCAAAAACACGCAGCCCGTACCGCCGGCGCAGCCCGAGCAGCCGGTCTCTCCGCTGACCGAAGTGAAGCTGACGAGCGAGGCTTACGGCAGCGAAGCGCTGAAGGTCACCGTATCCGCCCAAGCGCCGCATCCGGGCTACGGCATCGAGATTGCGAACGTCGCGTTCAAGGATAAGCAAGCGATCGTGACGTACCGGATCGTGAAGCCTGATCCGGCCGCGCTTTATCCGCAAGTGATCACGACGGTCAAAGCGTCCGTCTACGTGAGCAACGCCTACACGCCCGTTCTTGGCGGCGAGGCCCAATAACCGAATGCACTTGCAGAAGAGCCGCCGGGGATCCCCCCCGACGGCTCTTTGTTTTAACGCAATACACCGTTCATCCCCGTCCATTCGAATCGGGTCCCTCCGCCGACGCGGCGGTCTCTTGGCGCATACGCGCTCGCTCTCCTGCCGCCAGCTCGGGCACGCACCAATCGATCGGCTTAAGGCCGGCTTGCTTCAGGTAGTCGTTCGCGCGAGAGAATGGCCGGCTGCCGAGAAATCCGTTGTGGGCGGACAACGGACTCGGATGCGCCGATACGATGACGAAATGCTTGCGTTTATCGATAAAGGACGCCTTCTTCTGCGCATGGCTGCCCCACAAGATAAACACAAGAGGATCTTCCCGCTCGTTCAGCGCCGCTACGACGGCGTCGGTGAACCGCTCCCACCCTATTCCCTTGTGAGAGTTGGCCTCGCCTTCCCGCACCGTCAGCACCGCGTTCAACAGCAGCACGCCCTGCTTCGCCCAATGCGACAAATTGCCGTGACTCGGCACCGCGCATCCGAGATCGCTCTGAAGTTCCTTGAAAATATTGCGTAGCGACGGGGGCTGGCGCACGCCGGGCAGCACGGAAAAGCTGAGGCCGTGCGCCTGTCCGGCGCCGTGATACGGATCCTGGCCCAAGATGACGACCTTAGCATCCCGACAAGAAGTCAGATGCAGCGCCTCGAAAATATGATTCATGTCCGGATAGACCGTCCGCTCGCGGTATTCGGCGGCCAATTGCGTTCTCAGCGTCTTATAGTAGGGTTTGTCCAGTTCGGGTTGTAGCAGGGGCTCCCAATCGTTTTTAAACACCGCTGGCATGAGGCACGCCTCCTGATTTATGATAGCTATGAAGCGATTCTATTATAGCAGAATCGATCTGTTCGCCCAAAGAGCAAAGGAGACGCGTCCATGACTTCGATCTATTGGCACGACAACGCATTCCTGCCCGAGGAGGAAGTGCGAATCTCGCCGCATGACCGCGGCTATAATTTCGGCGACGGCATCTACGAGGTATTCCGCGTGTATGGCGGTGAATTGTTCGAAGCCGAAGCCCACTTCGAACGACTGCGGTTGAGCGCAGAAGGACTGAAACTTGCGTTGCCCTGGGAAAACGACGGACTGCATGCGGCAATGAAGGAATTGGTGGAGCGGAACGCGCTTGCCGAAGGCACCGTCTATTTGCAGATCTCCCGCGGGACGGCGCCCCGCAACCATCTCTTCCCCGCCGATGCAGCCCCCGTCGCGCTCGCTTATACCCGCGAGGTCGGGCGCCCAGTTCAAGCGATGGATCAAGGGATATCGGTCGTCACGCTCGAAGATATCCGCTGGCTGCATTGCAATTACAAGACGCTGAACCTGCTTGCCAACGTGCTTGCGAAGCAGGAGGCGGCGGATCGCGGCGCGGCGGATGCCGTTCTGCACCGCAGCGGCATCGTCACGGAGAGCAGCGCGTCCAACGTCATGATCGTCAAAAACGGCACGCTGATCACGCATCCCGCGGACAACCTGATTTTGCACGGCGTCACGCGCGCCGTAGCGCTTCGCCTGGCGCGGGCGGCGGAGATCCCTACGGAAGAGCGGACCTTCACGCTGGACGAGCTGTACGCGGCCGACGAAGCGTTCGTGACGGGTACGACCGTCGAGATCACGCCGATCGTCGCCGTTGACGGACGCGAAGTGAACGATGGCAAGCCGGGTCCGATCACGCGCAGGCTTCAGCGCGAATTCGCAGCCGTCATCGGGCTCTAGATAGGGACAATAGAACGGCTCCGGATGCGCAACGCGCGCGACCGGAGCCGTTTCATCGTATGAATTATTCCACTTCTATGCTGAACACGACATACCGGTTCAGCTGCTTTTCTTCCTTCTCCGCCTTATCTACGACCCTATAAGAATCAGAGCCCTCTTCCTGAACGACGAAGTACGAACGATCATGCTCCCTGTACAACTTTTTGGCCAGATCGATCGCGTACTGCTTCATCATGCCGTAACACCCCATTCAGTCTTCGCTCTGCACGATGGCCAGCTTTCGATGCTTTCATTTTCAATTCAATTCAACGCCGACCGCCGGAATTCCTGCCCGAAGGCTATGTATAAACGGCCGACCGCCTGAAAAAGCAAAGCGCCGAATGCGGAGCCCGCATCGGCGCTTTGAAGTCGATCTATTTTACGGTTGCTTGCAATCCTTCGCGATGGATCTAGAGATCAGGAGCGTCCGCCTTTGCGGCCGGCCTCTTCGCGGCTCATGCCGCCGCGGTCGTCGCTTTGGCCGCGGTTGTTGCTGCCACCGCGCGCTTCGCCGCCCTTTTCGCCGATTTCCTGGTAAAACGCCTTGTCATGCGTCCTTGCCGTAGCTTCTCCACCCATGCGTCCTGCTTCCTCGCGGCTCATCTTGTTGTTGTCGTCGTTGCGTGCCATTCAGAATCACTCCTTTGGGTTTGTCGGGCTTGCCTGCCCACGGTATATGTACCCGCACCCGATGAGCGTAAACGGCAATGAGAGCTTTCTCATATCATTTACTTCTGAAGACGGTTCGACAAGCTCCGAATCTCAATGCCATAGAAAACTACATATCGTTTTGTTCTCTTAATACATGTCAAAGTTTAAGTCCTCAATGCTAGATTAGTATCGATATCTAAGAAATGGAGGATTATATGAATGAAAAAATCGCTTTATCGGCAATTCACCTTTGCAGTGATTGCGCTAATCATGGCATTTTCGAGCCTTCCACTCGCCGCGAAGCCGGCAATCGCCTCGCAAACAGAAACACCGATGTTTAAAGACGATTTCGAAGGAACGAACGCGGGGGCTTGGACAATCAACAGCGGCACTTGGGGGATCGAGGATGGCCAGAACGAACCCTTGTTCTCGGACGACTTCGAAAATGAAAACGCCACCAAGTGGACGAACAACGGAGGCTCTTGGTCTTCGGTACAGAACGGCAATTCTTACGCCTACGGGCAAACCGCAGGTGGCGCTTCAGAATTGGTCGCAGGCGACTCATCATGGACCAATTACGTATACGAGGCAGACGTCAAGCTCGTAAACGGCGCGGGAGCGATGATGGATTTCCGCTATCAAGACAGCCTGCACTTTTATTATTTGTACATGAGCGAGACCTACATCAGGCTTATGAAGCAGAACGGAAGCGCACAGGACTGGATCTCGGCATACGACGGCCCGTCGCTTCAGACTACGGCAAGCGTGCGGATTAAAGTCGAAGCGATCGGCAATCAATTCCGGATATATCGTAACGGAGAGCTTGTTCTCTCGGCATCGGACAGCTCAAATCCGTACTTAACGGGGAAAATCGGACTCGCCACATGGGCGACATCGGCGGAATACGATAACGTATCAGTGGCCAACGCAACGGCCAACCATGTTTTCGTGCAATCCGACAGCAGCGGAGGGGAAGCCACTGCGGGCGAAGACGCATGGTCTAATTATTCTGTTCAGACACGTCTCGCGCTCTCCTCGCTCAGTACGGACGGTTCCGTGGGCATTCGCCTGCGACATCAAAATTCCGGCGACGGATACAGCATGCGCTACCTATCCGAAGAAGGCGCGCTACAGATCATAAAGACGATAAACGGCGCGGACACCATTCTCGCCGAGGCGCCATTCGCCATGCAAACAGACCGCTCATACGTTTGGAAAGGCATCGCTGCTGGGAATCATTTAGACATTTACATGGATGGAAGCAAACTTCTATCCGCCGCGGATTCAACCTATGCGACCGGGAAGATCGCATTGTCGCTATCGAATGCAACAGCAAGCTATGACAATGTGATCGTCGAGCGGGTAACGGTGCCTGTCGTATCCGATGGCAATACCGTATTCTATGTAAGCTCCGGCATGGGCGACGATGAAAACGATGGATTGAGCGAAGCGACCGCTTGGAAGACTTTGAATAAAATCAACGGGGCCGCTTTTCAAGCCGGCGACAGCATCCTGTTAAAGGCCGGCGACAGCTGGAACGAACCGCTCGTTCTGAGAGGCTCGGGCTCGGCCGATCGCCCGATTACGGTCGGCGCTTACGGCACAGGCAACAAGCCCATGATCGCCTGGAATGCCCCGAACGGAGGAAGCGTCGTATCCGGAATTAACTTAAGCAACTGGGTGATTCAAGGGTTGGCCGTACGGATTATCCCCTCCTTGACCCAGTCGTGGAGCAACGTTACGGCAGGCATTCAGCTCCTTTACGATAGCTCAGACGGTCGAGGGAACGTACGGATTGACGGCAATGAGATCTACAGTTCATCTTATGACAGCAATACGAACGGGATCGTCGTCTCGGCCTCCGTTCCGGGAACGGACAACAAGGAAGTGGCAAGAGACCTGACGATCTCCAATAACACGGTTCACGATATCGGCTGGTACGCGATAACGACGACAGGCTGGGATACAAATAAGAACGAAGAATTGCGTTCGCAGCTGCTGTACGGCAACGTCAAAGTTTCCGCCAACGAAGTGTACAATACGGCCAGCCAAGGGATTGTCGTGCAGAATGCGCACAACTCGGTCATCGAACGGAACGTCGTACACGACGGAGGACTTGGCACGGATACGTGGGGGCCGGGAGGATTATGGTTTATCGCCTCTCGGGATTCGGTCATTAAGTTCAACGAGATTTATAATATGAAAGACGCCCATTCGGGGTTTGACGGGGCTGGGCTGAACATCGATTGGTACTGCGACAACATCACCGTTCAATACAACTATTCGCACGATAATAAAGGTAACGGCATCACGACGATGAGCAATTACGGCACCAAGATTATTAACAACAAAGTGGGAGGCAATAAAGCGCAGCAGTCAAACGGAAATGGCCAGATTGCGCTCGGCAACTTCACGGGGAGACCGGATCTCTCTTCCGGGCTTCACCATGTGGAGGTCGCGAACAATACGATTCTCGTGGACGTCAACGGTACTTCGGCGATCAACAGCGCATCGAATCCCTATGGAACGTGGACGGGAATAACGATTTATGACAACAACGTTGTGATCGGACGAGAAACGTCGGATACGGGCGTGTTCGACATTGCGCCGAATACGAATATAAGCGCCATCGACAGGAACCGTATTTATAGCGATTCATCCGGATTCCGTTCGATCCTGAATGGGACGGTCTATACCAGCTTAGCCTCATGGCAAGCAGGTACGGGATACGATCTGAATACGCAATTGCTTCCGACGGATCATACCATGCCATCCTCTGTCTCTAACGTTACCGCGGCATCGGACGGCTATGTGCAGCTTGCCTGGGCATCCGCCGGGGACGAAGGCTCCGGGATCGCACACTATAATATTTATCGAAGCGTGACGCCTCAGTTCGAGTTGACCTACGCCAACATGGTCGGCGAATCTGCAACCTCTTCGTTCGAGGATCGAGAGGATCTGCAGGCGAACACGACCTATTATTATCGAGTGGAAGCGGAAGACCGGAACGGCAACGTCGGGCTCGCATCGGAAACGGCCAGCGTAACGACCGGGGCAACCGTCCCGACGATCGGACAGCCGAGGCGGGTCGACTTCATGACGCCTCGCGATGGCGATATCGTCAGCGTAGCAAGTTTCCTCGCGAAGCCTTACCTGTCGGGCATCCCGAATGTTCAAAGCGTTCAATTATTCGTAGACGATCGGATGGTGCAGGAATCGACCTCGTTCCCGTACGCCTTTAATCTCCAGGGATTGAAGAACGGCAAGCATCGCTTGCAGTACAAAGTGCATGATACGAACCATGACGTCGCCGAATCGGCGCCGATCACCATCGACAAGCAAGTCGTCGCCCTCCGAAGTCTCTACGCGACAACCGCTCCGGTCATAGACGGCGATCTGTCGGATTGGGGAAATGCGGACTTCCGCATGGATCAACGCGTGCAGGTTAAAAACATCGAGAGCGGGTTCTCCGATCGTTGGACACCGGAGACGCTGAAAGCGGCAGGCTTTACGCATTGGGACGATGCGAATTTATACGTGGCCGTCTCGGTCACCGAAAACGAGCACCATCTGGCCATTGCGGACGCCGCCGATCTGTGGAAAGGCTCCAGTGTTCAGATCGCGATCGATCCCGATCGGGGGGAACGCCCCCGGCAGCAAAGGCTATACCGAGTTTGCGTTTGGCCTCTCGGACGACGGTAGGCCGCTTGCCTATCGCTACAATGCGATCGGCGGCCAATCCGCCGGCGCTTATGCTGCGGGGCAACTCTCGATTACCCGCAACGAGTCGACCAAACTGACCAACTATGAAATCGCCATCCCTTGGAACGAGATCGTTCCTGCCGGCATCCCGATCGGAGACGGCTCTTCGCTCGGCATTTCCGTGCTCGCCAATTATAGCGACGGCAGCCGATCAAATCCGGCATCCGGGGATGCGCGGAACGGTTGGATCGAATACAATAGCGGCATCGGCGCGGGGAAAGCACCCGGTTTGTTCGGCTATTTCATACTCAGCCATCATCCGCTAGCCGCCCCTGCGATCCGCGGAACGGCGATGACGGGAGGCAAGGTCTCGTTGGCCTGGACCGAAGCGGCCGGGGCAACCGGATATACGTTGAAATACGGCACGGCCAGCCGTAACTACACCGATACCGTCGAACTCGGCGATACGACATCTCTTGAGGTTGAAGGACTGTCGATCGGAACGACTTATTACTTCGCGATCGAGTCTTACGATGCATACGGAGTCAGCGAACTCTCCGACGAGCTTCTTCTTACTCCTCTTGCCGACGAAGTGGCGGTCCCGTCAGGAGCCCAAGGGAATATCCGTCCACCCGATCCGACGACTGCCAACATCCCGGTATCCGCAATCGGAGATAAGCCGCTTATGCTCGAAGTCGGACAAGCGACGATCATTTTGTCACCGTCCTTGCTGAAGACGCTGCGCGCACAGTCGGAACGGCTAGAGGGGGGCGACCATCGAATTACGGGCTCTTACCGTTTCCGATTCGACGAAGCCAAGCATTCCCGGCTCCGATGGCCGGGCCATCCTACAACCTGCAAGTCAAATAATCGATATCCGAGTAAGCCTGATCGCCTCTGATGGACGTAAGTTAGCAGTAGAACCATCCGACGGCGACATCACGCTCTCGCTTCCGTACGAAGCAGATGCGAACGAAGAATGGCTAGGCATCTATCGGTACGATGAAGCCGAGAAACGTTGGGAATATATCGGCGGCGCCACCGATCCGTTGCACCATCGCATAACCGTCGCTTTGTCGCACGCCGGGCTCTACTCCGCTATTGCGTACAAGATGACGTTCGATGACGTCCCTTCGGGGCATTGGGCAGCTCGGGCATTGCAAGCGCTAGCCGCCAAGCATATCGTAAAAGGCGTAACCGATTCGAGGTTCTATCCGGCAGAAGCAACGACCCGCGCCGAATTCGTCACGCTCCTGGTCCATGCGCTGCACCTGCAAGCATCCGGAACCGACGCCACATTCACCGACGTACGATCGGATGCCTGGTACGCGGACGCTATCGCGGCAGCCGTGAAGGCCGGCATCGTTGCAGGCAAAGACGCCAATCGATTTGCGCCGGAAGAACGAGTGACCCGCATGGAGATGGCGGCGATGATCGTCCGTGCACTGGGCCTGTCGAAGTCTAGCGGCCCCGCAACGTACGCCGACGCTGACGACATCCCGCAATGGGCAATGCCCTATATCGCTGCCGTATCGGAAGCACGCTATATGCAAGGCAGATCTGACAACCGGTTCGCGCCGAGGCAAGAGGCCACGCGCGCCGAAGCTGCTCAACTCGTATACAATTTGTTGAACGACAACCGCAAATAAACACAAAAACCCTTCTCCAACGTCGCAAGAGGCTGGAGAAGGGTTTTTGCTATCGATACTGCGTTGCCTACTCTTTTATGATCCCGCACGCCTTCAGCCAATTCATCGCCATGAGCCAATTCCCGGTCGAATTCATATGCACTTGATCGACAGTGAGCGTTTTCCCCTGCTGTTCCCCTAAATAAGACGTGAATAACCGATTCTGCGGCACGAGTATCGCCCCGAACTGCTGTGCGACCTCCCTGATCACTTGATTATACGGCAGTAAGCGCTCGTTTTTACCATCGTGCGGATTTTCCGATAGGATCGTCGTCTCCATCAGGATGAACGATGCCCCCGTTTGCTTCTTCGTCTTCTCCATCAGTTCGCAATAGGTGTCCCGATACTGAGCCACGCCGACCTCCTTCCATTCGTCGTTTATGCCGATCGACACCGATACCCAATCGGGCTGCAGTGCGATCACGTCCTCTTGCCAACGTGATTGCAGGTCGAGTATCGTTTCCCCGCTTACGCCCCTGTTCTCGATCTGCAAGGAAATCGCCGGATACGCGACCGAGAGGTAATCCCTCGCCATCCGCACATATCCGCCTCCGAGTCCTTCCGGATCCTCTTTCCGTCCGCTATCCGTAATGCTGTCTCCGATGAATAGGATCTTCTGTCCATTCTTAAAAATCACGGTCCATTCTCCTTAGCAACGATTGTTTTCGAACCTTCCGAAGGCGAAAAAACAAGGGACTATCCGCAGAGCCTTGCACCTGGAATAGTCCCTTGATGAAGCTCGTCAGCGTACGCTTAACGCCCTTCCGCTACCGCTTCCTTATTCGTTTCTTCAATCACCTTGGTGCCGCCTTTAGACAACCAATTTTCTTTGAACTTCGCGAAATCCGCATTGACATCCTGGGAGTTGACAATGAGCTTGACTATCTCTTCGTTCACGTAGTCATTCAACTGATTCGGAATGCTAGGGTCCAATGCATCCTCGCTAATGTTCAAATACGCCAGCGCATTCGGAACGGCATAATCGCCCGTAGATTTGGACAAGGCTACGATTTCCTCTTTGTTCGGCGTGTTCTCGGGCAAATAATCCGTGTTCCAAGATACGAGCGCCTTCAGGTTGAATGCCTTATCTTTGGACTTTTGTTCAGCCGACATCAGCGGAACGATCTTCTCCCCCTCTTTCTTGTAATGAACGCCTTCGACGCCGTTAAGCATCAGATTCTGGCCTTCATCCGAAAGCAAGTAATCGAGCAGCTCCAACGCTTTCTTCTGTTTTTCTTCGGAGATGCCCGCATTGATAGAGGTTTCGCACCAGAAGTTATTGAAGCCGTCCATTCGCTGATTGCCCGATTTTCCTTTTAACGTTCCGATCCAAGTGAAAATAGACTTTGGATCCGCTTCAGGCGCCGCCTTCTTGAATTTATCAAAAATATCGTTGTAGAAAGTAGCATTCGCATTGTGAATAATCATGCCGACTTTCCCCGTCACGAATTTCTCGATTTTCTTGTCGTCCGTGTTCAGCATGAATTCAGGATCGAGAATTTTCTCTTTATACATCCCGTTCAAAAACGTTACGGCATCCTTGGTTTCATCGGATATGACTTCCGGTGTCCATTGTCCGTCTTTCTTCTCCCAACGTTCCGTGCTTGTATCGAACGCATTAAAGATCGGATATTGCCACCATACGCCGCCGGAGCTGGACGTATAACCGTAAGTATCCCTCTTGCCGTTGCCGTCAGGATCGTTCTCCGAGAAGGCCTTGGCGACCGCGTAAAAATCATCGATCGTCTTCGGCACCTGCAGGTTCAGCTTGTCCAGCCAATCTTTGCGAATCAGGATGTTATGCCCGCTTACCGCGTCCTTGCCGCTGCCCGCTTCGTTGAAAATCGGCAAGGCGTATTGCTTATCTCCCGTCGTCTTGGCCAGCACTTCGAAGTTAGCTAACGAATGCTTGATATTCGGGTACTGGTCGGCATAATCGGATATCGGAAGAACCATGCCTTCCTTGATCCATTGGCGATATTGAACCGGACGGTCGATCCCATAGGAGATAAAGACATCAGGCATTTCCCCAGAGGCGATCATGACGTTCAGCTTTTCTTCCCAATCGTTCCAAGAAGCCGTAATCGGCTTGATCCGGATGTTCAGTTTGTCCTGCAGTTGTTTGTAAATAACGGAATCCGGCGCATCCGCACCCTCGAACATCCAGCTGAATACGCTCAGTTCAACCGGCGCTGACGACTCTTTATTCTTGACTTCAGGGCTGCCGCTCGCAGGTTCGGACGCGGCATTCGTTACCGAGTTTGAAGCCCCCCTCGTTATTTTTGCTGCTGCAAGCCGCGATTGCGCTTCCAAACATTAACGCCACCGACAGTGTCAATACGAATTTATTTCCTCTGTTTAACATGCCAACCAACTCCCCTACTTTAGTTAGATTACAAATTTCTCGCGAAAGGCTCAACTCTTGATCGAACCGATCATCACCCCTTTCACGAAGTGCTTCTGGATGAAGGGATAAACGACGATAATCGGAACGACAGAGACGATGACGACCGCGTTCTTAATCGTGTCGCCGAGCATGAACTCCTCGCTGACGAAGCTTCCGCCTCGGGTAAGCTCCATATTGTTATTGATCAGGATATCCCTTAAAACCATCGCAAGCGGCCATAACGCCTTATCGTTCAGGAACAACATCGGGGTATACCAGTTGTTCCATTGGCCTACCGCAATGAACAAAGCAATCGTAGCCAGCGCAGGTACGGACAAGGGAATAATGATCCGAAAAAATATTTTCATATAACCTGCGCCGTCTATTTTCGCCGACTCTTCCAGCTCAAGCGGGATGTTCTGAAAAAAAGTCTTCAGGACAATCATGTTGTACGTACTGATCGCAGCCGGCAGGATCATAACCGCGAGACTGTTGACCATCCCAAGACTCTTGATCAGCAGGTAATAAGGAATAAGCCCTCCTCCGAAAAACATGGTGAAGATGATGAATAAAAAAATAGCCGACCTTCCGGGCAGATCCTGCTTAATCAGCGGATAAGCCGTGATCGCTGTAATAAAAAGCTGATACAAGGTACCTGCGACCGTGACGAACAAGGAAACCAGCAACGACTTGATGATCGTATTCTTGGAAAATACAAAGTCGTAGGCCTCGAAAGAAATACGCTTGGGAAACAAATGCAAGGTCGATTGAATCGCCTCTTCGTAAGGAATGACGGAACCGACCAGCACGTACCAAAAGGGATACAGCGTAATCAGCGCCATTACGATCAATAAGAAGTAATTCGTAGCGTCGAACAATTTACCGGATAGACTTGTAGACTTCACCATGGTTGTTCACCCCCTTTAGTAAATGCCTTGCCCGCTCATTCTCTTCGAGACGCTATTAACGACGATAAGCAAAACGAAATTGATGACGTTCAAAAAAGAGCCCGATCGCCGTGGCGATGCTGTACTTCCCTTGCGTCAATCCGATCCGGTAAACGTACGTATCGATGATGTCGCCGCTTTCGTATACCATCGTGTTGTACAAGTTGAATACTTGGTCGAACCCGCCTGTCATCATGCTGCCGAAATTCAGAATGAGCAGAATCGAGATAATCGGGAGTAAGCTTGGCAGCGTTATGTAAACGACTTGTTTGAACCGGTTCGCTCCGTCTACGGTGGCCGCCTCGTACAAATCCGGATTAACGCCCGCCAGTGCGGCCAAATAAATGATGGTGCCCCAGCCGACTTCTTTCCATATGCCAGAGAGGATGAGAAGCGGCCGGAACATGGCGTTGCTCGTCAGAAAATTGACAGGGTCTCCGCCGAACGCCGCAATGATTTTATTGACAAGCCCTTCATTGGAGAGGAGCGAGAAAATAATGCCTGAGATCGTGACCCAGGAGATGAAATGGGGCAAATAAACGATCGTCTGGATCGATCGCTTGAACCCTTTTTTGACGAACCTCATTCAGTAAGATGGCTAAGAGGATCGGGGCCGGAAATCCAAATACGAGACGCAGCAGGTTGATCTCGATCGTATTGCGGAACACTTGCCAGAACTTATCGGTCTCGAACAGCTTCTTAAAATGATCCAGCCCCACCCAAGGGCTTCCAAATATACCTTTGGTGATCCAGAACTCCTTGAATGCGATCGTCGCCCCATACATCGGGATATAATTAAAAATGAACAAGAATACGATCGCCGGAAGCAGCATGACATATAGCATTTTGTATTTCATCATTCGCTTCAAAAGATCGCTTGACGCACGCGGATTTAGCGTCCTGGCTTCATTTGCCCCATTCCCAGCCATGTGGGCGTTCACCTGCTTTCATTGGCAAAACCGATATTGTCGCGTAAAGCGACGTTTCGGCTCGTATTCGGTTCGATATAGATATGGCTCTCCAATGTGGGAATAAGCGATAGTCTTCGGTTGTTTTCGATGTAAACTTCATTGCAGTGGCTGGCCATGAGACTGCCATGGTAATAATCGCGATTGGCGACACAATTGTCATCTCCGTCTTGCTCCGTCTTTAAAGGTCCGGCATTCGGGTTCAGCAGCACGTTGTTCCGAAGGATTACCCGCTCGCAGGAAGATACATATATCGCGAGCTGCGGACAATTCACGATCGTATTGTTCTCGATACGGACATCTTCGAAGATCGGATAATTCGTTCTACCTTGGTCTAAATAAACACCCATATAGATGACGGCCATGTTCCAATGGTTCACATCGCTGCTCTCGATCTGGTTATCGCGAATCACCAAATTGCGTATGCCGAAGCCCTCCGCCCATCGCGCTTCCGCGCCGCATTCGATTTGAATCGCGGATCCTTGATTCATATAGAAGTGGTTATGCTCCACTAGGCCGTCTCCGGCATGAAGCAAGATGCCTCTGGCCCGATTCTGATGGAAGAAATTATAGCGTACGATGTAGTGCCCGGAATCGTATCTCCGATTAAAAAGAATGGATTGTTCGGCCAGCCCGACAGGAAGCTCGCTTGCGAATTCAATCACGCATTGCTGTCGCTCTTCGTCCCATTGCACGGCGGCAACAGGGGCTGCGATTCCGGTTGGCGACAAATCCGCATGACGGAACTCAATGGGATCCCCCGGGCCAAAAGGATTGCGCCAAGCGTGCACGCGGTTTAGCCTTATCGTCCATGCATCGATCCTCTGAAAGCCATGAACGGAATTGTCGTGAATGTTCAAGCAATCGTCGCCGTTGTAGCTGAAATCGCAGTGCTCGATGATAAAATAGCCCTGCGAATTACTAATGTGGCATCCATCCGCCGTAGCCGTTATGCAGCGGGTCGTGCCGGGTCGCTTCACGATTCTGCACCGCTCTAGCTTCCAATGATGCTGATCTCCCGTTGAAACGAAGGCATGACCGGGAGCGGAATAGATCGTCAGATTAGAGAGGGTCAAGTGTGCATTGCCGTGCAGCTCGATCGCATTCGCGTCGTAGATGTAATGGCGCACGATGTAAGCTTGGCCTCGCTTCAGGAAACGAAACGATTCGGGCGTCGGGAGCTCGACGCGTACGACGTTGCCTCCCATGGAGCTCGTCTCGCCAATCTGGATACCATTGAACTCGCGCCCAAGCTCGCAACCGGGCGTGAGCGTGGCCGGGTTCATCGCGTTAAACGTCCGAAGCGGGAACGCGTCGGGAACGGCTTCGTATTCAGGGAAGGCGAGATCTACGTAACGTCCGTCGCCTGCGACTTCCCGTACGATACCGATGCTGGCAAGCGGCCCGCACTCCCAATCCCAATCGACCGTAAAATTCCGAAATTCGGATCGCGCGCAGTGCTGGATAACGAAAAAGGCTTTCACCGAGGAAAAGATAAATTCGGATCCGCCTCCGTCGAAGCGAAAATCGCTTAGTCCATCGAACGTCGGGTGGTTGCCGTCGCTGAAATAATACAGGCCTTTAGGCACGACTAGTTCCGAGATGCCTTCGTGCTTGCAATATTCGATCGCGCGTTGGAATGCCGCTCCATTGCAGCGCTTCCCCTCTGCTTGAGCTCCGAAATCCGTCACGCTGACATTCTTGTATGCCTTCCATGTCGGACTCATAATCTCGATGTCCGGTGTAACCTTACTCTCATTGATCCATTCGCCGGCAAGCTCCATGCAATCACCCCTTCTCCTTCGTCGCGTTAACCTAGTGGCTAATCCTCTGTTTTTATTGTGCCACAGCGCGTTTCGAGGTCACATGTGCTCAGTTCGGAACAATGATTGTCGTTTGTTACGAAGTTGAATAGAATGAGGGTTGCAAGCAAAAACGCCTCGCGCACGGCGAGGCGTTTCCCGACTTTCTGTTACAGCTCGATCACCTGAACGTTATCGAACAAGACGGTTGCTTGATAAGTTTCCAATCCGACCTTGCCTTTGACGAACGAAACCCCTCCGTCCGCGGCGCTTAATTGCAGATCGCCGTCGATATATAGCTCGATTTGATTCCCGCTGACGACGACTTCGGCGCGGTAGGTCGTATTGATGCCGATCGCAAAAGCTTTGGACGCCAGCTCGGTCTGAACGCCGGCAACCATTTTTTTAATGGCGATCCCCTGCGTATCGCTCAAATAAACGAAGTACTTATTGTTCGCGTCCTTTAGCCGGAAATTTAAGTTGGCGAACCCGCCCCCGCTTCCTGAGCTTGCGATCTTCACATCGCTTATCATCCTGTAATTGCTCCATGAGGCGCTCCCCGCCGTCGTTAAACCTGCTGCATTCCCGGTTTGCTTTAACTTCTGGCTGTTGCCATCGGTTACGACAGACCAGCCTCCCGTTAGAGACGACCATCTTCCTGCACTGCCGGATTCGAAATCATCATTCAGAAGATCGGTTCGTAGATACTGAACGGAAGGGTCCCATTGCACCGTATCGTACAACCCGTTTCCATTCTGGTTGGCGACGAAGCGTACCTTATCCCCCCTTGACGACGTTAAGCGTCATGTTCGGCGACAGGACGGGGGCACCGTAAATAACCGATTGCCAGCCGCTTGACGGCCATATTTGGGTGCTATTCTTCATTACTTTTACCCGTACGCCATCCGCTCCGCTACCCGAATTGACCATTTGTATAGCACTGCTCGCACTTAGCGCAATTTGACCGTCTTCAGGCGCGATCCACGTCCGAACCGCATCGCTGCCTTCCGGCGCTTGAACATTCTCTCCTACTCCCAAATACGTCGTGCCATTCCGCCACATTTTCCAAGGCGCATACGTACCCATCAGCTTCGTGTACGCGCTCCCGTCTGCCCTTTCATACTCCCATACCGGTCCTTGGGCGATGATTCCGAAATCCCTGGAAGCTTCGTACTTCCTCGGCGCGACGGATACCGTTCCGCTCGTTGCATTTGCGGCGGCGTAAACCGGACTCACGTTACCGTTTCGATCCTCGGTTTCGATTTTATAATAATAGGTCGTTTCGCTCTGAAGCTCCTGCTTGTCGTTAAAGCTTGTCGTCTCAGCTTCGCCGACCATGTAGCGATAGGAGGGAACGAAGGTTGGGCTCGTCGAACGATAGATGTTGTAGTGGCTGATCCCCGATCCCGAATCCGCCGCCCCGTTCCAACTCAGGGAGATACCGTTTAGGCCGCCGTTCCATGCTGCCGTTCCGCCTGTAGGTGCCGTCGGGGCGGTCGTATCCAGTACGCCGAGAATCGTATCCGTATCCGATCCCGTCGCGGTGCGCCAAGCCGCCAGCGAAGTATAACGCGTACCATACCGCGAAGCCTCGAAGGCGGTGCCGCTTCCGCTGTATATCCGGTTTGCGTTTATCGTATCGATCTCGGCGCCGGTGCCGATCGCATAAGTCTTTGTGCCGGCCACTCCGTTCGCCAGAACGATTTGATTATTTTGAAAGGCATTTCCCGACCAGTTATCACCCATGGAGGAGTCTATACTGTTAATTGCGCTTGTATTCACTTTGTCCACGACGATCAGATTTTTCTCTATGACCAAATTTTTTGTACCCGAGTATCTGCCCGTATCGACCGTAAAATCGCTGACGGCGATTTGGCCGACTCCGATCGAACTCCCGCCCCGATTGCCCTTCACGATGTTGTTCGTGATTCTCGAATTGATGTTCGCCATCGTTGTAATTCCGTTGCCTTTATTATCGTGAGCATAATTGTATTGCAGGTTGATGTACTCATTGGACCAATCGATATTTAATCCCGATCCGTCAAACCCTGTGTGGCTATCGGACATGTTGTATACTTCGTTGAACATGACATCCATATAAGAGCTCGCTACGGGCCAGATCCCTCCCGGTCCCCATGTCACTCCCGTTCCCGTGTACTGCCCTCCGTCGTGAACGATATTCCATTTTATCGCGCCATGATTGCCGTTACCGATCACGATCCCCTGATTGCCGAGCAGATACGCCGTATTGTTCAATACCTTCACATTGTAAAACAATGCCGAGCTCTTTAAGTTGTCGGACAGCGCCGTATCCCATCCGCCCGTGCCAATCGCTCTCCACCCCAAATTATAAATCTCGTTATCGCGAATCACGATATTCCTCGCAACCTCGCTATGCTTCTCCGTGGGATACTCCGCAGAGATTAATATTCCTTCCGAATTGCTGTTGATCCCGGGTCCGCGTACGCGATTTCCCTCGATAATCACGTTAGACCAGGTGCCCTCGCTGTTATAGGACACGACAATCCCACGGTTGATCGGCTCCGAACTAACTAACGGATTCGTCGTCGTACACTCGATATCCAAACCGGAAATCACCCATCCGCCCTCATTCTGCAAACTGACGACGGCCTGCGCGGAGGATCTGACCAATGGTTTGTTCCCGCTTCCGTAAGAAGACATCTTAATCGGCTGAAGCGCGGTCCCCGAACCGTGCAGATAAACATTTTCATTCCAGGTGTCCCCTGACTTCAATAAAATCTGGTCGCCGGGATTAAACGTATAGGTCGATACTTTGGCCAATGTCTTCCACGGCGACGCGGAGCTTGTACCGTTATTGCTGTCGTTGCCGGAAGAAGAGCTGACGTAAAATGTCGTTGCCGTCGAGGCATACGATTTCTCCGGGAGGACTAATGAACAAAAGATCAAGGCTAACGATAGGAAAAGCAATAGGGGACTTTTCAGCAACTGAACTCCTCCTTAGATGAGATCACTTCATTGCAAGCGCTTGCAAAACGTATTCTGACATACCTGCTCTCGTTTTTCGATGTGTTAATCCACCTTTGCAGCATGTCTTATTTTGCGTTGTTTGTAATCGACGGGGGGATTGTCCGACATGCTTCTTAAACAACTTGCTGAAGTGGGCATAATCGTCGTAGCCGACCATTCGCGCTACTTCATAAAGCGAGATGTCTTTCTCCAGCAATGCAATGGCCACATCAAGCCTCTTCTGAATTAAATAGTTGATGAAGCTTAATCCTTTCTCTTGCTTGAACAGATGGCTTAAATAATTCGGACTGATAAAATACTTTTGCGCCAGCTCCTTCAGCGATATTCGATGCGCATACAGACGGTCCAGTTCTCGCGTGATCTCTTCGACGATGAGATGAGCGTTCGAATCGTCCGGTTTTTTCTTTTGTTCAGCGATCATCATCGCTATATCTTCAAGAAGATCGTGCGGATTCCCGTAATGCAGAACGAATTCTTGCGCCGAATTGGAATCTATGGCGTCAACGTCGTGCAAAGACAAGTTCGCGATCGCCGACACGAAGAGATTATAGAGTTCGGCAAGACCGCTGAGGTGAATGCGGCCGGTGTCGATTCCTTTATGGACGTCGATCAACGCTAATTCTAAATGTTCCAGCCTCGACGCTTTCCCGATTCGCTCTCTCAATGCGGGGATATCGGCATTTACTTGAACACGATAACGGTACACGCCGACTTTTCCATTCAAAGCGGACGTTTCGGACATCATGTTCGATTGATGATACAATCGACTCACTTTTCCAGCCGAATCGCTACATACGCTTAAACCGACATCCCATCCGCGCGCCTTCGTTCGGCGAACGACGTCTTTGTATACGCTGCAATAGACGTTCGGGCTTAGCTCCGGAACCCCTAACAGATATCCCCATTTTGATGGACTGAATTGCCCGCTCCTGAAGGAGACCCCATATTGCAGCAACATAGATTGAAACGGTTGAAGCGCTTCGGCCGCGATCTCTGAACCGCTCTTTATAATCGCGAACATAAAGCGATGGTGCTCTTGGAACGGCAACCCGAATCCCGCGAAGCCTTCGAGCATGCGCCGAATCGTGTAATCCTTTTCGATTCCTTCCATGAACCTCATAGACTGATCGGCTACGATTCGGGCTTCAAGTTCTTTTGCCTTCTCCGCCAGACTCCGCAGACATCTTCCCAGCGTCAGCTGGAGCTCTTCTACGTTAACCGGCTTGAGCAAATAGTGGAAACATCCCCTTTCAATCGCTTGCTGCGCATAAGAGAACTCGCTATAAGCGCTCATAAACACAACTAACGTGTCGGGAGAAACCCGCTTTACGAACGACAAGAGATCAAGTCCGCTTTTCCCCGGCATTCGGATATCGCTGATCAAGACGTCTATTTGATGGCGTTTTAATAGGCTCTCGGCCGCGTATGCATCGTTAACCTTTGCTATAATACGAAAGCCAGTTTCTTCCCAATCGATTATCCTTTCCATGTCTTTTAAAATCCATGGTTCGTCGTCTACAAGCAATATGTTATAAATGGCCGTCATCCTCCCTGATGCTGAGCGGAACTTTAATCGTCACGACAGTGCCTTTGTCAATCCAACTCTTCATGGTTAATCCGTATTGCTTGCCGTAATAAATTTGAATTCTCTTATGAATGTTGACTAAACCGATTCCTTGTCCCAGATTGCCGCCATCGGATGCCGAAGACGTCGTTTCGCCCGATAGCGTGGCATGCAATCGTGCCAATTTCTCTTCGTTCATCCCCACTCCGTTATCCATCACTTTGATGAGAATTTCGTCCCTATTCGTCCTTATGGCATGGATCTTGATGATCCATCGTCCGTTTTTTCCCTCAAGACCGTGGAATAACGAATTCTCTATCAACGGCTGCAAGATCAACTTCACGATGTATTGACTCCTAAGAATCGGTTCCATCGCTATTTTGAACTGCAGCCGATCGCCAAACCTAATTTTTTGAATAGCGATATACGTGTCTAAGTGCTCGAGCTCTCTAAACAGAAGAACGTATTCGTCGGTACGGGTTATGTATCGGAAATAAGAAACGAGATTGTCGATTGCTGCAGCCACTTCTTTTTTTGGCATTGGACAATGACATCCCCCCGAATGGAATGAAGGACATTGTACAAAAAATGCGCATTGATCTGGCTTTGCAGACCATTGAGTTGAAAGAGCTGCTTGTCCATTTCGGTTTCGTGAAGCTGCTGCTGCGACTGAAGCAGATGCTCCGTCAGCTTTTTGATCTGATCCAACATGTTGTTATAGTGGTCCTGGATGACGGTGATCTCGTTCTTATAACCAAATCTCAATTTGGCGTCAAAATCGCCGCTCGCCGCGCTGTCGAAAGCATCCGCTATTTTGGTAATCGGATGCGTCAACCGGATATTAAAAGATACGACAATGAGAATGACGATAAAGATCATCAGGACGATCGCCCCAATTAAGGTATAGGGGATCACCGTCGCTCTTTCCACCAACTTATCGGTATTGATCAGGGCAATGAACTTCCAGCCCAGACTTTTGATTGGAATCGATCGATACAAGTATTTCGTTTGATCGATGCGGATGTTGGAGACGCCCTCGTCTGTCATTTTCGCCGAAAGCGATTGGATCTTCGAATAATCAAGCTGACTCGTCGAGGAACCGATCAAATCGTCGTTCTCGTTCACGATGTAAAGATACGCTTTATCCTTCCAGTTTCCCGTTTGCAAAATTTGACGTATCCAATCAATATCGAGCTGCATAACCCCAATGTATAGACCTTTCAGATAACTATTTTGCTGCACCGATTTGATTTGCCTGAAGGCAAGCAGTGCCTTCTCGTCTTTTATCGTTTCGAGAGGTGGGGATATTTGGATCTGGGACTTCACTAGATTGGCTTGCTGCTTGTTGCGAATATAATCCATCATCGTCCCGGTCATAAGTTGGCCCGTAGAGACGATTCGAAAATCTTCGGAGTTAATCATTCCGACGCCCCTGATCGTCGGATCCAATGACATGTACGCGTTTAAGTTCCGGAGCAGCGCATCCGATTCTTGCCATGATAAATTGTCGAGCATGATCTGTTGTACGTTTCGGTTATAAAAGATGGACTTGGACAACAAATCCACCCTATTAAAATACTCGTCAAAGCGGTCGTTGGTTTGAATCACGAACCGATCAACGCCGTCGAGCGCATTCTGCTTCATGATATGGATGTACGAGAAATAGCCCACCGAGCCTAACAGGATAATGGGCAATACGGCAATGCAAATATTCGTCACGATCATACGGTAACTCAATCTATATTTCTGGGTATAGGAGATGATCTGCCTGAACACCAAAGCCTCCGATTGTCGATCATGAGAGATGTTGGTTTCTGTAACCGCCTTCATCCTAACATATTTACATCGCCTCTCCCATGTATAATTTACCTGAGAAAGCTTGTCGTTTTGTGTGAATCACCTTAACGAACATAGAAACGTGTTAACTCGAAACTAAATGCCGGCGAGAATAGACGCAATTGGAGAAATGATGAAAAAAGGCTCCAGCCCTTAGGAGCTGGAACCCTTAAAATCCTTAATCGTAATGGTGCCGAGGACGGGGGTCGAACCCGTACGATGGTCACCCATCGCAGGATTTTAAGTCCTGTGCGTCTGCCAATTCCGCCACCCCGGCATGTTTTCCGCATGAACATGCGGTTTTAAACGATTCGTTTATAGCGAGGTTTCTCGCCTCAGCGTACGGGACGCCGTATAAAGATCACGTTGCCCCATCCGCAGTCGTTTTAAGCTATCTCGTTAAGTCGACGTTTTTCATTGTACTATGCGCGAGGCGACGCGTCAAACGTAAAATAAAAAAAGCACAAAAATAGCCGACTATAGGTTTGTCAGAATTCCAATGAGTATACCAAGTATCGCACAAGCTATGCCGCCAACCATTAACGAAAACCCGGCAACGTCACGTTGATATTTCTTTTTAACAACGTAACCAAGGATGACCGCGACCGCTCCGAAAAGAATCGGAACAAAGACTAACGACACCGCAGCAGCTGCCCATCCAATAATAAGGCTCGCAATTGGCGGCGATTTTTCGCGCGGCATGGCTGCGGGCTCATTAACGTTCGCATCTGTATTCAATGGATAACCCTCCCGTTTATTTCCAGTATAAACGAGAATATCGCCCTTCGACAAGATTCAACGTAAACCAACCTATAACAAAAACGCCCCTTATCATCATTTTCGACCGATTGGACGAAAAAAAACGAAAGGAGACGTAAATTACTTCGATATGTATTGCTCGCGAAGATCGGCGTACAAGCTGCTGCTAAATTCCTCGCTGTGGTGGGCCCTGAGGGACTCGAACCCCCGACCAATCGGTTATGAGCCGACAGCTCTAACCACTGAGCTAAGGGCCCTCGTCATGATCCTACGAGGAAGCTAAAATTGGTTGCGGGGGCAGGATTTGAACCTGCGGCCTTCGGGTTATGAGCCCGACGAGCTACCGGGCTGCTCCACCCCGCGTCGTTAAACGATCAAGTGTCCCTCAATGGCGACAAGAATTAATATACCGCATAAAGAGATCATCCGTCAAGGAAAAATCGCTATTCTTTTTGATTTTTTTCCGGATTTTTCAGTTGCTCCGTCTCCGAAGCGGCACCGGCTTCCTTCTCTGCCATCTCTGCGAGCTTTTGAAGCAAGATATGCTGCGGCATATGCATGAGATGCTCGATCGGCACCTTCAGGTGCGCGGCCAGCTTTTGCGCGGTATCCGCGGACAGCGGCGTTCTCCTCATTTGCTACCCCTCCAGTCCTATGAACAGGTTACATCAAGCGGATGGTAACCGCCATCCTTTGTCGACGATAACACAGCAAGAGGACCCGCCGCAACCCTCGCCTGCTACGGGTCCTCCTAAACGCGGTTATGGCATATACCTAACGCCGAATTTTCCTTTTCTCGAACGGTACACTTCGACTTCCCGCGGCATTTCGACGCCGAACAACCAGCCGTCGTTTTCGATACGGCGCACGAGGCATCCCGCCTGGAATTTGCTATCGTAGAGCCGCGACCAGTACACCCACTTCATCCCTTATCCGTCCCTCCGGAATGTGGTCGTTATGGGTATAGGATGCTCGTTTCGAAAGCGATTTAACCCCGGGCGTGCCGGCTAAGCTCCGCCGCTTATTCTCCCGCGGCAGCCCGGAGGATGTTTTTCATGCCCGATTGAGCGGCGTCCCGGTAGGGTTGCAGCTCGCCGGACAGATCCCCCCTTCGGATTCTGCTTGATCTTCTGCAGCAGCTCGTTGCCTTTGCGATCCCATTCAGCGAGCGCCTCGTCGATCGTCTTCTTTCCGTCCGCAGCCTCCTGAAACAAATAACTGCCGAGCTCCGAAATGAGATTGAGGTTCGGGCGTTCGCGGTACAGCTCCTGATCGGCTTCGCTGACCTCGTCGGTATACGCCTTCACGTTGGTAAACGCCTCGATCCGGTAGGTCGCTCCGTCCTTGGGCTGGATGAACTTTTGACGGACGCTCAGCTCGCCTTGGCTCCTTGCCTTGAACTTCGCCACTTCTTCGCTATTCAGATGCTTGATGAACGCCCATGCATCGTCCGGGTTCGCGCTCTTGGCATTGATCGACGCGAGATTGCCGAGGTACAAGCCCCCCTGAATTTCCGCCTTCGGCCTGCGGCGCCGTGACGACGTCCCAGTCGACGGCTTTGGCATCTTTCATCCTGCTTACGTTTTTGTTGTAATTGATCAGGTCGTTAACCATGTAGTAGCTGCCCACCGTCATGGCGATCTTGCCCCCCGATAAATCCGTTGCCTTGATAAGGGTTGTAGGCGGCGACGCTTCCGTCGCTCGATGCCATGGCGGCGCTAGCCTGCACGTCTTCCGCGTGCGGGATCACCTTGTCTTTGTACAGCTGAATCGGCTTGGCCCACGCGTCCGACCAGGCCTTCGTATGCACGGTCATCTTCTCGCCGGCGGCATCGAAAATGCGCATCTTCGAGGCGCCCCCGTTAGAGGCTTGCACGTCGTAGAAGCTGACTCCGCCTCCGTAGTTATTGAACGCAAATCCGTATATGGCGTCCTTATCCTTGCCGCTCTTCAAGGACTGAGCGAGCGAGAAAATCTCGTTCCAGGTCATTCCGTCGGTGGGCGGAGCGATCTTGGCGTCGGCGAACAATTGTTTATTGTAAAACAATGCGCTGCTCGAAAAGGTCGGGGCCAGCCCGTAAATTTGTCCGTCCCCTTGGGATTTGATCGTATCGATAACGGCCGGCAAAAAGTCGTCAAGGTTCATCTTGTCCTGCTTGATATAATCGTCGAGCGGCTTGAGCAGGTTTTCCGAAGACAACTTTTTCATCGAGACGATATCGGTCATGACGACGTCGGCGGGGTTGTCCCCCCGTGAGCAGCTCCTTGAATTTCGCTTGCGGGTCGATATCCTGCTTTTTGCGCTCTTCTTCGGTCGCGAACTGCATATCGGTATAGTCGATTCCGTAAACGAACTCGATGTCGATATTCCCGTGGTCTACCTCGAACATGTCGGTCATCTGCTGCCGGTAATAGGATTCGCTCTCCTTGCTCCCGTACATCATCCCGATCCGCAGCGTTCTGCGTTCCTTGTCGTTGCTCTCCGGCCCATCCGTACAGGCGCCAAGCGCGGGTATGGCTACCAGCAGCGAAGCCAGCGCGAAACCCCAGCTTTTGTTTAATTTATTCCTCATTGTTTAGTCCCCCTTCTGTTCCCTTAAGCGGCAATATATTCCGTCCATGGTCAAAAAAAAGCGCGATCAGCTCTTCGATGACTGATCGCGCAAAGTTAGTAAGTCCTGATGGAAAGCGAAAGTCGCAGCATAAAAGATGATTTTAAAAGTTCAAGTCAGTCCAGCGGTCTTACTACTCCGCCGCCGCCGTATACGTCGCCGCCGATGCCGGGATCAAACTGGCCTTTCGGGTTCAGCTTGATTTTCTGCAGCATGTCGTTTCCTTTTTCCTCGTACTCCTTGAGCGCTTCCTTTACGGAGAGCTTGCCGCTCAGCACCTGCTGGAATTCGGAGCTGCCGAGTTGGTTGATAAAGTTCAGGTTCGGACGCTCCTGCAGAAGCTTGGCGTCGGCCAGGGATTGCTGCGGCGCCGGCTTGAGCTGCGTGAAGGCGTCGATGTTGTAGCTCATGCCGTCGCGCGGCTTGATGAACGACTTGCGCGCCGTCATCTCGTAGCTGCTGCGGGACTTCAGCTTCGCCCAGTCCTCGCCGTTCATGAACTTGACGAATTCCCAGGCATCGTCAGGGTTGGCGGCCTTCGCGTTGATGCTCGTCAGCGCGCTTAGCGTGATGTTCGTGCCGATGCCGGCCGCTTCGTTGACGAATTGAGGCACCGTCACGACGTCCCAGTCGAGCTTCGTCATTTTCAACTTTTCATAGTTTTTGTTGTACGTTTCGAGATCGTTCAGCATGTAGTATTGTCCGAGCACCATCGCCATTTTGCCGGAGAAGAAAAGCTGGTTCTGGTAAGGATTGTAAACCTGACCGCCGTCGCCGCCGACGACGACGTCTTTGCTTTGCGCCTCGTAAATTTTTTGCATGTCTTCCTGCGTCGGCACGACATGCTTCTTGTACAGGTCGGCGATCGTCGTCCATACCTTTTCCCATTGCGGCGTATTGACGAGCATCTTTTCGCCCTTCTCGTCGTATACGCGCAAGCCCAGCGGCGCCGCATACTGCGTCATGTCGGAGAAGCCGTCGCTCGCTCCCCATTGGTTAAAGGAAAAGCCGAACGTCGCGTCCTTGCCGCCCTTGCCGTCGCCGAACCGCTTGGCCAGGCTGATCACTTCGTCCCAGCTCATGCCGTCGCGAGGCGGCTCGATATTGTTTTTCTGGAACAGCGTCTTGTTGTAGAACAGCGCCGAAGGCACGAAGGTCGGCGTCAGGGCGTACAGCTGATTGTCGCCGACTTCCTTGATGCCGTCGATGACCGAAGGCACGTAGTCGGTCAGATCGATCTTGTCTTCCTTAATGAGCGGATCGAGCGGTTTCAGCATGTTTTCCTGGACGAGCTGGCTCAGCATCGCCGTGGAGTCGACGATCATGACGTCGACCGGATTGGCGCCCGTCATGATTTCTTTGACCTTCGCAAGCTGGTCGACGTTTTGCTGCTTGTCGGGCGCCTCGAACTGCTGCTCCGTCCAGTCGATCGCGGGGACGAGCTCGATATCGATATTTTTATGCGTATATTCGAATAGGTCGGTATACTGCTGGCGATAGTACGATTCGTCCTGGGAGCTGCCGTACATCATCCCGATACGCAGCGTACGGCGGTTGTTCGGGTCCTCCTCGTTCTTGTCGTTGCACGCCGCCAGCAGCGGCACGAGCAAGCTCAGCGTCAGGCCGCCGGCCACGACGCGTCTTACGGTTTTCTTTCTTTGGTCCATCATGCGGATTCCCCCCTCGTTTGATTTGGGCGCGCGGATGACGATCTTGTCTCCGTCGAACTCCATCGTTGCCTTGTCTCCGATCTCGAGCTGCTTCAAATATTCCTTGGGCACCTGCAGCCGTCCGACGCGGTCGACGACGACGAACGCTTCGTGCACGTCGTCGTTCACGCCCACGCCGCTGAGCGGCGGCGCGCCGTCCAAGTTCGGATTGCGCTTGATGAACTCGGTGCTCGTCAATCCGTCGCGGATCGCGACGACGCGGTCGACCTTGCCGGCGAGCGACAGGTCGTGCGTGACGATGACGATCGTCAGGCCCATCTCGCGGTTGAACTTGCGGAAAATGTCCATGATGATGTCGGACGTCCGCGAGTCGACCGAGCCCGTAGGTTCGTCGGCGAGCAGCATCTTCGGGCGGTTGGACAGCGAGATCGCGATCGCGACCCGCTGCTGCTCCCCGCCCGACAGCTGCGTCAGCTTGTTGTGCATCCGGTCCTTGAGCCCGACCCACTCCAGCAGCTGCTTGGCATAAGCCCGGTCGACCTTGCCGTTGAACATCATCGGCATTTCTACGTTCTCGAGCGCCGACAAATACGGCAGCAGATTGCGCGCGTTGTTCTGCCAGATGAAGCCGACGGTCTCTCGCTTGTACTTCACCAGATCATGGTCGGACACCTTGAGCAAGTCCCAAGGTCCGACCCGCACCTGGCCGGCGGACGGCCGGTCCAGTCCGCCGAGGATGTTGAGCAGGGTCGACTTGCCGCTGCCGCTGTTGCCGATGATCGCCATCATCTCGCCGTCCTTGACGGACAGGTTGAGCCCCTGCAGGGCGACGACCTCCAGATCGTCGGTCTTGTAAATTTTGACGAGTCCTTCGCAATCGATCATGGATTAGCGCTCCTCTCCCAGCTTGACGGCCTGATGGACGCGCAAGCGGCGGATATGGGTAACCAGCATCAGGATGCCGATCAGCATCATGAAGGCGACCACGATATACAGGCGATAGGTGTCCGTCTGCTCGAAAATGACGCGGAACGGAGGCACCTGGCCGGCCGTATTGTCCGTGGTCTGCAGGAACGGCAGGAACAGCAGACTCGAAAGCTTGCCGATACCGATGCCGAGCCCGATCGACAGACCGGCCGTGAACACCTGCTCGAGCAGCAGCATGCCGGTCAACTGGCGCCTGGACAATCCCATCGCGCGCAGGATGCCGATCTGCACGATCCGCCCCGACAGGTTAAAGAACCAATAAAGGATGTAACCGGACAGCGTGACGATAATCGTGACCATGAAGCCGAGGCTCAGGATGCCGAACACGCCGCCCCGGGCCGGATGCTTGCTCTGCGCGATCAGATCGCTGCGGGCGTCGGAGATCGACGCGATCTCGACGCCCTTTTCTTGCAGCGCCGGGATGAGCGGCGCCGTCTTGGCGTCGGGCTCCATCTTGAGCCAGACGTCGTAAGGCATGAGCGGCATGTTGTCGTACAGGTAATCCAGATTGGCGACCAGGAACGGAGATTCGTCCGGGTACTGCGCCGGCCAGTAAGGGAGCGACGCCGCGATGATGAACGGGATCTTCTGGTCCTGCAGGATCGCGTCGATCTGGTCGCCGGGCTTCAGGTTGTATTTTTTGGCCAGGTTGCTGGAGACCAGGGCGTAGCCCGCGGACCTGCCCATGACGGCCAAGTACTTGTAAAAGCCCGCCGGGTACAAATCTTTGCGGAACCAGGCGACCCGCGCGAAGTCGACGTTGTCGATGCCGACGACGGTCGCTTGGCCGGCGGTTCGGTCGGCGACCGTGAGGCTCGCCTTCGCCTGAAGCACCCGTGCCGCATGCACGACGCCCGGCAGTTCCCGGAACGTCTCGAACGGCGGCTCGTTGTAATTGATCTTGGTCGGCAGCGGGCGCGATTGCCCGCCGCCTCCGCCGCCGGAGCCCCCGCCCGATCCCCCCGCCCGATCCGCCACCGGAACCGCCGCCGCTTCCGCCGCCCGATCCGCCGCCGGACGGCTGCGACACTTCGGCATTGCCTTCCCAGGCGGCCGAGATGACGACGTCCGCGCCGTGCTTGTAGAGGATTCTCTCCTCCGAGTTCAACCCGATCGTGCGGGCCGCGGACGCATTGTACACGCCGAGACCGAGCGTCAGGATGAGCAGAATCATGAGCGGATAATACGACTTGGCGGACCGCGACAGCTGCGTCAGCGTCAGGTAGAGCGGCACGGGCAGGAACGAACGGCCCAGCCAGCCGAATAGCGCCAGCAGCAGCGGAAACAGCCGCAGGAACACGAGACCCGCCGCGAAGATGCTGATCGCCGGCACGAAGAACAGAAACGGCTGTACGTTGAGCTGGTCGGTCGTCATGCCTGTCTTGAACGAGATCATCTGCCGCTCGTTGAACAGGTACCAGCCATAAGCCGCCACGCCTACGAGCACGACGTCGAGGAACCAGCGCTGCCAGAAGGGTCTTCGGTCGCCGCGCGCCATCTTGCGCTTGTAGTCGACGATCGACGTCCGGGTGAATACGAGCGCCGGGATGACCGCCGCGCCGATCGCGACGATGACGGCCGCCGCGCCGGCCAGCACGCTGTCTGACGAGAAGCCGACCGGGATCGACTTGCGGTTGACGAACTCGAGAAACCCGCTCGCCGAACCGATGCTCTTCGCCATGTACCAGCCGATGAACGGCCCAGTGACGAGCGCGACGACGCCGAGCAGGACGCCCTCGAGCAGGAAGAGCAGGAAAATCTGCCGCGTCCCCGCTCCCCGGCTGCGTAGCACCGCGATGTCGGAGCGCTGCTTTTCGAGCGACTGCTGCGCGTTCATCGTGATGAAGTAGAACACCATCGCGATCATCGGCGCAGCCAGCGTGAACAGCATCGTCTGAAGCTGTACGCTCTGCTTGCGGAATTCGCTCAGCATGTCGGCGAAGGAGATGATGACCTGCGTGTCCTTGAGCAGTTGATTCGCTTCGATGTCCGCCCGCGACAGCGTATGCGCGAGCGGCGTCAGCTGGCTCGTCTGGATGTTCCGCAGGTCGTAGGCCGAGTACCAGGCCGCGATCTGCAGCGGGATTTTCTGCTTCGCCACGAGATCCTCGAGCATGGCCGGCTCCGCGATGAACAGCGTGCCGAGCAGCGTATCGAGGCCTTGGTACCAGTACGCGGCCGAATCGGCCTTCGGCTTGAAGCTGCCGACGATCTCGACGCGCAGCGTCAGATTCAGGCCGCCGTAGATCGGGTAGAGTAGCACGTCGCCGACATGCAGGTCGAGGCGAAGCATCGCCTCCTCCATCATGACCGCCTGGATCGTGCCGTCCGAGCCCGCGCGGTCCGCGAACCACTGTCCGCCGGCCATCTCCACCTGATCCTTCAGGCCGCCGAAGGCCGAGATCGTCATCTTGCGCGTGCGGCTGGCGTCGACCTTGCCCGGATCCTCTGGCTGCACTTCGGCCGATTTGATCGTCAGACTCCGCTGGTCGGCTTCTTTGGGGAAGCCCACGCGCGCAGGCACGTCTTCATTAATATAGCGGTCGACCGCGGCGAAGTTCGCCGGATCGGTCTTGCCGTCGCTCGACTGGTAGCGGAAGAGCAGCGAGCCTGCCGGCAGCCCCTGGCTATTCTCCTTCAGCGAGCTTGCGACGACGCGCTTGAGCGCGCCGTCCGCGTACATCGGGATGCTCGTCGTGAAGGCGACGGCCACGAGCAGGCCCGCCAGCGTGCTGAGCGTGAGCCAGCGGGTGTTCCACATTTTGCGGAATAAAAACCGGATGAGCGCCATAGCTTAAGAGCCTACGACTTTCTGTCCCGGCGTCAGACCTGACAGCACTTCGATGTCGGTCGCCGTCTGCTGGCCGACCTCGATGTCCACCTCGCGCTTGCTGCCGTCGGCTTCGGCGACCTGCACGTACGTCCGCGCGCCCGCCGTTCGAAGCGTCGAACGCGGGATGACGACCGCATTCACCTTGCGGTCGACGACGATGGAAAAGCTGAGCGGCGTGCCGCGGGCCGCTCCCGCCGGCAGCTTCGCCACCGAGATCAGCAGGTAGTCGCTAAGATTCGTGACCTTCGGTCCCTGCGCGCCGCCGCCTCCATTCCCATTGTCTGCTTTGGGTACGGGCAGCGACTTGATCTTGCCCTTGACGGTGCCGGCGCTGTTGATATCGACGGTCGCCTCCATGCCGACCGCGACCTGCTGAAGATCGTCGGAAGCCATCTCGCCCGCGACGATCAGGCTGCTCGGATCGGCAAGGACGCACAGCGGATCGTATACTTTGATCGCCGCGCCCTCCTGGACGCTGACCGATACGACCGTACCGGAGAACGGCGCCGTCAGCACCGCGCTCGCGATGTCGGCCTCCAGGTCGCTGATTTTCTGCCGCGCCTCCTCGAACGCGATCTGCTTCTGCTCGAAGTCGATCGGGTCCATCTCGTCCTTGTCCCGCAGCGTCTGCTTCATTTGAAGCTCCTGCTGGCGGAACTGCAGCCGCTGGTCGCGCAGCTGCTTTTTCATGTCCTCGACGTCAAGCTCCGCAACGGTCTGGCCGGCCTTTACGACGTCGCCGGGCTGTATGTACAACTTTTTAAGACGCATGCCCTCCATCGCCTTGGCGGAGTAGTACAGCGTCTTCTCCTGCGTGGACAAAATTTTGCCCGAACCGGACACCGTCGTCTCGAGCGTCTTGGTCGTCACCTCGTATTCGGGCTTCTTCGAAATCTCCGGCAGTTGGATCTGCGACAGATCCTCCTCCTCGGGTTCGTCCGGCAGCAGCGAGCAGCCGGCCACGGCCGTGGACAGGGCGACGGCTGCCAGAATGCCCGCAGCGCGGCGCATGCCGCTTTTCTTTTTTAGCCTGCGACGAAGACGCCGTCCACCATTTCATAGACATGGTCTGCAACCTCCATAATCGTGGTATCGTGCGTGGTCATGCAGATCGTGACGTTTTCCGTGCGGACGATCTCCCGGAATACCGCCATGACCTGCGCCGCCATCTGCGAGTCGAGCTCCGCGGTCGGCTCGTCGGCCAGCAGCAAGCTTGGCCGATGCGCGATCGCCTTGGCGATCGCGACGCGCTGCTGCTCGCCGCCCGACATCTCGAAGGGCCGGTGATGCATCCGCTTTGCCAGCCCCACGAGCTCGAGGCAAGCGGTCACCCGGGACTTCCATTCGCTACGCGGCTTTTTTGGCCATTCGCAGGGACAGCTCGACATTCTCGTAGGCGGATAACAAAGGCATGAGGGCGTAGGCTTGGAAAATAAAGCCGATATCCTTGCGGCGGACCTCCGTCCGCTTGTCGTCGTTCCATTGGTGAAACGGCTTGCCTTGGAAAAAAATCTCTCCCTCTGTCGGCCTGTCGAGGCCCCCCATCAAATTCATCAGCGTCGTCTTCCCGGAGCCGGATCGGCCCTTCAGCATGATCAGCCGGTTCGGCTCGAGGGTCAGATTAATGCCCTTCAGCACGCGCAGCTTCTGTCCGCCGACGTCGAAGGACCGTTCCACGCCCTTGACGCTGAGGAGCGGCTGCCTCTCGGGAACATCCATTGCCTTTCCTCCCTCGGTCTTCCATCTTACAGTTCAACATTATAACGAGAGGTTTCGCGAAAAAGTTACGTCTTTAGATTAAATTTATGAGAAATCTGAAAAAATGCTGAAAGTTTTTTCGCCTTGTCGCGTTCGCGTGGCCCGCCTTCGTTTTTTTGCCCAAAGACTTTATAAGGAAGGGTATAATTGTGTATCATGAAGAAATAACCTGCAGCATAGAAAGGTCGGGTCGCCGTGGACAAAGCCGCCGAAACTAAAACATCATCTTCCAACTTCATTAAAAACATCGTCATCGACGATCTGGCAGCGGGCCGCGTCAAGGAAATCGTCACTCGCTTCCCGCCGGAGCCTAACGGCTATCTGCATATCGGCCATGCCAAGTCGATCTGCCTGAACTTCGAGCTCGCCGACGAATTCAAAGGCCGCACGAACTTGCGGTTCGACGACACGAACCCGGTCAAGGAAGACGTCGAATACGTCGAATCGATCAAGCAGGACGTCAAATGGCTCGGCTTCGATTGGGACGGCCTTTTCTTCGCGTCGGACTATTTCGGCGAAATGTACGAGCGCGCGCTCCTGCTGATCCGCAAGGGACTTGCCTACGTGGACGATCAGTCCGCCGACGAGATTCGGGAATCCCGCGGCACGCTGACCGAGCCGGGCAAGCCGAGCCCTTACCGCGATCGCTCTCCCGAGGACAATCTCGCGCTGTTCGAGCGTATGAAGAGGGGCGAGTTCGCGAACGGGGAAAAGGTGCTGCGCGCCAAGATCGACATGGCGTCGCCGAACGTCAACATGCGCGACCCGGTCATCTACCGGATCGTGCACGCGCACCATCACAATACCGGGGACGCCTGGTGCATCTATCCGATGTACGCCTTCGCGCATCCACTCGAGGATGCGATCGAGGGCGTCACCCACTCGATCTGCACGTTGGAGTTCGAGGATCAGCGGCCATTCTACGACTGGGTCGTCGCCGAGTGCGAGATGCCGAGCGTGCCGCGCCAGTATGAGTTCAACCGCCTGAACCTGACCAACACGGTCATGAGCAAGCGCAAGCTCAAGCAGCTCGTCGACGAGAAGGTCGTGGACGGCTGGGACGATCCGCGCATGCCGACCATATCGGGCCTTCGCCGCAAAGGCTATACGCCCGAAGCGATCCGCGCGTTCTGCCGCGAGATCGGCGTCGCCAAGAGCTACGGCGTCGTGGACGAGCGCATGCTCGAGCATTTTATCCGCGAGGACCTGAAGCTCAAGGCGCTGCGTACGATGGCCGTCCTTCGGCCGCTTAAGGTCGTCATCACGAACTATCCGGAAGGGCAGACCGAATGGCTTGAAGCGGAAAACAATTCGGAGAACGAAGAAATGGGCAGCCGCAGCATTCCATTTTCCCGCGAGATCTACATCGAGCAGGACGACTTCATGGAGGTCCCGCCAGCCAAGTACTTCCGCTTGTTCCCGGGCAACGAGGTTCGCCTCAAGCACGCTTACTTCATCAAATGCGAGGAAGTCGTGAAAAACGAGGCCGGCGAAGTCGTCGAGCTGCGCTGCACGTACGATCCGGAGACGAAGAGCGGCACCGGTTTCACAGGCCGCAAGGTCAAGGGCACGATTCACTGGATCGAAGCGTCGCATGCCGTGCCCGCCGATTTCCGTCTCTTCGAGCCGCTCATTCTGGACGAAACGGACGAGGACGCCGCCGAGGACAAGACCTTCCTCGAACGCATTAATCCGCAGTCGCTCGAGACGCTGTCCGGGTTCGTCGAGCCCGGCATGAAGGAAGCGGCCGCGCAGGAGAAATTCCAGTTTTTCCGTCACGGCTACTTCAACGTCGATCCGAAGGACAGCGCGCCGGGGCGGCCGGCGTTCAACCGGATCGTATCGCTCAAGAGCTCCTTCGACGCCGCCAAAGCCTGATCCGTTATGCGGTCTCTGGCCACTCCATAATCCGATTCAGCCCCTTCGCCGCCTTTGCGGCGGGGGCTTTTTCACTCCGCCTGACCTATATCAAAGGAGGTTCATTATGTCCCGCGACAAAGTCGTCCGCAGCCCGCTGTCTCTCCCGCTTCAATCGCTGCGCGCCGTAGCCATATCCGCCGCCGCGATCGCGCTTCTGGCCGGCTGCGGCGGCCCTTCCGGGTCCACCGCAGGGACCGCGCCGGCAAGCTCGTCGGTTTCCACGCCGGCGGCGACGCCCAGCGCTTCCCCGTCCGCCTCTCCCTCCGCCTCGGATTCGGCCGCGCCTTCGCCCGGCGCATCCGCTTCCGCTTCCTCCTCTCCTTCCGCGTCCGCTTCGCCTGCCGCCAATCCGACGGAGGGTTCCGCTTCTTCCGATTCGATCAAGGATCGGATCGCAAAAATGAGCCTCGAGGAGAAGATCGGACAGATGATTCTTGCCGGCTTCGAAGGCACCGCGGCGCCCGATGCCTCGACGCTGCGAATGATCCGGGAAGACCGTATCGGCGGCGTCATTCTGTACAAGGACAACATCGCCGACGCGTCGAAGACGGTCAAACTCATCAACGCGATCAAAGCAGCGAACGCCAAGGCGGGCAACGTGCCCATTTTCGTCAGCGTCGACCAGGAAGGCGGCAAGGTCAGCCGCCTGCCGTCCAGCTACAAAAAGATTCCCGAAGCGGCCGTCGTCGGGAAAACCGGCGACGAAAAGCTGGCGACGCGCATGGGCGAGCTGCTGGCGCGCGAGGTAAGCTCGGCCGGTTTCAACGTCGACTTTGCGCCGGTGCTCGATATTAACAGCAATCCGGACAACCCGGTAATCGGCACCCGCTCGTTCGGCACCACGGCCGATATCGCAACCCGGATGGGTCTGGCAGCCATGCGCGGCCTGCGCGAGGAAGGCGTCGTTTCCGTCGTCAAGCATTTTCCCGGCCACGGCGATACGGCGGTCGATTCGCATCTGGACCTGCCGGTGTTGAACAAGACCGCCGAGCAGCTGGCCAAGCTGGAGTGGGTGCCGTTTCAGGCGGCGATCGGAGAGCAGGCGGACGCCGTCATGGTCGCGCATATTTTGTTCCCGAAGATCGATCCGGACGCGCCCGCTTCGTTCTCTAAGGTGATCATCGGAGATCAGCTGCGCGGCAAGCTCGGCTACAAAGGCGTCGTCATCACCGACGATATGACGATGGGCGCGATTGCCAAGCACTACGATCTGGCGGACGCCGCCGTCAAGAGCGTGTCGGCTGGCAGCGACATCCTGCTCGTCGCGCACGGCTACGACGTCGAACGCAAAGTGTACAAGGCGCTGCTGAACGCAGTAAAGGGCGGAAAACTGACGGAGGCGCGAATCGACGAGAGCGTAACGCGTATCCTGACGCTAAAGTCGCGCTACAAATTAAGCGACGCGGCGACGGCGATGCCGGAGCTGCAAAAGCTGAACGCGGACATCGGGTCTTGGCTGGACGACGTGGCGAACGCGAACCGCTAGCAGAGGATGCCGTGCGACGGCCAAAAGTAATTTAAACAATCCGATTCGAAAAGGAGGCTCCGGCCGCATGTACCGCATCATGATCGTCGAGGACGACGAAAAAATCGGCGCACTGCTGCGGGATTACATCGGAAGGTACGGCTTTGAGACGCATGTCGCGAGCCGGTTCCGCGATCTCGCCGCCGAGTTTGAAGACGTCCGGCCTCACCTGCTGCTGCTGGACATTAACCTGCCGTACTTTGACGGCTACTACTGGTGCAGACAGATTCGCCTGCGATCGAATGTGCCGATCATTTTTCTGTCCGCGCGGTCCGGCGAGATGGACCAGGTCATGGCGATCGAAAACGGCGGCGACGACTACGTCGCGAAGCCGATCCCGCTCGATCTGCTCATGGCCAAAATCAAAAGCGCGCTGCGGCGCGCCTACGGCGAATACGCCGTCGGGCAAGCGCAGCCAGTCGGCGACACGGTCGCGGCCGGCAGCCTCGCGCTCGATATCGGCCGCAGCGAGATGTCTTGGCGCGGCGCGCGCGTGCCGCTCTCCAAAAACGAGCGGCAGCTCGCGCACGCCCTGCTTCGACAGGCCGGCCGCATCGTCTCGCGCGAGGAGCTGCTCGAGGCGCTGTGGGACGACGTCCAGTTCGTGGACGACAACACGCTCACGGTCAACGTCACCCGGCTTCGCCGAAAGCTGGAGGAGTTGGGCCTAAGAGACGCGATCGATACGATCCGGGGCCAGGGCTACCGCTTGCGGCCGGAGGCGGATTCGGACGATGAAGCCGGATCGGCGGCCGCCCATGACTGAGCGCGGCGGAGACGACTTACGGCCTTATACGTTCCGGGACTATTTGATCGACCGTCTCCCTCATATCGTCATCCTCGTCGTCGCCGTCCTGCTCGCGCTGACGTTCGTCCAGCTGTTGCTGTGGAACGTCGGCCTGCCGCTCTCCTGGGCCGACGCCGCCTACATCGCGCTGCTCGTCGCGCTCGTCGTCGCCGCTTGGCTGGCCGCCGGCTGGCTGCGTCGCAAGACGTTCGCGCGCGAGCTGGCCGAAGCCTGGCGGCAGGCGGCGGCGGGCGATGCGGCGGCTTCGCTCGCGCTCGCTTCTCCCGTTACGCGAGAGCAACGGGCGATGGCCGCGCTTATTGAGCGGCTGTACACGGTCCACGCGAACGAGCTGAGCGCCCTTCGCCGGCAGCAGGAGTTCCACCGCCATTTCACGGCGCGCTGGGTCCATCAGATGAAGACCCCGCTGTCCGTCATCGAGCTGCTCATGCAGCGGCATCCCGATCCGGACGGCGCGGCCGGACCGCGAGATACCGAACGCAGCGTCATGGAGGAGACCGACCGCCTGCGGCACGGTCTCGATATGATGCTGCACACGTCGAGGCTGGACAAGTTCGAGCTGGATGCGTCGTTTCGCGCCGTGTCCTTGTCCGACATCGCGCGCGCGACGCTCGGCGAATACAAGCGGTCTTTTATCCGGCGCTCGATTTTTCCCTCGCTCGAAGGCGACGCCGCGGTGGAGACGGATGCCAAGTGGCTCTCGTTCATTCTCGGCCAGCTCGTATCCAACGCGATCAAATACGCGAAAAAGGGCGAAAGCCCGCAGCGTCTCCTGATCCGGATCGAACAAAACCCGGACGGGTCGGCGCTTCTTCGCCTGACGGACGAGGGGATCGGCATCGCTCCCGAAGACCTGCCCCGGCTGTTCGAACCGTTTTTTACCGGGAGCAACGGCAGGCTGACCGGCGAGTCGACCGGCATGGGACTTTACCTTGCCAAGCAAGCTTGCGCGCGGCTCGGCATCGGCCTCCGCATCGACGCCGAACAGGGCGTAGGCACGACGGCTACGCTTGACTTTCGACCGTCCGGCATTCACCGCCTGACAGAAGAGCCTAACCGAACGTGACAACTTTGTAAGCTAAAGGCGCCGAAATTGAAAGCTAATTCGATGGGCCGGCCCTCCCGACGCCGCTATACTTGAGTCATACAGACAACAGGCAGGAGGGTTCACCCGCATGCAAGTGCTCAAAACGCAAGGATTGTCCAAAGTATACGGCGCCAAGGGCGGCGTCGCCTATCACGCGCTCGACCAGATCGACCTTTCCGTGGACAAAGGCGAGTTCGTCGGCATCATGGGCCCGTCGGGGAGCGGCAAAACGACGCTGCTTAACCTGCTCGCCACGATAGACAAGCCGACGTCCGGAACGCTCGAGATCGGCGGGACGAATCCCGTAAGCTTAAGCGAGCGGGATATCGCCTTGTTCCGCCGGCGCGAGCTCGGCTTCGTCTTCCAGGACTTCAACTTGCTCGATACGCTGCCGATCAAAGAAAATATCATCCTGCCGCTCGTGCTCGAAGGCGCGAAGCCGGCGGTCATCGAACAGAAGCTGCGCCCGATCGCCGAGCTGCTCGGCATCCAAAACATTTTAAGCAAGCGGACCTACGAAGTCTCCGGCGGTCAGAAGCAGCGGGCCGCAATCGCTCGCGCGATTATCCACGAACCTTCGCTGCTGCTCGCGGACGAGCTGACGGGCAACCTCGATTCCAAGTCCGCCAAGGACGTCATGAGCGCGCTTCAGGATCTGAACGATCGCCTGTCCGCGACCGTGCTGCTCGTGACGCACGATCCGTTCTCAGCGAGCTACTGCAAGCGCGTCCTGTTCATCAAGGACGGCAAGCTGTTTTCGGAGATTCGCCGCGGCGTGAACCGGCAGGCGTTTTTCCAGCAAATCTTGGATGCATTGAGCGTGCTGGGAGGGAATTTCGATGACGTTCCGTTCGCTCGCGCTTAGCAACGTCCGCGGCAATTGGCGCGCGTACAGCGCCTTTATTTTGAGCAGCGTGTTTTCCGTCCTGATCTTTTATCTCTACGCGGCATTTCTGTTTCATCCCGACGTCCAGAGCGGCGAGATCAAAGGCGCCCTTCAGGTGAAGCAAGGCATGCTGGCCTGCGAAATTCTCATTATCGTTTTCTCGTTTTTCTTTGTCCTCTACTCGAACTCGGCGTTTATGAAGACGCGCAAAAAAGGAATTCGGTCTGTTCACCCTGTTCGGCATGACGCGCAGTCAAATCCGCAAAATGGTGCTGTACGAGAGCGCGTTCATCGCGGCGGTGTCCATCGCGGCCGGCATCGGTCTGGGCATGCTATTCAGCAAACTGTTCTTCCTGGCGCTCGGCGCGCTGCTGGCCGCCGGCGAGACGATTCGCTTCGCGGTGTCCCCGGCGGCCTTATGGGTGACGGCGACCGGCTTTTTCGCCTTGTTCATGATCATCACGGCGTTGACGCTCTTCCGGGTCGGCCGCTCGGAGATCGTGGAGCTGCTGCGCGAAGCGCGCAAGCCGAAGCCGGAGCCGCGCCTTTCCGTCTGGGCTGCCGTCATTGGCTTCCTGACGCTTGGCGGCGGCTACGCGCTCGCGATGACGATGAACGCCCGCACTTTCCTCGTCCTGACGCTGCCGGTCGTCGGCCTCACCGTCGTCGGCACCTACTTCCTGTACGCCCAGGGCAGCGTCGCGATTTTGCGGCTCCTCATGAGGCGCAAACGATTTTACTATGATCGGACGAACATGCTGACCGTCTCCCAGCTCGTCTACAAAATGAAGGACAACGCGCGCCTCCTGTTCGTCATCACGGTCATGAGCGCGGTCGTCCTGTCGGCTTCCGGCACGGTCTACGTGCTGCAGCAGCTTCAAAAATCGCAAATACTCGACCATGCGCCGTTTGCCGTCGGCTACGTCGAACGCGGAGAAGGCGCGCATCAGGTTATCGATCCCGCCAAGGTAGAGCGCATTATCCGCGAGGACGGCTTGCGCGTCACCCGGCAGCAGAAGCTGTCCGGCCTGCTCGGCGAACATCTCGCGAAAGACGGCGCGACCGCCGGCAAAAGCGAACTCGAGGCGATGATCGTGTCCGAGAGCGACTACAACCGCGAGGCCAAGCTGTTCGGCCGCAAACCGGCAGACCCTGCCGGAGACAGTGCCGTGATGATTCTCCCTTATCAAGAAATGGAGAGTTATCGCCCGATTCAAAACGGCGCGGTACGCCTCACGCTGGGCCATGACACGGTCAAGCTGCAATTGACCGACCAATACGCAGGCGCCGTCACGAGCCCCGTATCCTTCGCGACCTACCTGCTAGTCGTCGACGACGCCCGCTTCGAACGACTACGCGCATCGGCGCCGGCCGCAAGCCGGCTCGTCAGCTACGGCTACGACTGGTCGAACTGGGAGCATAGCGCGTCAACGGTCGACAAAATCGCGAAGGCGATCGATCCGGACTTCGAATCGCAAGCGCAGACGTACCGCGTCCCGAGCTACGTCTCCACCAACCAGTCCATCTCGCTGACGCTGTTCATCGGCCTGTTTATTTCCCTGCTGTTTTTTATCGCGATGGGCAGCCTCATCTACTTCAAGCTGTTCACGGAGCTGCAGGACGACCAGGCGCAGTTCAAAGCGCTGTCGCGCATCGGCATGACCGCCGCCGAGATCCGGCGAATCGTCGTCACGCAGGTCGGACTCGTCTTCCTCATCCCCTGCATCGTCGGCAGCGTCCATGCCCTGTTCGCCATTCAGGCGCTGGGCAATCTGCTCGGCAGTCCGATCCTCAAGTACGCGGCCGTCGTGTTCGCGATCTATCTCGTCATGCAAGCCGCTTATTTCGCCGTCACCTGCGCCACCTACTTGCGGAGCATCCGCAACGGCGGCCGCACGGCGACGGAATAATACCGACGCCGCAGCGCCCCTCCGGATCATCGTCCGAAGGGGCGCTTTTTAATTTCGCATCGCCATCGCATTGCCGGACGCATACCGGGCGAGGCCCGCGCGGAACAGCAGCGCGCCGCAGGCGGAGAAGATCGCGGCGGCGCCGAACGAAGCGGCCGCAAAGCCCGGCTCGAAGTCGCGCATGAGACCGATCGGCATATATCCGATGAAGCCGGCTGGAACGACCGTAAATAGGATGACTTTGGCGGCGCCGCGGAAAATGCCGGTCGGATAAAGGGTCAACGATATGAAACCGCCGAACACCTGGTTTGCAATGCCTTCCGCATTGCCGATCCAAAAGGCGAGCGAACCCGCGATGACCATGACGGCGATAAAAAAGGACGCCCGAGACCAATAGCGCGCAGGCGAACAGCAAGCAGCCTCTCGGCGTGAGATCGCCAGCCCACAAAAAGACGATCAGGCCGAACGCAAAATCGCCCGCGCCCGTCACGGACATGCGGCTGGCCAGCACGTTCAGCAGCACCGGCTTCGGCTGCGACAAATACACGTCCAGCTGGCCCGAGGAGACGATCGTCGCGATGCGCGGAAAGTTGCCGAACAGCACGCTCGCCCATCCGAAGCCGCCTGCGGAGACCGCCCACAGCAGCATGACGTCGCTCATCTCCCAACCGCTCACGACCGGAAACCGGGCGAAAAACAAATACCAGAAAAACAGCCAAATCGTATTGTTGACGAACATCATGCCCGCGAGCAAAAAGAAGCTGAGCCGATATTCCAGCGCCGAAGCGAGGTTGACCTTCCAGCTCGCGAGCAGGAAGCGGAGCGTGCCCGACATTCTTTTATCCCCCGTTGACATGGAGCTTCCCCCACTCCCCCTTCTGAAAATGAAAGCGACGAGCAGCGATAGCGCGGCGATCCATGCGAGCTGAAGCGAGCAAGCCCGCAGCATCTGTTCTCCGTCGAATCGGACGCCCAGGCGAGCCGGCAGGTACAGCGCCGCTTGAAACGGCAGCCAGGCGCACACCCGCTGGAGCCATTCGGGCATGAGATCGATCGGGATCAGCAGGCCGCCAGCCGTGAACGTCAGCTTCTGCAGCACGAACTCCAGCCCGCGCGTCTCCTCTACCCAGAACGCGCACAATCCGACGGCAGCCGTCATCAAAAACGACAACGTCAATCCGAGCATGGCGAGCGGCAAATAGGCCGGCAATCCATAGCCTATCGCTGGCGGACCGACCGACAGCCAGGCGACCAGCCCGCCGGCAACCAGCAGCACGAAAAACCGCAGGGCGCCTTCTCCGAGATACGAGCCGTAATGATAGCCGACGTAGGAAAGCGGCCTCGTCAAGCGAACCGCGATGTCCCCGTTCTTCACCTCGTCCTCGATTCTTACGCCGACAGGCGGTCCGGCCATCGTGATCGCTTCCGTAAATACGAGATACCAGACGATCTGCCGGAGCGTGAAACCGCCGATCGCCCGGTCGTAGTCGCCCGCATAGGCGGCGCCGTACAGCTGCCCGAGAATGTACAGCAGAAGCAGCAGCAGACAGGCTCGGAGCAGGAAATCCGTCTTGTACGCCCATTGCTGACGCAGGGCGATCCGCACGACGGCCAGCTGCTTGCGCCCGGCGCCCGCTATCAAACCGAATGTTCGACTCAAGTCCGCTCGCCTCCCTTCGTCTTTTCCATGCCATAGATGTGCTTGATGATGTCCTCGAGCGTCGGGTCCTCCACGGTCAAATCCGCGATGCGCGCCGCTTGCGTCAGCGAGGCGAGCAGTTGGTTCATGTCCGTCCGCGCAAGGTCGACCGACAGACGAACGCGTCTCCCTTCGATCCCCGCCAGCTCGACGCCTTCGGGCAGCGGCGCCCAGGCGCGCCGGCCGAACCATTCGGCCGCCAAAGCCGGATCCTCCGTATCCGCCAGCGTAACCGTGACCGTCTTGCTGCTGAGCAGCTCCCGCCGCAGATGCGCGACCGGGCGGTCGACCAGAACGCCTCCGTGATGGATGACGATCGCCCGCGAACATAGTTCCTCTACGTCTCCCGCGTCGTGGGACGTGAGGAATACCGTCGTCTCCTCCTCGCGGTTGCGTTCGCGGATGATCTCGCGGATCCGCTCTTTGACGACGACGTCGAGACCGATCGTCGGTTCGTCGAGGAACAGAATCTCGGGACGGTGGAGAAAAGATGCGGCGATCTCGCAGCGCATGCGTTCGCCGAGCGAAAGCTTGCGCACGGGGGTATGCAAATACGGCCCGAGCTCGAACCGCTCGACCAAGCGGTCCCGGCGCTTCGCATAATCCCCGCGTTCGAGCTCGTAGACCCGGCTGATCAGCTCGAACGTATCGATGGGCGGGAGATGATACCACAGCTGAGATTTCTGCCCGAACACGGTGCCGATCCGGTAGGCCAGCTTCGTCCGCTCCCGCCAAGGCGTCAGTCCCGCCACGGTCGCCTCTCCGGCGGTCGGATGCAATATGCCGGTCAGCATTTTGATCGTCGTCGACTTGCCTGCGCCGTTCGGGCCGAGCAGCGCGACCGTTTCCCCGGCCGCCACGGATAGATCGATGCGGTCGACCGCGGTCTTTTCCTTCCATTCCGGCGCGAACAGCGACCTCAGGCTGCCGCGCAGTCCCGCCCGCTTTTCCTTTACTCTGAATGTCTTGCCGAGCGCTCTTGCCTCGAGTGCCAGTTTCATCTCGGTACCCCCCTTTTTCCGAATCGCGCATCCAGCTGTCAAAGCAAAAAAGACCCGCGGCAAATCCGCCTCGTGGCGGAACTTGCCGAAGGTCTTTTATCCCTACGGTGTAAGGAGGCTATCGCCTCTTCGGTCTCGCTCGGTTCGACCGCTCCGCTGGCTGCGAGGCGTCGGCTCCCTAGAAACCCTTCCGTTTGATGATAGATATTACCAGCGCTCCGGTTTTCAAACAACGCTTTTGGCGTTATTTTCGGATGAAGGGTATCGATGGCGGGCATCGAAAATTTTCATCGGAGCGGTCGAGACATCCGAAACGTCGGATCGGCTGCATAGCGCTGCAAAGCGCTGCATACAAAAAAACCTTCGGACATCGTCCGCTGTCGCAGCGGAAGGCCGAAGGTCTTTTACTTAAGCGGTAAACAGCAGATCCTCCATCATCGTCATCAGACGGTGACGCATCCGGATGAGCTTCTCGATCGCTTTGGTACGGAACATCTCGCTCTCGCCCATCCAGCGCAAGCTGCTGATCATCTCATGCGTCTGGTCCATCTCGATAATTTCGTCGGTGTGAACCATGTCGCGGTCGTAAATGCGTACCCGATAAAGCAGATCTTCGGTTTCGGTCAGCAATTGTTGGTAGATGTCGGTGTTCATGATTAAAATCAACCTCTCTTTGTCGTTGTTATCTATTCGTTCCAGCGTCTCGTTTGCACCGTATTGATCTTCATTAACCCGGTGAGCGCGGATTGAATCAACGAAAAGGAAAGCGGCGCATTAACAATTTGTCATCCGTGGCTGCCAGGCCCGATTGATGGCGAAAAGCCCGGCTTCTCGTCCGATCGGACGAAAGGCCGGGCTTATTTTTGCCGAGCTCGATTAAGCCCAGACGAACGCCTTCGGGTCCCGGCGCCATTCCTGCAGCAACGCCACGTCCTGCTCCCGGACCGCGCCGCGCGACAGCGCGACATCGATCAGCGCGCTGTAGCTCGACAGCGTGTCGAGCGGCACCGACTCGGCGGCGAACGCGTCCAGCGCGCTCTGGAACTGGTACGTGAAGATCGCGATGACGCCCTGCACTTCGCAGTCGGCGTCGCGCACGGCGACAGCCGCTTTGAGCGAGCTGCCGCCGGTCGAGATCAGGTCCTCGATCAAAACGACCTTTTGCCCCGGCTTGAAGTGACCTTCGATCTGGTTCGTCTTGCCGTGTCCCTTGGCTTTGTCGCGTACGTACAGCATCGGCAGGCCGAGGATGTCTGCGATCCAAGCCGCATGGGGAATGCCGCCGGTCGCGATGCCCGCGACGGCCTCGCAGTCCGGATACTTGTCGCGGATGACGGCTGCGAAGCCCTCCGCGATCGTGCGGCGGATCGCCGGGTAGGACATCGTCAGCCGGTTGTCGCAGTAGATCGGCGACTTGATGCCGCTCGTCCAGGTGAACGGGTCTTGGGGGCGCAGCGATACGGCGCCGATGTCGAGCAGCGCGCCAGCGATGACGGACGGCAGCTGCGCAAGGTTTACGGATTCGCTCATGATTCGGTCAGCTCCTTCAAAATGGATTCGAGCGCCTGCGCCGGGTCCGGCTCAGCTACGATGGGCCGGCCGATGACCAGATAATCGGTGCCGCCGTCTACCGCTTCCCGCGGCGTCGTCACGCGCGCCTGGTCGCCAAGCGCGGCGCCGGCCGGGCGAATGCCCGGCGTCACCGTCAGAAAGCCCTCGCCGCAGGCGGCTTTGATCGCCTCTACCTCGAGCGGCGAGGCGACGACGCCCTGCAGGCCGGCATGCTTCGCGAGCACGGCGTAGCGCACGACAGCCTCCTCTACGCTGCCCGCGATGCCGATCTCGCCGTTCAACGTCTCCCGGCTCGTGCTCGTCAGCTGCGTGACGGCGATGACGAGCGGCGCGGACTGCGCTTCGCCCGCTTCGACGGCGTCGTTCACGCCCTGCATGGCCGCTTGCATCATCGCGCTGCCGCCGGCCGCGTGCACGTTGAACATATCGACGCCCATGCGCGCGATGCTGCGCGCGCCGCCGCGCACCGTGTTCGGGATATCGTGCATTTTCAGGTCGAGGAAAATCTTGAAGCCAATCTTCTTCAGTTCCCGCACGATCTCGTGTCCGGCGGCGTAGAACAGCTCCATGCCGACCTTGACCCAGCAGCCCGTGCCTTCTAGCCGGCTGGCGACTTGCAATGCGGCTTCGGCGTCGGGCTTGTCCAGCCCGACCATGATCTTGGCCGCCGCTTCCTTGCGCGTCAGCGATAACGTCATCGTGTTCATCCGCCTTCCCGTTTCGGTATTGGACTCGTTTCTACGGGTTTTTCCCGCCTTTCGCCCATATAGAAGCCCGATCCGCCGCCGATGAAGCTGGCGGAAGACCGGGCATGGCGCGCTATTATTAATAGACCGGCATCGGTTCGCTGGAGAAGCGCAGCGCCTGCAGCATGTGCAGCAGCGCGCTCACCGTGTCGAGCGACGTGAGGCACACGACGCCGTTCTCGACCGCCTCGCGGCGGATGCGGAAGCCGTCGCGCTCCGGCGTCTTGCCCTTCGTCAGGGTGTTGACGACGAACTGCGCCTGGCCCGTGCGGATCAGGTCGACGATGTTCGGCGAACCCTCGCTCAGCTTGTTGCACCGCTTGACGCGCATGCCGGCCGCTTCGAGCGCGTCCGCCGTGCCGCCAGTGGCGATCAGCTTGTAGCCAAGGTTGTAGAAGCCGCGCAGGATGCCGATCGCTTCTTCCTTGTCCTTGTCGGCGACCGTCGCGATGATCGAGCCCGACTGCGGGATTTTCATGCCCGAGCCGATGAGACCCTTGAACAGCGCCTTGGCGAAGTGGCGGTCGCGGCCCATGACCTCGCCCGTCGACTTCATCTCCGGCGTCAGCGTCGGGTCGACGCGGCGCAGCTTGGCGAAGGAGAACACCGGCACCTTGACCGATACGTGCTCGTCTTCCGGCCACAGGCCGTCCTTGTAGCCCAGGTCGGCCAGCTTCTCGCCGAGGATCGCGCGGGTCGCCAGGTTCGCCATCGGGATGTTCGTGACCTTCGACAGGAACGGCACCGTACGCGACGAGCGAGGGTTGACCTCGATCACGTATACCTTATCCTGCCAGACGACGAACTGGATGTTGACCAGGCCGACCGTCTTCAGCGCCTTGGCGATGCGGATCGTGATGTCGACCGCCTGCTGCTTGATGTCTTCCGACAGCGTCTGCGGCGGATAGACCGCGATCGAGTCGCCGGAGTGGACGCCGGCGCGTTCGACGTGCTCCATGATGCCCGGGATGAGCACCGTCTCGCCGTCGCAGATCGCGTCGACTTCGATTTCCTTGCCTAGCATGTAGCGGTCGATCAAGACCGGATGCTCCGGATTGATCTTGACCGCGACCTTCATGTAGGCGAGCAGTTCTTCGTCGGAGTATACGATCTCCATCGCGCGTCCGCCAAGGACGTACGATGGACGAACGAGTACCGGGTAGCCGAGCTCCTGCGCCGTGCCGACCGCCTCGTCGACGGAAGTGACGGTGCTGCCCTTCGGCTGGGCGATCTCGAGTCCGCGCAGCAGCGCTTCGAACCGCTTGCGGTCCTCGGCTTCGTCGATGCTGTCGAGCGAGGTGCCGAGGATGCGCACGCCGGCTTTGGACAGCGGGCCCGCCAGGTTGATGGCCGTCTGGCCGCCGAATTGGACGATGACGCCGAGCGGCTGCTCCTGCTCGATGACGTTCATGACGTCTTCGAAGAAGAGCGGTTCGAAGTAGAGGCGGTCCGACGTGTTGAAGTCGGTCGATACCGTCTCGGGATTGTTATTGATGATGACGGCTTCGTAGCCCGCGTTGCGGAGCGCCCATACCGCATGCACGGTCGAGTAGTCGAACTCGATGCCCTGGCCGATGCGGATCGGGCCGGAGCCGAGGACGATGACCTTTTGCTTGTCGCTCGGAATCACTTCGTTCTCGGTCTCGTACGTCGAGTAGTAGTAAGGCGTCGTCGCCTCGAACTCGGCCGCGCATGTGTCGACCATCTTGTACACCGGCTTGAGACCCTGGGCTAGACGGTGCGCGCGGATGTCGGCTTCGACCGTCAGCGCGGCGGACGAGCCCTGGCCCTCGCGGCGCAGCTCGGCGATCGCGCGGTCCGTGAAGCCCATGCGCTTGGCCTTGTACAGCGTCTCTGGCGTCAGGCCCGGCTCGCGGCGAATGACGTCCTCGAACGAGACGATGCGCTCGATCTTGTCCAGGAACCACCAGTCGATGCTCGTCGTGTCCTGAATCTTCTGCAGCGCCCAGCCGCGACGGAACGCTTCGGCGATCAGGAACAGGCGCTCGTCGTCGGCCTTTGCCAGACGCGTCGTCAGCGTTTCTTCGTCTAGCTCGTCAGCGCCCTTCAGGAACAGACGGTGCACGCCGATCTCGAGCGAGCGGACCGCTTTGTGAATCGACTCCTCGAATGTGCGGCCGATCGCCATCACTTCGCCGGTCGCCTTCATTTGCGTGCCAAGCTTGCGGTTGGCGTCCGTGAACTTGTCGAACGGCCAGCGCGGGATCTTGCTTACGATGTAGTCCAGCGTCGGCTCGAAGCAAGCGTAGGTCTGGCCCGTGACCGGGTTGACGATCTCGTCGAGGGTATAGCCGACCGCGATCTTGGCCGCCATCTTGGCGATCGGGTAGCCGGTCGCCTTGGAGGCGAGCGCCGAGGAGCGGCTGACGCGCGGATTAACTTCGATGACGTAGTATTGATAGCTGTGCGGATCGAGCGCGAACTGCACGTTGCAGCCGCCTTCGATGTTCAGCGCGCGGATGATCTTGAGCGAAGCCGAGCGCAGCATCTGGTACTCGCGGTCGGACAGCGTCTGGCTCGGCGCCACGACGATCGAGTCGCCCGTATGGACGCCGACCGGATCGAAGTTTTCCATGTTGCAGACGACGATGCAGTTGTCGTTCGCGTCGCGCATGACTTCGTATTCGACTTCCTTCATGCCTGCGATAGACTTCTCGATCAGGCACTGGCCGATCGGGCTGTAGCGAAGGCCGTTCGCCACGATCTCGCGCAGCTCCTCTTCGCTGCCGGCGATGCCGCCGCCCGTGCCGCCCAGCGTATAGGCCGGGCGCACGATGACCGGATAGCCGATCGTGTCGGCGAATTCGACGGATCCCTGCACGGTCGTGACGATCTCGCTCTCCGGCACCGGCTGTTCCAGCTCCCGCATCAGCTCGCGGAACAGGTCGCGGTCCTCGGCTTTTTCGATCGCGGTCAGCTGGGTGCCGAGCAGCTTTACGCCTTCGGCTTCAAGCACGCCCGCGCGAGCCAGTTCGACGGCCATGTTGAGGCCAGTTTGGCCGCCGAGCGTCGGCAGCAAGCCGTCAGGACGCTCCTGGCGGATAATTTGGGAGACGAACTCGAGGTTGATCGGTTCGATGTATACCTTGTCGGCCATGTTCGTGTCGGTCATGATCGTAGCCGGGTTGCTGTTGATCAGGACGACCTCCAGGCCCTCTTCCTTCAGCGCTTGGCAAGCTTGCGTGCCGGCGTAGTCGAACTCGGCCGCTTGGCCGATGACGATCGGACCGGAGCCGATGACGAGAATCTTTTTAAGTTCATTATTTTTGGGCATACTGCAGTTCTCCTCTCAGCATCTCCGACAATTGCGCTTGCCGCGGGCGTTCGGGGTTTTTCAGCTTGTGCTCGCGGATCATGTCCAGGAACTGGTCGAACAGATAGCTGCTGTCGAACGGGCCGGGAGCGGCTTCCGGATGGTACTGGACGCTGAAGGCCGGGTGCTTGGCGTGCTTCAGGCCTTCGATCGTCTTATCGTTGTTGTTGATATGCGTCACGACGAGGTCGGTGCCCGCAACGGACTCTTCCTTGACGGTGTAGCCGTGGTTTTGCGAAGTGATGTAGCAGCGGCCGGATTCGAGCTCCTTGACCGGGTGGTTGCCGCCGCGGTGGCCGAACTTCAGCTTATCCGTGTCCGCGCCGCAAGCGAGCGCGAACAGCTGATGGCCGAGGCAGATGCCGAAGATCGGATATTCGCCGAGCAGCTGGCGGACCGTCTCGACCGACTCCGGCACGTCCTTGGGGTCGCCGGGGCCGTTGGACAGCTGGATGCCGTCCGGATGCAGTCGGCGGATCTCGTCGGCCGTCGTGTTGTGCGGCACGACGATGACATCGCAGCCGCGTTGCGTCAGCTCGCGCAGGATGCCGCTTTTCGCGCCGTAATCGATCAGCACGATGCGCTCCTTGGTGCCCGGGCTCGAAAATACGTTTTTCGTGGACGTCCAGGCGACCTGGTTGCGCGGCAGCGGCGTCGTGCCCATGCGCTCTTGCAGCTCCTCGACGCGCTCGCTTCCCGTCGTCAGAATGCCCTTCATGACGCCGTGGCGGCGAATGATCCGCGTCAGCATGCGGGTGTCGACTTCGCTGATGCCGATGATGCCGTATTCCTTGAGCAAGCGGCCGAGGGAATCCTGGGCGCGCCAGTTGCTCGGCACTTCCTCGTAGCGGCGCGTGACGAAGCCGTGGATGAACGGCCGCACCGACTCGAAGTCGTCGCGCGTGATGCCGTAGTTGCCGATAAGCGGAAACGTCATGGTGACGATTTGCCCGCAGTACGACGGATCCGAGATGACCTCTTGATATCCTGTGATGCCCGTATTAAATACGACCTCGCCGACCGACGCGCCTTCCGCGCCGAACGATTGTCCCGTAAACAGGGTGCCGTCTTCAAGTAATAGTCTCGCTTGCATCCCGATCACTCCTCGCTGCTCTTAAGTATGCCTTGCTCTTCGCTCCAGACCGTATTGCCTGCGACAATCGTCAGTGCTGGCCAGCCCGACAGCTTCCAGCCCGTGAACGGCGTGTTGCGTCCTTTTGTCAGGAAGCTCGCCGGATCGACTTCGCGTTCGCCGTCCAGATCGATCAGCGTGATGTCCGCCGGCGACCCGACTTCAAGCTTGCCCGTCTCCAGCCCGAACACCCGGGCAGGATCGCTCGTCATCCGGCTCAGCAGGAACCCCAGCGTCCAGCGTCCGGTCTTGACGAACTTCGTGTACAGCAGCGGGAACGCCGTCTCGAAGCCGACGATGCCGAACGGCGCGCGCTCCATGCCCTTCGCCTTCTCTTCCTCGCTGTGCGGCGCATGGTCGGTAACGATGATGTCGATCGTTCCGTCCTCGAGCGCTTTGATGCAGGCTTCCACGTCGCGCGGCGTGCGCAGCGGCGGGTTCATTTTCCAGTTCGCGTCCATGCTGTCCGGAATATCTTCGTCAGACAGCAGCAGGTGATGCGGACAAACCTCCGCGGTGACGTTTACGCCGACCGACTTGCCCAGCTTGATCAGCCGGATCGACTGCTCGGTGCTGACGTGGCACACGTGATAGTGCACGCCCGTCGCCTCCGACAGCAAAATGTCCCGTCCGACGTGAATCGCTTCGGATTCGTTCGGAATGCCCTTCAAGCCGTGACGCTTCGCAAACGCGCCCTCGGACACCGCGGCGCCGACGACGAGCGAATCGTCCTCGCAGTGCGCGATGATCGGCATGTCGAGCGACTTCGCCAGCGCCATCGCGTTTTTCATCATTTGCGCGTTTTGCACGCCGACGCCGTCGTCGGTGAACCCGATGGCGCCTGCGCTTTTGAGCGCCGCGAAGTCGGTGAGCTCGCGGCCAAGCTCGTTCTTAGTGATCGCCGCGTACGGGAGGACGCGCACGCCGCAAGCGGCCTCGGCTTTGTCCAACACCAGCTTCACCGTATCCGGCGTATCGATGACAGGCCGCGTGTTCGGCATGCAGGCGATCGTCGTGAAGCCGCCCTTCGCCGCCGAAGCCGTTCCGGAAGCGATCGTTTCCTTATGTTCGAAGCCCGGCTCGCGCAGGTGCACGTGCATGTCGATCAATCCGGGCGATACGAGCTTGCCGGCGGCATCGATGACTTCGGCTCCGCCGACGTCCGGCGCCGCCGATCCGTCGAGCCATTGCGCGACCAGGCCGTTCTCCAGCTTCAAGTGCTTTTTGACCGTATTTCCGGTCTCGGTATCGATCGTAAGTCCGTTAAGTATCCAGGTCGTCGTCAAAGGATTTTCTTCCTCCTTTTGCTAGTTGGGCAGCACATCCATTACGAAGTGCTTAGCCGCCCACTTCCGCTTCTCGCGGATGCTTGATCATCACCCGGTCGTCGCCGTCGATCTCCGTCAGCGACACCTCGATCTGCTCGTGCTTCGACGTCGGCACGTTTTTGCCGACGTAGTCCGGCCGGATCGGCAGCTCGCGATGCCCGCGGTCCACGAGCACGGCCAGCTGGATCGACTGCGGCCGTCCGCAATCCATGAGCGCGTCCATCGCCGCCCGGATCGTACGGCCCGTGTAGAGCACGTCGTCGAACAGGATGATGCGCTTGTCCTTCACGTCGAACGAGCGGTCCCCGTCGCTGCATACGACGCCTGCGGATACCGTATCGGCAAGCGGGCGATCGTCGCGGTAACGCGTGATGTCCAGCTCGCATGCCGCGATCGGGCTGCCTTCGATCTCGCGAATCCGCTCGGCGATCCTTCGGGCAAGGTAGACGCCCCGCGTCCGGATTCCGACGATCGCGCAGCCCTCGATCCCTTTGTTTTTCTCCAAAATCTCGTGCGCGATCCGCGTCAGCGCCCTGCGGATGGCAGCCTCGTCCATGATGATGTTCGGGGATTCCTGCACGGGTGCGCCTCCTCCTCGGTAAGACGGCATCAAAAAACCTCCTTGGCTAGCCAAGGAGGTCGGGACATACGAAGATGATGACGCTGTGAACCGGACCGCATAGCCGGTCCAAGTACGATCCGCGTCGGATCTCATCCGTAGTATTCGCGCCACCTTGCCAGTTCTCACGGGACTGAATTAAAGGTACGGTTTCATTGAGGCCTATTATCTCATTTTCGACAGGGTCTGTCAACAAAGAGCGGGAGCCTGGAGGCCCCCGCTGGAACAACGATTAAAATTCGAATTCGACGTCCGTCAGTCGGCGCTTGATCTCGCCGATGACGCGGCGTTCTTCTTCCTCGCCGGCGGCAAGGAACGTGACGGAGAAGCGGACGAACTGGCCTGCGTCATCCCACGGTACGGAGGAGATCAGCTTTTCGCGAATGAGGAACTGGGAGAAGTCCTCGCCCGTCGCGAAGCGCTGGCCGCCCTTGATGCCCTTCGGCGCTTCGACGTACAGGAAGAACGAGCCCTTCGGCTTTTCGGCCTTGAAGCCGATCTCGTTCAGCGCGGCGACCAGCAGGTCGTGACGGCGCGAATACTTCTGGGCGATCGCTTCCGTGATCGACGGATTCGCAAGGCCGTATGCGGCAGCCTTTTGAATCGCGATGAACTGGCCGGAGTCGTTGTTGTCCTTGATGTCGCTGAACGCCTTCACGATCAGGGGATTGCCCGCGACGAAGCCGATCCGCCAGCCGGTCATGTTGTAAGACTTGGACAGCGAGTGCAGCTCGACGCCGATATCCTTGGCGCCCGGTACGGACAGGAAGCTCAGCGGCTTCACGCCGTCATAGGTGAGCGCGGCATACGGTGCGTCGTGCACGACGACGACTTCGTTTTTCTTCGCCCATTCGACGACTTCCGCGAAAAACGCTGGGGTAGCGGCCGCGCCCGTCGGATTGTTCGGGTAGTTCAGGTACAGAAGCTTGGCGCGCTTCGCAATGTCGGCCGGAATGGCGGACAGGTCGGGCAGGAAATTGTTTTCCTTCGTCAGCTTGACGTTGTATACTTCGCCGCCGAGATACTTCGTATGCGTGCCGAGCACCGGATAGCCCGGTACGGTCATGATCGCGACGTCGCCCGGATTGATGAACGCCGAAGGCATCATCGCAAGCGCGGGCTTGGAGCCGATCGAGTGGACGATCTCGGTGGCCGGGTCGATGCCGTCTACCGAGAACACTTCCTTCAGGTACTTCGCGGCCGCAGCCTTGAATTCGGGAATGCCGTTGTCGGCGTAGCCACGGTTCTCCGGCTTTGCCGCTTCTTCGGCGAGCTTGGCGATGATGCCGTCGTCGGCCTTCTCGTCGGGCTCGCCGACGCCGAGGTCGATCAGCTCGATATCCGGGAACGCAGCCTTAGCCGCAGCCTTCGCGCGCTTGATTTTTTCGAACTTATAAATGTTCGTATCCTTGCCGTAGTTCGCGCCGCCGATGCGGTCCGCGAATTGCTGTTGAATGAAGGTGCCTTGATATTGTTCGACGCTCACTTGACGACACTCCTTGTCCGATGGCGGACGTGTGATGGGATCGCTTGCTATGGTACCAATATGCCTTAAAAAGGGCCCCTGCCGCCATGGACAAATCCGTCGATCATTTGCAGAAATTCTAGCGGGTGCGGAGCATGTACAGCGCATGCTCCATATCCTGGGGCAGCGGCGCCTCGAACAGGAGCCGCTCCGCGGTGCGCGGATGATCGAAGCCGAGCACGCCCGCGTGGAGCGCTTGACCCTCCATGCCGAGCGTTCGGCCGGCGCGGCCGCCGTAGAACGGGTCGCCCACGATCGTATGGCCGATGTATTTCATATGCACGCGGATCTGATGGGTGCGCCCCGTCTCGAGCTGCAGCTCGACCAGCGTGTAATCCCCGAAGCGCTCAAGCACGTTGAAATGCGTAACGGCCCGTTTCGCGCCCTTTTCCGTGACGGTGAAAAGCTTGCGGTCGCTCGTGTCGCGTCCGATCGGCGCGTCGATCGTCCCGCGATCATGCGGTACGTTGCCGTATACAAGCGCCGTATAGCGCCGCGTGACGGAGTGGTCCTTGAGCTGCTGGGCGAGCGAGGCATGCGCCAGGTCGTTTTTCGCCGCCATGAGCAGGCCGGACGTATCCTTATCGATGCGGTGCACGATGCCGGGACGCAGGCTTCCGTTGATCCCGGACAGGTCGCGGCAGTGATGCAGCAACGCGTTTACGACGGTGCCCGAAGCGTGCCCCGGGGCGGGATGAACGACGAAGCCACGCGGCTTGTCGATGACGATGACGTCTCCGTCTTCATAGACGACGTTCAGCGGGATGTCTTCCGGCTGCGCCTCGATCGGCGCCGCGTCGGGCATGTCCAAGGTCAACGCGCTGCCCGCTTGCAGCTTGGCGTTCGGCTTCACCTTGATGCCGCCTACAAGCACATGTCCGTCGCGGATCCAATCCTGGATTTGCGAACGCGATACGGACTCGCCTTCGATCGCGGCGGCCAAGAACTTGTCGACGCGCTGTCCCGCGGCTTCCTCGCCGATCTCCCAGGACAGCGTGCCCGACGCGCTCTCCTCGTCTTCTTCGGGCAGAACGGGCAGTCGCTCCCAGTTCGGGGGCGACGTCATGGTTGAATCCTCTTTTTCAGACCGGCTGGCGTTCGCTCGGTTCGTTGTGTTTTTCATTCTTGGTCTCCTGTGTCGGTGTGGGCGTGAGCAGCGAATCGAGAATGATCAGACATACGCCGACGACGATCGCTGAATCGGCGATATTAAAAATCGGGAACGTATAAGATCCGAAGTTGAATTGCAGGAAATCGACGACTTGTCCGTAAAACGCGCGATCGAGAAAGTTGCCGAGAGCGCCGCCCAAAATCAGCGACAGCGCGGCGAGCATCAGCCTTCTGTTGTTCCGGTGCGACCGGTTCAAATAGATGACGATGGCGCTGACGACGACGACGGTGATCAGCAAGAAAAACCAGCGCTGCTCCTGCAGGATGCCGAAAGCCGCTCCCCGGTTGTGAATAAACGTGATGAGGAAAAAGTTGCCGATGACCTTGATCTGCTCGTTCAATTCCAGGTTGTGCTCGATGAGCTTCTTGGATACGTAATCGATGGCGAATACGACCGCAGCCGCGAGATAGTACACCCATAAGCCGATTTGACGTCGTTGCATGTCCGGATTGCCGCCCTTCCGCGAATGATTCTGACCGCTTTGGCCGAATGCACTGATTTTAACATACCGCCGGAGCGGGCGTCCAACGTCTTTCGCCAATTCACGGCAGCGTCTCCAATACATGTTGTCCCCCGCCCGACATGATTCTTCGCCCATGCGCGCAAACTAGCTGTCGTATGGAACGCCATGAACGCTTCGCGACAAAATCAAGGAGGGATCGGCATGCATCGTACGTTGTCCGACAGCTTCATGTCCGAGCAGCGCCGGCGGCTGCTGGATCTTCGGGCCGATATCGAGCGCCGCGTCGGCGCGAACGGTCACTTCGGCCTGACGGATAGCTACCGCGACGCCACGGGCGAACTCAGCGGCATCGATAATCATCCCGCGGACGCCGGCACGGAGACGTTCGAGCGGGCCAAAGACATCGCCCTGCTTGAACGCGAAGCGCTGACGCTGGAAAAAGTAGAAGCGGCTATCCGCCGCATGGATACGGGCGAGTACGGCATTTGCGAGGCTTGCGGCAAATTCATTCCGGCCGAGCGGCTGGCGGCGATGCCGACCGCGGTGTTCTGCGTAGAGCATGAGCCGGTTCAGGCGGAAAAAGAAGGCCGGCCGGCCGAAGAGCTGTTTTTGCATCCGCCGTTCGGGCGCACCAGCATGGACGAAAGCGACGAGCAAAACGGCTTTGACGGAGAGGACGCCTGGCAAATCGTCGAATCGTGGGGCAACTCCGACAGTCCGGCCATGGCCGAAGGGAACAACAACGACGATTACGGCGCGCTCTATATCGAATCGGATGAAAACGACGGCTTCGTGGAGCCGATCGAGAGCTTTCTCGCAGCGGATATTACCGGTCGCTCGAGCGGAATCGTGCGCAACGGCGCCTATCGTAGATACCTCGAATCGCACGAAGGCGAAGGCCTGCTGGAGCCGGACATTTGGTCCGACGAACAAACGACCGATTAAGAAGACGCCTGCCTTCGGGCGGGCGTCTATTCGTATTCGTGTTCGTCGCCAGCGAATCGGCCGCCCCTATTCAATAATGTTCGATCTCCAGCTGCCGCTGGACGATCTTCACGATCTCGGCGATGTAGTCGCCGATGATCGGCAAGTTCAACGCGCCGAGGATTTGAAGCAGCCATACGATCGTAGCCGCGAAAAAGGTAAAACCAAGCGCAATGCCGATGCCTCTGGCGATGCCCGACAGCCAGTTGCGCCAAATAAGCTGCCACGGCCTGCTCATGAGATTCACGTAATCTCTTAGCTGCGCCTTTTCCATCTGCACCGCCAGCTCGTCCAGCCGCCTGGACAACCCTTCGAGTAAACGCCTCAGTGCGCTCGCTTCCTCCGCCAGCGTCTTCATCCGCGCGTCAGATCCCCCCCGGCGGGCTTGTTCTCGCTCATGAAGCTCCCCTGCCTCCCGCGCGAAAAAAGAGCCCTGCCGCCGGAACGCCTGGCCAAAAGGCCTTGCGTTCGCTTGCGGACAGGACTCGTTATCGCTTCCTGCTTTTATTCAGGTTGGCTCAAATCGCGGCGGTTCATACCCTTGCGACGCGAGACAGCCTTAGGCTGCCCGAGCTTCGCCGGTGTTTAACCGGCAACGATCGCGATGCCGATGCGAAGCTCGCCGGCCTGCACCGTCTCCGTCGCGTCGGTGCGTCCGAACGATACGTCATTGACAAGCACGTTGTCCCGCAGCACGTCGTCGAAGGCGCGCAGCGCCGCTTCGGTCTCGGCATCCGCCTCGAGCACGAGGCCGACTCTTTGCTCGATCGGCAGATCGAGCTTCTTGCGCTGGTCCTGCACGGCGCGGATCACTTCGCGCACGATGCCTTCCTGCACGAGCGCAGGCGTCAGCTCGGTGTTGAGCGCGACGGTGACGCCGCCGCCCGAGGCGGACGCGAAGCCGGGCTTCGCCTGCTTTTCGACGAGCAGTTCGTCCAGTGTCACCGCGAGCGCCTCGCCTTCCGGCGAAGTATAGGCCAGCTCGCCGGACGACACGATCTCGCGCGCTTCCTCGGCCGACAGCGACTTCAGCTTGCCCTGGATCGGACCGACGTGTTTGCCGTACTTTTTGCCGGCCAGCTTCAGGTTCAGCTTGAGCGTGTAGTCGACGAATCCGCTGTCCTCGGTCACGAGCGTGACGGCCTTCACGTTGATCTCGTCTTTGACGATCTCCTCGTATTCGGCGGCGTCAAACGGCACGCTCAGGGCGACGAGCAGCTCGGACAGCGGCTGGCGCGTCTTCAGTCCCGTTTCGTTGCGCACGTTGCGCGCGAGCTCGACGATACCGCGGGCCGTCTCCATGTCGCGCTCGAGCGCGGCGTCGATCGCGCCGGCGTCCGCTACCGGATAATCGGCCAGGTGAACGCTGCCCTTGCCGCCGAGGTTGCCGTACAGATCTTCGGCAAGGAACGGCAAGTAAGGCGCGATCAGCTTCGCCAAGGTCAGCAGCACGCCGCCGAGCGTCTGGTAAGCCGCGACTTTGTCTTCGCCGAGACCGCTTCCCCAGAAGCGGTCGCGGGAACGGCGCACGTACCAGTTGGACAGCTCGTCGACGAACGCTTCGATGCGCTTCGCCGGATTCAGGAAGTCGTTGGCGTCGAGACCTTCGACAGTCGCGCTCACGAGCGAGTTGAGCCGCGACAGGATCCAGCGGTCCAGCTTGTTGGCCGACGGCTTCGCGGCATGTTCTTCCGGCTTGTAGCCGTCGATCGTGGCGTACAGCGCGTAGAACGCATGCGTGTTCACGATCGTGTCGACGACCTTTGACTTCGCTTCTGCGACGATGCCCTTGGAAAACCGCTTGCTGTTCCAAGGCGCGCTGTCGGCGAGCAGCGCCCAGCGGAAGGCATCCGTGCCGAACTCTTCGATGATGTCCCAAGGGTCGATGACGTTGCCCTTGGATTTGCTCATCTTCTGCCCGTTCTCGTCCAGCACGTGCCCTGTCGAGATGACCGACTTGTATGGCGCCCTGCCGTTGTACAGCGTGGAGACGGCCAGCAGGCTGAAAAACCATCCGCGCGTCTGGTCGATTCCTTCGCAAATGAAATCGGCGGGGTATTGCTCCTCGAAGCGCTCCTGGTTCTCGAACGGATAATGCTGCTGCGCGAACGGCATCGAGCCGCTGTCGAACCAGACGTCGATGACCTCCGGCGTCCGGTGCATCGTGCCGCCGCATGCGCAGCGCAGTTCGATCGCGTCGACGTAAGGCTTGTGCAGCTCGATATCTTCGGCTACCTCGCCCACGGCCGCCTCGCGGAGCTCCGCGATGCTGCCCGGCGATTTTTCCGCGCCGCAGTCGTCGCAGGTCCATACGTTAAGCGGCGTGCCCCAGTAGCGGTTGCGGCTGATGTTCCAATCGACCAGGTCCTCGAGGAACTTGCCGAACCGGCCGTCGCGCAAATGCTCCGGATACCAGGCGATGCCTTTATTGTTCTCGATCAGCTGATCCTTGACCGCCGTCGTCTTGATGAACCAGCTCTCGGTCGCGTAGTATAGCAGCGGCGTCTTGCAGCGCCAGCAGAACGGATAGCTATGCTCGTGCTTCTCCTTGTGATACAGCAGGCCACGCTCCGACAGCGACTTCACGATGTCGATGTCGACCTCCGGGTCCTTGACGAAGCGTCCTGCGAAGCCCTTCACCTCGTCCGTGTAGCGGCCTTGGCCGTTCACGAGCTGCAGCATCGGCACGCCATGCTCGCGGGCGACGCGATAGTCGTCCTCGCCGTGCGCCGGCGCGATGTGGACGATGCCCGTACCGCTCGAGTCGGAGACGAACGCCGCGTCGATGACGCGATACGCGCCGTCCAGCGGACCGCCCGCATAAGGGAACAACGGCTCGTAAGCCAGGCCGACGAGCTCCTTCCCTTTTAAGGTGCCGAGCGTCTCGTACTCGCCTTTCATGACCTTTTCGGCCAGCGTGCCGGCCACGATGTACGTCTCGCCGTTTTGACTGACGCGTACGTACTCGTTATCCGGGTGCACGGCCAGCGCGACATTGGACGGCAGCGTCCATGGCGTCGTCGTCCAGGCAAGGACGAACTCGCCGCTGTCCTTCAATTTGAACTTTGCCGTCGCGGTCAAGTCTTTCACGTCTTCGTAGCCTTGCGCGACTTCGTGCGAGCTGAGCGTCGTCTGGCAGTCCGGACAATACGGGCTGACGCGGTGGCCGCGGTACAACAGCCCTTTGCCGTGAATCGTGGACAGCAGATGCCACACGCTCTCGATGTACTTGTTTTCCAACGTGATATACGGATTGTCGAGATCGGTCCAGTAGCCGATCGCCTCGGTCAGTTCTCTCCATTGGCGTTCGTACTCGAACACGCTCTCTTTGCACTTTTTGATAAAAGGCTCTACGCCGTAGTTCTCGATTTCCTGCTTGCCCGAGATGCCAAGCTGCTTTTCGACGCCGAGCTCGACGGGCAAACCGTGCGTGTCCCATCCGGCCTTGCGGGTGACGCGGTAACCGGACATCGTCTTGTAGCGGCTCACGAAGTCCTTGATGACGCGGCCGAGCACGTGGCCGATGTGCGGCTTGCCGTTCGCCGTAGGCGGGCCCTCATAGAAGACGAAGTTCGGCTTGCCGTTGCGGTTCTCGATGGACCTGCGGAACGTATCCTCGGCCTTCCATTGCTCCAACACGCGCAGCTCGCGGCTGCGGGCTTTTTCTTTAACGTCCACGCGACGCATGACCATCATTCCTTTTCTCGTAAGTTGTCGTTGCATTCGGGTCTGAAAATAAAAAAAAGCCCGTCCCCGTAAAAAGGGACGAGACATCTCTCGTGGTACCACCCTTGTTCAGCCGCAGTCCCTCGAATAGGGCAACAGCGGCGCTCAAGCCGGACGGCCGGCATGCGCAAGGCAGGCGGTCGGACCGGTATCCCGTAACGAGGGAAAGATCGGCCGGTCTTAATGATCCGGCACAGGCGCCGGACGTTCGGATCGGCGTCTCGGGGAGGATGGGCGTAGCGGCGTCCAACGTTGGCTCGCAGCAGCCGCCAACTCTCTGGGATGGTTCATCCGCACGCCGTTCCCGTCATCGACGTTAACGCGTATAACCCATTTATACGGCGAAGACGCCGATTTGTCAAATCGGCGTTCGCCCATCCTATTGCGGTTCGATATCGACTATTCGACGATCTCGCGAACCCGCTCGTTGTCCCTTGCGCGGGATTCCGGCGGTTCGAGCTTCTCCCAGCCGTCCTGCGTGAGCAGGTCGAGCTGCGTTTCGACGAGCGTGCGGAAGCGCGCGCGGTAGATCGCCGCCTGCTTCTTCAGCTCTTCCACCTCGAGCGCGTACTTGCGCGACTTGGAGAGCGATTCGTTGATGATGCGGTCGGCGTTCTTCTCCGCTTCCTTGACGATGAGCTGGGCTTCCTTCTTCGCATTGTTCTTGACCTCGTCGGCCGCTTCTTGCGCGACGATGATCGTCTTGCTCAGCGTCTCCTCGATGTTCGCGAAGTGGCCGAGCCGCTCCTGAAGGCCGGCGATTTGATTCTGGAGCTCTTTGTTGTCGCGGATCATCGCTTCGTAATCCTTGATGATCTGGTCGAGGAACTCGTTCACTTCGTCTTCGTCGTAGCCGCGCAATCTGCGCCCGAATTCCTTGTTATGAATATCCAATGGCGTTAATGGCATTGGTCGTTCCTCCCGTGCATCGTGTACTGGACTCGCGACAGACCGCAAGATCGCTATCTAAGGCAGATTCGACGCGAGACGCGGAATTCCTGCTTGATTCTACACATATTTGCCTATGCGCAGACGAACACGTCCGCTTTTAGAGACGCCTTGGGCCTCCAGCACGCGGAATCTTCCGAAACCTTTGAACGACACGATGTCTCCTTCGCGCAGCTGCACGGACGGATCCTCCACCGTTTTGAAGTTGACCCGGCAGCGCCCCGCGCGGATCGGATCCATGATCTTCGCGCGGCTGACGCGCAGCACGTCGCTCGCGATGCCGTCGAGGCGCATCGAGGCCACGGAGATCGAGCTCTCCTCGAGCTTCACCGGGACGGCAATAAGCCGTTCGAGCGGCAGTACGGAAGCCGAAGTCTCGATCCGGTGCACTTGCTTCAGATGCGAACGCAAAAAATCTCCGATCTCGGTTGCGATCAGCACGTGGCAGCCATCCTCGCGGACATGGATGTCCCCGATCTTTTCGCGCTTGATGCCGAGACCGAGCAGCGCGCCGAGATAATCGCCGTGGTCGAGCTCGGATTGACGGCGGTCGTCGCTCGCGATATCGAGCACGGCGATGCCCGCGTCCTCGTCTTCGAGCGGCCGGTAGTCCGGCGCGATCAGCGCCCTGACCCGCTCCGCGCCTTCATAGCCGCCCGCCAGACGGATCGCGGCGTCCGGGTGTCGATTCGCCAACGCATACAAAATATGCGCCTGGCGCGGATCGAGAAAATCGGTTCGCCGGAGCTCGTGCTGCTCGGCGGCCCGCTCGACCCACTCCCAGGCGCGGTCCACGAAGGACTTTTCGTCAGGAAGGAAGTGTGCGTAAATGTCGCTCTTGCTCATGCTGGTTCGATCCTTTCCGATTAGGACACGCCGACCAGGCCGGCGAGAAAACGAATGACCTCTTCAAGGCCTCTCACCAAAAATTTCAGCGCATACCAAGCGACGATCGGCGAAATGTCCAGAACGCCGCCGATTGGAGGTATAATTTTGCGAAAAGGCTTCAGATAAGGCTCTACGATCTTGCCTAGCAGCTCCCCCGATGTAGCTCTGCCTGACGTTAGGCAGCCAAGACATCAGCACGTAGATTAGGATAAGCCAGCTGTAAATGAGCTGCAAACTATACAGGTAATCAATGACCCGATCCAAAGCCGTCAATGCTGCTGTCACCTCATTTTAGTGTAATCGGCATCCTCCGCGAGAAGCTCCGAGATCGTCCCCGTGATTTCGACCGAGTCCGGCGTGCACAAGAAAATATTCGGACCGAGCTTGGAAATGTGTCCGCCGAGCGCGTAGACCGTACCGCTCAGGAAATCCACCATCCGGATCGCCTGGTCTCTGCGCACCCGCTGCAGGTTCACGACGACGGATCGTCTGGACTTCAAATGATCCGCGATTTCCTGCGCTTCGTTGTCGTACGTCCGCGGCTCCGTCAAAATGACCCGAACGTTTTTCTGGGAATGGATGCTCACGATATTATTCTTCCCCGTAGGTTTACGCGGCTCGAAGGCCGAAGTTTCAACTTCCGGCTCATCCTCGTATCCCATCGGTTCTTCCCGCTCCCGGTCCTGTTCTTGTTCGTCCTGAAGGCCGAGATAGTTCAAGAACTTGTTAACCACGCCCATCATGATCCCTCCGTTATCCGTCGTTCTCTTCGTGTCCGACTAGGACGCTGCCCAGGCGCACCCAAGTGGCGCCTTCTTCGATCGCGACTTCAAAGTCGCCGGACATGCCCATCGACAGTTCCGTCATCGGCTCGTCCAGCAAAGACAAGCCATTGAGCTCGTCCATCAGCTTGCGCAAGCCGGCGAATACGGGCCTCGTCTCCTCGGCATCGTCTGCGAGCGGCGCCATCGTCATGAGCCCGACCGGCCGAATGCCGGACAGCTTGCCGAGCGAGGCGACGAGCGCAGGAACGACTTCCGGCGCAAGACCGTGCTTGGAATCTTCGCCGGATACGTTCACCTGCAGAAAGCAAGGCACCCGGATACCTAGCGCTTCGGCACGCTTATGTATCTCCTCGGCGAGCGACAAGCGGTCGAGGGAATGAATATAGTCGAATTTGCCGACGACGTCCCTGACCTTCCTGCTCTGAAGCGAGCCGATGTAGTGAAAAACGGCCTGTCCTTCGAGCAGTCGCCACTTCTCTTCCGCCGCGGGCCAGCGATTTTCGCCGATATGCCGCATTCCGGCCTCGACCGTCCGCTTGGCCGTGCCCGCGGACACGTACTTCGTCACGGCGACGACATTCACGCTCCCGGGATTCCGGCCGCTTCTCTCGCAGGCTTGCGCAATGCGACGCTCTACGTCCTTAAGCCGCTGCTCCAACGTCATCGCGGCATCCACCTCTATTTCTTCTTACCCAGCCAGCTCATCATTCGCCCGGTTTGTCCCCGTTCCTTGCGGTGGGAGAAAAACAAATCCGTGCTGCAGCTGGTGCACCACCCAGACATTTCGATGCGGCTCGGCAATATTCCTGCTTTAATCATAAGATGCTTGTTGATTTCTTTCAAGTTTAGCCGAGATTTGCCTTCGGAAGACGGAACATGGAATCTTTCGTCATCGTGCACGATCCCTCGTACGCGGTTCATGACGATATCGTCCACTTCATAGCAGCAGGCGCCGATCGACGGACCGATCGCCGCGTACAATTCCGACGGCTTCGTGCCGAAGGCGTCCGTCATGGCGCGAATCGTCGCGGCGGCGACGTCGGCGACCGTTCCCTTCCAGCCCGCATGAGCGAGACCTAAGGCTCCATGCTCCGGATCGTAAAAATATATAGGCACGCAATCCGCGAAGTACATCGCCAGCAAAACGTCGGGCTCGTCCGTAATCAGCGCATCCGCATCTTGAATCGCGCTATCGCGCGACAGTCTCCCCAGGCCCCGCTCAGCGCTCGTAATCCGAACGACGCTGCTGCCATGCACTTGCTCGGCGCACGTCCATGCCTCGAACGGCCATCCCAGCGCTTCAGCGATCGCGAGGCGGTTGGCGATGACCGCATGCTCGTCGTCGCCCACATGGAGCGCCGTGTTCAAGCCGTCTCTCGGGGGCAGGCTGCGCCCGCCCAAGCGCGTAGAGAACCCGGCGGTCAAACCCTCGAATCGCGACCAGGGCGCGAGAGGCAACAATCCGGGGACGCGACGCCCGGCGTTCGTTGATTCGATTGTATTTGCGAATGGTTCCATATTGCTCCACCTCCGCACCAAGTTTAACATAGGGACGCCGCCTAGGCGATCTCCGTAGGCGATCTCTGTCAGCGCCCGCCGTTTTCCGCCTCGAGGCTCTTGTACGGCCTCGCCTCCTCCAGCCGGACCAGCACGACGTCGGTTCCGATCTTGACGATGCTGCGCCAAGGAATGACGACGTCTTCTCCGCCGCCGAAAATACCGAGCACGCGTCCGCCCACCGGTACCACGATCGCGTCGATGCGGCCTTGCCTGAGATCCAGCTCCAGATCGGCTACGTGGCCTAACTTTTTGCCGTCCACGATATTAATAACGTCCTTCGCCTGAAAATCCGATATTTTCATGCCGGCGCTCCCCGCTTTCCGCGGCCCGGGACGAATCAAATCGCTGGACCCGGTCAACCGCCCATAATTCAATATATGAGCCATGCCCGAAAATGTTGACCGGCGGGATATGCGCCGAGAGACGCTGGAGTAAACGTCAAAAAGACCGGAGTCGCCTCCGGTCCCGCAAGCTGCTTAGGGCTTACCATCAAGTCTTTACGTGCTTTTGCATTTGCTGGATCGCCGACTTTTCAAGCCGGGACACCTGCGCCTGCGAGATGCCGATCTCATCGGCCACTTCCATTTGCGTCTTGCCTTCGAAGAATCGCATGGACAAGATCATTTTCTCCCGGTCGTTCAGCTTGCGCATCGCTTCCCTGAGCGCGATCTCCTCGATCCATTGAATGTCCTTGTTCCGTTCGTCGCTGATCTGATCCATCACGTAGATCGGGTCGCCCCCGTCGTGATAGATCGGTTCGAAGAGCGATACGGGGTCCTGAATGGCGTCTAAGGCAAATACGATATCTTCCTTTGGAACGCCGAGCACTTGCGATATTTCCAAAATCGTCGGTTCGCGGGAATGACGGTTCGTCAATTGATCCCGGACCTGCAAGGCTTTGTAGGCAATATCGCGCAGGCTTCGGGACACGCGGATCGGATTGTTGTCCCTCAAGTATCTGCGTATCTCGCCGATGATCATAGGCACGGCGTAGGTGGAAAAACGGACGTTTTGACCTAAATCGAAGTTGTCGATGGCTTTCATCAGGCCGATGCAGCCGACCTGGAACAGATCGTCCACGTATTCGCCGCGGTTGTTGAACCGCTGAATCACGCTGAGCACGAGGCGCAGGTTGCCGTTGACGAGTTTTTCCCGGGCTTCGAGTTCACCGCGGGTTTGCAGAGCTAGGAACAGTTCCCTCATTTCGGCATTGGTGAGGACGGGCAGCTTTGAGGTGTCCACTCCACAAATCTCCACTTTGTTGCGGGTCAAGTTGTTTCCCTCCCGGGAGCAGCATTACTGTAAAGTATCTCCTGGGATGGGCTTTTTTATTCCGAAGCCCGGTCGGTTGGCAGCCGATCATACCATCTTGTTGAACTCCTTGCGGAGCCGCTTAATGATTCTTTTTTCTAAACGGGAAATGTAAGATTGCGAAATGCCGAGCAGATCGGCAACGTCTTTTTGCGTCTTTTCTTCGCCGTCGGCCAAGCCGAACCGCAGCTCCATGATCGTGCGTTCGCGATCGGCCAGCTTGTCGAGCGCTTTATGCAGCAGCTTGCGATCGACCTGCTCCTCGATATTGCGATAGATCGTATCGTTCTCGGTACCGAGCACGTCGGACAATAACAGCTCGTTGCCGTCCCAGTCGATATTAAGCGGCTCGTCGAAGGACACCTCGGTCCTGGTCTTGCTGTTGCGGCGCAGGTACATCAAAATTTCATTTTCGATGCACCGCGAGGCATAGGTGGCGAGCTTGATTTTCTTTTCCGGATCGAACGTGTTGACCGCCTTGATCAGTCCGATCGCCCCGATCGAGACGAGATCCTCGATATGGATGCCGGTGTTCTCGAACTTGCGGGCGATGTAGACGACCAACCGAAGATTGCGTTCGATCAGCATCGCGCGGATCGCTGCGTCGCCGGACGGGAGACGCTCGAGCAGGTACTCCTCCTCCTCCCGCGTCAGGGGAGGCGGGAGCGCTTCGCTGCCGCCGATATAATACACTTCTTCGCTTTTCCAGCCCAGCCAGAACAACAGGCGATAGTACGTCAGCTGATACATCAATTTCAATTTAACGGGCACTTGCACAACCTCCTGTTAAGCGGTCTGGGTCGATGATGCCGGCACCTCGGGGCTCGCGAGCGTCAGATCGGAATGGACAATCGCACGATAAGCCCCCTCCGAGGACAACGATCCCCCCATCGAGTCCGACCAGGACCCGGCGTTGGATGCAAGGCGCTTCTTTTCCGGCAGGATCCGTGATCGTGACGCTGTCCGGCTTGACGGCCAGCATCAACTTCGAGTTCCCACCGGCAGCCCTGTAGGGAACGAGGCGATACCGGTCCCTGAAGGAGGACATGCCGCCCTCGGCTTCCTCCAGTTCGCCGATAAGCCGGTCCGCGGATTCGGATCGCAAACGGTCTGCCCAGCCGTTCGGCAACTCGTCGCGCCAAAGGGACGCCTCCAGGATCATGACCGGAATGCGAGTAAGCGGGTCATAGAGACGGTTGCCCGTATCGACGAGCCCTCTGCACGACCACTCCCGATCCCCGATACGAATACTCACGTCGACGACGAGTGCCTCCAACCGTTTCCTGCTTTCCCTGCTCGCCGCCTCGCTTCTGTACAACCAGATCGCCACGCTCAAGGTCAAGGCAAGCATGACGGCCTGTACGTCAAACGACAGTACCATTCCCCCCATCGTCCGTAAAGGCGATTCCTCTCCAAGGCGACCCGGACCATTTGGCCAGCGATGAGATGCCGATCACCGCGCCGAGCGTCGCAAAGTTCACCAGGTAGAACGAGCCTATCGTCCTTGCGAACCTAAGAGGCCCACCGTAGCCGAACGTCAGATAAACCATAAAAGCGGAAATCATGAGTTTGGCGCCGAACGAATACAGATAAGGTACGGACGTCACGAACATGGCGGCCGCATATGCCGCCCCGACGCTGGCAGACAGCGCGACACGCCTTCGGCGAGGTCGAAGATGCCTCACCTTCGCCGTCGTCATCAGAATGGACGCGTCGATCGTCAGATTGGACAAAAACACCAAGTCCACATAAACCGTCAACCGCGCCACACCCTTCCATGCAAACCCATCACTAACGTTTGTCCCGAGGACGAAATGGATTGCTCTCAGTATAAGATGGCGCCTGCGAGGTGTCTGTCTAAATGCGCCGCAGGTTCGGCTGTTTTTTTTGTCGAGCAAAATCGGGCTGCGTTATTAGCAAACTGGCTCTTTCGGTGCTGTAAAATCATCCCACGTCAGCGGTACAACAAGGTTCCCGGCGCGTTTACGGCCTTATCCCGTTCGCTCACTTTGGCGTAATATGTCATTAAGCTACCCGATATCGCTTTTTTTCTCATATGGATCGGTCCTCAATTAATGCGAGAATTGAAAGAAAGGGTTAGCGTTTAGAAAAGTGAATCTGGAGCAATTGATTTTAGATGAGGTAATGCGAGGTGGTCGTGATTCATGAATCTGCCTTATCCCCTTTGCTCAATAAAAGCGAGCTCTGAGTATATACAATTAACGGGAACTGACTAACTAACTTGCCTAGTAAGCTTGCGGTACGTTATCCTATCGCTTGTCGCACATAAACGAAGCAAGTAGGGCACAACTTTCGAGTCCTTTTTTTGCAATATTAAATACGAAAGATTGATGATTTAAATAAGCCTGCAAATGCTTAGGCCCGATGCCTTGAAGCGTATGATCTAACCATCGCAGCGTATGCATCAATGCAGCCGACAAAGGCGCCAGCTTATTCATGCCAAAGTAAGGAAAGGATCTAACTGCCTTTACCTGCTCCGATACGTGAAAGTCCGAAAACGCCATCTGCGCAATGCGGCTTATTAAACGGGAGTTCCCTGCCTCACGCTTATTCAGATGTTCCATTTTAATCTCGCGGATTTCCTTGTCTCCCTCCATTGTCCCGCCAATAGCTACCGGCTGATCCATCGGCTCCATGATCAGGCTGCTGGAGGCCCTCCTCCATCCATAGATTCCGCCGGTAACCGCGACTAAGCCGGACAAATATTGCTCGTTCGCTTCTTGAGTCAATGCATCTCGAAGCTTGTGACCGATGAGCCAAGCCGTCTTGTACGTAACCCCCCAATATATCGGACAGTTCGACTGAAGTGGCTTCCTCGACGAGCCAAATCATGGCCCTAAACCACATTCGGAGCGGCGTCCGCGTCCCATGAAATACAGTGCCTGCGGTAACGGAAGTTTGATGTCGGCAAGATGAACAAACATACAGTGGATACTTGCGTGAATTTATGACCGAGTAATGCGCGCACGAACATCTTGGGCAACGGAAACCATCGGGCCAACGCGCTTTGAATAAGGCTTCCACGCATTGTTCTTCTGTCCAAGTTTCCCATTGACCTTCAGGAAGATCGAATAAACTCACATTCCAACCCCCCAAAAACAAGAACGTTTGTTCTTATTTTAAGATAGAGATTCGAACATGTCAATCTTTACCTGAAGAAAAAGTGAGCAAATGGGATAAGGTCGATAAGGCGATAAACAACACAATGAGCGAAAGGGATAAGGTTTGAAAAAGGAGATTGAGCACTGCTCGACTGCTGATAATGAGCGAAGGGGATGAGGTCAGTAAAGCAAGAAAAGAATGATATCACACAGCCCGATTGAGCGAAAGGGATAAGGTCGATAAAGGGAAAAATGAGCGGTAATATACCTTCCTTCATGCAGCAAATAAAAAAAGCCTCCGCCGTAAGCGAAGGCAAACTGCATTCACAACATGAACTTAAATGAGTTTTGGGAGCCATTCGTCCATCGACAAGAATTGGATATCTTGTTGCGACAACTCTCGAACGCGCTGCATCGTATCCGCGGGGAGCTTTATGAAGGCTTCCACGACCGCCGGACAAAATTGGGTGCCCGCAAATCGTTTTATTTCCTCGACTGCCGTCTCGTGGGATTTGGAAGCGCGATATGAACGATCGGAAGTAATGGCATCGTAGGTATCGCAAACGGCGAAAATTCTGGCGCATATGGGAATCTCTTCACCACGCAAGCCGTTTGGATAACCCAGGCCGTCCCAGCGCTCATGGTGGCAGCGGACGACGTCCAGCGCCGGCCCTAAAAATTCGATATGCGCCAGCATTCGCACGCCCATGTTGACGTGCGTTCGCATGATGGCCCATTCCATCTCGTCCAAGGGTCCATCCTTGCTCAGTATAGCGTCCGGAATGCCGATCTTGCCGACATCGTGTAGCAGCGCGCCGCGATAAAGCATTTCTAATTGTTCGCCTTCGATGCCCATTTGTCTGCCCAGTAAACAGGCGTAGGCGGTGACGCGCAGAGAATGACCTTGCGTCTCGTTGTCCCTGCTGTCCAGCGCGCTGCTCATCGCCTGCAACGACTCATCATAGGTACGGTGCACACGCTCGAGCATCTCGCTCATTTCTTTGTTCTGGCGCGCGATGACGCGCGATGAACGCAGAAAGATTAGACGCAGGCTAAAAAAAGAGCAGCGTCATCCCTGCTGCCAGCAAGACGATGATGGTCAAACTGATTTTGAGTATTTTTGCGCTCTGCGCGGACCAATCTTTGGACACTTCGGCTGCGCCGATCAAAGTCCCATCGTCAGAAGAGATCGGAAGCCACAGATTCAGGTCTGAGGACGTTTTATCCGCCAGCATCTTCCCCGCGTGCATCGCTCTATCGAATCTCTCTCGTTCGCGACCGGTTAAAGTGTTTCCTGTTTTTAAAGGATGGTAGCTAAACCCCACTCGACCGTCGAGATTCACGAAACGAACATCCTTAATTCCATAAGGATCGAAGGCCGCGCGAATGTCAGCCAATAGCCGCTCTTCTTCAGTACTGGAAGGGCCATCCTCGGCCGCGCTTCCGTCGGCTTGATCAGGGGAAGAACCATGAGGTGCAGACTGCTCGAACAGTTTCTTCGCGTCAGGCAAAGACTCGATATAGGTTACGACCGCATTGCGCGTCAGGCCGCTCGTCTCTCGGATCAGCTCATGAGAGATAAACCAATAGGAGACGGCAGAAAGAAACACGCCGAAGATGACCACGAATGCCGCCAGCATAGTTGTAAAGGAACGATATGGATTGGACATCATGTGCCTCCTGTGCGGATCCTGCTAAGCTGTGCTGAGAGAGTTCGACAGGCAAATGAAGATTACCTTCTTCGCGAAGCCAAAAAAAAGAAGACCGCATCATTAGCCGGTCCTCGACATCGCTTGGTGCTATTAAGGTCTGAATGCGCCGCGGTATCGGATTCGATCCGAATATTAACGGTCGCCGCGCGGGCGATTCCGCAAAAACGCCGGAATGTCCAACTGCTCGCTGGAAGTCGAACCGCCGCCGAACGGACGCAGATTGTGGCCGCTCGCGCGGTTGTCCTGGTGCTCGGTCTGCGAAGCCGGATTCGATTGAGGCGAAGAAGAAGTGATCGGCCGGCGAACCGGGCCCTTGTGCTCAAAGCCAGTCGCAATAACCGTGACTTTGATATCGTCCTTCATGCTGTCGTCGATGCTGGCGCCGAAGATCATGTTCACTTCGGGGTCTGAGGCCGAAATGACGATTTCTGCCGCTTCGTTGACCTCGAAGAGCGACAGATTCGAGCCGCCCGTAATGTTCATGATAATTCCGCGCGCGCCTTCGATCGACGTCTCGAGCAGCGGGCTCATGATCGCCTTGCGCGCCGCGTCCATCGCGCGGTTTTCGCCGGAGGCGACGCCGATCCCCATCAGGGCGGAGCCGCGCTCCGTCATGATCGTCTTGACATCCGCAAAGTCGAGGTTGATCAATCCGGGCACGGCGATCAGGTCGGAGATGCCCTGAACCGCCTGGCGAAGGACGTTGTCGGCTTCGCGGAACGCTTCCATCATCGGCGTCTTCTTGTCGACGATCTCCAGCAGCCGGTCGTTCGGGATGACGATCAGCGTATCAACCTTTTCCTTGAGCGCTTCGATGCCCAGCTCAGCCTGTCCGGAGCGCTTGCGTCCTTCGAACGTAAACGGCCGCGTTACGACGCCGACGGTCAGCGCGCCGCATTCCTTGGCCAGTTCGGCGATGACCGGCGCAGCGCCCGTGCCCGTGCCGCCGCCCATGCCGGCGGTAACGAATACCATGTCCGCGCCTTTGAGCGTGTTCATGATGCCGTCCCGGGATTCTTCCGCCGCTTTTTTGCCGACGTCCGGGTTCGCGCCCGCTCCGAGTCCGCGAGTCAGCTTGTCGCCGATTTGCAGCTTTTGTTCGGACTTGGTCAGGTGCAGCGCTTGCGCGTCGGTATTAACGGTAATGAACTCGACGCCCTTGACGCCGTTTTCGATCATGCGGTTAACTGCGTTGCTGCCTCCGCCACCGACCCCGATGACTTTAATTTTCGCGAGCGGTTCCATTTCAAAATCAAATTCCAACATATTTCAATACTCCTCCTCGCTTCGCTGGTGAATCTTCGTCAGTGGCGGCTTATATGAATTCCTTGAACATATTCTTAAACCACTCCATGACGCCCGTCTTGCTTGCCGGCGCGCTGGCCGCAGCCGCTTTGCTCTTCGCAGGCCGCTTGGCCGGCGGAGCTCCCCGGGTTCGCACGTACTTCATCACGTATTGGATCATGCCGACGCCGCTGCTGTACGATGGATCCCGCACTCCGATAAAATCGGGAACCGCGATCCTTACGCTTGCTTCGAGCTCGATCTGCGCGAGAGACAGGACGCTTGGCATGGATACGGAGCCGCCCGTCAGGACGTAGCCGTTGAGCTTGTCCAGATACCCAAGACGCTTGACCTCTTGACGGATCATATGGAAAATCTCCTGCATGCGCGGCTCGATGATATTGGCCAGATCAACCTGTGAAAATTCCTTTTCCACGTTGCTGCCGACCCGCATCACCTTGAAGCGGACGTCGTCCGCCGCCTCGTCTTGGCGCGCGCATCCGTACTTCAGCTTAATTTTCTCGGCGTGCTCGGTCTGCGTCTTGAGACCGTAGCAGATATCGCTCGTCACGTAGTCCCCGCCGATCGGCAGCGTCGATACCGCGGCAAGGCTGCCGCCTTCGAATACAGCGATCGTGGTGGAGCCGGCGCCGATGTCGGCCAGCACGGTCCCCATTTGCTTTTCGTCCTTCGTTAACGCCATCATGCCCGAAGCAAGCGACATCAACACGATGCCGGAAATACGCAAGCCGGCCTTCTCGACGCAGCGCATGAGGTTATGTACGGCAGCCTTCGTCCCGGTAATGATCGTGCATTCGACTTCGAGCCGCACGCCGATCATGCCGCGCGGATCCTGGATGCCCGCCAGTCCGTCTACGAGAAACTGCTTGGGCAGCAGCCCGATGATCTCCCGCTCCGGAGGCAGCGCGACGACCTTGGCCGCCTGCAGCACGCGCTCGATGTCGTCTTCCCCAATCTCCCTGTCTTCGTTCGAGACGGCCACGACGCCGTGATTGCTCTGCAGCGCGATATGGTTGCCCGCGATGCCGACATACACTTCGCCGATGGTGATGCCCACCATGCGCTCGGCATGGTCCACGGCGTTGCGGATGGATTGGACCGTCTGATCGATGTCGACGATGGCGCCTTTTCGGATGCCGTCCGAATCCGCCGATCCGACGCCGATGATATTAATCGCTCCGTTGCTTATTTCTCCGATAATCACCCGAACCTTAGAGGTTCCGATGTCCAGACTGACGATGAGGTCGTTGTTGCTCAACCGGTGGCACCTCCCGTAAATACATCAAAACTTTGCAATCCGGCCGTCCGGCCATTCGTTAGTTTGGTCGCGACTTATTGAAATCCGTTACGGAATGAGGAGTTGTTCAAGGGGTTCCGAACGAAGCCAAATCGGTACACATTCAGTACTTATTCAACGCAGACGGGATTTTCCCTCTTTTTTTCAACAAAAAATTTAGTTCCCTCATTCTAGCAATTTTGCCTGATGCGATGACTCGCTCCCGTTATGAACGCGGCGAATGCATACGAAAATTCTAGCATTAAACCGCGCGATTGAGTAGAGCCCTTTTCCTTAAGTTACGGGGCTTCTTCGTCGCCGGACGGGTCCGTTTGTGCCGAATAAGGCGAGTACGTGTCCGAATCGAGCAGGACCACCGTTCCCGGCTCCCTATTCTCCACCAGCTCGCTCAGTATCGCGATCTTGTCCTTGAGCTTGCCGACGGTCGTCAGCACGTCGAACCCGGAGCGCGTGAAAATGCGAATCCTGTCGGGATATGCGCTTGAAGGATCCGGAGAGATCTCCGAAAAGTCTTCGATCCCTTCGGCAGTCAAGCCGCCCAGCGCCTGGCACAATGCCGCCCGCTGCGGGTCGTTCTTCCTCCAGCCCGTAAGCACGGGCTTGGCCGGAAGCGCGCTGCCGGCAGCAGGCTGCACGCCGATGCCATTGGCCAGGACGACGGATAGCCCGCCTTTGCCGTCCAATTCGATCGCCACGGGCGCATACTCCTGTACCCTAACTTCGAGCTTGCCTGGAAAATGCTTTGCGACCCGGACATCCTTGATCTGAGGCAGTCGCTTAACCCGCTGAGCCAGCTTGTCCGAAGCCGGCATAAAAAAAGAATCTCCGATCCCTACGCCGAGCTGGGCGCTGACCTGGTCTTGGTTCAAATAAGTCAAGCCCTGAATCTCTATCACGCTGATGCGGGATAAAGAGGATCTGAAAAACAATACGATCAACACCGCGACGAACAAGGCAATGACGATCCACAGCAGCTTCCCCCCCCGCGTCGTCTCGTCCCCGCCTGTTCCCGCGGCAAAGCGGGAATTCGCTCTATCATCTTGCAAACGCTCTCCTCTCGACAGCCGGCGGAAACGCATAGCTTGTCCCAAGTCCGAAAAAGCAAAGGCGGCCCGCCCGGGCGGACGATCGAAAGCGAAAATCCCCGCTCCCCCCGCCGGCCCGGAAGCGGATAAGCAAAATACGCTTATCCCTCCCGGTCGATCGTCGCTTCATTTGTCTAGCTGTCGGAGACGCGAGAGATATCGCCGCCCAAGCTCCCGAACATGCGCTCGATCTCGTCGTAACCCCGGTCGATATGATGAACCTGCTCGACGGTCGTCCTGCCCTGCGCGGCAAGCCCCGCGATCACTAACGCGGCGCCGGCGCGAAGGTCCGTAGCTTCGACCGTCGTCCCGTAGAGCCTTGGCACGCCCCGGACGATCGCGGAATTCAAGTCGATGCGAATGTCGGCGCCCATGCGGCATAATTCGTCTACATGCTTGAAGCGTCCCTCGAACACCGTCTCCTTAATAACGCTGACGCCGCCCGCCAGCGACAGCAGCACCATGAGCTGCGCCTGCATATCGGTCGGAAAAGCGGGATAAGGAGAAGTGACGATGCGGTCGACCGCTCGCGGCCGGCCCTTGGCGCCGACTCTTATTATACCATCCCCGGTCTCGATGTGAACACCGGCGCGGCGCATGACGTGAATAAGAGAGATCAAATGCGCGGATTCCGCGCCTTCGAGCGTGACCTCGCCGCGTGTCGCGGCGGCCGCGACCATCGCCGTGCCGGTCACGATCCGGTCAGGAATAATCTGAAAATCGCAGCCGCCAAGGTTCTCCGTACCGTCGATCGTGATCGTGTCCGTGCCCGCGCCCCGGACCTTCGCGCCGATCGCGTTGAGAAACCGCTGCAGGTCCTGGATCTCGGGCTCGCGGGCGGCGCCGATGATCGTCGTGCGTCCGTTCGCCATAACGGCCGCCATCATAATATTTTCAGTCGCGCCGACGCTTGGAAAATCCAGGCTGATCTCCGCGCCGGTCAAGCGGACCGCTTTGCATACGATGCGGCTGCCCGTCTCTTCGATCTCCGCCCCCAACGCGGCAAGCCCGCGAAGATGAAGATCGATCTTGCGTTCGCCGATCGCGCAGCCGCCCGGCTGATAGACCTGCACCTCGCCGAATCTGGCGAGCAGCGGTCCCATCAAAAAGACGGAGGAGCGCATCAGGCGCATCAAACGCTCGGGTACGTGCGAGGAGCTCGCGACCGTGCCGTCGATCGTCACCACGTCGCCGCGGCGCAGCACGGCGCAACCGAGATCCCGCATGATGTCCAGCATGACTTCGATATCCAGCAGCTTCGGAATGTTGCGAAGAGTTACCGGCTCCTGGGCGAGCAGCGTCGCGGCCAGGATCGGCAGGGCGGCGTTCTTGGCTCCATGGATGCGGATGGTGCCCGAAAGCGGTTTGCCGCCTTCAATCACCAGTTTGTCCAAGGAATTCACCTCCGGAATTACCGCTCGCCCATCAGGAGCACCTCGGGTGCGAGTAATATTCCGAACCGTTCGTTTACGGTCCGTCTTACGCGTTCCATCAAGGCGAGCACGTCTTCGGCCGTCGCATGGTCTTCGTTAACGATGAAGTTGGCGTGCAGCTCCGACACGACGGCTCCGCCCTCCCTGGCGCCTTTCAGGCCTGCAGCCTCGATCAGTCTCGCGGCGTGGTCTCCCTCCGGATTGCGAAATACGCTGCCCGCGCAGGCAAGCTGCAGCGGCTGCGTGCGCAGTCTCCGATCCTTGTAGGAAGCCAGCATGGCGGCAATCTCCTTGCGGTCGCCGGGCTCCAGGGCGAACACCGCCTCGGTCACGATGCCCCTTTTTTCGTGCAAAATCGAATGACGGTAGCCGAAACGCATTTCCTCGTTGCCGTACGTCCCTCTCGAACCGTCTTCCCAGACGATGTCGGCCGACTTTAAGATGCGCGAAACGTCCGAATGATGCGCCCCCGCGTTCATATAAACCGCCCCGCCTACGTTGCCGGGAATGCCGCTGGCGAATTCAAGGCCGGTAAGCCCTTCTTTGCCCGCCATGACCGACAGCTTGATGAACGAATACGATCCGCCCGCGAAAACGAGGTTGCCCTCAAACCGCGCCGCGTCGAATCCGCCGCCCAGCTTGATCACCGCGCCTCGGACGCCGCGGTCGGCAACGAGCGTGTTGGAGCCGCGTCCGAGGACGGTCCAGGGGACGCCGTGCCGGCCGAGCACGGCGATGGCCGAAGCCAACTGCTCCGCGTCTGCCGGTACGAGGAACAAGTCGGCGGGGCCGCCGATTTTCCAGGTCGTATAGGGCGCCAGCGGCTCGCCTTGCTTGACGACCCCCGAATACGACCGTTCCAGGTCCGCGATCAACTGCTCCATTCAATATCTCCTCCAATTCATTCTAAGGAGCTGCGGGTTTTATACGAAGGCGCCCGGCTCATCATTGCGGACAGCCGCGACCACACCCTATCGTATGTCGCGCCGCCCGGCATGGTGACAATCGCCCAGTTTGCCGTCGACGCCGTCGCGTCAGCGGCGGCTCCGCAGTCCTTCTATGCTAGTCAAGTCCGCGCGCGGCGGACGATTCGTTGCAATTGGTCGTAAATAACGCCGGCCGCCTCGGGCATGCCGATGGACTTCGCCGCTTCCGCCATTTTGACACGGCGGGATTCGTCGCCCATGATGCCGGCGACCGCCTCGTACAGCTTGGCGCCGGTAAGCTCGCGCTCCAGGATCATCATCCCGCCGCCGACGCGGACGACGCTCTCGGCGTTGGCTTGCTGATGGTTGTTCGTCACGTTCGGTGAAGGCACGTAGATCGCCGGCACGCCGAGCGCAGCGAATTCGGCGATAAACGAAGCGCCGGCGCGGCCGACGACGAGCGACGTCGCCGCCAGCACTTCCGCCATATTGCTTATGTACGGCTTGACGTGGAGCCGGCTCGCGACGGCCGGATCCGCGATCCGGTCGATCTCCGCCTTCAGCTCCTCATAATACCGCTCGCCGGAGGCAAACACAAAATGCACGTCCGGCAAGCCGACAAGCTTGGCCGCCGCTTCACCGGCCGCCCGGTTCAGCGTTTGCGCGCCCCGGCTGCCGCCGACGATCAGCACAAACCGCGTGCCCGGCGAAAGTCCCAGCGAGGCGTAACCGCGAATGGGGTCGCCCCCGAGAATGGCCGTCGCGCAAGGATTGCCGGCGTATTCCACGCTTTTGACTCTGGCGAAATGCGGCTTGGAGTCGGCGAAGCTGACGGCGACCGCATCCGCATAGCGGCTTAAAAACTTGTTCGTCAGGCCGGGAACGACGTTTTGCTCGTGCAGCAGCGTCGGGATGCCGAGCTTCGCCGCCGCATAGACGACAGGCCCGCATACGTAGCCGCCTGTGCCGACGACCGCGTCGGGCCTGAATTCCCGCAGCAGCGATTTGGCGCGCCGCACCCCGCGGACGAACCGGAGGGCGGTGCGAACATTTTCCAGGGACAACGATCTTCGGATGCCGGTAATGTCGATGCTCTCGAAGCGCACGCCCCGCTCGGGTACGATCCGGCTCTCGAGCCCCCGCTTCGTGCCGATGTACAGCAGCTCGCTGCCCGGATCGCGCCGCTCGGCCTCGCGGCCGATGGCGAGCGCGGGATAAATATGGCCGCCGGTTCCGCCGCCGGTCAACACGATACGCATAGCGTCACCTCGCAAATCTGGATAAGTTAAGTAAAATGCCGAGCGCCGTAAGCAGCAACGTCAGCGACGAGCCGCCGTAGCTGACGAGCGGCAGCGTAATGCCCGTCACGGGCATGAGTCCGATGACAACGCCGATGTTGATCAGCACCTGGACGGCGATGATGCCCACGATGCCCGCCGCCAGGAAGCTGCCGAACGGGTCGTCGATGGCGATCGCCGTCCGCATGCCGCGCCAGATGAGCAGCAGGAACAGCACGAGCAGCAGGCTGCCCCCGATAAAGCCGAGCTCCTCGGCCAAGATGGAGAAAATAAAGTCCGTTTGCGGCTCGGGCAAATAATTGTATTTCTGCCGGCTCATGCCGAGGCCGAGCCCGACGAGTCCGCCCGGACCGATCGCGTACAGCGACTGGATCGATTGATATCCCGCGCCCAGCGGGTCCTGCCAGGGATCGAGAAAGGCCGTGATCCGCTGCAGCCGGTACGGCGCCGCGGCGATCAGGCCGACGAGTCCGACGACGCCGATCATCGCGAGCCCCCCCCGAGATGTCCGATCCGGGCGCCGGCCGCATAAATGACGAGCAGCGCGGCGCCGATCATGACGGCGCCCGTGCCGAGGTCCGGCTGCATCATGATCAGCCCGAACGCGCCGAGCAGAATGCCGAGCGGCGGCAGAAGCCCTTTCGTAAACGACACGAGCTTTTGCTGCCGTTCGGCAAGAAACCGGGCAAGGAACAAAATCATCGCCAGCTTCATGAACTCGGACGGCTGGATGCCGAAACTGCCGATGCCGAGCCAGCTGCGCGCGCCGCCGCGCACGACGCCGACGCCCGGCACGAGCACGAGCAGCAGCAAGCCGAAGCACAGCAGCAAGCCGGGCAAGGCCCAGCGCCGCAAGCGGCTGTAGTCTACGTTCATCGTGACGAACATCATAAAAATGCCGAGCGCGGCGAACAGCAGCTGCCGCTTCACGTAATAAAACTTGTCGCCGTAATCGTGGAAGGCGGCTACCGCGCTCGCGCTGTATACCATCACGATGCCGACCGCCAGAATGCCGAGCGTCGCCGCGATCATCCAAATATCGGGGGCCTTGCGGACCTTGGCCATAAACCGGACACCTCGCCAAACGAAGAAGTGGGGACGAGCCCCCTTCTTACAGCGTATGCGCCGATTGCTTAAAAATGCGCCCCCCGTACCTCGTAGGATGGGAACATGTCCCAGCTTGCGCAAGCGGGCGAGAGCAGCACGATATCTCCCGGCCCCGCCATGGCTGCGGCTTCCAGCACGGCTCTCTTCAGCGTCTCGGCGGCATCCTCTACAGGTTCGACGACCGCGACGTTCGTTAAACCGGCTTCCTCCGCGACTTTGCGAATCTTTTCACGCGTCTCCCCCGAGCGTCACGATGCCTTTAAGGCGATCGCGGAAAAGCGGGATCAGCTCGCGATAATCGGAGCCCCTGTCGAGTCCCCCCCGCGATCAGCACGAGCGGCGCAGGCAGCGAGGAAACCGACATGATCGTCGCCGTCGGATTAGTCGCTTTCGAATCGTTGTAGTAGCGCGCTTCGCGGAAAGTGCCGACGTATTCCAAGCGGTGCTCGACGCCGTTGAACCGCTCGAGCGGTTCTCGCAGCGTCGATGCCTCCGCGCCCGCGGCCAGCGCGATCGCGACAGCCGCCAAAGCGTTGGCGCAATTGTGCCGTCCGGGAATGCCGAGCTTGTCGACGGCTATAATACGCGTATCCGCGCCGCTCCCGTCGCGCGCGACGATCCAACGCTCGGCGAACTGCGTCACAGACGATTCACCATCGGCTTCCGCCGGAAAAGGAGGCTCGACAGACACGCCGACCGCAAGCCGCTTGGTGAGCGAAAACGGCCAATGGCGTCCGGCCGACGCTTGACCGATCTCCGCGCAGACGGCGTCGTCCGCGTTGAAAATGGCCGTATCCCCGTCGCTCAGATTGGCGAACAGCTTCGCCTTGGACGCGACGTAGTCTTCCATGGTGCCGTGATAGTCGAGATGCGTCTCGGCTAGATTCAACAGACAAGCGATCCGCGGATGAAAATCGGTCGTTCCCTTGAGCTGAAAGCTCGACAGCTCTGCCACGAGCCAGCCTTCGGGCCCGATCTCCTGCGCCGCGTCGACCAACGGGCGTCCGATATTGCCGGCGACGATCGGCGACAACCCCGCCGCGGTCAGCAGCTCGCCCGTCCACGTCGTCGTCGTCGTTTTCCCGTTGGAGCCCGTAATGCCGACGATCGGCGCCGGGGACAGCTGCCCCGCCACCTCGACTTCCGTCACGACCTCGACGCCGAGCGTCTCGGCCTGCCGGATCGGCGCCGCCGAGTAAGGAATGCCCGGATTTTTGACGAGCAGCGCCGTGTCCGGGGTCACCAGATCGTCCGGATGTCCGCCGCAAACAACAGAAATGCCCAAAGCCTCGAGCTCCGAGGCTTCGGGACAGGCGTCTCTTTCCTTGCGGTCGTTCGCCGTCACGACGCTGCCCGCCTGATGGAACAGCTTCGCGGCCGCGGCGCCGCTGCGGGCGAGGCCCAGCACGACGACCTTGCGGCCGCGGTAATTCGCCAGTGGCATCATAGGTTCCCAATCCCCCTTATACAGAATCAGACCGATCGCGGCAAAAACGAGCCCGGCCAGCCAAAAGGTCGTCACGACGCGCCACTCGGACCAGCCGGTAAGCTCGAAGTGATGATGGATGGGACTCATCTTGAATACCCTTTTGCCGCGCGTCTTAAACGACCCGACCTGAATGATGACCGACAGCATCTCGAGCACGAATACGCCGCCGATGACGATGAGCAGCAGTTCGGTCTTGGTCAGGATCGCGACCGCGCCGATGCCGCCCCCAAGGCCTCAGGGACCCCGAATCGCCCATGAACACTTTGGCCGGATGCGCGTTGTACACGAGGAAGCCGAGCACCGCGCCGACGACGGCCGCCGAGAAAATGGCGGATTGCTGCTGCGTCGCCTGAAGCGCCACGATGGCGAACGCGCCGAACGCGAGCGCGCTTGTCCCCGACAGCAGGCCGTCGAGGCCGTCGGTAAAGTTTACCGCGTTGGTCGCGGCGAAGAAGATGACGACGACGAGTATGTAATACGCCCAGCCGAGATCGAGCGACCAATCCGTCCCCGGCACGCCGACGGCGGTGCTAAGGTCCATCCGGTGGATGATGAAGCAGAACGCGATCGATACGACGAGCTGTCCGAAAAGCTTCTGCTTGGCCGTAAGGCCCAGCGAGCGCTTCATCGCGATCTTGATGAAGTCGTCCAGGAAACCGACGAGGCCGAAGCCGAGACTCGCGACCAGCAGCGCCCAAAACGGCCAGCCGCGGTCCGAAAATTTAAGGAATGCCACGGTCATCGCGAGCAGGATAATGATGCCGCCCATCGTCGGCGTGCCGCTCTTCTTCAGATGGGACTGCGGTCCGTCGTCCCGCACCTGCTGCCCGAACTTCAAGCGGCGGAGCATCGGAATGCATAGCGGGCCGAGCAATACCGCGAGCAGGAAGGAAACGCCGAGCGTCCATAGCGTTGATGCGTAATCCATCAGCGTAACTCCTCCTTCCCTGCCGCCAGTCGCCGCACGATCTCTTCGAGCCGCATGCCGCGCGAAGCCTTCACCAGCACGAGATCGTCCGGCTCGACGAGCGCCATTAGCGCTTCGGCCAGTTCGTTTTTGTCGGCGAAATGCCGTACCGATCCGGCCGGGAGCGCGCGCGAGGCGGCTTCCGCGGTATGGGCGGACAGCGGCCCGTACGCCAGCAGCCCGTCGGCTTGACCCTGCGACAGCTCGCGTCCGATGGATGCGTGGTATTCGGCCTCCTCGGGTCCGAGCTCGAGCATGTCGCCGAGCACGAGCCATTTGCGGCGGTAGCCCTCGAGCTGCGCGACGAGCGAGATCGCCGCGCGCACGGAAGCCGGGCTCGCATTGTACGCGTCGTTCAGGACGAGCGCGCCGTTCTTCGCTTGAACGCGCTCGATGCGCATGCCCGTCAGCTTGGCTTCGGCCAAGCCGCGGGCGATGTCCGCGTCGGCGACGCCAAGCAGGCGGGCGACCGCGATCGCAGCCAACGCGTTGACCGCGTTGTGCCGGCCGGGAATCGGCACCGCGAAGCGGGAACCCTGCGTCTCGGCCGCTTGCGCACGCGAGTTTGGAGCTGAGTCGCCGTCGCCTGGCGAGCCAGCCGAGACGCGGGACGACGCAGCGAACGTCGCGCGCTCCGCGTCCGTCGCGATATCGAGCGCGCGCAAATCGCACGCCTCGGATTCGCCGAACGTAATCGTCCCGATCGCGTTCGAGGGCAGCGCCAGCGCCGCCAGTTCCTCGCGAAGCAGCGGCTCGTCGCCGTTATAAATCAAAGTGCCGCCGTCCTTCAGCCCTTCGACGACCTCCAGCTTCGCCTGCGCGATGCCGCGCCGCGAACCGAGATGCTCCAGATGGGACTCGCCGATGTTCGTGATGACGGCGACGTCCGGCTTTGCGATGCGGGAGAGCAGCGATATCTCGCCGAAGCCGCTCATCCCCATCTCCAGCACGAGAACCTCCGTATCGCGGTCCGCCCGGAGGATCGTCAGCGGCAATCCGATATGATTGTTATAATTGCCTTCGGTTTTCGCCGTCCGGTAGACGGTGGAAAGCGCCGAAAAGATCAAGTCCTTGGTCGTCGTCTTGCCGTTGCTGCCGGTCACGCCGACGACCTTCGGCTTCCAGCTCGCCAGGTAGGACTCGGCCAGCCGCTGCAGGGCGACGAGCGTATCGTCGACGAGCAGCAGCGGCAGCCCGGCAGCGGCCGGCAGCGCGCGCTCGCGCTGCCACAGCGCGGCTACCGCTCCCGCGCTGGCAGCCGTCTCTATGTAGTCGTGTCCGTCGAACCGGTCTCCCGCGATCGGCACGAACAGTTGCCCGGTCCCGATCGACCGCGAGTCTGTCGATACGCCGGCAATCTCAGGCTCCGCGCCTGCCTGTATCCCATGAAGCTCCGCGCCGCACCATGCGGCCACTTCGCTAAGCGTCGCTCTTATCACAGCATCCTGCTCCTTATCGCGTCGCGCGCCGTCAGCCGATCGTCGAAGTCGTGCGTCACGTCGCCGATAATTTGATAGGTTTCATGCCCTTTGCCCGCTATCAATACTACATCCCCGGGGCCGGCCATTTCAACCGCTTTGTGAATGGCCGCGCCGCGGTCCGGCTCGAGCTCGTAGCGGCCCGGATCGACCGCGTCTTCCTTGAGTCCCGCCTCGATATCCCGCAGGATCGCGAGCGGATCCTCCGAACGCGGATTGTCGCTCGTCACGAGCATGACATCGGCTAGCGCCGCCGCGATCTTGCCCATGATCGGGCGCTTCGTCCGGTCCCGGTCGCCGCCGCAGCCGAACACGCAGATGACTCGGCCTTCCGCGATCTCGCGCACGGCGCGCAGCACGTTGTCGAGGCCATCCGGCGTATGCGCGTAGTCGACGACGACCGCGTACGGCTGCCCTTCGTCTACGGCTTCGACGCGTCCCGGGACGCCCGGCACCGCCTCGAGGCTCGCCACTGCCGCGTCAAGCCCGATGCCTTCGCAAAGAGCAGCCGTTAGCGATGCGAGCGCATTGTAGACGTTAAATTTGCCGACCATGCGCAGCTGCACGCTTTTGGAACCGCGGAACGTCTCCACGTCGAACGACGTGCCGCGGGACGATATGCGCACGTTCTGGGCGCTTACGTCCGCCTCCTGCTCGATGCCGTACGTGACGACTTCGGCAGCGGTCAGCTTCGCAAACTTGGCCGAGACGGGATCGTCGGCGTTCAGCACGGCGAACGAACGATCTTCGGGGCCGGCGCCGTAATCGTTGCCCAGCCTCGAAAAGAACAGCCCCTTGGCGTCGGCGTACGCCTCCATCGTCACGTGATAGTCCAGGTGATCCTGCGTCAGGTTCGTAAAAATGGCCGTCCTGAACCGGGTTCCCCAGGTCCTGCCCTGTTCCAGCGCATGCGAGCTGACCTCCATGACGGCCCGCTCCGTACCGGTCTCCGCCATAGCGCCCAGCAGACGCTGCAGCGGCAGAATATCCGGCGTCGTCCCCGACATCGGATAGCTCGCGCCCGCGTATCGCGCTTCGATCGTGCCGATGACGCCCGGCGATATGCCGGCATCGCTCAGGATCCGCTCGATCAGATACGTCGTCGTCGTTTTCCCGTTGGTGCCGGTCACGCCGATCGGACGCAGCTTATGAGACGGGTGCCCGTACCAGCTGTCGGCCAGCACGGCGAGCGCCCGCCTCACGTCGGGCACGACGAGCTGCGGCGCGGACAGCGGCAGCTCGCGCGACACGACGAGCGCCGCGGCGCCGCGTTCGAGCGCCTGCGGCGCGAAGTCGTGGCCGTCAACGGTATGCCCCGGCAAGCAGAAGAACAGCTGTCCCGCCTCCACGGCTCTCGAATCCGCCTCGATTCCTTGAATATGGACGCCGCCATCGCCGACAATCCGATGCAGCAGCAGTTCCTTGGCTAATTGATTCAATTGCATCGCATGTTCAGCTCCTTGGACTACAGCAGAGTTGCTCATCTTGCATAGAGAAGATATGAGGATTGATTGATTTTCCTATGCGTACATTATCCGCCAGGACGACTTTTCAAACAAGGGCTAGGAAACACTTGGCAGCCGGACTACAATCAATCTTCAGACAACCGGCCAATCAGGGAACGCTACGATAAAACGCCCCTTCTCGTCGTCGCCCCCCAGCTCTGTTACCCGATTATTTCGATTATCACGCCGCCCTCTACCTCGTTAACCGCTTTTGCCGCCTATAACTCGGCGCAGCTGACAACGCCACTGTCGCTTTGGTTCAATCCGCGCCTTCATCCGCGGGGGCCTGCTCCCCGTCGCTTCCCAGATAAATGCGGATGACCGAGCCCTTCTGCACCCGCTGGCCCGCTTCGGGCGCCTGGCGCAGCACCGTGTCCCCCTTGCCGGAGGCCGACAGCTGAAAGTTCATGTTCATGTCCTCGTACAGATCCGCGACCGACTTGCCAACGAGGTTCGGCACGTTCACCATCGGCAGCTCGCCGAGCTTGTATTCCTTGCCGATCTGGTCCTTGCGCGGTTCTACGCCGAGATACGGCAGCGCGTCGGCCATGATGTTGCGTACGATCGGCGCCGCGACGACGCCCCCGAACTGGATGCCCTGCGGATTGTCGACGGCGACGTAGACGATCAGCTGCGGGTCGTCCGCAGGCGCGAAGCCGATGAACGAGACGATATGCTCGCTCGCCGAGTATATGCCGTTAATGACCTTTTGCGCCGTCCCCGTCTTGCCGCCGACCCGGTAGCCGTCCAGAAACGCGTTGCCCCCCCGTACCCTGCGCCACGACGCTCTCGAGCGCTTCGCGCACCTGCTTGGACGTCTCCGGCGAGATGACCTGCCGCACGAGCTCCGGCTTGATCTCCTGCAGGGTCTCGCCCGTATCCGGGTTGACCCACGCCTTTGCGACATGCGGCTTGAACAGCTTGCCCCCGTTGATCGCGGCGGCCACCGCCGTGATCTGCTGGATCGGCGTCACCGACACGCCTTGCCCGAATGCCGTCGTAGCCAGCTCGACCGGGCCGACGTTCGCGAGCTTGAACAGGATGCCGTTTTCTTCCCCGCCGATATCGATGCCGGTTCTTTTGCCGAAACCGAAGTTTTTAATGTACTCGAAAAGCTTCTCCTTGCCCAGACGCTGTCCCAGCGCCACGAAGCCCGGGTTGCAGGAGTTTTCGACAACTTCCAGGAACGATTGGCTGCCGTGTCCGCCCTTCTTCCAGCAGCGCAGCCTCGCGCCGCCGACCTCGACGTATCCAGGGTCGTAAAACGATTCGTTTTTTAAATTGACTTTGCCTTCCTGAATGGCCGCCGACAGCGTGATGATCTTGAACGTAGAACCCGGCTCGTACGTCATCCAGATCGGCAGATTGCGATTGTACACTTCCGGCTCGGCTTCCTGATAGCGGTCCGGCTGGAACGTCGGCCGGCTGCCCATCGCCAGAATCTCTCCCGTCTTCGGGTCCATCGCGATAGCGATGACGTCCTTCGCCTGATACTTCAGCATCGCCTGATCCAGCTCGCGCTCCACGATCGACTGGACCTTCTGGTCGATCGTCAGCTGCAGGGTCAATCCGTCCCGCGGCGGCTGGTAGGCTTCGGACGAATTGGGCATCTGCCGTCCGGCCGCGTCCGTCAGAAACGAAATGTTTCCACGGGTGCCTGACAGCAATTGGTTGTATTGCTTTTCCACGCCGGTAAGGCCGCTGTCGTAGCCGGTGATGCCGAGCACCTGCGCGGCCATCGGGCCGAACGGATAAAAGCGCTTGTTGTCCTCCGCCACGTAGATGCCGGGCAATGCCAGATCCCGAATCTGCTGGGCCAGCTCCAGCGTAATCTTGCGCCCCCCCGGGACGAAGATTCACGTTGCTGGCTTTCTTTTTCAGCATCTCCAGCACTTTGTCCTGCGCCATGCCGATGAGCGGAGCCAGCTTGCCCGCGGTCCCTTCCTTGTCCTTCACCTGCGCCGGCACCGCATAAACGGTGGGCGAGCTGACGTTGTAGGCGAGCTTGATGCCGGTGCGGTCCGTGATCGTCCCTCTCTTAGCCTCGAACGGGATCTGGCGGCGCCACGATTCCTCCGCCTGTTCGGCCAGCTTGCCTCCCTTGACCAGCTGTACGTATGCGAGGCGCGCGATGAGCGCCATGAATCCGATCCCTACCGCGAGCAGCGCCAGCAGCAGGCGCCGCCTCACCGTCACTTGCGAGATTCTCACGCAGGTCAGCCCCCTCCCCGGAATATCGGTGCGTTACTCCCACCCTATTCCATGGAGAAGGGGCTTAGAACAAGCTATGCCTGTCTAGCCGGACAAAGCCTTGGCGAAAGACGCTTCAATCGCCCGCGTCCGCCACCGCGCTATTGTCCACGTCCGCTGCGCCGTCGTTCACGTCCGCCGCGCCGTCGCCGCCGTCTCCGGCTTCGACTTGATCTTGTTCGCCTGCCGATGCCTTGGCGGCAACAGATTGGACGGTCGTGCCGGCAGGCGGCGCAAGAGCCAGCGCGATCGACAGCTTGGTGCCGTCCCGGGTCGCCTGCTGTCCGGACACGTAGCCCTGTCCGCTCGCCGTGCAGGAAGCGCCGAGCAGCGAGCACATGTCGAGCGCGTCGCGGAGCGACAAGCCCTTCATGCTCGGCACGCTGCCAAGCGTTTTTTCGGTCATGAGATATACGTGCTGAGAGGTCGGAAGGACGGCGCCCGCATTAGGCAGCTGCGAGACGACTTTGTCGCCTTTGCCGAGCACGATCGCATCGAACCCGCTGTTCCCGAGCTTGCTTTTCGCCTGCGAAGCCGTCATGCCCTTCACGTCGATGACTTTGGCGGTCACCGGCGCGGGCGTCGCCGCTTCGCCATCCTTCTTCTTGGCTTCTTCCGAATCCTTCGACGGGTTCGGCAGGACGCCGAGATGAAGCAGAGACTTCTGCATAATCTCCTTAAAAATCGGCGCAGCGCCGGAACCGCCGCCGAGCGTCTTGTCTTCGGGCTCGTCGACGAGCACGTAGAGGACGATCTTCGGATCCTCGACCGGCGCATAACCGATAAACGACACGACGAATTTGTCTTCGGCATAAACGCCGTTGATTACTTTTTGCGCCGTGCCGGTCTTGCCCGCGATCCGGTAGCCGTCGATGTAGGCGTTGCGCCCCGTACCGATGACTTTGTCGCTGACGACCTGCTCGAGATACTCGCCGACCTTTTTGGACGTTTGCTCCGAGATGACCTGGCGGACGACCTTCGGCTCGGTCACGACCTTTTCGCCGGTGTTCGGGTCCGAGATCGACTTGATGATATGCGGCGTCATCAGCTTGCCGCCGTTCGCGACCGCCGCCACCGCGGCGACCTGCTGGATTGGCGTGACGGAGACCGCTTGGCCGAACGTCGCCGCCGCGTAGTCGCGCTCCCACGTCAACTGCGTCGTACCTGCGATCTCGCCCGCCAGCTCGATGCCCGTTTTTTGGCCGAAGCCGAAGTTGTCGATGTATTGCTTGAATTTGTCCTTGCCCAGCTTCTCGTAGCCAAGCTTGACGAAGGCGACGTTGCTCGAACGCTTCAAGCCTTCCAGGTAAGTGATCTCGCCCCAACCGCCGCGCTTGATATCGTTGACGGGCTTGGACTTCGGGATCGCCACGCTGCCGGACATGTATTTGTCGTTCGGGTTGAACAGCCCTTCTTGCACGGCGGCCGCAAGCGTCATGATCTTGAACGTGGAGCCCGGCTCGTAGATCGACTGCACCGCGTTGTTTTTGAACGCGGATTGATCCTTCGCATAATCCCAGTAATTATTCGGATCGAAGTCCGGCAGGCTGACCATGCCGAGAATGTCCATCGTCTTCGGATCGGCGGCGATCGCGGTCATGCTGAGCGGATGGTACTGCTCGTAGGCCGTCTTCATCGCCTGCTCCATGTAATACTGGATGTCCCTGTCGATCGTCAGCGTGACGTTTTTGCCGTCCACCGCTTGCTTGGCCTCGATCTCCCCGTCGGCGAGCTGCGTTCGCTTGCCGTCCTTCTCGTATGTAATGGAGCCTTCCTCGCCCTTCAGTTGTTCGTCGAGCGTCTTCTCAAGCCCCATTTTCGCCGCGCCCTCTTTGCTCACGTAACCGAGAATTTGCGAGGCGAGCGAGCCGTTCGGATAATAGCGCTTCTTGTCTTCGATGAGGTAAATGCCGACGTCCTTTTTGCCGGTCAGAGAGCGCAGCTGATCGCGGAAGGCGGTCAGCCGGTCGGCGACCTCCTTGTCCATTTTCCAGCCCTCGGGCTGCACCTCGCGCTGCACGTAATACACGCCTTTGTCCGTCTTGGCGTCCATGATCTTGCGGAGGTCGGCTTCCGGCTTGCCCAGGATATTGTTCACCTTCGAAGCGATCTGGTCGATCAGCTTCCACTCGGGGTTGCCGGCATCCAGCTGGTGAATGACCTTGGGGCTTAGCGCGAGCGTGTAAGCCGCGGCGTCCGAGGCCAGCACGGTGCCCGTCCGGTCGGTGATCGTCCCGCGATCCTGGACGAGCTTCTTCGTCGTGACCCAAGTATTGCGCGCCTGCTCCGCCCAGAACTCGGCATGCGCGACCTGCACCCAGTAGATTCGCCCCCATAAAGCGAGAAACAGGAGGGTGATTACCCCTCCCGCCAGCAGCGTGCGCAATTTAATTCGTTTCGTCATGTCCCTCACCTTCCGTTCAATCTCGGGCGACCGCCCTCGTTTCCATTAGTCTCCCTTAGTGGACAGCGTGATCGGCTTTTGACCGTTTGGTTGGACCAAACCTTGTTCTGCCGCGAGCTTTTCGATTCTGGCAGGATCCCGCAGCTTGTCCACTTCGCGCTGCAGCTCCTTCGATTGATCGGCGCTCGTCTCGTACTCGCTCGTAATCTTCTGTATGTTGCGGTTCATCTCGTACAACCCTGCATTGCGGTACAGGATCAATCCCGCTATGGCGACGCAGACGAAAACGGTGAGCAGATACAACAGCTTCTCCCCCACCGGTATGCTTTTGCGGCGAACCTGGGACGCCGTCTGCGGCGCCGCGGCGCGCTGTTGTTTTTTTTTGCTCCGGCTGACGCTCCTCGCGAACTGCCAAATTGCCATAGTAACGCATGTTCCTCGCTCCCCCCCGCGCTTGGATGTCTCAAGCTTGTCGATTTGAATTGCGGCATTCGATCGTTCAAGGACCTGATGCGGTTTTTCACCCGGGCTCTCCCGCTGCGTCCGGATCCAGCTTTTCGGCGATTCTCAGCTTGGCCGAGCGTGCCCGGTTGTTCAGCTCAAGCTCGGCGTCCGAAGGCACGATCGCCTTGCGGGGCGTGAGCTTCAGCCTGCCTTCTCCCCAGACCGTCACCGGGAATCCCGGCGGACTGATGTTGGCCGGCACTTCCTTGACGAACGTCTCTTTGCAAATTCGGTCCTCTAACGAATGAAACGTAATGACCGCGATGCGTCCGCCCGGGGCGGCGCAATCGATCGCTTGCTCCAGCGCGTCGCGGAACGCCTCCAGCTCGTCGTTGACCGCGATGCGGATCGCCTGAAAGGCGCGCTTCGCAGGATGGCCGCCCGTACGCCTTGCGGCGGCGGGAATCGCGGTTTTGACCAGCTCGGCGAGCTGCGCGGTCGTCTCGATGGGCGTCTTGGCCCTTGTCTCTACCAAATGGCGGGCGATTTTGCGCGCGAACTTTTCCTCGCCATAGTCGCGCAGGATACGCGACAGTTCCCGCTCGTCCCACTCGTTCACGATCTCTCGCGCGGTGAGCGGCTGCCCGCGGTCCATGCGCATGTCGAGCTCCGCGTCATGATTGTAGCTGAAGCCTCTGTCGGCTTCGTCCAGCTGCGGGCTCGATACGCCCAGATCGAACAGGATGCCGTCTACCTGAGGCACGCCGTCTTTTTCCGGTACGCCCGCTTGCCGCAGCGCGTCCGCGAGATGCCGGAAGTTGCTTTTCACCAGCGTCACGATGTCGCCGTACGGGGCCAGTCGCTCCCGCGCATGGGCGAGCGCGGTGTCGTCCTGATCCAGACCGATGAGCCTGCCCCCGGGGGCGAGACGCGAAGCGATCAACTCGCTATGCCCTGCGCCTCCCAAGGTGCAATCGACATAGATGCCGTCTTCGCGGATATTCAGACCTTCTACCGCTTCTTCTTTAAGCACGGTGATGTGGTGGAACAAAGTATGGCCTCCCGGCAACCCTCGCGGTCATGCTGTCGGTTGCTTCTGTCTATGTAGTGGTGATGTGTAAACGTACTTCACGGCTGCGCGGCGACGTCCTCTGCGATCAGAAATGAAAATCGAAATCGACCAGCTTCTCCGCGATCTCGTTGAACGATTCCTCGGAGGCATGACTGTAGGCTTCCCAAGTCGCCTTGTCCCAAATCTCCACTCTCGTGGATACGCCGATAATCGTGCATTCCTTGTCCAGCTTGGCATAGTCTCGCAGGTGGTTCGGAAGGTTGACCCTTCCCTGCTTGTCCCACTCGCCCTCGGAAGCGCCGGAGAACAGCAGCCGGGAAAAAGCTCTCGCGTTGGCCGCCATGGACGGCAGCGCGCGAAGCCGCTGCTCCAGCTGCGCCCACTCTTCGCGGGGATAAACGAACAAGCAGCTGTCGAGTCCGCGGGTGACGATAAAGTCGGTGCCCAGCGCGTCGCGGAATTTAGCGGGAATAATGATTCGGCCTTTGTCGTCGATCGAATGCTGATATTCCCCTAAAAACATGACCGCTGCACACCCCCTCCATATTCCACCACTTGGCCCCACTTTAAACCACTTATGATGACTATTCGCGCAAAAAAAAAGAAATCCTGCTTTGAAAGCAGGATTTCCTCAAAATATTTTAGGTTATTAAAAAATCGTCATTATTCGTGCCCGGCCCAGCTGTCCAGGTACGATTTTTGCTCTTCGCTCAGCGTGTCGATGGAGATGCCCAGCGACTCCAGCTTCGATCTCGCCACTTGTTCGTCCAGCGCGTAGGGCACCTTGACGACTTGCTTGCCGATGGACTCGTAATTCTCGTTGACGTAACGAAGGGAGAGCGCCTGAAGCGCGAACGTCATGTCCATGATCTCCGCAGGGTGGCCGTCCCCGGCAGCCAGGTTCACGAGACGCCCTTCGGCGAGCACGTAAATCTTGCGGCCGTCCTTCAGGCGATATTCCTCGATGTTGCGGCGCACGGTGCGCCTCGACACCGACATCGCCTCGAGCTCGACCAGGTTGACCTCTACGTCGAAGTGGCCCGCGTTGGACAGGATCGCTCCGTCTTTCATTTGCGCGATATGCGCGCCGGTGATGACGTCCTTGTTGCCCGTGACGGTGACGAAAAACTCGCCGACCTTGGCCGCTTCTTCCATCGACAGCACCGTGAATCCGTCCATATACGCTTCGACCGCTTTGATGGCGTCCACCTCGGTGACGACGACGTTCGCGCCGAGCCCCTTCGCGCGGAGCGCCACGCCTTTGCCGCACCAGCCGTAGCCGTTGACGACGACGGTCTTGCCCGCGACGACCAGATTGGTCGTCCGGTTGATGCCGTCCCATACCGATTGACCGGTGCCGTAGCGGTTGTCGAACAAGTATTTGCAAAAGGCGTCGTTGACGGCCACCATCGGGAATTGCAGGGAGCCGTCTTTTTCCATCGCCTTCAGGCGCAGGATGCCCGTCGTCGTCTCTTCGGCGCCTCCACGGATGCCCGGCAGCAGGTCGCGGCGCGTCGTGTGCAGCATCGTGACCAGGTCGCCGCCGTCGTCGATAATCAGATCCGGCTTCGTCTCGAGCGTCCGCTCGAGCAGGCCGTGATACTCTTCGGGAGACGGATTGTACTTGGCGAACACGGCGATGCCGTCCTCGACCAGCGCGGCGCACACGTCGTCCTGCGTGGAGAGCGGATTGCTGCCGGTGATCGCGACTTCGGCGCCGCCTGCCTGGACGACCTTCGCCAGATAAGCCGTCTTCGCTTCCAGGTGGAGCGAGATGGCGACCTTCAGTCCTTTGAAAGGAAGATCCTTCGCGAATTGCTCGCGGATCCGGTTCAATACCGGCATATGGGCCTCGACCCAATCGATCTTAAGCTTGCCCTCCGGGGCGAGCGACGGATCCCGGATAATGCTGGACAACGTCGTTTTCATGAACAACAAACCTCCTGATGTCGGCCGCCGGGCTCGGCCTGCTTTTGGGCCATCAGCCGATGGCCGCCCGTAACGTCGAACGGAATGCAACGGAGAGCGGAGAGCCAGCCCATGCCGTAGCGGTTAATAAAATGAACGATGCCGTACACGCGTTCTTGCGGCTGCTCGAGCGGATGCAGCGAATGCAGCATGCGGTCCCACTGCCGCAGCGAGGATTCGTGCCGCCCCGCCAGCGCGCCGGTCGTGCGCTGCTCGAGGTACGCGATCTGCTCGAGAATGAGCGTCAGGTTGCTCTCGCCCAGCTTGACGAGTCCCTTGTCCACCTGGGACACCGTCTCCAGCACCGGCGCGTACAGCTCGCCGAACCGCGCTTTGACGTCGGCGAACCGGCCGCCGATGTCCCAAGTGTCCTGCGCGGCGAGCCATTCCCGCTTCAGCCGTTCGCCGTCCGCGGCGATTTGCGCCGCGGTGACGCCGTACTTGGCCAGCAGCTTTTCGACCTGCGGCTCCAGATAAGTGAAAGACTGCCGCGGCACGATGACGGGCATCTCCAGCCCGAAGGCCGCGAAGGCCGGTCCGAGCGACGCCCAGTAGGCGATCTCGGAAGGACCGAGCACGGTGGCGAGCACGGGGAGCAAATAATCCTGCATGAGCGGTCGCGAGAGCGCGTTGTTGCTCAACTGCTCCGGACGTTCTGCGGCCATTCTCAGCAGCTCGTCCCTGTCGTATGCGAGTCCGCCCTTGCGGTCCTCGAAGCGGTCGCCTTGCCTGAAGAGCAGCAAGCGTCCCTGCTCCGCGTGCACGAACAGGTTGGCGCCGTCCGGCGCGGACTCCGCCTGGATCGGGTAACCGAGCCGCTTGACGGCCTCCTCGCCGGCGGCGAGCGCGTCGCTCAGGCGCTCGCTGCCCGCGACGAGCTCTCCGAACAAGCCGCCTTCGAGCCGGCGAATCGCGGGATCGTCCGCGTCCATGAGGACGAGGCCGTCGTCCGCGAACCACTCGGAGAGCAGGCGGGCAAACGCCAGCGTCAGCGTAGGCGCGTCGCTGGCGTGCATCCTGATTTGACGCAGCAGATTCGGTTTAAATTCGGTATCAGGGAGCGTCAGCGCAAGCTCGGTCAGCGCGACCTCCCAATCGACCGCGGAGAGCGGCGTTCTGCTCACGGCATGGCGAGGCCCTTCCGGCCGGCCCAGCTTGACCTTGCGCGGTTCGCCCTCGCCCGGGGAAACGTATAAATGATTGGCTTCTTCGAAATCATGGTCCTCGCCGGCGATCCAAAATACCGGCACGACCGTCCGGCCCAGGCTGCGCGACGCGTGCTTCGCGGCCTGAATGACGGTCAGCGCCTTGTAGGCGATCAGGAGCGGACCTCCGAACAGCCCCGCCTGCTGGCCGCCGACGACGGCGAGCGCGCCTTCGCCCGCGAGCGCTTCGATGTGCCGCAGGGCGAGCGGGCCCGGGCTCAGCCGGCGCTGATAATCCAGCAGCGCCTCGCCGAGGCGCCTTCTGTCGACGCGGCCGCCAGCGCCTTGATCGAGCCGCGCGGCCCGCTTGCTCCAAGCTTCTATATCTTTGCAGTGGGCGCTTCCGAAGAGCGCCGCGACCTGGTCGTCGCCGCGCCTATACGCTTCGGAGAGAGACTGCGCCGTCCCGTCATTAAAGGGAGTCGTATTCATCCCGGACATCCTCCCGTCCGAATGGTGTCATTCTCGATTGTACATGAAGCGGCCGGATATCGTCAAAGAAGAAGGAGGAATAAATATGCCCTTGCATTGGCGCATTCTGAACGCGGCCGGTTGGCTCGGCGTCGTCTCGGTCAACGCGGCCGCCGCAACCGGCGGACTTTTCGGCAGGTCGTCGGGTGAAATATCGGACAAGGTGCCTACGCTCGTCACTCCCGCCGGCTATGCTTTTTCGATCTGGAGCGTCATTTATTTGCTCGCGCTCGGGTACGTCGTCGCCGCCTTTTTGCCAAGCCGCCGACACGACCAGACGATGAGGGCGACGGCGCCCTGGTTTTTCGCGAGCTGCCTGTTCAACGTCGGCTGGCTCTTCGTATGGCACGCGGAGCGCTATACGGCGTCCGCGTTCGTCATATCCGGCCTGCTGCTGACGTTGATCGCCTTGTACCTCTCGTCCCGCCCCGCCGCCCGCGCGGCAGGCGACCGGTCCGGTTTCTTTTTGATCGCGCTGCCCTTCTCGATTTATCTGGGCTGGGTAACCGTCGCGACGATCGTCAATATCTCGGTCGCGCTCCGGGCGGGCGGCTGGGACGGCTGGGGCGTGCCGGACCGGACGTGGGCCGTGGCCCTGTTCGTCGTCGCAGCCGCGCTGTCCGCCGTCGCCGCGTTCAAGGACAGAGATCCTTGGTTCCCCTTGACGGTCGCCTGGGCGCTCATCGCGATCGGCGTGAAGCAGCAATCCGCCTCGCAGCTGGTCGCCGTCGCCGCCTGGACGGCTGCCAGCATCGCGATCGCTGCCGCCCTGTTCAAGCTTCGCGGCATCGCTGGCCTGAAGCCCCGGAGAATGTGACGTCGCCGCGCGAATGCGGCGCCATCTTGACGGAAGACCCGCCCCTCGCATCGGCGAGGCGGCGGGTCTTCCGTCTGCGCGCGGTTATTCCCACTCTCCGCCGGCGAGGAACCGCACGATCTCGATCAGCATGAGTAGCACGTACAAAGCCGCCAGCCCGAAAAACGACAGCCGCCAGATCGCCCTGAATAGCTTGAGGCCGTCTACCTTGCCCCGAAGCCGGTATTGCGCGTTGCCGATCAATCCCGCGCCAAGCAGCATGAATAGAAGAATCATATAAAAACCCATATGCATGCCGAACGCCCGATTGAGCAGCACGCTCACGATGCCGATGAGAAAAATCGTCGTCATGTCCATGGCGAGCCCCATCGCGCGCTTCTTGTCGCCCGTCTGCATGGCGGAGATGCCGTAGACGGCGGCGAACGGAATCACGGACCCTATGGCCAATACGGCGTAAGCGGATACTAGCGCATTCCACAAGCGCCTTCACTCACCCTTCTTTGTCGTCGCCCCGCATCGCCGACACTAGCGCGACGAGAGACTCATTATAAGGAGCATCCGCCCCATGCCGCGAGGCCAGCCTCACGACGGCGCCGTTGATCGCTTCGATCTCCGTGGGCCGGTCCGCCAGCACGTCCTGCAGCATCGACGAACGGTTGGCTGCCGTGCGGGCGCACAGTTCGAGCAGCTCGTCCCACAGGCGCGCGTCCCTCGGCAGCCCGCAGGCCTCCAGCACGGCCGAAGTCTCGTCGAACAGCGATCGCATCAGCGCCGTTCGCGCCGGCGTATGGACCAACGCTCCGTTCGGAACCCGGAGCAGCGCCGTCAGCGGATTGACGACCGCATTGCTCAGCAGTTTCCGCAGCATTCTCTCCGCCATATCATTCGACAGCGTCGCGGAAAATCCTGCCTGTTTCAGCATCGCCGCCACCGTCGCCGCATCGCGCTCCTCCCCGGCCGCAAAAGCGGTGCCGCTTCGCTCGAATAGAGGCGCGCGGCCGAGCCGAATCTCGCCTCTGCCGGTATGGCGCACGGCCGTCGCGTCGATCCGAAGCGACGCCTCCGTCGTCACGGCCGCGAATAGGGGCCTGCCGGGCAAGCGAGCCGCCAGCAGGTCGGTATGGCCGATGCCGTTGCAAAAAGCCGTTATCGACGCGCCGGGGGGGCACAGCCGCGTCCAGGAGATCCAGAAAATCCGGCGTCAGCGCCGTCTGCTTGACGGCGAGCAGCGTATCGCCCATCGGCAAGGCCGCGGCATCGTCCAACGCCGCGGCGTCTACCTCGGCGCGCACTTCCGCTTCTCCAAGTGCGGATAGCACCGTCACGCCGCCCGCCGCAAGCGCCTCCGCCTGCGCCCGCGTTCTCGTCCTCACGCAAACGCGTACGCCCGACGCCGCCAACCTACCCGCGAGCAGCAAACCGATCGCCCCGCCGCCGATAATCTGCACGTTCGCCACCGAGATTCCTCCGTTCATTTCTCAACCTTTTCTATCCGCTCTGACTTGTCTAACAAATACCATACCGCGTCCCGCGCTCTCGCACAACGGCGGCAGCGGTCGACAAACGCGAAAAAGCCGCCCCTCGCCGCGCGCGGCGGGGGACGGCTTTATATAGCGGGCGCCCGAAGACTACTCGATGCGCTCCAGGTTGCCGTTGGCATCCATCTTGAATCTCGCTTTTTCTTCCTCCGACTCCTCGGACAAGATCGCAAGCCTGCGCGCCCGGTCCATAATCCGAATCAACGCTTTATAATCGTCGTTGACGACTTGATAGTCCGTCTGCGCCGCATTGGCCTGCTTCGACAGACGATCGTTGATCTCCCGGAGCGCTTGAAGCTGTTCGTCCTTTTCTTTCAATTCCTTTTCCAGCTGCTTCACCTGTTTGCCGAGATCCTGAACGGAGCCCTTCCATTGCTTCAAGTAACGGATGACAGCCTCCAGGCTGAGCGCGTCGGAGCTGATCGGCTCGCTCTTGCCGACACCCTCTTCCTCCCCAGTGGCGAAAGGACGTTCATCGGACGTCAACGCGATGGCACCCTGCTTTTTGAGATAATTGCGCTTTTGCCGCTGTTGCTTGGAGATGCTGATCGCATCGTCGTAGCGCTTGCGAACGCAGCTGTTCCAACGGAATCCGCAGGCCGCGGCCGTCCTCGCGATCCGCTGCCCGACCTCCTCGAACGCGGCGAGCTGCGTGCTCCCGTCCCGTATGTGGCGTAGCGTGATCTCCGCCAAAATCAGATCGTCATCCGCGCTCCATGCATCTTGTCTAATAGCCGCCATGCGGTCTATTCCCTCCTCGATCGCTCGCATTACTTGCTTTCTTTTTTTTATCTTTATGCCCGTGATAGAAATCATAGAATCTATCGGATACTTCTAGGTATATCCATTTTTGCACGTCGTATACCTTCCGCCCGCGACCCCCGAAAACTTACGGACGGCCAAGCGAATAGCGGCGCTCCCGGAAGGCATACTAGGCTTGGACGAAAAGTTTGCCATTTCGTCACGAATCACCGTTTACACTGCACCCGAACCGTGGGTATAATATGCTGTAGAAAAATGGTTAGAGAAACGCTGAAGGGGGATTACCATGGCACGCATGTTCCGGATGCTCGGTTTCTGGACGCTCGCGATCGCGCTCATGTCGTTTGCAGGCGATATGTATGAAATGGCGCTTCTGTTCTTTATTCAGACGGCCGCCTTCTTCTTGCTCGGTTACCTGAAGTTCACGGAGCGCACATACGTCTTCATGTTCTGGGGCTATATGATCATCGCGTTCCTCGGCTTTACCTATTGGACCGTATTCGAGATGGGCTTGCCGGCTTAATCCAAGGCATGCCTAAGGGCCGGAGCTAACCGCTCCGGCCTTTTTTATTTTCGATCAACGGATTCTTGCGCGTTAAAAGGCTTCTTTCCCGTGCGCCCCTCTCTCTCTGGGGGGGTTCTTTTCGTCTATAATGAGGTAGGATTGCATAAGCTTGACTACTGCCGCGCCTGTCTGCCAGAGAGAAAGGAGGGCCCGATGCGGAGATTAGCGCTGTTTGCCGTCGCCGTCGTTTTTCTCATGCTGCTGCTTCCCGGAAAAATCGTGCCGACGCCGCCTCCCGTCTACGCGGAGCCGCTCTCCGAAACGACCCGGCAGCTGCTCGAGAAAGGCCTCAGCGTCGTAGAGATCGATAGGGAGATCGATCGGATCGCCGGACTTCGGGAGGAAACCGAAAAGAGCATCGCGCAAAACGAAACGAAGCTCGCGGAGCGTCAGCTCGCCATCGCGGCGCAGCGCGAAAAAGCAGGACGCGTGCTGCGAGCCTACTATATGGGTCAAAAGGAAGCGATGCTGGGCGTACTCGTCAACTTCAAATCGCTCGCCGGGCTGCTCAGAAGCTGGGACTTGATGGATACGATATTCGAAGCCGACCGGCGCACGTTAGCCGATTTTAACCGAGAATACGAAGAAATCCGGAAGGGTCAAGAACGGCTGAAGAAGGACAAGGACGAGCTGTCCCGCGTGGCGGCCGACCTCGAGAGACAACGCGACCGGGTCGCGGCGCTGCAGGCCGAGATTCAGAATGCCATCGACGGTAGCGAGGATCCCGCGCTGGCGCGCAAGCAGCTGGAGGAGATGCAATCCTGATTGGCAATCCGCGGGATTGTACGAAGTGCGACGCCACTTCAGCGCGCTGGCCAAAGCGATGAACAAGCTGCCGGACTGGATTCAGGACCACCCGGAAGCGTTGAAAACGAAAGGCTTGTCGACGACGCTAACTTTGACCGATACGCAATTGAACGAATTTCTTCGCGCGCAAAGCGAGCTCCTCAAGGACTTCACCATTGCGTTCAAGCCGAATCTGTTGTCCCTGCAAGGAAGAAGCGGCTCGATGGAGGTCGCCGTCACGGGCACCTATACGGTCGAGAACGAACCCAAAAACGCCATTATGTTCCATATGGACACCCTCGTTTTTAACGGATTGACGCTGCCCGACACGACCCGCGACGATTTGGTGCGCGACTTCGACCTCGGCTTCTATCCGCAGCAGGTGATGGCTTATTTGAAAGCCGACAGCGTGAACCTCGAGGACGGCAAGCTAGTCGTGAAGCTGAAGATCGGCAAGTAACCCGCTCCACTTTTCGGGCCAGTCCGCCAAAGCGAGCCTGTCCTGCCGCCAATCCGTCCAAAAAAGACCGATCTTCTTCATCAGCAGCGGCCAGTCGGGGCCGACCTCGGGCGCCCAGTTCGGAAATTGCTGCGCGCCCCTGCCGTTCAGATTCGGCATCGTGGGGCGATCGTCATAGGCCGACCGGTATACGGGCAAATAACCCGCCGCGTCATAGTTGTCGAGCTGGAGCTGCTTCCCGGTCATTGCCGCGATCCAGGTTTTGGCCGCGCTCTCGCCGGACGTACCCGCGCCGACGACGAACGAAGCGCCGCCGTCGAACGCATAGGCCTTGTCCCAGCCGCTGCGGTCGATGGACAGTCCGGCGGCCGAATCGGAGCCAAGGCTCGCGATGCCGGCCTCGGCGACCGATAGCCGCATGACGGCGGCCGCGTATTGCCCCGTGGCCATCGCTTGCCAGAACGCATTGCCGCGATCCGGCGCCCGCAAGCTGACGGAGCCTCGAAGCGTGTCGAGCAGCGCCGCAGCCGGCCCCGTTCCCCATTGGCCATGCGAATCGCCCAGCAGCAGATCCGGCCTAAGCCCGGCCGCCGCGCCCAGCCAAGTGAGGAGCGCCGCCGAATCGCGCTCGTCGATCGCAAGCCAGGGACGGCTCCCCTCGCTTGCCATCTCCGCGCCGAACGACGCCCAATCTTCGGTCCCGAGCGGCAGCGTCAACGCGCTGCCGTCGCGCGCTGCCGCGGACAGCCGCGCGCGATTCCAGACGACGACATAAGGATCCATATGATGCGGTACGCCCCACATGTAGCCGTTCCATTTGAGCGGGGCGGCGACCGCTTCGAACTGCTCGGACATCGCGTCGCCTTCGAACGCGGAATCCGCCGGCATCAATACGCCGGAGACGGCCAAACGCTTCACCCATAAACTCGGGACAAGCGCGACATCGGCGCTTACCGCCCCCCTCGTGCCAGTCATCGAGCAGATCCGTCACGCCCGACGGATCGACTCGCTCGAGATGGACGCGAATGTCCGGATGGCTGCGCTCGAAATCTTCCGACTGCTTCGCGAGCAGCCGGAACGTAGCCTCGTCCTGCATGATCTTGACGGTCAGGTCCGCATGCTGCTCGGCGAATACGGGCTCCTCCAAGGTCGCCTCTTGACCCTCCGGCGCCGCGTCCGGCGCGAGGTCGGGCTCCGGCGCGGAAGCCCAGGGCGAAGTAAGCAGAACCGCGAGCATGAGCAGCATGATCACGACGACATACTTCCGGCGCGTCACGGTCTAACACCTTCCTCCGTCCGCTCCCGCAGGCGCGATTCGTTTTTTACCATGATAGCAGGATTAGGACGGCTTGTCGCCTCTATCGTGCAAACGCTTTAGCTTCGATGCAGGTCAAAAAGCGGTATGAGGCATAGCGCCGGCATACAACGGGCCGGACGCTGTCGCGCGTCCGGCCCTGCCGACGATGCCGATTTCCTTGCCTACAGCTTCTCCGCGGCCAATTGGGCGAGCTTGGAGCGCTCTCCCTTCTCTAGCGTTACATGCCCGCTGATGCCCTCCGCCTTGAAGCTCTCCACCAAATACGTGAGCCCGTTGCTCTGCGCGTCCAGATAGGGATGGTCGATCTGCTCCGGGTCGCCGAGCAGCACGATCTTGCTGTGCTCGCCGACGCGCGAAACGATCGTTTTTACCTCGTGCTTGCTCAAGTTCTGGGCTTCGTCGATGATGATCAGCTGCCCCGGTATCGAACGACCGCGAATGTAAGTAAGCGCCTCGACCTGGATGCTGCCGAGCCCCATCAAAATTTTATCCAAGTCCCCCCGATTTTTTCGTATCGAACAAAAATTCCAGATTGTCGTAGATCGGCTGCATCCAAGGCCGCAGCTTCTCTTCCTTCTCCCCCGGCAAATAGCCGATATCCTTTCCCATCGGCACGACCGGACGGGCGATGAGCAGCTTTTTGTACTTGTGCTCGTCCTCGACCTTCATGAGGCCCGCGGCCAGCGTAATCAGCGTCTTGCCGGTGCCCGCCCTACCCGTCAGCGTGACGAGCGGAATATCGTCGTTCAGCAGCAGCTCGAGCGCCATGCGCTGCTGCGCGTTGCGGGCCGTAATGCCCCATACGGGCTCGTTGGACAGATGCAGCGGCTCGAGCCTCGCCCCGTCCTGGCTCACCTTCAGGAGGGCAGACTTCGACGTGCCGAGCTCGTCGCGAAGAATGACGAATTCGTTCGGGTGCAGCTTTTGCTTGAGACCCATCTGATTGATGCTTAAGAAACGGTACGTATAAAATTCATCGATCTGCGCCGGGTGTACGTGGAGCGTGACCTGGCCCGTGTAGTGGTCGGTGCCTTCGGCGATCCGGTCGGACAAATAGTCCTCGGCCGTGACGCCAAGCACGTCCGCCTTGACGCGAACCAGCACGTCCTTGCTCACGAGGATGACAGGACGCGCGGACTCCGGCTGCTCCTGTTCCTCCAGATGATAGTTCAGCGCGACCGCCAGGATGCGGTTGTCGTTGGTCATCTCCCCCGAATAGCTCCTGCACCCGCACGAAGCGGCGATGATTCATTTCCACCTTCAGCACGCCGCCGTTTTCAAGAGCAACCCCGTTGTGCAAATGCCCGATCTCCCGCATGCGGTCGAGCTCCCTGGACACGAACCGGGCGTTGCGCCCGATCTCGTCGGCCAACCTCTTCTTGGAGTCGATCTCCTCGAGCACGACCGAAGGAATGACGACTTCGTTCGCGCCGAAGGCAAACAAAGCGAGCGGATCATGGAGCAGCACGTTCGTATCGAGCACGTAAATTTTTTTCACGGCGGTTCCTCCCGGTTGAGACGGATTGTGACGTATTTACATACCGGCGCATGGGACAGGGAATCATAATGCCAGGTGGAGCTTGATTGAAGCCTTTTTCGAAGACTTCGGACATCCCCCCCTTAAAAGAATTGATACCCACGAGGACGGTGATTTCCACATGGACGTTCGCAAGCCGGCCAAAGCCGGATTAATCTTGCTGCTGGCATCGGCCCTGCTCTCCGCCGCCGGATGCGGCAATCGGACCGCCGCTCCCGCCCAGCCCGACCACAACCGCCTGCAGGCGCGCAGCGCGCCGGGAGACGGTGTCTCCGCCCGCGACGGCAACGTCGCGGTCCGGCCGAACGCCAAGGCCGTCGCAAGCCACCTCGAGCAGCTTGCCGAAGGCGTACGAGGCGTACGCCACGCCAACTGCGTTATCTTCGGCAAGTATGCCGTCGTCGGCATCGACGTCGATCCGAAGATGGAGCGTTCCAGAGTCGGGACGACCAAGTACGCCGTCGCCGAGGCGTTCCGCAAAGATCCTTACGGCGTCGATGCACTCGTGACCGCCGACATGGATATGGCCGAACGGATCCGGGAGATTCGGGCCGACGCGAAGCGCGGACGGCCGATCGCGGGCTTCGCCGAGGAAATGGCGGACATTATCGGCCGGCTCGTGCCCCAGGTACCGCGCAGCATCGTGCCTCCGGCCTCGCCGGACGGCAACGGACCGGCCGCCAAATCGCACGCGAATACGTCCGCAAATACGCAAAGAACCCAGTGAAATCACTGGGTTCTTGTCCATATTACATATAAACTCCTCACGACGGCGCGCAGGCAGCGAAGACAGGAGGCGCGAAGGCGATCCTAAGCCGCAAGAAAAGCCCGGGACAAGCCTGCCGCTCCGCAAAGAGGGCATCCGAACGCATTCGCCGAATCCGGTCGTTCTACAGCCTCTGCCTGCCATCCGCAACACTCCCTTGGCACCGTGGTTTAGAGTCTTGGCACTTTGCATTGGGGTAAGCTTAATCTCAGTATAGCATATGCCTCCAGGGGGAGGCCAAGCGATGCCTGGTCGGGGTCGCGGCTTGGCCGCATCCCGCTATTTCGCTTCGGCGTCCGTAGTGGCCGGCGTCGACGTCCGGCCTTCGGGCGACATCTCCTCGGCAAGCGCGGCCTTGGCCTCCGCTACCGAGTCTTGGTCCAGGTATACATAAGGACTTTTCCAGACGCCCGTGAGCGGGATGAAACGGATGTCCTCGCGCTTGATATCATAGTATGTTTTCAAGATGTTCGTGATCTGCGCTTTTGGAATATCCGTTACCAGATTTTTGCCGGCGACGTCGATGACCCCGCCCAGCTTGGTCAAGCCGCCGAACGACTTCATCTTGTCGACGACGGCGCCGAGTACTTGGCTCTGACGCTCGTTGCGTTCGAAGTCGCTCGATGCCGCGGTGCCGCGGTTGGACTTGCGGTAGCGTACGAAGCCGAGCGCGTCCTCGCCCTTCAGCGTCTGCTCGCCCGCCTTCAAGTCGATGTTGGTTCCGTCCGCATTGTCGACATAACGCATATCCTTGTCGACGTTGACGGCGACGCCGCCGAGCTTGTCGACGATATCGACGAAGCCTTGGAACTTTAGCACGGACGCGTACTTGATGTCGATGTCGAAAAATTGGCCGAGCATTTTCTTCATCGCGTCGCGGGCGTAAGCGTCCGCCGCATCGCCCTTGGCGTCGCTCTTGCTATGAAACCTGGCGTAAAACGCGTTGATCTTCTGCGTCGAATACCCTTCCAGCTGGAGGTCCGAATCCCGCGGAATCGTCACGACCGTCGCCGTGTTCGACTTCGGATTGAAGGCGGCCACCATAACGACGTCCGTGTTCATGCCGCCGATCTTGGGACGGTAATCCATGCCGAGCAGCATAAGCGCCAGCGGCTTGTTCTGCGCCCTCTCCGCGGCCGGAACCGTCTGCGTGGACGCGCCCGCGGAAGCGTCGTCCAGCGCGCCGTTGACCTGTCTCCATAAGGAATATGCGTAAGCGCCCAAGCCTAGAATGACAAGCAGGATCAACGTAAAAAGAACGCGAGGCCATTTCTTTTTTTTCTTTTTCGGAGGATTCGCCCTGACAGTTGCGTTCGCGGCGCCCGTACTCCGGCGCGGCGGCAGCGGCGTATTGGAACTCATCGCTTCACCTCTTCCTTGAATTAAAAAAGGCGAATCCCGGAGAGCGCGGGGCTCTCCCGGGGTTCGCCGGAGCTGCATTCGTTTCTAGGATTCCGTCCGCTTGACGGCCGCCTCGGCGCCGCCTCGCTTGGCCTTCCATTTGTCGTACATCTGGCGGCCGCGAAGCATCAGCATCATGATGACGGCGACCGACATGCACTGGATGATCGGCAGCTTGTCGAGCTGGAGCAGGAGGAGCACGAGGCACCCGATCGCCATGATGATATGCACGATGATCTCCTTCAGGATCGGCAGCTTGCCCATCCTGAAGACGGCGTTGAAGATATAGATCGTAAAAGCCAAGATCAGCAGGTACGAAACGACGGGGTGATCATGAAACCACGTTTGCACTGGCGCCCCTCCTCGTTGCTAGGCGTTCGTCCGGATCAGACGCCGGATTCGGCCATCATCTTGCGCTGCTTGTCGTAGCGGTCCCGCTCGCTCTTGTTCAGCAGCTTCTTGCGCAGGCGGATCGACTTCGGCGTGATCTCGCACAGTTCGTCGTCGTTCAGGTACTCGAGCGCTTCTTCCATCGACATCAGGCGAGGCGTCTTCAGCTTGACCGTCTCTTCCTTGTTCGCCGTACGGATGTTGTTGAGCGCCTTTTCCTTACAAATGTTGACGATGATGTCGTTGTCGCGGGTATGCTCGCCGACGATCATGCCTTCATAAATATCCGTGCCCGGCTCGACGAACATGATGCCGCGGTCTTCGACGCCCATCATGCCGTAAACCGTCGACGATCCGGATTCGCTGGCGACGAGCACGCCTTGGTGACGGCCGCCGACCTGGCCGCCGACGACCGGGCCGTAGCTGTCGAACGCGTGGTTCATAACGCCGTAGCCGCGCGTCATCGTCAAGAAGTTGGTCCGGTAGCCGATCAGTCCGCGGGCCGGAATCAAGAACTCCAGGCGAACCTGGCCGTTGCCGTTGTTGATCATGTTGACCATGTCCGCCTTGCGGGTGCCGAGGCTCTCCATGACGTTGCCCATGCTCTCCTCGGGCACGTCGATCAGCAGACGCTCGATCGGCTCGCTCTTGACGCCGTCGATCTCGCGGATGATGACTTCGGGCTTGGACACCTGCAGCTCGTAACCTTCGCGGCGCATGTTCTCGATCAGGATGCCGAGATGCAGCTCGCCGCGGCCGCTGACGACGAAGGCGTCGGGGCTGTCGGTCTCGTCGACGCGCAGCGCCACGTCCGTCTCAAGCTCCTTGAACAGGCGCTCGCGCAGCTTGCGGGAGGTGACGTGCTTGCCTTCGCGGCCTGCAAACGGGCTGTTGTTGACCAGGAAGCGCATTTGCAGCGTAGGCTCGTCGATCTTGAGCACCGGCAGCGCCTCGGGGTTCGCCGGGTCGGCGACCGTCTCGCCGATGTTGACGTCCTTGATGCCGGCGATGGCGATGATGTCGCCTGCTGCCGCTTCTTCCATCTCGACGCGCTTCAGGCCTTGGAAGCCGAACAGCTTTTCGATGCGGGCCTGACGGATCTTGCCGTCGCGGTCCAGGACGGCGACCGGCTGTCCTTGGCGAATCTTGCCGCGGTTGACGCGGCCGATCGGAATGCGGCCCAGGTATTCGTTGTAATCGAGCAGCGTGACGAGGAACTGCAGCGGCGCGTCCTGATCTTCGGTCGGGTGCGGGATCTTCTCGATGATCGTCTCGTACAGCGGCTCCATCGTCGTGCCGAGCGTACCGGCGTCGAGGCTGGCGATGCCGTTCAGGCCGGACGCGTAAACGACCGGGAATTCGAGCTGCTCGTCGTTCGCTTCGAGCTCGATGAACAGCTCGAGCACTTCGTCGATGACTTCGGCCGGGCGAGCTGCCGGACGGTCGATCTTGTTGACGACGACAATCGGGGTCAAGCCCGCTTCGAGCGCCTTGCGGAGCACGAACTTCGTCTGCGGCATGCAGCCTTCGAACGCGTCGACGACGAGCAGAACGCCGTCTACCATTTTCATGATACGTTCGACTTCGCCGCCGAAGTCCGCGTGTCCGGGCGTGTCCACGATGTTGATCAAGTGATCCTTATAACGAACGGCGGTGTTTTTCGCCAGGATCGTGATGCCGCGTTCCCGTTCGAGATCGTTGGAATCCATCGCTCTCTCCTGGACTTGCTCATTTTCGCGGAATGTGCCGGATTGGCGCAGAAGCTGGTCGACGAGCGTCGTTTTCCCGTGGTCGACGTGCGCGATAATGGCGATATTGCGGATTTGATCTTGTTGCATGGTTCCACTCCTTGTAATTTTATATCTGTATCCATTATGATCGGCAAGCCCGCTTCGACTGAAACGAACCCGCCGCCCCTAATTTACCGTGTCCAACACAAAACGCCGACGCGAGGCCGACGTTGTCTACATCCCTTCAATTATACGCTAAGCGAGCCCGATTGCCAACCCTCAGTTGTCGAACTTTCATCAGGTTCGGATTATCGGCGGCGTCTGCGCGGCTTGCGCCGGCTTAGGACAAGCCAAACGCCGAATCCGATCAAGGCGGCCGCGAGCAGATAAATCCCCCCAAGTCCACAGCAGCATGATGGCGAACAGTAGAAGCGAGAGCGCTCCGATGCCCATCGCGGCGTTCCACACCGCGCGATCCTTGCCGATGCCGAAAACGGCGTATTCGTACAAGCCGATCGCGATCGAAAGCAAAAAGAGCGGCCATATATACCGCATCGATCCCCAGCCGAACCAGTTGCCGACCATGAGCAGCAGCGACGATCCGGTCAGGATGCCGGCAGGCACGAGAATCACGGCAGGCACGATGCCGCCGAAATACAGCACGTGGAGCAAAATGCCGACGATTAAAATCAGGATCGGCCAAAACACGGCCCCGATAAATGAAAAGACGCCCAACTTGCCGAGCAAAATGATCAATCCCGCAGCCAAAATCCAGATTCCGACCGCGGCGGATTGCTTGTTCAACGCGTCTCCCCCCACTTCGCTTGTCTATTGCGAACGAACGAAATTCGTTTCTTTTATCTAACAGTTTAATGGAAGTCGGGGTAAAAAACTAGTTCGACGCCTTTAAAAAAAGACGAAAAGCCACAATGCTGTCACGAATGCACGCGGCTTCTCCGCTTCGTCCATAGCGCCGCCGACAAGAGTGCCGCCGCGGCCGCGAAGGGCAGCGCGTGCACTCCGCTCTCGCTCATAAGCGAGATTAGCGGCGCGAGTCCTTTGTCCTTCAGCGCCATCTCGCAAGCGGCATAAGCGAGAAGCGCGCCGCCCGCATACAAAAGAAAAGGATATCGGTCGAGCAAATGCATAATGAACGAGCTGCCCCAAATAATGATAGGTATGCTCATCGCGATGCCGATCAGCAGCAGCGCCGTATCCTCGCCGGCGACGGCTGCCACGGCTAGCACGTTGTCCAAGCTCATGACGAAGTCGGCGACCACGATCGTCCATACGGCGCCCGCGAGCGTGGACGCGCCCGTGCCGGCGCTAACCTCTTCCTTGTGGTCCGTCAACAGCTTGAAGGCGATGACGAACAGCAGGACGGCGCCTGCCGTCTGCAAATAAGGAATATCGAGCAGCAAAGCGGCCAGCACGGTGAGCATGCATCGCAGCAGCACGGCCGCAGCCGCCCCCCACCATACCGCGCGTCGCCGCTGCGCGGGCGGCAACCTTCTGCCGGCCATGGCGATGACGACGGCGTTGTCTCCGCTGAGCAGCAAATTGATGAGTACGATTTGCGAAAAAACGACCAATTGACCCCATAATTCCATGAAGCGCACCTCCTCCCCCAGTTATATGTACAGGCCGGTCTTAATATGAAAGGAGCCGTCGCCGCATTTTTTTGAACCCTTCTCGTCCGCCCGCCGTATAAACGTTTATCAATTCAACGCTGGAGGGTCGGAAATGGATTTTTTTGAACGCCGAATTTTTTACCGCCTTGATTACGATCGTCTTAATCGACTTGATGCTTGCGGGCGACAACGCGATCGTCATCGGCCTGGCCGCTCGGAACTTGCCGAAAAAAAGCCAGAAAAAAGCGATTCTGTGGGGAACTGCCGGCGCCGTCATCATTCGGGTGATCGCGACGCTGTTGATCGTATATTTGCTCAAAATCCCTTTTTTGCTCGCCGTCGGCGGCGTCGTGCTCGTCTGGATCGCCTACAAGCTGCTCGTCCAGGAAGAATCGCACGAGCATGTCGAAGCCGGGAGCAATCTATGGAGCGCAATCCGAACGATCGTTATCGCGGATGCCGCGATGGGTCTAGACAACGTGATCGCCGTCGCAGGAGCCGCTTCAGGCGGCAGTTCCTCCGACCACAGCACGCTTCTCGTCATCCTGGGATTGCTCATCAGCATCCCGATCGTCGTCTGGGGCAGCACGATTTTCGTCAATTTGATCAAACGATTCCCGTGGATCATCTACATCGGCTCCGCCATCCTTGCTTACACCGCGGCCAAGATGATCACGCATGAAAAGAAATTCGAAGAGCTATTCGACAACGATGCGACGAATTGGACATTCATCATCGTGATCGTCATTGCGGTAATGGCGCTCGGCATCTGGAGCAACGCCGCCAAAAATCGCAAAAACGAAGCCCGAAAGCTGAATTCCCCGAATACGCCTTAACTTTCGCCGCTCTCCAAAAGAGCCGTGACCTCGAGGGGTCCCGGCTCTTTTTTCGCATTCAAAAAAAAGCCTATCCGGCCGACATCCGGCACGGACAGGCTATTGTTCGTTCCCGCTTAAAACCAACGATCTTCTGCGGCAGCGGAAGAACGCTTTTCCTCCCGCCCCTGCGGCGTCATGACGATCGTATCCGTACCTGCCACGGCCTCGGCAACCAGACGTTCGAGCTGCTCGCCAAGCGCATGCTCGATGCCTTCGACGACACGCAAATTCGGATTCGTGGCCGGCGATTTGGGCACGAACAGCGTGCAGCAATCTTCGTAAGGCAAAATGGACGTCTCGTACGTGCCGATCCGCTCGGAGATGCGAATGATCTCCAGCTTGTCCATCATGACGAGCGGCCGGAGCAGCGGCAGCGCCGCAGCGCGTCCAATGACGTTCATGCTGCCCAGCGTCTGGCTGGCGACCTGGCCGAGACTATCTCCCGTGACGAGCGCGAGCGCCCCGGACCGCTCCGCGAGGCGCTCCGCGATGCGAAGCATCGACCGCCGCATGAGCGTGATGATAAGGTGATCCTGCTTCTGCTGCGCCAGCAACGTCTGCAGCTCGGTGAATGGCACGAGGTGAAGCTTGATGCGGCCGCCGTAGTAGGCCAGCCGCTGGGCTAAGGCGACGACTTTGTCCGTCGCCTGCTGGCTCGTGAACGGGTAGCTGTGAAAATGCACGGCTTCGATCTCAAGCCCTTTGCGCATCGCGGTCCAGCCGGCTACGGGGCTGTCGATGCCGCCGGACAGCAGCAGCATCGCCTTGCCGTTCATGCCGAGCGGGAATCCCCCTGCGCCTGGTACGACCGTACAGTAGACGAAGACGCCCTGCTGCTGGATGTCCAGTCGCAGTTCGACGTCCGGCTCGCGCACGTCGACCTTTAGCGATGGCGTGTTGCGCAGCACATGGGCGCCGACCAAATGGTTCATCTCCATCGAATCGTGAGGAAATGCCTTCCACGCGCGTTTCACGCTCATTTTAAAAGTCGAGGGCACCGGCCGATGCGCCTCCATGACGGCCAGCGCGGCGCTGCGGATGTCTTCGAGCTCATGCTTCGCCCTCAGTACCGGGCTGATCGTCCAGATTCCGAACACGTCGGTCAATCTGGAGAGGACGCGCGCGCCGTCCGCACCGTTCAGCTTAATATAAACGCGGCCGAACGAGCTCTCGTACGACAGCTCCGGGTAGTCCGTCAACGCCTGCTTGATTTTGCCCAGCATAAGCGATTCGAACTTGCCCCGGTTGCGTCCTTTAAGCGTAAGCTCGCCCAGCCGAACGAGCAAATAATCAAAATTCATCGTTTAGTCCCTTTCCAGCGGCTTCAGCTTGGCTACGGTCATCCGCAGCCGCTCGGCCAGCGTGTCGATATCTTCGGCAGCATGCTCGTCGCCGAAGCTGATCCGGATGCTCCCGGCTCCCCTCGCTTCGCCCAGCCCCATCGCCATTAAGACGCGGCTCGGCTTCAGGCTCTTGGACGAGCAGGCCGATTGCGTGGAGACGAGCACGCCGTGCTCCTCGAGCATATGAAGCAGCACCTCGGGCCGCATGCCGGGATAGGACAAGTTGACGATCTGCGGAGAAGCGAAGCGCTCGTCCTCGGGGCTGTTGAGCACAAGCTCTGGAATATCCTGTACAAGGCCTAGCAGCCTTCGCCTTAAACCGTACATCCGCGCCCGCCGCTCCGGCATCGATTCGAGCGCGAGCCGAAGCGCCTGCGCCATGCCGACGATGCCGGGCAGATTGTGCGTGCCGCTGCGCGCGTCGCTCTCCTGTCCGCCGCCCGCGAGCAGCGGACGGAGCTTCAGCCCTTCGCGCACGAGCAAATAGCCGGCGCCTCTCGGACCTCTGAATTTGTGCGCCGAAGCGCTGTACAGGTCCACGCCGGACCGCGCCCAGTCGAACGGCACTTTGCCGACCGCCTGTACGCCGTCCACATGAAACCGGATGCGCGGATGGTCCCGCAGCAGCTCGCCGATCTCTTCGATCGGCTGCAGCGCGCCTGTCTCGTTGTTCACGTGCATGACGCTCACGAGCGCCGTGTCTTCGGCGATCGCGGCAGCGACGTCCGCCGCGCCGATCCGGCCCTTTGCGTCCGGCATCAGGTAGGTGACGCGCACCCCTTCGCCCTCGAGCTGCTTGGCCGTGGCGTGCACGGAAGAATGCTCGATCGCGGTCGTGATCAGGTGCTTCCCCTTGCGGCCCGTCTGCCCCAGTATGCCCTTCATCGCCAGATTGTTGCTCTCCGTGCCGCCGGACGTGAAGACCACTTCGCCCGGCGCTGCGCCGAGCAGCGCGCCGATAGCGGTTCTGGCTCGCTCGACCAGCTTGCCCGCGTCGGTGCCGGCCCGGTGAAGCGCCGAAGGATTGGCATAATGCTCGGCCATCAGCTCGGCGACCGTACGGATTACGGATTCGTAGGGCGGCGTCGAAGCGCTATGATCGAAGTAGTAGGTTTTCAATAGTCGGATTCCCTTCTTTGCCGCAAACAAAGAAAAAGACCAGAGGCGGCACGAGGCCGCCTTGATCCCTTCTCGCGTCAGCGTTCATTAATCCAGTGAACCTTATGGCAGCGTCCATCCGCTGCGTGCCGCCAATACTTTGCCGACATAGGCCTGCGTCTCCGACGGAAGCTCGGACAGGCGAGACGCCACATCGGCGTCGGTGCGAAGGCCGATGCGATCGACGCGGCCCGGTCCCGCATTGTAAGCGGCAAGCGCGGTCATCTCGCTGCCGTCGTACTTGCGCAGCAGATAAGATAAATACCGGCTGCCACCGTCGATATTTTGCGCGGGATCGAACGAGTCCGATACGCCGAGACCGGCGGCCGTACCATCCATGAGCTGCATGAGGCCTTTGGCGCCGGCGGACGAGCCCGCGTTCGGATTAAACGAAGACTCCGTCTGTATGACGCCCTTGATCAAGGCGGGATCGAGCCCGTAGCGTTCGGCGGCGGCCTGGATCAACCCGTCGTAAGCCGACGTGGACGCGCTCGCGTCGGCCGCGAGCTCGCCCGTGCCGCCTAGGCTGCCGATCAGGCTCGTCCCGTACGACCCTGCGTTCATGGACAACAGACCGAGGCTTGCCGTCGATCCGGACGTATCGGTTGACGTGCCGTCCAGCCCCGACAAGCCGTCCAGCGCGCTCGCGCCGGCATAACCGTAGCTGTCCGTGCTGCCCATGTATTGGGAAAGCAGCTGGGTGAACAAATTGTTGTCGCCGGTACCCGACGTCACGGCGTCGGCGCTGCCTGCGAAAGGATCGACGCCTGCGGTGAGCTGCGCCAGCAAAAGCTGCTTCAACATCCGCGGGTCGACAGAACCGCCCGCGATGCCGTTAATATATGTCATCGACGAATCCGCCCTTTTATTCGACATTTTACCTTTTCCATTGTACAACACTTCGCGGCCGACGACCAGCATAACGCGGCGATTATCCCCGACAAACGCAATCGCCGCCCGTCCCGGGAAAACCCGGTGCGGACGGCGATCGGCAAAACGAATGATCAAGAATTCGGCTTGAAGGTCAGGCAGCAGGTGCTCCTCGAGCTGGCGGCCTTGTCATGGTGCTCGGCGAACGATTCGTCCGCGAACTCCTCATGCCAGCCGGCCTTGGCGTGCGCGTCGATCTCGATGGCGATCTCTTCGGCGCCGCACCGGTTGCCCTTGTCCCAGAACGCGCAATTGCTGACGCTGCAGGCTACGCCTCTAGGCATAACGGAATCACCTCCGCCGCTTAGTCTGGCCACTTCGGGTCGGCGCATGCGGGCGGCAGTCAGGGATGTGCAGGCTTGCTTGGCCTTATTTGGACTGCAGGCGGCATTGAATGAGATATTCGCTCTCGTAATAAGCGAGGTCTTCCCGAAGCTCCTCGTAGACGCGCGACACGCCCAGCACGAGATCGCGGGCCGCCCGAACGGGCTTGGCGCGGAAGCGAATCGCGTCCTGTCCGGTATAAGCGTACCGGCCGTCTTCGGAATAACCTTCGTTTTTCGGATAGAAAAAGGCATTGACGCAATAATGATAAACCTCGTAAAGGGAACGCTCGGCGGCCTTCTCGTCAAAATTCGGCCTGCGGAGCAGCGCGCCCAGCTTCTCGTACGACACCTCGGAAAATACGAGCAAGTGGCGGAGATCGGACAGCAGTCCGGCATAAAACGATTCGGTGTTATCTTCGGCAACCAACTGCGGAAGCGCGTGTCCGTTCAGGAAGGTCTCAAGTGGATCGATGGCCGCTTTGAGTTTGTCGCGGCTGGACTCGGCTAACGCCTTCAAGTTGGCGGATGGCATAAATTGCTTTCCCCTTTCCATTATGCACATGCATGGGGCGCCTCACAGAGTTCCCGAGAGACGCAATGGCTTTATCGTACCATAAATCGACCTCGAACGGTACTGCGCCGCGCGCAATTCTTCCGTATATTTTTTCCCCCTTATCAAAGCCTACAAAGGCGATAAGCCGAAACCTTCGCGTTCACCCCTACATGCCAAAGGAGTCGATCCGCCCATGCGCCGCAGATATGCGATCATCGGATTATTATTTACAGTAGCCGTGGCCATCTTCGCCGTGCCGATCATCGTGCCGGCACCCGGCGGACGGGACGTCTCTCCTCCGCCCCGGCAGGAGAGCCGGTACTCGGCCGCGGCCAAGGAAGAGCATGCCGAAAAGCTCGACACGATCAAGCGGGATATGGAGACGACCGGCATGTTGTGCCGGATCGAATGCAGCAGCGATATGCGAAAGCTGGCGGCCGCGGCTTCAAAGTCCGGTTCGGCCCCCCTTTCCGAGGCGCGAAAAAAGCGTTCATGAAGGATATGCTGGCTGCCAATCCGCACTTTGAAGCGATGGCCTGGACTTCCGGCTCTTCCGGTTCGTCAGGTTCTTCGGAGACGGCAGTCGGCGCGAAGCTGGAGCGATACGACCCGGCGGTTCGGCAGGCCTGGCAAGAAGGGATAACCGCTGTCCGTCTGGGACGCGGCTTTGAATCCGCCGCCCTCCCGGTCCATGGCGACAGCGGCTACGTGCTCGCGGTTCCGGCCGGCGAAGGCAGACAAGGCCTCGTCGCCCTGATTCACGCGGACGCCGTCGACGAAGTCGGAAAACATCAACGCCGAAACCTTCGGCTTGTTCCCTATCCCGACAACAGCCGCTTCAGAACGCAAGCGACGGAGCCGGGCAAGCTGAGAGACAAGCAGGTGACGTCGGGCGATGCCAACGGCAACGCCAGCCATTATGCCGTCGACGAAGTCGTCGTCAAACTGAGGCGCCAGCTCACGCCGCGGGAGCTGCTGCAGCTGCGCAAAACGCTGAACCTGTCCGTCGCCCGCGAGCACCGCCGGCAGACTTACGTTTTCCGCTCGAAAACGCTCCGGACCGCCCAGATGATCGACTATTTCAATAAAAACTGGAACCCGGTCTTCGCGGAACCGCATTACCTGTATTTGACCAACGACGGCAAGCCCGCCGGCCGCCTGGCGCCGCTCGGCGCGGGAAGCCCGCTCCAGACCGACGTCGTGCCCAACGACACGCTGTATGGGCAATACCAGTGGAACCTGCCCGAGATCGCCACGGAGAGCGGCTGGAATGTCACCCGAGGCAAGCAGGACATCGTCGTCGCCGTCGTCGATACCGGCGTCCAGCTGGATCATCCCGATCTAAAGGGTCGCCTCGTAGCCGGCACGAACATCGTGGATCCTTCGGCGCCGCCTGAGGACGATGTCGGGCACGGGACCCACGTAGCGGGCATTATCGCCGCCGAGGTGAACAACAACGAAGGCGTCGCGGGCATGACCTGGTACACGAAGGTGATGCCGGTCAAGGCGCTGGACAACTCCGGCGCCGGCACGACCTACTCCGTAGCCGAAGGCATCATCTGGGCGGCCGACCACGGCGCGCAGGTCATCAATCTAAGCCTGGGCAATTATGCGCAGGCCCAGTTCCTCCACGACGCGATCAAGTACGCGCACGATAAGGGCGCGCTCGTCGTCGCCGCCAGCGGCAACGACAACACGGATCGTCCCGGCTACCCGGCCGCCTACCCTGAGGTCGTCGCCGTAGGCGCGACCGGTTCGGACGAGCTGCGGGCGCCGTATTCGAATTACGGCGACTATATCGATGTGGCCGCGCCCGGCACCTCCATCGCCAGCACGTATCCCGGCAGCCGGTACGCGGCGCTGTCCGGCACGTCGATGGCTACGCCGCACGTGTCGGCGCTCGCCTCGCTCATGCTGGCGGCGGACGGGAGCCTCTCGAACGACCGGATCGCCGAGCTGCTCGGCAAGACCGCCAGAGACCTCGGCGCGGCCGGCAAAGACACGGAGTTCGGCTACGGCCAGATCGACGTGCGCGCGGCCGTGGAGGCGGCGGCGGGCAAAAGCGCCGCTCCCGCCGCTAGCAAGCAGGCTGCCGTGGCCGACACGCAAAACGCAGGCCAGGCGGACGTCGTTCAGCAGCGGCTTCTGGAAAGACTGCAAAACTTGTTGTCCAACCTGCTGGGCCACTGACGTCATTTCCCTCGTTTGCCGTCCTTCCGGCCGACATGCTGCGCTTTTCTCGCGAACGATCGGCTTGCAAACCGTTCTGCCGCGGAGCTCGGGACATTGCGCTCCCGCTCTCCGCGCGGTACGGTTTTTATTTTGCCTTCTCGAAAACTACGATTTGTCGTTTGACTCTCGGACTTCTATAATAGAGAGAAGCGCGGTTTGGAAAGATCGCCGAAATTACGATGAATATTCATCCGGAACGAAGGGGTCGAGCTCATTGGACAAGGCACAGCGAAAGAAAGAAGAACGGTTGAAAAAAGAAGAGCTGGCGCGCAAAAGACGCAAGCAATCGCGGATCTGGGTTTGGACGACGGTCGTGGCCGCCGTGGCGGTCATCGTACTTGCGATCGTATTCCGGCCCGAGCCCGAAGACTTGAATTTCGATTACGATACCCTGCCGACGATCGGCCAGGCCGATGCCCCCGTCAAACTCGTCGAATTCGGCGACTTCAAATGCACGACTTGCAAATTTTTTAACGACGAGATCTATCCGAAGCTAAAAGCGGACTTTATCGATACCGGCAAAATATCGCTCAGCTTCATGAACTTCACGATCATCAGCCCGCAAACCGACTCGAGAACGGCCGCGCTCGCCGCGCAAGCCGTCTATCATCAGAGCAACGAAGAGTTTTGGAACTTCTATCATGCCGTCTACGAAAATCAAGGCGCCGAGAGCGCGACCTGGGCGACCTCGGACTTCCTCGTCAAGCTGGCGCAGGACAAGTCGCTGAAGCTCGACTTCGACAAACTCAAGAAAGACATCGACGGCGCTACATACCAGTCCGAAGTGGACAAGCATAATAAGATCGCGCGCGACAACAACTTCTCCGGCACGCCGACGCTTATCCTAAACGGCCGGAAACTGTCCGACGCCCAGGCGCTGACCTACGACAATTTGAAAGCCGAGATCGAGAAAGCGTTGAAAGCGTCGCCGGAAACGCCGGCCGCCTCGTCCGCGTCCGCCTCCGCCTCGGCCTCCTAAGGAGGACGCTTAAGCGATGCGTTCGTTTATCCGGGCAAACTTTCTCTACTTGGCATGGGTCGTCTCGCTCGTCGCGACCGGCGGGAGCCTGTTCATGAGCGAGGTGCTGGATTACGCGCCCTGCAAGCTGTGCTGGCTTCAGCGGATCTTCATGTACCCGCTCGTGCTGCTGCTCGGCCGCGCCGCCATCCGCGGCGACCGTCGCATCGTCGGTTACGTCGCGCCGCTGATCGCGATCGGCGGATTCATCTCGCTCTATCACTACGGCGAGCAAAAGGTGCCGGGCATGGCCAGCATCCTCCCCTGTACGGTCGGCGTTCCCTGCGACGAAGATTACCTGGACTGGTTCGGTATCATTACGATTCCGCTTTTGGCGCTGACGGCTTTTATTCTGATCGGTCTGCTGCTCTGGTTCGGGAGCAGGCAGCACGGCCGCGACGGCTGGGCGGGCTTCGAATCCGATGACCCGGAATTCGAAGATCATTAAGCAGCAAAAACATAATGCAAAAAAAAAGGTTGGCCGGCAAATGCCGGTCAACCTTTTTTTTTGCGTCCGATCGTCACGCCCAATTGCCGTTTCTGAAAATAGGCACGACCGTTCCGTCCGCCTGATAGCCGTCGATGTCCATCTCGGCGGACCCGATCATGAAGTCGACGTGGGCGACGCTCGTATTGACGCCGCTCGCCGCGAGCTCTTCCGGCGTCATCGTCTTGCCGCCCTCGACGTTAAAGGCGTAGCCGCTGCCGATGGCGAAGTGATTGGACGCATTCTCGTCGAACAGCGTGTTGTAGAACAGGATGTTCGATTCCGAGATCGGCGAGCGATGCGGGACAAGCGCCATTTCCCCGAGATAATGCGAGCCTTCGTCGGTCTCGATGAGCTGCTGCAGAATCTCCTCGCCCTCCTCGGCCTCTGCCTTGACGATCCGTCCGAGCGCGAACGTCAGCTTGAAGCGGTCGATGATATTGCCCGCATAGCTGAGCGGCTTCGTGCTGCTCACGTAGCCGTTCACCCCGTCTCGCCGGGGAGCCGTGAACACTTCTTCGGTCGGCATGTTCGCCATGAAGTTGACGCCGTCCGGCGTCACGCTCGATGCGCCGACCCACAGATGGCGATCCGGCAGCTCGACCGTCAGGTCCGTGCCGGCGGCTTTGTAGTGCAGCTTGCGCAGACGCAAGCCGTTCAGCCAATCGACCTTGCCGTGCAGGACGCGGTCATGCTCGCGCCAAGCTTCGACCGGGTCGTCCGCGTGCAGCCGGACCGCGTCGAAGATCGCGAGCCAAAGCTTGCTGAGCGCGATCTCCGGCGCGTCGCCGGGGAATACCTTTTGCGCCCAATCGTTCGATGCAGCCGCCGCGACCGTCCACGCGACCTTGTCGGATTGAATCGCCCTGCGGAATTCGGCGAGACCCGCGCCGGCCGCTTTTTGATAATCGCCGATTCGCTGCGGATCGACGCCCTTCAGTACGTCCGGGCCCGACGAGACGAACGAGATGAAGCAGGCGCCCTTGTCCACGAAGCTGCCGCGTTTCAACGTCTCCCATGCGGGGAATGACCGGAATACTTCGGGGTCCGCATGATCGTATTTGAGGCGGGACATCGCGTCGTCGCTCCAATCCACATGCACGTTGGAAGCGCCCGCTTCATAGGCCGCCGCGGCGACGAGGCGCGTCAGCGGCGCCGTCTCGATCTGGCTGACGATGAACACTTCCTGGCCTTGCTGGACATTCGCGCCGACCTTGACGATCAGCTCCGCGTAACGGGCCAGCTGCTGCTCGAATGGTTCCATAGGATCATCCTCCGTATCGTTCGTTATAGGTAGGCTGCGAGAACGTCAGTTCGCCCAATTCCCGCCGCGGAATACCGGCACCTCCGTGCCGTCCGCCCGAATGCCGTCGATATCCATATCGGCCCTTCCGACCATGAAGTCGACGTGAACGACGCTCGCGTTGACGCCCGCTTCCCGCAGCGCCTCGGGCGACATCGTCTTGCCGCCTTCGAGCGTGAACGGAAAGCCGAGTCCGATCGCGAGATGGTTGGACGCGTTCTCGTCGAAGAGCGTGTTGTAAAACAAAATGTTCGCGTTCGAGATCGGCGACCGATGGGGTACGAGCGCGACTTCGCCGAGATAATGCGAACCTTCGTCGGTCTCGACGATCTGCTTCAGAATCTCCTCGCCTTCTTCGGCTTCGACCCCGACGATTCGCCCGTTCTCGAACGTCAGCTTGAAGCGGTCGATGAGCGTGCCGCTGTAGCTGAGCGGCTTCGAGCTGCTCACGTATCCGCTGGCGCCGTCGCGGTGAGGTACCGTGAACACTTCTTCGGTTGGCATGTTTTTCATAAAGCCCACGCCATCGGGCTTCGTGCCGCCGGCCGTCATCCACAGATGACCTTTCGGCAGCCCGATCGTGAGGTCCGTGCCCGGCGCGCTGTAACGCAGTTTGTCGAAACGCTGCTCGTTCAGCCAAGCGGCTCTGGCCTGCAGATTCGCATCGTGCGCGCGCCAATTTTCGACCGGATCGTCCGCATGCAGACGGATCGCATCGAAGATCGCCTGCCACAGCTTGCGGACGGACACCTCGGCGGATTCGCCGGGGAATACCTTCGCCGCCCATGCCTTGTTGGCGCTGGCCGCGATCGTCCACGCGATCTTGTCTGACGCCGTTGCCTGCCGATAGACGGCGAGCGCCTCGCCGGCCGCCTTTTGATAACTGCCGATCTTCTTAGGATCGACGCCGCTCAGCAAATCGGGGTTGGACGAGTTGAGGAAAATAAAGCAGCCGCCTCGCTCGACGACTTCGTTGCGGCGCAGCTTCTCCCACTCGGGAAACTGCGTGAACACCTCAGGCGCGGCATGGTCGTACTTCAAACGGGTGAGCGCATCGTCCGCCCAGTCCACGATCACGTTGCCGGCCCCGGCCTTGTAGGCATGCTCCGCGACCAGACGGGCCAGCGGCGCCCCCCTCGATCTGGCTGGAGACGTATACGTCCTGACCTTGCTGCACGTTGGCGCCGATCTTCACGATCAGTTCGGCGTACTTGGACAAATCATGTTCGAACTCCGACATGTCTCACGCTCCGTTTTCAGAATGCATTCGGTTTTTTATATTGTACCGAATTCGATGACCGATCACAAACTGAACTGGCCGGTCATTTTAATCGAGACAAATGGAAGACGGGCTCTTCCGGACAAGCAAAACCCCCCGGGAAGCCCGGGGTTTTTGTCGCAAACCTATAAAGCGCAGCTCTTTTTTAAGCGTTTAACGCTTTTTCGAGCGCAGCCAGATTCTGATTCATCAAGCCGATATAATCGAGTCCCTGCTTCTTGTCGTCCTTCGTGAGCCCCTCGATCGGATTCAGCACGTCGGTCCTCGCGCCCGTCTCGCTCGCGATCGTCTCGGCGACCTTCGGGTCGACGAGCTCCTCGAAAAAGATCGTCGAGATGCCGAGCGACTTGATCTCCTTCACGACGGAAGCCATCTGCGCAGGCGTCGGCTCCTGATCGGGAGACAAGCCGGAGATCGGGAGCTGCGTCAGCCCGTACTCGCGCGCCAAATAGCCGAATGCGGCATGCTGCGTCACGAACGTCTTGTTTTTCGCTTGGCCAAGCGCCCTGCGGTAGTCCGCATCAAGCTGCCGCAGCTTCGCGATATAGGTCTCGGCATTCTTTTCGTAGTCGGCGGCGTGGGCCGAATCGGCCTTAGACAGGCCGTTCCTGATGCGTTCGACTTCCCGCTGCGCAAGCACGGGACTCAGCCATACATGCGGATCCATGCCGGCCTGCTCGCGGGTGTCAGCCGCCTGTTCGCCGCCGCCCGTCTCGAGCTCGAGCCCGGAAGAAGCTTCGACGTCGACGCGATCCCCCGCTTCCTGCGCTAGAGATCGCCTGTTCGGCCCAGCCCTCTACAATGCCGTTGTACACGAAAACGTCGGCCTTGGACAACAGCGCCATATTCTTGGGCGTCGGTTCCCAATCGTGGGGCTCCACGCCGCCCGGCACCATCAACGTCACGTCGGCGAGGTCGCCCGCGACCTGCCTGGCGAATTCGTACATCGGATAAAAGCTGGCCGCCACCTGGAGCTTGCGCGGCGAGTCCCCATTCGCGACGGTACCCGCGTCGTCATTCGACCCGCCATTTCCGCACCCCGCGAGCAGCATCGATACGGCCAACGACGACAGCGCCGCTTTAGCCAGAATCGCCCTCATCCTCGCGACTCCCCCCTTCTCCGCGACGCGCGCCGTGCTGCTGAATCGCGCCGCCTCGTACGGCGAATCCGGCGCAGCGCCGGTTTGGCCGAGCCTGTTTTTGCGCTTTGCCGCGCGCAGCGCGCCCTTCTTGAGCCCGATGCCGACGAGCAGGATCGCGAGCAGGATGAGTGCGATCGTCGCGCCTGGCGGCGTGCTGAAGGCATACGAGGCAGCCAGTCCGGACCATACGCCGCCGAGGCCGAACGCCATCGAGAGACCGATCGCCATCGCGAAGCTCGAAGCGAGCCGGATGGCAAGCGCCGCAGGCAGGACGACGAGCGACGAGACGAGCAGCACGCCGACGATCGGCATCGCCGCGGCGACGATCATCCCCGTGACGACGCTGAACGCGAGCGACAGCCAGTTAACGGGCAGCCCGGACGTCTTGGCCGTATCTTCGTCGAACGTCATCTGATAGAGCGGACGGCGCATCAGGATGAAGAACAAAGCGGCCAGCACCGACACCGCGAGCATCAGGATAAGCTCGGTCCGGTTGACGGCCACGACCGAGCCGAACAAGTAAGACGAGAAGCTCTTGTTCACGCTCTGGTTCAGGTTCATGATGATGACCGCGCTGGACAGCCCGCCGACCATGATAATCGCGACGGAGATCTCGCTGTATGTCTTGTACGATCGGCGGACGTATTCGACGGCGACCGCGCCGACGATGGCGATGGCGAATCCGGTCAAGGTAGGATTCCAGTGGAGATAAGCGCCGGCCGCGATGCCCGCCAGCGAGACGTGCGAGAGCATGTCGGCCATCAGCGCCTGTCTCCGAAGCATCAGGTAGACGCCGAGCGCCGACGCGACGAGCGCTATGAGCGCGCCGGCGAGAAATGCCCTCTGCATGAAGTCGTAGTGCAGCATCTCCACTTGCCATCCTCCTTCCGTTCCAGCTCGATGATGCGATCCAAATAAGGCGACACTTCGTCCAGGCCGTGCGTGACCATGACGACGGTGCGTCCGTACTGCTCCGTCTGGTTCTTCATGAGCTCGTAAAAACCGAACCGGCTCTCCCGGTCCATGCCCGTCGTCGGTTCATCCAGCACGAGCAGGTCCGGCTCCATCGCCAGCGCCCGCGCGATGCAAATCCGCTGCTTCTGGCCGCCGGACAGCTCGCCGATCTTGCGGTGCCGCAGATGCCACATCCCCACCTGCTTGAGCGCCAGCTCCGTCTGTTCATGATCCCGGGCGTTCATTTTCCGGAGCCACGAGCCCTTCGTATAGCGTCCGGAGCGCACGAACTCCAGAATGCTGCTCGGAAAGCCGCTGTTGAACGCCGCGATCTGCTGCGGGACGTAACCGATCGTCAGCTTGCCGCCGCCGGTGCCTCGGGATGCCAGGCTGATCTTGCCCTTCCAAGGGGCCAGCAGGCCCATCATGAGTCGGAGCAGCGTCGTCTTGGATGCGCCGTTCGGTCCGGTGACGGCGACGAATTCGCCTGCGCCGATCTCCAGATTCACGTCCTCCAGGCTCGGTACGTCGTCGTACCCGAACACGACCTGCTCCATCGCTACGAGCGCCATTTCGTTCTCCTCCTCGTCCTTTATCGTAAAAGTTACGCTAATATCGCATAACGAAAGCCCGCTTCGCAGCCGGCTTTAACATACTTGTATCCTTTTATCCGTAACAATTACACTTAACCAATATAGCAGTATGCCGCATAAGCGTCAACACGATTCACGACTAGCGGGCGATCGCCTTCGCGCCTTCTTGCTGGCATTCCTCGCACACGCCGTAAATCTCGAATCGGTGGCTCAGCACGCGATAGCTGCCGGGCAGCTCCAGATCTTCCTTCATCGGGCAGTAGTCGAACGACAGGGTTTTCTCGCAGTTCGTGCAGATGAGGTGGTGATGATGGTGCTTGGCGCAGTTCGCCCTGAACTTAAGCCCGCCATCCATAAAATAAAATTGCTCCAGCACGCCCATATCGCTGAGCATCCGGAGATTGCGGTAGACGGTATTGAAGCTGACGCTCGGATACTTCACGGCTAACTGGTCGTAAACGTCCTTCGGAGACAAATAGCCTTCGGTATCGGCGAAAATGCGTGCAAGCGTCCGGCGCTGGTCGGTAATGCGCCATCCGGCCCTGCTCATCATCGACACCATCTCTTGGACGGTAGCGGCTTCGCCGTCCGAATCTCCGTCATGGCCGCATGCTTCGTTGTGTTCGTGCACGCTCATCTGTGTCGACCTCCTATCCTTTATGTAAAAAAGCAAGGACGGATTCATTAGCGCATAATCGGAAAGCGCGACGTAAGCCGGGTTCTGTACTTCCGGTGGTAAGACGGACCTGGCGGTCCTCCCACGGATGGAAGCGACAATCATCTATCGTAGGCCGTACGTTGCCGCACGGCTCAAGCGACCAACCCGAACGCGCCCCGGGCAAGGGCCGCGGCTCAAGGCCGCTGCGTTCCTCTTCGGTCTTGCTCCGGATGGGGTTTACCAGGAGCAAAGTCGCCAGTGCTCCTCGTGGTCTCTTACACCACGGTTCCACCCTTGCCTGATCCGCGACGAATCGCGGCCATCGGCGGTCCATTTCTGTGGCACTATCCTTCGGCTCGCGCCGACTGGACGTTATCCAGCATCCTGCCCTGCGGAGCCCGGACTTTCCTCTCGCGGCGCGAAGCCGCCAGCGATTGTCTGTCGAACTTTCCGATATGCACCGATAAGTATAACGAATATTGCGCTCCGGCACAATGGCAGCCGCGCCCACCGCCGCATTCGCCAAAGGAATCCTGTAGAATACTGGATCATTAATGGCCTCGGTTCAATGCCGAACGCGTTAAACTAGCTACTTCAGCCTGAACGGATCGGTGTGCACCTCAGACGCGAATACTTCCGTCGCGTAGCCCTTCTCCGAGAGCCGTTCGCGCAGCCACTGCGCGGTTTGGGGTCGCATGATCTTTTCAGCGTAATGCCCCGGGTCGACGATCGCGAGTCCGCCCGCTTCGGCATCCTGCGCCGAATGGTAGTCGATATCGCCCGTGACGAGCACGTCCGCGCCCATGAACATCGCCCGCTTGATATAGCTGCGACCGGATCCCCCAAGCACGGCGATCTTGCGCACCTGCCGCGATCCGTCGCCCACGATGCGTACGAAGGGCATGCCTAAGCGCTCCTTGACGAGCTCGGCGAATTCGTCCAGCGGCATGGCCGCCGGCAGTTTGCCGACCCGCCCGAGTCCGAACGAACGGCCCTTCTGGTCGACGCCGTACAGATCGTAGGCGACCTCCTCGTAAGGGTGCGCCTTGAGCATCGCCTGCACGACCGACTTGCGCGCGCTATCGGGGACGATGACCTCGATGCGCGTCTCCTCGGCGGTCGACAGCTTGCCCTTTTCGCCGATAAACGGATCGCTCCCCTCGCGGGGCATAAAGGTGCCGATGCCTTCTACGTTAAAGCTGCAGTGGCTGTAATTGCCGATCCAGCCGCCGCCCGCGCGGAACATCGCGTCCCGAACGGCCTCGCTATGCGTGCGCGGCACGAATACGGCCAGCTTGTACAGCTTGTCCGTGTGGACCTCCTCCAGCACGTCCCGGCCTTCGAGGCCGAGCGCCTCTGCCATCCAATCGTTGAGACCGCCCTCGGCGGTATCCAGGTTCGTATGCGACACGTAGACGGCGATATCCCGCTTGATCAGCTCAGCCGCAAGCGCGCCGGCCGGCGTATCCGTCTGCAGATGGGCGAGCGGCCGATAGATGATCGGATGATGGGCGACGATGAGCTCAGCCCCCAGTCCGGCGGCTTCCCTCACGACGTCGGGGTTGACGTCGAGCGTTACCAGCACGCGCTTGATCTCCTTGCGCAGCGAACCGACCTGCAGGCCGATCTTGTCCCCTTCGACCGCCAAGTGCTTCGGCGCGAGCCGCTCCATTAATTGGGCGATCGTCTCTCCCCTTGCAAGCATGCCAATACCTCCTCGATCTCGTCCGTCGCTCGCGTCCAGGCTTCCAGCTTGGCGCGAGTTTCCGCGGCGTCCGATTGCTTCATTCCCTGCGCGATGCGCGACCGCTTCGACAATTCGCCTTGCCACTTGGCCCTGAACGCGCCGTCCGGCGAACGGAGCAGCAGCGGACCCATCTCGTAAAGCAAATCCGTCGGCACCGCCTTGCATTCGGCGCCGAGCAGGGCCGCATCGTATAGCACCCTGTGCCTGGCTTCGGACTCCGCGGCGCTCGCGGCGCGCTCCGCCCGGAGCAGCGTGTAGATCTCGCCGTCTTCTTCGACGAGACGCTCCAGCTCGAGCACGTAGCGATGCGCCTTCAGCCAACGCCGCACCTGATCTTCGGCTACGTGCGGCGAAAGGATGAGCGTCGTCACGCCGGAAAGCGCCTCGCCCGCTTCCTCGAGCAGGCGCACCATCAGGCTGCCGCCCATGCCGGCGATGCAGACGGTATCCACTTCATTCGGCGCGAGCACCGACAGGCCGTCGCCATGACGGACCGACACGATGTCGCCGACGCCGGCAGCACGCACCTGCCGCCTGGCCGCTTCGGCCGGACCGGCGTTCACGTCGCCCGCAACCGCATACGCGATCGTGCCGGAGAGCGCCAAATGTACGGGCAGCAGCGCGTGGTCGGTGCCGATGTCCGCGAACCGCGCGCCTGGCTTCACGAACTCAGCGAGCGCGGCGAGGCGCTTCGACAGCTTTGGCGATTCAATCGTGACTTTAGAAGCTGTAATCGCAACTTTGTCTATATTTTCCTTCATAGTCATACAACCCATTCCATCCATTGTCTGCGCAGCCGGAACATGAGCGTCCCGACAAGCGCGATTTTAACCAGCAGCTCGACCTGGATCCAATCCCGGTCCACGCCGAACAGCGCGGAATACACCTCAGGCATGAACCACAGAATCAGCGCCGTCGCGAACAGCACGGCACCGGTCGCTTTGAACTTCACGTGAGAGAACCAGCTAAGCCAGGCGAACAGCAGCGCTGCCGGCACCCAGAACACTTGAACCTCCAGCCAGCTCGGATGCGGCACCTGACGAGACAGCACGGCTGCGTAGAGCGCGATGACGCCCATCCATCCGAGCCAGTGCAGCACCGCGAATCGCTCCGCGATGCCGCATATGATCCAGACGAGGGCGCTGGCGAGCAGCAGCACGAACAATCCCTGTCCGTCCGTCCAGCCATGAACGTAAAGGATCGCCGTGCCCGCGGCAGGCAGCAGCAGCATGCCGGCGCTGAGCAGCGCCAGGCCGCGCGCCGGCAGACGCTCCCTGTATCTAGAGCCTAGACCGACGAGCACGCCCGTGCCGATGACCGCGACCGCAATTTGCAATGCCAGCGGAAACGCGCTAAAATGAAGGACGACAAGGCAGATCAAGGAAAATATGCCAATGACATACATCCATTGTTTTCCGGAAGCCTGACCGATCTGACGCAGCTTTTCGCCCGCCGCGCTCTTGGGCCGGACCGTCAGATCGTCCAAATACAAATTAAGCAGGAAGTCGCAATACTGTTCGGGCAGCATTTTCGCCCGGCGCCAGGATTCGATCTCCCGCACGACCCATTTCCTCTTGTCCTCGTCCAATGGAGGCATGTCGACAGCTCCTCTCGCTACGTAGCACCCTGGATGCCAAGAGGACCTTGCAGCCCATGGATCGGCGCAAGGTCCTCTGCATGAACGCAGTCCGGCGTTCTGTTCTTATTCCAGGAAGTCCTTCAGACGCTTGCTGCGGCTCGGGTGACGAAGCTTGCGGAGCGCCTTCGCTTCGATCTGCCGGATCCGCTCGCGCGTGACGCCGAACACTTTGCCGACTTCCTCCAACGTACGCGTGCGGCCGTCATCGAGACCGAACCGCAGTCTGAGCACGTTTTCCTCGCGTTCGGTCAGCGTGTCCAGCACGTCCTCCAGTTGTTCCTTCAGCAGCTCGTACGCCGCCGCATCCGCCGGCGCCAGCGCCTCCTGATCTTCGATGAAGTCGCCCAGATGCGAGTCGTCCTCTTCGCCGATCGGCGTCTCGAGCGATACCGGCTCCTGCGCGATCTTCATGATCTCGCGAACCTTATCCACGCTGAGCTCCATCTGCTCCGCGATCTCTTCGGGCGCCGGCTCGCGTCCGAGCTCCTGCAGCAGCTGCCGCGACACGCGGATCAGCTTGTTGATCGTCTCCACCATATGGACGGGAATCCGGATCGTCCGCGCCTGGTCGGCAATCGCCCGCGTAATCGCTTGGCGAATCCACCAGGTAGCGTACGTACTGAATTTGTATCCCTTCGTATGGTCGAACTTTTCGACGGCCTTCAGCAGGCCCATATTGCCCTCTTGGATCAAGTCGAGGAACAGCATGCCTCGTCCGACGTACCGCTTCGCGATGCTGACGACGAGGCGCAGGTTCGCTTCGGCCAGACGCTTCTTCGCTTCCTCGCCGCCTTCGCCGCCGATCTCGATCTTCTTCGCAAGCTCGACCTCGTCGTCGGCGCCGAGCAGCGGCACGCGTCCGATCTCCTTCAAGTACATGCGAACCGGATCGTTGATCTTGATGCCCGGCGGGAGCGACAGATCGTCGTCGAAGTTGAACTCGTCGCGTTCGTCCTCTTCGCGTTCGCGATCGCGGCCGCCTCCGATCTCGTCGTGATCGTTAACGACCTCGATGCCGTGATCGGCCAGCTGCTCGAAGAAATCGTCGATTTGCTCGGCGTCCTGGTCGAACGGAGACAGCTTCTCCATGATGTCTTTGTAGGTCAGTCCGCCCTTTTTCTTGCCTTGTTCGATGAGCAGCGACTTGACCTGCTCCAGCGAGCTCTCCGTCTCGAGTCCGGTGTGTTGATCGTTCGCCATTTCCGACTCCCTCCTCCCTGCAGCGGCGGCTTCAGCTTTCCTTCTGCCGTCTCTCCAGGGCGATAATCTCTGTCAATATTTGCGCGGCGCGCAATGGATCACCGGTACGCTCCGCTCGGTTCATTTCTTCGTACAAGCTCTGCAAATCGTCCTTTTTCGTCACCTGGCGCTCGACCGTTCGCATGCAATCGGCAAGTTCCCGCTCTCCGAAGGGCACTTCGATCAGCGCAATGGCGCTGGTCGCGCGCTCTAACCGGTCGTCCTGCAGCGTGGCGATGAATCTTCCTATGTCAGGCTGGTTGCCCTGCGCGTAATAGGCATATAGATAAGCAGCGATTGCCGCGTGATCCTCCACATGGAAGCGATCGCCCAACCGTTCCTGGACGATCCCCGCCGTCTCGCCGTCCTGCAGCATCCACGACAGGAGGTACTGCTCGGCCTTGACATAGTCGACCGACACCTTGGGAAGCTTGGCCGAACTTCGGTTATCATTCCATTCATTATTCCACGATCCGCCCGGAATATCCCCAGCCGTTCCCAATTTCTCTTGCTGCCTGATCTTGAACACGTCCTGCTTCAAACTGTCCGTCGAAGCCCCGAATTCCTGCGCCAGCTCCTTGAGCGTCAACTCCCGCTCGGTTGCCGATTCGCGCCTGGCCACGAGCTTGATGGCGTCTTCGAGGTACCGGAGCTTCCCGTCTTCTTCTAGCAGTATATGGGATTTCCTCAAATAGATGAGCTGAAATTTGAGGGCGGACACCGCGCCTTCTACGATCTCCCGCATAAAAGCTTCGGAGCCGTATGCCGAGATGTATTCGTCCGGGTCCATCTTGCCGGGCAGCACGCCCACCCGCACTCTGAAGCCGGCGTTCTCCAGGAGCGGGATGCTCTTGCTCGCCGCGGCCATCCCCGCATCGTCCCCGTCGTAGCAAATGACCGCCTCGTCCGCATAACGCTTCAGCAAGGAAGCGTGCTCGCCGGTGAGCGCGGTCCCCATCGTCGCGACGCCGTTGTGCACGCCGGCGGACCAGGCTTTGATGACGTCCATATAGCCTTCGAGCAGCACGACCTGCCTCGTCTTGCGGATCGCGCCCTTCGCCGCGTGGAACCTGTACAGCGTCCGGCTCTTGCTGAACAGCGGCGACTCGGGCGAGTTCAAGTACTTCGGCTGGCCGTCCGACATCAGCCGCCCCGCGAAGGCGATAATCTTGCCGTCGCCGTCGTGAATCGGGAACATGACGCGGTCGCGGAAACGGTCCACGAAGCCTTCGCCTTCATGCCGCCTCGAGAGCAGTCCGCCCCGGTCCATCTCGGATAGGTCGTAGCCCTTTTTGTCCAGCGCCTGCGTCAGCGTATCCCACCGGGCAGGCGCATAGCCGAGCCCGAACTCCTCGATCAGCTTGTCCGTCATGCCCCGATCCCGGAGATAATTCATCGCACCGGTACCTGCCGCGGTGTTGCGCAGCACGGCATGATAGAACTTCGCCGCGTAGGCGTGCGCCTCCGTCATGACGGAGCGTTCCTTTTGGCGCTCGGACTGCTCGCCTTCGGGCGCCTGCCAGGAGATCGGAATGCCCGCTTCCTCGCACATGCTCCGGATCGCTTCGGGGAACGTCTCGTTTTCGATCTCCATCACGAACTTGACGACATTCCCGCCTTTGCCGCAGCCGTAGCAATGGAAGATTTGCTTTTCCGGCGTCACCGTGAAGGAAGGCGTTCGCTCGGAATGGAATGGGCAAAGCCCCTTCAAATACTTGCCGTTCCTGGACAACTGAACGTAACGACCGACGGTCTCCGCAATGTCGTACCGCCGAAGAACCTCGTCGATCGTCTCTTGTGGAATCATGCCGTTATTCATATTAAGCCATCCGCCCTGCCGTTCGATTTCGGCACGTAATACAATTCGCTAAGCGAACGAATTCTCCTGCAACCTCCGCAGCAGCAATGTCAGTTTTTGTTGAAAGCGGTCGCGATCCTCGTCCGTGAACGGCTTGGGTCCCCGCGTCCGCATCCCGCCGCGCCGCTGCTTGGCCGAAAAATGCCGTTGCGCGAGCAGCCCGTCGATATTCTCCTCGTCGATCGCCTTGCCGCGCGGCGTCAACACCGCCGCCCCGCGGGCCAGTCCTAGCGCGGCCAGTCCGTAATCGCCGGTGACGAGAATGTCCGAGCGTTTAAGCGCGTTGGCGATATACAGATCCGCCGACTGGTCGCTGGCGTCCACCGTCACGATGTCGACGCCTTCCTCGGCCTGAAGCACGTGCGCATGCGAAGACACGAGCAGGGCTCTCGTCCCCGCGGCCCTCACGCACGCGGCGATCTCCGGCTTCACCGGGCAGGCGTCCGCGTCGACGACGACCCGGACCGGATTTTGCAGCATTCGACACCCCGCTCATCGATGATGTTGTGAGTCCCTATTATATACGCTACCGGCGCGATAAATCCTTCCTGCGACCCAAAATTTCAGGCCGGGTACCCGTAAGAAAGCAACAACCAGCCGCCTTGGAGGCATGCCGGTTGTCCGTCGTGCACTTGTCGAAACGCGGCTATTTTTCCAACCGCTCCATGATCAGGCTGGCCGTCTCTTCGACCGCCTTGTTCGACACGTCGATAATGACGCAGCCAAGCTTTTTCATGATGCCGTGCGCGTATTCGAGCTCCTGTTGGATCCGCTCGGCCGTCGCGTACGAAGCCGTGTTCGGCAGGCCAAGCGCCTTGAGCCGTTCGACGCGGATCGCATTCAGCGCGTCCGGCCGGATCGTCAGTCCGAAGATCTTGGTCTTCGGCACCAGGAACAGCTCGCGGGGCGGCGTAAGCTCCGGTACGAGCGGAACGTTCGCGACCTTGTACGTCCGGTGCGCGAGCACCATGGAGAGCGGCGTCTTCGATGTCCGGGAGACGCCGGTCAGCACGATGTCCGCCTTGCTGACGCCGGTCACGTCGCGGGCGTCGTCGTACCGGACCGCGAATTCGACCGCTTCGACCTTGCGGAAATAACCGGCGTCGAGCACGTGGTTCAGCCCCGGCTCGTGGCGGGACTGACAGCCGAAGCGCTGCTCCATCTGGTCGATGAGCGGACCGAGCAGATCGATCGCCGAGATGCCCCGCCGCGCGGACTCCGACGCCATGTAAGCGCGAAGCGCGTCGATGACGAGCGTGTAGAGCACGACGGCACTTTCGCTCTGCGCCGCCTCGAGCACGGCGTCGATCGCCGCCTCCCGCTGGATGAATCCGGCCCGCCGGATCTGCACCTTGAGCGGGTGAAATTGGGCTGCGGCCGCCCGCACCGCGAGCTCTCCGGTATCGCCGGCGGAGTCGGAGACGACGTAGACGGTTACGCTTGTTGCTTCCATGGTGCATCCCTCCGTTCGATTGGCCGCGGCGCGACCTTGATCAGCCCGCGAGCTTGGCGAAGTCGGCGAAGCCGCGCACGTCGTCCGCGATCAGCCCGAGCAGCGCGAGCCGGTTGCGGCGGATCGCCTCGTCGTCGGCCATGACCATGACCGCTTCGAAAAACGCGGCGATCGGCCCGCTTAGCGCGGACAGCGCCGACAACGCCTCGGACAGTCTTGCCTCGGCCGTCGCGGTCAAAATCTTGCCGTGCGCGTTCATCCACGCTTCGTACAGCGCGCCTTCGGCAGGGTCCGCGAACAGCGACGCGTCCACCTGGCGCGAATCCCCGCCCTTGGCCGCGAGATTCGCGACGCGTCCGAACGCCTCCGCCGCGGGACGGAACGTCTCGCGGTCGTCGCCGCCTGCGGCCGCCTGCAGCGCCTGCGCGCGCAGCACCGTGCGGCGGACGTCGTCGCAGCCCGCGCCGAGTACCGCGTCGGTGACGTCGTAGCGGATCTGCTGCTCCGTCAATACGTTCTTTACCCGCAGCGCGAAAAATTCGCTCAAGTCCCGCGAGACTTCGAACGCTTCGCGCTTGCCGAGGCCGGCGGCAGCATAGACGTCGAGGGACAGCTTGAACAGGTCCGACAGCTTGAGCTCGAGCCCGTGCGCCAGCAGCGTCGACACGATGCCTGCGGCCTGGCGCCGAAGCGCGTACGGATCCTGGGAGCCCGTCGGGATGATGCCGATCAGGAAGCAGCCGACGATCGTGTCGAGCTTGTCGGCGATGCCCACGATCGCGCCAACGAGCGAAGCCGGGGGGATTGTCCGAGGCGTTGCGCGGCGAATAGTGCTCGTTGATCGCCGTGGCGACCGCAGGCGACTCGCCGAACTTCAGCGCGTAGTCTTCGCCCATGATGCCCTGCAGCTCGGGGAATTCGTACACCATCTGCGTCACCAGGTCGAACTTGCAAATGTCCGCGGCCCGAGACGCATCCGCGCGAACTTTCTCGTCCGCTCTCAGCAGCTCGGCGAGCTTGTCGGCGGTCACGCGGATGCGGCGCACCTTGTCGGCGACCGTGCCGAGCTCCTCGTGATAGACGATGCTCTCCAGCTTTTGCAGGAACGCGTCGATTTTCCCCTTCTGGTCTTCGGCGTAAAAAAACTTCGCGTCCGACAGCCGGGCGCGCAGCACCTTTTCGTTGCCCTTCGCGACGTTAGCCAGCGAAGCCGCGTCTCCGTTGCGCACCGTGACGAAGTGCGGCTGCAGCTTGCCCTGCGCGTCCAGCACCGGGAAATAGCGCTGATGCTCGCGCATCGACGTGATCAACACTTCCTGCGGGATGTCCAGGAAGGCCGGGTCGAACGAGCCCGACAGCGCGGTGGGCGTCTCGACGAGGAACAGCACCTCTTCGAGCAAATCGTCCTTGATCGCGATCTCCCAGCCGCGAGATTCGGCGAGCTCGCGAAGCTGGTGCAGAATCGCCTCTCGGCGCTCCTCGACGTCGGCGATGACATGCTGGCCGCGCAGCTTCGATACGTACTCGGACGGGTCGCAGATCTCCGCGTCGGCGCCGAGGAAGCGATGGCCGCGCGTCGTGCGGCCGGTCTCGACGTCCGTGATCGCGAACGGCACGACCGCTTCGCCGTGCAGCGCGACGAGCCAGCGGATCGGACGCACGAAGCGAAGATCGTAGTCTCCCCAGCGCATGTTCTTCGGGAAGGTCATCGACGTAACGATCGCAGGCAGCGCCTCGGGCAGCAGGCCGGCCGTCTCCACGCCGATGCTGGATTTGTTGGCGTAGACGTACTCGACGCCGCCGAGCTCCTTGAAGAACAGCACCTCGGGCTCTACCGCGTTGCTGCGGGCGAAGCCGAGCGCGGCCTTCGTCCATGCGCCGCTCTCGTCCAGCGCGATTTTGCGCGCCGGTCCTTTGACTTCCTCGCTGACGTCCTCCTGACGGTCGGCCAACCCTTTAACGATGACCGCCAGCCGGCGCGGCGTCGCGTAGGCGATCACGCCTTCGTGCGAGAGTCGGCTCGCTTCGAGCCATTTTTCAGTCTTGTCCTTGAGTTGCTCCATCGCGCCGCGCACGAACCGCGCCGGCACTTCCTCGAGGCCGATCTCGAGCAGCAGATCTTTAGGCATGGTCAAGAGCCTCCTTCTTCAGCAGCGGGAATCCGAGCCGCTCGCGCTCCTGCAGGAACGTCGCGGCGACCGAGCGCGCCAGATTGCGCACGCGGCCGATATAACCCGTACGCTCGGTGACGCTGATCGCGCCGCGGGCGTCGAGCAGGTTGAACGTATGGGAGCATTTGAGCACGTAGTCGTATGCCGGGAACACGAGGTTTTCGTCCATCGCGCGCTTCGCCTCGGCCTCGTATGTCGAGAAAAGGTTGAACAGCATCGGAACGTCGGACACCTCGAACGTGTACTTGGAATGCTCGAACTCCGGATGCTTGAACACGTCGCCGTAAGTAACCCCGTTCACCCACTCGAGATCGAATACGTTCTCTTTGTCCTGGATGTAGGAAGCGAGGCGCTCCATGCCGTACGTGATTTCGACGGCGACCGGATGACAATCGATGCCGCCGACCTGCTGGAAGTACGTGAACTGGGTAATCTCCATGCCGTCCAGCCACACTTCCCAGCCGAGGCCCCAAGCGCCGAGCGTCGGCGATTCCCAGTTGTCCTCGACGAACCGGATGTCATGCTGCAACGGGTCTATGCCGAGTCGCTTCAGGCTCTCGAGATACAGCTCCTGAATGTTGTCCGGCGAAGGCTTCATGATCACCTGGAACTGGTGATGCTGGTACAGCCGGTTCGGATTTTCGCCGTAGCGTCCGTCCGCCGGACGGCGTGAAGGCTCTACGTACGCGACGTTCCACGGCTCCGGTCCGATCGTGCGCAGGAACGTCATCGGGTTCATCGTGCCCGCGCCCTTTTCGGTGTCGTACGGCTGGACGACGATGCAATCCTGCTCCGCCCAGAATTGCTGCAGCGTCAATGTCATCTGCTGAAAATTCAAGTCCGCCACTCCTTCGTATATTGAGATCGAATCCGCCTTTTCCGCGGCGCCGGAACGCGACAAAAAAACTCCCGTCCCACGTCTGCCGCGCAGACGTAGGGACGGGAGCTCGATCCCGCGGTTCCACCCTACTTGACGCCCGAAGATGTCGCCACGAGACCCAAGTCCGCCATCGGCGGCTAGCGCTCGCGCTCCTTCGTTTGCCCGCTCTTTGATATGGCCGTTCTCTCCGGAGCGCCCTTCGCCGATTCGTCGTGCCGGGCTCCCACCGCCCCCGGCTCGCTGCAGCTGCCGACAGGCAACCGGCTACTCTCTCCTTCAACGAGACGCATGCCATCGTTATGCAACATTCTAGCCGATGGAAGCCGGGCGTGTCAAATGCCAGCGCTACTCCCGGATCGTGACCTTCACCGGCGAATACTCGGCGATGACCGTCTGGCCGTGCACCGACACGCTGCCCTCCGGCGACAGATCCTTCTCCGTCATGATGCCGAGCGCGATCGTGAAGCGGTTCATCTTCACCGGCACATCGCGCTCGCGCCGTACCTCGGCGCCGTTCAGGTAAAAGACGACCTCGTCCTCCGCGCGGTTGTACACGATCTTGTAAGTATTGAATTCGCGCGCCTTAAAGTTGGTGTCTTCCTGGAATACGCAGAAAAACCGAGTCTTGTCCGACTTCGGCACTTCGACGCCGGGGAACGGCAGCACCGCATAGACCGAAGCGTACTTGTCGTTGCCCGCGAAAAAGTCGAGCGCGGCGCCCGTCGTGAAATCGAGCAGGTTCAACGACACGTAGCCGTCGTACAGATCGCCGGGCGCCGTGCCCGTACTGCGGGCGCGAATGTCGAGCTCGAAGCTGACCTCGCCTTTTTCCGGCACGACGACTTCCTCGACCGAATAGTACATGTGCTTTGCGTTGTCTAAAATCTGAACGCGGTCGTGGCTGCGGCTGAGCGGGGCTCGTACGTAGAGGATGCCGTTGCGGACGATAACGACCGCGTCGGGTTCGCGATACTCCCAGAACGTGCCGTCAGGGAGCGGAAAACCGCCGATTTTCCACGTCTCTCCTTCCGATAAGATGCGGTGAAAATCACCGAATACCAGCTGCTTTTCCATTGAACCGGTCACTTCCATTCATTTTATTGGATGAGGCCCTGGATAATCAGACATAAGATAAGGACGGAGCCGCAGCGGTTTGCGGCCCGTACGGAGGCGCCCATGAGCGGCAAGTACGCCCGCGAGTTGTTCTGGTCTTGCAGCCGTCCATAGGTCAGGTAAAGCGGGATCGCGGTGATCAGACCGACGAGCGCATAGACCGGCAGCGCGCCGGCAATCACTGCCGCGACCAGCGACAACGCCGCAAGGCCGAGCAGAAAGCGCGAGAATTGCAAAGCGCGGCGTTCGCCCCACACGACGACCAGCGTCCGCTTGCCCGCCGCCCGGTCCGCCTGCCAGTGAAGAAAATGGTGATTGAACAAAATCAGCGTCGTGAGCAAGCCGATCGGCAGCGACAGCAGGATCGCCCTGTAATCGAACGTGGACGTCTGCACATAGTAGGAGCCCAGCACCGGCAGCACGCCGAACGCGAGCAGGATCGCGATCTCGCTATAACCTTTGCCCCTGTAGCCGAAACGGATGGGCGGCGCGACGTAGAAATAAGCGATGAGTCCGCCGAGCGCGCCGAAGACGAACGCCCATATTCCGCTCAGCAGGGCCAATGCGACGCCGCTGACGGCGGCAAGCGCGAACAAGCCCCACGTGACCGCCGCGAACGTGCGCATGCTCCATACGCCGTTCGTCAAATAGCCCGAATTGGTGCCGATGGCGTCCGCCGTATTTTTCGCCGCTTCGTCCGTGCCGTTCTTATAGTCCCAGAGATCGTTGATCATATTCGAAAACAGATGGGCCGCGCCCGAGCCGACGAGCGTGAGCAGCAGCAGCCAAACATCGAAGACGCCGTCCCATACGTAAGCGCCCAGCGCCCCCAGCGCCACGGGCATCAGCATGACCGGGATGACGCGCATGCGCGAGGCCTTCATGAACCGCTTGAATGCATCCATCGTGCCGCATCCTTTCCAGATAGATTGGGCAAATTGTGCATAAGAAAACGGCTTCGCCGACCTGCCCGAATCCAGCGAACCCGTCCAATAGCTTGAAACGCGTATGTTACTTACTATAGTATAGCACAATTTGTCGAATCAGGGTACCGGTTTGAAGAAATCTTCGCCTCTTTCCCACTGATCCAAAAAGTGCCGGGACTTCAAATTCAGCGCCAGATGGTGGTCGAACCACCTGCGCATGACCGTCGCCAGCTGCTTGGCCGTCGATTCCTTCACGGCCACGGTGCCGAGTCTGCGCATATCCATCGCCGAGAAAACGCGCAGCAGCTTCCACACGCCGTCCTCGAGCTCCATCGCACGCGGATCGCGATGGCGGCATAGCGGACAAAGGGCGCCGCCGCCCGCCGCGCTGAAGTAAAAAAGGGCCTTCCTCCCGCCCGCAGCCTGCGCAGGCGTCCAGCATCGGCGCGTAGCCCGCCGCCGCCGCGATCTTCATCTCGAACAAGCGGGCGACGATCTTCGGGTCCTTGCCTTCCGATATCGCCGTCAAGCCCGCATGCAGCTGATGATAAAGAAAAGCGCCTGCGTCCTCGTCCTGGATGGCGCGGTCGCACAACTCGACCAGGTAGGAGGCGTAGGCGGCTTGGTCCAGCCCTTCTCTAAGGCCTCTATATGAATCGATGATCTCGCCGCTATTTAAACTGCCGAGGCCGCCGCCCTTGTAAAAGGAAAAATCGCCGAGCGTAAACAGCTGGGCGAGCGAGGCGTAACGGCTTTTCGGTTTGCGGGCGCCGCGGATGACGATGCCCTGCTTGCCTAGAGAGGGCGTCATGATCGTGACGATCTTGTTGCCTTCCCCGTAATCGATACTGCGAATGACGATGCCTTCCGTCCGATAGAGCAACGGCCTCTCCCCGTTTCTGTCGCCCCTATAGGGCCGGGTCGCGCGCCGCAAGACGGTGCGCGACGAGCGCGGGCCGAAGCCGGTCAAGGTGACTTTAGGCTCCTGCTCCGCTCTCTTCCCCTTCGCCCTCTGGAACCGGTTCTTCCGACGCCAGGCCGGCGGCTCCGGGCTGAATCATTTCCTTGTAAAGCAGGTAGGCTTCGATATCGCCGGTCTGCGTAAACACGTGCCACGTGAAATCCCGCAAAGCGCTCATCCTCCCCGGTGGAAATGAAATCTTCCCAAATCGCCACCGTTAGAATGCCACCGCCGCCGTGCGGGTATGCCTGACAACATTTGTCCGGGAAGTCCGGACGCCGCAAGACCGAGAATGCCGACTGCGTTTAATCGTGCCTAAAGCCAAGCGACTTCAGCACCGACTCCCGATTGCGCCAGTCTTCCTTGACCTTGACCCAAAGTTCGAGAAAAATCTTGGAGCCGAGCAACCGCTCCATGTCATGGCGCGCGCGCTTGCCGACTTCCTTGAGCGCCGCGCCGTTTTTGCCGATGATGATCCCCTTCTGCGAAGGCCGCTCCACGTAAATGACCGCGCCGATGTTGACGACGCCGTTGTCCCCGGTGCCCATGCTCTCGATCTCGACGGCGATGGAGTGCGGGATCTCCTCGCGGGTCGTCTGCAAGATCTTCTCGCGAATGAGCTCCGCGCAAATGAACTGCTCCGGGTGATCCGTGATCTGATCGGCCGGATAGTACATCGGTCCTTCGGGAAGATAGCGGCCGATCTGCTCCAGGAGCGTCGTCACGTTGTTGCCGTCGCGGGCCGACACCGGCACGACCTCCGTGAAGGTATGCAGCTTGCTGTATTTATCAATGATCGGCAGAAGCGCTTCGGGCTGGACCTTGTCGATCTTGTTCAGCACGAGGAAGACGGGCGTATTCACCTTTTTGAGCTGTTCGATAATAAAACGGTCGCCGCCGCCCAGCTCTTCCGATACGTCGGCGAGGAAAAGGATCGCTTCGACCTCTTCGAGCGCCCCGAGCGCCGACTTCACCATGAAGTCGCCGAGCTTGGAGTTCGACTTGTGAATGCCGGGCGTATCCAGGAACACGATTTGCTTGTCCTCCGTCGTGTACACGCCGTGAATCTTATTGCGAGTCGTCTGCGGCTTGTCGCTCATGATGGCGATCTTCTGTCCGATCACCTGATTCATCAGCGTCGACTTGCCGACGTTCGGTCTGCCGACGATGGCGACGAAGCCCGACTTGAATTTGCCTTTTGGTTCGCTCATTCCGCTATCCTTCCTTCCGCCAGCTTCGCGGGCGTGAATGCGCCGGGCAGCAGCTCGGCGACCGTCATGATCGATATGTCTCCCTTAGCATTGCCCATAATGACCGGCAGATCCGGTCCGCCCAGCTCGACGAGCACCTGCCGGCAGACGCCGCACGGCGTGATCGGCGCGTCGGTCCGTCCCGTGACGGCGATCGCCCGGAAGCTGCCGGGCGCGTGGCCGTCCGCAATCGCGCGAAACAGCGCCGTGCGTTCCGCGCAATTGCCGGGACTGTATGCCGCGTTTTCGACGTTGCAGCCGTAATGGATCGCGCCCGTGCGATCGACCAGCGCGGCTCCGACCTTGAAGCCCGAATAAGGCACGTAGGCCTTCTCCATCGCCTTGGCCGCCTCGGCCAGCAGCAGCTGCGGCGTCCAGCCGAGCGTGTCTATATTGATGTCCCCCATCTGTCATCCTCCGAATCGGGCCTAGCGAGGCCCGAAGTCAATTAACCCGAGATCCGCTCCCATAAGGGAGGCAGAAGCACGATCAAGCCCACGGCCGCCGCGAATACCGAAGCGATCAGCACCGCGCCCGCCGCCGTATCCTTCGCCGCTTTGGCCAGCTCGCTCCGCTCCAGCGAAGCATGATCGACCGCGCGCTCTACGGCCGTGTTGACCAGCTCCGCGCAGAGCACGGCCGTGCACGCCGCGAGCAGCCACATCCAGTCCCCGCGCGGCAGCCCGAGCCAGGCGGCGACGATCAACACCACGGCGCTCGCCGCGAGGTGGAAGCGCATATGCGGCTCCGTACGCAGCGCGTGCGCGATCCCGAGGAGCGCCTGACGGAACGACGCCAGCTCGGACTGGTTGCGGCTCACCGCGTCAAGCCCGCCTTCGCGAGTACCGCTTCTTGCTTGGCGAACATCGTCCGCTCCTCTTCCTCCGTGCCGTGGTCGTAGCCCAGCAGGTGAAGGAAGCCGTGCACGAACAGGAAGCCGAGCTCGCGCTCGGCGCTATGGCCGTATTCGACGGCCTGTTCGTGCATCCGCGGCACCGAGATGACGATATCGCCGAGCAGCTCCTCGATGCGGCCGGCGCCCGTCTGAAGCCCGTCGTCGGCCTGCGCCTCGTCGTCGCCCGCTTCGCCATTCAAGATATCGACCGTCGTCGTCTCGTAATCGTCCTCGTACAAAATCTCGAATTCCTCCGCGCCCTGCTCCCGCATCGGGAACGACAGAACGTCCGTTGCCTTGTCCAGGCCTCTGTACGTCCGGTTCAACTCGCGGATGCCCTCGTTGTCCGTCAGCGTCAGCGTCACGATCCCGTCTGCGACGCCCTCGGCTCCGCCGGCTTCGTTCAACAGTCGCGTCAACAACGACGGCCAGCCCTCTTCGCCCGCGGAAGCTTCCTCGCGCTCGTCCACCCATTCCAGCTTCAGGCTCATGCTTCCCGCTCCTTTTTGTCGGTCTCGTTTTTTACGGCGCTTTCTTCCGGATACTTGATCCGCGAGTGGAACATGCCGATGACGGTCGTCTTCAGCGTCTCCTGAATCTGGTTCAGCTCCCGCACGGTCAGGTCGCATTCGCTCAGCTGTCCGTCGTCGAGCCGGTCCTTGATGATCTTGGCGATGATCGATTCGACCTGCTCCACAGTAGGCGCCCCTAGCGAACGGACCGCCGCTTCTACGCTGTCCGCGATGCCGACGATGGCCGCTTCCTTGGACTGCGCCTTGGGACCGGGATAACGGAAGTCGTCCTCCGTCCATTCATTGTCCACGCCGGCCTGCTCCGCCTGCTTAACCGCCTTGTAATAAAAAAACTTCAGGAAAGTCGTGCCGTGGTGCTGCTCGGCGATGTCCCGGATCTGCTTAGGCAGCTTGTGGGCCTTCAGCATCTCCGCGCCGTCGCGGGCGTGAGCGATGATGATCGAGGCGCTGACCTTCGGATCGAGCTTGTCGTGCGGATTGTCCCCGCCGTTTTGATTTTCGATAAAATAGAGCGGCCGCTTCGTCTTGCCGACGTCGTGGTAGAAGGAGCCGACCCGGCAGAGCAATCCGTTCGCGCCGACCGACTCCGCCGCCGCCTCGGACAAGTTGCCTACCATCAAGCTGTGATGATAGGTTCCCGGCGTCTCCGTCAGCAGCTTGCGAAGCAGCGGGTGGTTCGGATTGGACAGCTCCACCAGCTTGAGCGCGGACAAGATCCCGAACGTCATCTCGAAAAACGGCATGATGCCGATGACGAGGACGGCGGTCAGGAGGCCGCTCGCGAGCATGAAGCCGACCGACTGGACGAGCTGCGCCCGGTCCGGGTCCGGGCCGACCAGCGTCAGCGCGGTCACCGCGAACGAGCCGAACAGGCTGACCATGATCCCGGCCTTCAGGATGGCCGACCGTTGGCTCGCCCGGTGGATCGCCAGCACCGACGTGAACAGCACGACTGCGGCGACGAAGCCGAAGCGGAAATCGAACAGGCTCGTCTGCTCGACGTTCATGACGATGCTCGCGTGTATCGTGAACAACAGCGAGCCGACCATCGCGGTCTGCACGTCGATGAGCAGCGTCATCAGCATGCTGCCGAGCGCGAGCGGCGCGATATAGATGATATACGGCCACGCCTCGCTGTGCGCCAACGCGACCAGGTGCATGACGAGAATGTTGATGGCGAAAATGAATAAAAGCATGAGCCAGTCGACGTTCGTCCGCTTCATCGCCGGCTTGGCCGCGGAAGCCGTCAGCTCCGCGTAGCTATAGAGCGCGAGCATGAACAGCACCGCCAGCATAAGCGCGCCGAGCTGCGGCCAATAGGTCCGCTGCTCCTGCAGCAGGCCGAAGGCGTCGAGCCGCTCGTAAGTTTCCTGGTCGATGACTTGTCCGCCCTTGACGATCACGTCGCCCTGCTTGATGACGACGAGCGGCGTATTTTGCTTGGCCTGGACCTTGGCTTCTTCGGTCGCGTCCTTGTCGTAGAACTTGTTCGGCGTCAGGACGAACCTGGACAGCTCCTGCACGATCTCCCGCTGGGTCTTGAGCGCGAGCGAGCTGCCGTTGACCAGCTCCGCCACCTTCGCGCGCGCGGCTTCGGCGTCCGTGATCGGATCGGCCATCAGCCTGCGGACGACATCGCGGCCGACGGTACGCATCTCCGCGATTTGCTCGGTCGTCAGCTTCGGCAGCTTGTAAAACGTCTCTTCGGGTATCCGGTACGCCTGCGCCTGGACGGCCTTTTTCATTTCCGCGAACAAACTCGCCGAATAGACGCCGGAGCCCGAATTCGTGCTGATGAACGTATCGATGAATTGATCCACCCTGCCCGGCAGCTCGGTGCGGTAGATCTCGATCTTCTGCTCCAGCGTCACCTGGTCGTCCTGGTTGAGCTGGTCGATGCGGACGAGGATGCTGTCGATCAGATTTTCATTGTGCAGCGCCACGTACGGATAGATGGCGCCGATCTTTTCGGCCGCTTCCTCCTGGGCTTTGAGCGTCGCCTTCTCGTCGGTCGCCTGATGCGGCGCCTTGATGTCGTGCTCGCTCTTCGCGCCCAGGGTGATATCGTAAGTCTCCGGCACGAGTCGCGTCGCCAGGCTGAAATAAAACAGCAGGACGAACGCGAGCAGCAGCAGCCCCTTGACCGCCGCGCTCTGCTTCCATCCTGCAGCAGCAAAGGATGATAAAGTACCCGCCGGGCCGCTTCGTGTCCGATTCATCCGGCGCTCGCTCCTTTACGTATTTGTCTCGTCGTCCTTCTGATAAGCCACGATGATCTTCTGCACGAGCGCATGGCGGACGACGTCCTGCTCGGAGAAGTACACGAGGCCGATCTCGGGGATATCCTTCAGAATGCGCTGCGCTTCGTTCAGGCCGGACTTCTTGCCCTTGGGCAGGTCGATCTGCGTCACGTCGCCGGTGATGACCATCCGGGAGCCGAAGCCGAGGCGCGTCAAAAACATCTTCATCTGCTCGCCGGTCGTATTCTGCGCCTCGTCGAGGATGACGTACGAATCGTCGAGCGTGCGCCCGCGCATATAGGCGAGCGGCGCGATCTCGATCATGCCCCGCTCGAGCGCCTTGGCGACGCCTTCGGGGCCGAGCACGTCGTTCAGCGCGTCGTAGAGCGGTCGCAGGTAAGGGTCGACCTTCTCCTGCATGTCGCCCGGCAGGAAGCCCAGATTCTCCCCTGCTTCTACGGCGGGGCGGGTCAGCAGAATGCGCTTGACCCGCCCTTCCTTGAGCGCGGCCACGGCCGATACGACGGCCAGATACGTCTTGCCGGTGCCGGCGGGACCGATGCCGAACACGATGTCCTTTTTGCGGATCATCGTAATGTAATGGCGTTGGCCGAGCGTCTTGGGGGCGATCGGCTTGCCCCGGTACGTGGTCGTGATCTCGCCCTGGAACAGCGCGAGCAGCTGGTCTGCTTTCATCTCGCGGGCCAGCTCGAAGGTGTAGCGCATGTCGCGCTCCCCTACGGTAAGGCCGCTGCGGATCAGCTGGAGGACCGTGTCGAAAAATTGTTGAAGAGACCGCAGTTCGTCCTCCGCGCCCTCGACGGTAATCTCCGCGTCGCGGGAATGGATGACGGCTGCCGTCTCCTGTTGGATCATGCGTAGGTACTTGTCCTGCGGACCGAACAAAGCCAGTCCCTCCGCGGCGTTGCGGAGAGGAATCGTAATGAACTGCCTGCTGTCTGTCAAAAAGCCTCATTCCCCCCTGCGTCTTGGGATCGGTCGCGATCGGGCGCCGTACGGCAATCGATTGTTCGATTTCAAACAGTACGCGTATCATCACTTTACCATTCTCCGTTTGTTCATGCAAAATTTTTTCCGCCTTGATGACGGCGTCCTCGCCCGCCGCGGACAACGCTTCAGCCCGCGCTTGCGCCAGCCCGGCATCTCTCGCCGCGCCGGGCGTCAGGCGTTCGCTCCGTTTTTCGACCGCCATTTCCTTTTCCTTCAGGATGGCGAAGGGCAGCGTCCAGCTCCCCCCACTTGAACGTCCGCCAATCCGCGAACGTGTTCGATGCCGCGTACGGCTCCTGTCCGTAGCCGCTCGTCTGCAGCGCCCGGTTGCCGATGACGAGATAGGTCCGGTCCGCCGAATCGCCCGTATAATAGTTCGTGCTTCGCGCCAGCGGCGACACGATGCCGTATTCGTACCAGACGAGACCGCGCACTTCGCCCTCCGAAGCGACCAGCTTGACCCGGTCGGCTTCGCCGAGTTGTCCGGAGATCAGCGTCTCTCCCTTGCGCACGCGCGCGTTGCGCGCGACCTGCGGCTTGCCGCTCTCCGCGACGATCCGCGTCACGACGGCGTCCGCCTTCGCGATCAGGTCGCTCGGTCCGCTTTCTTTATTCACTTCGGGCTTGTTTGACCGAATGACATTAATGACGTAGCGCGTCCCGCTTTTCTCCACGCCTACCCACGCCGCGTCGGGCAGCCTGCGCGCGAGCCGGTGCGCCAGTTCCGTGGCATCCGGCAGGCGGGGAGACCATTGCAGCGGCCGAATGCCTTCCGCGGCCGCGGCCTTGCGGATCTCCGCTTCGGGCACCGTGTCGTCCGTATGAACCTGCACGTCCCACACGAGCGTCGACAGCGCAAACAACGCCGCGACGAAAAACAGCAGGCCGCCCGCGAACGTCTTGCGCCGGGACAGGCGGCCCAGCTTGAAAGGCAAGCCGCGGCGCTCCAGCACGCGCGGGCGGCTGCCCGCCATGCGGAGCAACGGGCGCAGCGAGAAAAAGTCCGGCACGGAAACCCAGAACGATAACCGCCCTTCCCGGTCGTAAGCGATCCCCCCACAGTTCGATCCGATTCGAGCCGGCGGCGTTCAAAAAGATTCGGCTGTCCCCGCCGACGAGTCTGACGCGCACGCTGCCGCGCATGAAGCTTAACCATTGACCCTTCAACGGCTTCTCCCCCTCTACAGGCTTGTCCCCCCGCATGAACGCCGGCGGCCGCCGCAGCGGCGCCCTGCAATCCGTTTATGCGCCCCGTTCCCGGTGTACCGGCCCGAACGGGCTATCGCGCCGAAGCGCTGCCGCCGCGGCTCTCAATCGCCCGGATGCAGCAGCACGCCGGTGATTTTCCCTTCGACGAACACTTCCTCGCCTCCGATGAGCCGGATGACGAGATCGCTCCCGATGATCTCCAGCTCGCCGCGGTCCATCGCGAGCCGCAGCCGATCCTGCGAAAAGTGAAGCACGCCGCGATGATTTTCCACCGTCAGCTGGAGTCCCGCGATCATCGTGATCCGCGGCACGTCCATGACGACGTCCTGCGGCAGATCGAGGACGCGGGCCGTCCATTTGCGCAGCTTGCGTCCGACACGCGGCATGACGCGTCCCCCCTCCCATACGTTCCATCTATATGCGAGGCGCGCGGAGAATATGAGAACGGCGGCAGGCGCCCCGGCGGCTGACAAGGCATATAAAAGCCGCCTTGCCGGGACGATTCCCGAGCAAGACGGCTCATACGTTCATGTTTAACAGCATCGCTATCTTCGAAAAGGCTTGCGCGAACGCGGCGGTCCCAAAATCTCTGCCCACATCACGGCGCGAGCCAGCTCGCTGTGCTTCGGCCTAGCCTGGGACACAGCGCCCTGCGGCTGCGCGGATGCGTACAGCGGCGATGCGTTCGCGTCCGCGTGATAGGCTGCGTCCTCGCGCGCGGCTTGTGCCGCGGATGCGGAGGGCACGCCTTCGCCGCCCGATTCGCCTTCGCCGGCCCACGGCACGGGCGTCGGCGGCGGACTGCCAGGGCTGCGGTAGACGATCTGCCTGTCGCCGGCAGGAGCTCCGCGCTCCTCTTCTGCCGCGTCTACGCTGCGCGGACGCGCGGGCAGCGTCACGATCGGCGGCTGCCTCCGTTCGGATGCTGCCGGTCCCTCCCGCCGCTCGATCGGCTGCTGCGCGGTCATCGGCCTGGGAGCCGGCTTCGGATCCGCTGCCGGCCGCATCGGACGCGGCAGACCGGCCCCGCCGAAGTCCGGCATGCGCCCGGATGGGCGATTGCCCGGCCTGCCGTCCGGCGGCTTTTCAAGCGGCGATTTGCGGAACAGGACGAACAGGATGCCCAGCGCCACGATGACAAAGTAAATGTTCCCGAGCAAAAAACGGATCAACTGCTCCATGGCGGTCAACGCTCCTCGCCGTTGTTAGAACCCGCCTCGCCCTTGCCGATCGAACCGCGCATTTGCGTATCCGCCTCGAGGTTTTTCAGATTCATATAATCCATGACGCCCATCTTGCCGCCGCGCAGCGCTTCGGCCATCGCGAGCGGCACGTCGGACTCGGACTCGACGACCTTCGCCCGCATCTCGACGACGCGCGCCTTCATCTCCTGCTCCTGCGCGACGGCCATCGCGCGACGCTCCTCCGCCTTGGCCTGCGCGATGCGCTTGTCGGCCTCCGCTTGCTCCGTTTGAAGATGGGCGCCGATGTTTTTGCCGATGTCGACGTCCATGATATCGATCGACAAAATCTCGAAGGCAGTCCCTGCGTCGAGACCTTTGGCAAGCACGGTCCGCGAGATGAGATCTGGATTTTCAAGCACGTCCTTGTGCGAATTAGCCGAGCCGTTCGTACTGACGATGCCTTCCCCGACGCGGGCGATGATCGTCTCTTCGCCGGCGCCGCCGACGAGCCGGTCGATATTGGCGCGCACGGTGACTCTTGCCTTGACCTTCACCTCGATGCCGTCCTTGGCGACGGCCGATACGACCGGCGTCTCGATGACGCGCGGGTTGACGCTCATTTGCACGGCCTGGAGCACGTCGCGGCCCGCCAGATCGATCGCGGCCGCCCGCTCGAACGGAAGCGGGATGTTCGCCCGCTGCGCCGCGATCAGCGCGTTGACGACGCGGTCGACGTTGCCCCCAGCGAGAAAGTGGCTTTCCAGCTGATTGATATTAAGCCCTAGCCCGGCTTTGGTCGCCTTGATCATCGGATTGACGATCCGGCTTGGCACGACGCGGCGAAGCCGCATGGCGACGAGCGTGATGATGCTGATCCGCACGCCGGAAGCGAGGGCGGATATCCAGAGCATAAACGGGAAAAAGCTGAAAAACACGGCAAGCGCGATAATAATCAGTGCGCCGATAATCAAAAGCTGTACATTCGGATCCAAACGCAATCCCTCCGTATCGAATAAATTTAGCTTACTCCGTCTGGTGCATGGCTCTGACCAAAATTCTCGTCCCGTCGACGGATACGACCTCGATCCGCTGTCCGGCGTTCAAAAACTGTCCGCTCGAAATGACGTCGACGCGTCGTCCTCCGATCTCGGCGACGCCGGACGGTCGAAGCGGCGACAGCGTCATGCCCTCGCTCCCCACGAGCAGCTCGCGATCGTCGCCGCTCGGAACGAAGCCCTGCTCGGCAGTAAGACGCTCCTGCAGGATGAACCGGTTCCATATCCCGCGCCTGCGGAAGACGTACGCGACGAAGAGAACGAGCACAAGCGCGATCAGCAAGGCGTACCCTAGAGATTCGAACGCGTTGCCCGTATCGTAGGCGGCGGTAACGACGCCGCTGACGATGCCTGCCCCGCCCAACAAGCCGAGGATGCCGAAGCTTGGGACGAACATTTCCAGGACGATAAAGACGACGCCGGCCACGAACAGCACGATCGATTCGCGTCCGGCAAACCCGGCAATCTGCTGCCCGAAAAAGTACAAGCCGAACGATAGCAATCCTAATATACCGGGAACGCCGAAGCCGGGTACGACCAGTTCGATGAGTATGCCTGCGATGCCGACGATAAGCAGCAGCGTCGATATCGCCTGACTCGTGAGCGTCTGCGAGACGCGTTCTGCAAGGGTCGGATTTTCGTGAACGACCGTGAGCTCCGCAAGCCCTTCTGCGGCGATTGCTTGATCCACCGTCTCCGCTTGCCCTTCCGCATACCCCGCCTTTAACGCCTCGTCGGCGCTCAGGGAGATGATCTCGCCCTTCGGCTTGGTCCGGTTTAGCCCCTTGATCTCGACGACCGCGTTCGGATCCACCATGCCGACGGCGATCCGTCCGTCGCGTCCGTTCATCTCGGCTGCCGAGCTCATCTGCTTGCTCCAAAAGGAAACGATCTTCGGGCTCTCGACGGCCTCGCCGGCGGCGTTCACCACCATCGCGGCGCCGATCGTGGAGCCGGGCGACATATAGAGGCGGTTCGCGTTGAGCGCGATGTAGGCGCCTGCCGACGCGGCCTTGCCTTTGACGAACGCCATCGTCGGAATCTTGGCCGAACGGATGCGCTCCCCGATCGCTTCCGCGCTGGCGAGGCTGCCTCCAGGCGTATCGATCTCCAGCACGGCGAGCGCGGCGCCGGCTTCCTCCGCCTCCGTCAACGCCCGATCCAGAAATGAGGCGAGTCCGCGTTCTACCGTCATGGTCACCGGAATGACGTACACAGAATAGCCTTTTGCGGCGGCGGGCGATGCCTTCGTTTCTGCCTTGGCGGAAGGCTCGCTTGCCGCAAACGAGAACGCCAGCAGCAACAGCGTGGCCAGCGGCCACATCAGCCGAGCGCGCGTCCGCCGCGTCTTCGCTTTCGTTTCACCTTGACGGGTCAAAAAAGCTTCTCCCCCCTCCCCCGGGAAACTCCGGTTGCGGTTATCATGCGGCATACCGCAGCCCCGTATGACTTTCAGTACGTTATGTAAGGGCTTTACGTTTCATATTTGCGCCGAGGTGTCTCCATTTATTGTACCCTTAAGCTGCCGCAAGGACGCAAAAAGCACTCCCCTGACGGAGAGTGCCTGTCGTTCTCGAGATGATCATTGCAGTAGTTGTTGGACGATCTGGTTGACGAGCTTGCCGTCCGCGCGTCCCTTCACCTTGGGCATCAGTGCACCCATTAACTTGCCCATATCCGCTTTGGAAGAAGCACCGGTCTCTTGAATGGTCTGTGTAACGAGAGTCTTGATTTCTTCTTCGCCTAGCTGTGTGGGCAGGTACTCGCTGATGATGTCGATCTCCGACGCTGCGGCCGTGGCCAGATCGTCGCGGCCCGCTTTGCCGAATTCCTGGAGGGAATCCTTGCGTTGTTTGACTTCGCGGCTCAGGATCTCGATAACTTCGTTATCCTCGAGCGGGCGGCGCAGCTCAATCTCTTGATTCTTGACCGCCGCACGAACCATGCGAATCGTGGTCAGGCGAAACTTATCCTGGGCCCTCATCGCCTGCTTCATGTCTTCGTTCAAACGGTCCGCGAGGTTCATAATGCGTTATTCCTCCTAGAACTTGCGTTTACGAGCAGCCTCGGACTTCTTCTTCCGCTTAACGCTCGGTTTCTCGTAGTGCTTGCGTTTTTTCAGTTCCGCGAGAACGCCGTCTTTAGCGATCGAACGCTTGAAGCGGCGGAGTGCAGCGTCGAGTGTTTCATTTTTGCGAACTTTCGTTTCGGACACCTGTTTTCCCTCCCTCCGGAACAGACCACAACACACGGTTATCAAACTTCATTATAGGCGATCGGGAAAGGCAGTGTCAACTTTCCCGAGGCCGAATTTGAAAGGAATTATGCTTGCGCCGGACGGGCGTTCAGCGGTCCGAGTTTTTCCCCGCCCAGCACGTGAATATGTACGTGGTACACTTCCTGCCCGCTGTCGGGATTGCAGTTGTTGATCAGGCGGTAGCCGCTCTCGGCGATGCCCGAGTCCCTGGCGACCCGCTGCGCGGCGAGCATGAGCTTGCCCAGCAGCAGCGCGTCCTCCGGCTCGGCGGCGTCCATCGTCGGGATCGGCTTTTTGGGAATGACTAACACATGAACGGGCGCTTGCGGGCGGATGTCCCTGAAGGCCAGCACGTCCTCGTCCTCGTACACGATATCGGCCGGAATCTCGCGGTTGATGATCTTGGTAAACAGCGTATCCATAGGCTCAGCCTCCAGCTAGTGTGCTTCGTATATGAATATCATACTCTACGTCCGCAGGGCTCGTCCAATCGCGGCCCGCGCTCGCGGGAAAACCGTCAACCGATCGCGGCGGCCGCTTCCTTCAGCGCTTTGACAAAGTCCTGCGCGACGGGCACCCAGTCGACGCCGGCCTGCATTTGCCTGAACCGGTCGGGACCCGTCGGCGCCGTATAGGCGCTTAGTATGCCGGACAGCTTGTCCGCGGATGCAGCCGCCGCGGTCAGGGTGGCCCGCTCTTCCGGGGTGAGCGCTTCGCCGCTTGCGCCGACCGGCTCGAGCGCGGCGCTGATCTTCTGCATCGGCTCGGAGGCGGCCAACGTGGCTTCTTCATTGCTCAGGCCCGTGCGCGTGCCGGATTCAAACAGCACGCCGACGCCGCATTCTCCGGCGGCGGTGTCAAGCTTGCCCAACATCTTTGCGGCCTGCATGCGGGCTTCTTCGTTGTCCGCTTCGAGCAGACCGGCGGAGCCATCCTTCAGTGCAGTCGCGTACAAGATGCAATAGTTGTAGCTCGACGCAAGCCGCTGGCCCCGTTCGGTCTTCAGCGATTGCCCGTCCAGAAGCACGCGGGAGAACAGCACGACGATCAAAAACGTCAGCATCGTGATGATCGCCAGCATGATCGGTACGGTGTATTTCTTTTTGCCTGACATGACCCCAGTCCTCTCATTCGAATTCAGGAGGTTATACGGCCCGGCGACCGGACCGTTGCGGATATGCGGAACTTAATAGAGCTGCACGCCGACGCCGCCCTCCACGAAGTAGATATGGCCCTCGTCGACCTTTCTCCCCATGATGCCTTCGACGGCGCGCGCGTACATCTCCATCTGGAATCGATGCTTTTCCGCTGCCGCCTGCCAGTCGCGGTCCGGGACGGCATCGGTCTTATAATCGACCAGCACGAGGCGCTCGCCATCGTCGAACAGACAATCGAGCACGCCTTGAATGAGAACCGTCTCCCCTTTCAGCTCGTCGGCGTCGGCCGAGGGATGCGCTTCAGCCGCGGGAATGCCCGCGCTGAACGGCCATTCCCGCCAGAGACGGGCGGCCCGGCCCATTCGCGCGTACAGCTCCGTTCGGAAAAAGGAGGCGATATCGACGCGTTCCGCAGCCTCTCGTTGCTCTTGCGTCAGAATCAGCTGCGCGGTCAGACGCTCGAGCAGCGCCGCCACTTCGGCTTCCGCGCGATCCGGCGATCGGCCGATCGGCAAATGCTGCATCACCAGATGCACGGCCGTGCCCCGCTCCGCCGCGCTCATCCTTCTGGCGGCCATGAACTTCGGCCGGCGCAGGCGATACGTCCAATAGCCGGAATCGGGCACTTCTTCGGGATTCCAGGCCGGGTGGCGCATTTCCTCCAGATCCGGCATTTGCGCCGAATCCTGCGGTTCCGGAAAGCCCCCGGCGCCACTGCGGTCTTGCTGCGCGTCGAGGTCGTCCGCCGGTTCAAGTGTCTTCGTCCGTTCGCCTGCCGCCGATCCGGCCGCGGGACGACCGGCGCCATCGAAGTCGCGCGCGGACTTCATCGCGGTAATCGACGTTTTGGCCGCCGCCCGCGAGGCGGCCGCGTGCGGATCCTGCCAGGAAAGCGCGGCATAAGCGGCCTCCCCAGCGGGAGATGCCGGACCGGGCAGCGGCTCGAGCCGCGTCGCGAGGTTCCAAAGCGGCTCTCCTTCCAGCGCCGACCGCTCCTGCGTTCTTGGCGATAAAAGCGCGCGGGACGGAATGACGCGGCATGTCCAGGCTGTCGGCGCAGGCAAACGCAACGTTCGATGAGCCGCGGCGTCCCCGCCCGCGGCCGCTTGAGCGGCTGCTTCGCCAGCCCCTGGCGCGTCGGACGATCCGCCGGCGAGCCAGTCCGCTCCCGTCAGGACCGAGGCCGGCCCGAGCCAGTCCAGATAACGGCCGGCCGCCGCGACGGCATGGTCCTGAAGCCGATCCGTTGCGTCAGCGGCCGTCCGACGCCATTGATCCAGGTCGCTCGCCGCGTCCTTCGTCGTGCCGATCAAGATCAGCTTTTCCTTGGGACGGGTGAGGGCGACGTACAGCACGCGCATCTCCTCCGCGAGCAGCTCCGCCTTCATTCGCCGGCGGATCGCAAGCTGCGGCAGCGTCGGGTAGGAGACGCGCGTCACCCGCTCCACCATCCGCGGACCGAAGCCCAGCTTCTTGTGCCGTAAAAACATCCCGCTTAAATCCTGCCGGTTGAACCTGCGTCCGAGGCCCGCTACGAATACGACGGGAAACTCGAGCCCTTTGCTCTTGTGAATGGAGACCACGCGCACGACGTCCTCCTGTTCGCCGACCGCCCTTGCCGCACCCAGGTCGCCGCCCGTTTCGCGCATGCGCCCCAAAAACCGCAAAAACCGGAACAACCCGCGATAGCTGGAGTTGCGTTCGTACTGCCTGGCGCGGTCGATGAGCGCTCGGAGGTTCGCTTGCCGCTGCCCGCCGCCGGGAAGCCCGCCGACGAAGTCGAAGTACCCGGTATCCCGGTACAACGCATGGAGCAGCTCGCCGAGCGGCTCCCGGCGCGCGAACGTTCTCCAGCCTTCGAGCGCCTCGACGAAGGCTGCGAGCTTGTCCCGCAGCGCCTCGTCCCCGATGCCTTCGGCGGCGGCTCGCACGGCCGACCAGAAGGAGCCGGCGCGGTCGACGATCCGAACGGCGGCGAGCTCGTCCGCGCTGAGTCCGACGATGGGGGACCGCAGCACGCCCGCCAGCGGGATATCCTGATCGGGATTGTCGATAATGTGCAGCAAGGATAACATCACGTCGACCTCGACGGCCGCGAAATAGCCGGTCGCCAAATCCGCGTACGCCGGAATCCCCGCCGCCCGCAGCTCCTCGAGCACGACGGGAGCGAGCGAAGTCGCCGCCCGAAGGAGGATGACGATGTCCCGGTAGGCCAGCGGGCGATGCAGGCCGCTTCGCCCGTCGTAGACGGCGAACGGCGGGCGCCCCGAGCCGTCCGTGCCGGTCAGCCTGGCGATCTCCGCCGCGATGCAGCGGGCTTCGAGCTGGGCGCTCTCGAGCTCCTCCTCTTCGGCTTCCGGGCCCTCGTCGGCGCCGCCTGCACCGGCGGTGTCGGCAACGCGATCCGTCGAGGCGCTCTCGGTTCTGCGAGCTCCGACGCTCCCCGCACCCGTATCGATGAGCAGCATCTCCACCGAATACGACGGCATCTCCTCTCTGCCGGACGCGTCCGCCGCCGTCTCTTCGGCCGGATAACCCTCGCCGTAGATCAACTCGGCGCGACGGTCGTAGTCCATCTCGCCGACAGGTTCGCGCATGATCAGCCTGAACACGTGGTTGACCGCGTCCAGCACGCGGCTGCGGCTGCGGAAATTGCGCGCCAGGTCGATTCTGAGCCCGGCATCCACGCCGCTTGTCCCCGACTCGCCGGCGCCGCCTTCCGCAGACTCCGGCCCCTGCGGCGTCCATATGTCGTAGGTCTTGTACTTCGCCAGGAACAGCCCGGGCTCCGCCAGCCGGAAGCCGTAAATGCTCTGCTTCACGTCGCCGACCATGAATACGTTGCCGGGATTCGTCCTCGCGATCAGGGAAACGATCGCCTCCTGCACCTCGTTCGTATCTTGATACTCGTCGAGCAGGATCTCCCTGAAGCGCTCCCGGTAGGCAAGGGCGGCATCCGATGGCCGCACCGCTTGCGGCGAGCTGTCGGCAGCGCGCAAAATCCGCAGCGCGTAATGCTCCAGATCGCCGAAGTCGAGCAGCCCCTTCGCCCGCTTCGCCGCCTCGTACTTGTCGCCGAACGCGATGACCAGCTCCGCGATCTCGCGCATTCTGGGCGCCAGCGCGGCGAGCTCCTCCGCGTATTGCGAAGGCGAGCGGACGAACCATTCTTCCGCCAGCCGGGTCACCGTCTTTTTGGCCTCGTCCCGCATTTGCTTCACCCGTTCCTGCAGCTCCGGGTCGTAGCCGTCGCCGCGGCAGGCCTTGAGCCGTCCGAACGAAGCCGACGCGAACGGCTCCCTCCACGCCGTCCAGGGCCGATTGGTCACCGTCTCGGTCAACGCCGCCACGAGCGCCGCATCCTCGGCGAGCGTGGAAGCGTATGGCTCAGGCCCGCCCGGCGCCGAAGCGAGCTCCCGGGCGGCGCGCAGCAGACCTGCGGCTCCGGACAGCGCCAGGAGCACGTCCGCGCGCATGCTCTGCACCCAAGGCGACGAGGCAAGCTCCGCTTCGCCGCGGATATCGAAGCTCGCCGCGGTAGCGCGCAGCCACGCATCCGGCCACGGGTGGCTGCGGGAAAAGTCGAACAGCTCCAGGACCAGGCGATGCAGCGGCTCGTCGGAGCGCTGGCCGCCGTACATGTCCGCCAGCGTCGCCAGCGTCCCGTCTTCTCCGAGCGCCAGCTCCTCTTCATAGCGCGCCTCGAACAGCTCGTCGAGCGTGTCCATGCGCAGCAGCTCCGCCTCGGTCTCGTTCGCGATCCGAAAGCCCGGATCGAGCCCGATCAGCGGCGCATACCGCTGCACCGTCTCCATGCAAAACGAGTGCAGCGTCGTAATCGACGCCCGCGGCAGCAGGGCAAGCTGCCGGCGAAGGTGCGCGGATCCGGGCGACTGCTCGAGCTTCAGCTCCAGCGCCGCCCGGATCCGCTCCTTCATCTCGGCGGCGGCGGCCTTCGTGAAGGTGGCGACGAGGAGCGCGTCCACGTCAAGCGGGTCGCGCTCGTCCGCGATGCGGGAGATGATCCGCTCGACGAGCACGGCGGTCTTCCCCGAGCCCGCCGCCGCGGCGACGAGCAGATCGCGGCCGCCGGCCGCGATCGCCGCCCATTGCTCCGCCGTCCAGCGGCTGCCCTCGGGCCTGGCATAGGTAGCCGCCAGCCCGTCTCCGCCATGGGCGACACCGGTCAACGCGAGCTTGCTCGCGGCTTCTGCCGTCTCCTGTCCGCCCGTCGCGGCCCCAGCTTCTATTACGGACCGTTCGTCCGTTCCGTCCGCCTGCCCGCCGGCGCCGAACAGACCGTCCCAATCAAAGGCAAGCTGTTCATCGTCCCCGTTTCCCCGCGATTCGCTCAAGATTCGTCTCCTCCTTCCCCTTCGTCTTCGCCGAGCCATTCCCAGACCTCGTCTTTGTTCGCCGGACGGCGCAGCGCATGATGGCGGTTGCCCTCGAGCTGACCGTCGAACTGGCATACCGGCCGGAACTCGCACACCGTACATGGGCTTCGCTTGCCCAGCCGGTAAGGCGCGATATCGACGTCGCCGTCCACGATCCGCTTGCCGATCTTGGATATGTTGCGGCGGACCGCCTTGCGCAGCGTCTCCCACTGCGCGCCGTCGGCCACCTGCGAACGGGCGGAGAAGCTGCCGTCCTTTTTATATTCGACGGGAACGACCGACGACTTGGCGCTGCTCTCGAGCGACTCGTCCATCAGTTGAACGGCTTCGCCGTCGGCCAGCACGAGCCCTTCCATGCGGTATTCCTTGCGGATCGCTTCCTCCGCGCCGGTCTCGTCGAGACCGTTCGCCGTGTGCAGCAGCGGATTGTGAACGTGCAAATACAACACGCCCGCCGGCTTGGCCGGCCGTCCTAGCCAATGCGGCGCATGCGTGACGACGACGTCCAGGTAGGTCAGCATTTGCAGCGAAAGGCCGTGCGCCACTTCGTCGAGCCTCAGCTTGACCGCGCTCGATTTGTAGTCGAGGATCCGCAGAAGAGTGCCGTCCTGCGACTCCGCCGCGTCGACCCGGTCGATCCGGCCGGCGACGTCCATCCATCTGCCGTCCCCCAAATACAAGCTGAGCGGCGGCATAATACCTTGCGGCCCGAAGTCCACTTCAAGGCCGACCGGGCGAAAAGCGGACAGCGCGGCATGCTCCCCGAGCATGGCGGACGTCTGCGAGACGATCCGGCTGAGCTTGCGCGCCATCGTGCGGTGCCGGTTCGAGGACAGCAAAATTTGCGATTGCACCTTCGGCAGCAGCCGCTCGACCGCGGCCGCGGCTTCGCTATGCCAAAGGCCCGCGTCTCCTGCCGACGGATCGCCCATCAACAGCTTTTCCGTCGTCTGCCGGAGGGCGGCATGGAACAGCTGGCCGATATCCGGCGCGTCCACGCGGTACATGCGCCGCTCCTTGAGCCGGAGCCCGTGCGCGGCGTAATGCCTGAACGGACAAGCGACGAACCGTTCCATCCGCGACACGCTGGCGAGCAGCCGGTCGCCGTACAGCAGGAGGCTCGTCTCCGGCCTGAGCGGTCGCTCCTCGTTGCTGAACCGCAGCGAAGAGAGCAGGACGGACAGGCGCGAACGCCACGGCTCCCGCTCGACGAGCCAACGGTACGCCGAGCGCCAGCCCGGCGACAGCGCGTCGCCCTGCCTGTGCCTGCGCAGCATGGCGACCGTATGCGTCAGCGCGCGGCCGGGCCGGACGGCGAACGACAGCTGCGCTTCGTCCGAGGATCCGGGCTGCGGCTCGGCCGACTCGGACCGGACCGGCACGCCGGGGAACCAGGACCGGATCCGGCCGATCAGGCTGGATCTGATCAGGCTCTGGCCCTCTTCGTCCGCGAGCGCGTAGCTGACCCACAGATGCCGGGACGGCGCCGTCAGCGCCAAGTACGCGAGAAATTCCTCGTCCAGCAGCCGCCGGCGGGCGCCCGGCGCCATGGCGACGCCCGCTTCGGCCAACTTGACCCGTTCCTCCTCGGTCAAAAGGCCGTCGTCCTTGATCGCTCTTGGCATTATGCCTTCATTCACGCCAAGCAGATACAGTACCGATATGCGATCCGTGCGCGTGCGCTCGGGCGTCCCGACCAAGACGCGATCGAGCGAAGGCGGCACGACCCCGAGGCGGATCGACTCGAGCCCCGCGTCGAGCATCCCCGCGAACAAGGCCGGATCCGCCGGCTCGTCCCCCATCAGCTCTACGAGCTGATCGAGCAGCCCGATCGCACCGTCCCATAGCTGACGGTGCATGCGGGCGCGCAGCGGCTCGCCTGCCAGTTCGTCGTGCCTGCTCCATAGCTCCAGGCGGTCCGGCGCAGCCGTCTCCTCCAAAAGAAGATAAAGCGCGCGGCTGAGGTCGGCTTGCGTCTTGGACCGCTTGAAGCGCGATTCCAATGTCCGGAGCGGCGCCAGCAGCGCGTCGCGGGCCGCCCGGATCGCCTGCATGGAAGGGCCGCCGCGCGCGGCGCCGTCTTCTTCGTCTTCCTCTTCCTCCAGATCGCGTGCCGACAGCGAATACCAGCTGCGGTCGTCATGCCAGCGCCAGCCGTCGATGCCGGCCGCAAGGACATAGTTCTCGAGCGCGTCGACCGACGCCCGCGCAACGGTGTTCCCTTGCGGATGAAGCAGATCCGTCTTCGCGCAGCGGAAAAACGCCTCGTATCGCCAGCCGCCGATCACGCATTCCAGCGCCGAACGAACGAACTCTACGAGCGGATGCTGCGAGGCGCTCGCTTTGCCGTCCAGGAAATACGGGATGCCGTAATCTTCGAAAACGGAAGAAAGCAGCTCGCCGTAATCTTCGAGATTGCGGGCGAATACGCTCATGTCGCGCCAGCGCATGCCGTCCTTTCGGACGCGCCGCAGCATGTCCCTCGCCGCAGCCTCGGCTTCGGCTCTCCGGCTGGCGGCCTCCCGGATCGACAAGCCGCAGCGCGGATGCTCCGGCTGCAGCTGCGCCTCTCCGCCGTCCCAGCGGCGCCTGCCGTCCATCGCCCGCTCCAGATGCGCCAGCATCGGGCAGTCCGCGAAGCGCGGCGCCACGCCGGGGCGCAGCACGACAGGAGGCTCGAGCGTGGCGCCCGCCGCCTCGGCCGTCGCGCACAGGCGCGCGGACGCGTCCGCGGTTTGATAAAACAAGTCTAGTTCGTCCGGACGCTCGCCCGCCCCGTACGGACGGTCCATGCATAGCGCGGCGGATACGCGCGCGCAGCGGCGCAGCAGCGCTTCGATGACGCCATATTCCTTCGGCGTGAAGCCGTGGAAGCCGTCGAGCCAAATCTCCGCGTCCTGAAGCAGCGTCGACGCAGGCGCGCCGCGGATCAGAAAGTCGAGCGAATCCTCCCCCGTCGAGGTAGTGGCCCGCTAACTCGCGCTCGACGTCCCCGTACAGCAGGGACAGATCGTGCAGCTTGTCCGACAGCAAGCCTTCGGCGGCAGCTGCCGCCTGCTCCGCGGCGCCTGCCGGCCCCTCGCGGTCCAAGCCGGCGGAATGTATGCCGCCGCGGCCGGCCAGCGGCACCGAGCTTATCGCGGCCGGGTCCGTGCCGTACCGCTTCCATTCCGTGAGCAGCTCGCCAATCCGCTCGGCCAAGGTAGCCCCTCCCGCGCCGCTGCGGTAAAGCTTAAGCTCCGCCTGCCGGCGGACGAGCGCTTTGTGGATCAGCATCGTTTTCCCGTCGTCCGCGATCGGCACGACGGCCGAGCCTCCGGCCTCCTGCATGACCCGAAACGCGAGACGCCTGAAACTCAATACCTGCAGGCGCATGAAACCCCGCGAGCCCGGTGCGGAGGCCAGCGCGTACTCGGTCTGGAAGGTCGCCTGCTCGGGCACGATCAGCAGAAGCGGCGGCCCTGCGGGATCCTGCGCGATCCGCTCCGCGATCTCCGACTTGATCAGATGCGATTTGCCGCTGCCCGAGCGGCCCGCGATCAATCTCAGCTTCACGGCCCACGCCCCCCTTTCCGTACAGTTGAATTTCGATCCGTCGATTCGAGCGATGCTAGTCTGTCAGTTGAACCGATTCTAGCGAACATTGTAACACACCCGCACAGACGTTCGCACCGCAAAATAAACGGACCGCCCGCCCCGCGGGTAGCGGAACGGACGGCCGGCGCGCATGCGATCACAGCTCTTTGCGGCTCCTGACTTCGAAAATGCCGAACTTCAGGTAATGCCCTTCTTCGACGCCGACCAGCTGCGGATGATCGCGTCCGGCGCCGGTCCAGACGATGCGCCGCAACACTTTGCCCGCGTCGCGCGCGGCTTCGAGCAGCGTCTCCATGAAGAGCTCCGGACGCACATGGTACGAGCAGCTCGCCGTGACCAGGTATCCGCCCTCGTTGATCAGCTTCATGGCCTGCAGATTGATGTCCTTGTAGCCGCGGATGGCGCCGGGCACGGCGCGCTTCGTCTTGGCGAACGCCGGCGGATCAAGGATGATGACGTCCCACGTGCGCCCCTGCTTGGTCAGCGGTTTAGAGGTGTCGACTTTAGCCGCTGCCTTGCCGGCTTTGGCAGCGCCCTCCGCTCCTGCGCCGGCTCTTGCCGCGCGTTCTTCGCGCCCTTTGACCTGCTCGCGCAAATACTCGAACGCATCCGCGACGACGAACTCGACGCGGTCTTCGAAGCCGTTGGTTGCTACATTGGTCCTGGCGGTATCGATACCGTGCTCCGAAATGTCCAGGCAAGTGACGCGCTTGGCGCCGTATTTGCAAGCGTGGAGCGTGAAGCTGCCGGTATGCGCGAAGCACTCCAGCACGGTGGCGCCGTCCCAGTACGGGAACGTGACGACGCTGCCGTTGGCGTTGACGGGCACGGGCCTGACGCCCTCTTCCGTCGCGCGCTCCTCTACCGATATGCCGCTCCGTTTGCCCCAGCCCTTCATCAGCGGCTCGATCGCCGCCCGATTTTCCCGCTGGTCGAAGAAGTAGCCGGTTTTCTGGCCGCCTTCGATATCGACCTGGACGGAAAGGCCGTTCTCCACGATCCGCAAGTAACGCGGACAATCGCCGTACAGGACGCCCGTGCGCTCCTCGAGCCCTTCGAGCGTGCGGACGCCGACGTCGCTGCGCTCGTACACGCCCTTCGGCGCGAACACGCGCACCAAGGCGGGCAGCCACGCTTCGCGGGCTTTGTCCATGCCCAGCGTCAGCACCTGAACGACGAGCACGCCGTCGAACCGGTCGACGACGAGGCCCGGCAGGAAGTCCGCTTCGCCGAATACGAGCCTGCACGATTCGTCGCCCGGCGCGAACCGCTCGCGGTAGTCCAGGCATGCGCGGAAGCGCGCTTCGAAGAAGGCTTCGTCCATCGCGTCCAGCGTCCCGTAAGCCACGATCCGGATCGAGATCTGCGAAGCGGGGTTCCAGTAGCCGGTCGCCAGAAATTGTCCCCGGTGGTCGCGAACCTCCAGCAGGCCGCCCGCTTCCGGCTCGCCTTCGGTGCGTTCGATCTCATTGGCGAAAATCCAAGGGTGCCCGAGCTCCAGTCTCGGGCGGCGCGAGCGGTTCAGCACGGCAAAAGGCTTGTTGTCGGTCGGCATGCGCTCAGTCCTTTCTCTATCATGTCTAGTACGATTGCCGCATACGATGGTCGAGACGGGACAGGTCGGTCCTGTCCCCCTGCCGTTCGCAGCTATGTAATCCCAAAAGGAGAATCGATCCCATGACGCTATATCTGATCTCGCTGTCGGTCGTCGGCCTCGCGCTGCTGCTCTCCGGCATGAAGGTGATGGAGGCCGCGCTCGCAAGCTGGGCCGGCGACCGCATGGCGCTCGCCGTGGCGCGCTCGACGTCGACGCCGCTTCGTGGATTCGCCCTCGGCACGGCGTCGAGCGCGCTGCTGCAAAGCGGAACCGCCGTCACGCTGCTCACGATCAGCCTCGTCAACAGCGGCATCCTGCCCTTCGCCCGCTGCTTCGGCATCCTGCTCGGCACCAACGTCGGCACCTGCCTGACGACGGAGCTCATGAGCCTGGAGCTGCACCGCTACGGCTTGCCTCTATTAGGCGCAGGAACGGGCCTGTGGCTCCTGTCGCTGATGTCCGGCGAGTGGCGGGCGCTGTCGCCGCTGCCCCGCCGCGTGCACGAAGCCTGCCGCTTCGGCGGGGCGGTGCTCGCGGGCTTCGCCCTGCTCCTCGCCGGCTTCGCGCTCCTGCGGACAATGGGGCCCCTGCTGCAACGGCAGGGCACGTTCGCGCATTTGATGGAGTTGGCCTCGCAGCAGCCCGGGCTCGGCGTGCTCGGCGGCGCCGTGCTCACCGCGCTCATCCACTCCGGCGCCGCGGTCATCGGCATGTCGATGGGCTTCGTGTCGGCGGGCGCCATGAGCCCGGACACGGCCGTCGCGATCGTGCTCGGCGCCAACGTCGGCACCTGCGCGACCGGACTCCTCGTCTCGCTTGGCGGCAGCCGCGGAGGCAAGCTCGTCGCGCTGTCGCAGGTCGCGCTTAACTTCGGCGGCGTGCTGCTGTTCTACCCGCTTCGGCACGAGCTGCTCGCGGCCGCAGCCTACGTCGCGCCCGGCAATGCCGCAGCCCAGATCGCGCACGCGCAGACGATCTTTAACGTCGCCTGTTCGCTGCTGGCGCTGCCGCTCGCTTATCTGTTCAAGCCGCCGCCCAAGCCGGCATTGCCCGCAGCCGCTTAAACGGCCGCCGCAGGCGCCTCATGTCAGTACGCGCCGGCCGCCGCCGGGTCGCCGCCGACGATGGCGATGCCCGAGCTCGTGCCGATGCGGCTCGCGCCGGCCAGCAGCATCGCTTCGGCGGTCGCCGCGTCGCGAACGCCGCCCGACGCCTTCACGCCGACATGACCGGACACGGACGAACGCATGAGCCGAATGTCCGCTTCCGTCGCCTTGCCCGGGCCGAAGCCCGTGGACGTCTTTACGTAGTCGGCGCCGGCCGCTTCGGACAGGCGGCAGGCTTCGCGCTTCAGCTCGTCCGTGAGCGCGCCCGTCTCCAGGATCACCTTGACGAGGGCGCCGCCCTGCACGGCGCGCACGACCGAGGCGATGTCGCGCTGGACCGAATCGAAGTCGCGGTCGAGCAGCTTGCCGATCGACAGCACCATGTCGATCTCGGAGGCGCCGTCCTCGACGGCCGCCGCCGCCTCGAACGCCTTGGCGCGCGTCGCGGCCGCGCCGAGCGGGAAGCCGACGACGGCGCATACTTTGACATTGGTGCCGCCGAGCCGTTCGCGGCTGAGCCGCACCCATCTGCCGTTCACGCAGACGCTGTAGAACTGATAAGCGAGCGCTTCCTGGCACAGCTGTTCGATATCCGCCGTCCGTGCCTCCGCCTTGAGCAGCGTATGGTCGATAAAGGAAGAGACCGATTGGCCCGGCGTCCAGATCGGGAAGCGGCCCGCAGCGACGACATGGCCGTCCTGCGGCTCGAAGCCGAGCTGGCGAAGCGCTTCGCGCAGCACCTCGTCGTTGTTGTCGTACCCGCCGCTGCGCTGGAGCCGCCAGCTCTCCTCCGGAGAATACCAGGCGACGCCCTTGATCTCTTCGATCTGCGCCTGCAGCGTGCCCTCGCCGGCCTCGACGAGATAATAATGAACTTCTTTTTGAACGGTCGCCCTGTCGGCCGATTCATACTGATAGCGAATGACGGATAGCGGAGAGCGGATGTCTCCCCGGATGCCCGTCTCCTCCATGATCTCCCGCAGCGCCGTTTCTTCGATCGTTTCGCCGGGCTCCATCTTGCCTTTTGCGAGCGTCGTCTTGCCGAAGCGGTCCTCGATCATCTGAATCTCGATTTTGCCGCCGTTTTGGCGGTATACGACGCCGCCTGCCGATATCTCCAACATTTCCGTATCCTCCTATTTAAGCCTGCATGGCAGGCATAAGCCCTGTCGCCGGCGCCTCGACCAGCTCGCCGCGGCATTCGTTCGCGCCGCCTTCGACGATCATCACCCGGCACAATTGGCCGACGAGGGACGGATCGCCCTTGAACACGACGTTCAAATAGTTGTCCGCATGACCGCTCATCAGGCCGCTGCCCGCCGGACCTTTTTCCCCGCGCTCCGGTATGATCTCCAGCACTTCGCCGACCCAATCCGCCGCATAATCGGCCTGCATGCGCTCGGACAGCTCGATCAGCTGCTGGACGCGCGCGTGCTTCGCCTCTTCGGCGACCTGATCCTCCATGCGCGCGGCAGGCGTGCCCGTCCGCTTGGAATACGGGAACACGTGCATCTCCGCGAAGCCGATCTCCTCCATGAAGCGGTAGCCGCGCTCGTAATGCGCGTCCGTCTCCCCCGGGAACCCGACGATGACGTCGGTCGTGATCGCCACGCCCGGCATTGCCGCCTTGATCCGCCGGATCTTGTCCGCGAACTCGGCCGTCGTGTACTTGCGCCGCATGCGCTTCAGCACTTCGTCGTCGCCCGCCTGCAATGGGATGTGGAGATGCCGGCACATTTTTTTCGAGCCGTTCAGCACCTCGATCATCGCGTCGTCGATCTGGCTGGCCTCGATCGAGCTGATGCGGATCCGCTCCAGCCCTTCTACCTGATCCAGATCGCGAAGCAGGTCGGCGAGCCGGTAATTTTCGAGATCGTCGCCGTAGCCGCCCGTGTGAATGCCCGTCAGCACGATCTCCTTGTAGCCCGACGCGACCAGCTGCCGCGCCTGGGCGAGCACGCTCTCGGGACTGCGGCTGCGCGACAGGCCCCGCGACCAAGGGATGATGCAGAAGGTGCAAAAGTTGTTGCAGCCCTCCTGGATCTTGAGGAAGGCGCGGGTATGATCGGCGAAATCGGGCACGTCGAGCTCTTCGAACTCGCGCGTCTTCATAATGTTGCGAACCGCGTTCACCGGCCTGCGTTCGGCTTGAATGTCCGCAACGTACGTCATGAGCTTGTCCCGGTCCTGCGTGCCGACGACGAGATCGACGCCTTCGATCGCCAGAATCTCCGCGGGCGACGTCTGCGCGTAGCAGCCCGTCACCGCGATGACGGCGTCCGGGTTGCGGCGCACGGCGCGCCGGATGATCTGCCGGCTCTTCTTGTCGCCGGTGTTGGTCACCGTGCACGTATTGATGACGTACACGTCGGCCGCGCGCGACTCGAAGTCCACCTGCTCATAGCCTTCTTTTTTAAAAAGCTGCCACATCGCTTCCGTATCGTAGAAGTTGACCTTGCAGCCCAGCGTATAAAATGCCACCTTAGACATGGCGAGCTTCCCCCCATCTCTCCGGATTCGTATCCGATCGCGGCCAGCGCGACGAGCGCCGCCGTCTCCGTGCGCAGAATGCGCCTGCCGAGCCCGACGCAGACCGCTCCCGCGGCCTCCGCCTGCCTGGCCTCGTCCTCGTCGAAGCCGCCTTCCGGACCGACGACGACGAGCAGCTTCGGCCGGGGCGCGCCTTCGGCGTCCCTTTGCAGCCGGCTTGCGAACGCTTCGAGCTCGGGCCTCAGCCCGGCGCCCTTGCGCCCTTCTTCCTCATAACAAAGCAGCACGCGGTCGAAGCCGCCGAAGCGAGCCAGCAGCCCCTTCCAGGAAGCGACTTCCTCGACCTCGGGCACGATGCCGCGATGCGCCTGCTCGGCCGCCTCCTTGGCGATCTTTCGCCAGCGATCGAGCCGCTTCGCTTCCTTGCGCGCGTCGTACTGAACGACGGTGCGCTTCGAAACAAAAGGCAAAAACGCGGCCGCGCCCGCCTCGGTCCCCTTCTGGATGACCGTCTCGAGCTTGTCGCCCTTGGGCAGGCTCTGGGCGACCGTGACGCGCCAAGCCATCTCCGCCTCGGACGCGCGCGCGCGCAAGACGCGCGCTTCGACGCGTCCGCCCTCTATGTTCACGATCTCGGCCAAGCACTCCCGGCCGGACCCGTCGCAGGCGATGAATTCGTCGCCGGCCTTCGCCCGCATGACGGTTGACAGATGCCTGGCATCCTCCCCCCAGCAGCACGACGGCCTCGCCGTCGATCTGGCCGGGATCGATAAAGTAACGCTGCATTCGCTTGAAGCCTCCACGATCGATTCAAGTTCCACCGTCCATCATACCTCGAAACGCGCTTAGGCGCTAGCTTCGGGCGCGGCCGCGCGACGCCGGCGGCAGGTCGGCGGCCATAGGCGGACAAATAAACAAGAACCTCCGTCCCGCGCAAGCCGCGAAACCGGAAGTTCTTTTTCCAAGATGAGGCATTAGACCTGCAAGAAAGGAGATGAGATCTGAAGCAGATTGAGGATCGCATCCGTCATCCCGTCGATGATTGGGCGGCCCAGCGAGAAAAGCGGCGTCAGCGTCACCGCCTTGAGCGGCGGCAGGAACACGAACAACAGGAATAAGAACATGCCCCACTGCTCGAACTGCATCATCTTGAGCCGAAGCCGCAGCGGCGCGAACTCCTCGACGATCCGGTAGCCGTCGAGCGGCGGCAGCGGGATCAGGTTGAACAGGAACAGCATCACGTTAATCGGCACGAAATAGCTGAAAAACGTCCATACGGTTTCCCGCGTCGCGAACTGATCGAGCGCGCCGAGCTTGACGAGCAGGAGATAAATAAACAAACCGACGAAGGCCAGCAGCAGGTTGCTGATCGGACCCGCCGCCGTGACCGCGATGCTCATCAGGCGCGGCCGCTTGAACCGGCTGCGCCGGACCGGCACCGGCTTCGCCCAGCCGAAGCCGGCCACGAGCAGGAAAAGGATGCCGAACAGATCGAGGTGCGCCATCGGGTTCAGCGTGACGCGGCCCTGCTCGTAGGCGGTCGGATCGCCGAACTTGTAAGCCGTCCATGCGTGCGCGAACTCGTGCACGGTAAACGCGACGAGCATCGTCAGCAGGACGAACGGCAGTTCGTTCAACGGGAACCAAAAAAAGCTCATTCGTCCTCACCCTTCGGTTTGCCGCAGACGAAGGCGATCCAATCGTCCTGCCGCACGCGATCGACGATCTCGAAGCCGGCCGCGAGCAATCCCGCCTCGACGTCCTCTTCTTTGTTCTTGTAAATGCCACTTGCGATATAGATCCCGCCCGGCTTTAACACGTCGAAAACATCCGCGATGAAAAGCAAAATGATCTCCGCGAGGATATTGGCGACGACCAGGTCGACGGGCGGCACGACTCTCGAAGCGGATGCGGCGGGGTTGCCGTCCGCGGCTTCTCCGTCGCGCAGCACGCCGAGCAGATCGCTCAGCCGCACTTCGATGTCGTTCTGCAGGCCGTTCAGCTTCACGTTTTCCGTCGCGCTGGACACCGCCACCGGATCCAGGTCGAGCGCAAGCACGCGCGAGGCGCCGAGCTTCATCGCGCCGATCGCGAGAATGCCGGAGCCGGTGCCGACGTCGATGACGGTGTCGCCCGCCTTGATCGCTCCTTCGAGCGTACGCAGGCAGAGCGCCGTCGTCGGATGCGTCCCGGTGCCGAACGCCATGCCCGGATCGAGCTCGATGATGAGTTCGTCCTCGCGCGGCGTATAGTCCTCCCAGGTCGGCTTAATCGTCAGCCGCTCGGATACCGGCAGCGGCTTGAAGTACTTTTTCCAGGCATGCGCCCAGTCGTCCTCGTTCACCTCGCGGGTCTGCACAGTAAAGTCCCCGGCGTCGTAGCCGAACTCCGGCAAGCCGCGCAGCAGCTCGGTCAGCTCGGCGACAAGCGTATCTCCGTAGATGTCTTCCGGGAAATAACCGGCGATGACGGCCAGCCCCGCCGGAATATCGTTCAGCGGCTTGTCGTACCACTGCCCGAGCGACGTATCCCGCGGCTTGTCGGGCGACCATGATTCCTCTATGGATACGCCGCCTGCGCCCAATTCATGCATATAATGAGCGACCATTTCTTGTGCCTGCTCGTTTGCTACGATCGTAATTTCAAACCAACGCAATTCCGTTTCCCCCCTAGACGACTCGTCGTTAGCCCCCATTATACATCTAGCCCGGAACGGGAAGCAAAACGCGAGCCGAACGACTTGCTAGACGATTTTCACCAAACTGTAGTTTTTCTTGCCCTTGCGGATGATGACGAACTTGCCGCCGATCGCGTGGCTCGCCGACACTTCCAGCTCCAGATCGCTGACGCGTTCGCCGTTCAAGTAGATCGCGCCTTTGGTGATGTCCTCGCGCGCCTGGCGCTTGGAAGGCTCGATCTTCAGATCCACCAGCCAGTCGACGATGTTTTTCGCTTCAGGCGTCGCTTCGAACGTCGGCATCTCCTTGAAGCCCTGCTCGATCTCGTCGGCGGTCAGCGCCTTGATATCGCCGCTGAACAGCGCATCCGTGATGCGCTTGGCCTGTTCAAGCAGATCGTCGCCGTGCACGAACCGCGTCATTTCCTCGGCGAGCGTTTTTTGCGCCTCTCGTTTATGCGGCTCGGTCTGCACCTTCTCGGCCAGCTCATCGATCCTTTCCTTGGACAGGAATGTGAAGTACTTGAGGTACTTGACCACGTCGCGGTCGTCGGTGTTGGCCCAGAACTGGTAAAACTCGTACGGCGTCGTCTTGTTCGGGTCCAGCCATACCGCGCCGCCCGCCGTCTTGCCGAACTTCGTGCCGTCGGCCTTCAGCATAAGCGGGATCGTCAGGCCGAACGCCTTGGCCTCCGCGCCTTCCTTTTTGCGAATCAAATCGAGACCGCTCGTGATGTTGCCCCACTGATCGGAGCCCCCGATCTGAAGCTGGACGTCCTCTTCCTTGAACAAGTGGAGGAAGTCGAGCGATTGCAGGATCTGGTACGAGAATTCGGTAAAGGAAATGCCGCTGTCGAGCCGGCTCGCCACGACGTCCTTGGCCAGCATCGAATTGATGCTAAAGTTTTTGCCGTAGTCGCGCAAAAATTCGATGACGTTGATCTTGTGCGTCCAATCGTAGTTGTTGACGATGCGCATCGGCGCTTGGCTCGTGTCTTCCGTCAGGAACAGCTTGGTGAGCTGTGCCGCCAGCGCCTCCACGTTCGCCTGGATCTGCTCCAGCGTCTGCAGCGAGCGTTCGGTCGTGCGTCCGCTCGGATCGCCGATCGTGCCGGTCGCGCCGCCGATCAGGATGACCGGACGGTGGCCGGCCAGCTGGAACCGCTTCAGCACCATGAACGGGATCAAATGCCCGATATGCATGCTGTCGCCCGTCGGATCTACGCCGCAGTACAGCGAGACCGCTTTCTGGGACGTCAATTCGCGAAGGCCTTCCGCATCCGTCTGTTGATTGATCGCGTCGCGCCATTCGAGTTCGTCGATAATGTTCATGCTCATCGCTAGTACCGCTCCCCTTGTCTGAAAATAAAAAATCGTCCCTTGTCTAAATAGACATAAGGGACGATTGGACCACCGCGTTACCACCCAAATTGCACCGATGAACGCCGCGCGAAGGCGCGCCATGGATGCCGCTCTCGGCGAGATATCGATCGCCATGCCGCCCGGCATTACCCGGGTTACTCCAGAACGTAATTCGCTGGCCAGCGTGTGTACCGGGTCTCATCGACCCCCCGGCTTTCTGAGACAGAGACGAGGCAGCTACTGATTCCTTCAACGTAAACGCATATGAGTTACAGACAGTTTATTGATATTAAGGGGCGCTGTCAACCTCAATCGTTAAGCGAGGGTGCCGCCCGTGTCTTGTATGACTCTGCGCGCCTGCTCGACGGATTCGCCGGGAATGTCCGCGGTCAGATGGATCGCGGCCGCCTTCGATGCCGCCGGGCTGTACTCCGCCGCGCCCGACCCGAGCTCTTCGGCCGCCTCTAGCTCCGCGCCGCCGTACAGCATCGCGCTGGCAACGCCGCTCGCGATCGCGTCCTTGCGGCTTGCCTTGGACCCGAAGTCCGCGCCCGCCGCCGCGCTCTCCATGCGGAAGCGGTCTCCGCGAAGCGCCGTTAGCTTGCGAACGGCGGCTTCCGCTTCCTCCTGCGAGTCGAAGCTCGCTTCAAGCGTCGTCTTGTCCACGTCCGCTCACGTCCCTTCGTACTGCTGCGCCCGGCGGTCGGCTTCCTCCGAGCGCTGCAGCGCTTCCAGATCGTCCGCGTCCGCGCGATCCGCCGCGAACTCGACGTCCTCGGCTCTGGCGACGGGTAACTGCTCGTTGCGCTTGTTCCGTTTGCCCATCGATATTGATCCTCCCGTAATGGCTATTATAAAACATGCAGTCGCCGTATAGGATGCGCCATCGGCGGCGGCTTATGCGCGGGGAGGGCAGATTGCGCGGCCATGCGGGGATCCGCGAGCACGGACGGACGGAGAAAACGCTATTTCTAGTAAGCGGCTGTATGTGACGGGCTAACGGCCTCGTCGATATCGACCCGATGAAGCGAGTCTAGCGGATCCGTGTCCGTAAAGGAATGCCGAAGGATGCGTGGGATGCGTGGAATGCGTGGAATGCGTAGCTATAAGCGCGTAGGCGCAAAAGAAGCCGACTCCCCATTTCGCGCTCATTAGCGGGGGAATCGGCTTCTCTTCCAATCGGACTAATCGCCCAAAATCGCTTTTTTCATGCGCTCGAAAATCGACTGGTGCTGCTCGTGGGTGGACTCGCCCGTCGTGGATCCGAATTCGCGAAGCAGCTCGCGCTGCGCGTCGTTCAGATTCGTCGGCGTGACGACCGTCACTTTGACGTGCTGGTCGCCTTGTCCGTAGCCCCGCAGCTTCGGCACGCCTTTGCCTTTGAGGCGGAAATACGTGCCGGTCTGCGTGCCCGCGGGAATCTTGAGCTTGACCTTCTCGGTCAGCGTCGGAATCTCGATCTCGTCGCCGAGCGCCGCCTGCGCGAACGTCAGCGGAACCTCGCAGTAAATGTCGTCGCCGTCGCGCTCGAAAAAGTCGTGCGCCTTCACGCGCAGCACGACGTACAGGTCGCCCGCAGGTCCGCCTCGCGTCCCGCCTTCGCCCTCGCCGCTCACGCGAAGCTGCGAGCCGTCGTCCACGCCCGCCGGAATTTTAACGTGAATTTTGCGCTGTTTTTTCACCTGGCCGCTGCCGGAACAAACTTTGCAGCGGTCTTTGATAATCTTGCCGCGCCCGCCGCAGGTCGAACACGTTCTGCGGTTGACGATACGTCCGAACGGCGTATTCTGCGCGACTTCCTGCTGCCCGGTGCCGCGGCAGGTCGGACAGTTGTCGACCTTGGAGCCCGGCTCGGCGCCGCTGCCGTGACAGTGGTCGCAGCTCTCGGTGCGCGGGATCGTGATGTCGAGCTCCTTGCCGAAGACGGCTTCCTTGAACTCGATCGTCATCGTGTATTGAAGATCGTTGCCGCGCTGCGGCGCATTGGGGTCGCGCCGGCCGCCGCCGCCGCCGAAAAACATATCGAAAATGTCGCCGAAGCCGCCGCCGAAGTCGCCCTGTCCGCCGCCCATGCCCGCCATCGGGTCTTCATGGCCGAACTGGTCGTACCTGGCGCGCTTCTGATCGTCGCTCAACGTATCGTACGCTTCCTTGACTTCCTTGAACTTGGCCTCCGCGTCGGCCGCCTTGTTCACGTCGGGGTGATACTTGCGGGCGAGGCCGCGGTAAGCCTTTTTGATCTCGTCCGCGGATGCGCCCTTGCCGACGCCTAGCACCTCATAAAAATCTCTTTTGTCCGCCACTATTCAACCTCCATCTCCATGACAAAGTCAAAGCGGGTTCCGCCGCGCGCCGTAGAGGCAACGCCAAGCGGAACCGGCTTTGACTACTCGCTGCCGCCGGCAGCCGGCTATCTATGCTTTATTTCTTGTCTTCGTCCACGACTTCGTAGTCGGCGTCGACGACGTTGTCCTTCTTCGCGGAAGAGGAACCTGCGTCAGCGCCGCCGGCTTCGCCTTGCGCGGCTTGGGCTTCTTGCGCCGCTTGCTCGTAAACCTTGACGGACAGCTGCTGCACGATGCCGGACAGCTCGTCGGAAGCGGCTTTGATCTCGTCGAGATTGTCGCTCTCGAGCGCCTTCTTGACCTTTTCCTTCGCCGCTTCGACGTTCGCGGTCTCGGAGGCGTCGACCTTGTCGCCGAGATCCTTGACGGCCTTGTCGGCCGCATAGATCAGCTGGTCCGCGCCGTTCTTCGCTTCGATCAGCTCGCGGCGCTTGCTGTCTTCTTCGGCGTGCAGCTCGGCTTCCTTCTGCATGCGCTCGATCTCTTCCTTGGAGAGACCGCCCGAAGACGTGATCGTGATCTTCTGGCTCTTGCCCGTGCCCTTGTCGAGCGCGGAGACGTTCACGATGCCGTTGGCGTCGATATCGAACGTCACTTCGATCTGCGGCACGCCGCGCGGCGCCAGCGGGATGTCCGTCAGGTTGAAGCGGCCGAGCGTCTTGTTGTCCTTCGCCATGGCGCGCTCGCCTTGGAGCACGTGGATCTCGACCTGCGTCTGATTGTCAGCGAAGGTGGAGAACACTTGGGACTTGCTCGTCGGGATCGTCGTGTTGCGGTCGATCATCTTCGTCAGGACGCCGCCCGCGGTCTCGATGCCGAGCGACAGCGGGGTGACGTCGAGCAGCACGACGTCCTTGACGTCGCCCGTCAGGACGCCCGCTTGGACCGCGGCGCCGAGCGCGACGACTTCGTCCGGGTTAACGCCCTTGTGCGGCTCTTTGCCGGTCAGGCGCTTGATCGCTTCCTGAACCGCCGGGATCCGCGTAGAACCGCCGACCAGCACGATCTTGTCGATTTGCGAAGCGGACAGTCCCGCGTCGGACATCGCTTGACGGGTCGGGCCCATCGTACGCTCGACGAGCGAAGACGTGATCTCGTCGAACTTGGCGCGCGTCAGGTTCATCTCCAAGTGCTGCGGCACGCCGTCGACAACGGTGATGAACGGCAGGGAGATCGTCGTTTGCAGAACGCCGGACAGTTCCTTCTTCGCCTTTTCGGCTGCGTCCTTCAGACGCTGAACGGCCGATTTGTCCTTCAGCAGATCGATGCCCTGCTCCTTCTTGAACTCGGCGGACAGCCATTCCATGACCGCTTGGTCGAAGTCGTCGCCGCCCAGGTGATTGTCCCCGCTCGTCGCTTTGACTTCGAAGAAGCCGGAGCCGAGCTCGAGGATACTGACGTCGAACGTACCGCCGCCAAGGTCGAACACGAGGATCGTCTGGTCTTCGGCTTTTTCGAGACCGTATGCAAGCGCTGCAGCCGTCGGCTCGTTGACGATACGCAGCACTTCGAGGCCCGCGATGGCGCCGGCGTCCTTCGTGGCTTGACGCTGGCTGTCGTTAAAATAGGCCGGAACGGTGATGACGGCTTGCGATACCGTCTGGCCGAGATAAGCTTCGGCGTCGGCTTTCAGCTTTTGCAGAATGATCGCGGAGATTTCTTGCGGCGAATAGTCCTTGCCGTCGATCGTCTCCTTGTGGTTCGTGCCCATGTGGCGCTTGATCGAGATGACGGTGCGGTCAGGGTTGGTGATCGCCTGGCGCTTCGCCGTATCGCCTACGATGCGCTCTCCGTCCTTCTTGAAGCCGACGACGGACGGGGTGGTGCGGTTGCCTTCCGGATTCGGGATGACGACAGCTTCGCCGCCCTCCATGACCGCTACGCAAGAGTTGGTGGTACCCAGGTCAATGCCGATAACTTTGCTCATGATTCAAGTCCTCCAGTCTTAAAATACGTGAATTTGAAATTCGGTTAAGTAAAAGTTACCCGCTAACCTTGACCATGGCGGGACGGATGACCTTGTCGCTCAGCCAATAGCCCGGTTGGACGACCTCGACGACGATGCCTTCTTCGTATTCCTCGGACTCCACCTGCATGATCGCCTGGTGAAGTTCGGGATCGAACGGCTGGCCGACCGGCTCCATCGCCTTCAGCCCTTCGGCTTCAAGCACCTGCCAGAGCTGGCGGTTGATCATATCGATGCCCTTCACGAACGAATCGCTCTCCGAGCCCTCGGACGAGGTCTGCAGCGCGCGCCCGAAGTTGTCGAGCACGGGGAGCAGGTTCGTCACAAGCTTGAGCGAAGCGTACTTCTGCAGGTCGGCCGTCTCCTTCAGCGTGCGGCGCCGATAGTTGTCGAAGTCGGCCTGCACCCGAAGCTGGCGCTGGTACGCCTCCTCTGCCTGGCGCTTAAGCTCCTCGAACCGGGCTTCCTCCGGCGCTGCCGACGCTTGTTCGTCTTGGTCCGCCTGGGCCCAGGTCGTTTCTTCCGTCTCCGGAACGGCTTGCTCCGACGCGTCCAGGTGCGGCTCCTGCTTCAAATCCTGATCCATTGCTCCGGCTCCTTCCTCATCCAGATCATTTTGCGTGATTATGCGTTATTTGTACAATCGGTTGTATAGACGGGTCAAATCCCCGGACAAATAATCCAGCAGGCCGATGACCTTGCCGTACTCCATTCGCGTCGGCCCCAAGATGCCGATCGTGCCGAGCAAATGGCCGTCCGCGGTGATCGTCGCCGTCACGAGACTGCATTGGTTGATCGCCTCTACGCCGTTTTCCGTCCCTATGCGTACCTGTATCCCTTCGGACAACGACTGAAACAGCTGCATCAAGCGCGGCGTCTCCTCGAGCACGTCCAAAATTCCTTTGACCTTGTCGACGTCCTTGAACTCCGGCTGCGTCAAGATGTTGGTCGCGCCGCTCAGGTATACCTTGGGCTCGGTCTCTTCCTTCAGCGTATCCTCGAGCAGGGTCAATATATGCTCGCAATGGTCGATGTAACTGCTAAGCTCGTTGGCCACCTCGGTATACAGCACCGTCTTCACCTTGTAAAAAAGGAACGCCGGTCAGCTTGTCGTTGAGCAGGCCTGCGATTCGGCGCATATCGTCCATGCTCACGCCCTCGGGCAGCGTGATGGTCCGATGCTCCACATGCCCCGTATTGGCGACGACGATGGCGACCGCCGTCGTATCGGTCAGCGGCAGCAGCTGGAAGTGCTTGAGGCTCGTATGAAACGAGTCCGGTCCGAGCACGATCGACGTATAATTGGTCAGCTGCGACACGATCGTCGCGGCATGACTGACGGCGCCCTCCCAGTGATTCATCTTCTCCGCGACCAGGCCGCGAAGACGCTTGACGTCCTGCTCCTTAACGCCGCCGAGCCGGATCAGATGATCCACGTAATAACGATATCCCTTAATGGAAGGAATGCGGCCGGCCGACGTATGCGGCTGCTCGAGCAGCCCAAGCTCCTCCAGATCGGCCATATCGTTGCGGATGGTGGCGGGGCTGAACGAGACATCGCTGCGCTTGGAGATGCTGCGCGAGCCGACAGGCTCGGCCGAGCGAATATAGTCGTCTACAATGGCGCTTAAAATCATACGTTGACGCTCGCTGAGCATGAATCGTTCCCCCCTCCTCGCCGTCGTTAGCACTCAACGATCATGAGTGCTAATCACTAATACAAAAATACCAAACCGCGCCTGCCGTGTCAAGACGACCGAAGCGGTTTGGCATAGATTAGGGCGAACGCCCGATTGGGCTCAGCCTGCTATTCCAATATACGTACGACCGCGATCTCGTCGCAGTTGTTGCGCTTGCTGCAGTGCACGCAGTCCGTCCATACTTTTTCCGGAAAAATCTCTTTTTTCGACGACGGTGAAGCCGTTTTTCAAAAAAGAACTTCACTTCATACGTAAGCGCCATGACCTTCGGTATATTCATGCGGCGGGCTTCGCTGATCAGCGCGTCGACGATGCGCGAGCCGATGCCCATGCCCTTGTATCCTTCGCTCATCCCGAGCGAACGGATCTCGACCAAATCAGAGCCCAGACGGAACAACGAACCGCAGCCGATCAGCTTGCCGGCATCCTCGACCACGACAAAAGAATCGATATGGCGCAGCAGGGCTTCTCTCGATCGCGGAAGCATAATGCCCTTTTCCGCATATCCCTGAATCAATTCGAAAAGCGCCTCGACGTCTTCCGGCCTCGCCTTGCGGCTCACGATCGTTGTGTTCATGGTCTCCCTACTTTCCGTCCGCGCCGATGGCGCCCGCTAATAAGATGATGTGAATAAATATACATGAATACGAATGAATTCTCAACACCATTTTTTAAGGCGAATCCGCGTCTTGCGACCGAATTGCAAATCGGGATTGACAATATATTCATTACCCCATCATAATAGCGATCAAAGAGTGGTATTTTTAAATACGACTACGGGAAAGGCGTGCTTGCCATGATCGAAAGGTTAAAACGGCTCGGTCTATCCGAGCTGGAAGCGCGCTGCTACCTGGCGCTTCACGAAGAACCGTCCCTCTCCGGCTACGAGGTGGCCAAACGCGTCTCGGTATCGCGGACCAACGTCTACGCGGCGCTTCGGTCCCTCGTGGACAAAGGCGTATGCAGAGCCGCGGACGGAGATCCGGTGATGTACGGCGCCGTGCCGATCGGCCAGGTCATCCGCATGCTGCGCTCCGAATTCGACGAGATCGCGGACGTCCTCGTCAAGGCGCTGAAGCCGAAGCCTGCGGCTGCTTCCTTTTATAATTGGGCCGGCGAAACCAACATCCGCTCGTCTCTCCGGCGCATGATCGCAAGCGCGGAACGCTCGATCGTCGTCGACATCTGGAGCGAGGACTTCGCGGAGTTCGAGCCGCTTCTGCTGGAAGCCGAAGCGAGAGGCGTCGTCGTCGTGGCGATCACGCTGGGCCAAGTCAGGTCCAAGCTGCGGCACGTGCGGACGCACAAGCGGATGGAGATGTGGCTGCCCCAAGAGGCGCGCGATTATTATGTATTGTGCGACTGGCAAGAAGGATTTATCGGCAGCTTCGGCGCCGCGGGCAAGTCGGCCGCACTCGAGACGAACCACCCCGCCGTCGCGCATGTCCTCAAGCAGGCGTTCCAACACGACGTCATGATGATGGACATCGAGCGAGACTTCGGACCCGAGCTCGAACGCGCCTACGGCGGGGACTACGAGAATCTGCTCGAACGTTATCGCGACGAATACGGACTCGAATGAAGAATAAAGGGAGAGAGCCTCGCTCATGAAAACCGCAGTCGCACGCGCGCTGCCCGTCAGCGCTACCGTTTTTCCGATCCTCTACATGATCAGCACGGTTCATTTGCTCAACGATTCGATGCAATCGACCGTCACCGCGCTGTTCCCGGTACTGCGCGAATCGCAGCACCTGAGTTACGGCCAGATCGGCCTCATCGCTTTTATGATGAATATTACCGCATCTTTTTTTGCAGCCGATCGTCGGCTGGTTCGCGGATAAAAAAGCCGCGCCCCTTCATCTTGCCGCTCGGCGTCTGCTTCACGCTGCTCGGCGTCGTCATGCTCGCGCTCGCGCCGAACTTCGCGACCATCCTGCTATCCGTCACGGCCATCGGCATCGGCTCGGCCGCGTTTCATCCCGAATCTTCGCGCGTCGCTTACCTTGCCGCGGGCAACAACCGGGGATTGGCGCAGTCGATCTTCCAGGTGGGCGGCAATATCGGCAGCTCGCTCGGTCCCGTCATGACCGCCACCATCTTCATTCCCCCTTGGACAAAAGGGGGTCCTATTGTTCATCGTCGCCGCCGCGGCGGGCATCGTGCTGCAGACGCTGGTCGCGCGCTGGTACGCCGCGGTCGGCGCGGCGCCCAAGCCGAAAAAGGCGGCGCAGCCTCTTCAATCGACCGGCAAGCTCACGGTCGGTAAAGTTCGCATGTCGGTCGGCATTCTGATCTTGCTCGTTTTCTCCAAGCATGTATACTTATCCAGCTTTACGAGCTTCTACTCGCTATACTTAATTGACGACTTCGGCGTCGGCGCGCAGGCGGCGCAATGGTATTTGTTCGCGTTCCTCGTCGCCTCCGCGGCCGGCACGTTCATCGGCGGCCCGCTCGCCGACCGGTTCGGCCGGCGCAATATCATCTGGCTGTCGATTCTCGGCACTGCGCCTTTCTCGATCGCGCTTCCTTATGCCGACCCGTTCTGGTCCGCCGTATTGTGCGTTTGCGCCGGGTTCGTGCTCTCCTCCGCCTTCTCGATCATCGTCGTCTACGCGCAGGAGCTGCTGCCGGGCAAGATCGGCCTCGTATCCGGGCTCTTCTTCGGCCTCGCGTTCGGCCTCGGCGGACTCGGCTCCGCCCTGCTCGGCGAGATCGCCGACCACACCAGCATATCGACGGTCATGCATATTTGCGCCTATCTGCCGCTGCTCGGCATATTCACGCTGCTGCTGCCAAAGGATGCGGAGCTAAGAGGGCGGTGAGTGGATAACGAAAAGAGCCCTTGCGCGCGCAAGGGCTCTTCTTGTATAGGCTATCTCGGCGCCGTCAGCCGCTCCAGCTCCGCCAAGTATGCGAACGCATCTTCGTCCCGCGCGCCGCACATCTCGGCGGACGCTTGAAGCTGTCCGCATACGGCAGGCCGTTCGGGGAGACCGAAAATCGAGCAACGGTTGTCTTTGGTAAGCTGCACGCATCGCACGCCTGCCGGCTTGCCGTCCGGCATCCCGGGGATCGGCGAAGAGATCGAGACGACGATGCAGCACGCGCCGCAGCCTGGCCTGCACTCCAAATCGATCCCCTCCTCCGCAATGTCTCAACCCTCGCGGCACCTCTCGCATCGCAGTTGGACGGTTTTTCCGGCTAACTCGGCTTCCGAAACCCAGATCGCCTTGAATTGCACGGTTTTTCCGGCTAACTCAGCTTCCGAAACCCAGTTCGCCCTGAGCTGCACGGTTTTTCCGGCTAATTCGGCTTCCGAAGCCCAGTTCGCCCTGAGCTGCACGGTTTTTCCGGCTAATTCAGCTTCCGTTCAGCCATGGCTACAGTCCCTTACGCCAAGAACGCCCCGAACACCTCGTTGCCGAGCGGCACGCCCGCTTCGCTTAGCCGGTAGCCGTCATCCTCCGGCGTTCGTTCGAGCAGCTCCTGCGCCAGCAGCTTGTCCAGCACCGGGCCGAACACGTCGATCAAGCTCGCTCCGCCGAATTGAAGCGCGAAGTCGGCATCTCGCACGCCGGCCCGCAGGCGCAGCCCCACCATCATGAAGTCTTCCATCGCTTCCTTGACAGGCACGGCGTTGCGCTCAAGACGAGGCAGCCCCTTTAACGCTGCGTCGATATATGGCTGCACGCCTTTTATATTCAGATGCCGCTCGCCCAGCGCATATCCGTGTGCGCCTGCTCCGAGCCCATAATAAGGCTCGTTGTGCCAATAAGCGGAGTTGTGCCGGCTCTCGAAACCGGGACGGGCGAAGTTGCTGATCTCGTAATGTCCGTAACCGGCCTCTGTCAGCCGGCGCCGCAAATGCGCGAACATCTCGACTTCGACGTCCTCCTCCGGCAATGGCAGCTCTCCCCCGCTCATACAGACGATGGAACAGCGTGTTCTCTTCCACTTTTAAGCTGTACAGCGAGTAATGCGGCAAGTCGAGCTCCAGAGCCCGCTCCACGCTGTCCGCCAGCTGCTGCAGCGTCTGCCGCGGCAGTCCGAACATGAGGTCGATTGACAAGTTCGTGAAGCCGGCCGCCTTGGCGTTCGCGATGCTGTTAACCACATCGTCCGCCTCGTGAATTCGGCCGATCGCTGCGAGCAGTTTATTGTCGAACGTCTGCGCGCCGAAGCTGATCCGATTGACGCCGCCCGCGCGCATCGCCGCTAGCTTGTCCGGATCGGTCGTGCCGGGGTTCGCTTCCATCGTGAACTCGGCGCCGGGCACGATCGGAAAATGACGATTTACCGATTCGAGAAAACGCGTCATCTGAACGGGATTCAGCACGGTGGGCGTGCCGCCGCCGACGAATATTTTGCCGATCGTCTCGGGCGGAAGCACCTTGACCGTATTTTCCATTTCCCGCTCCAACGCGTCCAGATAGGCGTCGATCGGCTGGCCGGCGGCCACGTAGGAGTTAAAGTCGCAGTAATAGCATTTGTTCGTGCAAAACGGAATGTGTATATAGAGCGCCCGGGGCGTCCACGCGTGAAGCGGCGGCACCGTCGCGGTTGTGGTCATAGTCAAGCTCCTCTCGGATGCGGCGATACGTGCTCAAAGGAAGCAAAAGCTCCCCCGGGACCTTGTCCTACGGAGAGCTTGCCGCAATCGTTAGTCTGTAAGGTGTTGTTTGGCTCGGACGAGGGCGTCGATGATCTCCTGCAATTCCTCCGCCCGTTCGACGTACAGGGATACGTATCGTTCCCGGTAACCCGTGCTGGACATCTCGATATGAACATGCCCTTTGGCCGGGTCCGCGCTGATCAGCATTTGTTCGCCAGCATAGATCGGCACGATGGCCATAACGCCGCGCCTCCGTTTCAAACGCTAATCGTCCAGCTTCAATACCGCCATGAACGCTTCCTGCGGCACTTCGACGTTGCCGACCTGCTTCATGCGCTTTTTGCCTTCCTTTTGCTTCTCGAGCAGCTTGCGCTTCCGCGAGATGTCGCCGCCGTAGCATTTGGCCAAGACGTTTTTGCGCATCGCCTTGATCGTCTCGCGGGAGACGATCTTCTGGCCGACGGCCGCCTGGATCGGCACCTCGAACATCTGACGCGGGATCAGGTCCTTCAGCTTCTCGCAAATAACGCGTCCGCGCTGGTAGGCGCGGTCCCGGTGAACGATGAAGGACAAAGCGTCGACCTGCTCGCCGTTGAGCAGGATATCCATCTTGACCAGGCTAGACTGACGATAGCCCGTCAGCTCGTAGTCGAAGGACGCATAGCCCTTGGTGCTAGATTTCAATTGGTCGAAAAAGTCGTAGACGATCTCCGCGAGCGGAATATCGTACTTCAGCGTGACGCGGTTCGCGTCGAGGTACTGCATGTCGATGAACTCGCCGCGCTTGCCCTGGCAGAGCTCCATGATCGCCCCGACGTAATCCTTCGGCACGATGATCGACGCTTTGACGTAAGGCTCTTCGACGAAGTCCAGCTTGCCTGCTTCCGGATACTCCGAAGGGTTCGAGATGTCCATCTGCGTGCCATTCGTCAGCGTGACTTTGTAAACGACGCCCGGCGCGGTCGTAATAAGCGGTATGTTGAACTCCCGCTCGATCCGCTCCTGGATGATCTCCATGTGAAGCATGCCGAGGAAGCCGCAGCGGAAGCCGAAGCCGAGCGCCTGCGACGTCTCGGGCTCGAATCGCAGCGAGGCGTCGTTCAGCTCGAGCTTCTCGAGCGCGTCGCGCAGGTCGTTGTAGTCCGACGACTCGATCGGGTACAGGCCGCAGAACACCATCGGGTTGATGCCGCGGTAGCCCGGGAGCGCTTCGGCCGTCGGCCGCTTGGCGTTCGTGATCGTATCGCCCACGCGCGTGTCCTTCACGTTTTTGATCGACGCCGTCACGAAGCCGACGTCGCCCGGTCCGAGCTCGTCCACGATCGTCGAGCGCGGCATGAACGTGCCGACTTCGACGACGTCGAACGTCGCGCCCGTCGCCATGAACTTGATCGGCGTGCCTGCGCGCAGCTTGCCGTCAATGACGCGGATGTAGCAGATGACGCCCTTGTACGCATCGTAATAGGAGTCGAAAATGAGCGCCTTGAGCGGCGCTTCTGGATCGCCCTGCGGCGCCGGCACCTTGTGCACGACCTGCTCGAGAATCTCCTTGATCCCGATGCCGTTTTTCGCGGACGCGAGCACCGCTTCGCTGGCGTCGAGGCCGATGACGTCCTCGACCTCCTGCTTGACGCGTTCGGGCTCTGCGCTCGGAAGGTCGATCTTGTTGATGACCGGCAGGATCTCCAGGTTGTTGTCCAACGCCAGGTACACGTTCGCCAACGTCTGGGCTTCGATCCCTTGCGCGGCGTCGACGATCAGCAGCGCGCCTTCGCAGGCGGCGAGACTCCGCGACACTTCGTACGTGAAGTCGACGTGTCCGGGCGTATCGATCAGGTGCAGCGTGTAAATCTCGCCGTCATCGGCCTTGTACTTGAGACGGACGGCCTGCAGCTTGATCGTGATGCCGCGCTCGCGCTCGAGGTCCATCGAGTCGAGCACCTGGTCCTGCATTTCGCGCGCGGTCAGCGTGCCCGTATATTCCAAAATGCGGTCGGCCAGCGTAGACTTGCCGTGGTCGATATGCGCAATGATGCAAAAATTGCGAATATGGCTTTGCTTGTGTTGGATGTCTGCCATCTTCTTTGTCCTTACCTCCACCGTTCATGCCGTTGTCCGGCTATCCCATCTATTATATCAGCAGCGCCTTGGAGCGGCAATCGCGGCGTATGGCGATGATTGAACGCGCAAAAACGGCGCATGCCCTTAGCGAACTAAGGCCGACACGCGCCGCGAGCATGAAGCTTCTTCTACTAATGCGGATCTAATCTCCGGATCCGATCAGAACGTTGGTAAGGGTACCTAGCTTCTCGATCCGGATCTCCACCTTGTCGCCGGTCTTCAAATAAACTTGGCGCTCCTCCGGATACCCCATGACTACGCCTTCTGGCGTTCCCGTCAAAATGACGTCGCCAGGCTGCAGGGTCATGTGCTTGCTGATGTAGCTGACGACTGTTTTACAATCGAAGATCATGTCGCTCGTGTTGGAGTTCTGCCGCCGCTCTCCGTTCACGAAGCTCTGGATCTCCAGCCGGTTCGGATCGCCGACTTCGTCCGCGGTGACAAGCCAAGGTCCCAGCGGGCAAAAGCCGTCGAGGCTTTTGCCGAGCAGCCATTGGGAGGTGCGAAGCTGCAAATCCCGTGCCGACAGGTCATTTGCTGCGCAGTAACCGTACACGTAGTCCAGCGCATCGTCCTCGCTCACGTTAAATGCGGTTTTCCCGATGACGATGCCCAGCTCCGCTTCGTAGTCCATCTTGGAAGTGACGTCCGGGACGCGGATCGGCGCTTCGTGGGCGGCCAGAGCGTTGGAAAATTTGTTGAAGAGGATCGGGAAGGCCGGTATCTGTGCCCCGGTTTCCTCCGCGTGCTTTCTGTAGTTCAAGCCGACGCAGATGATTTTCCCCGGCTTTGTAACGCAAGGCGCCCATCTCGTCGCTTCCAGTTTCAGCGTGGCTGCCTGAACCAGCGTCTCATCGCCGAGCGCTTCTTCGATTCGATCCGCGAGCGTCGCAAGTCCTTCGCCGCCCAAACCGATTAACTCGTCGGTCGACCGGGCGGACCAAGCCGTCTCCAATCCCGCCGTCATCCGCTCGACGTCCAGCAAGCGATCTTTTTCGACGATGCCCAGCTTAAGCGCTCCGTCCTCGTCCCAATAGTTAACCAGCTTCAAAGTCTATTCCTTCTTTCTTTAAATTAAGGCTGCAGCAAAATCTTCGCTATCGAGCCGGGACCGCCGATCAGGGTCTCGAAGCATTCGCCGCCTTGCTCGAGCGGCCGGTTTATCGTCCAAGGCAGCAGATCGACCTTGCCCTCGGCGATCCAACGCAGCGCCTGCTCGAAGTCCTGCGGATCGTAGGCAAAAGCGCCCAGCAGCTTCAGCTCCTCGCGGATGATCGTATTGACGGGCAGCGTGCTGTCGGCCTCGTGCAACCCGGTAAGGCCGATCCGCGCGCCTCTGCGCACCGAAGCGATGCAGCGCAGCCGCGTCGCCTGAAGGCCGACTGCGTCAACCGCCGCCTCGAAGCCCTCGGCCGGCTTCAGCCGCTCGATCTCGGCATCGCCAATGGCGGGAACGGCGCCGAGCTCGGCTGCGATCCGCAGCCGGTCGGCGTTCAGATCGGCGACGACGATCTCGCGCACGCCGAGCAGCCGCGCCGCCGCGACCGCGAACAAGCCGATCGGTCCGGCGCCCATCACGAGCAGCCGGTCATCCGGCCGCAGCGCGATCAGCCGGCACAGATGGACGGCGCACGCCAGCGGTTCGGCCATTGCCGCGAGGTCAAAGGACAACTCGTCCGGCATGGCGTACACGTTGGACTCGGCCACGACGGCGTATTCCGCGAACGCGCCGGGCAGATGCGCGCCGAGCAGCTTCCGATCCGGGCAAAGCTGTGCTTCGCCGCTCAGGCAATCGCTGCACCGGCCGCAAGTCTGCAGCGGATTGACCGCCACCCTGTCGCCGGTCTTGAAGCGCGACGCGCCCTCCCCCCGTCCCCGCGACCGTGCCCGCGAATTCGTGCCCCATCACGAGCGGAGGCTTGCGGAGCGAGTTATGCCCCAGGTAGCCGCTCAGCTCGGAGCCGCAAATGCCGACTCGCTCGATCTTGACCAGCACTTCTCCCGCCGCCGGCTCCGGCACCGGGAGCGTCCTCATGTTCATCAGCCGCGGTCCTTCGTAGACCAGCGCCCGCATCGTCTGCGTCATGGACATTCTCCTATTCTCCTTCTATCGGACTCTGTAACGGTTCAGCACCTTCTCGTCGATCTCGATGCCGAGTCCCGGCCGATCCGTCGGCACGGTGACGTAGCCGTCCTTGAACTCGATCTCGCGGCTTACGAGATCGCGCGCCAGCGGGGAGTTGGATACGGTGTATTCGATCATGAAGCCGTTCGGAATGGCTGCCGCGAAGTGCGTGCTGGCCGCGACGAGGATGCCCGTCTTGAAGGCATGGGGCACGACCTTCTTGTGCCGGTCGTAAGCCAGGTAAGCGATGCGCTTGCCTTCGGTCAGGCCGCCGACGCGGGCGAGATCCGGCTGAATGATATCGAGATGACCCTCGTCCAGCAGCCGCTGGAAAGCCATCCGTCCGCTCTCTTGCTCCCCGCCCGCGATCGAGATGCGGCTGCGGTCCGCCAGCGCGCGGTAGCCGGCGATATCGTTCGAGTGCACGGGCTCCTCCAGCCAGTAGACGCCGTATCGCTCGTACACCTCCGCCATGCGCAGCGCGCCCTTCAGATCCCAAGCGAGCCCCGCGTCGATCATGACGTCGACGTCGTCCCCGACGGCTTCGCGGATCGCCTTGATCTGCGCTTCGTCGAACTTGGCGTCCCGGCCGATCGGTCCCCAGCCAAACTTCATCGCCTTATAACCAAGCTTGGCATACTGTTCGGCCATGGCCGCGGCTTCGGCGATCGTCTCGGGCATCAGGGCGCTCGCATACGCTTTGAGCTTGCGGTTGAACACGCCGCCCATCATCTCGCAGACCGGGCGGTTCATCGTCTTGCCCAAAATGTCCCACAGCGCGATATCCACGCCGCTGATCGCGTGCAGCGCGGGACCGGTGCGGCCGAAGTAGATCGTGCCGCGGTACATCTTGTCCCACAGCCGCTCGATCTCAATCGGATTCTCGCCGATCAGCAGGGTGCGCAGGCCCGTCGCGATCGAATGCGAGGCAGGCGCCTCCACGACGGCCTTGGCGACCAGCGGCGACGAGTCGACCTCGCCGACGCCGACGATGCCCTCGTCCGTATGGATGCGGATGACGAGCGTATCCTGCGTACCGTCGCACTGCTCGGCGTCCAGATCGGGTATGCTCAAGTAAATCGCTTCGACTTCGGTAATTTTCATATGACCAGCTCCTCGTCTATCGTTAGCTTCCCAGCAGATCCTCGCGCAACGGCGTGAACGCTTCCAGCACCAGCGAATCTTCCAGCGCTTCGACCGAATGAGAGACGCCGCCCGGAACGACGACCTGCTCCCCCCGCCGCGACGACGATCTCGACGCCGTCCAGCAGCATCCGGATTTTCCCGGACACGACATAACCCAGTTGCTCGTGAGGATGCGCGTGCGCCGGGCCGATCCCGCCCTTTTTAAAATCGATCGCCATGCTCATCAGCCGCTCTCCAGGAGGAAATATTTTGCGGCGAATGAGCGGATTAATCTGCTGCCACTCGTCAATCGGCATCGTGACCCTACCTTTCTAAAACGTAATCGATAATCCTCCGTCCACGGGCACGATCGCGCCCTGCACGTACGAGGCCGCCTCCGAGGCAAGGAAGGCGATGACCGCCGCCACTTCCTCGGATTGGCCGGGACGTGCCAGCGGAATCTTGCGCTCCCCTACGTAATATCGCTTGAACCACTCGGTCTCCAATTCGTTCTCCCCGCCAACGACGGACAAGCCCGTATCGATAAAGCCCGGCGCCACGCCGTTCACCCGGATGCCATGCGGCGACAGCTCCGCTGCCGTGCATCGCGTCAGCTGATCGAGCGCGCCCTTGGCCGAATTATAATGGCTGGACCGGTTCAAGGCGCGGATCCCGTTGATCGAAGAGACGTTGACGATGACGCCGCCGCCTTGCTCCTTCATCGCGACCGCGGCTTCGCGCGTGCACCAGTAGGCGCCGTTCACGATCGTGTCGAATACCGCGCGCCACCTGTCCGTCGTCTCTTGCAGGAAATCGCTCTCATAGAACATCGCCGCGTTGTTGATCAATACGTCGATGCGTCCCCTATGCGCCATCGTACGTCCGATCAAGTGCCGTACGGCGTCCTCGTCGCTGATGTCGGTCCGGACGAACAGCGGCTTCCCGCCGATTGCCGCGAGCTCCGCCAGGGCTGCCGTCCCGCGCCTCTCGTCACGGCCTGCGATGACGACGTTGGCCCCTTCGGATGCCAACAGCTTGGCCGTCGCGAGTCCGATGCCGGTGGCGCCTCCGGTGACGATCGCCGTCTTTCCTTCGAATCGACTCATTTTCGCCTCTCCTTTCGCCGTCCCCGCTCTCGCGCCAAGATCACGGCAGCAGCGTGCCGACGATGTTGCGCGGATACGCCTTGGCCCGGATAAATCCTTCCGCGTAGCGGACCCCGCACTGAATGCCGCGGAAGCGCGAGGTCACCTCGACCATCTCCATCGCGTTGGAGCCGTACTGGTCCTGCAGCCAATCGCCGACCTGGCTCTCGTGCGCGGCCAGCATCCGTTTTTTCGTATCGATATGGTCCGTAATATCCACGTATTCGTCGGGCTGGAAGCCGATGCCGGCCATGCTGTCTACAAAATAGACGATCGGGATTTTCTTCAGCACGGGACTTGCGGTCACGATATTCGGCACGGTCGTCATGATGGCGACGTCGTTGGCAATCTGGCCGGTCAGCGTATGGTCCGGATTGTACAGGTCGTCCGGCCAGTGCGTCAGCACGACCTCGGCTCCGCTCGCACGCATCGCTTCGATAAAGTCGAGACGCGTCTTTTCGGTATCGAACAGGAACTCGTCCGGGTATCCCATCCAGATCAGGTCCGCGCCGATCAGATCCGCGGCGGCCTTCGCCTCCTGCCGGCGAATTTCGGAGATCTCCGGCTTGGACAGCGTCGGCGAACCGACTTCGCCGTTGGTCGAGATCGCGATCGTGATCTTGTCCCCGCGCGCCGCGTACTTCGCCAGCGTACCGCCGCATAAAATCTCGGCGTCGTCCGGATGCGCGCAAATGGCCAATACGTTCATTTCCATACCTCCTCGTTAGGCTTCTCAGCCCATCATAAATGCGGTTTTGGTAGATTGTCAACAATCGATTATCTTCAAACGACCGTTGAATTGTAACCGATAGTGATCTATACTGGGGGCATTCGCTTGCCGAACGCGTTCGAACTTAATCAAGCTGGGAGTTTTAGATATGAAGCCTTATCAATTTAAAAGCCAGGAAAACCTGTCGCTGCGCCAGCGCGTATTCGCGGACATCCGAGACGCAATCGTGCGCGGCCATCTGAAGCCGGGCGACAAGCTGCGGGAGCTCGACATCTCCAAGCAGATGAACGTCAGCCGCGGTCCGCTTCGCGAGGCGCTGCGGGATCTCGAGGCGCTCGGCCTTGTCGTGAGCTCCCCCCTATCGGGAGACGGCGGTCGCCGACGTACGCAAGGAAGAGGTCGTCGGGCTGCTGATCCCGGTACGGCTGCAGCTGGAGTTGTTCGTGCTGGAGCAAAGCCGGGGCAAACGGGACGAACCGTTTTTTGATGCGCTTGAGGAGATCGTGGAGGAAATGAAGCGCGCCGCTTCCGAGAACGACTTGTTCGCGTTAGTGGAGGCCGATATTCGCTTTCACGAGCAGGTACTGTCGCTTGACGAGTCGTCCCACACGCAGCAGATCTGGCTCGGCATCGTGAACCGGCTGCGCCTGCACTTCATTAAAAATACCGGCGCGTTCGGCGACCTCGGACGCGTGCCGGCGGAGCATGCCGCGCTGCTGTCGGCGCTGCGGAACGAGAGCGACGAACGGATCGTGGAACTGTGGACCCGGCATATCCGGGACGAAGACTGCCTGCTCTGCTTCGACGAGACGATGGATTGAGGAGAGATACGGATGTCCGAGACACCGGAAGCGCATCTGAAGAAAATGGGAGAGCCCTACGTTAAACTGATCGGTGAAGACGGCGGAACGCTGCTCGTGCTCGTGCGGGGCGGACGGCTGCACGATATGACCGTTCCGGGAGGTCAAGCGGGCGCTTCTTTCTGGACGAACCCGGCGGCGCTGGATGCCGGCGGATGGAATACGGGCGGGGACCGTACATGGGTCAGCCCCGAGATCGAGTACTTCACGGACGGCTCCGGCAACTACGGGATTCCGCCGCAGCTCGATCCCGGGCGCTGGACGCTCGACTCGTCCACCGGGAGAGAAGCCTCATTGCGGATGAGCTGCGAACTGCGCCATCGCGCGTCGGCCGCACAGCTCCGATTGAACCTGGAAAAAAGGTTCGCGACGCTGCCGAATCCGCTCCTCATGAATAAATCTTCGGCCGCGCGCGACCGGACGGGCGTCCGCTACGTCGGTTATGAGGTTCGCACGGCGCTTGAATTGGAGCCTGACGGAGTGGCGCCCGACGACGGATCGGCCGCCGCTCCGTCGGGCTACTGCAGCCTATGGAGCATCATGCAGGTGCCGGCCGGCGGCATCGCGCTGGTGCCGACGCGCGGACGCGTGCCGCCGCTTACGATGTTCGCCCAGCGGGAGCCGACGGACATCGAGGTGACGGCCGGCGGCGTCCGCATTCCATGCGGGGGCAGCTACAGCTACAAGCTGTCGTTCGATGCCGTCGCCTCGACCGGCCGCTACGGCTATTTCCGCCGGCTGGGCGCCTCCGAGAGCAGCCTCGTTGTCCGGCAATTCAACGTCTACCCCGCCGGCGTCTATCCCGACTATCCGCCGGACCGGCCCGATTATCTAGGGTCTTGCATGCAGATTTACAATGACGGCGGCCATCTCGGCGGATTCGCCGAGCTCGAATATCAGTCGCCCGCCCTGCCGATCGACAAGCCCAGCCGTGCGACGGATGAGTCGCAAGTGTTCCATTTTACGGGACCGACGGAGAAGATCACGGAAATTGCCGCGCTATTGCTTGGGATGGATGACGCATTGACGGCTGGGCTATAGTTATTCAGTAGCCAACGCCGCGCGAACGACCGCACCCTAACGACCTTTCGACGATGCCACAACCGTTTGTGCCGCGCGGCCGGGCTAGCGCCATCCCATGGAAAGGCGCTGGCCCATTGCGATTCATAAAAAAACCGCATCCCTTAGAGATGCGGTTTACGAATTCATGCCAGATATGCGCAGCCGCTCTCCCGGAGGCGGCTGCCTTTATTTTATTCCAGCTCCTCCCGCTCGATCTTCAGCCCTTCTACGTGCCGCTTGGCCATCAGGCTGCGTTTTTTGCGGTTCTCGACCGAGTCGAAGACGATATTCATATCGTAATCGTCCGGGTACAGATGCTTGCTCTCGATTTGAAGCTGCACCCGCTTGCGGTTAATGAGCTGTTTGACGCCGCGGACCTGAACGATGAGGTTCCCCCCGCTCGTCGGCGACCCGGTAGACGACGCCCCGCTGGCCGATCGACGGGATCCAGACGACGTCGCCGATGCCGAGCTCCGGCGGCTGTGCGGCCGCGGTCTCGGGGGGGTCGCCCGAAATCTTCTTGGGTTCGCCCGAGGTCTCCTTGAGTTCGCCCGAGGTCTTCATGGGTTCACCCACAGTATCCCCTGCATCGGCCCCTCGTTCCTTACGTGCCTCGGGTCGCGCGCCCGCCTGCGCGACCTCTGCGACGATCGCTGCCGGCGGCAGTAACCCCTGCACGCCCTCCCGCAGCGCGTCGCCGTCCTGCCGGCCGCGCTGTCCGCCTCCGCCCTTTAGCCCCCGGGCGATCTCCTTGGCCCGGGCGATGATGTCCTCGCCGATGCCGAACTTGCGCGCGATGACGAACGCGTAACTGTCGCCCGCTTCGCCCATGTCCAACCGGTAAAGCGGCTGCAGCGTCTCTTCGTCGAACGCCATGCGCGCGTTGCGGAATCCTGGCGCGACCCGCGCGTATTCCTTGATCTCGTTGAAGTGCGTCGTCGCCAGCACCGCGGCCCCGCGCCGGTGCAGCTCCTCGAGCACGGCGATCGACAGGCCGACGCCTTCGCCGGGATCGGTCCCCGTCGCCAGCTCGTCGAGCAGCACGAGCGTCGCGTCGTCCGAGACGGCCAAAATGTCGGTAACGTTGCGGATATGCGAGGAAAAGGTGCTGAGCGAACGGTCCAGGCTCTGTCCGTCGCCGATATCCGCCTCGATCGCGCGGAACACGCCGACGCGGCTGCCCGCGGCGGCCGGGATCAGCAGGCCGGTCTGGGCCATCAAGGTGAGCAGGCCGACGGTCTTGAGCGCGACGGTCTTGCCGCCCGTATTCGGCCCGGTGATGAGCAGCGACCGGTAACTGCCGTCCATGACGATGTCGAGCGGCACCGGCTTGGCGCTTAGAAAAGGATGCCTGGCGCCGCGCAGCTCGAACGTGCCGTCGTCCGTTAGCGACGGCGGCAGCGCGCCGATCGCGAGCGCCCACTTCGCCTTCGCCAGCAGGAAGTCGTAGTGCCCCACCGACTCCGCGTTCACGGAAAGCTGCGGCATCGCCAACTCGGCTTCGCCTGTGAGACGCGCGAGCACCTGCAGCTCCTCGCGTTGCTCTTCGGCGCGGAGCGCGGACAGCTCCATCTGCAGGCCCGCCGTCTCCGACGGCTCCACGAACACCGTCTGCCCGCTCGCGGACTCGTCGAGCACCGTGCCGGACACCTTGCGCCGATGCTCCTTTTTAACCGACAGTACGTAACGCCCGCCGCGCGTGCTCACGATTCGGTCCTGCAGGTGCTCGGCGTGCTTCGACAACAACCCGTCGAGCCGCTTCTGCAGCTTTTCCTCCGCCTGCCGGAGCTTGCGCCGGATGCGTCCAAGCTCCTGGCTCGCGCCGTCCAGGATGCGTCCGCGGTCGATGGAGCCTTCGATCTCGTCGAGCAGTCCGTCCAGCTCGTGCATGGACGACGCATAGGCGGCGACCGTCGGGGCGAGCGCGGCTTTGGACGCCATGAATCGGCGCAGTTGGCCGCAGCTGCGGACGAATTGGGCCAGCTGGCCGAACTGCCGCTCGTCCGGGACGTAGCCCGTGCCGAGCAATCCGAACAGCTCCTCCATGCCGTCCATGGACGGCAGCGGGACATGCATGCCTTTGTCGATCATCGCGCGCGTCTCTTCGGTCTCCGTGAGGCGCGCGGCGATGACGCGGGCGTCGGTCAATGGGGCCAATCGCTCCGCGAGCCGGCGGCCAAAATAAGTGGAGGTACGGGATACGACGGCCTCTATGGCGCGGGCGTATTCTAATTTATCGAGGGAAGTTGGTCTCATGATAGGGGGGTGCTCCTTTGTTTGAAGGGATTGGATGAACATTCGAACACGGCGAAAAATGCGCAAAAAAACCGTGCCTGATGGGCACGGTTCGCATTCCCGCTCCTCGCCGCAGCGACGGACGGAATGTCGGACAGTTCCTCCCTGGCAATCGAAGCCGCAGAACGCGCGCAACGAAACAAAAGACCGACATCATCGATCCCTTGCGGGCGCTTGTTCTAACGGGCTATCCAATTGATCAGTTCAGAACCATCGCAGACATCAAGGTGTTCCCCTTTTAGATAAACAAAGTTGCCTTTAACTTATCACAAACTATATCTCGTGATCAAGCAGTTTTTCCAGCTTCGTCCGGTCGTTCACCTGGATCATCTTCTGCTGGATCTGGATCAGGTCCTCGTCCTGCATGTCCTGCAGCACCTTGGACACCGTCTCCCGCACGGCGCCGACCATGTCGGCGAGCTGCTGATGCGTGAGCTTGATCGGGATGCGGACGGGCGCCGACGGATCCGAACCGCCTCCGTACTCCTCGCACCAAGAGGCCAATCTTTTGATGATCCTCGAACGGACGCTGAGAAAGGTCAGATCGTAGATCTGCTGGTTCGCCTTGCGAAGCCGGTTCATCGTATCTTCGACGAGGTAGTGCAGCAGGTTGCGGTCGTTTTCGAAAAGAAGCTGGAAATGCGAGCGCCGCAGCGAGAGCAGCCGGGTCTGCGAGGCGGTCTCCGCCGTAGCCGAACGTACGAGACCGGGCTTGATGAGCGCCATCTCGCCGAAGTAGTCCCCTTCGTGGAAAAAAGCGAGCACGACTTTTTTGGACTTGTTGATCGTGTGAATGCTGACCGAGCCGGAGAGAATGAAGTAAATCTCGTCGCCTTCGCTGCCCTCGAGGAAAATAATCGCGCCCTTGCGGTACACTTTCTCCTGAACGTACGGGAGGACGCGGTCGAACAATGCGGGATCGATGCCCTTGAAAAACGGAATCGCCCTCAGCTTGGTGGCGGTGATCGGCATAATAGCCCCCTTGCGCGTGTGTGCAGCTGCGCCGAGCGTCCTCTCTAGACGACAGCCTCCACCATAAAGCTTGGATGCTCCATCAGGTTGAACTTCGTACCGAACTGATTCAGACGGACGATCGGCCTGGCCAGATGTCCTTTGTTCAGTTCGACGACCGTCGCATGAAGCCCGCCGGTCAGCCTGAGCTCGGTTCCGACCGGATACGGGACGAATGCCTTCAGGAAGCCGCGGACGACGGCATAGCTGTATGAAGTATCTATTTTCGACATGACGTACTCAATTCCTCCACAAGGAAGCTTGTCCGCGAGCCGATCGTTCATAAAATAGTCGAATTCGCTGCACAGCCCGCAGATCTGCGCCTCCTCAGACAGCTCCGCGCCCCTCGTCCCATGCGGGAAGCCCCTGCCGTCCAGCTGTTCGTGATGCTGCATGACGATTCTTAGCGCAGGCTGCGATACGCCCGGAGACTGCCGAAGCAATTCGTACCCGACCTGCGGATGGTTGATGACCATCGTGCCGTCGTGCGGCCTGAACAAGCCGATATCGTGCAGCAGGCTGCCTACGGCGACATGTTGGATCCGCTGCCTATTGTATCCAAGCACTTTGGCCGTCAGCATCGCCAGGAAGCACACGTTGACGCTGTGCGCGATCAGGTTCGCATCTCCGCGCAGCAGGTCCTCGTAGTGATAGAGCAGGTCGCGCTCTTCCATGACGATCCGGGACATATGCTCCGCCCATTCGAGCACCGGCTCGACGGGTACGGCGCCGCCGCGCAGGACGGTATCCATGACGAGACCCAGCAGATCCTTCATCTGTTCCCGCAGATTTTCCTTCAGCGCCTTAGGGTCGGAGCCGAATGCTTCCGTCGTCTCGATCATTCAGGTAACGGAGGTTGCGTCTCTTCAATCCTTCGATCAAGCGCCGGTCCAATACGACGCCCTGCCTCAATATCAGACGTCCGTCGGACGTATATACGCTTCTTCCCAGCTTGTCGCCTTCCGCCAGCTGGTCTGCACGAACTAACCGCACAGTCGCTCACTCCCGATCCATGATTGTCTCTCTATCGTGATTCGATATTACTATCGATACCAGGAGCGGTTCTGTAACTCAGATCACACAAAAAAGGCAAAAAGTCTCAGGATTAAATTGAACTAATATAGTCCTTAAGAACCGGAAAGCTTGTCAAAAAGCGAAACGACGGCTTTGACGCCGCTCTGCGACAACCGCTGGAGCGTGGACGCCGTCTTGTCCGCCAGACTGTCTACGAGCGGCTCCCCATCCGGTCTCGGGATCGCATACGGATCCTGCCCCTCCCCCGCCAGCCTGCCCGCTGCGCGCCGAATCCGAAGTCTGCCGCCTCGCGGCGCTGCCCGCCGCGGACGCATCCTTATCGTCTGTCTCACCCTCATAGGCGATGCCTTGCGGCTCTTCCGCATAGTAGCGGCTGCGCTGTTCCGCCCGGCTGTCCGCCGCGTTCCCGCCGCTAGCGACCGTCGCGCCGTCGCTGCCGACCGGGCCGTATACGGTTCGGATGCCGTCGTCCGCCATTTCCATGCCGAACAGTACGGCCAATGCGATCAGCGCCGCGAGAAGCGCAAGCTTTCCCATCGATCGTCCCATGATCCGCTTCCTCCTCTATTGGGCCGTCGCGGCTTTTTTCGCGCCGGCTCCCGCCGCTTCGGCATTTTGGCTCTGCCAGTAAAGATCCGAGATCGTCTTGGCGAGCGCGTCGGCCGTGCGGTAGCACTCCTCGAGCGTATTGTCGACGCCGCCGATCTCGATAAGCACGCTGTCCGGCGCCAGCGATTGATTGTATTCGCCGTTTCCCGTCGCCGCCGTCTTGCCCCAGATGCCGCGCGACAAGCCGGGATAGGATGCCTCCAGCTTTTCGTGAATCTCGTTGGCGAAGCTTTCGTTTTGCTTCCAGTCCGGATTGCGCTGGCCAATGATGAAGAACACTTGCGCATAATCTTTGCCGCCGATCGTGACGGTCGATTCCTTGCGCCGGAGCGAGTCTCTATGAATGTCGAAGAAAAAGGTCAGGTCTTTGTCGCCTGCCATCGCCTGCGCGACGGTCTGCTTGGAATACTTGTAGGATTGGTTCCAATCGTAGTCTTTAACCGTTCCTGCGTAATCTTTGGAAGAGTGCAGCGCGCCGATCCCCCCGCTTCTCGAGCTGGTCCGCGAGTCGTTTGCCGACCAGGGTGACGTTGACCTTGCCGGAGTTCGGGTCCTTCGTGCCTGACGGCAGCTCGGGATAATAGGATTCGCGGTTGTGAGAATGATAGATGAATACGACTTTGCGCCCATCCGTCGTCTTCGTCTGACCGGAAGGCGAATCCTCGCCGTCCGGCGTCGGCGTAGGCGATTCCCCGTTCTGCGCCGGTTCGGGCGTGGCAGCCGCGTCCGGCTTGTCCGAACCGTCTTCGGGCTGCGTTCCCGGATCTGTGCCGAGATCGTCCGGGCCTTTCCCCGCTCTGCCCGCTTCGCCTGTCTCGCCCGGTGCCGGCGGGCTGTAATCTTCCGGCGCGCTGTCCGAGCCGCCCGAGCCCGTCCGGAACAAGATCGGCTCGTCCCCGCCGGCGCCCGGCATTTCGGCGGCGAGCAGGCTTTTCGGGTCTCCCGGGTTGACGTCGGTGAGGAACCGGAGCAGAAAAGCCGCGATCCGCTCCCCGTCCATATGGCCGCCTTCGCCCTTCTCGGCCATCTGCGGAAGCTCGAGCCCGAGCATGGAGGAGAAAAAAGTATCGGATACGGAAGCCGCGAAGCCCTTCATCGATTGCGCGGGCGACGCGGCTAGCTTGATCTGCAAGATGCCGCCTAGACCGAGGAGGACGAACATGACCATCGAGCAAAAGCTGAGCAGCAAAAATGCGCGTCCCGATGCCAAAAACCTGCGAAATTGCATGCGCCAGACCGGCAAATATTGCGATAGCGCCGCACGGAACATTCCGCACCTCCCACTCCCCTATCGGGGTCTATTAGACCGTCTATTCTTCCGGCTTGCGAAAGCGATAGTGAAGTCTATGAGAGTTTAAGAGATGCTAGAACGGCGAGTAGGCATAAAATTGGAAACAAGAAAATGCCGCAAGGGAAAGAAAGGTGCGGCGAGTAGGATCGCGTCCGAATTAGAGGTATTTTCAGCTAAGCCTTCTACGCGCGGTTTCCTGAGCAAGGACATGGATTGTTGCTGGATAAGACTTCTTGCGGAAAAATAATCGCTACAAGGTGCGGTTTACTCCTGGTTGAGACTTCTTGCTGGCCGGGAGTCTGCGAATGGAGGCGGAGTGTTCTCAACTAAGACTTCTCGCGGCGGATTAAGTGCGACTGGGTACGGTTTGTTCCTGATTGAGACTTCTTTAAGCAAGTCGGCGCGGGTTCGTAATCTCGTATCAGCGCCCCAAACTCCGCGTCCCGACAAATCGAGTAGGAGGAGGCGGCTAGCCTCCGTCCTCTCACACCACCGTACATGCGGGTCCGCATACGGCGGTTCCAAAAGGTTAACAAGGCTCCTTGTAACGAGTAAGCAGACTTTTCAGCCCTTTTGCCTCCCAGTAGGAGGTCGGAAGGGCGTTGTTTATGTTCCGGGACATTTCCCAAGGGCCGCGCCGGGAGTTGGCCATGACATAACAGGCCCACTCCCGTACATTCAGCGCTCTTAGTTCGCGGATGCGCGTTCGCACTCGCTTCCATTGCTTCCACAGGCACATGCGCAGCCGTCTACGAATCCAGCCATCGAATTGCTCGAGGTGTTTCTTCGCAGCAGCCATCCGGAAGTAGCCCAGCCACCCCATCGTATAGCGGTTTAGCCGGTTTATCCGTTCCTCCATTGGCATAGACTTCGTACGGTTCGTCAGTTCCCGGACCTTGTCCTTGAACCGAGAAATCGTCTTTGGTGCCAATCGAATCGTCGCTTGCCGGTTGTTCATGAAGCTAAATCCTAGAAACTTTCGCTCCCGCGGTCTGGCTACCGCACTCTTTTCCCGGTTCACTTTCAGTCTTAGCTTTCCTTCTACAAAGCGAACCACCGACCCCATGACGCGTTCTCCGGCGCGTTTGCTGGCTACGAAGATGTTGCAATCGTCCGCATAGCGGACGAAGTGCAGTCCTCTGCGCGTTAACTCCTTGTCCAGGTCGTCCAACAGGATGTTTGCCAGTAGTGGACTAAGCGGTCCGCCTTGCGGCGTCCCTTCCTCCGTTCGCTGGCAAACCCCGTTCTCCATGACGCCGGCATTCAGATAGGCGCGAACCAGCTTCAGGACGCGTTGGTCCGTCACCTTACGTGCCACTCTGGCCATGAGCATGTCGTGGTTCACCCGGTCAAAGAACTTCTCCAGGTCCATGTCTACGACCCAGCGCAGTCCGCTCTGGATGTAGGATTGAGCCTGCCGCACCGCATCGTGCGCACGCTTGCCTGGCCGAAAGCCGTAGCTGCTTGGAGAGAATTCGGCATCGAAAATCGGATTCATCACTTGCAGAAGCGCTTGCTGTAGCAGTCGGTCCATCACGGTCGGGATGCCAAGCAGCCGTACGCCGCCTCCGGGTTTGGGGATTTCCACCCGTCTGACGGGCGCAGGTCTGTAGGTTCCCGCGAGGAGTTCGGTCTTCACCGACTCCCAGTGCGTTTTCAGGTAAGCTTGTAGCTGCGCTACCGTTACACCGTCCACACCGGGCGCTCCTCCGTTTTGGACCACTCGCTTGTACGCGTCCCTCAGGTTTGCGCCCTCGAGCATCCGCTCCAGCAAGTCGTTACTGGCTTTGCGAGAGGAAGGGGCGACTTGTGCCGGCGATGAACTCGGCGCTCCTGCATACCCTTGCGGCTTCACCGCTTCTCTTTGCAGCAAGCTCCCTTGCGGGATATTCGGCTGTCGTTGCTCATCGCGCGAACGCATCGGTTTCCTCTCTCCTTTCGGTTCGGCCCTTCCGCAGCTGTTGCAACAGTCTGCGTACTATGGCCTCTGCTGACTCCTGCGGGTTCAGCGCAACCTCCCGGTTGCGGTTACCGAAATGACTTCGCTTTTTTTTTTTTTTTTTTCATCCCGCAGGCCTCCCCAGATAAGAACGCCATCTGTCTGCCCGCGACCACTGGAGTTTACAGGGTTAGCCCTTGGCGGCTTTGGATTTCGTTGTGTGTTGACAACTCATCCGGCTAACCCTGCCTCGAATCCAGTTCGTATACCTTGGCCCGTGCATTTGCCTCCGGCTTCCTTCAGATTCCGCCTCGCGACGGACACCCTTGCCCTTGGCTACGGTAGGCGCTCGCCAGCCCCCGTTCGGGACTTTCACCCTAAAGATGACGCCCATGCTGGGCGTACGACGAAAAAGCCTCCCGGCTGCTGCCGGGAGGCTTGGCTTGACGGCGTCCTGCGCCGTCGCTATGCGTTTCTGGATGTAGTTTTCGGCTTAATAGCCGAGTTCCTTGCGAGCCTTCGCCCACTTGGCGTTCATGTCGTCGAACGCTTTCTTCAGATCCTTCGCCACGATCAGGTCTTGGTCGACGGAGCCGGTGCCCAGCGCGATCTCGGCCTTCTTGGCGATCTCGTTGTAGCGAGGGTCGACGGCAACGCCTTCGATGTACGTCGGGTTGGAAGCATTGAACTCTGCCAGCTGCGGTACGGCAGGCGTCTTGGTCTTGTCGACCGGCATGAAGCCGGAGTCGGTGTCATAGCCGGATTCTTTAACGAAGAACTCGACCCAAGCGGTAGCCAGTTCCTTGTTCTTGCTGTCCTTGCTCACGCCGACGAAGTAGTCGCCGCCGAGCGGAGCGTTGTACTTGCCGCTGTTGTCGTAAGGGAACGGGAAGAAACCGATATCTTCGGAAGCTGCGCCGGCGCCGATGACTTGCGGAATGACCCAGTTGCCGAGGAAGTACATGGCGGCTTTGCCGGATGCGACTTCGCCCTTGGACATTTCCCAGTTGTTCGTGGACAGGTCCGACTCGACCCACTTGTTCTCGACGAACTTGCGCGCGATCGTGATCAGCTTGCCCCAAGGTCCGTCAACCGTGAACGGCGTATCCGTGGAGACCAGGCTGTCGGTCCACTTGGCATCGCCAGCTACGGTCGTGTAGGAGTTCTCGCCCCAGCTGCCCATCGGCCATTGCGCGCCGAAGTTCATGTAAAGCGGGATGATGCCGGCGTCCTTCAGCTTTTGCGCATCGGCGTACAGCTCGTCGAGCGTTTTCGGCGTGGAAGTAATGCCCGCTTTTTCGAATGCCTTCTTGTTGTATACGATGCCTTGCGTGTTGACGCCCGACGTGATGCCGTAGCGCTTGCCTTCGAATGCGTCGAAGTCCGCAAAGTAGACGTTGTCGAACATCGAGTCCGGCAGCGGCTCGTAGTACTTCGGATATTCGCTAGCCGCGAGGCCGGTCGGAATCATGTTTACGTCGCCCGCTTCGCCCGTCGTCAGGCGCGTATTGATGTCGGTCGCGTAGTTGGTGAGGCCTTCGAATTCGACTTCGGCCTTCGGGTATTTTTCTTTGAACTTGGCAACGTACTTGTCGAACGTGCCGTCGCTGATGTAGTCGGTACGGTGAGTCAGCACGAGAATCTTGCCGGACAGGTCGGCATTCGCTTCGCCGCCAGAAGCGGATGCGGACGCGGTGGCGGATGCCGAAGCGCTAGCGGAAGACGATGCCGAAGCGGACGGAGAGGCGTTGTTATTGTTGTTGTTGCTGCCGCAAGCGGACAGTACGGCGGAAGCCGTCAGCAACGACAAGATGGCAAGCGTGCTTTTCTTCATTTGTTGTAACCCCCAGATTGATGGTTTTAGCTGATGACCCAGCTTTGTAAGCGCTGTGTTGGGATCGCTTACATTCACTAATTATACGCCGATGGATTTGCAAAAACAGGCATTCGTTTTGTTTTTATTGTCATCAATTATGATAACAAATAAAAACTTTTAGCTTAAAATCCCCTAACCGGCCATTAGTATGTGCCGATTAGGGGATTTTTACCCATTCGATTTAATGATGCTTGCAGGACTTTAGCCGCGCTTCAAAAACGCGTATTCGGGACGATTCAGAAGCTCGAGGTTCCGCGCGATCAGCTCGTTGCGCGTCTCGACGCTCGCGCGGGAACGAAGACCGTCCTCGGGCGTGTTCATGGCATAGTCGAGCAGGCGTTCGATCGTCGTCGAGGCCACGTGCAGACGCGTATCGGAGGAAGCGTAATAGATATACACTTCGCCGCTCTCCTCGGCGATCAAGCCGTTCGTGAAAACGACGTTGGACACGTCGCCGACGCGCTCGATGCCTTCCGGCGCGATCAGATGTCCGGCAGGAGAATGAATGACGCGGCTCGGATCGTCCAGCGCGGTCATGAACGCGTAGATGACATAGCGCAAGCCGGCAGCCGTATTGCGCACGCCGTGAGCGACATGCAGCCAGCCTTTGTCCGTCTTGATCGGCGCGGCGCCCTGGCCGTTCTTCACTTCTTTGATGGTGTGGTACACTTTCTCGTCCACGATCGACTCATGGTCGACGATCGCCGGATTCATGCTCTCGGAGAGTCCCCAGCCGATGCCGCCCCCCGCGCCCGTGTCGATGAAGCCGTCTTGCGGACGCGTGTAGAAGGCATACTTGCCGTCCACGAATTCAGGGTGCAGCACGACGTTGCGCTGCTGCGGCGAAGGGGTCTGCAGATCCGGGAGGCGCTCCCAGTTGACGAGGTCCTTCGTGCGGGCGATGCCGCCTTTGGCGTTCGCGCTCGACGTGTCGCCCTTCGGCGCGTCCGGATCTTTGCGCTCGCTGCAGAACAGGCCGTAAATCCAGCCGTCCTCATGCTGAACCAGGCGCATGTCGTAGACGTTGACGTCCGGGTCTTCGGTCTCGGGAAGCAGCACCGGATAATCCCAGAAGCGGAAGCCCTCGGTCGGCTTGTCGCTCTCCGCGACGGCGAAAAACGATTTGCGGTCGACGCCTTCTACCCGTACCATCAGGTAGTATTTGCCGTTCAGCTTGATCGCGCCCGCATTGAACGCCGCGTTAACCCCGATCCGCTCCATCAGGTACGGATTCGTCTCCGGGTTCAGGTCGTAGCGCCAGTAAAGCGGCGCGTGCGCATTCGTCACGACGGGGTGCTCGTGGCGCCAGTAGACGCCGTTGCCCGGTTCGACCTTCGGGTTCGGCTGCGCGACCAGCTTTTCGTATTGCTCGTTCAGCTGCTTGATTTGATTCAGAAAATCGCTCATGGATTATGCCTCCGATTTCAAATGTTCGAGTCTTTCCAGCACTTCGATGCACGCCCGGCTGTTGTGATAAGGGCATTTCCATTGCCCGACCTTCGGCTGGTTCCCGCTCACGACAGGCTCGCCGGCGCGCGTGACCTGCCAGTGCCATTCCCCGCCCTCGCGGTCGCTCACGAAGTTCGAGATGAACGACCAGCTATGCTTGGACGCTTCCAAATACTTCGCTTCGCCCGACAGCTGGTAGGCGTTCAGGAAGCCGACCATCGCTTCGGCCTGCGGCCACCAATCCTTGCTGTCGTCCAGGTGGTGCCCGTCGTACTCGTTGAAAAGGCCGCCGTCTTCGTCCACGCCCTGCTCGAGCGTCGCCTTCGCCATGCGGACGGCCGCCTCCTTGACGCGCGGCAGCAGCGACTGGTCGCCAAGCACCTCGGCCGCTTCCCACAGGAGCCAGCTGCCTTCGATATCGTGCCCGTACGAGACATGCGGGGCTTTGGAATGCCACTCGTCGTCGAAAAACAGCAGGAAGTGGTCGGTCTTCGCGTCGATAATCTTGTCCAGGTGAACCTCGATGAGCTCCTTGAGCTTTGCCTTGAGGCCTTCCGGCTTCCAGACGCGGTACAAGTTCGTATAAGCCTCGAGCACGTGCAAATGCGTATTCATCGACTTGCGCTCGTTCAGATCCTTGCCGGAGAGACTAAGTTCGTCCGTCTCGGTCCAGTCGCGCGCCAGCGCTTCGACGTAGCCAAGATGAACCGGATCGTAGGCGTGCTTTTCGAGCAGGCGGTAGATCTCCTCCGCCCAAGCCAGCGCCTCTTGATCGCCGGTTACGCGAACGTATTCGGACAAGGCGTAGATCACGAATGCCTGACCGTAAACTTGCTTTTTATCGGACACCGCCGCTCCCTTAATGTCGATCAGCCAGTACAGGCCGCCATGCTCCGGATCGCGGAAATGCGTCTTCAACGCCTCGTAAGCGCGCTTCGATGCGGCGAGGTACTTTTCGTCCTTGTAAAGGCGGTAGGCGGAAGCGAACGTCCACATGATGCGGGCGTGCAGCACGAGACCCTTGTGCGCTTCCGGCAGTTTTTCGCCGCTGCTCGCGATCTCTCCGATATAGCCGAAGTACTTTTCGTCCACCGTGTTGTTCAGCCAATACCCTAGGATATTGTCCTTAAGCTCCACGGTCAGCTCGTCCTGCCACCGCGCGCCCGTCAATTGCTGCGACATGCTAGATTCCTCCTGTTCCCGGTCCGTAAGCGGACGTTCGGATTTTTCCATGTTCGGTCTACGATTGTTCAACCGTTCAGGCGTTCAAGCCTTCCGGCTTTTGACCCGACTTGTAATAATCGCCGACCGTCTTGGCGGCCGACTTGCCGTACATGCAATAATCGTCGTTGGCCGCCGCGTCCTTCGCGTCGTAGAGCTTAGCCGGCCAGTCCCACAGCATGAAGCCGCGCATCCACTCGCGCTTCGCGCAGGCGCCGAACATCGCTTCATAGTAACGCTTCTGCTCCTCCTCCGACGGACCGCCGGGCAGCGACCAGTCGTTCGGACGCAGCGGCGAGCCTTCGCGGCTCGGGCAGCCGGCTTCCATGAAGAAGAACGGTTTGTCCCACTGGGCGAGCACGCCCTCGATGCGGTCGAGGTGCGCCTCCCATTCGTGAATCGGGTAGTAGCCGCTCGAAGAGATAATGTCGACCGCGTCCCACCATTTGACCCGGCCCTCTTGATACTTGTCGCAGTTATAGGTGATCAGGCCGGAATAGATCGGACGAATATCGGCGATGAGCGCGCGCCATTCGGCTTCGCGCTTGTCGGTCTGCACCATCTCGCAGCCGATGCACAGCATCTCGCAGCCCTCTTCCTCCGCGATCGCCGCGTAGTGGGCGATGAACTTGCCGTAGCTCGCGAACCACTGCGCCCAGCTCGGCTCTCCCGGAACTTCCTCGTCGAAAAAGCCGATATGCGCGCGCCACGTTCCGTTTTTCACGTTGACGACCGGCTTGAGGCACACCTTCATGCCGAGCGACTTCGCCTTGCGGATCGCCGTGCGCACTTCGTCGTCGGTCACCGTCGGCTCGTCCCAGTACGGGATCTCCGTCGACTGCGGCGTCTCCTGCAGCGCGGACAGCGCGATCGCCGCCCAGTTCACGCCGAGCTTCGCCATCTCCTCCATCGAGAAGTCCGCTTCGCTTCCCGTCCACGTGCCGCGCGTGCCGACCCAGCCCCAGGTCATGCCGCTGACCGTCTCGTTCCAAGCCTGTTTGCTCATGCTTGCAGCTCCTTTGCGCGAACCTTTTGTAAACGCGCGGTGTTATATTGTTATCTATTTTGTTAGTCATTTTAGATAACAATATTCTCAAGGTGATTGTACCACCTGGGGAAGAGAAGTCAATGGGAACTGACCTCCTTCATTATTTGTCCACAGATCAAAAATGAACCGGATGAAGGCGCCGAATAATGAACGGAACCACTGTCCGGTCGCACGCTTTAAATCCTCGATTTTCAGCAATGGCGGATATCTGGTCCACGAACCACTGACAAGTCAACGCAACAACGACAAAAACGCCGCAGTATCATCTGCAGCGTCTTGTAATCAATTAGTCTTTTCTACGCTTGTGATTCCCCGTTCGCCAGTCCCGTCGACTGCCTGAACACGAAATCTCCCGACAGCAGAATCCGCTCCTTCGGGCTGTCCGGATGGTTGATGCGCCACAGCAGCGTCTCCACCGCCCGCTGGCCGAGCGCCTCCTTGTTGACGTTGACCGTGCTGAGCGTCGGCGTCGACAGCGCGGCGTCGTCGATGTTGTCGAAGCCGGTGACGGAGACGTCCTCGGGCACGCGGATACCATGCTTCATCAGCGCCGTGACGACGCACAGCGCGAGCGAATCGTTCGCGCAGACGAACGCGGTCGGCAGCGCCTCGCGCGCTTTCATTTCGCTTACGATTTCCGTGAGCGCTTCCGTATGTTCGGACCGGTTTTCCCCCTCGAGCGAGATAAGTCCCGGCTCCTGCTCGAACGGCACCTCCTGCTCCTCGAGCAAGGAACGGTAGCCAAGCCAGCGGTCGAAGAAGCTTCGCGAATAGCGGGTGTTGCCCACGAACTGGAGCTTGCGGTGACCGTTGCCGAGCAAGTAATTGGTCACGCGGCGCATGCACTCGTAATTGTTCATGAACAGCGCGTCCGACGGAATCAGCGGGTCCTCGTGGTCCACCATGACGAACGGGATCGACAGATTGCGAATCTCGAGCAGCAGCTGGTTGGAGATGTGGCCGACGCAGACGATGCCGAGCACGCCGTCCGGATTGATCAGCTTGATGAAATTGTCCGTAATATGCTCCGTGACGATCATCATGCCGAGCCGATGCTGCTCGAGTCCGGTGGTGATCCCGTCGATGATGCGTCCCCAGTAGAAGGAATGGCGATTCTGCTCCCGGACGTTCGGGATGAGCACGATGATCGTCTCCCGCTGCGTCCTGCCGGCCGGATCGGCCGAGGCGCGAGACGCCGAGCTCTTGATTCGCTTGCCCGCAAAGTATCCGAGCTGCGTCGCCGAGCTGATGATTTTTTCCCGGGTCTCCGCGCTTACGCCGGATTTGCCGGCGAGCGCCTTGGACACGGCAAACTTCGAGACGCCGACGTGATCGGCGATTTGCTGCATCGTTACTTTCTTCGACATCTCTCGTACGACCCTTTCCGCCATAAAAAAAATCCGAATGCGTTGATAACAAGATTAATTGTTATCATAACACATTCGGATCGTTAGCGTCATGGCCGGAAATCGTCTTATTTGACCGCGCCGTTCGTGACGCCTGCGAAAATAAAACGCTGCAGGAACAGATAGATCACGAGCGTCGGGATAAAGATGATCAGGATACCCGCCGAAATGACATTAATTTCAGCAGCGTTGGGACCTACAAAAGAATAGATTGCGGTCGATACGACTTGGAGCTTTCGTGCCGGCATGTATAGATATGGCGTGTAAAAGTCGTTGTAGATCGAGATCGTCTTCATGATAATCAGCGTTGCCGTCGCCGGGGCGAGCAGCGGGAAGATGATCGACCGGTAAATCTTGAACAGGGACGCGCCTTCGACCATGGCGCTCTCGTCGAGATCCTTCGGAATGTTATTGACGAACTGCAGGTAGATGACGATCTGCAGCACGTCCGCGCCAAGGTACAGCAGCATCGGCGCATAAATCTCGTTGTAGGCGCCTAGAAACTTGATGACCTGGAACGTCGCAACCTGCGTCGTAATCATCGGAATGACCTGGGCGACGAGATACATGCCCATGATCGGCTTCTTCATCTTAAAGTCGAAGCGGCCGAGCGCGTAGGCGACCATCGTACCGATCAGCACGTTGCCTGCAAGCGACACGACGAGAATAATGAAGATGTTTTTAAAGCCCAGGCCGAGACGTCCGACCTTGAACACTTTTCTGAAGTTATCGAAGTTAAACCAGTCATGCGGCAGCGCAAGACCCGAATTGTAATATTCGACTTTGGTTTTAAACGCCGAAATCAGCACGGAGTAGATCGGGAAAAACACGATAAACAGTCCGATCGCGATCGTGACATAACGGAATATGGTCCATGCTTTATTTTGGCGCTCCATCGCTTATTTCTCCTCCCTGAACAGCAGCTTCCGCTGCAGGATGATGAAGGCGATGACGATCAGCAGCAGGACGATAGCCATTGCCGACGCCAGACCGGCCTGTTGGAACTTAAAGGCCATATCGATCGTCTTCGAGACGAAGGTATGCGTGTCGTCCGCGCCCAACTTCATTACATACGGAATATCGAACGCTTCGAGTGCGCCTGTCAAAGTCAGGATCAGCATCAGCTCAAGAACGCTTCGAATGCCGGGTAGTGTGATGAAGCGAAACGTCTGCCAACCAGAGGCGCCGTCGATCTTGGCGGCTTCGTAGTTGTCGGCCGGGATGGATTGCAGCGCGCCGATGAAGATGACCATCGTCAGGCCGAAGTATTTCCAGATCGAGATAAAGGCGAGTGAGTAGTTAGCGAAGCCTTTGCTCAACCAGGCGTGCTGCCAAGAGTCCAGTCCGATCGCTTGGAGGAAAATATTCAGCGAACCGTATTCGACATGGTACACATTGCGGAACATGATAACGATGGCAACGCTGTGCAGCACGTACGGGACGAACAGAAGCGAGCGGAAGATGTTCCGTCCCTTGAGCCTGCTAGTCAGCACGATCGCGAAGTAAAGCGCGACAGCCGTCTGGAGCAGGCCGCCTACGAAGTAATAGGCATTGTTCTTAAAGACCCCGAAAATTTCCGGACGGGAGAAAATCTCCTTATAGTTGTCGAATCCGACCCAATTCATTTCCCAACCGAGGCCGCTCCAGTCCGTGAAGCTGTAGTAAAGCAACGACAGCGCCGGATAGTACGAAAAGGTCAACGACAAGAGGACCGGAATCGTGAGGAATCCGAAAAGAATGAGAATCCGCTGCGTTTTGTAACTCAGGTTAAACATAGACACCCCTGCTTTCGTCGTCGGTCAAGTCACCGTATGGAAATCGCTTACAATGATTATACCCGATTCGGTTATGCCTTTTAAGGTTCTACGTTTGTTTTCCTTGTCTTCAATTTGGATAACTATAACCTAACTCGCTCCCGATACTCTTTTGGCGTCAGCCCGACGACTTTTTTGAATACCTTGTTGAAGTATGCGGGGTCCCCGTATCCGACCATCTCGCCCACCTCGTACGTTTTAAGCGCGGGGTTGCGGATGAGATGCTCCTTGGCATGGGCGATGCGGACGGAAATGATGTAATCCGTGATCGTCTCGCCGGTCTCCGTCTTGAACAGCTTGCTCAGGTAGCTCGGGGTCAAGTAGACGCGATCCGCGAGCCGCTGCAGCTCGAGCTCTTCCGTAAAATGTTCCTGCACGTAGGCTTTCACGTTTTCGACGACGCGATTTTCCTGCCTGGCTTCCTTCAGTATGTGAAGCAGAGCGGTTGCCGACTCCATAAATTCCGATGTAAATGTATGCCAGCTCACGAACCGAACCGGCGACAGCCGCAGCTGCTCGTCCTCGGTCTCCCCGGCCGGGAGCCGGGTTTGCCGCCCGCTCAGCTCCCCGCGCAGCAAGCCGAACACGGCGGCAGCCGCTTCGCTAAGCGCCGGCCAAGCCGGGCGAAGCTTGCCCGCCTCCTCCAGCCAGTTTCGCAGCGCGGATTCCGCTCGGGGCAGATCGAGCAGCTGCAGCGCCGGACGGAAATCTTTGTCGAGCAGCCGTAGCAGCCCCGAGACGTCTTCTTGTCTCCTCGACAGGTGCAGGAAATCGTTCATCGCCTTGATGCCGTCCTCGTACCATACCTGCTGCATCGCGACCTCCGCTTCCAGGTAAGCGTCCCGAAGCTTGAGCGGACCTTGGTGGACGGCGCTTACGCCGATCCGAGCCTGGACCGCATGCGGGATTCGCTGGAGCAGGGTCGAGGCGATGCCGCGAGCCGTGTCGTCATGATCGCCTTGGCCGATCGCCACGACGATGACCGACTGCCTCGGCTCCCACACGAAGCTCCGATGCTCCCGATTCCAAGCTTCCATATAAAAGGCAAGCCGTTCGCCCGTCAGTTCAGGATCCGTCCGCAGCAGGACGACCGCGAAGTGTTCCCTGAACAGTCCGATCTGCGACAGCTCGCGTCCGGCGCCCTCCGTCATATGGCCGGGCAGATGCCTGACGTCGCTCCCCAGCAGAAGCCGGATATGCTCCTCCGCCGCGACGGCTTTGCGGTAGCTTTCCAGCTCCAGGTTGTTTTTGACGCGGCGCAACAGCTCGCCAAGCTCGTCCTGGTCGACCGGCTTCAGCAGATAATCCTCGACGCCCTGCCGAATGGCGCCTCTTGCGAACTCGAAGTCGCTGAAGCCGCTGAGTACGGCGAACTTCACCTTCGGCCTCCGGCGCTGGACCTGCTCGATGAGCTGCAGCCCGTTCATCTGCGGCATCTTGATGTCGGTGAATACGAGATCCACCTCGAGACTGCCCAGCTCGCCGAGCAGCTCCAGTCCGCCCGAATAAATGCCGACGATCTTAAATTCTTCGCCCGTCATTTCGATTAACTTGGCGAGCCCTTGCCTGATTTTTTCCTCGTCGTCGACGACGGCGATATTGACGATCATGTCGATTCTCCCCCCTTGTCGCGCTGCGGGCGCCGCCGGCAGGCGGACGCTCACGATCGTGCCTTGGCCGAACTGGCTGCGGATCGAGAGCCCGTAGGTTTCTCCGTACTTCAGCTTGATGCGCTCGTTGACGTTTCTTAGCCCGATGCCGGTGTTGTCTCCTTCAGGTACGCGGAGCAGCGATTCCTGGAGCTTGCGCAGCGTCTCTTCTTCCATACCCTCTCCGTCGTCGGCCACCTCGAAGAGGAGGTCTTTGCCCTCCTGCCTGCAGAAGACGCGAATGGTCATCCCGCTGCGGGACTCGTGAAGCCCATGATAAACCGCGTTCTCTACGATCGGCTGAAAAAGCAGCTTGATCACGTTCAGCCCCTCGGTCTCCCGCGCATCGGGCAGCTCCAGCTCGAAGCGGCTGCCGTACCGGTAATTCAGCAGCTGCACGTAAATGCCCAGATGCTCCCATTCCTTCGCGATCGGCACGCTCTCCAGCCCGCCGTGAATGCTGTACCGGAGCAGCTTGCCGAGGAGCTGGGTCATCGTCGCCACTTCTTTGTTGTCGCTGAGCACGGCCGTCATGCGGATCGATTCGAGCGTATTATAAATGAAGTGCGGATTGATCTGATGCTGCAGCGATTGCAGCTCGGCTTCCTTCTTGCGCTCCTCCACCGAGTAGATATCCTGGATCAACGTCTTGATGCGGTCGATCATCCGGTTGAACGCGCTGCCGACGAGACCCGCTTCGTCTCGGCTGACGACGGGGAATACGACGTCGAGATTGCCCGTCTGCACTTCCTTCATCATGTGAACCAATCCCCGGAGCGGCCGCGTAATCGCGAACACCAGCACGAGCGAGATCAACAGAGCGAACGCCATTATGGCGAGCGCAGCCGCGACCGTAAACGTGCGGGTCCGCAGCGCGTCAGCCATCAGTTCGTCCTCCGGGATCGTGATCAGCACTTTCCATCCGGTGACCGACGATTCTTTGAAGATCGCCAGCATGGCTTTGCCGTCGATTTTCGTGTGGAAACTCCCCTGCTCGGTTAATGCCCCGGGCATCAGATCGCTGTTTTTAAGATTTTGCCCGATAAGGGACTTGTCGCTGTCGTACACGACGCTGCCGCTCTCGTCCACGACCAGCGTTTTCCCGTGCGTTGACTTGTCCAGGTCCTTGATGATGTTGTCGATGACGCCGATGTTCGCGTCGATCGCGATCATCCCGATCGATTCGAAGGTTCGCGGATCGATCATCTTGCGGACGACCGTGAACACGTAGCGGCTGCTCGTCGCCCGTCCCGCGACGTCCTGGGTGCTGACGAGCACCGGCGTGCCGTGCGCCTCCTCTGCGAGCTCCGTCCACCTTGGCAGCACGTCCCGCAGATCGGACCGGATGGCCGTATTCTTGATGGCGAAGTACGGATTACCGTAAACGTCGAACAAATAAACGACGTTCGTGCTGCTTTTAATATTGTTGATAAAATAAATGCTGCTGCCGATCTTGCGGTCGATGGCGAGCCGCGTGCGCTCCTGCTCCGTCAGGACGCCGCTGCCTCCGGCTTCGCCTTCGGTCTGCCCCCCCATAAAATCTGTTCGACATCTTCAGGCCTTCCATGATATCGGATTGATAAGAGGGAATGATCGATATTTTTTTCATGTCTTCGATATAATCGTCCATCTTCCCCATCATCTGGTCCGACAATTGGGAGACGAACGTGACCGTGTTGCTCTCGATCGAATTCGAATAGCGCTGCGCGGCGACGTAAGTGAGTACGCCGATCGGAAGGATGATCAGGAAAAGGAACACGATGATGAGCTTGCTCTCCATCCGTTCCGGCCACCATCTTCGCGGGCGGGCGAGCCGCCGGTTTCCTTTTATCATGAAGCTTCTCCTCGCAGAAGGACACGCCCTAAACAGATGACGCCTCATGTCCGGTTATCGTTAGCGATACTCATTATACATAACAAAGGCTAACGAAGTAAGCGTATACGATGAGGCGCGGTAAAAAGCTTATGGAAGTCGGCGTCTTGGAGCCGGCGCTGCAAGCCTTCGCATACAGTCCTATCCAGGATCAAACTAACCCTTCGCCATAGTTGCTCCCCGTATGTAGTCTCAACCGGGAACAAAACAGCAACTCACCACAGTTGCTCCGCGTATAAAGTCTCAACCGGGAACAAAACAGCAACTCGCCACAGTTGCTCCCCGTATGTAGTCTCAACCGGGAACAAAACAGCAACTCACCACGGTTGCTCTGCGTATGTAGTCCCAACCGGGAACAAAACAGCAACTCACCACGGTTGCTCTGCGTATGTAGTCCCAACCGGGAACAAAACAGCACCTCGCCACAGTTGCTCCGCGTAGATCGTCTTATCCAGAATCACCCGCGCCTGCGCGCGCAGAGCAAAGGCCGCCTCCCCGCAGCGGCGCGCTGCGCGGAAAAACGGCCCGCTTGACCTCTCGCGCGACCCGGATCGGTCAGTGCGTGTAGGCGGCCACGTTGTCCGTGTCGATCGCCTGGTGCATCGCCGCATTGAGGCCGCTCGCGACGATGTTGCCGAGGTCTTCGATGAAGTCGTCGATTTCTTTGGGCGTGACCAAAAGGTCGTGGCCGACCGGCTGCAGCACCTCTTTGACCAACTGAAGCCGTTCCTGGCCCGCCATCGTGCCGAAGACGCCGAACAGCGGATCGGTATCGGGCGTATGCTTTTTCATATGAGCCAGCACCATGTCCATCGCGTCGTTCACGATCGTGGAGGCGTACAGCACAGTCGGCACGCCGATCGCCAGCACCGGCACGCCCAGCGTCGCGCGCGTCAGACCCTTGCGCTTGTTGCCGATGCCGGAGCCCGGGTGAATGCCCGTGTCAGCGATCTGAATCGTCGTATTGACGCGCTCGAGCGATCTCGCCGCCAGCGCGTCGATCGCGATGACGAGCTCCGGCTTGGCCTGCTGCACGGCGCCGAGCACGATATCGCTCGATTCGATGCCCGTCGTGCCGAGCACGCCCGGCGCGATCGCGCTGACGGAACGGTAGCCTTCGCCAACCTGGTCGGGCATCAGCTCGAAAAACTGTCGCGTCACCATCAAATTGTCGACGACGATCGGTCCCAGCGCGTCCGGCGTCACCTTGCCGTTGCCAAGTCCGACGACCATGACGGACGTTTTCGGCCCGACGCCGATCCGGGCAAGAAACGCCTCGAATTCTCTGGCGAACGCCGTCGCGACGCGGTTCTGAAGCTCCGTGTCGCCGCGTCTCAGCTCCGGCACCTCCAGCGTGACATAGTTCCCCTGCATTTTGCCGATCGCCTGCGCGCCCTGTTCCGTCTGAATCTCCATCCGCGTGACGGTAATGCCGCCCTCGCGTTCGGTCTCGGTCCAGACACCGGGAATGGTGCCGCCCGACAGCGATTCCGCTCTCTCCTTGGCCTCGAGCGCCAAGTCCGTTCTGACGTCGTACATGTTTAGATCAAGTTCGCTCAACGCGTATTCGCTCCTCTCCGACTGCTGGACGGGGCAACGCAATCCGCGCACGCGCCGGTTGCACAATGCCGCCACGAAGGAGCAGCATCGCCAGCTCCGCGATTGTCTTGCGTTTTGCCCCCTTGCATGATAGAATGTTACAAGTTGTGTGGAGAAATACTTGCAGTTTTTGCAGGAGGTGAAATCAATGCCGAACATCAAATCCGCAATCAAGCGTACCAAGACGAACGAGAAGCGCCGCCTTCGCAACGCTTCCCAAAAGTCCGCTCTTCGTACCGCCGTTAAGCAAGCGGACGTAGCCGTAGTGGGTACGGACGTCGAAGCAGCGAAGAATGCGCTTCAAGTGGCACAGAAGAAGCTGGACAAGGCAGTAACCAAGGGCCTCATCCACAAGAACGCGGCTTCCCGCAAGAAGTCCCGCCTCGCCAAGAAGTTGAACGCGCTGTCCGCGCAAGCGTAAGACGGTGCCTGAATCTATAATGGCGTTTAAAAGCCGTACCCTCCGGGGTACGGCTTTTTTTGACTTTATGGCGATCGAGCGGATGTCGGCCGCCCGCACCGGCTCAGCTCTTCCGATCGAGCACGCGGAAGGACGCGGTCGCCATCGAAGACAGCTTGCCGTCCGCCGTGTACAGTCTTCCCTCAGCGGTCACCATTCGCCCGGACATATGCACGACGGTCGCGGTCGCCCGTACCCTGCCCGCCCGCGCCGGCGCCGTAAAATGGATGTTCAGGCTGGACGTCACGACGTCCTCGTCCGGGCGCGCGGCCATCGCGGCCAGCCCCATGGCCGAGTCCAGCAAAGCCGTGTGCACCCCGCCGTGCATCATGCCGATCAAATTCATATGCCGCTCCTCGACATCCAGCTCGACGACGGTCTCGCGCGCGTCCCGCCGGATCAGCTCGCAGCCCAGGTATCCCCAGAACGTGCGGCGGGCTCGCTCGACCATCTCCGAATCGGATCCGGACGACGGGTTCGGTCCTTCCATGACGCTCCCTCCCCCACGGGCCCGCCGCGCGAAGCGCCGCCCGGTGTCATTGTCGGTCATTGGCATCGCGACCCGCCGCTTCCTCCTCGAGCAGCTTGCGCCGCAGCACCTTACCGGCCATCGTTTTCGGCAGACTGTCCCTGAACGCGTAAATTCGAGGCACTTTATAAGCTGCAAGTCGCTCCTTGCACCAAGCCCTGAGCTCCGATTCGCTCAGCTGGGATCCGGGCTTCAGCACCGCATACACCTTCACCGTCTCGCCGCGATACGGATCGGGCACGCCGAGCGCGGCAGCCTCCTCGATCTCGGGATGCTCGAACAGCACCTCCTCGATCTCCCGGGGAAATATATTGTAGCCGCCCGCGATGATCATATCCTTCATCCGGTCCATGATATAGAAAAAGCCTTCGTCGTCCATACGCGCCATATCGCCCGTCCGGAGCCAGCCGTCCCGAAGCGCCCGCTCCGTCTCCTCCGGCCGGTTCCAATAACCTTTCATGACCTGCGGTCCCTTGACCGCGAGCTCGCCGGTCGAACCGATCGGCAGGTCCTCGCCGGTTTCGGGATGCACGATTTTCGCGAACGTATCTGTGAAGGGCAAGCCGATCGAGCCCATTTTGCGATATTCCCAGATGTTGTTCGCATGGGTGACCGGCGACGCTTCCGTCAGCCCGTATCCTTCGATAAGCCTGCCGCCAATGATCGACTCGAACCGCTCCTGCACCTCGTGCGGCAGCGGCGCCGCGCCGCTGATGCAGACATCGATCGAAGACAGATCGTAATCCCGCGCCTTCGGATGGTTGATGAGCGCGATGTACATCGTCGGAGCGCCCGGGAACACCGTCGGCTTTTGCCTGTCGATGATGCGCAGGACGTCGCCCGCTTCGAATCGCGGCACGAGGATCAGCTCGCCTCCGAGCATGATCGCCTGATTCAGGAGCACGGTCAAGCCGAACACGTGAAAAAAAGGAAGCGCCGCTAAATAACGTTCCTTGCCGGGCTCGCTCTTGTAAAACCATAGGCTCGTTTGAATCGTATTGGCGACGAGATTGAAATGCGTCAGCATGACGCCTTTGGATATGCCCGTTGTGCCGCCCGTATATTGGAGGAGCGCCAGCTCGCGCTCGGCGTCCACCTCGGCGTGAATCGGCAACGGAGGCATATCGCGCAGCAGGCGGACGTAACGGTGAGTGCGCGGTCCGTACGATACTTGGCGGTCCAGCCCTTCCCGCTTGGCCTTGATCGGATACAGCCAGCTTTTCGGAAAGGGAAGGCCGTCTTTAATTGAAGTCACGATCATCTGCAACTCAGGCAGCTCTTGCGCGGCGTCCCTCACTCTGCGAAACAGCAGATCAAGCGTCAAAATGACGGCGGCGCCGGAATCCTTGAGCTGATGCGAGATTTCCCGCTGCACGTACAGCGGGTTCGTCATGACGACGACGCCTCCGGCGAGCAGCGTCCCGAAATACGCGACGACGAGCTGCGGACAGTTGGGGAGCATGATCGCGACCCGCTCGCCGCGCCGGATGCCAAGCTTCCCCAAGACGCCTGCGAACCGGTATGCGCAGCCTAGCAGCTCCGCATAGGTTATTTTTTTTGCCCATAAAACGGAGCGCGGTCCGATCCGGAAAACGTTCGGCGGAGGCGACGAGGAAGGCGGCCAGATTGTGCTTCGGATACGGGTAGGTCTGAGGCACTTCGCTAGGGTAATGTTCATACCAAGGCGCTTGTGACAAACCGATCACCTCTTTAGTCCGGTGTCTGTCGGTGCACTAGCAAACGAAGCCTTCCTCCCGGACGACGGCCGCCGCGATCCGCCGCTTGAGCCCGACCGTATCCACCGGACTGCGTCGCGCCAGCTTTTTTGAGCGCTGCCAGCTGCGTCCGCAGCGAATCGCCGGAATCCGCGGCCGACAGCGTCTCTTTGGCGAGCGCTTCGATCTGGCCGAACGCATCGTGCACGTACGAGCGCGTCATGGCGACGGCGAGCGCCGCGCGTTCTTCCCCCTGGCTCGCGAGCTGCTTTTTCGCGCGGAGGAGCGCGCTCTCCATCGCATAGAGCTGGATCATGATGTCGGCCAGCGCCGCGAGCGCCTCCTGCTCCTCTTCAAGCTTCGGGCCATATCGCTGAACGGCTGCGGCGCCGGCCATTAAAAATATTTTTTTGGCCATTGCCGTCAGATGGGTTTCTTCTTCGAGCGTCCCTTCGAACGTTCTTCCCGGCACGAGCTGAAGCAGCTCGGCCTGGAGCGCTTGCGCCTTTTGCAGCAGCGGCAGCTGTCCCTTGAGCGCCCGTTTCACCAGCGTGCCCGGGATGAGCAGCCGGTTGATCTCGTTCGTCCCCTCGAAAATGCGGTTGATGCGGGAGTCGCGGTAAATCCGCTCGATTTTGTACTCCTGAATGTAGCCGTAGCCGCCGTGAATCTGGACGCCTTCGTCGGCGACGAAATCCAGCGCCTCAGAGCCGAACACCTTGTTGATGGAGCATTCGATGGCATACTCCGCGATCGCCTTGGCCGATTGAACGCCCGCATCCGGGGAGGCATGATCGATGCCGGACAACTCCGCGTCGATGAGCCCGGCGGTACGGTAGATGACGCTTTCGAGCACGTAGGCGCGCGTGTTCATCTCGGCCAGCTTCTTGCCCACGAGCGGAAACGCGGAGATCCGCTTGCCGAACTGAACGCGCTCGTTGGCGTACTTCGCGCTCAAGGCGATCGCCTCCTTGACGCCGCCCAGGCAGCCGACGGCAAGCTTGAACCGTCCGATATTCAAAATGTTGAAAGCGATCAGATGTCCTTTGCCGACCTCCCACAGCAAATTTTCGACCGGCACCTTCACGTCCTCGAGCACGAGCGGACGCGTCGAGCTCCCTTTGATGCCCATTTTCTTCTCCTCGGGTCCGACGCTTACGCCCGCCATCGCGCGTTCGACGATAAAAGTGCTGAATTGCAGTCCGTCGACCTTGGCGTATACGATAAAAAAGGTCCGCGAAGCCAGCGTTCGTAATGAACTGCTTCGTGCCGTTCAACACGTAATGGCTGCCGTCCTCGGACAGCCTTGCCGTCGTTCTGGCGCCCAGCGCGTCCGAGCCCGACGACGGCTCGGTCAGGCAGTACGCGGCTATTCGGCGCCCGCTCGCGAGATCGGGCAAAAACCTGATCTTCTGCGCCTGCGAGCCGAAGTAAACGATCGGCAGCGTGCCGATGCCGACGTGCGCGCCAATCGACAGGGCGAAGGAAGCCGCGCGGGACAGCCGCTCGCTGATGAGCGCCGAGCTGACCTTGTCGAGGCCGAGGCCGCCGTATTCCTCGGGGACGTCCGCGCCGAGCAGGCCAAGCTCGCCGGCCTGGCGCATGAGCTTCACGGTCAGCTCGTAATCGAGCTTTTCCAGCTGCCCGTCATGGGGCAGCACGTCGCGGTCGACGAACGCTTCCGTCGTCTCGGCGATCATGCGCTGCTCATCGGTCAAGTCCTCGGGCGTCGCGACCGACGCATAATCGGCGTCCGCGACGACGAAGCCGCCGCCCGCCGTTTTTTCGAACGATTTTCCGGTCATTTGCGAGAAACCTCCCTTGAACGCTTATCGCGCTTCGGTCATGCGGCGAATCGCCAATCCGGTTATTCGCTAGGCGGGATAGACTTCGAACGCGCCCGCCGCGCCCATGCCGCCGCCGATGCACATCGACACGATGCCGCGTCCCCCTCCGCGGCGGCGCAGCTCGTAGATCAGGCTCGCGGTCAGCTTCGCGCCCGTGCAGCCGAGCGGATGGCCGAGCGCGATCGCGCCGCCGTTGACGTTCACTTTGTCTTCGTTAATCGCCAGCGCGCGAACGATGTGCAGGCATTGCGAAGCGAACGCCTCGTTGATCTCGAACAGATCGACGTCGGCCATCGACCAGCCCGCCGTCCGCACCGCCTTCGGGATCGCCTCGACGGGGCCGACGCCCATGACGTCCGGGTCGACGCCGGCCAGGGCGAACGACCTGAACGCGGCGAGCGGCGCCAGCCCGAACGCCTCCGCTCGCTCGCGGCTCATAAGGAGCAGGGCCGCGGCGCCGTCGCTCATCTGGGAGGCGTTGCCCGCCGTTACCGTACCGCCCGCCTTAAAGGCCGGTTTCAGCCTGGCGAGCGCCTCCGGCGTCGTATCGGGCCGGACGCCTTCGTCGGCCTCTAGCACGAACCGCCGCTCCCACGGTTTGCCGTCCGCGCCAAAGCCGCGGACCGACGTCGCTGCCGGCACCGTCTCCTCGCGGAAGGCGCCCGATGACAGCGCGCGCGCGGCCTTGCGGTGGCTATCCGCGGCGAAGCGGTCCTGGTCCTCGCGGGAGATGCCGAAGCGCTCGGCCACATTCTCGGCCGTGTGGCCCATCGCGATATAAATATCCGGCCGCTCGTCGACGATCGCCGGATGGGGCGAGGGCTTGAACCCCGCCATAGGCACATGGCTCATGCTCTCGACGCCCCCCGCGACGATGACGTCCGCCCCGCCGGCGGCGATCCGCTCTGCCGCGAAGGCGATCGCCTGAAGCCCGGACGCGCAAAACCGGTTGATCGTGATCGCGGGCACCGCGGACGGATAGCCCGCATAAAGCGACATGATGCGCGCGAAGTTGAGGCCTTGCTCGCCCTCCGGCATCGCGCAGCCGACGATGATATCCTCGACGTCCGCCTTGGAGACGCCGGGCGCCCGCGCAATGACGGCCTCCAGCACGATCCGGCCCAGATCCTCGGCGCGCGTATGGACGAAGCTTCCCCTTTTTGGCGCGGCCGACGGGCGTGCGCGCGGCCGATACGATGACCGCCTCTCTCATGGAACCCATGGAATCCCAGGCCTCCTTCGCTCGTTAGTTGCGCAGCGCCTTGCCCTTGGCGAGCATGTGCTGCATCCGCTGCCGGGTTTTGGGCTCGCCGCACAGGCTGAGGAACGCCTCGCGTTCCAAATCCAGCATGTATTGCTCGGTCACGTACGTGCCGGCCGGCACGTCCCCGCCGGCGAGCACGTGCGCGAGCTTGCCCGCGATGAGCAGGTCGTGATCGCTGATGTATCCGCTCGTATGCATGCCGCGCGCGCCGAGCTTCATGACCGCCTTTCCCTCCGCCCCGACGACGCGGATCCGCTGCGGCACCGGCGCGGGGATGCCCGATTGCGCGAGCCGCAGCCCGCTTCGCTTCGCTTCGTAAATCAGGCGCTCCTGGCTCATGACGATCCGGTCGTTCGCCCGCAAGTAACCGAGCTTCTTCGCGTCGTGCGCGCTCGCGGACACCTTGGCCGTGCCGATGTTCGAGAACAGCCGGTTCACGTGCGGCTGCAGGTCAACCTCCGGATCCGGATTCGCCTGGCTGATTCGAAGCGTAAGCTCCTTGCATCCGCCCCCCCGCCGGAATGAGGCCGACGCCCGCCTCGACCAGTCCGAAATACGTCTCGGCCAGCATCGCGATCTCGTCCGCGGGCAGGCACACCTCCACGCCCCCGCCGAGCGCCATCCGGTGCGGCGCCGCCACGACCGGCTTCTCGAAGCGCTTCAGCTTCGTCATCGTATCCTGGAACAGGCGAATGATCGCTTCGACTTCGTCCCATTCCTCGCCCTGCGCCTCCATGAGGAGCAGCATGAGGTTCGCGCCGACGCAGAAGTTACGGCCTTCGTTCGCGATAACGAGCGCGTCGTAGTTGCGCCGCACCTCCTCGACGCTCTCCCCGATCATCGTCAGGATGTCGCCGCCGATCGCGTTGCTTCGCGAATGGAATTCCAGCACCGCCGCGCCGTCGCCGACGTCGATCAGGCTCGCGCCGGCGTTCGTCCGCACGACCCGGCCCCGCTCCTTGAGCGCCCGCAGCGAGATCGTATCCGGCCGCTCTTCGAGCTCGCGGTAGGCGCCGCGGTAAGCATATGCCATTCGGCCTTCCTCCCATCGATAAAACGACGTATGTCCCGCCGCGATCCAGTCCTTCACCCAGCCCGGCACGGCCGTGCCTTCCGCTTCCATCCGTGCCGCGGACCGGGCGAGACCGATCGCGTCCCACAGCTCGAACGGGCCGAGCTCCCAGTTGAATCCCCATCGCATCGCCTTGTCGATGTCTTCGACGGAACCAGCGATCTCGCCGATCTTTTCCGCCGAATAAACAAGCGTCCGCTTCAATATTTGCCACGCCAGATCCGCGTACCGGTCCTTCCCGCCGAGCAAGGCTTTCGTTTTTTCCTTCGCGCCCCTGGCCGCCGTCGCAGCCTCCAGCGACGCCCCCTCCGGCTTGGCTGCCCGAACGTACGACATCGTGCCTGGATCGAGCGACAAAATCTCGCTGCCCTGCGCGCCTTTTACTTTTTTGTAAAACCCGGCTCCCGCCTTCTCGCCGATCCATCCCCGCGCCGCGAGCTCCTTCAAAAGTCTCGGCGGCTCGAACGCCGCTTTTTCCGCCGGATCGTCCGTCTTCTCGAATACATTGTTCGCCACGTGCAAAAACGTATCGATGCCGACGAGATCGAGCGTGCGCAGCGTCGCGCTCTTTGGGCGGCCCAGCGCCGGCCCCGTCACCGCGTCTACCTCATCGACGGTAAAGCCGCCCGCCTCCATCGCCTGCAGCGTCGCCAGCAGCCCGTAGGTGCCGATCCGGTTGGCGACGAAGTTAGGCGTATCCCTGGCGACGACGACGCCTTTGCCGAGAACGCGCTCGGCGAATTCGACCATCCCGGTTACGATCGCCGGATCGGTCTTATCTGCGGGCACGAGCTCGAGCAGCTTCATATAGCGGGGCGGGTTGAAAAAGTGCGTGCCGAGGAAATGAGCCTTGAACGGTTCGCTGCGTCCCTCCGCCATCTCCCGGATCGAGATGCCCGACGTGTTGGAGCTGACGACGAGGCCCGGTCGCCAGAATCGCTCGATACGTTCGAGCACATCGCGCTTGACGGACAGTTTTTCGACGACGGCCTCGATGACCCAGTCGACCTCCCTAATCCGGTGCAGATCGTCCTCGAGATTGCCGGGCTCGATCAAGCTCGCGAAGGCGTCGTCGTAAAAAGGCGCCGGGTGGACGGACGGCAGCAGCGCGAGCGCGCCGAGCGCCAACCGGTTGCGAACCGCGGGGGCGGCGAGCGTCAACCCTTGAGCTTCTTCGGCTCCCGCGAGCGAATCGGGCACGATGTCCAGCAGCAGGCACGGAATGCCCGCGTTCGCCAAATGCGCGGCGATGCTCGCGCCCATGACGCCCGAGCCGATGACGGCTGCTTTTTTTGATCTTGAGGGTCATGCGACAAGTCCCTCCTTTTCCGGTGTTTGGTGACGATAGGGGAAAATACGGGCACGATCGCGGCAACGGACGCCCCGGCGCGTCTCAAGGCGCGCCGAACACCGCCAGCTCCAGAATTTCCGCGACGTCCCGCGCCTTGACCCGGTCGTCCGCTTCCTTTTGCTTGGCGCCGTCCTCCAGCATCGTCAGACAGTACGGACACGCGCTGCCGATCATCGTCGGCCGCGTCTTCAGCGCCTGCTCCGTCCGCGCCACGTTGACCCGTTTGCCGGCGGATTCCTCCATCCACATCATGCCGCCGCCCGCCCCGCAGCACATCGCGTTTTCGCGGGCGCGCTCCATCTCCGCCAGTTCGAGCCCCTCGATCGCGCGCAGGATATTCCGCGGCGGATCGTACACGCCGTTGTAGCGTCCGAGATAGCAGGAATCATGGTACGCGACCCGCTCCTTGACGGGATGTCCGGGCACGAGCCGCCCTTCCTGCAGCAGCCGGTCGAGCAGCTGCGTATGGTGCAGCACCTCCACGCCGTCCAGGCCGAATTCGGGATATTCGTTTTTGAGCGTATTGAACGTGTGCGGGCAGGCCGTCACGATCCGGCCAACGCCGTATTTGCGAAAAGTCTCGATATTGTCCGCGCACAGCTGCTGGAACAGCAGCTCGTTGCCCATCCGCCGCGGGGTGTCGCCCGAGTTTTTTTCCTCGTTGCCGAGGATCGCGAAATTGACGCCCGCCTCGTGCAGCAGCCGAACGAAGGCGCGCGAAATCTTGCGGCTGCGGTTGTCGTAAGCGCCCATCGAACCGACGAAAAACAGCGTGTCGAAGCCCGGATTTTCTTTTACGGTCGGCACCGTGATGCCTCCGATCTCGCCGGTCCAGCGGGCCCGGTCGTTTCGGCTGATGCCCCAGGGGTTGCCCTGCCGCTCGATGTTCTGCATCGCTCGCTGCGCCTCGTGCGGCACGCTGCCCTCCGTCAGAACCAGATAACGCCTCAGGTCGACGATCTTGTCGACATGCTCGTTGCCGACCGGACACTGATCCTCGCAGTTGCGGCAAGTCGTGCATGCCCATATTTCCGGCTCCGTCAGCACGTCGCCGATCAACGACACCTCCTCGGGCTTGCGGTTCGACCCGGCCCAGCTCTCCCGTTGCCAGGCCAGCGTCGGCCGGATGTCTGTGACGGCGTCGCCGGCTGCGTCCGACTGCCAATCCGGACCCGCTGGCGCCGCGGATTCAGCGGCCGCGGACATGCTGTGAGCGCTTCCAATTGAAAACGCGAAAGCCGGCACCCAAGGCGACTTGCTCGTGATCGCGGCCCCCTTTTCCGAGAGGTGATCCCGCAGCTTCGTAATCAGGTGCATCGGCGACAACGCCTTGCCCGTGCCGGAGGCCGGACACACGTTCGTGCATCGGCCGCATTCTACGCAGGCGTAGAAGTCCAGCATCTGATCCCTGCGAAAATCCTCGATTTTGCCGACGCCGAACGACTCCGCCGTCTCGTCCTCCAGCTCCAGCTTGCTCAGCCTGCCGACGGGCTCCGCCCGGCCGAGGAACAGGTTGATCGGCGCGGTAATCAGATGGAAGTGCTTCGACTGCGGCACGTATACGAGAAACGTCAGCAGTACGGCCAGATGCGCCCACCAGCAAACGAAAAAAGCAGCCTGGGCGTCGGTTGGCGTCAGACCGGCTGCGGCGCCCGCGATCAGCGAGGACACCGGCGCATAGGCTGACGTGCCGAGTCCCTCCCAAACGCGGTGGAAGCCGAGCGACAGCAGCACCGTCAGCATCATGGCGCCGATCAGGATCAGCACGATCGCGGGCTTCCAGCCCCGCTTGAGCCGATCCAGCCGCTCGCCGTATCGGCGGTATGCCGCATAGCCGGCCGCCGCGAGGACGAGCAGCGCGGCGATCTCCTGCGTTAGCCCGAAGGCGCGGCGCCCCGGGATCGGAAGCGGTTCGCCGCCCGACAGTCCGGTATAGATCAGGTCGAGCGCGCCGAATTGAAGCACGATGAAGCCGTAAAAGACGACCAGGTGCATGACGCCGCTGCGGCGATCCTTCAGCAGCTTCGTATGCCCGAGCCCCTGCGCCAGCAGCTCGCGGGTGCGGACCCGCCAGTCCGGCGTCTTGCCGGCGGTCTTGCCCAACTTGATGTAAACGTAACGGCGATAGACCGCCTGGTAAAACAAAGAAAGGGCGTACCCCGTTACGAGCAGAAACATCGCGTAGTGCAGCCAGGACAGCAGCATGAGCACCCCTCCCTTCTTCGGTGTCGCTTCGCCGGCATGCGATTGCATCGTATTCGCTGCCAGCATGGAACCCAAGTCATTTTTCGCCGGCTCTTAAATATAGATCTAGAAATGAATGAGTATTCATTTCATTTTGAAGGTACTCGGTACCTGGCACTCGGTCGGGAGGCGGTCGCATGTCGGTCGGCAGGCTGCATAAATTCGAAGGGATTCTGGACGCGGCCGTGAAGGTGTTCGCCGAGCACGGGTATCATGGCTCGCAAATATCGCGGATCGCGAAGGAAGCCGGCGTCGCGGACGGCACGATCTATTTATATTTCAAAAACAAGGAGGATATCCTCGTTTCGTTGTTCCGGGAGCGGCTCGGCAGGCTGATCGGCAAGTTCGAGGCATCGGTCCGCGCGTCGGAGACGGCCGAGGCGGCGCTGCGCATCCTCTGCGAGCTCCACTTCGCCGAGCTGGAGCGCCATCCCCTGCTCGCCCACGTCACGCAGATCGAGCTTCGGCAGAGCGCGCTTGAACTGCGCAAAGAGATCGGCAAGACCTTGAAGCCTTACCTTCATCTCATCGAAAGCGTGCTCCTCGAAGGGATGGCGTCCGGCGCGTTCAGGCCGGAGCTCGACGTGAAGCTGTCGCGCCAGCTGATCTTCGGGGCGATGGACGAGGCGGTGTCGTCCTGGCTGCTCTCGGACCGCAAATACTCGCTCTCGGCGCAGGTCGAAGGCACGGTCGATTTTTTTCTGCGCGCGCTAAGGGCCTGACCGATTTTCGCGGGATACGGCCTTTTTTTTTGAATGATCCGTTCATCATAAATCGAGAGGAGCATATCCGATGAATATCGCGGTACTGCTGAAGCAAACGTTCGATACCGAGGAAAAGATCGTGTTGAGCGACGGTAAAGTCGCCGAAGAAGGCGTGAAATTCGTCGTCAATCCGTACGACGAATATGCGATCGAGGAGGCGATCCGGCTCAAAGAGGCGCATGGCGGGCTAGTGACGGCGCTCTCGCTCGGTCCGGCCAGAGCCGCCGAAGCGCTTCGCACCGCGCTCGCGATGGGCGCGGACGAAGCGATCTGGATCGACGACGCCGGGATTCCGCAGGACGAATTCGAGGCCGCCGAAGCCATCGCCGCCGTCTTGCGGCAGCAGTCCTTCGACCTCGTGCTCGGCGGCAGCTTTTCCGTCGACACCGGCGGCGCCCAGGTCGCCGTACGCGTGGCAGCCGCGCTAGGCCTTCCTCACGTCACTTCGATCACGAAGCTGACAGTGGGCGGCGGGACGGCTAGCGTCGAGCGCGACGCCGAAGGCGACCTCGAGCGGTTCGACGTGGCCTTGCCAGCGCTGTTCACGGCGCAGCAAGGATTGAACGAGCCGCGCTACCCCTCGCTGCCCGGCATCATGAAAGCGAAGAAAAAGCCCTTCAAGTCGTTCGCCGCGGAAGATTTGGGCTTGGCCGGCGACGGAGATCCCGCGAAGACCGAGCGCGTCTCTCTGTCGCTGCCGCAAGGGCGGCAAGCCGGGCAGCTGCTGCAGGGGAACCTGCAAGAGCAGGCGGAAACGCTCGTCGGCTTGCTGCGCGCCGGGTCCAAGGCGATCTGACGCCGTCACGATGCGCCATTGCCATTAAGGAGGAATGCGTTCATGAGCAAAACGTATTTGATCGTGGCGGAGCACCGGGACGGCAAGCTTCGGCGCGTGGCGCTGGAAGCGCTTCGGGCGGCCGCGGACTGCGCGGATGCGGGAGACGAGATCCATGCCGCGCTGCTGGGCGAAGGCTTGGACGGCCTGGCCGCCGAGCTGGCAACCTATCCGCTGGCGCAGGTGCATGCGATCGAGGGCGAGGCGCTGCGGGTTTACAATCCCGAGGCCTATATTCGGGCGCTGATACCGCTGCTCGAATCGCTTCAGCCGGACGGCCTGTTCCTCGGGCATACCGCGATCGGACGCGACCTGGCCCCGGCGCTTGCGGCCAGGTTGTCCGCGGGCCAAATCTCCGACGTGACCGCGATCGAGCGGGACGGCGGGAACACTGTTTTCGTTCGTCCCCTATACGCAGGCAAGGCGATCGAGCGCAGAGCGTTTTCCGCTTTTCCGCGGGTCGTGACGGTACGGCCCAATAATCTGCCTGCGGCCGAGCCGTGCGCGGACGGCGGGACCGCGGATGTCGTGAAGCGGGCGGCGGCGCCCGAGACGGACCTGCGCACCGTCGTCAGGGAGGTCGTCCGCAAAACCGCGGGCAAGATCGATCTGACGGAGGCGAAAATCGTCGTGGCGGGCGGGCGCGGCGTGAAGAGCGCCGAGGGCTTTAAGCCGCTCGAGGAGCTGGCGGGACTGCTCGGCGGCGCCGTCGGAGCGTCGCGCGGCGCCTGCGACGCCGGCTACTGCGACTACGGCTTGCAGATCGGCCAGACGGGCAAGGTCGTTACGCCCGAGATCTACATTGCATGCGGGATCAGCGGCGCGATCCAGCATCTTGCGGGCATGAGCGGCTCGCGTATCATCGTCGCGATCAATAAGGACCCCGAAGCCTCGATCTTTGGGATCGCGGACTACGGCATCGTCGGCGATCTGTTCGAAGTCGTGCCGCTGCTGACGCAGGCGTTCCGCGAGGCGCTCGCCAAATAAAGCAAAACGCCGCCCTGAATCATCGGTGCGGCGTTTTCCTTTTGTTGCGATTCGCGTTCGCTATACTTTCATCCCTGCGCCGGATCCGGTCCGCAGCAGCCACAGCTCCAGCCCGAGCGTCTTGTCGACGCGGCCGGTTTTCATCTCGTAGTCGAGCTCGGCGAGGCCGCCGAGGAGCGCGGTCAGCCGTTCGATGCTGAACGCCTTGGCCTGCTCCGCGGTCACCTTGACCCCGTAAGGATGCATGCCGAGCTGGCCTGTCATCTGCTGGGGCGAGTAGCCTTGCTTGCCCAGTTCCTTGACGTACAGCATGCTTCGGAACTGCCTCACGAGCAGCGCCGCCAGCTTGATCGGCTCCTCGCGGCGCCTGAGGAGATCGTGGTACAGCGCGATCGCTTTGTCGGTCCGCAGCGATGCGATCTCCTCCGTCAGCTTGAACACGCTCTGCTCGACGCCGGCCGGCACGAGCTCCGCGACGGCGGCAACCGTCACCGTGCCGCCCTCGCCCGCATGCAGGCACAGCTTATCCGTTTCCGCGGACAACGCGCCCATCTCCGTGCCCGTGCGCCGGATCAATTCTTCCGCCGCCGGCCTGTCCAGCGTACGGCCCTGCTTGGCCGCGCGGCCCGAGATCCACTGGAGCAGCTCGTCGGGTCCGAGTGGGGAAAATGGACGACGATGCCGTCCTGCTTGGCCGCCTTCGACGTCTTCTTGCGCTCGTCGAGCTTGTCGTGCGGCACCATGAAGACGAGCACGGTCGTCTCGAACGGCCTGCGCATATATTCAAGCAGCCGCTCCGCCCGATGCTCCGTCTTCGCCGACTCCTTGGCGGAGCCGAAAACGACGCTGTCCCGGACGAGTACCAGCTTGCTCGGCACGAGAAACGGCATCGTTTCCGCTTCTTCCAGAATAACGTCGAGCGAATGCTCCGCCGTATCGAAACGCACGATCGCCATGTCGCGATGCTCGGGCTCGGCCACGGCCGCGGCGAGCCGCTCGGCGAACTCGTTCATGCGGTAGCTTTCCGTACCGAAGCATATGTACATGGGACGAATCTGTCCGTCCCGTATTTCCTTAAAAACCTGTTTCGAGTCCAATCCGACCACCTCGCACCCATTATACAGCAAAGAGACCGCGCCCGTTAACGGCAGGCACGATCTCTTTGTCCTTGGAATCTATGTCAACGTTCGACGTGCAGGCCCATGGTGCCTAGCGCGAACGATCGTGACTGCGCCTCCAGGGGGCGCGGCGGCTTTCATGATCCCAATATACGCTGCGGCCGTTCGATTGGTGACGGCCGATCAGCGCGCCTGCTCCCGATTTTCTTTGGCGTTCCACCACAAGTCCGTCGCTTTGCCGGAGGCGTCCGTCCAGGTGTAGTACAGATCCTGTCCCTCCTGGCCCCAGGAGACGTCGGACACCGCGCCTTCGCGTTTGTCGCTCTCGAAAACCGTCCCGGAACCGTCGGTCTTCACGATCCGCAGGCCGCCATGATACGCGAGCGCCGTCAGCTTGCCGTCGGGCGACTGCCACGACGGCATGGGTACGTACTGCTCGGCTGCCGAGAACGTCACGTTCGGTTGTTCGCCGGCGGGCGAAGGCGGCTCCGAAGCGGCAGGAACGTCGGCATCAGCGCTTCTTGTATCGTGCGCGGCACCGTCCGACTTGTCCTTTACGCCGGCCGATGCGGATGACGAAGGCGCGAATTCTTGCCTTTCCTCTCCGGCCGATACCGTCGGCGCGACGTGTTGATCCGCGGTCGGCGTCTGTGTCTCGATCTTGGCTGTCGGCACCGCGTCGGCAGACCCGGCCGAGGAACCGGATTCGCCGCCGCCGTCGGCTGCGTTCAGGCTCGTGCCTTCGACCGACTCGCTCCCGCCGTTCGCTGAGCCTTCGGAAGCGTTCGGGCTTTGACTCTGTTGGCTCGACGAGCTCGCGCTGGCGCTCTTCTCGTCGACGTCTGGCAATGCCTTTTCGCTCATCACGTTCTTGCGCAGCATGTCGGACGAAGCGGCGGCCGGTGCGGACTCGGCTGCCGACTCCTGCAGCAGAGCCGCCTTCTGTTGATCCGAATCGGGCAGCAGAGAGAACGGCTGGGCAATCAGCAATACGCCAGCCACGACGCCCGCCGCGACGACAGCGGCCAAGCCGCGGTACATGGACTTGCGGCTGCCCGTCCTTCGCGTGCGCGGCTCGTAAGCAGCCTCGGCGGCCGGCGCTTGCCCGACGACCGGCGCGGGCTCCGGCACGATCCGCTCCAGCTGGGGCAGGATCGCGTCGACCAGGCTGTATTTAGGGGTCACATGCGGCAGCTGCGCCAGCTCTTCGGACAGCTGCGTCAGCCGCTCGAGGAGCGCGGCGCACTCCGGATAGTTCTGCAGGTACAATTGCAAGCGCGACGACTCTTCTTCGTTCAGATCGCCGTCGATCGAACGCTGCACGAGCTCCATCCCCTCTTCGCGATTCATCCCCGGACACCCCCCTTCCGATAGTCATGAAGCAATGTCTGCAGTTGTTGCCGGGCGCGGAATAAGTAAGACTTGACCGTATTCAACGGCAAGTTGAGCGAATCGGCGATCTCGTTATATGAGAAATCCTGCAAATAACGAAGCACGACCACGGTGCGATGATGCTCCGGAAGCTTGCCGATCGCCTCGCGAATGTCTTCGGAAGCATAGCCGCTCATCACCTCGGCCTCGACGTCTTCGTTCGCTTGAAATACCATCTCATGTTCGTCGATCGAAACGGAAGGACGTTTGCGACGAAACTTGTCGATGCATATATTCGTGACGATGCGCTGAACCCACGTGCGGAATTGCGCCTTTTCTTCGTAGGAATTGATCTTCGTGTATACCCGAATCAACGCTTCCTGCGCGGCGTCCATCGCATCCTGCTCGTGGTTAAGCAAATAATAGGCCGTACGGTAAACCTGGTGTTCGATCTCGCGAAGCAGCGCGACGAGCGCTTCCCGATCGCCGGCCTGCGCAGCTTTGATCAATTCCGGCTCCACCACGGGAGATCCTCCTTCTCTCGCATCCCCTTTGACGCAAGCGTGCGCCAAAAGGTTGCAAAAAACGCAAGGTATAATCTAACAAAAAAATAAAGGCGTAAACGCCCTTCGGAACCGCTTGTGTCCCTATGATCGATATTTTCATATATACTCGGCGAACGGCCGAAAAGTTGTGAATGAAGTCCGTTCCAGTCTATCACATGCGCCGCTTTTTGTCGTCAGGGCCGCTTCGCGCGCCGTTCCAGACGACCGTCCGGCCGGATGCGGTAGGCGATCTCTCCCTGGACGTCCGTCCGCTCGAGCGCGGCGCCCGAGCGAAGGATCCGCTCGACGACCTCGGCATGCGGGTGCCCGTACAGATTGTTCTTGCCGGCGGATACGACGACCTCGGACGGCATCCACCAGGACAGCCAAGGCGCGGTCGTAGACGTTTTGCTGCCGTGATGTCCCGCCTTCAGCACGTCGACGGCGCGCGGTCCTTCGCCTTGCCGGCTCAGCTCGCCGAGCGCCGCGGATTCGCCGGCCGCCTCCAAGTCGCCGGGGAGCACGAACACGCGGCCGTAAAGCGCGATCCGGAGCACGACGCTCCTGTCGTTTTGCTCGTCGACCTTCGTTATGCGGTCGCCGCTCTCCGTCTTCAGCGGATATAGCGCTTCGAATGTCGCCGATGCGTCCGGCTGCCATACGTCGCCTGCCTTGACCGCGAACATTGGAATGCCCGCATCCTCCGCCTCATGAAATAGACGAAGAACGTCGTCATCCGGTTTAATCGTTCCGTTGAACAATATCCGGCCAACCTGGAGCTCCCGAATTATGGCATGGGCGCCCCCCGATATGGTCGGCGTCCAGATGCGTCAGCACGAGCGCGTCCAGCCGGCGGACGCCTCGTTGCTTAAGCAGCGGCACCAGCGTCTTACGGCCGACCTCGTAAGGGTCCTTGCGGAGGCGCCACGGTTCCTTCGGCGCGCCGAACGCGACCGTGCCGCCTGCGTCGACGAGCACATGGCGGCCGCTGCCGGTGGTAATCAGGATGCTGTCGCCTTGGCCGACGTCGAGAAAGGAGACGGCAGCCGTCCGATCGAGCCTGACGGGAGGCGCTTCCCAGGCCAGCGTTGCCAGCCAACTCAGCGCAAGGAGCGCGGCGGATAGCTGCCGCCCGCGGCGCGTTTTTAACGGAAACTTCATGGCCGCGGGGTCTTGAAAAGCGGTCGGCATCGTCGAACCCGGACCAAAGCGCCAACCGGCCGATGCGGATCCCGAGGCGTCCGAATCGGGATTCCCGTTGCGCCGGCCGTGCAGCGGCTCCGTCCAATCGCTTCCGCCTCGCGCGCCTTCGGCGTACGCGGCAATTCGGTTCGCCCGCTCCGCGGGATCGAAAGGATCCGCGGCCGCGAGCTGCTCCGCGACAGCCGAAGCCGCCGCGGCTTGCTCCGCGCCGAGACGAAGCGAGCGGCGCGCGAAGGCAAGCGTCGCCAGCAGCAGCGCATAAAAGCAGATCACCCATAGGAGGGAGGGTTGATGCCACACGGTCGAGAGCGCCTTGACCGAACCCAGCCATTCGGTCGCGGCAAATGTCGCGCGGTTGCATAGCGTCGCGAGCTTCGCGGGAACGAGGCCGATCGGCAGCCATATGGCGCCCAGCGCCAGCGCGGCCATCCCGAGCGGCATGACGACGAAGCTGATAAACGGCACCAGTACGAGGTTCGCGAGCAGCGACAGCAAATGCAGCTGATGAAAATAAAAAGCGGTGACCGGGAAAGAAAAGAGCTGGGCGGTCAAGGCAACGGCGAGCGATGAACGGACGAACGCCGAGCGTATGCGAAGAGCAAGCAGCTCCGTCATGACCGGCACGCACAGCAAGAGGCCCGCGGTCACGATAAAGGAAAGCTGAAAGCTGACGTCCTCTACGACAGACGGACGCCAGACGACCATGATCAGCGCAGAAGCGGCAAGCAAGTGAAGCCCGTCCTTCAGCTTGCCCTGCCGCGCGAGCCACAGGGCGATCATCGACATGAGGCACGCGCGGACGGCCGACGGGGAGGCGCCGGTGAGCAGCATGTAGACGGGCATCGCCGACGCCGCGAACGCAAGCGAACGCTCCCGGGTCCAGCGCGCGAACTTGCCAAGCATCAGCAAAATGTAAACGACGACGGCGACGTGAAGGCCGGAAATGGCGAGTACATGCGTAAGCCCGAGCCGTGAAAAATCATCGTACTGATCCGGATCGATGTCGTCCGAGATGCCCGCTACCAGACCTTTCATATAACCGGCGTCCGGCTTGCCGTAAAGCCGATCCGTCAGCCTCCCGATCGCCTCCCGGGATTCGTCGAACCAGCGAAGCGCCCGGTCCGTGACCGGTACGCGCCCCTCCGTTCGCGTCACGGCGTCCGCGCCTTTGACGGATACCGTCCAATAGATATTCTGCCGGTTCAAATAGCGCCTGTAGTCAAAGCCGCCGAAATTGCCCGCGTCGGCGGGAAGCTTGAGCTCGCCGGCGACCTCGACGGATATCCCCCCGCTTCCAAGATGCCGCGGACACCAGCTCTTCTTCGGCAGACAACCGCACGCGGACCAGCAACTTCTCGTCGACGCGCAGCCGTGTCCCATCCTCCGTTCGGACGACGCTCGCGCGAATCGGAAAAGTCGCCGTATCGCCGTCGATGGCCGCAGGCTCAAGCAGCCGGCCCGTCGCGATCGCCGATCGGCCCTCCGGGTCCTTCCACGCCGCCGTCAGATCGGAGCCATGACCCGCCTCGCTCCCTACCCGCAGTCCTGCCGACAGCAGGAGGGCCAGCGCGCACAGCGCGCCCGTGCGCGGCCGAATCCGTCCCGCGAAGACGATTGCAGCAAGCGCGACGGCGATACCGCCATAGACGAGCAGCGCGGACATGCCCTGCCGGACCGACCAGATGCCGCTGCCCGCGACCCAGAACACCGCTACACATACCAATGGCCTGCGATCCATCGGCTCACGCTCCTTTCTTAAATATAAAAAAGAAGAACCCTGCGCGTTAAGCAGGGTTCTTCCCATGGCCTTCTTCGTATGCGGCTTCTCGGCCTTCTAATCGGCTTCCTTCACTTCCGTATCCTGCGGCGGCGCGTAATCAGGTATCGTCCTGAAAACGATCCGGCGTTCGGCCATCAACGCGGATACTTTGTCATGATCCTTCGGATAACCGCGATGGAAAACGATCTCGACGATGCCGCTGTTGGCGAGCATGTTCGCGCATGTCCAGCACGGTTGATCGGTCACGTAGACGGTCGAGCCCTCCCGGTCGATCCGGTCCGTGAAAAGGAGGAGATTTTGTTCCGCATGAATCGTGCGAATGCAGCGTTCCTTCTTGACCATGATCCCCGGTTCGCCCGATGGCGCCGGCGCGAATTCTTCTACGATCATGCAGCCGGCCTCCGAGCAATCCGGGACGCCCATCGGCGCGCCGTTGTATGCCGTGCCCAGCAGCTTCTTGCCTTGTACGAGCACGGCGCCCACATGCCGTCTCGGACAACGCGACCTCGTCGATGCCATGAAGGCGATGTCCATAAAGTAAGTATCCCAATCCTTGCGAACCGCGAGCGCCATCTGGCTCTTGCCTCCTGTCGTAAATCAGCGGAGCCCTGCTAGGCTTAGCCTGCCTTGATAAGCGGCAGCAGCTTCGCGAGCAGTTTGTCTCCGATTCCTTTAACGTCCGTCAGCGCTTCGGGCGATTCGAATCGTCCGTGCGCGTCCCGATATTGTACGATGGCCTCGGCCTTGGAGGGCCCGATGCCGGGCAGCGCATCCAAGTCTGCGGCGCTTGCCGCATTGATGTCGAGCCGCCCGTCCTTCTCCGCAGCGTCGGACATCTTGGCAGTCTCCACATTCTGTATTTCCGAAGCGTCCGATGCCGTGTCTACGTTCGTTTTCGATCCGTTGCCTTCCGGTTCGGCAGATCCTGCAGACTCGACGGGCCGGACGCTTGCCGCAGAAGCTACCGCTTGCGCGGAGCTTGTCGCCTCGTGCGTCCCTTCCGTCTTCCCTTCGCTCCTCTCCGCTTCGGCGACCGCCGTGGCGACTTGCGCGTTCACCGGCTCCCAGCCGGGCACGCTCCCGTCCGCCGGCGATAGCCATCCCCAAGCCAGCAGGGCGGCCGCCGCCGCGCCTGCCAGCAGCGCTGCCCGGCTTCGCGACCGGACGCTTCTCGCCGAGTTCCTTCCCATACGCCTCTCCTCCATGATCTTCGCCAGATACGACTGGCATTCATCTCATTTCAAAACGCATAAAAAAATCGAGTCATGTCGGCCAAACCTGCTGACATACAATGGAAAGAAGCCATGCATAATGCCAATAGCGGGAGGAGGACCTCAGATGAAGGTCGGCTTCATCGGCGCCGGAAGCATGGGCGGACTGCTAGCGGGAGCCTTGCTGCGCGCCCGGGCTTTTGAGCCGTCGGAAGTGACGATCGCGACCCGCACCTCCTCCAAGGCGGAACGTCTGGCGCAGCAGTTCCCGGGCCTTCGGATCGGGCCGACGAACGCGGCAGCCGTCCGGGACGCGGATATCGTCTTTCTCTGCGTGAAGCCGCTAGACTACCGGGCGGTGCTCGGCGAGATTCGAGATTCGCTGCGCCCGGAGCAACTGCTCGTATCGATCACCAGCCCCGTCACGTTGGAGCAGCTCGAGCGTCTTACGCCATGCAAGACGGCGAAGATCGTTCCCAGCATCGTAAACGGCGCAGCAAGCGGCGCTTCGCTATTCATGTACGGCACGCGGCTCGAGCCCGCCGACAAAAAGCTGCTGATCTCCATGTTCGCGCGCATTAGCGAACCCATCGAAGTCCCCGAGGAAAGCGTCCGCGCCGCTTCGGACCTGTCCAGCTGCGGCCCCGCCTTCATGGCGTACCTGCTGGAGCAATTCGTGGAGGCGACGGTCGAATTCGCGGGGCTTGCGCCCGAAGTGGCAGCCAGAGTAGGCGCCGAGATGCTGCTCGGCACGGCGCGGCTGCTGGAGCAAGGCTGCACGACGCAGGAATTGCAGGAGCGCGTCTGCGTGCCTGGCGGCATCACGGCGGTAGCGATGGAAGAACTGCGTCTTTCGACCCAAGATGCCTTCCGCAAGGTGATGCGGAAAACGCACGAAAAGTTCGCAGAGGACCTGATCAAGGTCGAAGCCTCCCTCTCGGAACAGTCTTTGGGGTCCGATTAGACCGCCGGACCGAACCGGCGCGAAGCCGGCAAGGAACGAGCAACGGCTGCAAAACAACGCAAAGGGCGGCCCGATGTTCCAGACAGGCCGCCCTTGAGGTGTCAGTTCGCTACGATGTTGACGAGCTTGCCCTTGACCGCGATAATCTTGCGCACCGTCTTGCCATCCGTGACGGCCTTGACTTTATCCAGCGCGAGCGCAGCTTCCTGCAGCGCCTCTCCCTCGAGATCGGCCGCGACAAAGACGCGGTCCACGATCTTGCCGTTGACCTGCACGGCGATCTCGACTTCGGCGTCGACCGTCAGCGCGGCGTCGTAGGACGGCCAAGCCGCATAGGTCACGCTCTCCGCATGGCCGAGCTTCTCCCAAAGCTCCTCGGCGATATGCGGCGCGATCGGCGACAGCATCTGAACGAAGTGCTCCATCGCCTGCTTCGGCAGCGCCTCGACCTTGTATGCCTCGTTGACGAAAATCATCAGCTGGCTGATCGCCGTGTTAAAGCGCAGTCCCTCGTAGTCCTCGGTAATTTTCTTGACCGAGCGATGCCAGGTTCTGCGGAACGTTTCTTCGCCCGCCGTGTCCTTGATCTTGTCGCTCAGCTCGCCGTTCTCGCCGACGAACAGGCGCCATACGCGGCCGAGGAAGCGGTACATGCCTTCGACCCCGTTCGTATTCCACGGCTTCGTCGCTTCGAGCGGCCCCATGAACATTTCGTATACGCGCAGCGTATCCGCGCCGAACTCGCCGACGATGTCGTCGGGATTGATGACGTTGCCCCGCGACTTAGACATCTTTTCATTGTTCGTGCCGAGGATCATGCCTTGATTGACGAGCTTGTGGAACGGCTCCTTCGTCGCCACGACGCCGAGGTCGTACAGCACCTTATGCCAGAAACGCGCATACAGCAAGTGAAGCACGGCATGTTCGGCGCCGCCGATGTAGAGATCGACCGGCAGCCATTCCCGCTGCTTGGCCGGGTCGCAGATCGCGTCCGCGTTTTTCGGGTCGATGAACCGCAAGTAGTACCAGCAGCTGCCCGCCCACTGCGGCATCGTATTCGTCTCCCGGCGCGCCTTGCGGCCGTCCGGCAGCGTCACGTTCACCCAGTCCTCGACGGTGGCGAGCGGCGATTCGCCGGTGCCCGAAGGCGTGATCGCGTCGACCTCCGGCAGCAGGAGCGGAAGTTCGTCCTCAGGCACCGTCTCCATGCTGCCGTCCTCGAAGTGCAGGACGGGGATCGGCTCGCCCCAATAGCGCTGGCGGCTGAACAGCCAATCGCGCAGCCGGTAGGTGACCTTGCCGCGACCTTTGCCCTGCTCCTCCAGCCAGGCGATGCTCTTCGCGATCGCGTCAGGCGTGGACAGGCCGTTCAGGAAGCCCGAATTGACATGCTCCCCTTCGCCCGTATGCGCCGCCTCTTCGACGTTGCCGCCGCTGACGACCTCGACGATCGGCAGACCGAACTTTTTCGCGAATGCCCAGTCCCGCTCGTCATGTCCCGGCACGGCCATGATGGCGCCCGTACCGTAGCCGCCGAGCACGTAATCCGCGATCCAGATCGGCACGAGCTCGCCGTTCACCGGGTTGACGGCGTACGCGCCGGTGAAGACGCCCGTCTTGTCCTTCGCCAGGTCGGTCCGCTCGAGGTCGCTCTTGCGCGCAGCCTGATCGACGTAGGCTTCGACATCCGCCTTCTGTTCGGCGGAAGCGATCGCGGACACGAGCTCGTGCTCGGGCGCCAGCACGCAATACGTCGCGCCGAAGAGCGTGTCCGGACGCGTCGTGAATACCGTGAGAGAAGCGTCGGCATGGCCTTCGATGGCAAAGGTCACCTCGGCTCCCGTCGACTTGCCGATCCAGTTGCGCTGCATGTCCTTGATGCTCTCCGACCAGTCGAGCTCTTCAAGATCTTCGAGGAGCCGCTCGGCGTATTCGGTAATCTTCAGCATCCACTGGCGCATCGGCTTGCGGATGACGGGATGATTGCCGCGTTCGCTTAGCCCGTTGATGACTTCTTCGTTCGCGAGCACCGTACCGAGCGCCGGACACCAGTTGACCGGCACCTCGGCAACGTAAGCGAGTCCCTTTTTTATAGAGCTGGATAAAGATCCACTGCGTCCACTTGTAATAGTCCGGATCCGTCGTGCTGAACTCGCGGTCCCAATCGTAGGAAAAGCCGAGCGATTTGATCTGACGGCGGAAGTTGTCGATATTCTCCACCGTGATCTCGCGCGGATGGCGACCCGTCTGAAGCGCGTACTGCTCCGCCGGCAAGCCGAATGCGTCCCAACCCATCGGATGGAGCACGTTGTACCCGCGCATGCGCTTGTAGCGGCTGACGATGTCGGTCGCCGTATATCCTTCGGGATGTCCGACGTGCAAGCCGGCACCCGAAGGGTACGGGAACATGTCGAGCGCGTAAAACTTCTCCTTGCCCGGATCCTCCGTCGTGCGGAACGTCTTATTTGCGTCCCAATAGCGCTGCCACTTGGGCTCCAAAGTCTGCGGCTTATAGCCGGGTTGATTGTTGTCCTGTACCATGGTTATGCTGCCCCTTCCGTCTGTCTGCGCGTTAAAAGCCAAAAAACCTCCCGCCCCTAGCGAAATTACGCTAGGGACGAGAGGTTAAGCTCGCGGTACCACCCTAGTTGACGCCAGCCCTGCCTGGGCATGCCGTCCACTCTTCCCCCTTAACGCGGAGGGACTCGCCGCGGTTGCCCGCCAAGGCATGCAGCCTGGCATGGATTAAACGCGGGGCTCCAAGGCGAGTTCGTCGCTGACGTCAGCCGGCTTGCACCTTCCGCCGGTTCTCTGAGTGACGATTAGCGATTACTTTTCCTCTTCTTAGCCTTTATTTTCTCGATTATAGCGGCTGTCGTCGATCGATGTCAAGCTCTCGTCCAATGTCAAGCTCGCGGTCCGGCCCCCTGCCAGAAAAGATCGACGATCCGTACGGGCAGGTCCTCCCTTCGCTCGCCGTCGGTGTCCCGACCCGCGACCATCAGCAACGACGAAAAGGCATGCGCCAGAAGCAGCGGATCCTCTCCGCCCCGCATCTCCCCGCGTGCGGCGGCGTCGGCGAAGCATGCAGCCAGCACTTCGTGAATGCGGTGCTCCGCTTCGCGGATGCCGCGTCGCTGCTCCTCGCTGAGCGAGGCGATCGCCTCGCGCATCATCGATTCGAACTCGACGTGCGTATTCGCCATCTTGACCGTCGCCACCCTGATCAGCCGTTCTCGAAGCGTGCCCTCCTGCTCAAGAATCTGGCGCGTGAATCCGCGGATACGTCCCATCATCTCGGTCACCGATGCGGCGAACAGCTCCGACTTGCCGCTAAAGTAATAGTAGATCGAAGCCTTGGTGACGCCGGCCCGCTCGGCAATCTGATTCAGTGACACCGGCTCGTAGCCAAACTCCATAAAGAGAGCGGATGCGGTGCTCAGCAGCAAATCGCGGCTGTCCGTATTGCCCTTAGGTCGACCGGGGGCCCGTCTCGTTTGTTGTTGTTTCACTTGTTGCGCCTTCCCTTCGAAAAGATTGCAGTCGAAAGAGTTGCAATATTAACCTTCCGGTATATATAATTATCAATGCGCTCATTATAGCACATTATAACGCAACCGAAACCCAAGGGGGAGAAGACGTGAAGGAAGTTCGCGTTCATGGCAAAGGAATAACGGGCCCTGTCGGCCGCTGGGTGACACTTGCGATTTGGATCGTCGCCGCCGCCCTGTTGAGCGTGCTGCTGCCGCAGGTCGGCAAGCACGAGACGAACAATGCGCCCAATCTGTCCAACGGCAAACCGTCCGTGCAGGCTGCGGCCGTCGCGGAGCGGGAGTTCGCCAGCGGCGCGGACGTGCCGGCGTTAATCGTTTGGCACAGGGAAGGCGGACTGGAAGACGGCGATTTGGATATCGTCCGCAAGCTCGCTGGACAATGGACGAGCGCGCCGGTCCCGTATCAGACCTCGGTTCCCCCGCTGCACCAAATGCCCGCGGAGGCGCTTAAATCAGAGCTGTCCAACGATGGCAGCACGCTCGTAACCCCTGTATTTTTCGACAAAAACGCGGATACCGATCAGTTGAAAGAAGGCGTGGCGGAGCTGAAGCGGCAAGCCTCAGCCCTTACCGGAGGCGATCCCTTCGAAGCGGATCCGGACAAAGCAGGCGCGCTAAGCGCCCGCGTCACCGGCCCGGTTGGCATTCAGATCGATGCGACGGGACTTTTCGAGAACGCCGACTTCGCGCTGCTCATGGGCACCGTTTTGCTCGTACTCGTTTTGCTGCTGCTTATTTACCGGTCGCCCATCCTTGCCTTCATCCCGCTCATCGGCGTCGGCTTCGCCTACGGCGTCATCAGTCCGCTCCTCGGCTGGATGGCCCGCGAAGGCTGGATCGTCGTCGATTCGCAAGGCATATCGATCATGACGGTGCTCCTGTTCGGCGCCGGAACCGACTATTGCCTGTTCCTGATCTCGCGGTTCCGCCAGCTGCTGAAGCACGAGCCCGATAAAGGAAAGGCGCTTCGTGCCGCGCTGACGGACGCCTCGGGCGCCGTCGCGATGAGCGGCATCACCGTCGTGATCGCCCTCCTCACGCTATTGCTCGCCGAATACGGCGCGTTCCGCAGGTTCGCGGCGCCGTTCAGCATCGCGATTTTCATCATGAGCATCGCCAGCCTGACGCTCGTGCCCGCGCTGCTCGCCGTCATCGGACGCGCCTCCTTCTGGCCGTTCGTTCCGCGCACGCAGCAAATGCGCGAGGAACGCGCCGCGAAGCGCGGCAAGCCAAAGCCTGCGCCTGAAGCGCCTCCCCCGCTACCGCACGGGCACGCTCGTCGTGAAGCGTCCGGGTTTGATCGCGCTCGTATCGGTCGTTTGCCTCGCCTTGCTGGCCGGCGTATCGAGCCAAATTAAATTCACGTACGATATCTTATCGTCGTTCCCTTCCACGATGGAGTCGAGAGAAGGTTACGCGCTGATCGGCTCCCAATTTTCCGAAGGCGAGCTCGCGCCCGTCAAAGTCATCGTCGACACGGGCGGCAAAGAGACCGGATTAGCGGAAAAGCTGGCCAACCTGCCTTACGTCAGCCGCGTATCCGAACCCATGAAAGGACAGCAAAATCAACAAATTGTCGCTTACGACGTTGAGCTTGCCCTTAATCCTTATTCGCTGGAGGCGCTGGACAAAATCCCCGATCTGCGCGAGACCGCGAACGCGGCGCTCGCCCAGGCCGGCGACGCGAAAGCCGCCGACCACGTATGGATCTCGGGGCAAACCGCCGACCAGTATGACACGAAAGAAACCGGAGAGCGGGATACGCGGCTGATCCTGCCGGTCGTCATCGGACTGATCGCGCTGCTGCTGCTCCTTTATTTGCGCTCCGTCGTCGCGACCGCCTATTTGGTCGGCACCGTCATTCTCTCGTATTTTTCAGCGCTCGGACTCGGCTGGCTTGTTATCCATTACGTACTCGGCGCCGACGCGATCCAAGGTTCGATCCCGTTGTATGCGTTCGTGTTCCTGGTGGCGCTTGGGGAGGACTACAACATCTTCATGATCTCCAGCATCTGGCGCAAACGCAAGGAAATGCCGCTGCGGGACGCGATCCGCGAGGGCGTCGGCGAAACGGGCGGCGTCATCGCCTCCGCGGGCCTCATCCTGGCCGGCACGTTCGCGGTGCTCGCGACGCTGCCGATCCAAGTGCTCGTACAGTTTGGCGTCATTACCGCGATCGGCGTGCTGCTGGATACGTTCCTCGTGAGGCCGTTTCTGGTGCCGGCCATCACGTCGCTGCTGGGCGACCGGTCCTTCTGGCCGGGACGCGAGCATCTGGCGAAGAAGGCGAAGTTGCGCGGTTAAAATTCAGTTGAAACGAAAAGCGCGGTCCCGGGAGTCGATTGACGCCTTGGGATCGCGCTTTCTGTTTCTAAACTTCGGGGCGTTGCCTGGAGGCGGAATCGCCTCATTTAGCAGGCGATGGCTTCCGGGCCCCTGCCTTATGGTTCTCGTCTCCCTACTGCAGAGGATGGCATTTTCTCGTGCCTGAAAAGTAAAGACCGCCAGGCAGCCTTCGCCTGACGGTCTCTCAAGTAAAAACTTAAGCCGGCCGCCGCGCGACAAAAAACAGTCGCTCGCTGGACGCCGTCGGCGCGTTCCAGGAAAAATCGGCGCACCGGTGGAGAAGCTCGAACCCTGCCTCCGTCAATTGCCTTGCGAGCCAGTCCGGCTCATAGGCGCGCTGAACGTGCCCCTCTTCGAATCGCCGGTACAAGCCTGCGCCGGAGCCGCCCTCCTCACGCACGAAGAAGGTGAGCTCATGCTCCACTTCCCTGCGGTCGGGATCGTAATCGCATGTCCACAGATAGGCGATATCTTTGTCGTCGAGCACAAACGGCTGCTCTTCGCCATAACGGGCGAGCTGCGACGGCGCATGCACATCGAACACGAACAAACCTCCGGGTCTGAGGCCGGCATACGAATGCTTGAACGAGGAGATGACGTCCTCGGGCTCCGTCAAGTAGTTCAAGCTATCGCAGAACGACAGCACGCAGTCTACGGGCTCGGGAATCTCCCAGTCGCGCATATCCTGCTGCAGCCAGCGAATGCCGCCTTCCTCGCCGCCGGAGACGCGTCCGATGCCGCGCTGAGGAACCGACTCCCATTTGGCGCGGGCGACCGACAGCATGTCCGCCGACAGGTCGATGCCGAATATGCGAAAGCCGGATTTGGCAAGCGGGATGGCGATATTGCCCGTCCCGCAGCCCAAATCGACGACCGTCTTGGGCATGCCGTACTTTTCCCAGCACCCTCTGGCAAAACTAAGCCATTCCGGGTACGGCATGTCCTCCATCAATCGGTCGTAGACCGAGGCGAATTCACGATAGCTGCGCATGGATGTCTCCTCGTCGTCGGCCCCGCCTGCCGCTCAACCATGACCCCGGGGCCGGTCTTTTGTCGTTTGCGCGGGCGCCATAGCGGCGCCGCAGGCAAGGTCAGTCCCGACCCGCCGGATCGCCGCCGGCTCCTGCGTCCGTATCGGTACTGGCATCGGACGAAGCTACCGCTTCCCGCGCGGCCCCCTCGGAAGCCGCAAGCCGGGTCCAATTGCCGTCCTGCACGACGAGCCTGTCCTTCATCAGCTTGCCGAGCGCGCGCTTGAAAGCGGATTTGCTGAGCCCGAACCGCTTCTGGATAACGTCCGCAGGCGTCGAATCCGAATACGGCATCGCGCCGCCCGGCCTTGCCTGCAAAAAGGCCAAAATGCGGTCCGAGTCCTCCAGGCGTCCGACCTCCTTGGCCGGCCGCATGGACAACGTGACTCTGCCGTCGTCCCTCACCTGCGTCACGCGCGCGACCGTCTTCTCGCCGAGCCGCAGCGGATGGATCATGGACGCGTTCGGCAAATAGCCGAGCGCCCCGTAACCGAGCACCCCGCCATGCGCCAGCATGAACACGCCGTCCTTGTATATATCGGTCACCCAGCATTCGCGCTGCTCGTGGTGCCAGGAAGACGGCGCGCGGAACACGACGCGCTCGTAATCCTCGATCTTGGCGAGCCGGGCCAGCATGCGCCCTTCCTTGTCGTGCTTCATAATGACGTGAAGCTCGTCGCCCGGCTGCGGCCAGCGGTCGCGGTTGTCCGGCAGCTCCTTGATCGGCAGCAGCAGCTGACGTCCGATGCCGAGCTCGAGGAAGCAGCCGAACCGCGGATGGAAGTCCGCCATTTCGAGCCGTCCCATCTGTCCGAGCTGCAGCAGCGGCCGGCGGGTCGTCGCCGTCAGGCGGCCTTTGTCGTCATGGAAAATGAAGACGTCCGCCGAATCGCCGACCGACGGACGGTTGCCCGCCGCTTCGCCGTAAGGAAGCAGCAGTTCGGGCGTACCCTCCGCCTCGTCTTCGGCCAGAAACCAGCCGTAAGGCGGGACCTCGCGCCGCACTAACAGACTGGCCGTCGTGCCGGCGATCAACGTCATGCGAATTCAACCGCCTTCGCGTCGGACCACAAGCGCTCGAGCGAGTAGTATTCGCGCTCGTCCCGATGGAAGACGTGCGCGACGACGTCGCCCATGTCGATGAGCACCCATCTCGCCGTATCCATGCCTTCGATCCGCACGCGGGCGCCCGATTCCTCCGCGCGTTTCTTGATCTCGGTCGAGATCGATTGGACCTGCGTATCCGAATTGCCGTGGCAGATGACGAAGTAATCCGCTACCAGCGAGATATGCTGCAAATTAAGCGCCACGATGTCGTTCGCTTTTTTTATCGTCGGCCGCGTCCACGACCTGCCTCATTAACTGTTCCGATTTTGCCATCGTTCAGCCTCCCTCAAGATTCGATCGTTATGCCCGCCGCGCGAATTTCTCTGACCAGATCGTTGCGCGCCAATACCGTCAGCGGGAAAATCGTTTTGCCCTTTTCCAATAAATGAATGATCGTCGAGTCGAAGCCCGCGACCAACGCTTCGTTCAAGTTCGTCTCCGCCAGTACGCGGATGCGCTCCACGCCGGGAAACGCCCGGCTGGGCTCCATATAATCCGCGAGGCAAACGATGCGGTCCAGCAAAGTCATGCGCTCTCGGCCCGACGTATGATATCGTACGGCATCCAGCACTTCTTCATCCTCGATGCCCAGTTCCTCGCGGACCGCCCAGGCTCCTACATGCGCATGCCATAACTCTTTGTCGTATGACAGCAGCTCTGGCGGCAGGCCTTGCTCGCGGATGATACGCTCCATGCGGTCCGTCGGCCATGCCTTGGCATAATCGTGAAGCAGCGCGGCGAGCCAGGCTTTGTCCGGATCGCCGCCGAACCGCTGCGCCAGCACGAACGCCGTGTCGACGACGCCGGCGACGTGCCGGTACCGCTTTTCGGGCATTTGGCGCTTGACGGCTTCAATCAACAGTTCGCGATCCATACAATCCCATCCTTTCGATCTCCGTCCTTACCCGCTCGGGTACCATGTACCGGATCGTGCGGCCTTCGGCGCATCGCCGGCGGATATCGGTGGACGAGATGCCGATGCCCGGCATCTCCCCGCGCACGATCCGGTCCCGCAAGTATGCGGGCAGCTCGGGCTCGTCGTTTGCACGGCCCGCATCGCCGCCCGATCCCGGACGCTTCAGCGCGATGAAAACGACGAGGCGAGCGAGCTCCTCGATCCGCCGCCAGTGCGGCAGATCGTCCCGCATGTCCGAGCCGACGATCCAGTAGAACGAAACGTCGGGATATCGCTCCCGCAGCTCGAGCACGGTGTCGATCGTATAAGAGGCGCCCTGCCGGTCGAGCTCGGCGGCCTCCACCCGGAACGAAGGATGATCCGCGATCGCGGCCTCGACGAGCGACCGACGCTGCGCGCCGGAAGCGCCGGGCTGCGGCTTATGGACCGGCACGGAGGTCGGGACGAACCACACCTCGGACAAGTCCGCCGCCTCCCGCGCCGCTTCGGCCGCCAGTAAATGGCCGATATGCACGGGGTCGAACGTGCCGCCCATCAGCCCGATGCGTCTCAATGCGCGTACCTCCTTTAAGGAAGCTGGATCTGCTTGTTGTCGCGGGATTCCTTGTACAGCACGATCGTCTTGCCGATGACCTGCACGAGCTCGGCGCCCGATCGCTCGGACAGCTCCTTGGCGACTTCGTAGCGGTCGTCGTCGTTGTTGTTCAGGATCGACACCTTGATCAACTCGCGCACTTCGAGCGCTTCTTCGATATGGCGGATCAGATGGTCGTTCGTGCCGCCTTTGCCGACCTGGAAGATCGGGGTCAGGTGATGGGCTTCGGAACGCAAAAATCGTTTTTGTTTGCCGGTCAGCATGCGTATTCCCTGCTCTCTGATAGATAAATGTTCAAACCTTCGCCGTTTCGGAAAAGGAAGCCAGCACCGCTTCGCGCATCGCCGCCGCGGGAGCCGGCCGCCCCGTCCAGTATTCGAACGCATAGGCGCCTTGATAAACGAACATGCCGAGACCGCCGTGAATGCGGCAGCCCCGCCGCTCCGCGCCATGCAAAAAAGCCGTCGTCAGCGGATTGTAAATGAGATCGCTCGCGACCGCGCCCGGACGGAGCCAGGACGGATCGGCGGGAACCGCTTCCGTCTGAGGGGACATCCCGACGGACGTCGTATTGATAACGATGTCCGCCGCTCCGCACGCCTCCGTCAGCAAATGCCAGGGCACGGACTTCAAACGGCCGCCGGATTCGAACGCCGTTGCCAGCTCGTCTGCCCGCGCATCCGTCCGGTTCGCGATGAGCACCTCGGCGGGCGATTCTCGCAGCAACGCCCAGACGATGCCTCGCGCCGCGCCGCCTGCGCCGAGCACGACGATCCGCTTGCCGGACAGGTCCGGCTCCGCTTCTTCCTTGAGCGAACGTACGTAGCCGATCCCATCCGTGTTGAAGCCGGTGAGCCTGCCGCCATCGTTGACGATCGTGTTGACCGCGCCGATCGCCTTTGCGCTCTCGTCGATCTCGTCCAGGTAGGCCATCACTTCGATCTTGTGCGGGATCGTCACGTTCAGGCCGCGGAAGCCGAGCGCGCGAATGCCCCGGATCGCGTCCCCTAGACGCTCGGGCGTCACGTGGAAGGCGCCGTAGGCGCCGTTCACGCCACTCTCTTGGAACGCCCTGCCCAGCATGACGGGCGATCTGGAATGGCGGATCGGATCTCCGATGACGCCGTATAGTATCGTATGACTATCCATGCCAGCGTCTTCCTCCCGACTCACAAAATGCAATCCCTGAGCAGAACCTTGATGCCCTTGGGCGCGTATACGTCCACGACGGCGCCGGTCGAGCCGTTCGCCTTGATCCAGCCAAGCCCCGATATGAATATGTCCTTCGGTCCGCCTGGCGGAATGCGCAAATTGTGCCGTACGAGCGGCGGCATGTCCGCGAGTTCTTCGCGGGAAGGCGGAGACAGCATCTCGCCGCGATGGTTGTCGTACAGCTCGTCCGCCCGCTCCTGCTTGGTACGGTGAACGGGAATGCCGGACGACAGGTACGCGGTGAACGACTGACGCTCGCCAGCCGTGAAGTCGAAGCGGGCCAGTCCGCCGAAGAACAGCGTCTGCTTTTCATAGAATTGATAGGTCAAAGGCTTCAGCGGCTTGTCCGGCAGCAGCGCATGCAGCGTCTCGCGAGGAACGATCTCAGACAAGCGCGACTTGTACACGATGCCCGGCATGTCGATGATGCTGCGGCCGTCGTCCAGCGGAATGCTGATCGCGTCCAGCGTCGTGCCGGGATAACGCGACACCGTCAGTTCCCTGCGCAGATCGCTGTAATCGGCGATGAGCCGGTTGACGAGCGTGCTCTTGCCGACATTGGTCGCGCCTACGACATAGACGTCGCGGTCGCCCCGCAGCTGTCCGATCGCCTCGACGACCCGGTCGAAGCCGATGTTGCGCCGCGCGCTGCACAGGACGACGTCGACGATGCGAAGGCCGCCTGCCTTGGCTTGCTTTTGCACCCAATTGCGCAGGCGGTTCCAGTTGGTCACCTTGGGCAGCAAGTCGATCTTGTTCACGACGAGCAGCACCGGGTTGTTGCCCACGAACCGCTGCAAGCCCGAGATCGTCGAGCCTTCGAAGTCGAACAGGTCGACGATGTGCACGACGAGACTGTTCGTAGAGCCGATGCCGCCGAGCAAACGCAAAAAATCGTCCTGATCGACGGCGACCGACGAGGCATCGTTGTAATGTTTGATTCGGAAGCAGCGCTGGCAGATGATCGGCTCGCGCTCGCGGGCGGCTTCGGGCACGAAGCCCGGCCTCGATGCGTCCTGAACCTGCAGCGCTACGCCGCAGCCCGCGCATTTTTTCGTACTCCAATTATCTTCAAGTGTCGGCAATGCTACTTGTCCCCCTTATCCGGCCACAAGCCCTGCTTGGTCAGCCTTGACAGCGCGATCTTCTCGATGCGCCGGTTCATTCTCGTGCCCCAGCCTTCCTCCGTTCTCGCGATCGGCGTCACGAGAATCGTATGCAGGCCCATCCGGCGTCCGCCGAGCACGTCGGTCATCATCTGGTCGCCGACGACGACGGCTTGTTCGGCCTTCAGCTCCAGCAGGCTAAGCGCCTGCTTGAACGCCTTGTTGAACGGCTTGCGCGCCGCCGGGATAAACGGAATGCCGAGCGGTTCGGCGAACTTCGCCACGCGCATCAGGTTGTTGTTCGATAAAATGACGACCTTGAACCCGAGCGACTTGACCTTGTCCAGCCAAGCGATCAGTTCGGGCGTCGCAAGCGCGGTTCGCGCGCTGACGAGCGTATTGTCCAAATCGGTAATAATGCCGCGTACGCCCATGCTAGACAGCGACGCCAAATCTATATCGAAGACGGTGCCCACGAGTTGATGGGGCAGCAATCGTTCAAACATGCAGCAATGCTCCAGTCATTATCGGATTGTTCAAAATATACCACACCCGCCCCGGCCTTGCAAAAGGGAGCGCCGCAGCACGGCGCTCCCTTAAAGGCAAAACCTTAAAGTGACTTGCGGATCTTGTCGGCCATGAGGTTGAATTGCTCCACGTCGGCTTCGCCCCCGGCTTGGCCGCCATAGCGGGCAGACTCGAACTGGCGGAGCACGCCTTCGAATTCGGGCCGAAGCGAGGAGAACCGTCCGCTCCAGGCGGTAAACGACTCGCGCAGCGTATCGTGCTGGCTGCGCTTCAGCCCGCGTCTGCCGAGAAACGCGATCAGGCGCTCCATCTCGCGCACGATCCGCTGGTTCGGCGTCGCGCCGCGGTAACGGACGCGTCGCCATACCGTCGCCGTCCAGTCGCGCCGGCGGACCAGCAGCGCGCCGACGGCGACGACGAGCAGCGAGACGCCCCCGATCGTCCATGCCGTGCCTGCCCAGCCGCCGCTTGGCGCCGCCGTCTCCGCCTCTTGGGCCGCCGAACCGTCGGCGTCGACCGGCAGATCCGGCGTGGCGACCGGCGTGGGTTGAGCAATCGGCTGCGGAACGGTAAAGCCCGAGGTCGGTTCGAACGGAACCCAGCCTACGCCTTCGAAGTATACTTCGGCCCAGGAGTGGGCATCCGCGTTGCGGACGGTGTACGTACCGGCGCCGTTCGGATCCGGGACGTACCCGAGCCCGCTGCGGAACCCTTCTTCGTCCAGCCGGTTAGAGCCGGTGGCATAGCCCTTGACCCACCGCGTCGGCAAACCTAAGGAGCGAGCGAGCACGACGAAAGCGGTTGAGTAGTAATCGCAGTACCCTTCCTTGATCTCGAACAGGAAGGCGTCCGCGATATCTTTGCTTTTCTGAAGGCTTACGTCCGGCGTGTTCGTGTACGGATAATTATTTCTAAGATAGCTCTCCAGCGCCTTCGCGGCGTCGTAATCGTTGGCTGTATCCGCCGTAATCGAGGCGGCCAGCTCCGAAACCCGGCTCGGAACCTCCGGCAGCTGCTCGTCAGGGGCCAAGTCGATCGGCGCCTCGGCCTCCTTCGCCCGGGTCGTCCGCAATTTGTCTTCGTCGATGACGATCATGTCGGATACGACCGTATAGGATTCCACCGTCACGGAGCGCTGGAATTTGAGCTCCTGCTCTTCCTTGTTCCAGGTCAGCCTGGCGTTGCCGCTCACGCCCTGCCACTCCGGCAGGCTGCCGATCGCGCCGGCGCCGAACAGAACGGGAAGCCTGTCTTTGCGCAAAATGTGGAACGTCTGCGTAACCTGCTTCGTCTCGATGCCCTCGAGCGTCGGTTTGTCCGCTGGCAATTCGGCTTCTCCGGGAGCCGCGGACGTCGTTTCCATCCCCTTGCGGTCGGTCCATCCCTGTCCGGTGTAAACGGCCTTCGTCTCGCCACGCCAGTAGGCTTTTTGGCTCGTGTCCACCGTCATGACCGGCGAGTAGTCGAATTCGAAGCCGCCGCCGATCTTGGCGTCGCTTCGTCCGTAACCCGACTTGGAAGAAGGACCGGAACCCTTCCCGCTGCTGTCTCCGCCGCCGATATAGCCGCCCTCTCCGGAAAAGGCCGGCACCTCCTTGTTCTGTGCCTGGAGCCATAGGGTGTACGGATCCTCCAGCAGCACGGGGGCGCGCGGCACCGCGATGCCGGCGAGCATGAGCAGCCCGATGACGATGATGGCAGGCACGGCGAGCTCGAACGGGCGCTCGGCGAGCGCGCTCCAGCTATCAAAGTGTCTTTCTCTCAGCTGCCTGAGATGAAGGACGACGAGCCATCCGAGTCCGGCCACCACGGCCCAGGCGATATTCGTCCACAGCTCGAGCGGAAAAAGGAATCGATGATGGCCAGCGTGGCGATCGACATCAAAATAAAGCCGATGGCCCTGATCTTATTCGTGCCCAAGTACGCCATATAATGAATGATCAGCACGACGCCGGCCGCGATCTCGAAAAACGGATGAAACGGCTTGCCGTTCACGATCGCGAACGCGCGGAGCGCCTCCCACCCCTTCAAAGCTTCCGGCCAGCCGGTCCAGACGTAGGGCGTGAAAATCAGCACCGCTGCAAGCACCGCGGCTAACTGCAAAACGATCCTGAGCGCGAACGCGCGGCTGACCAGAAGTTCGATCGCCGCCGCCGCCGCTACGGAAGCGTAGACGACAGCGTACGTTTCCGGCCACCAGTAATTTTTAAAAACTTGAATCAGCTGAAGCACGATCACGATTACGAAAAGCCGGTGGAGCCGCTCCAGCACGAGCCTCCGGAAGTAGCCGCTCTCTACCCGCCTTCCTGCGCTTGCGATCATCGTATTCAAGCGGTGCCCGCCTCCAATGCCTTCGGAAGATCTTCCAGGCGCGTAATCGAGCAAAGCTCCCATTGCCGGCCGCGGAAAGTCCGCGCCCACTGCTGCAGACGTTCGGGCGGCTCGGGCGGCTGCGTCCGCTCCGCGATATGGATATGGCTCGGGCCGGTCCGTCGCGCCGACAGTCCCTCGAGCGCGAAAAGCGTCTCGTCCTCCATCGACGGACTGACGAGTACGTAGCTCGCCCCTGCTTCGAACTTCTCCGCCGTCTTGCGGAGCACGCGGTCAAGCGCGTCCTCTCCGTCGGCCTCGACGTCGACGAGATGCTCCATCAGCAGCTCCCGGTTCACCGGCGTCTTGCCGGCGCCGAACCATGCGATGTCCTTGCCGGCTGACACGAAGCCGACCGGCATTCCCCTTCGCAGCGCGAGATTCAGCAGCGAGGTCGCCGTCGATACGGCTAGCTCGAACGCGTCGGCGCTGCGGTACGCGCCCGCCCGCCGGTCCAGCACGATGACGAATCGGGGCAGCGCCTCGCGCTCGTATTCCTTGGATTTCCACTGCCCCGTGCGGGCGGTAGCGTTCCAGTGGATGCGAGACATCCGGTCGCCGTGGATGTAGTCTCTGACGCCGTCGATCTGCGTCGTCTCCCTCGCCCAGAGGGAGCTGGCGCGCTGTTCGATCTGGCCGGTGCGCGCCTTCCTCAGATGACGCCACTCCTGCAGCTCGACCGCGCGGGGGAGCACCTTGATCTGCAGCTCCTCCCGGAATGCGCCTTGATGCTCGAACAGCCCGAAAATGTCCCGGGTCGAGCATTTGGTCTCCAAAAACTTGTAGCGTCCTCTCCGGAGCGGGGCGGATTCGTATTCGACCTGGCCGCGCCGCTTGTAGTCGGGCACGAAGGACAGCTCGTACTCCTGGAGATCCGAGCCGCTTAAGCGGACCAGCCGCTCGCGCACGATGACGTAAGGCAGCGGCCAAAAGCCGGGAACATGCATCTGCAGGCGAACCTTGAGCCGAGACCCGGCCGCGAACAGGCCGTCTTGGCCGGAACCCGCGCCGAGCGCGCGCTTGCCCTGAATGCCGCCGATGCCGCTCCACCGTCCGAGCAGCAGATAAAGGCCGAGGCCGTTCATGATGACGAACAGCATCAACGACGTTTTGCCGCCTTGAAAAACGACGAACGATAAGGCCATTAAGTACAAAATCCCGCAGAACCAGCCGAAGCGGACCTGAGGCAGGCGCTTCATGCTCAACGCTCCAGCGCCACCGGCACCGGCAGCTGCTTCAGGACTTCCTGCAGGACGCCTCCGGCCGTAGCGCCTTGCATGCGGGCTTCGGAACGCAGGTGGAGACGGTGCGCGAGGACGAACGGCGCGGATATCTTGATATCGTCCGGAATGACGTAGCTGCGGTGCTGAAGGAAGGCATACGCCTTCGCGCAGGCCGCGAGCGCCACCGAGGCGCGGGGGCTGGCGCCGAGCAGCACCGAAGGATGCTTGCGCGTCGCGCGGATCAGCTGCACCAGATAGTCGGCCACGCCGCCGTCCAGGTGGCAGCCTGCCGCCAGCCGCTGAATGCTCACGACGTCCTCCGCCATGGCGACGGATTCGAGTTGATCCGCCGCGCGCGAACTGCCGGGCTCGAGCACCAGTCTTTTCTCCGATTCCTCGTCCGGATAGCCAAGAGAGATCTTCATCAAAAAACGGTCAAGCTGCGCCTCCGGTAAGTTGTAGGTGCCTTCGAATTCGATCGGGTTCTGCGTGGCGAATAAAATAAAAGGCTGCGGCAGCGGGTAAGTGACGCCGTCGACGGACACGTGGCGCTCCTCCATCGCCTCGAGCAGCGCGGACTGCGTCTTGGTCGTCGCCCGGTTGATCTCGTCGGCGAGCAGCAGGTTGGACATGACCGGTCCAGGCCTGAATACGAACTGCTCCTGCTTCGGATGATAGATGGATACGCCGGTAATGTCGGTGGGCAGCAGATCGGGATTGCATTGGATCCGATGGAACGAACCGCCGATCGATCGGGCGAGCGCCTTGACGAGCTGCGTCTTGCCGGTGCCCGGCACGTCCTCGATCAGCACGTGCCCTCCCGCGACCAGCGCGGTCAGCAGCCAGGCGATCTCGTCTTTTTTTACCGTATATGCAAGATTCCATGTTGCGTCTGATCGAATCTAACAGTTGCATGGCGGTCTGTTGTTCCATTGAGGTCCCTCCTAATGGGATCTGGCGGTAGTCGGACGCTACTCTACTATTATACTTGATGGGGATTCGGGACTACAATTTTGCAAAACTCCAAATAATCATAGAAAAAAAAGCCAATTCGCGCTAGGCGAACCGGCAGTTGGAAATAAGCATGGCGTCCCAAAAAGCGATACGGAGCGCGGCAACCCGCGCCCGCAGGCGAATCGCTTCGACTTGCGGGCAGGCGCAATTCAACGCCTCGTCTCTCCGACCGCAGCCGCCTAAAATTTACCTAAACATCGTTCATCCCTTCGGCTTGACCGCCAGCGCCGCCAAAAACGAGAAAATGATCGCCGCGGAAATGCCGGCGCTCGTAATCTGGAAGATGCCGGTGATGATCCCGATCCACCCGACCTCCTGCAGCTCGCTCAGCGCGCCGTGGACGAGCGCGTTGCCGAAGCTGGTGATCGGGACGGTCGCGCCGGCGCCCGCGAAGTCGACGAGCGGATCGTACAGGCCGAGGCCGTCCAGCACGGCGCCAGCTACGACAAGCGTAGCCATCGTATGCGCGGGCGTCAGCTTGGCAACGTCGAACAACAGCTGGCCGACGATGCAGATCGCCCCGCCGACCAGAAATGCCCACAAATATTGCATCGGAAGTCCTCCTTTGGATCGATTAGCGTTCGATGGATACGGCATGCGCGATGCAGGGAATGCTCTCGCCCTGCTGAAAGGACAGCGGCGAGAGCAGCGCGCCCGTCGCCACGACGAGCAGCCGCTTCAGCTCCCCCCTTCGCGATCCGCTTGAGCAAATGTCCGTACGCGACGGTCGCGGAGCAGGCGCAGCCGCTGCCGCCGGCTTGAACGGCCTGCTTGGCGAGGTCGAAGACGAGCAGGCCGCAGTCATTGAACTGCGTCTCCGCGATCGGCACGCCGTGCCGCTTGAGCAGGTCGGCGGCGATCGGATGGCCGACCGACGCCAGGTCGCCGGTCACGATCATGTCGTAGTAGCCCGGGTCGCGCCCGGTCTCCTGCAGATGCGCCTGAATCGTGTCCACGGCGGCCGGCGCCATCGCCGAGCCCATGTCGAACGGATCCTTGAGGCCGAGATCCATGATCCGTCCGATCGTGGCCGAGGTGATTCGAGGCCCGTCGCCCTCCGCCGCGACGACGGCAGCGCCCGCGCCGGTCACCGTATATTGCGCGGTCGGCGGTTTCTGGGAGCCGTATTCGGTCGGGTAGCGGAATTGCTTTTCCGCCGTGCAGTTGTGGCTGCTCGTACCGGCTATCGCGTAGCGGGCCGCTCCCGTAGACACGAGCAGCGCGGCCAGCGCCAGCGACTCCATCGAAGTCGAGCAGGCGCCGAACACGCCCAAGTAAGGCGCGCCCATCGTGCGGGCGGCGAACGTGCTGCTGATGATCTGGTTGATCAGGTCGCCGCCCACGTAAAAGTTAATCTTGTCCTTCGACAGCGCCGCCTTGGAAAGCGCGATATCGGAGGCTTGCTCGAGCATGAGCCGCTCCGCCTTCTCCCAGCTCGGCTGCTGGATCGTCATATCGGGATGCACGAGATCGAAATCGCTCGCCAGCGGCCCTTCGCCTTCGTCAGGGCCGACGACGGTACCCGTGCCGACGATGACCGGGGGGCTTTTCGAAGATCCACGTTCGCCTGCCCTGCAGCATCAGTGACTCACCCCCAGGATCCAGTAGACGATCCCGACGAAAAAGGCCGCGACGGTCCCGAATACGATGACGGAGCCCGCCAGCTTGAACATGTTGGCGCCGACGCCGAGCACGAGCCCCTCGCTGCGATGCTCGATCGCCGCCGAACACATCGAATTGGCGAAGCCGGTGACGGGAACCGCCGTCCCCGCGCCCGCCCACTGCGCGATCTTGTCGTATACGCCCAGGCAGGTCAAGATGACGGAGATCAGGATCATCACCGCGACGGTCGGATTGCCCGCTTGGCGGCTCGTCATGTCGAACGCGGCCATAAAAAAATGCTGCACGCCTTCGCCGATGAAGCAAATGAAGCCGCCCACCAAAAAAGCGCGGACGCAATTGGCGAAAACGGGCCGGGAAGGCTGCCGGCTTTTGGCGAATTGCTGGTATTCCTTGGGCGACATGGACAACGGCTTGTAAGAAGCTGGACCTCTTCCGGCCTCTTTGGTCGCCATGGCTGCCATCCCCTTTCCGGTTCGGACTGTAGTCCCAATCATTATTTGCCGAGGTGATGAAGGTTATGGATGGGAAAAGATGGGGAGATTCGCTGCGAAACGATCGGCGCTGCCGTCCTTTTTCCCCCTGACAGGCACGGATGGGCGCCGGCCCACATAGAATGGTAATGGTCGCGCGTCAACCTGAACTTACAACCGGAGGAGGCCTTCACGTGCCCGGATTCTTTACCTCGATAGCGCTCTTCATCAAGCAGCTCTCCTTGCTCGTCTCTTACGTCAAAAACAATGCATTCCCCCAGCCCTTGTCCGAGCAGGAGGAAAGCAAATACTTAGGCCTTATGGCAGAAGGCGACGCCAGGGCGCGCAACCTGCTGATCGAGCACAATCTGCGGCTGGTCGCGCATATCGTCAAAAAGTTCGACAATACGGGCGAGGATCTCGAAGACCTGATCTCGATCGGCACGATCGGCCTTATCAAGGCGATCGAGAGCTTCCAGGTCGGCAAAGGCACGAAGCTCGCCACGTTCGCGGCGCGTTGCATAGAGAACGAAATATTGATGCATTTGAGATCGCTCAAAAAAACGCGCAAAGACGTTTCCCTTCACGATCCGATCGGAACCGATAAAGAAGGCAACGAAATCACGCTGCAAGATATTCTGGGCAGCGAGCCCGACGACGTCGTCGAAAAGGTGCAGCTGAAAATCGAGAAAAGCAAAATCTATCAAAACCTCGATATTCTCGACGAACGGGAGCAAGAGGTCATCCGGGGCCGGTTCGGTTTGGACGGCAAAGGCGGGGACGAACGTACCCAGCGCGAGATCGCGCGGGAGCTCGGCATCAGCCGAAGCTACGTTTCGCGGATCGAAAAGCGGGCGCTCATGAAGCTGTACCACGAGTTTTACAAAGCAAAAAAATAAATGGACGGCAAGAAGGCTGCTCCCGCGCGGAGCGGCCCGCTTCGCCGATAAATCTCCATCGCGAACCTGCCCGCCACCGCCTGCTCCCGGCATAACCTGGAGAGACGACGGAGCGCTTCATGAAGCATCGGTAAAAGTAACGATCGTGTCGGCAAGCGCAAATAAGCAAAGCGCCGGTCGACGGGACCGGCGCTTTGGCGTGCTTTATAAAGTGCAGCGGAATCGCCGCGAAATCCCGGCTATTCCCGCTCTACATGGACCAGCGCGATTTTCTTTAACGCATAAGTTCCGAAAAGCTGCTCTTCTTTAAGAACGTTCAGCTTCACGAGCCCCGCCAGCTTCGACGGATCCGCGCGGGAAACGAGCCGCCACAGCTCGTCGTCGGGGAGCGCCGCCTTCAGCTTCTCGTCGTCGTATTCCCTTCGTTCCTGCTGCACGATCTTGACGTTGTAGCCTCCGATCTCCGCCTGAGACAGCCCCTCCGCCTCGCAATACGTCAGGATTTCCCCGCGCAGCTCCGACAGCTCTTTTTCGATTTCCTTCTGTTTGCTTTTGAGGTCGTAAAACCGCTTCACCGCAGCCTTGTCCAAACGTCCCACACCTCTCGTCTTTTTTGGTTCATATATATGACGGGGGGCGCCGGTATAGACAAATGTTGCCTGCCTGAGGCCGAATTCGGTTCAACTGATCCGGAACTTCGTATAGCTGCAGCCGTCGGCCGATTTTTTCACTTCGAGCACGGCCGGGATCGCCTGCTTGAGCTCCTGTACGTGCGAGATGATGCCGATCATCCGTCCGGTCTGCTGGAGCTGGACGAGCGTGTCGACCGCCTTGCTCAGCGATTCCTCGTCGAGCGAGCCGAAGCCCTCGTCGATGAACATCGTCTCGAGCGACACGCCGCCCTCGTAAGCTTGAATGACATCGGCCATACCGAGCGCCAAGCAGAGCGACGCGTTGAACTTCTCGCCGCCGGAGAGCGTCTTCACGTCGCGCAGCTGCCCGGTGTAGTTGTCGAAGACGTCCAGGCCGAGACCGCTTTGCTTGCCGTGCTTTTCCCGACGGTCGCTGCGTACGAGATAGAACTGTCCGCCGGATATCGTCCGCAGACGCAGGTTGGCCGCCGACAGGATACGATCGAGAAATTCGACGAGCAGGTAGCGCTCGAACGAAATCTTGTGGCGGTTGTCGCCGCGCACGACGTCGTACAGATCCTTGACGAGCTGGAACTCCCGCTCCGACTTCCGCCATTTGTCTTCGGCTTCCAGCAATTTGGCGCGACCTTCGGCGCCTTTGTCCAGATGCGTCTGCGCTTCGCGCAGCGACGATCGCGTCGCCTCCGCCTGCATCTCCATCCGCTCCGCTTCCTCTGCGAGCGCGGCCAGGTCGGCTCGTTCCTTGCCTTGGAGCTGGACGCCCAGCTCCTCGATCTGCCGCGCGACCGCCGCGAGACCGGCCAAAAATCGCTCAATGTCCGCCTTCATGTCCGCCATATCCCGCTCCGGCAGCTTGGCCGCCCGGTAGTCGGCCTCCGAAGCGAATCCCGCCCGAACCAGCTCCGCGCCAAAATCGCCCTGCGCCTCCGCTTGACGCGCATTCGCCTCGGTCAGCTGCCGCTCCGCGCCTTCCAGATGAGCCGCCGCCGCGGCCTGGCGTTCGCCCGCCTGCCGCAGCTGCTCCTGCGCAAGCCGCCACGCCGCGTCCAGGCGTTCCTTCTCCTGCTCCGCCTCACGGAGCAGCCGCTGCAGCGCCTCGAGCGTCCGGTGCCCCTCGGGCAGCCCGGCCAGCGTTCGTTCGTAGACCGCCTGCTCCGCGGCATGCGCCGTACGCCGCTCCTGCGCGACGGCCGTGCGGCGCTCCTTGTCCGCGACCGCGGCTTCTAGCGCGGTCTCCGCCTCCGCCAACTTGCGCCGCAGCTCGTCCAGCGCCGCCTGCTCCGCCTTGAGCCCGTCCACTTGGACGCGCATCCGCTTGCCGTTCTCGACGAGCTCCGCGTATGCCGTCTCGGCCTGCGCGGGGTCGCGTCCGCCGCGTTCGATCTCGCCCGCTTTGTCCCGCAACTGCGCATCCGTGTGCTCCCGCTTCGCCTTCGCCGCCAGATACTGCGTCTCCCGCTCCGCCTTGTCCCCGCGCTGGCGGTCCAGCGCCTCGCGCGTCGGCATGTCGGCCGGCGGCTCGGCCGGACGGGGATGCGCCTCGCTGCCGCATACGGGACACGGCTTCCCCTCGTGCAGATGCGCGGCCAGCTGGCCGGCCTGGCCTTCGAGCCATCCCGCCTCCATCGCCAGGTAGCGCTTCGCGGCTTCCTCGTGCGCGAGGCGAAGCCCCGCTTCCTCTTCCGCTTGCGTGACGGCCGCGCGCCCGAGCAGCACGTACTCGCGCAGCAGCGTCGCCTCCTGCAGCATCCGCTCGAAGCGCTCGGCGAGCTCCGGCAGTCCGCGCACCGCCGCCTCGGCCTGCCGCGCGCGCTCGGCCAGCGCCTTGCGCGCTTCCTGCCGGGCGGAGGCGGCGGCCTCTGCCGCCTGCTGCTCGCCCAGCGCCGCCGCGGCTTCGCGCTCGAGCCGGCCAAGCGACGCGCGACGCTCCTCCAGCTCGCGAACGGCCGGCAGGTCGCGAGAGAGCCGCTCAAGCTCGCGCACGAGCGCTTCGCGCCGCTCGCCGCGCCGCTCCTCCTGCGCATGGCGCTCCCCCGCGGCGGCAAGCTCGCGAGTCGCCCGCTCCGACGCTTCTACGGCCGACTGCCGTAGCCCCTCAGCCGCTTTCGCCTGCGCCTGCGCGCTCTCGCGAAGCCGCTCCCGGACCTCGAGCGGCAGCGTCTTCTCCGCCAGCGCGAGCCGTCGTTTTTTCCCTTCGACCTCCGGGATTCGCGCTTCGAGACGCTGGCGTTCCGCCGTCTTGCGGTCCAGCTCGCCGTAAAGCTCGTTCACGCGCGCGGCCGCATGATATCGCTCGACCAGCGTCTTGTGCAGCCGGCTCTCCTCTTCGAGCCTTGCTTGCCGGACGGTTTTTTCGCCTTCGTAATAAGCCATCTCTTCGTCCAGCGCCTCGAGCACCTGGTGCACGTTGAAGTGCTCTTGACCGAGCACGCGCACGAGCGCGGAGCCTTCCCGCTGAGCCAGCGACAGCTTCAGGTTGGCCGCCTGCATGTCCAGATCGCGCTTCGCCAGCTCCCATTCGGACTGGAACGCTTTGCGCTTCTCGTTCAAATACTCGGCGACGAACTTGAACAGGTGCGTGCGGAAGATCCGCCGCAAAATCTCTTCTTTGTTTTCGGTATCCGAAGTGAGCAGCTTTCGGAATTCGCCCTGCGGCAGCATGACGATCTGGCTGAACTGCTCCTTCGTCAACCCGAGCAGCGTCTGCATCCGTTCGTTGATCTGCCGGACGGCATGGCGATCGACCATCATCGTCTCTTCGCCGCCGGTCGTCTCGACGAACTCGTACTTTTCGCCGGTCGCGCTCTTGTTGCCCGTCTTCACGTGCGGCAGCTGCCGCAGGATGCGGTACGTCCGGCGCTTGAGCTCGAACTCGAACTCGACGGACGTGTACAGCTCGTCCGAGGCGAATTGGCTGCGCAGCATGCGGACGTCGCTGCGGTCCTCGCCGCTCGCCTCCCCGTACAGCGCAAAGCAGATCGCGTCGAAGATCGACGTTTTGCCGGCGCCGGTATTGCCGGACACCAGAAACAGGCGGTTGCCCGACAGCTCCGCGAAGTCGATGACCTCCTTGTCCTTATACGGCCCGAACGCCGTCATCGTCAGCCGTACCGGCAACATGTCGCTCATCCTCCTCTTTTTCGATATCCCGCAGCGCCGCAAGGAACAGACGCTCCGTCTCGTCCGACGCTTCTCCGCCCTTCGCTTCCAGGTAAAACGCGCGGAACAGCGTCAGCATGTCCATGCCGGCTTTGCCGCCCGGCGCTATCCCTTCCTCGGAAGAAGCCGCGACTTGCTGCATCGCCAGCTCCCGCTCCACGTGCATCGCGTTCGGGTAGACCGACCTTACGCGCTCCATCGGAGATAGCACCGGCTGCTCGTCCAGCAGCCTGACGTATATGTAATCCTCGCTAGGCGCCTGCCTTTCGATTTCCTCGATATATCCGGTTACCGTGCGCATGTCGCGCCGCGGCACGAGCGCCCGCTTTTCGACCGAGACGCCGCCCGTTCCGTCCATCTGCACGATCAGGTACCCCTTCTGGTGGCGCTCCTCGGAGATCGAGTACTTGAGCGGCGATCCCGCGTAGCGGACCGTCTCCGAACCGACGAAGTGAGCCTGGTGCAAATGCCCGAGCGCCGTATAATGAAAGCCGCGGAAATGCGCCGCGCTCACGTGCTCCGTGCCGCCGATCGAGAGCGGCCGCTCGGAATCGCTCGTATTGGGCTCAGACTCGCCGCGCGGCGTCACGAAAGCATGTCCGACGAGCACATGGCGCGCCTCGGGGTCCATAGCGCCGCGGATTCGATCCGCGATCGCGGCCATCGCCCCGTCGTAGGAGCGAATCGTCTCGTCCCTCAGCGCGAGGCGCACCGCTGCCGGATCTGCGAACGGCACGAGGTGGAAATGTACCGGCCCGTCCGCGTCGCGCAGCACGACCGGGCCCGTCGAAGGGTCGAACTCGCCGGCCATGTGCAGGCCCGCCGCCTTCATAAGGCCGCTCCCGAAGTTCAGCCGGCTCGGACTGTCGTGATTGCCCGAGATAGCGATCACCGGCGTCGCAAGCTCCAGCACGATGCGCTGCAGCGTACGGTCCAGCAATCCGACGGCCTCCGTCGGCGGTACCGCCCGGTCGTACAGATCGCCCGCGATCACGACCGCGTCGGGCCGCTCCTCCTCGATATCGCGCATGAACTGATCGAGTATATATCGCTGGTCTTCGGTCATGTATACGTTCTGGATCAATTTCCCGAGATGCCAATCCGCGGTATGGAAAAATTTCAAAGACGAACACCTTCTTGTCATTCTTTTTGTTCATTATACAACACCGTCGGCGCGCGAAGCGTCGCGGAAAGCATTTCTACTCCGTTACATTATCGGTTCGTCATTGCCATCCCCTCTATGACTCGTCATACGCGATTGTCATCGAAAATCGTGACTGCCGGGCGAATAATCCCATGCTAGCATGGGATTATTCCGTTTAATCGAGAGGAGAAAGAACAAAAAATGTCGTTAACAGGGTACGCTTATCTAAAGGAAAATTGGCTCGGCATTCTTGTCGCGATTCACGTGATCTCCGCGGTCGTCGGCATCGGACCGACCTACTTCGGCCATGTCCTGCTGCGCAAAGGCCAGACGCTCGGGCAACTGCGCGATTCGCTGAGGCTGTCCGCCAAACTTGAGATGTTCCCCAAAATTCTCGGCTCTCTTGCCGTACTTTCCGGTCTTCTGCTCGTCTGGCTCGGCGACTATGGCTGGGACCAGTTCTGGATCGTCGCCGCGATCGCCGATTACGTGCTCATCCAGATCGTCGTCATCGCCTTCATGTCCCGGGCTGCGGCCAACGTCGCGGCCAGAGCGCATGCCGACACCGGCCCTGCCGACCGGCAAGCTTCCTCAGAGCTCCAAGCCGGCGTAGCCAAGGTCAACGCGATCAACTACGCGGCAACCGTCCTCGGCATCGTTCTTTTTCTGCTCATGTTTTTCAAGCCCACGCTTTAGCGCCTATTTACCGTCCGGGCCCGATGCCGGCGATCGTCCCTTTCCGGGGACGGCCGCCGGCATTTTGCCGTGAACACCATGACAAATAATTGGCGGAGGTCTATAATACGTTAAGCCGGACTAATAACTACGCGATGTTCCGCGAGGCGCACCGCCGCGCGGACGGCCCGAGGTGTGATTCATTGACTTACATTGTATATGACCTGGAGATGACCGTTCGCCGGAAAAAAGGACAGATCGCCGAGATCATCGAGATCGGCGCGGCCAAAGTCGGCCTCGTCGAAGGCGTTCCGGGCATCCTCGATACGTTCCAAGCGTTCGTCCGTCCGACCGTCGTGCCGACGCTTTCTAACGATACGACCGCCTTCACGGGCATCACCCAGGACGACGTGGACGCCGCGAGCCGACTTCCGGAGGCGATAGCCGCCTTCGTCTCCTGGATCGGTCCCGACGAGTATTTCCTGTGCGCTTGGGGACCCGACGACTTGCGCCAGCTGCTGCAGGAATGCCGTCAGATGCAGATCGACACGAAGTGGATGATCAATCACAACAACCTGCAGAAAATGCTGTCCAAAGTGTTCAAGCTGGAAAAGCACCAGCAGATGGGGCTCAAGGCGGCGCTCGAAATGCTCGAGATTCCGTTTTCCGGCTCCCATCACCGGGCGCTCGACGACGCGCTCAATACGGCGCAGGTGCTCGTAAAGCTTTACGACCGCTTGTCCTTCCGGCGCAACAAGCCGGCCGAGGAGCCGCAGACCGAGTCCGAAGTCGTCTACAAAACGGGCCACTTCGAGAACTTGCCGTTCGCGGCGCTGTCGGGCCTGTTCCCGCCCGACTCCGACCAATGACGCGCCGTCGTCGACCCCCGCCCTCTGCCTCCCGGCAGGGGGCGTTCGCGCAGTGTCTGTCCGCACGTCGTCAGGGTGCGATCGCCTTGGCGGCACAGTAGCCGTTTGACGTCATCATGTGATAAAATTGTTTCTATTCGCACTTGTCCTACCCAAGTCCTAGCACGGCATTCATAAGAAACGGGGGATTATCACCATGGCTTCCAAAATGCGCTCCGATATGATCAAAAAAGGCTTCGACCGCGCGCCGCACCGCAGCTTGCTGCGCGCGGCCGGCGTCAAGGAAGAAGACTTCGGCAAACCGTTCATCGCCGTCTGCAACTCCTACCTCGACATCGTTCCGGGTCACGTTCACCTGCAGGAGTTCGGCAAAATCGTCAAAGAAGCGATCCGCGAAGCCGGCGGCGTCCCGTTCGAGTTCAATACGATCGGCGTCGACGACGGCATCGCGATGGGTCACATCGGCATGCGCTATTCCCTCGCGAGCCGCGAGATCATCGCCGACTCCGTCGAGACGATGGTCAACGCCCACTGGTTCGACGGCATGGTCTGCATCCCGAACTGCGACAAGATCACGCCCGGGATGATGATGGCCGCGCTGCGCGTCAACATCCCGACGCTGTTCGTCAGCGGCGGCCCGATGAAGGCCGGTCGCACGAAGGACGGCCGCGCCATCTCCCTCACCTCCGTCTTCGAAGGCGTAGGCGCCTACATGACGGGCAAGATCGACGAGCAGAGCCTGACCGAGCTCGAGCAGTTCGGCTGTCCGACCTGCGGCTCGTGCTCCGGCATGTTCACGGCGAACTCCATGAACTGTCTCGCCGAAGTGCTCGGTCTCGCGCTGCCGGGCAACGGCACGATCCTGGCCGTCGCGCCCGAGCGCCGCGACTTCGTCCGGAAGTCCGCCGCTCAGCTGATGGAGCTCATCAAGAAGGACATCAAGCCGCGCGACATCGTCACGCTCGATTCGATCGACAACGCGTTCGCGCTCGACATGGCGATGGGCGGCTCGACCAACACCGTGCTGCACACGCTCGCGCTGGCGCACGAAGCCGGCATCGAGTACCCGATCGAGCGCATTAACGAAGTGGCCAAGCGCACGCCGTATTTGTCCAAGCTGGCGCCGGCTTCCGATCACCACATCGAAGACCTGCACAACGCGGGCGGCGTGAGCGCCATCATCAACGAGCTGTTCAAAAAGGAAGGCACGCTGAAGGGCGACGTCATGACGGTGTCGGCCAAGACGCTCCGCGAGAACGTAGAAGGCGCCGAGATCACCGACCACGCCGTTATTCGTCCGATCGACGACCCGCATACGAAGGAAGGCGGCTTGTCCGTCATGTTCGGCAACCTCGCGCCTGGCGGTTCGATCATCAAGGTCGGCGCGGTGGACAAATCGGTCGGCGGCTATCACCGCGGCCCCGCCATCTGCTTCGATTCGCAGGACGACGTGCTCCGCGGCCTGGCCGAGGGCAAGGTCAAGGAAGGCCACGTCGTCGTCATCCGCTACGAGGGCCCGAAGGGCGGCCCTGGCATGCCCGAGATGCTCGCGCCGACGTCGCAGATCGTCGGCATGGGCCTTGGCACGAAGGTCGGCCTGATCACCGACGGCCGGTTCTCAGGCGCTTCCCGCGGCATCGCTATCGGCCATATCTCGCCGGAAGCGGCCGAAGGCGGCCCAATCGCGTTCGTCGAGGACGGCGACATGATCGAGCTGGACATGAACAACCGCACGATCACCCTCGAAGTCAGCGACGAGGAGCTGGATCGCCGCCGCGCGAACTGGCCTGGCTTCGAACCGAAGATCAAGCGCGGCTACCTGGCCCGTTACTCCGCGATGGTTACCAACGCCAGCCGCGGCGGCGTGATGAAGATGTAACATCGATATCCGCGATTCCGATCATACGGGATTCGCCCCAAGAAGCGGGAGCCGACGGCTCCCGCTTTTTTTGCATGTCTGCCGCTCCCCCATACTCGCCTGTCTGATCCATTGCATATTTACCTCTTCTTAACGCTTACTCCGTCATCGCCTGAATTTGAGCATCACCCATACGTTCCCTCCTTCCGCCGCATCTCCTATAGCATCACAGTGAAGGTGGTGGCGGCACATGCCCAAAATCAGTCGAAATAGCCGATTGCAGCGCCCCTGCAAGTTCGTCCGTTCCGACAAAGTGCAAGGCTCGGCTGTCGGCTGGACGTCCAGCAACTGGAGCGGTTACGCGCAGTCGGGTCGCGCGGGCGCATACAACCGTATCTCCGCGAATTGGACCGTTCCGTCCGTATTCCCGTCTGCGCAGCCGGTTTACTCGTCGGCGTGGGTCGGCATCGACGGCTACAGCAACAGCAGCTTGATTCAAACCGGCACGGCGCACGACTTCGCGAACGGCGTCGCGAGCTATTATGCCTGGTGGGAGATCCTGCCCGCCGAGGAGACGGTCATCCCCTGATCCTGTCCGTCCGGGGGATCGCATGCGCGCCGTCATTGCGAAGCTAAATCACGGCAAGTGGTCGATCTCGCTGCGCAATTTGACGCAGGGCTGGCGGTTCCATACCGTCCAAGCCTACAAAGGGCCCCAGACATCCGCGGAATGGATCGTCGAAGCCCCGCAGGTAGGATCTTCGATCAGCAGTCTCGCGCGACTGACGCCCGTCGTCTTTTCTTGCTGCCGCGTAAACGGACGCAACCCCAGACTCAAGCTGTCTCAACGCGGCATCATGATTCAAAACGGCAAAAAAGGTATCCATTCCTTCGCGTCCGAACCGGGCAGGCGATGCTTTTCTCGTTAGAGGGAGGCGGTTGTAAGAACGCTTGAACGCAAAAAAGCCGCAGGAAGAAGGCGATACGCCTTCCCTGCGGTCGGTTAAAGTCCTATATCGACACGGTAGCCGATCGACGATCTGGATTAAGCCCTGTCGCCGGTTCGCCCCTCGCTGCCGAGCCTGGCTTCGGTATCGCCGTAGCCCGCGGCCCCTACTGACGCCATGCCTTGCTCGATCTCGGCCTTCGAGGCGCGCGCCTTGGCGGGCGAATAAGTCCCTTTTTCCCATTCCATCAACTTGATTCTCGACATGATGAGCATGCGCGGCTCCATTCGTTCGCCGTGCGCCTTGACCCGCGTCCTGCCCTGAGGATGAATAATGGCCGTCAATAGTCGCAGATAGCGATTCGTAAACCAGGCAAAAACGCCCTTCCGAAGCGCGAATGTCTCGAAGCCCAGCCCTTCGGAGCCCCGATTGATCATCGAGATGCCGTACAGCCCCTTGACGTCTTCGCCGCCGGGCAGCGAGCGGAGCTCCTTGGCCAAGAGCGGCAGCGCCTTTTTTGACGGACTGGATGACACGGATGGCGATCTGCATCTCCGAACGGGAGGTCATGCCGATATCCAGCATCATTTTATTGACGAAGTGAAGCTCCAACACCCGGTCTCCCCGTTCGATCCGGCCGCCGTCATCAAGCGTGATCGCCGGTCCGCCATACCGGATGATCCGATAGTGAAACGATTTGCCGTCTCCGACCGGGCGAAGACGGAAGATCCAGCCGAACACGTCCTCCCACAGCATCCAAGCCGCTACGACGATCCGCTTGAACGGTCCCGTCTTCGGCGCCGCAGCCGTCTTGTCCCGCCCCTGCTGAACGGTTTCTCCGGAAGAATCGGCGCTCGGACCGTCGCTTCGCGCTTTGGCTTCCTCCTTGTTCAGCTTGGTCTGCCGCATCATCTCGCCAATGCCGACGAAGCGCAGCCCCTCTCGCTTGCCGTCCTCGAGAATGCGGCCGACGGCATCGATCGTATTGGCCGGCGCGTCGGGGTCGGCCCCGAACGTATCGCCGCAATCGTGGAGCAGCAGCACCGCGCCAGGCTGAAGCTTGCGCCGGATCTTGCCGTATAGGCGCTCGGCGCCCACCTTGAGCTTCCAATCGCCGAACAGCGCGGTCCACAAGACGATCTGCGGCTTGCCTCGCCCGATAAAATCGAAAACGTTGACGATGCCCCATGGCGGGCGGTAATATCTCGGCCGCGTCCCCGTGATGCGTTCCACGATATCGCCGGTCCGCACGACATGCCGCCTGACGCTGACCGGCCCCATGATCCAGTTGCTTCGGTGAACGTAGTTGTGGATGCCGATGTCATGCCCCTCTTCATGCATCCGCCGCACGATGTCCGGGTGCTTCTCCGCATGCGCGCCGACCACAAAAAAAGTTCGCGTGCGCGCCGTGCGCTTTAAGCAAATCGAGCAGCTTCGGCGTGTAGACCGGATGCGGCCCGTCGTCGAACGTCAGCGAGATCTCGCGGTCGGCGATGCCCCTCGAAAAAACCCGGAATCCGAACATCCGGCTGATAAATCCCGGCAAAAACGCGTAAAAAGTCAAAAAATAAAAGCCCCACCAAAGGATGACGTCCATGTGCTTACCACCAACTTGCTTTCTGTTATGAATGTTGCCGCCGTTCAACTTCTCTTATTTTAACATAGGTCGTACGAAAATTGACGATGCGTCGTATATCTTTTTTGGAGCCGAACGCGATTTGAAAAACCGCCCTTCAGATGTTGAGACGCCGTAGCCTTGTCCGCGTATTATCGGTTAATATAGTAACCATAGCCTCATCTAACCAATAAAGGAGAAGTACATAATGCTCTCGCTGTATCAAAAATACTGGAGAACCGCGTTCGACATCGCTTTGGTCGTTTTAACCGTCTGGCTTATCATGTTCGCTTTTAGTTATTTGTATAAGATTGCTACGCCGGTATTCCTTTCCTTTATTATTTTCCTCTGCATCGAGCCGCTTGCCCGCAGGCTGCACAAGCTGGGCATCCGCAAAGCGATCGCTTCCGGCATCAGCGTGCTGCTGTTTACGGCCATCCTGCTCGCGGTCCTCGCCGGCATCGGCTTCATGTTTTACCACCAAACATCCGAGCTCGTCGAAAAGCTGCCCAAATACCAAGACCAGGTCGAAGCTCAAATCCGATCGATCACGGCCGAGGTTCAGCAGCGATCCGACAGCCTGCCGGACGGCCTCGCGGACAAGCTGCAGGGCGCCGCCGAAAATATCGTCAAATTCGGCACCGGGCTCGCCCAGGATCTGTTCAACGGCACGGTCGGCTTTGTCAGCTCTTTTTCCTCGTTCGTGCTGAACTTCTCGATCGCCTTGATCCTGGCTTACTTCTTAAGCGTCGAGATCGATATGTGGAAACGGCTGGCGGGCCAGCGTTCGCCGAAAACGCTGAAAACCGCGTTCACCTTCTTGCGCGAAAATGTGTTCAAAGGCATCGGGGCCTACCTCAAATCCCAGCTCAAGCTGATCAGCATCACTTTTCTGGTCATCCTGATCGCCCTGCTCGCGCTGCAAGTGAACAACGCGTTCACGATCGCGCTGCTGGCCGCCTTCTTCGACGTCCTGCCGCTGCTTGGCGTCAGCACGTTGTTCATTCCTTGGATCTTGTATTTGTTCATCGTCGGACAGACGGGCCTCGCCATCTGGCTCACCGCGCTGCTGCTCGCCGTGACGCTGACCCGCCAGTTTCTGGAGCCGCGCATCACGGGCCAGACCGTCGGCGTCTCCGCCTTTACGATGCTCGCTTTCATGATGATATCTTTGTCCTTCTTCGGCTTCGCGGGGTTGATCGTGGCGCCGATCCTGATGATCCTGCTCAAGGCGCTGTACGATCAAGGCTACTTCCACAGATGGATTCGCTGGCCCAAAGAGGAATTCATCGTATCGCCCTTTAATCCCCTCGCGGAGACTACGACCGTGCCGGGGGGACCGGGTCCGTCCGCTCCAACTGACGAAGCGCGTCCATAAGGTCGCCGAACACGGCCGGCGCCGCATTGCGGACGCCGGCCGTTCGATTTTCCAGCAGCACGGCGACCGCATATCGAGGACGGCCCTTGGCCGGTCCGTATCCCGCGAACCATTGATCGTTCATCGCCGGCCGCTTGCCGGCAAGCTCCGCCGTGCCGGACTTGCCGGCGAGCGGCCATTCGTTTGACTCGAGCGCCTGCTCGGCCGTACCTTCCGTGACGACCGCGCGCATCGCTTCGCGCAGGGCGGCCGCCGTAGCCGGCTTGATGCTGCCGAATTCGGACGGCGCTCCGCGCGCAGGCATGCTCGCCAGCAGCCCGCCGTCGGCGTAGCGGATCTCCGTAGCGATCCGCGGCGACTGCACGCGACCGCCATGCAGCAGGGTCACGACCAGGTTGGCCGCTTGCAGCGGCGTCACCCGGACGTCGCGCTGGCCGATGCCCGTCCCCGTCCGTACCCCGCCGTCCTTGCCGGCCATAGGCGTTGCGAAAATCGCGCCCGGCTGTTCCTCCTCCAGCAAGCGCAGCGGCTTGCCGTCGACGAAGGCGCCGGTCTGCCAGCCGATCTGACGGCCCAGCCCGAGCTTGTCCGCCGTCTCCGCGAGGAGGGCGGGATCGAGCCGCTCCGCGAGCGCGGCAAACACGACGTTGCATGATTCCGCGTACGCCTCCTTGACCGTCAGCACGCCGTGGCCGCCGTGCAGCCAACAGTTCAGACCGTACCTGCCGTACGTCCCCGTACAGCGGAACGTCTCGTCCAACGTCGTGACGCCGGCTTCCAGCGCCGCAGCAAGCGTGACCGTCTTGAATACCGAACCTGGCGGAACGGCGATGAGCGCATGGTTGCGCGCCTCCGTGCCGGCGATGCCGATATGCGACGGGTCGAACGCGGGCAGCGAAACCATGCCGAGGATGTCCGCGCGGTCCGCGTCCAATACGACGACGGCGCCTTCCTTGATGCCATGCTTTTTCATTGCCGCCTCTGCCGCAAGCTGCACGTCCGTATCGATCGTCGTTCGCACCTGAAGCGGATAGTGCGGATTCGCCGGTCCAGAGATTCGCATGCCGATGCCGGCGAGCGGACGACGGGCGCCGTCTGTCGTCGCTACCGCGTAGGTGCTGCCGATGCCCCGGATCAGCCGGTCAAGCGATAGCTCGAGTCCCGCCTCCCCGACCCGGTCTGTCGTACTTGCTTTTCCCGAAGCCAGCTCCTTGCCGTACAGCTTCGCCAACCGCGCGGGATCCTGCGCCGTATAGCCGATCGCATGCAGCGCCAAGCCGCCCTCGGCATCCGTGCCGTAGCGGTCGACATCAGGGCACCACGGCCACGCCGGTCAGGCCAAGCGCTCCGATTCGCCACTCTTGCGCTTCCGTCAGCGCAACGACCTTAGCCAACTTCCCCGTTTTCCATACGAGCGGCTCGCGAATCGCGTCGAGCCAGTCGCCTACTTGCTCGACGCTTGCCCCAAGCGTATCCGCCAGCGCCTGCAACTGACCGTCCGTGCCGCGCGGCATCCCCCCCGGTCGGATACGCCGCGAGCGCGCGGATCGTCTTGCCGGACAGGGGCCTTCCTTCGCGGTCGACGAACTGTCCCCGGCCGCTATCGAGCTCCAGCGGATCCGAATGCTGCAGATAGGCTTGCTTGGACAAGCCTGCCGCCGCATTCTCGCTTCGGCCGCCTCCCCCAAGCTGTACCCACGCCAGCCGCGCCTCCATCACGCCGAAGACGGCGGCCAGCACGATCATGAGTTTAAAAATCCGAGCAGGCACCGGACCGTTCAACGGTCATCCCTTCCCCGTCTACGTATTGTAACGCCGTTATTCCCCATTGTTGCCCGGTCGCCTAACCGCTAACCTGCTGCCGCGTACAGGAACCTGTTTTCTCGCAAAAATAAAAATGCCGCCCCCATACTTGGGAGCGGCATTCGTGCCTGGATACGATGCGATTCGAATCGATTAAGAGACGGTGAATTGCGACAACGACTGGCGCAGCTGCTGGGACACCGTCTCCAGCTTGTTGGACAGCTGCACGAGACCGTCGCTGATCCCCAGCTGCTCGTTGCTCAGCGAGGCAACCTGCTCGCTCGTCGCCGAAGCTTGCTGCGCGACGGCGCTGACGTTCGTCATCGTCATCGTCAGCGTCTCCTGGGCTTGCTCGAGCTGAGATACCGATGCGGTCGCGGCATGGAGGCGCTCATTGAAGTCGCCCATGTGCGTTTGCACGTTTTCGAAAATTTTGTTGGCATCCCGGACGGCTTCGATCTGCTCCCTGAACAGCGGGTAAGCGTCGGAGAGCACGGATACCGTCTCGTCGATCTCCTGGCCGATCCGGTCGACGATCTCGCCGACGACGCCGATCGATTGGCGCGACTGGTCCGCCAGCTTGCGGATCTCGTCCGCGACGACCATGAAGCCTCTGCCGGCAGCGCCTGCCCGGGCTGCTTCGATCGTGGCGTTAAGCGACAGAATGTTCGTTTGCTTCGTCATGTTGCCGAGCACGTCGAGAATCTTGCTGATCGAGCCGGTGCTCTCCTTGAGCTTGTCGACCTTGTCGACCATCGAGCGTGTCATCTCTTCGGTGTGCCCGGTTTTCTCCATCAAGCCGGCCATGTACTGCGTGCCCTTACGGCCGGCTTCCTCGACCTCGTAGGCCGACTTGCCCATTTCAACGTTGGAATCGATGACCGAGACGACCTTGTCGCCGATCTGTCCCGTCATCTCGCTGCCGCGTTCGGACTCGACGGCCAGGTTCGTAGCGCCGCTCGCGATCTCTTCGGTCGCGACAGCGATTTCCTTGGCCGCGTTGGCCGTCTTCGTGGACGCCAGCGTCAGCGAGCTCGCGGTCTCCAGCACCTCGCTCGCGGACTGATTGGTCTGGCGCACGAGCTCCGTGATGCGCTCCATCATCCGGTTGAAGCTGTCGGATACTTGTCCGATCTCGTCCTTCTGACGGATGGAGCTGCGCACCGTCAGGTTGCCCCGCTCGCCCTCGTTCATCAGATGGCGGAGCTGGCCGAGCGGCTTGCCGACGGTCCACATGATGAACAGTCCGATGAGCGCCGCGATGAGCACGGACAGACCGCACATGAGGAACGTCAGGTTGCGGATGACCTTTGCGTCCTTGACGAGCGAGGAGGTCGGGATGTTCCCGACGACGGTCCAGCCGCTCGTGCCGGCCGATGCGGAGCCGACGGAGAGCATCTCTTTGCCGCCCGACTTGATCTTGACTTCGCCGGATTCGTCCGGCAGCTTTTGTTCGTACTTCGTGCCCATCAAAGCGGCATCGGCCGCATAGACGATTGTGCCGTCCGGCGCGACGATATACGTCGCGCTGCCGTCGCCGAAGTTCACGTTCGCCAGCATGTCCTGCAGCGCCTTGATGTTAAGCTCGATGACCAGCAGGTAAGGATTGCCGGAATTGACGTTCATCAATGCGCGTCCGACCGCGATCGTCGGCGCCGACTGTTTGCCCGTGATGCCCTTCGGCATCGTCGGCACCCATACGACCTTGCCCGCCGCTTGCTTCATCGTGTCGACGAATGCAGGCGAGTTCTCCTTCATGTCGGGAATGCCGCCCGAATTGGAAGAACCGATCACGGTCATGGAAGGATCGGTAGGCAGCAAGAAAATGCTGGCGATCGCATTGTCCGAGATCATGACGTTGGACAGCTTCGTCGTAATCGTGCGCTGATTGTCGAAGCGTTCGAAATCGTCCGTAGACGAAATAGCGGCGCTTACCTGCGAGATGAACTCCGAGTCGGACAAGAACTCCATCGATTTGCGCTCGTACCCGGAGAGCAGCAGGTCCATCCGTCCGGATACCTGCTTCGCCGTCTCCATGCTGGATTCGGATACTTTGTTTTCAATGACGGAACGGGACTTGGAATAGGAGAATAGTCCGAGTGACACGACGCACAGCAGGATCCCGCAGAACACAAGAATGAACAGCTTCACGCCGACAGAACGAATCGGGCTTTCCAGCTTCGTTTCTTTCATTTGTTGCCCGAATTTCTTCGCGAACCCTCCCAGCGTGTCGGCTCCTTGCTTCCACTCCACCGACTTGACACGATCGCGCCAACTTTGCTTCATCTGACACACCCTCCGAGACTTAGTTAAATGACTCTTGGCCGTCGAGACTGCGCCTAAAGGCGCATCTAATCCCGAACGGGAACACGTTACTACGTACCATCGCGGACAGCGGACAAACAAAAAAGCTTGCCGAACATCCGACGGTGCAGAATCATCTCCGAATATATATCGGTCATCTGCACTATCAGTGTTAATTCGACAAGCTGTTTTAATATCCTTTTTGAAACGCTTTCTTGTCCAAACTATTTATTTTTTTGTCGAAATCAGACGGAGCCGATCTTTTTTGCGCATCATGTCAAGCGGGGCGACCGGTTCGGAAGTCCGGATCCGGAGCAGCTGGAGCGGATGCCGCGCTACGTCGACGGCAGTCCCCTCCATATCGGCGAGCGGTCCCGCGACCTGCTTGAAGCTGCGTCCGCCCGGGCCGACGAACTCGACCTCCGTGTTCGGCCGAAACGGACTGCGCTGTTCGACGACGGCGATGCCGGTCTCCGGATCGTACTCCCTGACAATGGCGGCGAAGTCGTAAGGCGCCGGCTTTTCCTCGGGCTCGTATATATGCTCGGAAGCGCCTGGCGTGCTGTAGAAAAAGCCGGTATTGAGCGGACGGTTCGCCGCCTTGCCGATCTCTGCTTCCCACTCCGGGCGAAGCGCGTAGCCCGCCGGATCCGCCATGTAAGCGTCGATCGCCTGGCGATAGGCGCCGACGACCGATGCGACGTAGTGAATGCTCTTCATCCGGCCTTCGATCTTGAAGCTGTCCACGCCCGCTTCGATGAGATCGGGGATATGCCGGATCATGCACAGATCCTTGCTGCCCATCGTAAACATATGATCGCCGGGATCGCCGACAGGCCCGTGGTCCTGGTGCAGGTCGTACTTCCAGCGGCACGACTGGCAGCACCCGCCGCGGTTCGAATCGCGGTCGGTGAAATGGTTGGAGAGTACGCAGCGTCCCGATACCGAGGAGCACATGGCGCCGTGAATGAACACTTCGAGCTCCAGGTCTACGTTGGACTTGATCTCGCGGATCTCCTCCATGGACGTCTCTCTCGCGAGCACGACGCGGGGCAGTCCCACTTCCTTCCAGAATTTCACGGCCTGCCAGTTCATCGTCGACTGCTGCGTGCTCAGGTGTACTTCGAGTCCCGGCGCATGCGCCATCGCCGTCTCGACGATGGCTGGATCGGCGGTGATGATGGCAGCGATCCCGGCGGCTTCAAGTTGTTTCAAATATTCGGCGATGCCCGGGAGATCCTCTTGATGGGCATAAATATTGGTTGCCACGAATACTTTCGCACCGTAGCGCGCGGCGAATTCGACGCCTTCGCGCATTTCCTCGAAGCTGAAGTTGTCCGCGTTCGACCGCAAGCCGTAGCTTTGACCGCCGATATAGACGGCATCGGCGCCGTAGTGGACGGCGAACTTCAGCTTTTCGAGATTGCCGGCGGGCGCGAGCAGCTCGGGTCGGTCTAGCCGGTACCGGCGGCCCTTCCCCGCGGCGGATTCGGCGTCATGGACGGCAGTGCCGTTCATCGTCAACACCTCCATTAGTAAACTTGCTCCTTGTATAAAAAAGCCGAAGCTGAGCTCGCGGCAGGGATCTTGAAGAGCCCGGATCGGCTCCAGCCATTCCTCGTCGAATTCGTACCCTTCCGGATCGCGATGCCAGGCGTCGATGACATGCCGGTAGCTGCGAAGCGCGGCGATGTTGTACGCCTCGGACTTCAGCAGCGGCTCGATATAGAAGCTGTCGATGCCCGCCTCGAGCAGCTCCGGCAGTGCCTCCAGAAGGCAAATGTCGTCCGCGCTCATCACGTGGGTGCCGTCCGCGTCCTCGTAAACGGGCAAGCGCTCGTCCGGACGTTCGGCCTCGATCAGGAACCGGCCTTCGCTTGGTCCCAGATCGACCAGGCTCGCTTCCCGGCCCAGATAGTCCATATAACTCTGCAGCAGGTTGCGCTGCGAATGGTAAATATTCGTCATGCCGTGCACCTGGACTTGAACCTCGATCGACCCGCTCCTTTTGAAATCGGCGATCTCTTCGCCGTTGAGCTCGCGCGCCAGGACCGCCCGGGTCACGCCGCGCTTCGCCCAGAAGGCCGCCGCCGCGGAATTCGTGCCCGTCATCTCGACGTTCCAGTGCAGCGCGATGCCCGGCGCCGCGTCGCGGGCGGCCATCCATACGGCCGGATCCCCGAACGTGACGCCGTCCGCGCCCGCTTCGGCTGCCGCGCGAAGATACGCCGGCAATCCGTGCAGCTCATGATTGCGCAGCAGCTTGCCCGCCGAGATATAAGCCTTGATGCCGAGCGCATGCGCGCAGGCGACGGCTTCCTTCAGCTCCTCTGCCGCGATCGAACCGGGCAGACGCGCCCCGAATCTGGCATCGCCGATGAGCACGGCGCTCGCGCCGGCTTCGGCATAGGCTTTGATCTGGGCGAGCGAGCCCGCCGAGATCAACAGCTCCGTTGTCATTTCCCTCACCTCATCCAAACGTGAGGCCCGGCGCTTGCCTCCGCCGTCGCGCATCCGCAGGGGATGACGCGCCGGACGATAGCCGCCGCCGGGCCGTAATATCGGTCGCAAGCCTTCGCGTACGCCGCTTTACTTCTCGTTCTTTTCGCTCTCTCGAATGTTTCTCTGATGCTGCTTGTACGTCTCCGCGAACAGATGCGTGTTGGAGCCGTCTTTTTTTGGTTACGTAATACAGATAGTCGGTATCGGCCGGATACAGCACCGCTTCGATCGACTTGAGGCTCGGACTCGAGATCGGCCCCGGCGGAAGCCCCTTGTTCTGATACGTATTGTAAGGGCTGTCCACCTTCAGGTCGTCGTTCGTCAGCTTCTCTTTTTTGCTTGTCCAGCAAATACTGGATCGTCGCGTCGATTTGCAGCGGCATCTTCTTGTCCAGTCGATTCAGGATGATGCCGGCCACGATCGGCCGCTCTTCCTCAACGACGACCTCTCGTTCGACGAGCGACGCCGCGGTCAGCAGCTCGTGGAGCGTCCACCCGCGCTCTTCCAATACGCTTTGCCAATCTTCCGGCAGCGTACCCAGCTTGCGGTCGAGTTCTGCGAGCATCCTGTCGATGATGTCCGACTCCGTGCTCCCCTTTTTCATCTCGTACGTTTCCGGGAACAAGTAGCCTTCGATCGGGTAGCGCAGGTCGCCGTCGGCCGGGATCTGCTTGGTCCAAGTCGAATTCGAGAACTGGGCAGGACTCCGCACCGCGTTCATGAACTTGTCCTTGTCGACGATCCCTTCCTTCGCCAGGCGGTCCGCGATCTGCACGACCGTGAATCCCTCGGGAATCGTGAAGCGGATCGTCTCGGCTGCGACCGTCTCGCCGTTGTTCAGCTTGGCCACGATCTCGCCGTTCGTCATGCCTGGCTTGAAGTCGTAGTCGCCGGCCTGGAACCTGGAGCCTTCGTTTTTATATTTGAGCCACATGCTGAATAAGAAGGTGTTGCGGATAAGTCCTTTCGCTTCCAGCGTCTCGCCGACTTTTTTGGCCCCCATCCCCTTGCTGATGGTGACGCGTACCGCTTGATCCGAGGACCCGGGCGGCCGAAGTCCGTTCCATACGTAAAAAAAGAATCGAGGCGGCGGCGATGACGACGAGTCCGAGCGCGATCAGGAAGGACCAAAGTCCGGCGTGCCCCTTCTTCGGCGGCTCGTCGTCTTCGTCCTCTTCTTCCTCGGGTTCGGGCGCGGATTCGGGCTTGACTGCGGCGGCATTGCGCGCGGGCGCCGCCGACGGCCGATCGGGCGGCGATGGCGATACCGATCGCGCCCGCGGCGGCAGCGGCGCGATCGCAGGCTGCTCTTCTTCGTCGCGCACCCGGGCAGGCTCCGCATCGGGGTCTTCGCGGTCTTCCGGAAGATTGCCCGAATATACGGATTTCCACCCGTTGTTGTCGTCGTCTTTACTCACGCTCTCGTCCCTCCTGCTTGAATAAAAAGCGGCCGAATAGCCGTGAAGAGCGGTCGCCCGCTCTCCACGAATGCCCCGCCTATGGCCCTTAAGGCCGGTCGTCCGACCCGAACTGCAAGTCGTCGTAAGCTTCGGCGACGTCTTCCCACTCCTCGTCGTCGTCCACCGACTCGAGCTTCGGCTCGCCGGCGTCCTCGGACAGCACGCGGAACACCTCGATCTCGCCTTCCTTGCGCATCGCATCGCTCTGAAGCACGGCATAAGGCTTGCCGTTCACGCTAAGCTCCGCCAAGATCCGGTAGACCTGCGTCGAACCGCTCTCGCCGGTCAGCTCGATCTCGGCGCCGAACGCCTGCTGCAGCGCGCCGCCCGGGGAGGCGTGACCCTGCTTCCCGGCTTCGCTCATTGCTCTTCACTGCCGCCGAATTCGGCCGCCAGCGTGTTGAACGTCTCCTCGACGATCTCCCACTCTTCTTCGCTCTCGATCGGATACAGCTTGATCTCGTCGTCCTCTTCGTCGAAGCGGAACGCGTATACCTCTTGCTCTTCGTCCTCGGCGTCGGCCGGCACGACCATCATATACTTGCGGTCGGTGCCGTCGTCGAGCTCGAAGCGCATGATCACTTCGAACGCCTCGTCGTTGCCGTCGTCGTCCGGGATATAAATAATCTCCGCTTCGTCTTCAGGGCGGATCGTATCGTCAGCCATGCAGATTAACCCCTCTCGATCTGGAATCCAAATAGCTCTGAAGCAGTATGGCCGCGGCCATCTTGTCGATGACCTGCTTGCGCTTCGCCCGGCTCACGTCGGCTTCGAGCAGCGCGCGCTCCGCCGCGACGGTCGTCAGTCGCTCGTCCCACAACTTAACGGGGAGCTTCAGCGTCTCCTCGAGCCTGCCAGCGAACGCGATGCACAATTCGCCTCTGGGGCCGACGGAGCCGTTCATGTTCTTGGGCAAGCCGAGGACGATCTCGTCGGCCTCGAGCTCCGCAGCCAGCTCCGCAACCCTGCGAAGGCAAGCGTCCTCGGTCTTGTGCTGGATGACCTCGACGCCCTGGGCCGTCCAGCCGAACGCGTCGCTGACGGCCACGCCCGTGCGCCTGTCTCCGTAGTCCAACGCCATGATCCTCGGCATCAGCGGTGCTGCTGAAGATAAAAGCGGACCATCTCTTCGATGAGTTCGTCGCGTTCTTTCTTCCGGATCAGACTTCTTGCGTTGTTGTGCCGCGGAATGTAGGCCGGATCGCCGGACAGCAGATAGCCTACGATCTGATTGATGGGATGGTATTCCTTCTCCACCAGCGCGTCGTGCACCGTCAGCAGGATATCCTTCGCGGAGATCTCCTCCGGGTCGGGCATGACGTCGAATTTGACCGTCTTATCCATTTGATTCTTGTCGGACGAGCTCATTTTCGCAGCACCTCGCTTTATGCCAACATCATATCATATTCTCCGCTGGACGGGAAATGGAAGCGCGCTCCCGGCCCGTGCGGAGGACGCGTCGACCGGCCTGCCGAACCGGCGCATCGACGCCGTAACCGCTGCAGCCGCGTTCGCTATCAGGCGCCGGCGCCGGCGCCGGCGGCCGCCACCAAGTCTTCGGCCGCGCGCAGCGCCTCGCCGAGCTTGGCAGGCTCCTTGCCCCCGGCTTGCGCGAGCTCCGGCTTGCCGCCGCCGCCGCCGCCGCAGATCGCGGCCAGCTCCTTGATCAGCTTGCCCGCGTGCAGGCCGCGCTTCACGAGCGCAGGCGATACGGACACGACAAGGCTTACCTTGTCGTCGTGCACCGCGCCGAGCACCAGCACGGCCTCCGGCAGCTTCGCCTTTAGCTCGTCGGCGACGCCGCGCAGGGCGTCCATGCCGCCGACGTTCACCTGGGCGGCGAGCAGCGTCAGGCCGCCCACTTCCTTGGCGCCGCCGAGCAGTTCGGCGGCCTCGAGGCGGCCAAGGCGGCCTTGCAGCGACTCCACTTCGCGCTGCGTCTGGCGCAGTTCGCCTTGAAGCGCCTCGACGCGGCGCGGCACCTCGGTCACGCCCGTCTTGAGCAGCGCCGCTGCGCCCTTCAGCAGGCCGATCTGCTCATCCATGTAAGCGTAGGCGTGACGGCCGGTCACGGCTTCGATCCGGCGGACGCCAGATCCGATGCCGCTTTCCGCCACGAGTCGGAACAGGCCGATCTGCGCCGTGTTCGAGACGTGGCAGCCGCCGCACAGCTCAAGGCTGTAGTCGCCGACGCGCACGACGCGCACGATGTCGCCGTATTTCTCGCCGAACAGCGCCATCGCGCCGAGCGACTTCGCTTCGTCGATCGGCTTTAGGCTGATGTCGACGTCTGTGCCGAGCCAGATCTGCTCATTGACCCTGCGTTCGACGTCCGCCAGCTCGGCTTCCGTGATCGCGCCGAAGTGCGAAAAGTCGAAGCGCAGCCGGTCGGGCTCGACCAGCGAGCCCGCTTGGTTGACGTGCTCGCCCAGCACTTGCTTCAGCGCCTTGTGGAGCAAGTGCGTAGCCGTATGGTTGCGGACGATGTCGGCGCGGTCCACCGCGTCGACGCTCGCCGTCACCTTGTCGCCGACCTTCAGGGTGCCCGAAGTGACCGTCACTTGATGCAGCGGCTGACCGTGCGGCGCCTTGCCCATGCCGGCGACGGCCGCGACAAGGCCGCCCTCGCCGACCAGCATGCCGGTGTCGCTCACCTGGCCGCCGCTCTCGGCGTAGAACGGCGTCCGGTCAAGGATAACCGATACCGTCTCGTCGGCGCCGGCCGCGTCGACGAACCGGTCGCCCGACACGATCGCCGCCACGGTCGCGCCGAGGGTCAACGCGCCATAGCCGTCGAACTCGCTCTTGACCGTGTAGTCGGCGAGCGGCCCGCCCTGCACCTTCATGCTCTCCGTCTCCTGACGGGCCGCGCGCGCCCGCTGGCGCTGCTCGTCCATCGAAGCGTCGAAGCCTTCGCGATCGACCGTCATGCCTTGCTCGGCCGCGTAGTCCTCGGTCAGGTCGAACGGGAAGCCGTACGTGTCGTACAGCTTGAACGCGTCCGCGCCTGCGATCGTCTTCTCGCCTGCCGCAGAAGCCTTCGCGCATAGATCAGCCAGCAGGGACAGCCCCTCGCTGAGCGTCTCGTGGAAGCGCTCCTCCTCGGTGCGGATGACGCGCTCGATGAATTCGGCCTTCTCCACGACGGCCGGGTAATAGCCGCCCATGATGTCGCCGACCCTCGGCACGAGCTCCCACAGGAAGGGACGGTCCACGCCGATGACCTTGCCGTAGCGGACCGCGCGGCGCAGCAGGCGGCGGATGATGTAGCCGCGGCCTTCGTTCGACGGCATGACGCCGTCGCCGACGGCGAAGGCGACCGTGCGGATATGGTCCGCGATGACCTTGAGGGCGACGTCATGATCGGCATTCGCCTTGTAGGAGACGCCGGCGATGCCCGCAGCCCGCGCGATGATCGGCTGGAACAGGTCCGTGTCGAAGTTCGAATCGACGTCCTGCACGATCGAAGCGAAGCGCTCGAGTCCCGCGCCCGTATCGATGTTCTTGTTCGGCAGCGGCGTGTAGCTGCCGTCCTTGTTGTGATTGAATTGCGAGAAGACGAGGTTCCACACCTCGAGGAAGCGCTCATTTTCGCCGCCCGGGTAGCATTCCGGATCGGACAGGTCGCCGTACGCGTCGCCGCGGTCGTAGAAGATCTCGGTGCAAGGTCCGCAAGGGCCTTCGCCGATGTCCCAGAAGTTGTCCGTCAGCTTGACGATGCGCTCGGCCGGAATGCCGATCTTTTCGTTCCAGAATTTGAACGCTTCCTCGTCCTCCGGATGCACGGTGACGGACAGGCGATCAGGGGCGAAGCCGATCCATTCCGGACCGGTCAGGAACTCCCAAGCCCAAGTGATCGCTTCTTCCTTAAAATAGTCGCCGATCGAAAAATTGCCCAGCATTTCGAAAAACGTATGGTGCCGGCGCGTCTTGCCGACGTTCTCGATGTCGTTCGTGCGGATGCACTTCTGGGAGTTCGCGATGCGCGGGTTTTCCGGCTTTTCGCGGCCGTCGAAGTAGGCCTTCAGCGGCGCCATGCCGGCATTGATCCACAGCAGCGACGGATCGTTGTGCGGCACGAGCGAGGCGCTCGGCTCGACGCGGTGTCCTTTGGAAGCGAAAAAACGGAGCCATCTGTCGCGAATCTCGGCGGCTTTTAACGGTTGCATAATGAGTGTCCTCCCTTGTCATTGCGGCGCTTCGGCCAGTTCCTTACCTGTAAAAAAATAAAAAACGCCCCTGAAATTCAGGGACGAATCGATCGCGGTACCACCCTGGTTATTCCGCCTGACGCCGGCAAGCAGCCGGGGTAATCGGCGCGGAATCGCCTTATTCAGGCTGTAACGGGCCTGCCCGTCGGATTGGGTCCGAAGCTCGGAAGCCGGCTTCCCCCGCCCTTCGCACGAAGACGCTCGCAGCCTGGCCGGTACCGCTTGTCCGCATAGCCGAAGGGCTCGGGGGCGATCTGGCAAGGCGTCTTCTCTCTGCACTGCGGACTCTCGGGGTACTCTTGCTTCTTCAACGCTCGATGGCTATGTCTTGCTGAAGCTTTTCATGCGACGTTATCATTATAGGGTTGCGCTTTCGGCGGTGTCAAACGGTTTTTCGCCGGATGTAGTACGCGAACAGATGCTGGACGACGACGCGCAGCGCCGCGTATAAAGGCACCGCCAGCAGCAGCCCGACGACGCCGGCCAGCTCGCCGCCGATCAGCAGGACGAAGATGATCGTGAGCGGATGCATTTTCATCGATCGGCCTACGACCTGCGGGCTGATGACGTTGCTCTCGAGCGTCTGGCACAGCGTATTCACGATGACGACGAACAGCGCCATTTTCCACGAGATCGTGCTCGCCATGACGAGCGCGGGCAGCGCGCCGAGGAACGGTCCGAGATACGGGATGATATCGAACAGCGCGACGAATGCGGCCATGAGAAGCGGGTACGGCATGCCGATGATCAGATAGCCGATATAAGCGGCGAGCCCGATGCACAGCGACACGATGAACTGTCCGCGGATGTAGCTGCCCAGCGCCATGTCGATTTCCTTGAACAGCCGGATCGTGCCCTGCCTTCTGGCACGCGGCAAATATTTCAGCACGGCCCGCTCGAAGACGTCCATGTCCTTCAAAATATAAAATACGAGAAAAGGAACGATCATCAGGAGAAAGATGACGTTGACGACGGCGCCGATATTGTTCAAAAAAATCGGATATGCGCATCGAGACCTGCTTTTCCAGCCCGAATACGGCCCGGTTGATGCCGCTTCGCACCGTATCGGGCAGCGAGTCGTTCTTGTTGAAGCTGTCCACCAGGCTCTGCGCCCGCATCGTCAGCTCCGGCATATGCTCGTTCAGCTCCCGCACCTGCGCGGCGAACATCGGGGCCACGTTCACGAGCACGACGACGCTGCTGCAGACGAACACCGCGTAGATCAGCAGCACGGCGGCGGTCCGCGGCATTCTCCGGTGATGCAGCATGGCGACGATCGGATTGAGCACGTACGCGATGATCATCGCAATGAGAAATGGCGCGGATACGGCCTTGGCGAAGCGCCACACCGACAGCAGCATCGGCCTGACGAGCGTCGCCAGATACAGCGCGAGAAGCGCCAGCACGATATAGACGAGCACGGCCAGCAGGCGGCTTTGCGACAGCCGGTTCATCTTTTCACCCCCCCGACCGTTCTTGTCCGGTCCACCCTCCAGTATATGTACAACCGCGCCGGCATAAACCTGTATCAAAGGACGAACTCCGGTTATCCGGCCATACAAAAAAAGCCCCTGCGCTCGATGAGGAGCGCGGGGGCCGTCAGGGGGTGATGATAATCCGATCGCCCGGAATGAATCGTCACATGCCGCCTGCATGAATATGCGGGGGTATCGGCTCTCCGAAAAACAGATCGTCGAGCGAGCTCAGCGTGCCGTCCTCCTCGACCTGATAAACGGACATCTTGTCTCCGTTCACCGTCAATTCGATGAAGCAGCTCCAGCAGTAAAACTGATGCGATCCGATCTTGCCGATATCTTTGGAATTGCAGTTCGGGCATCTCATCATCGGTTATCACCTTTCACTTTCCGCGTTAGGGTCTCTATCCATAATTCGCTCATATGATGCGGGTACGAGGATCGCATCCTCGCCCAATGTCAAGTCCTTGGGGCCGTCCGGCAGGTACATGCGCCGCCGTCCTTCGAACACGTCCGCGAGTAATCCGTCCGTCAACTCATAGCCTGCTATTTGTGTACCCGCGGTCTTGCGAAAATAAACATCGGAGATACGGCCAAGTTCCTGGCCTTCCAATGTATAGACGGGAAGCTCCCGCATCCGGATCAATCCCGTGTGAAACGTCCGCTGCAGGCTCTTGCGAGGCAGGCTTCGGATCGCGTCCTTGTCCTTGACGACCAAGGCGTCTTCGCCGCTCGTAAGAACGTCCGTCCACTTCGCGATGCGGACTTTGCGCCCGAGCCCGAACCCGCCGTCCAGGACGACGTACTCGGCTTCCCAAAATTCGTCGAATCCGATGTCCAGCACGCGGCCTACGCGCTTGCCGTTCGGGAGCAGCACCGGCAATCCGATCATCTGCTGCAGGCTACGATTCATCTCAACCTCGCATGTATAGGCGGCTGCCTGTTATCTCTTACGCAAGCGGGCGACAATGGTTGCAACAATTTCTGCCGCTTTGTCCGCTTGAGAGATAGTATTGCCCATTCCGAAGCTAAATCTTACCGAATTTTTGCAAAATTGAGGCGATAGCCCCATCGCGGTCAGCACGTGCGACGGCTGCAGCGAACCGGACGTGCATGCCGATCCGCCGGATACGGCAATCCCCTGCAAATCTAAATTCATCAGCAAGGTCTCATTAGAAACGCCCTCGATGCCGATATTCAGAATATGAGGCAGCCGCCCCGACGGGTCGGGATCGCCGTTCAAGGTCACCGCTTCGGGTCCGAGCCGTTCGCGCAAGCCTGTCAACAGCGCGTCGCGAACGGCTTCGGCATGCGCTCGCCGCGCGTCTACCGTGCGCGCCGCAAGAGAAGCGGCGACGCCGAACGCCGCGATCCCCGCGACGTTCTCCGTGCCTGCGCGCCTGCGGCGCTCCTGCGATCCGCCGTACAGCAGCGGCTGCCATGGCGTGCCCGTACGCACATACAGCGCGCCTACGCCCTGCGGTCCGCCGATCTTGTGCGCGGACAGGCTGAGCAGGTCGACCGGCAGCGTGCCGACATCGATAGGCGCGTAGCCAAGCGCTTGAACGGCGTCGACGTGCATGACGGCGCCATGGCGGCGGGCCAGCTCGCCGATGTCCCCGATCGGCTGCAGGGTGCCGGTCTCGTTGTTCCCGTACATGACGCTGACGACCGCGGTCGTATCGTCGATCGCGGCTTCGGCGTCATGTAAAGAGACGCGTCCGAGGCGATCGACCGGCAGCACGGTAAGCGCGAAGCCTTCGTCGGCCAGCCGCCCCGCGGCATGAAGCACCGCGTGATGCTCGACCGCAGTCGTCACGATGCCGATCCGACGCGGGTCCTTGGCGCGCTGCGCCCGGGCCGCGCCGAACAGGGCGGCATTGTCGCTCTCGGTGCCGCCGCCGGTGAACGTCAGCTCGTCCGGCCGGCAGCCGATCGCGCCAGACAGCGCGTCGCGAGCTTCGGTCACGCGGCTGCGGGCGCCGCGGCCGAACGCGTGGAGGCTCGACGGGTTGCCTGGAGCATCGCCGGCCGCCGACACGTAAGCGGCGAGCGCCTCGGGGAGCATCGGCGCCGTCGCGGCGTAATCCATATAAATGCGTTCCATATCCATCACCGTCTACATCTAAATGTAGAACATGTAGCTGTCCGGCTTGCCCTCATCCTTGAAATTGATGAGATCCGACAGCGTCGTAGAGTCCAGCACGCTCGCGATGCTGTCGCGGATGCGCAGCCACAGGTCGCGCTTCGCGGCGTCGTCCTCTTCGGTAAAGTCGACCGGGCTGATCGGCCCTTCGAGTATGCGAATAATGTCCCCTGCCGTGATCCCTTCCGGATCCTTCGAGAGAATATAGCCGCCGTAAGCCCCGCGAATGCTCTTCACCAGTCCCGCGTTGCGCAGCGGAGCGATCAGTTGCTCCAGGTAGTGCTCGGACAATCCGTTTTTTTCGGCGATGCTTTTCAGGGAGATCGGGCCCTCGCCGAACTTGGAGGCCAGTTCCATCATGATCGTCAGTCCGTAACGGCCCTTCGTCGAAATCTTCAAATCGGCACCTCGTTCCACGCAGACAGCGGCGCAGTCGTCTTTTATATTGATAGGTCAGTATCATGGATGCAAAAAAAAGGGAGTATCCCCATATCACATCTATGTTATCACATCATCCATCGTTGTGGTCAAAAAATCGGTGACATATTCATGTAATTTAGAATGCGCCATCTTTCGACTGAATCTCCTCGCCGGCCCGCGGCGCAGCTCCCCCGCTCGGCGCATGCCGCGAACTTGTGCTACAATGGGGAATGCCGGTTAGGCCACATCCCATTCGCTTGCGCAGGAGTGATTATTATAATGAAAGATTTAAGGTTTGCCAACCCCGCGGACACCCGGGTCGTCGTCGGCATGTCCGGCGGCGTGGACTCATCCGTCACGGCGCTGCTGCTCAAGGAGCAGGGCTTCGACGTGATCGGCGTGTTCATGAAAAACTGGGACGATACAGACGAGTCCGGCGTATGCACCGCCGACCTCGACGCCGAAGACGTGCGGCGCGTCTGCGACCAGATCGGAATCCCCTACTATACCGTCAACTTCGAAGAGGAATACAAGGATAAAGTATTCGCCTACTTCCTCGACGAGTATCGCAGAGGCCGCACGCCGAATCCCGACGTCATGTGCAACCGGGAGATCAAGTTCGGCGAATTTCTCCAGAAGGCGCTGGATCTCGGCGCGGACGTCATTGCCACGGGACACTACGCCCGCGTCGCGTTCGAGAACGGCGAGTACAAGCTTCTTCGAGGCGTCGACGCCAACAAGGACCAGACGTACTTCCTGCACGCGCTGGATCAGGACCAGCTGTCCCGCGCGATGTTCCCGATCGGCCACCTGCCCAAGCCCGAAGTAAGGCGCATCGCCGAAGCCGCGGGCCTCGCGACCGCCAAGAAAAAGGACAGCACGGGCGTCTGCTTCATCGGGGAACGCAACTTCAAGCAATTTTTAAGCCAGTACCTCCCCGCCCGTCCCGGCGACATGATCGACGCGGCTACCGGCGAAGTCAAGGGCCGCCACGACGGCTTGATGTACTACACGCTGGGACAACGTCAAGGCCTCGGCATCGGCGGATCCGGCACGGGGGGAGCCCTGGTTCGTCGCCGACAAAGACTTGGAGCGCAACGTGCTGTACGTCGTCCAGGGCGAAAGCGATCCGATCTTGTACTCTCATGGCTTGACCGCGGGTCAGGTCAACTGGATCGCGCCCGCCAAGCTTGAGGCGCCGATGCGCTGCACCGCCAAGTTCCGCTACCGCCAGCCGGATCAGGGCGTGACGCTGACGCCCCAAGCGGACGGAACGGTCGAGGTCGCCTTCGACGCGCCGCAGAAAGCGATCACGCCGGGCCAAGCCGTCGTCTTCTACGACGGAGAGACTTGCCTTGGCGGCGGATCGATCGAACGCGTGCACAAGGCGGCGCTGTCCGAGCGAAGCTAAGATTCGTCAGCGCATGCACGGTCATATGAAACCCCCCGGCTGCCTTGTCCTAATAGACGAGGCAGCCGGGGGTTTGGTTTTGGGAAAATGGAGCGTAACCGCAAAAAAAGAGCCTCCGGCATCGGCCGGAGGCTCTTCGATACGCTGTCGTGCTATAATGAGCGGCCGCGCGGGCGGTGCTTACAGCTTAACGACGTTGGATGCTTGCGGTCCGCGGTTGCCGTCGGTGATCTCGAATTCTACCGCTTGGCCTTCGTCCAAGGTCTTGAACCCGTCGCCTTGAATAGCGGAGAAATGAACGAATACGTCGTTGCCGTCTTCGACCGAGATAAAGCCGTAGCCCTTCTCTGCGTTAAACCACTTAACTGTTCCTCTCAAATGAAAAACCTCCTAAAATCTCGCCGTAAATCGGCGAATGACATTATTATATCCGAATCCTTGTCAAGACGCAATATGTGAATTTTATGTCTCATTTTGTCCCGTTATTGTTCCGCGGCCGCGATCGTCTTTTTGCGGAGGACCAGCACACGGCTCTCGCGCGGCACGAACGGCAGGCCGCAAGGGATGAACGAAGCTTCGGCTTCGGCCTCCAGCGCGCGGAGCAAGCGGTCCAGGTAAGGTACCGGCTCCCATGCCAGCGTGACGAGCGGATAGATTCGGACCTCGCCGCCCGGCTTCGACGTGCGCAGCAGCTCGCGGAGCGCATCTTCGTGGAACCGTTCGCCGAATTGATCCGCATACAAAAATAAGAAGTGGCTGCATACGACAAGCGAAAAGGTACCGTCTTCGAACGGCAATCGCGGCAATGACGCGGCCAGGTACTTCCCTCCGCCCGCTTCCGACCGGAAATGGGCGGCGAAGGACGCGAGCGACGCCTCGCGAATGCGCCTGTGGCGCTCCGGCGAACCGTAATAACGCCAATCGTATACGTGCGACATGGCGGCGATCTTGGCGGAGGACGTATCGATCTCCTTCGCCGCCGCGGCGACGATCGCTTGCCGGTCTCCCGCGTAAAAAAGGATCCGCCGCGTAAGCGTCGATGCCTTGCGCGCAAAGATGCGCCGTGAACGAAGATGCGCCCCCCGCCACGTCCAATACTTTTTCTCCAATAAGCTCGTCGGCCTCGATCCCGAACATCCGCTCGTACTCCTCGTAAGAACGGCATGTCGAAGCGACCCCTGTCTGGGGGTATGCAGGCATTTTTTCCATGTTGCGCTAGTCTCCTCTCGTCTCTTCAAGCTATTCTCGTCTCTGCTTTAACCCCTGCGGGTTAATGCTACTTTGCCACCTCGGTCATCGGCTGTCAACCTTTTCCTTGCGACTCGTTTTTCCCGTCGCTACGCGGGTCGACATTGATTTCTGCCTTCATCTCTTCTATAGTCATGAATAACGGCTTCGCCGTATCAGAATCGGCGCATATGCTGCCGCACGGGAGGCGTTAACCATGTTTGCCAAGCACGTCATTTACAAAAACGACCATTACAACATGCTGACCGTGGAGGTCCAGGGCAAGACGCTCGTCGTACGCCAGATTTCGGACCAATGGGGCGAGGAATGCCACAAGTTCCTTAGTCGCCCCGAGATGATGCACTGGGCCGAGAGGCATCTTGTCGCGGAGGACTTCCCGGGCGGAGAGCAGCAGCTGGCCGAAGTGATGAACAGCCTGCGCAACGTCTAGATCCGGCAAGCGCCGGCCGTCGGGAAAGGAGGACGCGACCTATATGGACTACAGCGCCACGCTGATTTACGCCATCGCGGCATTCGGACTCGCAGCCGTGCTCATCTGGCAGCGCGACCACGTGCCGGCCAAGCTCCGCAGAGGTCTCGCGACCGTATCGCTGTTGCTCGTGGCGTTCGCATTTTTTTTGATCGTTTACGCCTTTTTCTCCGCAGGCAGCGCCTGAAGCCAGCCTCATGAAGCGCGCGGAGACAGGATATACTATCTCGGATTGCCATTCGTTGCTAAACGGAGGTCCGTCCGATGAGAATATCCGCGAAGCCGCTGGCCGCGCTGCTCTCGGCTGCGATGCTGTCCACGGCATGCGCGCAGGCGCAGTCCGAAGAAGCCGCCGCGCAAGGCGGCAGCAAGACGACGATCGCGCAGGCCTACGCCCGCGAAGAATCCAACGTACCGAGGAGGCTAACCAAGATGAACGAAGTGCTCAAACGCGGCGAAGTGCCCGCCGAACATCGCTGGCACCTGGAAGACATTTACCCGGACCAGGCAGCCTGGGACCGCGAATACGCGCAAGTGCGCGCGCAGCTCGGCGAGATCGCGTCCTACCAAGGCAAGCTTAAGGACGCTGCAACCATTTCCGCCTGCTTCGCCAAGGACGACGAGCTGTCGCTTCTCACGGAACGCCTCTACGTCTACGCGAACATGCGGAGCCACGAGGACATGGCCGACTCGAAGTATCAGGCGCTCTCCGAAAAAGCCAAAAAAGCTGAGCGTCGAGGCCGGCGAAGCGACTTCCTATATTACGCCGGAAATTTTGGGTCTTTCCGAGGAGACGCTCGAGGGCATCGTCGCGGATCCTTCGCTCAAGCCTACATACCGGCGCACGCTCGAAGAGATGCTGCGGCGTAAGCCGCATACGCTCTCCAAGAGCGAGGAGTCGCTGCTCGCCCAGGTCGGCAACCTGTCCCAAGCGCCGACCACGATATTCGGCATGCTGAACAACGCGGACATGAAGTTTCCGAAGGTGAAAAACGAAAAAGGCGAGGAAGTCGAGCTGACGCACGGCCGGTACATCCAGTTCCTCGAAAGCCGCGATCGCGGCGTGCGCGAGGCGGCTTTCAAGGCGGTGTACGACACGTACGGCAAATGGCGCAACACGCTCGCCGCGACGCTGAACGCGAACGTGACCAAAAACCTCTTTTACGCGCATGCCCGCCATTATCCGTCCGCCCTCGAGATGTCTCTCTTCGGCGACAACATCCCGGTGAGCGTCTACGACAACCTCATCTCGACGATTCACGAGCATCTGCCCCTTATGCACCGATACATGGCGCTTCGCAAAAAGCTGCTCAAGGTCGACGAGCTTCATATGTACGATCTGTTCGCGCCGCTCGTCGACGAGTTCGACATGGACATCGGTTACGAGGAAGCCAAGAAAACCGTGTACGACAGCCTAAAACCGCTCGGCGAAGACTATCGCAAGGTGCTGCAGGAAGGCTTCGACAAGGGCTGGATCGACGTCTACGAAAATGAGGGCAAACGCAGCGGCGCGTACAGCTGGGGCGCCTACGGCACGCATCCGTACGTGCTGCTCAACCACAAGGACAATCTGAACAGCATGTTCACGCTCGCGCACGAGATGGGACACGCGCTGCATTCGTACTACTCCGACGAGAGCAACGAATACCGCGACGCGCAGTATACGATCTTCCTCGCGGAAGTCGCCTCTACGCTGAACGAAGCGCTTCTAATGGATTACCTGCTGGACAAATCGAAAGACCCGAAAGAAAAAATGTACCTGCTCACGTACTACGCGGATCAGTTCCGCACGACGGTGTTCCGCCAGACGATGTTCGCCGAGTTCGAGAAGATCGTTCACGCGAAGGCCGAGAGCGGCGAGTCGCTCACGCCCGAAGAGCTGTCGGCGATCTATTACGACCTGAACGTCAAGTATTACGGCGCCGATATGGTCGTGGACAAGGACATCGAGATGGAATGGGCGCGCATCCCCCACTTCTATACGAGCTTCTACGTATACAAGTATGCGACGGGCTTCTCGGCGGCGACCAGCTTCGCCAAGCAGATTCTGAGCGAAGGCCAGCCCGCGGTCGACCGTTATCTCGGCTTCCTGAAGAGCGGGGGCAACGACTACTCGATCAACATCCTCAAAAAAAGCCGGCGTAGACATGTCGACGCCGGCCCCGATCGAGCAAGCGCTTAGCGTGTTCGAAGGATTGATCGAGCAAATGGAGCAGTTAACTGAGAAATAAGACCTAAATTGCATGCGCCTTTGGAACGCCCGCCGATCGCGGGTGTTCTTTTTTATACTATCGAACCAAAACTCGGCAGGAATCGAGCCCTATCGACACGAATAGATACACGGAATGTTGACGGGGAGTGGGATAGGATGCTGCGGAAGGACTTGTCGTCCGAACAATTGCTGACCATTATATTCGAATATATGGCCAAGATCTCCAGCGAATCCAAGCTGGACAAGGTCCTCGTGCTGATGGCCAATATGGGCCGCGAGATGATCGTGGCCGATCGCTGCACCGTCTGGCTCATCGACGAAGCAAGCGGCGAGCTGTACACGACGGTCGCCCACGGCGTCAAGGAAATCCGGATCCCCATCGGATCGGGCCTCGTCGGGCACGCCATCGCGACCGGCGAACCGGTCGTCATCGAGGACGCCCGCCACGATCCGCGTCACAACGCAGAAAACGACCGCAAGACGGGCTACCAGACCAAATCGATCATCACGATTCCGTTCAGGAACAACGACGGCGAGACGATCGGCGCCTATCAGGCGATCAACAAAATGACCGAAGCGGGCAAGTTCACGGACTACGACATGAACCTGCTGTCGCTTGCCGCCTCCTATGCCGGCAAGTCGCTGGAGTCGGTCATGCTGCACCAAGAGATCGCGGACACGCAGCGCGAGATCATCTCCACGATGGGCGAGATCGGCGAGATCCGGTCCAAGGAGACGGGCAACCACGTTCGGCGCGTCGCCGAGTATTCGTACGTGCTGGCGAAGGCGTACGGGCTGTCCGATCGCGAGGCCGAGACGCTGCGCGACGTGTCGCCGATGCACGATATCGGCAAGGTGGCCATTCCCGACGCCGTGCTGAACAAGCCGGGCAAGCTGACCGACGAGGAATACGACATCATCAAGTCGCACACCCGGATCGGCCACCAGCTGCTCAAGGGCTCGCGCCGCGAGCTGCTCGCCGCGGCCGCGATCATCGCGGAGCAGCATCACGAGAAGTGGGACGGCACCGGCTACCCCAACGGGCTCGCTGGCGAGGACATCCACATTTTCGGGCGGATCACCGCCGTTGCCGACGTGTTCGATGCGCTTAGCGCAGAGCGCGTTTATAAGGCTGCCTGGCCGCTCGACCGCATCGAAAAGCTATTCCGCGAAGAACGGGGAAGGCACTTCGATCCCGCCGTCGTGGACGTCTTTTTCGACAAGCTCGACCACTTGGTCGATATCCGCGACCGATTGAACGACCGGCTTAGCGAAGAAGTCGGTTAATCGCCTCACGCATCCCGCCGCGGCTGCGCGAATGGCGCCAGCGCATCAAGCCAAGCCGTGGCCTTCTCCTCGAGTCCCTTATGCTGCCGCGTCGGGATCGGACTCGTCGAAGGCAGCTTCAGCACGGTCCGCCTGCGCACCTCCGGATCCTTTCCGTGATACTTGTTCAGCGTGTCGTATGACTTCCCTCCGTTGCATACGATGACCTCGATGTTCGGGTAAGCCCGCAGCAGACCCGGAATATCCGTCGGCTCGGCCTCCCGGATATCGGCATCCAGACTCCCCTCCCGCTCGCAGACCGCGATCGTATCCCAGAGCGCGCAGCCGTGCACCAACGCAAAACGAAGCCGATCCTCATAGGACTCGTCCGGCGCGCCTGCGCCGTGAAGCCTGTAGAGGATCGGCCAAAAGTGGTTGCGGGCATGTCCGTAATAGCGGCTCGCGGCGAGCGATGCCGTCCCCGGCATGCTGCCCAGAAAAAGAATCCGCGAATGCGCGTCAACGACCGGCGGCAAGGCATAAACCTTGTTTGGCGTCGTCATGTCGGCTCACCTCCGTCCCCCCCCATTTTGTCATAGCGGAGCGCCGGAAGGCAAATCGATAGCGCTGTTGGATGAGCCAAGCCAGTCGGTTCAGGCATCAGGCTTCAGGCTTCAGGCATCAGGCTTCAGCCCTTGACGCTGCCCGCGGTCAGGCCTTCGATAATCTGCCGCTGCAGGAACGAATACAAGAGAAGCACAGGCAGCACGCTGAACACGATGCCCGTGCAGACGAGCGCATAGTTCGTCTGGAACGCGTCGCGGAAGCCGACCATGCCCGTAGGCAGCGTGCGCAGCGCATCGCGGCTGATGAAGAAGTTGGCGAGCAGGTACTCGTTCCAGTTGCCCAGGAAGTTCACGATGAAGACGGTGACGAGCGCCGGAATCGTAAGCGGCAGGATGATCTTCCAGAACATCCGGATCGCGCCCATGCCGTCGATCGTCGCGGCCTCCTCCAGCTCGTGCGGGATGTTGTGCATGAAGGCGACGAGCAGCAGTACGCTGAACGGCAGCGCGCCTGCCGTGTAAGGCAAGAACAGCGCCCAGTGCGTATCGAGGATGTGAAGGTCGCGGACCAGGAAGTATTGCGCGATAAACAGCACGTTGCCGGGAATCAGCATGCCGACAAGCACGAGCTGATAGATCCATTTGCTGATCCGGGTCAGCTTCATCCGCGCCATGGCGAATGCCGTAGCGGCGGCCATAAGGACGCCGACTACCGCCGCGCTGGCGGCCAGGTACAAGCTGTTGAAGAAGTAGACGCTGATTTTCGCCTTGACCCAGGCTTCCTTGTAATTCTCGAATACCCAGGTTTTCGGCAGGCCGAACGGGTGTAGCGCGATCTCCGTATTGTTGGCCTTGAGCGAGGAAAACAGCACGAACAGGAACGGTACGAGAATGATGACGACGTAGATGATCATGAAGAAGTGCGGAATGGATTTTTTTGACGGCGACCGGCATCAGAACTCAATCCTTTCCTGTCTTCTCGCGATGAGCAGCTGATACAGCGCGGTGAGGATGAGCGCGATGACGAAGATGATGATGGAGAGTGCGGAACCGTAGCCGTAATCGCCGTACTTGATCGCCTTGTTGACCATGTACGAGGCCATGACCTCGGTGCTGCCCGCGGGACCGCCGCCGGTCATGACGAGGACGATGTCGACGACGCGCAGCGCGCCCGCGATCGACAGCATGATGACGACGTTGATGATCGGCCGGATCAGCGGAACGGTCAGATACCAGGCACGCTGGACGCCGGTCGCCCCGTCGATCATCGCGGCTTCGTCGATGTCTTTGGGGATGCCGAGGATGGCGGCCAGAATCAGTACGATATAGAAGCCCATCCACTGCCAGGCGTTCGTCAGCAGGATCGAGAACATCGCCCACTTAGGCTCGGCCAGCCAGTAGATCGGTTCGATGCCGAATAGGTTCAAAAAGTTATTAAGCAGTCCCACGTCCGGATCGTAAATATAGCCCCAAAGGATCCCGATGATCGAGGTCGAAAGTATGGACGGCATGAAAACGGTCGTCTTGTAGAAGCCCTGGAATCGCTTGACGTTGCTGATGAGCAGCGAAAAAACGACGATGAGCGGCACCTGGATGCAGCAGGAAAACAGCAAAATGATCAGGTTGTTCCAGATCGAGCTGCGGAACTCGGCGTCTTTGAAGGCATTGACGAAGTTATCCAAGCCGATGAACTGCCTGGCGTTCAGTCCGTCCCAGTCGGTGAAGCCGAACACGAACGACGTGATCGTCGGATAAATAAAGAACAAAAAAATACATCGCTACGGTTGGAATTACGAAAAGCATGTAGACATAGGGATTTTTTAGCGTAGTTTTCATTCCGGATCCTCCCCAGCCGTCTTCATTGGTATAGAGAAAGCGCCGCCTACGCTGGGCGGGCTGCGCTTCTCGTTCGCTTCGGCCGGCGGCTTACTTTGCGGAGGCGTTTTCCGCGTCTTGCACTTTTTGGATGGCGTCGCCGACTTGCTGCGGCTTCGCCTTGCCTGCGATGAGCTTCTGCAGCTGCGTCTCGGTCTCGGTGTACACCTTGGATTGCACGACGGAGTCGAAGTGCGGGAACGTCTTGCCGGCGGACTTCAGCACGTCGAGCACTTGCTTGAGCAGCGGGTCCGTCACTTGCGCGATGGACGCGTCGGACAGCTGCATCGAAGGCAGGACGCCGTCTTCGAGCAGGCCGCGAAGCTGCATTTCGTCGGAATACATGTTTTTGATGAATGCTTTGACTGCGGCAAGCTCGTTGTCGTTAAGGTCTGCGGAGAAGCCATAGCCTTCGCCGTAGTTAGCGTTGACGGCCGTCTGGTCGCCCTTGCCGTTCGGGACGGCCGGGAGCGCTACGTAAGCCACCTTGCCTGCGATCGCCGCGCCGACCGCGTCGTTCTTAAACGCGGAGTTCCGCCAGGAGCCGTCGAACATCATACCGGCTTTGCCCGCGACGAAATCGTTCAGCATGTCGCCGTACTCCTTGCCCAGCTCGCCTTTCGTGAAGTAGCCCTTCTTTTCCCAGTCGGCGTACAGCTGATATGCGGCCACGACGTCCGGGGAGTTCCACTTGGCTTCGCCGGATTTGAAGCCCGGAATGGCGGCTTCGCCCGCGACGCGGCCGATCAGCGTATTCACGAGCATGTTGGGCACCCAAGCGCCCTTGGAACCGACGGCGAACGGCGTGATCTTGTTTTGCGCCAGCGTGTCGGCGGCTTTGACGAGATCGTCCCACGTGGTCGGCGGATTCAGGTTGTATTTCGCAAACAAATCGGTATTGTAGAAAATGCCTTCGGTGTTGCCGCCGATCGGCAGTCCGTACACCTTGCCGTCTACGGAGAAGGAGTCGAGCACGTTCAGGAACTTGTCTTTGATGCCCAGCTCGCCCAAGATCGGGGTCAGGTCGAGCAGACGGCCGGCTTTGGCGTACTTCTGCGCGTCGCCCGCGCCGCCGAACAAGGAGAATACTTTAGGCGGATTGCCCGCGGCCATCTCGGCCGGCAGCTTCGTGAAGCGATTGACGCTGTCTTCGACGCCGTCCAGCTCGAACTTCAGGCCCGGCACTTCGCTTTCCGTCTTTTTGACGACGTCGTCGAGGATCGCTTTGCGGAACTTTTGCGGTTCGCCGATCTGAATGTGACGGAGGGAAACCGTGAAGTTCTCGACCTTCGCCGGTTCGGAAGCGCTGGCGGACGGGGACGCGGAAGCGGATGCCGAAGCCGATGCGCTGGGGCTGGCGGATTCGCTTGCCGAAGGAGACGCGGCGCCGTTGTTGTTGTCGTTGTTCCCGCCGCACCCTGCCAGCACGGCTGACATGGCGACCGATGCAGCCAATACGGAAGTCCATTTCTTTTTCACTCGTTGACCCTCCCAAGGTTTGGTTTGCTTTGACTTCTTCATTGTAGAATGAATCGGCCGGTATGTAAGGACGCCAAACCCCTAACCGGGGGGATACAATCCTATAGTAGGCTAATGGCAGTCAAAAAGGACGCGTCCGGACGAGCCCGCATGCGGCCTTCGTCCAGATTCGCGTCCTTCTTAATTAAGCTTGATTGCGGTCGGGCTAAAGGCGGAACGTGCCTGTGCCGATCGTATCGTCGCCCCACAGAACCTCGACCTCGTCGCCGTCGGATAGACGGCCTACGCCCGCCGGCGTCCCCGTGAAGAGCAGATCGCCGGGGCCGATCCCATACAGGCCGCCGACATGCGCGGTCAGCGCGGGGAGGTCGAACACCATGTCGTTCGCGTCGCCCCGCTGAACCTCTTTGCCGTTCAACCGCATGGCGAAAGTCCGCCCCTGCTTTTCCGCTTCTGCCTCGTAGGAGAGCCAGCGACCCAGCGGCGCCGAATGTCGGAAGCCCTTGGCCGCGAGCCACGGGTAACCTTTTGCCTTCAACTCGTCTTGCACGTCGCGCAGCGTCAGGTCGAGGCCGACGGTGAAATGCGAATACAGTTCGTGCAGCGCGATGCCCGGCTCATAATGCCTTCCGGCGAGCCAGACGAGTTCGGCTTCATAATGAACCGCGCCGCGATCGCCGGGTAGTTGAACGGTCGATCCGTCAAGCCGCACGGCGGCATGCGAAGGCTTCGTGAACATCATCGGCGAATCGGGCACCGCGTTGCCGAGCTCTGCGGCATGCAGGCGATAGTTGCGTCCGACGCAGTAAATATTGCGGCAATCGACCGTATTGGAAATCGTCATGCTGCTGTCTCCTTATCTAACGGCCGCCAGCCAGCGGTCCGGGTAATTCGTGCAGAGCTGAAAAGATTGCGCATAGGTCGCCAGCTTGTTCAAGTCCCGCTGCTCGTTCACCGTCCAAGCCATGACCTCGATGCCGGCGGCTTCGGTCTGCGCGAGCAGCGCGACGTTTACGTACTTGTGGTTAAGCGATAGCACCTTGGCGCCGAGCGAATCGAGGACGGCCGCGATGTTGGACGGCCGCTTGTCCAGGATGAGCCCGGTCCGCGTGCGCGGCGCATGGCGTCTCGCGGCGAGCAGCAGCGCATGATCGAAGGACGTCAAAATCGAATCCTCCTCGCGTTCATGCGCCTGCAGCAGCTCTCCCACCTTGCGCGCGAGCAGGTCTTTGTCTGGCTCCCCGTCCTTCAGTTCGATGTTAAGCCTGCATCTGCCTCGCGTGAGCTCGAGTACTTGCGATAAAGCCGGAATCCCTTCGCCCGCATACATGCGGTGGAACCAGCTGCCGGCATCGAGCGCGGCCAGCTCGGCCGCGGTCTTGTCTCTTACCCTGGCCTTGACGCCTGTCGTTCGCTTGAGCGACGCGTCGTGAATCACGACAGGCACCTCGTCCTTCGACAGATGCACGTCCAGCTCGATCCGCTGGACCGCAGGCTCGCTGAGCGCCAGCCTGAACGCGGCCATCGTGTTCTCCGGGGCGGCGCCGGACCAGCCGCGATGCGCGACGCACGGATGCAGGGCTGCCTTTTCGGTCACATTCATGCGATTCGTCCTTTCTTTCCGTGCTCCTTTTACTTAGCCGTAATGCGGCCCTTCGAATCGACGCTCGCGCCGTACGATACCTTACTCAGCCTGGCCAGCAGCGCTTCGGCTTGTTCAGGCGCCATCGGACCGGGCTGCGAAGCCTTGGCGTACATCGGATCGAACTTGAGCCGGCACTTGCCGTCCGCCGTGCAAGTCGCGGTTAGCACGCCGGTATCCTGCGTCTTGGAATACGCCTGCTTCGTCGTAAAAACGAAATTACCCAAGCTGTAGGCGATCCACTTGCCCTTGTAAGCCTCAAAGCCTTGCAGCACATGGGGATGGCTGCCGACGATCAGGTCGGCGCCCGCGTCGATCAGCGTATGGCCGACGTTAAACTGCGCGTCCTTGGGGGTATCCGCGCGCTCATTGCCCCAATGGACCATCACGACGACGATATCCGCGAGCTCGCGCGCTTTCTTGACCGTAGCCACGGCACGGGTCGTATCGTAAGTCTCGGCGACGCCGGGATGATCGGGGCCCGCCTTCCACGAGCCGTCCGGCACGACGTTGGAGACGCCGATATAGGCGACCGTGATGCCGTTATGCTCGATATAGACGGGCTCGAACGCTTCTTTGTCGTCCGCGCCCGAACCCATATGCTTGAGCTTGATGTCGTCGAGCGCGTCCATCGTGTCGCTCAGACCCTCCCAGCCCTGATCGAGCGTATGGTTGTTGGCGAGGCTGACGACGTCCAGCCCGGCGTTTTTGAGTCCGGCCAGGTATTCCGGCTTACCCTTGAATACGTATTGCTTGTTCTCGGCGGGCGTGCCGCGCGTCGTGATCGGCGCCTCCAGGTTGCCGGCCGCGATATCGGCCGACTCCAACAACGGCTTTGCCAGCTTGAACGGATAGTCCACGCCGTATTGCTCGATCAGCTTGCCGACGGTCGACGCCGGCAAAATATCGCCGACGAAGGCAAGCGAGACGGATGCGCCCGATGGCGCCGAATCGCTAGGTTCAGCCGTTCCTGCGTCGGGCGTGGCCGCAGGCGCTTCGGTCGACGGGGAAGGCGCTGCAGGCGTCTCCTCGTCCGACGGCTCCCCTTGCCCTTCGTCGTCCGGTTCGGACGTAGGGGCTGAATCGGGCGTCTCCGCAGGCTCGGACGATTCGGCCGGCGAGGCAGCAGCGCCGGAAGGTTGCGGCCCCGCGGACGCGGAGGCAGACGAAGATGCGGAAGAGACCGGCGGCGGCGACGCGCCGCCGTCCCCGTTGCCCGCCACGAATGCCGCATACGCGCCTACGGCCGCGATCAGCGCGACGGCCAGCACGGCGATGGCGACGATCGGAAAGCGGCGTTTCCGCTTGGCTTTTTGCTTGGATTGAACACGGGAATAAGGCATTCAGATGAGACCTCCGACGATCGCTTAATGCCCGTTATTATAACATAGACTCGAACGCCGAGGCGAAACCCCCCATGACCCGCGACAGGCGGGTCTAAGCAAGAAGCCGCCGTCAGCGCTGAGGCTGAACGGCGGCTTCGCATAATAAAGAAGATCGGTCAGAAACAAGGGTAATCGCCGATCGTTACCGGCAGCCGTCCGACGGCAGGCAGCCTGCCGGTCAATACGCCCGCTAAAGCCGACATCATCGACGGCTTGTTCTCGTATGCGCAAATATATACGGGAACCGCCGGAACCTCAAGCAGATCGTACGGCGTACGCAAGGACGCCAGGACGAACGTCCGGCCCGCCGCCTCGGCCGATTCATGCAGCACCCGAATGAGTGCCGCCTGCCCGGGGTAGAAGCCCGCATCGTAGGAGCAGAACACGATGCTTTCCGCAGCCACGGCTGACGACGTCACTTCGTTCTTTTCCGCCTCCGTCGGTTCGAGACCGATCGCGATTTCGGTTACGTCCACCACTCCTCCGCTAAGCGCCGCGCCGAGCGTCCAGCTCTGTTCGACCGCCTCGACGACCTCCGTGCTCGTGCGGGCTTCCGTCCAGACGACCAGCGTCCGGCCGTCGGCACGGAGCGGCAGCCGCTCCGCGCCTTTCACGACCGTCACCGCTCGTTCGCTCAATCTGCGCGCCACCGCTTCTGCCAGCGCGGCGTCCGGCGCCGCAGCCGACGTACCAGCGAACAGCCCGCGCTTCTCCTTCAGCGACCAGACGCGCCGGACGGCTTCGTCGATGCGGGACGCGGGGATTTCGCCCGCCAGCACGGCCTCGTACACTGCTTCGAGCGCCGAGATCTGCCGATCGAGCCGATGGCTCACGAGGATCAGGTCCGCGCCTCCTTTGACGGCCTCGACCGCCCCCCTTGCGACGCCGATCGTTTCCGAAATGGCGTTCATCTCCAGGCAGTCTGTGACGACGACGCCATCAAAGCCGAGCCGCTCGCGCAGCACCCCCCGTCAGGATCCGCTTCGACAGCGTCGCCGGCACGCCGTCGGGCTCATACGCCGGGAAAACGACATGCGCCGTCATGATCGCGTCGACGCCGGCCGCGATGGCAGCCCGGAAAGGCACGAGCTCCACCGCATCCAGACGATCGCGCCCGTGCGGCACGACCGGCAGCGCGTGATGCGAGTCGGCAGCCGTGTCCCCATGTCCGGGAAAATGCTTGGCGACGGCCGCGATGCCGCCCTCCCGGTAGCCGAGAACGACCGCCGTGCCGAGCTTGGCCACTTTCTGCGGATTCTCGCCATAAGACCGGACGCCGATAACGGGATTGCGGGGATTGTTGTTCACGTCCAGGCAAGGCGCGAAGTTCATGTTGACGCCGAGGGCCCGCAGCTCCGCGCCCGACCGCATCGCGGCCTCGCGGGCCAGCTCGGCGTCGCCGGCTGCGCCGATGGCCATCGCGCCGGGCATGACCGTCACGCCCTCCTCCAGGCGCACGACCATGCCGCCTTCCTGGTCGATCGACACCAGGAGCGGCACGGCCGCCCTCTCCTGAAGCGCCTTCGTCAGGCTAGCGACCTGCACGGCGTCCTTCAAGTTGCGCCTGAAATAAATGACGCCGCCGAGCCCGTAATCCTCGATCAACCGGCGAATACCGTCTGCAGGCTCATGACCGTCGAATCCGCACATGAACAGCTGGCCGACTTTGCTCTTGAGGTCCAGGCCGTCCGGACCGCGATTAAGGTTCGACATTTCTTTTCTCCTTCGTTGCTCCGCGCGATTATCGTCCGGAATCGTTTTTGTCCTGCGCCAACGTCCTGCCCTGCGTTTGCTCCCTGTACTCCGAAGGCAGAAACCCGGTATATTTGCTGAATACCCGGGTGAAATATCTTCGTTCGGCATAGCCGACCATCAAGCCGATCGCCGTAATGCTCTTATCGCTGATGGCGAGCATCGACTTGGCCATTTCCATCCGCTGCTTGGTGACGTATTCGACGAACGTCTCGCCGAAGTGCTGCTTGAACAAGAGGCTGAAATAGCTGCCGCTGATACCCAAATAATCGGCCATCGCATCGATGCTAAGATCGGAGGACAGATTCCGTTCGATATAATCGCGCGCCGACAGCATCAGCACGTCGCTCGTCTTCTTTTTCATTACATTGTCGATCGAACGGTCGACCAGCCGATTAATGACGGTCAGCGTCTCGCGAATGCCCGGGTTGCGGTCGAGCTGCTTCCAAAACTCCGTCTCGTCCTCCCCCCTGTATGACGTCCATCGAACGCATCTCCCGCAGCAGATGCAGGCAGAGATAGTGAAGGATCGGTTGCACGCGCTCATACGAATCGTCGGGCAGATGACGGAAGCTTTCGTTCAGTTCCCGCAGCGCGCCCTCCGTTTTCCGGCGGTCGCAGCGCTTGAGCCCCGTGACCATTTCCTCGATCCGATCCCACAATCGCTGCGAATGCTCCGATTGCTGCTTCGTCCGCTCGGGCACGATAACCGCATCGTCTGTTCCGGCGTTCAGGCTGAGCGAACGCTGCAGATTCTTGTAAACCCGCGCCAGCTTTTCCAGCGATACGGGCGCCGGATGGAGCGCGACGCGTATTTGGATCTTGATATACCGCTCCACGGCTTCCCTCAGTTGGCGGCTCCATTCCTCGCACTCCGCCCTGTCGAACGCGGCTGCGGGCATGCGTTCGATCAGCACGCACCACTCCCCGTTTCGAACCTGCAACGCGGTATAAGGTATTTTAAGCGATGTCAAATATTCCTGAAGAACGTTGTGGACCGCGAAATTCCATAGCTTTCGCTCCTTATCGTCCCAATTGCGTTCCTTCTGCGAATAATCCGCCACGTCCACAAGCAGCATTGCGAACGACACCCCCCCCGCCCGACAGCTCATGTTGTTTCAGGAAAGGCTTTGCCGAGCCGCCCCCTACTTCCATCAGAACGTCGTAGAGCACTTTTTCGTAGGCCAGGTGAAACACCTGGTGCCACTCCCGCTGAATGCTTTGCTGCTCTGCCTTGCGTTCCCGAATGCCGTCAGCCAGCCTGCTGATCGTCTGACCCAACTCGTCGTAGTCGAGCGGCTTCAAAATATAATCCTTGACCTCGTACCGAATGACGGATCGGACATAACTGAAGTCCTGGTAGCCCGTCATCATGATCACCTCGGCGTCGGAACCCATCTCGCGCAGTTCCTCCAAAAACTGAATGCCGTCCATAACCGGCATGCGGATGTCGCACAGGATCAACTCGGGCGAATGCTCGCGGGCGAGCGCAAGCGCCGCCTCGCCGTTTTTGGCCGTACCCGCGACGTCGACGCGAAGCTCTTCCCAAGGAATGACGGCTTGAAGGTTTTTTAAAATGTTGATCTCGTCATCCACCAACAGCGCCTTTAATCTCACGTTCGCCGCCTCCCGTCTCGCTAGGTATGACGCACTTGATGATCGTTCCTTGCCCAGGCGCGCTGCACAGCATCAGTCCATAGTTGGCGCCGTAGTGAATGCGCAGCCGATCGGCGACATTCCCGACGCCCATCCCGCGCCTCTCGCCCGTCTCCGGCGATTCCTCATAGAGCTGTTCGAGCGTCGTCACGCCGCTTGAGGCGAACGAGGCGAGCCGCTCGTCTGAGATGCCGATACCGTTGTCCTCCACGTAAAATACGATTTTTTCGTCTTCTAACGCCGCCGATACGGTAATCTTGCCTGAATAATCGATGCCCTCAAACCCGTGCTGAATGCTGTTTTCGACGAGCGGCTGGATCGTTAGCTTCAGAATCGAATGCCCCATTAACGCCGGCGGGACTTCGATCGTATATTCGAACAGCTCTTCGAAACGGAACTTTTGAATTTCCAGATAGCTGCGAAGATGCTCCAGCTCCTGCTCGATCGTGATTTCTTCCTTTTGCGTGATGCTGATGCGGAAAATATTGCCTAGCCGCTGCACCATTTTGCTAACTTTGCGCCCCTCGTTCTGGACCGCCAAAATGTTGATCGATTCCAGCGCGTTAAACAAGAAGTGCGGCTTAATCTGCGCTTGGAGCAGCATCATCTCCGCCTTCCGCTTGCGCCGCTGCTCCATCGTCACGTCGCTGAGCAGCTCCGACACCCGCTCGACGAGACTGTTAAAGCCTTTGGCGAGGATAACCGTCTCGTCGTTGCCCGTCACCGGCACCCGCGTCGTGAGATCGCCTCGCTCCACCTTCCGCATCGCGCCGACGACGCTCACGATGAAGCTGATGGTCCGCCGGACGAACATCAGGTTGAACACGAGCGCGCAGGCCAGACAGCCGATCGTGATCATCACGACGTACCGGAGAATCGAAGCGAGATCCCCCGACAAATACCCCCAGTCCGTCACGGTGACCAGCGTCCAGTCTCCCGTGCCAAGGCGCTTGATGTCGCCCAGATTGTGGACGGAGACGAGGCTTTTCTCGCCGTCGAACTTCATCTTTTGGGTCTGGAAGTTACGCGATAGGTCCAGCCTGCCGTCCGGGTCGGTCTCCGCGAACGACCGGCCTTCGTTCTTCCCGGCACTGTCATATACGACGACGCCGCCTCTGCCAACGATAAGATACCGCCTGTCGCCGTCCCCTTCCGTATTATAAAAATTAAAAGTCCGCGCCAATTCGGTCATGCCGAAGCGCATGACCAGCACGCCTTTAGGCTGAAGCGTATCGATGTCGAGCAGCACCCGGATTTGCGTGAACAGGTTGTTCGCGCCCGTCAGTCTCGCATCCTCGTTCGGACCGATCCATACCGGCGCGCCGTTTTTTTTCAGCACTTCAGGGTAGATCGGATTGCTCTCCAGCACGTCCCTCGGGATCGGCTCGTCGACGACGAACCGGAGATTCACGACTTTGCCGTCGATATGGTACAGCGTTACCGACTTAATCCCGGGGTACGTGAGCAGCACCCGGCCCGTTAGCTTTTGTTTCTCGAGCAGCTCCTCGTAATCTCCGCTTTCGGTCTCCTTGGACTTGTCTTGCTTGCCCCCGGTACTCTGCACGCCCGCGCCGAGCGCCTGCTCCACGCTCTCCACGCTGTCCTCCGTCGTCACCCAGAAGTCCGAGAAGTAGTTCGCTTCCTTGATCATATTGTTCAGATTGCGGCCGATCGCGTTCATCGACAGCTCCATCTGATCCGAATACTTCTGCTCCGTTATATGCTGGAAGGTCAAATAAGAGATCGTGCCAAGCACGACGAGCGGCATGATGATAAAGAAAAAAAGGCGGTAAACACGCGCTTGCCCAGACTCATCGGACCCAGCCTTTCTCTTTCCCGCATAAGGGATAAATGTTCGTCTAACTTCCTGGTGTCATTATAGCAGGATGGAAGCGGGCCGTAGTCACATTATAGAGCGCGGCGGAGGCATACATAAGCAGACATTCATAGGGTCAAGGGATAAAATCTTCTACAAGCTGGCACAGGCGCTATACACCTCTTTTTTTGATTTCATGCCATTATCCCCGTCGCTCAGGAAAAGCGATTTTTTAACTTTCGACTAACATTTACATTTAACATAAATTTGGAATTCAACGATTGAATTAAGAACATATGTTTGGTATTATTTAATCATTGGAATGAGCTTTTTTTAAAGGAGCGCCGTGGCCATGCTGGAAGCCCCGATGACAAACGACGAGTTTCTTGCCGCTTTCGGCACGGAGCAAGCTTGTATCTCTTCCTTGTTCGACGCTCGCTGGCCAGGCGGGTTTCGCTGTTCGGCATGCGGCAGTACCCGATATTATGAAATATCGACTCGACGCCTGCCCCTGTACGAATGCGCTTCATGCCGGCTACAGACGTCCCTGATCGTAGGAACGGTTATGGAAGGCAGCCGCACGTCCTTGACCCGATGGTTTCATGCGATCTATTTGTTATCCCGCACGGATGGCATCAGCGCTCTGCGGCTCAGCGGATTGCTTCAGGTCACCTACAAAACCGCCTGGCTGATGGCTCATAAAATCAGAAACGCCATGTCCGAAGCCGACGCTTCCATCCTGTTAACCGGCGATGTCCGCATCGACCGATGTTATTACGGCGATCCGACCTTCGATGACGCACGTCAGCCGTTGCTCATCGGCGCTTCGTTCAACGACGAAGGCCTGCCTGCCGTTATCAAGATCAAACAACCTGATCCGAGCCACGTTTACCAAAATAAACGATTTGTCAAACCCGAAGGCGTCCAAGCATTTCACGAAGCGCATACCAATTGTTCCTCTCTGCCCGAGATCCACCGGTATCGTAAAAATCATCCTGCCCTAAGCTTGGTTGCTCGACAATTGAACGCTTGGCTCAACCTGACCTTCAACGGCATCGGCGCCAAGCATTTGCAAGGATATTTGAATGAATTTACGTTTCGCCTCAATTGCGCTTTTCGCAGCGCTTCGGCCTTTCAATCGACGGTCGAATGGTGCGCGAACTCTCCTGTCGTTACCTATCCGCAACTCACCGCGTTTAAACCAACGCTACAAGTGCCTTGGCTCTATTTCGGAAGCAAAGCCCGTTGGAGAGGCTCTCATTTGTCCCGTTGGGGGGCTTGATGGGATGCTGATTATTTGACCCTTGATGATTTCTGATTTATTGCTTTTTCTTATCTCCCGCTGTTTCTTGTTTTGTGTTGACTCTGCGTTTCCGGCTGTTTCTTGCCCTTGCTGTTGCTTGTCTCACGTTGATTTTTTCATTTGAATCTGCTTTCTGGCTGTTTATTGTCTCTCGCTGATTCTTGTACATTGCCGATTGTTATTCCATGGTGATTCTTGATTCTGGTCTGTTTCTTTTATCGCTTGTTGGTTGTTTCTGGTGTTAGGATGCTTCGAAAAAGCATAGGTACCCCCGTTTCCTGAGTCATGGGGATAGTGGCATGCGGGCGAGAAAAAGAGCATCTGCTCAGTAGGATGGTATTTTATGGAAGGTCAATCGAAAACCGCCGCTTCGCCGTTAATCGGCGGAGCGGCGGTCGATTGTTGCGCGATTAACCGAGCATTTGGACCGCGGCGGTTCGTCCCATTTCAACGCAGTCAGGCAGGCCTACCGCATCGAATGGAGCCCCGGCAGCGTAGACGCCGGGCAGTGACGACGCAAGTTGCGCTCGAAGCGCCGCGATAGCGTCTGTATGTCCGACCGGGTATTGAGGCATCGAGCGGCGAAGCCTGGTGATCTCTACGAATTCAGGCTCTGCGGTCAAACCCATCAGCTCCCTCAAATCATGTCGAACGGCTTCGGCGAGACGGTCGTCGGGAAGTTCCACGCCGGATTCGTCGCCTGCGCGGCCGACGTAGCAGCGGATCAGTCGCTTCCCTGCCGGTGCCGTGTGACGCCATTTGGCTGACGTCCACGTGCTGGCCGTGATCGTCCGCCCTTCCGAGTGAGGAACCAAAAATCCGGAACCGTCCAGCTTATGCCCGAATGGCTTGGCGTCAAAGCCGAGCACAACGTTGGCTACGGATACGTAATCGACCCGCTCCAGCGCCGAAACGTCGATATGCGGATTCAGAAGCCCTGACGCCGCGTATGCCGGCAAAGCGATCAGCACGCGATCGGCTTCATAGGAGGAACCATCGTCCAAATGTAAGTTGTAGGCTCCGGAAGTGAGGCCTGCATGAGGAGAATTATCCATAGAAGCGCGTTCCAGGGAGCGGACTCCGATGCCGATCCGAATGTCGCAGCGATATGCCTGCAGTCTGGCTTTGAGAGCATCGATCAAGGCGCTCAGTCCGTCGCGGAAGGTCAAAAAAGCCGTCGGCGGGATCGGATAGCCGCCGACCGCCTCCGATCTTGCGGCCGCAGCCTTGGCGCCGGCCGCTGGGGCTTTGCGCTTCGCGTCGATCATCCCGCGAATGACGCTGCCGTACTTGCGCTCCATCTCCGCAAACTGCGGAAACGTCGCCCGCAGGCCAAGCTTGTACAAATCGCCCGCGTGTATGCCTGCGAGAAGCGGTTCGGCGATCGCATCGACCATCTCTCTCCCGAGCCTGCGTTCGAGAAAATCGCCCACGGACTCGTCTTCTTCCGACAATCTGGGCGGAATGCGCAGCTCGTCGAGCGCCCGCAGCTTGCCGTGCGGCGATATCAACGAATTTTGCGCGAATGCGCCGAGGTCGTTCGGGATGCCCAGATTAAGTCCTTTGGGCATGGGAAGTAGCTTGCCGCCATGGGCGAGGTACGTTTTAACGGCAGCGGGATTCGTACCGACAATCTCGCCTAACAGACCGAGGTCTTTGGCCAGGTGGAGCATCGGAAGCTTACGTCCCAGAAATGAATCCGGGCCGCGCTCGATAACGAAACTGTCGCGCCGCAGCGTATTGATCTTGCCGCCAAGTCTGTCCGAGGAATCGAATACCGCGACGCTCGCATGGACGCCCGCTTCGTCGGCAAGACGGCAAGCGTAGAAGGCGGCGCTTAATCCGGTCAGTCCTCCGCCGACGATCGCGATCCGCAGCGAACGTTCGCCGCTCATACCCCGGATGCTCCGGCGGCATCGGCTTTCTCGTCATATCGGCCTGCCGCGCCGATTACCGAATCCGCGAGCGCCTGCATGTATTTGGGATCGTCATTGAGCATCTGAATACGATCCAAGGCAAGTCCGAGCTCCGATGCATGGCGTTTCGCCTCGATGTCGATATCGTACAGAACCTCCAGATGATCGGATACGAATCCGACCGGCGTCACGAGCACGAACTTGACATTCTCTTTGGCGAGCCCGTTCAGCGTCTCCACAATGTCCGGTCCGAGCCATGGCTGGCCGGTCTGGCCGGCGCTCTGCCAGGTGAACTGCCAACGGGAGATGCCGGCAGCCTCCGCGACCGCCTTCGACGTCTCGAGCAGCTGATCCTGATACGGATCGTTCATCTCGAGGATGCGGGCGGGCAAACTGTGCGCGCTGAACAATACCAGTCCGTCGTCGGCCGATACGCCTGCTTTGTCCAGTCCGGCAGTGACCCGCTCGGCCAACGCTTCGATCAACACCGGATGAAGATGATATTTCTCTACGCCGGCAAAAGCAACGTTATGTCGTTCCGCCGCTTCCCGCGCTCTCTTCAAATATCCGCCGACGCTCATCGACGAGTATTGAGGCGTCAGGACGATTCCAACGGCCCGTTCGATACCGTCGCGCGACATCGCTTCGATGCCGTCCTCAATGAATGGCGCCGCATGCTTCAACCCTTGATAGCATACGTAACGTCCTTGCCCCGCCAGCTCGTCCAATCGCCGCTGAAGCGCCTCCACCTGACGGTTCGTATTCTCCCGCAGCGGAAAAACGCCGCCCACGATGGCGCGGTATCTGGACGTCAAATCCTCGAGCTGCTCGTCAGTCGGCGGATGCCCCCGCCTGATATGCGTATAATAAGCCTCGACGCCCTCCAAACTCTCCGGCGTACCGTACGACATGACGAGGACGCCGATCGGCGCTTGGTCGGAAACGCTCATAGAGATACCTCCGATGCCAGCATTTGGCGGGTATAATCGTGGACGTAGTCGGTAAGCTCCTTCAACTTCTCGAGCGAAGCTTCAGGGAACAAGCCATGTCCGAGATTGAAGATAAAGCCCGGCTCGCGCATGCCCTCGTCCAAGATGGCGCGCGCTTTGGCGTGGATGACCTCTTGCGGCGCGGTCAACACGTACGGGTCGAGATTGCCTTGAACGGCAAACCGCCCGCCCGTACGCACGCGGCCTTCGGAGATGGATACGCGCCAATCGAGTCCGATCACGTCGGCCCGCAAGCTTTTCATATATGGAAGCAGCTCGCCTGAGCTCACGCCCGGGAAGTAGATCTTCGGGATGGCGATATCCGCGGTTTGCGCGAAGATGCTCTCGACGTGAGGAAGCACGAATTCGGCAAAATCGCGGGGCGCAAGAGCGCCTACCCAGCTGTCGAACAGCTGCACCGCCTGAGCGCCCGAGGCTGCGTGCGCGCGCAAGTAGGCGGCGGCCATATCGGCGAGCTTGCCCATCAGCTTGTGCCAAACGGCCGGCTCGCCGTACATCAACGCCTTGGTTCGAATATAGGACTTGGAAGGCCGGCCCTCCACGATGTAGCTGGCCAGCGTAAACGGTGCGCCCGCAAACGTAATCAGCGGCACGTCGAGCTCCCGGTTCAGAATGCGGATCGTTTCGAGGACATGTCCCAAGTCCCGTTCAGCGTCGAAGGGCTTAAGTCGATCCACATCGGCCTCCGAGCGGACCGGATTGTCGATGACCGGCCCGATATCTTTGACGATATCGAAGTCGATGCCGATCGATGCGACCGGATTCATAATATCGGAGTAAAGAATCGCGGCGTCCACGCCGAGCTTGCGCACGGGCATCATCGTCACTTCGGCCGCAAGCTCCGGCTGCCGGCAAATTTCGAGCAAGCTGTATTTCTCTTTAATTTTACGATAATCGGGGTCGTATCGTCCTGCCTGTCGCATGTACCAGACGGGCACCCGATCTACGGGCTCTCGGCGGCACGCGCGCAAGAAGCGGTCATTCATATTGCAGTATCCCCTTTTTAAGTATAGGATGGGTCCCGAGCACGAAGCGATCATTCGGTTTTATTATGCCCTTTTTGACCGAATGCCACAACCTTCCGCCCTCGGTTCCTTATGACAATTAGTTGACAAACCGTTATATATCCCGTGAACAAGAAGCGAGGTGCACGCTTGGAACGCTGGAAACTCAACTTGGCGGTGCTGTGGCTGGGAAACTTTCTGGTCATGGCCGGCATGACGATGATCACGCCTTTTCTGTCCCTCTATCTGCAGCAAGACCTCGGCGTAATCGGCGAGCATGAGATCGGCGTCTGGGCGGGACTCATCTTCGCGGCGAACTTCGTCACTTCTTTTTTCTTTCAGCCGCTTTGGGGCAAGCTGTCCGACCGCTATGGACGCAAAGTGATGCTGCTGCGATCGGGATTCGGCATGTCGATCGTCATGGTGCTGATGGGCTTTGCGGCGACGCCGCTCCATTTGCTGCTGCTCCGCATGGCCAACGGCATCATCTCCGGCTACTCCCCTGCGGCCGTGTCGCTCGTCTCCGCATCGACGCCTAAAGAAAAGATCGGCTTCGCCATGGGCACGCTGCAATCCGGCGGCACCGCCGGCACGATCCTCGGTCCGTTGATCGGCGGGTTGATGGCGGATACGTTCGGCTTCCGGCCGATCTTCTATATTACAGGCTCGCTCATGTTCGTCGCCTCCGTGCTCTCTTGGCTGCTCGTGCGGGAACGCTTCGACCGGGCCGCCGCCCGCGTCGCGCCGCAAGCCAGCCTGGCATCGGGACTGCGGCAGCTTGCCGCCATTCGACAGCTGCCGGCGCTGTTTTCCGTCACCTTCCTCATCCAGTTCGCGATGCTGAGCCCGATGGCGCTTATCCCGATCTACGTGCAGCATCTGCACGGCACGACCGAGAATCTCGCCTTCTGGGCCGGATTCGTCGGCTCGGTCACGGGCTTCTCCAACATGATCAGCGCGCCGCTGCTCGGCAGGGTGAGCGACCGAAAGGGCGCCACGCGCGTGCTCGTCTATTCGCTGCTCGGCGCCGGACTCCTTTTTATTCCCCAGGCGTTCGTAGCGAACGTGGGCCAGCTCCTCGTCTGTCGGTTTCTGCTGGGCTGCTTCGTCGGCGGGCTCATCCCCACGGTCAACGCGCTCATTCGCAGGCATACCCCAGACGACAAAGTGAGCATGGCGTTCGGCTTCAACAGCAGCGCCGTGGCGCTCGGCAACATGGCCGGCCCCGTCATCGGAGGCGCCTTATCCGGCTACATCGGCATCGAAGGCCTCTTTCTTATTTCCGCGGCCGCGCTTCTCGGCACCTCGCTCTGGGCGCGAAGCTCGCTCGTTAATGGAACGCCTGCCGCGACTAGCGGACCATAAACAGCGCGAGACCGTCGTAGGAAGGCAAATGCGTGCCGAGCAGACGATGGTCGGTCGCGAGACGCCGATTGAAATCCCGAACCGCCTGCACGGCGGGTCCTTGCTTCGCTTCGTTCAACGTACGTCCCCGGAGGAGCGTATTGTCGGCGGCGATCAGCGCTCCGGGAACCGCAAGACCGATCGCGCGTTCGAGATAGTTCGGATAATTTTCTTTGTCGGCATCGATGAAAAAAAAGTCGAAGCGCCTCCCCCGACGCCTGGAGCTTGTCTAACGACGCCAGCGCATCCCCCCACGATCATCTCCGCGCAATCGCCGTAACCCGCTTCCACGATATGGGCCGTCGCTAGCTTGGCATATTCCGGCTTCAGCTCGAGCGACGTGAGCTTGCCCCCCTCCGTCAGGCCGCGTGCCAAGCAAATGCCACTGTATCCGGCCAACGCGCCGATCTCCAGCACCGCCTTGCACCGCGCCGCAGCGACCAGCATCGTCAGCAGCCTGCCGTAACCGGGCGCCACCGAAATATCGGGCATCCCCCCGTTCGCGGATCGCCGCGCTCACGCGGACCAAATCTGCATCTTCGCCGAACAAACCGTCGAAGTACGCTTCGGGACTGGGCGCCCGTTCATCTTCCCTGTTTTCCGCCATCCGCTTCGCCTCCTCCGAAAACTTGTGTCACGCCCTTATCTAAGCGAACAAAATTATATACGTTGTCCGCCTTTCCTGCAAAATACGGCATCATTCGCGCGTGAAAAAAAGATGTCGAAGCGTTATACTGTTTTCTGTATGTAAACGCGCCAGGACAGCGGCGAGCCCGCAAAGGAACTTTCGGTCCAACCGGAAAGCGAGGAATTTTCATTTTATGAATACGCAGCTTCGAACGACAGCCACGAAGGGCGTCAAGCTGGCGGCCGGCGGTCTGGCCTCCTGGCCCTATTGGGGCGCCATGCTGGTCGTTCTCTCGATCGTATACAAGCTGAATTGGCTCGATCACCAGCTGAACGTCGGGGGCATGAACCAATGGAAATGGAAGGTCAACTACGGCGCCATGGTCATCGCGACCTTCTGGGTGGTCTGGCTCAGGGAGGCGGGCTCGCGCGGTATCGCTGGCCCTGCTGGATTTAGTCTTATCCGTTATCTTGTTCGCGGATCTCGTCTACTTCAGATACTTTAAAGATTTTATATCCATTCCCGTACTCCTTCAGGCGAACCAGGTGAGCTCGCTTGAAGACAGCATCTGGAGCCTGGTTCATCGCGGGGATCTGGTGTTGCTGTGCGACATTCCGGTAGCTCTCGCGTATGCCGTATGGGCGTGCTGGTACTGGCGCCCGGCGCGGATTGCCCGCCGCAACGTCGGCATACAAATACGCAGCAGGTCCCGCTCTCGCCTGATGCTGAATACCGCACTGGCAGGTCTCCTGCTCGCGCTGGGCATTTCCATGATCGTAGGACCCGTCAACCAACAAAAAAACGGTTGGGCCAGCGGGCTTTTCGTCGGCAATTGGTGGAACATTCCGATTTATAACGTGACCGGCTTGCTTGGATTCCACGGCTACGATACGTACCGCTATGCCAAAGAGCATTGGTTCAGCGGCGGCGTCAGCGAATCGCAGGTTCAAGAAGCGAAGGACTGGTTCGACGATCGCAAGCTGCTTCAGGAGCAGGCCGAATCGGAGCCGATGTTCGGCGCGGCTAAGGGCAAGAACGTTCTCATGATCCAAGCCGAAGCATTTCAATCGTTCCTCATCGGCCAATCGGTGGGCGGACAGGAGATTACCCCGAACCTGAACGCGCTGATCGGCAAAAGCCTGTATTTCTCCAACTTCTATCATCAGACCGGACAGGGCCGCACGTCGGACGCCGACTTTCTGACTAGCTGCTCACTCCATCCGATGCCTACGGGTTCCGTATTCATCCGGTTCGCGGACCACGACTTCAACTGCCTGCCGGAGATCCTGAATGCCCAGGACTACGACACGACGGTCCATCATGCCTACGACGGCAGCTTCTGGAACCGCAACAATATGTACCATAACATGGAGTACGGCAAGTTCTACAGCATCAAAGACTTCGACGACGACGAGCCGCTCGGTTGGTCGATCGGCGACAAATCGTTCCTGCAGCAGACAGTCGATCAGATCAAAGAACGCGGCGCATCGCCGTTCTACGCATTCGCCATCACGATTTCCGGCCATCATCCTTTTAATCTGCCCGATTACAAAACCGAATTCGAAGTCGGCGACTTCAATGGGACGACTTTCGGCGATTATATCAAAGCTGCGCACTACGTCGACGCGGCGATCGGAGAGCTCGTGGACCGGTTGAAGGATGAAGGACTGTGGGACAATACGGTGCTCATGATGTACGGAGACCACGACAACTCGCTCTACGACAAAAAGCCGTACGAACAGCTGCTTGGAAAATCGCTATCCGACGAAGAGATGGACGCGATCATTCGCAAAGTGCCCTTCTTCATTCACTTCCCGGGCGACGAACATACCGGCGTCAGCGAAAAGGCGGTCGGGCAGCTCGACACGGCCCCGACCATCCTGCAGATGCTCGGCATCCCGATGGGAGAGAACAAGATGATGGGCGTCAGCATGCTGTCCGCCGCTGAAAAGCCCGTCGTCTTCCGGACGGGAGGATTCACGGACGGCAAGGTGTACTATATGCCTTCGAACGGCGGCATGGCCGATGCGGGATCCTGCTACTCGCTCGCGGACGGCACGGCGACGGACCTGGCCGCATGCACGGCAGGCAAGGAAGCGGCCGATCGGGAGCTTCGCGTATCGGATGTCGTCGTCGAGCACGATCTGCTGCCCGAACTTAAAAAAAGAAGACTGACCCATCAATTAGGCGTAAACACGGTCAAAAAAAAGAGCGCTTCGGCTATTTAATCGCCGGGCGCTCTTTGCATTATTTGCGGGCCTTGATAAACGGCTTAATCTTCTCGAGCGCCTCGTCTTCGGTCGGCGCGGCGATGTACCGGCCGTTGATGAAGATAAACGCCCGCTTGGCGCAAGGGCCGCAGTACGACTTGCAGCCGACGCGGATCTCGGCCGCCGGGTCCAGCTTCTGCAGCTTGCTCGTCAGCGTCTTGACCCGGGTATGGTTGCATTTGTCGCAAATACGAATGTCGTTGGGGCTCGGGCCCGCGCTGGGGTCCGCGGCTGGAATAACGCGGACCTCGGGGGGCGCCGCCCGATCAATGATCGCCATGGTTCCCCTTGCTCGGATTCGTAATCACGAAGCCTTCCTGCGGAAAATAGAGATAGTCGATCTTGACGCCGTCAAGCAGGTCGGCGCCCTTGGTCAACAGGACGTCGATACCTTTATCTGTAGAGACGATCTCGTCGTCCGCTGCCGGCTTGGACATGTCCAGGCCGTAGTGGGCGTGATCGCCGTGGCTGTGCGTAATCAGGACGCGAAGATATAATCCTTCGTTCTCCGGCTTGTCCAGCTCGAGCTTCAGGATCTTGGCCGCATTGCGCGTAATCTTGCATTGCATGATTGTATTCACTCCAATCGTCGGCATCCCTCCCTGCGGATGACAGGCTTCGCCGGGGAGATCATGTTCTATTGTATATTCACCCGGGGCTTAAGTCCAGCGCTTCCGTCAGCAGCCGCAAACAATCGTCGTACATCTCCTCGAATGCCGAAAGCGGCAGCGGATTGCGCCCGCAGCCCGCTTCGACGGTAAATCCAGGCCGGCGATACTTCGCGATGAACCAATCCTTAAAACCCGCGTCGCTGCCCGTCAGCGCTATGGGCCGATAGCCCGAAGCAAGTCCGAGACGGTGCGCCCAGATCTTCGACTCGGGCGGCTCGAGACCGCCGTAGTTCCAATAGATCTCCTCCCCTTGCGTGTGGAGCGCGATGACCGCGTCGAAGCTTTGCGCCTCCGTGAACTCGGCAAGCGCCGCCGCCTCCGGCTCGGAGAGCGGCGCGTCGCCGCTATAGTCGCGCGGCGCAGGGCTATGCACGCCCCGACGGCAGCGCTCTTCCTCCCAGCCTGCCGGAAATTGGTCGTTCAAATCGACGCCTCTGGCGTTGGCCTTCCAATTGCGAAAAGAAGCGGAGCCGCGGTTCCAGCGGCCGATCCGCGCGGCGAGCGGATGATCCGGCCGCAGCCCCTCCTGCACGAGCTCGACGCCGTCGGGATTGACCATCGGCACGACCCACAGCGTCGTCCGCCGATACAGCTCGGCCGCGTCGAAGCCGCCGATCTGCGTTTTGCGGCGGCAAGCCCGGCCGTAATCCTCCAGGAAGCGCATCGCGATCAGCGACGTGATCCATTCGTTGGCGTGGAGGGACGCGTTCAAATGCCAGCGGAAAGGGCCGTCCCCGATGCCGGCCGCAAGGATCGGCTTGCCCATGACGCTGCTCCCGATCGTAGCCGTCTTTACGAACGGAAACGCGCTAACCAGTCGCTTCAAGTCTGCAGCCACGCGGTCCGGCCCGTAGGCGGACGAGGGCACGACGATGCGACCTGAAGTCGGCGCAGGCAGCGCGATTCGCGTTCCAGGCGCCGGCTCGTCTCCCGCGGGCAGCAGCGGATTCAGCTCTCTCAGCCGGCGATCCGCGCAGCCGATCCATTCGGCGATCGCCGTCAGCGAATCTCCCGGCTGCACGACATACATGCGCCTATGGGCTGTTCCCGCGGGCACGTACAACAGCTCTCCTGGGCGGAGCGGTTCGTCGGCAGGCCGCTGCGGGTTGGCTTCGGCGAGTTCGCGGATTCCCACCCGGGCCGCGCGGGCGATCGACCTGTACGTATCCCCGCGCGCTGCCACGTATTCTTCCATGCGCATATTACGATCCCTCCCTGCGTCCGCTGCGCGCAGCGCTAGGCTCGCCTTCCCCCTTGCGTCGATGCGGTATATTTTTGTATGCCGCGGCAGGCAGGGATATGACGGCGAAAAATAAAAACGAAGCCTTCCTGCCGTCTGAGCGACGACCGGAAGGCTTCGGTAATTGGCATGCTTATGCGCCGAGATGCGGCACCTGCCAGACGACAGGCGTCAGCCGGATCTGCTCGCCGAGCCAGGTCTGGGCAATCTCGCGGAACTTGACAGGATCCCCGCTGCAAAAAAACTGGTGCAGCGGCGTGCCGTCCGCCTCCGCAAGCTGTCCGGACCGCTCCAAGATCGAGCGGATCTCTCTGGCGGTCTCGTCGGCCGAGCTGATGAGCGCGACGCCCGGTCCCATCGCTTCGGATATCGCGTCGGCAAGGAACGGATAATGGGTACAGCCCAGAATCAGGCTGTCCAAGTGCTTGCCCCGCAGCGGCGCGAGCGACGACTCCACGATCGCCTGCGTGCGCTCGGACCGGAAGTTGCCGTCCTCCACGAGCGGCACGAAGCCCGGACAAGCGCGGCTGACGACTTGGACGCTGCCGCCCGACAGCGTGTTCAGCGCCGCCTCGTAGGCGCCGCTGCGTATCGTGCCCTCCGTCCCGATAACGCCGATGACGCCCGTGCGCGTGCGTCCGAGCGCGGCGCGCGCGCCGGGACCGATGACGCCGACGACGGGCACGGAGACGCGGCTCGTGATATCGTCGAGCGCGACGGCCGTTGCCGTATTGCAGGCGATGACGATCATTTTCGGATTGAATTGGACGAGATAGTCGACAATCTCCCGGGTAAATTCGACCACTTGCTCGGCTGAGCGGGACCCGTAAGGCGTGCGCGCCGTATCGCCGAAATATAAAATCTTCTCTCGGGGTAGCTGACGCATCACTTCTTTGACGACTGTCAGTCCGCCCACGCCGGAGTCCAGGACTGCGATCGCTTGTTGCACGAGAACACCGCTTTCTGCTAAGGAGATGACGAATCTAGATAAATTATGAGATTTTCGCGCAAAAGGTACCTACATATTAGCGCATATTCAGATGCGGTTCAAGGCATGAAGCGGCGCCGCCCGGACGCTCCGGACGGCGCTGACTTGCAGCTTAGATCGCGATCCTGAGTCAGATCGCCTCGGCGTCGCCGGATGCGGATGCGCTCTCCTCCGCGCTCTTCTTGGCGAACTTGGCGCGTACGCCGCCGGCCCAATCCGCGGACTTCTTCGCCGCCGTCTGCGCGGCATTGCCCGCCGCCTTGCCGAGATCGGCCGTCTTCGCGCCGACGAGCTGGGCCGTTTCCGCGATATCCTTGCGAAGCTCCTTGCCGGGCTTCGGCGCGAAGAGCAGCGCCGCTGCCGCGCCGAGCGCGGCGCCGGACAGGGCGCCAAAAAAGGAATGATTTAACAACCTTGCGTTCTGCCATCGTGAATCCCTCCGTTTTTCGAATTCCGTCGTTCCTTGCGTCGGATCCGCGCTTGCGGCGTCAGCCGGTCCTGCCTTCGCCTTCGGAAGGAGAGACTTCGCGGGACGATCCGCCGCCTTGCTCGTCGGCCGAATCTGCGTCGCCCTGCGTCCAGCGGACGAACCGTCCGCGCCAGGCATCCAGGAAGGCCGCCGCAGTCTCGGCGGAGCGGGCAGCGGCTTCGCCGAACGCCCTGCCGCCCTCGGCCAGCCTTGCCGCGGACCTCGCCGCGCCGCGGCACAGCTCCGCGGCCTCCGCAGCGCCTGACGCCAGCCTGCGCATCTGCCGCAGCGATTCGGCGCCCTCCGCCTCCAGCGTCTTGGCCGCCTCCCTGCAGGCGTTCAGCGCGCGCGCCGCCGACATCCCTGCGAGCAGCGCCGCGACCGCCACGGCCGCAAACATGACCGCCGCAGCGTATCCTGCGATCGTCCAAGCCATCGTCTCTCCTCCTTCCGAATCGAACCTTCGCTCGTGAAGCCGGGCATCCGCCCATGCGCTTAACACAGTATAAGAATATCCGGCCCGTCCTGACACATCGGACAAGCTTTATTTTTATCGTGCCGTTCGGTCGCCACTTGGATCTGCTATCAGCGCCGCCGTTAGCGCTCATTCCTCCTCTTGCAAATCGCGAGAATATGCTGCTGCAGCGCAGCAAAAAGCCGGCCGGAAGCTTTACCGCCTCCGCCGGCTACGTCTGTGCCAGTATTCGCGATTTTAAGAAGTCGCAGCCCGTTCCTTCGCCGGACGCCGGATCGCATAAGCGCATTTCGCCCCGCCGTCCGCGATGCATTCGGTCCGCTTGACCTCTGCGCCCAGCAGCGCCTCGAACAGCTGCTGCTCGCAGCGGCACGCCTCGCGGTACTTGCCCGCGACCTGGGCGATCGGGCAGTTGTACTCGTACAGCGTAAACCGTTCGCCCGTCGTCCCGTCCCGCTCCCAATGGGACATATAGCCGCCGGCCTGCTGGATCGCGGCCAGCTCGGCCACCCGCTCCTCGAGCGTCGCGCCGGCCATCGCCGACTTGTGCCTGGCGATGAGCTTGTCGCGGCGTCCCGCGAACATGCGGCCGATGATCGCCTCGCCCGCGGGCTCGTCATCGAGCTCTCCGAGCAGATCCAGCGCGAGCTGCGGATAGTTTTTGGGAAACAGATCGTCCGCGCGCGGCGTCAGTCGGTAGATGGAAACGGGCCTGCCCATCGCTTGCTTAACCGTCTCGGCTTCGACGAGTCCCTCGCGCTCCAGCGCCTGCACGTGGCGGCGGACGCCCATCTCCGTGATCGACAGCGCCTGCGAGAGCGAGGCGATGCTGCCGCCCCCGCCCGTACGGAGCGTCTGAAGCAGCTGCTGGCGTGTTGTCCTTCCGTCTTCGTGCGGCAGCATAGGCCTCTCCTCCCACGTGCGAACGGCGCCAAACCAAAAAAGCCGCCCGCTTATGCTCCTATTGTATAGGAATAAGCGGGCAGCGTAAATTGCCAATCCTCGTCAACGAGGCTGCTCCCAAGGATCGAGCTCGCTGGTCAAGTATTGTTTTACCGATTCGGAAAACGAATCCAACAGCTCCTTAAGCTCGCCCGTAAGCGGATGAAGCTGCTGCCGTTGCCACAGGTCGTAGTCCTGGACGAGCGGCCTGCGAAGCGATACGAGCGCGCGCAGACGCTCGGCCAAGCGTTCGCCGATCACCCCTTCGCCGCCGATGACGCCGACGATATCCTCGTAGCTGCCCGCGTCGCGCATCATGAAGCCGTCGATGAGGAAGCTGCCGACGTCCGTCACGATCTCGAGCGCCAGATGCAGGCATCGCTCTTGCGCCAGCCCCTGCAACAGATCGCCTTGCCATGAAGCCGCGAGTCCGGACGATGCGTCGCCCAAATCCGGCACGCAGCGCAGCCGGCTCGCGATCGCTTCTCTGTTCACGTAGTACATGCCATCACCCTCAATCTTTCTTGCCGCGCTTTTTGCGGCCTTTGCGCCGGAGCCAATAGACCATGATCAACGCGCTGATGATGATCACCAGCAGATAAGTCATCATTTCGTACAGATCGCCGGCGCCGGAGTCGGTCGTCGTATTCAATGCTTCCGCCCCTTAGCTCTCGTAATCGACGACGGCTTGCGCTTCGCGAGCGACCGTCATATGCTCGATGACCTTTTTGTGCTCGGGATGCACCTGGTACGCCTGCATGTCCTCAAGGGAGGCGAACTTCGTCACGAGCGAAACGTCGTAGGAACGCTCGGAATGAACGACGTCCGTGCCGACCTCGATCGACAGCAGCTGTTCGATCTTCCCTTCCATGTTGCGGAGCACCGCCGCCGTCTTGGCGACGCTCTCGGGGCTGCGGTCCTTCAATTTAAACAATACGATATGGGTCAGCATTTTTTTTGTCCCCTTTCTGGATTGTGCGCATGGATCCGTCCGGCTATCCCGCATGTCCGCCCGGCGCGACGCGCATACTATACGCATTCTCGCTGGACGCCGCGGAAGGAGGCAGGTCATGCGGCTCACTTATACGATCGTGTTCACGGTGATCGGACTTGCGCTATGCTTGTTCAACGCGACGGGATACGATCCCCACAACGCCTTTTTGTTCATGTTCAGCGTGCCCATCTGGTTCGTGGAGCTGTTCGGCGACATTCATAAGGTCAGCGTGATGGGTATGTACGCGCTCACCGTGCTCAGCTACGCCGTCATCGGAGCGGTTTGCGACTACTTGATCGCAAAGCTCTACCGGCGAAGAAGCGCCTGACGGTCGCCGCGGGCAAACTGCCTTATGAAAAAAAGGAGCCGGCAACGGCTCCTTTCTCCTTTGCGCAAGGATCGTTATTCGACGACGATCGTGGACTTCATCGTCGAGTGGCCTTGTCCGCACATGATGGTGCAGTGCAGCTCGATCGTCTTGCCCTTGTCGCTCTCGGGGAACGTATAGTCCGCTTCCGGCTTGTCGGCGCTCAGCTCAAGGCCGGCAGCTTCGATACCCGCGCCGTGCACGCCAAGCTTGTTCGAAAATTTGATCTTGTAGTTGGTGCCGGCCTTCACGTGATACTCCGCTTGGTCGAACTTGTACCCTGCCGATGTCGCGGTGATCTTCAGCAATTCCTGGCCTTCGGCCAAACCTGCGTCCTCGCTCTCGGGCTTCGCCGGCAGATCGTTAGCCAAGAGGTACACAGCAAAAAGACAGGCCACGACAAGCAATGCCGGCATGATCCATTTAAACATCGTTGCTCCCCCCTGCTTCCTCGAAATGTCTACCTCTTATATTACCTAAAAGGGGCGCTTCAACTCAACTATTGACGACGTGAAAGCGTCAACTTTTTTTCACTTTTGACAATTTAATGAACGATCCGTTAATAATTTTTGCCATTTTTACGATTTTAAATCATCGTCCTTGCTTTTGCTTTTCAAGATCTGAACAGCCTGCTTCAACCGCTCCGGAAGCGGCAAGCCGAGCCGGCCGCAGTTTTCTATGATGGAGATCAGTTCGTTCGCCAAATAAAAATAAGTCGCGCCTCCCATCACGGCGTTCATGCCCAGCAATTGGTCGATGCGATGGCAAACGAGCAGCACGAGCAGCATCAAGCCTTTTTTTAGCCAATCCCCTGAAGCCCGTCCGACTGTTCAGGCCGGGACCGGACCGGACTGCCGCGTACACGCCCGTCACATAATCGACGCCCATCGCGACGACTAGCAGCGTCAGCGCTTCGCTCCACATGCCGAATGCGAAAGTCAGCACCGAGCCGGCCACGGCAACCGCGCAGTTCAACGTCCAAGACATCCCCTTCCCTCCCCCCCGAGCCGTACGTTCGTCCGGGATCCGCCGGCAGACTCCGTACAGCGTATGCGCGCGGGACAAGACCCGAGGCGGCATCGTCCCTCTTGAACATGTCTTGATCCGCGCTTCAGCGTGAGGTTGCCAAGACGAGGGTAAGGACATTTGAACGGACCGCTGTCAACGGGTCTCGAGCCTCGCCGATTCGCTAGCGGAGTTCAATCAGAGCAGGAGGGATCGCGATGTCGCATTACGTGGAAAGCGAGCAAGGCGTCCGTATTTACGTCGAGGATATCGGAGCTGGCACGCCCGTCATTTTCCTTCACGGCTGGCCGCTCAATCACAAAATGTTCGAATATCAATTCATGGAGCTGCCTAGGCTCGGCTACCGGTGCATCGGCATCGATCTGCGCGGCTTCGGCAAGTCCGACGCGTCCTGGGACGGCTACAATTATTGCAGCCTGGCGGACGACGTCAAAGCCGTTGTCGACCGTCTCGGCATAACCGGCGCGACGCTCGTCGGCTTTTCGCTTGGTGGCGCGGTCGCCGCGCGGTACATGGCCCGCCATTCGGGACACGGCATCTCCAAATTGGTGCTGGCCGGTGCAGCCGCGCCTTCGTTCGTGCAGCGCGAAGACTTCGTCCTCGGCACGCCGCCCGACAAGGTCGACGACATGATCCTTCAGGCGTACGCGGACCGGCCGGCGCTCGCCGCCCAATTCGGCAAAATGCTGACGGCGGCCAAGCCGAGCTCGGGCATGGCCTCATGGCTGCAGTCGCTTGCCTTCGAAGCTTCAGCCGTCGGCACTTACAAGGCGCTCGAGTCGCTGCGCACGGAGGACCTGCGGGAGGATCTTCCTCTCATCCGTGTCCCTACGGCGATTTTCCACGGCGTTCAGGACGAGATCTGTCCCTTCGAGCTTGGCGAAGAGATGCACCGTCTCATTCCGGGCTCGACGCTCCACCGTTTCGAGGACAGCGGGCACGCAATGCTGTTCGACGAGCGCCAGTTGTTCAGCGAGCGGCTGACGGCGTTTCTCGCGGATACGCTCATCGTGCCCGAGCCGATCGAGGTAACGCCGGAGCAGACGCCGATTCTATAACGGCGGATTCGCCGCATAAAGAAGGCTTGGTCCGGATAGGCCGGACCAAGCCTTCTTTTGACGATCGTAACGCCAATTAAAACCCTTGCGTCTTCAGCCAGGCCGCGGCGGCCGACGTCCAGCCGGAGGCGAACGGATGGTCCTCCGCCAGGCCGATGCCATGCACCCCGCTGCTGTAAACGTGCAGGTCGAACGGCACGCCTTTCTCGCGCAGCGCCGCGGCGAACAGGAGGCTGTTCTCGACCGGTACCGCGGCGTCGTCGGACGTGTGCCACAAGAAGGCCGGCGGCGTCTCGGACGTCACGCGGAGCTCCGCGGACATCGCGTCCACGAGCGCCGCTTCAGGCGACTCGCCGAGCAGGTTCTGGCGGCTGCCCGCGTGCGTGTGCGGATCCCGGAGCGTGATCACGGGGTAACAGAGCACGATCAGGTCCGGCCGGTCGGATACGCGATCGGTCTCGTCCGACGCTTCCGGATTCGGCCCCTCCCACTGGGTGCCGGCCGATGCGACCAGATGTCCGCCCGCCGAGAAGCCCAACAGGCCGATGCGCCCCGCGTCGATGCCAAACTCCGAGGCGCGGGCGCGCACCGTACGGACAGCGCGCAGTGCGTCGGTAAGCGGCGCAGGGTGCTTGTACGGCGCGACGCGGTAACGGAGCACGAAGGCGGAGATGCCAAGGCCGTTAAGCCACTTCGCGATCGGCTCTCCTTCGTGGTCGGCCCGCATGCCGTAGCCGCCGCCCGGCGCCACGATGACGACCGGATGGCCGGTCCCATCGAGCAAATAAGGAAACAAAGCGGGCCGGTCCTCCGGCGTGTCGCCTTTGGCGTATGGAGCTCCATCCGGCCAGAGCAGCCGTTCTTCTGGGGTAAGCGCTGACATTTTTCGCACCTCGATTGAAAAAAGAATCGTCTTTCGTCACCCTATATCCTATCACACTGTCCTGCGTTTGCCGATAGATTACCCGCGATTCGCAATCATCCGTTGCCAAGCCCGCGCGCTCGTGCTACTATTGTTAAAATTTATCGAGCGAGAGCTATGGGAGGACGATAGACAGTGGCCAAATATTATACCGAACCTTCGCGCACGTTCAGCGAATATTTGCTGATCCCGAACTTAACGCGGCGCGAATGCACGACCGAACGGGTATCGCTTCGAACGCCAATCGTCAAGCACGGCCGCGGCGAGCAGCCTCGCCTGTCGCTCAACATCCCCTTCTCCTCCGCCGTCATGCAGTCCGTCTCCGACAACGCGATGGCGGTCGCCCTCGCCCGCAGCGGCGGCATCTCGTTCATCTTCGGTTCCCAGCCCGTCACCGAGCAAGCCAGCATGGTCGGCAAAGTCAAATCGTTCAAGGCCGGCTTCGTCGCGAGCCGCTCCAACCTCACGCCGGATCATACGCTCGCCGACGTCAAGGCGCTCAAGGCATCGACGGGACATTCTACCGTCGCGATCACGGACGACGGCACGCCGCGGGGCAAGCTGCTTGGCATCGTCACGAGCCGCGATTACCGCGACAGCCGCGATCCGTCCGACAAACCGATTCGATCTTTTATGACGCCCTACGCTTCGCTCGTCTGCGGACGCTCGGGCATCTCGCTTCCCGAAGCGAACGACCTCATTTGGGAGCACAAGCTCAACGTCCTGCCGGTCGTGGACGAGTCGCAGCGGCTCGAGCACCTCGTTTTCCGCAAAGATTACGACGCCCACAAAGAATATCCCCTTCAACTGCTCGACGCCAACAAGAGCTACGTCGTCGGCGCAGGCATCAACACCCGCGACTATAAAGAGCGCGTGCCCGCCCTCGTAGCGGCCGGCGCGGACATCCTCGTCATCGATGCCTCCGACGGCTACAGCGAATGGCAGCGCGATACGATCGAATATATTAAGTCGAACTTCGACATCCCTGTCGGCGCCGGCAATATCGTCGACCGCGAAGGCTTCAGGTATCTGGTAGAGGCAGGCGCCGACTTCGTTAAAGTCGGGATCGGCGGCGGCTCCATCTGCATCACCCGCGAGCAAAAAAGGCATCGGCCGCGGCCAGGCTTCCGCGCTGATCGAGGTCGCCGAGGAACGCGACCGTTATTATCAGGAGACCGGCATCTACGTCCCCCTCTGTTCCGACGGCGGGATCGTGCACGATTACCACATCACGCTCGCGCTGGCCATGGGCGCCGACTTCGTCATGATGGGCCGTTACTTCGCCAGGTTCGACGAGAGTCCGACGCGCAAGCTGAAGGTCGGCAACAACTTCGTGAAGGAATTCTGGGGCGAAGGCTCGAACCGCGCGCGCAATTGGCAGCGATACGACAGTGGCGGCAAGGAAAACCTGCTGTTCGAGGAAGGCGTCGACTCGTACGTGCCATACGCGGGCGGCCTGCAGGAGAACCTGGACAAGACGCTCGGCAAAATCAAGTCCACCATGTGCAACTGCGGAGCGATCAGCATCCCCGAGCTGCATCGCGAGGCCCGCATCACGCTCGTCTCCGCGACCAGCCTCGTCGAGGGCGGCGCGCACGACGTTATGATCAAGGAAACCGGCTTGTCCGGGGACTGATACGCACGAGATCGGCCCGCACTCCGGCGACGGAGCGCGGGCCCATTTCATTTATAACGAATGAGCCCCGCCATAATCGCCTGCCTTCGCTGCGAACGATGCGGCTTTTTCTAATGCATGCCATTATCCCGTTCGCTCAGGATGAGACTATTTGCTGTTGCATACGCCTTTTGACTTAGGATGATATCCTTTTGCAGAATTGGTTCTTTTTAAGCCGAAAATTCCGGACTAGCTATCGTGCAAAAGTACACGATCGAGATCAACGCTCACAAGCCGTTTCGCCTAACGCGCAAAAGTGCAGGATTCTCAACGGAAAATGCTGGATTTCGCTGAGAAGACGATCTATCATGCACTTTGCACGATAGCTCGCAAATAAACACCCTACCAGCCTTGGACGATTTACATCCTGCAGGATGGCACCAGCGCTATCGTCTGAGCGCACGACCCTCTCACCTAAAGTCCGCACCGATAGATATAACAAATCGAGGAAATGCGCCGCCTGAGTGAACGGGATAATGGCATGAGCGAGCGAAACAAGCGTACTAGCCTGCGGCGAGCATCGGTCCAACGCCCTATGCTTCTTGGCGCTCCGCGCGCTACCGGCCTCGCGTCCGTTCTCTCCCCGTAAGAATAGCTTCTTATAAAAGAAAAACCCAAGGCTCTACTTCGCCTTGAGTTGAAACCGCACGTATGAAGCCGAGATCAGCCGAACCGCCCGCTGATATAGTCCTCCGTCCGCTGGTCGGACGGATCGGAAAAGAGCTTCTCCGTTGCGCTGTACTCCACGACTTCCCCGTTCAAGAAGAAGACGGTCTGGTGGGAAACGCGAGCGGCCTGATGCATGTTGTGGGTAACCATGACGATCGTGTAGCGGTCCTTCAGCTCCTGCGCAAGCTCCTCGATCTTGATCGTGGAGATCGGATCGAGCGCCGACGTCGCTTCATCCATGAGCAGCACGTCGGGTCCGACCGCGAGCGCGCGGGCGATGCACAGGCGCTGCTGCTGACCGCCCGAGAGGCTGAGCGCGGAGCGCTTCAGGTGATCTTTGACCTCGTTCCAGAGCGCCGCGGAGCGCAGGCTGCTCTCGACGATCTCGTCAAGCTCGCGGCGTTTGGTGATGCCGTGCAGACGCGGCCCGTAGGCGACATTGTCGTAGATCGACTTGGGAAACGGGTTCGGCTGCTGGAACACCATGCCGACTTTTTTTGCGCAGTGTCTCCACGTGCACGTCTCCGCCGTAAATATCGGTCCCGCCGATCTCGATGCTGCCCTCCACCCGAGCGCCGGGGATCATGTCGTTCATCCGGTTCAGCGTACGGAGCAGCGTCGACTTGCCGCAGCCCGAAGGGCCGATAAAAGCGGTAATCGCCCGCTGCGGGATTTCCAGGGACACCTGCTTCAGCGCCTGAAAAGCGCCGTAGAATAAATTCAGCTTGTTGATTTCGATAAGCGCCGTTGCTTGCACGATATATTCCTCCTTGACTACGATGACTACGATAAGTCCGATTGGATAATTCCAGCCGAAATAGGGCTAGCCCTTCATCCTGCGCGCCTTTATCCAGAGCGGCACGCGGAATACGAGGTTGATCGCCAATACGATCATGATCAGCACGGCCGTCGCTTTTTGCGCGATGTCGCCGGCGTCCGGGACGATCGCTTCGGATTGGACGTACCACAGATGCACGGCGAGCGTCTCGCCGGGCGACAGCAGGTTGAAGTCCCAAAGCTCGCCCGAAGTGGTGACCCCTGCGGTCAAGATAATGACGGCGCTCTCGCCGAATGCGCGTCCGGCGGTCAGGCAGATGCCGGTAATAATGCCATTCAGGGCGACCGGGATGAGCACGGTGCGGATCGTCTGAAGATGCGTGGAGCCAAGCGCGAACGAGGCGTTCTTCAGCTCCGTAGGTACCGAACGCAGCGACTCTTCGGTCACGCGCGTCAGCATCGGCAGGTTCAAGAAAGCAAGACTGACCGCGCCGCCGAGTATCGTCAGATCGAGCTGGAAAATGTCCACGAACAGCGAGATGCCGAACAGGCCGAAGATGATCGACGGGACCGAGGACAAGCCTTCGACGCAAATGCGGATAAAACCGATGAAGCGGTTATCCGGCGCGAACTCCGCCAGATAGATTCCCGCGGCCATGCCGAGCGGGATCGAGATCGCGAGCGACAGGAACAGGATATAAAACGAGTTGAACAGCGCGGGACCGATCCCTCCGCCTTCTTCGATCTCGCTGGGCAATCCGGTCAGGAAGTCCCAGGTCAAATTCGGCAGTCCCTTGCGCAGCAGCATGAACAGCAGGCCGAGAATAAACAGGATGACGATAATGCCCAACGCCCAGACGAACACGTTGAATATCCGGTCGTTTCTTGCGGCGGAGCTCGACGATCTCGCGAACGCATTCGCACGGAGAACTGCCGCGGTTCCCGTGGTGGAGCCGGGTACCGGCGCGATCGGCGCGCCGTTTTTGGAAGAGTCGCTCACGATGCCTTCGCTCCCTTCTTCTGCAGCAGCCGAACCGCGACGATCAGCAGCAGCGAGATCGCGAGCAGAAGGAAGCCCATCAGGTATAGCGCATAGTTCCAGGTCGAGTCGAATTCGACGCTCGTAATCTGCATGACGATGTTGCTCGTCAGCACGGCGGTCGGCGTGAAGAGGCTGTCGGCGAGCTGCGGCGTGTTGCCGATGACCATGACGACGGCCATCGTCTCGCCGATCGCGCGCGCCATGCCGAGGATGACCGCGTAGACGATGCCGCTGCGCGCGGCGGGCAGCACGACGCGGAAGATCGTCTGGAAGCGCGTCGAGCCTAGCGCGTACGAGGCATCCCTGTATTTTTTCGGAACGGCTGAGATCGCGTCGTCGCTGATGCGGGCGATGGTCGGCAGCACCATGATCGCCAGCACGATCGCGGCGGCGAGCAGTCCGTCTGCCAGATCGCGTCCAGTCAATTCGCGGAGCATCGGGATCAGAATCGTCAGTCCCAGGTAGCCGTAGACGACGGACGGGATGCCCACGAGCAGGTCCATGATGGGGCGCAGCGCCCCGCGCAGCCATACCGGCGTGATCTCCGCCAGGAATACGGCGATCAGGACGGCGACCGGGACGGCAAGCACAAGCGTAAGTGCGGTCAAGGCGAACGTGCCGAATATGAAAAGCAGCGCGCCGAAATGTCCGTTTTCGGGGTCCCAATTGGTCGAGAAGAAAAATTGTTTGAACGAAACCGTTTCGAACGTCATGACGCCCGTCCTGAACATCAAGATCAAAATGCCGAACAGGACGAGGCAAACGAATACGGCCGCGGATACGCAGACGACCTTAAACGTCGAATTGAAAAATCTCAGCCGGGATCTGCGGTCAAGCGGATCGCCGCCGGCTTGGCGCAAGCTGTTGCCCAGCTCCGCCGGCGCGATGACGCGGCTTTGCGCGTTCATCTCAAGCATAGGACGAATCTCCTCTCCCAGGTGAAAACGTAAAGAAAAAGCCGGCCTTAAGCGCTTTGACGCTGCAGCCGGCTTGATGGCGTGATACGATCGGTTTTGCTTTTATTACTTGACGGCTGCCAGCGGAATGAACTTCAGCTTCTTCAGCGAGCCGTTTTGGAACTTCGCACTTTGAATGTACTCGATAAATGCCTTGGTTGCGCCCGTCGGCTGGCCCTTCGTCATGAAGTAGCCGATGCCCCATACCTTATACGTGCCGTTCAACACGTTTTTCTCGGTCGGCGCGGCGCCGTTGATCGACAGAGCCTTCATCTTGTCGGTCACGTAAGGCAAGTCGATGTAACCGATGGCGTTAGGCGTCGTTTCGATCGCGGTCTTCATGTCGCCGCTCGAGCCCGTTTCCTTGTAGTTGTCGCCCTTCGTCATAAAGTCTTGGCCGCCCAGCGCCTTCAGTTGGAAGTTAACGCGGGTACCGGAGCCGAACTTGCGGTTGACGACGACGATGTTAGCGTCCGAGCCGCCGACGTCCTTCCAGTTCGTGACCTTGCCGGAGAAAATGTCTTGCAGTTGCTTGGTCGTCAGATTGCTGACGCTCACGTTTTTGTTAACGACGGCCGCGAATACCGTGACGGCGACCGGGTTGGCCACTTGGCCGTCGAATTTCTTGAAACCTGGCACGTCGACGGATGCATCCCAGTCTACCGCGCCGATGTCGGCGATGCCCTTGCGGACCGATTGGGGACCTGCGATGGAGCTGACCGCGGACGCCGAGATCTTGACCTTCGGGTTCAGCTTCTGGAATTCGCTTTTCGCTTGCAGCGTCAGCGGCAGCAGCGCCGACGAGCCGTTGATGACAATCTTGCCTTTAAGCGAGCTAGCCGCGGACGCGACGGAAGCGCCGCCGGCCGTCAGGGAGACCGCAAGCGCGATCAGCGCGGCGGGTTTGAACCATTTTTTCATGGGAATAAGTGCTCCTCTCGTATTTGGGAAAAATTAGCGGGTGACCGGTTTCCAAGTGCCGTTCGCATTCACGTACAGGCCGTCTTCAAGGGCGATGATGATTTGCGATCCGTTCACGGCAAGTCCGGATGCAGAAGCGGACACGTTGTACAGCAGTTTTTTGGATGCCGTCGCCGGATCGACTTCATAGATCCCGGACTCGGCATCGCTGATTGCGGTCAAGACGTACAGCTTGCCGTCGGACAGGACGAGCTCTTCTACGTCGCCTTCGGCCAACAGGGTAGCCGTCTTCTTGTCCTTGTCGACCGATGCGACCGTGGCGTTTGCGTTTTCGTCCGCCACGCTTACATAGTAAACCGTGCTGCCGTCGGGAGAGACCACGAACAGCTTGTCGTCCTTCGCCGAGGTCAGCGCGACCGCGGCCGGCTTTTCGGCCGTCGTATCGAACAGGTTCACTTGTACCTGTTCGCCGCTCGCGTCGATGGCGACCGTGTCCTTGTCCAGATCCGTGCCGTCGGCGGTCGCCTTCGGCGGCGTCGTGACCAGGTACGCGAACTTCTTGCCGTCGGGCGAGACGGACAGCGCGGACTTATAATCGACCTTGTCCTCTACAACCTTCGAGATCGTGCCCGTTGCGACGTCTACCTTCGCGATGACCGAACCTTTATCGCCTTGGAGGAAGTAGATCGCGGAGCCGTCGGCGGACCATACGAGCTCGGTCTTGATCGACGTGTCGGCCGTGATCTGCTTCGCTTGCTTGCTCGCCAGGTCGATCACGTACACGGCGCCTTCAGCGTCCGTGTAAGCTGCCTTGGCGCCGCCCGGAGCGACGATCAGGTCCGAACCGCCTTCGGAAGAGAGCAGCTCGGCCGATTTGCCGGTCGCCACGTCCACCAGATAGTCCGTGCGCTTCGCGTCCGTCTCTACGGAGACGATCGCTTGGCTTGCGTTCACGAAGCGCGCGTTGTCGCCGCCTGCGAGCAGCTTGATCGTGTTGATCGCGAGCTTGCCGTCCTTCAGCGCCATCGTGCCGCCAAGGGCCTGTACAACCGGCTTGACCGCTACGAATGCCGTTCCGTCCAGCACCTTCGCCGCTTGATTTAAATTGATGATGTTGCCGTCGACCGATGCTTGCTTGACCCCCGTCTTAAAAGCAAAGGTATGCGAATCCAGCGTAAGCGTCGTGTAGCCGTTTACCGCCGACAGCTTAGCGCCGATCGCAGCGCTCAGATCGCGTACCGAGACCAGCGTCTCGCCGTTCGACAACACCGTGCGGATTTGCGCGTCGTTGTAGTTGACGACGAATACGGATTGCTTGACCGTCAGCGCTACGGCTTTTGCCGTTACCGCTTTGGAAGCGGTCGCCGAGCTCGGTTGTGCTGCGCCTGCCGTTCCTGCCGCCGCCGTTCCCAAAGCCGCTGCCAGAATCGTTGCCGCGATTGCTTTCTTCATCACCATGTGCGCCCAGTCACCCTTCTTTTGATTGATCTGTTACTCATTATAGGCAGGTTTTGTAAACCGGGATGGCGGCCTATATTTTGGATATGTAAATTTTTCCGCGCGTTATCAATTCGGGCGAACTCGGGACTTCTGTTGCAAATTCCATACAAAAAAGTCCCGGCGATATCTCCCTTGCGGGAGCATCTCCGGGACTTGACCGGGCCGAATCGGCCTGTTTTCGGTATGCCGCGTTTCAATGGCGCGTTTCGATTAGACGTAGTCGAGCGTCTTCACTTGGTTCAAGCAGGCGGCTTTGACCTTCGCGCCCTCCGGCAGCCCGCCTTTGAGCACGATTTCCCGCTTTTCGCCCGCGCGCAGGTCGAAGTAGTTGTCCGATAGCGTCCCCGGCAGGTCGACCAGTGCGACGTCCTTGGCGAACGCATCGGTCGTCAGCGCGAAGCGCGTATCGCCGTTCGCCAGCGTCTCCTGCGTCACTTGGACGGCAGCCGGCTTCAGCGCGAGCTGATGCGGCTTGCCCAGCAGGTACGTGTTCGCGGCCAAGCGCGTATCGCCTTGATACAAGTTCACGCAGACGACCGTCCGCGCGGGATCGAAGCCCGCCACGGAAAACGTGCCGACCAGCGTCGACCGGTGACCCGTGCCCTTCACCTCGTTCACGACGGACTGTACGACGCTATCCGTGTCCAGATCGTAGAACTCGATGACGATGCGACCATCGAAGTCGCCGTGATCGTGAATCAGGTACAGCTCGGCCTCGTCCTGGCCCGGCGCGATCTTGGCGTACGCATTGGGCGATTGGAAGCTGCGTTTCATATAAAAATAGGATGGCTTGTGAACCTTGGCGTAGTCGACGAGCGCCCAGCTTATGGACGGCCACAGGTCGCTCCACTGCCAGATGAGCGCGCCTGACGTGTCCGGCATCCGGGACACCCAGTGCTCGACGCCGAATCGAAGCGCATTGGCCTGCAAAAGCTGGTTGACGTACACGAAGTCGTCCTTCGACGCAGGCAGCTTGTAATCGCCGACCGTGTAATAGAACAAACGCTGAATGCCGTTCGGGGCCTTCTGCATGGCGTCCAGCTTCGGATCGCGCAGCGTGCAGCTCGGATCGACCATGTTCAGCAGGAGAGTCGAAGGATAGGACTGCATGCCGAACTCGGACAGGAACCGGCCGTTTACCTCGCGGTACTCCTCGTACGGATGCGTCTGTCCCCACACGAACCAGGAGTGCAGGTCGCCGTAGTTGCCTTCCAGCTTCGTGTGGTCGAACGTGAGCGAGTACGGGCTCGATGGCCAGTACGGACGCAGCGTGTCGACCGCGCAGGCGTCGTGCAGCACCTCGAAGTAAAGCTTCTCGCCGTAGCCGTGCAAACGGCGGGCGCGGCTGCGCTCGACGAACACCTGGTTTTCGTTGTTGCCGCACCAGAGCACGATGCTCGGATGGCTGCCGAACTCGGAGATGACATAGTCGGCTTCCTTGCGCACGAGCGCGCTGAACGCGTCGTCGTCCGGATAGTCGCCGCACGCGAACATAAAGTCCTGCCACACCATGACGCCGAGACGGTCGCAGGCGTCGAAGAAGTCGTGGTTCTCGTACGTGCCGCCGCCCCAGACGCGAATCATGTTCATGTTGGCTGCCGCGATTCGCTCGATCTCGACCTCGTATTCTTCCTTGGTATCGAGATTCGGGAACAGCTTGAGCGGGATCCAGTTGATCCCCTTGCACAGAACGGGAATGCCGTTCACCTGGATGATGAATTTGCGCCCTTGCTTGTCGTAAGGCATGTCGATGCGAATCTCGCGCAGGCCGACGGCGCGGGACATCGTCGCGACCGCTTCCCCGCCCTCGTCCAGCACCGAAGCTTCCAGCCTGTATAGCGCCTGCTCGCCGTGCCCGAGCGGGTACCAGCGCTTCGGCTGCGAGATCTCCAGCGCCGCTTCGTACGCGCCGGCGCCCGGGTCCAGGCTGACCCGCTCGGTCCGCTCGGCGACGACCGTCTCGCCTTCGAAGATCCGATAGCGGAGCGCGGCCTCCACAGCTTCCGGGCCGGCTGCGGATAATTTGAACGACGCGTTCACGATCGCCTTGCGATCCGTCAGATGCGTGATCGCATAGCCGAGGCCATCCGTCCGTACGACGTCGTAGGCTTCGATCGACACCGGCTTGTGAATGCCGACCGTCACGACCTTGGCGCCCCAATCCCAGCCGTAGCCGTATTGCGCTTTGCGGCCGAATAGCCGAGCGGGAATGCCGTTCCACAGGTTCAGCGGCTCGCCGAACGCGGCCTCCTTCTCCTTCAGCGTCTTCGTCGGCGAAGCGATGCGGATCGATAGCTTGTTTTGCGCCTGCGCGATGCCTTTGATATCGAAACGGTAAGCGATAAACATATTTTCGGTCGAGCCGAGAACTTGACCGTTAAGCGTCACTTCGGCGTAGGTGTCGACGCCCTCCAGCACCAGCTCGATCGCGTCGCGCGACAATTCGTCTTCCCCTAACGCGAATTCGCGGGCGTAAGTCCAGTCGTCGAATTCGACCCACTCGATTTTCGGCTCGAACAAGGTATCGAATTCATTGGCAAGCACGCCCTGCTCCATCAGATCCTTTTGCACGAATCCAGGCACCGCAGCCTGATAGCGATCGCCGGTGCGCCCGTTCGAGAGCTCCCAGCTTCCGTTCAACAACAACGTGGTCATGTCGATTGCTCCTAATCCCGATAGGTTCGATAATCTTATTCTTGCCCTATTGTACCGTATTCGACCCTTAAAGTTTAGGCTAATTGTTATTGTAATTTGACTATTTAATTCGAAATAGTAGTTTACAAATGGATAGAAACTAGAAAACGCCCCCGGCTGCCGCGCGGGGGGCAAATCGTCATGAACGGTTTAAAGCGTTGGCCGCCCTCTCCTCATGCCGGGCAGGTCAATACGTATCGACCCGAGCCGATTCTCAGTTCCACGAATCCTTCCCCGGCATGCAGGACCGCCGCGTCTTCCGAAGCGGCGGCCGGCTTGCCGTCAACAAGGACGCGATCGACATCCGGGGCCGGCAAACGTACCGTGGCGGAGGTGCCGGCCGGCAGCGTCACGTCGAGCGCGATCTCGCCGTCCATGCGGCGCCATCCCGAATGAATCGTGCCATACGGCGATTCGAGCGTCGCTGCCGCATCGCTCAGTTCCGATCCCCCCGAACAGCGGCGCGATGCGGATGTCCCGGTACGCCGTTCCTCCGTCTCCCGCGTCCAGGCCGGCGACGCGGCGGTACAGCCAGTCGCCGATCGCGCCGTAGGCATAATGGTTGTAGGAGTTCATGTGCTCGCTCCAGAACGTTCCGTCCGGCTTCACGCCGTCCCAATGCTCCCAGATCGTCGTGGCGCCCTGCTTGACCGAATACAGCCAGGACGGATAGCTCTCTTGCATGAGCAGCTTCAATGCCGTATCGTGATAGCCGTTGTCCGACAGCGCAAAGCAAAGATACGGCGTGCCGACGAACCCGGTCGTCAGATGATGGTCGTTCTTCGCGACCAGCTCGTTCAGCTCGCGGGCGACCCGCTTCTTCACCTCGCCTTCGACCAGCCCGAAGACAAGCGCCAGCGCATGAGCGGTCTGCGTAGGCGCCGCGAGCCTGCCGCCTGGCGTGACGAACTCGCGCCGGAACGCCTCACATACGCGATGATAGAGCTCGCCGAAATAACGCACGTCAGAAGCCTTGCCCAGCACGACGGCCGCGTCGCGGACCAAACGTGTCGAATAGGCATAATACGCGGTCGCGATGAAGTCCTTCGGCGTGGCGCCGATGTAGCTGTTCTCCTTGGCGTCCAGCCCCAGCCAATCGCCGAAGTGGAAGCCCGTATTCCACAAATATTCGTCTTCGCCCTGCGCGCGCATGTATTCGATCCATGCCTTCATGCTATCGAACTGCTCTTCGAGGAGTCGCTTGTCTCCGTAGCATTGATAGATCGTCCACGGACAAATGACGGCCGCGTCGCCCCATGCCGCCGAGGAGTGGCCCTGAAGCACGTTCGGAATGACGAACGGCACGCCCCCGTCCGGATGTTGGTCGGCCGCCAGATCGCGGAGCCACTTGGCGAAAAACGGTCCGACCTGATAAAGAAAGGCCGCCGTCCGCACGAAAACTTGCGCGTCGCCCGTCCAGCCGAGCCGCTCGTCGCGCTGCGGACAATCGGTCGGCACGTCGAGGAAGTTGCCCCGCTGTCCCCAGCGAATGTTGAGATTCAGCCGATTGATCAGCTCGTTCGAGCATTCGAATCGGCCCGTCTCCGGCATGTCGGAATGGACGACCTCGGCTTCGAACGCCTCGAAGGGCAGCCCCGCCTCGTCTTGGCCGGGATACCCTTCCACCTGCACGTAGCGGAAGCCGAAAAAGGTAAACGCGGCGGCATACGTTTCGCCCGCTTCGCCAGAAGCCGTATAGACGAGCTCTTGCCGAGCGGCCCTGAGATTGCCGAAATACACGTTGCCGTCGCGATCCAGGATTTCCGCATGCTTGAGCCTGATCGTCGTCCCTGCGGGCACGTTCAGTCGCAGCCGTACGCGGCCGACCAGATTCTGGCCGTAATCCAGCACCGTATCGCCCGCCGGCGTCCGCAGCTGCGCGACGGGGAGGAGCCGCTCCGTCACGCGAACCGGCCAATTTTCCTGCGCCACAAGACGACCTGTCCCCGGCTCGGCCGCCGTCGCCGCATGCCACGACGAATCGTCGAATCCGGCCGTACGCCATTCGGCGGGTTCAAGCCTCGCATCGAATGTTTCCCCGTGGTAAATCTCCGAGAATCGGATGCCGCCCGTCGACGCCTTCCAGGACGGATCGGTGACGACGACGCGTTCGCTCCCGTCCGCGAAGACAACATGCAGCTGCAATAATACCGCCCGTCGGTTGCCGTAATGATTGTTTTTTTTGGCTAATTCGCTCTTGTACCAGCCATTGCCCAAGGCGATGCCGATCGCGTTGACGCCTTGGGAGAGCGAATGCGTCACGTCGTACGTCTGGTACTGCAGGCGCTTGGCGTAACTCGTCCAGCCGGGCGCCATCAGATCCTCGCCGACCCGCTCGCCGTTCACATACAGCTCGTACAAGCCGGCCGCCGTCGCATAGATGCGCGCCGTCGCGATCTCGCCGTCGAGCTCGAACGTTTTGCGCAGCAGCGGCGACGCTTCATCGTCGGGGTCCAGCACGGCGGTGTCCGCCCCGATCCAGTTCGCCCGCCATTCGTCCGCCGACAGCAGCGCCGTCTCCCACCAGGCGGTCTCGCTCCAAGCCGATTCCGTCCCGTCGCGGCCCCACGCCTTTACCCGATAATAATACTTCGTCCGCGAGCGCAGCCCCGGACCGGTATATGCGACCAGCACGGACACCTCGCTCTCTACGCGGCCGGAATCCCACAGCGGTTCGTCAAAATCCGCTTCGCCTGCCGAAACTTGGATCCGGTACCCGGTTTGGACTTCTCCGCGTTTTTCGCTTTCCAGCTTCCAAGACAGCCGCGGGTGCGGCGTGTCTATGCCGAGCGGGCAGCGCTTATATTCGCAAGTCGTTTCCTTGATCAAGAGCGGCATTTTCGAGCTCCTCTCGCTTTTCATGCAACCGCCTTCATCTTATAATGAAAAACAGCGATTGAATCGCGGCGATCCCGACATTCGATCAGGGGAAATCCGACATTCGCTCAAAGGGGAGGCGGCACGCATGGTTGGACGGGACATTCGCATCTTGTACGGGGAAAAGTATTTTGAGGACGACCTGCCGATCTCCATCAATCGCGCGGTCGAAAGCTACGACTTGCACGAGCACCGCCACGACTTTCTCGAGATCAGCTACGTATCCGAGGGCAGCGGCGTTCACCATACCGACCAGCCGCCCGTCGCCGTACAACAAGGGGACGTCGTTCTCATCCCCGTCGGCGTCTCTCATGTGTTCAGGCCCGTCTCGCCTTCCCGATCCCATCCGCTGGTCGTGCGCAATTGCCTCGTTCATACGGAACGGTTCGGCGAGCTGCTCCGCGGCATGCCCGGAGGCGCCCCTTTGACGGCGTTGCTCGAGCAGCCGGACATTCGCTACTTCCGCGACGCGGACGGGGAATGCGAGCGGCTTTTCGGGCGAATGCATCTCGAACACCGGACCCGGCGCTCCGCACGCGTAGCCGCCTTGCACGTACTCCTGCTCGATCTATTGATCCTGCTGCTTCGCCTTGGCGAAGAGCGCGCTCCGGCCGCCGCCGCCGCTCCAACCGGGCTCGAGGAGGCGCTTCGCCTCCTCCATGCGGCTTATGCGACGCCGCTCTCGACATCCGCGCTGGCTGCGGCAGCCGGCATCGGCGAACGGCAATTCCAGCGGCTGTTCGTCCGATATACCGGCATGACGCCGCTGGCCTATCAGCAGTCGCTGCGCATGCGCGAAGCCTGCCGCATTCTGCGCGACACCGACTGGAAGCTCGCGGCCGTCGCCGCCGCCGTAGGCTATCAGGACATGTCCCACTTCGCGGCGCTGTTCAAGCGCGTCGTCGGCTGCGCGCCCGGGCAATATCGCAAGCAAGCCGGGACTACGAATCCGCCTCTAGACATCGGCGGATTCGCCCATCCCGGCTGATCGTTGCCGGCGGCTCTCGCTTTCCGGCGCTTCGGGGATCCAAGCTTCGGATATGCTCACGCTCCGGATCTCAAGCCTGGCCTGCCGTCATCGCTTTCGCCTTCCTCCGCTGCACCCTTAGCGTGCGGACGTATTCCATCGGCTCGACCTTGTATTTATTCTTGAACATTTGCACCAGGTGCCTCGGGCTGATCTTGGACAGTCCCGCGAGCCGTTTGACCGACAAAGGTTCATAGTAGTGCTGCTCGATATAAGTACGCAGATGCTCCAGCGCGATATTGAGCTCGTCGCTGGGCTCGGCCATCCACTCGTTAAACACGCGATGGAGCAGCTCCTGGAACACGAACTGGCCGCGAAAGCGCTCAAGTCCGCTCTGGCCCGTCATACTCCCGTATGCGGCGCGGCTCATCGCAGAGAGCGATACAGGCGGGATACGCAGGGGCTTGCCCGCTTGGGGCATCGGCTGAAGCTCCGCCGGCGAATCGTCGGCCATTTCCCGGCTTCGATCCCGCATGACGTCGAAGGAAAACAGGTAAAACTCTGTCGTCGCTTCGCCATCAGGCAACAGGGTCATCGATGCGCCAGGCTCCGCGACATAAATCGTCCCTTCTTCGACGCCGAACGCTTGACCGTCGGTCAACAATACGCCGCGCCCTTCCGTCACCGCAAGCAGCGTATAGGACCCCCTGCCTTGCGAAACGGAAATGCCGGCTTGCGCATTGCTCTTCGCGATTCGCTTCGCTTTTCTGAGCTTGAACCACAGATGATCGAGATCCTTCCACCCGTCAGCCTGCATGGCTGCTCCCTCCTTCGCGTAGCCGTCCGCCGGCTCTGTCCCAATCGTCTCGATAAACTCGTATTTTACGGCAACTTGGTTATTCGTTTAGCTTTATTTTATTGATAATGATTCTCATTGTCAAACTAAATAAAACCCGCCTTAGCGTCCGCAAGGCGGACGAGCGACGGGGTTAAGGAAAGATTCGCCTATATTAATATAGCTGTCGCTCACGGCTTCTCGTGAACGATCGGCGTATAATATCGTTTCGAGCGGTCGATCTCGAGACGAATCGCCCCCTGCTCCTTCGCCACGAACTCCACGTCGTGCTGGATGATTTCGAGCTTGTTATTGAGATGTCCAAGCATGGCGACGACGTCTTCCGCCTGTGACCGCTCCATGCGGTCCAGCTGATCGCCGATCGCCTGCAGACGTTCCTGGATCGGACCCAGCTCCGCCAGTTGCTCTTTGATCGGACCCAGCTCCGCCAGTTGCTCTTTGATCGGCCCCAGCTCCGCAATCTGCGCCTTGATCGGGCCAAGCTCCCGCTCAAGCTCGCTGCGCAATTCATGCCGAAGCTCTTCTCTGAATACCTGTCTTAGCGCGTTCAACAGCTCCTGATCCATCGGGATTCCCTCCTCGGCAGCGTTCCCTTCATTATACCATCGACGGCGGAGCTCGTCAGGAACCATTCGCTTCCTTCAATTTACGACACGGCCCACTCCATAGAAGGCTCTGCGCCTTCGCAGCCCGTTCCAAGCCGTACGCGATCGAGCAGCGGGTAATCGTACAGCCGACCTTCGTACACCGTTTCCAACCCGGCATGCACTCTAAAATGGTCGGGCGTCACGAGCGACGACGGACGATCCCACAGTCGCAGCCCCGCTCCCCCGAAGCGCCTCCGCCACGAACTGAGAGCAAAAATAAGCCTTGTCGGAGCCCATTTCGCGGTCCAACAGCACGCCGAGCAGGCCGACGAGATTGTAGCGGTATTCGTCCCGCTGCAGCTTGAAACGGCCGACGACGCGACGCGCTTCCTCGTATTGCCGCTGCGTAACCCGCAGGCGCAGAAGCGCGCATTGCGTATTCGGAAAGTGGCTGTAGGTACCTGAATATACATCCTCCTCGACGAATCCGCCCGCGAAGGGATTGGTCGGCTTTTTCCTTCCGAAGCTGTAAACCTCGCTTAAGTCAGCGCCGAAAACGAGCGAAGCATGATTGTAGGGCGCAGCCGTGAACCGTTTGATCATCGAGGTGAACAACGTCCCCGTATCGGTCAATAAAATATAAATGCTTTTCTCCCGATCGTCCTTGCGCTTCCCGTCGTTCATATTCGCCCGCTTCCCGCCACTTATTCTCTATGGCTTTAGCTTATCAAAGCGCGAAAGCTCCGGAATCTGGCGCAGGTGCGGTTTGCGGGACAGACTTTGGTCTTGGAACAAACTGGACTCTGGAGGAAATTTCCTATCCGGTAGCACAGGCGCGGGCTGGAATTTCGAACGGCAAGTACGAACAGCGGACCCATAATCCGTGAATCTGTGGTCCGAAGACACTTAGCGCATCGCTCGGCATCGTCCGGCGTAATCGGCATTCAATAAAAAGACCCCGCATCCGGCAATCCGGCTGCGGGGCAATGCTCTACTGCATCTATAAAGGGTTGTCCAGAAATGATCGGTTATCGATTTAGAATACGAAGTCCTCGTCGCGGAGCTGCTGCACGTTCGTCGTACGTACGTAGCCGTTGCCCTTTTTGGAGAAGAAATCGTGCTGCTTGGTCCGCGTGCTGATGCCGTTCTGGACGATCGGGTTAATGTCCTCGTCATCGAAAAGCGGCTCGAGGCCCATATTCATCATCGCTTTGTTCGCGTTGTAACGGAGGAAGGCTTTCACTTCGCCCGTCAGGCCAAGCGTGCCGTACAGGCTCTCGGTGTACCGCTCCTCGTTGTCGTGCAAATAACGGAGCAGACCCTTCAGCGTCTCGTAGGCGGCCGTCTGCTCGTCTTCGTCCAGCTTCGCGTAGATCTCTTGGGCCAGCAGCCCGACATAGACGCCGTGGATGCTCTCGTCGCGCAGGATCAGGTCGATGATCTCGCCACTGCTCGTCATCTTGCCTTGTCCGGCCAGATAAAGCGGGTAGAAAAAGCCGCTGTAGAACAGGTAGCTCTCGAGTAGCACCGAGGCGCCCATCGCCAGGTACAGATCCTTCGGCGTGTTGATGTTGTTGTAGTATTGCGCGATCGTCTCCGCTTTCGTCTGCAGATGCGGATTGCGCTCGACCCAAGCGAATACTTGGTCGATCTCCTCCGTCGTCGCCAGCGTCGTGAAGATGCTGGAGTAGGACTTGGCGTGGATCTGCTCCATCATCGCCATGAAGCCGAGCACGGCCTTGCGCTGCAGGCCTTCGACGTGCTCCAGGATCTTCGGCATGCCGACGCCGCCCTGCACGGTATCGAGCAGCGTGAGGCCGCCCAGCACTTTCATGTACAGATCGCGCTCGTCGTCGTTCAGCTCCATCCACGACATCTTGTCGTCGGACAGCGGGATCTCCTCGTCCGTCCAGAATTGCATGATGTTCTGATTCCAGAACATCGCGGAGAAATCGTCGTCGGGCCGGTTCCAGTTGACCGCCTTATGCGTTGCCATATTTATGATCTCCTTCGGTACGACCGCGCCGTCTTAGACGGCGCAGGCGATGCATTCTTCTACGGTCAGACGATTCGTCCGCGTATAGTAGAGGGACTTGAGTCCCAGCTTGTCTGCGTAAATGTAATAGCGTGCCAGCTCCCGCGTCGTCACGTTGCTGTTGACGTGCAGCACGGTGGAGATGCCCTGGTCCACGTGGGCCTGAATCTCGGCGATCAGGTCGAGCACCTTGAACTGGTCCATCTGATAGGCCGACTTGTAGTAGAAGAAGTTATCCTGGCGCATGAACGGCATCGGGTAGTACGTCGTCGAATTCGCGTAAGTGCGCGTCTCGATCTGCTCGACGATCGGCATGACGCTGGAAGTCGCGTTTTGCACGTACGAGATGCTCTGCGTCGGCGCGATCGCCAGGCGGTACGCATGGTATAGGCCATGCTTCATGACGTCGGCCTTCAGCTGCGCCCAGTCCTGCTGCGTCGGAATCGCGATGCCGGCGAACAGTTCCTTGACCTTGTCCGTGCGCGGGGTGTAGTCGGTGTCCATATAGCGATCGAAGTACGTGCCCTTCGCGTATTCGGATTTTTCGAAGCCGTCGAACGTGATGCCCGATTTGCGCGCGATATCCATGCTCTTTTCGATCGAGTGGAAGTTGATGCTCATGAAAAACGTGCGGGCGAAATCCTTCGCTTCTTCGCTCTCGTAAGCGATCTTGTTCTTCGCGAGATAGCCGTGCAGGTTCATCGCGCCGAGGCCGATGGAGTGCAGTTCGCGGTTCGCTTTGGCGACGCCCGGCGCGTTGGCGACGGTCGTCATGTCGCTCACGGCGGTCAGGGCCATGACGCCCTCGTGGACGGATTCCTTGATTTTCTTGTGCTCCATGACGTTCGCGATGTTCAGCGAAGCCAGGTTGCAGCTGATATCGCGGCGGATGACGTCGGGCTGCCCGTAGTCGCCGATCTCGCTCGTCTCCTGAAGCTGGAAGATCTCCGTGCACAGGTTCGACATCTTGATCGCGCCGATATCCTTCAGCGCGTGGTTCTTGTTCGCGTTGGAGCGGTTCATGATGTACGGGTAACCGGACTCGAGCTGCGTCGTCGCGATCTTCACGAGCATGTCGCGGGCGGTCATGATCGCCTTCTTCTTCACCCGGTCGTCGGCGAGCAGCGTGTCATACATCTCGTCGAGGTCCATATCGTCGAGGTGCGTGCCGTATGCCTTGAATACCGTATAAGGCGCGAATACGTGCAGCGGCTTATTTTCTTCGGCCAGCTTGTAGAACTTCGACGGCACGATCAGGCCGATCGACAGCGTCTTCAGGCGCGTCTTCTCGTCGGCGTTGATCTTCTTGCTGTCGAGGAACTCCATGACGTCCCAGCCGAAAATATTGTAGTAGCCGGCGCCCGAGCCCTTGCGTTGCCCCATCTGGTCGGCATAGGAGAAGGCGTCCTCCATCAGCTTGAGCACGGGCATGATGCCCTTCGCGGCGCCTTCGACGCCCTTGATGCTCTCGCCGCGCCCGCGCAGCTTGGACAGGTTGACGGCGACGCCGCCGCCGATCTTGGACAGCTGCATGCAAGTGCCGAGCACGTGGTTGATCGAATTAAGCGCGTCGTCCATCTCAAGCAGGAAGCAGGACACCATCTCGCCGCGGCGGCTCTTGCCCGCGTTCAGGAAGGTCGGGGTCGCCGGCTGCACGCGCTGTTCCATCATGGCCTGCGCCAGCAGGTGGGCCGCATTGACGTCGCCGCGTCCCAGGTGCAGCGCGACGATCGCGACGCGGTCCGGGTAGTGCTCCAGGTAGATGCTGCGGTCGTTGCTTTTCACCGCGTAGTCGGTGTAGAACTTGGAAGCCGCCATATAGGAAGGGAATTTGAAGTCGTAGCCATGCGCGATCCGGTACACCTCTTCGACCTCATGCTCCTTGTACTTCGCGAATACGTCCTCGTAGTAGTCGTTCTCGATCATATAATGAACCTTGGACAGATGCCCCGTGAATGACAGGCTGCGCTGCTTCACTTCTTCCATAAACGCATCGACGGCCTCCAGGTCCTTGTCCAATTGAAAGAATCCGTCAGCGTCGCGCTGCATCAGCAGGTTGTTCAATTCAATATGCCGCAACTGCGCTCACCTCCCGCTTGAAATTATCGACGTCGCGCTGCGTGCCCGACAGTTCGAACTTATAAAGTACCGGCACCCCGTACCGCTCGGAGATCGTGTCCGCGCTTTTCGCGAAGCCGTCTCCCCAATTGCGGTTGCCGCTGGCCGATACGCCGATCATCTTGCTCGCGTTGCGTTCCAGGAAGGACGCCACGCTGTCCGGCACCTGCCCGAATCCGGTCGTGTAGGTCACGAGGACGAACGGCTCGTCCAACGTCTCGGTCCCGTCGATCGGCACCGCCGGCAGATTCAGCTTGTTAATGAACCTCCGTACGTTCCCCGTCTTCGATGCGTATGCGATCAGCATGGCGCAATACCTCCTGAAAAATTCAAAATATGTAATATATTTGAAGAATTGGCGCGCAGAAATCCGTTGTTCGGGCATCACGAAAAAGCTTTCGCTTATGCTGCAATGCAGCTGTCGAAAACCCGCCGAATATCCTGTTGTTTGCACCGCCGGCATTGGCTTGCCGGGTCAACCTATCGTCATTTTCCGCTACCGTCTCTTAACCAAGAGCCGCGGAGTTTAAACCGATATGTTGAGGACATTTATAAATTTATATCAATATATTGTGGCTGTCAATCCATGGAGCGGCCTAAAATTTATGAGATGCAGGCAGGAATTCGCAAAACCCGCGCCACGCAAGGGCTCAGGTCGATTGCAGTCGATCCGCAAAAAAACGGCGGGCAGACAATTGCTGGCGTCGGCCCGCTCCTACTACATATAGGGTAACATCCCGTCCGATTTGTCAAGGGATTGTTTTCGGATTTTCGCCGTCAATTGCGCATCCGCTGCCTGAACTCTTTGGGCGAATGCTGATTGTGCCGCTTGAACAATTTGTAGAACTGCGCCATGTTCCAGATACCCACCTCGAAGCTGACCTCCATGATGCTCAAGTCGGTCGTGAGCAGCAGGCGTTCCGCCTTTTTTGATCCGGTTGTAATTGACATAGTCGACGAACGGGATGCCCATGGTCCGCTTGAACGTCTTGATGAAGTGGTGGTAGCTCATGCCCAGCAAGCGGCGCACGTCGTCCACCGCGATCTTCTCCCCGAGACGGCCCTCCACGTAATCCAGCACCGGCCTCATCCGCGCGATGCCGGCTTCTTCGGTGCCTCGCAGCACGCCGCGGTCGTCGCCCCGGAGCAGCAGCAGCAGCAAGCGCTTGATCGAGGCGCTGACGGCGATCTCGTAGCCGGCTCTCCCTCTGTACGTCTCGTCGTAAATCTCCGTGATCAGCGCATGGGCCTCGTTTCTCGCGGTAGGACTCGCTTCAAATATGTAGTTCAGATCCTCGAGCGGACTGGTCAGCTCCGAGAAATGATGCAGATAAGGCAGGATGCTCTGGTCGAAATGCCGCACGAGATCCACCTGGAAAACGAGATAACGCGTAGGCTTGCCGTTCAGGCTCCACGTCCGGTGCGGACGGGACGAGCCGATGACCATGACGTCTCCCGGACCGAGCGTCGTCAACGAAGTCATCGTCTGGACCTCGAGACCGCCCTCGAAGATCGCCAGAAACTCCACTTCTTTATGATAATGCCAATGCCAGGCGTCGGTCGCCCTGCGAACCCGCTCGAAGCCTTCGAGCTCCCATACTTTGAGGAACAGCAGCGGATTCTGGTATACGACTTTTTCGTTCACCGCGTCGACGTGCGTATCGATGGCGTTGGGCATACTCGATCGTTCACCTCTTTAGTAGCTTCATTAAGCAGTATAACACTTTTGAATACAAATGAATTAAGATCAGACATATTCCGGCAAGCACCGATTGTCTATACTGATAACAAGAAAGCATAAACAATAAAACGACGATCGGGAGGCTGCAGCTAAATGGCACAGCGCATTAGAGTCACCGTATGGAACGAACACCGCCACGAAAAAACGCACGAAAAAGTACGCGAGGTGTATCCCGAAGGCATTCATGCAGCGATCGGGCAAGGACTCGGCACGGACGAATTCGAGGTTCGCTACGCGACGCTCGACGACGACGAGGAGCACGGATTGTCCGAGCAAGTGCTCAGCGAGACGGACGTGCTGTTCTGGTGGGGCCATATGGCGCACGGCGACGTCAGGGACGAGATCGTCGATCGCGTTCACGCCCGGGTTCTTCGCGGCATGGGACTCATCGTTCTTCACTCGGGTCACTTCTCCAAGATCTTCAAGAAGCTGATGGGCACGTCCTGTGACCTTAAATGGCGCGAAGCCGACGAGAAGGAACGCATCTGGGTCGTGGCGCCGAACCATCCGATCGCCGAAGGCATCGGCGAATACATCGACATCGAAGCGGAGGAAATGTACGGCGAGCACTTCGACATCCCGGCGCCGGACGAGTTGGTCATGGTGAGCTGGTTCGAAGGCGGCGAAGTGTTCCGCAGCGGCTGCACGTTCCATCGCGGCCAGGGCAAGATCTTTTATTTCCGCCCCGGGCACGAGACGTATCCGACCTACTACAACGAGCAGGTTCGCCGCGTCCTTAGCAATGCCGCCAAGTGGGCAGCGCCTTCGACGCGCGAATATCCGAAGTACGGCAACCATAAGCCGCTCGAAGCGATCAAGCCGAAGTCCTGATCCGTCAATACGCGTTTAGACAGTCCCGCCGGTCCTCGCCGGCGGGGCTGTTTTTTTCGCCTGGCCGGACTGTCCCGTCCGTCCCTTCACTGCCGCTGGCAACTGCGGTAAAATAGAACGATGCCTCCGTGACGGGACATGAACGATATGGGACGAAATGGAGATGAAATGAATGACGGAATTAACGGGAAGCCCCGGTAAGACGGGACTCCCTTCCGAAGCCCGCGTCCTCGTGATGACCGCGGTTGAAGCGGAACGGGACGCGGTGCTCCGCGGCTTGGACGGCGACGGCCGCTTCGACGTGCGCCTGTGCGGCGTCGGGCCCGCGAGCGCGGCCGCACGCACGGCCGCCGCGCTCGCAGGCGGCGAGGCGTGGACGCTCGTCGTCAGCGCCGGCATTGCCGGAGGGTATCCCGAGCTAGCCCCCGTGGGCACGCTCGCGATCGGCACCGCCTCGGTCGCCGCCGACCTCGGCGTTGAGACGGCGGACGGCTTCGCCTCGGTCGACGAGCTCGGCTTCGGCGCTTCGGGCATCGCGGCGGACGCTTCGCTCGCAGAAGCGCTGCTGCAGGCGCTGAACAGGGCCGGGCTGGTCGCGGCCGCCGGTCCGATCGTGACCGCTTCGACGGCCACGGGCACGGCCGCCACCGCGGCGCTGCGCGCGGCGCGCGTGCCCGGCGCGGTGGCGGAGGGCATGGAGGGCTACGGCGTGGCCGTCGCCGCGTCCGATGCGGACAAGCCGTTTATCGAATTGCGCGCGATCTCGAACGCGGTCGGTCCGCGGGATCGCGACGCTTGGCGGATCGGCGACGCGCTATCGGCGCTGTCCGCCGCGTTCGCCATTTTGAAGGAGGTTGAGCTTTAATGAAAATCGCGTATTCCCCTTGTCCTAACGATACGTTCATATTCCATGCCTGGTCGGCAAGCCTGATACCTGGCGCGCCCCGCCTGGACGTGACGTATGCCGATATCGATATCACCAACGGCCTGTCCGAAGGCACGGACGGCCCGGAGGTCATGAAGATCTCCTACGCGGCCCTGCCATGGACGCATCCGGACTATGCGCTCCTGCCTTGCGGCGGCGCGCTCGGCCGCGGCTGCGGACCGCTCGTGCTCACCGCCGGGGGGCCGACGGCCGGACAGTCCGACCCCGCCTTGCTCTCGGGCAAGACGGTGGCCGTGCCGAGCGAACGCTCGACCGCTTACTTGCTGTTCAGGCTCTGGGCAGCGCAGAACGTCCCGGGCGGCGTCGGACGGATCATCGTCATGCCTTTTCATCAGATCATGCCCGCCGTGCAGCGCGGCGAGATCGACGCCGGCCTCGTCATCCACGAAGCCCGCTTCACTTACAAGCAGTACGGCCTCGCGATGCTGCAGGATCTGGGCAGCTGGTGGGAACAGGATACCGGCCTGCCGATTCCGCTCGGCGCCATCGTCGCGAAGCGCTCGCTCGATCTGGAGGCGGTGGCCGGCTGGATCCGCGCTTCCGTCGACTATGCCTGGGATAATCCCGAGGCTTCCCGCGAATATGTCATGTCGCACGCGCAGGAGCTGTCGCCGGAGGTGGCCAAGTCGCATATCGACCTGTACGTGAACGGCTTCACCCGCGATCTGGGCGAGGACGGCTTCGCCGCCGTCGACGCGCTCCTCGGCCGCGCTGCCGCGGAAGGACTCGTGCCAGAAGCGCGCGTCGCGTCGCTTCGTCTGCGGAGCGGCATGAACGTTCGCTAATCTCCGACTAACCCGCGCCAAAACGGCCGCGCCGTCCCTATCGGACGGCGCGGCCGTTTTTTTGCGCGCGACGGCGATTCACATGGCCGTCTGGCGTGTATGTACTAAACAGCGAAGAAGGCTGCGCATCGCAGCAAATGGAGGTTATGCGAGTGGCGTCAAGCAGGTCTCAAGTTCCCTTCGAGGCGGTCAAATCGGCGGTTGCCGGATCGGCCACTTATGCGTCGGGAGGCCGGTTCGGGCCGCGCAGGCAGCGCGATTTTGAGCTTTTGCTGCTGGACGCGGGCGAGATGCGCGTCACCATCGACGGCGCGCCCCGGCAGGTCAAAGCCGGACAAGCCATACTGTTGAAACCGGGACACGTAGAGTCCTTTGATATAACCGGCAACGACGTAACGCGGCACAATTGGGTCGCCGTTCAGATCGACAAGCGCTCGCTCCACGGCGAAGAAGCCGCCGAGCCTCCCGGCGTATGGCCCGTATCGCCGGAAATGAACAAGCTCGTCGAGCTCATCTTGACCGTGCAGAACGAGCTGCCGAGCGACGGCGCGATCATGCGAAGCCTGGGCGCGGCCGTGCTCCGGCTTCAGCCCGACGCGGACGGCATGACTGCGGAAGGAATCGACGCTTCGCCTGCCTCGCCAGCCGTGGAACGGGCGCTGGCCTGGATCCGCTCGCATTACGGCAGGGAGATCAAGCTGAGCGATCTGGCTTGGGAAGCCGGCGTGACGCCCGAGCATCTGGTGCGATTATTCAACAAGTACGAGCAAGAGACGCCGATCCATTACGTGTGGCGATACCGGTCCGAGCGTGCGGTGGAGCTGCTCGAGCATACGGGGCTGCCCGCCGCGGAGATCGCGCGGCAGTGCGGGTTCAAGACGCCCCATCATTTTTCGCGTACGCTCAAGCAGATAACCGGACGCACCCCGTCGGAGATCCGCAGGGCCAGCTGGAACGGCGAAGAGCTCTAGCCTTCGCCTGCTTCCGTATCGCCGCCCTTGGCTCCGCCGGACGATCGGACGCTGCCGAGCGCTTGGGCGATCCGGCTCAGCCCCTCCTCCAAAATCTCGCGACGGGTCGCCAGGTTAATGCGGACGCGTCCTTCTCCCTCGCTCACGAAGGCGCCGCCGCCGCTCACGGCGACGCGCGCTTCCTTGACCAGAAGGTCGCCGAGCTCGGTTTGGCTTAAACCGAACGGGCGCAGGTCGACCCACAGCAGGTAAGTCGCTTCGGGCACGTAGACGATCGCCTCCGGCAGCCGCTCGGCCAAATAAGCGGCCGCGAAAGACGCATTGCCGCGCAAATACGTCAGGCAAGCCTCCAGCCATTCTTCTCCTTCCCGGTAAGCCGCCTCCGCCCCCGCGATCGACAACGGGTTCGGCCCCCCGGTGGCCAAGCGCTTGATCGAGCCCTTTTCTTAACGTCTCGTCGGTCGCCACGGCGAACGACGTATGCAATCCCGCCAGATTAAACGTCTTGCTCGGCGCGATAAACGTAACGGTACGCTCCGCCATGCCCGGCAGCGACGCGATCGGCGTATGAACCCCCGTCAAGATCAGGTCCGAATGGATCTCGTCGGAAGCGACCGTCACGCCGTAGGCGCTGCAGAGCGCCGCGAGCCGGTTCAGCTCCGCCTTTTCCCATACGCGCCCGGTCGGATTGTGCGGACTGCACAGCAGCAGCAGCTTCGCCCCCGTGAGCCGCAGCTTGGCCTCCAGATCTTCAAAATCCATCGTGTATTTTCCTTGTTCGACCTTCAGCGGATTCAGCGCCAGCTCCCGCCCTTGGCCGGTCACCGCCTCGCCGAAAGGCCCGTAGACCGGCGGCTGAACGATCACGCGATCTCCCGGCTGCGTGAAAGCGCGAACGGCTGCCTTCAGCAGCGTGACGACGCCCGGCGCGAACAGCAGGTCGCTCGTATCGACCTTCCAATGGAATCTCCGGTCCAGCCAGCCGGCTACCGCCTCGAACAGCGACGAGGGCAGCTCGGTATAGGTGAGCAGCCCCGCGTCGACCCGGCGGCGGATCGCCTCCAACACGGGCGCCGGCGCCTCGAAGTCCATGTCAGCGACCCACAGCGGCAGCAGATCTTCACCCTTGAACAGGCGATCTACGCCCGACCATTTCAAGGAGTCCGGGAGCCGAAGCTCCACCTTTTTGTCAAATCGGTTCATTTCGATCCTCTCCTGTCCATCTTAACGCCCAAGGGCGGCCTTGTTCAGCTTGAACGCTTGACCTGCGACCGCGAGGAACGTCAAGCGGCCGTCATCCGTCCCAAACGGCACCGCCCGGCCGTCCCCGTCTTCGATCGCGACCGCTTCGCTCCCCCGCGAGCCGCACCGCGCAGTATCCGTCACGCTCGGCCGCGATGCGGATCTCGGTCCAATCGCCGCCGCGCCAATCGATATCGACGCGGTAACCGCCCCGGGCGCGCAGTCCGCGCACGCTGCCTTCCGGCCAAGCCGCGGGCAGCGCAGGCAAAATCCGAAGCTCGCCCGCATGGCTCTGCATCAGCATCTCGGCGATTCCTGCCGCGCCGCCGAAATTGCCGTCGATCTGAAAAGGCGGATGCGCGTCCAGCAGGTTCGGATACGTGGACTTCGCGAGCAACTGCGCGACGTAGCGGTGCGCCTCGTCGCCGTTGCCCAGCCTCGCCCACATATTGACGAGCCAAGCGCAGCTCCAGCCCGTATGTCCGCTGCCGGCCGCGAGGCGAAGCTCAAGGCTGCGACGTACGGCCGCGGCCAGCTCCGGCGTGCGAACGAGGTCGATCTGCTCGGCGGGGTACATGCCGTACAGATGGGAAAAGTGCCGATGGCCGGGAGACTCCTCCTCGAATTCCTCCGACCATTCGAGCAGCTGGCCCTTGTTGCCGATCCGGAACGGTTCGATTCGGTCAAGCGCGTCCTGCAGCTCGGGCCTCCACGCTTCGTCCAGGCCGAGCTCGATGCCGGCGTCGATCACGCTCCGCAGCAGCTCGGACAGAATGGAGAGATCCATCGTCGTACCCGCGGAAAGGGAGCATTTTCGTCCCTGCTCGTCGAGGAACAAATTTTCCGGCGTCGACGCGGGCGAGGTGACGAGCCGTCCGGAGCCGTCCGGCACGAGCCAGTCGAGCGCGAAGCGCGCCGCCTCCCTCATGATCGGGTAGAACCGCTCTGCCAGCTCGGCGCGGTCGCCGCCGTACAGGTATCGCTCCCACAGATGCCTGCACAGCCAGGCGGCGCTCATCGGCCAGAACGACCAGCTGGCGGAGCCGGTCACGGGATTTGCCCTGCGCCAGATGTCCGTGTTGTGATGAGACGTCCAGCCCCGGGCGCCGTAATGGATTCGCGCCGTCTCCTTGCCCTTGACGCTAAGCTCGCCGATCAAATCGTACAGCGGCTCGGCCAATTCGTGGAGATCGAGCGCCTCGGCCGGCCAATAGTTCATTTGCGTGTTGATGTTGATCGTATAATTGCTGCGCCACGGCGGCGTCAGATGATGATTCCAGATGCCTTGAAGATTGGCTGCCTGCGTGCCGGGACGCGAGCTGGAGATGAGCAAATACTTGGCGTAATGAAAGTACAGCTCAGCCAGCCCCGTATCGGCGCCTCCTTGTCCTACGCGCGCCAGCCGCTCGTCGGTCGGCAGCGCCGCCAGCCCCTCCTCGCCTCCGGCAGCAAGCCGCAGGTCGGTGCGGTCAAAGAAGGCGCGGTACGAATCCGTATGCCGTTCGATCAGCGTATCGTACGGCGCCAGCGAGGCGTCCGCGAGGTCCTGCATGCAGCGCGGGACAGGATCCGGTCCCCCGGCGGGATCGCTGTCGTACCCGGCGAAGCTCGTGGCCGCCGTCAGCAGCAGCGTTGCCCGCGACGCGCCGGAGACGCGCACCCGGCCGTCCTCGAGCGTCTCTATCCGGCCGTCCGTATCCACCGCGCGCAGGGCCGCGGCGAACGCGGCCCCCCGACCCGGCGCATAGATTACCGCCGGATCGATGGATACGGGCGCGCGGCCGCTCATGACCAAGGCCCCATCCCATGCCGACGTCTCCGCAGGATGCGGACTCTCAAGCGAAGCCGTGAAGCTCAGCGCGCCGGCCCTGTTCGCCGTCAATCTCACGGCCAGCGCCTGCTCGGCCGCAGACACGAACGCTTCCCGCGTAAAGACGACGCCGTCCTCCTCGTAGGAGACGGTGTGCAACGCGCGCGAGAGATCCAGCTGCCGGACGTATCCCGAAGGCGCTTCGGGGCGGAGCGCCTCCACGTCGACGAGCAGGGTGCCCAGCGGCTGATAGGCTTCCGTATCGACGCTGAGCATATTCGCTTCGGCGAGCTGCTGCGCTTCCCAATACTTCCCTTCGGCGATCAGCTCCCGGCAGCGCGCCAGATGGGGCAACGCGCCGTGATTGTTCGTATCCGCCGGCTCGCCCGACCAGAGCGTGTCTTCGTTCAGCATCATCCGCTCGCGCCGCGGATCCCCGAACACCATCGCGCCGATGCGTCCGTTACCGACGGGAAGCGCTTCGTTCCAATCCAGGGCAGGACGCTCGTACCAAAGCGTGCGCGACCCGTCTATTTTCATGCGTGACATTCGTTCTCCCTCTTTCTGGGTGCAAGCTGTTCCGGCATCCGCCGGACGAATACTTCCATGCTATCAGAAGGGATTCGGAATGTGAACGCCTATTTACAGGCGCTGCGGTATACTAGGAGGATAGATCGGAGGGTTCTGCATGAAGTTAAGCATATTGGACCAGGCGCCCGTCGTCGCCGGCCAAAGCCCGGGCGATGCGCTGCGATCCGCGGCGGCGCTCGCGCAGGCGGGCGAGCGCCTTGGCTATTCGCGCTACTGGCTGGCCGAGCATCACGGACTCGGGGGGGCTCGCTTGCTCGACGCCCGAAGTCATGCTGGGCATGATCGGCGCCATGACCACGCGCATTCGGCTCGGCGCCGGCGCGATTTTGCTGCCTTACTACAAGCCGTACAAGGTCGCGGAGACGTTCCGGCTTCTCGCTTCTTTGTTCCCGGGAAGGATCGACCTCGGCGTCGCCCGGTCGCCCGGCGGTCCTGCGGAGATTTCCATGGCGCTGTCCGACAATTACCTGGAGCGCGCGCTCCGGATGCCGGACGACTTCGCAGCGCTCGTCCGCTACCTGAACGGCGAAAAGCCCGGATCGCAAAATCCGGAGCTCGGGGAAAAGATTGGCGCGAATGCGTGTTCGGCAACCCCGCTGACGAGCGGCTCCGGCGAAGGTCCCGCGCCATGGGTGCTCGGCACGAGCGTCAAAAGCGCGAGCCTGGCCGCCGCGTACGGCACGGGCTATGCTTACGGCTATTTTATGAACCGCGAAAACGCGCGCGAAGCGATCGCCGCCTATCGCGGCGGCTTCGACCGGTCGCGCGGCGAGCGCCCCTATGTCGTCCTGGCCGTGTCGGCCGTATGCGCCGATACGCAGGAACGGGCCGAAGCGATCGCCCGCGGGGTGCGGGCTTGGCGCTTGCTGGCCAGTCAAGGCCGCGGCGAAGCCGGCATTCCCGGCCCGGACGAAGCTGATCGCCTGCTCGGCGAGTCTCGGCCGGCAGGGTCAAGCGAGCCCGGCTCCGAACACGCCATGATCGTCGGCGCACCCGAGCAAGTTCGCGGACGACTGTCCGAACTGCGCGAGACGTTCGGGGCGGACGAGCTCATGATCGTTTCGTACGGTCACGATTTCGCCGACAGGGTTCGCTCGTACGCGCTCATCATGGAAGCCTGCGGCGGCTAGCGCAGCCGTTCGGCCAGCCGCGCCGTCAGCCAAGGCCATACTGCCGCGAGCGTCTCGTCCATGTTGGTCCTGCCGTCGTCCGCGATATAAGGCGGGCGGTCGCGAAAATAATCCGCGTGTCCGCCGGCGATTTGGACGGCGGCGCGAGCGCCGGGCGCATGACGATCGTCTTGCCAGCCCGGCAGCAGTCTGCCCGCATCCTTGCCCCAGCCGCCGAACGATCCGATTCGGCAGATCAGGTCCGCCGCTTTGCCTGCAGCCAGCGCGCTCGGCTGCTCCCATGCCGCCGTCTTCAGCCTGCGTTCCGCATCGCGTGCCGCGCCGCGCGCTTCCCGCTTCCGTTCCGCCTGCACGTAGAGCACCGCGTCCCGCAGCGGCCCGGGGATTCTGCACTTCGGCGACCCGATCATGACGACTGGGCACGGCATCCCGCCTTCGCGCGCGAGCAGCAGCCCCGCCGCGTGAACGGCCGCGACGCCGCCCGCGCTATGGCCGATGAAGAGCGCGAGCCCCTTTCGTCGTACCAGCGGCTTCGATTCCATCGCTACAATCGCTTCCTTCGATTCCATCACTTTCGCACGCCCGATACGATCCTCTACCGCGTTGCGCTGCGCTCGGGGAAAAGCATTCTCGGCGCAGTCGCTTTCCAGCTCGGCCAACACGCGTCTCCCGCCGACGGAACGCTCGTACCTGCGATAAGGCAGCATAATATCATGGCGCGCCTCCCGAATTTGCGGCAGCAACCGTCTGTGCCAATCGTCGTAAGGAAACAGCACCCGGCCCTGCACTTCGCATCCAAGCGCCGTCAGGCGTTCGCACAGCGTTTCCTTCAATCGGTCGAGAAAATGCGGAGCGCTGCGCACGCCGTTAAGCAAATATAGTCTCAACACGGGACCGGCGCCCGCATCGCCCGAAATCGGGAACCCGTGCGTTTCCTTCGCCCCCGTCACGGCGCATTCTCCCCCGTGAGCCGCGGCATACCGTTCGGCCTGCACGATCCGCGCCATATCGCTCGGATGGGTCGACCGCAGCCATTGGACGAGCAGCGGCGGATTCACGTCGCTCAGCGCGGCCACAGCGAGCTTTTGGTGCATCGTCACGGCGCCGTCGGCCGTGCCGAGCATCTCGAGCGCGTACCGGTCTGCGGCTGCCTCGGCATGTCTGGATACCGCGTTCGAGACGGGCAGCGCGACGAAGTTAAAAACGGACAGCAGCAGCAAAATGAGCGGCAGTGCATTGAGGTCGGACACCCGGAGGATTCCCCACTCCCCTGCCTTTCGTCCGCACGACGATGCCGTAGATTCCGCCGCCGATCCAGAGCAACGCGAATGAGCTGCCGATTGCGCCGACCGCGCTCCATTCCAGGTGATGCTTGACGTAGTGTCCCATCTCGTGCGCCATCATCTGCATAATCTCGGGCCGATCCAGCCTGGCGAGCGCCGTATCCCACAGCACGATGCGCAGCGAGCCCCCTATTCCGGATACATAGGCGTTGATTGCGTTCGTTTTGCCGGACATATGCGCTTCGTACACCCGATCCGCCGGGATATCGGCCTTGGCCGCCAAGTCCAAGATCGCGGACTCGAGGACGGGATCGGACAGTTCCTCGAACTTGACGTAGAGCGGATCGATGACGACAGGCTGGACGTACATCATGAACAGCGTAAACGGCACCGAGATGAGCCAAAGCCGAAGCCACCATCGCCCGCCGCGGGACATGATCCATCTGGCTGTGGCGTATACGGCCACCAGCGTGACGTAACCGATAATGAAGTCGAGCCCCCCGGTCCTCCAGCCAGCCCCCCGCCGTCTGCGTCGAAATGCCGTAGCTGCGCGACACCGCATAGCTCGCAATCTTAAGCGGCAAATAAAGCAAGGTAGACGCCGCATACACGAGAAAAACGTAAAAAAGGCAGGCGCACGATCGCCGGCAGCGTGCTTTGTCCGATCCGCTCCTTCCAGGCGCGCGACCAACCGCCGGTCAGCAGATACAAATAGATTGCCCACTGCCAAGGCCAGCTGAAGAAAAAGATGGCGTTCCGGATCGCGTTCAGCGTCGCGCTCTCGCGAAGCTGATCCGCTGAATAGAAGAGCGACGGATCGGCTGCCGTCCCCTTGTAAGCGTCCGGTACCGTAATGGGCGACGTATACCATACGTACAACAGCACGATCGCCGCGCAGCCTGCCAACCACAAGCCGTACCTTCGAAGCCGCGAGACGGTGGACATGTCGACTCTCCTTACCGGTCTTTTTCTTCATCATAAAAGCTGGCCGCCACAATTGCAAAACGCACCCGTTCGCAATATGATCGTATCATCGTCATTTAATCGCCAGATACCCGGAGGTTCCGTCGCATGCAGACCCACCCGCTTCAATTCGTCATTTTCGGCGTTTTAATCGTCATTTTCGGCATCGCCGACCTCCTCTTCCTGAACCCCTACGTCGGCGTCGTCCTTGTCTTCACCGGCATCGCACTGGCCTTCTTCGGCTGGCGGCGGGTGAGGGCGTCAAAAAAAGAAACGGCCGCCAGAGGCGTGAAATCGATCCGTCTAGGCTATAGCATAAGCCGATCTCCGCGATCCACATACACTGTCTGAGCAATGAGCAATTAACCTCGGACACGGTGGTGATAGCGATGGGATATCCGGTTGAAGGCGGAGGCAGCGGTGCAGCGTTCGCGCTCGTTATGTTCGTATTGCTCGTCATCATTCTGCGGGTCGGCTTCTTCTAATCGATCCGGCAAACGGAAAAACGGCCTTGAAGGGCGCCTGTCGCCCTTCGAGGCCGTTTGTGCATTTTCAGCGACGCATGCGGCACGGCCGGCTAGCCCAGCCAGCCGTTGCGCTCCGCGATCAGCGTCGCTTCGATTCGGTTTTTGGCGTCCAGCTTCTGAATCGCTTCGGACAGATAATTGCGCACCGTGCCGTGCGACAGGTACAGCCGGGACGCGATCTCGCCCGCGCCCAGCCCCCGCTCCGGCCAGCTTCAGCACCTCCCGCTCTCTTTCGGTGAGCGGATTTTCGCCTTCCCACAGCTGCATGGCCAGCTCCGGACTGACGGCGCGCCCGCCGCCGTGGACCGAGCGCAGCGCGGCGCCGAGCTCGTCGATCGGCGAGTCCTTCAGCAGGAAGCCTTTGACGCCGGCCCGCATCGCGCGCTGAAAGTAGCCCGATCGCGAAAACGTCGTCAGGATGACGACCTTGCAGCCATGCTTCGCTTCCTTTAGCCGTTCCGCGACGTCAAGCCCGGTGAGCTTCGGCATTTCAATATCCATCACGCACAGATCGGGATCGAGCGTTTCGATCATCCGAAGCGCCTGCTCGCCGTCCGCCGCTTGTCCGACGACCTCGATGTCGTCCTCGAGATCGAGCAGCGCGCTCAACGCGCCCCGCAGCATGCCTTGATCCTCCGCAACGATCACTCTCACGCCCCCCGTCGCCTCCTCAACTCCCGTTTTTTCCACGAGCGGCAGCTTAATGACGAGCTGCGTTCCCGCACCCGCTTGCGAACGCCATTCAAGCTCTCCCTCGATCAGCCGCAGACGCTCCCGCATCCCTCTCAGTCCGGAGCCGCCTGTCGTGTCGGCGCCGCGATCGGACGCGCAGCCGCGGCCGTCGTCGCTCACCGTCATCACGATCCGTGCGTCATGCTTGGCCCATTCGATCCGGCACGACGAAGCTCCGCTGTGCTTGACCGCATTCGTCACCGCCTCCCGCAGGCACATGGCCATAATGTTGTCGACCAGCGGAGGCAGACCTGCAAGATGATCCTCGCCTCTCGCCTGCAGACGGATGCCGGCAGCCTGCAGCAGCTGCGATGCATGCACGGTCTCCTCCCGCGTCGTGGCCGCGTTCATGCCGGATACCAGCTCACGCAGCTGCTTCAGGGCCGCCCGGCTCGTCGTCTGTACGTCCCGGATCTCGATCGCGGCGCGTTCCGGATTTTTGGCGATCAGCCGCTCGGCCAGCTCGCTCTTCAGCGTGATGAGGGACAGCGTATGCCCGAGCGTATCGTGAAGATCGCGCGAGATACGCTGGCGTTCCTCGCTTTTGGAGAGGCGGGCGATCTCGTCGTTAGCCATGGATAGTTTGTTTTTCAGCTCGTTCGAGCGCCTGGTCAGCTGCATGCCGAGCGGCACCGTCAGCATGATCAGCATCGCGGGCAAATATTGAAAGATATCGTTCTCGTTTTCGTACAAGCCGTAATAAGCCGCGACCGTTCCAAGCAGCGCCAGCATGGCGCCTATGCCCGCGATTCGTTTCCACTTTTCTTTGAGCGTTCCGACGATCGGCGACGGATAAAAGGTGAGGAAAACGAAGTTTTCCCCGAACGTCCAACAGAAGACGCCGACCATCGCGAGCAGCAGCAGCGCAGCCGTAAATCGGAAGCGCGGCGCCCTGAAGCTGAACAGATAAGTGCCGACGAACAAGCTGAGCAGCAGCAGGCTGGGCAGCATTTGCGCGATCGGCATTTGCAGGATCGTCTCGAGCGGAAATGCCAGATACACGAGCCAGATAAGGGAAAAATAAAGGGGCGGCCCGTTTCGCGCCTGCCCGCTCCGTTGCTTCATGCTACACCGCTTCCTGCTTTTTCATGATATAGGACGATATTATCACGAAAACGAGCGCATAGGCAGCCAATATTCCGAAGCCGGCCCAATCGGGATGCCCGCCCCCTACCAAATTCCACGCGCCCTGACCGACCCGGTAAGTCGGGAGCCATTTCGCGATATTTTGCATGACCTGCGGAAACGTAGCGGTAGGCACCCACAAGCCTCCCATGACGGACATGCCCAGATATAGAATCATGCTCAGCACCTGAACCGCGTCCGCGTTGCGCATCGAGCCGACGAGCGTAGCGAGCGCCATGAAGGCGAAGCCGCCGAGCCAGATCCACAGCCCGCTCTCCACCCATACCGCCGCGGACAGATCGATGCCTTTGGATAGGCCTGCGACCGCGAAGACGAGCACGATGATCACCAGGTTGATCAGCGCTTGAGCGACGATCTTGGACAGCACATAGGAGCCCGAAGGCAGCGGCGTAATTCGCAGCAGGCGAATCCACCCTTGCGCCCGTTCTTTGGCGATGCGGGGGGCGAACGAGGTGAGGCTCGCGCCGATGACGCCGTACGCCGTCATGGACATTAAATAGTAAGGGATCCAATCCGTGCCGTCGACCGTGGCGTCCGCGTTCATCGTGCCGGTGAAAATAAAGAAAAGGGCGATCGGCATTATGACCGAGAAAATGACGAACCGCTTGTTTCTGGCCGTGCGCAGCATTTCCGATTTGCATTGCGCCCAGGTGGCGCGCGCCGTCTGATTCATAGGAACAGCTCCTTCAATAATGTTGTAAACGGGAGGCCCACTTTATTCAGCCTTGCTTACGAGCGCCTGGAACGCTTCTTCCAGGCCGCCGCTGCCGATCTCGATATCGCGCATATCCGTACGCCTGCCGATCAGCTCGGCGATGAGCCGATCCGTATCCTCGCTCATCAGCTTCACGCGCCTGCCGCTTCGGCTTAGCTCCGTTACGCCCGGAATCGCCCGCAGCTCCTCGTCGCTTGTCCGTTCGCCGGCCGTAAACGAGATGACGCGCCCCGTCGTGCGGGCTTTAATCTCGCTCGGCGAACCGTCCGCGACGATCCGGCCGTCGCTTACCACGACGATCCGGTCCGCGATGCTGTCCGCTTCCTCCAGGTAATGCGTCGTCAGCACGATCGTCTTGCCGCGGTCGGCCATCTTCCGTACCGTGTCCCAGAACAGCTGGCGCGAGGTGACGTCCATGCCGACGGTCGGCTCGTCGAGGAACAGCACCTCGGGATCGCCGGCAAGCGCGAGGGCGAAGCCGAGGCGCCGCTGCTGCCCGCCCGATAGCGCCGAAGCCATCTTCCCCCCGCTCCGCTTCGAGCGCGGAGATCCGGAGCAGATCGGCGAGCGGAAGCGGCTTGTCGTAAAAGCCGCGGAACAGCTCGATCGTCTCGGATACCTTCAAGTTGTCTATGACGCTCACTTCCTGCAGCATCGCTCCGATTCTTTTCCGCACGCCAGCCTCCCGGGGGTCGCCTCCGAGCAGCCTGACCTTCCCTTCCGTCGGCTGCAACAAGCCGAGGATCATCGAGACCGTCGTCGTCTTGCCTGCGCCGTTCGGTCCGAGCAAAGCCAGCACGCTGCCTTTGGATACCGTAAGCGACAGTCCGTCTACCGCGCGTTTGCCTTTATATACTTTGCTGACCCGTTCGAGCTCGATGACTGGGTTCATTCTATCTTCCTCCATTCGTCTGACCGCTAGAATCAGTGTATCTTTTGGAAAAACGTTCATGCATTCACAACCGTAATCTTCCCGGCATGACAACTGTCATATGAAAATCGCGATCGTTTCTCTGTCCCGCATGCCTTCCCTTCCCCCCGTCCGAATTAGGTACAATAGGGAAGTCGGACCAGCTCGACCCGTCCTCCTATTCTATATGGCAAAGGAAAATGCGAACCCATGATCATCCAACCGAAAACCCGCGGCTTTATCTGCACGACCGCGCATCCGGACGGCTGCGCCATCCAGGTTCAGCGTCAAGTGGAATACGTAAAAGGGAAGCCTGCCGTCAAAGGCACGCGCAATGCGCTCGTCATCGGCGCGTCGACGGGCTACGGCCTCGCGTCCCGCATCGTCGCCGCCTTCGGCGCCGGCGCGAACACGATTGGCGTCTACTTCGACAAAGCCGCCGAAGGCGCCCGCACGGCCTCGGCCGGCTGGTACAACTCGGCCGCCTTCGAAGAAGCGGCTTCCGAAGCCGGGCTGAAGTCGTTCAGCATCGTCGGCGACGCCTTCTCCGACGAGATCAAGGACAAGACGATCGCCACCATCCGAGAAGAGCTGGGCCAGGTCGATCTTGTCGTCTACAGCGTCGCATCGCCGCGGCGGACGCATCCGAAGACGGGCGAGACGTTTTCCTCCGTCATCAAGCCGCTGGGCGGCACCTACACGAACAAGACGGTCAACTTCCACACGGGCGAAGTGTCGCTTGCCTCGATCCAGCCCGCCACCGAGGACGAAGTGCGCCAGACGGTCGCCGTCATGGGCGGCGAAGACTGGGAGATGTGGATCGACGCGCTTCGCGATGCGGGCGTGCTGACCGAGGATGCGACGACCGTCGCGTACACGTATATCGGACCTGAGATCACGCATGCCGTGTACCGCGAAGGCACGATCGGACGCGCCAAGGAAGATCTCGAGGCGACCGGCCTTCGCCTGAACGATCGGCTGTCCGCGACCGGCGGACGCGCGTTCGTCTCGGTGAACAAGGCGTTGGTCACCCAATCGAGCTCCGCCATTCCGGTCGTTCCGCTTTATATTTCCGTGCTGTATAAGGTAATGAAGGAAAAAGGACTTCACGAAGGCTGCATCGAGCAAATGTACAGACTGTTCTCGGAGCGGCTGTACGGCGGCGGCGAGACGGCTGTAGACGAGAAAGGCCGCATTCGCATCGACGACTGGGAGATGCGTCCCGAGATTCAAGCCGAAGTCGAGCAGCTGTGGGCGGCGCTTTCGACGGAGAACGTGTACGCGCTGTCCGATCTGGAAGGCTACCGCAAGGAATTTTTCCAGTTGTTCGGCTTCGAGACTGGCGCCGTCGATTACGACGCGGATGCCGAGCCTGACGTAGCCATCGCGAATTTGCGCTAGACGAGAGAGGGAGCCCCGCGTTGGGCTCCCTTTATTTTGCGTTATACGATGACGCCGACAAAGGCAAGATCGAAGCGCGTGCCTCCGCAGTCCGGCTTGTTGCCGTGCACGACCTCAAGCTCGACCTCGTGTCTGCCGCTAGGCAGACTATCGGCGAGCGTCTCCAGCTTCAGCCATCCGGCCGGTCCGCACCAGTCCGGGCGCTCCCTGGACGATACCTGCCATTCCCCGCCATCGATCCGATATCGGCATTCGGCCGACAGCTTGCCGAAGTCGAACGCCAAAGCGAGCCCTCTCCCCTCGAACGAAAAAGCGAGCTTGGCTTCGATCGCCGACGTCGACAGCGCGCGGTCGATCCATTCCAGCGTCACCCAGCGCTTGATCATCCAGGGACCTTCCGTTCGGATCTCCTCGAACGGCACGAAGGAGACCTGCTGCCAATGCCCCGGGTCCAACGGCTCCGGCAAGCGGGAGATAGCGTTGGCGACTCCGCCCGCTGGCGCTTCACTCGTATGCGCAAGCGCCGATCGCAAATAGCCGATGACGCTCTCGCCATAGCTGAAGCTGCCCCGCTCCGTCGGATGAAGACCGTCCGGGAGCCATTCTTCCCAGCGAAGGAACCCGGCCTTTACCTCATTAAACGCATGCAGCCCCATCCATACCGAGCTCAGCGCATAATGCTCCGCCAGCGCCTCGAACTCCTCGATGCTTGGCGGCATTCGCCCCTCCGACATCGGTCCGTACATGTCCTGGCAATAGGTATAAACCAGCACCACATCGATCGTTCCGCTCGCAAGCAGCTGTCTGAGCAAGCCTTCGCGCGTTTTTTGCCGGCGTTCGGTCGCTGTCCCGTTATCGTTCACCGCGAACTCCACGAAAACGAGGTCGCACCCCCGATCGATCAGGTCCCGCTTGGCGCGGAAGCACGCCAGATCGCTCCCCGTCGCTCCGATGCCAGCATTCTCCACGGCAATTCTAGCGTCAGGGCAATTGGCGACCAACCAACGCGAGACCGGCTCCGGCCAATTGTGTGCGCCTCGACCGTCCGTGATCGATCCGCCGATAAAGCCGACCGTAAGCCCGCCTTCCGCCAGTTTCCGCTTCGTATTCGTCAATGCTCCGCGAACGCGAACGACTTCTTGACTGCTTGCTGCTCCCCGCTCCACTTGACCGCTTCCTCTCTTGTGTCCTGCTAGACGTTATTTTAACAGCACTCCGCTTAATGGCAACCGGTATTATTGCGTTTTTTACTTCAATTTTGTTTAATCTCTCGAATTTGGGTAATAGAAGATATCCCCTTACGATATGGAGGTCATCACAATGGTACTCGTACTCGGAATCCTAGCGGTTATCGTAGCCATCGTACTTTGGTTGGCCAAGGCAGCGGTCGAATTCGTCTGGTCCTTCGGCGGCATCGGCCTGATCGTCTTGATCATCGGTCTCGTCCTTCTGTCCCGCGGCCGCAGAAACGCGTTATAACGACTCACACTACTTAGAAGAAGCCGTCGGCGCGCATGCGCCGGCGGCCTTTTCGTAGTGTGGCAATGACACGAGGCGTTCGCGAACACCGCCTACGTTATACCCTTTCATTCCGCCGAATTTTACGCTTCCTCGGATCCAGGGTACGTTATTCGCACATTTGCGGGTGATTTCGAACGACCTCGTCGCAATTAACGGCTCACGAGTCCGCAAACTTGCTCTACTCTACGTATTTTCGCGAAATTCCGCCTTTCCAGTCCGGCGCCATATACCGCCTGCTGCTCCCTTCCCGCCGACACCAGCCCAACAAAAAAACCACCTTCCGAAGAAGGTGGTTCTCTTTTGCTGCGCTTTAG
>NZ_JAPDHZ010000003.1 GCF_029525555.1 Cohnella ginsengisoli | reverse complement strand
AACACATTAAGCACTCCGCCTGGGGAGTACGGTCGCAGACTGAAACTCAAAGGAATTGACGGGGACCCTGGATAAGCAGTGGAGTATGTGGTTTAATTCGAAGCAACGCGAAGAACCTTACCAGGTCTTGACATCCCTCTGACCGGTCTAGAGATAGACCTTTCCTTCGGGACAGAGGAGACAGGTGGTGCATGGTTGTCGTCAGCTCGTGTCGTGAGATGTTGGGTTAAGTCCCGCAACGAGCGCAACCCTTGGATTTAGTTGCCAGCACTTTGGGTGGGCACTCTAGATCGACTGCCGGTGACAAACCGGAGGAAGGCGGGGATGACGTCGAATCATCATGCCCCTTATGACCTGGGCTACACACGTACTACAATGGCCGGTACAACGGGCTGCGAAGTCGCGAGACGGAGCCAATCCTACCAAAGCCGGTCTCAGTTCGGATTGCAGGCTGCAACTCGCCTGCATGAAGTCGGAATTGCTAGTAATCGCGGATCAGCATGCCGCGGTGAATACGTTCCCGGGTCTTGTACACACCGCCCGTCACACCACGAGAGTTTACAACACCCGAAGCCGGTGGGGTAACCCGCAAGGGAGCCAGCCGTCGAAGGTGGGGTAGATGATTGGGGTGAAGTCGTAACAAGGTAGCCGTATCGGAAGGTGCGGCTGGATCACCTCCTTTCTAAGGAGCCCTTCGGGGCAATACGAAGTCCGTGGTTTTAACGCTCGAGTTCAGTTTTGAAGGAGAAATCCTTCATCGATACCGGTTTGGTGATAATGGCGGAAGGGTTCCACGCGTACCCATCTCGAACACGACCGTTAAGCCTTCCAGCGCCGATGGTACTTGGACCGCAGGGTCCTGGGAGAGTAGGACGTCGCCAAGCCGGTCTTGATTCCTTTATCGGAATGAAGATCAAGCCAGCGAGACTGGCCATAGAATGCGGGCCTTTAGCTCAGCTGGTTAGAGCGCACCCCTGATAAGGGTGAGGTCGGTGGTTCGAGTCCACTAAGGCCCACCACCAAGTTTCAATTGAATACTTCCCATGGGGACTTAGCTCAGCTGGGAGAGCACCTGCCTTGCACGCAGGGGGTCAACGGTTCGATCCCGTTAGTCTCCACCATCTTTACTTCTCCGCACAGCCTGCTTGTCAGATGGGCGGAGGAAGCAGAAAGTTTGCACCTTGAAAACCGGATAGCGAAACGAAATGCGCAAATTAGAAATTCTCATGCAATGCCTTGTGTGGTTTAGCCGACAGGTTAAGCTATTAAGGGCGCACGGAGGATGCCTAGGCGCCAGGAGCCTAAGAAGGACGCGGCGAACAGCGAAATTGCCTCGGGGAGCCGTAAGCGGGCTTTGATCCGGGGATGTCCGAATGGGGAAACCCGGCTGGGGTCATGCCCAGTCACCTATGAGTGAATACATAGCTCATAAGGAGGCACACCCAGGGAACTGAAACATCTAAGTACCTGGAGGAGAAGAAAACAAGAGTGATTCCGTCAGTAGCGGCGAGCGAAAGCGGATTAGCCCAAACCTGAGAGCTTGCTCTCAGGGGTTGTGGGACGTCTCACATGGAGTTACAAAGGGATAGGTTAGGCGAAGAGATCTGGAAAGGTCCGGCATAGAAGGTAAAAGCCCTGTAGCCGAAAGTCTATCCCCTCCGAGACGGATCCCGAGTACCGCGGGACACGAGAAACCCCGTGGGAATCCGGCAGGACCATCTGCCAAGGCTAAATACTCCCTGGCGACCGATAGTGAAGCAGTACCGTGAGGGAAAGGTGAAAAGCACCGCGGGAGCGGAGTGAAAAAGAACCTGAAACCGTGCGCTTACAAGAAGTCAGAGCCCGATCTAGGGGTGATGGCGTGCCTTTTGTAGAATGAACCGGCGAGTTACGTTTACGTGCGAGGTTAAGTCGGAGAGACGGAGCCGCAGCGAAAGCGAGTCTGAATAGGGCGCTTTAGTACGTAGTCGTAGACCCGAAACCGGGTGATCTACCCCTGTGCAGGGTGAAGGTGAGGTAACACTTACTGGAGGCCCGAACTCGTGAGCGTTGAAAAGCTCTGGGATGACGTGGGGGTAGGGGAGAAATTCCAATCGAACTCGGAGATAGCTGGTTCTCCCCGAAATAGCTTTAGGGCTAGCCTCGAGATTTAGCATCATGGAGGTAGAGCACTGATTGGGTGCGGGGCCCGCCAAGGGTTACCAAGTCCAGTCAAACTCCGAATGCCATGGATGTATGCTCGGGAGTCAGACGGCGAGTGCTAAGATCCGTCGTCAAGAGGGAAAGAGCCCAGATCATCAGCTAAGGTCCCCAAGTGTGTGTTAAGTGGGAAAGGATGTGGAGTTGCGAAGACAACCAGGATGTTGGCTTAGAAGCAGCCACCATTTAAAGAGTGCGTAATAGCTCACTGGTCGAGTGACTCTGCGCCGAAAATGTAACGGGGCTAAACACACCACCGAAGCTATGGCATGTACCTTAGGGTACTTGGGTAGGGGAGCGTTGAATGCGGGTTGAAGTCGGACCGAGAGGACCGGTGGACTGCATTCAAGTGAGAATGCCGGTATGAGTAACGAAAAGACAGGTGAGAATCCTGTCCGCCGAAAGCCTAAGGGTTCCTGAGGAAGGTTCGTCCGCTCAGGGTAAGTCGGGACCTAAGGCGAGGCCGAAAGGCGTAGTCGAAGGACAACAGGTTGAAATTCCTGTACCACCGTAATCCGTTATGAGCGATGGGGGGACGCAGGAGGGCAAGAACGCGAGCTGATGGAATAGCTCGTCCAAGCAGTGAGGGGTGTGTGTAGGCAAATCCGCACACTAATACCTTGAGCTGTGATGGGGAGGGAAAATTACAGTACCGAAGGTTCCGTGCTCACGCTGCCGAGAAAAGCCTCTAGCCAGGAGAAGGTGCCCGTACCGCAAACCGACACAGGTAGGCGAGAAGAGAATTCTAAGGCGCGCGGAAGAACTCTCGTTAAGGAACTCGGCAAAATGACCCCGTAACTTCGGGAGAAGGGGTGCCTCGGTAGGGTGAATAGCCCGAGGGGGCCGCAGTGAATAGGCCCAAGCGACTGTTTAGCAAAAACACAGGTCTGTGCGAAGCCGTAAGGCGAAGTATACGGGCTGACGCCTGCCCGGTGCTGGAAGGTTAAGGGGGAGCGGTTAGGGGCAACCCGAAGCTGTGAACCGAAGCCCCAGTAAACGGCGGCCGTAACTATAACGGTCCTAAGGTAGCGAAATTCCTTGTCAGGTAAATTCTGACCCGCACGAATGGCGTAACGACTTGGGCGCTGTCTCAACGAGAGATCCGGTGAAATTTTAGTACCTGTGAAGATGCAGGTTACCCGCGACGTGACGGAAAGACCCCATGGAGCTTTACTGTAGCTTGATATTGAACTTGGGTACGGTCTGTACAGGATAGGTGGGAGCCTTTGAAGCCTGAGCGCAAGCTTAGGTGGAGGCGCCGTTGGGATACCACCCTGATCGTATCTAGGTTCTAACCTGTCACCGTGAATCCGGTGAAGGGACCGTGTCAGGCGGACAGTTTGACTGGGGCGGTCGCCTCCTAAAGCGTAACGGAGGCGCCCCAAGGTTCCCTCAGAATGGTTGGAAATCATTCGAAGAGTGCAAAGGCATAAGGGAGCTTGACTGCGAGACCTACAAGTCGAGCAGGGACGAAAGTCGGGCTTAGTGATCCGGTGGTACCGAATGGAAGGGCCATCGCTCAACGGATAAAAGCTACCCTGGGGATAACAGGCTTATCTCCCCCAAGAGTCCACATCGACGGGGAGGTTTGGCACCTCGATGTCGGCTCATCGCATCCTGGGGCTGAAGTAGGTCCCAAGGGTTGGGCTGTTCGCCCATTAAAGCGGTACGCGAGCTGGGTTCAGAACGTCGTGAGACAGTTCGGTCCCTATCTGTCGCGGGCGTAGGAAATTTGAGAGGGGCTGTCCTTAGTACGAGAGGACCGGGATGGACGCACCGCTGGTGTACCAGTTGTTCCGCCAGGAGCATCGCTGGGTAGCCAAGTGCGGGAGGGATAAGCGCTGAAAGCATCTAAGCGCGAAGCCCGCCTCAAGATGAGATTTCCCAGTATGTAAGACCCCTTGGAGAACACGAGGTTGATAGGCTCGGGGTGTAAGCATGGCAACATGTGTAGCTGACGAGTACTAATCGGTCGAGGGCTTATCCTACGGTTTGCTTATCGAGCAGACCACGGCAAGCCGCACAGGCAAGAGAATTTCTAGCGCATCTTCGTTTCGCATCCGGTTTTCAGGGCGCAAGCTCTGTAAAGCTGCGTACTGGACAAGCTCCGGTCGCAAAGTGGCGTGGCGGCGTAGCTCAGCTGGCTAGAGCGTTCGGTTCATACCCGAAAGGTCGGGGGGTTCGATCCCCTCTGCCGCTACCATACCATTTATCCCATGGAGGCTTAGCTCAGCCGGGAGAGCATCTGCCTTACAAGCAGAGGGTCGGGGGGTTCGATCCCCTCAGCCTCCACCATCGATTTAACCACATGGAGCTGTGGTGTAGAGGCCTAACATGCCTGCCTGTCACGCAGGAGACCGCGGGTTCGAATCCCGTCAGCTCCGCCATTTTAAATGGCAATCTTTACGGCTCGGTAGCTCAGTTGGTAGAGCAGAGGACTGAAAATCCTCGTGTCGGCGGTTCGATTCCGTCCCGAGCCACCATTTATTTCCGGTATATGCAAGCCTTCAGGTGTGCAAGCTACCGGGGATCGGGTTCATAACGTGGAGGCTTAGCGAAGTGGCCAAACGCGGCAGACTGTAAATCTGCTCCCTCTGGGTTCGGTGGTTCGACTCCATCAGCCTCCACCAGTTTTCCCGAGCCATTAGCTCAGTTGGTAGAGCACCTGACTTTTAATCAGGGTGTCGAAGGTTCGAGTCCTTCATGGCTCACCATTTTTTCAATCGAAGCAGACGCGATGACGTCTGTTTTTTTGCATTTCAGCACCACGCTCCGATTTCATCCGAATGAACAAGCCGCCGAATAGGGAACGTTAAGCGCATCCCGATCCATCGGAGGCATCCAGCATGAGATATCCGTACGCGTTCGCTTTCGCCTTTTTGTGCGTTATGATCCTTGTTCCCTTTGTTCGAATGTTGGCTTTGAAGATCGGGTTCGTCGACCGGCCGAACGGACGAAAAATACATAAAGCGCCGATTCCCTTGAGCGGAGGCGTTGCCATCTATGCCGGTGCGGTGCTTACCTGCGCGATATTTGTCCAACATGCGGCTTTATTCAGGGCGATCGCGACAGGAGGAGCGCTCTTGGTGGCGATCGGGCTGGTCGACGACGCCTTCAAGTCGAAAGGAAAAGACTTTCCCGTATGGCCGCGCCTGATTCTCTATACCCTCGTATCGTATATCCCTTGCGCCTTCGGCATCGCGATTCAAGGCGTTTCGTCGCCTTCTTTCTCTTCGATGATTTTGTTTAGCGAGGGCTGGAGTATTTTGTTCACGATGCTCTGGGTGTTCGCGCTAATCAATATGATGAATTTTATCGATGGCGTGGACGGGCTGGCCTCGGGAATATCGGTGATCTCGGCATTGACGCTGTTCGTCGCTTCGCTCGTCGGCCATCAAGAGACGACTGCGCTCGCCGCATTGGCTATAGCAGGTTCTTGTCTCGCCTTTCTGACTTATAATTTTCATCCGGCCCGGATCTTCATGGGAGACGCGGGTGCGACCTTCCTGGGCTATATGCTGGCGGTAATCGCCATGGACGGTACGCTAAAAGGCGCGACATTCCTGTCGCTGCTCGTGCCGCTTCTCGCATTAGGCGTTCCCATTCTCGATACGGCAATTGTGTTCGCGAGGCGTCTGATTAAGGGCAAAGGGCTGCATCATGCTGACAACCTCCACACGCATCACAGCCTGATGAAATGGGGACTGTCCCAGGTTCAGACGGTCTCGTTTTTGTATCTCATCGCAGCCGTGTTCGCCTTGATGTCCGTCGTCGTGCTGCTCCTCCTTCGCTCCGGTTGACCGTCGCGCTTAGCCTCGTCTTGGCCCCGCCGCAAGTCGATGTGGTACAATGTGGCTAACGCCAGGCAAACAAGGGGCTCGCAGGATGAACAATACGAGGCTTCAACAGCTGCAGCAGTTGATGAACGGCTCTGTCGAGATCGATACCATGTCTAAAACGGAGTGGGTAAAAGCGGGAGGCGCCAAGCTGCCCGAGTCCGGGGATCAGTTGGAGCTGGATCAAGGGTTCACGCTCGTAACGAAGGTAGATAATCACCACCTGCAGGTTCTTCGGACGCAAGCGGAGCTGACCTTGCTAGAAAAGGAACTGTTGAGCTGGCTGGCCAAGCAGGGATCGATGTCGAAATCGGGTAGCGTCAGCGCTTCGGAAATGGAGCGTCAAGCCCGCAAGTTGGGCGAATGGCTGCAGCAGTCGATCGACGCCGGCGAGTGGCGCGCAGAAATTCCCGAGCGGTTCGAACTGCACCATCGGTTGTTCGACGGGATGATTCCTTTTTTTGCTGATGAGCGAACAAGCCGAAAATCGCGAGCCTTCTTATGTAGAATTAGAAAAAGTCCTCCGTTCTTATTTATCGGACGAAATGCTGCTCATCCCGCTCAGGGAGAGGGAATGGCTTATTCTGGGCACGGATCGGCTGCTTGCGGAGGTCGAGACCAACGAAGGCGATATGATCGAACGCGGCGAGACGAAGGAAGCGCTCGTCTCCTTGGCGACAGGACTGCATCAGATGATAACCGAGGAATGGGGCGGCGATTGCCATGTCGCGGTCGGAGAGCCGATCATTCCGACGGAAAGTCTAGTTTATGCGGTGGCGACGCTGCGGGAGACGATCAACCTCGGACGCAAGTTTCATATGGGCATGCAGGTGCATATGCCGTGGCTCGTTCACCTGGAGCGCCTGCTCAGCGGCATTCCCGAACCCGTGCGGTCGAGATTCATGGACGAGATGTCGGGCCGCCAGGATCTGTTCACGGACCCGGAGACGGTATCGACGCTCGACGCCTTTTTTGCGATGGACTGCAACGTGAGCGAGACGGCGAAACGCCTGTTCATCCACCGCAATACGCTCCTCTACAGGCTGGATAAGCTCAAGCAGGAAGCAGGCTTGGACGTCCGCTCCTTCAATGATGCCATATTGGTGCGTCTGCTGATGCTATTGTACAAAGTTACGAAAAGGAAATGAATTTTTTGTACGGATTGTGCATAGTCAGTCGTCACGGTCTAAGGTAAGATAAGAACGTACCTTAAACGAAGCGTTAGGGGGAACTTCCAATGGCAGGCGTACGTTTAGAGCATGTATACAAAAAATATCCGGGTTCCGACAAAGCATCGGTAACCGACTTTAATCTCGACATTGCTGACAAAGAATTCCTCGTGCTGGTCGGCCCGTCCGGCTGCGGCAAATCGACGACGCTGCGTATGATCGCAGGCCTCGAAGAAATCTCCGAAGGCAAGCTGTACATCGGCGATCGCGTCGTGAACGACGTTGCACCGAAGGACCGCGATATCGCGATGGTATTCCAGTCCTACGCGCTGTACCCGCACATGAACGTATATCAGAACATGGCATTCGGCCTTAAGCTCCGCAAGTTCCGCAAGGACGAGATCGACCGTCGCGTTCGCGAAGCCGCTCGCACGCTCGAGATCGAGCACCTGCTAGACCGCAAGCCGAAGGCGCTTTCCGGCGGTCAACGCCAACGTGTGGCCCTGGGCCGCGCAATCGTCCGTGAACCGCAAGTGTTCCTGATGGACGAACCGCTGTCGAACCTCGACGCCAAGCTGCGTACGCAGATGCGGGCGAACATCTCCAAGCTGATGAAGCGTCTTGAGACGACTTGCATCTACGTAACCCACGACCAGACGGAAGCCATGACGATGGGCGACCGCATCGTAGTTATGAAGGACGGCTTTATTCAACAAGCCGCTACGCCGGATGAGCTGTACAACCACCCGGTCAACCTGTTCGTAGCCGGCTTCATCGGCGCTCCGGCGATGAACTTCATCACGGGCCAACTGACTGAAGAAGGCGGCGCCGTTCGCTTCAAGGCGACGGGCATCAACGTGGCTATCCCTGCTGGCAAAGCGCAATTGCTGCGCGACAAAGGCTACATCGGCCGCGAGATCATCGTAGGCATTCGCCCTGAAGACCTGCACGAAGAGCCGGTATTCATCGAAGCGTCTCCGAACTCCGTCATCAGCGCGAGCATCGAAGTTTCCGAAAACCTCGGTCACGAAATGTTCCTGTACCTGAACGGCTTGGGCAAGGACAACGTCATCGCCCGCGTCGACGGCCGCTCCCAACTGCAAGAAGGCCAAAACGTTAAGCTGGCGATCGATATGAACAAGATTCATATCTTCGACAAGGACACCGAGCTCAACATCCTCGAAGCTTAATTAGCGGCTATTATAAATCATCATTATAAGAAGCCTGGCTTCCCAACCCGTGAGGGTTAGGCAGCCAGGCTTTTTTTTGTCGTTGATTAAATGCCTGCGCCGTCTGCGAATTGGAATGCTTCGCCGGATTCGAACTGATTGAGCACCTTTAAACGCAGCGCCTGAAAGTCAGGACTTGCCTTTTTCCGAGGATGAGAAAGCTCCACGGGGACAATCGCGCTGATCTCGCCGGGTCTGGGCTTTAAAATGACGACGCGATCGGCAAGGAAAATCGCTTCGTCGATGTCGTGGGTGACGAAGATCATCGTCGTCTTGTTGTTGCGCCAGACTTCGAGCAGCACCTCCTGCATATGCGCTCGCGTAAAGGCATCCAGCGCGCCGAAGGGCTCGTCAAGCAGCAAAATCTGAGGCTGCCTGAGCAGGGCGCGGGCAATGGAAACCCGCTGCGCCATCCCCCCTGACAGCTCGCGCGGATAAGCTTTCTCGAATCCTTTAAGCCGGACCAACTCGATTAATTCGTCGACTTTTCGACGTACGTCTTTATCATTCAGAGACAAATCGGAAGCGATGTTCTTCTCCACGGTCAGCCAAGGAAACAGTCGATGCTCCTGAAAAATAAAGCCTTTATCGATGCCGGGCTTGACGATCGGCGCGCCGTTCAGGCGGACATGTCCCGCATACTGCGTGTCGAGTCCCGCGACAATCCGGAGCAAGGTGCTCTTGCCGCATCCGCTAGGGCCAATAACCGTAATGAACTCCCCTTTATGAACGTCCAGGTCGACATTACTAAGTGCCGTCACGGTGCCCTTGGCGCCTACGAATTCCTTGCTAAGATTGGCGATTTCCAGTGAGACATTCCCCACGATTTGTGCCTCCTCCTGTGAAGAGTGACTATAGCTTATAAAAACGATAAGAATAATAAGTTAACCGTAACATCGGGGTGCTTACCCTGTCAATGAACGCATCGATAGATAATTCCTATTTTACAGCTAGGAATTAAAGTGTTTATAATCTGGTCAACAAAGACAAAACGATTTTCCAGTTGAAGAGGCAAGGAGGGAGCGTTGATGAGCAGTCGAATAGCGGAATCGCGGACGACGGGAGCACCCGGACGGTGGACGCAGGTTGGCCTGGGTCTCCTGCTTCCCGTGACCGTCATCGCGGTCTGGCAAGTGCTGGCCGAGTGGGGTTACCTGTCTGAGCTCATGTTTCCCGCGCCGACGGTCATTGCCGGTTCGTTCGCCGATCTGGCGGCATCGGGCGATTTGTGGACGAACTTCCGCATCAGCGCGGTTCGGGCGATATCGGGATTTCTGCTGGGAGGGGGGACTGGGGCTGGCATTCGGCGTCCTCGTCGGTCTGTTCCGAAAATCGGAGAAGCTGCTGGATCCGACGATTCAGATGATTCGCATGATTCCGAGCCTCGCCGTCGTGCCGCTGTTTATTCTCTGGTTCGGCATCGGGGAAGAGTCGAAGGTGCTGCTGATCGCCAAAGCCGCCTTTTTCCCGCTTTATATCAATTCGTTCATCGGAATTCGGCATGTGGACAACAAGCTGTTCGAAGTCAGCCGCGTCCTGGGGTTCAATCGCTTCAAACAGATCGTGCGCCTGGTGATCCCCGCGGCGATCCCGAATATTTTGCTCGGCGTCAGGCTGTCCCTCGGATTGGCTTGGCTGGGTCTGGTTGTCGCCGAACTGATCGCCTCTACCTCGGGCATCGGCTACATGATATCGGACGCGCGCCAGTTCGCGGACACGCCGGTCGTATTCGTCGGCATCTTCGTATTCGCGGTCGCCGGGCTCGTATCGGACACGGCCGTGAGGCTGTTGGAGCGCAGAATCGTGCAGTGGAAAGACACTTACAGCGGATGAGGGAGGGATGAGAGATGAGCGAAAGAGTCGAAGCGTGGATCGCGCCCGCAGGTAAGGCAAGAGAGAAGAAGCGGGCACGGAGCGCAGCCGTGAAAATACGCGCGGTGCTGGCGGATATCGCAACCGGGTGGCTCGTGCCGGTCGCCGCGATCGCCGTCTGGCAGTTGGCCGGCAGCCTGGGATGGATCTCTTCGGAATTCCTGCCGACGCCGGCTGCGATCGCGACGGCATTCGCGGATTTGGCAGCGAACGGCGGATTGCTCCATCACATGGGAGACAGCGTTCGCCGGGCGGCGATCGGATTCGCGTTCGGCGGCGGACTGGGGCTGGCGCTCGGCCTATTGACGGGGTTGTTCCGGCGGGCCGAGTACCTCCTCGATCCCAGCGCCCAGGTGCTGCGCCTCGTACCGCATTTGGCGATCGCGCCGCTGATTATTTTGTGGTTCGGGTTCGGGGAGATCTCCAAAGTGGTCATCATCGCCGCAGTTTCGTTTTTTCCGCTGTACGTCAACACCTTCCTGGGCATTCGCCAGGTGGACAACAAGCTGTTCGAGGTGTCGCGGACGCTCAGCTTCAGCCGGTTTAAACGCATCACAAGGCTGATTTTCCCGGCGGCGTCGCCGCAAATCCTGCTCGGCTTGCGAACCTCGCTCGCCGTCTCCTGGATCGGGCTGGTGGTGGCGGAGCTGATTGGCTCGACTTCGGGGATCGGCTTTCTGATCAATGAAGCCAAGCAGAACGGCCAGCCGGCAGTCATTTTCGTCGGCATCCTGATCTTCGCGGTCGTGGGCAAGCTGCTGGATTCGGCCGTTAAAGCGATCGAACGCCGGGCGCTGATTTGGCAAGACGGTTACAAGGGCTAAACAACAAAAACCGATCTAAGGAGGAACAAACATGACGAACGCAGCGGCAAGAGCTTCGGTCGAACGGATCACGGACGTACTGGTTATCGGGGGGCGGACCTGCAGGAACGTGGGCGGCGATATCGGCGGCTTCGAAGGGTGCGAAGGTGACGCTGGTCGATAAGGGATACTGCGGTTCCAGCGGCGCCACCGCGCCGTCGGGCACCGGCGTCTGGTACGTCGAGCCCGACCGGGAAAAGCGCGAAGAAGCGAAGGCCAGCCGCTATGCGATGGGCGGGCAACTGGCGGAACATCGCTGGATGGACCGCGTCCTCGACCGCACGTACGAGAATATGAACAAGCTGGGCAATCTCGGCTATCCGTTTCCCGTCGACGAAAACGGCAATCCGTACAAGCGAGGGCTGCAGGGACCGGAGTACATGCGGCTCATGAGGAAGCTCGTGCAGCGGGCGGGCGTCAAAATTCTGGATCACAGTCCGGTGCTGGAACTGTTAGCCGACGAGCACGGCGTAGGAGGCGCGGCGGGCGTGAATACGCAGACCGGCGAGACGTGGGAGATCCGGGCGGGCGCCGTAGTGGTAGCCACCGGCGGATGTGCCTTCCTGAGCCGCGCGCTCGGCTGCAACGTGCTCACGGGCGACGGGTATTTATTCGCAGCCGAGGCGGGAGCGGACTTGTCGGGGATGGAGTTCTCAAACGCCTACGCGATCTGCCCGACATTCTCCTCGGTCACGAAGACCGCGTACTACAGCTACGCCAGTTTCTACTATGAGGACGGGACGGTGGTCGAGGGCGCCGGCTCGAAAAAGGGCCGTTCGGTCATCGCGCGCAATCTGCTGGAGGGCAAGCAAGTATACGCGAGACTCGACCAGGCACCGGAAGACCTGAAGCCGCTGCTGCGCGTCGCCCAGACGAACTTCTTCCTGCCGTTCGACCGCAGGGGCATCGATCCGTTCAAGGACCTGTTCCCGGTCACGCTTCGGCTGGAGGGCACGGTGCGCGGAACAGGCGGCATCCGGATCGTCGACGACACGTGCGCGACGAGCGCGCCCGGCCTCTACGCAGCCGGAGATGCGGCGACGCGCGAGCTGATCTGCGGCGGCTTCACCGGCGGCGGCAGCCATAACGCGGCTTGGGCGATGTCCTCGGGCTCGTTTGCCGGGGAAGGCGCGGCAGCCTATGCGTTGAAGCTCGGCGAGACCGCTGGATCGCGCAATCTGAAAGGCCTATCCTCGCAAACGCTTAGAGAGCGCCAGGAAGCGGGCGCGACCGCGCGTTCGGAAGAATACGCGCGTGCCGTGCAGGACGAGGTGAAGCCGTACGACCGCAATTTGTTCCGCACGGAGAAAGGGCTCGGCGACTCGCTCGTCAGGCTCGACGATCTATGGCAGCGCCAGCGCGAAGCGGGAGTTGGCCGTACCGCCGAAGGCGTCAAGGCACGCGAAGCGGCCGCGATGACGGCGACAGCCCGGTGGATGTACCACTCGGCGCTGGCCCGCACGGAGACGCGCGGCATGCACAAGCGCGAGGATTTCCCGACGGGCGACGCTGGTCAGCATCATCGCCTCATCAGCGGCGGTCTTGATCAAATTTGGGTCAAAAAAGAAGAAGTGGCGAAGGAGCGTGTGTCGGTATGATCGAGATCGTCAGCGAATCCCGCTGCGTATCGTGCAATCAGTGCGTCTCCGTCTGCCCAACGAACGTGTTCGACCGCGGCGAGGACGGCATCCCCGTCATCGCGCGGCAGGACGACTGCCAGACCTGCTTCATGTGCGAGCTGTACTGCCCGGTCGACGCGCTCTATGTATCGCCGGATTCGGAGGGCGTGATGGGCGTCACCGAGGAGGAGCTGGAACGTCAGGGCCTGCTTGGCGGTTATCGGGAGAAAGTGGGCTGGGGCAAGGGACGCATCCCTGTCGCGAAGCATCAATTCATGTACCAGTTGTCCAGGAGAGCGGGATTCTAGGGAGGAGCAATCGGAGATGAAACAGAGACAAAGACGGATCAAGGGGGGCAGCCGGCGCAGATGGTCGCTCTTGCTGCTGGGGACAATCGTGGCGCTGACGCTCGCGCTGCAAGGCTGCGGGAACAAGAACGAAGAAGGAGCCGCTTCTTCGTCGGCTGCGTCGTCGCCGTCGGCAGCCGCTTCTACGGCAGCTGCGTCCACTGCGGCTGCATCGTCGCAGGCCGCTTCGACCGCAAGCGCGGAGCCGGAGCGCCATGTGCCGGAGGTTATCAATTACGGCTACATCGGCCTGAACGACCAGAATCAGACGACGGGCGCGGAAGGCTGGGGATTTTACAAAGGCATCATTCAAGAAGAGTTGAAAAAATACGGGGTCAAGGAAGTGAAGCTCGCGGGCTTCCCCAACGGACCGGACCAGACGGAATCGCTCATCAGCGGGAGGCTTGACTTCGGCAGTCTCGGCGATACGCCGGCGATCATCGCGCGGGCGGGCGGCGCAAAGACGCGTCTCATCACGCAGCCGGGTACCCGTACGATCGGCTATCTCATTGCCAAGAAGGACGGCCCCAAGACGCTGCAAGATCTGAAGGGCAAGACGATCGCCATTCAGAAGGGCTCCTTTATGCACCGCTATATCGTGGGGCTGCTCAAGGATGCGGGCGTCACCGACTATAAGCTCGTGCACATGCTGATCCCCGACGCCCAAGCCGCGCTGGCGGGCGGCAGCGTGGACGCGATGACCAATACGGGCGTTAACGCCCTGACTTCGCTGGCGAACGGGTATCCGCAGCTGGATATCTCGTCGGATCATCCCGAGCTGCTCGGGACGAGCGCGACGGTGGTGTCGGAGGCGTTTCTCGAGAAGTTCCCGGATTTCCCGAAAGTATGGAACGCTGCGCGCGAGAAGGCGCTGGCCGACTTGAAGCAGCATCCGGACGAGTACTACGAATATATCGCGGGCATTCAGAAGACAACGGTCGAGAACGTGAAGAAGCTGAGCCCGATCGAGGATATCAAGGACACGGCGTTCACGGACGACGGGCTTGCGCTGATCGAGGGAACGAAGAACTTCCTGGTCGAGGAGAAGATTGCGAAAAAGGACTTCAACATCGGCGATTGGGTGCTGAAGGCCGAATAAACGTTGATGGGAGGAACGCGAGTGAGCGAGCAGACGATCACGACCGCAGCTTTCCGGCTGCAGCTGGATAACGGCTTGTACATCCGCGGCGAAGTGAAGACGGCTGGCGAGGGCGCAAGCAGACCGGCCGTTCTCGTGAGCCACGGCTTCAGAGGACACAAGGATTGGGCGTTCTGGCCGGAGACGACGGACCGGCTCGCGGCCGAAGGTTTCTATACGGTGAGCTTCGATTACTCCCGCGTCGCTGCGCGGGAAGCGGGTGCGAGCGAGGCGCTGATCGCGGAGGCGAGCACGCTGTCGCGCGAGCTGGAGGAGCTGAAGATCGTGGCAAACGCGCTGCGTGTGGGAGAACTGCCGCTTGCCGAACAGGCCGATGCGTCGAGGCTGGGACTGATCGGGCATAGCCGGGCGGGCGGCGGCGCGATCTTGCACGCGGCGGAGCAGGGCGGCGTTCGGGCGCTGGTCGTCTGGAACGGCGGATCGTCGCCCGCGCGCGCCGGCGGAGAAGGAGGCCGCACGCTTCTCGAAGCGGCGCTGGACGATGATCAAGCGCGGCATGCAGATCGATTTGTCATCGAAAATCGATTGAACGAGGTGCGCGCGGAGGTCCTCATCGTGCAGGGCGGCGCGGACCGCGAGTCGCTGCTCGCGCAGAACCGGATATTCAAACAGAACGCGCCGCATTTTCAGTTCCACGATATCGAGCGGGCGGATCATACGTTTAACGCCGTGCATCCTTATGCAGGCACGACGCCCGAGCTGGAGGAAGCGCTGGCCGTGACCATCGGCTTTTTGCGAAGCCGATTGGAGCCATAACAGAAACGGGCGCACCGGCGATTCGTCGAAGGGTGCGGGAAAGCGGGGGGATGAGCGTGACGATCGAGTCGGCAACGACGCTGACGGCGGATGTGCTGGTGCTTGGCGGAGGACCCGCAGGCGCCTGGGCCGCCTGGAGCGCGGCAGCGGAAGGCGCAAGCGTCGTGCTGGCCGATAAAGGCTATGTCGGCACAAGCGGGGCCACCGCTCCCGGGGGGGACGACGCTTCTGGTCATCCCGCCTGTCGCGGAGCTGCGCGAACAGGCTGTCCAGGCGAGGCTCAAAGCCGGCGGCTACCTTTCCGAAAATGCCTGGATTCACCGCGTGCTCGACGAGGTCGAGATCCGTCTGAGGCTGCTCGAGGATTGGGGCTATCCGTTCCGCAAAGACGAGCGGGGCGAGACGCTGCGCACGCATTTGCACGGGCCGGAATATATGAAGCTGATGCGCCGCGCCGTGCGCAAGGCGGGCGTCCGGATCCTGGATCAGTCGCCCGCGCTGGAGCTGCTCGCGGACGAGCACGGCGTCGGCGGCGCCCGGGGCATCGACCGGTTGACCGGACGAACGTGGGAAGTCCGCGCGCATGCGGTCGTCGTCGCGACCGGCGGCTGCACCTTTTTGAGCAAAGGCTTGGGCTGCAACGTGCTCACCGGAGAAGGGCTGCTGATGTCGGCGGAAGCCGGCGCTGAGCTGTCCGGCATGGAGTTCAGCCGGCAGTATGCGCCCAGCTACGCGGACGGCAGCGTGACCCGCGGCCGCATGCTGGCCTGGTCGACGCTGTACGATGCGGCGGGAAGGCCTATTCACGCGGGGGGATCGCACCTTCGGCAGCTTACACAAACTGCTGCTGGAGGGGCCGGTCTACGCCTCCATCGACCTCGCGGATACGGATGAGAAGCGAAGGTTCCTGCGTCAGGCGCATCCGATCTTCTTCATGCCGCTCGAGCGGGCGGGCATCGATCCGTTCAAGGACAAGTTTCCGCTGACGCTGCGCTACGAAGGCACGATGCGAGGCACGGGCGGTCTGAGGTTGGCGGGAGAGGATTGCCGGACGACGGTGGCGGGTTTGTACGCGGCCGGCGATGCGGCATCGCGCGAACGCGTGATGGGCGCGGTCAGCGGCGGCGGCGCTTATAACGCGTCTTGGGCGATCTGCAGCGGATGCTGGTCGGGACGCGGCGCAGCTCGTCATGCGCTGGGAGCGGGGAAAAGCGGCGGTCCGGATCGCCGGGCGCTGAAGCCTGTCGGCCGGCACGGTCTTGAGGCCGGCCGGGAGACGGACGCGCCGATCGACACGACGGCGCTGGTCGGGGATATTCAGCGGGACGTTCTGCCGCTGAACATCAACTTTTACCGCAGCGAGTCGGGCGTCGCCGGTGCGCTGGGCCGGCTCGACGCGCTGCGTGAGGCGCTTGGCGGCAGCGTGCCCGGCACTGTGCAGGGCCGCGTACGTGCGCGAGAGGCGGCCGGCATGCTGACGGTCGCCCGCTGGATGTACACCGCCGCGCTGGCGCGCAAAGAGACGCGCGGGCTCGCGGCGCTCACCGAATATCCGGCGCTCGATCCGCGGCAGACGCATCGCCTGATCCTCTCCGGCATCGACGGGATCGCCGTCGGGACGGAGCGGGTGCCGCATGCGGAAGAACTCGGGCGGGCGGACGGCCAAGCGAAGGGAGAGGCATCATGATCGAACTCGTCAGCGCGGAGCGCTGCATCGGCTGTAAGCTGTGCGTGAAGGCTTGTCCGACGAACGTTTTCGATATGGACGAAGCCGCGAAGCTTCCCGTCATCGCCCGCCTCGAGGATTGCCAGACCTGCTTCATGTGCGAAGCGTATTGTCCGGCAGACGCGCTGTACGTGGCGCCCCAAGCCGAAGCCCGCGCGGAAGTCGACGAGATTGCATTAGCCGCGGCGGGTATGCTGGGCAGCTGGAGAAGGGAAATCGGTTGGTCCAAAGGGACGGATTCGACGATGGCGGAGCGGGATACGACGCCGTTCTTCGAAACGTTCACCGAGCGGTACCGGCAAGCTTGAGCCATACCGACAAGGATTATGCGAAAATCCCTTTCTTATAGGCAGAGAAAACTGAGCCAGCCTCTCATCGAGAGCGCTGGCTTTTGCATGCCGGGGCTTGCAGGCGGGTGCGCACTATGCCCGGGATTGCCCGCAAAGACGCGGTTTACATTGATTTCCGAGTCTTTTTTCGATACGATGAGAAAGATGAACAGAGCGTTGAAGGGAGCTGTACGATGGCTAAAAAAAGTAAAGGTATCCGAGCTCGTGCAGCAATTTCAACTCGAGGTCGTCGCCGGCTCGGAAGGCATGCGGCGCACGATCGTGACGGACGACTTGAACCGGCCGGGCTTGGAGATGGCCGGTTATTACGATTATTACCCGGCGGAGCGGACGCAGATTTTGGGCAAGACGGAGCTGGCTTTTCTCGAAAAGCTGACTTCTGACGAACGCTTGGAGCGGATGCGGCAGATTTGCGCCGAGGAGACGCCGTGCATTATTATCACGCGCGGACTCGAAGTGCCCGACGAGCTGATTCAAGTGGCGGAGGAACGCCACTTTCCGGTGCTTCGTTCGACGACCGCGACGACGACGCTGCTCAGCCGCATTACCAACTTCCTGGAAAAGAAGCTGGCGCCTACGACGACGATCCACGGCGTGCTCGTGGACGTCTACGGCATGGGGATGCTCATCACCGGCGGCAGCGGCATCGGCAAGAGCGAGACGGCGCTGGAATTGGTCAAACGCGGCCATCGTCTCGTCGCCGACGATGCGGTGGAGATCCGGCAGACGGCGGATAACTATCTGTACGGGAGCGCGCCGGAGCTGATCCAGCACCTGCTGGAGATCCGGGGACTCGGGATACTGAACGTCATGACGCTGTTCGGAGCGGGCGCCGTGCGGAACTCCAAGCAGATCGGGCTTGTCATCAAGCTTGAAAACTGGCAGCAAGACAAGCAATACGACCGGCTTGGACTGGACGAGGAGACGACGCGGATCATCGATACGGACGTGCCGCTCGTGACGGTCCCCGTTCGGCCCGGCCGCAACCTGGCGGTCATCCTGGAAGTGGCGGCCATGAACTTCCGCCTCAAGCGGATGGGCTACAACGCCGCGCTGCAGTTTACCAACAAGCTCACCGAAGCGATCGCCGACGAAGACAACGAATAAACCGCGCTCGCGGCCTCTCGGGCGATCGCGTTAGAGACGGAGGATAATCATGTTGCTGCCCATGCGGCTTGAATCGATTGCGTTTCACCTCGGCCCGATTCCCGTGCACTGGTACGGGCTTATCCTCGGCACGGGAGCCCTCGTCGGGCTTCTGCTCGCCATCTGGGAAGGCAAGCGCTTCGGCTTGTCGGCCGATTTCTTCCTGGACCTGATGCTTTATGGCGTGCCCTCGGCCATTATCGGCGCCAGGTTGTACTATGTTCTGTTCAAATGGAATTACTACAGCAAGCACCCAGGCGAGATCGTGCAGATCTGGAACGGGGGCATCGCCATTTACGGCGCGTTGATCGGCGCCTTCGTCTGCGGATTTTTCTACTTCCGCAGCAAGGGCTATACGTTCATGCGCATCGTCGACATCTGCGTGCCGTCGCTGCTGGCCGGGCAGATGATCGGACGCTGGGGCAACTTCGTCAACCAGGAAGCCTACGGCGGAGAAGTCACGGGTACATATCTGAGCAACGAGCTTCACCTGCCGGCCTTCATCGTCAAGCAGATGTACGTGGTGGACGCGAACGGAGCGGCAGCCTACCATCACCCGACCTTCCTGTACGAATCGTTGTGGAGTCTGGTCGGCCTCATCATCCTGTTCATTTTGCGCCGCCAGAAGTTTCTGCGCGTCGGAGAACTTTTCTTCTCCTACCTGATCTGGTATTCGGTCGGCCGCTTCTTTATCGAGGCGCTGCGCACGGACAGCCTGGCTTTCAAAGGGCCTGACTGGCTCGCTTCGCTGATCAACGGTTTATGGACGCCGATGAAGTGGATATTCGGGGAGCAGGGCTACCTCGATCCGTCTTACGGCAACGTGCGCAGCTCGCAGCTGCTCGCGCTGCTCCTCGTCATCGCGAGCATCGTGGCCATTATCGTGCGCCGGGTGATGAATCCCGACAGGACGCGGTATTTGGACCCGCTCGAGAGTAACAAGGCGGTCGAAGCTGACGTGGCCGACGCGTCCCTCGCCGAAGCGCCTGCGGCTGCCGGCCGGCCGGTCGAGGAGACCGTGCCGGATGCGGATTCGGCCGATACGGAAGAAGAGAGGAAGCCTGCAGATGAGTCACCATCAGACAGAAGGCAAGACAGCGACCCGGATTGATGCGGTGCTGTTCGATCTCGACGGCACGATCGTCGATACGAACGAACTGATCATCCAGTCTTTTCTCTATTGCCTGCAAGGCATTGTTCCGCCCGAATTCGGACGCGAGCAGATTATCCCGATCATGGGGCAGACGCTCCTCTCGCAGCTTCAGCAGTTTTCCGGGCGCGAGCAGGTGGACGATCTGATCGCAGGCTATCGCGAGTACAACTTCAAGCATCACGACGACATGGTGTCGCTGTTCCCGGGCGTGCTCGAGGTCGTGCCGCAGCTGAAGCAGGGCGGGCTCAAGCTGGGCATCGTCACGACGAAAATGCGGCTGACGACGGAGCGGGCGCTTAAACTGCTGGGACTGTACGAATATATGGATACGATCGTGACGCTGGACGACGTCGAGCATGCCAAGCCGCATCCGGAGCCGGTCCAGAAGGCGCTGCACGCGCTTGGCGTCGAGCCGGAGCGGGCGATCATGGTCGGCGACAGCACGGTCGATATCGGTTCGGCGCTGGCCGCCGGCGCGTATGCCGTCGGCGTCTCCTGGTCGCTTAAGGGCGAAGCGCCGCTTCGAGAGGCAGGCGCGCACCGCATCATTCACGATATGCGCGAGCTGCTGCCGCTTAGCGGGTTGGAGGGATAAGCCTTGCGGAAAGTCGAACGGTACCCGGTCGAAGGCCCCAACGCTTTATGGCAGGTGTATCGTACGGTATCCAGGCTGAAGGCGGTCAGGAATTTTGTCTTTATCCAGATCGCGCGATACTGCCCGGAGCTGTCGGTCAAGAACTGGATCTACCGGCGCGTGCTGGGCATGAAGGTGGGCAAGGAGACGTCGTTCGCGTTGATGGTCATGGTAGACGTCTTCTTCCCAGAACGAATTACGATCGGGGACAACAGCATCGTCGGCTACAACTCCACGCTGCTGACGCACGAATACCTCATTAAAGAATACAGGCTCGGCGATATCGTCATCGGCTCGCATGTGATGATCGGCGCCAACGTGACGATTCTGCCCGGCGTGACGATCGGCGACCATGCCGTCGTCGCGGCCGGATCGGTCGTGCACCGGGACGTGCCGGCTCACGTCAAGGTCGGCGGCAATCCGCTGCGCGAGCTCGGGAGAGGCGACGATTCTTCGGCGGAGAGGCAAGGCTGAATGCCTGCGCAAGAGAGGCATTGATGGAAGCAAGCATTGCGTTGGAAAGAGAACCGATGCAGCGCGCGGCGCAGGACAGGTCGGACGAGCCTGGATAGACGAGAACCGGGGTTGGCGAGCAGGATGGCCGTCGGTTCTTTTTTTGCTGTCGCTTGCAGGGGAGCCTACCGAAAGCCGTCCCTGGCTTGACGCTTGCGGGCGTTCGTGATAAAGTGAACATTAATCTTTACTTTGGCAGCATGGTAACATGGTATCGCTTTAACGCGTTGAAGTATTAGCGACTTCGGTCGCCTCATTTTATAGCGAGGTGTTTTCCTTGTCCAAACCCAAAGGCTTCGAGAAGCCGATCGGCGTCAAGGACTATCTGCCCCATGCGGTCGCGAAGCTGCGGCGTATCGAGCATGAGGTGCTGGCGTGCATGAGAGGCTGGGGCTACGAGCAGATCCTGACGCCTACGATCGAATATTACGATACGGTAGGCGTAGCGAGCGCGACCTCGGATCAGAAGCTGTTCAAACTGCTCAATCAGCGGGGAACGACCATCGTGCTCCGCTCCGATGTCACGGCGCCGATCGCGCGCGTCGCTTCTTCGTTGCTCAAGGACCATCCCTTCCCGTTGCGGCTCAGCTACCATGCGAACGTCTTCCGCGCCTTCGAGGAGGAGGCCGGACGCGAAGCGGAGTTTTTCCAGACCGGCGTCGAATTGATCGGCGATCCCTCTCCGGAGGCAGACGCTGAGGTGATCGCGCTCGCTATCGCTTCATTGAAGGCGGCGGGCGTGCCTTCGTTCAAGATCGCGGTCGGTCACGTCGGCTTTTTGAACGGCCTGTTCGGCGATACGCTGCCAGGTCGCGCGGAAGCGCAGGAGAGGCTGAAGGAATGCCTGCTGCAGCGCGATTATGTCGGCTACCGGACGGCGCTTGCGGAGCTGAGGCTTGAAGATTCGGTGCTTCGCGAGCTTGAAGGCTTGCTGCGGCTGCGCGGCGGACAGGAAGTTTGCGAGCGGGCATTGGAACTCCGCGTGAGCGACGGCGCGCGCGATGCAATCCGCCATCTGTGCGAGATGTGGGACGTATTGGGCGCATACGGCGTGCAGGATCATGTCCTGATCGATTTGACGATGATCGGCGACATTTCCTATTATACGGGCATGACGTTCGAGGGTTATGCGTCTCAGCTCGGATTCCCGGTGTGCAGCGGCGGGCGGTACGACAACCTGCTGGCGCAGTTCGGCAGGCCGGCGCCCGCGACGGGCTTCGCGCTCAAGACGACGCGCATGCTCGAGGTCGCCGAAGTCGGCCAGGAAGAACCGGTGCGCGCGTTGATCCGCTATTCGCCTAATCGCAGGCGCGAAGCGCTGGAGAAGGCGGCGGGCTTGCGGGCGGAAGGCCTTGCCGTCGTGACGGAGGGCATCGCGCAAACAGGAGACGGCCGGCGCGCGGCCGGTGGATCGGGAGCGGGCGACGCTCTTGCGTCGGCGCCATCGGGACGTTACGAGTACAAAGGCACCGTTTACGATCAAGTGTTCATGTTCGACGAGAAGGGAGGGGACCCGCAATGACGGACGGCGGCGCGGTATTGAAGGTCGCGATGCCCAAAGGGCGCATCTACAAGCAGGCGAGCAAGCTGTTCCGGCAGGCGGGGCTCCCGATTCCGGAGGATTTCGACGACTCCCGCCGGCTCATCATTCCGGTGCCGGAAGCGAATATGGAGTTTATTATGGCCAAGCCTGTCGATGTGCCGACCTACGTCGAATACGGCGTCGCGGACATCGGCATCGTCGGCAAGGACGTGCTGATGGAGGAGAACAAGGACGTCTACGAACTGCTCGACTTAGGCATCGCCAGATGCCGGATGTCGGTCATCGGGCTGCCGGACTGGGAGCCGGTCATTCATCCCCGGGTGGCGACGAAGTATCCGCGGGTGGCGTCCCAGTATTTCCGCGAGCGCGGCCAGCAGGTGGAGGTCATCAAGCTGAACGGCTCGATCGAGCTGGCGCCGCTCATCGGTCTGGCCGATCGGATCGTGGACATGGTCGAAACGGGCAAGACGCTCGAGGAGAACGGACTGGTCGAGAGGGAGACGCTGTTCCAGGTGACGAGCCGGCTGATCGCGAACCGCGTCAGCTACCGGATGCAGAACGCGGCCATCCAGTCGCTGTGCGACAGGCTGTCCGATACGCTGGCGGCAAAGGCCTAAGCTAAGGTTGTCGGCATGGGCTTCGGCTCGGAGGAAAAGGACAGGAAAAAGAAAAGGCGGGGGGAGAACGCATGTACAAAGGACCTGCGAGCGGCTTCAAGCTGGAGCGGGAGAGCGAATACGGCTCGCCGGAGCAAAACGCGGCGGTGGCCGAGATCGTATCGGCGGTCCGTTCCGAAGGAGATGCCGCGCTGCTGCGGTACACCGAGGCGTTCGATCGCGTGCGGCTGGATGCATCTCAATTGCGCGTGACGGAGGCGGAGATCCAATCCGCTTACGAACGCGTCGAGCCTGAATTTCTGGATGCGCTGCGCCGGGCGGCCGCGAACGTCACGGCGTTTCACGAAAAGCAGAAGCGCCAATCGTGGATCGACGTGCAACCGGACGGCACGATGCTCGGGATGTCGCTGCGCCCGCTCGCTCGCGTAGGCCTGTACGTGCCCGGGGGCAAAGCGGCCTACCCGTCGTCGGTGCTCATGAACGTGCTGCCCGCCAAGGTCGCGGGCGTACCGCAGATTGCCATGGTGACGCCGCCTGCGACCGGCGGGCGCGAAGGCATCGACCCGTACATTCTCGTGGCGGCCGCCGAGGCCGGCGTCACCGAGATGTACCGGGTCGGAGGCGCTCAAGCCGTGGCCGCGCTGGCGTACGGCACGGAGAGCATCCCGGCCGTGGACAAGATCTGCGGCCCTGGCAACATCTACGTGGCGCTGGCGAAGCGCGCCGTGTTCGGTGCCGTCGACATCGATAGTATCGCCGGGCCGAGCGAGATCGTCGTGCTGGCCGACGAGCGCGCGGATGCGCGCTTCGTCGCCGCCGACATGCTGTCGCAGGCGGAGCACGACGAGATGGCGTCGGCCATGCTCGTGACGCCGTCGGAGCGGCTCGCGCGCGAGGTCGAAGCGGAGCTCGCGCGGCAGGTAGCGACGCTCCCGCGCCGCGAGATTGCCGAGCGGTCGCTCGAGCAATACGGCGCGATCCTGACGGTCGCCGACCTCGCGGAGGGCATCGACGTCGTGAACAAGCTGGCGCCGGAGCACCTGGAGATCATGACCGAGGATCCGCTCGAGCTGCTCGGGCGCATCGAGAACGCGGGCGCGATCTTCCTCGGACCGTACAGTTCGGAGCCGGTCGGCGATTATTTCGCGGGACCGAACCACATCTTGCCTACGAACGGCACGGCCAGGTTCTCCTCGCCGCTGAATGTCGACGACTTCGTCAAAAAATCAAGCCTGATCCGGTACAGCCGCGAGGCGCTGCGTCGGGACGCGGCGGGCATCGCGTCGCTGGCGCGGCACGAAGGCTTGGAGGCACATGCGAGAGCGGTAGAAATTCGCTTCAAGGAAGGCGGAGATCAATAAATGGCACAGGACAACAACATCGCGAACATCGCGGCCGGAGCTAGAAGCGCCGAAGTCGCGCGCAAAACGAACGAAACGGACATCAAGCTGGCGTTCGGCGTGGACGGCACGGGCGACGTGAACTTAGAGACCGATGTTCCTTTTCTCAACCATATGCTCGATCTGTTCGCCAAGCACGGCCAGTTCGACCTGAAAGTCGAGGCGCGCGGGGACGTCGACATCGACGATCACCACACGGTGGAAGACATCGGCATCTGCCTCGGGCAGACGCTGCGGGAAGCGCTCGGCGACAAAGCCGGCATCAAGCGCTACGCCAGCGTATTCGTGCCGATGGACGAGGCGCTCGCGCAGGTCATCGTCGACGTGAGCAACCGCCCGCACTTCGAGTATCGCGCGGAATATCCTTCGCAGACGGTGGGCAGCTTCAGCACGGAGCTCGTGCATGAATTTCTGTGGAAGCTCGCGCTGGAGTCGCGTATCACGCTCCACGTCATCGTCCACTACGGCAAAAATACGCATCATATGATCGAGGCGGTGTTCAAGGCGCTGGGACGCGCGCTGGACGAAGCGACGCAGATCGATCCGCGCGTGAAGGGCGTGCCGTCGACGAAGGGAGTGCTGTAAGATGATCGCGATCGTCGACTACGGCATGGGCAACCTGCACAGCGTGAGCAAGGCGGTCGAGCGTCTCGGGCGCGAGGCGCTGGTCACGTCTTCGCGGGAAGAGATCCTCGCGGCGAAAGGCGTCATCCTGCCTGGCGTCGGCGCCTTCGGCGACGCGATGCGCAACCTGCGGGAGACCGGGCTGGACGCGGTCGTCCGCGAGTCGGCGGCCGCAGGACAGCCGCTGCTGGGCATTTGCCTCGGCATGCAACTGCTGTTCGCGGAGAGCGAGGAGCACGGTACGCACGAGGGGCTCGGCCTGCTGCCGGGCCGGGTCGTGAAGTTCCGCGGGGACTACAAGGTGCCGCATATGGGGTGGAACGAGCTGAACTTCGAGCAGCCGTCGCATCCGCTGTTCGAGGGGCTCGCGCCGGGGCACGTGTACTTCGTGCACTCGTTCCACGCGCTGCCGGAGCGGCGGGAGGACCTGCTGGCGACGACGGACTACCATCAGCCGGTGACGGCGATCGTCGGGCGGGACAACGTGAGCGGCATGCAGTTCCACCCGGAGAAAAGCGGCGATCTGGGCGTGGCGCTGCTGCGCAGGTTCGTGGAGATCGCGGAGGGCGCGAAAGCTTAGGGGCGCTGAAGATGCTTGATGCTGCAAAAGAGCTGCTGCAATAAGGCTTTCTGCAAGCGCGATTTGTACGGTTACAGTGATAACGGCAGAGGAAGTACTTGCTGTACGCGAGAAAAGTGTGGCTGCAGCGAATCAAGCGTGCTGTTATCGCTAAAAGCGTGGGTGCAGTGGCTGATCGTACATGAAAAAGGGCTGTAACCGCCAAAAGTGAGGTTGCAGCGCCTGAAGGTACATGGCGAGAGGCTGTAACCGCAAAAATGGTGCTACAGCGGTTCACCGTGCCGAGTCGTGCGCTGTAGCAGCAAATAGTGAGGTTGCAGTGGCTGATCGTGCGAGGTCGAGTGCTCGAACCGCAAATAGTGCGGCTGCAGGCTCTAGGAACGTCAATAAGTTGGAGGTCATCCCCTTGTCCAATTTCATCATCTACCCGGCCATCGACATCCGCGGCGGCAAAGCCGTCCGTCTGGTTCAGGGCGACTATAACCGCGAGACGGTATACAACGACGATCCGGTGTCCGCGGCCAAGGATTGGGAAGCGCAGGGCGGCGAATGGGTGCATCTCGTCGATCTGGACGGCGCCAAAGCCGGCCATCCGGTCAACGACGAGCTGATCGGCCGAATCGCGAGCGCCGTGCAGGTGCCCGTTCAAGTAGGCGGCGGCCTCCGGACCGAGGCGGACGTGGAGCGGCTGCTGTCGCTCGGCGTGTCCCGGGTCATCCTGGGAACGGCGGCGATCGAGGACCGCGCCTTCGTATCGAAGGTGCTGGCGAAGCACGGCGGCAAAGTGGCGATCGGCATCGACGCCCGGGACGGATTCGTGGCGACGCGAGGATGGCTCGAGACGTCGCAGGTGCGCGCGGAGGATCTGGCGAAAGAACTGGCGGCCGAGGGCGCCGAGACGTTCATTTTCACCGACATTTCCCGCGACGGCATGATGGGCGGACCGAACGTCGAAGCGATCGTGCGCCTGGCGCAAGTATCGGGCCGCACCGTCATCGCGTCGGGCGGCGTCAGCAAGCCGGAGGATCTGGCGAACCTGTCGAAGCACGCGGCGGACGGCGTCGGCGGCGCGATCGTCGGCAAAGCGCTCTACACGGGCAGCATCTCGCTGTCCGAGGCGGTCGCGGCTTACAAGTAACAAGAGCGGAAGGCCGCGCCGGACCGGTGACGGTCCGTCCGCATCCCCGGATTGAAGCGCGGCTCTCATCAAGCATCAAGCTGCATAACCGCAGCGTATCGCAAACGCATAGCGTTCGCCGGGCGACACGTCGACGGCGGTTGTTTTGCGGACTGGAGGCAAGCTTATGTTGGCAAAGCGCATCATTCCCTGCCTCGACGTCAAGGACGGGCGGGTCGTCAAAGGCGTGAACTTCGTTAACCTGCGGGACGCGGGGGATCCGGTCGAGCTGGCCGAGATCTACGATCGCGAAGGGGCCGACGAGCTGGTGTTTCTCGATATCTCGGCTTCGGTCGAAGGCCGAGCGACGATGGTCGACGTCGTGCGCAGGACGGCCGGCGAGATCACGATTCCGTTCACGGTAGGCGGCGGCATCTCCGCTGTCGAAGACATGAAGCGGCTGCTCCGCGCCGGCGCGGACAAGATCGGGATCAACACGGCGGCGATCCGCAATCCCGATCTCATCTCGGACGGCTCGCGCGTGTTCGGCGCCCAATGCATCGTCGTCGCCATCGACGCGAAGTACAACGCCGAATGGGGCGAATGGGAGATCTTCACGCACGGCGGACGCAATCCCACGGGCATCCGGGCGGTCGCCTGGGCGCAGGAAGCCGAACGGCGCGGCGCTGGCGAGCTGCTGCTGACGAGCATGGACGCCGACGGCACGAAGGACGGGTTCGACAACGCGCTGACGCGCGCGGTGTCCGACAGCGTCGGCATTCCCGTCATCGCCTCCGGCGGCGCGGGCAACGCCTCGCATTTCGCGGACGCCTTCTCGAAGGGGCACGCGGACGCGGCGCTCGCCGCGAGCATTTTCCACTATAAAGAAGTGACGATCCGCGAGGTCAAGGACGCCCTGCGGAGCCAAGGAGTGAACGTGAGATGAGCGAGACGCTGACGGATTCGATCAAGTGGGACGCGGACGGACTGGTCCCCGCGATCGTGCAGGACGCGGCCAGCAAGGAAGTCCTCATGATGGCCTATATGAACAAGGAATCCCTCGCCCTGACGCTGGGAAAAGGAGAGACGGTGTTCTGGAGCCGATCCCGGCAGGAGCTGTGGCATAAAGGCGCGACGAGCGGCAATACCCAAAAGGTCGTGTCGCTGCGCTACGATTGCGACGGCGACACGCTGCTGATCCAGGTCATCCCGAACGGCCCGGCCTGCCATACCGGCAGCTACAGCTGCTTCTACCGGGATGCGTCCGGGGAACTGCCGCAGGAATCGCTGCCCGCAGCCGATCGCTTCGCGCCGCTCTCCGAGCTGGAGTCGACGATCGCGAAACGGCATGCCGAACGGCCCGAGGGCTCGTATACGACTTACCTTTTCGACAAAGGCCTGGACAAGATTCTGAAGAAGATCGGCGAGGAGACCGCGGAGGTCATCATCGGCGCGAAAAACCACGACAAGGCGGAGACGCGCGCGGAAGCGGCCGATCTGATCTTCCATTTGATGGTGCTGCTGCGCGAGGAACAAATCCCGCTCGACGACGTGCTGCGCGAGCTGGAGTTCCGCCACCGCAAGCCGACCAAAAAAAGAACTGACCGCGCAGCCGCCGGTCTCCGGTCCCGCGAGGGACTTCGGGGGGCGGGCGGCTTGTCGTGCCGCGGCCGACGGCCACGATTCGACGAGCGCGGCTCGAAAAGTGACGAAAATGTGCCAATTAAAGTGAATTACCAGTCGAGATATGACACAGAACCCTTTGGCTATCCTACCGGCGTCATGTATAATAGAGGGGATAAATGCGGCGATGCCGCTAGTGAAAAATCTTGGAGGCGCACAATGTACAGCAGCAAGCTTCGTATTTTTTCCGGATCGTCGAATCCCGTGCTGGCGGAAAAGATCGCCGAGCAGCTCGGGCTGCCGCTAGGCAAGATTACGCTGTCTCGCTTCAAGAGCGGCGAAGTGTACGTGCACTACGAGGAGACCATCCGCAACTGCGACGTGTTCCTCGTGCAATCTTTGTCACATCCGATCAATGACTTCTTCGTAGAGCTGCTGATCATGATCGACGCGGCCAAGCGGGCATCGGCGCGTACGATCAACATTGTGCTCCCTTACTATGGATATGCCCGTCAAGAGCGCAAGGCCGCGCCGCGCGAGCCGATCTCGGCGAAGATGGTCGCGGACGTGCTGACGACGGTCGGCGCGACCCGGATCGTCACGATCGACCTGCACGCGCCGGCGATTCAAGGCTTCTTCAACATCCCGGTCGACCACTTGACAGCGCTGGACCTGATCAGCGATTACCTGCGGGCCAAGAATATCCGCAATCCGGTCATCGTCTCGCCGGATGCCGGACGAGCCTCCACGGCGGAGAAGCTGGCCAACCAGCTCGATTCTCCGTTCGCGATCATGATCAAAAAAGCGCCCCGCGCACAACGAATCGGTCATCACGCACGTTATCGGCGAAGTCGAGGGCTACACCCCGATCATCATCGAGGACATGATCGATACCGGGACGACGATCGTGAACGTCGTCGAGGGTCTCAAGGAGCGCGGTTCGGAGGACGTGTACGTCTGCGCGACGCATCCGCTTTTCTCCGGCAGCGCCCTGCAGAAGCTCGATCACCCGAGCATCCGCGAGGTCGTCGTCACCGACTCGATCCTGCTGCCGAACGACCGTTCCGACCGCTTCAAGGTGCTGTCCGTGGCGCCGATGCTGGCCGAAGCGACCCGGATCATTACCGAAGGCGGCTCGATCAGCACGCTGTTCAAGACGGCGGGCGTATAACCCTAAGCAAAGCATGCTAGGCGCGGCAACCTGCGCGATTTGCGCAGGAGCCGCGTTTTTATTTGCCCGGCGGCGGCCGATGGCCGAGGCAGAGACTGCACGATCTGCGCACGCCGGCGTACAAGCCGCGACACGCCCGGGCGGTCCTTTTTCATTTGATGGATGCCTTTGCTGTGTTATAATCGGTTTAACATGTGCCGGCCCGGCCGAGGACCGGCGGCTCGCCGCGAGCGGCAGCCAACGAATCGCGATGTCAGAAGCAAGACGATGCAAGACGATGCAAGACGAACAGACTATTATACGACCGGGGGGAGGTGCCTTGACGATGAATCCGCGCAAGCGAATGGTCGCCGGCCGCCGCACCAAAGTCATTCCGTTGTCGCTGGACGCGACGTTTTTCTTTGAGCGCGCCGTCCAGTCGCTGGATCGCTATCATTACGACAAGGCGCTGAAGTATTTCCGCCGTGCCGTCGAATACGAGCCGGAGAATCCGGTGAACCACTGCAACATGGCGGGAATCCTGTCCGAGATGGGACGCTACGAGGAGTCCAACGACATCCTGAGGTCGGTGCTGGAGCGCATCGATCCGGGCATGACGGAGTGCCATTATTATCTCGCGAACAACTATGCCAACATGGAGCTCTTCGAAGCGGCCGAGGAATCGCTCGTCACGTATCTGGAAAACGACCCCGACGGCCAGTTCCTCGACGAGGCGGACGAACTGCTCGACCTGCTGGTCTACGAACTGAAGCGTCCGACCAAGCTGTCCACGATCAAGGCCAAGGAGAGTCTCTACGAGCACGACAAAGCCCGGGAGCTGCTGGAAGCGGGACGTTTTTCCGAGGCGGTGCGCCTGCTGGAGGACATCCTGGTCCAGAAGCCGGACTTCCTCGCCGCGCGCAACAACCTGGGGCTCGCCTACTATTATATGGGCTTGTTCGACAAGTCCGTGCAGACGATCGGCGAAGTGCTGAAGGCGGAGCCCGGCAATTTGCACGCGCTCTGCAACCTGGCCATTTTTTATCAGCACGTGAACCGGCGCGAGGATCTCGCGTCGCTGCTCAGCCTGCTGAAGAAGACGATCCCGATTCATCCCGAGCACGTGTTCAAGCTGGGCACGACGATGGGGATCGTCGGCGAACATCGCGAGGCATATATTCACTTCACCCGCCTGCTCCGCAAGGGCGAGCTGTCGGGGGGAGCCGAGCTTGCATCACTTCGCGGCCGTCGCGTCGGCGAACATCGGCCGGTTCGACGAGGCCGAGCGTCATTGGCTGCAGGCGAGGCGTCTCGACGCGTCGCCGGCCGTCGCTGATTTCTATTTGGGCAAATTGGCTAAGGTAAGACAGGGAGAAGCGAGTCCGCCGACCCAGTACCACTACCATATGCCTTTCGACGAGCAGTTCCGCGAGTGGGAAAAGCACCCCGAACGGATCTCCGAGACGCTGAAGAAGGATCCGCTCGTGCGCTCTTCGTTTTTCTGGGCGCTGCGCCACGGCGATCGCCGGACGAAGATGCAGGTCATTCAGGCGCTCGGGCTGGTCGCCGACGAAGAAGTCATCGAGGCGCTGAAGGCATTTCTCGTCGACGCGGAGGAAGAGGACGACCTGAAGCGCGTCGCCGTGCTGGTGCTGCGCTCGATCGGCGTCGAGGATGCGCTCGCGGTCGTCTTCGACGGCAGGTCGCTCATGCTCGACGCGCGTCGCAGGTCCGCCAGGCTGCCGGTCTGGGACAGCGACTGGCAGGGCGTGCTGGAGCAGGCGATGGAGCGGATGGCCGGAAGGTACGACGTCGTTCAGCAGCATGACATGATGACGCTGTGGGTCGACTATCTCTCGCGCGTCTATCCCGACGTGCCCAAGCTTCGCAATTCGGCAGGATGGGCTGCCGCGCTCGAATATTGGACGGCGAAAATGCATCGCAAGAGCATTACATACGCCGAGCTGATGGACGTATACGGCGCCTCGCAGGGGAGCATCAGCCGCTATGCGGGACGGATCGACGAGGCTTGCGGCATTCGCGAAAAGCTGAAGCTGACGAATCGCGCGTTTCAGGATCGTTCTTAGTCAAGAACCGATCCATACTATCTCAGGAATAGGCCGAGGAGGACCAGGACGCATGACTATCTATAAGAGCATCGTAATCGGAACAGGACCGGCGGGCCTCACGGCCGCCATCTATTTGGCGCGCGCGAACATGAACCCGCTGGTCATCGAAGGCCCGGAGCCGGGCGGACAACTGACCACGACGACCGAGGTCGAGAACTTCCCAGGCTTCCCCGAAGGCATCATGGGACCCGACCTGATGGCGAACATGCGCAAGCAAGCGGAGCGCTTCGGCGCGCAGTTCCGCACGGGCTGGATCAATTCGGTCGAGCTCGGCGAGCGGCCGTTCACGCTCAATCTTGAAGGCGGCGAGACGCTGCAGGCCGAGAGCCTCATCATCTCCACCGGCGCTTCGGCCAAGTACCTGGGCATCGCCGGCGAGAAGGACAACGTCGGACGCGGCGTCAGTACCTGCGCGACCTGCGACGGGTTCTTCTTCCGCAACAAGAAGATCATCGTCGTCGGCGGCGGCGACTCCGCGATGGAGGAAGCGAACTTCCTGACGCGCTTCGCCTCGGAGCTGACGCTGGTTCACCGCCGCGAAGAGCTGCGCGCTTCAAAGATCATGCAGGATCGCGCACGCGAGAACCCGAAGATCGATTGGGGGCTCGACAAGACGCCGCTCGAGGTCGTCGCAGGTCCGCTGGGCGTCACCGGCCTGAAGGTCCGCGACAACAAGACGGGCGAAGAAGAAGTGCTGGCCACGGACGGCGTCTTCGTCGCCATCGGCCATACGCCCAACACGAAGTTCCTCGGCGGGCAGGTCGAGACCGACGAAAACGGCTATATCGTGACGAAGCCGGGCTCCTCCGAGACCAACATTCCGGGCGTATTCGCCTGCGGCGACGTGCAGGACACGAAGTACCGCCAGGCGATCACCGCCGCGGGCAGCGGCTGCATGGCCGCGCTCGATTGCGAGAAGTATCTCGAGGGCAGCATGATTCACGATTGGAGCCAGACGCTGGGCTGATCGGCAGACTGGGTCGCGCCGGCCGCGGGGCCGGCGCTTCTCGCTTGATGACTTATCCAATACTTTCAAGAGGTGTCTAACACTATGTCTCAATCGCTATACGTTGGCGTCGACCTGGGCGGCACGACGATCAAGATCGGTCTTTGCAACCACCTCGGCGAGCTTCTGCGCACCTACGAAGGACCGACCGAGACCGAGCTCGGCACCGACCGCATTTTGGACAATATCGCGGCTTACGTCCATTCGCTCGTGCCTCCCGGCACGCCGGAGTGGGAACAGGTTCACGGCATCGGCATCGGGATCGCCGGCTTCCTCGACATTCCGGGCGGCATCATCAAGTTCTCCGCCAACCTGCCTTTCCGGCAAGTGCCGGTCCGGCATATCATGGAGGAGAAGCTCGGCAAGCCGGTCAAGATCAACAACGACGCCAACGTAGCCGCGTTGGGCGAAGTATGGGGCGGCGCCGGCCGCGGCGTGCACAACTGCGTGTGCTATACGCTCGGCACGGGCGTGGGCGGCGGCATCATCGTGAACGGCCGGCTGATCGAGGGCTTCAATGGCATGGCGGGCGAGCTGGGCCATATTTCCATCGTGCCTGACCTTGAAGCGATCCAGTGCGGCTGCGGCCAGATGGGATGCCTCGAGACGGTATCCTCGGCGACAGGCATCATCCGGATGGCGAACGACGCCGTCGCGCGCGGCGACCGCACTTCGCTGTCCCTGGTCGACAAGATCATGGCGAAGGACGTGTTCGACGCCGCCAAGGCGGGGGACGAAGTGTCCCAGCGCATCGTCGCGAGGGCGGCCTTCTATCTGGGCAAGTCCATGGCGGCGCTCGCCGTTATCGTTAACCCGCAGCGGTTTATTATCGGCGGCGGGGTGAGCAAGGCCGGCGAGTATCTGTTCGAGCAAATCCGCGAGACATTCGAGAAGTTTTCGACGGACTCGGCCAAGGAAGGCGTAGATATCGTTCCTGCAGAGCTCGGCAACAATGCGGGCGTCGTCGGCGCGGCCGGACTTTTCTTATACGCTTAATTCGCATGAGAGGCGCCTGCTTGTCCGGTCAACGGCGGTCAGGCGCTTCGCATGTGGCAGGGGGGGGATGCACGTGGACACTACGAACACGACGGTATCAAGACCGACGCTCGTCATCATCACGGGAATGTCGGGCGCGGGCAAGACGATCGCGGTGCAGAGCATGGAGGACCTCGGCTTTTTTTTGCGTCGACAATCTGCCGCCGGTGCTGATCCCGAAGTTTGCCGAACTCATCGATCAATCCCAAGGCCGCATCGGCAAAGTCGCGCTCGTCATCGACCTCCGGGGCCGGGAGTTTTTCACGGCGCTGTCCGAGTCGCTGAACTATATTCGCGAGCATTATACGCTGCACTACGAGATCCTGTTTCTCGACGCGACCGACTCCGCGCTCGTCCAGCGCTACAAGGAGACCCGTCGTCGGCATCCGCTCGCGCCCGAAGGCTTGCCGCTCGAAGGCATTCATGCCGAGCGGAAGCTGCTGGAGGATCTGAAGGGCTGGGCGACGCAGGTCATCGACACGAGCAGCATCAAGCCTGCCCAGCTTAAAGACAAGATCATCTCCCGATTTACCGAGGAGGGGCGCAATTCGCTCGCCGTCAACGTCACGTCGTTCGGCTTCAAGTACGGCGTGCCGATCGACGCCGACCTGATTTTCGACGTCCGCTTTTTGCCGAATCCGCACTACGTGGAAAATCTGCGTCCCAAGACGGGGCAGGACGCCGAAGTTTACGACTACGTCATGAAGTGGCCGGAGACGCAGACGTTCCTGGCGAAGCTGCTTGACATGCTGCAGTACCTCATCCCGCTGTACCACAAAGAAGGCAAGAGCCAGGTGGTCATCGGCATCGGCTGTACCGGAGGCAAGCACCGCTCCGTCGCGCTCGCCGAATATCTCGGCCGCATGCTGAGCGCCGGCGAGACCGAAGCGGTCCGCGTCAGCCACCGCGACGCGGAGAGAGACCGTCATGGCTAAGCCGGGGCAGGGCGCCAGGAAGCCCCGCATCGTCGTCATCGGCGGCGGCACGGGACTGTCCGTCATGCTGCGGGGGCTCAAGCAAAAACCGCTCGATATTACCGCGATCGTCACGGTCGCCGACGACGGGGGCAGCTCGGGAATTCTGCGCTCGGAGCTGCAGATGCCGCCGCCGGGCGATATCCGCAACGTGCTCACCGCGCTGGCGGATACCGAGCCGCTCCTGGCCGATATGCTGTCCTACCGCTTCATGGGCGGCGCGGGATTGGCCGGTCATAGCTTGGGCAATCTGATATTGGCGGCAATGACCGACATCTCCGGCGACTTCGTCGCGGGGGTGAGAGAGCTGAGCCGCGTGCTCGCCGTGCGCGGACGCGTGCTTCCGGCCGCCAACCTGGCGATTCTCCTGAAGGCCGAGATGGAGGACGGCAGCATCGTCGAGGGCGAGTCGCAGATCCCGAAGTCGGGGCTTGCGATCCGGCGGGTGTTCATCGAGCCGGCCGACGTCGAGCCCCTCGAGGAGGCCGTCGAGGCGATCGAGGAGGCGGACGCCATTCTGATCGGTCCGGGCAGCCTGTACACGAGCATTATGCCCAACCTGCTCGTGCCCAAGCTGGCGGAGGCGATCCTGAACTCGGACGCCGTGAAGATTTTCGTATGCAACGTCATGACGCAGCCGGGCGAGACCGACAATTATTCGGTAGGGGACCATCTCGACGCGATCCATGCGCACATCGGGCATCATTTATTCGATTATGTCATCGTGAACAACGGGGAGATTCCCCCGCAGGTGCACAGCATGTACGCGGAGCAAGGCTCGGCGGCCGTCCATCTGGACCTGGACGAGGTGGAGCGGCGCGGTTACAAGGTGATCGCCGACCGCCTGGTGCTGTTCCGAACCTATCTGCGCCATGACGCCGCCAAGCTGAGCGAGCATATCTACCAGCTGGTGGAGGACTGGATGCTGAGGAAGGAGTGAAGGCGACGTGTCGTTCGCCGCTCAGACCAAAAAAAGAATTGACGCTCGTGGAGTCCGAAGGCTGCTGCGATATCGCCGAGCTGTCGGCGCTGATCCGGATGAACGGCGCGGTGTCGCTGACCAACAAGCGGATCGTGCTGGACATCTCGACGGAAAACGCAGCCATTGCCCGGCGTATTTATACCCTGATGAAGCGGCACTATCCCGTTCCGACCGAGCTGCTCGTACGCAAAAAGATGCGGCTCAAGAAAAACAACGTCTATATCGTTCGCGTGCCTGCAGGCGTCGAGCAGCTGCTCGGAGAACTAAAAATCGCGAGCGCCGGATTCCAGTTCAACTCGGATATCGACAAAGATCTCGTGCGGAAGCCATGCTGCAAAAAGGCCTACCTGCGCGGCGCGTTCCTCGCGGGCGGGTCCGTGAACAATCCGGAAGGCTCGTCTTACCATCTGGAGATCGCCTCGATGTACGAAGAGCACTGCAAAGCGCTCGTGGATCTCGCGAACAAGTTTCACCTGAACGCCAGGTTCATCGAACGCAAAAAAGGGCTTCATCCTGTACATCAAGGAAGGCGAGAAGATCATCGAGTTCCTCAGCATCATCGGCGCGCATCAGGCCCTGTTCAAGTTCGAGGACGTTCGCATCATGCGGGACATGCGCAATTCGGTCAACCGGATCGTCAACTGCGAGACCGCGAACCTGAACAAGACGATCGGCGCCGCCGTCCGTCAGATCGACAACATCAAGCTGCTGCAAAAGGAAGTCGGGCTTGAGAACATGCCCGACAAGCTGCGCGAGGTCGCGGAGATCCGGCTTATGCATCCCGACATGAACCTGAAGGAAGTCGGCGACATGCTGAAGGGGCAGGTCAGCAAGTCCGGCGTCAATCACCGGCTTCGCAAGATCGACGAATGGGCTGAAAAAATACGGGGCGGGGCTTTATAAGCCTGTGGCACAACCAAGCGCTCTAATGCTATAATAGATAACAAACCATGTGCGGTGGGTCCCGTGTACCGGGATGAGAACAAAGACAGGGGGATTCGTTCCATGACGAGACAGCCGGTTGTTGTTCGGCTTAAGACGGGGCTTCACGCCAGACCGGCGGCCTTATTCGTGCAAGAAGCCAATAAATTCTCCTCGGACGTATTCGTGGAGAAGGAAGACAAGCGCGTAAACGCGAAGAGCATCATGGGTATCATGAGTCTGGCGATCAGCTCGGGCACCGAAGTATCCATCAGTGCCGAAGGTTCGGACGCAGAGCAAGCTGTAACCGCTTTAGTCCAACTGGTCAGCAAGGAAGAGCTGGAGAACCAATAATAAGCAGATGCGCGAGCTCCCGGACGGGGGCTTTTTGCTTTTTCGGACTATTTTATGGTTGACCTGCAACCTTTTGCCTATAATAGCCGTTGAGTAGACAAACCTGAATATGGAGGCGTCTATAATGGGTAAAAGGACCGTGCAAGTCGCATTGTTGGCCGCTACGATGGTAGCCGCGGGATGGTTCGGAGCGACGAAGCTGGGAGCGGATCAAGCGATGGCGGAGACGACAGGCGCCGTGCAGGCGGCGAGCATTCAGAACGCGGTAACGGTGGGGGCGGAAGGCTCGATCAAGGTGGAGCCGGACGTGGCGTACCTGAGCTTCGGCGTGGACGCGCGGGGAAAGACGGCGCAGGAAGCCCAGCAGGCTTCGGCGGCGAAGTTCGCTGCAGTCGAGAAGGCGCTGTACGAGACGTACAAGATCGATAAGAAGGACGTCCAGACGACGAATTTCGGCGTTCAGCCGGAGTACAACTACACGGAAAAAGAAGGCCAGGTGCTGAAAGGCTACCTCGCGACCCATTCGGTGCGCGTCGCGTACCGCGATCTCGCGGGCATCGGCAAGCTGCTGGACGCAGTCTCCGCGGCAGGCGCGAACCGGGTGGACGGCGTGCAGTTCGGCACGGAGAAGCAGGACCAATACGAGCTTGAAGCGCTGAAAAAGGCGATGACCAATGCCGGCGCGAAAGCCTCGGTGCTCGCGACGTCGGCTAGCCGCACGCTGGGCCCGGTCATCAACATCGTGCAGGGCAGCGCGGCGAACGTGCCGATCGTGACGGCCACGTTCGATCAGGTGAAGGCGGCCGCGTCATCCGCCGCAGGCTTCTCGTCCTCCGTGCAGAGCGGGCAGATCGAGATCTCGGCGAGCGTGACCGTGCAGTACCAGCTGAAATAACAAGCGTCCGCGCGACGCGGACAGAGCCGCTCTCCGGTTGGAGGGCGGCTTTTTTAGCGCTGGCGGGGGAGGGGCGATGAACTGAGGGACCAGGCATAGGAGCAGAAGGGTCGGTACGGGGATGAGGGGGATGGCGGAAAAACCGGCTTGCGGCGGCGTGAACTCGTGCATGTGGCGGGGGGGGGGGGATTGACTCTCCCCTTGGAGGAGGCCGTACGATCGGAATATCCCATAGGAGGTGTCCGCATGAAATACACGGTCAAGGAAATGTCGGCGTTGTCGAAGGTGACGATCAAGACGCTGCACCACTATCACAAGATCGGTCTGCTCGTGCCGGTCGAGGTCAGCGAAGCCGGGTACCGGCTGTACGGCAAGAAGGAGATCGAGCGGCTGCAGGAGATTTTGTTCTATCGGGAGCTGGAGTTCCCGCTGGAGGAAATCAAGCGTTTGCTGGATGGGGCGCCGGACCGTCTGCGTATCTTGGAGAGTCAGCGCGAGCTTATTCGGGAGAGACAGCGGCGCATGGAACGTTTGTCCGTCACGCTGGAGGCTTCGATCGACGCGGAGCGGGAGGGCGCTTCTCAGCCGGCAGCGGAGTTGTTCAGCGGATTCGGTACGGCGGAAGAATGGGAAGCCGCGCTGGCGGAACAGCGCAGGCATCTGAAGGAAACGTACGACGTCGAGCTGCCCGGCGCGAATGCGATCGACCCCGTGCAGATGAATCGCCAGGCGGCAGAGGCTGCGCGATTTATGGAAGAGATGGCGCGGGCGCTTCGCGAGGGTCGAGCGCATGACGACGAAGAAGCGCATGCCCGGATTGAACGTCACCTGGCGGCACGCGCGGCAGAGGGTCATCCTGCCAGCCCGGACGACTTAGCGGGACAGTCCCGCTTTTTCATCGGCGACGTCTTCCACCGGGGCATGCTGGAGTCGATGCAGACCGGTCTATCCTATTATCTCTGCCTCGCCACGGAGTCCTACGCCGAAGTTTGTCGCCGGGCGCCATGAAAAAGCCTCCTCTATCGCCGGAAAATCGACGGTGGAGGAGGCTTTTGCGATGAATGCATTAGGCTTTGAGGCGGTGCTCGAGATTACGCAGCTCGATGGCATCCTCTAACAGCTCGATGAATTCGTTGGACAAATTCATTTTTTTCGCTTCGCGATAAACTTCGAGCAGATGCTCGTCCTTCAGCGGGCGGAGCAGCGAGGCTTTATCCTTAAGCGTGCGTGCGGTCATATGGCTTGAATCATCGTTAAAGGAGTGAGACGGCGGAATCGGGTTTTCAGGCATATGACGCGGCACCAAGTGCAAGGAGTGATAAGATTGGTTCATCGTAAATCTCCTTTCCGGCTTGCTGTCCAATTCCTATTCCATAGCAATATATGGGGGGAAATGGCACGACTAGTGATTATAGAATAACATGCTCATGCGAGTACGAAGAGGGGGGCACTCGAGTTGTTAAATTTCCCTTGACGAAATATGAAATCTGTGTTAATCATTCTTGCTTGGCAGGGACAGATATCGGCCTACTCTTGCTTACCCAATGGAACCGCCGTTACAAGCAAAAAAGAAGCAACGTTACAGGAACGACGAAGCCGGCCGGGCGTGCTGTAGGCGAGAAAGGCGCGGTTACAGAAACAGGATGAGGCTGTATGTGAAGCGTAGGGGCCGTCAGAGCGATCTTTCCCGACGGTTTTTCTTGCAGCGAAAGGTCGTCTGCCATAGCAAAAGCCCCCGTCCATCGCCGAATGGGGCGGACGGGGGGCTTTTGAGAATGGAACGCGCCGTGCAGGGGGGCTGTTAGATCTTCTCGATAACCTTGTCGACGAGACCGTACTCTCTTGCCGTCTCGGCTTCCATGAAGTTGTCGCGGTCGGTGTCCTTCTCGATGCGCTCAAGCGGCTGGCCCGTGCGCTCGGAGAGAATGCGGTTCAGCTTGTCGCGAAGCTTCAGGATGCGGCGTGCGCGAATCTCGATGTCGCTCGCTTGTCCTTCGGCGCCGCCGAGCGGCTGGTGGATCATCACTTCGGCGTTCGGCAGCGCGAAGCGCTTGCCTTTGGCGCCTGCGGCGAGCAGGAACGCGCCCATGGAGGCGGCCATGCCGACGCAGATCGTGGAGACGTCCGGCTTGATGTACTGCATCGTATCGAAGATCGCCATGCCGGCGGTGATGGACCCGCCCGGGCTGTTGATGTATAAGTGGATGTCTTTCTCCGGATCTTCGGCCGCGAGGAAAAGCATCTGCGCGATGATGGAGTTGGCGACCACATCGTTGACCTGGGTGCCCAGGAAGATGATGCGGTCCTTGAGCAGACGGGAATAGATGTCGTATGCCCGCTCTCCTCGATTAGTCTGTTCGACGACCATAGGGACAAAGCTCATTGCGTGATCCCTCCTCGGGGGTGTGAATAGTGGTGTGGCGGTCCTGGCTCCGACGTCTCCCGGAAAGGCGCGGGTCGACCGTGAATCCATTCTAATGGATCATGAACCCAATGTCAAAGAAAGTCAAACATAGGTCAAATAAAAAGCGTCCGTATGGTACGGACGCGTCTGCTGCATCATAAGTGTCGGCAAAACTGCCTATTAGATCGAATATGGCGCGCCCGTAGGGAATCGAACCCCAATCTCAGGCTCCGGAGGCCTGCGTCATATCCGTTGGACCACGGGCGCATGTCGATAACAGCAAGATTCATTATAGGCGATAGGGTGGGGAAAAGCAAGGGCTTCGAAAAGGTTTCGATTGGGGTAAAAAAGGGTACGAGCTCTTCTCCTGTCTATATGTTCGCGCGGCGCTGCCTGCGGCCGATATTGGGCTTGCAACGCGGCGGGTAATCCGATAGAATAAAACCAGGAAGTGGGACTTAAAATGTCACAGCGGGACGTAATCGGTCCCGCACCGTGATTCCCCGTCGCATTCCGGCCATATTTATCCGGCATTTAAGGGAGAGACGGTAGAGGATGCGGAACATTCTTGAAATGCAGAAAAAGCTCGTGCCCGACATCATGCAGGTGCTGCAAAAGCGCTACGACATTTTGCGCCGCATCGGGGTTACGGGCACGGGCGGCAGGCGGACGCTGGCGGCCAGTCTCGACCTGACGGAGCGGACGCTGCGCGCGGAGCTCGACCTGCTGAGGTCCCAGGGGCTCGTCGAGGCGGGAACGACCGGCGTCAGCTTGACCGACCGGGGACGCCGCCTGCTGGACGAGATGGAGCCGATGGTCAGGGAGCTGTTCGGCCTGTCGGACCTGGAGGCGGCGCTTCGCAAGCGGTTCGGCCTCAAGCAGGCGGTCGTCGTCCCCGGCGACTCCGACGTCTCCGAAGAAGCCAAGCGCGAGCTGGGACGCGCCGGCAGCAAGGTGCTGCGCCGCGTCATCGGTCCCGGCGACGTCGTCGCCGTCATGGGCGGCACGACGATGGCGCGCATGGCCTCGCAGTTCTCGGTGCCCTCGCCGCTGCGCGACAACTGGTTCGTGCCGGCGCGCGGCGGCCTCGGCGAGAGCGTGGACTATCAGGCCAACACGATCGCTTCGGAGCTCGCCAAGCGGACGGGCGCGCGGTACCGGATGCTGCACGTGCCGGATCATCTGAGCGAGGACGCCTACCAGACGATCATGCAGGAGCCGAACGTGCGGGAGGTCGTGGACATGATCCGCAGCGCGCGTATCGTCGTTCACGGCATCGGGGACGCTAGCGCCATGGCCCGCCGGCGCAAGCTCGATGCGGGCACCGTGCAGGAGATTTTGCGCGACGGCGCGCTCGCCGAGGCGTTCGGTTACTACTTCGACCGGGAGGGCGCCGTCGTGCATCGCATGGCGACCGCCGGGCTCCGCCTCGAAGACATCGAGGCGGCCGAATCGGTCATCGGCATCGCCGGCGGCCGCAGCAAGGGCGAGGCGATCGCCGCGGTGATGCGCTTCGGCCACGACGACGTGCTCGTCACCGACGAGGCGGCCGCCGAAGAAGCGCTGAAGCATGCCGGCGTCTGACGCTGACGCCGGCACCCCAAGGACCGGGACGCAGCGCCCGGTCCGGCAGAACGAGTGGTCTCGGCGCTCCGTGCGCCTGACATAGATCAAATCTTATTTTCAAAACCCAAGGAGGAACTATCAATGACGGTCAAAATCGGTATCAACGGCTTCGGTCGCATCGGTCGCAACGTATTCCGCGCTTCGCTCAACAACCCTGAGGTAGAAGTGGTCGCCATCAACGACCTGACGGACGTTAACACGCTGAAGCACCTGCTCAAATACGACACGACGCACGGCAAGCTGAACGCGACGGTCGAAGCGGGCGAGGGCGCGCTGATCGTAAACGGCAAGACCATCAAGGTATTCGCGGAGCGCGATCCGGGCAACCTGCCGTGGGCATCCGTCGGCGCCGAGATCGTCGTTGAATCCACGGGTATCTTCACGGCGAAGGAAAAAGCCGAGCTTCACCTGAAGGGCGGCGCGAAGAAGGTCATCATCTCCGCTCCGGCTACGAACGAAGACATTACGATCGTTATGGGCGTCAACGAAGACAAGTACGATCCGTCCGCGCACACGATCCTTTCCAACGCTTCTTGCACCACGAACTGCCTGGCGCCTTTCGCTAAGGTTATCAACGACCAATTCGGCATCGTCAAGGGCATGATGACGACGATCCACTCCTATACGAACGACCAAAGCGTACTCGATCTGCCGCACAAGGACCTGCGCCGCGCGCGCGCCGCTGCAGAGAACATCATTCCGTCCACGACGGGCGCTGCGAAGGCCGTATCGCTGGTACTGCCTGAGCTGAAGGGCAAGCTGAACGGCATGTCGTTCCGCGTACCTACGCCTAACGTATCCGTTACCGACCTCGTAGCCGAAGTTAAGGGCAACGTTACGGTCGACGAAGTCAACGCTGCGCTGAAGGCTGCCGCAGAAGGCCCGCTGAAGGGCATCCTGAACTACTCCGACGAGCCGCTCGTATCGAGCGACTACAACGGCGACCCGGCTTCCTCCACGATCGACGCGCTGTCCACGATGGTCGTCGAAGGCAACATGGTGAAGGTCGTTTCCTGGTACGACAACGAGTGGGGCTACTCCAACCGCGTCGTGGACCTGGCTGCCTTCGTCGCCTCCAAGGGCCTGTAAGACTTACTCTATAGAAGAATGAAGACGGCAAAGAGGAGACGCGAGCGCTCCTCTTTCCGTCCGTACGGGCATTACCAGAATTCGGAGGGAGAGTCAGCCTAATGAACAAGAAGAGTGTCCGCGACGTGAACGTTTCCGGACTGAAGGTATTCGTCCGCGTCGACTTCAACGTCCCTGTCGAAAACGGCGCGATCACCGACGACACGCGCATCCGCGAAACGCTGCCTACGATCAAGTACCTGATCGAAAACGGCGCAAAGGTTATCCTGGCGAGCCACTTTGGCCGTCCGAAGGGCGAAGTCGTAGAAGAACTGCGCCTGACGCCTGTCGCCGCACGTCTGTCCGAGCTGCTCGGCAAGCCGGTTGTCAAGGCTGACGAAGCCGTAGGCGCTGACGTTCAAGCCAAGGTCGACGCGCTGCAAAACGGCGACGTGCTGCTGCTTGAAAACGTCCGTTTCTACCCGGGCGAAGAAAAGAACGATCCCGAGCTCGCGAAGCAATTCGCGGCGCTGGCCGATCTGTTCGTCAACGACGCGTTCGGCGCCGCTCACCGCGCGCACGCGTCCACCGAAGGCATCGCGCACCATCTGCCGGCCGTATCCGGTCTTCTGATGGAGAAGGAGCTCGACGTGCTGGGCAAGGCGCTTAACGATCCGGACCGCCCGTTCACGGCGATCGTCGGCGGCTCCAAGGTCAAGGACAAGATCGACGTCATCGACAAGATGATCGAGATCGCCGACAACATCATCATCGGCGGCGGCATCTCCTACACCTTCTTCAAGTCCCAAGGCTACGAGATCGGCCAATCGCTGCTCGACGAGTCCAAGCTGGAGAAGGTTAAGGAATTCGTCGAAAAGGCGAAGCAGCTCGGCAAGAAGCTGTACCTGCCGGTCGACCTCGTCATCTCCGACGACTTCAAGTCCGACAAGAACATCGAGATCGTGAACATCGACGGCATCCGTCCCGACTGGGAAGGCGTCGACATTGGACCGAAGACCCGCGAGATCTACGCGGACGTCATCAAGAACTCCAAGCTGGTCGTGTGGAACGGGCCGATGGGCGTCTTCGAAGTCGAAGGCTTCTCGAACGGCACGCGCGCGGTCGCGCAGGCTTGCGCGGACACTTCCGCGTACACCGTCATCGGCGGCGGCGACTCGGCTGCTGCGGCTGAGAAGTTTAAGCTGGCAGACAAGATGGACCATATCTCCACCGGCGGCGGCGCGTCGCTCGAATTCATGGAGGGCAAGGCGCTTCCGGGTGTCGTAGCCCTTAACGACAAGTGAGGGTGAACCCATGAGCAGAACTCCGATCATCGCAGGCAACTGGAAAATGTTCAAGACCGTCTCCGAAGCGACTGCATTCGTGTCCGAAGTAAAGGGCAAAGCGGAAGTCGCCGGCGTCGAGACCGTCGTCTGCGCGCCGTTCACGGCGCTGCCGGCGCTCGTCGAGGCGGTTAAAGGCACGTCGATCAAGGTCGGCGCGCAAAATATGCACTTCGAAGACAACGGCGCCTTCACCGGCGAGATCAGCGGCGTCTTCCTGAAGGATCTGGGCGTCGACTACGTCATCATCGGTCACTCCGAGCGCCGGCAGTACTTCGCCGAGACAGACGAGACGGTGAACAAGAAGACGCATGCGGCGTTCAAGCACGGCCTGACCCCGATCGTCTGCGTCGGCGAGAAGCTCGAGGAGCGCGAAGCCGGCAAGACCGACGAAGTCAACCGCGTACAGACGACGGCTGCGCTGGCCGGCCTGACTGCCGAGCAAGCGGCTGAGGTCGTCATCGCTTACGAGCCGATCTGGGCGATCGGCACGGGCAAATCTTCGACGGCGACGGATGCCAACGACGCGATCAAGGCGATTCGCGGCGTCGTTGAAGGACTCTTCGGCGCTGAAGTCGCCGCGAAGGTCCGCATTCAATACGGCGGCAGCGTCAAGCCGAACAATGTCGCCGAGTACATGGGCGAATCCGATATCGACGGCGCGCTCGTCGGCGGCGCCAGCCTGGAGCCGGCTTCCTTCATCGCCCTGGTCGAGGGGGGCGAAGTAAGATGGCCGCACCCAAGCCGGTCGCGCTCATCATTCTGGACGGCTTCGGCCTTCGCGAGGAGACGCACGGCAACGCCGTGGCTCAAGCGAACAAGCCGAACTTCGACCGTTTGTGGGCGACTTACCCGCATACGCAATTAACCGCTCAAGGCGAGGCCGTCGGCCTCCCCCGAGGGCCAAATGGGCAACTCCGAGGTCGGACACCTGAACATCGGCGCGGGCCGTATCGTGTATCAGGACCTGACCCGAATCACCAAGTCGATTCGGGACGGAGATTTCTTCGACAACGAGACGCTGCGGGGCGCCGTGAACCATGCCAAGACGAACGGCAAAAAGCTGCATCTGTACGGCCTTCTGTCGGATGGCGGCGTGCACAGCCATATCGCGCATCTGTTCGCGCTGCTTGAACTGGCGAAGCGCGAAGGCCTGAACGACGTATATATTCATGCGTTCCTGGACGGACGCGACGTGGCGCCGGACAGCGCGGTCGGCTATCTGACCCAGCTGCAGGCGAAGATCGAAGAGCTCGGCGTCGGCAAGATCGCCACCGTGCAAGGACGCTACTACGCGATGGACCGCGACAAGCGGTGGGATCGCGTCGAGAAGTCCTACCGCGCGATGGTGTACGGCGACGGACCGACGGCTGTCGATCCGATCCAGGCGGTCAGGACTTCTTACGAGGCGTCGGTGTACGACGAATTCGTGCTGCCGACCGTCATCGTGGGCGCGGACGGCAAGCCCGTCGGCCTGGTCGAGTCGGAAGACGCGGTCGTGTTCTTCAACTTCCGCCCGGACCGCGCGATCCAGCTGTCCAACGTATTCACGAACGACGACTTCCGCGGCTTCGAACGCGGCGAAGGACGTCCGGTCGGCCTGTACTTCGTCTGCTTGACGCTGTTCAGCGAAACGGTCGGCGGCTACGTCGCGTACAAGCCCAAAGAGCTCGACAACACGCTGGGCGAGGTGCTCGTGCAGCAGGGCAAGACGCAGCTGCGCATCGCCGAGACCGAGAAGTATCCGCACGTCACGTTCTTCTTCAGCGGCGGACGCGATCTGCAACTGCCGGGCGAGACGCGGGTGCTGATCAACTCGCCGAAGGTCGCCACGTACGACCTTCAGCCGGAGATGAGCGCTTACGAGGTCGCGGACGCGGCGGTGAAGGAGATCGAGTCGGAGAAGCATGACGCGATCATCCTGAACTTCGCGAACCCGGACATGGTCGGCCACTCCGGCATGCTGGAGCCGACGATCAAGGCCGTCGAAGCGACGGACGCGTGCCTCGGCCGCGTCGTCGACGCCATCCTCGCCAAGGGCGGCGTCGCCGTCATCATCGCGGACCACGGCAACGCCGACATGGTCATCGACGATGCGGGCCGCCCGTTCACGGCGCACACGACCAACCCGGTTCCGTGCATCGTGACGAAGCACGGCGCGACGGTGCGCGACGGCGGCATGCTGGCTGACGTGGCCCCGACGCTGCTGACGCTGCTCGAGCTGCCGCAGCCGGCCGAGATGACCGGCCGCACGCTGCTCGCGCCGCTCGGCGAGTAAAACCGTGCGGAAGGCGGCGAGCTTACGGCCGCCTCCGCGCCTGCTGCCGGTTGCTTCCGCGCCTGCTGTTGGCCGCCTTCGCGCCTGCTGCCAGTTGCTTCCGCGCCTGCTGTTGGCCGCCTCCGCGCCTGCTGCCGGTTGCCTCCGCGTTCGCTGCCGTCCGCGGCGACGCAGCCTGGATACCGTGCGCTGTGGATTCGCAGTCGCGAAGGCCCTCGCTGTCGCCGAAATAACGGCATATCAGCAGCTATTTTTCTCCGGCTCTTGGGTTGAGACGAAAATAAGTGCTAAAATGCAGTTATTCCATGTAAAATGGGCGCAATCGGCACAAATATGCGGAAATAACTGCTTTTGAGCAGCTATTCGCCGCAGTCCGGTGGATCTGGCCGAAATAACTGCTTTTGGACAGTTATTCGCAGAAAGCGAAGCTGACAAGCGGTGCGGAGCACGGTGTCTCGCCCGTGCGCTTCGAGGGACACTTGCGCTCGCTCGTGCACTTCGCAAGACACTTGCGCGGCGCGCTCTGGCACCTCGCCGGGCGCGCCCGGCTGTGCCGGATGCGGCGCCGCCGCACAATCGCAATACAAATCACAAACCTTACAAGGAGTGTTCACTCAAATGACGATTATCTCTGACGTCTATGCACGCGAAGTACTGGACTCCCGCGGCAACCCGACGGTTGAAGTAGAAGTTCGCCTGGAATCCGGCGCGTTCGGCAGCGCCATCGTACCGTCCGGCGCATCCACCGGCGCTTACGAAGCCGTTGAGCTTCGCGACGGCGACAAGGACCGCTACCTCGGCAAGGGTGTCGAGAAGGCCGTCGACAACGTCAACTCCATCATCGCGCCTGAGATCATCGGCTACGACGCGCTTGACCAAGTCGCGATCGACCGCAAGATGATCGAGCTCGACGGCACCCCGAACAAGGCGAAGCTGGGCGCCAACGCGATCCTGGCCGTCTCCATCGCCGTCGCGCGCGCTGCCGCAGACGCGCTGGACCTGCCGATCTACGCTTACCTCGGCGGCTTCAACTCCAAGACGCTGCCCGTGCCGATGATGAACATCGTCAACGGCGGCGCGCACGCCGACAACAACGTCGACGTGCAAGAGTTCATGGTGCTGCCGGTCGGCGCGCCTACGTTCAAGGAAGCGCTCCGCACGGGCGCCGAGATCTTCCACTCCCTGAAGAGCGTACTCAAGTCGAAGGGCCTGAACACGGCTGTCGGCGACGAAGGCGGCTTCGCGCCGAACTTCGGCTCCAACGAAGAAGCGCTGTCCACGATCATCGAAGCCATTGAAAAAGCCGGCTACAAGCCGGGCGTCGACGTATTCCTGGGCATGGACGTCGCTTCCACCGAGTTCTACAAGGACGGCAAGTACCACCTCGAGGGCGAAGGCAAGTCCTACACGTCCGCAGAGTTCGTCGACCTGCTCGCCAGCTGGGTTGACAAGTACCCGCTGATCACGATCGAAGACGGCTGCTCCGAAGACGACTGGGAAGGCTGGAAGCTGCTGACCGAGAAGCTGGGCGACAAGATCCAACTCGTCGGCGACGACCTGTTCGTCACCAACACCGAGCGCCTGTCGACGGGCATCGAGCAAGGCATCGGCAACTCGATCCTCGTTAAGGTCAACCAAATCGGCTCCCTGACCGAAACGTTCGAAGCGATCGAAATGGCGAAGACCGCCGGCTACACGGCCGTCATCTCCCACCGCTCCGGCGAGTCCGAAGACAGCACGATCGCCGACATCGCGGTCGCGACCAACGCCGGCCAGATCAAGACGGGCGCGCCGTCCCGTACGGACCGCGTCGCGAAGTACAACCAGCTGCTTCGCATCGAAGATCGTCTCGCAGGCTCCGCCGTATACGCGGGCAAGAAGGCGTTCTACAACCTGAAGAACTTCAAGTAAGCCCGGCTTAGCCCGCCGCGGCTGCCCCCAAATGAATAGCATGACCGGACGATCCCCGGGGAACGCTGCCTTTACGGCCGTTTCTCGGGGATCGCCTCGTTTTCATGCTATAATGAAGCCGTTCATCCAGACGGCGGGGGGAGCTTTAGAAGTGAGAATCAAGAAGGTTTACCGGAACTATTTTCAGAACAATCTGTTCGTGAAAGTCATTCTCGTGTTTACCGTGATCGTCAATCTGACGATCATTGCGTTTTCTTATTTTTTGTTCCACTTCAGCTCGGCCTCCATCGTGCGAAGCCAGCTGAACGACCAGCGCGAGGCGATGGACCGGGTCAACCTTTACATGGAAGCGAAGTACGATTGGGTCCAGAACGTCGTGCAGGACGTCTACAGGAACAACCTGCTGGCGGATAACGTGTCTTACCTGCTGCGGCATTCTTATCAACAATACATTCAATATACGCTCGGCGAAAATTACGCCAACGGCAGCGCCAGCGCGGCCAATGCGCTCGAATACTTCGGGAACAAGCTCGGCACCGACTCCGACATCCGCAACCTGATTCTGTACAGCGCCGACCAGCAGCTCATGTACGTTTACAAATACGCCGGAAACCCGAAGCTGTACCAGACGAACGCCGCCCGCTCCTTCATTCCGGACATTATGTCGCTCGAGGGTCCCAATGCTTCGATACCGAACGTGTGGATCCGCAAGGCGATCGGGCAGTGGGATACGCGTCTCTACGCGATGCGGAGCCAGATCAACGACAAAAGCACGCTCAAAAACGTGGGGCAGCTGATGGTGTACTTCGACTCCGAGATGGTCCGGCAGGCGCTGGTGCGCGTCTCCTCGCCTTTCAAAGGCACGATCCTCGTCCTGACCCCGGACGGCAGCGTCATGTTCGACTCGTCCGGCAAGTACTACGGGCAAGCCTATCCGTACATGGATCAGATCAACGCTTCCCAGGATACCGGCAATACCGGAGAGCCGGCTTATATCTCGCGACTGACGCAAAACGCCGCGGGCTACACGGTCGTCGGCATCGCCCCGAAGCGTGAGATCGCGCAGGCATATGCCGGGCTGAAACGGGCGATCGTGCTCATCGGCGCCGTCTGCATCGCGTTCGCGGTCCTGATCCCGTCCCTGCTCATCGTCAACATCGCGAAGCGGACCAACAAGATCGTGCGCTTCATGAAGAAGGTCGAGGGCGGCGATCTGAGCGTTCGCCTGCAGGACGCCCGGGAGGACGAGCTCGGGCAGATCTCCCAGAGCTTCAACGAGATGGTGGAGGAGCTGAACCGGACGATCGACCGGGAATACAAGTCGGAGATCAAGCTCAAGCAGACCGAGCTGGCCGCGCTCCAGGCACGGGTCAATCCGCATTTCCTTTACAACACGCTGGAAGTGATCCGGATGCGGGCGATGTCCCAAGGGGCGAGCGACGTCGGCGAGATGATCTACAGCTTGGCCGCGTTGTTCCGCAACTCGGTCCGGGCGGGCCCGGACTGCACGCTCGGCGAGGAGCTGGAGACGTGCCGGCTGTATCTTGAGCTTTTCCGCATCCGGTTCAAGGACCGCATCTCGTATTCGATCGACTGCTCGCCTGCGTACGCTTCGGTCTCGATTCCGAAGATGCTGCTGCAGCCGATCGTGGAAAACTATATCGTGCACGGCATGGAAAACGACCGCACCGACAACCGTATCGCTATCGAGGTCGGCACGGCGGAGGGCATGCTGCGGATCCGGGTGTCCAACAACGGCAAGCCGATCGACCCCGATCGGCTCCGGCAGATTCGGGCCGAGCTCGACTATCCGGAGCAGCGCGAGAGCTCGTTCGGGCTGCGGAGCGTGCACGAGCGGCTGAAGCTTATGTACGGGCCCGAATACGGCATCGAGATCGAGAGCGAGCCCGGCAAGGGGACCCAGGTCGCCATCGCGATTCCGCTGGCGGATTAAGCGGCTAGGACCGAAGGACCGAAGGAGGACGACGCGACAATGTACAACGTATTTATCGTGGACGACGAACCGTTCATCATCGAAGGCCTCATCGATTCGATCGATTGGCCGGACTTCGGTCTGGAGGTGGTCGGCAGCGCCGAGAACGGAGAGGAAGCGCTCCGCCGCATCGGGCAGACGCCCGTCGATCTGCTCATTACCGACATCTCGATGCCCCGGATGAACGGCCTGGACCTGATCCGCGCCGCCCGCCAGAGCCGCCCGGACCTGAAGGCGATCATCCTGAGCGGCTTCAACGAATTCGATTACCTGAAGGAAGGCATGCGCCTCGGCATCGAGAACTACCTGCTCAAGCCGATCAACGTCAAGGAGCTGCACGATACGCTCAGCAACGCCGTCGAGAAGCTGAACAGCACAGGCGCGAACGCGCTGCTGTCGCCGTACGACGTCCAGATCATGAAGGACAACACGCTGTACCGGTGGATCTGCAGCCGGATCTCGGAGGCCGAGTTCAACGAGCGCGCAGCCCTGCTCGGCATAACGCTGACGGAGCCGTACGGCGTCATCGCTCTGGCGAGGCTCCCGTCCGCCGGGGCAGAGGCGCAGGAAGAGACGTTCGAGCGCGTCGTCCGCGCGTTCGAGGGGGGAGCGCCTCCGCGTATCCGTTTCGCGATATGGACGGAGACATCGTCATCGTAGCCGGTCTTCCGTCCGAAGAGGAAGCGGGCAAGCAGGAGCTGGCGCGCCTCCTATTGCCGATGCTCGAGAAAGGCAGCCCGGGCGAAGCGGCGAGGCTCTCGCTCGGCGGCGTGCATCCGCTTCGGACGGACATCGCGGCCAGCTATCGCGAGGCGAAGAAGGCGCAGGAGTATTTTATGATCTATCCCGAGCGCGAATGGATAGACTATGCGGTGACGGAGCCGTTCAAGGAAGCGGAGCCGTCCGAGTTCCCGATCGATTGGGAGGCTTGCCGCAAGCTGCTCGTCGCCAGAGACAAGGAAGGCCTGGCTGCGGCCGTCGAAGCCGATCTCGAGCGGCTAAGGCGCCGGGAAGGCGTCACGCCGTCCTATCTGCACGAAGTGGCGGTGGAGCTGATCGTCCGCTTCAAGATGGAGCTGAAGGCCATCAAGCACTCGGACGAGACGGAGATGTTCTCGCAGGGCTTTGCCCAGGCGAACGCAGCTTCCGATTATACGGAGCTCGCCAGGGCGCTGCGGTCCGTCGCGGAGCGCTGCGTCGATTCGTTGGTGAAGGACAGCCGTAGCCCGGTCGTGCTGCAGGTGCTCGAGGAGATCCACCGTCACTACGCGGACGAATTGTCCTTGAAGCAGCTCGGCGCGCGATACCACATCCATCCGGTATACCTGGGGCAGCTGTTCCAGAAGGAGACGGGCGAGAGCTTCACCGAGTATATCAACAAATACCGGATCGAGCAGGCCAAGAAGCTGCTGAAGTCCTCTACGTTAAAAGTGCACGATATCGCTCGTCAGGCGGGCTATTGGGAGACGGGGTACTTTTACAAGCAATTCAAGAAGTACGTCGGCATCTCTCCGACCGAATTCAAAGGCCTGCATTGACGCACAATGAGCCAATATGAGCCTCCGGACTGCCAGCCGCGCAGTCCTTTCTTTATTTTGAACATGATTTATTAGGTTTGTGTTCTATTTGAAACTGCTTTCATGAATTAAAGTTGAATTGTTGCTTGAGGGAATCAGAAATAAGGGAGGGCACTAGAAACATGAGTAAAATGACTAAGAAAACCGGCCTGACGGCCGCGGCTGCCGTCACCGCGCTATCGCTCGCGCTCAGCGCGTGCGGCGGCAACGAGGCGAAATCGGACGGCGCTTCATCGGAAAAACCGGTCGAGCTGATCTGGTACACGATCGGCACGCCGCAGAAGGACGTCGACACCGTCATGGCGGAAGTCAGCAAGTACACCCAAGAGAAAATCAACGCCACGATCAAAATGAAAATGATCGACTGGGGCGACTATACGCAAAAGATGCAGGTGCTGGTCGCTTCGGGCGAACCGATGGACATCATGTTCACCTCGGCAGGCGGCTTCGACTACGTGCAGAACGCGCGTAAGGGTGCGTTCCTCGAGCTCGACGAGCTGCTGGACAAGTACGGCCAAGGCATCAAGGACACGATCGATCCGGGCTTCCTGAGCGGATCCAAGGTCGACGGCCACAACTACGGCATCCCGGCGAACAAGGAGCTCCCGCAGCTCGAAGTATGGCGCTTCAACCAGAACCTCGTCGACAAGTACAAGCTGGAAACGACCGGCGTCCGCACGCTGGACAGCCTCGCGCCGCTGCTGAAGACGATCAAGGCGCAGGATCCGTCGATCACGCCGTTCGCGATGGACAAGAACTACGTGCCGTACGTGCCTTACGACTATCTCGTGACGAACATGCCGATGGCCGTCAAGCTCGACGGTACGGACCTGAAGGTCGTCGACATCCTCGAGACGGACGAGATGAAGCAAGCGCTGAACACGATGCACAAATACTACCAAGCGGGCTACGTCGCGCCTGAAGCCGCGACGACCGGCTCGACGCAAGACCTGATGACTTCCGGCAAATGGCTGCTCGACCGCGCGCAAACCCAGCCGCTCGCGGAGACCTCCTGGTCGGCTTCCAACGGCTATCCGATCACTTCGACGCCTGCGAGCGACGCCGTGATCACGAACACGTCGGTGCAAGGCTCGATCATGGCGATCTCCGCCAACTCCGAGCATCCGGAGAAGGCGATGGAATTCCTGAACCTGCTCAATACCGATCCGGTCCTCCGCAACATGGTCGACTCGGGCATCGAAGGCACGCACTACGAGAAGATCGACGACAAGCACATGAAGAACCTCGACGCTTCCCAGAACTACAACATGCCGTCGTACTCGCTGGGCAACAACATGCTGCTGTACCTGAACGAGAACGATCCGGACGACAAGTGGGAGCAGTTCAAGAAGTTCAACGCGGAAGGCAAGCCTTCCCCGATCCTGGGCTTCAACTTCGACAGCACGAAGGTATCCACCGAGATGACGGCCATCCAGAACGTCAAAGAGCAATTCTGGGCATCTCTCATGACCGGCACGGTCGACCCGGCGACATACCTGCCGAAGGCGATCGAGCAGTTCAAGGCCGCCGGCCTCGACAAGGTCATCGCCGAAGCGCAAACCCAGCTGGACGCTTGGGTCGCGGCCAACAAAACCAAATAATCGCAACTTAAATCGCAAGATCGGGCGGGTGAGCAATTCGCCCGATCTTTCGTTATTTTTTGCCGTATTCACAAATGACCATAGGAGGGATTGGCGAACATGGTCGGATCATTCTTCCGCTCGTTCAACCGCAACAAGGTTATGCTGCTCATGGTGCTCCCGGGCGCCATCTGGTTCCTTTTCTTTTCCTACCTGCCCCTGGTGGGCACGATCGCCGCGTTCAAGCAATACCGCTTCAGCCGCCACGGCTTCTGGTACAGTCTCGTCCACAGCAAAAACGTCGGATGGGCCAATTTCAAGTTTCTCTTCAGCACGGACGCCGCGTGGTCGATCACTCGCAACACGCTGCTTTACAATATCGCGTTTATCGTTCTCGGCCTCGTATTCTCCGTCGCCCTGGCCATTCTGCTGTCGGAGCTGGCGAACAAGAAGCTGGCCAAGCTATATCAGACCGGCATGTTCCTCCCGTACTTCCTGTCGTGGGTCATCGTCGGTTACTTCGCGTTCAGCTTCCTGAGCATGGACCGCGGCCTGCTGAACCATACGCTCGAATACTTCGGCATGGACCGTATGCAATGGTACAACGACCCGAAGGTCTGGCCTTATATTCTGGTGCTGGTCTATTTGTGGAAATCGATCGGCTACAGCAGCGTCGTCTACCTGGCCTCCATCCTCGGCATCGACCGTTCGCTGTACGAAGCCGCGATGATCGACGGCGCCAGCAAGATGCAGCAAGTGCGCAACATCACGCTGCCGATGCTCAAGCCGATCATCATCATCATGACGCTGCTCGCCGTGGGCAAGATCTTCTATGCCGACTTCGGCCTCTTCTATCAGGTGCCGCGAGATTCGGGCACGCTATACTCCGTGACGAACGTTATCGACACATACGTATACCGGGGCCTCAAGACGACCGGCGAGATCGGCATGAGCACCGCCGCGGGCCTGTATCAATCCGTCGTCGGCTTCGTGCTCGTCATGGTGTCCAACTATGTCGTGCGCAAGGTCGACAAGGACAGCGCGCTGTTCTAAATTCCTGAATCGAGAGGAGGGCATATCCGGTGCCCAACGTGATGAAAAAGAAACGCAACTTCCACCAGGCATCGCCGGGCTGGAACATCGTGTTCAACCTGATCGCCGGCATATTCGCTTTTCTGTGCGTGTTTCCGTTCGTGTTCGTCGTCATCATCTCCTTCACCGAGGAGAAGACGCTGGCGACGGACGGGTATCGCGTCATTCCCAAGGCCTGGAGCCTGGACGCTTATCAATATATATTCAAAACCGGCGATACGCTGCTGCGCTCCTACGGGGTCACGATCCTCGTGACGGTCATCGGTACGGTCGTCAGCTTGCTGCTGATCTCGCTGTATGCTTACGCGGTATCGCGCCGCAGCTTCGCGTACCGCCGCTTTTTCTCCCTGTTCGCGATCTTCACGATGCTGTTCAGCGGCGGCATGATTCCGACTTATATCGTCGTGACGCAGCTGCTCGGCCTGAAGGACAGCATCTGGGCGCTCATCCTGCCGCTCGCCCTCAATGCCTTCTATATCATGATCCTGCGGACGTTTTACATCACCGGCATTCCCGACGCGATCATCGAGTCCGGCAAGATCGACGGCGCCGGCGAATTCCGCATCTTCTCCACCATCGTGCTGCCGCTGTCGCTGCCCGGCCTCGCTACGATCGGCCTGTTCAGTACGCTGGGCTACTGGAACGACTGGTTTAACGCGCTGCTGTACATCGACGATCCGAACAAGGTGCCGCTGCAGGCGATGCTGATGCGAATCGAATCGAGCATGCAGTTCATCCAGCAAAATTCGGCGAACGGCTCCATCAGCCTCGAGGTGCTGCAGTCGATGCCGCAGGATACGGCCCGTATGGCCATGGTCGTGCTGGCGACGGTGCCGATTATTTTCGCTTATCCGTTTTTCCAGCGTTACTTCGTTCAGGGCCTGACGGTCGGGGGCGTAAAAGAATAAGCGGGATTTGCGTACGAGAATTCGCTTTGCGTAAGTAATAAGCAGGATTTAAAGAACGAGCGGGATGTGAAAAGCATGGATTACAAGGACCCGACGAAGCCGCCCCGCGTACGCGCGGAGCTGCTGCTTCGGCAGATGACGGCGGAAGAAAAGGTCGGCCAGCTCGTGCAGCCGTTCGGCTGGCAGGCCTATGAACATAAAGGCGGGAACGTCGTCATGAAGGAGACGTTCAAGGCGCAGGTCGCCCGCGGCGGCGTTGGCTCGCTGTACGGCACGCTGCGCGCGGACCCGTGGACCGGCGTTACGCTGGAGACGGGTCTGTCGCCCGTTCAGGGCGCGGAGGCCGTCAACGAGATTCAGCGCTATGCGATCGAGCGCTCGCGGCTCGGCATTCCGCTGCTGATCGGCGAGGAGTGCTCGCACGGCCATATGGCGATCGGCGCGACGGTATTTCCCGTGCCGCTGTCGATCGGCAGCGCCTGGAACGTCGATCTGTACCGCGAGATGTGCCGCGCGGTGGCGAAGGAGACGCGCGCCCAAGGCGGCGCGGTCACGTATTCGCCGGTGCTGGACATCGTCCGCGATCCCCGGTGGGGCCGGACGGAGGAGTGCTTCGGCGAGGATCCGTATCTGGTCGGCCAGCTGGCTGTCGCTGCCGTCGAAGGCATGCAGGGCGAGCGTCTCGATGCGCCGGACAGCGTCGCCGTGACGCTGAAGCACTTCGTCGGCTACGGCAGCTCGGAGGGCGGCCGCAATGCCGGGCCCGTCCATATGGGCTGGCGCGAGCTGCTCGAAGTCGATCTGCATCCGTTCCGCAAAGCCGTCGAGGCGGGCGCCGCGTCGATTATGCCGGCTTACAACGAGATCGACGGCGTCCCGTGCACGACCAACGCGAAGCTGCTGGACGAGGTGCTGGTCCGGGATTGGGGCTTCGACGGCATGATCATCACCGACTGCGGCGCGATCGACATGCTCGCGGCGGGGCACGACACGGCGGAAGACGGCATGGAAGCCGCCGTACGCGCGCTCGAAGCCGGCATCGATATGGAAATGTCGGGCGAAATGTTCGGGCGTTATCTGCTGCAAGCGCTGAGCGAGGGCAAGTTGAACGAGGCGGCGCTGGACCGGGCGGTCGTGCGCGTCCTGACGCTCAAGTTCAAGCTCGGCCTGTTCGAGCGACCTTACGTAGATGCGCAGCTCGCCGCCGACGCGATCGGCGCGGACGCGCATGTCGCGCTGGCGCGGCAGCTGGCGGCCGAAGGCGTCGTGCTGCTGAAGAACGAGGGCGGCGCACTGCCGCTGGACGCTGCGGGCGGCGGCATGGTCGCGGTCATCGGTCCGAACGCAGACCACGGCTACAACCAGCTGGGAGACTACACGTCGCCCCAGCCGGCGGACAAGGTCGCCACGGTGCTCGCGGGCATTCGCGCCAAGCTTGGGGCCGAGCGCGTGCTGTACGCGCCGGGCTGCCGGATCCGCGGCGAAGACCGGGACGGGTTTCCGCTGGCGCTTGAGACGGCGAAGCAGGCGGACATCGTCGTCATGGTGGTCGGCGGCTCCAGCGCGCGGGACTTTGGCGACGGCACGATCGACCTTCGTACCGGGGCTTCCAAAGTGACCGAAGACGGCTGGAACGACATGGACTGCGGCGAAGGCATCGACCGCATGTCGCTGCGGCTCTCGGGCGTGCAGCTCGAGCTGATCCAGGAGATTCGCAAGCTCGGCAAGCGACTTATCGTCGTCTATATTAACGGACGGCCGATTGCGGAGCCGTGGATCGACGCGAATGCGGATGCGATCCTCGAAGCGTGGTATCCTGGGCAGGAGGGCGGGCGCGCGATCGCCGACATTCTGTTCGGCGAAGTCAATCCGTCCGGACGCCTTACGATATCGATTCCGAAGGATGTCGGGCAGCTGCCCGTGTATTATAACGGCAAGCGCTCGCGGGGCAAGCGGTACCTGGAGAGCGATTTGAAGCCCCAGTATCCGTTCGGCTACGGGCTCAGTTACACGAACTACGAATATGCCAACCTGACGGTGACGCCCGCCGCGATCGGACCCGATGAAGAAGCGATCGTCTCCGTTGATGTGACCAACGCGGGCGGCGTCGCGGGTTCCGAGGTCGTGCAGTTGTATATCTCCGATGTCGCGAGCGCGGTCACGCGGCCTGCGCTGGAGCTGAAAGGCTTCGAGAAGATTGGATTGGCGCCAGGAGAGACGCGTACCGTGCAGTTTCGGGTAGGGAGAGAACAGCTTGAATACGTAGGCCCGGCTTACGAGCGGGTCGTCGAGCCCGGACGCTTCAAGGTGCTGGTCGGGCGGCATTCGGCCGACACGCTGGCAGCCGATCTGCTCGTCAAGGAGGACGGAAACCGATGAACGCAAAAGACCTATTGGAACGTCTGCGCCGTTTCCTTCGCGAGCTGTCCGAGGCACAATGGCTGGAACGGGCGGAAGTGAGCGGTTGGGCGATCGACCGGGCGACCTACGTGCTGCCGGGGCAGTATGAGGAGCGCGCTCCCTATAAGACGGAGGGACTTGCCCCGTTTCCGAGCAAGCAGGGGAACACTTACTTTTTTCGCAAAAAGCTGGAGCTGCCCGGAGACTGGATCGCGTCGGGCGGTACCGTCGGGCTCATATTCGAATCCGGCGGCGAGGGGCTGCTCCGCGTCAACGGCGCTTCGTTTCAAGGGCTTGATCGCAACCATACGTTCGTAACGCTCGACGCCGCTCGCGTCGGCACGTCGCCGGAGCTTGCGATCGAGTTGTACGACCCGATCCCCGAGCCCGTCGATCCGCTCAACCGACAGGCGGTCATACAGCCGCCGATCGCCGCGATCCGCAGCGAGCTTGTGCTGGCGAACGAACCGGTCCAGCGCCTCCTGTACGCGGCGACGGTCGTGCGCGATTCGGCCGTACTGCTGCCGGAAACGGACTTCCGCAGGGCGCGGCTGCTTGAAGCGCTGCTTCGAGCGATGGATTCGTATGTATCCTTGAGCGAAGGGGATATCCGCGAAGGTACGGCGGTTGCAGACATCGAGGCGCGATTGGGGGACGAGGTTCGCGCGGTGGGCGGCAACGCCGAAGGCGTCCAGCACATGGTCGGGCAGTCGCATATCGACGTCGCCTGGCTCTGGCCGGTACGGGAGACGGTGCGCAAGACGAGCCGGACGTTCTCGACGGTGGACGCGCTCATGCGGGAGTATCCGGACTTCCGGTACGCGCAGAGCCAGCCGCTGCTGTTCGAATTTCTGAAGAACAACGATCCGGAGCTGTACGGGCGGGTGAAGTCGCGGATCGCCGAGGGCCGCTGGGAGCTTGTCGGGGGCATGTACGTCGAGCCCGATTTGAACATCCCGAGCGGGGAATCGCTCATGCGGCAGATGCTGTACGGCCAGCGTTTTTACCAAGAAGAATTCGGACGCGTCTCGGACATCGAGTGGCTGCCGGATACGTTCGGCTACTGCGCGTCCCTGCCCCAGATTCTGAAGCACGGCGGCGTCCGCTATTTCATGACAACCAAGCTGAATTGGAACGACACGAACGTGTTCCCTTACGATTTGTTCCGCTGGGTCGGCATCGACGGCACGCCGATGCTGTCTTACCTGAACCATGGCATCAACGAGCACACGACGCCGAAGGACATTCACGACCACTGGCAATCGTACCGGCAAAAGGACGTCTATCCCGAGCAGATGCTGCTGTACGGGCATGGCGATGGGGGCGGCGGCGTGACGCGCGAGATGCTCGAGTACGTCGACCGCTCGGACCTGATGGTCGGCCAGCCGGCGAGCAAGCACAGCACGGCCGCAGATTTTTTCGCGGGCGCAGAGGAGAAGCGGGACGAGGTGCCGGAATGGCACGGCGATCTGTATCTCGAGCTGCACCGCGGGACGTACACGACCCACGGCCGCAACAAGCGCAGCAACCGCAAAGCCGAGGTGCTATACCGCGAGGCCGAGCTGTGGCACGCGCTTGCGCTGCCTCGGCTGGACGCCGGCCTGGACGGACGGCTGCGGAGCGAACTGCACGAAGGCTGGAAGCTGATTTTGCTCAACCAGTTCCACGACATCATCCCGGGGTCGGCGATTACCGAAGCGTACGTGACCTCGGAGAAGGAATACGGGACGATTTTTGAAAAGGGACGCGATAGCCTGAACGAGATCCTGCCGGCGCTCGCAGGAGGCATCGATACGACGGCGGGAGAAGGCGTGCCGTACGTTGTATTTAACGGACTTGGCTGGGCGCGGGACGTGCAGGCGGCATTGACGGTGGCGGGATCGTCCGCGAGCGCGCTGGCCGCGTTCGATTCGGAAGGACGCCGGTTGACCGCCGATGCCGTTGGCGAGGATCGTCTGGCCGTGCGCGTGCCGGCGGTGCCGGCGTTCGGCTATAAGACGATCTGGCTGCGCGAGCGGGGTGACGCAGGCGCGGCGGCTGCGGACGCCAGGGCGCGCACGCTTGGCGACAGCTGGGAGACCGAAGTCTACCGCGTTCGGTTCAACGCGCGGGGCGAGATCGTCAGCCTGTTCGACAAGGCGGCCGGACGGGAGATCGTGAAGGGCGGCGAAGCCGCGAACCGCTTCGGCTTCTACCACGACCGTCCGACGCTGTGGGACGCCTGGGACATCGACGAGCGCTACGAGTTGCAGCCGGCCGGCGAAGCCGAACTGCTGGAGAAGAGCGTCGCGCTGCAAGGGGAGACGATGGACGTGCTGCGGTTCCGCTGGCGGCTCCATCAGTCGGAGATCAGTCAGGACGTCGTTTTCTACCATGGCGACCGGCGCATCGACTTCCGCACCCGCGTCGTCTGGAACGAGGCGCACAAGCTGCTGAAGGTCGGCTTCCCGATCGACGTCGTCGCGAGCAAGGCGACGTACGAGATTCCATACGGCGCGCTCGAGCGTCCGACGCATCGCAACACGAGCTGGGAGCAGGCCCAATACGAAGTATGCGGCCACCGGTTCGTCGACGTGTCTGAGCACGGCTACGGCGTCAGCCTGCTGAACGACTGCAAATACGGCTACGACGTCCAGGGTACGACGATCCGCCTGTCCCTGCTCCGCGCCCCCAAGTGGCCGGACGTCACCGCGGATCTGGGCGAGCACGAATTCACCTACTCGCTTTATCCGCACGAAGGCGATTGGCGGACCGCGCATACGCTGCGCCGCGCTGCGGAGCTGAACGCCGAGGACGCCGTGCTTATGGCCGATCGTCAGAGCGGTTCGCTCCCGGCGGCCGGTGCGCTGCTGCCGTTCGAGAGCGAGCATGTCGTGCTCGACTCGGTCAAGCCTGCCGAAGACGGCGACGGTATCGTGCTGCGCCTGTACGAATCGTCCGGCGGCCGCGGCACCGCGGTGCTGAACTGGCCCCGTCCGTTCGCGCGCGCCGTGCTGTCGGACGCGCTCGAGGCGAACGGGGAGACACTTGCGGCCGAGGACGGCCGGATCGCGCTGTCGTTCGCGCCGTTTGAGATTAAGACCGTTAAGCTTTTAGATCGCTAATGTATCGTGCGGGATCGGCGGTATGCAGCGGGATAGGGATGCGCGAACGCGCCGCTCCGGGCCCATTAGCGGCACGGAATGCCGCTAACATACGCCACCGGCCGCTCTGAACTATTTAATGATACGTGACTGGATAACGATGCGTGCGTCTTCTCTCAGCGGCGGCTTGTTATCTCGGTCGGATCGGTGGTTCACGGTCAGGCGGCGGTAATGCTTTATAACGTTAATTTAGCTCGTTAAATCACATAGAAGCGGGGTCTTGCCTGCCATGGAACAATTCAGATTGCCACAGATCGCGATGCCGAAGCTGACGCTGCCGGCGGCCGTGCGGGACGTGCTGGCCGAAGCCGAGCAGCGGCTCGCGCACCGTCCGAAGCTGCTCCGGCTCTTCAAAAACTGCTTCCCGAACACGCTCGAAACGACGACCAAGCTGCTGGACGACGGCACGACGTTCGTCATCACCGGCGACATCCCGGCCTCCTGGCTGCGGGATTCCGTCGAGCAGGTCGTCCACTACGTGCCGCTCGCCAAGGACGATGCCGACTTGCAGCGCATCATCGCGGGCCTCATCCGCCGCCACATTGCCTACATCCAGATCGACCCTTACGCGAACGCGTTTAACGAATCCGCCAACGACTGGCACTGGAACACGACGGACGTCACCGAGATGTCGCCGTGGGTGTGGGAGCGCAAGTTCGAGATCGACTCGCTGTGCTTCTCGATGCGTCTCGCATACCTGTACTGGAAAGAGACCGGGCGCGCGGACGTATTCGACGCGGGCTTCAAGCAGGCGATGCGCCTGATCGTCGACCTGTTCAAAACCGAGCAGCGCCATTTCGAGCAGTCCCCGTACCGCTTCACGCGCAACAACGGCATCCCGACGGATTCCCTTCGCAATAACGGGTTGGGCATGCCGGTCAATTACACGGGCATGGTCTGGTCCGGCTTCCGCTCGAGCGACGACGCCTGCGATTTCCACTACAATATTCCGGGCAACATGTTCGCCGTCGTCGCGCTGCGTCATATGCAGGAGTTCGCCGAGTGGGTGTTCCGCGACATGGCGCTGCTGGCCGAGCTGAAGGCGCTCGAAGCCGACATCGATCACGGCATTCAGCTATACGGCATCTACCGTCACCCCGAGTTCGGACCGATCTACGCCTACGAGACTGACGGCTACGGCAACTACTGCCTGATGGACGACGCGGGTACGCCGGGTCTTATGTCCATCCCGTACCTGGGCTACGTGTCCGCTGACGACCCGATCTACCAGAACACGCGCCGCTTCGCGCTGAGCAAGGAAAACCCGTTCTACTACGAAGGCAAGGTCGCGCGGGGCATCGGCAGCCCGCATACGCCGCCGGACTACATCTGGCACATGGCGCTGTCCATGCAAGGCATCACGGCGTCGACCGCCGAGGAAAAGCTGGAGATGATCGCGATGCTCGAAGCGACGGACGGAGACACGGGGTTCATGCATGAGGGCTTCCACGCCGACGATCCGGCCGTGTTCACGCGCAAGTGGTTCGCCTGGTCCAACAGCCTGTTCTCGCAGCTCGTCTACCGCGCGATGAAGGATGGATTGCTCGATGGATAAGGGGGCGAGGGAGAAGGCAGCGTTGAGTGAGGACTCGTTGAAAATCATCGTTTTCTATGACCCTGCGTTTCCGGGCGCGCCGGCGCTGTCGGAGGCGGAAGCGCAGCTGATCGGCGAGGTGGCGAACGCGGAGGAACTCGGCGAGCGCCTGCGCAATGCGGGGGGCGCCAGCTTCGTATCGCTGCACGCGCCGTATTTTCCCGTCGACGCATGGGAAGACATCCTCGCGTACCTGAAGCGCGGGGGCGGTCTGCTTAGCGCCGGCGGCGCGCCGTTCCGCAAGCCGGTTCGCCGCAGAAACGGCGCCTGGCTCGTCGAAGCCGAGCAGACGGCTTATCATCGCCAGCTTCGCATACACGAGATGCTGCGGGTGTCCGCCGATCCCGTGACGAGGCACGCTTCCCACGCGGATATCCCGCTGTTCGCGGGACAGGAGGCGCTGCTCGACGTCGCCGATACTTGGAACCTCGTGCCGCACGTGTCGAGAGCGAGTGACCTGCCGCATCAGATGGGCTCGGCAGGCCCGATGGACGCGCACGTGTACGCGCTGCTCAAGGGCATGTCGGCCGACGGACGCGAGCGGTCCGCGCCGGTCGTCCTGTGGGAGAACACCAAGGGCGACTTCGCCGGCAGCCGCTGGCTGTTCGTGAACCAGCCGCTCGGCGGCGCGTTCGCGGCGCGCGGCGGCTGGGAGGCCCTCGCGGGCTGGGCGCGGTTCTGCGCGCGCGGCGTGACGGAGCTGTGGCTGAAGCCAAGCTATGCGGTCTATGAAGCGCACGAGCGTCCGCTGCTGACGCTGCAGGCGCAGACGCTCGGACGCGGCGGCGCCGCTGGCGGTGAGGCTGGCGCTTCGGCTGATGGCCGAAACCTGAAGTGGACGTTCGACCTTCGGGTCGAACGGGAGACGAAGGGACAAGAGGGCGCCGAAGAACCGTTCCGTCTGACGCTTCGCGAGAACGTAGGCCGGGAGCTGGACGTATGGCGGATTCCGGTGCCGACGGACGTGCAAAACGGCTTCTACCGGGTGTCCTGCCGGGCCGAGTCGGAGGAAGGCGAAGTCCGCTATCTCCGGCAGGGCTTCTGGGGCGCGGACCCGGCCCTGCTGGCCGAAGGCACGCCAATCCGGGCCGGACGCGATTACTTCGAGCAGGACGGACGCCCGCTGCCGATCGTCGGCATGACCTACATGACGAGCGACGTCGCGCGCAAGTTCCTGTTCCTCCCGAACGTATCGGTCTGGGACCGCGACATGGCGCAGATGCGCCGCGCGGGCATCAACTGGATTCGTACGGGCATCTGGACGGCTTACCGCAACATCATGCAGGTCGACGGCCACGTCTCGGAGGACGCGCTGCGCGCGATCGACGCGTTTTTGCTGACGGCCAAGAAGCACGGGCTGCAGGTAACGTTCACCTTCTTCTCGTTCACGCCGGAGACTTGGGAGGGCGTCAACCCTTATCTGGACCCGCGCAGCGTAGAAGCGCAGAAGCGGTTCATTCGCTCGATCGTCAGCCGCCACCGGGACACCAAGCACGTCGACTGGGATCTGATCAACGAGCCGTCGATGTTCGATCCGGTCCGCATCTTCTCCGACGGTCCCCGTTCGAGCCGCGATCCGTTCGAGCGGGCGGCGTTCGCCGAGTGGCTGCAGCGGCGGCACGGCACGATCGCGCGCCTGCGCGAGCGCTGGGGCATGACGCCGGGCGAGCTGCCGGACTTCGCTTCGGCCGAGATTCCCGAGCCCGAGCAGATCAACTTCGACGTGCAGGACATGCATAGCGGGAAAAGGGAACGCGCTGGCTCGACTACGCGCTGTTCTCGATGGATATGCATAACCGGTGGGCGAGCCAACTCGTCGCCTCGATCAAGGACCTTTGCCCGGACCATCTCGTGACCGTAGGCCAGGACGAGGCGCTCGGCGCGCAGCGGCCTTCCCCGTTCTTCTATGGGGAAGCGGTCGACTACACGACGGTGCATTCCTGGTGGCTGAACGATCAGCTGCTGTGGGACGGCGTGTTCGCCAAGACGGCGGACAAGCCGAACGTCGTGCAGGAGACCGGCATCATGTACGTGGAGACGCCCGAGGGGCTGGCCAAGCGCTCGGAGCAGGAGCTGAGGGCGCTGCTGGAGCGCAAGTACGCCTACGCCTTCGCGGCGGGCGGCGCCGGCGCGATTCACTGGATCTGGAATACGAACTTCTATATGGACAATGCGAACGAGTCGCATATCGGCGCTCTTCGCGCGGACGGCACGGAGAAGCCGGAGGCGGACGTCTCGTACGACTTTGGCGCGTTCATCGAAGCGACGCGCGATCTGTTCAAGGGCCGCGAGCTTGAGGACGTGGCGGTCGTCTTCCCGTATTCGAACGATCTGTCCAACCGCAAGCTGGCCTTCGACGCGACGACGAAGCTGACGCGCGTATTGTCCTATGAACTGAACGTGCCGTTCCGCGGCGTGTCCGAGTACGACCTGAAGCCGCTGCTGGACGAGCCGGCGAAGCTCATCATACTGCCGTCCGCGCATAACGTGGACGACACGGCGTACGCCGCGCTGCTGGACATCGTCGGCCGGACGGGCGCGACGCTGCTCGTCACCGGACCTGCGGGCCTTGATGCATACTGGCGGCACACGGACCGTCTCGCGGACACGCTGGGCGAGCGGAAGCCCGCCAACGTCGTGCGCGAGGAGCGGCTTGCCGTCGGCGGCAAGCGTTACGCGGTCAGCTACGGCAGCCGGCGCATCGCGCAGGTCGCCAAGGAAGTGCCGGCCCGCGCCGCCGGCTCGGGAGCGGACGCCGTGGTCGACGTGTTCTACGGCATCGGCCGTATCCTCTGGTGCCCGCTGCCGGTCGAGCTGAACGAACGCAGCGAGCCGATCGCGGCGCTGTATGCGCACGCGCTGGAGACGGCAGGCTATAAGCCCGCGCTCGAGTGGCTCGAGGGCGGCGATTTGCCGGGCGTTTACGGGCGCAAACTTTCGTTTGGAGAAGGGGCGCTGTACGTATTCGTCTCGGAGTATGCCTACGATACGCCGGTCCGGGTGAAGGACGCTTCGACCGGAGCGACTTATTCGTTCCTGCTGGAACGAGAGCGCTCGGTGCTGTTCGCGGTCGACCGGGAGGGCCGCCTTACGGCCGTCTATCGCCCTGGGGAGACGACAGTAGAAACAGACATCGGCGCCTGAGCGATCAGGAGAGGAGAGAGTCATTTTGGAGCAAAAAAAGAACCGCCCATATCATCTCGCACACCCACTGGGACCGCGAATGGTATTTACCCTATGAAAAGCACCACGTCCGCCTGATTCGCCTGATGGATACGCTGATGGACACGCTGGAGCGGGAAGAAGAATACCGCAGCTTTTTCCTCGACGGCCAGACGATCATCCTGGAGGACTATCTCCAGGTTCGTCCGGAGCGCCGCGAGCGGCTCGAGAAGCTGATCCGGGAAGGCCGGATTCATATCGGTCCCTGGTATATTCTGCAGGACGCGTTCCTGACGAGCGGGGAAGCGAACCTGCGCAACCTGCTCATCGGTCACCGCGACGCCGCGCGCTACGGGACGATCTCGAAGGTCGGCTATTTCCCCGACACGTTCGGCAACATCGGCCAGGCGCCGCAGATCATGAAGCAGGCCGGCATCGACAATGCCGTTTTCGGACGCGGCGTGAAGCCGACCGGGTTCAACAACACGGTGGCCGATTCGGAGTACGAATCGTCGTTCTCCGAGCTGATCTGGGAAGGACCGGACGGGTCGCGCGTGCTCGGCATTCTGTTCGCCAACTGGTACAGCAACGGCAACGAAGTGCCGGTCGACGCGGCCGAAGCGAAGGCATACTGGGATCGCAAGCTGGCGGATGCGGAGCGCTATGCGTCGACCGGCCAGCTGCTCTATATGAACGGCTGCGATCACCAACCGATCCAGACGGACTTGCCCGAGGCGATCCGCGTCGCCCGCGAGCTGTATCCGGACACGGAGTTCGTACACTCCAGCTTCGGGGAATACTTGGAGTCGGTCAGGAAGTCGCTCGGCGACAACCTGTCCGTCGTCAAGGGCGAGCTGCGCAGCCAGCGCACCGACGGCTGGTCGACGCTCGTGAATACCGCCTCCGCGCGGGTGTATTTGAAGCAGATGAACCAGCTGGGGCAAGCGCTGCTGGAGCGGGTGGCGGAGCCGCTCGCCGCGATCGCGCACGTCGTCGGCGAAGCTTATCCGCATCACCTGCTTACCTACGCGTGGAAGACGCTCATGCAGAACCATCCGCACGACAGCATCTGCGGCTGCAGCGTCGACGAGGTCCATCGCGAGATGGTGACCCGGTTCGAGAAAAGCAAGCACGTCGCCGAGGCGATCATCGACGACAGCAAGCGGGCCGCGGCGGATGCCGTGGATACGTCGGCCTTCGCCCGCTACGGCGCGGACGCGCTGCCGGTCGTGGCATTCAACACGACCGGCTGGCCGCGCACGGGCACGGTCGAGATCGAGCTTGACGTCGAGCGCATCTACTACCGCGACGGCGTGCCGCCCGAAGAGATGCAGCGCCGCATGAAGGCGCTGGACATCGGCGGACGCGTATTGGTGGATGCCGAGGGCTTGGCCGTAGCCTGCCAGGCGGAAGATCTCGGTCTGCAGTTCGGCTACGATCTGCCGGACGACAAGTTCCGTCAGCCTTACTGGACGCGGCGCGTGAAGCTGACATTCGAAGCGACGGACGTACCGGCGCTGGGATGGAAGGCTTACGCGTGGGTCAAAGCCGTCGCTGTTGCTGGCGGCGAGGCTGCCGGCGAAGCGGGCGCTGCGCCTTCGCTCGTAAGTGGCGAGCGCTCGCTGGAGAACGACCGCCTGCGCGTCGAAGTCGCGGACGACGGCACGCTGGCGGTGACGGACAAGCAGACCGGTCGCGCCTACCGCGATCTGCTCGTCTACGAGGACACCGGCGACATCGGCAACGAGTACATGTACCGCCAGCCGGACGGCGAGACGGCGCTGACGACCCGCGGCCTGGCAGCCGATATCCGGATCGTCGAAGACGAAGCGCATCGCGGCGCGATCGAGATCGTGCACCGCTGGGCCGTGCCGGCTTCGGCGGACGCGTTGTTCGAGGAAGAGAAGCGGGAAGCCGTCTACTTCCCGGAACGCAAGGCGCAGCGCGTGGCGGAGACGGTGCCGACGGAGATTCGGACCGTCGTCAGCCTGGAGCGCGCGGGTCGCGGCGTCGGCATCCGCGCGACGATCGACAACCGCGCCAAGGATCATCGGGTACGGGCTTTGTTCCCGTCGGATATTCAGGCGAAAACGCACCTGGCCGACGCGATCTTCGAGATCGCGCGCCGGGATACCGAGCCTGCCGCCGAGTGGCGCAATCCGAGCAACGCCCAGCATCAGCAGGCGTTCGTGGACGTCGCGGACGGCGAAGCCTTCGGCCTGACGGTCGCGAACCTCGGCCTGAACGAGTACGAGGTGCTCCGCGACGGACGCGGCACGATCGCGGTGACGCTGCTGCGTTCGGTCGCCGAGCTGGGCGATTGGGGCGTCTTCCCGACGCCGGAAGCGCAGTGCCTGGGCGTGCATACGGCCGAGCTGCTGCTCGTGCCGCACGGCGGCGACGGGGCGACGGACGGCGCGTATGCGGCATCGTATCAGTTCCAGACGCCTTGGGCGCTGGCGCAGACCCGCGTGCACGAGGGCAAGCTGGCCGCTTCCGGGCAGCTGCTGAGCTGGGAAGGCGAGGGCGTCGCCTTCTCCTCCGCTGCGATTGGCGAGGAGAGCGGAGACCTGATGGTCCGCTGGTTCAACATGCGGCCGGAGGCGGCCGAGCTGCGCATAGCGGCGACGGCAGCGTCGTTCTACGAGAGCGATGTGCTGGAGCGGCGCGTTACAGATGCGGCGGCGGGGTCATCCGGCGACGCCTTCATCCGCAAGCTGGGCGCCTGCGAGATTTTCACGCTGGGCATCCGCGGCGCGGCGCCGAAGAGCGCCAAGTAGTCTCAACCAGAGATTCTTTGCAGTCGGGGTTGGCCTGAGCTGCGCAAGAAGTCTCCGTCGGAGTCTCTCTCGCGCGCCAACCGGTCAAGGTCCGCCAAGTCGTCTCAACCAGAACCTCTTCGGCTGTCCGGTTGGCCTCAGCTGCGCAAGAAGTCTCAGTCAGCGCCACTTTGCCGGCAAGCCAATCAATAGCGCCATACACGAAACGGGATGGAGCAGACACGTCTGCTTCATCCTTTTTTACATCCAAATTCGCCTTCCGCTTATAGGGTGCAGGCATCGCACGTCGGCAATCCCGCAGCCGCCCGTGAGACGCAGGGTCCAAATGCCATATAAAATGGGCAAATAACGGACTCGTAAGCGCTCCCGCCGAACGCCTATAATGGAGATGGACAAAAAAGGTCAACGGCGCCTTCCGCGCTAAATCGAATATTCCGAATATGGAGGAATGAATCATGAGCAAGCCGCAAGTGGGCATCCAGCTTTACTCCGTACGCGACCGCAGCGAGAAGGACTTCCTCGGCACGATCCGCGAGATCGCCGAGATCGGATACAAGAACGTCGAATTGGCGGGGAACTACGGCGTTTCCGCCGCCGACCTGAAGAAGGCGCTGGCGGATGCCGGCCTGAACGTCAACTCGGTGCACGTCGGCCTGAACGTGCAGGAGCCGGACAAGTTCGAATCCGACCTGAACGAGAAGGTCGCTTATTACAAGGAACTCGGCATCAAGCGCTTCGTCGTGCCTTACTACCCGCTGCCGGAAAATCCGTCCGTCGAGGACGTGAACAAGTTCGCCGACACGCTGAAGCGCGCTTCCGCGATCGTACGCGCGGCCGGCCTCGAATTCGGTTACCACAACCATGCGTTCGAATTCAAGCCGGCCCAGGACGGCAAGCTGGTCATCGATCACCTCGCCGAACAGCTGTCGGCTGAAGAGCTGACCTTCGAGTTCGACCTCGGCTGGGTGAAGGTCGCGGGTCAAGACCCTGCCGCCTACATCGAGAAGTATGCCGGCCGCCTGCCGCTCGTGCATGCCAAGGACTTCAAGGACGACGGCAAGGACACCGAGATCGGCAAGGGCTCGGTCGATTGGGACTCCGCGCTGGCGGCTGCCGAGAAGGCGGGCGTCGAGTACGTCATCATCGAGCAGGAGCAGTACGACGTGAGCTCGCTCGAGAGCGCGAAGCTGAACTACGCTTGGTTCAAGGAGCGCGGCTGGATCTAAGAGACCGCACCGCGATTCGCTGACGACAGCCCGGCCGGACGGCCGGGCTTTTTGCTATGCGCGACTCATTCTTCACCTCCCCCTTCATGCGGAATTCATACCATCTTCATGCATATCCTGCCAGTCCAGGGATAGAGTAAGAATAGCGATTCATTCTTCCTTATAGAGGTGACCATGAGATGGCGAACGAGACGAATCAGAACGGCGGACAGCAACAAGGCGCGGAAACGGATATGACGCTGACCAATCGCCAGGGACATCCGATCACGGACAACCAGAACGTGCGAACGGTGGGCAGCAGAGGACCGACGACGCTGGAAAACTATCATTTCCTGGAGAAGATCACGCACTTCGACCGCGAGCGCATTCCCGAGCGGGTCGTGCATGCGCGCGGCGCCGGGGCGCACGGCTACTTCGAAGCGTACGGAAAGGCGGGAGAAGAGCCCGTCTCGAAGTATACGCGCGCGAAGCTGTTCCAGGAGGCGGGCAAGCGTACCCCGGTATTCGTTCGCTTTTCGACCGTCGTGCACGGCGGTCACTCCCCGGAGACGCTGCGGGATCCGCGCGGCTTCGCGGTCAAGTTCTATACGGAGGACGGCAACTGGGATCTCGTCGGCAACAACCTCAAGATCTTTTTCATCCGCGATCCGCTGAAGTTTCCCGACATGGTGCACGCGTTCAAGCCGGATCCGGTGACGAACGTCAACAATATGGAGCGCATGTTCGACTTCCTGTCGCTCTCGCCTGAGGCCACGCATATGGTGACGTTCGTGTTCTCCCCGTGGGGGGATCCCGGCGAATTACCGGCAGATGCAGGGTTCTGGCGTCAATACGTACAAATGGGTCAATAAAGAAGGCGTCGGCGTTCTCGTGAAGTACCATTGGGAGCCCCTGAAGCTGCCGATCCGCAATCTGACGCAGGCCGACGCGGACAAGATCATCAGCCAGAACTACAGCCACGCCACGCAGGACTTATATGAAGCGATCGAAAAAGGCGAGTATCCGGAATGGGAGCTGCGCGTGCAGATCCTGAGCGACGACGAGCATCCAGAGCTCGACTTCGACCCGCTCGACCCGACCAAGTTGTGGCCGGAGGACGTGGCGCCGATGCTGCCCGTCGGCAAAATGGTTCTCGACCGCAATCCGGTCAACTACTTCGCGGAAGTGGAGCAGGCCGCGTTCGGCACCGGCGTGCTCGTGGACGGCCTCGACTTTTCGGACGACAAGCTGCTGCAGGGGCGGACGTTCTCCTATTCGGACACGCAGCGCCATCGCGTCGGCACGAATTATTTGCAGCTGCCGATCAATGCGCCCAAGACGCATGTCGCGACGAACCAGCGCGACGGCCAGATGGCGTACAACGTCGACGCGGCGCCCGGACAGAGCCCGCACGTTAACTACGAACCTTCCTCGCTCGGCGGGCTGAAGGAAGCGCCGAAGGCGGGCAAGGATCACGAGCCGGCGTACAATGCGAAGCTCGTACGGCAGAAGATCGACCGGCCGAACGACTTCAAGCAGGCGGGAGATACGTACCGCGCGTTCGAGGACTGGGAGCGCGACGAGCTGATCGCGAACCTGGTCGCGAACCTCGGCATCTGCAAAGCGGACATTCGCGAGCGGATGATCGGCTACTTCACGCAGGCCGATCCCGACTACGGCCGCCGCGTGCGCGAGGGGCTGGAAGCAAATGGGATGCAGAACGGCAATCCGGCAAGGGGGAGCCGCGGCTTCGGACGTCGGCCTCGAAGAGGCGAAGAAGCTGGGCGGGAAGACGGACGGGTACTGACGCGATCGCCGGCGCGTCGTCACGAATAGGGATGGAATCGATAACAGACAGCCCAGGGCCGTTAGCCGGCGACTGGGCTTTTTGTTGTGGGCGTAAGGGCCGAGAAGACGACTTCTTTCCCATAGAAATAAATGTAAACCGATGGTAAGTTTGACGAAGGAATCTGAAACTGGAGGGAATTGAATTGAAACGAACGTGGAAGAAAACGGCGTTGTCCGCCGCGCTGGTCTCCGCGTTGCTCGCCTTGCCGTTGGATCGAGCATCCGCGCTGTCGTTGTCTATAAACGGGAGCGTACAGCAGCAGGATGTCCAGCCCGTCATGGTCGACAACCGCGTGCTGGTGCCGTTGAGGGGCGCCTTGGAGCCGCTGGGAGCCGCGCTTCAATGGGACGGCGAACGACATACCGTCACGGCAACGAAAGGAAGCACGATCGTGACGCTGAAGTTGGGCTCGATAGACGCCGCGGTGCAGCGAGGACCGAGGTAACGCCGGTCAAGCTTGATCAGCCGCCCAAAATGATCGAAAACAGGGTGATGGTGCCGGTCCGTTTTCTCGTCGAGCAATTCGGCGCGGACGTCAAGTGGAACAGCGCGACCCAGACGGTGGATATCAGGACCGAAGAAGCCGGCGAAGCGGCGGTCCAAGGCGCAAAAGGCGACAAAGGCGACAAAGGAGACAAAGGAGACAAAGGAGACAAGGGAGATACGGGAGCTTCGGGAGCCACCGGGGCGACAGGTGCGTCAGGGCCGGCGGGCGCAAAGGGAGATAAAGGCGATGCCGGCGCAACAGGACCGGCAGGTCCGGCAGGCCCAAAGGGGGATAAAGGCGATGACGGCGATCCAGGAGCGACAGGCCCCGCAGGCCCCGTCGGACCTGCAGGACCTTCAGGCGTGGTGGGCCCCGCAGGCCCCGCAGGACCAGCAGGACCAATAGGTCCCATTGGACCCGCAGGCCCGACGGGCGATTCTGGTTTAGCGAGCTACATTTCCGGTTATCATCTAGCGACCCCCCGCGGACGCGATCGTGGTCGGCGGCGCGGACATTCCCTTTTCTGCGGCCGGGTTGGCTGCCGGGGGGGATGGTGCATGCCGCAGGCACGACTAAATTTACGGTAGCGAACAACGGGATTTACAAAGTCAGCTATAGCGTGAGCCTCACTGGCGGCATCGGGGCGCAAATCGCTGTCGCCCGAAACGGAATCGTAGATTCCGGCACGCCGATCGGCGTCATAAACGCCGCGGGCAACTTTAGCGGCGTCGCGCTGCTCAGCTTGTCGGCCGGGGACTTTCTCACGCTTCGCAACAATTCCTTAACGGTATTGACGCTCGTTCTCGCTCCGTCCGTCGGGGCGCAGTTCACGATCGAGCAGATCGACTGATCGCGACAGATAGCCGCGTTGCCGTCGTTTGGATTCGCCAGCGCGCCAAAGCTATGGTTGCTACGCTCCGCGGGCTTGTGCTATTATGAAACTAACGTTTTATGCCTATTGAACCGATTCTCAGTGTTCCGGCATCACGGGGGGGTGGAAGCAGTGGAAATCGCTTTGAAAATCGTACTGGTCATTTTCTCGCTCGGTCTGATCGGCACCGTATTGTTGCAGCGCGGCAAGAGCGCAGGCCTGTCGGGCGCCATCTCCGGCGGTGCGGAGCACTTGTTCGGCAAGCAAAAGGCACGGGGATTGGATCTGTTCCTTCAACGCCTCACGATCGTTCTGGCAGTCGGATTCTTCGTTCTGTCCTTGGTCGTTGCTTACGTCGTGAGTGTGTAATCGCAACGTCGTTCAAGCGGGAAGCGCGGGCTTCCCGCTTTTTTTGTATCGCGAATCGGACTGGTTCGATTTACCAAACGTTTGTTTCCCCGTTCGACCGCGTCCCGGTACCCTAGCGATATTTGGTTCGGGACATCTTGCTGCGCTCCGATTGGCTCACCGCTAAATCGTGTATACTATTGGAAGATGAGGTGATGCCAGTGCCATCGTGGAGCGAGCAGGAGCTGCTCGAGATGATGAAGAATCCAGACTACAAGCCGCTCACGTACAAGGAGCTCGAAGAACGCTTCGAGATTACGGACGCCGCCGATTTCAAGGCATTTCTGCGTCTGTTGACGGAGATGGAGGAAGCGGGGAAAATCATGCGTTCCCGCGCGCAGCGCTACGGCCTGCCCGAACAGATGAATCTGCTGCGGGGCCGGCTGCAGGCGCACGCGAAGGGCTTCGCCTTCCTGCTGCCCGAGCAGGAGGGACATCCCGATCTCTATATTAACGCGAACGACCTGAAGGGCGCGATGAACGGGGATATCGTACTAGCCCGCATCACGTCCAAGAACCAAGACGGCAGCCGCATGGAAGGCGAAGTGGTAAAAATCGTCAGCCGCGCCGTCACGCAGGTCGTCGGCGTGTTCGAGCATCACGAGAGCTACGGGCTCGTTATTCCGGACGACAAGCGGATCAACAAGGAGATCTATGTCCGTCCGGCGAATTTCAAAGGTGCGGTAACCGGGCAGAAGGTCGTAGCCGACATCGTGCACTATCCGGAGGGCAAGGCGGCCGCCGAAGGCGAGATCGTCGAGGTGCTCGGCCACAAGGACGATCCCGGGGTCGACATCCTCAGCATTATCCGCAAGCATGGATTGCCGGAGAAGTTCCCCGACGAAGTGAACGCCGAAGCCGAAGCCGCGCCGGATTCCATCTCCGAGGAAGAGATCGTCGCCCAAGGCCGGCGCGACCTGCGGAGCAAGACGATCGTGACGATCGACGGCGAGGACGCCAAGGACTTGGACGACGCGGTGAACGTGGAGCGGCTGCCGAACGGCAACTATCTGCTCGGCGTACATATCGCGGACGTCAGCTACTACGTGAAGGACAAGTCCCGGCTGGACGAGGAAGCGTACAATCGGGGCTGCAGCGTGTACCTCGTCGACCGCGTCATCCCGATGCTGCCGCACCGGCTGTCGAACGGCATTTGCTCGCTGAATCCGAAGGTGGACCGTCTGACGATGTCCTGCGAGATGGAGTTCGAAGCCGGCACGATGAAGCGGGTACGCCACGATGTTTTCACCAGCGTCATTAAGACGACGGAGCGGATGACATACACGAACGTCCGCAAGATCCTCGTCGACGAGGATCCGGAGCAGATGGAGCGGTATGCGCCGCTGGTCGAGACGTTCCGCACGATGCGCGAGCTGGCGCTGGCGCTGCGCGACAGCCGGATGCGCCGCGGCGCGATCGACTTCGACTTCGAGGAGTCCAAGGTCATCGTGGACGAGGAAGGCAAGCCGGTCGACATCGTCAAGCGCGAGCGCTCGATCGCCGAGCAGATCATCGAGGAATTCATGCTGGCGGCGAACGAGACGGTGGCGGAGCATTTTCACTGGCTGAAGGTGCCGTTCCTGTACCGGATTCACGAAGATCCGGACAGCGAGAAGCTGCTGACATTCGTTCAGTTCGCTTCGAACCTCGGCTATACGGTGCGCGGCAAGGGCAACTCCGTGCATCCGCGCGCGCTGCAGGATCTGCTGGAGCAGATTCGCGATACGAAGGAAGAGAACGTCATCAGCACGATGATGCTGCGTTCGATGAAGCAAGCCAAATACGATTCGCAGAGCCTCGGACATTTCGGGCTCGCGGCCGAATTTTACACGCACTTCACGTCACCGATCCGGCGTTACCCGGACCTGGTCATTCATCGCGTCATGCGCGAGGTGCTGGAGAACGGAGGGACGCTGCCGGAGGAACGCCTCGAGCAATGGGCGGCGCGCATGCCGGACATCGCGCAGCAGTCGTCCGAGAGAGAGCGCGTGGCCGTCGACGCGGAGCGCGACACGAGCAAGCTGAAGAAGGCCGAATTCATGCTGGACAAGATCGGCGAGGAATACGACGGCATCATCAGCGGCGTGACCGGCTTCGGCATGTTCATCGTGCTCGACAATACGGTGGAGGGTCTGGTCCGTCTCGGCGAGATGAGCGACGACTACTACCACTTCGACGAGCGCCAGATGGCGCTGCTCGGCGAGCGCACGAGCAAGGTGTACCGATTGGGAGACGAAGTGCGGATCAGAGTGGGACGGGTGAACATGGACGATTATAACATCGACTTCGAAGTGGTCGGCATGAAGCCGCGCAGCGAGAGCAGAGGCGGCGGAGCGGGCCAGCGAGGCAATGGGGGACAAGGCGGCGCCGGCGGGTTCGCGGGCGCGCGCAAGGGCAAGAAGCGCCGCGGCGGCGGGGAATCGCCGGCGGCGGAAGGCAGCCGCGGCGGAGCAGGACGCGGCGAAGGCGGCGGACGTCGCGGCGGCGCGCGCGGGGATAGCGGCGCCGGGCACGCGGCGCCGCCGTTCGTGGCCGCCGGCGCGAAGCCGGGCAGCGGCAAGCGCGGTCGCGGCGGGCGCGTCAATGTCGGTACCGGCGATGCCGATGCCGGCGTGGCCAGCGACGAGCGCGACGATTCGCCGATGCAAAGCAAGCTCGGCGAGTTCGAGCAGTCGGCGGTGCAGCTGCCGCAGCCGCAGCGGCGCGGCGCGGGGCTGGCAAGCGAGGAATTAATCGGCTTTGGCAGCGATGCAGGATTTCCGCCGCGGCACGAGCGCGACCGCGAGCCGGTCGACGTGAACCGCGATTCGCCGGACTACGTGCCGGCGCCTACGCAGAAGAGCAAGCGCGGTCCGAAGCTCGACATGTGGGGCCTCCCGTTCACGACGCGCAAGTACGCGAACGATGACGACGAGGAGCGTTTCTACGGCGAGAAGAGCCAACTGCGCCGCGAGCGCAGCGCGCTCGGCCACGGCCGCAGCGGCGGCAACCGCTCCGGCGGCAGGCCGGGTCCTGGCGGCGGCGGTCCCGGCTCCCGTGGCGGCCGCTTCGGCGGCAAGCCGGGCCCTGGCGGCCGTCCGCAGCAGGGCGCCGCGCAGGGCAAGGGCGGCGCGCAGCCGGGCGATGCCGGGCGCAGCGCACGGGCCAAAGCCGCCGCGCAGACGGCGGCGGCATCCGCCTCCGGCGGCAAGAGCGCGCCGGAGGGCGCGCGCCCCGAAGGCGCCCCCAAGCCGCGCCGCCGGCGCAAGCCGAAGGCGCCTGGCGCGAAGCCGACGCCTTCGCCGGAACAATAATAACGAGAACCCCGCCGCAGCCGCGGCGGGTTCTTTGTTTTGCGTTTTGCGCCGGAATTCCGCTCGCCTCAAGTGAACACGTCGATCAACACATTGCCGTCTGCGCCTCGCGCTGCGTCCCAAGTATGCACGTAGATCAACTCCATTCCGGTCCAAGTCCGTTCCCCGCCCTAAACGTGCCTGTCGATCAACAAAACCGCCGCCCAAATCCATGCCCGTTTTCGGACAAATCCCATTAGACAATCCAGGGGCAATCCGCTAGGATAGATCATGGTAAACATGGACGCGAAGCAGCGTCGACGGGAGGAACGGAGTGATGGCAGTGCAGGACAAGCTGTATCATGTGCTAGGAGCCAAGCAGTTCTCGCGCAGCGAGCTTGAAGAGTTGTTCGCGGCGTCGCGGACGATGGAGGATGTCGTGCGCGCGGGAGGCGACCGGCGGCATGCGGGACGCATTATGACGACGCTGTTTTTCGAGGCGAGCACGCGGACGCGGCTGTCGTTCGAGTCGGCGATGAACCGCCTGGGCGGCAGCGTCATCGGGACGGAGAATGCGGCGCAATTCTCGTCCGCCATCAAAGGCGAGACGCTCGAGGATACGATCCGCATCATTTCCGGATACAGCGACCTCATCGTCATGCGTCACACGGAGATCGGAGCGGCGAAGCGCGCGGCGGCGGTGTCGGGCGTGCCGGTCCTTAATGCGGGAGACGGCGCGGGCGAGCACCCGACGCAGGCGCTCCTGGACGCGTACACGATCCAGAAGGAATGCGGCAGTCTCGACGGCCTGAGCATCGCGATGGTCGGGGACTTGGCTTACGGGCGGACGGTTCACTCGCTGAGCTACATTCTCGCCAATTTCAAGGACGTCAAAATCTACTACATCTCTCCCGAAAACGTGCCGATCCCGCCGTCGGTCAAGCACTATATGGACGACAAAGGCGTGCGCTACGAGGAGACGACGGACTTGAACGCAGTGGCCGGATCGGTGGACGTGCTGTACCAGACGCGAATCCAGAAGGAGCGTTTCCCTTCTCCGGAGGAATACGACAAGGCGGCCGGCCAGTATATTGTCGACGCCGAGCTGATGAATCGTATGCGCAGAGACGCGATCGTGCTCCATCCGCTGCCGCGGGCAGGCGAAATCGCCGAAGAGGTGGATGCGGATCCGCGTGCCGCGTACTTCCGCCAGGCGCAGAACGGCCTTTATATTCGCATGGCGCTCATCGACAGGGCGCTGCAAGCTGAATAACGGTGGATCGACGTCGGAGACATTCTCCGGCGTCGAATGATGTTCTGAGTCCGATATGTAACGAATGACAGATCGAGTTATCGTTTCGCGCGAACTGGGTACTTTATGAGGGGTCACGCGCTGTGCGATGCTGCTTCTTTTTCCGTCTCCGGCTTTACAGTTGTGAGCTGCTGGAAGCGCATGCTATAATGAGAGTCCGATCAAAATGGAGGTGAAGCAGCATGGTGAAGAGCAAGGACCAGTTCGACAAGCCGCTGGCGCAGAACAGGAAGGCTTCGCATGACTACTTCATCGAGGATACGTTTGAAGCGGGCATGGTGCTGACCGGTACCGAGATCAAGTCGCTACGGGGCGGCAGAGCCAATATGGGCGATGCGTTCGCAACCATTCGGAACGGCGAGATTTTCCTGCACAACATGCATATCAGTCCGTTCGAGCAGGGCAACCGTCACAATCCGACCGATCCGACGCGCACGCGCAAGCTGCTCATGCACAAGGCGCAGATTCGCAAGCTGATCGGCGCTTCCAAGCAAGAGGGTTACACGATCGTACCGCTGAAGGTGTACACGCGCAACGGCTATGCCAAGTGCCTCCTGGGTCTCGGCCGAGGCAAGAAGAACTACGACAAGCGCGAATCCGCCGCCAAGAAGGACGCCGAGCGCGATATTCAGCGGGCGCTGCGGGAGAAGCAAAAGGTCGCCAGGTAAGCCGGTGTTGTACGGGCTGACGACGAGGAATTCTGCGTGCCGTACAGCTGTTTTCCGTTAATCGGCCGCATCAGGCAGTCATCGCCATCCATCCCAATAATGCCGTGCGGTATTTAGCGGCGGGGTGTGCTATACTATAGAAGTTCCACCGATACGATTCGTTTTATGCACCGTGTTCGTACTTCGCCGATCGTCGCTGTCACAGCGGGAGAGGCACCTGAAGATCCGTTCGCTTGGCCGACCGCGCACGATAAGGTCCGCCGCGAAGGCTTCGCTTCTTAATTTAGGGGCCGTTTATGGATTCGACGGGGGTAGTTCGGACATGAGTAGCGGGTAGTAGGGCTGCGGCTGCTTCACCAACGCGGAAGCCAATTAACTGGCAAACAACAACCAACCTACGCTGTAGCAGCCTAAGAAACTGCTCTCGTGCTCCTACCTTCCATCGCCCATGTGGCGGGATAGGGGCTCAACTTTAGTGGGATACGCTGTCTAGTCTCCGCCTGGGGCTAGCTGAAGAAGACAATCAGGCTGACCCGAAGGGAATCCGGTGACAGGGAGTCTCTAGGGTGACATCAAATCTGTCACTACACCCGTAGAAGCTTATGTTGCGTTATCTTCGGACAGGGGTTCGACTCCCCTCGGCTCCACCATCATCAAAGCCAGCCGCGTGAGGCTGGCTTTTTTGCGTGGACCGAGGGGCAGGCGTTGCCCCGCTTCCGAAGGAGGACAGAGGTTCGACCGCGCGCAGGGAGCGAAGCGGACCGCATGAGGTTGCGGATTTTTGCTATACTGTACATGTGAATCCATAATTATCGATGTTGAGGTGGTTGCCGTGAGCGCCAAAACCGGCCAAGAACTGAAAGAAGTCCTCAAGGCAGCGAGCAAGTCCGTACGAGAAAAAGCTAAGTTAACGGGCGCTCCGCTGTTTTATATGCAGAATGGGAACCGGGTTCGCGAAGATGCAGACGGACGAAAATATGCTCTGATCGTAGATGGCGACGGTAAGTTGCTGGAGTTTTCAATTGAATAAGGCGCCAGAGTTCTACGTTTTTGCTGGATGCAACGGTGCGGGCAAGTCGACGCTCATAGAGAATTATGGGCAAGCTTTTGACGTAGTTGTAAACCCAGATCTCATCGCCAAGCATCTGAATCCTTCCAACCCCCGGAGCGCAGATTTGTCGGCAGGGAAGGAAGCGATTCGAAGGATTAGGGAATATTTGAATGGGTATCGATCTTTTGCGATGGAAACGACGCTTACAGGCCAATATGTGATCAAGCAGATGTCGACAGCCCGAGCCGCCGGGTTCAAGGTTTACTTTTACTACATTGGTCTGCAGAATGTCCAGATGCACATTGACCGCGTCAAGACTCGCGTTCTTGAGGGCGGGCATTACATCGCGCCTTCAGATATCATCCGACGGTACGCAGTGTCACTTCGAAATCTGAAGGGTGCGCTGGAACAAGCGGATGTGGCCGTAATCTTGGACAATTCCCGGGATGAATACGAGGTTTTGATGGAGATAGAGAACGGTCAAATGATCTACAAGGCCAGCTTGTTGCCAAGTTGGCTCGGTGGACTCGATCTATGGATGGAGAAATAGCAACTTGAGTCGGTTGGCTCTTTTCTTGTTGATTCAAGTTACGCAATGCATGTAAAAGCTATTATGACAAGAAGGCAATAAAGTCTTAGCTTGTGTAGTCAAGCGAAATAAGGGAGGATATAATGCCACCTCTCTAAACAATCGCACAGTGGAAAGTTGTGGATTTGCCCTGTCGCGTTTCGGCTCCACCATAAGAACTCTGACCGCATGAGGTCAGAGTTCTTTGCTATAGTGAAGCCACCAACATCGTGATATGTGTCTCTTTTGTTCGATTGCGTATTACCATGTGGTGGAAATATAATCTATTTGAATCTACATGAGGAAATAAATATTGATTCTGACGCCGTGACAACGACAGGATAGGTGATAATGGTTTGCGATTAATAATGAGTATAACAGACAGAGATGTCCTAAGCGGGGAATCTACATATCTGAATGAAGTATCCAGATTTGCTTCCAGAGGCGTGCTCATCAATAGCAGCGGGCAGGTTGCCATGATGGAAATGACGGCGCTCAACCTGTACAAGCTCCCCGGCGGCGGTCTTGAGGAGAGCGAGGATAAGGAAGAAGCTTTTTTTGCGCGAGATCAGGGAAGAAACGGGTTATGATGCTGTTGTTATTCATGCCCTTGGTTATATTGACGAACATAAATTTAAAAATCAATTCATGCAACGATCCTATTGTTATATCGCCAAGGCGGTGAGTCAACAGGGGAATGTGGAATTATCTGAGGAAGAAATTCAGTTAGGCATGCGAATGAGATGGATGAGCATCGAAGAAGCCATCGCAAAATTCCAATTCCCGATCGACAATTGCAAGGATTACTCCACGAGGTTTATGCTTCTTAGGGATCTTACGATTCTGGAGCATGCTTCTCGATGGCTCAGTAGAGGAGAATCTATGCATGGGTGAGTACGTTTGGACGATCTTTGTAGCGGGGGAAACGGGGGTCTTTCCCAATTTTTATCCGATCGGGCTCTATACCTCACGTGAGAATGCCGTTGCAGAACTGGAAGTATTGCCGCGAGAAATGAATTATCAGCTCTTGAGATTGCCCGTCAATCGGATGTTCCCGTACCGTCACAAAAAAAGCGGCATGTTGGTTGGCATGGATGGCATTTACCACGAGCACTTTCATTTCAAGGATGAAGATACAAGAAACCTTACTTAGTCGGATGGAGGCGCCTGATCATGCGCATCAGACAAGCTCATCTAGAAGATATTGAAGCGCTCATCCTCATGCGATGGGAACTCACGCTGGAGCATCAGCCGGAGACGAGCGACGACTTCGAGCTTTTTGCTGCCGAGTGCAGAACGTTCTTGGAAGAAGCGATTCGCGGCGAGCGGTGGCACATCTGGATCGCGGAAGTCGAAGGGGTCATCGCATCGCATATGTACATCCAATTGATCGATAAGGTGCCACGGCCGGGGCGCGTTACTTATCCATTTGCCTACATGACCAATGTCTATACGGATCCGGCTTACAGATCGCAGGGAATCGGGAGTCGATTGCTTGAGGCGATTCGGGCATGGGCGACGGAGAACAAGTTTGAATTTATCATCGTATGGCCGAGCGAAGAGAGCAGAGCGTTCTACGGTCGCAACGGCTACGCGCTATGCAATGATCCGATGGCGCTTCAATTATAAGCAAAAAGCAAGCCCGACGTATGAATTCTTCCTCTTGAACATACCGTGCAAGTAACCGGTAATTTACCAGAGGACGAAGGGCAGGGGCGGCCATGGTCGGAAGCGATGCGGAAAAAGTATGGCGGCAAATGACACAGAATCATTCAGGACACTGGGGAATGGACATCGATCACTGGGACTGGGTCCCGGGGGTTGGCGTCATCGCGCTGCTGGAATACTACGAGGCGACGCGCGATGAGCGGGTGCTCGCGTATTTGCAGGAATGGGTGAAACGGAACGAAGCGAAGGCCAGGGGGAAAGCGGTGATTAACGCCATCGCTCCGTTTGCGATCTTCCCCACATTGTATCGGCTGACGGGCGATACCGGCTTCAAGGATGAAGCGGTGCGCGTCGCCGAATGGCTGCTGCATGAGGCACCGCGCACGCGCGAAGAGGCGTTCGAACATACGGTGACGGAAAACGTGGCGTTTTCCGAGCAGGTGTGGGCGGATACGATCTTCATGGCGGTGCTGTTTCTGGCGCGAACGGCCTCTCTCCTCGGAAGCCAAGTATACGCCCGGGAGGCGATGAAGCAGGTGCTGATCCATCTGCGCTTGCTGCAGGATCCGCAGACCGGCGTGCTGTTCCACGGCTGGAACTGCGCCTCGGGCGATCATATGTCGGGCGCGCGCTGGACGCGGGCGAACGCCTGGATTGCCACAGGCGTCCCGATGATCGTAGCGGAGATTGGCCGGCTGGTCGACATTCCGCAGGAGCTGAAGGATCGATACGGCCGCTTGATGAGCGGGCTCCTCGCCTATCAGCAGGAGGACGGCTTATGGAGCACGGTGATGGACCGGCCTGACTTTTACAGAGAAGTGTCGGGCAGCGCGGGGATTGCTTACGGTATGCTGAAGGCGGCCGAGATGAAGCTGGTCCCCAATGAAGAGGAATACGCGGCGAGCGCGGAGCGCGCCTATCGTGCGATCGCCCCTTATATCACGGATGAGGGCGTGGTCACCGGCGTATCCGGCGGCACGCCGGTGATGCCGACGATCGAGGCTTACCAGGATGACGTACCGACGTATCCGGCCCTGTACGGGCAAGGCCTGGTGCTGATGCTGCTCACTAAAATATCGCAAAGGAGCGCGTAGATCATGCATAAGGCCGAGCTTCTCGCCTCGATCCAAGCTAAAGATAAAGCTTATGATGCCGATATCAAGCTGGTTCGCGTTCCCATGACGAAGACCTATCACACGGCGTTAACGCCGGATCGGCATCCTTTCGCTTACGAGCTATACGTCTCGACCTGCTATGCGTTCGATCTGCTGCAGTATGGCGGCGAGGCGAACGTGAAGCGGGCGGCGGACATCCTGGAAGTCGTCGTTGCCCGGCAGGACCAGGATCCGAGTCGTTCGACTTACGGGATTTGGCCGTACTTTGACGAGGAGTCGCTGGACGAGATGGATCGTCCGGACTGGAATATGGCGGATTTTCACGGCAAGAAGCTCGCGCTTATCTTGAAGCGCCACGCCGGACTGCTCTCGCCTTCGCTCATCGGCAAGCTGCGCGGCGCCGTGTACCACGCCTGCCAAGCGATCATTATCCGCAATGTCGGCCCGCATTATACGAACATTGCCATCATGGGCGCGCTCGTCACGCTGCTTGGCGGCGAGCTGCTCGGCCAGGAGGAGATTCGCAGCTACGGCGAGCGGCGTCTCCGAACGTTCCGCAACTACACGAAGGCCATCGGGACGTTTTCGGAGTTCAACAGCCCTTGCTATACGCCGATCGCGATCGAAGAACTGCACGGCATCTACGCGGAGTCGGGCACGGCCGGGGCGGTCGCGGACGCGGAGGAGTTGCTGGACCTTGCCTGGCACATGATCGCGAAGCACTATCATCCGGCGACGGGCGCGTGGAGCGGCCCGCACAGCCGGACGTACAGCACGCAGCTGCGGCCGAACGAGAAGGCGTTTCTTGAACATGCGCTTGGCCGGGGGCAAGGGCAGGAGCGGGAGCAGGCGCATATTCGTTGCCCTGAAAAGTACCGCTATCTATTCACCTCGACGGAGGAGCGCTACTTCACGGAGCCGACGCTGAAGGCGGACGAAACGGGTTATCAAAATTATGCGACGACGTACCAGAACGAGCGGCTGTCGCTTGGCAGCTATACGTTGGGCAGCATGTGGAACCAGCGCCGCAATCTGCTCGGTTACGTGGATAGCGGCGCTGGAAATGCAGTGTCGATCCAGCTCCAATTTCTAAAGGACGGCAAGGACTTCTGTTCGGCGATCTTCACGGGGGTGCAGTCGCGCGGGCGGGCGCTGTTCGGCTTTAACCTGGCGACGGACAACGGCGGTTGGCATCAGGACCTGGACATCATTAACGGCAGGTTCAGAGCGAGGGATTTGCGCATCCGGCTTCTCCTCGGCGGAAACGCGGCGAACGCGGAGCTGCCGACGACACAGACGGGCACCGGGTTTGTGACCTTAATCGGAGAGACGGCGTTGCAGGTGGAGGCGGTCGTAGACCGATCGGATTACGGCGAGCTCCAGCTGCAAGTAGAGCGAAGCGAGGAAGGCCTAGGTCTGGACTATGTGATCTCGACGGGCGAGGAGCGGGATTTCGATTTTCACGCGCTGGAGCGGGCCGTCTGGATTTTTGAGCTGTCGCTGGGCGAGGACCGGCCGCTGCCGGCCGTAGACATCCAGTCGAGCGAGTCATGGGTGACCGCGTCCATTCAGACGGACGACGGATTGGCGGCCATCGCCGTGCCGCAGAAGCCGCGGAAGACCGGCGAGCTTTACAAAGAGAACAAAGTTCAATTGCCTCCGGTTTTGCTAAAGCAAATGGCCTAATTATGGGTGTTAAGAATAAGATAAGCCTTCAATGCTGCTTCAGCATATTGGAGGCTTTTTTCGTTGCTTGCCGCACGTAAAAATAATGCACAAATGCGTAATGAGATTACGCTTGCAAGCGAATGCTTTTCAATTATGATACAGGCAGGGGTTTCTTCGAAAAAAAGTCGAAATTTAAGACGACGGCAGACAGACGGATTGCTCATGAATAGGGATAAGGAAGTGGGAGTGGCATGCGGCATTTCCTTCATCGTTCTTTTTACACGAAAATCCAGGCTTCCTTCTTGATTTTGATTTTTCTTCCGATGGTGTTCATTTCCTTCATCAGCTATTCCAATACGCAAGGCATCGTCAAGGACAAGATTCAGCTCAGCAACCAATCGGTGCTGACTGTTATGGCGAAGGACATCGAGAAGATGCTCGACGATATCGCGTATGCCTCCAATTTTTTCGTGCAGGACAAGCAGGCGCTTGATCCCCTTCGGACGTTTAAGACGATCAAAAGCATCGATAGCTCGCGGAATTACGCGGCCTACCAGCAAATCAAGGACTTCTTCAGTCAGGTGTCCGTCAAGACGATGAATACCGATATTTTTATGTTTGTAGCGAATGAGAACGATTTCATAGCGGAATCGTCGGAAACGTGGACGCTCACCCCCGAACAGGTCGAGAAGAGCTGGCATGACGTAAAAGGACGAGTCAATAAGAACAATCCGAAGGTGCTGCAATGGCTCGGTACGATCAAAAACGATGCCGAACAGGAGCCGGACAACTACTTTATCGCGAGAGCGTTGAAGGATCCGTCCGACAACCAGTACTTGGCCACCCTGGTGATCGTCATCTCCAGCAAGTACTTTGAAAAGCTGTTCGGCCAGGTCATGTCGGGCAATATGACGCTGACCGATTCGAACGGCGATCTCATCGCCGCCGGTCCGATGGCAGCATCCATGGGGGCCGATTCGGCAACGGGAGAGATTCGGAACGCGGTGGCCATTCCCAAGTCGGGATGGTCTCTTTTGTACGCGAATTCGAAGAAAGAAGTCACCGGGCAAATATCTCGGACGTTTTTTCTTTCGATTTTGATCGTCATTCCGTTTTGCGTCGTGTTTTTGTTCATCTCGTTCTATGTGGCCAAGCGGTTGCACCGGCCGATCCGCAAGCTGCAGACCGGCGTCAAGCAATTCGGCAACGGCAACCGCAACATCCGGTTCCAGGCGGAGGGAAACGACGAGATCGCCGATCTCGGAAGAACGCTGAACCGGATGCTGGATCAGATCAACGCGCTGATCGCCGACATCGAGCAGGAGCAGGAACAGAAGCGGGTGCTTGAACTGCAGGCGTTATATTCCCAGATTCGGCCGCATTTTCTGCTCAATACGCTGAATTCGATCAAGTGCAGCCTGGTTCTGCATGACGATACGGCGCACAGCCAAAAGATCGATTCCCTCATGAGCCTCTTAAGAGCCTATTTAAAGTTTAACGAGGCGTCCACGTTGCGCAGCGAATGCAAGCTGCTCGGCCACTACGTGGAGATCATGCAAATGCGAAACGATATTCAGCTGCAGTTCATTACCGATCTCTCTGCCGATGTCGAGGCATTCAGCCTGCCGAAGCTGCTGCTTCAGCCGATTGTCGAGAATGCCATCGTGCACGGCTTTATGGAGGAAGGCCCCAGTCCCCGTATCGAGCTTAAAGCCGTGCAGGAGGAGGACCGCATCCGGATCGATATCCAGGACAACGGATCCGGGATGGAGGAGGACCGGCTGGATGCGTTTAACGAGCTGCTTCGTCAGCCGGACACGGATTCGCCGGACGACTATAGACGGGTCGGGCTGATCAATGTTCAGAGACGCCTGCGAATGACCTACGGCATGAAGGCTGCCATGAGCCTCATGCCGGGCGAGCTCGGCGGACTGAAGGTTAGGCTCTCCATACCTGTAGAAGGGAAGGATGTCCATGCTCAAAGCGATGCTGGTTGACGATGACGTGCCCATGCTCAAATATTTGGCCAAGCTGGTCCCCTGGCGGGAGCTGGGTCTCGAGATCGTCGCGCAGGCCCATTCGGCAAAGCGCGCGCTTCAGCATTTTCGCGAGACGTCGCCGGATTTGATCGTGACGGATATCGGCATGCCGGGAATGGACGGGTTGGAGCTCGCGCAGGCGTGCAAAAAAAACGAATCCCGAAGTGAAGATTATTTTCCTGACCTGTCATGGAGAGTTTCACTACGCCCGAACCGCAGTCAAGCTGGAGGCAGTCGATTATTTGCTGAAGGACGAATTGACGGCGGAGCAGCTCCGCGACTCGCTCCAGAAGGCGGTCCAGCTTCTGAAGGAAGAAAAGGAGAGCCGCAGGGAGCTGGCGTACAAGCAGGATTTGCTGAAAAACCGCGAAGTGTTGAAGCAGCCTTTTTTTCAAAAGCTCATGTCCGGCTCCGCCGACGCCGGGATGCTCGGGTACGGGCAAAGACTGGGCATCGACTGGAAGCACCCGCAATTTATAATGGCGATCGGCACGATTCAATATCTCTCCTTCACCGGTCGATTCCGATATACGGACACGGACTTGCTGCTGTACGCGATCGGCAATATATCGAGCGAGCTGCCGCTGGAATCGATGACGGTCACCACCTTTATCGATCCGCAAGCGGGCTTCGTCTGCGTAGCCAACTATCAACCCTCCTTGCGCCTGAAAGGCATGGAGTCGTTCGAACGGTACTTGCGGACGCTGAAGGACAAGATCAGAGAGTATCTGGGCATCGAGGTCTACCTGTCGTACGGCAGCCCCGTCAAAGACCTCGCGTCGCTTCGACAGCAGTACAAGAAGCTGAAGGAATGGAATCGGTCGTCTTATTATGACGGACCTGCCTTCGGCCATATGCCGCCCTACGACGCCAAGCCGTGGACGAGCGATGTCTGGAACGCCGTCAGCGCGGAATGGGAGCAGATTCGCAAGGCTTTCAAAGAGCATGACGAGCCATCGGTCGACGCCTTGCTGAACCAAATCCAACAGAAAGCGGCGGAGCTGCGTCTAGAGCCGGAGGAGTGGAAGCTCAGGTCGTCCCAATGGATCCGGGTGCTTGAGCTCGACGACAATCGGAACAGCGACAACGCTTTTCACGAATGCCTGGTCAGGACCGCACGGCTGGAGGATACGATGCATCTCGTCCGGACGAAAATCGGCGAATTGTTCGCGACGAAGACGCCTCCCGTCGACCGGAAGCCGAAAATCCAGCAGATCGAACGATTCCTCTCGGAACATCTGTCCGAGAATTTGTCGCTGGTCGACGTGGCCAACCATCTTTATTTGAACCCAAGCTATTTGTCGCGTTACTTCAAGCTGGAGACCGGCATGAATTTTACGGATTTTCTCCATCGCTTCAAGATGAAGCTGGCGTGTCAGATGCTCAAGGGCAAGCAAGAGAACATCGAGATGATTTCCTTAAAGCTCGGATACGCAGATCGCACGTACTTCTCCAAAATCTTCAAAAAGTACGTTGGCGTCAGCCCGAAGGACTACCGGTAACCGAAGTAAATATTTTGCACAAAGGAGTAAAAATCGGTACGCCTCGTTCACACCGGAAGTGGCCTATAGTAAACCTATCAACCATTTCCGATTGAGGTGAGCATGTTGGCGAAGACGATGGTCAGGGCCGGGATTCCGGCTTACCAATCGCAACGAAGGTTTTGGAACAACGAAAGAAAAGAGACGCTCGCCGCCTGGCTCTTCCTGGCCCCGGAGGTCATCGGCGTGCTGCTCTTAAGCGTGTTTCCCATCTTGTTCTCGCTTTTCCTGAGCTTCTGCGACTGGAATCTGGTCGGCGGCTTGTCCGCCATCAAGTGGGTGGGGCTGGACAATTATCGGGCGCTGCTGGACGATAACAAGATCTTTATGGCATTGAAAAACAACATTACCTACACGGCGTGCGTCGTGCCGGTCGGGATCGTCCTGGCGCTGCTCCTGTCCGTCGTCATCCACTCCAAGGTCTACGGGAAGGAATACTTCAAGGTCGCCTTCTTCATCCCCTATATTTCCTCCATCGTCGCGATCGGGGCGGTGTGGAGCGCATTGTTCCATCCGTCCCAAGGGCCGATCAACCGGTTCCTGATCGGGCTCGGCATCGCGAACCCGCCCAAGTGGCTGGCCGACACGAACTATTCGCTGACCGCGATCATCGTCATCGCGATCTGGGCGGCGCTGGGGTACCAGATCGTCATCTTTATCGCCGGCCTGTCCGGCATCCCGGAGGAGTTGTACGAAGCGGCGGACATCGACGGCGCGAATCAGGCGCAGCAATTTGCCCGAATCACGCTGCCCCTGCTCGGCCCCACGCTTTCCTTCCTGATTATCACGACGCTGATGGCCTCCTTCAAAGTATTCGACCTGATCGCCTTCCTGACCGACGGCGGGCCGAACGAATCCTCGACGGTGCTCGTTTATCGCATCTACGACGAAGGCTTCCACAATTTCAGAATGGGCTATGCGTCGGCCATCTCCTGGCTGCTCTTCCTCATCGTCGGCGCAATCACGCTGATCACGTGGAAAATCCAGCGAACGAAGGTCGAGGAATGAGGGGGAGAACGACATGATGACGCGAAAGCGCAAAGCATTCAAATGGCTGACGACGGCGGTAATGGGCGCGATCTCCGTGCTGTTCCTGACGCCGCTGATCTGGATGGCGTCGTCGGCATCCAAGTACGAGAAGGACGTCATGGTTTATCCGATCCAGTGGATTCCCGCGCATTGGAACTTCGTGAACAATTTCAAGGAAGTGTGGATGAGCAACGTCCAGTTCGGATTGTTTTACTTCAACTCGCTCAAGCTGGCAGCCGCCATGACGCTGCTGACGCTCATCGTCTCGTCGATGTCCGCGTTCGCGCTGGCCAAGCTTCGGTTCAAAGGGCGGAATCTGGCGTTCGGCTTGCTGCTGTCGCTCATGATCATCCCGAACGAAGCGACGCTCGTCCCCAGGTATCTCCTGCTCAAATGGTTTCATTTGTACAATTCGCATCTTGGTCTAATCGTGATGGGAATGTTCTCGATTTACTTCACCTACCTGCTGCGCCAGTTCATGATCGGCATTCATAATGATTACCTCGAAGCGGCCAAAATGGACGGCGCCGGTTATACGCTGATCTTTTTGCGGATCATGCTGCCGCTGTGCAAGCCGATTCTGGCGACGGTCGGCATCATCAAGTTCATCTGGAGCTGGAACGATTACCAGGGCCCGCTTATTTTCCTGATCAGCAAGGAGCTGTATCCGATCCCGCTCGGCATGCAGCTGTTCAAGTCCGAATTCGCCGACAACGTGTCTTTGACGATGATGGCGTCGCTGTCCGCCATCGTGCCGCTGCTCCTCGTGTTTATCGTGCTTCAGAAGCAGGTCATTCAAGGGATATCCCTCGGGGGCGTGAAAGGATAGAAGTCAACAAAGCGCACAAAAAAACAAAAAAATCGTCCACATCCGGGCGGCTTGCCCGATTGTACAATTTGAACTGTAAACCACAATGAACGAGGGGGAAAACGAATTGAAAAAAAACAAGTGCCGCTATGCTCAGCAGCATCCTGATCGCCACGTCTGTGCTCGCGGGGTGCGGCGGGAAAAACGAAAATAACGCCGCGTCGTCCGCGGCGTCGGGAACGGCTTCGACGTCCGCGACAGGAACGGCGTCGGCGCCCGCCGAGACGGTCACGATCAAATATTACAACTGGGACAACGAGATCGCGGAGCCGAATACGAAAAAGCTGATCGAAGATTTTCAAAGCAAAAATCCCGGCATCAAAGTCGAATCGGTAAGCCTGGTACCCGGCAACTCCGTCGAATCGATGAAAAAGCTGGACGTCATGATGTCTTCCGGCGAGCAGGTGGACGTCGTCCAGTACTCGAACATCGACGAGACGATGGCGCGCGCCGCGCAAGGCGTGCTCGCCCCGCTTAACGAGCTGTATCAGAAGGACAACGTCAAGCCCGATGAAGAGTACTACATCAATCCGAAGTACAACGGCAATTATTATGCAACGATGTACACCGCCACCGATTGGCTGATCATGCTGAACGAAGACGCGCTGAAGGCCGCAGGCCTGGAGGCGCCGCCCTACGACTGGACCTGGGACGACTTCCGGACGTATGCGAAAAAGCTGACCAAGGGCGAAGGCAACGACAAGCAATTCGGGTCGTACTTCCACACCTGGGGCGAATACGCGAACCCGATCGCCTACGCCGAGTTGAAAAATCCGTACTTGACCGCGGATATGCAGCCGGCGTTCAACGATCCTTCCTTCGCCTATTTCTTCAACCTGCGGAAGGCGATGGAGAAAGAAGACAAATCGATCCAAACTTACTCGGACGTCGTGGGCGGCAAATTGAACTACGGGACCGAATTCGTCAATGGCAAAGCGGCGATGATCATGACCGGTTCGTTCCTGATCGCGGCCCTTGCGGACAAGGCCAAAAACCCGCACACTTTCAAGACCGTGTTCGCGCCGATGCCGCGTTCGTCCAAGGACGTCGAGCCGGGCCTGACCAGTCTTGGCGCCTCCTACGTGGCGATCGCGAACAACTCGAAGCACAAGGAAGAAGCGTACAAGTTCGTCCGTTACATGTCGACGGAGGACAGCGCCCGCACCGACTTGTCCGGATGGAAGAAGACGGATACGAAGGCGCTGCTGGAGCGGCTGTATGGCGGCAACGCGGATCTGATCGACCTGCCTTCGCTGACGGCGGTTCTGGCCGACAAGCGGCTGAGAACCAACGCGACGACCGACATTTCCGCGTCCTACCAGAATCAGCTGAAGAAGGTGCTGGAGAACGGGTACTCGAGCTTTATTCTCGACAACCTTTCCGTCGAAGAAGCGCAGAAGCGCATGATGGAAGAAGCGGACAAGATCATTAAGCAGAATGCGAAATAAGGAAATCAAAATCGGATAAGGAAAGCAGAAGGTTGGCGGGGCGCTTCGAGAGGTTCTGCCAGCCTTCTTCTGTTCAGGAAGGATACGCGCCATGAAACTTACTGCATTCATCTCGGCGGAGGATGTCGCCGCGCACATTCTGGGTCAGGACATAACGGGACGTCTATTTCCGGCATGGGAAGATCGCGAGGCCTGGGGCAGGATGCCGGAGAAGCTGCGACAGGAATGGATCCGCGCGGCGGAACGGCATGTAGGCGCGGACCTGCCGACGCTTCGCGCCTCCGCGTTCATGGCCTATTTTACCGAGGGCAGCCGCGCGCGGTATGAAGCCGTCGACGCGGCCAGGCGAAGCGCGCTGTGCGCGCTGCTGATCGCCGAGTGCCTGGAAGGCCAAGGAAGGTTCGTCGGGGACATCGTCGACCTCGTATGGCTCCTGTGCGAGCAGACGACCTGGTGCAGCCCGGCGCATCATTATCTATCCCGTGACCCGGCGCAAATCCTCTCCAACGTGGCGGAGCCTTTGTTCGACTTGATGGCGGGCGAGACGGCTGCGGCTCTGGCCTGGACCTCGTTCTTGCTCCGCGGACCGCTCGACCGCGTGTCCCCGCTGATTCGCGAGCGCATTCGACTCGAGATCGACCGCCGCATCGTGGCTCCCTATATGGAGCGAGACGATTTCTGGTGGATGGGCTTCGGGGAGCGGGAGCCGAACAACTGGAATCCTTGGTGCAACGGCAATATGTTGACCGTGGCGCTGCTGCAGGAGATGGCCGCGGATCAAAGAGCCGCAGTCCTATCCAAAATCCTGCGCAGCCTGGACCGGTACTTGGAGGTTCAGCATGAAGACGGCGGCTGCGACGAGGGCTCGACTTACTGGGCGCGGGCTGCCGGCATGCTGCTGGTCAATCTGGAGCTGCTGTACCGGGCGTCCGGCGGCGCGCTTCAAGTGTACGATCAGCCGTTGATTCAGAAGCTGGGACAGTTCGTCTATCGCATGTACGTCGGCGGGCCGTACTTCGTGAACTTCGCCGACGGCTCCGCGATGCCGTCGCTCGATTATGGCCTGATTCATCTATACGGCCGGAGAATCAAGGACGACAGACTGCAGGCTTTGGGACAGATCGGGATGGCCTCGTACCGCATACCAACTGAAGGCATGGTCTCTATCTTCCAGGAAATGATCAGCCTCGCTGCTTATGCGGACATCCAGACGGAGGGGACGCTGAGCCCGCCCCTGGTCCAAGACTGCTGGCTGCCCCATCTGCAGGCGATGACGGCCAGGCAGCAGGACGGCTCGGTACGCGGGTTGTATCTGGCAGCCAAGGGGGGGCACAACGACGAAAGCCACAATCATAACGATATCGGCCACTACGTGGTGTATGCGGACGGTAAGCCGTATCTGATCGACATCGGCGTGGAGACGTATACCGCGAAGACGTTCAGCCCCGAGCGCTACGAGATCTGGACGATGCAGTCCGAATATCACAGTCTTCCGGTCATCAATGGCTTCGGGCAAAAGGAAGGTCGCGCCTACCGGGCACGGGAGGTCGCTTACGAGCGTAGCGATACAACGGTGCGACTCGGTCTCGATCTGGCGGGCGCTTACCCGGCGGAGGCCGGGGTGAAGGCTTGGCGGCGAAGCTTCGCGTTCGAGCGTGCGGAGGGACGGGATGCGGCGATCACGCTGCGGGAACAGTGCACGCTCGCGGAGCCGAGCCGGTCCGTCAGGCTCCATATGATCTCCTGCCGTCGTCCGACGGTCGCGCGCGAAGGGCGCATTCTTCTGTCGGACGGGGATGGCGGCGCGCTTACGATCGATTACGAGCCGGAGCAGTGGGGCGTCGCGTTCGAGCGGATCGAAGTCGTCGACGAACAGTTAAGGCGGGTATGGGGCGACGCCTTGTACCGCATCGCCTTCATCGCAGCCGGCGAGGTCGAACGCGGGGACTGGACGTTCCGAATTACGGCGGCGGATAGCGAAGGCGAAGGCGGTACGGCATGAAGAGATCGTACGGCATGAAGAGATCTTACGGAACGAAGAGATCGTACCGCATGAAGAGATCGTACGGCCTCGCGGCGGCTTTGGCCGGAGGGATCGCGCTTTTCGCCCTGATTTTCTTCGCAGGCCGCCTCCCTGCGCTGTCAGGGAACGGGGGCGACGCTCCGCACGCCGCGATGGGCTACATCGACGATATCCCGGTGGATCAGAGGGAGTTCAGTTTGGTTCTGAACCAGGTAAAGGCGCAGGTCGCGAGCTATTTTAAGACGACATACGACGCGGATGCCACGCCGGCCTTTTGGGATACCTCCTATCAAGGGGAGGTTCCGCTCGCGAAGGCGAAGCAGATGGCGCTGCAGCAGATCAAGCGCGTCAAGGCGGTGCAGCGCCTGGCCAGCCAAAACGGGCTGTTGGACGACCTTTCCTACGCCGCTTTTCTCGAGAAATGGGCCGAAGAGAACCGCAGAAGGGCGAACGCGGTCAAGCGCAACGAGGTCATCTACGGCCCTCGCCAGTACGACGAATGGGGCTACTATACGTATCTCAATACGAATAGGGAGCTGAAGCTCAAACAGCTGCTCTACGAGCGGGAAGACCCCGTGTCCGAACAAGCGGCGAGGGACGCTTATGAAGCGTGGAAGGACGCGTTATACGCCGAAGTCGGCGAGATCAGGACGTACAAGGTCGAAATTCCCTACTCGACAGCTCCAGGGGGAAGCGGGCCAGTCGGACAAGCAGGAGGCCAAGGCGAAAATCGAGCAAATCCGGCAGCGTCTGGAGCGCGGAGAGGATCTTGAGGCCATCGGCCAGTCGTTGGCGATGGAAGCCGAATCGGGCTGGGCGTTCGGCGAGTTTCAGGTAAACGAAGATACGCTGCGAAGCAAAGATCTGAATACGCCGGACGAGGCGGCGATCGAAGAAGCACTCCTTTTGTCCGAAGGCGGCGTCAGCCAGGTTTTTGCCGACGGGGATCGCTTTGCCGTGCTCAAATGCCTGGCGCGAAAAGGAGGTGGTTACCGGCCGTTCGGCGACGTCAAGGAAGACGTGAAACGCCGTCTGTTCGAGGAAAAGTTCGAAACGGAGGTGAAGAGATTGGTTGCGGAAGCAAAAGTAACGCTGAAGGAGCAAGTCTACCGAAGCATGAGGCTTCAATAGCGGAGGCGGGAATGCATGCGGCATTTTATGAAAACGCTTAATCAGAACGCGAGGAGGACAATGAGAGATGAGTGGTTTGAAAAACAAGCGTTCCTGGCTGTCCATCGGTTTGATTTTTACGCTGATGCTGGGCTGTACGCTGTCGATCCCTTCCTTGGCGACGAAGGCTTTTGCGAACAACGCCACTTATTATGTCGATTCGGTCGGCGGCAGCGACAGCAATAACGGGCTGAGCGACGGTTCGGCCTGGCAATCGCTCGCCAAGGTGAACGCCACGACGTTCCAGCCAGGCGACAAGATCTTGTTCAAAGCCGGATCCGTCTGGTCCGGACAATTGCACCCGCTCGGCTCCGGCACGTCCGGCGCCCCGATCGTCATCGACAAGTACGGCAGCGGGGGGAAGGCCCATCATTAACGGGAACGGGCTGATCGGCGCCACGGTGTATTTCTACAACCAGCAGTATTGGGAAGTTAACAATCTGGAAATTACGAATTCGGCGACGGCGGAGGGCGAACGGTACGGGATCAAGGTAGAGGCGCAAGACGTCGGGACGTACAACCATTTTTACATCCAAAACAATTATGTTCACGACGTAAAAGGAACGAACAGCGACGCGCTTAAAGCGACCGGGGGAATCCTCGTGCTCGTCACGGGGACGGCGGTGCGCTCGAAGTGGAACGACGTGCGGATCGACGGCAATACCGTCGAGCGCGTCGACCGTACCGGGATCAACAGCGCGAGCTCGTGGGGCAACAATGACAATACCGGCAGCTTCGAGCCGTTTACGAACCTGGTGATCAGCAACAATACGCTGAACGATATCGGCGGGGACGGCATCGTGATGCGCGCTTCGATCAACGGTCTTATTCAATACAACGTGGTGAATGCCGCGCACAACCGGGACACGCACTACGACGTGGCGATCTGGGCGATTAACAGCACGAATCCGGTGATGCAGTACAACGAAGCGTATAACACAAAAACGACGAACGACGGCCAGGGCTTCGACTGCGACTACAACCTGAGCGGCTGTACCGTGCAATACAACTACAGCCACGACAACGAAGGCGGCTTCCTGCTGATCATGGGCGTCGGCGCGATCCGCAACGTCGACATGGTGGTACGGTACAACATCAGCCAGAACGACCGGGCGCGCACGTTTCAGTTCAGCGACAGCTACACGCCGCTGAACGCCAGCATTTACAACAACACGATCTATGTCGGGTCCGGCTTGACGACGAGCATCGTATACGGACTCGGGGGCAGCAATCCGCTGTCGTTCAAAAACAACATCGTGTACAACCTCGGCAGCGGAGGCTATACGGTCAAAGGGAACGACGTGTACGATTACAATCTGTTCTACGGCAATCATCCGACAAGCGAACCGAGCGATCCCCACAAGCTTACGAGCGATCCGCTCTTCGTCACGGCGGGAAGCGGGGGGACCGGACGGAATACGGTAGACGGGTACAAGCTCGTCGCAGGATCGCCGGCCATCGGATCGGGCGTTCTGATCGGCGGCAACGGAGGGAAGGACTACTGGGGCAATGCCGTGTCTTCCACCGGCGCGCCGAACCGCGGCGCTTACAATGGGGCGGGCATCCCTGCGGGCAGCGCCAACCTGACTTTGCTGAGCGACAACTTCGAAACGGGCGCCGCGACGGGCTGGAGCGCTTCGGGCGGAACGTGGAGCGTCGTAACGGACGGATCGAAGGTTTACAACCAATCGAGCACCGCCGCTGCCGCCGTGACGGCCTACAGCGGACAGAATGCCTGGCAGAATTATGCGGTATCCGCCAAAGTGAAGGCCGACGCCTTCGACAGCACCAACTATGCGGGAGTCGGCCTCGTCGCCAGGCGCGTCGACGTTAATAACTATTACGTGTTCATGTATTATAAATTGAACAATACTTTAAAAATCGCAAAGGTGTCCGGGGGGAACGGCCACCGATCTGGTGACGACGCCGTTCAGTCTGGGCACGGGAACGTGGTACGACTTCAAGGCGGTCGTCAGCGGCAGTACGCTTGAACTTTGGGTGAACGGGGTCAAGCAGCTGTCGACGACCGACACGAGCATCGGCGCCGGTCAGGCGGGCCTGTACGCGCACAGGGCCAACGCGAAGTTCGACGACGTCAAGGCGGTGCCGATCTTCGGCGAAGACTTCGAATCGGGTTATGCGGCAGGCTGGGCGTTAACCGGCGGCACCTGGAGCGTGGCGACGGACGGGACCAAGGTTTACAACCAATCCAGCACGTCGGCCGCGAGCGCGATCGCCTATGCCGGGCAGACCTCGCTGCAAAATTACGCGGTGTCGGCCAAAGTCAAAGCGGATGCCTTCGACAGCGGGGGGTATGCGGGCGTCGGGATTGTGGCGAGACGGGTAGACAGCAACAACTACTATGTGTTTATGTACTACAAATTAACGAACACGCTCAAAATCACCAAAGTATCCGGAGGCGTCGCGACGGACCTGACCTCGACCACGTACTCGCTGGGTACCGGCACGTGGTACGACTTCAAGGCGGTCGCGAACGGAAGCACGCTGGAGCTCTGGGTGAACGGAACCAAGCAGCTGACGACGACCGATACCGCGATCGCGTCCGGCCAATTCGGCTTGTACGCGCACCGCGCCAACGCGAAGTTCGATAATGTGATGCAGTATTGAGCGTTCCCTATTGACAGCTATCTCGCTTCTGGAATAAGGTGTAAAGCAACGATACGCATAAAAGCGAAGAAGAGGACAAGTAGACGCTTATCGCGTTGCAGAGAGCTGCCGGCCGGTGCGAGGCAGTATCGCAGAGCGTTGAACCATCGCCTCCGAGCAGGTCCCCGAACTTGAGTAGGCGGGCCCGGCATCCCGCCGTTAACCGGGAGCATCATTGTTGGATGATGGCAGAGCGGGCGTAGCGCGAGCATACGTCAAACAGGGTGGTACCGCGGATCGACTCCGTCCCTTGAGGATGGAGTTTTTTTTGCGTTTTAATTTGCGCTTAAAAATGGCATTTTTAAATCCGGTTAAAGGGGATGCGAGCGGTTATGGTGTTGTACACGGATCGATTGAAGCTGCGATTGGTCGAGCCCAGGGATGCGGAGCCTATGGAGAGACTGATCAATGACAAGGAGATTGCGCGGACGACGCTGGGGATCCCGCATCCGTATCCGCCCGGATCGGCAGACGCATTCATTCAACGCAGGCAAGAGGCCGCGGACAAAGGGGAGGGCTTTTCATTCGCCGTCCTCGACCGGCCGTCTGGGACGTTTATGGGCATCGTGGGGTTGCGAATCGATCCGGCGCATCATCACGCCGAACTGGCTTACTGGTTGGGGAGAGCTTACTGGAACAAAGGTTATTGCTCGGAGGCGGCGAAGCGGGTATTGCAGTTTGCATGGGAAGACTTGAAGCTGCATCGCGTATGGGCCGCGGCCATGACGCGGAATCCGGCTTCGTTTCGCGTGATGGAAAAGATGGGAATGAAGCATGAAGGCGTTTTTCGGGGACATGTGTTAAAGGACGGCACTTACGAGGATTTAACCTATTATGCCTTGCTGCGTTCGGAGTTGTCGTAATTAAGGTTAACGGCGTCTAAGGAGGGATCCGGTTGGAAAAGACATTGAACGGCGCAAAGTTAGAGGTGGTGCAGGGAGATATCACACAATCTGCCATGGCGTGTATCGTGAATGCGGCCAATAGCAGTTTGCTGGGCGGCGGGGGCGTGGACGGGGCGATCCACCGCGCCGGCGGGAGACGAATACTGGACGAATGCGTTCGAATTCGAAGCGAACGGGGCGGATGCCCCGTCGGCGAGGCCGTCATCACGACAGGGGGAAATTTAAAGGCCAAGCATGTGATTCACACGGTGGGGCCGGTCTGGAACGGCGGAAAGAAGGGGGAGGCCGAGAAGCTTGGCAACTGCTACAGGAGCGCGCTGCGCCTGGCCGAACAGCATGGGATCGCGAGCATATCTTTTCCGAATATCAGCACGGGTATCTACGGTTATCCCAAGGACGAAGCCGCCGAAGTAGCGATCGGGGCCGTCACAGGCGTACTGGCGCGCAAGCATGGGTTCGAGCGCATTCAGTTCGTATGTTTCGATTTCGAAAATTATGATTTGTACGTGGAACGTGTCGGGGAATTATGACACGCCAAGCTTCGAGCGGGAAGAGGAAAGCGGCGGATACGCCGTCAGGCGCATGACGCTGATCATCCGGCCGGAACAACAATTATCCCCAAGTTATCAACGTTATCAACAACCTATCAACAATATGTGCACAGCGTTATGCACATGCGCACATACTCGCCATTTTAATGATTCGTTCTTTTATAACGCGCACGAAGGGAGCTAGCGTTCAGTAAGCTCCTCGTTCAGCACGGCGCAAAGCATCAATTGATTAAAAGTGAAGAGGCTGACAGGGGCTATCGCGCAAAAGTACACGATCGAGAGCCACACCCGTTCGTCGTTTCAACCTAGCGCGCAAAAGTGCAGGATTTTTAGCCAAAAATCCTTTTTCTGGAATAAAAGACGAGCTATCGTGCACTTTCTTTTACACGATAAATCGCAAAAAACTCCATACCAGCCATTGAATGATGCATTTTTGCAGGATAGCTCTCAGGTCAACGATCCGCCTTGGCCGTTTCCAGGGAGTGCGAGTGGTTTTCCCTTCGTCCCTACGCGTAACGGGCTCCGAATTGATTTATCCCCAAGTTATACACGGGTTGCGCACAAAGTTATGCACATGTGGACACGGTTCGCCAGTCTTGTCGGCCTCTCCTCTCCTCTCCTCTCCTCTCCTCTCCTCTCCTCTCCTCTCCTCTCCTCTCCTCTCCTCTCCTCTCCTCTCCTCTCCTATCCTATCCTATCCTATCCTATCCTATCCTATCCGTGTCTCGATTCGTTTCCCGTTTTCCCGATTAGCGAAATTGGCTCCCCCCCCCCGTTCCTCGCCTTCCGGTCTGGTGATACAATGAATCGTAGCGACTGAACAGAGGGGGAAGGCGAAAAAGAATGGCGGCAGCAAACACGATTTTGTTTATCGGCGATTCGATTACGGACGGCGCTCGCGGCCGCACTAGCGATCCCAATCATATTTTGGGGCACGGTTTTGTATTTCAGATCGCGGGCCGCTTGGGCTTGGAGCTTGGCGCGAATGCACCTCAAGTAGTGAACCGCGGCATCAGCGGGGACCGGGCTTCGGACTTGTATGCCAGATGGAACGAAGACGCGATCAGCGTGCAGCCATCGATCATCAGCATCCTGGTCGGCGTTAACGACGCCTATTATCAGATCCATGACGACGCGCGCGGCGCATCGGACCGATACAAGCTGGCTTATACGCATCTCCTCGAGGAGACGCGGACGGCGCTCCCGAATGCGAATATCGTTTTGTGCGAGCCTTTCATCTTGCGGACCGGCTCCCTCGAAGAGAAATGGAACGCCTGGGAAACGAAAATGACGGCTTACCGGCAGATCGTGCGAGAGCTGGCAGACAGCTACTCCGCGACGTTCGTACCGCTTCAGCAGCTCTTCGACGAAGCCTGCGAACGGGCGCCCCGGGAGCACTGGCTCTGGGACGGCATCCACCCGACCGCCGCCGGCCACGAACTGATCGCGCGCCAGTGGCTTGAGGTCGTGTCCTGGCAAGGCCGGCAACGGCAATAAAGAAGCTTCGGCAGATGACGTAGAATTTGAGGAAGGGCGAGGTCAAGATGGCTGCGAATTGGTGGTTGGCGCTCATTATTATGGTCGTGTTCAACGGCATTCTGGTTTGGACCTTGATAACGGGGACGGAATCCGTGAGCCGCACGGCGAAAAAATGGCTTTTTTATCGTGGTAAACGCTGTCGGGCTCATTCTCGCTGTTTCTCAATTTTTCTGGATGGATTTTTAGCAAGGCCCGATCGGATAAAAATTTCCCTTCCGCGTAACCTAGTGGGATGTCGAGGCAAGTCTGCCATGCAGCGCGCCGACGCATCGATTTCGGACTATGCGGAGGGATAACGGGTGGAAAACCTATATACGGCAACCGTGACGGTCACGGGCGGACGCGAAGGTAAGCTGTCTTCGAGCGACGGCGTGCTTCAGCTGGAGCTTCGCATGCCCAAAGAGCTGGGCGGCATGGGCGGGGCCGCTACGAATCCGGAGCAGCTGTTCGCCGCGGGCTACGCGGCATGCTTCGAGAGCGCGCTGAATCTGGTATGCCGCAGGCGAGAGGTCAAGTACGAAGGCACCGAAGTGACGGGCAGCGTCACGATCGGCAAAGACGCGGACGGCGGATTTGCCCTGGCAGTGGCGCTCGACGTGAAGCTGACGGGCGTCGAACGGACGCTTGCCGAACAGCTGACCGCCGAGGCGCACCAGGTATGCCCTTATTCCAAGGCGACGCGGGGCAATATCGAAGTCAAGATTAACGTCGTTTAAGACGCGGCGCCCGGCAAACGCAAATAAGACACCGCGACCTTTTGCGAGAAGGCGAACGGTGTCTTATTCTTTTTTAAATAAGGTTATTGTCGGTCCGTATTCCGAGTGCCGCTAGCGGTTTGGCCTTGTTCGAAGGCTTCTGCCGCTTCCTCCGCGGAAAACTCGGTATCGTCCTGACCGGGCACGGGCAGCTTGTTCAGCTCGGTCGTCTGGACCTCCGCCTTGGTCGGTTCGTTTTGGTTATTTGTCATGGGGCACCTCCTTGGACGATTTTGACAACCATTCCAGCATGCCACGTTTAGGTCCGGAATATGTGCGCCAGATGAGGGGGCGGGATTTATGCAAGGAAATCAAACGATCACGCTTGGCATGGGCTGCTTCTGGTCTCCCGAAGCGTTGTTCGGCTCGTTGCCGGGCGTCGAGGAAACGCGCGTGGGATATGCGGGCGGCACGACCGGGCAGCCGACTTACCGCGAGATGGGGGAACACTCCGAGACGGTCGAGATCGTCTACGACGCCGAACTGATCTCGATCGATCGCCTGCTGGAGACGTTCTGGGATCATCATAATCCCGTTAATATTAACGGATATAAAGGAAGGCAGTATCAGTCTCTGCTGCTGTACCGCGACGAGCGTCAAGCGGAGGCGTTTAACCGGATGAAGAAGCGGATGGAAGCGGCCAAGGGGTATCCGTTGGAGACGGAGATCGTACCTTTTAAGGCGTTTTATGCGGCCGAGCCGCGTCACCAGAAGTATTATCTGAAAAGATATCCGGACGCCGCGGGCAAGCTGCGCGGGCTGTACGAATCGGAAGAAGCGTTCCTGCGCTCGACGCTGGCCGCGCGGCTTAACGGTGTGGCCAAAGGCTATGCGAACCTGGCGCCTGTCCTTCGGGAGATTCAAGCGTGGCCGATCCGTCCGGACGAGCGGGACGCCTTGATCGAGCGGGTCCGGCAGATTCGGTGGTAGTTGGTAAAGCATGGCGAATTGTCGTATCATGAGGAACCGACACTCGCGGATATACGAAGGGGATTAACAATGAGCGAACCCAGCTTTAACGACTATACACTAAGCGACGACATACGCCGGGCTTTGGACAGCATGGGATACGCCAAGCCGACGGAAGTACAAAGCAAGGTCATCCCCATCGCGCTGCAGAAGAAGGATATGACCGTCAAGTCTCACACGGGAAGCGGGAAGACGGCGGCGTACGGAATCCCGATCTGCGAGCTGGTGGAATGGGAGGAGAACCGTCCGCAAGCCTTGATCCTGACGCCGACGCGCGAGCTGGCCGACCAGGTCAAGGAAGACATCATGAACATCGGCCGCTTTAAGCGGATCAAGGCGACCGCGATTTACGGCAAGCAGCCTTTTGCCAGGCAAAAGATTCAGTTGGCGCATAAAAACCATGTCGTCGTCGGCACGCCGGGGCGGGTCATGGATCACATCGAGAGAGACACGATCGACCTCGAGCAAGTGAAATACCTGGTCATCGACGAAGCCGACGAGATGCTGAGCATGGGATTCATCGAGCAGGTGGAGAAGATTATCCGCGAGCTGCCGAAGGATCGGGTGACCCTGCTGTTCTCGGCGACGCTGCCCAAGGATGTCGAACGCCTGTGCCACAAGTATATGAAGCAGCCGCTCGATATCGAGATTCAGACGGCGGGCAGAACGACAAGCCAGATCGAGCATGCGCTCTACACCGTGAAAGATGACGACAAGCTGAACCTGCTCAGGGACGTCGCCACGGTCGAAAATCCGGACAGCTGCATTATTTTTTGCCGGACGCAGGTCCGGGTCGACGTCGTATTCAAGGAACTAACCAAGCACGGATACCCCTGCGACCGAATCCACGGGGGCATGGAGCAGGACGATCGCTCCCAGGTGATGAACGCGTTCAAGCGCGGGGAGTTCCGTTATCTGATCGCGACGGACGTGGCCGCGAGAGGCATCGATATCGACAATATCAGTCTTGTAATTAATTACGACTTTCCCCAGGAAAACGAAAGCTACGTGCATCGGACCGGCAGAACCGGACGAGCCGGCAACAGGGGCAAAGCGATCTCCTTCGCCACGCCGAACGAAGAGAAATTCGTGATCAACGCGGAGCGCTACGTCGGTTTTGAGATTCCGCGGAGAAACCATCCCTCCAAAGACGCGGTGGCGTATGCCCAAGCGTCCTTTGATGCGAAGATCAAGAGCAAGGCGGGCGTCAAAAAGGACAGGATCTCCCGATTGGACGAGGAGATCCTGAAGCTCTACTTCAACGGCGGGAAGAAAAAGAAAATCCGGGCGGTGGACTTCGTCGGCACGATCGCCAAGATCGAAGGCGTATCGGCGGAGGATATCGGGATCATCACGATAGAGGACAATGCATCCTACGTGGATATTCTCAACGGCAAGGGCCGCCTGGTGTTGAATAAGATGCAGGACACGACGATCAAAGGCAAGCTGTTGAAGGTCCGCGAAGCGAACAAGAAATAGAAGAACGCATCGGCCTTGCCGCCGGCAAATTTTTAGCTTTTCAAAAGCGGACGGTTGTGGTTTAATATACTTAATATTTCCAGCGGTGAAGCACACCCTGGCAGGACGTCTGCGGACGTCTTGCCGGGGTGTTTTGTTTTGCCGGGACATTTTAAGGAGGCGTGCGGCATGAAGCAGGCAAGATTGTACGATCAACCGGAGCAGTTCGCGGAGATGATGAAGCGCCATTTGGCGGCAAGTCTGCAGATCGACGTCAGATTAACGGAGGGAGAGCCGCTGCTGCTGGAGATGGACGACAAGATCGGCAAGTCGCAGGTCAGCTTGCACGATACGTATCGCACGTACATGGCCGGGGGGCGATTTAAACGCAGCCGTAGATTACCTGAACGATATCGTTCGCAGTTCGAAAATCGCAGGCGAAAAGAAGGACGAGGTCGCCATTCTCGATCCCGATTATATTTATCCCGCGCTGCGGGACGAGGCATACGCGGAGGCCACCCGGAAGCAGGCGGGCGGATTGTCTGCGGAGCGACTGCCTGGCCTGCGGGAGATGTATCTTGAGATTAAAGACGAGCTGACGAAAGTAATCACCGCAGGCATGCTGGAGCTGAACCCGGACCTGCGCGAGGACGAGCTGAGGAAGATCGCGTACCGCAATCTTCGGCGGGCGGGCTGGCAGGAACCGCGAATGAGGTTGCCGACGCTGCTGGACAGCTGCAGGCTGGAGGTGTACATGCACGATACGCACCCGGCGGAGTGCCAGTTTTTGGATCCCGAGTTAAACAAGCGGCTCGGGCGCAATCCTTATCTGGTCGCGTTTACGAATCGCAAGACGGTCATGGTGCTTCGCGCGGACGAAGAGATGGAGACGCTCCGACAGGCGCAGCGACTGGCGGAGGAATCCGGCTTCCGGACGATGGCGAAGCGCAGCGTGGCGCTCATGCCGAGCCCGGTATCCGACCGCGTATATTGGGTGCGGGACGGCAAAGCCGGTCTGCTGCCGCCGCTGAAGTAACGCTTCCCGCCTGGCAAGGTCAGGATGCCGAGTCGGCATCCTCGGGGGGCTGCGCGGCCGGCTGGGAATCGGACGCCCCCTCATACCTCGCCAGCGCCCAGGCCGCCGACTCCCGCATTCGCCTGCGCAACTGCTCGCCCTCGACGATCCTGACCCGGCGTCCGAGGAAGCGAATCTTGGACAGCAGGAATTCGCTCTCGTCGGCGAGGCAGGAGACGCGGATGCGGTACAAGTCCCGATTCTCTTCGTAGCTGACGGTCTTATCGAAGCAGGAAAAGGCGTAGAGGATCCGGGATAGCTCCGCGTTGTATTCGCGGACGATCTCGATCACCGCATAGGTTCGGCGTTCTTCTAGGATCGCGAGCGCACGGCTTCGCAGCGCTTCGACGCGCTCTGGCGGCAGCAGAATGGGTTCCGCGGTGACGATATGCTGCAGCTTGCTCGACATGAGGCCGCGCGCGTTGTACCAGAGCAGGTACCACTCCCGCTTGACCATATTGTATTCCAGCTTGACGGGCAGCCCGTTCTGATTGGATTGGACGCCGCCGTGCTTGAGTCTTGACGTAAGCCGAATGCCGCGGCCTTGCTGGATCATGCGGCGGAGGGGGCGGAGCAGGGGATGATAGACCTGCCTTTCCCGGCTCTTGGCTTTTTCGGCGATGTATTCGCGGCTCTCGATCGCGGTCTCGTCCTGCAGCAGGTCTCGAAGCCGGGACAGCGTCTCCGCGGCGAAGGCATCGGCGGACGCGGGATGCTCGAGCATCGTCTTGAGCCACGAACGCTCGTGGGCCGTGAGGGCGATCGAGTCCGCTTCGTCCAGCCGCGATAGAATCCGATAATTAAAGATCTTCTCGAACGGGTTCATAATAAGCCTGAATCTCCTTCCATTCGGCGATCAGCTCCCTGCGCAGCCATGCCGGCTCCAATACTTCGCAGCTCGAGCCGAAGCTGCGAAGCCACGGCTTGATCTCGTAGATGCCGTTGACCTCGATTTCATACAGGAAGGTCGTGTCCGACTCGTCTGTCACCACGCCCCATTGGCCTTGGGACAGGACGCGTTCGCGCACGAAGTTCGCGCCCGCCCGTCCGGGATTGTAGAAGCGCGCCCGGATCTTCACGCGCCGGTGGGTGTCCGTCACCCAGCTGTGTTCGAGCTCCTGCTCAATGACTTCCAGCCGCCGGTCGAAGGTTTCCGCATCTACGGCATCCCCCAACTCAATCTGAGTGACGCCTTCCATGCGATACTTCATCGTGCCGAGCCGGGGGCTGTGTCCGATCAGATACCAACGGCCGTATTGATGGTCGTACACCACGCGCAGCGGCAGCGTCGTCTCGAAGCGGCCCTCCGTCTCGCGCTCGAACAGCGGGTTCGTGTTTTTGGACGCGTAGTTTTTCCCCTTCTTGGGCGACAGGTAGAGGAAAGTCAGTTTTCTGCGCGCCCGGATCGCCTCGAATACCGTGTAGAGATGCGCCTCGTCGAGGATGCGCGTGTGATAGTGATATTTGTACAGGTGGACATCGAAGGTCTCGGACCCGTATCCCCGTCTCGTCAGCGCCTTTTTCAGCGTATCTCTCAACAGATAGCCCTGAACGGCGGGCACCTGCGTGTTGGCCATCACGTCGACATAGTCGTAAAGGTCCAGCAATTCCTCGTCCGCCAGCCGGTCGATCAGATCGATGTCGGCCCGATACTTGTACGGTCGTCCGCCCTCCATGCGGCGGATAACGCCGACCTCTTCCAGATACTTGAGGTCCCCGCGGACGGTCTTCTCGTCAGGGCAAGCATAATCGGACGGCATGCTGTCGCTGCAGGCGTCCAGCAGCTCTTTGGCGGTCAGCGCTTCGCCCTGCAGCAAGCCGATCAGAACCGCGAGCCGGACGCTCTCCGAGTCCTTCAGCGATTTGGATCTGAAGAGGAAGAGCAGCAGCGGGTCCGCTGATTCGTAGTGGTTGTAGCGCAGACCTTCGGCAAGGTCGTCGGCGGCGTCCGAGGACAGCATCGTCCGCATGTCCTTGATGTAGCGCAGTGTCTTGTCGTACGTATGCACGGAGATGCCGAGCCGGTCGGCGAATTGCTGCCTGCTGTAGGCGCCGCCGGCCAGCGCCAGCATGCGAAGAAACTGAACCTCTTTATCGAAGCTTTCCCGTGCCATGCGCGCACCTCCTGCCAATCTTTGTACCATTGTATCAAGCAAAAAGGCAGGGGAATATGGAAAGTTTTTACGCGTTGCCATACTTTCGCCCTGTTCGAACGAAGCGAATGCTGCGAAAATCAGGTTGTGAAGCCGAGCCGCAAGGCAACGGGTTCACGGGATCATGGAGGCGCACGGAAGGGTTACTTCGCCCAAATATTCATTAGGCTCGAAACCTAATCGCTTCGATCATAACGACAGGATCGAAGCGCAGAACCTTTCCAACCCATTTCCTCCAAGATACTTATTCAAGCCGTTTATGGTTGACAGCGTTAAACGCTCAATGCTAGGATTACCGGCAACATCCTGAATTGGAGAAAGGAGTGCAGAACATGCGCGACACGAATTTTATTGATGAACGTCCAGACCATCGCAGCCCAACGTCCCAGATTAAAGTAAGCCAGCGAGAGATAAGCGCGTTCAATTCGCAAGATCTGTATCTCCAATCTCATATCGGCATTCTTTACAGGCGCAATCCCGCTTCGGTTCGTCGGTTGTTTTCTACAGCCTGACGCCGCCGGCGACGGCATACATATGCGTACCCGTAAAGACTGCTTGTAGCCGAGCGGTCTTTTTCTATGGCTGAATTCAGTCTTAGAGGAAGATCCGAGGGCGACAGGGGTCTTTTTTTCATACCTATACGGCCCCTGCAAAGTACATACCGCGTCAAGCGATATTAATAACGAGGAGAAAGGAGGCGGCGCGCTCCTGCCATCAGGCAGGGGCGGGGCCGACGGCAACAATCGCATTCCATGATGGAGACCATGGCGAAAAGGCGAACGCAGCGGACTGTGAATCCGCCAGTACCGGTTCGAGTCCGGTTGGTCTCCCCATACGATGCCCGGTAGCCAAGCGGCAAGGCAGATGACTTTGAATCATCCACCGCAGGTTCGAATCCTGCCCGGGCAGCCACTCGATTTACGATGAACCGCCGCGGCGTGGTGGTGAAACTGGATGAACACACGGGCCTAACACGACCGGATCTGCGGGTTCGGGCCCCGTCCACGCCTCCAAATCCATAGGGTTGTAGCTCAGCAGGTAGAGCGCCCGACTGTTAATCGGACGGTCGCAGGTTCGAGCCCTGCCAACCCTGCCAATACGACAAACAAGAAAGGAAGAAGCCGCCTTGCGCTACAGGTGACACTTATGAAAAGACACGTATACCCCATGCTTCACGAGCATGTCTTCCGCAACCTCTCCGAACAAAATCTGTCGCTGGACGAAGTCTTCGGACGCATCCAGAGCTTCATGGCGCGCGATCCGCGCGCGGCGTATCAGCTCGTCGTCGGGACGGACGCGCAGATGCACGCCGGACATACGAAGTTCGTAACGTCCGTCGTCATTCTCCGCCCGGGCCGGGGCGCCTGGTTCTGCTACCGGCAGGTGATCGTCCCGCGGGAGCTCCGGTCGCTGCGCGAAAAGCTGAGCCTCGAAACGACTTACAGCCAGGAGATCGCAGCTTACTTCGATGCCGGGAAAAGGGCGGCGCTGGAGGATATTCTCCTGCCCTATGCCTATCACGGCGCGAGCCTGGCGATGTTCGTCGATATCGACGCAGGCACGGACGAGAGACGCAACAGGACGTCGGCGATGGTCGCCGAGCTGGTCGGAAGAATCGAAGCGATGGGGCTGTCTGCCCGAGTGAAACCGGAGGCGATCGCGGCTTCGTCCGTTTCCAATCGCTATACGAAAATCCCGTACAGAGGCGCTAAAGCCTCGAAAACGGCATCGAATTTCGGATAAATTTACAAGTCGTCATACTTGCGCCATGTTCGCGGCAGCGGATGTGCGCGATGATAGGAGCAAGGAGCCGGCGCCGAAAAGGCGGGCACCAAGCAAGCAATTGCAACATGTAGATCCAAGAGTAAGCGTAAAGCAAAATTATCGACGCTCGTTCGTTGAGGCGCATGGAAGGGCTACTTCGACTTTTAATCGGCTTGTCGTTGGTTCGAGTCCAACTCCCGCTTCGGCGGGATAGCTCAGATGGTTAGAGCAGCATGCCTTTCCGACCTTTCCTCAACGATGCAGCAAGACAAACGGAGCGAGGCGAACGAGAGGGATACTTCGGTATAGGGGACGGACACGGCCTTTCGCAGGGCCTTCCGTGAACCTTCTCGGCCATTTCCTCGCTCCGCTCTCTTTAAGGAGGTTTAATCCGATGAGTTTCGCTAAAAAGCTGTTCTCGGCCGTCCGGCCGACGACATTGAACCAGGATGGCTATCCGTCCTACGAACGTTCCGCCGAGGAACGGTACGTGCAGACGCTGGTCACCAATACGATGGGCAACACGTTTTACGCGGACGGTCAGTCGCTGCTGGCTGAAGCAGAAGCGCTCCATCATGAGATGGCGCAGCGAGATCCGCAGTTCATGGCCAGAGCGCTCGTCTATGCGCGGGGCGAAGGCTATATGCGGCTTCAGCCGCTGTGCGGCCTCGCGGTCCTGTCGGCCTACCGGCCCGACTTGTTCGCGAGGATCTTCCTTAAGGTCGTGCAAATCCCGTCCGATCTGTCCGACTTCCTGACCATCCTCCAGGGAATGGGCCGGGGCGAGGGCGGCCGGGCCGTAAAGCGGCAGGTGAACCGGTTCCTGGCCGGCGTGTCCGAATACTGGGCCGTCAAGTACAACGGCCGGGGCCGGGGCTATAGCCTCGGCGACGCGATCGCGACGGCGCACCCGAAGCCGGCGGACCTGAAGCAGCAGGCGCTCTACCGGTACCTGCGGGGCCAGGAGGCGAACCTGTCGCTGCTGCCGCAGGTCCATGCGCTGGAGCAGCTCAAGCAGGCGACGTCCGAGGCCGAGCGGCTGTACTGGATCGAGACGGGCAAGCTGCCGCACGAGGTCGTCACGGGCGCGGTGAAGCCGACCAAGGCGATCTGGGAAGCGCTGATCGGCCAGATGCCGACGTTCGCGCTGCTCCGGCACTTGAATGCGCTCGAGCGGGCCGGGGTGCTGGAGGATTGGAATACGCTGCGAGCCGTGACGGATCGGCTGACCGATCAGCGCGCACTTGCGAAGGCGAGGATTCTGCCGTTTCGGTTCGCCAAGGCGTTCGGGCAGGTGAAGCATCCATTGCTGCGCGACGCACTTCGGGACGCGGTGGAATATACGTTCAGCCATCTGCCGGACCTGGAAGGGCGGACGGCGATTTTTCTAGATATCTCAGGTTCGATGAACGGCGAGTACCTGCAGACCGGTTCCGTGTTCGCGCTGGCCCTGTACAAGAAAACGGCGGGAGACTCTCTGTTCTGGTTGTTCAACACCGTCGCAAAGGATGCGATGCCTTCCCGCAAAGACAGCATCCTCTCGCAGGCAGGAGGCATCCGTGCGGGGGGCGGCACGGATGCCGGCGCGCCGGTGCGCAAGCTGCGGCAGGAGCGCCGCAAGGTCGAACAGATCGTTATCATAACGGACGAACAGCAAAATGCGGGCAGTCCGTTCTACAAGGCGCTGAAGCAGTACAGGGAGAAGGTGAACCCGAACGTCAAGGCGTTTATCGTCGACGTCTCGCCTTACCGCGGCGCGATGGTGCCGCAGCAGGACCCGGGTACGTTCTATATCTACGGCTGGAGCGACACGGTGCTGAGCTACATTGCGCAGTCGGCCAAAGGCTACGGCTCCATGGTCGAACGGATCGGAGCATTCGATATCGATAACTAAAACAAGAGGTGCGTAAAAATGAAGCTGGCGGAAGCGTTGGTCCTCAGGGCGGACAGTCAGAAAAAAATCGCGCAGCTGCGGCAGCGGCTGGAGCGCGTGGTGAAGGTGCAGGAGGGCGAGGCGCCGGCGGAGGATCCGGCTCTGCTGATGGCGGAGCTGGAGCAGACGCTCGCCGAGCAGACGGCCTGGGTGCGCCGGATTAACAAGACGAATGCGTCCACGCCGTTTAACGCAGAGCTGAGCATCTCGGATGCGCTGGCGGAGCGGGACCGGCTCATGCAGCATCGCAAGCTGCTCGCCGACCTTCTCGAGCAGGCGTCGATCAAGCAGGACCGGTTCAGCCGTTCGGAAGTCAGGTTCGAGCGGACGGTGGACGTCGCGCAGCTTCAGGCTCGCGTCGATGCGCTGTCCAAAGCCTACCGGGAAATGGACTTTCGCATTCAGGAAATGAACTGGACGACGGATCTGATCGAAACGTAGCTGCGAAGGTAGTCCGAACCGGCCGAGGCGTGCACAACCCGCCAACAGGGAAAGTTGGACTCGAGCGGACACGGGGGCCATGTCCAACCCATCAATCATGAGCCCAGCAATGTGACGAGCGTAACGTGTACCAGTCAATGTAACCACCGCGTGCAGGTCGGCAGGATTCGGGCGAGGGCGGGAATGGGGAATTTCGCAGCGCCACAAGACAGCAGGGCGGAGGCTTCGGCGTATCGGAGCCGCCGTTCTACATAGAGGTGATTTTCAGATGGAAACCATAAAGAAAACGATAAGCGAGCAATTGGAGCGACTGGAACGGGAAGAGAACGTCCGCATCCTGTATGCGTGCGAATCCGGCAGCCGGGCGTGGGGGTTCCCGTCGCAGGACAGTGACTACGACGTGCGGTTCGTCTACGTGCGCGAGCCCGATTGGTACTTGTCGATCTACGATAAACGAGATGTCATCGAGCGGCCGATCAGCGATCAATTGGACATCAGCGGTTGGGACCTGCGCAAGGCGCTCAACTTGTACCGCAAGTCCAACCCGCCGCTGCTCGAATGGCTGCAATCGCCGATCCAGTACGCCGAGCGCTACACCGTGGCGGAGCAACTGCGCGCGATCTCGCCGCTTACCTTTTCGCCGAAGTCCTGCATGCATCACTACCTGAACATGGCCCGGGGCAACTACCGGACGTACCTGCAGGGCGAGCGGGTCAAAATCAAAAAGTACTTCTACGTGCTGCGCCCCGTGCTGGCCTGCGAATGGATCGAGCGGTACGGCGGCATGCCGCCGATGGCGTTCGACGTGCTGGCGGACCGGCTCCTCCCGCGGGACGGCGAGCTGTGGCTTACGGTGCAACGGCTGCTGGCCCGCAAGAAGGCGGGCGAGGAGCTGGATTACGAGCCGCGGCTCACGATCGTCAACGACTATCTGGAGGAACGCCTCGGTCATCTGGAGCGAAGCGCAGCGTCGCAGTCTAAGCAGGCCGAGCGCCTGGACGACCGGCTGGACGCATTGTTCCGGTCGGCGCTACGAGAGGTCTGGGGCGCTTAGCGGCTTGCGGCCATCAGTGATTGCAAATAAAGGAGCGTAAGGACAACATGACTTATCAAACGATTGAAGGCGTGCGCGTCTGGGGGGGAGCCCGACGAGAGCGCGCTGTCGCAAGCCAAAACCTGCGCGGTGCACGGCAACGTCGTGCAGGCGCTGCTGATGGCCGACCACCACAAAGGCTACAGCCAGCCGATCGGCGGCGTGATCGCGTATGATGGCCAGATCTCGCCTTCCGGCGTGGGCTACGACATCGGCTGCGGCAACAAGGCCGTGCGCACGAACCTGATGGCAAGCGATGTGCTGCCTCATCTCTCCGATATCATGGACCGGATCGCGCGCAAGGTGTCTTTCGGCATCGGCCGCGCCAACAGCGAGCCGGTCGATCACGAGCTGTTCGACGATCCGGATTGGAGCGTATATGCGGCGATCGGGCGGCAGGAGCACGACAAGCTGAAGAAGCTCGCGCGCGACCAGCTCGGCACGGTCGGCAGCGGCAATCATTACGTCGACTTATTCGTCGAACCCGCCACCGGCCGCCTGTGGATCGGCAATCACTTCGGCAGCCGGGGCTTCGGCCATAAGACGGCCAGCGGCTTCTGAACCTTGCGGCAGGTCGCGAGTTTCTAGGCAACGCGCCCGGCGAAAGATGGATCAGCCGCCGGTGTTGTTCGATCTCGATAGCGAGCTCGGCGACTTATACTACAGGGCGATGAAGCTGGCCGGCCGTTATGCGTATGCCGGGCGCGACTACGTGATCCGGCAGGTGCTGGCGATTCTGGGCGCGGAGGCGGACTTCGAGGTGCACAACCATCATAACTACGCGTGGCGTGAGACGCATGGCGGCAAGGATACGATCGTCGTGCGCAAAGGCGCGACCCCTTCGGCGCCGGGACAGCTCGGTTTTATCGGCGGCAGCATGGGCGATATCTCCGTCATCGTGCGCGGCAAGGACACGACGGAAAATCGCGATTCCTTCTACAGCACCGTCCACGGCGCGGGCCGCGTGATGAGCCGCACGCAGGCGGCCGGCAAGATGAACTGGAAGACGCGTACCCGTTCGGGCGGACAGATCACGCCGGAGCAGATGAAGCAGGCAGTCCGGGAATTCGGCGTCGAGCTGCGAGGCGCTGGGACGGACGAGAGTCCGTTCGTCTATCGCCGGCTGCAGGAGGTGCTGGATGCCCACGCAGAGACGATCGACGTGCTGCACGTGCTGAAGCCGATCGGGGTGTGCATGGCGGGCGCGGACGAGTTCGATCCGTACAAGGATTAGCCGTCGCGCCGCTTGCGATCAGGCTGTCGGACATCGAGCCCGAAAATGAGCATTTTAAACAAATCGCAGCCAATCTGCTGTTCGAGGTGGCGAAGGAAAAGGAGATCGATCCGAGGCTGTAAACATGCCTCCGCAGGCGAGGCATCTTACGGCGGTCGCTTGAATCGGTCAACGAACGTGGCGCTCCGACGATCCTATCCGAAATCCGGTCCATGAGGGCTGGATTTCTTTTGCGCATGCCCAGCACGGGCCCCCACTCCCGACATAACATGCTCTATCCTATATATTCGCCGCCTGCCTGAGCGGGAGCGCAACGGATGTGAACGGCATCATTTCTATGGAGCGGGGGGGAAGCGGGCGATGACAACAATCACGATGGCCGCGGTCGGGGATTTGTTAATGAAGAAAAACATGATCGCCTCGGCCGCGCGAGAAGGCGGATTCTCGCCTATTTTTTACCGCGTAAAGCCTTACTTGAGAAAAGCGGATTTCACGATCGGCAATCTGGAGACGACCTTCTCCGGCAGCCGGTTCAAAGGAAAGCCCGGCAAGCTTCTGTTCAGCTCGCCGGACGCCTTCGCAGCCACGCTTCGCAGTCTCGGCTTCGATGTGCTCAGTACGGCCAACAACCATTGCATGGACGGGACATCGGCCGGATTGAAGCGGACGCTGAATGTCCTCGACCGGCACGGCCTGCGGCATACGGGCACTTACCGTTTCCGTGGGGAGTCCCGCCGGAAGCTCATCGTTAACGTAAAGGGAATCAGGATCGGCATATTGTCTTATACGTACGGAACCAACGGGATTCGCGTGCCGGTGCCCTGGATGGTCAACCGTATCGCACGCCATAAAATAGCGGCGGACGTGCGCAGCTTGAAGCGCGCTGCGGATTTAATCGTCGCATGCCTGCATTTCGGAAAAGAATTTCATTCGCGACCCAGTCGGGGACAGGTTCGCCTGATGCATCAATTATTCCGAAATGGCGTGAATGTCGTGCTTGGCGCGCATCCCCACGTCCTGCATCCGGTCAAAATGTATAAAGTGAAGGACAGGGACGGACGCGTCCGCAATCGGGTAGCGGCTTCCTCCTTGGGCAACTTCGTTTCGACCGAGCTGCCGCAGCATACGGCGAGATTAAGAGGCGCGATCCTGAAGCTGACCATTACGAAAAACGCAAAGGGAGAAACGGACGTACGGAAAATATCCAGCGTGCCCACCCGCATTTTGCAAAATGTCGGTCCTAAACGGGTGTATCGGGTTGTGCCGGCGAGATCGGATAAAATTTGATTCTGTCCGACTAACCCGGGTGTTTGGTAAACTAGAAGAGTCTAAGGAGATACTCGCTTGTGCCCTCGGCAGGATGTAAAGCAAGCCTGTTTGCTACGGCATCGCCAGAAAAGGGAGTGCGCCCAAACTACGGAGGAATCTATGCCATTTCCCATTGAAGAAAAGTTCGTCGTCGCGGTCGCTTCCAGCGCGCTGTTCGATCTGGAGGCTTCGGACAAGGTGTTCAAGGAAAAAGGAGAAGAGGAATACCGGCAGTACCAGCATGCGCACGAGGAAGAGGTGCTGCGTCCCGGCGTCGCCTTCCCGCTGATCAAGCGGCTGCTTAGGATCAACGGCGAGGCGCCGGACGACCAGCCGGTCGAGGTCGTGCTGCTGTCGCGCAACGATCCGGATACGGGACTGCGCGTGTTCAAGTCGATTCAGCATTACGGCCTGCCGATCACGCGCGCCGCGTTCGTCGCCGGACGCAATCCGTTTACTTATATGGACGCGTTCAACGCGTCGTTGTTTCTCTCGGCCGATCCCGACGACGTGCGCTCGGCGATCCGGGTGGGGCTGCCTGCGGCGCAGGTGTTCCCGACCGGTTTCGTCGACGACGACCGGGAGCAGGAGCTGCGCATCGCCTTCGACTTCGACGGCATTATCGCGGACGACTCCGCGGAAGGCATCTTCCAAGCCCAAGGCATGCAAGGCTTCCATGACAGCGAGCGGATGAACGCAGGAGAGGCGCTTCCGCCGGGGCCGCTCTTCCGGTTCTTCAGCGAGGTCAGCCGGCTGCAGAGGCGGGAATGGGAGAAAAGAAGACGGACCCCGACTACTCGCCGCGCGTTCGGATTGCTATCGTGACCGCCCGGAACGCACCGGCTCACGAGCGCGTCGTCACGACGCTGCGTGCTGCCGGCATTCGAGTGGACGACGCTTTTTTCCTCGGCGGCATCGAGAAGGCGCGCGTGCTTAAGGTGTTCCGGCCGCATATTTTCATCGACGATCAGGTCGGCCATATCGAAGGCGTGTCCGGCTATTATCCGACGGCGCACGTGCCGTTCGGAGCGATCAACGGCGTGACGTCCGCTTAAAACAGGAAGGAGTCCCTACCAATGAAAATAAACAATCCGATTGTAGCCGGCTGGTATGCAGACCCCGAGGCCAGAACGTATGAGGGAAAGCACTGGATCTATGCGACGCGCTCATTCACGGAGTATACGATGCAGATGAATCTGGACGCGTTCAGCTCGGACGACCTGGTCCACTGGGACAAACACGAGGGCATTGTAGACATGACGGATTTTCCCTGGGTATGGAGAGCGGTCTGGGCGCCGACGCAGATCGAGCATCGGGGACGATATTACCTCGTATTCGCCTCGAACGATATTCAGTCGAACGAGGAAATCGGGGGCTTGGAGATTGCCGTGGCGGATCGTCCCGAGGGTCCGTATCGAGGCTATCTTGGGAAGCCGTTGGTAGACAAGTTCATTCATCAGGCGCAGCCGATCGATGCGCACCTGTTCAAGGACGACGATGGAACCATCTATCTGTATTACGGCGGCTGGGGGCACTGCAACGTCGCGCGGATGAACGAGGAGATGACCGGGTTCGTTCCTTTGAAGGGCGGGGACGATGAAGTGTTCCGTTCCATCACGCCGGAGGGATACGTAGAAGGCCCTTGCATGATCAAGAAGGACGGGCTTTATTACCTGATGTGGTCCATGGGCGGATGGACGAACGGCACTTATCGCGTAGCATACGGCGTGAGCGACAGTCCGCTCGGTCCGTTCGAGAACGAGGGTACGATTCTGGAAAGGCAGGAGCCGATCGCGGAGGGGCCCGGTCACCACGGCTACCTGCACCTGCCGGAGACGGACGAATGGCTGATCGTATACCATCGCAGAACGATCGGCGACACGGAGCCGGGCAATCGCCGGTTATGCATCGATCGCATGCGAATCGGCCGCGGCAGGATCGAGCCGGTCGTCATGACCGATTCGTGGGAGTGCTGACGTCGCGGTCTTGAGCACGAAGCCCGATGTGAGAAAGAAGATGCCAGGCTTCCCCTTGGTTGCGGGAGGCCTGGTATCTTATAGATCGGTGAAGCGGCGCCGACGGTCCGAATTGCTTTTCTCCGTCCTGTATGGTATAGTTGGTTTATTGGAATTTTGACCTTAAATTCATCTATTGCAGAGGGTTATTATTTTAATGACTAACCTTGTGCAATATATGAATTTTTTATTTTGTACCTAAAATGAGAAGCTCATGTAAAAATTGGAGGTGTTTCTATGCAAACAGGAACAGTAAAATGGTTTAACGCAGAAAAAGGATTCGGTTTTATCGAGGTCGAGGGCGGCGAAGACGTATTCGTACACTTCAGCGCGATCACGGGCGAGGGCTTCAAGTCGCTGGATGAAGGCCAACGCGTCGAATTCAACGTAGTCCAAGGCAATCGCGGCCAGCAAGCCGAGAACGTCGTAAAACTGTAAATGAAGATTTAAATCCCCGAACGTATCGTTTTGGGGATTTTTTAATGAAGAGGCTTTTGTACGTGGATAGTAGCGCGTTCATCTAAGGGGGACGATCCATTGAATTATTCCTGGAATAAACCGTTGGAAAATTTGCCCGAAGAAATGACGACCATCTGGTCCTGCACCAAAGACGGCTGCAAGGGATGGATCCGGGACAACTTTTCGTTCGAGGACGTGCCTACGTGCATGATCTGCAAGTCGGTCATGGTCCGAAGCGAAAAGGTGCTGCCGATTCTGATCTCGTCGGACCACCAGCTCAAGCAGCATCGGAAAAACCAGCGGAAAGCGGCGCTGTAGGCCGTTCCTTGGCGCAAGCAGGCGTTTTTTTCCCATACGCGATCCTAGTCCGCAGCCTGCCGAGGTTGTGGATTTTTCTTTTTCCCACTAGAATAGGACCCGCAGGTATACGCTTGCAAAGCAATCTATCATCCGGGAAAAGAAGTGATAAGGTGAGACCGCTTCAGCTCAAGGCGCGGACGCACGCTTATCTGGACAAGCGTTTGACCGGGTCGTCCATGGACTACCGCAAAGTGATCGCGTTGTTCATCCCGATCCTGATCGACCAGGCCTTTATCGTAGGCCTGAACCTTGTGAACACCGCTATGATCAGTTCATCCGGCGTCGCGGCGGTCGGCGCGGTCAGCACGGTCGATTCGCTGAACATTTTCCTGATCAACGTCTTCGTCGCCGTGGCAACCGGAGGTACGGTCGTCGTCGCCCAATACAAGGGCAGCGGCAACGACGAGATGATCTCCAAGGCCGCCGCGGGCACGGTCGCATCGGTCGCGCTGCTGTCGCTGGGCATCGGCTTGTTGGTGGCGTCCCTGCATGCGCCCGTGCTGCAGGTATTGTTCGGCAGAGCGTCGGCCGACGTGCTGGACCATGCCCGCGTGTATCTGATCGGCAGCTGCGCGTCCTACCTCGGCATCGGCGTCGTTCAAGCGGTATGCGGCGCGATGCGGGGCATCGGGCGGTCCCGGGTGTCGCTGATCTTGTCGCTCATTATGAACCTGCTGTACGTGGTGTTGAATTTCGTCTTTATCAACGCACTCGACATGGGCGTGCTCGGCATGACGATCGCGGTCAATATCGCGCGCTATACGGCGGCCGTCTGCGCATTGGCGTACATTTTGCGGATCGACAGGTCGCTGCGCCTGCGCGTCGGTCAGCTGGTCCGCGTGCCGTGGGACATGCTGAAGAGGATCATGACGATCGGCGTGCCGTTCGCGGCGGAGCAGATGTTTTTTAACGGCGGCAAAATGCTCACCCAGGTGTTCATCGTCAGCATGGGCACCTACGCGCTCGCGGCGAACGCCATCGGCGGCACGATCGCCATGGTGTACCAGATTCCGGCAGGTGCGATGTCGCTGACGATCGTCACGGTCGTGGGCCAATGCATCGGCGGACGCAACGTCGGAGACGCCCGCAAGTTCATCAAGTCGTTTATCTGGCTCTCATCTTGCTCGTTCGTGGTGATGACCGCCATCTTGATGCCGCTCTTCCATCCGCTGGTGAGCCTGTTCCACCCGCCGGCCGACATCGTGGACGATATCTTCTGGCTGACGCTCATCAATGCGATCGCGCAGATCCCGCTTTGGTCGATCAGCTTCATCCTGCCCGCGGGACTTCGGGCGGCCGGGGACGCTCGCTTCACCTCGATCGCGTCGATGCTGTCGATGTGGCTGTTCAGGATCGTGCTCGGCTATATACTGGGGATTACTTTCGGACTCGGCATTATCGGCGTATGGCTCGCGATGAACTGCGAATGGGGCGTGCGGGGAATCTTGTTCCTCAAGCGGTTCCGCGGGGACAAGTGGTATGCGCGGAAGCTGATATGAAGATTCGCCAGTTTAGTGTGCAAGGGCAATCGTCCAAGCGCTGATTTAAAAAGGGATGAGGCAGAGTTGGTCTGCTTCATCCCTTTTTTTGCGGCGCCTTTTTCCTATGAAGGAGCACATGGAGTGATTCGCGCTTGCCGAAGGCCGGCGTTGTTCCTGGCTAGGAACAACCGGACGCTTCGCGCTTGCCGGAGGCCGGGGTTGTTCCCGGCTAGGAACAACCGGACGCTCCGCGCTTGCCGTAGGCCGGCGTTGTTCCCGGCTAGGAACAACCGGGCGCTTCGCGCTTGCCGTAGGCCGGGGTTGTTCCCGGCTAGGAACAACCGGGCGCTTCGCGCATGCCGAAGGCCGGCGTTGTTCCCGGCTAGGAACAACCGGGCGCTTCGCGCTTGCCGGAGGCCGGGGTTGTTCCCGGCTAGGAACAACCGGCCGCTCCGCGCTTGCCGGAGGCCCGCGTTGTTCCTGGCTAGGAACAACCGGCCGCTCCGCGCTTGCCGGAGGCCGGCGTTGTTCCTGGCTAGGAACACCTGGGCACCACTCGTTTGCCGCCAGCCGCGGGTGCTCCAGCCAGGAAAGCGGCCGCCCGAATGCACGCGCGACTAGCCCCGGCGTGCCGCCTCGCGGCCCGCCCGCACAAAGCGCGCCGCGGCTTCCATCTGCGGCACCGCGACGGCTTCCAGCGTGACGAAGCCGTGGGGCTTCTGCGCTTCGAGCTTCTCCCAGAAGCGGGCATAATGCAGCTGGCCAAGCCCGGCGGCCGTCTCTCGGACGCCGCCGTCCTCGGCGCGGACCAGATCCTTGGCATGGGCGCTGACGATTCGCGGCCCGAGCAGCCGGAAAGCTTCGTCGACGACCCGATCCTGATCGTCCAGCGTGCGGCCGTTCAGCAGGTTGCACGGATCGAGGACGACGCCGACGCACGACGACGGGAACCGTTCGATCGCGGCCGCCAGCGTCTCTGGCGTATCGATCAGGTGGCCCTGCGCAGCCTCCAGCCCGATGACCGCGCCCCACCGCTCGGCTTCCTCGACGAGCTCCTCGAGCGCGCGGTCGAGCAGGGCCGCGTGCTGCGCGAGACGGCTAGGGTCCTGGGGCGAGCCGACCTCGGTCGCCACGATCGGCGCGCCGAAGTGCCGCGCGTGACGCAGATGCTCCTTGAACCGGTCTACATTATAGCGATAGTTGTCCTCGTTCAGATCGATCAGGGAGGCGTAGCAGCCGAGTACGGCGATCCGAACGCCGCGGTCGGCGAACGCGCCGCCGATCTCGCTTGCCAGTCCGGGACTGAGCTTGCCGAGGGAGAAGTCGATATCGGCAATGGCCTTGGACAGCGCGAGCTGCACGTACGAGAAACGATGCTCGGCTACCTTCTCGGCCAATTGCGCATAAGGCAGCGTACCGAGCAAATGCGCCAATATTCCTACCGTCATAGGTCCGCTCCTTTCCTGCGCGTATGAACGCGCGCTTCATTGTTGATGGCGTTAACTTTCATTTCGACTTACGGCGTTAATCCTAATTCGACGCCGGGCCGCCGCTTCCTTCCTTGCCTCTTACCTCCGTTCCGCGCCGTTCCGTCTTCTCCGCCCTTTCTGTCAGGCATAACGATCGACCGGCTGGGGACAATGAGCGAATGCACACCATTCATGGGACGAAGGAGCGTAAGCTGAATTGGACAAGAAGTTCGTCAAAGAAACCCGCTGCGTCAAAACCTCCAGAGTATTCCCCACCGACGTCAACAATCACGAGACGCTGTTCGGCGGCAGGCTGATGTCCCACATCGACGACATCGCGTCGATCTCCGCCTCCAAGCTGTGCCGGGTCACCGCGGTTACGGCCTCGACGGACTCGGTCGACTTTCTGCTCCCGATCCGGCAGACGGATTCGGTATCGCTCGAAGCCTTCGTATCGTGGACGGGCAAGCGGTCGATGGAGGTATTCGTCAAAGTGATCCGCGAGGATCTTCGGACGGGCAAGCGCAGGATCGCGGCGACTTCGTTCCTCACGTTCGTGGGACTCGGCGACGACAATAAGCCTGTCTACGTGCCGCAGGTCATTCCGGAGACGGACGAGGAGAAGAAGCTGTTCGAGACCGCGGAGCACCGCAAGGAGATGCGCGCCATTCGGCGGGAACAGAGCAAGGCGTTCGCGGATTTTCTGCTGGCGAAGTACCCTTGGGAGTGAGGCGCGCGCCGGTTTCGGCGCTTTTTTTGTTTTTTCTGGCGAACGATCCCTTGACATCCTTTAATAATGTCATTATGATAATATAAAAATGACAGTATGAAATGAGGCGATCCCGATGGACTTCTATCTGGAAGACGAACACGTCGTTTCCCGGCTGGTGGCGGAATGGCGCAAGTACGGCCGGCTCGTCGTGGCGTACGACTACGACAATACCGTGTTCGATTATCATCGCGCGGGACTTTCGTTTGACGACGTGCCGCGGCTGCTCAGGGAATGCCAGGCGCAAGGCGCCTACCTGGTCGTCTTCACCGCCTGCGGCGAGAGACAGTACCCCGAGATCGCGTCCTACCTGAAGGACAACGGTATTCCGTTCGATGCGATCAACGAAGATGCGCCGTTCGTGCCTTCCTCGGGCGGCAGGAAGATCTATTTTAACATTCTGCTCGACGATCGGGCGGGACTCGGCTCGGCCTACCGGTGCCTGCAGGCGGCACTGAACATCATGAAGCGGGGAGCGTGAACGACATGATTCGGCTAAACGGACAGAAGCTGGACTTCGAGCCTTATCCGAACGGGGAGACACGGGTGAACGGGGAGCAGATCAGCGCGCTGGCTCTCGCAGAGAACGGCAACCGGATCGCCTTCAAGTACGAGACGGATGCGGACCTGATCAAGCTGATGTTCGTCAAAAGCTATCTCGACGATCACGGGCTCGGCCTGGCGTCGCTGGACATCTACTACATGCCATACAGCCGGATGGACCGGGCGGAGGGGGCTTCGGCTTTTACGCTGAAGTACACGGCGCGAATGATTAACGCCATGAACTTCGCGCGCGTGACGGTCGTCGAGCCGCATTCGGACGTCACCCTCGCGCTGCTCGACCGCAGCGGCGCGGTGTACCCGACGCTTGATCTGCTGGACAGGGTGACGGCAGAGACCGGATTCGATCCGGCGGCGGATTATCTGTTCTTCCCGGATGCCGGGGCGCAGAAGCGATACGGCCGGATTGAAGGCTTCAGGCAGCTGGTCGGCCACAAGGAGAGGGACTTCCGTACGGGACGCATTCAGAAGCTGGATGTCGCAGGCAGCGTCGATCGAACGGGGTTCAAGGCCATCGTCATCGACGATCTCTGCTCTTACGGCGGCACGTTCCTGCTGAGCGCGGAGCGGCTTCGCGAACTGGGGGCCTCGCACATATACCTGCTCGTGACGCACTGCGAGAACGCGATTCATCTGGGCAAGCTCCCGGCTTCGGGATTGATCGAGCGCGTCTACACGACGGACACGATTCTGGACGGGCCAAGCACGGACTTTATTCACATTTATCCGATTGGAGGCATGCTGCCATGACTATCGCCCATACCAACAACTACGTTTACCCTGCCACGCTACTCTGCGACTTTTACAAGGTGAGCCACAAAAACCAGTATCCGCAAGGCACGGAGCTCGTCTACTCGACCTGGACGGCGCGCGCAAGCCGTATTGCCGAGATCGACAGGATCGTAGCGTTCGGCTTCCAGGCCTTTATCCAGGAATACCTGATCGATTACTTCAACGACCATTTCTTCGGTCGGCCAAAGTCGGAGGTGGCGGAAGAATACAAGCGCGTCATCCGTCTTGCGCTCGGCGCTCCCGACCCGGATGCAGCCCATATCGAAGCGCTGCATGACCTCGGATACCTGCCAATCAAGATTAAGGCCGTTAAGGAAGGCAACCTCGTGCCGGTCAAGGTGCCGATGCTCACGATCGAGAACACGCAGCCCGCGTTTTTCTGGCTCACGAATTACCTGGAGACGCTCATGTCGTGCCAGCTGTGGCTGCCTGCGACGAGCGCGACGCTCGCCTTCGAATACCGCAAGCTGCTCGAGGACTTCGCGCTTCGGACGAACGGCGACGCAGCAGGCGTGCCGTTCCAGGGACACGACTTCTCGATGCGGGGCATGGGCTCGCTCGAGGCGGCCAAGGCCAGCGGCGCGGGGCATCTGCTCTCGTTCACCGGCACGGATACGATTCCGGCGATTCTGTATCTCGAGGACCATTACGGCGCCGATATGGAAAAGGAGCTGATCGGCACGTCGATTCCCGCCACCGAGCATAGCGTCATGTGCGCGCATGGCCGGGACGAGGCCGCATCGTACCGTTACCTGATCAAGAACGTATACCCGAACGGGTTCGTGTCGATCGTGTCGGATACGTGGGATCTGTGGACCGTCCTCGACGTCGTCATCCGCGGGCTGAAGGACGATATTCTGAGCCGGGACGGCAAGGTCGTCATTCGCCCGGACAGCGGCGATCCGGTCAAGATCATCTGCGGCGATCCCGACGCGGAGGAGCCGCTCGCGCGGCGCGGGGTCATCGAGATTTTGTGGGACATTTTCGGGGGCACGACCACCGCGCGCGGCTACAAGCAGCTGGACAGCCATATCGGCGCCATCTACGGAGACGCGATCACGATCGCGCGCTGCCGGGAGATCTGCGAGCGGCTCGCGGCCAAGGGCTTCGCGTCGACCAACATGGTGTTCGGCATCGGCTCGTTTACGTACCAGTACAACACGCGAGACACGTTCGGCTACGCGCTCAAGTCGACGTACGCGGTCGTGGACGGCGAGGAGCGGAAGATCTACAAGGATCCGAAGACCGACGCGGGCAAAGTCAAAAAGTCGCAAACGGGGCTCGTTCGCGTCGTCCAGCAGGACGATACGATGGCTTGTATTGATAATCTGAACAAGGAAGAATACGATCGATACAGCGGGATCGATCTCTTGGAGGACGTGTTCGTCGACGGGCGCCTCGTGCGCGAGCAGACGCTTGGCGACATCAGAGCCAGACTCCTCGGGAACCTGTAGGACGAAGCGATAGGAGCAAATATAGATGAACGATCAAAGTGCCGGGCATTATTCGGCCGCGGGGTTTCGCACGCCCGACGGCGCGCCCACGGACATCGTCGTGTTCACGATCACGAGGACCGAGCGGACGGGCGCGAAGAAGGCGCTGCCGCTCCGTCGTCTCGAGGTCATGCTCATTAAGCGGAAGCAGTGGCCGTGCGAAGGCTTGTGGGCGCTGCCGGGCGGCTTCACCCGCGAGGGCGAGACCGTCGAGGCGTGCGCGCGGCGGGAATTGCTGGAGGAGACCGGCGTAGCGGACGTGCGCCTCGCGTACTTTAACGTCTACAGCGCGCCGGACCGCGATCCGCGCGGCTGGATGATCTCTCACGCGTTCGTCGCGCTCGTCGAGGAGCGGTACGTGGCGAGCCGCAGGACGTCGGACGAAGCGTCGGACGTGCGGCTGTGGCCGGTCGAGGAGGCGCTCGCGGCGGAGCTGGCGTTCGACCACCGTACGATCGTGCAGGACGCCCTGGAGCGGATTCGCCGGGAGATGCTGACGACGACGATCGCCAGGGAGTTTCTGCCGGAGACGTTCACGATCAGCGAGCTGTACCAGGTGATCACGACCGTCGTGCCGACCTTCGAGGAGAAGAATTTCATCCGCAAGGTCACCTCCACGCAGAGCCGCAGAGGCATTCTGGAGGAGGCGCGCGACGCGGAAGGACGGCCGTTGATGTCCAATCGGTACTCACAACGGCCGGCGCAGCTGTACCGGTTCACCGATTATGCGCCGGAGCTGTCGATCTACGGTTAGAAGACGGGCGTTAAAATGAAAGATAACGGGGAGACGGAGGCGGAGAAAATGGAACTGGCGGAACGGATACGGGGCGGGCTGTACGGCGTGGCGGTCGGGGACGCGCTGGGCGGCACGACGGAGTTCATGTCCCCGCGGGAGATCGCGGCACGCCACGGCTATTTGACCGAAATCGTCGGGGGCGGCGTGTGGCGCCTTGAACCGGGCGAGGTGACCAACGACACGATGATGACGCTGTGCGTAGCGGATGGGATATTGGCAGCGCCCGACGATCCGAAGGAGGCGATCGGCGAACGGTTTTTGCGCTGGTATGCTTCCGGTCCCGAAGATGTCGGGAATATCATCCGGACCGTGCTCGCCACGTATGAGGGCGACTGGTTCCAGGCCGCGATGCTCGCGGATCTGGATCTCGGGCAAAGCGCGGGCAACGGTTCCCTGATGCGATGCCTGCCCGCGGCGCTGTGCTACCCGGCTTGGGCGGACGTGTCGCGCGTGTCGCGCATGCAGTCGAAGATGACGCATTACGACGAGCTCTGCAACGAGGCGTGCGAGATTTATAACCGGATCGCGTTCGCCATGTTGGACGGCGAGGCTCCGCTCCGCGAGGCGGTCGGCGCCGCCGTCGCGGGCACCCCGTACGAAGCGATGCTCTCGTCGAATCCCGACTGCGAGACCAGCGGCTATGTCGTGCACACGTTCCGCTGGGTGCTGCACCTGCTGCTGACGTCGAATTCTTTCGAAGAGGTCGTACAGCGGGCGGCGAATCAGGGCGGAGACTCGGACACGATCGGCGCGATCGCCGGCGGCCTGGCAGGCGTGCACTGGGGATTTGCGGGCATCCCGGAGCGCTATGCTGCCGGCATTCTCATCCGGGAGCGGCTGGACGCGACGTCCGAGCGGATCCTGGCGCTGCGTCGATCGCTGGCGCCGGGCGCTTAGCGCGGCTTTCAACTTCGCCGACCGGGCGTCCTCGCCCGTGGCTACTTCGCTCACGCTGTCCGAAGCCCCGTGCTGGCCGCGAGAATCCGTCGCGCAGCCAAGCGCAGAAACGGAAAAAACAAGGTATTCGGAGACCGCGTCCGGTTCGGACGCGGTTTTTGGACATGCGCGCTTACGCAGCCAACCCCCCTGTTTATGAGCTAATGATCGCTATTTTCGAAGGATTTCGGACAAGCAAACGCTTTCCTAGGATGAAAAATCACTCATATTTAAATTTTTCCTTTTTTAATGTCTGTATAATAGCGAACAGTGCTGATCATGGATTTCATTCCGCTAAAAAAGGAGATGAAGCTCATTCAACGGCTGACTAGAATCGCGACCCTGGCGCTAACGCTTTTCCTGGCGCTAGGCGCAGGCGCGACATTCGCAAGCGCGAATAGCACGAATAGCATCCTATACATAGCAGATGTAAAGGTCGACCTGAACCGAAGCTTATGGACGGTCGGCGGGTGGACTTACGCTCCGGTCAAGGAACTCGTCGAGCACATGGGCTGGACGCTCGAATACGACGGGGAGTCCGGACGCACCACGATTGCCAACGATCTGGGAGACGTGCTCGCTTTCAAGGCGGGATCGTCCGATGTCGCGCTGAACGGCCGCACCTATGACATCGGCGGCACGGTCCGTTTAAAGGACGGCGTCACTTACGCGCCGCTGCGCGTCGTCGCCGAATCGATGCACGCCAGCGTCGGCTGGAAGGATCAGGAGAAGGTCGCCGTCCTTCAACAAGAGGCGTTGTATACGGTCGTCGCGGGCGACACGCTCTGGCGCATCGCCGAGGCGCACGATACGACCGCGACCGCGCTGAAGGTTCGCAACGGGTTGGCGAGCGAAGCGCTGGCCGTCGGTCAGCAGCTCAAGGTGGTCGCGCCCGAATTCCTCGATCCGGACGTCTCCGGGCAGAAGGCGACCGCCGCTGCCGCGGAAGCGATCGATCCCGTCGAGCTGACGCTGCTCGCGAAGCTGGTGGAGGCCGAAGCGGGCAGCGAGCCGTACGAGGGCAAGCTCGCCGTCGCGAGCGTCGTCATGAACCGTCTGCACAACGACAGGTATCCCGACACCTTGCGGGGCGTTATTTACGCGCCTGGCCAGTTTTCGCCGGCCGGCAACGGCAGCCTGGAGCGGGAGACGCCTTCCAAGGACAGCCTCAAAGCGGCCAAGTCCGCCCTGTCCGGCGAGAACAACGTACCGGGGGCCTACTCTTTCTTTAATCCGCAGCTCGAGCCTGCCAAGGCCAAGCGGCTCAAGGCCATCAAGAAAATCGGCCATCATGTTTTCGTCTAACGATCGAATGTCGGTTTGCGAATGAAGAGCGGGGCCGAGGCCCCGCTTTTTTGCCGTATCGGGACATGCGCGGAGATTGGGTAAACTGATAATAGATTCTATGGAAAGAGGCGAAGGTCATGGAGAAAAGAACGTACGGCAAGACGGGCATGCAAGTAAGCGTACTCGGATTCGGCGGCGCGGAGATCGGGTTCGGCGACGCCGATCAGCGGGTCGTGGACAGGCTGCTGGGCAGCGCGCTGGACGCGGGGCTCAACCTGATCGATACGGCGGAGTGCTATAAAAACAGCGAAGAGCTCATCGGCCGTGCCGTCGCGGACAGGCGCGGCGACTATTTCCTGTTCACCAAATGCGGGCATGCCGCCGGCCTCGATCTGCCCGACTGGGATCCCCCGCATGCTGGCGCAGAGCATCGACCGCAGCCTCGAACGGCTCAAGACCGATTATGTCGACGTGATCCATCTTCATAGCTGCTCCGAGGAGGTGCTGAGGCAGGGCGACGTCATCGACGTGCTGAAGCGCGCCAAGGAACAGGGCAAGACACGGTTTATCGGTTACAGCGGGGATCATACGAACGCGCTGTACGCCGTACGCACCGGGGCGTTCGATTCGCTCATGACCTCCTTGAACATCGCGGACCAGGAAGCTGCGGACCTCACCTTGAAGGAAGCGGCCGAGCGAGGCATGGGCGTCGTCATTAAGCGCCCTGTGGCCAACGTAGCCTGGCGGCATGCCCAAGCGCCGGATCCGAAGGCCTACGAGTACCCGTACTGGCAGCGGCTGCAGAAGCTGAAATACGACTTCCTGGAAGGAGACTTGGAAGAATCGGTCGGCAAGGCGCTGCGCTTCGCGCTGTCGACGCCGGGCGTACACTCGGCGATCGTCGGGACCGCGAACCCGGACCGTTGGACGACCAACGCCAGGCTGTTGGCGAAGGGCGCGCTGCCTGCGGCGGAGTACGAGGCGATCCGCGAGCGTTGGCGCTCGGTCGCCGAGGCCGATTGGATCGGTTTGGAATAAAATTGACGAACGTATATTCCCTTTTTGCGGTTATTGTGGTTTAATAAAAGCAATACGTTAGCGGTGAAGCACACCCCGACGGTCGTCCATGACGGCTTGGTCGGGGTTTTTGCTTTTCCGGGGGGGGAGGGAGAGCAAAGGTGAGCTTGCGCATGCTTTTGCGGCGGAGTGCCGTGCATTATAATGGAGTTATTATAGCGGAGGAACGGGTATGAGCGGCAGGGAGAAGACCGCAGGCCCCTCTTTTCCGCACGATACGTCTTACCGTTACCTGTTATCGAGCAAAAAGTTGTTCGTCGAGCTCATCCGCTCGTTCGTTGCCCGCGAATGGGCCGAAGCGATCGACGAGTCCGATTTGGAAGCGATCGATCACGCATTCGTTTTGCCGGATTTCGGCCGGAGAGAAGCGGATTTGGTTTATCGGCTCCACATGAAGGACAGGGAGATTATTTTCTACTTGTTGCTGGAGCTTCAATCAACCGTGGATATGGCCATGCCATATCGGCTGCTTCAGTACCAGGTGGAGATCTGGCGTTATCTGCTCCGCAACCGTCCGGCTGCGGAGGGCGGCCGCTTCGGGCTCCCCCGCGATCGTGCCGATCGTGCTGTACAACGGCCAGCGTCCATGGACGGCGCCGAAGCGGTTTCGCGCGTTGATGGAGGGACAGGATGCCTTTGGCGAGGAGCTATTGGACTTTGAATATGTACTGATCGACGTAGAACGATACACTGAGCGAGAGCTCCTGGAGCTTTCGAATACGATCGGCGCCGTGTTCTTGCTCGATCAGACGGCGGACCGGCAGCAGCTGCACGATCGGCTTTCCAAACTGATGGGTACCGTGCGGTCGATGCCCGAGGAATTAAAAAAATCAATTTCTGAATTGGCTGGCGAATATGGTCGCAAAGCAGCTGCCGGAGCCGCGTGAAGCGTTCGACGAATTGATTCGTCATTTTAACGAGAGGGGAGACGGGACCATGGGACTGCAGCAGAACCTGGAGGCAATCCGGAACAGCGGCTTGGAAGAAGGACGCGAGCAAGGCTTGAGAAAAGGTTTGGAGCAAGGTCTTGAACAAGGTCTGGAGCAAGGTCTGGAACAGGGACTCGAGCAAGCGGCGTCTCGCATGCTCAGGCTTGGTCTTGACCTTGAAATCATCGGCGAAGCCACCGGTTTTTCTAAAGAAAAGCTGCAGAAGCTTCGCGAGCGATTGAAATAGATTTCAGGTTCTCTGCGGCGCTAAGCCGAGCCCAGGCCGCAGAGGACGACGCTGGTTTTAGCCGTTACGTTCCCGATTTAGCCTTTCCGCACTTCAAGCAATATCGCCTGCCGTACCTGCGCCCATAGCGCACGATCCTGCGTATCGCCGTCTGGTCTTCCAGCTTGACGAAGGGGCAAGGGTCCGGGCGGGTATTGACCTCCAGGATCCAGGGCTTCAGCCTGCGGTCGACGGCAATGTCGATGCCGAGCTCGTTCATGGCCGGGTATTCGCGTCCGAAGCGGCCCGCCGCCAGCAGCGCCAGCTCTTGCATGAGGCCGATCGTTTTTGCAGTCCCCGTACGGCCTGCAGCGGGCTGGAGCAGCCGCCCCGCTTCGTAGATCGTGCCGCCCTGGCTGCCGTTCGAGACGATCTTGCCCGGATGCGCGACGCGGCCCGCGATGCCGGTGACGACCCACCGGCCCGCCGCGTTTTTCTGCGTCATGATTCGAAAATCGAAATGCCGTCCTTCGTACAGCGGCACGCGTACGCCCTGTTGAATCAGATGGCGTCTCTGATCCGTCCAGCGCCGTATGGACCCGTACATCTCCTCATAAGAGCCGAAGTCATGCCGCTCGGTGCCGATCCGATAACGATAGCTGTTCGGCTTCCGTTCGACGCGCATGACGCCTATGCCCTGCGACCCCGTGTCGGGCTTCACGTAAACCATCCCGCACTTCCCCAACATATCCCGCAGCCGATCCGGAGAGAACGGTACGGTGAGCGGCACGTGTTTTCCCAGTTTACCGCCGCGAAGCAGCTCCGTCTTGATCAGCTTGCTGGACACGGTCTGTGCATAACGATTTTTCACGGCGCGCCCTCCCGCTTTTGCCTTTATCTATCATACGAACGAAAAGGGCCTTTTGCGATTGCCGCCGGTACGGCGCCGACTGCTTTCGCACGCGTACTTCGAACGTCGGGCCGCCCGTCGACATATGGTGATAGCAACCCGGTTTAGGCTTCGACCTCGACGGGCAAGGAGTGGATCGAATGTCCGAGCCTACGGGCCGCAAGGCGCTCGCCGAGCGGACGGCGCAGCGATTTCCTTGGTATCGCGGGCTCCCTGGCTGGGACGCAGCGCCGCCGGAGCCATTGCCTTTGATCACAGCTTCCGTGCTGGAGGCTTTTTTATTATACCGAAGACAATCCGCTCGCGCTCCGCAGCGATCTCTACTGCTACCGAACCTCGGGCACGAGCTCCGGGCGGCGCAAGACGATCTACTATTCCGAGCGGGACGAAGCGGAATACTTGCGCATCAAGCAGGGCGTCTTCCGCGACATTCTCGGAGACGGCGGCTATCGGACCGCGGCATCGGACATGGGGACGGGACATGCCGAAGCGACGGCCTCGAGCGTCTTCCGAAGCCTGGGCATGACGGTCGATACGCTGTCGTACCGGGAGCCGATCGAACGTCACGTCGAGCGGTTGCAGCATATTCGTCCCGAGGTGCTCTATACGATGCCTTCGATTCTGGACCGGATCCTGCTCGCGGCGGACGATCCGCCGTCCTTCGGCATACGGCAGGTCATCCTGGTCGGAGAGATCGCGGCGCCCGGCTGGATGAGGCACGCTGCCGGCAGACTCGGCATCGGACCGGACGCGATCGCCGACACGTACGGCTCGATCGAGATCGGCACTGTCGCTTATTACGATCGTCGGCACGGACGGTACTTGCTGGCCGAAGGCCTCGAGGCGGAAGGGATCGGCGCCGAGGCGCTCGGCGAAGCGTATGAGCCGCTGCCGGCGGGCGAGCAGGTGCTCGTGCTCACGTCGGCCGTCCGGGAGGCGTTCCCGGCGCTTCGCTACGTCACGTACGACGTCGTCCGCGACCTGCGTCCGATCGTCGCGGACGGCGTTCGCAGGCAGAGCTTTCAGAGCATCGTGAAGCGTATCGGCCCTGACCTTAAGCACGGGGAAAAAATCAGCATATACGATATCGAAAACGCGGTTTACCGGCACATCCGCGACGCGGTCGTCCGCGTCAACGTGGCGGGCAACGCCTTGCGCGTCCATCTGCACGGGGCATCGAATGCAGACCAGGCGCTGATCGGCCGGGTGCGCGCGGATCTGCAGGACCGCATTCCCGAGATCGGCGCCATGATTCGCGGCGGCATGCTGGCCGGCATCGAGGTCGTCGCCGAAGCCGGCTTCGACGACGAGCAGAGTCGCGGCGCCGTCAAAAACAAAAAAATCTTTTACACGTAAAGGTCGGGGTCGCATGAGGCTCGAAGGAGGCATCGCGGAAGCGATCGGGCGCACGCCGCTGATTCGGCTCGGACGGCTGTACGCCGGCGAACCGTTCGAGGTGCACGGCAAGCTGGAGTGGATGAATCCCGGGGGCAGCGCCAAAGACCGCCCGGCCCTGCACATGCTGCGCGAGGCGATCGGGCGCGGCGAGGTGTCCGAAGGCAGCGTGATCGTCGAGTCCAGCTCCGGCAATCTCGGCATCAGCCTCGCGCAGCTGTGCGCATATCTGGGGCTTCGGTTCATCTGCGTGGCGGATACCCGGACCACGCAGCGGCACCTGCAGATCATCCGGAGCTTCGGCGGCGAGATCGAGCTCGTGACCGAGCCGGACGCGCATACGGGTGAATACTTGCCTGCGCGCATTCGTCGGGTGCAGGAGCTGGTAAGCGAGATTCCCGGGGCCTACTGGACCAATCAATACGGCAATCCGGATAACGCGCTGGCCCATGCGGAGACGACGATGCGCGAGATCGGGGAGCGGCTGGAAGCGGTCGATTATTTGTTCTGCGGCGTCAGCTCGTGCGGCACGATCCGGGGATGCCGGGATTATATCCGCAGCCGCGATTGGCCGACGAAGATCGTAGCCGTGGACGCCGAGGGCAGCGCGCTGTTCGGCGGGTCCGACGGCCGGCGGAGATTTCCCGGTCTCGGCGCCGCGCAGTTGCCGGGCCTGCACGAAGAGTCGCTGGCGGACCTCGTCGTGCGCGTATCGGACGCCGATTGCGTGCGGGGTTGCCGGGCGCTCGTGCGGCGCGAAGCCATACTAGCCGGGGCGTCTGCAGGGGGCGTCGTCGCGGCGATCGGCCGGATGAGCCGAGACATACCTGCCGGCGCTGTTTGCGTCGCGATCTTGCCGGACCGGGGCGAGCGTTACATGGACACGGTGTACGACGACGAATGGGTTCGTCGGGAGCTCGGTCCCGAGACGGCGACTGGGTTGGAATCGGAACGGGGGACTTCCGCCCGGGCGGAAATCGAAGGTGGCAGCCGATGATCTATTTGCACGACGGTCATATCCGCGCGCTCGGCATCGATTGGCGCCGGCTGACCGGCGTCGTCGAGGCGGTCGTTCGCGAACGGGACCTCGGCGCGTGCGTCAGTCCGGTCAAAACGTATTTGCGCTTCGGGGACATGCGCAACCGTATCATCGCGATGCCGGCCTATGTCGGCGGGCCGTTCGGCCTGGCGGGCATGAAGTGGGTGGCGGGCTTCCCCGGCAATATCCTTCGCGGCCTGCCGCGCGCGAGCAACGCGATCGTGCTCAACGACGCGCATACCGGCATTCCCTTCGCTTTTATCCGGAGCGGGCTGTTGAACGGTCTGCGCGCGGCCGCGGTCAGCGGCCTCATGCTGAAGGCGTATATGGAGGCGCGGCAGCCGGAGGAAGTGCGGCTCGGCATCGTCGGCTGGGGCCCGATCGGCCGTCTTCATCTCGACATGTGCGCGGACCTGCTCGGCGATCGGTTGAAGCGTGCGGCGCTTTTTGATCTACGGCCGATCGATCCGGAGACGATTCCCGCTAGCCTGCGAGGCATCGTCTCCGTCGCGGACGATTGGCGCGAGGTTTACGGCGCATCGAACGTGTTCGCGACGTGCACGGTTGCCGCTGAGCGATACGTCGACGAGACGCCGCCGCCCGGCGCGCTGCTGCTCAATGTCTCGCTGCGCGACTACGAGCCCGGCAGCGTGTTCGGGAAGGCGATGCCGGTCGTGGACGACTGGTCCGAGGTATGCCGGGAAAATACGGATATCGAGCGGCTCCACGCAGCATTCGGACTCGGCGAGGCGGATGCGCGCACGCTCGCGGACGTCGTAACCAGGGATGCGCTGCTCGCTATTCCGGCGGGGATGCCGATCTACTTCAATCCGATGGGACTGGGCGTCTTCGATATCGCGATCGCGGGCGATTACGCGAGGCGCGCGGCGGAGCGCGGGATCGGAATTCCGCTGGATGAAGCGTGAATTCGAATAGGTCATAAGACATATTAGCCGGCGCCGGATCTTTCAGGGCGTCGGCTTTTTCGTTGGATGAAATGCGTATCTTCTGCCGCTCCGTTGCGCGTGACCGCAAAAAACTTGCTAAAGGCCGCGAATATTTGCGGTACCGCGCAATGGATTTTCGGTTACAGGCAAAAGGTGGGACTTTATGATTAATATAGTTCGAAATAACCGGTCAGGAGGCCATTATGAACATAGAGGCGAACACGTCGGCAATCGAGAGGGACGGGAAGAGCGAACGGGCGGACGAGCTGTTGCAGGATATTCTGCAGGCGACGCGCCAGGTCGTTCCGCTGTCGCTCAGCGTTACGGAACCTCGCTCGGCGGATGCAGAATGGCAGGATGAATGGGGCGTTCTAATCGGCGTTACGGGGGACATATACGGACGCGTCGTCATCTTGGGCGAGGGCGACGTGTTCGGCAGGCTCGGGGAATCGATGTTCGGCATGCTGCTCGAGGGGGGAGATGCTGCATTCTTTCGTCGGGGAGCTGGCCAATATGGTCACGGGACAGGCAGCGACGCTCGTTTCCGGCAGAGGTTATAGGATCGACATCACGCCGCCCACCGTCATCACCGGCCGCATGCACTTTTTCGGATTAAAAAAACGTCGTCAAGATGTCGGTCGCGTTCGAGCGAGCGGGAGAACTCCATTTCATCATATCCAGAGATACCGAAGGGAAGGTGTGACGCCATGGCAACGATATTGGTCGTAGACGATGCGGCGTTCATGCGGATGATGCTCAAATCGATTTTGCAAAAGAGCGGGCACGAGGTCGTCGGCGAAGCGGAAAACGGCGCGGTCGCGGTGGAGAAATACGCCATGCTGAAGCCGGATCTCGTGACGATGGACATCACGATGCCGGTCATGGAAGGGATCGAAGCGGTTCGATTGATCAGGGCGAACCATTCGGACGCGAGGATCATCATGTGCTCGGCGATGGGCCAGCAGGGCATGATCATCCAGGCCATTCAGGCCGGCGCGAAGGACTTCATCGTCAAGCCGTTCCAAGAGGATCGCGTCATCGAGTCGGTCAACAAGCTGCTCAAAGCCGAGGGGAGACCGGTGCCGTGATGAACCTTTCCGTTAAAAACCGACTGGCGATCGTGCTGTTGCTCATCCTGCTGCTGCCAAGCTCGGCGATCGGCTGGTTTGCCTACCGCAGCGCGGCGGGAGAGGTCAGGTCGCAGATTCGGAGCGCAGCAAAAGAGAGCGTGCAAGCGGCGGAGATGAAAATCCAGGACGAAATCTCGTCCGGCATGCAGGACGTCGACTACCTGTCGGGCCTGATGAGCGCGAAGCTGCTCGCGGGCAGCGACCCGGCCAAGGCGGAGGCGCTGCTCGCGCCCTTCCAAGCCGCCAAGCCGAATTACGAAAACGTCATCTTCGGAACGACGGAAGGAAAGACGGCGGCGGTGCCGCCTTCCGATCTGTCCGGGGACTACGATCCGCGAGAGCGCGACTGGTACAAGCAGGCGATGGCGCATCCGGGAACCGCGATCGTCTCCAACCCGATCGTGTCGGCCTCGAACGGCGAAATGATCGTCGTCATCGCCAAGACCGTCTCCGACGGAACGGGCGTCGTAGGCGCGGTCGTGGGGCTGAACGGGCTCAGCGAACAGATGAAGCAATACACCGTAGGTCAGCGGGGGTATGTATTCGTCCTCGACGGGAACCGCAATTACCTCGCCCATCCGTCGAGAAAGCCGGGGGGAACCGAATACCAACAGCTACATCCAGCAAGTGTACGGCACCGATAGCGGGGTCGCGCATTATACGCTGGATGGCGTGAAAAAAGAAGCGGCCTACGCGACGAACAAGCTCACCGGCTGGAAAGTCATGGGCACGATCGAGCTGACCGAAATCGCGGACGCGACGCGCGGCATTTTGTATACGACGCTTATCGTTGTCGCGGCTACCGCGCTCGTCGGTTTCCTGCTGGCGTACTGGCTGATCCGTTCGATCAGCGCGCCGTTGAAGCGCCTGATGCAGGCGACGGAACGGATCGCGGACGGCGATCTGACGGAGGAGGTGCCGGTTCGGAGCAAGGACGAGCTCGGCCAGCTCTCCTCGGCCGTCAATCGCATGATCCTCAAACTCAGGACGCTGATCGGCGACGTCGTACGTTCCTCCGAGAGCGTCGCGGCGTCGTCGGAGCAGATCTCGGCCAGCACCTACGAGATCGCCAGCGGCACGAACGTGCAGTCCCAAGCGGCCGTAGACATTCGCGAACGCTTCAGCGAGCTGTCCGCCGCGATCGCTGCCGTCGCCGAAGGCGCGGAGGCGGCAGCGCTGCTGGCGTCGCAAACTTCGGCGATCGCCCGGGATGGCGGCGCCGTCGTCAACCGTTCCGTGGCCAGCATGGGAGAAGTCAGCAACCAGGTCGCGCATTTGGCCGAAGATAGCGCCAAGATCGGCGAGATCCTCGAGGTGATCGGCGACATCGCCGAGCAGACGAACCTGCTGGCGCTGAACGCGGCGATCGAGGCGGCCCGCGCGGGCGATCAGGGACGCGGCTTCGCCGTCGTCGCCGACGAAGTCCGCAAGCTCGCGGAGCGCAGCGGAGAAGCGACCAAGCAAATTTCCGCGATCATCAAGGAAATGCAGCGCAACACCGAACGGAGCGTAGGGGCGGTCGCCGAAGGCGTGAGCCATTCCAGAGAGACGGGCGAAGCGTTCGAGCGCATCCTGTCCATGGTCTCCGCCACGGAGGACAAGGTCGGGGAGATTGCCGCCGCCAGCGAGGAGCAGGCCGCGCAGTCCGACGAGGTCAGACGCTCCATCGAGAGCATCTCCGCCGCCAGCGAGGAGGCTGCGGCCGCCTCCGAGGAGACGGCGTCGACTTCCCAATCGCTCGCGCAGCTCGCGGAGCGGCTGCACGAGTCCGCATCCGTCTTCAAGGTCGACTGACCGATACCGCCGCGATCGGCGAGAGCCAACACCGAGAGGAGCAACCGCCATGACGGCGCAAGAACAGTACGTGGAGTTCGGCATCGAGCGCGAGCAGTACGCCATCCGCATACAGGACATCCACGAGATCATCAAGATGCAGGACATCACGCATATTCCGGGCGTCATGCCGTACGTCAAAGGGGTCATCAACCTCCGGGGCAAGATCGTGCCTGTGCTCAGCCTGCGCGACCTGTTCGGGATGGAGGAGCAGCCCTATTCGAAGCAGACTCGCATCGTCGTCGTGAACCACGCCGTCGACACGGTCGGCATCATCGTCGACCGCGTCAGCAAAGTGACGACGTTCAACGACATTCAAGCGCCGCAGGGACGCTTCGGCGGGCTCGACGGCCGGCTGTTCACGGGGATCGGGCTGACGAGCGGCGGGTTGGTCGGCATCCTGCAGCTGGAGGAAGTTCTGCTTCAAGACTAGGGGGATACCGAATATGCTGTCTGAATACAAAGAGGTATTTCTGGAAGAGCTGGACGAGCAGCTTCAGCTGATGGACGAGGTGATCATGCGGCTAGAGCGGGATTGCGAGTCCGGCGAGGTGATCCAGAGCCTTTTCCGCGCGGCGCATACCTTGAAGGGTTCGTCGGCCGCCATGGGCTTCGAGGAGATGAAGCGCCTGACCCACCGGATGGAGCATCTGCTCGACCTGGTCCGGTCCAAGGAAAGAACGGTCACGCCGCCCTTGATCGACCTGCTGTTCCGTTCGCTCGACAGCCTCAAGCTGATGAAGGAGGATATCCTGAACCAGGATTGCATTACCGTGGACGTGTCCGCATGCTTGCAGGCGCTAGAGCGATTCGATTCGGAAAAAGAAGGCGGAGCTGCTCCAGGCCGCCGGCAAGTGGCGGACTCCGTTGCCGGCCAGACGGCGGAGGGGGGCTTCTGCCCCTGTCGCCGCCCCGGGCTTGAAGCGTCCGGCGCTGTCCTTATCGATCCGCCTTCACATGAAAAGCGCGCTCGAGCAAGGACTTCGCCTCTCCTGGGTGTCCGTTCGTCTGTCGCCCGATTGCTTCATTCAGGGCGCCAGGGCCTACGTCATCCAGACGATGCTCGCGGAGTGGGGCGAAGTGCTTCTAGCCTCGCCCGATTACGAGAGCATCGGCGAGAGCGGCGGAGATTCGCCGGAGCTGACGTATCTGTACGCGGGAACGCAGGAACCGTCCGAGTTGGCCGCGATGACGGCCGGTCTGGCAGACGTCGCGAGCGCGCAAGCCGAGCCTGTGCTCCCCGAGGAGGCGGAGATGGATTATCGTGCGCTGGAGCATGAGGAAGTGTCTCCGTCGCCAGTTGCGGTGACGGCTGCTCCGGCGACGGCCGCGAACGCGGGGCGCTCTGACCGGCAGCCCGCGTCGCCTCCGCCTGCGCCGCAGCCTCCAGCGGCCGCCAAGCCCAAAGCGCAGACGATCCGCGTGAGCGTGGAGCGGCTCGACGATCTGATGAACCTCGTCGGCGAGCTCGTCATCGACCAGACGCGCATCCAGCAGGTGGCCCGCACGCAGCGACGCCGCTTCCAGGACGATTCGGTCGGCGAGCTCGGGCATATCGCGGACCATCTCTCGCGGATTATCGGCGATCTGCAGGAGAGCGTCATGAAGGCCAGGATGCTGCCGATCGAGCAGCTGATGGGCCGCTTCCCGCGGATGATCCGGGATCTCTCCCGGGATCTGGGCAAGGAGCTCGAGCTCGTCATGGAGGGGCAGGACACGGAGCTGGACCGCACCCTCATCGAGGAGATCGCCGATCCGCTCATCCATCTCATCCGCAATGCCGTCGACCACGGCCTGGAGCTGCCCGAGGTTCGGGAGCGGGCGGGCAAGCCCCGCCAGGGCATCCTGCGCATCAAAGCCGCGCACGAAGACAATCAAGTCGTCATCTACGTCGAGGACGACGGGGCGGGAATCGATCCGGCGAAAATGCGGTCCTCGGCGGTCGCCAAAGGAATCATCACGCAGGAGGAAGCGGACGCCCTGGGAGACCGGGAGGCGATCGACCTGATCTTCCGGCCGGGGTTCTCTACGGCGCAGCGGGTGAGCGACGTGTCCGGACGCGGGGTGGGGATGGACATCGTGGCGAGCCATCTCGAAAAGCTGAACGGCATGATCGATATCCGTTCGGAGCTGGGCCGCGGGACGACGTTCAAGATCAAGCTGCCGCTGACGCTGGCGATCATCGTCGGGCTGCTGGTCAAGTGCAATGGCCAGACGCTGATCATCCCGATGAACAACATCGCGGAGATCGTGCGGGTTCCCGCCGAAGAGATTCGCTCCGTCCGCGGCCAGCCGGTCGTGCTGATTCGCAATCAGGTCATCCCGGTGGCGGATATCCGCGACAGATTCGGCGTTGCCGGGGCGAACGACAGCCGGAAGCAGATCCCGCTGGTCATCATCGGCTCCGCCGAGAAGCGCCTCGCCTTGACGGTGGACGAGCTCATCGGCAATCAGGAGATCGTCATCAAGTCGCTCGGCTCCTACATCGGCAAGGTGGAAGGCATCGCCGGCGCGACGATCCTGGGCGACGGCAGCGTGGCCCTGATTCTCGAGATATCGGCGCTGTTCGCAAGGACGGGCGCCCGATGAACGGTTAACGAAAAAACGGAGGGAACACCTATGAGCTGGTTCGGACATTTGAAAATATCCTTCAAGCTAGGCATCGCTTTCGCGCTGATGGCCGCGCTGTTAATCTTCATCGGAATGATGGGACTGGGTCAGCTTGGCAAGATCAACGACGCGCTAGGCAACATGTACGACAACAATCTGATCCCGATCGCAAGCCTCTCGGAGGCGCAAACGCAGTATGAACTCATCCGCGTTAACATTCGCGATTACAACGCGTTCGGCAAGACCGCTGCCGAAAAGAAGGAATACGAAGACCAAGCGCGGGCTGCTGCGGCTGAGTTGCTTCGCCAAGTGGATATCTACAGCAAGACTAAAATGACTGCTGAGGAAGTGGCGTTGTTCGCGCACTTTGATCCGGACTGGCAGGCATACGACGTAAAGCTCCAGGAGGCGCTCCAGCTTGCCCGAAACGATGAGCACGACGCGTTCATGAAGCTTATGCAAGGGGATCTCAAAACAACGGGCGCCGCCGTGTCCAAAGAAATCGACGACCTGGTGGCGCTGAACGTCAAGATCGCCAATGAAACGAGCGACAGCGGCGACAGCATGTACGCGTCTGCCCGCAAGTCGACGTTCGTCGTGATCGCGGCTGCGCTGCTGCTGAGCGTAGCGCTCGGTTTTTACATCTCCAGGCATATCTCCCGCCCGCTCCGCCGCACGGTCGAGCTTGTCGGCCGCGTGGCGCAGGGCGACCTGAGAGAGACCTCGGACATCGACACGCGGGACGAAGTCGGCAGTCTGGCGGCCTCTATCAATCGCATGATCGAGGATCTGCGGGGGACGGTCGCGCGCATTCAGTTTTCCGCCGAAAACGTATCTTCCGCCACGCAGCAAATATCGGCCAGCACGGAAGAAATCGCGGGAGGCAGCTCTACCCAGGCGAACTCCGCGCAGACGATGACCGAGCTGTTCAAGGAGCTGTCCGAGGCGATCGGATCGGTCGCCAGAAGCGCGGAGCACGCCTCGGACCTGTCGAACGCGGCGATGGAGATCGCGCAGGACGGCAGCCGGGTCGTGGAGGCATCGATTCAAGGCATGAACGAAGTGAACGCGCAGATGTCGCGGCTTGCGCAGGATTCGGAGCAGGTCGGCGAGATCGTCTCGGTCATCGACGATATCGCGGAGCAGACGAATTTGCTCGCGCTGAACGCGGCGATCGAAGCCGCCCGCGCGGGGGATCAAGGGCGCGGCTTCGCCGTCGTGGCCGACGAGGTGCGCAAGCTCGCCGAGCGAAGCGGAGAGGCGACCAAGCAGATCGCGCAGATCGTCAAGGGCATGCAGGCGAACACGCGGCGCAGCGTGGAGGCCGTGGCGAGCGGACTGGCAGGCTCGGAGCGCACGGGCGAAGCGTTCGGCGGCATCCTCGCCAAGGTGAGCGAGTCGGCGGGCCGGGTCGCGGAGATCGCGGCGGCGAGCGAGCAGCAGGCGGCGCAGTCGTCGGACATGATGGCATCGATCGAGAGCATCTCCGCCGCGGCCGAGGAAGCGGCCGCCAGCAGCCAAGAGACCGCGGCGACCGCGCAGACGCTCGCAGGCCTTGCGGAAGAGCTGAATGCGTCGGTGGCGATGTTCCGCACGCGCAAAGCATAGAGAAGGCGGGATGAACGATGATGGCAGCGAAAGCCGACGATCTTGACTTTGCGCAGTTCGTCGCGAAGCTGAAGGGCAAGACGAGCATTGACCTGCTGCAGTACAAAGAAGACCAGATGCGCAGGCGGCTCGCCACGTTCAGGGACCGGCGGGGCTATCGCACGTTTTGCGAGCTGTTCGAGGGCATGCTGCGCGACGCCGATCTGTACGAGGAATTTCTGGACCGCATGACGATCAACGTATCCGAGTTTTACCGCAACGCCAAGCGGTGGGAGACGCTGGAGAAAAAAATCATTCCCGATCTGGCCGCAAGCCGCGGCAAGCTCCGCTGCTGGAGCGCCGCTTGCTCGACCGGCGACGAGCCCTACACGCTGTCCATCGTGCTCTCCGGCCTGCTTAAGCGGCATGAATACGAGCTTCTGGCGACGGACATCGACAAGACGGCGATCAAAAAGGCGCGGGAAGGCCTGTACGGGTCCTCCTCGGTCCGAGAGGTACCGAAGCCGATCCTGAGCCGGCATTTCAAAGTGACGGGGGAAACGTACGCGATATCCGAGGAGATCAAGCGGAGCGTCACGTTCAAGCAGCACAATTTGCTCGCCGATCCGTACGAGCAGGGCTTCGACCTCATCGTATGCCGCAACGTGCTCATTTATTTTACCGACGCCGCCAAGGAAAGCGTATTCAGGAACTTCGCCAAGTCGCTGAACAAAGGCGGGTACTTATTTATCGGGGGGGACCGAGCAGGTCTTTCAACCGGAGCGGTACGGGCTGGAGACGACAGACGCTTTTTTCTATCGCAAGACGTGAGGTCCGCTTGGGCGGTCAAGGAAAGGAGAGGGACGCGATGGCTGCGATTCGGGTGCTGGTGGTCGACGACTCGATCTTCATGCGCAAGCTGATCAAGCGCCTGCTCGAGGAGGACCCGGCGCTGACCGTGCCGGGGGTGGCGACGAACGGCGCCGAAGCGGTGCGCATGGCCCAGGAGCTCAAGCCGGACGTCATCACGATGGACGTCGAGATGCCCGGCATGAACGGCCTGGATGCGGTATCCGCCATCATGAGGTCGCGCCCGGTGCCGATCGTCATGCTGAGCTCGCAGACGCAAGAGGGCGCCGTCGCCACCATTGACGCGCTGCGGCGGGGCGCCGTGGACTTCGTCGGCAAGCCTTCGGGCTCGACCTCCTTCGACTTGTACAAGGTGAGGACGGAACTGGTCGCGAAGGTCAAAGCGGCGTCCAAAACGCAAAAGGCGGCGCTGAAGACGCCGCCCGAGGCGAACCCCGCCGCCAAGCGCGCCGTCGCCGGCGCGGGCCGCGAGGATTCGCCGGGCTTCAGGACGTTCGGCCAGGTCGTCGCGATCGGCACGTCCACCGGGGGGGCCGCGCGCGCTGGATGCCGTCCTGTCGGCGCTGCCGGCGGGATTCCCTTACCCGGTGCTGGTCGTGCAGCATATGCCTCCGCGCTTCACCAAGTCGCTCGCCGAACGGCTGAACACGATCTGCGAGGTGCGCGTATCCGAAGCGGAGGACGGAGAGGCCTTGCGAGGAGGCTGCGTCTATATCGCGCCCGGCGACCGGCATCTGACCGTCGCGGAGAAGAACGGCGAGTATCTCGTGAAGCTCACGGAGGACCCGCTGCGAAGCGGCCACCGTCCTTCCGTGGACGTGCTGTTCGAATCGGTGACCCGCCTGTCCAAGCTGAAGCGCCACTACGTCATCATGACGGGCATGGGACAGGACGGCGCGAAGGGGATGCTGCTGGCCAAGGAACTCGGCGCCGCCTCGACGATCGCGGAGTCGCAGGAGACTTGCGTCGTATACGGCATGCCGCGGTCCGCGATCGAGCTTGGCTGCGTGGGGCATGTGTTGCCGCTCGGGCGAATCGCCGACAAGATCGTACAAGTCACGGGCAAGGGCTGAGCGTGGGAGGACAGGCGTTCGGATTGTTGGAAAAAGGGCAGTGCGCGTCATGGAAAAATGACGCTGCACCGCCCTTTTTTCGTGCGTTCACGCGCGCTGGCGCCCGAACGCGGGACTCGGAACGATCCGTTGAAAGACTAAAGGTAAAAAATGGAACGCCCCATTTTGAAAATTTAAGCAAATGTTCAGTGATTCGGACTAAAATTATGATCCAAGGATATCGAAATATATAGAATAGTGTCGAAATTTGCGCGAAAAAAGTTTGATTATATTACCAATGAGTAATTTACCATTCATCTTATTTTAGAATTTAGAAATATGGTGCGCGAGGAAGGGAATGCACGTGAAAAAATCGCCTATCATCTCTCAGCGAGCGTTGACTGCCACCCGGAACCAGACCTACAAGAAATCGTCTACGGCTTCGCTTGACCTGGAACGAATCAAAATGCGCCGCATCATGGAATCGGTAGGCGTGGCGATTTGTTCGTACGAGGCAGAGACGGGGCGCTGCGATTATTTATCCGATTCCGTGCTGTCGATTACGGGATACGAGAAGGAACAGCTGCAAGATATGCGCGCATGGAGCCGGATCGTGCATCCGGACGATTACGGCGAATTTCTAGCGCTGGACATGACGGTGCCGGACGTCAGGGAGACCGACCTGGAGTGCCGCATCATTCGCGCGGACGGAGAGCTGCGATGGCTGCGGGTCAGCGTCGCATTCCCGACGGACGCATCCGAACGCATTTTCATCAATGCGATCATTCGCGACGCGACCGCGGAAAAGCTGGCCGTCCGACAAGCGGCGGCGGACGCGCCGCGGGTCGACGCGGAGATGGCGGCGGCGTTCGCGCTCGAAGGAATGGACCTTCGTTTGGTCGAACAGAGCCCTGACGCGATCGTTTTTCACCGGGATTACCGGGTCGAATACGCCAATCCGGCGGCGAAGGCGCTGTTCGGCGCGGATAAGGAATTGACGGAAGCCAGAATTTTCGGGATGATCCATCCCGAAGATTTGGACCTGGCGCTGTCGCGCTTGTCGAAGGCGTACCGCGAGAGCAGCACGAGCGCGCCGGTCGAGCAGCGGATCGTGCGAATGGACGGCTCGTTCGTCCACGTGGAGGCCATCTCGGGTCCCGTGCCTTATAAGGGAGGCGTCGCGGCGATCTCCGTCCTGCGCGACATCACCGAACGCAAGCAGGCGGAGCGAGACCGGCTGGAGACCGAGAGACTGGTCCGGGAGAACGGCGAGCTGTACGTTCGCTTGCAAAATAGCCTGGACGGATTCTCGAGCGCCCTGTTCGGCATGGTCAAGGTATCCGAGATGGAGAGCCGCCTCATCCAGGTCGTGCGGGACGTACTCGGGACCGAAGAAATCTCGCTGCTGGAAGTTCGGCCCGATCGCCGCAGCGTCCTGCGCGGCGGGGCGCGCATTCCCCGCTGGCTGACTTCGGCGCCACGGGCGTGGAGCGCCGGCCTGCCGCTGTGCCGCCTCGTCGAAGGGCCGGACGGCTATCTCATCCGGATCGGGGATATCCGCACATCGGCCTGCGTGCTGTGCGTGGGCGAGCGCCCCGAGCCGCTTCGGCTCGAGCAGGTCCGCATATGGCTCGAGACGATCTGCCGTTACGTCAGCGTGCTGTATGACAACTTCCTCGTGATCGAGGATTTGACCCGGGAGGTGGAGTCGGCATCGACGCAGGCCGCCGTGCCGTCCAAGCTGCTCCGGCTGCTGTTCAAGCTGAACGAGCACGAGCGCAAGCGATTCGCCCAGGATCTGCACGACTCGGTGCTCCAGGAGCAGATCGTCTGGTATCGCAAGGCGGAGCAGATGATCGCCGATCCGACGCTGGACCCGGATACGCGGGGCAAGCTCCAGTCGATCGCGGAAGGATTGCTTGACGTCATGTACCAGATCCGCATGACGTGCATCGATTTGCGCCCGCCCATGCTGAAGGAAGCCGGGCTCGCATCCTCGCTGGCGTCGCTATTCGAGCTGACCCAGCTTCGCGCCGATTATGCGATCGACTACCAGCTGGGCGATATCGGGCAAGCTTTGTGCGAGGACCAGATGCTCGGCATATACCGCGTCGTGCAGGAGCTGCTCGCGAATGCGTCCAAGCATTCGCGGGCGACCCGGGTGAAGATCTCGCTCGCGGCGTCCGCAGGCTTGATTCAATTGCACTACGAAGACAACGGCGTTGGCATGGACATCGAGAAAGCGGAGAGCGCATTCGCAAGCATGGGCGTATACGGCATGAAGGAGCGCGTGCATAGCATGAGCGGCCAGATCGTTTTCTGCTCGGCTCCGAACGACGGGCTCTCCATCAGCATCCGCATACCGGCTGCCGGCTAGACCGGGCTGCGACGGGAGGGCATTCACATGATAGAAGTTTTGACGGTAGACGACCATCCCTCGGTCATGGAAGGAACGAAGCTGCTGCTCGAGCAGGAGGGCGACATCCGGGTGCGCTTCGCGAATACGGCCGCGGCGGCGATCGAGCTGACGGAGCGGCTGCGGTTCGACGTGATCCTCGTCGATCTGCAGATGCCCGATATGAACGGACTCGAGCTGTCGAAGCGCATGCTCGGCATCCGGCCGGACGCGACGATTCTTATTTATACGGGCTTTGACTTCAAAAATCACTTTAACCTGATGGTGGAGTCGGGACTCTCCGGTTTTCTGCCCAAGACGGTGAACAGGGAGCAGCTGGTGACGGCGGTCCGGTGCGCGGCGCGCGGAGAAGCCGTCCTGCCGCTGGAGTTGCTCAAGCAGCTCAGACGTCCGAGCGAGCCGCGTCCCGAGCCGCGCGCCGATCAAGCGTGCATGGCCGTGTCCGAGCGGGATCGGCAGATTCTGACGGAGATCGCCCGGGGCAAGAGCAACAAAGAAATCGCCCAAGCGCTGTTGATCAGCCAGCGGTCGCTCGAGTACGCGCTGACGGATCTTTTTCACAAGCTGAAGGTCAAATCGAGGGTCGAGGCCGTCATCAAAGCGCGCCAGCTCGGCATCGTGGACGAGACGGAACAGGGGGGCGGAGCGTCGGGACGACCTCCCGTTCGTCGGGCATCCCGGTCTGGACGCGATTTAAATATCGGCATGCGCCGAAATCCCCCGCTTGCATTAGCGGGGATGTTGCTGTATATTTATCTTAAATTAAAGATAAACAATTTAAAGATAAAGCGAATCGCCAACAGGCGAAGGAGACGATATCGATGACCCAGAAGACGTCCGGCATTCACCACATTACGGCATTCGTTCGCAACGCGCAGGAAAACGTGGATTTTTACGCGGGCGTACTGGGGCTGAGGCTCGTGAAGAAGACGGTCAACTTCGACGGACCGGAGGTCTACCACCTCTACTTCGGCAATGAAAGCGGAAGCCCCGGTACGGCGATTACGTTTTTCCCGTTCGGGCACGGCCGCAAGGGACTGATCGGCGGCGGGCAGGTGGGCTGGTCGACGTTCGCGGTGCCGGTCGGCGCGCTCCCCTTCTGGGAGGGACGTCTGACGAAGCTGGGGATCGCCTTCGAGCGGACGACGCGGTTCGGAGAGACCTTCCTGCGATTCCGCGACCGCGACGGGCTGCAGCTTGAGCTGGTCGAGCGCGAGCAGGGCGAGCCAAGCAAGTGGTCGTTCGGCGGCGTGCCGGCGGATAAGGCGATCAAGGGCCTTGGCGGCGCCGTGCTCTTCAGCCTCGCGCCGGACAAGACGATGGAGACGCTGGAGGGGCTGCTCGGACTCGAGAAGGTCGGCTCGGAAGGCGGCCTCGTCCGGTTCCGCGCGTACGGCGAGCTGGGCAATATCGTCGAGGTGCGGGAGGATGCCGCCCCGGGCGGTCATGGCGGCTCCGGCACGGTACACCATATCGCATGGCGCGCGAAGAACGACGAGGATCACCGCGTTTGGCGCGAGCGGACGCTCGTGCACGGCTTCCAGCCGACGCCGTTTACCGACCGGCAGTACTTCAATGCCATCTACTTCCGCGAGAGCGGGGGCATCTATTCGAGATCGCGACGGACCCGCCCGGCTTCGCCCGCGACGAGCCGACCGAGGCGCTCGGCGAGCGGCTGATGCTGCCCGAATGGTTCGAACCGAGACGCGCCGAGCTTGAAGCCGTGCTGCCGCCGATCGAGGTTCGCGTGCTGGACGCCGACCGGGCTTAATTTCAGGGATGCCGCGCAGGCCGCGCATGACGGCCGCGGCGAAGGGAGAGAGCAAGCATGATCGCGATCGATCCATCCGAACAGACCGAACGGGACAACTACAAACTCATGATCGGCAGCATCGTGCCGCGCCCGATCGCGCTGATGACGACGCTGTCGGCGGACGGGGTGGTCAACGCGGCGCCGTTCAGCTACTTCAATATCGTGACCGCCAATCCGCCGATGGTGTCGATCTCGGTCCAGCGCAAGGGCGGGGCCCAAAAAGGACACCGCGCGCAACGCCGTGGCGACCGGCAGCTTCGTCGTCCACGTCACCGACGAGTCGAACGTAGGCGCGGCGAATCTCGCGGCGGCAAATCTGCCGCCGGAGGAGAGCGAGCTCGGCTTTGCGGGCTTCACGGCCGTGCCGAGCAGCGCCGTGCCCGTGCCGGGGCTCGCCGAGGCGAAGATACGCATGGAATGCGTGCTCGAGCACGCCTATCCGCTGGGCGGAACGGCCGACGCGCCGGCGTGCGACCTGCTGATCGGGCGCGTGGTCCGCTTCCATGTCGCTGACGAGCTGCTGAGCGGCGGCAGGATCGACGCGCAGCTGCTGCAGCCGGTGAGCCGGCTCGCCGGCAACGCCTACGCGAAGCTGGGCGAAGCGTTTTCGCTGGATCGGCCGGAGTGAAAGGGCTTTGAAAAGCATGGCGCCTCCCTGTCTGGTATACTCGAATCAAAGCCCGGCGCCGCCGGGAAACGAGATTCGGAGGATGCCGGGGGGGAGGCGCCATATGTCTTTTCGCTACGAGATGTATGCTTATCGGGATATTCAGGAAGCGCATTCAGACGCACTGCTGTCGGGCAACGGGCTGTCGATCTCCTATTCGCCGCGGTTCAGCTACGGCTCGCTCTTTCAGGCCGCGACGCCGTTTATGGAGGAGACGGTGTCCGCGATCTTCCGGGCGCTCGGCACGACCAATTTCGAGCTGGCGCTGCGGGAGATCAACCAGGCGATCAGCCTGAACGGGCTCGTCGGGAATGACAGCGGCAGACTGCCGGGCCTGTACGCGGACATCCGCCATGCGCTCGTCCGTGTCGTGCAGCAGGTGCATCCCGAGAAGACCGATATCGACACCCCGGCAGACGCGCAGCCCGCGGAAGGCCGCAGACACGGAAGGCTCGCCGAGCTGGGCGTGCAGCTTGCCCGGTTCAAAGCGATTTTCACCACCTCTTACGACCTGATTCCGTATTGGGCCATCATGACTTCGCCATCCTCCTTCAAGGATTACTTTTTCGACTGCATTTTCTCGCCCTTGGTGCCGGAGAAGTACGCGGAGCGCATCCCGCTTCATTTCCTGCACGGCGCGCTGCACCTGTACACGGAGGACAAGCGCACGCGCAAGATCGTGGCCGAGAGCCGCCAGCTGACGCTGCCGCGCACGCTGGACCAGCTGTACCGAAGCGGGGACGCGGTGCCGCTGTTCGTGTCCGAAGGACTGAGCCGGCACAAAATGTCGCGCATTTTGGAAAACGAGTACCTCTCGTTCTGCTATGACAGCCTGAAGCGCTTGACCGGCGGGCTTACGGTGTTCGGCTTGTCGTTCGACGGGGACGAGCATATCGTCCAGGCCGTCCGCGAGTCGGCGCTAAGCCGCATCGCGATCGGCATCTATACGCCGGGAATGAGCCCCGAAGCGATCATGCTCGAGCAGGCGAGGTATGCAGGCAAGTTCGGAAGCGACCGCGAGCTGGTGTTTTTCGATTCGGCTTCGTTCGGAGAGGCGGGCGATGGATCAGCCTGTTGACAATCCCGCAGGACCTCCGTTAAAATGAGCAAACAATCGCAGATCGGAATCATGCCCGTGAAGAGCATCCAACTCGGAGGCGTTCCCGTCAAGAGCGGCCCGTTATCGCGAGATGCGGCCGCATCCTAAGTTTACCGGCCCCGCCCGTTACCGCGGAACCAAGAGGATGAGCCGCGCCCCGCGCGCCGGTTCATCAAGTTGGGTGGCACCGCGAGCTGACGCTCCTCGTCCCAATTCGGACGAGGGGCGTCTTTGCGTTTTCAACCGACTATCTTGGAGAAAGAGGCGAAGGAAAATGGATCGGACGTACAACTTCAATCCGGGACCGGCGGCGCTGCCGCTCGAGGTGCTGGAGCAGGGACGGGACAGCTTCGTGGATTATGGTGGGCAGGGGATGTCGCTCCTGGAAATGTCGCATCGCAGCAAGCCGGTGGAAGGCATGATCGCGGAGACGGAGCGGCAGCTGCTTGAGCTGATCGGCCTGCGGGATGCGGGCTACCGCGTGCTGTTCATGTCGGGCGGGGCGAGCGCGCAGTTCGCTTTGCTGGCGATGAACCTGTTGACGGCGGGCAAGGTCGGGCGTTACGTGCTGTCGGGAAGCTTCTCGGAAAAGGCGTACGAGGAGGCGCTGACGGTCGGAGCCGCGGAGGTGCTGGCGAGCGGCAAGGCGACCGGGTGGGCGAAACTGCCGGACGTGGAAGCGGCATTGGCGAGTCTGACTGAGGGAGATACCGCTTACGCCCATGTGACGACGAACAATACGATCGAAGGTTCGCAGTTCAAGACATTTCCGGACACGGGCGGCATTCCGCTGATCGGCGACATGACGAGCGACATATTGAGCCGGCAGATCGACTGGAAGAGATTCGCTATGTTCTATGCGGGCGCACAGAAAAACCTGGGACCGGCGGGCGTCACGGCCGTCGTGATCCGCGAGGACCTGCTGGCGGCGGCGGCGAATGCCAAGGTACCTGCGATTTTCCGATATGCAACCTACGCGAGCAACAATTCCCTGTACAACACGCCGCCGGTGCACAGCATCTACATGATGAAGCTGATGCTGGCTTGGACGGCCCGGGAAGGGGGCGTCGCCGCGATGGAGACGCGGAGCGCGGAGAAGGCAGCGATGCTCTACGAGGCGATCGACGGGAGCGGCGGATTTTACCGCGGCATCGTGGAGAAGCCGGACCGTTCGGCGATGAACGCGACGTGGCGTTTGCCGGATGAAGCGCTCGAGAAGGCGTTCGTGCAGGAGGCGCAGGCTGCCGGCTTTGCGGGTCTTGCGGGTCATCGGAGCGTCGGCGGGATCCGGGCCTCGATCTACAACGGCGTGCCCGTGGAGGCTTGCCGGGCGTTAGCCGGATTCATGAACGACTTCCGCAAGCGGCGGGGCTAGGGAAGGAGGCTGGCAAGCATGCTGGATATGACCTATATTCGCGAACATGCGGAGCTGCTGCAGCATACGGCGGACCGCAAAGGAATCGCGGTGTCGATTCGCGAGCTGCTGAAGCTGGACGCGTCGCGCAGGTCGCTGCTGCAGGAGGTCGAGGGGCTGCGGGCCGAGCGCAACAGGCAGAGCGAGGCAATCGCCGCGCTCGTCAAGTCGCAGCGGGCGCCGAGCGGGGCTAACGTTAGAAACGCCGGGGAACGGGGCGCGAGACTCGGCAATGCGGCGTTGCCTGGCGAAGCCTCGGGCGCCGCCGCATACGAAGCGCTGGTCGGCGAAGCAAAAGGAAAGGTGCGGGAGGCAAACGCGAAGCTCGAGGCGCTCGAGGCGCGGTTAACGGAAGTCTCGGCCGCGTGGCGATCGCTGCTCGAGCTCGTGCCGAATCCGGTATCGGCGGACACGCCGGACGGGCGATCGGACGCGGACAATGTCGAGCTGCGCCGGGTCGGAGAGATTCCCGCGTTCGCGTTCGAACCGCTGGATCATGTTCGGCTTGGCGAGCGGCTCGGCCTGCTCGATCTGGGGCGCGGGGTGAAGCTCGGAGGCACGCGGAGCTACGTGCTGAAGGGCATCGGCAGCCGCCTGCATCGGGCGGTGCAGCAGCTGGCGATGGACGTGATGGAGCGGCGGGGCTTCACGCCGCTCGAGCTGCCGGCCGTGATGCGCGGCGAGGCGTTCGAAAATACCGGCTTTTTCCCGGCGGGAAAGGACCAGACCTACGCGCTTGCCGAAGGCGACAAGTATCTGATCGGTACGTCGGAGGTCGGCCTGGTATCGTATTACGCGGGCGAGACGGTGAACCTGGAGGAACCGATCCGCCTTGCGGCAGCGACGCCATGCTTTCGAAGCGAGGTCGGCTCGGCAGGGCGAGACGTACACGGGCTGTATCGGGTGCATCAGTTCGCCAAGGTCGAGCAGGTCGTGGTATGTCGCGGCGAAGCCGCGGAGTCGGACGCGATGCTGGCGGAGATCACGGCCAACGCCGAGGAAATATTGCGGCTGCTCGAGCTGCCGTACCGCGTCGTGGCGGTCTGCATCGGCGACATGTCGCAGAAGACGCACAAGCAGTACGACATCGAGACGTGGATGCCGAGCCGCGGCGCTTACGGGGAGACGCACTCGTCGTCGAACGTGCTGGACTTTCAGGCGCGACGGGCGGGGATTCGCTACCGCGACGCGGACGGGACGCTGCGCTACGCGCACACCCTTAACAATACGGCGGTCGCCACGCCGCGCATCCTGATCCCGCTGCTGGAGAACCACCAGCGGGAGGATGGCTCGGTCTACGTGCCGTTGGCGCTGCGGCCCTACATGGGCGGCGCGGCGGAAATTCGGACGGAGCATGCCGAGGCGCGGGGCGGGGGTTAAGGTCGAACCTCGCCGAGACGCAGAGATCGCTCGCGGAAGAACTATACCGGACGCTGCAAGCAAGCGGCGTCGATCCCCTGCTCGACGACCGGGACGAGCGCATGGGCGTCAAGCTCAAGGATGCGGGTCTATTCGGCATACCGCTTCGCATCGTCGTCGGCAAGCGCGCGGCGGAGGGGATCGTCGAGCATTCGGAACGCTCGCGCCCGGAAGCCGAAGCGGTTTCCGCAGCGGATGCTGCGGGACGCTGCAAGCAGCGAGTGGCGACGACGTAGCGATAGACCAAAGAGAGCGGCGGTTCGCGGTAAGCCGCTCAGCTCCGTTCCGTCACGCTATTCGGCCTTGAACAGCCCGTCCAGATGTGCGGATACGATTCGCATCAGCCCGGCGGGGTCCAGATGCTCGGCGTAGATCGTATGATGGACGACGAGTCCGTCGACGAGCGCGTGCAGCAGGCGGGCCTCGAGCTCCGGATCGATGCCGGGCCGGGCGAGTCCCCGCTCGCACAGGGCGACGATCATGCGCTTGAAACCTTCATACAGCGCCTTGTGAGCCTCTTCGCTGAGCGCGCGGATCGCGGGATCGGACACCGCCTTGCCCGCGAACGCCAGCCAGACTTCGGCTTCCGCCAGGCGCTCTTCGTCCAGCGGCACGAGCTGCGCGACGATCGTCTCCATGTCCGCTCGCAGCTCTCCCGAGAGCGGAAGCCTTTCGATTCGCGCGCCGACCCGCTCGATCAGCAGGCGCATCGCGTAGGCGAGCAAATCGTGCTGCGCGTCGAAGTAATGCCGCAGCGCGCCGAGCGTCAGGCCTGCCTCCTCCGCGACTCTTCGCACGGATGCGCCGTCGATGCCCTCGCGCCGGACGAGGCGCCAGACGGCTTCGGCGATATGCTGTTTTCGTTTCTCATGGTCGACGATTTTTGGCATGTCCTTATTATAATACGATTGTATTATTAAAAGAAGCTGATATACTGGTCTTATTTAATACGATTGTATGGTAAAAGGAGAGGTTGAAATGCTCGGCGTCATCATCGGCTGCGAAGTCGCGTTCTGGGTGCTTATTCTGGCGGGGCTTGCTTGCCGTTACCTTTTGAAATGGAAAAAGACGGGCTCCGCCCTGCTCCTGCTGACACCGGTCGTCGATATCGTCCTGCTCGCGGTGACGGTCGCGCACTTGAGACAGGGCGCCGAAGCGACGTTCGCGCACGGACTCTCCGCGGTGTATATCGGCGTCTCGATCGCGTTCGGCCACGCGATGGTCCGGTGGGCGGACGAACGCTTCGCCCATCGGTTCGCCGGGGGGGGCGGCGCCGGCGCCCAAGGCGCGATTCGGACGCGAGCATGCGCGGCAGGAACGCCTCGGCTGGTTCAAGCATCTGCTGGCTTGGGCGATCGGCTGTCTCTGCCTGGCCGGCATGATCTACCTCGTCGACGATGCGAACGGCACGGAGCAGCTCGTCCGGGTCATCCGGCTCTGGTCCGTCGTGCTGGGCATCGACTTTTTGATCAGCTTCAGTTACACGATTTCTCCCAAAAAAGAAAAGCGTCCGTCTTGATCCGGTCTCGCCTCCATTCCACGCTGACCTTGACTATGGCTTCAACCTCCCGGATGGCCGGATCCCGATCATCTTTTCCCTCGCCAGCTAATAAGATGAGATAACGGCGCATGGGCCGAATCATCGGGCGAGGGGCGGGGGGAGCGGCATGTGGATCTGGCTGGCGTTTATGGTTCCGGCGTGCGCCGCGGGCTTTGTCCTTTTCCGAAGGAATACGATCCCGCAATCAGCTTCGCGGTCTTCTGAGACATCCCGACTGTCGGTCGTCATTCCGGCAAGGAACGAGGAGGAGAACCTGCCGCACCTGCTCTCGTCGCTTCGCGCGCAGCGTTATCGGCCGTATGAGATCATCGTCGTCGACGACGGATCCGCGGACCGGACAGGCCCGATCGCCAGAGAATTCGGTGCGACGCTCGTCGAAGGCTTGCCGCTGCCGGAAGGCTGGACGGGAAAGAACTGGGCGGTGTGGAACGGCTATTTGCGGGCGACGGGAGACTTGATCGCGTTTTTGGACGCGGACGTGCGGCTCGCGCCCGACGCGCTCGGCGCGCTGGTCGAAGCGAGGTCTCGCACGAACGGCGTCGTATCCGTCGTTCCTTACCACTACACGGAAAAGTTGTACGAACGGCTGGCACTGGTCCCGAACCTGCTCGGCCTATTCGCGTTTACGTCGCCGTTCGAGCGGGCCAACGCGCAGAAGGGGCTGTACGGCTCCTGCATCCTGACGTCGCGCGCCGACTACGAGCTTGCGAAAGGCCATGAGGGCGTCAAAGGCGAGCTCCTGGACGATTTGACGCTCGGGGCGCGGTTCGCCGAGGCCGGCGTGCCGGTCACGAATTTTATCGGTCGCGGCTTGGTGACGTTTCGCATGTATCCGGGCGGCATTCGCAGCGAAGTCGAGGGCTTCGGCAAAGGCGCGGTGCAGAGCACGGGCAAGCTCGCCAAGCCGACGGTGCTGCTGATCGCCTTATGGCTGGTCGGTTTGATTGGCGCCGAGGCCGCGCCATTCGTCCTCCATACGGCCGTGGCGCCCGCATGGGCGGCCGGCTATTTGCTGTATACGCTGCAGATCTATTATTTTTCCCGCCATACCGGGCGCTTCGGGCTTTGGCTGCCGGCGCTTCATCCGATCAGCACCGCGTTTTTCCTGTACATCATGCTTTACTCGTCGTATCGCGTGCTGATCGTCGGACATGTGCCTTGGAAAGGGAGAAAAATCCGCGTGAGGGGCGATTCGAAGTGACGTTCCTCCTCTGGTCGGCGGCGCTGTTCCTGTGCGGCTCGCTCATGTTCTCCTACTGGCTGGGCCTTGCGGCGCGCAGCAACCTTCGCGAGATCGGCGACGGCAATCCGGGTGCCCTGAATCTGTGGCGGGCGGCCGGCTTCGCATATGGCATCGCAGGAATCGCGCTCGACTTTGCCAAAGGCTTGGCTCCTGTAGCTATCATGCTCGCTTCCGGACGCATGTCGGGCTATGCCGCTGCCGCGTCTGCCTTGATGCCCGTACTTGGTCATGCCTTCTCCCCGTTCCTTCGGGGAAGAGGCGGCAAAGCGATCGCGACCACGTTCGGCGTCTGGTGCGCGCTCTCGTTCGAGAGCGCGCTCGCTTATGCGGTCATCCTCGCGGCGCTGCTCTTTGGCGGCCGCCTGACGCGAGGCCCAAAGAAGGCGTCCGCCGAAGCGGACGCCTTCCAGGTCGTGCTGGGGATGCTGCTGCTGTTCGTCTACGCGCTCGCACGCGCCTTCCCTGCGCCGATCGCGGCACTCGCGCTCGCGAACGGGCTGCTGCTTGCCTTTACGCATCGGCGCGAGCTGCGGCGATTGGCCGCGCGCAAGGGAGAGGATCGCATGCATCGCTAGCGAGCGACAGCCGCTAAAGTCGTAGACTGACAGCCAGCATTTAGCGAGCTGGAACGATAGCGCAGCTTTTCATTCGCGGCTTCTCCACATGGACTACAAACAATGCTTCGGATGTTATTAAGTCTGGGCTAAGACTTTGTTTCAAGTCTTAGTCCACCGCTGTTTCATTTAGTCAGCATAGAACTTATTTTTCGGCGTCGGAAGATTTTCAATCTTCATACACGCCGATAAATCTTACGACGCAAACGCCTTAGGCGCTCGTCTGCGCCATGCCCTCGGCGGCGTGCACCGGCGGGCGCTGTCTGACGATCGCCAGCATCGCGAACGTGCCGATCAGGAACAGGGCGCCGGCCGCCGAGAAGATGACCTCGAGCGGAAAGGACTTCTTGAGCGCGCCCGCCGCGGACATCGAGATGACCATCATGCCGGTGAACATCGGGCTCAGCACGCCGTTGACGCGTCCGATGATCGTCGGCTTGGACCACTTGAGGATCATCGTGCTGATGCCGATGTGGATGCAAGGGAAGACGAGCCCGTTAATGAACTGGACGACCAGCGTGAGCGGCACGCTCGTGGAATAGCCGACGATCACGGTGCAGACCGCGCCGAAGAACATGCCTGTAGCAAGCAGCGCCTGCGGCGGCACCTTCTGGGCGAACGCGGCGACGAGTCCGCCGCCGATGAGCATCGCGCCGCCGCTGACCATGAGCATGTACTGGAGGAAGTCCTCCGGCTTGCCGAGCCGTTCGATGACGACGAACAGGTTGAGCGCCTGGGCGGTGCCGACGGCGAGGCCCGCCAGCAGGAAGGCCAGTCCGAGCATGCGAAGCACGGGGCTCTGCCAGACGTAGCTGAATCCTTCGACGAATTCCCGGCGGAAATGGCTCTGCGCGGCATTGCGCTCCTGCGGCAGGTCGGCGGGCAGCCGGACGAGCACGGCCGCGGACAGCAGGAATGCGACGCCCATGACCGCGATCGACGTCTCCAGTCCGAAGCGGCTGTAGGCGAACGTGCCGAGCATCGGGCCAAGCACCATGAAGATGGCCATCAGGGACTGGAAGATAGCCATGCCCTGCTGCATCTGGGCTTCCGGCACGTGCTGCTTGAACAGGCGCATGCCGGAGGGCTGGGAGAACTGCGACAGGATGGCGGATATAAAGGTCACGAGGTAGACGGCATGCCAGGTGCCGAAGTGGATGCTGAGCAGCACGACGAATACGGACACGGCGGACAGCAGGTCGCACCATACCATCGTGCGCTTCGGCTTCCAGCGGTCGGCGAAGGTGCCGCCGATGAACGAAAAGACGAAGATCGGGGCGAACTCGGCGACGCTGATGAGCGAGATGGCGTAGGGGTCGTTGTCCGTCTTGGCCGCGACGTACAGCAGGATCGCGAAGTTGCGGACCCAGATGCCGATTTGCAGCAGGACGTTGGACAGCAGGATGGTTTGCAGGAAGCGGCTCGACAGCAGGCTGGGCGGCTTTCCCGTTGCGACAGGGGATGCCGAATTCATAGGTTCATACACTCCTTAATATTGGCGGCGTTCATAGCGATGCGGTCGGTTTTCACAAAGTAAACGCTTTTCCGGCTCGCTTTGTTGCTCGATTCTACCATAGCATACGAATGTTGCGAATATTTCTTTTGGATTGCTCTTTTTTTTGCTTTGGATCGCACGGTAGGGGAGATCGCGAATTCGTCCAAGCCCGTATCGGCGGGCATGGACGAATTCAGCAGAGCCTTGGCGCCTATCGCGGAAGTCGCCGGGCAGCTGTCGGACGCGGCGAACAACTACGGCCAGTGACGGAAAGGCGCCGGCGCAATCCGTGCGGACTGCGGATAGCCGACCAGCTCCATGAAGCCGTAGCCCGCGATCCGCGCCGGCGCCCCGTCGCCGTCCCGTCCGTCGCCTTCGAAGGAGACGACGCCTTCCCAGATCGCCCGCAGCGGTCCGAGCACGGGCATCTCCTGCCGGTCCATGAGCGGCGCGACGCGAAGCGCCATCCCGTAGTCGGGCAGCGATATCGTCCAGGCTACGGGATAGTCGGCGCCCGTCTCTTCGCTTCGCCAATGCCTTAAGGGGCGAAGAACGACACGGTCCGACGGCGCCGTCGAGCCGTCCCGCCCGATGAGCCTGGCCTCGGTGCGAGCTTCAGCGCCGTTTGCCATGCCCGAACCGGCCGGCCGCAGCCGGCTGACGAGCAGCTCGCGGCCGTCGTCGAGTTGCAGCCCGAACCAGTCCCAGCCCTCGCCCGTCAGCAGCCCGTAGCTGCGCCCCCATTGATGATCGAACCAGCCTTCGCCGCGCAGCGTCTCCGCGCGTCCTTCTTCGTACAGCTCTCCGTACACGCGGCTGCGCGTCTGGGAGTAATAGCGCAAGCCGTTAAGCCCGCCCGACTCGTCGATGACGGATACGGGCTTGTTCGGCGCGAACTTCAAGCGAAGCCGAGCGGTGTCGGCGCTCAGCGTCAGTTCGAAGCCGGCCTCGGCGTCATTCGCGAACGTCATCCGGTTCTGGCCGTAGGCGAGCCTGGTCGGACGGGCTTTGGCGGACGAAGACGGCATATAGCGATGCGGCTCGGGCAGGGCGCTCGCGAGCAGCCGGCTGTAGATGTCCCACGTATGTCCGTCGGTCGGATGCGCCAGCAAATAAGCGGGCAAGTAGACGCCGGCCATCTGGAGCGCGAGCGACCGGTCGAGCTCCGAATGACTTTCGAACCGCGCCCTGTCCAAGCGGGCGAGCGAGTGGATGATATAATGTCCTTTGGGGGCCGCCCATTCCCCGACGCGGAAAAAGGAAGCCATGACGGCGTAGCGCCCGCCCCTGCTCCCGGTCAGCAAGGCGTAGCAGTACCACCACTCCACGTTGGACAAAGGATGGGCGCCCGCATCCTCGGGCAAGGCGATGAGGCCGGAGCGGCTGATCATGGATCGCACCCGCTTTGCTTTTTAACCAAAGTATGTGGGCGCTTGGGCCGGGGTGAATAGCGTCGCGGTGGCAGATGCGGCTTCGCGCGGGGAATACGGGCGGTGGTATTCTTTCGGCGGTACGATTTATAATCAAGCTATAGCGCTATACTTGGATACAGGATATGAGTCCGGTCCGGGATTATTCATGGATAAAAGGCGGGATAAGATGGTTTACGCGTTTGTCATTGAGCCGGCGAGTTATATTGCGTTCGCGGACGAAGCGGAGCAGCTCGACAAGCTGAAGGAATGGGACCTGGTCTCCGAGAAGGCGACCAAGGCCAAGACGTTCTACTACAAGGGCAACGGACTGAAGGAAGCCTGCGGCATCGTCGGCTACGTCGATCATATGACCGCCGTCATCGAGCTCCCGAACAAGCAGAAGCACTGCATTCACCCCTCTTATTTGAAGGAAATGCAGGCGGCGAACTTTGGCCAGCGCTATGCGAGCGCCGCGGATACGGAGGATGCGGGAGGCGAGCGCGAGGAGACGGCCGCGGAGACTGCATCCGAGACGGCCCCCGTCGCGGCGAGCCCGGCATCGGCGTCTCCCCCGGGCGTAGAGGCGCCGGCAGAGGACGATCGTTCGGCGGCGGACGCGTTCGCTTCGTTCGTCGCATCGGGGGATGCGTCTCCTGCGTCTCCTGCTGCCACCAGGGCGCTGCCCAAGGCGAAGGCCGGTGCGGCGCGGTCGAAGAAGGTGCAGCTTCCCGAGGAAAAGGTCAAGCTGACGGCGACCGTCAAGGAGTTCACGACGGTGCCCAACCACTTCGCGGACAACGACGACGAGGTCATCATCTATGAGGCGGTCACAATCGCCGGCACGGAGACGGAGCTGGGCGAGGCATGGTCGAGCCACAGCGCCACGCTGAAGAAGCTTGAGCTCGAGGCGGGGGACAAGCTCACGTTCGAGGCCAAGGTCGTCGCCAAAAAGCTTGCGAAGCATCCGATTCCTTACAAAATCAACAATCCGGCCAAGATCGCGAAGGTATAACCGGCCGTATTCTGGAGGCTCCTGTAATCCGGCGCTCTTTCCTGCGTTGCATCGTCATCCGTCCGAACCTGCACCGGAAAAGTCGGACCTCTCCGTGTCGGTCTTGCTAATCTTGAAGGCGAAGGGAGGTCGTTCCGCATGAACGGACTTGACCGGTTGAACGAGGGGCTGGCGTATCTGGAGGCGCATCTCGCGGACGAGGAAGCGCCCGATATCGGCGAAGCCGCGCGGCGGGCTTGCTGCGGCGAGCATCATTTTCGCCGCATGTTCGCTTCGCTCGCGGGCGTGACGCTGACGGAGTACGTGAGGCGCAGACGCCTGACCTTGGCGGCGTTCGAGCTGATCGGCAGCGAAGCGAGAATCCTCGATATCGCGGTGAAGTACGGCTACGGCACGGCGGATTCGTTCGCCCGCGCCTTTCAGGCGATGCACGGCTTGGCGCCCTCCGAGGCGCGCCGGCTCGGCCGGCCGCTCAAAGCCTATCCGCGGATGACCTTCCGATTGACGATCGAGGGAGGCGACGAGATGAAGTATCGGTTGGTTGAAAAAGAGGCGTTTCGCATCGTCGGTATCATGAAGCGGGTGCCCCTGATCTATGAGGGCGTCAACCCGCACATCGCGGAGCTTTGGGGCCGTCTGACGGGGGGAATTGATCGCGGAGCTGAAGGGGCTGTCCGACGTCGAGCCGGCCGGATTGATCAGCGCTTCGGCGAACTTTTCGGAGGGAAGGAAAGACGGCGGCGAGGTCGACCAGTACATCGGTGCCGCGACGACGCGGGAATGCCCGGCGCACCTGAACGCGCTGGAGGTCGCCGCTTCGGAGTGGGCCGTATTCGAGGCGGTCGGCGCTTTCCCGTCCGCGCTGCAATCCGTCTGGGGGCGGATTTACGCCGAGTGGTTTCCGTCTTCGAGCTACGAGCTGGCGCCAGGTCCCGAGCTGCTGTGGAACGAGGGCCAGGACACGAGCAAGCCGGACTACCGGAGCGAGATCTGGATCCCGGTGCGAAGAAGACAATAAGGCGATGGTTAAGGAATCTCCCGAACCGCGGATAGCGGGGAGGGAGATTTTTTGTGCTGCGCTGCGATGATGTGCAAGCGAGGAAAGCAACGTTACTGGAATCGCGCCCGGAAACAAGCGAGAAAAGCGAGCTTACAGCGGTGTGCGGGCGAAAAGCGGGTGCTGCAAGCGCGAAAAGCACCGTTACTTAAAAGACGACCAGCTACAACCGCAGAAATTGCGATTACTGCGACGCGCGAAGTCCGATGTTTCGCAAACCATTATCAATCCATTTTGAAGCCATATTAAGAAAACAAACATCGACTCCTAAGTATACGCATTGTATGCGATTACACCTCCGAGCATAATGAGGCTATACCAAGTCAAGGGGGGATTCGAACATGATTACGACCGGCAAAAAAGGTGGCTGGCACCGCGATGGCGGGCTTCCTCGCCGTCAGCTTGGCAGCCTGCGGCTCTTCCAATAATGGGAACAACGGCGGCGACGCGGCGGCTTCCCCATCGGCTTCGGCCTCTACGCCGGCCTCGGCTTCGGCCAGCGCGCCCGCCTCCTCCAGCGCCGCCAGCGGCGAAAAAGTAACGATTACGTTCCAGAACATTTATCCGGACCCGACCGATCCGAAGTACAACATGCTGCACAAGATCGTGAAGCAGTACGAGACCGACCACCCGAACGTCCATATCGAGCTCGACTCGCTGAACACCGACCAGCAGAAGCAGAAGCTGAAGACGCAAGCCGCCTCCAACGAGGTGCCGGACATCACGATCGTCAACCCGTCCGCGCAGATGAAGCCTTACGTCGACGCCGGCCTGTTCGCGCCCCTCAACGAGATGGTCGAGAAGAACGGCCTGAAGGACTCGTTCCAATCCGGGATCCTGGACTACTACACCTTCGACGGCAACCTGTACGCGCTGCCCGACGGCAACAACATCGCGCTGCTCTACTATAATAAGGCGCTGTTCAAGCAAGCCGGCATCGACGCGCCGCCGACGACGTTCGAGGATCTCGTCGCCGACGTGAAGAAGCTGAAGGAAAAAGGCATCCAGCCGATGGCCATCGGCGAGAAGGACACCTGGACGGGCTCGTTCCTGTTCATGAACGTGCTGCTCCGCACGAACGGCGGTCCGGGCTTCCTGCAGGACATCGTCGACGGCAAGAAGACGTTCGAAGACCCGGCGTTCACGAGCGCGGTCGACGCGTTCGAGCAGCTCGTGCAAGCCGGCGCATTCCAGGAAGGCGCGACGAGCTTCGACTACAACGCCGGCGAGAACCTGTTCAAGACGGGCAAGGCCGCCATGTACTTCATGGGCAGCTGGGCGACCGGCGGCATCGAGGTATCCGACGCGAACAAAGACGGCAACGTCGGCGTGTTCAAGTTCCCGACGGTCGGCGGCAAGGGCGATCCGAACCAGTTCATGCTGGCGCCGGGCAGCGCGTTCGCGGTATCCAAGAACAGCAAGCACCTGCCGGAGACGCTCGACTTCCTGAACTACTTCATGCTGAACTATCCGAAGGAAGCGTTCGCGGTCAAGGGCGCCGTCGGGGTCGCGCAAAAGGTGGACGGCGACTTCAAGGCGGCAGGCTACTCCGACATGGCGATGGAAGTGCTCGCGATGTTCAAGGACGTCAAGGGCGGCGACATCTCCTTCGACAACACGATGAATCCGGCCACGTCTCAGGCGCATCTGTCCAGCATCCAGAACCTGTTCGTCTCCAAGAAGGATGCCGCGGCGGTCGCCAAGGAGCACCAGCAAGCTTACGAAGACAACAAAGAATAATCGGCGCTGACGATCGCGGTACGGAGGGGGACGCCTGGCGCCTCCCTCCGTCTCCGTATCGCCCATGCCGCCGAAGGAGGCGCCCGCCTTGAATGTGCTGAAGGTATCCCGCTGGACGATCGCGGCGTTCGTGCTGCCCTGTCTGCTGCTGTACGTCGGCCTCGTATTCGCGCCGATCATCGTATCCTTTTACAACGCCACCCTGAATTGGAACGGCATCGGCGTCGCTAAGCACGTCGGCCTCGACAATTTCCGCCGCATGTTCACGAACGACTCGGTATTCTGGCCGTCCGTCAGGCGGACGTTCATGCTGGCCGGCTTCTCCATGCTGGTGCAGCTGCCGCTCGCTTTGTTCGTCGCCATCCTGATCAGCCGCTTTGTCCGCAAGCCTAACTTTCTCGTATCGAGCTACTTTATGCCCGTCATTCTGTCCGTCGCCGTGATCGGGCAGCTGTGGAAGACCATCTACAACCCTGCGTCGCAGGGAGGCATGATCAATCAGATCCTCATCAAGCTCGGACTCGGTTCCTGGACGCATGCCTGGCTGTCGGAGCCGAAGGTGGCGATCTACGCCATCATCGTCATCGGGCTGTGGCAGTATCTGGGCTATCACATCCTCATTCAGTTCACCGGGATACAGAACATTCCGGCCGATATCTACGAAGCCGCCAAGATCGACGGCGCCGAGGGCTTCAAGGCCGACCGATATATTACCCTGCCGATGATCGTGCCGATCTTCAAGATCTCCGTCGTGCTCTCGTTCATCGGATCGCTACAGTCGTTCGACCTCATCATGGTCACGACGGCCGGCGGACCCGCGCATGCGACGGACGTTCTCGCCAGCCATATGTACAATATCTCGATTCTGTCGCAAAAGTACGGCTACGGCAGCGCCATCGCCTGCTTTCTCGTGGTCGTGTGCCTGGCCGCTACGGTCGTCATCAATCTCCTCTTCAACCGCATCGAAAAGCGTTACAACTAGTGCGGCGATCCTACGAAAGGGGGCGCTAACCCCATGAGCCAATCCGCCAGCATCGCCGTCCGGGAGCCGACCGTGCAAGTCCGTCGGCGTGGGTTCTCCCTTAAAAAGACGATCGTATTCGGCTTCTTCGGCGTCCTGCTCGTCACGCAGCTCTATCCGCTGCTGTGGCTGCTCATCTACTCGGTCAAGACCAACGAGGAGATCTTGTCGGGCAGCTTCTTCGCCCTCCCGGCTTCCCTGCAATGGAGCAACTATTCGAACGCGCTCGCCGGCGGCCGTTACTGGCACTACCTGCTGAACAGCGTGATCGTCACCTCCGTCACGATGGTCTGCGTCATCCTGCTCGCGTCGCTGGCCGCGTTCGCGATCACGCGCTTCCGCTGGAAATACGGCAACGTCGTCATGCTGATTTTCCTGATGGGCCTGATGATTCCGCTGCAGAGCACGCTGCTGCCGCTCATGCTCATTTTCAAAAACATTCACGTCCTGAATACCCGCTGGGCGATGATCCTGCCGTATATCGCGTTCCAGATTCCGATCGCCGTCTTCATCATGAGCGGCTTCCTGCGCACGATTCCGCACGAGATCGAGGAGTCGGCCATCATGGACGGGGCGAACGTGTTCCGCATTTTCCGCAGCATCATCCTGCCCGTGTCGGTGCCGCCGATCATGACCGTATGCATCCTGACGTTCATCAACGTGTGGAACGAGTACATTCTCGCCGCCACGTTCATCTCCAAGGAAGCGCTCAAGACGCTGCCGTTCGGCGTATACAGCTTCGTCAGCCAGTATTCGGTCAACTACGGGGCGATCGGCGCCTTCCTCGTGCTCGGAGCGCTGCCCGTCATCCTCGTCTACTTCCTGCTGGCCGAGAAAATCACGAAGGGCATGGTAGCTGGCGCAGTTAAAGGTTAAGATGTGGGGATGAGACGATTCCAATCCATCCACGGCCGCCTGTTCCTGATCTTCCTGTTCAGCATGCTCGGACTCCTGCTCGTCGTCAGCCTCGTCTACTACCAACGGGCGACCGAGCAGATCAGGGGCAGGGTCGGCGTGATCGCGGAAAAAAACATATCGCAGACGGTCGGCCTGTTCGAGCTCATGCTCAAAGGCTACGACAGCGTCACCAAGTCGCTCAACAGCAACAACGAGCTGATGCAGCTGCTGCAGCAGAAGACGCCCGCGGGCTCTCCGGAAGTCAGCTCGGTCAACCGGGAACGGCAGATAACGGACATCCTCGGCGCTATCTTCTATTCGCGCAGCGATATCGTCGGCATCCACGTCATCTCGAGCCAGGGCAAGGTATACAGCTTCGATCGCTCGGTCGGCTCTTCGACGCGGGATTACAATTCCACCGACTGGTATACCGAGCTGCAAAAGTCCAAAGGGGACATGCGCTGGCTCGGCGTCTTCCCGCAGGCGCCCATGAGCGGCGGGATCGACAGCCCGGTGTTCGCGTTCGGCCGCCAGCTGTTCGAGCTCAGCACGATGAAGTCGGTCGGCTACGTGCTGATCGAGACGGAGGAGGATCCGATTCTCTCCGCGCTGTCCAACGCCAGCATCGGGCCGGGCAGCAGCGTCGTCATCCGCGACTCGGCCGGGAACGTGATCGTCCGGACGAGGCCCGAGGTGGATGGGGACGGGGAAGCGTTGCCCGCCGATTGGCCGGGCACGCTGAAAAAGGGCGAGGTCGCCGTCCGCGACCGCCAGGACGCGCTGCTGACCGCGGCCCGGATCGGCACTGCGGACTGGACGGTCGTCGGCGTGACGCCGAAGCGCGACCTGAAGCTGGAGCTGAAGCAGACGCAGCGCTTCCTGCTCACGGTCGTCATCCTGCTCGTCGTCGCCGCGACGGCGCTCGCGACGCTCGTGTCGCGCTCGTTTTCCTCGCCGTTCAAGCGGCTGATTCAGCAAATGAAGCAGGTCGAGCTAGGGAACTTTCAGGGGCGGGTCCGCGTCCATTCCTATCAGGAGCTTAACGTGCTCGTCGGCTCGTTCAACCGAATGGTCCAGCAGATGGACAACTTGATCGAGCGGGAAAAGCTGTTGTCGATCAGCGAGAAAAACGCCCAGCTGCAGGCGCTGCAGTCCCAGGTCAATCCGCACTTTTTGTTCAATACGCTCGACATGATCTACTGGATGCTCGACGAGCGGGAGAACGACAGGCTTGGCCGCCTGATTCTGGCGCTATCCCGGATATTCAGATACAGCAGCGACTGGGAAGAAGCCTCGCGCGCGCCGCTCCGGCTTGAGCTCGAGCAGCTGCGCCACTATCTCACCATTATCGAGACCCGGCTGGGCGGCCGCGTGAATACGGAGATCGAAGTCGAAGAGCGCTGGCTTGGCGCTCAAGTGCCGAAGATGATCCTGCAGCCGATCGTGGAGAATGCCGTGAAGTACGGGCTCGAGCCGCTAAGTCGCGAAGGCGCGCTCCGGATCCGCTCCGAGGAGACGGAGGACGCGCTCGTCATCGTCGTCGAAGACAACGGCGTCGGCATGGACGAGGAGGCGCTGCTCCGCATTCGGCAGTCGCTGGAGGAGGCGGCGGCCGTGGCGCCGGGCCGGCAGGAGGATCCCGCGGGACGCCGGGGTATCGGGCTCGCGAACGTGCATCGCCGCATTGCATTGATGTACGGGGAAGGGTTCGGACTTCGGATCGAGAGCGAACGCGAGCGCGGCACGAAGATTACGGTTTCGTTTCCGAAACCTACAGAAGAGGGGGATTCCCGATGAATATTCTCGTCGTCGACGATGAGGAGATCATCCGCAGCGGCATCGAGCGGACGATCTCCCGCGGGTTCCCCCGAGCATCGCGTCCTGCTCGCCGGGAATCCGGAGGAAGCCGTGGAAGCGCTGCGGACGAGGCACGTCGATCTGGTGCTAACCGACGTACTGATGCCGGGCATGACGGGGCTCGAGCTGATGGCGTTCTCACGTCGGATGCAGCCGCAGGTCAAATGGGTGGTCATCTCGGCGCACTCCGAGTTCGCGTACGCGCAGGAGGCCGTGCGGCTCGGCGCCAGGGATTATATGCTCAAGCCGATCGGCAAGGAATCGCTCGTCGGACTGATCGAAGAGCTCGCGCGCGAGATCGCGGAAGAGAGCGAGCGCAACAAGGAAGCCGACCTGATGAAGCGCAATCTGCGGTTCCTCCGGGAAGGCGTATTCGCGCGATGGGCGTCAGGGCTCGACCTGGGCGGCATTGACGTCGCGCCGTTTACGGAGAGCCACCCGTACTTCAATCTGCTCATGGTACGTCTGGATAGCGACGCGGACACGAAGCTGGAGCACTTCATCGTGGAAAACGTGCTGACCGAACTTATGGATGCCGCCGGCAAAGGGTTCGTCGCGAGCATCGACGCGCACAGTCTGCTCGGGCTCGTGACGCTCCGGGAGGAGGCGGGGCTCGGCCTGCTGGTCGACAAGCTCCGCACGCATCTGAAGCGGTATTTGAAGACGCCGTTCCAGGTGCTGCACTCGGGGCGCATCGACGATCTGGCGGCCGTGCCCGGCGAGGTGCGCCGTATGCGGAGCGCGTCGGCCGCGCAGGTGTACGATCATTACGCGAGCGGCGGGGAAAAGGCAATCGAGGTGGCGGTGCAGTACATCCACGCGCACTTCGGCGCCGAGATTAATCTGGAGAAAGTGGCGTCGATCGTTTACCTGAACCCGGTGTACTTCAGCCAGCTGTTCAAGCAGAAGACAGGGACGGGCTTCAAAGAGTACGTCACCAACCTGCGAATCTCGCGCGCGATGGAGCTGCTGGGCGGATCGGAGCTGAAGATCGGGGACATCGCGGAGCGGGTCGGCTACCCCGACGTGCGTCACTTCTCGCAAGTATTCCGCAAGAAGGCGGGCTGCACGCCGTCGGAGTACCGGCAGGAAGGTATGGAGGCGGAGAGTCGCGATCCGCGGGATGCGGAGGGGCGGGACGTATAGGAGACAAACGGGCGGAACGCGAAAAGTGAGTGACAAGAAAGCCGTTAAGCATGAGTCTGTCCGGGCTGCGCAGAGTTACGCGCCACTGGCTGGCGTACGAAGAATCGGGGTTTGCCCCAGCGATAAAGTTGGATGAGGATGAACAACTCGATGATGCCGATCAGGTAGGCACCCAACACATCGCTTGCCCAGTGAGCGCCTAAGTATATGCGCGAGGGACCGACCAGCAGTACGGAGCCGCCGGATAGAATCAGCAGCAGCGTGCGTTTCCAGGACGGCTTAAGCAGGACATACGTCAGAAAGAACATAAACCCGAAGAAGCCCGTATAGAACATGACATGACCGCTTGGAAAACTGTAGCTTTGGAACATGCCGTTCACATGCACAAGGTCGGCAGCAGGCCGCGGACGGTGTATGACTACCTTCAGAATCAGGTTGGATACTTCAACGAACACGGCCGTAATCACCGAGGCAAGCGCCTCCCAGTGCAAGCCGAGGAGGAATAACATCAATACGAGCAGCAGCGGAACAATGGCCGCCTGAGGGGCATTGCCCGCCCAGCTGACGATACGCCACAGCGCTTCAATCAGCGGAGGATTCCATGATTGTACAGCATGTGTGATCGATAGATCGACCGGGAAATAAGCAGACTTCCGGACCAGCCAGGTCAATATGCCGAAGGCGATCACGAGCACCGCGATTCCAATCTGAAAGGCCACAGCCCGATGCCGCCGCTCATGCGGATGCGCTGCTTCGGCCTGAACCGTCTGCTGCGCTTTTTTTTGCGCGACGCCGGCTGGTTTCTTATCGCTCGCCGCAGCTCCTTGTTCCATTAATCTATTCATTCTGATTCAACTCCTTCAATCCTTCTTCCTCCTTAACCTCCATGACATAAGGAGAAACCGGGGCAGGCATATCCTCTTTGATTTCCTCCTGCGGCCTTTCCGTGGTGACCGCTAATTGCGGCGCATATACCCGCAGGGCGCCCGGGCAGACTTTGATCGTCGTCTTGCCTTTCCCGATAGGAATGCCGTCGGCCGCGACTTCGAGCTTGGGCTTCGTCTTGATCTTGACCTTGCGTGCCCGGAAGCGCTGAAGCTTTCCGTCCGGGATCAAGCCCTCTTTGGCGGTATTCTTGAAATACCGCAGCACCTCGGCTTTGTTGAATTCAGGATAGACCGAGATATCCAGGAGGCCGTCGCCCATCGAAGCGTCCGGCGCCATTAAATTTCTCGATGCGATCAGCGGCGAATTGGCGACGGTGACGAGCATCGATTCCACCTTGACCTTGCTGTCGTCGTCCAGCGTCATAACGACTTCAGGCTTGGGATCGAATTTCATAAACGTCGTAAAAGCGTCTTTAAGACCCGTTAATTTCCCTTTCGGCACTTTCTTCACCTTCGGATACATGGTCGCGGTCAGACCGATCGAGGTGCACATGACAAAATAGAATTTCTTGTGCTTCTTCGTCTTCACCCGTCCTAAATCCATCTTGCGCGCGCGGCCGGAGACGATAAGCGCACAGGCTTCTTCAGGATCCTCGGGGATTCCCAGACTTCCGGCGATATCGTTCATCGTGCCTCCGACAAGGATGCCAAGTCGGGTCTTCGAGCCGACCAGTCCGCGGATGACCTCAACGATCGTTCCGTCTCCTCCCATGGCGATTACCGTTTTGTATCCGTCCTTTACTGCTTTCTTGGCAATCTTGCAGGCCTTTTTCTTGGGAGCCGCATAAACGACATCCACCTCGATATTCTCATTCTTCAGGTACCGGACTGCCTTCTCCACCCGTTCGGGTGTTTTCTCGGCATCGCCGGAGCCTGGATTAACGATCAGTTTCACGCGTTTCGGCTTTTTTAGACATGTTTGTTTTCCCCCTTCTTAAATAGCAGCTCGATGACTGTAAATACCAGTGCCGTCCAAGCAAAGCCCATGGCCAGCCCGCCGGCGACGTCCGTCAGATAATGGGACCCCATGAAGAATCGGCTGAATCCGATATAGACCATTAGCAGCAGGGCGATGATGATCACCATGCCCCTCCACAGGCGGGAGGCGATTCTCGGGAGCAGCAAGTACGCCAATAACCCAAAGCCGATGACGCCGCTCATCGTATGGCCGCTCGGGAAGCTCGGATAGGGGATCGTCCCCCCCGATCGGATTGTCCAGCACGGGCCGATCGCGATGGAAGACGTTCGCCAGCCCGATCCAGAGCGCACCTTGACCGCCGCAGCCGATTGCGATCATCAGGAATTCTTTCCAGAACCGTTTATAGAGGAAATACAGTCCCATCAGCACGACAACGCCGATATAGCCATGCAAGCCCACATAGAACCCGGCCACCATGAGCGCTCTCACCCATGCAGGACTGGCTAGGGCTGACGTATGCATGCTGTTCTCCATTCGATTATCCCAAGCCATCATCGGACCCTGCGTATAGACGTTAAAAGCAAGTATTCCAAATATGGCCAGTCCAATGATCGTAATCCATACACCGATCATGGGCTTCCTGGCGAACCAATCGGGTGTTCTGAAATCCGTTGAAGCAAGCCGGTGCGTCTCGGTTCTTCTCTGAATAGATGTCGTCGCCATGCGAACACCGCCCTCTTCCCTATAGATGAATGCCGCGGTTACCTCTTAAGACGAAACCAAAGTGCAATGAACATGGAATAGAGGCCCATTGCGATTAAACCAGCAGCGACGATGCCCATCAGCCAGACCCCATAAGGCTGTCTCAGCAGCATCCGCAGCGCGCCGTCAAAGCCCTGCGCTTTGCCCGGATTGACTTGGTATGCCGATAACAGGACCAGAACGCCCACGATGATAAAAAGTACCCCGCGGGATACCATGCCGTAACGTCCCAGGTGTTTGACCCAAACGGCATGACGGGAGCTTAATCCGCGCGGCTGCGTCTGCCGGTCAAAATGAAGCCGGATACCGCGGTAAATCTGGATCAAGCCGACTGCAATGACGATCAGCCCTGCCAAGCCGGCCAACCAACGGCCTAAAGGCATGCTCAACACTTTCGCAACGGAATGCTGGGTTTGCGTAGTCTGCGCACCGTTATGAGCTTTTCCAGGCCCGCCTGCAAGGATGCGGTATGTCGGCCGAACGAGCAGGCCATAGGACACGGCGCTGCACAGGAATCCAATCCGCTCGAGAATTCCCTTCGGATCTCGGCCTACGCGGAGGGGATCGAACAAGGCGCGGACGAGCCCCCCATAAGGAGTAGCACACTAAGCCGATTAAGAGCAACAAGAGGAAAATCCAGCCTACGTGCTGTTTGCCGATCGCGGCAATGGCGCCCTGCTGATCGGTCGCTTGGCCGCCAGCGCCAAGTGCCAGCTTGACGGAGAAGAGACCCATGAAGAAATAAATAAGTCCCCGTGCCCCGTAACCGAGACGGGCCATCCATTCAACGACGGGATGGTAGGCCGCCTTGTCTGCCGCCTTCTTGCCGGTTTCTTTGATTTGCCCAAGGGCTTCGGAACTGCCTGACATAAGAACCGACCTCCTGTCTGCAATGGGATTCAATCTATAGCCGATCTCTCCTGGCTGTGAACAGGCGCATTTAATCATGCTACTGATCAATACATACCCCGCTTTGATCGATCCAATCTGCGACATGCAATCGGATACATCAATTTCAGGCAATGCTGGTAATTCGTCTATCTCCCTATCATCCATCCGTTTGTCCTTTTCCTTAAGCGGGTACAAAACGGGCATTACAGCACATGTTGAGGAGGTAGGCGGGCCATGCAGACCAATAAGAAGATTCATGATTCTCCCAGTGAGACGTTAATTGAATTTCTTAACTACTATCTTGTCGATGGTCCGCTCGAAGTTCTGACGGAAGATAAGCCGTTAATTGCATATATAACCGATCTCTTCCCAAGGGAAGAAGCAGTACGCCGTTATCGTCAAGAGCTCGGAGGCGTATTTACTTCTACAGAACAATTGAAGCAGATTCCCCAGCTGACGGAAGCGCATTGGACTGCGCTGGAAGAAGCGATCAAGGGGCTGGATGCAGTCAAGCTGCATGCCTTGGCTCCGAAGACCAGCTGGAACAACCGGATCGACGCCTACGCGAACGGACCGGACAGTCTGGAGATGATGCTGGGCGAACTCCGTAAAGCTGCGCGGTACATTCATTTGTCCGTGATGCTGTTCTTCAATGACCAATCGGGCAACCTCATCGCCGATGCGCTGATCGAAGCCCTTCATAGAGGCGTCGAGGTGCGCGTGATGGTCGATTTCACGGTTACCCTGCTGCATAGATTGAGATCCGATGCCGGTCATTTTGATGTGCTGGCCGACCGCATCACGCGTGCCGGCGGGAAGGTCGTGAATACCTTCCAAGTCTGCTACAACCAGAGCAAATGGGAAGAGATACGGAGGGAACTGGAGAAGCAGGGGGTTCAGGAAGAGGCCTTGTTCTTGCAGGATCTGGTTCAAGACGGACTGATCAACGGCCTCGATGTCGTGAATCACCGGAAGTTTATCGTGATCGACGGTCAGACGGCCATCATGGGAAGCCAAAATATCGGCGATATGCACTTATACCGGACCCCGCTCAAGACCTCCGGGTCGGTCAAGGTAGATGGAAGGGCGATGGGCATCCCCCCGCGGCCAAGAGGAATGGCATGATGGTTGTTTTCGCATTCAAGGCGCGGCGGTAGAGCACCTTCACCAGCTTTTCTATGACCAGTGGGTCGTATTAGGAGGAGATGTATTCGATGCCAAGGATCCCTTCTATTGGCCACTGGCGGATCGCAACTGCGGGGAGGAAGAATGTACGCTATTCACCTGTTTCCCCGGCAATCCGGTGAACCTGATCCAAGCGTACTTTCTGGATCTCGTCACTTATGCGGCGGAGGAGACGGTGATCGTCAATCCTTATCTGATCGATAAAGTATTCTGGGAGCGGCTGAAGGGTCTGCCTGCCGCGGAGGCCTCCCATATTGCCATCTGCAACCCGATAGCCGTCAATGACATTCCCATGAATGAGAAGTCCGTACGCTGCAATATGTATAAGCCCTGGGAGAATGGCATCACCTTCTACGATTATAGTAAAACCGGCCGCTTCTCCCACTGGAAGATCGCTTACGATAAGCGGTCGAACTGCGTTTTTCACGGTTCCTATAATTTAAATACGCGCAGCGCCATTCATGATTTTGAGATGGGGATGCTGGTCAGAAGCCCTTCTTTGGCCGGCAAAATCAAACAGATGATCGCGTACGACCTTCAGCAATCCGAGAAAATTGAGGATGAAGCGGAATTCTATAAATACCCGCTGCTTCATCCCGAATTTTATTTGCATGCGGGGGTCAGGTACTTCTGTTGATCGCACGACTGCCGACTGCATGGTCCTGAACAACAAGATGACCGCGCCGCTGCACTTCGGATTCCCGGAGACCGCGGAGATCGGCTTGCCGCCGGCGCCGTACAAGCGCCGGTTCGACGAGTTCGAGATCGGCGACTTCATGCTGGAGATGATCAACCGGGTGTGGGAGCGCAGATCGTTTAATTAGGTAAAACAATTTTACGATCCGAGCGCGGTCATCCATGACTTCTGCAATCGCGATCTGGTAGACGCGCAGGAGATCAAAGCATGTTCATCAGCTTCTTCGCCTCGATTCCGAACGGCAAGACCCATATCGACCGCATCATCTGCAACCGGCGCGGCTCCGATCTGCTTTATAGAGACGGGGGCGGATGCGGTGGCCGGATCGTCTGCCGGCGGCGAGGGGAGCTTCCCTGGCGTGTCATGGGTCGCTTGCGACTGCGACAAACCCGCCAGATACAGGGAAAGTCGAAGTTTGCAATAATAAGTCAGATATATTGACGCGAAATCCTGCTTGGATTAAGCTAACCATGTAAATTCCTATATTCGCGGATGAAGATGGCAGGGAGAGACTGCGCCGACGGCGCGGCACCGAAGGAGCAAGTCTTGACGGCCTGCCGGCCTCGAGATCAAACTTTCAGGTAAAAGTACCGCCATCCGACGCGCCTCTGGAGAGAGCGAACAGCCACCAAAGGGGTAAGGGCGAAGCGAACGCCTCGTCTAATCTCTCAGGTACCCGGGACAGAGCTTACGGCAGCTTGCCGTTGCTCTGTCCTTTTTTTGCCGTTCGGCGTTCATCGGGCGGGCAGCGGTGCGACCATAAACGAGAGGGATGAAGAAGATGAGCGAGATCAAGACGGGATTAGGCTACACGGAAGAGCACGAGTGGGCGGAGGCGACGGCGACCGTCGTACGGGTCGGCATCACCGACTATGCGCAGAGTTTGCTGGGGGACATCGTTTTCGTCGAACTGCCAGGCGTAGGCGATGCGCTCGCGGCGAACCAGCCGATGGGAACTATCGAATCGGTCAAGACGGTGTCGGATCTGTTCAGCCCGGTGGACGGCAAAGTCGTGCGCGTGAACGAAGAGCTGCTAACCGCGCCGGAGAAGGTCAACGCCGATCCGTACGGAGAGGGTTGGATCGTCGAGGTCGAGGTGGAAGGCGATCCCGCGGAGGCGGTCGGCGGATTGATGGATGCCGGGCAATACGAGGCGCTTCTGGCGAGTAAGTAGCGGGTTGGCCGCGGCTTCCAAGCCGATTGGTAGTGGCAGTGTCCCTGCGGCGGCCTTAGACGTATTTGGCGTGCAGCCTCGCATTCTCGCGAAGTAACGCTGACGAGAGCTACATCGACGCGCACCGTCTCGCATTTTTGCAAAGCAACGCTGACGAGAGCCACATCGATGCGTGCCGCCTCGCCGATGGATTTTCGCTGATTTCATTCGTTTTGCATAAACGTAAAAAGCGACGCCACTCCGCCAACCGCGGAAGAGGTGCCGCTTTTTTTCGTTCATTGCTACAATCCTGCGGAACTACTTCCCGTCCTTCGCAGCAGCACCCATCCGCATCAGCTGCGCAATGTCCCGGTCGTGGCTGCCGGAGGTTCCTTCCGCGCCCTGCGCCCGCAGGCGGTCGATCAGCGCGACGGCTTCGGGGCTCGCGATGGTGACGATGCGCTCGCCGAAGCCGCGGTCTTTCAGCCATTGCTCGGCCGCGGCCAGCGTATCCGTCGACTCCGTATCGACGGAGCGGATGCCGACGCCGCCGTGCGGACCGGGCTCGGGGCCTTTGCCGGACAGGCCGCCTGTGCTGCTCAGCAGCTTGCGCTGCAGGCGATCCGTCGAGGCGGCGGACGGTCCCCGGTCCTTGGCCGCGAGAAATACGGTATCGTTCGCGACGAGGACGCGAACGCCTGCCAGTCCGGCGCCCGCAAGCTCGGCCTCGAGGTCGGAGGAGGCGCCGCGGCCGCGCAGGCCGGAGCTGCCGATCCGGCTCATCACGCCGTTGCCCATGCCTTGCCCCGTCGCGCCGTATTGGTTGGTCGTCCGCGTCTTGTCCCGATCGACGCTCGGGATGACCGCCGGATCGTACAGGCCGGCGATCTGGGGCGGCTGAACGGACTTGAGCTTAAGACGATCGTCGACGATGCGCTGCGCATCTGCCGCTTGCCTCGCCGACTGCTCGCGCAGGCTGTGGCTCTGGCAAGCCGTCAGCGTTAGCACGCCTGCCGCGCAGGCGATCGCGAGCATCCGGCGCTTGGTTGCGATTGAGGTTGCGGTTGCCATGGCGAATCTCCACCTTATATTGGATTGGTTTAAAGTTAGCATGGCCAGCCGACGGAAATGCATAAGGACTTAATTTTGGAAAAAACTAATCGGGAAAATCCGGAATGAAAGTGGAGGTGAAAGGATGGCTGACCCGAATCAACCGGGCGGCTCCGGCCGCGACAAGGTCGAGCAGCCTTCCCGGCGGAAGTTTCTCGTCCAGGCCGGCTATGCGGTCGGGGGCGTCATCGTAGGCGGAGCGCTCGGCAGCCTGATCCGGCCGTCGAAGAAAACGGAGACCGCGCCTCAGACAGGCGAAGGCACGACGGCCGAGATTAAAAATTACAACCGCGCGCCCATGTTCTTTAACCAGGAGCAGCTTGGTATCGTATCCGCGGCTACGGAACGGATCTTTCCCGCGGACGACGCGGGCCCCGGCGCGCTCGCGCTCGGCGTTCCGTTTTTTATCGACCACCAGCTGGCCGGCGAATGGGGATTCAATTCCAGGGAGTATATGTCGCCGCCCTTTTATGCAGGGGAAAAGGTGCAAGGCTATCAAGGCCGGCTGAAACGGCGGGAAATGTTCGAGATCGGACTGCGCGAATTGGAGAACTACAGCCAAACGAAGTTTACGAAGGGCTTCGCTGCGCTTGCGCCCGAGCAGCAGGACGAAGTACTGAAGGCGTTCGAGTCCGACGAGGTGAAGCTGACGACGATCTCGGCGAGCGGATTTTTCAAAATGCTGCGGAGCAGCACGCTCGAAGGCGCGTACAGCGATCCGCTGTACGGCGGCAACGCGGACATGAACGGCTGGAAGATGCGCAGCTATCCCGGTAACCAGATGAGCTACGCGGACGTCATCGACAAGGATTTCTCGGTCATCGCGCCGAGCAGCCTGCAAGACCATCTAAGCGCCCACTAGGGCGGAGAGGACAGAAGCGATTATGGCCAAAACGCTGCCGAAAACGGACGTCGTCATCGTGGGCGTCGGCTGGGCGGGCGGCATCATCGCCGCCGAGCTGACGAAGAGCGGGCTGAACGTCGTCGGCCTGGAGCGGGGCAAGGAGCGCAAGACGGAAGACTACTTTATGGTCCACGACGAGCTGCGCTACGGGCTGCGGTACGAGCTGATGCAGGATTTGTCGAAGGACACGGTCACTTTCCGAAGCACGGAGAAAATCCGCGCGCTGCCGATGCGTTCGTACGGCTCGTTCCTGCTGGGCGAGGGGCTCGGCGGAGCCGGCGTCCACTGGAACGGTCAAACCTACCGTTTCCTGCCGTATGACTTCCAGATCCGCACGAAGACGATCGAGCGATACGGCAAGAGCAAGATTCCCGACGGCATGACCATCCAGGACTGGGGCCTTACCTACGACGAGATGGAGCCTTATTACGACAAGTTCGAAAAGCTAACCGGCATCTCGGGAGAGCCCAACCCGCTCGGCGGCAAGCGCTCGGCCGACTACCCGACGCCGCCGATGAAAAAGTCGCCCGCGCTCAGCATGTTCAGCGACGCGGCGTCCAAGCTGAAGCTCCATCCGTATATGATGCCGTCGGCCAATCTGTCGGAGGCCTACACGAATCCGGACGGCATCTCCCGCGCCGCCTGCCAGTATTGCGCGTTCTGCGAACGCTTCGGCTGCGAGTACGGCGCGAAGGCGGATCCGGTCGTCACCGTGCTCCCCGTGGCGCTGAAGACCGGCAAGTTCGAGATTCGTACGCACTCGCACGTTCGACGCATCCTGCACCAAGGCGGCAAGGCGACCGGCGTCATGTATACGGACGTCACGACGGGCGAGGAGCTCGTGCAGCCGGCGGACATCGTCGTCGTCACCAGCTACGTGTTCAACAACGTCAAGCTGATGCTGATGTCGGGGCTCGGCAAGCCGTACGATCCCGCGAGCGGGACGGGCGTGATCGGCCGCAACTATGCTTACCAGGTGCTGAAGGGCAACGCGGCCGGCTTTTTCGACGACAAGCAGTTCAACACGTACGCGGGCGCGGGCTCGCTCGGCGTGACGCTCGACGATTACAACGGGGATAACTTCGACCACACCGACCTGAAGTTTATCCACGGGGGCTCGATCAGCCTCAGCCAGACCGGCATGCGCCCGATCGCGAACAACCCCGTGCCCGGAGGTACCGCCTCCTGGGGGGCGGCGTTCAAGGCCAATTCGGTCAAGTACGCCAATCGCTTCCTGTCCGTGGGCGGGCAAGGGTCGTGCATGCCGTTCCGCCACCACTTCCTTGACCTCGATCCTACATACAAGGATGCGTACGGGGATCCGCTCGTGCGGCTCACCTTCGACTTCGAGGAGCAGGACCGTCAGCTCGCGCTGTACCTGTCGGGCAAATGCGCGGAGATCATGAAGGAGATGGGCGCGAGCCATATCGACCAGCTCAAGGAGCTCGGGCCGTACGAGATCACGACGTACCAGTCGACGCACAATACCGGCGGCGTCGTCATGGGCGCCTCGCCGGACACGTCCGCGGTCAATACGTACTTGCAGATGTGGGACGCGGAAAACGTGTTCGTCGTCGGCGCCAGCGCCTTCCCGCACAACTCGGGGTACAATCCGACCGACACGGTCGGCGCCCTCGCCTTCCGGGCCGCGGAGGGCATCTTCAAGTATCGGCAAAAGGGCGGCAGTCTGGTGTAATCGAATAGGCGAAGAGCCCCCCGCTTCGAGCGAGCGGGGCTCTTCGTTATGCTCCGGCTAGGGGTTAATCCTGTTTATGAAAGTTCATAACCTTGCAATGAGATCATTCTATTCGCTTTTTTCGGATGCCATAATGAATGAAGTGCCGGTTGGAAGAAGGGAGGCATTCGTCTGTTCCATCCTTCCGACGGATATGCCGCAATCGGGACACAATGACCAACGAAATGCAGGCATACGCGGCGCGAACGAGAATTTGCAGAAAATGGCGGCCGAACAAGGCGCGATCTACGTCGATTACCATTCGCGGATGACCCGCGAATACGGTCTCCGGCTGCGCGAAGAGCTTGCGGACGACGGTCTGCATCCGCATGTGCTGGGTTACGACATCATGGCCGGAGCGCTGCGCGAGACACTGGAGCAGAAGGGGATTCATATCTAAACGCGTGACGCGCTGGATATTGGGACCGCCTCAACAGTCATCCCCATGACGAAGAGGCGATCCTTCTTTTTATCTACGCGGGATCGTGCCGCCAAACGCGCCGAAGAAGTTCCAGCCAGAACCACTTTGCTGTCTCCGCCGCCAACGCGCCGAAGAAGTCCCAGCCAGAACCACTTTGCTGTCTCCGCCGCCAACGCGCCGAAGAAGTCCCAGCTAGAACCACCTAGCTGTCCCCGCCGCCAAACGCGCCGAAGAAGTCCCAGCCAGAACCACTTTGCTGTCTCCGCCGGCAAACGCGCCGAAGAAGTTCCAGCCAGAACCACTTTGCTGTCTCCGCCGCCAACGCGCCGAAGAAGTCCCAGCTAGAACCACCTAGCTGTCCCCGCCGCCAAACGCGCCAAAGAACTCCCAGCCAGAACCAACTTGCTGTCTCCGCCGCCAAACGCGCCGAAGAAGTCCCAGCTAGAACCAACTTGCCAGAACCAACTTGCTGTCCCCGCCGCCAAACGCGCCGGAGAAGTCCCAGCTAGAACCAACTTGCTGTCTCCGCCGCCAAACGCGCCGAAGAAGTCCCAGCTAGAACCAACTTGCTGTCCCCGCCGCCAAACGCGCCGAAGAAGTCCTAGCTAGAACCACTTAGCTGTCTCTGCCGCCAAACGCGCCCAAGAAGTCCCAGCCAGAACCACTTTGCTGTCTCCGCCGCCAAACGCGCCGAAGAAGTCCCAGCTAGAACCATTTCGCCGCGTGACCGCACCGCCAACGAAACAAAGAGGCTCCATCCAGAGCCTCTTCGCGTACCGCTTTTCGATTGTTTTAGCCCTTTACAGCGCCGGCCGTCACGCCCTTGGTAATCTGCTCGTTGAACAGCGCGTAGATGACGATCGCCGGCACGCTGGTCAGCACCATGACGGCGAACTGGGAGCCGTAGTCGGACGAGTACTGGCCCGCGAAGTTCATCACCGAGAAAGGCAGCGTCTTGAGCGCGTCCTTGCTGAGGAACGTCGACGCCATGATGAATTCGTTCCAGCAGTTCAGGAACGTCGTGACGACGACCGTCACGAGGGCCGGCGCCATGAGCGGCGCGATGATCTGGAAGACGATGCGGTAGATGCTGCAGCCGTCCATCACGGCCGATTCCTCGACCGCCTTCGGGATGCTCCGCAGGAAGCCCGTCAGCATGAACGTGCCGAGCGGCACGGACACGGCCGTATACGGCAGGATGAGGCCGAGGTACGAATCCGTCAGGCCAAGCTGCTTGAAGATGGCGAAGTTCGGCAGCAGCGTCGCATGGATCGGAATCATGATGCCGAGCAGAATGACGGAGAAAAAGAAGGAGCGCATCCGCCACTGCATGCGGGTGAACGCGTACGACAGCGTCAGCGACAGGACGACGGTGAGCACGATCGTGACGCCGGATACCAGCACGCTGTTCAGGAAGTATTTCAGGAACTTGCCGTCGATCCAGGCGTTCTTGTAGTTCTGCCATTGCGGATCGGTCGGCCACTTCAGGATGTGGTCGGAGTAGAAGTCCGCGCTGCTGTTGAACGAGAAGTCGACCAGCCAGATCAGCGGGAACAGCTGCAGGAGGGCGACGATCAGGAAAAAGATCCAGATGCCTGTCTTGTATCGCGATCTCATATTCGTCGCCTCCTTAGGCTTCCGCCGCGTCGCTGCGGATGAATTTGTTGCTCAGGTACGTCGCGACCAGACAGACGACGATGAACAGGATCGAGATGGCGTTGGCATAGCCGTATTGGCTGGCGGAGAACGCTTTGTTGTACAAGTAGACCGCGATGAATTGCGTAGAGTCGCCCGGGCCGCCGTTGGTGGTCAGGAAGACGAGCTCCATTTGCTTGAGCGCCGTGATCATGGCCAGCGTCACCTGAACGGCGATGACCGGCTTCAGCAGCGGCACGGTGATACGAAGGTGCAGCTTCAGGCCCGACGCGCCGTCGAGGCTCGCGGCCTCGTACAGATCCTCCGGGATGCCCTTCACGCCGGCGTAGTAGAACAGCAGTCCCCAGCCGAAGCCGGCCCATATCAGGATGAACAGCATCGTGCCGAGCGCCGTGCTGCTCTCGCCGAGCCAGGCGTGCTGCAGGGACTCCAGGCCGACGGCGGCCAGCAGCTTGTTCAGGATGCCGAACGTCGGGTCGAGCAGCGACAGCCACATTTTCGAGATGACGACGACGGAGATTACGCAAGGGATGAAGAAGATGGTGCGGAAAATCTTCTCCGCCTTGCCGCCGATCCGGTCGAGCAGGACGGCGAAGAAAATGCTGAGCGGATGCTGCAGTACGATGAAGCCGATGCCGAGCAGGACGGCATTGCGGAGCGCGATCCAGAATCTTGTATCGTGAAGGATCAGATCTGCGTAATTCTGCAGGCCGACCATATGGATTTTCGTACCCGGGGCTAGCGTGTCCGTGAGGGAGTAGTATCCGCTCAATAGGATCAGGGGCCAGAAAGGTAAGTATAAACAGCAGAAGACCTGGGAAAACGAAGAGGAAAATCGCCGTTTTATTGCGTAGCACTCGGTGCATAGGTACCCGCTCCATCCTTGAGAATACGGCGGGGACACGAATGCTGCCGTCCCCGCCGCTTTCCTTTATCTGTGGCTCATACGTGGCGTCGAATCGCGATTACTGGCTGTCGGCGGCGGCCTGCAGAGCGGCTACGAGCTCTTCGGGCTTCTGGCTGCCGGAGAAGAACTTGCCGAACGCGTTTTGCACGTCGTCCTTGAACTTCGGCGTGCCGTAGTCGATGAACGATGCGCCCGGGGTAGAAGTCGCCTGCACGAGCACGTCGGTCAACTGCTTCTGGACTTCGCTTTCTTTGCCGGTCAGCTCGTACTTCTGCGCCGGTACGGCTGCGCCCGTATCCCAGGCGACCTTCGCCCATTGGTTGGCGTTGAAAAGGTAATCGAAGAACTTCTTCGCTGCCTCGGGGTGCTTGGAGCTGTTCACCAGCGCGTACCCGCCGCCGTTCCAGGCGATCAGGTCGGTCGCTACGCCCTTGCCGTCCTCGGCGATCGGGAACTTGGCGACCTGCAGATTGTTGCGGAATTCTTCGGGCAGGCTGGCGTTGGTCGCCATGCCGGCTTCCCAGGAGCCCATGTACCACATCGCGGCTTTGCCCTGCGTGAACAGGTTCTGCGACGCGCCGTAATCGGCGGTCATGAACGCGTCCTGGAACAGCTTGTCGTCCCGCAGCTGCGCCATGTACTGCGCCGCCTTGAGGAAGCTCTCGTCTTCCGTGAACTTCTTCTTGCCTTCGACCGCGTCAAGGATGAGGTTCTGGTCGCCGCTGTAGCGCTGCACGATGTTCTGGTACAGCTCGCCGAAACTCCACAGATCCTTGCCGTTGATCGACATCGGCGCGATCTTCTTGGCGCGGAACGCCTTGATGGCATCCGTCAGTTCGGTGAAGGTCGTCGGCACTTTGACGCCGTTGTCGTCGAACAGCTTCTTGTTGTAGTAAATGACCTCGTAGTCGCTGTTGCGCGGCAGGCCGTACAGCTTGCCGTCGAACGTAAACGACTTGTAGACGCCCGGGAGGAAGTTGAACTGTTCGCCTTCGTAGGCGGCCGGGTCGATCGCCTTGACGTAGTTGGCCTGAACCAGCGTGCTCAGCTCGGCGCCGCCGTGGACCATCGTGATGTCGACCGGCTCGTTGGAAGCCATGTACGCCTTCAGCTTGTTCTTGAACGGCTCCTCGGCGAGCGCTTCGACGTCGATCTTCACGTTCGGGTTTTCCTTTATATAGTTGTCGATGACCGTCTGCTCGGCCAGCCCTTGACCGGACTTGCGGTCGGGCAGGTTGGAGAACAGGCGCAGCGTGACCTTCTCGTTGCTTGCCGCGCCGCTGCTGGCCGCACCGCTGCTTGCGCTTGCGTTCGGACTCGCGCTTGCGCTGCCTGCCGCGTTGTTGTTGCCGTTGTTGCCGCAAGCGGAGAGGACGGTGACGGATGCGAGGACGGCTGCCGTGGCGGTCAGGCCGCTCCATTTTTTATGCTTAGCCATTCGGTATTCCCCCCTGAACGATGGATTGTGGAGTGTGCGACGTTTCTGATTGCATCATAGCTTACAGTCCGGCTGCCGGTCAGTAGAGAAAAGAACGGGAAAGTTGAAGTTTATCGAAACCAAGAGCCGATCCGTTGTGGAATGTCCTGCGGTTGGCTATCATGAGTACAAACCGAGGGAACGCCTGGGGGAACGGCATGCTGCGCATCTACCTGAACATGAGTCTCACCTATAAGATCGTCATTTTATTTTCGCTGCTGATGACTATATTTTCCCTGGTGCTCGGGTACTATGCTTTCCGGACGTCGGAGAAGCAGATCGTCAGCAAGGTCAGCGCGACGAACCAGGGGGCCGTCAAGGCGATCGACAACAATGTCGCTTCGCTGCAGCGCGCGATGCAGAACTGGGTGACGGTGTTCAGCATCGCGCCCGTCATTCAGACGATGCTGGCGAAGGAAGCGGACGCGCAGGAGCCGCTCGATCCGCTCCTGTACAGCGACGCGAACTCTACGTTGATCGACCAGATGCTCGTCACCGGCAACTTCGATTATGTCGCGCTGTACGGCAGGACGGGCCAGCCGCTGTTCCAGCTGGCGACGGACGACAGCAGCGGGCCTTATTCGATCGAAGACATCAGGAATAGCGGCATCTACCGCAAGACGGTCGCGTTGAACGGTTCTTCCTATTGGTTTCCGCTCACGGAAGCGAACAATACGTTTATCCAGAACAACCGCAATGCCAAGATCGGCATGACCCGGGTCGTGCGCAACGTGAAAAACGGACGCAATATCGGCTTTATCTTCGTCGGCGTGAATGTGCAGACGGTGCTGAGCCGGTATCTGAACACGATGTACGACAAGGATCACGGCATCGTCATCCTGGATGCCGACGGCGTGCCGCTGTTGTCCGCGGGGATGCCTTTTTACGACGGTTCGGCGGCGGACACGGCGCGCATCCGTGCGCTGGCGAGCGGAGACGGCTCGGATGTCGTCACGGTCGGCGGCGAGAAGCTGCTGCTGTCGTACAGCACCGGCGAGAACGGCTGGCAGATCCTGTACGGCGTCCCGCTCAGCAACCTGACGCGGGAGCTGAATTCGATCAAGCTGTTCGTCATTTTATCGATCGCCGGCTGGCTGCTGCTGTGCATTCCGATTCTGATGCTGCTGTCCTCGTTCCTCACGGCGCCGCTCAAAAAGCTGCTGCTGTCGATGCGCCGGTTCCAGAACGGCCAGTTCGACGAGAAGATCGCGGTCAAGTACGGAGACGAGATCGGTCACCTGGGCCGCGGCTACAACAGCATGGTCGCCAACATCAAGACGCTCGTCGACGACGTCTACGTGCTCAAGCTTCGCGAGCAGGAAGCGGAGCTGAAGGCGCTGCAGTCGCAGATCAATCCGCATTTCCTGTACAACATGCTCGACACGATCTTCTGGGAGGCCGAGGCCGCGGGGCAGGACCGGATCAGCGAGATGATCATCAATCTGTCGCGGCTGTTCCGCCTCAGCTTGAACCGGGGCAAGAGCTTCACCAGCGTGGCGAAGGAACGGGAGCTGCTGGAGCTGTATTTGTCGCTGCAGCAGATGCGCTTCAAGGACCTGCTTGCCTACGAGATCGACATACCGGACGAGATCGGCGGCTTCGTCATTTTGAAGCTGAGCCTGCAGCCGTTCGTGGAAAACGCGATCGTGCACGGCATCGAGCGCAAGCGCGGAGGCGGCCGCATCCGCGTATCGGGCGTACGGGAGGGGAATCGCCTCCGATTCCGCATCGAGGACAACGGACCGGGGATGTCGGCGGAGACACTAGAGCGGATCCGGGAGATCCGCAGCGACGGCGATATTTACACCGCGAAGGATACCGGGGGGCTACGCCGTGCAGAACGTGCAAGAACGGCTGCGGCATTTTTACAAGGACGACTATCGAATCGCCTATGTCAGCGAGCCGGGACAAGGCACCGTCGTCGAGATCGAGATTCCCGCGACGACCGAGATGGAAGGGGGGGGCGGACGCATGATTCGTATGATGATCGTCGACGACGAGGAGCGGGCGCGCAGCGGCATCCGGACGCTGATCGACTGGGCGCAGCACGATATCGCGATCGTCGCCGAGGCCAGGGACGGGGAGGAAGCCCTCGAACGGATGGCGCAGGTGCCTGTCGATATCGTACTGACGGACATCCGGATGCCGGAAATGGACGGCCTCGAGCTGATCGAGCGAATTTCCAAGCAATATCCGGCCGTCAAATGCGTCATCATGAGCGGCTACGACGAGTTCTCCTATGCCCAGAAGGCGATGTCGCTCGGGGCCAGTCACTACCTGCTCAAGCCGAGCCGCAGGCAGGAGATTCTGGATCTCGTGCTCCAGCTCCGGGCGGAGATCGACCGGGAACGGCAGCAGTCGAGCAGGCTCGAGGAGCTGAAGGCGGGCTTCCGCGACAGCTTCCCGCTGCTGCGGGACAAGATGCTTGGCAGGCTCGTGCTGACCGACAATCCGCCGTACGAGCGGCTCCTCGCGAGCCTGAAGACGAACGGGATCGTCTTCGGCCATCCGTTTTACGGCGCGCTCGTCGTGCAGATCGACAACTTCCATTCGTTCCAGCAGCGAGTAGGCGACGAGGACGTCGAGCTGTACAAGTACGGACTCAAAAACATCGCCGAGGAGACGCTCGCTCCTCTGGGCATGTGCGCCGCCTTCGAGCATAACGACGACCTGATCGCGCTGCTGAACGCGGAGGAGATGCCGGACAGCGAGGCGATCGACCGCTATGCGCAGCGGATTCAGCAGAACGCGGAGACGTATCTCAAGTTCACGGTCAGTATCGGCATCGGCAGCGTGGGCGCCGAGATCGGCCATCTGCGTCTCTCGTATCAGGAAGCGGCGCGGGCGCTGGACATGCGGTTCTACATGGGCGACCGCAAGATCGTCGACTATATGGAGTCCGTGGATGGCGAGACGGATCGCACTTCTTATCCATTCGCGCTGGAGAAGGCGTTCATCCAGGCGGTCATGCACGGGGAAGAAGGCGCGATCCGCGAGCAGCTCCAGGCGTTTTTGCAGGCGCTGCGGCCGGAGAGCGCATCGAAGGAGCCGGTGCTGAATTCGATTTTTTCCCTGTTCTTCGCGCTGTATCGGCTGTGCATCGAGAAAAACGTCAACGTGCAGGAGGTGTTCGGCCGGGATCTGGCCGGGATCACGCATATGCTGGCCCGCTCGAGCCTCGAAGGAATCGTGCAGGCGCTGGACGAGACCGCTCGGCTCGTCGCCGCCCAACTGAACGCGAAGAAGAACGGGAACAAGCTGTTCGACGCGGTCATCGCTTATATCCGCAACAACTACAGCAAGGATATCAGCCGGGAAACGGTGGCGCGGGAGGTATTCATCACGCCCGGCTACGTGAGCCTGCTGTTCAAGCAGCAGCTGCAGACGAGCTTCCTTGATTATCTGCACCAGACCCGGATCGACCAGGCCTGCCGGCTGTTCGAGGACAGCGGGGCGCGAATCGCGGACGTGGCGCACGAGGTAGGTTATCAGGACGAGAAGTACTTCTTCCAGGTGTTCAAAAAGTATAAGGGGATGACCCCGAACCAGTACCGCAATCAATGAGCCTGAGCCGCTTGAGGACGGGATTCGAATGACAGGTGCGATAAGAATGAACGATAAGAATGAACCGCAGGGAGTGGACGAACTTGGATAAACTGCTGTACGGCGTCGCCTACTACGATGAATATATGCCTTATGACCGGCTGGCCGAAGATATCCGCATGATGAAGGAAGCCGGCATCAATACGGTGCGGATCGCCGAGTCGACCTGGAGCACGCACGAGCCGCAGAACGGCGTGTTCGACTTTTCCTCCGTCGACAGGGTGCTCGATGCGATGCACGAAGCGGGCATCCGCGTGATCGTCGGCACGCCGACCTACGCGGTCCCCGCCTGGATGGTGAAGGAGGATCCTGCCGTGCTGGCGGAGACGGCGGCGGGCGGACCCGGCCGCTACGGTGCCCGCCAGATCATGGACATTACGAACAAGACGTACCTGTTCTACGCGGAGCGGATCATCCGCAAGCTCATCGGTCGCGTCAAGGACCATCCGGCCGTCATCGGCTACCAGACCGACAACGAGACGAAGCACTACGATACGGCGGGGCCAAACGTCCAGCTGCGGTTCGTGAAGTACATGCGCGAGAAGTACGGCAGCCTGGACGTCGTTAACCGGCGGTTCGGACTGGACTACTGGAGCAACCGCATCGACAGCTGGGAGGACTTCCCTTCGGTAAACGGCACGATCAACGGCAGCCTGGGCGCCGAGTTCGCGAGGTTCCAGCGCGGGCTCGTGACCGAATTCCTGGCCTGGCAGGTCGGCCTCGTCCGCGAGTATGCGCGGCCGGATCAGTTCGTGACGCAGAACTTCGACTTCGAGTGGCGGGGGCACTCGTTCGGCGTGCAGCCTTCGGTCGACCACTTCGAGGCGGCGCAGCCGTTCGATATCGCGGGCGTCGACATCTATCATCCGTCGCAGGCCAAGCTGACCGGCGCCGAGATCTCGTTCGGGGGCGATATGACCCGGTCGCTCAAGGGATCGAACTATCTCGTGCTCGAGACGCAGGCGCAGGCGTTCCCGGATTGGACGCCGTATCCCGGCCAGCTGCGGCAGCTCGCGTTCAGCCATCTGGCCTCCGGGGCCAATATGGTCGCGTACTGGCACTGGCACTCGATCCACAATTCGTTCGAGACGTACTGGAAGGGGCTGCTCAGCCACGATCTCAAGCCGAATCCGGTGTACGACGAAGCGAAGACGGTTGGCAGGGACTTCGCGCGGCTCAGCGAGCAGTTGGTCAATCTGAAAAAGAAGAGCGACGTCGCCGTGATGGTCAGCAACGAGGCGTTGACCGCGCTCGAATGGTTCAAGCTGCCCGGCGGTTTGAAATATAACGACGTCGTCAGGTGGATGTACGACGAGCTGTACAAGCTGAACGTGCAATGCGATTTCATTCCCGCCTCTTGCAAGCGGCTGGCGGATTACCGCATGATCGTCGTGCCGGCCCTCTATGCGGCGCCCGACGATACGCTCGAACGGCTGAACGCCTACGTGCGGGACGGCGGCCACGTCGTCTATTCGTTCAAGTCCGGATTCGCGGACGATGTCGTCCAGGTGCGCGCCGCGCAGCAGCCCGGCATCATCCATGAGGCTTGCGGCGTCGGGTACAGCGTATTCGTAGAGCCGGACGCGGTCGCCTTGCGCGACGGCGCGCTGTCGTTCGATCCGGAGGCGCGAGAGGTGCGCACGTGGATGGAGCTGCTGACGCCGACGACGGCGGAGGCGCTCGCCTATTACGATCATCCGCATTGGGGGACGTACGCGGCCGTCACGCGCAACCGGTACGGAGCCGGCACGGCGACCTACGTGGGCTGCATGACGACGGCGGATGCGATGCGCCGCATATTCAGGGAAGCGCTGGCGAGCGCGGACCTGCTGGGCGCCGACCAGGAGCTCGTTTTTCCGATCGTCGTCAAGACCGGCGTCAACGGGCAGGGACGCGTCGTCCGTTACTATTTTAATTACTCGGATGCTCCGGTTACCTTGCGTTACCCGCACGGCGCCGGACGCGAATTGCTGGCGGACGTGCCGGTCGAGACGGGAGACAGTCTGCAGCTTGGGCGCTGGGACGTCAAGATTGTCGTCGCGGAAGTCTAGGCAGAATCGTTGAAATAAAAAATCCCTTCCCTGCCGACATGTTGCCGTCGGAACGGGGAAGGGATTTTTGTTTGCGTTCTTTTCCGCTTGGCGCCGCACCGCTTCAGGATGGATTCCGCTCCTTGATCAGCTCGGCGGCAGGCTCGTGCTTGTCGTCCTCGATGATGCCGCGCGTGGAACTGCGGAATTCGCGGAGCGTCTCGCCGAAGGCTTTGCCGAGCTGGGGGAGCTTGGCCGGGCCGAAGACGATCAGCGCGATGGCGAAAATGATCAGCAGTCCGGAGATGCCGATATTGTGGAACATCGTGGGTTCACCTCCTTTGAAGGCATTTGAACGTGTTCATATTTCGCAGGCTTAAACATCAACGCCTTTAACCCGTCGCCGGCCCCGCCGCGCGGCGCAGCCTGAACTGACGGTTCGCGACGAGCGCGCTGCACTCGAACAGCAGCAGGAGCGGCACCGTCACGGACAAGTGGGAAAAAAGGTCCGGCGGCGAAATGCAGGAGCCTACCACCGCGAGCCCTACATAGGCGTATTTGCGGATAAACTTGATGCGCGCAGGATCCAGCAGGCCGAGCTTCGTCAGGAATAGCATGACGAGCGGCATCTCGAAGGCGATGCCAAGCGGCATCAGCACGCCGAACATAAAGGCGAAGTACCGCTCGATCCCGTACATTTCCACGGCGCCCACGCGCTCGTTCATCGACTGCATGAACCGGAGCATCATCGGGAAGACGAGGAAGTACCCGAACGAGACGCCGCCGAGAAAAAGCAGGAACGACGCCGGAACGTAGCCGAGCGTCCCGCGGGCTTCCCTGCCGGTCAATCCGGGCCGGACGAACGCCCAAGCTTGATACATCGCGAGCGGGAACGTCAGCAGCGCGGCGAGCAAGAAGGCGCACCGGAGATAGACGAACAAGCCGTCGGTAAAGGAGAAAACGTGCCAATCGATCGGCGCGCCCGACGCCGCCCGCGACTTAAGCATCAGCAGGATGGAAGGGGACAGGTACAAGCCGGCGCCCATCGAAGCGACGAACCAGACGCCCGTGACGATCAGCCGCTTGCGCAGCTCGGACAGATGGCCGATCCATTCTTGATTCGCGTTCAAACGCCTCACCGCCGTTGCCATAAATTGCATAGCTTCGTCCTTATCGTGTCCAATATGCCCGGGGCTATTCCCAAGTCGCCAAGCAAGCCGTCGCGTGTATGCCATTCGGGGAAATGGAGAAACTTAACCGCAAACGGTCAGAAGGAGGTCAAGCTCGCAATGAGAAAATGGGCGGCAATCGCGGCGACAGCCGCGCTGCTGGCAATGACGACGGCGGCATGCGGAAAAAGCAACAATAACGCGTCCACGACGCCGCCGTCGAGCGAAGCGCCGGCATCGCCCGGCGGTACGACGACGGCATCCGGCGAAGACGCGGAGACGATCTACAAGGCGCAATGCATCGCCTGCCATGCCGCGGATCTGAGCGGCGGCGTCGGTCCGAATCTGACGAACGTCGGCGCGCGCCTGTCCGCGGACGAGATCTCGACGCGCATTCACAACGGCGGCGGCGGCATGCCCGCGTTCAAGGGAACGCTGACGGACGATCAGATCAACACGCTCGTGAACTGGTTAAGCACGAAGAAGGGCTGATCTCGCCGGCAGCGGGAAAAGCGCGGCAAAAAGCCCGCGAAGGCAAAGAGACGGACGTCTCCTGCTGACCGAGAAACGATAAAACGGACCCGTTCGCCTCTGCTTCAAGGGGGGAAGGGTCCGTTTGTTTTGCGGATTAGAGCCGCGCTTGCACGCCTTGCAGCACCTTGCTTCGCATGTCGGCGTCGACCGGGGCGCCGCGGGCCAGCTCCAGCGCCCAGAGCACCGCGCCGGTCGCGGGAGGCACGGCGAGCGGGAGGAAGCGGCAGCGGCGGCCGGTCAGCTCGCCGACCTCCCGCATATATCGCTGCATCATCAGCGGGCTCTCGGCTTTGATCCAGACGGAGCCGGACAGCACGATCTCGATCTCGTCGTTCGCGCCGAAGTCGAGATTGGCGATGCAGCCGGCCGTGGAGAGCGCCATCTGCCGGGCCGAGTGCGCCACCAGCGTGAGTGCGGCCTCGTCGCCCGCGTCCGCGGCGGCGAACAGCACGCGCATCAGCTCCGTGTTCGGGAGCGCGCGTTGGTATGCGGCTTCGGCGGCGCACGCCATGAACCGCTCGCGCGACGGCGCGCCGAGCAGCGCCATGACCGGCTCGGCCATCGCGGTCGGCGGTCCCAGCCGGTAGAAGCCGTCATAGACCGCGCGCACGACCTTGCGGCCCAGATAGTAGCCGCCGCCCTCGTCCCCGGCGAGCTCGCTGCCGATGCCGCCGACCTGCAGCCGCAGGCCGCTCGGCGAGATGCCGCCGGTGACGGCGCCCGAGCCGTTGACCGAGCAGATGCCGTAGCCGCGCTCGGTACCCGCCTTGATGCCGAGGAACGAATCGTTGTCCACGGCATACTGCCGCAGCCCGATCCGCCCGGCGATCCGGCAGAGCTCCTCCTGCTGCGTGGGCAGGTCGCAGCCTGCGAGGCCGAACGCCGCGGCATCGATCTGCGAAGGCGCGATGCCGCATGGCGCGAGCAGCTCGCGGATGCGCGCGTCCATCTCGCGGTGGGCGCCCGCATAGCCGTCTGCGAACCGCTCGTGGCTGCATGTGCCCGCGTTAATATGGTTGACAAAGCCGCCCTCGCGGTCGAACAGGAAATAGTCGGTCTTGCTGTTGCCGCCGTCCACGCCGATGACGTAGCCGCTGCCAAACCCCGCTCCGTTCATGGGTATCACGCTCGTTTCTTCTCGTTCATGTAACACATTTGCTTATTTATTCCGGTTCGCCTCGCGTTATTGAGGAAAAAACGTCCTCTACGCGGCCCAAACCGGCTCGCCCCGCTCCATAGAGGAAAAAACGTCCTCTATCGCGTCTCAAATCGGCTCGCCCCGCTCCATAGAGGAAAAAACGTCCTTTATCGCGGCCCAAACCGGCTCGCCCCGCTCCATAGAGGAAAAAAACGTCGTCTATCGCGGTCCAAACGGCTCGCCCCGACCAAACTAGCTTGCCCTGCCCAAACCGGCTTGCACCACTTCGAACTCGCTGCCGGTACTCACCCGAACTGCGGCAAATACGCCTTGTGCGCTTCCTTCAGCTCGTTGAAGCACGCCAGCGCCGTGTTGTAGTCGCCGACGAGCGGGTTCATGAGCAGCGCGCGCATCGCGGCGTCCTCGCTGCCGCTCACCGCCGCCGCTACCGTCTCGCGCTCGTACGCCTTCACCATCCGCATATAATCGATGATATGGCGATTCGCGAAGCCCGGCACCGCGACCGGCACCGCGCCGTCTTTGCCGATGACCGCTGACACTTCGACCGCGTCGTCGTCGTCCATGAATGTCAATGCGCCGCGATTCAGCAGATTAACGACATGCACTTCGCGCTTGTCGTTCCAGATCGCGTCCACGAGGCTGATCGCCACTTCCGAATAGTTGGCCCCGCCGCGCGAGGAGAGCAGCTCCGGTTTCACGTGCAGCTCGGCGTCCTCGTAAATCCGCAGCAGGTCCGCCTCGATGCCGATGCACTTCTCGCCGCGCGTCTGCTCGCTCTCCTTCAGCAGCTTCAGCTTCTTGTCCTTGAAGTAGTAATACTCGAGGTAGGAGGAGGGAATCGCGCCGACCATGTTCACCAGCTCGCGGCTGAAGCCGCTCGACGGAATGTTTTTCATCGCCTCGCTGTTGAGCCCGAGCTCGAGCGCCGTTTTCAGATAGTCCTTGCCGTCTTGTTCGATCGCGGTGATCCAGCTCAGGTGGTTAAGTCCGACATACGTCATCTTGGCGTCCGGCAGCGCGAGCGACTCGCGGATGCTCTTGTACATATTATACGGAACGTTGCAAAGGCCGAGCATCTTGACGCCGGTATGCTTGAGCAGCGCCTCGGTGATGATGCCCGCCGGGTTCGAGAAGTTGATCAGCCAAGCGTTCGGGCACAGCTCCTGCATGCGCTCCGCGATCTGCAACATGACCGGGATCGTGCGCATCGCCTTAAAAAAGCCGCCGATGCCGCAGGTCTCCTGACCGATCAGGCCGTACTTGAGCGGGATTTTCTCGTCGAGCACGCGGGCGGACAGCTTGCCGACGCGAATCTGCGCGAGCACGAAGTCGGCGTCCCGCAGCGCCTCGTCCAGGTCCTGGGTCAGCGTGACGCGGCAGGACAGATTTTCCGCTTCGATCATCCGCCGGCACAGGCTGCCGACGACGTTCAGCTTATGCGCATCGATATCCATCAGCACGAGCTCGCTGACGGGCAGGATGCCCTTGCGCTTGATGATGCCTTCGATCAGCTCCGGCGTGTACGTGCTGCCGGAACCGATAATCGCGATTTTCAGCTTGCTCATGACGTTCCTCCTGTGGGCCTTTTTCGGTGCAGCATGTCCTCTAAGCTCGGGCCCTTCATTTGCGGCTATTATAGCATGGGGTCTCCCTGCCAACAATAAAATATAGAAATTTTATTTCAGTATGATATATTTATTTCAAAATAATATTTCTAAGCTACAGAAGGCTAATCCGCTTCGCCGTCCCTTGTCTTTTGGAAAAAATGGCCTTACTATTTACTAAAATACGACAGAATGCGCAGGTACCTACCATGGCGATCCAGAACAATATATTGCTCAAGATCCGCGACATGAAGGACAGCATGACGCCCGTCGAACGGATGGTGGCCGAATACATCCTCGCCAATACGGAGGAGATTCCGCACCTCTCGATCAAGAGCCTGGCGCAGTTCAGCCGGACGAGCGACGCGTCGGTGCTGCGGTTCTGCAAGACGCTCGGCTACAGCGGCTACCGCAGCTTCATCGTGAGCATCTCGGCGTCGGTCGGCTCGATGGACGAGGAGCAGAAGGACGAGTACACCGACATCCAGCCGGGGGACGACCTGAACGTCGTCGTCGCGAACATCTCGTACAACAACATGAAGTCGATCGAGGACACGCTCAGCATCATCGACCGTGGGGCCGTCGCGAAGGCGGTCCAGGCGCTGCGTGAGACGAATCGGATCGTGTTTTTCGGCATCGGGGCTTCGGGACTCGTTTGCATGGACGGCGAGCAGAAGTTTTCCCGCATCAACAAGATGTGCCACGCCTATACGGACGGGCACAGCCAGCTCACGGCCGCCACGCTGCTCGGCAAGGGCGACGTCGCCTTCTTCGTCTCGAACTCGGGCGATACGATCGAGATTCTGGAGGCGCTCGAGATCACGCAGCGCGCAGGCGCGACTTCGATCGCGCTGACGAAGTTCAACAAGAGCGAGCTTGCGGACAAAGCAGACATCGTGCTCAGCATCTCGACGCCGGAGGTCACGATCCGCAGCGGGGCGATGGGGTCGCGCATCGCGATGCTGACCGTCATCGACATCCTGTTCGCGGGGGTCGCGAGCGCGGAATATCCGAATATCAAAAAGTATTTGTTGAAAACCCACAATATTTTGGCGGGCAAGCACCGCAGATAACGGTTGCAAACCTTGAAAGGCACTCTCGGCAGTGTCTTTTTTTTGTTGCTTTTCTGAAAATAAAAATGCAATTAAAATTTTTACAATGAAATTTTATTTCAAAAAGTATTGACGCTTACAAAGCGGAGGCGATAAGATAGAGCCCAAGAGGGGGCAATAAATAGATCCATGAAAGGACGATCCTCACAAACAAAGGGTAGGAGAATGGCCATGAACGAATATCTCGCGGGTCTAACCACAGAGAAGATCAATCCGGCAACCCGGACGATCGACGAGTGTACAACGGAGCAGATGCTGCATCTTCTCAACCGGGAGGATGCCGCCGTTCCGGCCGCGGTGGCGGAAGAAATTCCGAACATCATGGAGGCGGTGGACGTTCTGCATGCCCGGCTCAGGAGCGGGGGCAGAATGTTCTACATTGGCGCCGGGTCTTCCGGCAGAATCGGCGTACTGGACGCTTCCGAGTGTCCGCCCACCTTCGGGGTCGACCCTGAGCTCGTGCAGGGGCATATAGCAGGCGGGGACACGGCGCTTCGGACGGCGGTGGAAGGATTCGAGGACAACGCGGAGGAGGGAATGGCGCTCATCGAGCGCATCGGCGTGACCGACAAGGACGCGGTCGTCGGCATCTCCGCCAGCGGCAGCGCGGCCTTCGTCATCGCCGCGATCCGTCGGGCCGGGGAGATCGGCGCGGCCACGATCGGGGTCGTCAACAACAAGGGCTCGAAGCTCGGCGAAGTATGCGACATCTGCATCGCGCCCGTCGTCGGACCGGAGGTCATCATGGGCTCCACGCGGCTGAAAGCCGGCTCGGCGCAGAAGCTGGTGCTTAACATGCTGACGACGGCGACAATGGTCAAATTGGGGAAAACCTACAACAATCTGATGGTCGACCTCAAGGCGAGCAACAAGAAGCTGCAGGATCGCTCGATCCGCATCATCAAGGCCGCGACCGGCGTCGACGCCGAGACGGCGTCCGATTACCTGGCGCGGGCGTCGCAGAGCTGCAAGCTCGCGATTCTGATGATCGAGACGGGGCTCGCCGCTTCGGAGGCGGCCGCATCGCTGGCCCGCTTCGAAGGCAATCTCAAGGCGACGATCCGCGCGCACAAGCAAGTCGTTTAACCGGCAAGCGTTAGTCTTCATTCACCCGATTGAGGGGCCATCCCAAGGAGGAGTCATCCGAATGATGAACAAAGGCAAAGCACTCTCGCTCATGCTCGCAGCGACGCTGTCCGTATCCGCGCTGACCGCGTGCGGCGGCAACAACAACAAGAACGGCGCGGCCAGCCCGGCCGCATCCGGCTCAGCTGCCGCATCCGGCTCCGCCGATTCCGGCGCCAAAGATACGATCACGGCGCTGCTGCCGCCCGTATCGCCGACGTACCAGGACAATTTCGACCAGATGGAAAAGGACTTCAACGCCAAGTATCCGAACCTGACGCTCAAAATCGAGCCGGCCAGCTGGGAGGACATGACGCAGAAGCTCGACACGCAGGTCAACGCGGGCAGCCCGCCTGACATCGCGTTCATCGGCTCCGACGGCATCTCCAAGTACGTACAGCAGGGCATGGCGCTCGACCTGACGGACGTCGCGACGCCGGAGATGACGGGCGACTACGACGCTACACCGCTTGAGTACATGAAAAACGGCACGGGCCTGTACGGCTTCCCGGCGTATATGGAAGTCCACGCCCTCGGCGGCAACAAGGAATTCCTCGAGGCCGCGGGCATCGATTGGAAAAACGTTCAGAAAAACGGCTGGACCTACGACGTATTCCGCGACGCGATCAAGAAGGGCGTCGTGAAGAACGGCGAAGCGACTTCCCGCTACGGCTTCGTCTTCGCGACGGCAGGCGTCGCTTCCAAGGATTACCTCGGCATCATGGCCAAGAGCGCGGGCATGCCGGCGGCATTCAACAAGGATTTGAAGTACGCTTATACGAGCAAAAACTATCTCGAGCTGCTGACGGATCTTCGCCAGATGATCGACGACGGCTCGATGCCGAAGGAGCTGAGCTCCGTCGACGCCGGCAAGCGCTGGAACATGTTCCTCACCGGACAGACGATGATCACCGGCAAGGGCCTGGCGACGTTCGAGAACTCCGCGAAGAAGAACAACGCGAAGATCGACGCCAAGGACGGCAGCGCGGTGAAAGACAGCATCAAGGTCGACTACATCGTCCTGCCGGTACCGACCTTCGCAGGCGCGGAGCCGGTGTCCTCCACGGTCGTCGACGGTTACGTCGCGTTCCGCGGCAAGAAGGAGCCGACCGCCGAGCACAAGGCGAACATCGCGAAGGCCGCCTACTTCCTGTCGAGCGGCAAGGTCGCGGCCACGACGAACAACGACCTGTTCGCCGCCCATATCACCAAGAGCGGACGCGAAGCGGCGGCTTCCATGACGATCGACCGCAACCCGGACAACGTCGCCGCCGTCGAGACGATGCTCTCTCACGCCGCGCCGGCCCGCCCGGACATCCCGGCGGATCTCGGCGCCAAGGCGATCAAGATCGAAAACGAGGTCATCGTTCCGAAGATGCAAGCCTTGCTCGCCGGCGAGATCAAGCCGCAGGACATGTACGACGCGGTGAAGAAGGCCGCGATCGACGCCTTCGGCCAGGACGGCATCGTCCAAGATTAACGACGCATTCGCAATAACGCATTCGCGTACGGATAGCCGCGTGATCACCCCGCATGCGGCTATCCTTCTTCATAAGCGGACGCGAGGAGAGGAGTCCTGCACATGGCCCAGTCGGCACAACCGGTCAAAAAGCGCAAGATCAAAGGCGACGGCGCATGGGGCTACGCGTTCATCGCGGTCGCGCTCATCGTGTACGCCCTGTTTACGGCTTATCCGGTCTTCAGCGCGTTCATCATCAGCTTCCAGGAATACAAGCCGCTGGGTTCGACCTACATCGGCTTCGACAATTATACGGCGACGTTCAAGGACGACCTGTTCTGGAAGTCGATCAAAAACACGCTCGTCTACACCGTGCTGACCGTTCCGGTCGCGCTGCTGCTGTCCTTTCTCGTCGCGATCATGATCCTGCCGCTGCGCAAGAAGCTGCAGACGGTATTCAAGGCGGTCTATTACCTGCCCGTCGTGGCTTCGGGCGTCGCGCTCTCGCTCGTCTGGCTGTGGATCTTCGATCCGATGCCGGGCGGCATTTTTAACCAATTCATCGGCTGGTTCGGCGCCCACAACCAGAACTGGCTCGGATCGAGCGCCACGGCGATGTTCTCGCTCGTCATCATGGCGTGGCTGTCCAGTCACGGCGCGAGCATCATCATCTACCTGGCCGCCCTGCTCGGCATCGACGACAGCTACTACGAAGCGGCGGACCTGGACGGCGCGTCCTTCTTGCAGAAGCTATGGCATATCGTCATTCCGAGCCTGAAGCCGACGACGCTGTTCCTTCTGGTGACGGCGATCATCGGATCGTTCCAGGTGTTCCAGAACGCGTACCTGATGACCGGCGGCGGACCGGACCATGCGACGACAATGGTCGGCCTGCTCATTTTCGACAATGCCTTCAAGTACTTTGAATTCGGCAAAGCCGCGGCCCAATCGTTGATATTGGCGCTTATCATAGCTCTGGTCTCGCTGTTCCAGTTCAAGTTCCTGGGCAAAGACGTGGACTACTAGGGGGAAGGAGGCAACCGCAGATGTCACTTTACAATAACCATACCGGCAGCCGGGCGGGCAAGACCGCCCGCAATACCGTGATTGTCGTCCTTCTCCTGCTCTTCGCGCTGGCGACGCTGTTCCCCATCTACTTCATGGTGATCTCCTCGTTCGGGGACCCGGTCGAGGCGGGGGCCGTCAGCTATTCGATCTGGCCGGGCAAGTTCACGCTGGATTCGTATTCTTTTTTCTTCAACTATAGCGAGTATTCGTACCGGTGGATTCTGAACTCGACCATCGTCGCGGGCGCCGTGACGATCACGAACGTCTTCTTCGCGACATTGGCGGGGTATGCGTTCTCCAAGCTGCGCTTCAGGGGCAGGGGCGTGCTCTTCTCCATCCTGCTGGCGGCGATGATGATCCCGTACCAGGTGACGCAGGTGCCGCTGTACATTCTGATCGTCAACACGTTCCATATCGAAAATACGTACAGCGCGCTCATCCTGCCGGGCCTCGTGACGGTCTACAACGTCTTCCTCGCCAAGCAGTTCATGAGCAGCATCCCGACCGAGATCATGGAGTCCGCGAAGGTGGAGGGCTGCAGCCAGCTGCAGATTTTTTTCCGGATCATCATGCCTTTGTCCAAGACGGTCATGGCCGTCATCGCGATCCTGACGTTCATGGAGAGCTGGAATACGTTCTTCTGGCCGTTCCTCGTCACGAACACGATGGATATGCAGACGATCCAGGTCGGTCTGAAAAACTTCCGGTTTGCGAACACGACGTACTTCTCCCCCGATGATGGCGGGCGCGACGATCTCGGCGGTGCCGATGTTCATCCTGTTCTTCAGCCTGCAGAAGTACTTCCTCGAGGGCGTCACCGTCGGCGCGGTCAAGGGCTGATATGGGCGGGGGAAAGGAAGGGACTCGGCGGGTGGCGATGCCGGAGAGCGGCGAAGTTGCGGACGAGCGGCGCGGGACTGCGACGGCAGATCCGGCTGTGGCGGTAGAACGCAGCGAAGCCGACGGAGGATTCAAAGGCGGCGGGCAGCAGCAGCGCTCGCGGTTCGAGGCTGGTTCGATGCCGGGCATGTTCGGGGAGAAGGGCGAACCATCGCTGCTAGGCGCCTCAGAACCGGGGGCGGGCATATCCTGGGAGAAGGGCGAGCAGCTGCGGCGCTACGCGGTCGGCCTGATGTCGGGCACGTCCGTCGACGGCATCGACGCCGCGGCTGTCGAGATCATAGGCGTGCCGGGCGGGGACGGAGGAGTGTCCGTGCGCCTGCTCGCCTTCGAGAACAAGCCGTATCCGGCGGACGTGCGGCGCGAGATCTTCGAGTTGTTCGACCCGGCGCGGGCGACGGTGGACCGGGTGGGCGCGATGAACGTCCGCCTCGGACGGCTGTATGCGGACGCGGCGCTGTCCGTCATCGGCAAGGCGGGCCTCTCGCCGGCGGACGTGTCGGTCGTCGGCTCGCACGGGCAGACGATCTATCATGCGCCGGAGGCGGGCTTCACGGTGCAGATCGGCGAAGGAGCCGTCATCGCCGCGCGCACGGGCATTCCGTGCGTGTCGGACTTCCGTCCCGCCGACCTCGCGGTCGGCGGTCAGGGCGCGCCGCTCGTCCCGTTTACAGAATATTTGCTCTATCGCGAGCCCGACAGGACGCTGCTGCTGCAGAACATCGGCGGCATCGGCAATGTCACCGTCATCCCGGCGGGCTGCGGCCCTGAAGACGTTTACGCCTTCGACACGGGCCCGGGGAACATGCTCATCGACGGCGTCGCGAGCCTCGTGACGGGCGGCGCGCTCGCGATGGACGCGGGCGGCGCGCTGGCGGCGCGGGGCAGCGCGAACGAGACGCTGCTCGGCGAGCTCCGGCAGGACGCGTATTACGCGCTGCCCGTGCCGAAGTCGACGGGCCGCGAGCGGTTCGGCGCGGACTACTTGGAGCGCATCGTGCGCCGCGGCCGCGAGCTTGGCCTATCGGACGCGGATCTTGCGGCCACGGTCACGAGGCTCACCGCCTGGTCGATCGGCGACGCGTACGATCGGTTTATCGCAGCCAGGTATGCCGCGGATTTGATGATCGTCGGCGGGGGAGGCAGCTACAACCCCGTGCTCATGCGCGATCTCGCCGCCGAGATGGCGGCGCGCGGCGTGACGGTCGCGACGCAGGAGGCGGTGGGCGGCAGCAGCGACGCGAAGGAAGCGATCGCGTTCGCGCTGCTCGCGGACTACGCGATGGCGCGGCAGCCGGCCAACCTGCCGGCGGCGACGGGCGCGGCGCGACCGGCAGTGCTGGGAAGATCTCGTACTGAGCACAGTACGAGGCTTGGGCTGCAAGCGAGACAAGCGCTGTTGGAGCGTGGGTATTCGCGTGTGCGTGCGCAGTAGCAGTAAGCGAGGAAAGCGCGGTTACAGCGCGGAGCTTGAGTAGTAAGCGAGAAAAGCGCGGTTACAGCGCGGAGCTTGATCCTAGCTCAACGGCAGCGGCTACTTAACGGAGAGGGTGCAGGAGGATGACTCAACTGAAGGTAGCGACCTGGGAAGAACGATATGCGGACGCAGTCGTCGCGTTCTGGAACGAATCGGCCGTCCGCGACGGGTATAAGGAGCTGACGCGAGACACCTTCGCCGAGATCTTCACGGCGAACCGGTACTTCGATCCGGCCTGCGCGTTCGTGCTGCTGGACGGGGGAGAGGTTCGCGGCTTCGCTTGCGGCTGCACGGGCGACGATCTGCCGCTCGGAGATGCGGCAGGCTATATCACCTGCATCGTGCTGGCCGAAGGCTTCGACACGGACGCGAACCGGGCGGCGCTGCTCGAAGCGCTGGAAGCGCGCTTCCGCGCGCTGGGCAAGCGCCAGTCCGACGTACTGTTTTTTAACCCGATGCGCCTGCCTTGGTACATACCGGGCACGCCGGGACACGAGCACAACAACGCGCCTGGCGTGCCCGCCGACTCCGCGCTGTATCGCTTCCTCCTGAGCGAAGGGTATACGGATCGGGCGCGGCAGTGCGCGATGTACAGGCCGCTCGCGGACTTCGCGATCCCCGCGGATATCCGCGTCAAGGAAGCCAAGGCAGCGGAAGCGGGCTACGCGGTGGAACTGTTCGACCCGCGCAGACATACAGGGTTGGCCGAGATGCTGGCCGGTCTCGACAATCCCGCTTGGGAGCGGGAGATCGCGGCCTGCGCCGCGGACGGCGTGCCCGTCGTGATCGCGGCGGCGCCCGGCTGCCAAGCGGCCGGCTTCGCGGGACCGGTCGTCCGGCAGGACAACGGCCGGGGCTACTTCGCCGGCATCGGCGTCCACCCGGACCATGAGGGCCGCGGACTCGGGAGCATTTTGTTCTTCAAGCTTTGCGAGGCGCTGCGCGATGTCGGCGCCGATTATATGTCGCTGTTCACGGGGAGCAACAACCCCGCGATTCGAATCTACGAGAAAGCCGGCTTCACAACGGTACGTCAATTCGCGATCATGCGGAAGGAGCTAACACAATGAGCGACAAGCAGACGATCCTGGCCATCGGGGGCCACGTAGGAGATATGGAATTGACGGCGGGCGGCGTGCTCGCGAGTCATTCGCTCAAAGGCGACCGCATCGTGACGTTGGCGCTGACGCCGGGAGAGCGCGGCGTGCCCGCCGGACAGGACATGGCGGACTACAAGGCGCAGAAAATCCGGGAGGCGCAGGCGTTCGCGGAATTGCTGGGCGGCGAAGCGATCGTGTTCGACGACATCCCCGACGGCGAGCTGCCGGACGACGCGGCGATCCGCTGGCGCGTGTGCGACGTGATCCGCCAGGTGCGGCCGAGCATCATCATCACGCATTTTAAAAACAGCATGCACAAGGACCACATGACGACGCACCGGATCGTCAACGACGCGCGCTTCTTCGCGGGCCTGCCGTCTATCGAGCGGGAGCTGCCGGCAGCCTTCGCGGGCAAGCTGTATTATGCGGAAAACTGGGAGGATGCCGTCGACTATCGTCCATACGTTTATGTAGACTTTGACCAAGAGGCATACGACCTGTGGATCAAGGCGCTGTCGACGCACTGGTTCGTGACCGGCAGCAAGTCGTTCCCTTATATGGAGTATTACAAGCACCTGGCACGCGTGCGCGGCATCGAGGCGCGCAAGACATACGCGGAGACGTTCATGGTTCCCGAGGAGACGCTGCGCCTGCGTCAGTCGGAGCTGTAAGCGATGATCCTGAACGGCGTAGACAATATCGAGCGCTACGGCGGCCTTTTTTAGAGGGAAACGCCTCGGTCTGATCACGTCGCCCACCGGCCTATCGCGCGGCTTCAAGTCTACGATCGAGCTGCTGCATGAGCGGTACGCGCTGGCGGCGCTGTTCTCGCCCGAGCACGGCGTGCGCGGCGATCAGGATGCCGGCGGGCTGGTGGAGACGTATACCGACGAGCGGACGGGCGTGCCGGTATACAGCTTGTATAGGCGCGACTCGAAGCGGCTCACGCAGGAGATGCTGGACGCGGTCGACATGGTCGTCTACGACATCCAGGACGTCGGCGTCCGTTATTATACGTTTATCTATACGATGCTCTATGCGTTGGAGGACTGCGCCAAGGCGGGCAAGCCGTTCGTCGTGCTGGATCGCCTCAATCCGCTGGACGGCGTCACGGTCGAAGGCAATGTGCTGAAAGACGGCTACCGTTCGTTCGTCGGCGGTTATCCGTTATGCGTGAGGTACGGGCTGACGGCCGGCGAGGTCGCGACGATGGCGAACGCGCAGCAGGGCTGGGGCGCCGAGCTGCACGTCGTCCGCTGCGAGGGGTGGACGCGCGACATGTTGTTCCCGGATACGGGCAGACTGTGGATCCATCCGTCGATCGGCATCCCTCGGTTCGAAACGGCGCTGCTCTACAGCGGCACGTGCCTTTTTGAAGGGACGAACCTGTCGGAGGGACGGGGGACGACGTTTCCGTTCGAGATGATCGGGGCCCCCTTCATCGACGCGGAACGGCTTGCGGACGAGATGAACGGCTTGGCGCTGCCGGGCGTGTTTTTCCGGCCTGCCTACTTCAAGCCTTCCATCTCCAAGCATCAAGGCGCGTTCTGCCGGGGCGTTCAGCTTCATGTCACCGATATCCGCGCCGTGCGTCCGTTAGAAACCGGCGTGAACCTGCTATATGCGATCAAGCGCAATTTCGAGCAATTCTCGTTTCTTCCGCCGCTGCGGGAAGGCTCGCGTCCGTTCATCGACCTGCTCGGCGGGGACGACCTGTATCGGTCGGAGCGCGCGGAGGCGGACATGCCGGGATTGCTCGCGGGCTTCCGCGAAGAGAGCCGGGCGTTCGGGGAGATCAAGGCGCAGTTCCATTTGTATTGAAACGAAGCCGCGGACGACCGGAACGCTGCGCATGCGCAGCCGACCGGAGCCGCTTTTCTTTTAAGAAGGAGGAATCGCAGGATGGCGAGCGTGGAAGCGACATACCGGAGGCCGCAGTCGCTGCGCGAGAAGATCGGCCAGCTGATCGTGACGGGATTCCCCGGAGCGTCGGTCACGGAGGAGCTCAAGGCGCTCGTGCGGGATTGGAAGATCGGCAATATCATTTTGTTCTCCCATAATGCGGAAAACAAATCGCAGCTCGCGCGGCTGTGCGGGGACCTGCAGGGGCTCATTGGGACGGAGACTGGATATCCGGCGCTCATCTCGATCGACCAGGAGGGCGGGAGAGTGACACGCTTGCCCCGCGATGCCGTGAACGTCCCGGGCGCGATGGCGATCGCGGCCGCGGGAGATCCGTCGGGCGCGCTGACGGCGGGCCGAATCACGGCGGCGGAGCTGCGGGCGCTCGGCATCAACTTCAATCTGGCGCCCGTGCTCGATATTAACAACAACAAGCGGAATCCGGTCATCAACGTCCGCTCGTACGGCGATACGGCGGAGACCGTGGCCAAGTATGGCCTGCAGATGCTGCGCGGGCTTCAGGAAGGCGGCGTGCTGGCCGCGCTCAAGCATTTCCCGGGGCACGGGGACACCGAGGTAGATTCACACCTGGGCCTGCCGTCTTCGGGCAAAACGCTGGCGGAGCTGGAGGTGCTCGAGCTCCTGCCGTTCCGCGCCGCGATCGCGGCCGGGGCCGAGGCGATCATGATCGCGCACATGATGTTTCCCGCGATCGAGCCGCGGCGGGTGCCCGCTACGATGTCGTCCGTTATTGTCGAGGACTTGCTGAAGGGAAAGTTAGGCTACGAGGGGTTGGTCGTCTCGGACTGCCTGGAGATGGACGCGGTGAAAAAGTACTACGGCACGGCGCAAGGCGCGCTCGGCGCCTTGAAGGCGGGCATCCACCTGCTGTTCGTCAGCCATACGCCGTCGCTCGTCCGCGAGACGGTGCTGGCGATCGAGCAGGCCGTGCAGTCCGGCGAGCTGCCGATGGAGACAGTGGACCGCGCGGTGGACAAGGTGCTGTATTATAAGGAGAAATACGCTTCGGGATCGGAGGCGTCCCCGCTCTCCGTCGTCGGCTGCGAGGCGCACCGCAAGGAAGCCGCGGCGATCAGCGATGCGAGCATCTGCGTCGTGTCGGGAGGTCTCGACCCCTTGCTGCCGGGAGAGACGCGCACGTTGTTTGTCGGCAGTCTTCCGTACCGGACCGATCAGGCGTCGAGCCAGGTTGCGGGCGGTCTTAGCTTCCCCGACGTCATGGCGGACCGGCTGGGAGGCGGGCGGATGCTCGTTGGCATCGATCCGGTCGAAGCGGAGATCGATAGCGTGTTGCGGGAAGCCGAACGCTATGACCGCGTCGTGTACGGGCTATTCAACGGGATCGACAATCCGGGACAGCTCGAGGTTGTGCGCAGGCTCGTCGCCGCTGGCAAGCGGGTGACGGCGGTCGCGCTCGGCAAGCCGTACGATCTGGAGGCCTTGGAAGGCGTCGACTGCGGGCTCGCCGCGTTCGAGTACACGGCGCTGTCGCTGGAGTCGGTGGCACGAGTGTTGTCTGAAAAAGTTCGTCCTGCGGGACGCATCGGGAATGTGTGGCATCGTTAAAGAACCGCGGCGCCGGCCTCAGATTCGGAAGGGCGAACATCGTGCCAAAGCCATAGAGCGCGTATGACGACGGGGAAACGGCCGAAGGTTCCGGATAGCGGGTTTCCGGGTTCCGGTAACGGATTAAGCTTGGGCAGGATCGAGCCGGTGCGAACGTAGGCGGATACGACAGACTTCGGGAGCAAACGAATGGGATGAGGAAGGCGGGGGGAGGCGCGGATGATATATGCGGCGGGACTGGACGGAGGCGGCACGAAGACGGCCGTGACCGTGCTGGACGAGACCGGGCGCGCGGTGCTCGCGTTCGAGTCGGGCGGGATCAATTACAATGGGCGTGACGAGGCCGATATCCGGCGGAGCCTGGCGGAGATTGCCGGCGCGATCTCCGCGGCTTGCGGCGGTCCGGACGCTTGCCGGCAAATGGTTGTCGGCGCGGCCGGCGTCAGCAATCCGACGGTACCGGGCCGCCTGGTCGCCGCCTTGCGCGATGCCGGCTACGGAGGCGGCGTACATGTCGTGGGCGACCACGAGACGGCGCTGTTCGGCGCGCTGGAGCGCGAGCACGGCATGATTCTTATCGCGGGCACGGGATCGATCTGCTTCGGCCGGAGCGAATCGGGGCTGGTCCACCGGACGGGGGGCTTCGGCTACCTGATCGACGACGAAGGAAGCGGCTACAGCATCGGCCGCGATCTGCTCGCGGCCGTCGTGCGCGCCCATGACGGGCGGGCGCCGGCGACCGTGCTGACGGAGATGGTCTACGATCGGCTCCAGATCGGATCGGTGGAGGAGATCGTGCGCTTCGTCTATGACAAGGCTACCGGCAAGCAGGACATCGCGGCGCTCGCGCCGCTGCTCTCGGACGGCTGTGCGCTCGGGGACGAAGCCGCGCTAGGCATCGCGCGGCGCACGGCGTCCGAGCTCGTGCAGCTGGTGCTGCCCGTCGCGGAGCGGCTGTCGCTGGGCAACGGCGAGCTCGCGATGGCGGGCAGCGTGCTGCTGCGGAGCGCGCATGTGCGCGAAGCGTTTCAGGCGGGACTGCGCGAGCGCTGTCCCGGCATCCGGGCGGTCGCGCCCCGCCGGGACGCCTCGGCCGGCGCCGCGCTGATGGCGCTGCGCATGCTGGCGGACGCAAAGTGAGCGGATGCCCGCCTTGTCATCGGAGATGACGGGCGGGCGTTTTCGTATTATCAGGTCAGCCAGAATTTCTGGTTGGCCTTTTTACATGGCCGGTTTAAGATGGCGGTAGCCGGGAGAACGAGGGCGTTTTTCGGGAGTTTTACCCCGTCGCAAAAACTGTTCTCCCACTACCCCCCAATGACCATGTTTGAGCTGGTTGAGGCATTTGGACCTCGCATCACAAGCGAAGCTGTGGGATTGGAACCATCGTGGGAATGCCGGCTACGATTGTAGGAGGAGATGACATGAGACCGGTTGTCGGAGTGGATGTGGCGAAAGGGACAAGCATGCTCCAAGCGTTTACGGATCGGAACAAGCCGTACAGTAAGATTATCAGCATCACGCATACGGAGGAAGGGTGCGAGCGATTAGGAGGCTTGCTGGAGGAATTACGACAGATAACGAAGCTGGAGCCTGCGGTGGTGTTGGAAGCGACGGGGCATTACCATCGCAGTCTGGTTGCCTATTTGGAACGTGAAGGATATTGCCACTACATCGTGAATCCTCTGCAATCCAAACGTGCCAAGGGGACACAGCTGCGAAAGGTGAAGACGGACGCGGTGGATGCCTGGCATCTGGCCGAGATGTTCTACCGCGGGGATGTTAAGCCGCACCGAGCATGGAACGAGGAGATGACAGAACTGCAACATCTGACGCGGCAGCACGAGTTTATGACGTCTCTGCTCGTTCAAGCCAAACTGAATGCCAGGGCCCTGCTTGACCAGGTATGTCCAGCTTACGAGGACGTTTTCTATAACCTGTTCTCCTCAACCTCTTTACATGTCCTACGCTATAGGTTAAGCGGTGGCACCATCACGGTTGAAACGATTCGGGAAACAGCCGGCTCTTCACACGGAAAAGCATGGGTGCAGGCAAAAGCAGAGCAAATACAAGCTTTGCCTCCTCTGAGCCAGTCAAGCAAAGCGCAGCAGACAGCTCTGCTATGTATGGTGGAAACGATACTCGCTCAGCAAGAACAGCTTCGCCAACTTGAGAATGCCATCGAGGAGACGGCGCTGACGCTTCCGGAAGTGGAGCTGCTGAAGACGATTCCCGGCGTGGGGGATAAACTTGCGGCTGCCATTGCGGCGGAGATCGGGGATGCGGCTCAATTTAAGGACCCCAAGAAACTTGTCGCCTATGCGGGTCTTGATCCAGGTGTGCACAGCTCGGGGGAAGTTCACGGCCAGCAGCAGCCGTATTTCGAAAAGGGGTTCCAAACGCTTACGCAGAGCGCTGTATGTCGCTGTGCAGTGCGGGCTTAGAAAGGGTGTAAACGAACGGCTAAAAGCCTATTACGACAAGAAAAGGAAAGAGGGCAAGCCCTACAAGGTAGTCGTGATCGCTTGCGCCAACAAGCTTTTGCATCACGTCCATGCCATCCTCGTAAAAGGCGAGCCCTACAAAGCCTAAATTCCATATTCACCCAGAAGTATCCGCGCCAACGGAGGCTTCTTTGTGTTAGTTCAAAAACAGTATAGCAATAACGATGCCGCAATCCAACCACATAGGGTTGACAAACATTAGCTGGTTTTTGCGTACGCCCAGCATGGGCGTCATCTTTAGGGTGAAAGTCCCGAACGGGGGCTGGCGAGCGCCTACCGTAGCCAAGGGCAAGGGTGTCGGCCGTGAGGCAGAATCTGAAGGAAGCCGGAGGCAAATGCACGGGCCAAGGTATACGAACTGGATTCGAGGCAGGGTTAACCGGATGAGTCTCCTCAACAAGGCGAAATCCAAAGCCGCCAAGGGTTATCTCTGTAAACTCCAGTGGTCGCGGGCAGACAGATGACGTTCTTATCTGGGGAGACCTGTGGGATGGAAAAAAAAATGCGAAGTCACTTCGTAACCGCAACCGGGAGGTTGCGCTGAACCCACAGGAGTCAGCAGAGGTCATAGTACGCGAGTACGGGACGCCGGAAAGCGGAAGGGCCGAACCGAAAGGAGAGAGGAAACCGATGCGTTCGCGCGATGAGCAAAGACAGCTGAATATCCCGCAAGGGAGCTTGCTGCAAAGAGAAGCGGTGAAGCCGTCAGGGTATGCAGGAGCGCCGAGTTCAACGCCGGCACAAGTCGTCACTTCCTCTCGCGAAGCCAATGACGACGTGCTGGAGGGGGATGCTCGCAAGCGCGAACCTCAGGAACGCGTACAAGCGAGTGGTCCAAAACGGAGGAGCGCCCGGTGTGGACGGTGTAACGGTAGCACAGCTACAAGCTTACCTGAAAACGCATTGGGAGTCGGTGAAAACCGAACTCCTGACGGGAACTTACAGACCTGCGCCAGTCAGGCGGGTGGAAATCCCCAAACCCGGAGGCGGCGTAAGGCTGCTGGGCATCCCGACCGTCATGGACCGTCTGCTTCAGCAAGCGCTTCTGCAAGTGATGAACCCGATTTTCGACGCGGAGTTTTCTCCAAGCAGCTACGGCTTCCGGCCGGGCAAGCGAGCGCACGATGCGATGCGGCAGGCTCAATCCCACATCCAGAGCGGACTGCGCTGGGTGGTGGACATGGACCTGGAGAAGTTCTTTGACCGGGTGAACCACGACATGCTCATGGCCAGAGTCGCCAGAAAGGTAACGGACAAGCGTGTCCTAAAACTGATCCGTGCCTACCTAACCGCCGGAGTCATGGAGAACGGGGTTTTGCCAGCGCACGGAAGAAGGAACGCCGCAAGGCGGGCCGCTTAGTCCACTGCTTGCGAACATCCTGTTGGACGACCTGGACAAGGAACTCACCCGCAGGGGGCTGCATTTCGTTCGTTATGCGGACGACTGCAATATCTTCGTAGCAAGCAAGCGCGCCGGAGAACGCGTCATGGCGTCGATGATTCGCTTTGTAGAAGGAAAGCTAAGACTGAAAGTGAACCGGGAAAAGAGCGCGGTAGCAAGACCGTGGGAACGCAAGTTTCTAGGGTTTAGCTTCACGAACCACAGACAAGCGGCGATTCGGTTGGCGCCAAAGACGATTTCTCGGTTCAAGGATAGGATCCGAGAACTGACGGATCGTACGAAGTCTATGCCGATGGAGGAACGTATAAACCGGCTGAACCGCTATACGATGGGATGGCTCGGCTACTTCCGGCTGGCTGCGGCAAAGAGCCACCTCCAGCAATTCGATGGCTGGATTCGCAGAAGGCTGCGCATGTGCCTGTGGAAACAGTGGAAGCGAGTGCGAACGCGAATCCGCGAACTGAGGGCGCTGAGGGTGCCGGAATGGGCTTGTTTTGTCATGGCCAACTCTCGGCGAGGCCCGTGGGAAATGTCCCGGAATACAAATAACGCCCTTCCGACCTCCTACTGGGAGGCGAAAGGGCTGAAAAGTCTGCTTTCTCGTTATTTGGAGCTTTGTTAACCTTTTGGAACCGCCGTATGCGGACCCGCATGTGCGGTGGTGTGAGAGGACGGAGGCTAGCCGCCTCCTCCTACTCGATTGTACAGGCGGGGGATCGTCTCCATCAGGACCACCTTGGGCGCGTGTCCGGTCATGCGGGCTGAAGTAGTCTCCATCAGGACCACTTTGGGCGCGTGTCCGGTCATGCGGGCTGAAGTGTCTCCATCAGGACCACCTTGGGCGCGTGTCCGGTCATGCGGGCTGAAGTAGTCTCCATCAGGACCACTTTGGGCGCGTGTCCGGTCATGCGGGCTGAAGTAGTCTCCATCAGGACCACCTTGGGCGCGTGTCCGGTCATGCGGGCTGAAGTAGTCTCCATCAGGACCACCTTGGGCGCGTGTCCGGTCATGCGGGCTGAAGTAGTCTCCATCAGGACCACCTTGGTCGTGTTTCCGGTCATGTTTCCGGTCATGCGAGCTGAAGTAGTCTCCATCAGAACCACTTTGGGCGCGTGTCCCGTTAGATATGCCGATTTCGGTCTTAACTTAACTGCATGACCAATTATTCAAGCCCCGTGAATCCATACGCCCACCAGCAGCGCGGTGGCGCTGCCGAGCAGCATGCCGGCGACGGTGTCGCTCGGGTAGTGGAGACCGAAGTACACGCGGGACAGCGCGACGCCGGCGCCGATCGGGAGGAGCAGCGGGATCAGGGCGGGGCTCGCGACCATCCATGGCGTCAGCAGGGCGAAAGCCGCTGTCGTATGGCCCGACGGGAAGGAGGGATCCCGCAGCGGACGGGGGCCGGTCCTGGCTTGGGGCAATACTTGATAAGGGCGGGACCTGGGGGACAGGCGTTTGGCGAGCGCGACGGGAATATGGCTGATGACGACCGCTGCCAGCGCCTGCCAGCCAGCCGTGCGCCAGATGCCTTCGGCCAGCAGGCCGACGGCGAGGGAGACGCAGAGCGAGAACGTGGCTCCGCCGATCAGCGACAACAGCCGGAACAGCGCGGTCAGCGCTGCCCGGTTCCACCGGATGTTAATATAAAGGAACCAGTTGCTCTCGAAGCGGCTCAACATGCGATAGAACTGTGCCATGGCCATCTCTCCTTCGGCGCGCGGTCGCGGCTTCATGTGACACCAGTCTAACCGCGAATTGTCATTGGGGTATGAAGTTCCGTCGGCCTTACTGTAAAGGAACAAGCCTGCCGCGATTTGACACTCCGCTGATTCCGCGCTAATGCAGGCGCAGTACGATGGGCGTAAAACGCATCGTCGGAGGAGGAATCGTCGCATGAACGAGATCCGCCTGGCCTTGTTTACGGACACGTACGCCCCGGAGATCAACGGCGTAGCCAAAACGCTGCAGCGATGGACGGATTATCTGGAGAAAAGGGGGATCGCCTGCAAAGTATTCGCGCCGGCGGGTCCGCGGCGCGCGCCGGGCTACCAGGAGACGGCGGAGCGCCTCGCCAGCCTGCCGTTTTTCCTGTATCCGGAATGCCGGCTGGCGACACCGATCTCCGCCTCGGCGGAGCGCAGCTTGCTGGCTTTCAAGCCGACGGTGGTACATGTGGCCACGCCGTTCGGCACCGGCCTTACCGGGCGGCGCCTCGCGCTGAAGCACGGCATCCCGCTGCTCGCGTCGCATCATACGCACTTCGCGCGCTATCTTCCTTATTACAACCTCACCTGGGCGGGCGCGCTGCTCCGCAAGTACTTGCATTGGTTCCACCGTCCCTGCCGGCGTATTTTCGTGCCTTCGCCGTCCGTGCTCGAGGAATGCCGGCGCGACGGTTGGCTGGGCCTTCGCGTATGGAGTCGCGGCATCGACGCCTCGCTCTTCGGCAGAGAGGGAGACCGCGCGGGATGGCTGAGCGAGCACGGCCTGCCCGCTTCCAGCTTCCCGGTTCTGTGCGCGGGCAGGCTCGCGCCGGAGAAAAATCTGGGTACGGCGATGCGCGCTTTCCGCGGCTTCAAAGAAAAGACGAACGCCGACGCCCGGCTGGTGATCGCCGGGGACGGGCCGCAGGAAGGCGAGCTGCGCAGGCTCTCCGAGCAGCTCGGCATCGACGCGCTGTTCCTTGGCGCGGTGTCGCAAGGCGAGCTCCAGCGCTGGATGCAGGCATCCGACGCGCTGCTGTTCCCGTCGCCGACGGAGACGTTCGGCAATGTCGCGCTGGAGGCGATGGCCTGCGGCTTGCCCGTGATCGCGGCGAACGCGGGGGCGCTGCCCGATCTCGTGAAGGACGGCGAGACCGGCTTGCTCTGCCCGCCGGACGAAGCGGACGCCTTCGCAGCGGCGCTCGCCCGGCTGTATGAGGAGCCTGCGCTGCGCGAAGCGATCTCGGATCGGGCTTACGCGTATGCCGGGTCGCGCGATTGGGACGGCGTATTCGGCGAGCTGCTTGCTGAGCTGGCGGGCGTCTGCGGAGAAGCGTCAGCGATGTAAATAATTTCGCAAAATAACGATTGACCTTCACGTTGCGTCAACGTTTACAGTAAAGTCGTCGGGAGGCGATCGCATGGAATACACGGTACAGAAGCTGGGCAGGCTGGCGGGCGTAAGCGCCCGGACGCTGCGGTTCTACGACGAGGTCGGGATTCTGAAGCCGGCCAGAATCAGCTCGTCGGGCTACCGCATCTACGGGGCCGCGGAAGTCGACAGGCTGCAGCAGATACTGTTCTACCGCGAGCTCGGCGTCGGGCTGGACCGGATCAAGGAAATCATGGACGATCCGGACTACGACGGCGTGCGGGCGCTGCGGCTTCATCGCGAGGAGCTTCTCGAACGAAGGGAACGGCTGGATGCGCTGATCGCGAACGTCGAGCGCACCATCGACGCCCGTGAAGGAGGAACGGACATGAGCGACGAAGAGAAATTCGAAGGCTTCAAGGATAAGCTGATCGCGGACAACGAGGCCAAGTACGGCGCGGAGGTGCGCGCCAAATACGGCGACGAGACGATCGACCGGTCCAACGCGAAGCTGCGGGGGATGAGCGAGGCGGATTACGCCGAGATGAACAAGCTGGCGGACGAGATCCACGCCTCGCTGGCCCAAGCGTTCAAGACCGGCGACCCCGAAGGGGAAGCCGCTCGGCGAACGGCGGAGCTGCACAAGCAGTGGCTCTCCTACTCCTGGGGCAGCTATTCCAAGGAGGCGCACGCAGGACTCGCGCAGATGTACGTCGACGACGAGCGGTTCAAGGCTTATTATGAAAAGGAACCGGGCATGACGGCGTTTTTGCGGGACGCGATCGTGGCGTATACGCGGCAGTAACGCAACGTGGCATTCCAAAAAGAAGGCGGAATCGCGCAAGGTAGCTGCGCGATCCCGCCTTTTGCCGCCCTTACCGTACGTTCCATGCCCCGCAATCCGGCGCTCTACAAGCCGGTATACTGGATCGTGGGGTTCCAAAGCGTGCCGTCCGAAGTCAGATTGCTCCGCTTATTGACGATGAAGTAGATATAATCGCCCGCGGAGACGGACACGGAGACGTCGTGAGAGATGCCTGAGAAATCGTTGTAGGCCAGCGTTGCGGAACTTCCGACGCTGGGCCAGATTTGCGAACCGTTTTTCATGATTTTCAGGTTGACGCCGTCGCCGACTCCGCTGCCCGGCTCCTTCTTCGCGGTGCCGGAGATTCGGATTTTCCCCGCCTTCGGCGCCAGCCAGGCGCGAACGGAATCGTTCGCGTCCGGATGCTGAAGGACGCTGCCGACGAGGACATAGGTTTGCGCACCCTTCCAGCGTCCGTTTGCCGCGTCCCAGGTCATATCGCTGTAGGCGGAGCCGTCCCACTGCTTGTAATACCACTGGTTCGCGCCCTGGGTCTGGCTGAAGCCGCTCGAGGCTTCGTAAAGATCGTATTGAATCGTCGGGTCCCACCAGGTGGCGTCGGTCGATATCGTACCGCCTTTGTTGACGACGAAGCGGATCTTGTCGTTCTGGGCGACGCTAACCGTCAGGTTGTGCGCGAAGCCGTTCGTGTCCGAAGCGCCGATCGCTTGCCAGCCGCTCGCCGGCCAGATTTGCGTATTGTTTTTCATGATCTTGACCTGCACGCCGTCCCCGCCCAGCGCGTTGTCCGCCTTGCGCGCGACGCCGGAGACATTGACCGAGCCCGCCTTCGGCGCCGTCCACGTTCGCACGGAATCGTTCGTGTCGGGATGCTGCCAGCCGCCGCCGACGATCGCGTAAGTCTGCGCGCCCTTCCAGCGTCCGTTCGCGGGGTCCCATGTCATATTGCTGTAAGCGGAGCCGTCCCATTGTTCATAGGACCAGCCGTTCGCGCCCTGCGTCTGGCCGTAGCCGCCGGAAGCGGAGTATCGGTCGGCTTGATCGGCCGAGATCGTAATCGAGCGCCGATACAGGTCGTCGTGCTCGTAGTTGCCCCAGGTTTTGCGCGGATACAGAATGGAGAACGCGCCGTCGACCTCGCGGCCGTCGTCGGTCCCGCCTTCGTAATCGACGAAGGTCGAATACGGCTGCATGACCGAGCCCGGAGCGGCGACGTCCAGCGCGGCCTCCATGCTCCAGACGACGCCGTCGGAGGAAGAGTAGAGGTTAAGCCGGCTCGATTGATGCGTCTGCACGGTCATCAGATACTTGCCGAGCGCAGTGCTGTATGCAGCGTCCGAGTGCGCGTCTTCGTACAGGTAGGTGTTGTCGAGGACGGCGCTGCCGACGCTCGTCACGGCGTTCCCGGTCCAGCTGCCGTTGACGTATTTCGTCCAGGTCGTCGTCTGCAGATTGCGTGCCGCGTTCACGACGTCCTGTACGTTCGCCTTGGCTACGGCGACATGTCGCGGATAGCCCATGCCGTCCCCTTCTCCGTAGATGCCGTCGTTGAAGTACACGTAAAATTCGCCGTTTTGGACGATGTAGGGGACGCCGCCGATGTTGACGCCCGTATTTTTCGGCCGCACGATCTCGCCGCAGTATTCCCATGTCGCGCCGCCGTCGGTCGAGTAGACGATGCCGAGACTGAAGTTCGTAGGCAAGCCCGTCGGCTGCGGCGTCGACCATGCCTCGTTGTGCGTGAAGCCGAGCAGCTCGCCGGGTCCGATCTCGTACATGTTCATAATCCAGATCTTATAGGCGCTGTAGCCGGCGCCGAAGCCGTTTTTATTGATCAAATTGCTGCCGCCCGCCGACACGTAAGTTTGGAACGGAGCGTCCAGCGGGCCTTTCAGATGCTGGAGGAACTCGGCATGGTAAAAATGCATCGCGCTCGCGCTCTCCCGCAGCGTGGCGAACGATGCGTCCATCGTGATCGGCATCTGCGCGTCCGCGTAAAGCAGGTTCGGGCTGCCGACGTTGATCGTGTAAGGCAGATCGGGCCCCGACACGCTCACGTTGTCGAACGCCCAACTGCTCGTGCTCGCTGCAAGTCCGGCGTACCCGCTGGCGAAGGTCGAATCGGTATAGTCGATGCGAGGCGTAGACTCATTGTTGACGTACACCTTGATGTTGTGGGCGCTGTTGACGACCTTCAGATGGCGGTAGGTGCCGAAGGATAGGCCGGTGGCGGCCGACACAAGCACCTTGTTTACCTTGTACAGCTCGATGGTGCCGTTCGCCCGCACGTACAGCAGCATGCCGCTATCGAACGGACCGTCGTCCTGGCCCATTTTTTTGAACTGCAGGCCGGCCCAGCTCAGACTGCTGCCGCCGTTGTCGAGCAGCTTCAGATCCAGCTCGTAGGTGGCGTCGCCCCAACGCTTGCCTGCAATCGAGGTCCAGTAGGTGCCGTTCGCCGTCGCGCTCTGCACGTACTCGTCTCCCGCGGCGGACCAGGACCCCGACGCGGCTCTCCAGCCGCCTGCGCCGCCGGAGAACGTATCCTTGAGCCCGTTGCCGGCGGCATCCGCCGCTTGCGGTCCTGCCGCGAGCGCCAGCCCCGCCGTCAATAGCCAAGCCATCAGGCCGTACCATAGCTTTTTTCGCACGTCATTGCCTCCTCGATATTGTTGTAAGCGCAACCACGAAAAGCTTACACCCGAGGAAGGGAGAACGAAATGGACGAATCTCAGCATGCGGCTTGTAAAATTCGCAGGCTTGCTCGCGCAGTAACCTCCGCTGCACTTTCCGCTGCACCTTTAGGGGCGCCCTCCGTGGCACCCTCCGCGTGACGCTAAGCGGCACACTTCACGGACTGGGCATACCTGCCAAAGCCGGGGCGCAGCTAGTCGAAGCGCTGACCCCGCTTGTACTCCGTAGGCGTCATGCCGGCCCATTGCTTGAACAGCTTGCTGAAGTAATACGGATCGGGGTAACCGACCTGCTCCGCGATGTCCTTGAACAGCAGCCGGGGAAACTCGCGGATGAGCCGCTTCGCTTCTTCGATCCGCAGCTCGATCAGGTAATCGCCCGGCGACTTGCCCCGTTTGCTTTTGAACACGAAGCTCAGATAAGAGGGGTTCAGACCGAAGCGCTCCGCGAGGTCCGCGAGCGACAGATTGGAGGTGAAGTTCGCCTTCAAGTATGCCTCGACCTCCTCGGGCCATCCGGCGCCCTCCTCGTCAGAGCCGTCCTCCTCGCACAGCCGTCCGAATATCCGCGTTAGATGCGCCAGCGCGATCTCCGGTTGCGCCGCCCCCCATATCGCCTGGGCGATCTCATTTTCCATCCGCTCCGGCATGCCGTCCGTCCCCGCAGCGGTCGCATGAGGCGCGAGCTCGCTTGCGAGGCGCTGCAGCGTTCTGATCCACGTCGACCGCGGTAGACTGCCCAGTCCGATGTCGCCGATCGCCGCCGTCAGCGCCTGCATGAACTCCGGTTTCCTGCGCTTGCGCACAAAGGCGGTCATGTGCGACACGGCTGCGGCCGGAAGCTCCGCCCGCAGCGACTCGCCCGGCCCCTCGCCCGGAGAGAGGACGGCGAACGCCGCGCCGGCCATGCGGCTGAGCTGCGGCGCCGCCCGCCGGGCCAGCCGGAGCGCGCGGGGCACGCCGGCGATGCCGCCGCTGCGGAGCGGGATCGCCAGCACGGCGGCCGAGTCCGGGGAGTCCGGACCGCCGGCCGCCGCCCAGGCGCCGAGCCGCGTCCCGCCAAGCTCGTGCACGCCGAGCAGCAGGATGCACTCGTGCGACGGAGCGGCGAGCGCGTAGCATCGCTCGCCGTCCTGCAGCCATGCCTCCGCGGCGTTCCGCAGCTGCGCTGCCGGGAAGTCTTGCTCCAGCTCGGGAGGCAGCCAGGCGTACAGCAGCATATAGCTGGCATGGTAAAAGTACTCCCGCGCATACCGTTCCAGCTCCGCGCCCGCATGGGCGACGGACGAATGGGGCAGCAGCAGGCGCTGCAAAATAAACGACTCGACCAGCGTCTGGTTTTGCAGCAGCCGCCTGCGGAGCGAGACCAGCAGTTCGCCGATCGTAGCCTCGGTAGGCGGCTTCAGCAAGTAGTCGACGACGCCCATGCGGACCGCCATGCGCGCGTACTCGAACTGCTGGTAGCCGGTGAGGATGACGCAGAGCATGTCCGGGTACCGCTCGCGCACGCGTTCGAGCAGCGCTTCTCCGTCCATGACGGGCATGTGCAGGTCGGTGATCAGCACGTGCGGCTGCACGATATCCATCTCGAGCAGCGCCGCCGCGCCGTTATAGTACTCGCCGACGACCTTGAAGTCGGGATCGATGGCGGCGATTTTCTCCTTGATGCTGCGCAAAATGGGCGGCTCGTCTTCGACGATCACGACGCGGAACATCAGTCGCATTCCTCCTTGCGGACGATGATGACAATCTCGGTGCCCTCGGGCAGTCGGCCGACGTTGAAGCGGACCCGGTCGCCCCAGAACAGCCGGCAGCGCGCCAGCGTATTCTCGATGCCGACATGGCCGAGACCGCGCGAGGTGATCTGCGAGAGCTCGCCGTCCCCGTCCGCGCGCAGCGTCTCGATCCGCCGGCGCACGGCGGCCAGCGTCTCGTCGCCGATGCCGGCGCCGTTGTCCGCGATCGACAGCTCCCAGCAGCCGGGCTCGTCCTGCCTCGCGCGGACGGCGACGGATATATGCCACGGGGGGCTCGACCTGCCTGAAGGCGTGGGCGAAGCAATTTTCCAGAAAGGGCTGCACGATCAGCTTGGGTATCGGCTCTTCGGCCAGAAGCGGGTCGAGCGCGATATCGAATTGCAGCTGGAATTCGTAGCGAAGCTTCATGAGCTCCAAGTAGGCGCGGGCGTTGGCCAGCTCCTCGCGCACGGCGACGGGGGCGGCCGGCGCGACGCTGCTGTAGCGCAGCATCTGCGTGAGCGCGTAGCACATCTCCGCGACGTCGCGATCGTTCGCCTCTTCTGCATGCCGGCCGATCGAAGTGAGCGTGTTGTAAAGAAAGTGCGGGTTCGTCTGCGCATAGAGCGCCTGGATCTGCGCCGTGCTCTCGCGACTGCGAAGGTCGATGAGCTCGTTCATGGATCGGTGCAGCCGCTGCGTCATCTTGACGAAGGTCTCGTACAGGTCGTTCACCTCGCGGGAGTACGCGAACGCGCGAGGCGCCGGCGTCGCGGGATGGGAGTCGAGTTCTACGCTGCGCACGTACCGCTGCAGCCGGAAGATCGGCGACGTGATCGTGCGCGCGATCGCGTAGGAGAGCGCCAGCGCGAGCAGCTCCGCCGCGCCTATGATGACGATGCTGAGCTGATGGAGCCGCTGAATGGGCCTCAGCAGCGCTTCCTTTGGCTGCAGCAAGGCGACATTGAGGCCGGTATACGAGGAACGGGTCAGGTTGGCGACGTTCGTCTCTCCGGTATCGTGCCGCCGGATCTCGCTGCCGTCCGCCCCGCCTGCGAACGCCCGGCCGTCGAACGGGATGCGCGCAGCGCCGTAGGGATAGAAGATGCGCCCGTCGTCATCGTAAATAAACAGGCTGGCTTCGGCGGCATCCCGCCCCTCGGTCAGCGTCTGCTCGAGCAGCGCATAGGGCTGCTGAACCTCGATCAGCGTATGCGCGTTCAGACGCCGGGCGACCGAGAAGACAACCTCCGACGTCGTCTGCCATTCCGTCGGCCGGGGCGGCACGAGCAGCTTCTCGCCGCCGAGCGCCAGCGTATCTTCAATCCAAGACGCCTGGTGGAAGCGCTCCCGTAAACTTGGATACGTGTCCCAGTTCAAGCCGTAATCGATATAGTCGCCGTTCAGGTTGAAGACGAGAATGCGCTTGGCCGTCATCTGCGGTCCGTTGAAGTACTCGAGCAGATTCGTCAGCTTCTGCACTTTGACGAAGGCGGCGTAAGAGCTGTCGAAGTCCGGCTCGGGGGGCGAAAAATAGGCGGCAATATCGTTGTTGTACAAGATCTGCGCGGAAATCCGGTCAAGGTCCTTGTACATCCGGTCGATGGACGTGACGAACCTGTACAGCATCTGCTGGGTCGCCTCCCGGTTGCGCAGGTAGATGACGTCCGCCGTCTGTCGATAGTATAAGTAGCTGAGCAATCCGATGATGATGTTGACGCACAGCGTAAACGCCAGAAACAGCTTGACCCGTATGCTCAGCCGGCTTAGCATGACTCCACCTCTTGCTAGCAGTATAGCACCGACGGTCGCGCGGCGGCGCCGATCTAGGAATTTTACAGGCCGCCACCTGCACATTTTCCATTTCCATGACGGGGCGGCTTCATTATCGTTAGGAATACGGCACACGTGCTGCCATCATTCAACTCTGGAGGGTCAACCTATGCATGCAAAACAGATCAAGTCCGGCCTGACCGCGGCCGTGTCCGTGCTCATGGCCGCAGCGCTCGCAGCCTGCGGAGGAGGCGAGAGCGGCAGCGGCGCCTCGCCTTCCTCGTCCACATCCCCTTCGCCGTCCGCTTCGGCAAGCGCTTCCGCGAAGCCGTCGGAGACGGCCCCCGCCGCCAAGCCGGTGACGCTGTCCGTCATTATGCACGCCGACTGGGCCAAGGGCGGACCCTGGGAACAAATCATGAAGGGCTACGAGGAGAAAAGCGGCAACAAGGTCGATCTGCAGATCGTATCCGACAACTTCGAGCAGATGGTGCTGACCAAGATCGCGACCGAAGACATCCCTGACGTCCTCTTTTTCTTCAGCCAGAGCAGCGCCATCAAAAAGCTCAATCCGGAAAAAAACCTCGTCGATTTGTCGGGCGAATCCTACATTTCGCGGATCAATCCCACCATTTTGAAATATTACTTGCAGGACGGCGGCAAGGTGTACGGCATTCCGACGAGCGGGATGAACGTGTCGGGCGTCCTCTACAACAAAAAAAGTATTTGCCGACCTCGGCCTGTCCGTGCCCCGCACGTACGACGAGCTGCTCGCAGACGCCGAGAAGATCAAAGCCGCGGGCATCACCCCCTTCTACGAGGCGGGGAAGGACGGATGGCCGCTCCAGGTATTCACCTTCAGCGGGTTCGCCAATCTGCTCGCCAAGCAGCCCGACCTGATGGACAAGATCAACGCGCACCAGACGACGTTCGACCAGATCCCCGAGTTCGTGGATATGCTGCAGAAGCAGGCGGATCTCGTGAAAAAGGGCTATGCGAATAAAAACCTGTTCTCCGGCACGTACGATCTGTCGCTCGACGAGCTGGCTACCGGCAAGTCGGCCATGGTCATCAACGCGGACTGGGCGCTGCCGACGCTGCTGGCCAAGTACCCGGACGCGCCGGTCGGCATGTTCCCGCAGCCGTTCGAGGCGGACAGCTACGTCGGCATCAGCGATCCGCAGGCGGCTTTTGCTTTCAAAAATTCCAAGAACGTCGAGCAGGCCAAAGACCTGCTTGCCTACATCGCGGAGCCGGAAACGCTCAAAACGTATTATGACGCCGCCAAGACGATGCCGAGCTGGCTCGGCGTGGAAGCCGCGTTGAACGGAGGCACGGCCGATCTGCAGCCGGTCGTCGAAGCCGGGCGCGCCGCGCCGTTCTTCAACGGACTGACGGCCGTGTCGGTCGGCGACTATACGAAGGAGCTGCAGGCGCTGTACGGCGGCGACAAGACGGCGGCCGAAGTCGCAAAGGCGCTGCAGAAAAACATCGACACCGCCGCCAAGGCGGCGGGTCTCGCGGGCTGGTAAGCGGGTGGGCCCGGCCGGCGCGCCGGCCGGGCAGGAGGGAGCTGACACCACATGCACATCAAAAAAATGTACCCCCTATGGCTGCTGCTGCCCGTGCTGGCCGTCTACGGAGCGCTCTACATTTATCCGACGCTGTCGGGCTTCTATTATTCGCTGACGGACTGGAACATTTATAAAGAAAGCATCCGCTTCGTCGGCCTGCAGCAATACCGCGATCTGCTGGCGGCCGGGGATCTCGTCAACGCCGTCCGGCACACGCTCGTCTACGCCGCCATCGTCACCGTCTTCCAGAACGGGCTGGGCCTCGGCCTGGCCCTGATCCTGACGACCAGGGTGCCGGGCCGCAACGCGTTCCGCACGGTCTTTTTCCTGCCCTGCGTGCTCAGTACGCTCGTGATCGGGTATGTCTTCTCCGCCATCTACCGGCCGGAGGGGATCCTGAACGAGCTGCTGCGCTTCGTCGGTCTCGGGTTCGCGACGACGGACTGGCTGGGCAACGCCGACGTGGCGCTTTACGCCATCTCCGTCGCCAACGTCTGGCAGTATGCCGGCTTCGCGATGGCGATCTACATCGCCGGCATCCTGGTCATTCCCAAGGAGCTGATCGAAGCGTCGATCATCGACGGCAGCGGCTACCTGAAGCGCGTGCGCTACGTGATATTTCCGCTGCTCGCGCCTTCGTTCACCATTAACGTCATTCTGAGCCTGATCGGTTCGCTTAAAGTATTCGAGATCGTGTTCGCGCTGACGAGCGGCGGACCCGGCGACGCGACGGAGGTCGTCAACACGTACATCTTCGACCGGTTCTCGGACGGCCTGTACGCTTACGGTACGGCGGCCAACGTCTGTCTGTTCCTCGTCATCGCCGTCATCTCCTTCTACGCGCTGCACCTGCTGCGCAGAAGGGAGGTTCAGCTATGAGGATGAGCGGCGCGCTCACGGCGCTCAGGCTGGTCCTGCTGCTGGCGCTCAGCCTCATTGTCGTCGTTCCGCTGCTGTTCATCTTGCTCAGCGCGGTCAAGGACGCGCAGCAGGCGGCGCTCATGCGGCTCGAACTGCCCGACGCCTGGCATTGGAGCAACTTCAAGATCGTATTCGAGCAGGGCCGGATGCTGCGGGGGGCTGACCAACAGCGCGATCGTCACGACCGGCTCCGTCGTATTGTCTATCTCCATAGGCGTCATGGGCGCGTTTATCGCGGCCCGGCGGTCGGGAAGGCTTATCGCGGTCATTTATACGCTGTTCCTGGCGGGACTGATCGCGCCGCCCTCGATCATCCCGACCGTCAAGCTGATGCAGTCGCTGCACCTGAACAATCAATTTCTGGGCGTCATCCTGCTGTACGCGGCGCTGCAGACGCCGTTCATTTTGCTCATGATGACCGGCTTCGTCAAGGCGATCCCGCGCGAGATCGACGAATCCGCCTTCGTCGACGGGGCGAGGGGCTTCGGCCTTTTCATACGGATCATCCTGCCGCTGCTGCTGCCCTCGATTACGACGGCGACCGTATTCGTTTTTCTCGGCGTCTGGAACGACTTTCAATGGCCGCTCTACCTGCTCGGCAGCTCCGACATGTGGACGATCCCGATGTCCGTCTACATGTTCAAGTCGAAGTTCGGCACGGACTGGAATTACGTCTTCGCCGACCTGCTGATCGCGATGGCGCCCGTACTGCTCGTGTACGCCGTCGGTCAGCGGTTCATCATCGAAGAGATGACGGCCGGCGCGATCAAAGGGTGAGACTGCGGAAGGGAGGATGACGGTGGAAAAATTTGCTTTTGAACGCGCCGAGCCTGTCTGGCTGTCAGGGCTCGAAGACACGATGAATTTGACGGCTGGCTTCAGAGCCCGCGTCGTCGCCCCTGTCGGGCGGGGGGCGCGGCTGCGGATTGCCGCCGCGTCGATCTACCGCTGCTATGCGAACGGACGGTTCGTCGGACACGGTCCGGCGGCCGCGCCTCACGGGTACTGCCGCGTCGACGAATGGGCGCTTCCGGGAGACGGTGCGGAGCAAGAGACGATCGTGGCGATCGAGGTCGCCGGCTATAACGTAAACAGCTTCTATACGCTGGCGGAGCCCTCCTTCCTGCAGGCCGAGCTGCTGACATCTGACGGCCGCCCGCTCTGCTGGACGGGGGCGGACGGCGAGCGGGGGGTTCGAGGCCGGCGAGCTGCGGGAGCGGCTGCGCCGTACGCAGCGCTACAGCTTCCAGCGAGCCTTCACGGAGGCGTACCGGCTAGAGGCAGGCGCGGCGGACTGGCGATCCTCCGCAGCCGCCGTCCCGAGTGCAAGGTCGGACTGGGCGCGCGTGCCCGCCCGACTGGCGCTGCCCAGAGGCGTGCCGCTGCCGGCTTTATCGACGCTGCGGCCGCTCTGCGTAAGCGAATCCGGCGCCGTGGCGCATCGCCTGCCGCCCGACGGCTACCGCAAAGACCGGTCGCTGACGGGCGTCGGTCCGCTCTTCCTCGGCTATCCCGAGGCGGAGCTGGAGACGATCCCGTCGCTGCTGCTGCAAGAGATTGTCACGACCGAGCGGCACGCCTGCGATCGGCCTTATACGCCGGACGCGCCGCTGAAGGTCGAAGCGCGGAGCTACCGCATCGTGGACTTCGGCCGCGTCGCCGCGGGCTTCATACGGGCCGAGGTCGTCTGCGCGGAACCGGCGCGATTGTATCTGCTGTTCGACGAGGTGCTAAGCGGCGGCGAGGTCGACTTTCTGCGGCTCGATGCCGTCAATGCCGTCGCTTATGAGCTGGGTCCGGGCGTCCACCGGCTCGAGACGATGGAGCCTTATTCCCTCCGTTATCTAAAGCTGCTCGTATGGGAAGGGACGGCCGATGTCCGCGGCATCTCCGTCCGGGAATACGCGTGCGGCGATACTGTCCGGGGCTCGTTCGCGAGCGGCGACCCGGCGCTCGACGCGATCGTCGCGGCGGGCATCGAGACCTACAGGCAGAATGCAGTCGACATCTTCATGGACTGCCCGTCGCGCGAGCGCGCGGGCTGGCTGTGCGACAGCTTTTTCATGGCGCGCACGGCGGCGGCGTTGGGCGGCACGACGTTATACGAACGGCTGTTTCTGGAAAATTACGCGCTGCCCGAACGCTTCGCCCATCTCCCCGAAGGCATGGTGCCGATGTGTTACCCGGCCGACCACTTCGACGGCAATTTTATTCCGAACTGGGGGCTGTGGTTCGTCCTTCAGCTGGGCGAATACGCCGCGCGCAGCGGCGATGCGGACATGCTGGCGCGCCTGAGGCCGCGCGTCGAGTCGCTGATGCGGTACTTCGAGCCCTTCCGCAACGGGGACGGACTGCTGGAGCGGCTGGACGGCTGGATCTTCGTCGACTGGTCGCCGGCGCGCGAATGGGTGCAGGATGTCAGCTATCCGACCAACATGCTGTATGCGGCGGCGCTCGAGGCGGCGGGCCGGCTGTACGGCTCCGGCGACTGGCTGCGGCAGGCCGAAGCGGTGAGGAACGCGGTGCGGTCTCAATCCTATACGGGCGAATACTTCGCGGACCATGCCGTGCGGACCGCGGAAGGCTTGCGGATCGAGACCGGCCACGTGTCGGAGGCGTGCCAGTACTACGCCTTCTGCTTCGGCATCGCGGAGCCGGATACTTACCCGGAGCTGTGGCGCACGCTTGTGGAGCGTCTTGGGCCGCGCCGCCGCGGTATCAAGAGCGGGCGCGCGCCGGGCGTCGCGCCGACGAACCAGCTCATCGGCAACATGCTGCGCCTCGAGGCCCTGTCCGCCGCTGGCCGGGCCGACGTCATCGCGGCCGAGCTGCCCGACTTGCTGGGCGAGATGGCGAGCGCCACAGGCACGCTGTGGGAGCAGGACGAGCCGATCGCCAGCTGCAGCCACGGCTTCGTCAGCCACGTCGTCCATGTCGCGTATCGCGACCTGCTCGGCTTCCGCCATGTCGACCCGCTGCGCCGGACGGTTGTGCTCCGCCCGGGCCAGTTGGGGCTGCTGTCTTGCGCGGGCGCGCTGCCTGTCGGCGACGAGCTGTTGGCGTTGTCCTGGAGCTATGCCGACGGGAAGCTGTACATCGAGACGGACATCCCGGACGATTATGAAGTCGCGCTTGAGATTGAAGGGCCTTATACATGGCAACGGAAGGAGCGGCCGAGATGACGGAGGAGCAAGCATGGCGCAGTCCGGAGCGGTCCGGCATGCAAGTCGTCTGCTATGGCGGCGACCAACGCTTCTGGGCGATCGAATATACGGGCGGAAACGCAGCGGGCTGGACGTTCGGCAGTCCGGCGTTCGAACTGGAAGGGCGGATGGTGTCCGGCGCGCTCGCCTCGCTCGCGGAGACCGCGCCGCGCCGGACGCTGCCGTGCGGCGTGACCGAATACCGGGTGGGCGGACCGCTGCGCGACGCGCCGGGTACCGACCTGCATTGGATCGTGCGCGTGGCGGACGGCGGCAATCCCGTCGTCCGCTTCCGTTATGAGCTGGCGTCGCGGGACGGCGCGCGTTTGACGAAGCGTACCGGCAGGGACCGGCTGCGCTACGTCTCGGCCTCGCTCGACGGCTGCGAACTTACGGTCGAGCGGCGGCTGTCCGAATTCGTGGAACCGGTGCACAGCTATTGCCCGACCGAGCGCCCGGCGGACGAGCTGCATTTCAGGCGGGGAGAGACGTTGATGGGGCCGCTGCTGACTGCGGGAGACGGGAGCCGTCAACTGCTGCTCGCTTACGAGCATGGCTCCCAGTACCCGGACGCCTTCATTCAGTACCGGCTTCGGCCTGACCGTACGGTCGAACTGGAGGCGGTCAAGGGCAATTATCTGGACGGCAGCGCCCCGACGCCGGAGCGGCCCTATCGAACGGTATGGATGCAAGCGGCTGCGATCGGGGGAGACGAAGGCGCGCTCGCTTCGCATTACCGCCGCTTCGCCCTGCGGCACTGGTCGGAAAACGCGGAGAGCCGCAGGCCCTATATTTTCTATAACACCTGGAACTATCAAGAACGCGTCCGCAACGATCAGGGCGGCAAATATCTGGACCCGATGCGCCTCAAGCGGACGCTGCTCGATATCGACGCCGCGCACGAGCTGGGCGTGGAGGTATACGTCCTCGATACGGGCTGGTACGGCCGGACCGGCGACTGGCGGGCGGACCCGCAGCGCTTCCCCCGACGATCTGCGCGAGGTCAGGGCGCGGCTTGACGGCTACGGCATGAAGCTCGGGCTGTGGTTCAACCCGACGGTGGCCGCGCTCGGCAGCGACATGCTCGCCGCTCATCGGGACTGCGTCATGTCGGAGGAGGGGCGGGAGGCCGAGCCGGCCGAGGTGTGGGAGACGGAGGCGAGCGTGCCGCTCTGCCTTGCGAGCCGTTATGCGGACGCATTCGCCGGGGAGCTGATCCGGCTGGCTCGGGATTACGGCGTCCGGTATTTCAAGTGGGATGCGATCGCGCAGTACGGCTGCGACGCGCCCGGGCACGATCACGGCGACGCGGGACATACCCGCCTGGAACGGCGGGAGAGCTACGCGTTCCAGCAGGTGCAGGCCATGGCGCGCATTGTCGATCGGCTGTGCGCGGCATGTCCGCAGGCGATCGTCGACTTCGACGTGACCGAGGGCGGACGCGCGATGGGCCTGGCATTCCTGGGTTCCGGCAAGTACTTTCTGGTGAACAACGGTCCGTACTACTTTAATTACGATGTGCCGATCGACCGGGAGCGGGACAACTGGAACCTGTTTTTTCATCCCGGTCCCGCGCGAGGCTGGATCTGCCGCCGTCCGCTCGCCTACGATCGCTGGCTCCCGTCGACGCTGTTCCTCGCGCATTATTTGCCGGATGCGCCGCGGGACAACCAGCTGATCTCCCTTGCCTCGCTCATGCTCGGCCATAACGGCCTGTGGGGGGGATCTGCCGGCGCTGTCGCGAGCGGACCGCGAATTTATACGCGAGACGCTTGAACGCTACAAGCAAGTACGCGACGATATTGCGGACAGCGATCCGGTCCGCGAGGGGGGAGATCGGTGGAGCGGCGGAAGTGCATGAGAAGCTGTCCGCAATAAACGGCCGCGGTCTCGTCGCGCTTTTCTCGGCGACGCCCGGAAGCTATACTTACGCCACCAAGGGCAAGCCGACGCGGCCCGTCTGGCACTCCGAGCGAGTAAGCGTCGCATGGGACGCGTCGGGACGAGCGATCATCGAGGCCGAATTTCCCTCCTCCTCCGCGGCGATCGTCTTGTTCGGCGCGCAGTAGCGATTTCGGCGAGTACGGCAAAAAACAGCCTTTCTGCCTAAGCGTGCCACAGCGAACGCGTTACGTTCGCGCTGGCGCGACTTCAGGGGGGCTGTTTTCGTTTTGCGCGCATTCAGGCGACAGGGCCGCTCAACCTTCAAGTTTCAAGTCCGGCGCGGCGCGCCGTCCAAATATTTCTCCGTCAGCACCGTGAGCAGCTCGATGCCGACCTGGTTGTGCCCGCCTTCGGGCAGGATCAGGTCGGCGTACTTCTTCGACGGCTCGATGAACGCCTCGTGCATCGGCTTGACTGTCTCCATGTACTGGCGGTATACCGACTGGATCGTCCGCCCGCGCTCCTCGATGTCGCGCACGACCCGGCGCAGGATGCGCACGTCGGGATCCGTGTCGACGAATACCTTGATGTCGAGCAGCTCCCGCAGCTTTTCCTCGTACAGCACGTGGAGCCCTTCGAGGATGACGATCGGATTGGGGAGCAGTGCCTCCCGCGCGTCGGCTGAACGGCCGTAGAAGCCGAAGTCGTACACCGGCGCGTATGCCGTCCGCCCCGCCTTCAGCATGCCCAGATGCTCGACGAGCAGGTCGTTGTCGAACATCAGCGGATGATCGTAATTCATCCTGGCGCGCTCTTCCATGCTCAGGTGCGGATAATCCATGTAATAGCTGTCCTGCGAAATAAACGTGACCTTGCCGGCGCCCAGACGTTCGATGACGGAGCGCGCGACGGTCGTCTTGCCGGAGCCCGTGCCTCCGGCGATGCCGATGATCAGCATAAGTACGATCAACCTTCCCGCTTGCCCGGATTGAAGGGCTATTCTCGATTTCAGTATTGTAGCATAGGCCGGCGGCTCATCGCAGCATTCCTTCCGACGCAAAGTAGGTCTTTTCGCAGGGGAGTATATTCCTGTATACTTAAAAAATGAATGTCGACGCAGGTCGGAAAAATAGGATTTGCCATTCCTTTTGAAAACGCTGTCGTATGATAGACTGAAATTAGCGATTTGCGGATCCATCCTAAGTTAATCTACCAAAATGGGCCCATGACGCTGCGCAGCCCGGGAAGGATCTCCGATGACAGAGCTCCATGGCACCTATTATACGCCGTTGGTTGTTTTATCGGTGCTTATTTCCGTACTATCCTCCTACTGCTCCTTGGTCGTCTACGAGCGCGTGCTGAAGCTCCGGGGGAAGCTACCGGAATTTGTGGCTGCTGCTCGGCTCGACGGCCATGGGGTTCGGCATATGGTCCATGCATTTTATCGGCATGCTGGCCTATCATCTTCCCGTTGACATCCACTACCACCCGGGATGGCTCGCGATCTCCATCCTTTTACCCGTACTAGCCGTGTATGCGGCCTTCCGAATGATGGCCCGCGATCTGGCGAGCAATCTCGCCATGGCGATCGGCAGCTTCTGGCTCTGCGTCGCCATCGTCGGCATGCATTACAGCGGCATGGCCGCGATTCGCATGCCCTATGATCAGCGCTACGACTGGCTGCTGGTCGCGGCATCGATCGGCATCGCGTTCGCCGTGTCCTTCGCCGCGCTCAAGCTGTCCCACGCCAATCAGCAGAAGGGACAGGCCCCCAGCCAAGGCGCCAAAATGCTGCTCTCCCTCTTGCTTGGCGCGGCCATCGCAGGCATGCACTATACCGGGATGGCGGCCGTCTCGTTCGTGGGCACGGAAGCCGACGCGGCGCATGTGCGGGAGACGGCGGAGCGTATGCAAACGGGGAATGCTTTGCTGGCCGCCGTCATCGGCGGCTCGATGCTCTTTATCCTCGCGCTGGTCATGGCTAGCCAGATTTTGGACAAGCGGCTTGCGCTTCGGATTGCGGACTCCAACCAACGAAGATACGATTCGATTTTCGAGCATCATCCCGATATGGTATGCCTGTACGATCCGAGCGGGCGAATTCTCAAGGCCAATCCCGCTGCGGAGCGGATCATGGGGTATGCGGCGTCCGAGCTGCCGAGCAGGTTCCACAATGAGATGGTGAATCCCGACGAGTTCGAGCAGCTCAAGGCTTGCTTCATGGCTGCGCTGCAGGGCGAATCGGGCACGGTCGAAGTGACGGTTCGCCACAAAGAGGGGCATCTGCTCCATCTGAGCTGCACGATGGTGCCTTGGGTGGAGAACGGGCGCGTGCAGGATATTTATACGATATCCAAAGATATTACCGGCAGCGTCGAGACGGAGCGCCAGCTGCTCGCCGCCAAACGGGACGCGGAGGAGGCGCTGCGCGTCAAGAGCGACTTCCTGGCCGTGATGAGCCACGAGATCCGCACGCCGCTGAACGGCGTGATCGGCATGAGCGCGATTCTGCTCGAGACCGAGCTCAGCGAGGAGCAGCACGAGTTCGTGCAGGTGATCCACGGCAGCGGCGCGCTGCTGCTGTCGACGATCAACGACGTGCTGGACTATTCCAAGCTCGAAGCCGGCAAGATGCAGCTGTCGATCGCGCCTTTCAGCTTGCACGGTCTCGTGCGGGATACGGCGATGCTTTTCCAGACCCAATGCAAGCAAAAGGGGCTCGAGCTCGCTTGCGCGGTCGACGAAGGCTTGACCGATGGGATGCTCGGAGACGAGCAGCGGATCTGTCAGGTGCTGATCAACTTGGTCGGCAACGCGGTGAAGTTCACTGCCAAGGGCGGGATCGAAGTCGTGGTGCAACCTGGCGGGCACGGCGCGGCGGAGGTCGGACAGCGCGTTCGCTTCGAGGTCCGGGACACGGGCATCGGCATTCCGGGCGAGGAGCTGGAGCATTTGTTCCAGCCGTTCTACCAGGCGAAGAACGGCCGCGCCAAGCGACACGAAGGGACAGGCCTGGGCCTCGCGATCTGCAAGGATCTCGTGGAAATGATGGGCGGGACGATCTCCGTGACGTCGGTCGTCGGCGAAGGAACGTGCTTCGTTTTCGAGCTGCCGCTTGAGGCGGCATCGTTCGCAGGTCCGAATGCGTAAAGGGCCGCTGTAGCGGCGAATCACCAGAAGGACAATACAAGGCGTGGGCCGACTTGTACAAGCGGGCATCGATCACGCTGAAGGTGGAATCCAACCTGCGCAACGTCGGCCTCAAGCAATGATATGAACCGCGAGCAGGAGGGAGCGTATGGGCGATTCGGTCTATCGGTTCGAGCATGTGTGGCGCGTGGATCGGGATAAAGAGAGGCTGTGGGCGATGATCGCTGATTTCCGGTACGACGGTTGGTGGCCGAACGTCGAGATCGAGCGGATCGCGACGGGCGCTTCGGGCGACGGTTCGGGCAACGCGTACGCGTCCGTATTCCGACCCTGCGCGCTCTACGCGCTCAAGCTGTGCGTAGTCGTCGTCGAGAGCCGCCCGCCTACTGCGATCGCGCTGCGCGTTGCGGGCGACTTGGAAGGGCATGCCGTCGTTCGGCTGCACGGCGCCGGACGCGCGACGGAAGTGCATTTCCTGATGGAGCTGGCAACCAAGCGCAAATGGATGTCCGCGCTGGCGCCGCTCCTGCGTCCCGTCTTCGTCCGCAGTCACCGCCGGATGATGGCGGCGGGCGTCGCGGGCTTGGCGGCCTACCTGGACGCGGATATCGTGCCCGGCAGCGTCCATGCGCCTTACCGGCGGCTTGCGCGCGGGTAAGGTCGCGAGGCGCCGCAAGCATCGCAAGCAAAAACAAAGAGACCGTCCGAAGACGGTCTCTCGTACCCGAGCGGCGCTGCTTGATTGAACCGTATCCCGCGCCTCCAGCCGGATTAGAGACTGGATCGGGTAAGGGATACGTTCAACATATGGGAACTAATGTTGACGCACCTCCTTTCCTGTAACTGCATTCTATCACAGCTCCGGGCAAAAAAAGATAGTCTATTTAGAATAATCAGAATAATATATTTAGGCCGGTTCGCCGCCATCGCTTGGATGCATGGCGGGGCGATCTTTCGTGTAACCAGTTCCTTAACCGGATGGCCTGTTAGCCATATGAACGCTTAAAAAGGCGCGAAAAGCGTAACTTTTTCTCTTCAATATATTTCCTCATTTACTCTGCTTTCTGATTAACAATAACAATATGCGACTCGTTTGAATTAGCACTAAAAGGCAATGATATTTTTTCATTATTCATATAATTTAATGTCCAGTTTTTTGCTTCGGCAACTAAGAGTAATTTCGTATTAGGATACCATGGTCTATAGGTTTCTCCATTTTTTTTGTAAGCGATATTGAGAATTGACTTTGTATCCCAATAGCCAAAAATCTGTACGCTGTCTGCTTTCTTGCTGTTTAAAATAATTTCTTCCGGCAACTCGACAAGTATTCGATTGAGTTGGGAGGCTAAATAATGGGGTTTAGTACTGTCTTGTTGTTCATTTACAACTTCCACCAATTTCCCTGATTCAATTCTAATCGTGAAAACCAATATTTTTCCATCGTCAATAAAACTAATTTCAGAAGTAATGAATTCCTTTTCGGCATCTGAAAGACGGTGGTCGTATTCATTTTTGATGGTTTCCTCGAAGGATGGTGCGGAGGAAGGGATTGCTCGCGAGATCAAAACGCCGACATAAAATAGTAAAGGAAGGAGAAATATAAATGCGTCGATTTTATACTTCTTTTTCTTTTGTTTTAAAGTAAACAGATAAATAGATAACATCAAAGATATTCCGATGAAGTAGGGGAATAGTAGGATGATCAGGACGTCAAAGTGCGTTTGCGCGTACCAATACCCTAATCCCCATAAGACCAGCAAAACATAAAATATGTAAATTGTAATATTTAGTTTTTTATCCGGCATCCTCTGTTCCCCTTTTTAAAACACGTGCTTGATTTAACGAAATTATTGATAATTTTACCACCTACTTTAAGTTACAGGGAAATTTGTATTTGTCCAAATAAATTTGTCCACATACTACTAACGCCAAGCGGCGGACGAAGTCGTTCGTTCATTCAACGCTCCGGCGTGTAAAATAGACGTAAGGATAAATTTGGCGCAAGGGAGACGACGGCGATGATCCGAATCGGACTGACAGGCTTCGGCGATCACGAGGAGCTGTACGGCAAACTGAAGTCCGGGGAGCGGCTTCGCGAGTACGGCAAGCACTTCGACGTGGTAGAGATCGATAGCTCGTTCTATGCGGTGCCCTCCGTGAAGAATACGGCCAAGTGGACGGCGGACACGCCGGACGGCTTCAAGTTCGTCGTAAAGGCCTATCAAGGGATGACAGGACATTTGCGCGGCAAGAAAAACTACTTCGACGACGAAGAAACCATGTACAAGGCGTTCCACGAGGCGATCGCGCCCATGCGGGAGGCCGGCAAGCTGGCGGCCGCGCTGTTCCAATATCCGCCTTGGTTCGACTGCACCCGGCAGAACGTCGATTTACTGCGCCGCACGCGGGCATATATGGCCGACGTCCCGTGCGCGCTGGAGCTGCGCAACAGAAGCTGGTACGCCCCGGAATTCAAGGAGAAGACGATCGACTTTATGAAAAAGGAAAACTGGATCCACACGATCGTCGACGAGCCGCAGGCGGGAGAAGGCTCGATCCCGATCGTGCCGGTCGCCACGACGGACGACATGACTTACGTGCGGCTGCACGGGCGCAACGAGGGCGGCTGGCATGCAAGCGGGAATCCGGATTGGCGCAAGCTGCGCTACCTGTACCGCTACGATGCGGACGAGCTCGCCGAGTGGCGGGACCGGCTGCTGGCGCTGGAGAAGGGGACGGAGACGGTGTACGTCGTCTTCAACAACAACTCTGCCGGCGACGCCACCCCCAACGCCAAGGCGCTGATGGACATGCTGTCCGGCATGGCGCCGGAGGCGGCCGCGGCCCGTGCGGACGAGAAATATCCGGTCACGGTCTAAATGGCAATCGTCGATTAAAACAAAAAAATAGTTTTAATACAAAATTATTGATTATATCGATGCCTTCATGTAGAATTTTTGTTGAAAAGAACATTGGCGAGGACGGGGAAGGCATGCTGGAGCTGAGCTTTAACGATCCGGAAGGGCTGGTCAAGGTTTCGCACGCGCTCTCCACGCGGTCCCGCGTCGATATCCTCAGGTTGCTGAGCACCAAGCATATGAATGTGGCGGAGCTTGCGGAGACGTTGGGATTGCCGATGTCGACGGTCGCGAACAACGTCAAGATTCTCGAAGCGGCGAACCTGATCAATACCGAATTGCTGCCTGCTTCCCGCGGCGCCATGAAGGTGTGCAGCCGGAACTACGACGATATTCATATCGCCTTCAGCCTGGAGAAGTCGATGCCGAAGAAGGCGATCGACCTGTACGAGGTCGAAGTGCCGATCGGCCACTATACCGACTGCGAAGTTCAGCCGACATGCGGCATGGCGAACGCGGAGGGCATGATCATACGGGAGGACGAGCCTGCCAGCTTCTATCATCCCAAACATATCGGAGCCCAGATCATCTGGTTCCGCAAAGGCTACGTAGAGTATTTGCTGCCGCTCGAGCTGCCGCCCAAGGCGCGCATCGAAGCGCTGGAGCTGTCGGCCGAGATTTGTTCGGAAGCCCCGAACTACGATAACAACTGGCCCTCCGACATCTCCTTCTGGATTAACGGCGTCGAGATCGGCGTATGGACAAGTCCCGGGGATTTCGGCGACCGCAGAGGCAAGCTGAATCCGTCGTGGTGGCTCGACTGGACGACGCAATACGGCTTGCTGAAGACGTGGAGGATCGACGGCGAACGGACGACGCTGGACATGGAGCGGATATCGGGCGTCAAGCTGGGCGACCTGAACCTGATGCAGCGCCCGAACATTCGGCTGCGCATCGGCGTGAAGCCGGACGCCGTTCATGCCGGCGGCGTGAACCTGTTCGGCAAGCAGTTCGGCGATTATGAGCAGGATATCGTCATGAAAGTGCATTATTCGCTAGAAGATCGCATGACGGAAGACCTTTAATTACAGAATTTCTGTAATTCAAGGTCTTTTTGTTTGTTTTTAATACAAAAAAACGGTTTGAAACCGTTGACATGGTATAGTGAAGAAGTTATTATAGGCTCATAGATACAAAATAAATGTAATAAAACAATATTATTGTTTTGTATCTAATTACTTTTAGGATTAAGGGGGAGGCAAACATGAAGAAGAGCTATGGTTTGTCCGTAACGGCATTACTCTCGGTATCCCTCATGTTGAGCGCGTGCGGCGGCAACAACAACAACGGCGGCAACGCATCTCCGGCCGATTCGTCGGCGCCCGCATCCTCGGCACCGGCATCTTCGGCCGCGGCTTCTGAAAGCGCTGCACCCGCGGATAACGGCGGCAGCGGCGAAAAGGTCAATCTCAGCTTCTGGACGCTGTTCGACGGCGGCGACGGCGCGAACATGCAGGCGCTGGTCGACGAGTTCAACAAGACGCATCCGGACATTCAAGTGAAAAACACGAAGCTCGTATGGGGCGAGTACTACACCAAGCTCATTACGGCCGTCGGCAACGGAACCGGTCCGGACGTCGGCATCTCCCACACGTCCCGCCTCCCCGACCTGATCGACCAAGGCGTCGTGACGGCCTACGACGACGTCGCCCAGGACGCGGGCGTCGACTGGAGCACGTTCAACCAAAATCTCCTGAACGCGACGGTCGTCGACGGCGAACACTACGCGGTGCCGATCGATACGCATCCGTTCATTATGTATTACAACAAGAAGCTGCTGAAGGACGCCGGATTGCTCGGCGAAGACGGCAAGCCGGTGCTCGAGCAATCCGCCGACGGCTTCATCAAATTCCTCGATGCGCTGAAGGCGAAGCTGCCGGCCAAGACGACGCCGTTCGCCCTGTCCAACTCGAACGACGATCCGTACCGCCTCTGGTGGGCGCTGTATTCGCAGCTCGGCGGCAACGACGTCGTCGCCGACGACCTGAAGACGGCTGCCGTCGATGCCGACAAGGGCGCCAAAGCCGCCGATTATATTCAGAAGCTGTACACGAACGGCTATATCAAGAAGAACGATCCGGACTTCTACAAAAACTTCCAGAGCGGCACGGCTGCCATCATGATGACCGGCGTATGGGCGACGGGCACGTGGGAGTCGACGAAGGGGCTCGACTTCGGCGCCATGCCGATCCCGAAGATCTTCGACCAGCCGGCGACCTGGGGCGATTCGCACACGATCATCCTGCCGACGACCAAGGCGAACGATCCGGCCAAGCGCAAGGCCGCGGCAATCTTCGCGAACTGGATCGCGGACAACGGGCAGATCTGGGCGAAGGCGGGCCATATCCCATCCAAGCCTTCCGTGCTCGAGAAGGAAGAGTTCAAGGCGCTGCCGTACCGGAGCGACTATGCTTCCGTCGCCGACACCGTCAAGTTCAGCAAGCCGTCCACCAAGGTCTGGCAAATTCGCGACAACAGCTCCTTCAAATTCCTGAACGAAGTGTGGGCAGGCAAGATGACCCCTGCGGACGCCATGGCCAAAATGCAAGAGGCCACGCAGAAGATTCTGAACGAGTAGAGCTTGCATAGCGGCGCCTGGCGGGCTTGCGGTTCCTTAAGAGCCGCAAGCTTGCCCGGCGATCAGGGAAGAGGTGAAGCGCGAATGAGAATGAACAAGATGAGAGCGGACGTGCTTGCCCTGCTGTTCCTGCTCCCGTTTTTGGCCGTATATGGCTTATTCACGATCTGGCCGATGGTCAAAGGCGTTCAGATGACTTTTTACAAATGGACCTTGATCAAGAAAATGAAATACGTTGGCTGGGACAACTACAGCAAAATGTTCCACGATCAGGAAGTATGGGCGGCCATCTGGCACTCCGCGATCTTCGTCATCCTGACGACGCCGACGATGATCGTGCTCGCGATTGTGCTCGCAATGATCGCCAACCGCAAATCGCGGCTGCAAAAGCTATACCGCAGCGTGTTCTTCCTGCCCAGCGTGCTGTCGGTAGCGGTCGCCTCTTATTTGGGCCTTTTTGTTTTTCAGCCGTACAACGGCTTCGTCAATACGCTGCTCCATCTGATCCGGCTGCTGCCCGAGAATCGCGAGATCTTCTGGCTGACGGAACTGAGCCTGTCCTGGATCGCCCTTACGCTCATCACGCTGTGGTGGACGGTCGGCTTCAACTTTATTCTCTACCTGTCGGCGATGCAGGACATTCCCGACGAGATCGTCGAAGCCGCGAAGCTGGACGGCGCGAGCGACTCCGTGATTTTCTGGAAGATCACGCTTCCTTATCTGACGCCGATTACGAAGACGATCGCGATGCTGCAGATCATCAGCTCGTTCAAAGTCTTTTTTGCAAATCTATATCATCACGGGCGGCGGTCCGCTGGACAAGACGAGACCGATCATCCAGCTTATCTACCAGACCGGCTTCCGCAAAAACGATCTGGGCTACGCGGCTACCATGTCCTACATGCTGTTCGTCATCCTGCTCGTGCTGTCCGCCATCCAGTACTTCATCAACAACCGGAAAGGAGCGAATGCCTGATGTGGAAGTGGATCTATCGGATCGTATCCGTCATTTTCGGCTTCCTGTTCATCGCTCCGATCGTCTGGATGCTGGTCGTCTCCATTAAAAAAGGAAGGCATGAAAATCGTCACGCTCATAGACTGGTTCACGCCGCCGTATTCGTTCGCCGTGTACGAAGATATCCTGAGCGCCACCAAGCTGTCCAACTGGATGTTCAACAGCTTCTTCGTCGCGATCTGCGTCACCGTATTCACGGTCGCGTTCGCGGCGATGGCCGGGTTCGTCATGTCGAAGCTGCCCTTCCGCTATAAATCGGCCATGTTCTTCCTGGTGCTGTCGGGGCTGCTCATTCCCGGCGAAGCGATCATCATCCCGCTGTACCAGGTCGCCAAGGATATGAGCCTCTTAAACTCTTATCAAGGCCTCATCATACCCGCGCTCGCGTCTCCGGTCGCCGTCATCGTCCTGAAAAGCTTTTTCGACGGCGTGCCGAACGATCTGCTCGAGAGCGTGCAGATCGACGGCGGCGGCACCTGGCGCATTTTCACCCAGATCATGCTGCCGCTGAATCGTCCCGCGCTTGCCTCGATGGCGATCCTGACGTTCATCGGCTCCTGGAACAACTTCCTGTGGCCGTTCCTGTCGGTCACGGACGACAATCTGTTCACGCTGCCGATGGGGATCCCGACGCTGATGAGCCAGTACTCCGAGGATTACGTGAAGCCGATGGTCGTCAACACGATCTCGTCCATTCCGATCATTCTGCTGTTCATTATTTTCGAGCGCCAGATCATCAAGGGCGTCAGCCTGTCCGGGATTAAGGGATGAGCGCGCAGCAAGCGGTCAAGAAGCGGGAGCGGGCCATCGATCTCTTCAAAGGTCTGCTTGTCATCGGCATGGTGTACTGCCATACGCTTCAGTTTTTCAGCGATCAGCAGGTGTATCCGAACGGTCAGCCGTTCATCGACGCGATCAACCTGATCACCTTCTCCGGCTTCGTATTCGCCTTCGGCTACGTGTCGCAGCTTGCCTACTACGCGAAGACGTTCCGCAGGGCGGCGCCCCGCATGCTGGCCGCGGCGGCCAAGACGCTGGTCGCCTTCTACTTGTCCGGCACCGCCTACCGCGTGTTCATCGACGGGCGCGGCCTGACCTGGGCGAACATCAAGCCGATCCTGTTGCTGGACGACATGCCGGGCTGGTCGGAGTTTCTCGCTTCCTTCACGTACTTGACGATCGTCGGACTCGCGCTGTTCGTGCCGCTCAAGAAGCTGTCGGCGCGCAAATGGCTCGGCTTCGCCGTCGCCGCCGCGCTGCTGCTGGCGACTTGGATGCCGTACGGCTCCGTGCATGCGGCGCAGCTCGGTCCGCTCCTGGGGACGCGCGACTTCGCATCGTTTCCGGTCCTGCAGTATTTTCCGTATTACATCGTCGGCATGCTGTTCGCCCGTCACCGCATCGCATGGGATTGGCGGGTGCTGGCGGGTGCTGCCGCCTCGACCGGCGCGTTCCTGTGGAAGTGGCTGTCGGCCGAAGGTCAGGCGCTGCCCGGCAGATTCCCGCCGACCGTCTGGTGGATCGTCGGACCCGCGCTCGTCCTCTACGGCTATTACCTGCTGTCGAAGCTGATGGAGCGCTATCCGGCTCCCTTTGCGCCGATCGAGGCGATGGGCCGCAACGTGCTGTGGTTCCTCGTGATGAGCAACATGCTCATCTTCGCGTTAAAGAGCAAGCAGACCGACCTCATGCTCAGCGCTTCGGATAGCTGCTGGATGGCGCTCGCGTTGCTGACCGTCGTGTCCTTCAGCGTGTGGATCGTCACGAAGCCGTCCGGAGGGCGACCCCCGGCGGAAAGAGAGAGCCGTCCCGCCGCGGACGGCACGACATCTATGAATATGTCATCATCGGCATAGAAAAAGGAGCAGGAAAGCAATGACTGAACAATGGCGCAGCGAGTATCCGCGCCCGCAGTTCGTCCGGGAGCAATGGATGAGCCTGAACGGGGAATGGGAGTTCGAATTCGACGACGCACGGGTCGGGGACAAAGAGAACTGGTACGAGAAGGGCGCGTTCTCCCGCGTCATCAACGTGCCGTTCTGCTACCAGAGCGAGCTGAGCGGCATCGGCGACCCGTCGTTCCACGACGTCGTCTGGTACCGCCGGACGTTCGCGCTGCCGGACGCATACGCGGGCAAACGGATCTGGCTGCACTTCGGCGCGGTGGATTACGAGGCTGCGGTATGGGTGAACGGCAAGCTCGTCGCGACGCACGAGGGCGGGCATACGCCGTTTCGCGCCGACATTACCGAAGCGCTGAAGGACGGGGACAACGTCGTCGCCGTCAAGGCGGTCGATTACAGCCAGGACGTCACGCTGCCGCGCGGCAAGCAGTTCTGGGAGGAGAAGTCCGCGGGCATCTTCTACACGCGGACGACCGGCATCTGGCAGAGCGTGTGGCTGGAGCCGGTATCGCAGACGCACATCTCCCGCGTCCGCATGACGCCGGACATCGATCGCGGCGAGCTCAAGCTGCAGACGTTCGTCGGCGGCTTCGCGCCGGGGCGCGACGTGACGCTGGAGGCGACGGTGTCGTTCGAAGGTCAAGTCCTGTCTCGCGACGCGTTCACGATCGCACGGGAGGCGGAGAGCCGGTCGATCGGCATTCACGACTTCAACGACCACGGCCTTGGCCGCTGGTGGAGTCCGGAAAAGCCGCACCTGTACGATCTGAGGCTGCGTCTCCTCGTCGACGGCGAAGAGGCGGACCGCGTCGACAGCTACTTCGGGATGCGCAAGGTCTCGATCGAGGACGGCGTCGTGCAGCTCAACAACCGCCCCTACACGATGCGGCTCGTGCTGGATCAAGGGTACTTCCCGACGGGACTGCTTACCGCGCCGAGCGACGACGATCTGCGCCGGGACGTCGAACTGACCAAGGAGATGGGGTTCAACGGCGCGCGCAAGCATCAGAAGATCGAGGATCCGCGCTATCTGTACTGGGCGGACCGGCTGGGCCTGCTCGTCTGGGGGGAGATGGCCAATTCCTATCATTTCTCGGAAACGTACGTCGGACGCGTGACGAGAGAATGGCTGCAGGCGGTCGAACGGGATTACAATCATCCTTCGATCGTAGCTTGGGTGCCGATCAACGAGAGCTGGGGCGTCACCAACATCCTGGTCGACGAGCAGCAGCAGCAGCACGCGCTCGCCATGTACCACATGACCAAGTCGCTGGATCCGATGCGGCCCGTCATCTCCAACGACGGCTGGGAGCTCGTGCGGACGGATCTGGTCACGATCCACGACTACGAGTGGCGCCGGGACGTGCTGGCCGACCGTTACTCCGCGCTGGACAAGGCGCTGTCCGCCCGGCCGGGCAACCGATTTATCCTTGTGCCCGGCTACGAATACGAGGGGCAGCCGCTGCTGCTCACCGAATTCGGCGGCATCTCGTTCCGGAAGAGCGATTGGGAGGGCTGGGGCTACTCCGGCGCCGAGGACGACGAAGACTTCGTTCGCCGTCTGCGCGACGTGCTGGAGCCCGTGCGCGAGGCGCCGCTGATCCAAGGCTTCTGCTACACGCAGCTGACCGACGTCGAACAGGAGATCAACGGCCTGCTGACCTACGACCGCCGGCCGAAGGTGCCGCTCGCGGAGATCCGCAAGCTCGTGCAAGGCGACTGACCGAGGCGCCGACCGGCAATAAGCAGGGACGAGGGGCGTCCGCACCGGAAGCCTTTTTGTCCGAAGGAGGAGCGAACGCGATGAAGCGCGCGATCCGAACGGCGGGACGCTGGCTGCTTGCCTTGACGCTCGCGGCGAGCGGCACGGGCTGCGCCAGGGGCGGGGATCCGGCGCCGGAGGTGCCCGCCCGCACTTACGCCAATCCGGTCTCGCTGCCGGACGAGTGGGGCGAATACGGGCTCGGCGATCCGTTCGTGTTCAAATACGACGGCTATTACTACCTGTATGTCAGCACGCGGGATACGGACGCCGGCATCAAAGTCTGGCGATCGCCGAATCTGGTCGATTGGCATTACGAAGGGCTCTGCACGGAGGACCCGCTCACGACCGCGGCCTACGCGCCTGAAGTCCGCTATTGGAACGGCAAGTTCTACATGTACACGTCGCCAGCGGGCCAGGGCCATTACGCGCTCGTCGCGGACAGTCCGACCGGTCCGTTCAAGATCGCGACCGACAACTTCGGCCGGACGATCGACGGCACGACGTTCGTCGACGACGACGGCCGCTGGTACTTTTACTACGCGGGCTCCGGCGGCATTCAAGCCGCGCCGATGACCGATCCGCTGACGGTCGAGCCGGAGGAGGCCAGACCGGCGCGTACATGGATGGGTGGACCGAGGGGCCGACCGTGTTCAAGCGCGGCGGCAAGTATTACATGACTTATACGGGCAACCACGTGTTCAGCGCCGGCTATCGCGTGAACGCCGCGGTCAGCGACGATCCGCTGCGGGGGTTCGAGGGCTTTGCGGGCAATCCGTTGCTGCTGCGTACGGACGGGGCGACGGTCGGACTCGGGCATAACTCCTTGGTGCGCGGGCCGGATCTCGACAGCGACTACATGATCTACCACAACCTCGAAGGGCACGGCGTCGTCGGCCCGCTGCGGCACATGGACATCGACCGCGTCGTCTGGAACGGGGAGCGGTTCGCGGTCTGGGGACCGACGGCCGAGGCGCAGCCGGCGCCGGAGCCGCCTGCGTTCGAGGACCGCTTCGAGCGCGGCGAGCTCGGCAAGGCGTGGCGCAACGAGGGCAAAGGACGTTGGACGGTGAAGGCGGGCGAAGGCTTGCGTGTTAAGACGGACGGAGGGGACGCGAGCGCGCTGCTGATCGCGAAAAAGGACGCCGCGAGCGACTTTACGGCGGAGTATCACGTGAAGCTTGAATCCGGCGGGCGCGCGGGAGCGGTCTTCGCATATGCGGACGACAAGAACTACGGAACCGCGCTCATCGATGCGGACGCCCGGACGCTGCGCGTGCGGGTGCTCCGCAAAGGCAAGGCTGCGGAGCAAGCCGAGGCGCAGCTGCCGAACGGGGTGGACCCGGCGCAGCTGCACGAGCTTCGGCTGGAAAAGTCGGGCCTTGAGCTGCGGGTGTACGCGGACGAGATGAAGCTGGTTTCGCTGCAGTTGACGACGCCGCTCGAAGCCGGGAGCATCGGGTACGCGGCCGAGGGGACCGACGCCTCGTTCGGATACGTCGCGTTCAGCGACAAGGCGGACGGCAGCGGCTCCCTGACGGCTTACGCGCCGGTGCCGGGACGCATGGACGCCGTGCATGCCGAAGAGGCCGGCGGGAAGGCGAAGCTGGCGGACGATGGCGCAGGCGGGTTCAATCTGGCGGGCCTGGCAGGCGGCCAGAAGCTGAGCTACCGCGTGAACGTCGCCAAAGAAGGCGAGTATGGCATTCGGCTGCGCATGAAGCCCGTCGCGGAAGGAGCGAAGCTGCGGCTAACGACGGAGAGCGGCGGGACGGCGATCGAACTGCAGCCGTCAAGCCTGGGCGGCGCAGCCGAAGCGGGCGCATGGACGATCGTCGGCGCGGACGGCGTCAAGCTCCAAGCGGGCGCGCAGACGTGGAAGCTGGAGGTCGCGGCGGGAGAGGCGAGCCTCGCCTGGCTGGAGGCATGGGCCGATGTGCCGGTCGAGCCCGCGCAGGAAGGCTTCGACGATCGCAACGACTTCGGCTGGTCGCGTTACGAAGGCGAATGGTCGGTGCGGCAGGGCCAGCTTCGCGCTTCGTCGGTTCAGCCGGCCAAGTCGCTATGGGGTAATTACGGATATGCGGATTATGCGTTCGAAGCCGATATTACCGTCCCCGGCGCCGGCGGGCAGACCGGCATGCTCGTCCGGGCGACGGATCCCGCGAACGGCATGGAGCTGAACCAGAATCGAACGGATTTCATAAGAGGCTACTACGTCTACCTGGACGCGTCGGGCATACACCTGGTCAAGCAGGATTACGGCTCGATTCCGCTGGCTGACGCGGCCTACAAGCTACCGGAGGCGGGCGAATGGCTTCATCTCAAAGTCGAGGCTAGCGGCAATCGGATATCCGTGTACGCAGGGGGAGCAGGCGATCCGGTCATCCGCTACGAAGACCGAAGCGATACGCCGCTGCTGCACGGCAAAGCCGGCTTCAAATCGATCGACGCGGCCTCGCGGTTCGATCAGGCGAGCCTCGCGCCGCTCTGACGTTCCCCGGCCGCATACTTTTAAAAAAAAGGATTGGTGAAACGACATGTCGCTTAGCATGTATCGCGAAGAATACCCGAGACCGCAGTTCGTTCGCGAATTTTGGCTCGATTTGAACGGCGAATGGGACTTCGGCTTCGACGACGGCAACGAAGGAGAGTCGAGGCAGTGGTACCGGACGTTTCCGGGAGACCGCAAGATTCAAGTGCCGTTCGCCTACGAGACGAAGGCGAGCGGCATCGGCGAAGAGCAGTTCCACCCGTACGTCTGGTACCGCCGGACGTTCGAGGTGCCGGCCGAGCAGCGGGGCAAACGCGTCATCCTTCATTTCCAAGCCGTCGACTATATCGCCAAGCTGTGGGTGAACGGGGAATACGTCGGTCTCCACGAAGGCGGATATACCGCGTTTTCCTTCGATATCACGCGATATCTGAACGACGGCGTCAACGCGATCGTCCTTAAGGCGGAAGACAGCGACAGCTGCACGCAGCCGCGAGGCAAGCAGCGCTGGCGCGAAGCGAACTTCGGCTGCTGGTACGTGCAGACGACCGGCATCTGGCAGCCCGTGTGGCTGGAGTGCGTCGACGCGCGGCATGTGGAGTCCGTCAAGATCACGCCGGACGTCGACGCCAACGCCGTGCGCTTCGACTACCGGGTGCAAGGCCGGACGGCCGGCGCCGCGCTTCGATTGACGACGCGCATCGCTATGGACGGTGAGCTGATCAAGGAGACGAGCATCGCCGTCGACCGCGACGCCGTGTCGGCGAGCGTCGAGCTGATCAGCGAGGCGCGGGAATGGCGGGTCGAGCTCTGGAGTCCGCAAAACCCCAAGCTCTACGAGGTCGAGTTCGTGCTGACGGACGGAGATCGGGTCGCGGACCGCGTCAGCTCGTATTTCGGCATGCGCAAGGTGTCGATCTTGAAGAGCCAGATCCTTCTTAACAATCAGCCGATCTATCAGCGTCTCATTCTGGACCAAGGCTACTGGACCGACACCCATCTGACGCCGCCCTCGGTCGAAGCGCTCGTCAAGGATATCGACCTGATCATGGAAATGGGCTACAACGGCGTGCGCAAGCACCAGAAGATCGAGGATCCGCGCTTCCTGTACTGGTGCGACGTGAAGGGCTTGCTCGTCTGGTCGGAGGTTCCCGCGACGTACGAGTTCAACGACGAGGCCGTGTCGAGGTTCACGCGGGAGTGGCTGGACATCGTCCGGCAGCATTACAATCACCCGTCGATCATCACCTGGGTGCCGTTCAACGAGTCGTGGGGCATCGGCAACGTGTTCGCGGACCGCAAGCAGCAGCAGTTTACCGAATCGATCTATTACCTGACCAAGGCGATCGATCCTTACCGTCCAGTCGTCGTGAACGACGGCTGGGAGCATACGATCTCCGATATTCTCACGCTTCACGACTATGAAGAGGACGGGGCGGCATTCGCCGAGCGCTACGCCGGCAAGGAAGCGATCACGTCGAACGATATCGCCCACTGCAACCACAGATATGCGCTGGCGCAAGGCTACGAGTACCGCGGACAGCCGATCGTGATCAGCGAATTCGGCGGCATCGCCTTCCGCACCGACAAGGGCTGGGGCTACGGCAACCAGGTCGATTCGGAAGAGGCGTTCCTCGAACGGTTCCGGAGCATTACGCAGGCGATCAAGGATACCGATTACATTTGCGGGTACTGCTATACCCAAGTCTCCGACGTTCAGCAAGAGGTGAACGGGTTGCTCGCCGAGGACCGGACGCCGAAGATCTCGCTGGACAAGATTCGGGACGTCAATCTGGCCAAGGGCCGGGGCGGCTTGCTCAGATAATCGGCGGCATTGGCTGAAGGCATGCCGAGTCTACTTCGCGATAGGCGGTCACCCGCGGCTGTGGTATTATAAATTAAACTACAGCTAGACAGGCGGGATGGCTTATGACTTCCGAATTGCGCGTGGACCATTGCCCCGGTTGCGGCAGAATCTATCAGATTAATCTCAGGCAGCTGTGCGCGGCCTGCACCGCCGCCGAAGACGCGCTGATGAATCGTATGGAAAAAGAGCTTCGCGCGAACCGCAAGCTGACCACGGAGGAGCTGGCGGAGCGGGTAGAAGAGCGTCCCGAGCTGATCCGCGCGTGGATCCGTAAAGGGAAGCTGAAGGTATACGATTATCCGAACCTGACCGACGCTTGCGACCTGTGCGAGGCGCCAATCCGAAAGGGCAAGCTGTGCCAGAGCTGTTCGATGAGGATCCAGAGCGAGGTCGCGCATGTCTACGAGCAGGAACGGCTGATGCAGGAGCGCAAGCGCAGGGAAAATATCTTTTTTGAACAAGCGCAAATAAAAAAAGGGAAGCCGCGTCGCATAGGCGCGTGCTTCCCTTTTTTAAGAGCCGGCTAGACAGGAATCTCTTTATGCCGAATGGCGCCGCTCTCCACCTGGATGGTTGAGTGGCTGATGCCGAAGCGGTCTTCGATCAAGGAGATCGCGCGCTGCAGCACGTCCTGGCACTGGACCCCTTCCTCGACGAGGATGTGGCAGCTGAAAGAGTCGAGGCCGGAGGTGATCGTCCAGATATGCAGGTCGTGCACGTCGCGTACGCCGTCGAGCGTGAGCAGCGCGGACCTCACCTCTGCGTGGTCGATGCCGGCCGGCGTACCTTCCATCAGCACGTGGACCGTCTGCGCGATGACGAGCCATGCGCTCCGCAGGATCAGGACGGATACGACGATCGAGATGATCGGATCGGCGATGTACCAGCCGAAGGCCATCATAAGAATGCCGGCCGCGATGGCGCCGACGGAGCCGAGCGCGTCGCCGAGCACATGCAAGTACGCGCTGCGCATGTTGACGTTGTTCTCCACGTCGCCTTGGCGCGTGAGCGCCCAGGCGCTGGCCAGATTGGCGATGAGGCCGACGGCCGCGATCGCCATCATCGGGCCGCCGGACACCTCCGGCGGAGACGCCATCCGGCGGATAGCTTCGTAGACGATGAAGCCCGCGATGACGAACAGCGCGACGCCGTTGAACAGCGCGGCGAGAATCTCGAAGCGGTGAAAGCCGTAGGTGCGCTTCGCCGAGGCCGGACGGGAGGCGAACCAGAGCGCGGCCAGGCTCAAGGCCAGCGCGCTCGTGTCGCTCAGCATATGCCCCGAGTCCGACAGCAACGCGAGGCTGTCGGTTAGCAGCCCGCCGACGAACTCCAGCAGCATGATGCCCGCGGTGATCGCGAGGGCGATCGTCAGTCCTCGGCGGTCGCCTTCGCGCCCGTGATGATGCCCGCCGATCCCGTGATGGTGGCCGTGATGGCCGTGCCCATGCGCGTGTCCGTCATGGCCGTGCGCGTGTCCGTGGGCATGTCCGTGCGAATGATCGTGCGAATGACTGTCCTCGCGCTCGTGCGAGTGCCCATCCGAACGATCGTGCGAATGTCCTTCGCCGTGATCGTGCGCATGGGCGCAGGCGTCCGAATGCGCACGATCGCCGCCAGGATTTTGTGCTTGCGCGTTGTCTGCGGCCCGGTCGGCCGTCAACCGCTCGTTTCGTTTATCCATTGCAGTCAGCCCTTCCGTCCTAGCGAGCATTTTAACATATGAATACTTGCTCATATTATAATGTATTTAAACCGATCGCACAATGACGAAACCGCGGCATAACTCTCCCTCTTGCCTGAACGCGGTCTCGCCGGACCTCCGCTGAATAACCGCGAGCGAAGCGGGTATATAGTAGTATATGCCATAGCGGCTGATTAGAGGAGGCGAACGCCATGAGCAGTCCGATCGAGGGCATCAAAAAAGAAATGAACAGCATGAAAGGACATATCGATAGCATCAAATCCGACGTTCAAGATACGATCGGCAGCGTGAAGGATACCGTGTCAGAGGCGAAGGATACATTCAAGGGCTGGAAGAAAAAAGACGAGGTCGGCGTCATTCATAAAGAAGGCAATGCCTTCGTCGTTCGCGAGAACGGCGAGCAGGTAGGCGAGATCACGTTCATGCCGGACGGGGAGAACACCTGGCTGCTGAACCATACGTACGTATCGCCGGAATACCGGGGCGGCGACATCGCCCGTCGGTTGCTGGACAGAGTCGTCGAGGAGGCCCGCTCGGAAGGGAAAAAGATCGTGCCTTTGTGCTCCTACGCGCTCGTGCAATTTAAACGCAACGCCCAATACGGGGACGTCTGGCGCAAAAGTTAATCGTGTCTTGCGAATGGAGCGCACGGGCTGGGGCCCCTGCGCTCCTTTTTCTTCGTGGCTACGCGTTGACCTTGCGATAAGCGCCGGGGCTCCATCCCGTCTCGCGTTTGAACAAGCTGCAGAACTGCGAGTCGCTCGCGAAGCCGCAGTCCGCCGCGATCTCGGAGATGCTGCGCTTCGTCTCTCGCAGCAGCGTCCGGGCATGCGCGATTCGCCTGCCGAGCACATAGCGTCCGGGCGACGCGCCGGTCTGCGCCTTGAACAAATGGCGGTACCGGTCGAGACTGTAGCCCGCCATGGCGGCGAGCGAGCCGAAGTCGATCCGCCGGTGAAAATTTTCGTTCATATAATTAATGGCGTAACGGAACTTATCCTCCGCATACGCCGGCGAACCTCCGGTCAGCCTCCGCCGCCGAAGCGTCAGGACGAGCTGGGAGGTCAGCAGATCGAGCATGTCGGCGTAATCCTCGTCTTTATTTTTCATTTCGGGATCGACGGCTTACTTGCCCGGTCCAGACGAGCCGGTGGAAAGCGAGGCCGCCCGAGATCTGATTCGCCGGGCGATGGCGCGCGGTAAGGATGATCCTCTCTATGTCGTCGCCATCGGCGCGATCACCAACATCGCCTCGGCGCTGCTGCTACAGCCTGCCATAGCGAACCGGATCGTGCTCGTCTGGCTAGGCGGCCACGCTTTCCACTGGCAGGATACGCGCGAGTTCAATCTTGCGCAAGATCTGCATGCGGCTCGCGTCGTGCTGGACGCGGGCGTGCCGCTGGTTCTGCTGCCCTGCATGGGCGTCGTGTCGCATCTGACGACGACGCTATCCGAGCTGCGGGACTACGTTAAGGACCAAGGTCCGCTCGGGCAATACCTATACGAGACGTATCGCAATTGTATGGCTGATCACGTCGGGCACTCACGCGTGATCTGGGATCTATCCGCAATCGCATGGCTGGTCCGGCCAGAGTGGTGTCCGAGCGAGCTCACGCCGAGTCCGCGCGTGACCGACGACTGCCGCTGGGCCGAGGCGGAGGCGGAGTGGCGCCATCCGATCCGCTACGTGACGCATGTCGACCGGGACGCGATCTTCAGGGATCTGTTAGCGAAGCTGGATCAAGCGAGCGGGGCCGAGTGACGCGAGGGCGCAATCGGTAAGGCCAAACCGACCCATACAATTTAAAGCTATCCCCTTCGCGCAGGCGAAGGGGATATTGGCGTCGGACCAAATGGCAGCGACAGGCAAGTTGACGGACTGTAGGTCCCTTTCGAAAACTATTCGAAAGGATAGCGGCCTTAAAGGACTATAGTTCCGCTATGGCGACTCGCAGCTTCGATATCGCATGCATTCCAGGGAAACAGCGGATTCTGTGTCCGGCGCCTCTGGTTTCGTGTGTTTTATGCAGAATAGCGGAACCTGCGTCCGTAGAATTGGACGAGGTCGGCAGTGTCGGCCATTTCAAAATCGTCAGCTAAGATCAGTATTGGTCAAAATGAGCCTTGCGAGTGAGATAAATAGAGATTATGGTCTGAAAATCGCCTCAAAACGCCTGAAATCGGCTTTGGCATATGCGCCTGACAGGTCTATAATGGCATTAAGGTCAAAAAAGGTCAGAAGAGACCGCCCGGGGGAGGAGATGCGCAATGAAGATCGGCAATCCGTATGAAGCGCTCGGCGTCGGCAAGGACGCGACGAAGCAGGAGATCAAGAAGGCTTACCAGAAGCTGGCCAAGAAGTGGCATCCCGACGTGAATAAAGCCCCCCGAGGCGGAGTCGAAGTTCAAGGAGATCGCGGAGGCTTATGACATTCTAAGCCATGACGATAAAAAGCAGGCTTACGAGGAAGAACAGCGCTATGACGCGATGCGGCGCGAGTATGCGGGACGGGCAGGAGGCGGCGGACCGAGCGGCGCGCAGAACGGCGAAGCGTGGAGCTGGAGCGGAGGCGGTCAAGGCTCGGCAGGATTGTCCGAGGAGGAGCTGTACGAGATGCTCTTCGGCAATGGCGGGATCGGCAGCAGAGCGGGCTTCGGCGCCTACGGCAGCGCCTCCGGCGGGAGGAGCGGCTTCGGCGGTTACGGCGCTTATGGCGGCGGTCCGGGCGGGTTCGGCGCCGAAAACGCGTGGGACGCTTCGGGGTTCGATCCGTTCGGCGCGAGCGCGCGAACGCAGCATGCCAAGCTGAACGTCAGCCTGGAGCAGGCTTGGCAGGGCGCCAAGGTCAACGTGAGGGTCGGGACCAAAGACATCGCGCTTCGCGTGCCCGAACGAATGGCGGACGGCACCGTCATCCGGCTCAAGGGAGACGGCGCGAACGGCGTGCAGGAAGGCGACGAGCTGCTGATCGAGCTGTCCGTCGAGCCGAATGCATCGTATGCGCTCGGGGAAGACGGAGATTTGCGAGCGACCGTGGAGGCTGCGCCGTGGCAGGCCGTGCTGGGCGGAGAAGCCATCGTCCGGCTGCCGGACGGCGGCCAGGTCAAGCTTCGGATTCCGCCCGATTTTCCCGCGGGCAAGCAGCTGCGCATACCGTCCAAGGGCCTGCGCCGCAAGGACGGCGGATACGGCGACATTCTGTTCGACGTCGCGCTCGCCGTACAGCCGAATCCGAGCGAGGAGGAGCGGAATTTGTACCGCCAGCTCGCGGAACGCAGCAGCTTCAAGGCAGGCATTAAGCCGCGTACAAAAAGCTGATGCTTCGGGGCGCACGCTTAACCAGCATGAATCCGCTGCAAGCGGGACATCATTTTAACCGATAAGGAGAGACGCATATGGACTTCAACAAATATACGCAAAAACTGCAGGAAGCCGTCGCAGGCGCGCAATCGCTGGCCGGCGCGAGCGGACATCCGGAGATCGATTCGCTCCATCTGCTCGCAGCGCTGCTGAAGCAGCAGGACGGACTGCTGCCGCGGCTGCTGCAGCGGGCCGACATTCAGCCGGCCGAGATGGACCGGCAAGCGATGGGGCGGTTAATGAAACGCCCGCGCGTCGGCGGTTCGGATTCGGTCAAGCGGTACGCATCGCCGGCGCTCGTGGCCGTGCTGGAGCAGGCGGAGCGCGAAGCGGCGGCCATGACGGACGAGTACGTGGCGGTCGAGCATGCGGCGCTCGCGATGGCTTCCGCGCCGAGGGAAGGCAACCGCGACGTGCGCGAGCTGTTCGACGCCTTCGGACTGACGCGGGACCGGCTGCTCGCCGTCCTCAAGGAGATCCGGGGCCATCAGCGCGTAACGAGCCGGGAGCCTGAAGCGACGTACGAGGTGTTGGAAAAGTACGGGCGCGACCTCGTCGCCGAGGTGCGGGCGGGCAAGGTCGATCCGGTCATCGGCCGGGACGGCGAGATCCGGCGGGTCATCCGCATTCTTTCCCGCAAGACGAAAAACAATCCGGTACTGATCGGCGAACCGGGCGTCGGCAAAACGGCGATCGTCGAAGGGTTGGCGCAGCGGATCGTGCGCAAGGACGTGCCGGAAGGACTGAAGGACAAGACCGTATTTTCGCTGGATATGAGCGCGCTTGTCGCGGGTGCGAAGTACCGCGGGGAGTTCGAGGAGCGGCTTCAAGCCGTGCTGAAGGAAGTGAAGGAGAGCGACGGCCGTATCATCCTGTTCATCGACGAGCTGCATACGATCGTCGGCGCCGGCAAGACCGAGGGCGCGATGGACGCCGGCAACATGCTGAAGCCGATGCTGGCGCGGGGCGAGCTTCACTGTATCGGCGCGACCACGCTCGACGAATACCGGACGTATATCGAAAAGGACCCGGCGCTTGAGCGCAGATTCCAGCAGGTGCTCGTCAGCGAGCCGAACGTCGAGGATACGATCTCCATTTTGCGCGGCTTGAAGGAACGCTTCGAGCTCCATCACGGCGTTAAAATCCACGACAGCGCGCTGGTGGCGGCGGGCACGCTCTCCAACCGGTATATCGCGGACCGCTTCCTGCCGGACAAGGCGATCGACCTGGTCGACGAAGCCTGCGCGATGATCCGCACGGAGATCGACTCGATGCCCGGCGAGATGGACGAGGTCATGCGGCGCATGATGCAGATGGAGATCGAAGAAGCCGCGCTCAAGAAGGAGTCCGACGACGCGAGCAAGCGCCGGCTGGAGTCGCTTCAGCGGGAGCTGGCGGATCTCAAGGAAAAGCATCTGGGCATGATGGCGCGCTGGGAAAAGGAAAAAGCCGCGATCCAAGGCGTGCGCGAGCTGCAAAAGCGGCTTGAGCAAGCGCGCAAGGACTTGGTCGACGCGCAGGAGGAATACGATCTGAACCGCTCGGCCGAGCTGAGCTACGGCATCATCCCCGATCTTGAGCGTCAGCTCAAGGCGGCGGAAGAGGCGGCCGAGCAAGAAGGCGAGACGCGCCTGCTGCGGGAGTCGGTGACCGAGGAAGAGATCGCCGACATCGTCTCGCGCTGGACGGGGATCCCGGTCAAGCGTCTGGTCGAAGGCGAGCGAGACAAGCTGCTGCGACTGGAAGAGACGCTGCACGAGCGCGTCGTCGGCCAGGAAGAGGCCGTCGGTCTCGTCGCCGACGCCGTGCTGCGGGCCCGCGCGGGCATTCAGGATCCCAACCGGCCGATCGGATCGTTCCTGTTCCTGGGGCCGACGGGCGTAGGCAAGACGGAGCTGGCCAAGGCGCTCGCGGCGACGCTGTTCGACCGCGAAGACGGCATGATCCGGATCGACATGTCGGAGTATATGGAAAAGCACAGCGTGTCCCGACTGGTCGGAGCGCCTCCCGGATACGTGGGCTACGAGGAAGGCGGACAGCTCACCGAAGCCGTTCGCAGGCAGCCGTACACCGTCGTATTGCTCGACGAAGTCGAGAAGGCGCATCCCGACGTATTCAACGTCCTGCTGCAGCTGCTTGACGACGGCCGTCTGACCGACTCGCAAGGGCGCGTCGTCGATTTTAAAAATACGATCGTCATCATGACGTCGAACATCGGCTCCCCGCACCTGCTGCAGGGCGTGGACGACAACGGCGACATCGCGCCGGCCGTTCGCGACCGCGTCATGAAGGAGCTGTCCGGACACTTCCGGCCGGAGTTCCTGAACCGCGTCGACGACATCGTCTTGTTCAAGCCGCTGTCGCGGGACGAGATCGAATCGATCGTGCGCAAGCTGGCGCGCGGTCTGGCAGACCGCCTGTCCGAGCGCGGCATTGCCCTGCGGCTGACGGACGAAGCCGTCCGGTTCATCGCGAAGGAAGGCTTCGATCCCGTATACGGCGCGCGTCCGCTGAAGCGGTTCATCCAGCGTCATCTCGAGACGCGGGTGGCGAGGGCGCTGATCGCAGGCTCGGCGCCGGAAGGCTCGACCATGGCGGTCGAAGCATCGGAAGGCGGCTTGTCGGTGGAGATCCGGCAGGCCGGCGAGGTAGCGTCTGAAGCGGGGGAACCCGCCGCAGAGCGACTGCAGACCGTGTGATACCCAGCTTCATATACAGCCATCCGCTATTCCGGTTCGTGCCGGGGAGCGGATGGCTTTTTCGCGCGATAAACGTCTTTTTTTACGTTTGAACGGTATCCCCTTCGCGCAGGAAGGCTGGCAAAGCTCTATTCGACTCGTCTTCATTTGAAACGCCTCCATTTGATTCGTCTCCATTTGAACAGTGTCCCTTTCCGTCAGGCGGGGATAGTCGTGGGCTCGGAAGGGGAAGCAGCTTGTTCCTGACCGAAGGGGATATCGTTCAAATATGCGAACTGCGCGCATCTTCCTGATTGAAGGGGATATCGTTAAAATGCAAAATAGCGGAACAAACGGGAACGGTCCGTTGTCTTTATGGCGTAGGGGGAGGCGAGGCGCTTGGCGGACATCGAGGATCGTGACCTCAAATATCGCTCCGGGCTGGACGCGGGCGAGTTGACTGGATTGATCGCCAAGTACTGGCATGACGTATGGCAGTATGCGTTGTTTCTGACCCGGCGGGAACACATGGCGGAGGATATCGCGCAGGATACGTTCGTGCAGGCGATACGGGCGATCGATTCTTATCGGGGGGGGACGGACCGGTTAAAAATTGGCTGTTTCGGATCGCGCGCAATACGGCGTTCAATTATCGTAAGTCCGCTTTTTGGCGCAAGGTGACGCTCGTCGGTCTCATTCCGGACGGCCAGCGGGCTGCTTCTGCGGAGAGCGAATATTGGCGGAGCGAATTCGCGAACGAAGTATGGACAGCGGTGTGGGACTTGCCCCGGAAGTATCGCGAGCCGATCATTCTGTTCGCGCACTATGAATGGTCCTACGGCGAGATCGCGCGCTTGCTCGGCATCGCGGAAGGCACGGTGAAGTCTAGACTTTCGAGAGGCAGGGCGATGTTGGCCGGACGAATGAAAGGGGAGGAGAACAATGGGCAGCCGGATAACGGATGAGGACTTGAGGCGGGATGCGCTGTTCGCGAGGCTGAGAGTAAAGCCCTTAAGCGAGCGGCGGAGACTTGACGATCATAAGTTAGCCGCCATTCTGGCCACTACGGATGATCGCGTCCCCCCCTGCAAAGCGCGTTATGCGAAGATGGGCGATCAGGGGATGCGCTGCGCTGGCGGTTTTGCTGCTGCTGGCGGGATTCGGCTATGCTTGGGAAGCGCCGGGCGGATTCGCGGATCGGCGGCTGTCGAGCGCGATGGGGCTGCACGCCGGCGCGTTGCGCATTCCGATCGGACGCACGCCGGAGGAGGCGGTGGAAAAGTTTCGGCACTTCGATACGATGCGGGTCGTTCACCGCGAAGCCGTAGAGGGCGGCGTGCTGCTGTTCATCAAACGGAGTATGCAGCCGAACGGCACGGATCTGCAGATTGAATTCGTTCGCCATACGTGGCTGGGCTGGAAATGGGGCATGGGCGGAGGTTACGGCATCGGCTACGGCGAGCCGGGGGAGACGGGCGTTCGCACGCTGTTGAATTATATGACGATGCCCAACAAATATCCGGACGTACCCGGTCCTTATCCGTTGGCGGTTGGGGAGCTGACCGATGCGTCCATCTCAGGCGTCATTCTGAAGACCAGTGGCGGGAAACCGGGCAAATACGCAGCAAATGTCGTTGAATATGAACCGGGCAAGAGGCTTTGGTTCGTCCTGCTGCCCGGCTTCGCGTCGGTGCCCTATACGGTTCAGGCGCTGGATGCGGATGGGAACATCGCCGCGGAGAAGACGCTCAGCGACCCGGTCAACGATACGGGAGATATTAAAACAAGCGCGAATCGATAAATCGGTGATGGAGCGGAATGCGCTTCAGCTGTTCGTCGATTGGCCGCCGTCGACGTGGAGGACCTGTGCGGTGACGTAGCGGGAGTCGTCCGAAGCGAGATAGACGTAGGTCGGCGCGAGTTCGAACGGCTGTCCGGGACGGCCCAGCATCGTATTCGTGCCCAAGACAGCCACCTGATCCGGGGAGAAGCTGCTCGGGATGAGCGGCGTCCAGATCGAACCGGGGGCGACTGCGTTGACGCGAATGCCTTTGGGTGCCAGGTTGCGCGCCAGCGCGCGCGTCCAGCCGACGATGGCGCCTTTGGTCGCGGTGTAGTCGAGGAGCGTTTTTTCGCCGACATAAGCGACGACCGAGGCCGTGCCGATGATCGACGCGCCGGGCTTCAGGTAAGGAAGCGCCGCGCGAGTCGTATGGAAGTGCGAGAAGAAGTTTACTTTGAACGTATTCTCGAACTGCTCGTCGGTGATGTCCGCCAGCTCGTTTTGCTGAAACTGGATGCCGACGTTGTTGACGAGGACGTCCAGGCGTCCGAATGCTTTTGCCGTGTCGTGGACGATCGATTCGCACACGGCTTTGCCGCGCACGTCGCCGGGAAGCAGCAGGCAGCTTCGGCCGTACGCCTCGATGCAGGTTTTGGTACGCTCCGCGTCCTCGTGCTCGTCGAGGTAGGAGATGGCGACGTCGGCGCCTTCCTTGGCGAAAGCGATGGCGGCCGCAGCGCCGATGCCGCTGTCGCCGCCGGTGATCAGCGCGGCTTTGCCCTCGAGCTTGGCGCTGCCTTTGTAGTGCGGATTGTCGACGATAGGCTTCGGCACCATCAGATTCTCGATGCCGGGCTGACGGTATTGACGCTGCTCGGGTACGCTGATCGCGATATCCTCGTAGCGCGTGACGGTGCCGTAGCTGGGATAGAGGGGATAAGGGGCGTCGATTTTCGCCTCTTCGAATTTGAACTGCATGCTTCGTATTTGCTCCAGCTCGCGCTCGCTATCGCGTTTGTCGGTCATGTCGGCCTCCCGTGAATCGGCGACTCGCGCTTCGAACCTGGAAGCTGCGGGTCTTCCTCGATATCGTTATTTCTCACCCTATGCGGAAGCGGCTAGACGGGTGCCTAGCCGCTTCGGGGCGGGACGATGAAGAGGGCTTCGCGACGAGAGGACGACGTTGGGAGAAAAATGAGGTCAAAGCGTTTTGGTAAACGAGAAGCCGGGTTTGCGATAACCCATTTTCGTCTCGTAAAATCGGTGGGCATCCACGCGCGCGAACCCCGACTCCAAGGCCACCGTCTGGCATCCGTTCTCTTTTGCATACTGATGAACGTAATCGAGCAAGGTCTCGCCGTGTCCCTTCGAACGCTCGGAAGCTTTGGTGACCAGGTCATAGACGAATACATGCTTGCCAAAATAGAAATTCGTCATCATGATGACGCCGGCCAACGCTACGATTCGGCCTTCGTCGTATAGCGCAAGCATTTTGTAGCCTTGGGCATTCATTTCGCGTAACAAGCCGAGATAAGCGCCTTGATCCAAATTCGTCCGCAGCTCGTTCATGACCGGATACGCTTCGAGCCATTGCGTTTCTCCGGCTAATTCTTTAATCATCTTAAGTGTCCCCTTTGTATAGTCGTCTATCACCGACCGGCCCGATCCGACATAGGCTATGAGGCGAACAGCCCGATGGAGGGTGATCTATTGTGAAAGTGCCATACGCGTTCAGCAAGAAAGCGGACGCGCTGCTAATCAATGAATCGGACGCTATGGTTAAGGTCGCCTACGGAGATTTTTTTTACGCTGAATCTGCCGTTGATCGGTCCGCGTCCGCCGTACTACGCGCATCCGCGCTACGAAGGACATTACCCGCTCATTTGAACCCGCCTGCCGGGTACATCGAACGCCATGCAAAAACGCCTCTTTGCCAGAGGCGTTTTTGCGTCAGCCGTTCATTCCCCGCCGAAGCGTGATCAAGTCGCGCAGATCGTCGGTCGACAGCTCGGTGATCCAGCCCTCGGAGGAGGAGATGACGTTGTCGCTGAGCTGCTGCTTGCTCTCCAGCATCTCGTCGATGCGCTCCTCGAGGGTGCCGAGGGAAATGAACTTGTGCACCTGCACGTCCTTGGTCTGGCCCATTCGGTAGGCGCGGTCGGTCGCCTGGTTCTCGACGGCGGGATTCCACCAGCGGTCGAAGTGGAACACGTGGTTGGCCGCTGTCAGGTTCAGGCCGACGCCTCCCGCCTTGAGCGAGAGGATAAACACGCTCGGCTGCTCGTCCTGCGGCAGCGTCTGCGACTGGAAGCGCTCGATCATCCGGTCGCGCGCCGTCTTGGACGTGCTGCCGTTCAGGTAGAGCACGGGCTCGCCGAGCTCCTGGGACAGCACGAGGCGCAGCATCTCTCCCATGCCGACGTATTGGGTGAAAATGAGGCAGCGGTCGCCCTCGTCCCGGAGTTCCTTGACCATGGCGAGCAGCCGCTCGAGCTTGGCCGAACGGGAGACCAGCTCGGCCAGCTCCGCCTCCGAAGGCGCCGATGCTTCGTCGGCCGACTTGCCAGGCGACTTGCTTGGCAACTTGTCTGGCGACTTGCCTGGCGACGCGGACTCCGCCCCGCCGGCGCGCCCCTTTTTGTCCGCCGAAGCGGCAGCTGCCGTCGTCTCTTGTTCCTTGTTCAGCAGCGCCGGATGATCGCACACCTGTTTGAGACGGGTGAGCGCCGCGAGGATCGCGCCTTTGCGCTCGATGCCTTCGAGCGCCTTCATCCGTTCCAGCAGCTCGTTCACGGTCTGCTCGTAGAGCGCGCTCTGCTCGGGCGTCAGCGGGACGTAAGTCTTCATCTCGTTTTTGTCCGGCAGGTCGAGCTGGATGTTCGGATCTTTCTTCTTGCGCCGCAGCATAAAAGGTCCGACGAGGCGCTTGAGCTCGGCCGTTCTTCGCTCGTCATGGTTGCGCTCGATCGGCGTGGCGAACCGCTCCTGAAAGGCGCGCTGCGTCCCGAGGTAGCCCGGCGCGATGAAGTCGTAGATCGACCACAGCTCGGCCAGCCGGTTCTCGATCGGCGTGCCGGTGAGGGCGATGCGCTGTCCCGCGGACAAGCTGCGCACGGCGACGGACTGCTTGGTCTGCGCGTTTTTGATATTTTGCGCTTCGTCGAGGCAGATCGCCGCCCACACATAGGTCTGCAGCAGCTCCTGATCGAGCGACGCCGTGGCGAACGAGGTGAGCACGACATCGGAGCTCGCCGCCTGGGCGCCGAAGGCCTCCGCGTCCGTGATCCGGCCGCCGCCGTAATGCAGGCTGACCGTAAGCGAAGGCGCGAAGCGCGCGATCTCCTTCTGCCAGTTGCCCAGCACCGAGGTGGGGCAGACGATCAGCGCGGCGCGGCGCCGTTCCGGCGGCGTATCGTGGCGCAGCTGCAGCAGATAAGCGATGAGCTGGACGGTCTTGCCAAGGCCCATATCGTCCGCCAGCACCGCGCCGAGGCCGAAGCGCCGAAGCGAGGTGAGCCAGCCGAAGCCTTCGCGTTGGTACGTCCGCAGCGTGGCCTGCAGATCCGGCGGAGGTTCTGGCAGCGGCCACTCCGAAGGCCGTCCGAGCTGCGCGAAGAACGAGGCGAGATGCTCGTTCAGCTCGACCTCCAGCCGCACGCGCGCGGCGGACGCCTCCGCCGATTCCTCCGTCCCGGCGTCGTCCGCATCCTCTCCTTCGCCAAGCAGGTGAAGCTGCAGCACGTCTTGGAAGGAGAGGCCCGCGTGCTTGTCCATGCCCGTCATCATCCGCCGGATCTGCGAGAGCAGCGCCGGATCGAGCGCGATCCATTGGCCGCGGTGGCGGACGAGCCGCTGATTGCGCGCGACCAGCGCGGCGAACTCCTCTTCGCTGAGGTCCAGGTCTCCGATGGCGACGCGCCAGTCGAAGTCGATGATCGCGTCCAGCCCGAACAGCGAGCTGCCCTTGCCGCCGGACTCGGGCGCGATCTTGGCGCGCAGCCGCGGCTTCTTGCGGGTCGCCGCCTCCCACCAGGCGGGCAGCAGCACTCGCCAGCCGGCCTCGAGCAGCCGATTGCTATCGGCCGAGAGGAAGCGCCAGGCTGCTTCGTCGTCCAACGGCGCGCCCAGCAAGTCCCGCGGCCCGCCGGCGAGCCGTTCGGGCGGCAGCGCCGCCCGCAGCCGATCCAGCCAGCCGGGTGCCCGCTCGCTCGCTTCTTCGTTCCAGGCGGCCGGCCAGCGCCCGGACACCGAGCCGTCCGCGCCGAGCTTGGCGGGATGCACGATCGTCTCGTCCCGCTTGCTCTGCAGCGCGAGCTGCAGCCGCCAATCGTCCGGCGCGTTGCCCGCCGCATAAGGCTCGAGCAGCCGCAGGATCGGCCGGAACGGCGCCATGTCCGGCCGCCAGCCGATCGCTTCGAGCCAGGCGCGTTCGTCCATGCCGGCCGCGGACGCGGCGCTCTTGTCGAACAACAGCGGGTACTCCCGTCGCAGGTCGGAATAACCCGTCTCCGTACCGTAGTGACGCTCCCGCACGGCCGCCGAGAAAGCGGCGCGGAGGCCTTGCATCCATTCGCCGTCCGCCGGGTCCGCGCTCGCCGTCTCGCCGTCCTCCGCTTCTCGGTCAGCCGGCGGCAGCTCGCCTTCCCAGGTCCAGCGCAGCAAGCCGCGGCGATAATCGTCCAGGCTCGGCATGTATCGGCGCTCCTCGATCCAGCCCGCCAGGACGGGCGCCCATCTTGCGAGCAGCCGGCCTTCTCCGGCAATCCGCCACTCTACATGCCTCAGCAGGCGAGGCTCCGCGAAGAAAGCCAATACATGCTCGGCAGGGAGAATGACGATCTCCGCCTTGCCTCGAACCAGATCGACGCCCGCGGGCAGCTCGACTTGGCTCACGTCCAGATTCGTTCCGTAGAACGAAGCTTCGTGCCAGGCGAACAGCCTATGCTTCAGAAGGAGTCCGGGCACGTAGCCGTAGCCTTCCAATACCCCGTATATCAGCGCGTCGCCGTGCTCGCTCAGCCGCACGTCGACGCTGATCGTATCCCGCTGCGCGTTCATGACAGCTTTCCTTTCCGCAGCTCTTCCTGTAGCGCGCGCAGCCTGCTGTGGCGCAGCTCGAACAGCTCGTAAAATTCGATCCAGCGCTCCTCGCGCTTCATTTTCTTGTACAGCTTGGCGAGCCGCTTCAGCAGCTTCACCGCCGATTTGTAGCTGGCCCTGTTTTTCATCGCCACATAACGTTCGACCGCCTGATGGTAAAAAGGGAGCAGCGCATGCGGCGCTTCCTTCTCCAACGGCGCCAGCTCGGTCGCCCGGTAGTCGAGCGGCTCGCGGCCGAACGACAGCTGGATGTCGATCCATTCTTCGTACCGTCCCGCGGCGAGCAGCCGACTCTCGTAGATCGACTGGGAGGACGGCAGCAGCGACTCCAGCGTCTCCCACATCCGGGGCTCCGCCTCGGGCAGCTTGGCGACGACGGCATCCCACAGCCCGGCGTACGTCTCGAGCTCCCGCAAGCGCCTGCCGCTCATCAAGGGCCCCAGCTCGGTCAGCCATCGGAGCAGGCGCTGCCATTCTTCCCTCCGGGCGAGCTCGCCGAGCATCTCCGAGAGCTGAGCGACGTGGGCCGAGCCCAGACGGCCCGATTCGCCGGCGAGCAAGGCAAGCGCGCGGTCGTCGTCGTTCAGGCCGAATAGCATCCGCAGCACGGCCGCGTTCCATGCGCCTTTGCTCTGGGGAGGCAGGCCGGGCTCGGCCGCCTCGAGCTTGCGGAGCTCCTCCGCGCAGAGGGCTTCGCTTCCGTACGGGGGGCGCGAGCCACGTCTCCCACAGGCGGCCGTAATGCTTCAGCTCATAGTCCTGCGTCGGGCCGGGCGCCAGCATCGCTGCCCGGAGGATGTCGGCCGTCCCGAGCAGGCGATCGCGCGCGAGCGGTTCGTCCGCTGCGGGCAGCGGGCGATCCAGGCAGCCCATCGCGGCTTCGTGAAGGTCCGTCACGGCCAGATGCGTGAAATAGCCGAGGTACGAATTCGGCCCAAGCGCGGGGTTGCTCTGGGTCTCGGCCGCATGGCGCATGAGGAACAGCAGCGCGTTCAGCTCGAACAGCCGCTCCGCGACGGGCGGGAGCGCCGGCTTGATCTTGTAAAAGAGGCCGAGCGCCTGCTTCACGTACTGCGTGTTGCGCACTTGGCCGGCGATCGGCGCCAGGCACCTGCCGAACAGATCCAGCCACTCCGGGACGCTCATCTCGGGAATGCGGACCGCGTCTCTCGAGAGCCGCTCGATCTCGGCGTTCTGCTGCCGCCCGGCGGAGACGGGACGCGGGCGCGACGCAAGCGTCTTGGCGTTGGCCAGCGTCGGGACGGGATAGCCGTGGTAGCCGGCCCATGCCATGAGCACCGCTGTCATGTGCTTGCACGGGCGACCGACAGGACAGTTGCATTTGCCGTCCTCCAAGGCTTCGAGGTCGACCCGCGTCCGATAGGTCGCCGTGCCCGTCACCTCGGCCTGCAGATGCCGCATGTCCTCGGGATCGGATAGCTCGACGCGCCCTTGCTTGTAATATTGATAGCCGCGCTTAAGCGTCAGGTCGTCGAACGTTTCCGCGACGCGGCGCAGCAGGTCTTCCCACCGCGGGTCGTTTTCCGGCGGCGTATCTTCTGTGAACATCGATAGACCTCGCTTCGGTTTCCGGTTTACTAGGAGTTTTTATTATATCATTTCTCGCACACATGTTCGCAAAATGGCGCATTTTCGGCGCGCGAAATTTCGATATTTTTGTAACGCCGGACACATAATCGCGGTCGCCCGCTCTGTTAAGCTGACATAGCACGATACGTAAGAGAGGGAGAAAAGATGAGATTCATGGGAATCAAAAACGGAATCATAAACAGAATCGGAAAAAAAGCGATCGCGGCGATGGCCGCGGCGGCGCTGCTCCTGGGCAGTCTGGCGTCCGCGGGCGCGGATAGGGCGGTCTATGCCGCTGCAGAAGCGTACGCCACGTCGGCGACCGTGTCGCCGGGCACGGTAAAGGCAGGCGAAGAATTGACGATCGACGTTCGCGTGACGGCCGCGGAGGACGCCGCCGTGCTGCTCGACGCCGAAGTGTTCGATCCGGCGCTCGCGAAGGTCGGCCAAACGTTCAAGGACAACGTGCAGCTGCAGGCGGGCGTGGAAAAGACGGTCGCGTTCACCTGGCGCGTGCCGGCCGGCGCGGCGCCGGGCAAGTATACGATCAGCCTTGGCGTATTCGGCGCCGGCTGGAGCGCCTATCACAAGTGGCATGCCGGCGCGGCGTTCGTCAACGTAGAAGCGGGCGCCGGCAGCGGCGGTCAGACGCCGACGCCGGAGCCGACTGCGACGCCTACGGCAACGACAACGCCGACTGCGACGCCTACAGCGACGCCGGCACCGACTGCTGCGCCTAGTACGACGCCGAGCGCAACGCCGACCGCGACGCCTACGGCGTCCCCGACCGCCGCGCCTACGGCGACGCCGCCGGCCGGTCCGGCGCTCGAGGTTCGCGTCAAGACGGGGAACAAGGCGACCGCGCAAATGCCGACGCCGGAGCTCGAGATCTTCAACATGGGCGCGGCGCCGATCGACCTGGGCGGCGTAACGGCGCGCTATTACTTCACGATCGACGGCGAACGGCCGCTGTCGATCGGCTTCTGGAGCACCGTGGCCAAAGAAAAGGTGACCGCGCGCTTCGTCAAGATGCCGATTCCCGCAGAGACGGCAGACTACTATCTGGAGCTCGACTTCGCGGCCGATGCCGGCATGCTGAAGCCGGGAGCGAAGGCAGGCGTCTACACGTGGATTAACAAAGACAACTGGACCGACTTTACGCAGACCAACGATTATTCCTTTACGGGCGCCATCTCGTCCACCGCGAGCGATAAGGCGACGGCTTATGTCGACGGACAGCTCGCGTGGGGCGCCGAACCAAAGCTGCTGGACATCCCGGCCGCGCCGTCCGCCATCGCAGGCGAGCCAACCGAGACCGAAGTGCTGCTGTCCTGGGAGCCGGTCGAAGGCGCGACGAGCTATGACGTAAGCGCGGACGGCACGATCGTCCAAGGCATCGCGGAGACGTCTTACTTGGATTCGTGGCTCAAGACGGGGACAAAGCATACGTACAAGGTTCGTACGCGCAAGGGGGACAAGGCCGGCATCTGGAGCGGCGCCGTCGTCGTCCGCACGTTGGGCGAGCAGGACCTGCCCGCGCCGGTCAATGTCCGGGGCAAGACGACGGAGAACAGCGTCGCGCTGACCTGGTCCCCGATCGGAGAGGAAGTAACCGGCTACGAGGTTGAGGTCGACGGCGCCGTGACGGATGTCGGACTGGAGACCTCCTATGCGCATAGCGCGCTGGCCGCAGGCACGAAGCACGTATACCGGGTGCGGGCGAAGGACGGGGAGACGCGCGGCAAGTGGAGCGACAAGATCGTGACCAACACGGTGCTGACGCCGACCGGCGACTTCGACGTGCAATTCGAGATCGATCCGGATGCGGAGCGCGCGCCGATCAGCCCTTACATTTACGGCACGAACGACGATCTGACCGGCACCGAGCATTGGGGCGCGCGCCGCACGGGCGGCAACCGGCTGACCACCTACAACTGGGAGACGAACGCCTCCAACGCCGGCGACGACTACGGTCACAGAAGCGACGACTACGTCCCTTGGTATTATGGCGGCGTGCCGTACGGCGGCAATATGGACGAGCCGGGCATCGGCATCGCCGGCTTCCATCAGAAGTCGCTGGCGATGGGATCGTACACGCTGGCCACGCTGCAGACCGGCGGCTACGTCGCCGCGGACAAGGACGGGGCGGTTCAATCCTGGGAGACCGCGCCTTCGAACCGCTGGGTGCCGGTGTACGCCGCGAAGAACGCGCCGCTCAGCCTGACGCCCGATTTGAACGACAACGCCGTTTATATGGACGAATTCGTCAATTCGCTCGTTCACCGCTTCGGCGACGCGAGCACCGCGACCGGCATCAAGGGCTACTCGATCGACAACGAACCGAGCCTATGGCAGAAGACGCATCCGTATATGCATCCGGACAAGCCGGGCGCGGCGGAGGTGACGCACAAGGGCATCGAGCTCGCCAAGGCGGTCAAGAACGTAGATCCCTATGCGGAAATGTACGGCCCCGCCTCTTACAGCTTCGACGAGTTGTACAGCATGCATGCGGCCGACGATTGGGAGTCGCTGAAGAGCGGCGGTTACAAGTGGTTCATGGACTATTACCTGGACAAGTTCCGCGCGGCCTCCGCCCAGCAAGGCAAGCGACTGCTGGACGCGGTCGACTACCACTGGTATCCCGAGATTTCCGCGGGCGGCTCGCGCATAACGGATCTGGCTTCTTACAACAATCTCGAGGCGAACGAGGCCCGCATGCAGGCGCCGCGATCGCTATGGGACCCGACCTATACGGAGAACAGCTGGATCGGCCAATGGTACAGCGCGTTCCTGCCGATCCTGCCGCGGACGCAGCAATCGATCGACGCCTACAATCCCGGCACGAAGATCGCGATTACCGAGTATAACTACGGCGGCGAAAATAACGTGTACGGCGGCATCGCGCAAGCGGACGCGCTCGGCATTTTCGGCAAATACGGCGTTCATCTCGCGACCTTCTGGAAGATGGTGAACGGGCTGAAGGAGGCGCCTTATATCTCGGCCGCGGTCAAGCTGTTCACCAGCTATGACGGCCAAGGTGCGCACTTCGGTTCGATCAAGGTCAAGGCAGAGACGAACAACGTGGAGAACAGCTCGGTCTACGGCTCGATATCGGACGAGAACGCCGGCGAGCTGCACCTGATCGCGCTGAACAAAAACAACGATTACGCGATGAACGCGACGATCCATATCGCCGGCGGGACGCCATACCGGCATGCGCGCGTCTATGCGTTCGACGGCTCGCGTGCCGAGATCGTCGAGCTGCAAGGCGTGGCGGATATCGTCAACAATACTTTTACGTACAAGCTGCCTAAGCTGACGGCCGCACATATCGTTTTGACGCCATAATGACTTGTTCTCCTGCGAGGCCCGCGGATCTGATCCGTGCGCCTCGTTTTCTGCGTGCCCGGACGTATGCCGCCCCGTTTTCCGATGCAATATCTGCCAGGCGGGTAATACATACGTAACGGCAATCCGGCTTGATACGGCCAGACCGATTGCCGGTCGGAAGGAAGAGATCCGTATGCTTCACCACACAGCCGTCGCCCCGCTGTATCCTTGGGCCGGCAAGCCGTCGGCCTACGATATGATCGTCCTGCGGACGGGTCAGGACGGCAAGCTGAAGTCGCAGGCGCTGCCGGACGACGATGAATACGCGGACAAGCCCGAACGCCGGGAGGCGCTGCGCCAGCAGGACTTGGAGGACATCGGCCCGATCGGGGCCGCTTGGGATGACGGCGTCGCCAAGGAATTGACGCGCCTGCTCGCCCGGCTCAGCCGGGACCGCAATGTCCGCAACCGAAGAGCCGCCTATCTCGCGCTCATGCGCAAGGATTCGCTGGATGCGATCAGCCCGGCGCTTCAGGCCTTACATAAGCTTCCGGGATTAAACGCCGGCAATCTGTACGAAGAGGCGTTGTGGATGGCTCGGCATAGCGTGCATCGCAATGTCGTGAAGTTCGGACTCGCCTTGCTGAGCCAATACGGCAGCGAGCGGCACAGGGAGCTAACGTTCACGCTAGGCAAGCATGAGGAGTTCACGCTGTACGCGGCTTCTGCGCTCATGAGCATGGATCAGTCCAGCAAATCGCTCTGCGAGCTGGCGCGGTGCGTCGACGGATGGGGCCGGATTTACCTCGTCGAACGCCTCGATCCGGAGACGCAGGAGATTCGGGACTGGCTGCTGCGCGAGGGATTCCGCAATCGGATCGGCGACGGGCTGCTCGCCTATACTTGCGCGCTCAAGGGCGATTTGGAGGAGGCGCTTCAAGCGGATACGATCGATCCGTCGCTCTACGAGGGAGCCGGCGGGATCTTGGCTGCGCTGATCGCGGGCGGTCCGGCGGAAGACATCGACGACTATGAGCAGGCGATGCCCGTCATCGGCGAATATTTGCGTCACGCGGAGCGCATGTGCGCGGACGCCGCGCGCCTGGCCCCGGTTCGGGCGATCGAGCGCTTCCTCGAACAGGACGAACGCGTCTGGAAGAAGAGATACGGCAACGGCTGGACGCCCGAAGCGCGCCAGGCCTACCTGGCGATGTGCCGCTCGATCGCAGAGGGGGGCGTCGTCGATCGGACGCGCGGCGGATGAACGAACGATGCGTACATAAGTTTCAACTGACGGGCGATCGGCATCTGCTACCGTAGAGCAGTCGCCTGGATCTATTTGCGGGCTTTCGCAAAAAAAAAGAATGTCGCGCCTAACCCGCGACATTCTTTTTTTTGCTCAAACATTTTGATTAACTTTTTTTTCATATAAAAAAATTCAATATACGCTTTAAATTGGCCCATGTGGTGTATGAATGTGCGTTTTCTTAAATGATTGTTTAAAAATGCCTGCCCCTTTCCCTTCCGACAAGCCCTCCTTTTTTTTTCGCGGATAGGTACTCTAAAAAAGTCGTGTTTCTTCTATTAAAAATACATTATAAATTCCTTTCTTTAAATCCGGCAAAAGCATGCTAAAATAGGCCGCAGGAAACAATTGGCATGCTAAATAGATTGCCAATGTATTCATGCAATCCCATGTCGATCCGATATATCAATTATAGCTGCTTCGAAGCTTGCAATTATGGCTATTACTCCGTCTTTACCCAGTGTCAATCATATTCAAACATACGGAGGTTATCTTTTTTGAAAAAAATCGGTTTGACGGCAATGGCGTTCGTCCTAGGTGTCAGCATTACGAATTCGTTCGTGTCCGTACAGAACGCGCAAGCCGTCAGCGTTGCAAGTTTATATGCCGCTCCGCAAGATTTCGCGGTCGCGCAGGGGCAGAATCAATGGTTTTATCAAAAACGCGCAGGCTCGGTGTATAGCAATCTCGCCTACAACGCTGCCGAAGACCGTTGGCAAGCGGCCGCGAATACCGGCTATCCCTGGGTGAACAAGGACGCGATGCATCCGAGCAAGGACTTCGACGCCGTGCTGAAGTGGGTATCCCCGGGCAAGGGGACGATCACGATCGGCGGCACCGTCAAGAAGGGCGACAGCCAAGGCGACGGCATCCTCGCCACCATCAAGGTGGACAAGACGACGCTGTGGAGCGCCATCGTCAAGACGACCGACGGCAAGACGCCCGCGCTGAAACCGATCGCGGTGGAGAAGGGCACGTCCGTTTACTTCCAAGTCAACAGCAGGACGACGATGAATAACGATCATACGTTGTGGGATCCGACTGTATCCTTTACGGCTGCCGAGGCGCAGCCTGCGACGACGCCGTCAGTCACGCCTAGCGCGACGCCAACCGCGCAACCGGCTGCGACGGCGCAGCCGACCGCAACCGCGGCGCCAATCGCGCAAACGACCGCGACGGCGCAGCCGATCGCAACCGCGGCGCCAATCGCGCAAACGACCGCGACGTCGCAGCCGATCGCAACCGCAACGCCAACCGCGCAAACGACGGCTTCGCCCGTCGCGCTGCCGCTGGCTACGCCGGTGCCCGCGGACGCCTACGCGCTGTCCGTCGAGAGCTGCGGCGCCGTGGCGAACGACGGCAAGGATGACTACGGCGCGTTCGCGGCTTGCCTGGACAAGGCGAAGTCGCAGGGCAAGTACGTAGCCGTGCCGGAAGGCGAATATCACCTGAGCAAGATTCTGACGCTTGACGGCGTCAAGCTGATCGGCGCGGGCATGTCGAAGACGACGCTGATCTCCACGGACCCCTTGAACGGCTCGATCGATCTCAAGGGCAACAATGCCAAGCTGAGCAATGTCAAGCATGTCTACCAGACGACGGTCGCGCGGGGCAACGGCTCCAACGAGAAAAACAGCATCACCGTGCGGGGCGCGACGAACTTCACGATCGACCACGTCTACGTGTACAAGTCGAGCACGGCCGGCATTCTCGTTCAAGGCGCATCCAAGGGCGGCACCATCACGAACAACACCGTCGATTCCACCGGTGCGGACGGCATTCATATTACGGACGGCAGCAGCGACATCCTGATCGAAGACAATACGGTCAAAGCGACGGGCGACGATACGATCGCGGTCGTCAGCTACGCGCAGGACGGTCCCGCGGTGCATGACGTCACGATCCGCGGCAATGACGTCGGATACCTCTCCAAGGCGCGCGGCATCACGGTCGTCGGCGGCACGGACGTGCTGATCGAAGGCAATTCGGTGAAGGACACCCAGATGGCGGGCATCTATATCGCTTGCGAAGGCTCTTACAATACGGTGAACGTCGACCGGATCACGGTGAAGAACAATACGGTCGATCACGCGGGCATCCACGAGCCGGAAAATCATCCGAACGTGTTGGTCTATGCCTCGCAGGGCGTCATCGACAACGTGACGTTCACGGGCAACACGATTAAAAACGCGGCCCATCGCGGAATCGGCGTCTGGGGCGACGGGCAGATCAAAGACATCTACTTTACCGGAAATACGTTGATCAATACGGTAGGCGCGAATACGACTTTCAAGGCGGGCACCATTCATCTGAGCGACAACACGGGATTTTAAAGGCAGGCCAATCCGGTTATCCGGGTTGGCTTTTTTTTGTGTCCATACGGCTGCTTCATGCGGCTTCTTAACGTTTTCTAATGTGCGAGATTGTTTTACCCAGGTGCATAGGGGGTGAAACTCTGGTAAGTCCGATAAATCTAGGTCCGATAAATCTAAAAAAAGAGAGCCTAATGGAGGTCGGGATGGAAAGAATCCGGAAAAAACGCTATGCGCTAGGGTTTGGAGTCGCCCTGCTCGCGGTGCTGGTCGTCGTCTTGCTGTGGCCGCGCGGGGGGGGACGAGAAGGTGTCGGGGCCCGAGGGGCACCCCTCTCCCTCGTCAACGCAGGAGGCATCGCCTTCCGGCGTGCCGACGGACGAGCAGGACGAGCCGGCCTGGACGATCGAAGACGGCTCGCTGCATTGCCTGGCGGGAGCGGACGATCGCGAAGACGATCTGAAGACGCTTGAAGCTTGCACGGAGAAAGCCAAGGCGGACGGACTTCAGCTTCGCCTGTCCGAAGGCGAATATCGCATCGGCGACATCTGGGTCGTCGACGGCGTGAAGGTGCGGGGAGCGGGCGCGGACAAGACGATCATCGTATCGACCGATCCGAAGCGCGGCTCGATCGATCTGGAGGGCGGCGGCCCTTCGCTGAGCGACTTGAGCCACGTCTACGAGAGTACGGTCAAGCGGGGCAACGGCGAGAATGCGAAAAATAGCATCACCGTCAGAAACGCCAACGGCTTCCGCATCGAAAACGTGCATATCGACAAAGCGAGCACGGCGGGCATTCTCGTACAGGAGTCTTCCGAGGATGGCGTCATCGCGGACAACCTGATCGAGAATACGGGGGCCGACGGCATACACATCACGGACGGAAGCACCCGCATCCGAATCGAGAACAACAAAGTGTCCGGCACGGGGGACGACGCCATCGCGGTCGTCAGCTACCTGAAGGACAGCGCGGTGACGCACGACGTGACGATCGCCGGCAATGACGTCGGCTACGACTCCAAGGCGAGAGGCATATCTGTCGTCGGCGGCGAGGATGTCACGATCGAGCGCAATACCATCCAACGGACGGAGATGGCTGGCATCTATATCTCCGTCGAGAAGGAGTGGGAGACCGCCGATACGAAAAACGTCACGGTGCAGAAAAACACGATCGAGCATACGGGCATGCGCGAGAGCAGCGATCACCCGAACATTCTGGTCTACGCGTCGCAAGGCAAACTGGACGATATCACCTTCGACGCGAACACGATCAAAAACGCCGTGAACGACGGTATCGGCGTGTGGGGGGGACGGGGACCTAGGGAACATTTATTTCTCGAACAACGTCCTCAGCGATTCTAGCAAGTCCCCTACCAATTTCAAGGGCGGCAATATCCATCTGGAAGGAAACACAGGATTTTAATAATTCTTATTGACAAAGCGCGCCGTTGCGATAACGGCGCGCTTTTTCGCGTTTTTGAAAAATGAGAAAACCCACTTGAAAACGTTACCACTTTATGCTTGTTTGTTTCAGATTCGGAGCCGAAGGTTTAAGTTGGGGTCAAGAATGAGAGAGACGGACGAGCCGGCTAAAAGGGGTACCCCGCACCTACATAACCTGACCTTCCTCCAGGGGTCTTTCGTTCGTCGGGGTCGTCCAAATCTCCCAATCCGGCAAGGCGCAAAAATCACACAAAACGAAGCGGAGGCTATCTAGAATGGAGCTGCAGCACTACCTGAAGGTCGTTAAGAGATACTGGTGGATCCCCGCCCTGCTGGTCATCGTCATCTGCACGGCCGCCTATGTTTACACCAACAAGTACGTGAAGCCCGTCTATCAAGCGTCGACGGACCTGATCGTCAACAAGACCGAATCGACGGTCGCGGGGCAGCAGATCATCGACCAGAACTCCATCAACACCAACCTCATGCTTATCAACACCTACAAGCAGATCATCAAATCCCCGTCCGTCATGAAGCGCGTCGCGGACCAGCATCCCGAATTCGGCATGTCGGCTACCCAGATTAGCGACAAGATCGCGGTCAATACGATGAAGGACGCGCAGATCATCACGCTGGTCGCCAAGGCCGACGACTACGGCACGGCCGTGCAGCTCGTGAACGGCGTATCGAACGCCTTCCGCGGCAGCGTCACCGAACTCATGAAGCTTAACAACATTACGGTGCTCACCGAGCCGGATCCGCTGGCCGCGCCGGGTCCGATCAACAGCAGCCACACCGTCCTGTATATATTCAGCTTTCTGCTCGCCGCGCTTCTTGGCTTCGGCATCGCGTTTTTGGTCGACTACCTGGACGACAAGGTCAGGACCGCGGACGATCTCGAGAGCGAGCTTGGCATCACGATGCTGGCGAGCATCGGCAAGATCAAGCAAAAGGATATGGCGCAAGGCAAAGTCCGCACGGCGATTCCTTTCGCCAGGGAGGCCGCCGTACGCGGCAAGCAAGAGCTTAGACCCGCCGAAGAGCAGCGCTGACCTGCCAAGGCGAGCGAAGGAGGCGGGATCGGCCGGTCATGACGTTACGAAACATCCTCATCTACCGAGACAGTTTGTTGGCGCCATCCGAAACTTTTATACGATCTCAAGCGGAAGGCATGCGGTTTTACCGGGCCCACTATGCGGGCTCCAAGCGCAATGCGGGTATCGCCCTCGATCCCGAGCGCGTCACCGTGCTGAACGAGGGCGGCGCCGGCGGAAGGCTGCGCGAGCTGTTGTTCAAGGCGACAGGGCTCGGGTTCCCGCTCGAGCGCAAGTTCAGGCAGATGGATTTCCGCCTGCTGCACGCGCACTTCGGTCCCGACGGCGTGCTGGCCACGCCGATCGCGAGGCGGCTTCGCATCCCGCTCATCGTCACGTTTCACGGCTACGATGCGACGGTCAAAGACGAACACGCCCGCAAGTCCTACTACACGCACCGGCAATACATTCGCAAGCGAGAGCAATTGCAGCGATCCGCCGCGGTATTCATTGCCGTATCGGACTTCATCCGCGGGAAGCTGATCGAACAGGGATATCCTGCGGACAAGATCGTGCGCCACTATATCGGCGTCGATACGGAGCTGTTCAAGCCCGATCCGGAACAGGCACAGTCCCGGGAAAATATCGTGCTGTTCGTGGGCCGTCTGGTCGAGGTGAAGGGCGCTGCCTATCTTATACGGGCGATGAACGAGGTGCAGCGGCAAATGCCGGATGCAGAGCTCGTCGTCATCGGGGACGGGCCGCTCCGGGCGGAGCTTGAAGCGATGGCTGCCAGGACGCTTGGCAAATACCGGTTCCTGGGCACGCAGCCTCCCGACGTCGTGAAGCACTGGATGAGCCGCGCGAAGGTATTCTCGGTGCCGAGCGTGCCGACGCCGACGGGCGCAGAAGAGGCATTCGGCATCTCCTTCATCGAGGCGGCCTCGATGCGGCTCCCCGTAGCGAGCTTCCGCACGGGCGGCATCTCGGAGGCGGTGAGCCACGGCGAGACCGGACTGCTGGCCGCCCCGCACGACTGGCTCGACCTCGCGGCCGGCATCTCGCGGCTGCTGAGCGACGAAGCGCTGTGGCGGCGGATGAGCGCGAGGAGCAGGGAACGGGCTTGCGAATCGTTCGACCTGAAGGAGCAGAACCAGAAGCTGGAACGAATCTATCACTCCGTGCTGGCAGGCAATACAAGCCAGGCGACGGGCTACCAACTGATGCCGAGCCGCATCGACGCGTGAGCGGAAGGACACAGATCGTCGCAATCCTAAACAAGAGACAGGCAGGGATCTTCTATGACAAGAGAAAACGGCAAGCATCGCCAAATCGCCAAAGCGGGCCCCGGCTCCTCGGTGTTCGAATCCTACAAGAAACTGCGTACGAATATCCGGTTCTCCTCGATGGGACAAGCGGTCAAGCTGATCCTCGTCGCTTCGGCGGTCACCGGCGAAGGCCGCACGACGACCGCGATCAATCTGGCAATGAGCTACGCGCAGGAAAACAAAAACGTGCTGCTGCTCGACGCCGATCTCAGGCGGCCGGCGGTGGGACAAGCCTTCTTCCGCACGAGCCGAAACGGTCTAAGCGACATCCTGATCGGGCGCGGCAAGCCGGAGGACGCGATTCAGCAGACCGACGTCGCGGGGCTGTACGTGCTCCCGGCAGGCACCGTGCCGCCGAATCCTTCGGAGCTGCTCGGTTCCGAATCGATGCGCAGGCTGCTTGAGGAGCTGAAGACGCAGTTCGACGTGATCGTCGTCGATTCGCCGCCGGCCTCGTCGTTCGCCGACGCCCAGATCGTCGGCGCGATGTCCGACGGCGTCGTCCTCGTCGCCCGCTCGGGCAAGGTCACCAAGGAAGCCGTTCGCCGGACCCGTCTGGGCCTGGAGCACGTCGGCGCCCATATCCTCGGCGCCGTCCTGAACAATACGAACCGCGACCGCATTGAATCCAGCTACGCCAATTACTACGGATACGGGGGAGATTAAACCATGAGTCTAGTCGGCAACGAGCTTGAGATCGCCAGCCGCGCCACCGCCACGACGTCCGCCCAGCCTATCGTCCAGTCCACAGTCCAGAAAAGCGGAACCAACTATCTCTTCTTAAGCGCCAAGCGTGCGATCGACCTGCTCGGATCGGGCATCGGATTGATCCTCCTTTCCCCGGTATTTGCCGTTATTGCACTGCTCGTCAAGCTCGAGGATCCGAAGGGGCCCGTCTTCTTCAGGCAGCACCGCATCGGCAAGGGAGCAAGCATGTTCAACATCTACAAGTTCCGTTCCATGAACACCAACTCCGAGCAGCTGCTGCGGGAGGACAAGGCGCTGTACGCCAAATACGTAGCGAGCAACTACAAGCTCGAGCCGCATGAGGACCCTCGCATCACGCGCATCGGCCGCTTCCTCCGCAAGACCAGCCTCGACGAGCTGCCGCAGCTGTTCAACGTGCTGAAGGGCGAGATGAGCCTCGTCGGCCCGCGGCCCGTCGTCGCCCAGGAGCTCAAGGAATACCGGGATAAAAAAGCGCGAATTCCTGTCGGTCAAGCCCGGCATCACCGGCTATTGGCAGGTGAGCGGCCGCAGCGAAGTCGGCTATCCCGAGCGCGTCGACCTGGAGCTCTACTACGTTTACAATAAATCGCTCGCGCTCGACATCAAGATTCTGCTCGCGACGGTACGCAGCGTGCTGCTCAAGAAGGGCGCTTATTAAATCAACCAGATGTCATCGGGTACGGACAGGAGGACGACAGCCAAATGAAGGTCGCGATCGTTCACGAATGGTTGACGACATACGCGGGTTCGGAAAAAGTGGTCGAACAAATGCTCGAGGTGTATCCCGAAGCGGACGTGTTCGCCATGGTCGATTTCCTGCCGGAGAAGGACCGGGGCTTCCTCAAGAACCGGAAGGTCCGAACCTCTTTTCTGCAAAACATGCCTTTCGCCAAAAAAGAAGTATAGGCAGTACCTGCCGCTCATGCCCCTCGCCATCGAACAGTTCGATCTGTCCGCTTACGATCTCATTTTATCGAGCTCCCACGCGGTCGCTAAAGGCGTCATCACGGGGCCGAACCAACTCCATATCTCTTACGTGCATTCGCCGATTCGCTACGCTTGGGACATGCAGCATCAATATCTCAGGGAATCGGGCCTGCAGCGCGGCCTGAAGGGCGCCTTCGCCAAGTGGATGCTGAGCCGCATGCGGATGTGGGATTACCGGACCGCCAACGGCGTGGATTATTTTATCGCCAACTCCGAATTCATCGCCAGCCGCATCTGGAAGGTGTACCGCAGAGAGTCCAGCGTCATCTATCCGCCCGTCAACGTGAACGCCTTCGCCTACCGCGAGGACAAGGAAGACTTCTACCTGACGGCGTCCCGCATGGTCCCCTACAAGAAGATGGACATGATCGCCGAAGCCTTCGCCGGCATGCCGGACAAGAAGCTGGTCGTCATCGGCAGCGGACCCGACATGGAGAAGGTCAAGGCACAGGCGGCCAAGGCGCCTAACATCCAGGTGCTCGGCTATCAGCCGGACGCCGTGCTGATCGACCATATGCAGCGGGCCAAGGCGTTCGTGTTCGCGGCCGAAGAAGACTTCGGCATCACGCCGGTCGAGGCGCAGGCTTGCGGCACGCCCGTCATCGCGTACGGCAAGGGCGGATCGCTCGAGACCGTCCGCGGCCTCGGCGTTCCGCAGCCGACGGGCGTCTTCTTCGAGGAGCAGACCGCGGCGCAGGTGATGGCGGCCGTGAGCCGGTTTGAGAATGAAGGCGGCGCGATCCAGGCAGCGAACTGCCGCAAAAACGCGGTGCGCTTCTCGCCGGAGTCGTTCCGCAAGAAGCTGCAGCAGCACGTCGACAACAAGCTGCATCAAAATACGCGCCAGGCGGGAAGCGTCCAGGCCGTTCTATAGGGGAAAAGACAACTATGAAACTGACTTTCATCGGCACCGGGTACGTCGGGCTCGTATCCGGCGTCTGCTTCTCGGAGATCGGCAACGACGTCACTTGCCTGGACAAGGATCTGGGCAAGATCGAGCGCCTGAACCGCGGCGAAGTGCCGATCTACGAGCCGGGCCTTCAGGAGCTCATCGCCAAAAACCGCGAACTCGGGCGCCTGCGCTTCACCGGCGAGTTGACGCCTGCCGTGGAGGGCGCCGAGGCGATCTTCCTCTGCGTCGGCACGCCGCCGCTGCCGAACGGCGAAGCGAACCTGGCGTTCATTGAGCAGGCCGCGCAGGAGATCGCGCTCGCGATGAACGGCTACAAGATCATCGCGACCAAGAGCACTGTGCCGGTCGGCACGAACGACCGTATCCGGGATATCGTCTCGCGGCTCACGCCGCATCCGTTCGACGTCGTCTCGATTCCAGAATTCCTGCGGGAGGGCTCGGCCATCTCGGACACGCTGCACCCGGACCGCATCATCATCGGCACCGACAGCCCCGAGGCGGCGGAGAAGATCGCCGAGCTGCACCGGCCGCTGACCGATCGGATCATGGTGACCGACGTGCGCAGCGCGGAGATGATCAAGTACGCGTCCAACGCCTTCCTCGCGACCAAGATCTCCTTCATCAACGAGATCGCCAACATCTGCGAGAAGGTCGGCGCGGACGTCACGGACGTCGCGAAGGGCATGGGCCACGACCGGCGGATCGGCCCGTCGTTCCTTCAAGCCGGGATCGGCTACGGCGGCTCCTGCTTCCCGAAGGACACGAACGCGCTCATCCAGATCGCGGGCAACGTCGACTACGAGTTCAAGCTGCTGAAGTCGGTCGTCGAGGTCAACCAGGGCCAGCGCTTCAACGTGATGACGAAGCTGCGGCGCTCGCTCGGCGAGCTCGGCGGCAAGCGGATCGGCGTCTGGGGGCTGGCGTTCAAGCCGGACACCGACGACGTGCGCGAGTCGCCGGCGCTGGACATCATCGGCGCGCTGCTGGCCGAAGGCGCGGAGGTGCAGGCCTATGATCCGGTGGCGACGGCCAACTTCCGGGCAATCTTCGAACAGTCGGACGAGGTCGTCTGGAAGGAAAATCCGATCGAGGCGGCGCGGGACTGCGACGCGTTGTGCCTGCTGACCGACTGGCCGGCGTTCAAGTCGCTGTCCCTGCCCGAGGTGCAGGCGGTCATGCGGCAAAACATCCTGATCGACGGCCGCAACGTGTACACGAGCGAGCAGGTGAACGAGGCCGACCTCCGATACTACTCGGTCGGACGGCCGCATGTCGGCAGCCTGTCGCAGTTCGAGGCGGAGCCGGTCGCTTTTTATGGCAGGTGAACGCGCCGCGCCGGCGCAATCAAGACGAGGGAGTGCCCGTGAGATGAGAAAGAATGCTTCGGTCTGGTGGATGAACCCGACCATCCTGTTCGCCATCGTGATGGGGGTCGTCATCGCGGGCGCTTACCTGATCCCGGCCCAGAACTACCTGATGTTCTATCGCGTCGAGAAATTCATCGACAGCGGCAACATCTGGCTCGCCGTCTATCCGGCAGTCGCCTTCGTCCTGGGCGGCTTGCTGTCGTCGATGCTGAACAAGGGCGTGAAGCCCGTATCGGTGCTGCCCGATGCCGTGCTGAAGCGCGACAGCTTCATCAAGTTCGTCGTCTACGCCCTGTTCGCCATGACGCTGTTCGGCTACGCGGTCTACTTTCTGATCATGGTCCGCAGCGGCTTCACGGTGGCGCTATTCTTGTCCGTCATCAAGGGAGAGCCCGGCGCCATCTATTCGATCAAGCAGAACTTCGACAAGATTACGGGTGTCACCTCGTTCACGAACTTCGGCATCGCCTTCACGATCCTCGCGACCTACTACCAATGCCTGAAGGGGAAAAAGACGTTCCTGCCCGCGATGGCGGTCGTCTTCCTGCTGACGCTCATGCGCTCGATCTTCTTCTCGGAGCGGCTCGCCTTAATGGAGATTCTGGTGCCGGCGGCCATCATCTGGATCTCGATGCGCCTGAAGCAGGGAAAACGGGTGCCGTTCGTCAAGCTGTATCCGCTCATCGGCATCGTGTTCGTCATCGGGTTTTTCGGACTCAGCGAGTACTTCCGTTCCTGGCTGAGCTACTACGTCCACATCTATCCTTCGTTTTGGGAGTTCGTGGTCACCCGGTTTTTCGGCTACTACGTCACCGCGCTTAATACCGGCACCTTATACATAAGAGAGCTCGGGTTTCCGTCGATCCCGTTCCCTTACTACACTTGGGAGTGGCTGTGGAAGATTCCGCCCGGCGGCGAGGCGTACGCCAACGTATACGGCGTGCGGCCGATGGGCCTGCTGGACAACATACTCTCAACGATGGGCAATCCGGAGTTCAACAATCCATCGGGGCTCATGCTCCCTTATCACGATTACGGCTTCGGCGGGGCGCTGGTCTACATGGCGCTTCTCGGTTATATCAGCGGCGTGCTGTACGCGCACTTCCGCAACAATCACACGTTCGGCATGCTGATGTACCCGATCTGGATGGTGGGCATCCTGGAGTTTCCGCGTTACCTGTACTTCACGAGCGGCCGGTTTTTCCCTTGCTGGGTCGTGCTGCTCCTGTTCACGCTGGTCCTGCATTACAACAAGCGAAAAATCAAGAGCTGGCGGCTCTCGGGGGTGAACCGGACATGACCATGCAGAGAATCTATATCAACGGCCGATTCCTGACGCATCCCGTCACGGGCGTGCAGCGATACGCGATCGAGGTGCTTCGCTCGCTCGACGCGTTGGTCGGGGAACGCGACGCGGCGGTCGAAGGATACGAATTCGTCGTGCTGGCGCCGAAGGGAGAGCTGAAGCCGATCGGCCTTCGCCATATCCCGACGAAGCAGGCGGGGCGCGGCTCCGGTCACGCCTGGGAGCAGCTGAGCCTGCCGGCGCTCAGCGCGGACGGATTCCTGCTCAGCCTGTGCAACACGGGGCCGATGACCAAGCGAAGCCAAGCCGTCACGATGCACGACGCGGCGGTATACGCGGCGCCGGATACGTACTCCTTCGCTTTTCGCGCCTGGTACAAGGTGCTGCAGCGCGTGCTCGGCATGAACGCGAAAGGCGTCTTGACCTGCTCGGCATTCTCCCGCGCGCAGTTGACCGAGCACTTCGGCGTTCCCGCGCGCAAGATCAAGACGATCTACCACGGTCGGGAGCATATCCTTCGGATCCAGGCCGACGAGACGGTATTCGAGCGTCACGGACTGACGCGTCCTTACGTGCTGGCGGTCAGCAGCATGAGCCCGAACAAGAACTTCGCGTCCGTCGCGAAGGCGATCGAGCTGATGGGCGACGTCGGCTTCGACATCGTCATCGCCGGCGGCAGCAGCAAGATCTTCAAGCCCGCCGGCGGCCGGATCGGGGGCGAAGTCAAGACGCTGGGCTACGTGACGGACGAAGAGCTGAGAGCCCTGTACGACCGGGCTTCCTGCTTCGTCTTCCCCTTCTTTCTATGAAGGATTCGGCTTCCCGGCGCTGGAGGCGATGGCCTGCGGGTGCCCCGTAGTCGCCTCGAATGCCGCTTCGATCCCCGAAGTATGCAGGGATGCCGTGCTCTACTGCGACCCGCGCGATCCGGCGGACATCGCGGCCAAGATCAGGCGTCTCATGGAGGACGACGGGCTGCGGACGCAGCTGCGCGAGCGGGGGCTTGCGAGAGCCGGCACCTTCTCCTGGGACAAGTGCGCGAGGGAGACGCTGGACGCGGTCCGGCCGCATCTGGCCGCGGCCGAACCGGCGTACGTTCCGGAGCGGGAGAGGGGGTATAGCCGATGAACATCGTGTTCGCGAGCCATACGTACATGGGCGGACCGTTCGTCGTCGGCTCCCACCATCTCGCCCGCGAGATGAAGCGGCTCGGCCATCGCGTCCTCCACATGAGCACGCCGCTGAGTCCCATGCATCTGCTCAAGTATAAGGACCGGGATATCCGCGCGCGGCTCAAGATTTACCGGGGGCAGCCCGAGGCCGAACCGGACCAGGCGGCGAACAGCGTACCGATGTCGCTGCTGCCGTGGGAGCTGGCCGGACCGATCTACGCCCGCACGGGCAAAAACTGGACGCTGCCGCGCATGAAACGGCTGCTGCGCGAGCAGGGCATGGACAGCGTGGACTTGCTGCTCATCGACCAGCCGCGGTTCGCCGGGCTCGACGCGATCGTGAAGCCCGCCGTCACCGTGTACAGGCCTACCGACCTGTACGCCCAAATGACGGGCGATCGCTCGATCGCCGCTGCCGAAGCCGCCATCATGGCGCGGGCGCACGGCCTTGTCTCCACGTCGGAGCCGGTGCTCGAGGAGCTGCTGCCGTACAATCCGGCGCTGCCGAGCCTGCTGCTCGAGAACGGCGTCGAGTACGAGCACTTCGCGCGAGGCGGCGCGGAGCCCGAGGATCTGCGGGCGATTCCCGGACCCCGCGCCGTCTACGTCGGCGCGCTCGACGAGCGGCTCGACCTGGGCGCGCTGCGCAAGCTGGCGGACGCTCGCCCGGAGCTTGCGCTCGTCGTCATCGGGCCGTACGACGACGCGACGGCCGCCGTATTCGCCGGTCGGCCCAACGTGCATCTGCTCGGCCCGAAGAAGTACAAGGACGTGCCGAGGTACCTTCACCATGCCGACGTCGCGCTGCTGCCGCTGAGCGGCCATGCGGCCAACAAAGGGCGCAGCCCGATGAAGCTGTATGAGTACGCGGCCGCGGGGCTGCCGGTCGTCGTGACCGAGACGCCCGAGCTGCTGCGTCGCGAAGAGCCGTTTCTGTACTTTTACCGGCACGCGGACGAATTCCCGGGCCGAGTGGGGGGAAGCGATCGCCGCGAAGCACGGCCGCGACCGCATCCGCGCCTTGGCCGAGCGCCATGCCTGGGACGCCAAAGCCAAGACGCTGCTTGAATTCGCCGAGGGCCTTCGGCGGACAGCCTCATCCAAGGAAGTGACCCGATCATCATGAGCTCGCTCAAGAAAAAGGGATCGCGGCGGCCAAGTGGTCCACGCTCGCGACCGTCGTCTCCATCGTCGTGCAAGTGCTGCAGCTCGTCACCGTCTCCCATTTGCTGACGCCCAAGGACTACGGTCTCATGGGGATGGTCATGGTCATCGTCGCGGCTGCCGTCAATCTGACCGACATGGGCATCTCCAACGCGATCATTCACCGGCAGGACGTCACCAGGGACCACCTCTCGAGTCTCTACATACTGAACCTGGCGACGAGCTTCTTCATCAGTCTGGCGATTTTCCTGTCCGCGCCGCTCGTTGCGGCCTTCTATCACGAGCCGGATCTCGTGAACCCGGTCCGATGGATGTCGCTGCTGTGCCTGATCCCGGCTTTCGGCCAACAGTTCGAGGTGCTGTCGCGCAAGGAGCTTAAGTTCAACGCGATCTCGAAAATCCAGATCGCCGCCTACTTCGCGGGCTTCCTGATCGCGATCGCGGGCGCTTATTACGGCTACGGCGTCTACGCGCTGGTCGGCTCCTATCTGGGCAACGCGCTTGTCCGCTCCGCCGCCCTCATGATCATGGGCTGGCGCAGATGGACGCCGGCACTCCATTTCGCGCGCGACGACCTCAAGGGTTATCTCAGCTTCGGCGTCTATCAGATGTCCTCGAATCTCCTTCAATCCTTTATCTCGAATCTGGATTATCTGATTCTGGGCCGCATGTACGGCGCGCAGACGCTGGGCTACTATTCGTGGGCCTATCAGCTCTGCATCATGCCGGTACAGAAGCTGACGCCGCTCATCAACTCGGTCACGCTGCCGATTTTCGCCAAGATTCAGGACGACCTGACGCAGCTGCGCAAGGGTTACATCAAGATCGCCGAAGGGGTCAGCTATCTGAACGCGCCGATCTACCTGGGCCTGCTCGTCACGGCGCCGATGCTCGTCACGTTCGCCTTTAGCGAGAAATGGCTGCCCAGCGTGCCGCTGATCCAGATCCTGTGCGTCATGTTCCTCATCCGCTCGCTCGTCGTCACCGTCCAACCGCTGCTGCAATCCAAAGGGCGAATGGACATGTACTTCCGCTATACGCTGCTCTGCATGGCGGTGCAGGTGCCCGGCCTGTTCATCGGCGCTTATCTCGGCGGCATGATCGGACTGTGCTATGCGTTCGTCGCGGTACAGATCGTCATCTTCTGCATCCAGTACAGCTACGCCGTACGGCGCGTGCTGGGGCCGTGCCTGTCCCCGCTGCTGCGCGGAATCGCGCCCGGATTGCTATGCGGATTGGTCATGGTCGTCGGCGTGCTGGCCTTCGATTGGCTCTCCCGGGCGCTGTTCGAGCTCAATACGGGCTTTATCCTGCAGGTCATTTGCGGTGCGCTGCTTTACTTCGCTGTCATATTCTATTTCAACCGGAATCTGATTCACGCGGTACGCGATAAGGTATATAGGAGACATAAGTCCGTGAAGCCGGGGTGACGCCCACGCGGCGCCCCCTGAGATCATATCGCCACCTCCCCCTTATCCCCGTCGTCATGTCCTGCGAACATTAACCGTCGCACTTTTCACAGCAGATAGGAGGGTACCATACGAATGACTAAAGTCAAAAAAGCGATCATCCCCGCAGCCGGCCTCGGCACGAGATTTCTTCCTGCCACGAAGGCGATGCCCAAAGAAATGCTCCCGATCGTCGACAAGCCGACGATCCAATACATCGTTGAAGAAGCGATCTGCTCGGGCATCGAGGATATCATCATCGTGACCGGCCGAAGCAAGCGCGCCATCGAGGATCACTTCGACAAAAATCACGAGCTCGAGGCGGATCTCGAATGCAAGCAGAAAAACGAACTGCTGGAAATCGTCCGGGGCGTCACGAACCTCGTCGAGATTCACTGCGTCCGGCAGAAGGAGCCGCTCGGGCTCGGACATGCCATTTGGTGCGCCCGCAAGTTCGTGGCCGGCGAGCCGTTCGCGGTACTTCTCGGCGACATGATCATCGAGAGCGAGGTGCCCTGCCTGAAGCAGATGATCGACGTCTACGACGAGCGTGCCGGCAGTATTATAGCTGTAGAAGAAGTGCCGTGGGAGAGCGTGTCCAGCTACGGCGTCATCCAGGGCGACATGATCAACAAGCGGCTGAACCGGATCACGAATCTGGTCGAAAAGCCGAAGGTCAACCCGCCGTCGAACCTGGCGATGATCGGACGCTACATCCTCGATCCGGCGATCATGGATATCCTCGCGCATCAGCAGCCCGGCGTGGGCGGCGAGATCCAGCTGACGGACGCGATGAAGCAGCTCGCTACGCGCCAGAACATGTACAGCTACCGCTACGACGGCAAGCTGTACGACGTCGGCAGCAAGCTGGGTTTCCTGAAGGCGAACATCGACTTCGCGCTGAAGCGCGAAGAGCTCGGACTGGGCTTGTGGGAGCACCTGTACGAGCTGACCGGCTCTGCCGAAGCCGCGGGCATAAAGGAAGAACGCAGAATCGGCTAAGCGGACGCGAGTCCAATTCAACGCGAGCTCAAGCGGGAGAGCAAGAGAGAACATCATGCAGAACATCTGGAGGGGAAAAAATAGAATGAAATTAGTACTGCTGTCCGGGGGTTCCGGCAAAAGACTGTGGCCGTTGTCCAACGATGCGAGAAGCAAGCAGTTCCTCAAGGTGCTCGAGAACGAAAACAAAGAAATGGAATCGATGGTCCAGCGGGTGTGGGGGCAGATTCGCGCGGTCGGACTCGATCAATCGACCGTGATCGCGACGGGCAAGCAGCAGCTCGACATCCTTCAGAGTCAGCTCGGCCAAGTGCCGATCATCGTCGAGCCCGAGCGGCGGGACACGTTCCCGGCGATCGCGCTGGCGGCGGCTTACCTGTATTCGCTGAAGCAGGTCGACCTGAACGAGACGGTGTGCATCCTGCCCGTCGACCCGTACGTCGAAGACCGGTTCTTCGAGCGGATCCAGGATCTCGAGGACGTGCTGAACCGTACGGACGCGAAAATCGCGCTCATGGGCGTGACGCCGACGCTGCCCTCCTCGAAGTACGGCTACATCGTGCCAGAGCAGGGAGCCGGGGACGATTCGTACAGCCGCGTGGCGCGGTTCACGGAGAAGCCGTCCGAGGAGAAGGCGAAGTCGCTGATCGCCGAGGGCGCGCTGTGGAACTGCGGCGTGTTCGCGTTCAAGCTCGGCTACTTGATCGGGCTGTTGCTCGAGCGCGGAGTGCCGATCCAATACGAGGAGCTGCAGCGGAGCTACGACAAGCTTGCCAAGATCAGCTTCGACTACGAGGTCGTCGAGAAGGAATCCGATATCGTCGTCATTCCTTACGACGGCTACTGGAAGGACCTCGGCACTTGGAATACGCTCACGGACAACATGGGCGCCTGCGTTATCGGCAACGGCATGCTGAGCGAGGACAGCGCCAACACGCACCTGGTAAACGAGTTGGACATTCCGGTGACGATCATCGGCATCCAGAACGCCATCGTCGCGGTCAGTCCGGACGGTATCCTCGTATCCGAGAAAAACGCGAGCCCGCGGATCAAGGACATGGTCGTGCCGAACCAGCGGCCGATGTACGAAGAGCGGACGTGGGGCTGGTATCGCGTGCTCGATTACTCCAAGAGCCCGGACGCGGAGGTGCTGACCAAGCGCATCTGTCTCAAGTCCGGCAAGCACCTGAACTATCACTATCATGCGGAGCGGACCGATACGATGACCGTCGTCTCGGGTGAAGGAGAACTGGTGCTTGGCGAAGAATTATATATCCTGAAGCCGGGAGACGTATTCCGAATCCCAGCCGGTTCCTACCACGCGCTGCGCGCGGCGACAGATATGGAATTCATCGAGATTCAGCAGGGAGAATCGGTGAAGGAAGACGACGAGATCGATCTCTACGGTACCTGGGAGGAGATGGAGTTCCATTGTCTGTCAAGAGGAATCCCCTCGTAAAAAAGAGTTCTCGTCATCGCGTCCGCGGCGGTGCTGCTGCTTGTGCTCGGCGCGGGCGGATATGCGTGGTACCTATACCATGAAGCCACGGACACGATCAGCGACATCTATCAGCCGATCGGCACCGTCCCCCCGGCGGGGGACGGCACGCAGGCCGTGGCCGGCGGCGCGGGAGCGGGCGGCGGCGAGGCCGGGAAGGCTACGGGCGCCGTTCAACTCGCCGCGTCGGGCGATGCCGACCCATCCGATACGGCGCGCCGCATCGTCGACCTGAACGCCAAGGACCCGTTCACGGTGCTGCTGCTCGGCGTGGACGAGCGGAGCGGCGACGTCGGCCGGTCCGACACGATCATGGTCGTCGGGGTCAATCCGGCCAAGCATTCCGTCCTTCTCTACAACATCCCCCCGAGATACCCGCACCGAGATCGTCGGCAAAGGCACGACGGACAAGATCAACCACGCGTACGCCTTCGGCGGCGTCGACATGTCGATCCGTACGGTCGAGCGTTTCATGAACATGCCCATCGACTACTATGTGAAGGTCAATATGGAAGGCTTCGAGCGGATCATCGATATTCTCGGCGGCGTGTCGGTGGACAATCCGTTCGGCTTTACGATCGACGGCGTCACCTACCCGCAGGGACGTCTTGAGCTCGACGGCGAGAATGCGCTGCTCTATTCCCGCATGCGCTACGACGACCCGAAGGGCGATATCGGCCGCATCGAGCGTCAGCAGTCGGTGCTCGGCGAGCTGATCGGCAAGGCGAAGCGGCTGAAGACCGTCGCGAAGCTGCCGGACATTCTCGACCAGATCCGGGCGAACGCCAAGACGAATCTGACGGCGGACGATATGAAGGCGCTGTTCAACAACTACCGCAAGGAAATCGATACCGTCAGCAAAGACCAAGTCAACGGCGGCGGTCAGCGCATCGGCGGGATCTACTATTATATGGTCAGCGAGCAGGAGCGGGCGCGCATGCACGACAAGCTCGCCGCGCAGCTTGCGGACGACGGGGTTTAACCGGAAAGCTCGCTTCGCGTATGGCCGTCGTGCCGGCGCGAGACGGGCTTTTATTTCTGTTAGATAGAAGGGAGGCATACGCGGCATGGCGATCAATTTGTTTTTCGTGCCTCATCAGGACGACGAGGCGCTGACGTTCGGCGCGGGCATCCGCAATCATCTCGACGTCGGCGACGAATGCCACGTTATTCTCTATACGGACGGGCGTTCCTCTGGTGTGCGGCGGCAGCTTAACGGCGAGACGAGGAGCGCACTCGCCAGGCGCTATTACGATCCGGCCGCGGAAGGATACGGCTATCTCGAGGAGGCGGATATGGTGCGTCTGCGCAACGACGAATTCCGCCGGTCGTGCCTCGCGCTGGGCGTCCCCGAGACGCATATTCACTTTGCGGACGGGCAGATGCGGGACGGGTCGACGACGGTGGAGGGCTGCGAGGAGGTGATCCGCGAGTATTTGAGGAGGTATCCCGACGCGCGGGTCAAGGCGTTCACGGATCTGGGCGGCAACCACGCCGATCACGCCAACATGGGGCGCGCCGCGCGCCGGCTGGCGCGGACGGGCGCGATCGCGGACCTTCGCCTTTACGTCGAGCCGTACAATCTTCGCAACGCGAAGCGGGAGGCTAAGCGGATGGAGCTGCTCGTCGAGCGGTCGCGCGACCATTCGCACAAGGTCGTCGCATCCCTGCAAGAGTACAAACGCTGGGATCCGGCCCGCGGGCAGCTCGCGATCGGCTATCATTCCGTCAAGCGCTGCTTCGACCGGGCGATCGCGAAGCCCGTCTCTTATTATCACAAGCCGTAGCAGTTTAGCTTCGCGGCGCTCGAATGTCGCGGATCGGGGTAAGGGATAGAGAGTACGAGAATAGAGAATGACGATGGAGGTGCACGGACATGAGCGCATTGTACGATAACGGAACGCCCGAGGTACGGCCCGAGGAGGAGATCGTCGCGGAGCGGGAAGGCAACGGCTACATCCTGCGCGGCGTCAAGGGCAGGATCGGCCAGATCACCTATACGATGGCGGACGCGGACACCTGGATCATCGATCATACGTCGGTGGACGGCGATTACCGCGGGCGCGGCCTGGCGCGGCAGCTGCTGGACTTCGTCGTCGAAGAAGCGAGGGAGAAGGGGCGCAAGATCATCCCTTCCTGCTCTTACGCGCTGCAGCAATTCCAGGCCGACCCGTCGCTCACCGACGTGTGGGCCGAGGGAGACGCGAGCCGCTACTCGGATTCTTACAGCAGCAACGGCGTCGAGTCGCGCTGAGCCATTCCAGTAACGGCTCATTCATGAATAATGCCGACTGGACAGCCCCGCATGATCCTAGCAGGATTGTGCGGGGTATTTGTCGTTTCGGGGGGCGGCGGGGGAAGAGGTTCGGAGAGCCTTGGGCTGTGCCGATAAGCGCAAATGGGCGCTAACGCCGCCTCCGTGACGCTCACGGGTGCGCCGATAAGCGCCTAGGGGGTACTATCGTTGAGCGAGATAGCCGGAAAAACCGGCTAACGGGGCCGAAGTTAGTGTGCAGAGGCTGAGATAGCCGGAAAAACCGGCTAACGGGGCCGAAGCTAGTGAGTTCGAGGCCGAGATAGCCGGAAAAACAGGCTAACGGGGCCGAAGCTAGTGTGTACGAGGCCGAGATAGCCGGAAAAACCGGCTAACGGGGCCGAAGCTAGTGTGTACGAGGCCGAGATAGCCGGAAAAACCGGCTAACGGGGCCGAAGCTAGTATGTTCGAGGCCGAGATAGCCGGAAAAACCGGCTAACGGGGCCGAAGCTAGTGTGTTCGAGGCCGAGATAGCCGGAAAACCGGCTAACGGTTCCAAAGCTAGTGTGTTCGAGGCCGAGATAGCCGGAAAAACCGGCTAACGGGGCCGAAGCTAGTGTGCAGAGGCTGAGATAGCCGGAAAAACCGGCTAACGGGGCCGAAGCTAGTGTGCAGAGGCTGAGATAGCCGGAAAAACCGGCTAACGGGGCCGAAGCTAGTATGTTCGAGGCCGAGATAGCCGGAAAAACCGGCTAACGGGCCCAAAGCTAGTTTGTACGAGGCCGAGATAGCCGGAAAAACCGGCTAACTAAGCGACAGGACACTGGCACGAAAAATCCCTCCTCCCGTTGGGAAGAGGGATTTTTATGTGCGTGAAAGATCAGACGATATACGTATCCGAGTTCAGCGTATTGTTCGTCCGGAACGTGTCGTAGATATGCGCGCGGCGGTCGGGATCCGTGTCCACGAGCACCAAGATCCGGCCAGAATTCAGATCCTCGTCGTAGCGCTTCGCTTCATCCTCCGGAATGCCGAGGCCGATGAGACCGCCGACGATGCCGCCCGTGCCGGCGCCGACAGCCAGGCCTGTGAGCGTCGCCGCGATCGGCCCCGCCGCGAGGATCGGTCCGATGCCCGGCACGACGAGCAGTCCCAAGCCGGCCAGCAGGCCGGTCAGGCCGCCGACCACGCCGCCCGTCGCCGCGCCGGCCGCGGCGCCTTCGGGCGCTTCGGTGCCGGTCTCTTCCGTGACATAGTCCAGGTCGTCCCGGTTTTTGCTGATGACCGAGATGTCGTCCGAGGTATAGCCTTGACGCTTCAGGTCCTCGATCGCTTTTACCGCGCCTTGCTCGGTATCGAATACGCCGACGATTCTGCGTTCCTGGGTGCCGCGTTCCTGTGCCATGACGAATCCCTCCTGAATGGATCGAATTTGGTTTAACGTCGAAGCGGATGCTTGAATAGGGCCGTTCAGTATCTAATACCCACTATGGGCCATTCTCATGCAGCGGTTCGGTTAATAAAGGCGGAAGCGGGTAAATATAACGGTTGGCGCGGTCAGCGCGGCCTGCAACCGAATTCGGAGGTGACCATGCGATGGAAAAACCGTTTGCCAATCAGTCCATGGCAGCCGATACGCACCTAGAAGACCCGATGCAGCTGCATAATCGGACGGTAGACGCGCTCGAGGGGCTGTCCGGCGTACATCCGGGAAAAAGGCGCGTGCATGCGAAAGGCCTTTGCTGCCGCGCGGTCTTCAGGCCGAGCGGATTTGCGGCAGGGCTTACGATCGCGGCGCATTTGCGCGATAAGACCGCGGAGATCGAGGCGATCGTCCGCTTCTCGGGCAGCTCGTCCGACCCTTCGCTGGCCGATGTCCTGTCGCCGGGCAAAGGGCTGGCCGTGCGATTCATGCCGGCGGGCGGCGATGTCTCGGTGCTGACGGCGGTGACGGTCCCGGTTTTCTTCGCCAAGTCGCCGGCGTCGTTCCTCGACCTTATAAAGGAAGCGAATCGTTTGAAGGGCGGCGGCATCGAAGCGATTGCCGCCGCGGCGGAGCTGGCCGCGCACTTTCCGGAGGCGCGTCATGCGATGGCGCATGTCGGCAAACTGCGTCCTCCGGCGAGCTATGGCACATGCCGCTACTATGCGATTCATGCGTTCATGCTCGTCGACGAGAAGGGGAATCGCAGGCCGGCGAAGTTCGAGTGGATGCCGGAGCTCGGCGTCGAGACGCTGTCGATCGGGGAGCTGAAGTCGCTGCCGGAAGACTATCTGGAGCGCGATGCGGCAGAACGTATTAAGAAAGCGCCGCTTCGCTTTCGCTTAAATATCGTACTGGGGCGGGAGGAGGATCCCACGGACGATCCCACCCTGCCGTGGCCCGACGACCGGGAACGGATCGAGGCCGGCATCCTGGACGTCACGGACGTCATCGAGGAGCCGGACGGGCTGCTGATGGATCCGACTATCACGGGCGAGGGCATCGAGCCTTCGGACGATCCGATCCTCCGGTTTCGCAGCCCCGTGTACGAAGAGTCGATGCGAAGGCGAAGTCGCGGCGAATAAGCGGGCGGTGCGGGCGTTTTCGGCTCGCGCCGCTTATTTGTTTGTTATACGCTTTCATTGACGAATGAACGCTTTCACATTTAAACTGTAGTTTAAACTCATAGGACAAGGGGCCAAGAAGAGATGAAGAAAAGAATTTGGGCATCGGCGCTCCTCTCGCTCGCCATGCTGGCGACGGCGGGCTGCGGCGCGAAGGGCAACGGCAACAACGAAAACGGAGCGGCCAGCCCGTCGGCATCGCCGTCGGCGGGCGCTTCCGCAAGCGCAAGCGCGTCAGCGCCTGCGGACGACAAGACCTACTCGATCGCGATCTCGCAGATCGTCGAGCACCCGTCGCTGGACGCGACGCGCGAAGGCTTCATCGCCGCGCTGAAGGATGCCGGCCTCGAAGAAGGCAAGAACCTCAAGATCTCGCTGAACAACGCGCAGGGCGACCAGAACACGAACTTGTCGATCGGCCAGAAAATCGCGTCGGAGAAGTACGATCTCGTCTTCGGCATCGCGACGCCTTCCGCGGTCGCATTGGCGCAGTACGTAAAGAATACGCCGATTCTGTTCGCGGCCGTCACCGATCCGCTCGACGCCAAGCTGGTAACGAATCTGGACAAGCCGGGCGCCAACATCTCCGGTATTTCCGACACGAACCCGGTCGCGGTGCAGCAGCTGATGGATTTCATCGCATCCGATTTTCCGAACGTGAAGAAGGTCGGCCTCGTCATCAACGAAGGCGAATCGAACGCCGTCGTCATGGCGAAGAACGCCGAAGAGCAGCTCAAGAAGCACAACATCGAGCTGGTTAAGGCGCCTGTCACGAACACGTCCGAGGTGAAGCAGGCAGCCGAGTCGCTCGTAGGCCGCGCGGACGCGCTGTTCATCACGCTGGACAACACGGTCGTCAGCAGCGTCGACGCGATCATCAAGGTCGCCAACGACAATCACCTGCCGTTCTTCTCCAGCGACCGCGATACGGTCGAGAAGGGCGCTTTTGCCACCTATGGCTTTAAGTACTACGACCATGGCTACCAAGCCGGCCAGATGGCGGTCGAAGTGCTGAAGAACGGCGCCAACATCGGCGACATGAAGGTCGGCATGCAGGAGAAGCTCGACCTGATCCTGAACCTCAAGGCCGCCGCCGCGCAGAACATTACGGTGACGGACGATATGAAGAGCAAGGTGCAGGACCCGACCAACAACATTATTCAATAGGAGTAGGTGTCGTCATTGATCCATTCCCTGACCGGCGCAGTCGAGCTTGGCTTCATGTATGCCTTGATGGCGCTCGGGGTATACATCACGTATCGCATCTTGGATTTCCCCGACCTGACCGTAGACGCCAGCTTCACGACGGGAGCCGGCATCGCCGCGGTGATGATCTCGCACGGCCAGGCCCCTTGGCTCGCGACGCTGGCGGCCTTCGGCGGCGGTCTGGCGGCGGGCATCTGCACCGGCCTGCTGCATACCAAGGGCAAGGTCAACGGCCTGCTCGCGGGCATTATCATGATGATCGCGCTTTACTCGATCAACATACGGATCATGGGCAAGCCGAACATCTCGCTGCTTAATACGGACACGCTGTTCTCCGGCGTCGCTTCGCATGAGTGGCACGATTTCCGCCTCGCGTACATCGTCGTCCTGTTCGCGGTCGCGATCGTCGTCAAACTGCTGCTCGACGCGTTCTTGCATACGGACCTCGGGCTCGCGCTTCGCGCGACGGGCGACAACAAGCGCATGATCCGCAGCTTCGGCTCCAACACGGACCTGACGACGATCCTCGGCGTCAGCCTGTCGAACGGCCTCGTCGCGCTGTCGGGCGCGCTGATTGCCCAAGACGGCGGCTCCGCCGACATCTCCATGGGCATCGGCATGATCGTCATCGGGCTCGCCTCCGTCATCATCGGGGAAGCGATGCTCGGGCCGAAGCGCGTCTTCTGGGCGACGCTTGCCGTCGTGGTCGGCTCCTTAGCCTACCGGATCGTCTTCGCGCTTGCCTTGCGCGCCGAATTTTTGCATCTGAAGGCGACGGACCTTAAGCTGATCACCGCCGTCATCGTCATCCTGGCGCTCGTCATCCCGACGATGAGCCGATCGGCCAAACAGAAGCAGCAAGCGAAGCGCCGCACGGCCGAGCTGGCGGCCGGCATGCGCGGCAAGGGGGCGATCTGATGCTGGAGATCTACCAAGTATCCAAGCTGTTCAACCCCGGGACGGCGGACGAGAAAATCGCGCTCATGGACATCAACCTGAAGCTGAACGAGGGCGACTTCGTCACGGTCATCGGCAGCAACGGAGCAGGCAAGTCGACGCTGATGAACATCATCTCGGGCGTCATGCAGCCCGATATCGGCGACGTCCGGATCGACGGGCAATCCGTCGCGTCGAAGTCCGAGTCCGAGCGCAGCAGATGGGTCGGACGGGTGTTCCAGGATCCGATGGCGGGCACGGCGCCCAACATGACGATCGAGGAAAATCTGTCGATGGCCTATGCGCGCGGCAAGCCGCGGGGCTTCGGCTGGGCGGTGACGGGACGCAAGCGCGCCCTTTTCAAGGAGGAGCTGAAGCGTCTTGGCATCGGTCTGGACGCAAGACTGCGCGCCAAGGTCGGACTGCTGTCCGGCGGCGAGCGGCAAGCGCTCAGCCTGTTGATGTCCACGTTCACGCGGCCGGGCATCCTGCTGCTCGACGAGCATACGGCCGCGCTTGACCCGGCCCGCGCAGAGCTGATCACTCGTCTTACCGAGGAGATCGTCCGCAGCATGAAGCTCACGACGCTGATGGTCACGCACAACATGGAGCAGGCGATCCGTCTCGGCAACCGCCTCATCATGATGGACAAGGGACGCATCATCCTCGACATCCCGCCTGAACGCAAGCAGGACCTGACCGTGCAAAAGCTGCTCGGCGAGTTCGAACGCATCAGCGGCCACAAGCTGGCGGACGACCGGGTGGTACTGGGCTAATTCCTGAGAGCGTATTATGGCATGCCGGTTGGAAAAAGTATAAGGGCGAAGCGGACAACCGCTTCGTCCTTTTTTTGACGGCTCAAAAAGTATAAGTTTTACCTGCAGAAGCGCTTATTTTTAAGCAGGGGGCTGCTTTGGAGGGAGAGCAAGCGCAAATGGAACTGAACTTGAGACGGTTGAGCCGGGAGGAGGAGCGGTAAGTGTTCAAAAGCAGTTAATCGGCGCGCTACCCGAGGCTACTGAGGAAATAAGTGTTCAAACGCATTTATTTGGTTCAAACCGGGTCAAAACGTTCGAACGCGAATAATTAATTGCGTCTCAACACTTAATTGCCCAAGGACGTCGTGATCTAGGAAATTAACTGCGTTTCAACATTTATTTTATAAGCGGCGGGCACAAGAACGCAAAGCCCGAAGGCTTTGCGTTTGATCTGGCGCAAACTTCACTCTTGCGTTCATTTCTTAACGCGATTTATCAATAAATCGCGCGCGGACGTGCGAGGACGCGATAATACAAGAGCCGCTTGCTTGTAACCGCTCTCTTGATGCGCTAACCGGCTGCGGCGCTGTTTCATCTCCTTCGGCGGCAGTTTACATGGAGATGAAACGTGACGTATGATTCATTTCGTGATTCAACATCCTAATCGCTGAATCCCGCGGGAGCGGGAACGGGGGAACCAACCGGGTGCCGCGCATGCGCGCCCAGGGGTGAATCGCTTGGCTATGCCAGGCGTAGGGCTGCTTGCCGAGCCCGAATCCGACAGCTAACCTCGCAAGCGTCCGGAAGAGGAACCTGCGCCGCTATTCGCCTACGAATAAGCTGCGGGAGATCCTTTCCCGCGGCATTTTTTTTATGCGCCGGAGCGGCGCCGGAACAGCAAAGGAGATAACCCCATGGTTAGCAAAGTAAAACGGTTACTGATCGGCCGGCCCATGAAGAGCGCGGAGATCGAGGGCGCGAAGCTGGGGAAATTCAAGGCGCTCGCCGTACTGTCGTCGGACGCCCTGTCATCGGTAGCGTACGGCACGGAGCAGATCCTGCTCGTGCTCATGGCGGCGGGATTCGCGGCCGTCTGGTACTCGGTGCCGATCTCGCTGGCGGTACTCGGACTTTTATTCATCCTCATCCTGTCTTATCGCCAGACCATTTATGCCTATCCGGCAGGCGGCGGCGCCTATATCGTGGCCAAGGACAATCTCGGCGTCTCGACGGGACTCCTGGCTGGCGGCTCCCTGCTGGTCGATTATATATTGACGGTCGCGGTCAGCTCGTCCGCGGGAACGGACGCGATCACGTCGGCATTCCCGTCGCTGCATGAGCATCGGGTCTTGATCGCGCTCGTCATCATCCTGATCCTGACCGTCATGAACCTCCGGGGCGTGACCGAGTCGGCTTCCATGCTCGCCACGCCAATCTACCTGTTCGTCGTCGCGATCTTCGTGCTCATCGCCGCGGGCATCGTCAAGTACGCGACGGGCGGCGCCGCCGCCCATACCCCGGAGTTCGGCGCCGCCGTGTCCAACGTGAGCCTTTTCCTGCTGCTTAAGGCGTTCAGCTCCGGCTGCTCGGCGCTTACCGGCGTCGAAGCGGTGTCCAACGCGATTCCTGAATTTCAAAAAGCCCGCCGAGCGCAACGCGGCCGCCACGCTGATCATGATGGGGACGATTCTGGGCGCGATGTTTATCGGCATCAGCCTGCTCGCTTACTGGTACGGCGTGGCGCCGGACGAAAAGCAGACGGTCGTCTCGCAGATCGCCGAATCGACCTTCGGGCGCGGTACGATCTATTACGTCATCCAGGCGCTGACCGCGCTCATCCTGGTTCTGGCGGCGAATACGGCATACTCCGCGTTTCCGCTGCTGGCCTTTATGCTGGCCAAGGACAAATACATGCCGCACGCCTTCATGGTTCGCGGCGACCGGCTCGGTTACTCCAACGGCATCATTTTTCTCGGCGTATTTTCCGCGCTGCTCGTCATTCTCTTCCACGGCAATACGGAAAACCTGATTCCGCTGTACGCGGTCGGCGTCTTTATCCCGTTCACGCTGTCGCAGCTCGGCATGATGGTGCGTTGGATCCGGCTTCGCCCGCAGGGCTGGGTGACGCGCCTGATCGTCAACACGATCGGCATGCTCACGACGCTGAGCATCACGCTCATCTTCATTTTCACCAAGTTTACGCATGTATGGATGGTCTTCGTTTTCCTGCCGATCGTCATGTGGACCTTCTTCGCCATCGCGCGCCACTACCGGAATACGGCCGACGAGCTCCGCATCGATCCGACCAAGGAAAAGCCGTGCATCAAGGGCAGCACGATCGTGGTGCCGGTGGCGGGCGTCACCCGCGTCGTCATGAACTCGCTCAGCTACGCCAAGTCGCTTACCGACAACGTGGTCGCCGTCTATGTCGGCTTCGATGACGAGGAGATCGAGCGCATGGAAAAAAGATGGGCCGACTGGGATCCCGGCGTCCGGCTCATCACGCTGAGGTCCAGCTACCGCAGCATCATCCGGCCGATCATGAAGTTCATCGATACGATCGAGTGGAAAACCGCCGAGACCGACCATATCACCGTCCTCATTCCGCAGTTCATCGCCAAGCACTGGTGGCAGCATATCTTGCACAACCAGTCTAGCCTGCTGCTCCGCGCGTACCTCTACAATCAGAAGGACGTCATCATCGCGACCGTGCCTTACCACTTGCGGCGTTAACGTTCATCTTGCGCTTTACGATCGTCTCGTCCGCGGTTCGCGGGCGAGGTTTTTTTTGTATCGTAATTCCGCACACACATCCCATAGGAATGTACATCGTCGGCCAGTTTGTAAGCGCTTATAATTTAAAAGAAAGCATCATCATTATCCGGGAGGAGGAGGTTCGCAACGCCGCAAACTGTGCCTGGGTCGCTGATCAGCCGCTGAAGACGGAAGGGACCGGAAAGTCGCGTTATCCATTTTAAAAGGAGGCAGATCATGTTCATGAAATTGCAGACGGGAAAACGGAAGCCGTGGACGGCTTCTTTGCTGGCGCTTGCGCTGATGGCCGGACTGCTCGCCAACCTGGCCGTACTGCCGGCGTCCAAGACTTATGCGGACGGTCCGAATCTGGCGGCGAACAAGCCGGTGACCGCAAGCTCGTACGCGGACGTGTATCAAGCGGGCAATGCCGTAGACGGCAACGCCGGCACCTACTGGGAGAGCGCGAACAACGCATGGCCGCAGTGGATCCGGGTCGACCTGGGCGCGGCTTCGTCGGTCAATCAGGTCGTGCTGAAGCTGCCGTCCGGATGGGGAACGCGCTCCCAGACGTTGTCCGTGCAGGGCAGCCTTAACGATTCGACGTACAGCACGATGGCGGCCTCCGCGTCTTATTCATTTAACCCGGCGACCGGCAACGCGGTGACGATCAGCTTCTCAGCGACCAGCGCGCGTTACGTCAAGGTCAACTTCACGGCCAACAGCGGCTGGCCCGCCGGCCAGGTTTCCGAGCTGGAAGTGTACGGCGCCGTCTCTCCGCCGGCCAACAACGTATACGAAGCCGAGGCCGCGGCGCTGTCCGGCGGGGCCAAGGTGAACTCGGACCATACCGGATATGCGGGGACGGGATTCGTGGACGGCTATTGGACGCAGGGCGCGCAGACGCAGTTTACCGTCAATGCGGCGGCAGCGGGCAACTACGCGGTCGCGCTGAAGTACGGCAACGCGAACGGCGCAGCCAGAACGCTGAGCGTCTACGTGAACGGCGCGAAGGTGAAGCAGACGACGCTCGCGAATCTCGCCAACTGGGACACGTGGGGAACCCAGTCCGAGACGTTTGCGCTGAACGCGGGCAGCAATACGATCGCCTATAAATACGATACAACCGACTCCGGCAACGTCAACCTGGACCAAATTGCGCTCACCGCGGTGTCCGCCACGCCGACCCCGACGGCGACGCCAACCGCAACCCCGACGGCGACGCCAACCGCAACCCCGACAGCCACGCCAACGGCCACGCCAACGGCGACGCCGACGGCAACGCCAACGGCGACGCCGACGGCAACGCCTACAGCTACGCCGACCGCAACGCCAACGGCTACGCCTCCGCCGACCGGCTCCAACTTGGCGCAGGGCAAGCCGATCACAGCTTCGTCCGTCAACTGGACTTATGTGGCTACGAACGCCAACGATGGGAATACGGCTACCTACTGGGAGAGCAATACGAACAGCTACCCCGCCACGCTGACCGTCTCGCTCGGCGCGAACGCCAGCATCTCCCAGATCGTGCTGAAGCTGAATCCGGACAATGCCTGGGCGACGCGCACGCAGACGATCCAGGTGCTGGGCCGCGATCAGAACGCGACTGCATTCAACAACCTGGTCTCGTCCGCGCAGTATACGTTTAACCCGGCGACCGGCAATACGGTCACGATCCCTGTCAGCGCTACGGCCAGCGACGTGCAGCTGAAGTTCACGGCGAATACGGGTGCGACGGGCGGGCAGGTGGCCGAGTTCCAGGTCATCGGCGTACCCGCGCCGAATCCGGATCTGACCGTGACGGGCTTGTCCTGGACGCCGTCCGCGCCGGTCGAGACGGACAGCGTCACCCTGACGGCGACCGTCAAAAACGCCGGCACGCTGGCTTCCGCGGCGACGACCGTCAATTTCTACCTTGGCACGACCAAGGTAGGGACCGCGAACGTCGGCGCGCTCGCGGCAGGCGCTCAAGCCAATGTCAGCGTCAACATCGGCGCTAAGGACGCAGGCAGCTACGCCGTCTCCGCCAAAGTCGACGAAGATAACGCCGTCATCGAGCAAAACGAGAACAACAACAGCTACACCAGCGCTTCCAACCTGTCGGTCAGCCCGGTTCAGAGCTCGGACCTGGTCGCCACGTCGGTGAGCTGGAGCCCGAGCAATCCGGCAGCGGGCAATACGACGAATTTTTCCGTCATTCTGAAAAATCAAGGCACGATCGCTTCGGCCGCCGGCGCGCACGCCGTCACGCTGACGCTGACGGATGCCACGACCAATGCGGTCGTGAAGACGCTGACCGCCAGCTATACCGGCACGCTCGCCGCCGGCGCGTCCAGCCCGTCGATCGCCCTTGGCAGCTGGACCGCGGCTAACGGCAAGTACAACGTCAAGGTCCAGATCGCGGCCGACGGCAACGAATTGTCCGTCAAGCAAGCGAACAACGTCTCCACGCAGCCGTTGTTCGTCGGTCGCGGCGCGAACATGCCGTTCGACATGTACGAGGCCGAGGACGGCACGATCGGCGGCGGCGCAGCCGTCGTCGGACCGAACCGCAACATCGGCGACCTCGCCGGCGAGGCTTCCGGCCGCAAGGCGGTCACGCTTAACTCGACCGGCAGCTACGTGCAGTTCACGACCAAGGCGAGCGCCAATACGCTGGTCGCCCGCTTCTCGATCCCGGACGCGCCGGGCGGCGACGGCATCGACGCGACGCTGAACGTCTACGTCAACGGCACGTTCGCCAAGGCCATCGACCTGACGTCCAGGTATGCCTGGCTGTACGGCTCCGAGACCGCGCCGGGCAACAGCCCGGGCTCCGGCTCGCCGCGCCACATTTATGACGAAGCGAATCTCATGTTCGACACGACGATTCCGGCGGGCAGCACGATCCGCCTGCAGAAGGACGCGGCCAACACGACGAGCTACGCCATCGACTTCATTAGCCTCGAGCAGGCGACGCCGATCGCGAATCCCGACCCCGCCAAGTACGTCGTGCCGACGGGCTTCACGCACCAGGACGTGCAAAACGCGCTCGACAAGGTGCGGATGGATACGACCGGCAACTACGTGGGCGTCTACCTGCCGGCGGGCACGTACACGACGTCGAACAAGTTTCAGGTATACGGCAAGGCGATCAAGGTCATCGGCGCAGGTCCGTGGTATACGCGCTTCGTCGCGCCTTCGAACCAAACCAACACCGACATCGGCTTCTCGGCGACGTCCACGGCGAACGGCTCCACCTTTGCCAACTTCGCCTACTTCGGCAACTACACGTCCCGGATCGACGGACCGGGCAAGGTGTTCGACTTTTCCAACGTCGCCAACATGACGATCGACAACATCTGGACCGAGCACATGGTGTGCATGTACTGGGGCGCGAACACGGACTACGTGACGATCAAAAATTCGCGCATCCGCAACACGTTCGCCGACGGCATTAACATGACCAACGGCAGCACGAACAACCTGATCTCCAACAACGAGGCGCGCGCGACCGGCGACGACAGCTTCGCGCTGTTCTCGGCGATCGATGCGGGCGGAGCCGACGAGAAGGACAACATTTTCGAAAACCTGACGTCCATCCTCACCTGGCGCGCGGCCGGCCTCGCGGTATATGGCGGCTACGCCAACACGTTCCGCAACATTTATATCGCGGATACGCTCTGCTACTCGGGCATCACGATCAGCTCGCTCGACTTCGGCTATCCGATGAACGGCTTCGGCGCAAGTCCGACCACGAACCTGCAAAACATCTCGATCGTGCGCGCGGGCGGTCACTTCTGGGGGCAGCAGACGTTCCCGGCCATCTGGGTGTTCTCCGCGTCCAAAGTGTTCCAGGGCATTCGCGTGAGCGACGTGGATATCGTCGATCCGACGTACCACGGCATCATGTTCCAGACGAAGTACAACGGCTCGCAACCGGAAAATCCGGTTACCGACACGATCTTCACCAACATCACGATCTCGGGCGCGCAAAAGAGCGGCGACGCGTTCGACGCGAAGAGCGGCGTCGGCATCTGGGCCAATGAACTGCCCGAGCCGGGCCAAGGTCCGGCGGTCGGCTCCGTTACGTTTAACAATCTGAAGTTCAACAATGTCGTGACGCCGATCAAGAATACGACCTCGACCTTTACGATCAACGTCAATCCTTAATTAAGGACGCTAAGCAGTCCGTTCGCCGTCAGGCGGGCGGGCTGTTTGCGTTAGCGGCAGCAATCATTAACGACGCATTTCTTTCAACGGATTAACTTTCGATAATCGTCTTCGCCTTCCCCGGCCCCTTACAATAGCGGCAGAAGCCGGACTGCGCGCCGGCAAGCGGGGAGGAATTCAATTGAAACGCAAGACGAGTATGCTGATGTGTCTGGCGCTGCTGTTCGGCCTTATTCCCATATACGGAATCGGAGAGGCCGCCCATGCAGCTGCGCCGGCGATAGAGCCGCAGTTGGTCGCGGGTTATTACCACAACGTCGGCCTGTCGACGGACGGTACGATGTGGGGCTGGGGCGGCAACGAATTCGGCGGCCTCGCGGACGGCACGCAGACGAATCGCGCCGCGCCGGTCGCCGCCTCCGGCATGACCGGCGTCGCTTCGATCGCGGCGGGCGTGCGGCAGTCGTTCGCGGTTAAGCAGGACGGAACCGTATGGGCTTGGGGTTCGAACAATAACGGACAGCTGGGAGACGGCACGACGACGGACAGGCTGCTGCCCGTTCAGATCGCGATCGACGACGTGTCGTCGCTATCCGGCGGCATCGGTTATCATACGCTGGCTTTGAAGAAGGACGGAACGGTATGGGCTTGGGGCAAAAACGACAACGGCGAGCTTGGCGACGGCACGCTGACAAGTCGTTCGGTACCGTCCGCCGTTCCCGGTATGACGGATATCGTCGCGGTATCCGCCGGCGGCTATCATAGCCTCGCCTTGAAGGCCGACGGAACGGTATGGGCTTGGGGGCTTAATTCGGCGGGCGAGATGGGCAACGGAACCGAATCGGCAGCGCAGAAGACGCCGGTGCAGGTAACGGGCCTGGATCATGTGATCGCGATCTCCGCCGGCAATTATCATAATCTGGCCATCAAAGAAAACGGTACCGTGTGGGCATGGGGCGACAACAGCTGGGGCGCGCTCGGCGACGGGACGACGAGCAAACGAATCGTGCCGGTCCAAGTGCAGGGGCTGGGCGACGTCAAGGCGGTGTCCGCCGGCGGCTGGCATAGCGTCGCGTTAAAGGGGGGACGGGACCGTATGGACTTGGGGGCTGAATACGCACGGCCAAGTCGGCGACGGGACATATGCGCTCAAAAATGTGCCCGTGCAGCTGGCTGGCCTTACCGGTATCGTGCAGGTCGCGGCCGGTTCGTTTCACTCGGCTGCGCTTCGCAACGACGGTTCGGTCTGGGGCTGGGGCTACGCCGGTTACGGGCAGCTCGGTACCGGCAACTTTAACGAGTCCGTCTCTCCGGTTCAAAGCAAGGCGTGGCTCGATGGCATAACGCCGGACGTAGCTAATGGTACGATCGCGGCATCGGGAGTCACGACGGACAGCGCTGCGCTGACGTGGACGAAGGCGACCGACGATATGACCGAGCAGTCCGGTTTGCAGTATCGCGTCTATCGTTCCTTTAAAAACAATATTCAGTCGGTTGCGGACATGGAATCCAAGGGCATCGCCGTCAATACCTATACGGCGGATCTCGACAGCGTTCAGCTGACGAATTTAATTGACGGCATGCCTTACTATTTTAACGTCATCGTCAAGGACAAGGCCGGCAATAAAACGGCATATACGATGCAGCAGGTGGTCACGGTCGCGATCCCGACCTACAGCGTCATCTATCGAGGGAACGGCCACACCTCCGGCAAGGTGCCGGTGGACGAATACTATTACTATGCGGACGAGCAGGCCGAGATCCTGGGCAATTCCGGCGGGCTGGTCAGAACCGGATACGCGTTCGCGGATTGGAATACGGCGGCCGACGGTACCGGCACGTCCTATGCGGAAGGCGACCTGGCTACGATTGGGCAGGAGGACCTCGTGCTTTATGCGCAATGGACGAAAAATCCGACGTATAAGGTGTTGTATGACGGCAATGGAGAAACGGGCGGCACGGGTCCGGTCGACAACGAAGAATACGAGCCTGGCGCTGTGGCGACCGTCTTGAGCAATGCCGGCGGCTTCGTCAAGGGCGGCTATGCCTTTGACGGTTGGAATACGGAGCCGTATGGAGACGGTACGCCGTACGCGGCGGGGGGATTCGCTCGCGATGAGCGCCGCAGACGTGACGCTGTACGCGCAGTGGGAGATCGATACGGGAGAAGGGCCGGGACCGGATCCCGATCCCGATCCGGTGGCCGCGCCAAAGCTAACATCGCTCCAGCTATCGACGGGCGTATGGAGCGCTGCCTTTGAAGCGGAGACGCCGGAGTATACGATTACCGTATCGGAAGAAGTCGCTTCAGTCGACGTCAAGGCGGCAGCAGCGAACGAACGTCAATCCGTGACGGCCAGCGTCTACGACGCGAAAAACCTGAGGATCGGCGGCCCAGTCGTGCTCGGCGCCGAATCCCGGCCCGTTTCGCTTGACGCATCGGCAGCCTCCCTGCTGATTGCCGTCGTCGCCGAAGACGGCAGGGCGTTGACTTACACGCTGCATATCCGAAGAGAAAAAGCGCAGGATCCGGCAACGCCCACACCAGTGCCGACAACGACGCCAGTGCCCACAGCGACGCCTGCGCCGACCCCGCCTCCGTTCAAACTGACGATCGGCGGGACCGAGCAATCCCTCATCGGATCGGCGACCATGAACGTGCGCGATCTTAACGTGCAGCTGCGATCGTCGGCGCTAAGCGCCGGCTTGTCGGCCGCGGCCGACGGGACCTCGATCGCGATCACTGCGCCGGACGATGCGTTGAGCCTGACCGTGCGGTTCGACAAAGCGGCGCTTAATGCGATGAAGGAGAAGCGCGCATCGCTCGAGCTCGTGACGGCCCAAGGGAGCTATACGCTTCCGATCGCGGATCTTCCGGTAGAGACGGCCGATGGCGCGACAATCGGCTTGACCGTGAGCCGAGGAGGAGATGGGACTGCGTTGCAGCTGTCCCGGGCGGCAACGGATTCGGGGTATGCCGTCATCGGATCGCCAGTGTCGTTCGAATTGAAGGTAGACGATGCAGGCCGAGCGACGGTCGTCGACAGCTTCCACTCCTTTGTAAAAAGAGAGCTGCCGCTGCCGGCAGGCACCGATCCGGCAGGCGTAACGGCCGTCGCAATCGAACCCGACGGCAACCTGCGGCCGGTTCCGACGGAGATCGTAGCCCGCGACGGCCGGTATTACGCAGTCGTTCGCAGTCTGACGAACAGCGCCTACGCGCTCGTCCGATCGACGGCGCTCGACTTCACGGATCTAAGCGGGCATTGGGCAGGCGAAGCGATCGCCGACATGGCGGCCCGGCTGATCGTGAACGGCTACACGAGCGGGGAATTCCGCCCGAACGGGGCCGTCAGCCGCGCGGAATTCGCCGCGATGCTGATCCGTGCGCTGGGCCTGCCGCAAACGAACGGCGGAACGACCGCGTTCACGGATCTGAAGGTAGGGGCCTGGTACGGAGGCGCCGTCGCACAAGCGGCGGCATACGGCTTGCTGCTCGGCGGCAGCGACGGTCGATTCCGGCCGGACGAGACGATCACCCGCGAGGAGGCGTTCGCGGTGGTCATGCGCGCGGCGAAGCTTGCCGGCATTCAAGGCACGGCAGCGACGGTGGATTCGGACGGCATCTTGCTTGCATTCGCCGATGGCGCCGAGATTCAAGGATGGGCGCGCGAAGATGTAGCTAGCGCCGTGCAGGTAGGTCTTATACAAGGCGCAGGAGGCCGGCTTGATCCAGGTGAGGCGGTGACCCGCGCCGAGACGGCCGCTATGCTTCGTCGCTTGCTCGTGCAGGCGGGCTTAATCCAAGATTAACGTTCACACAGAGAGGGACAACCCCGGCGGTCTGCCTGGCGCGTCCTTCTCTTTTTTTTGAAGGTCGCTCGATTAATTGCCTGCGATTCCCGTCAATTTGGTACAATAAGAAACGGTCAAGCGCAAGAAGAGTTACCGGCAGTCAAGGAGGCATCGGAATGGAAAAAACGGCGCAGGACGTCGCGGCCTGGATGGTGAGCGAGATTCGCCATCGGGGAATGTTGAAGCAGGAGGAAGCGGTCGTTTATATCCGCGAGCAGTTCGGCGAACGATTCGTGTTCGTGAACGAACGCGGCCATACGGCGCTCGACCGCGAGGTGGTCAAAGCGTTTCGCAAGCTCCACGGAGGCCGCGTCGCTTGGGATCGCGACGGTTTTTTCTGGGGATGGACCTGAAGCGGCCGGATGAGGGCGCGACAAGCGCAGCTATATATAGGGATCATGACAAGGAGCGTGCATGCATGCTGAGCTTCGAGCAAAAGCTGGCGATCGCCGACGAATTCAAAGAGCTGACGCGCAAGGACGTATCACTCGGCCGCGTCAATTATCAATTCGAAGGCAGCGCCTTCGACAAGAAAAACGTCATATATCACTTGCACCGCAGCGGCAACGGCTTCGTCTATGCGGGGCGGCTTGAAGGCTACGACACGGACGACAAAGGTTTCGCGAATATCGCGGCATTCTCGGAGGAGCAGCTGCGAACGATCGTCGCGGCATCCATCGATTCGCTCAGAGGCGAAGCGGGCGAAGCATCCGAGCCGGCGCTTGAAGAAATCTGGCGGAACGAGAAGCGGCAGACGCTGGAATTAAAGTACGACGAAGAAGATGCGATGTGGTACGTCTATGCGGGCCTTAACTTGGACGGCGCCTTCGACTCCTATGACGAAGCCGCGGCTTACTTGATGGAAGAGGGATTCGCCAAGGCCTGAAGCGTGCTTTGAAGAGGGCGGAAATCCATGAAAGGACCATTTTGGATTTGCCATCCGTTCTTTTATGGGCTATGATGGATATAATGCATGTACGTGGAGAATCATATATCGTCAAGGTTCCATGGCAGTTAGCGAAGCCTTGTCGCGTATATGATTTTTTTAGTTTTGACGGTTCGAGGCTGCTTGTGTTACGCCCAATACAAGGAACAAGGCTAAGCCTTGGAGAGGAGCGCTCCATGTACAATTCCCGCAAAAAACCGGTTGAAGAGGTCCCCCCTCGAGCCGACTTCCGTATGGTCCTGCGCCAGCGATAGCTGCAACGGATGGATTCGCGAAAATTTTGCGTTTTCGGACGAACCGGCATGCACGCTCTGCGGATCGCCGATGGAAAAGACCGAGCGCATGCTTCCCGCCCTCGTGAACACGAGTCTGTCGATGTCGAGCCGCAGCTGAGGCTGACCGCCGCATCGAACTTGGGTACTCGCGATCGCGCCCGATGCCGTTTCTCCTTATGGAGAGCGGCATCTTTGCATCTGAGAGGGGAATTCGCGTATCTCCAAAAAAAAGTTGCGCGGCCCTGTTTAAGATCCTCCGTATTTGGTTAAGCTATATACGAGCGACGCTTTACCCTGCCGAGGGTAGTGAAGCCGGCAAGGAAGAGCGTTTTCTTGTTCTGCCTTACATTGGACCATTTCTGCATTTGCGTTCCTGGACAAGATATGATAAGATGAATCTAATCTAAATCTTGACCTGAGTTCACATATTGTAGAGGGTTATTATTTTAGAAGATTTAATAACCTTGTACAATATGTGAATTTTATTTTCTACGCAAAATAAAGGTCATGTAGAAAAAACATTTTTGGAGGTAATACCAAATGGCTCAACAAGGTACAGTTAAGTGGTTCAACGCAGAAAAAGGCTTCGGTTTCATCGAAGTTGAAGGCGGCAACGACGTATTCGTTCACTTCTCCGCTATCGTCGGCGAAGGCTTCAAGACGCTTGACGAAGGCCAACGCGTTGAATTCAACGTTGTTCAAGGCAACCGCGGTCCGCAAGCTGAGAACGTTGTAAAGCTGTAATTTGATTTTAAGCGGCGGCGACGCCCTTAAATAGCAAAGCCCGGCCTATGGCCGGGCTTTTGTGCGTGCATGAACCTTCATTCGGTTGCTTGCTCCTGCCTTTCGGGCGCTCATGCCGCGGCCAAAGACGAGGCGCGTGCGATCGCCTCCGAGATCTTCTGCTCGAACGCGTATTGATTTTGCTTGGCCTCGTTGATCTGGCCGGCTATTTTGAGCAGGCTCGCAAGCGCGTTGGAAGCGTCCCGAGGGGCGTTCTTTTTCGCGGCTGCATTAAAGCTGCTCCAGAGCGTCTTACCAGCCTGCTTTGCGGCAGAAGCGGCCCGTTTTTCCGCTTGAATGCGGGTCTTCAGCCCGTCGATCGATTCCAGCGGCTCCTTGGCTCGCTTCGACTTCGCGGTGGCGGCGCTTTTGGCGAGCTTGAGCTTGTCTTGCTTGGCTCGAATATCGTCGCGGGCGAGTTGAACCGTCACCTTCATAATATCGGCTTGAAGCTTGAGCGCCGCGTTCAGATCTTTGTTTTTCAACATGCGTGCCGCTTCGATCCGCTTGTTGAGCGCCGTGTAACCGTCGAAGAGCGGCTTGTACTTAACCTGCGCAGCCTTGACCTGCCCGTCCAGCTTGGCGATCTCGTCGGCGTCGATGTCTTTGATCCGCTGCTTGGCCGTCTTCAATTGCAGCTCGTTGCGATCGTGCAGGGCGGCGGTCGCTTCGTCCGTCTGATCTCCCTTGGCCTCCAGCGACACGAGCGCGTCGTGTTGAGATGCGATCTTGGCGCGCAGGGCCGGCTCCGTCGCTGCGTTCATCTTGTCGTAAGCGGTCTTGGCCGCCGCAGAGAAGGTGAACGACGCGGCCTCCGACACCCCCGGCAACATCGCAAACCACGTCAGTACCGCCGCAAGCACTACTTTACATCCCCATCGCATAACGAATTTCCTCCCTGAAAAGTTTGAATGGACAGCAAAAAAAGCACCAGCAAGCAAGGCCTTGGCCTTGACTCACGGGTGCTTCCCCTGTCGGATGATAAGTATTCTGTTCGTTCAATATACACGGAATAGAGGTTGGAAGTCAATCCCTTTTTTGAGAACGTACATTCCCGTCGGGAGCGGGCGAATGATTATTTCTGGATCAGCACCGGCGTTTTGCTCGGAACCTCGTCGTACAGCCAACGGATGTCTTTATTGTGCAGGCGTATGCAGCCGGCGGATACGTATTTGCCGATCGATTTTTCATTGTTCGTGCCGTGGATGCCGTATGCGTAGGAGACATTGCCGTTTTTCAGCGTCACCTTAAGGCCGAGCCAGCGATCGCCCAGCGGATTTTTGGGGTCGCCGCCTTTGATTTTTTCCTTGTAATAGGGGCGATTTTTAATTTTCTCCTGAATGACGAAGAGCCCCTCGGGGGTGTACGATGGCTTGGCGCCGGTCGCGACCGGGAATGATTTGACGAGCTTGCCTTCTTTGAAGTAAGCCAGCTTGTTGAGCGATTTGTCGATAACGATGAAGTTCTCGTAGCCGCTGTACTTGGCATCCAGTTGAATCTGGGCGGCGGATGCCGCGGACGCGGTACCTAAGGGAATCAGGCAAATCATGCAGATGAACAGGCCGAGCAACATCGAAAAAGCTCTTTTCAAATGGATCGCCTCCTTGCGCTGTTCCCCATGGATATGCGCGAGAGGAGGCGAATATGGTTGGATAAGCTCAGGTTTTCCGCTTCAGCTCGAAAAATTCGCAGTCCCGCCTATTGTGATAGGCCAGCTCGCTGACGCTTGTCTGAATGACGACGGTGTTGTCGTCGAAGCGAAGAATGACGCCGCCGCTGTCCACGATATGGTCGTCTTTGAAGACGCGCATGCGAAGCTGACGCTCCATTGCCTCTTGGAAATCCGCGTCCGTCGTCAGCCTGCGGTTGATTGACATAAGGGTACCCCTTTCTTGGCCCGGTTCCGCTAACGTTCGAGTCGGGGCGGTCGGGAGTCATGGAAGAACGGCTCTATCCATCATAATGCCGGGGAACGGCGATATCAATGATCCACCGCTGGCTAACCTTTGCTTATGACCGTCGAACCTGTTCGAAGGGGATGCCGTTAAAACTTACGAAACATACGAAAGGGAAGTTCCGCCCCGTACACCGGGACGAACGCCCGCCCGCCTCTCCGCATACGATGTAGCAGTCTTCGAGGAGAGGCAGAGGGTGATGATATTGGAGATAGCCCTGACTTCCTTGCATTGGGTGTACCTGGCTTTTATTTTATTTATCATGGCGATGCTCGTCATGCGCCGGGATACGATGCTGGTGTGCGTGTTCGGCATTCTTGCGCTGGGCTTGATCGCGACGGACAGCCTCGGCAGCTCGGTATCGGGCATATTCAACAGCTTCATTTATGCGATTAAAGAGCTCATCGGCACGATCCTCATCATCTCGATCATCGTCTCGATGAGCCGGATACTGATTCGGACGGGGATCAATGAGGTCATGGTTGCGCCGCTCACGCGGTTCATCCGGACGCCCGCAATGGCCTATTGGGGCATCGGGATCATCATGATGGTCACTTCGTGGTTTTTCTGGCCGTCGCCCGGCGTCGCGCTGATCGGAGCGGTGCTGCTGCCGGTCGCCACACGCGTCGGACTGCCGGCGCTCGGGGCCGCGATGGCGATGAACTTGTTCGGACACGGCATCGCGCTGTCCGGCGACTATATCATCCAGGGCGCGCCGAAGCTGACGGCGGACGCAGCCGGTCTGCCCGTGTCGCAAGTCATGGAGGCGAGCGTTCCGCTCGTGGCGGTGATGGGCGTCGTCACGACGGCGACGGCGTTTTGGCTGATTCGGAGGGACTTGAAGCGCGGCGCATTCCGCGACGGCTTGGTCGCGGAGCCGCCCGCAGGCGACGCCGGCAGGAAGAACGATGCGATTCCGATGGCGCCCTCGCTTAAGCGGGTGCTTGCCGCGATTATTCCGCTGCTGTTCCTGGCCGACGTCGGCGCCATGATCGCGTTCAAGCTGCAAGGCGGCGATGCCACGGCGCTCATCGGCGGCACGGCCGTGCTCATCCTCATCGGCGTGACGCTGCTGGCGCATGGCGACCGGGGGGCTCGAGGCCACGACGGATTACCTCATTGAGGGGCTGCAGTTCGGCTTCCGCGTATTCGGCCCCGTCATACCGATCGCCGCCTTCTTCTATCTTGGCGATTCGGCGTTCGCGGACCTGATCGGCAAGCTGCCTGCGGGCTCGCACGGCATCGTGAACGATCTTGGCGTTGCTCTCGCGAACGCGGTGCCGCTGAACGGCGCGGTGAGCTCCGTGACGCTGACCGTCGTGGGCGCCATTACCGGGCTCGACGGCTCGGGCTTTTCCGGCATCTCGCTGGCGGGCTCCATCGCGAATATGTTCGGCGCTTCGGTCGGCGGCACCGACACGTTGACGGCGCTCGGTCAAGTCGCGGCCATCTGGGTGGGGGGCGGCACGCTGATCCCGTGGGCGCTCATCCCAGCGGCGGCCATTTGCGGCGTCAGCCCGTTCGAACTGGCGCGGCGCAATCTGCTGCCGGTGCTGATCGGACTCGCGGTGACGACCGTCGTCGCGATGTTCCTGATCTGACGCGTCGCGCGGGCGTCATCCGAACGCCCAAGGAAAAAAAAGGGGAGGCCGTCAATCGGCTTCCCCTTTCACGCGTTTTATGACTTTCGATACTGGTTCGGCGACAGCCCCGTGAGTTTTTTGAACACCTTGCTGAAATACTTTTCATCCTGGTAGCCGACCATCTCGGCGACCTGCGCGATTTTAAAGTGCGGATTCTCGAGCAGCAGCTTCGCCTTGTCGATGCGGATGCGGCAGAGGAAGTCGATCAGGTTTTCCCCGGTCTCCTGCTTGAACCGGCGGGAGATATACTCCCGGCTTAAATAAAATTGGCTCGCGATGTCCTGCAAGGTGAGCTCCTTGTTGTAATGCTGCTCGATGTAGCGGACGACGGCGGGAATCGCGCTCTGAGCTTGTTGACCGGCGGCCGAGCGGCTGCGGGCATAAGCGGTCAGAAAATCGCGCAGCATCGCTTCCAGGCGGTCGAGATCGAGTCGTCCGTGCGCGTCCATCGGGATGACGCCGGACGGATTCGGGTCTTCGTCCGCCTCTCCGGAGAGAGCTCGTCCGTCGCCCGGCGCGTCCGCCCGCGTGCCTTTCGTCTCGCGCCACCGCCGCAGCATCTCGGCAAGATCGGTCCTCCACCGCTGCAGTTGCTCGCCGCTGATGCGGGGCATGCGGCGCACCTCGGCCATCCAGCGGGCGACGGCATCCCCGATCTGCCTGTCGGAGCCGCCAAGCACGGCGAGCCGGAGTCCTTCCTCGAAGGCGTCCAGCCGCGGCGCCGCAAAGGAGGGACGGGCGCCCGCCGATTCGGGCTGGTAATAGTAAGCCCGCTCCGCGAGCAGGTTCCGATCGTGCAGCGCGGAGCGGGCCGATTGATAAGAGATGGAGGCGCCTTGGGGAAAAGGTTGCGCGGTGCCGATACCGAAATCGAAGCGGCACTTGAGCGTCATAAAGCAGCCGTCGTTGATCTCGGAAAGCGTCTCCTCCAATGTCGGATCCGGACGTGCCGCGCGGGAATCGGTCCATACAAACAGCAGGATCTCGTTTTCCGCGCGAAGATTGCGGCAGGCGATGCCGCGGTCGCTTCGCCGCAGCACTTCGTCCGCGATGTTCGTCAGCGTAAAATAGAGCAGGTCCCGATGGCGGGCGTACCGGTCCGCCACCTCGGCCGAAGCCGAATCGACGTCCAGGACGGCGACGAGACAGGAGGACGGATGCGGCGCGCCGGACTCGCTCAGCAGGACGGTTTGCGCGTTGCCGTAGGGATCGCTGCCGCCAAGCAGGTCGGAAAAAATACGGTCGCGCATGACCGGGCGAAGCTGGTTGATCTCCATATTCCGCGCCAGCTCGTGCTTGCGGGATTGATCCTGCTCGTTCCACCTCGCGACCGCGCGCGCCAGCGCGCCGGTCAGCTGTTCGGGATCGATCGGCTTGAGCAGGTAATCCTGCCCGCCGTGCTGCATCGTGCCGCGCACGAGGTGAAAATCGTCATGACCGCTAATGACGATTTTCTGAATCTCGGGCCTGTGCGCTTGAAGCCAGGCCAACAAGTCAAGACCGCCACGTACCGGCATCATCATGTCGGTGACGACGATGCCCGGGCGCACGCGCTCGATGAGCGCGGACGCTTCCTCGCCGTTGGCCGCTTCGTGAACCTCCCGTATGCCGAGCGTCTCCCAATCGACGAGCAGCCGGACGGCCTCCCGGACATGGCGCTCGTCGTCTACGATGACGACCTTCATCTCGTTCCCTCCTTATCGTCGCGGGCTCCGGGCGCTTGCTCGCCGGCCGGCATATCTTCCGCGGACGGCGTCTGCCGAAGCGGAATCCGGAGCGCGGCTTTGAATCCGCCGCCCGGCGAAGCGTCCACCGCCATGCCCGCCTCTTCGCCGAAGTACAAGCGAAGCCGCATGTGGACGTTGGCCAGACCGATCTGCCCGCCCGTGACGTCTTCCGCGGCCGCGCGGTTCAGGCGGGCGCGAAGGTGCTCCAGCGGTCCCGGCTCCATGCCCCGGCCGTTGTCCGCGACCTCGACGCGCAGCCATTCGCGCTCGCCCTCCAGCCAAGCGCGAACGTACAGGCGGGCGCCCGCCTGACCCGCGGCGCCGGCCTCGCCAGTTCCGCTCGCTCCGGCTATTGCCGCTTCTATTTCAGCGCTAACGCCGCCTGCGCCGCCATCTCCCGGGCTACCGCCCGCCCCCGGCTCGTAGCCGTGCTTGAAGTAATTTTCGACGAGCGGCTGAAGCAGCATTTTCGGAACCGCGACATCCATCGTCTCCGGATCGATCTCGTAGAATGCGTCCAGATCCTCGCCGAACCGCTGCTTCTGCAGCTCTAAGTAAGCCTTGGCATGGGCGAGCTCCGCCGACAAGGGCACGATGCTCTCCTCGGTGTGCATGCTGTACCGCATCATCCGGGCCATGGCCGCGACGAGCCCATAAACCTTGGGCGCGTTCGACTGCAGCGCGAGCGTCCCGATGGATTGCAGCGCGTTGTTCAGGAAATGGGGGTTAATCTGGGCTTGCATCGCCTTCAGCTGGTTCGTCTTGTTCGCGAGCGCCAGCTTGTACTCCCGGTTGATCAGCTCCTCGATCGTCGATACCATCGTGCCGAAGCGCCGCTCCAGGACGCCGAATTCATCGCTGCTCCGGGCGAGGCGGGCGTCCGCGCCCGCGCTCCATTTGCCGGCTTGAACCAGGTTCATGCGCGCGATCAGCTTCTTGATCGGGCTGGTGAACTGCACGGACACGACGAGCGTCGCGATGACGGCGATGATGAGCGACAGCGCGATGATCAGCGAGTTGATCGTGCGGATGCCCTGCGCATTCTGGTACAGATAGGCGTAGGGCAGCTGCTTCACGACGATCCAGTCCATGAACTGCGTCTGCAGCGTATCGTAGACCACATAGCCGGAAAAGGCCGAATCCGACCACTTGAAGTCCCCGGTGCCGCCGGGATCCGTCAGCAGCTTGCGCGTCCAGCCTGTATTTTTAAGCAGATCTCCGTCCTCCGGCTCCTTGCCGCATACGACGTTGCCTCCGCGGTCGAGCACGTACAGCTTCTCCTCCTCCGACAGCGCGAGCCGCCCGCAGATGTCGCCCAGCTCGGTCAGCAGGACGTCGATCGACAAATAGCCGATGACCTGGTCGCTCGGCGTGCGAATGATCGGCCGCCTGAGCGTGATCACGTCCCGTGCGGATACGGACTGCCGCGAATCGAGCGCGTAGCTCGCGCTCTTGTGAGCCGGCTCCATGAACGGCGCCGGGTCGTCCGCGCGCCCCGCGGGCCAGCCGCCTTCGGCTTCGTGTCCGCTGCGGAACAGGCCTCGCGCCAGCAGATAGGACCAGCTGTCTTCGCCTCGTCCGATTTGCAGATGGATCTGGTGAATTTCTTTGTTCGACTGGTACATGTTCAAGAGGTGCTGGTAGATGGTCGTGCGATAGGCGAGATCCGCGGCCTCCGCATCCGCGCCGGGCGCCGTAAAGCGCTCGATGATGGCGTACAGGGAAGTCGGCGAATTGATCGAGTTGTAGACGCTTAACGAGTTGCGGTTGAGCGTGTTCATGTAGTTCAGGATATTGTCTTTGCCGACCTCGAGGAGGCTGCGGTTTTCCGCGATCGCCTTGCCCGTCACCTGGTTTTTGATATAAAAATCCGAGATGACCATGGACAGCGCCATCGGCACGATGGTGGCCGCGAGGAGCAGCGCCATTAACTTGGTGCGAATGCTTTTTTTCAAGGCGGTTCCCCCCGAGGTCAATATATTACACCAAACCCATCATATCTATCGGTGGTCGATGCCGCAATATGGCTTTATATTTTACATAACGGAAAGGGAGTGTGCCTCATGATCAAACGCGGCGGTAAATCCGGAGAGTGGCTGCAGCAGCTCGTATTCGTGGGACCCGGCCTGATCGCTTTCTCGATCATCGTGCTCGTGCCGTTTCTGCTCGGGTTTTACTACTCGTTCACCGAGTGGAACGGCCTCGACCTGAACAAGGCGCAGTGGACGGGCATGGACAATCTGAACCGTATTTTTATGCGCGACGACAAATTCTGGGCCGCCTTCGGCTTCACGCTTCGCTTCACGGCGGTCACGGTGCTGGCGTCGAACCTGCTGGCGTTCCTGCTGGCGCTGATGCTGACGCGGGCGCTCAAGACCCGCAACTTGCTGCGGACGGTCTTCTTCGTGCCGAACGTGATCGGCGGCATCCTGCTCGGTTATATCTGGCAATTCATCTTCACCAAGGGCTTCAAGACGATCGGGGAAATGACCGGCTGGTCCTTCTTCGAGCAGCCCTGGCTCGGCACGGCGGGCACCGGCTTCTGGGGGCTCGTCATCGTGTTCGTCTGGCAGTCGGCGGGCTACATGATGGTCATCTACATCGCGGCGCTGACCGGCGTGCCGAAGGACATGCTCGAGGCGGCCACGATCGACGGCGCGGGCTACTGGCAGAGCATCCGCAAGGTGACGCTGCCGCTCATCATGCCGGCGGTCACGGTATGCTTGTTCCTCACCATCTCCAATGCCTTCAAGATGTTCGACCTGAACCTGTCGCTCACCAAGGGCGGCCCGGGCACGTCGACCCAGTCGCTAGCCTACAACATTTACGCGGAAGCCCTGGTCAACAACCGCTACGGGCTCGGCACGGCAAAAGCGATGCTGTTCTTCCTGGCCGTCTCGCTGATCGCGGTGACGCAGGTATGGCTCACCAAGCGCAAGGAGGTGGAGGCCTGATGAACCGCGACCGCTCGCTTCGCTACCGGCTCGCCGGCATCGAGATATTCGCGATCTTGCTGGCACTGCTGTTTCTCGCTCCGTTTTACTTCGTGCTGGCGAATTCGCTTAAGACGCTGGGCGAGATCCTCGTCGACGCGGCTTCGCTGCCGGAAGCCTACAAGTTCACGAATTACTCGCGGGTATGGGAGATGATTCGCTTCCCGACCGCGCTTCGCAACTCCGTCGTCATCACGGCGATCAGTGTCGCCGGCATCGTGACGATCAGCTCGATGACCGCCTACCGGCTCGTACGCAGGCCGACGCGCTTCAACAACCTGCTGTTTCTCGCGTTCATCTCGTCGATGATTATCCCGTTCCAGTCGGTCATGCTGCAGCTGGTGCGCGTGACGAGCATTCTGGAGCTGCGCGGCGACCTGCTCGGCATCGTCGTTTGTTATCTCGGCTTCGGACTCGCGCTGTCCGTGTTTTTATTCCACGGCTTCATCAAGGGCGTGCCGCTCGAGATCGAGGAGGCCGCGGTGATGGACGGCTGCTCGCCGTACGGCGTGTTCTGGCGGATCGTCTTCCCGCTGCTCAAGCCGATCGCCGTCACGGTCGTCATTTTGAATACGCTGTGGATCTGGAACGACTACCTGCTGCCCGTGCTTATCATCGGATCGAACAAAGACCTGACGACGATTCCGCTCGCGGTCACGCGGTTTTTCGGCCAATATACCAAGCAGTGGGATCTCGCGCTCGCCGGTCTCGCCATGAGCGTCACGCCGATCGTCGTGCTTTTCCTGCTGCTGCAGAAGCACATCGTCGAAGGGATCACTTCCGGATCGGTCAAAGGTTAGGCTGGATCAATATGTTACACTTTTGACAACAACATCGTCGGTTTTGTGCAAACGTTTTCTCCACTATACTCGACACTGTAGCCAGATGATTGAATACATGGGAGGTCATGACATGAAACGCATCTCCGCAGGCATCTTGATCGCATCGCTCCTGACGGTCGCCGCAGGCTGCGGCAACAACAACAACGGCAACGCTTCGCCGGCATCTTCGGAAGCCGCTTCGGGCGCCGGGTCGTCCGCGCCGGCATCGTCCGCGGCAGCATCCTCCGACGCGCCGAAGAAAGACGTCACGATCAAAGTGTTCCAGTTCAAGGTCGAGATCGCCGACGCCTTGAACAAGATGGCCGAAGCCTATGAAAGGGAAACGGGCGTCAAGGTCGACGTCGAAACGCACGGCGGCGGCGAGGACTACAACGCGCTGCTGAAGGCCGAGATCGCTTCGGGCTCCGAGCCCGAGATCTTCAACTCCGAAGGCTATGCGGCGCTCCAGCCGTACTATGATCGCGCGACGGATCTGTCGGGCGAATCCTGGGCCGCCGACGTCGTCAACTCGGCTGCGGCGCCGGCCCAGGTGGACGGCAAGCTGCTGGGCATGCCGATGAATATCGAGGGCTATGGCATCATTTACAACAAGGACTTGTTCGCCAAGGCAGGCATCACTGAGCTCCCGAAGACGCTGACCGAGCTCGAGGCCGCGGCCAAGAAGCTGCAGGACGCCGGCATCACGCCGTTCTCCACGACGAACGAATGGTGGTCGATCGGCCATCACACGATCAACGTCGGTCTCTCCGAGCAAGCCGATCCCGTCAAGTTCATCGAGGACAACAAGGCGGGCACCGCATCCTTCAAAGGCAATGAAGTGTTCGGCAAATGGATCAACTACGTCGATCTCGTCTTCAAGTATTCCCAGAAGGATAAGCTCACGACCGACTACGCGACCCAAGTCGCCACGTTCGCCAGCGGCAAAGCGGCCATGATCCAGCAAGGCAACTGGATCCAAGGCGATGTCGACAAGGTAGCGAAGCTCAACCTCGGCATGATGCCGATCCCGATCGACGACAGCGGCAAGGCGCGCATCTACACCGGCCCGGCGAACTTCTGGATCGTCAACAGCAAGTCCAAGAACGCCGAAGAGGCAAAGAAGTTCCTGGCGTGGATGGTCACTTCCGAGACGGGCAAGAGCTACATTACCAAGGAGTTCAAGTTCATCCCCGCGCTCGTTACGATTCCTGCGACCTCGGAGGACATCGGTCAACTGGGCGCGGCCGTATCCGAGCAGGCGAAGGATGCGGGCGGCTGGAACTGGGGGCGGTACCCGGACGGCGTCATCCAGGGCTGGGGCGCGGCGATGCAGGAGTATCAAGGCGGTTCGATCGACAAGGACAAATTGTTCGAAAAGTTCGATCAGGCCGTCAAGGATATCGTGAGCAAATAAGAAGCTACTATTTATATAGTAGAAACAGGTGCGCACGAAGATCAGGGCTTCATGGGAGGAATGCCTCTCGTGAAGCCCTTTTCGGCCTATCGGAACAGGCTGAAAGGCGAGCGGACTTGCCTGCCCGGCATTTGCAGGCATTCGTCGGTTATACCTCGCGCAGGCGGATTGCGAACAGGGAGCTGCGTCCAATCATCCCCTTGCCGGGCGGCTCCGCAGAAATGAGCGCGTTTCGTGCGTGAAAATAAAAATCTTAGTGAATTATACTTATGTTTAATATAATATTCCATTTCGTGTTAACTTTTGAAGCTAAAATTAATTATTTCCATTGCCATCCTTGCATTCTAGCTGATAGAATGATTGCTGACTAGAAAGCAGGAGGTTATTCATGTTGAGAAAGCTGACATCTATTATATTGACTGCCGCGCTGGCAGTCGGCCTGTCCGCATGCGGCGCGAAGGAGTCGTCCAACGCGAACGCGGGCGTGGCGTCCTCGGCGGACGCGGGCGAGATCACGCTGAAGTTCGCGACCGACGCGAGCTACGCGCCGATGGAGAGCATGGACAAGGACAAGATCGTGGGCTTCGACGTCGATTTCCTGGACGCCGTCATGAAGGAAGCCGGCTACGACTACAAGCTGGACAACACGGGCTGGGACCCGTTGTTCGCGGATCTGGGCGGCGGCAATCACAAGTACGACGGGGGTATTTCATCGATCTCTATTACCGACGACCGCAAGCAGACGTTCGATTTTACCGTTCCTTACTTCGAATCGGTGAACATGATCCTGACCAAAGAGAACAAGCCGGTTAAGGACGCCCTTGAGCTTAAGGACAAGAAGGTCGCCGTTCAGGGCGGCACGACCGCCGAGACGCTGATGAAGGGCATTATGGGCGACGACAATCCGAACCTGAAGCGCTTCGACAGCAACACGCTGGCGCTGATGGAGCTGGAGAGCAACGGCGTCGACGCCGTCGTCGCGGACTTCGCGGTCGTGCAGTCTTACGTGCAGCAGAATCCGGACAAAAAGTTCAACGCGATCTACGACCGTACGAACTTCGCGTCCGAGTACTACGGCATCCTGCTGCCGAAGGATACGGACCCGGCCGTTAAGGAGAAGATCGACGCGGCCGTCGAAAAGGTGCGCGCGAGCGACGAATACAAAGCGATCTACAAAAAGTGGATCGGCGTCGAACCGGATACGAGCAATTTGGTTACGGCGAAGTAAGATCGGGCATAATCAGCAACGATTAGGAAGCAGAGGGCATGCGGCCCGGGCAGACCGGGCGCATGCCCTCTTTTGATGAGAGAGGGTGCAGGCGTGTATTACGCGTTTAGATTCGATATTATCGAGGATTACTTGCCCCTGCTGCTGAAGGGGACGCTGCTGACGATCGGCATTTCGCTGGCGGCGATCGCCATCGGCGTCGTGTTGGGGCTTTTCATAGGCTTCGGCAAGATGGCCCGGTTCTGGCCGCTGCGGTGGCTGATGAGCGGCTACATCAACGTGTTCCGAGGAACCCCGCTCATCCTGCAGGTGCTCATCATCCACTTCGGCGTGATTCCGCCGATCCTGGGGACCACCAACGGCATCGTCGCCGCCATTCTGGCGCTCGGGCTCAACTGCGCGGCTTACTCCGCGGAGATCTACCGGGCGGGCATCGAATCGATCGACGCCGGGCAGCGCGAAGCGGCGTACTCGCTGGGCATGACCCATGCGCAGACGCTGCGCCACATCATCGTGCCGCAGGCGGTGCGGCGGATGATCCCGGCGTTCGGCAACGAATTTATCGTCCTCGTGAAGGATTCTTCGTTCGTCGCATGGATCGCTGTGCCCGAGATCATGTACTGGGCCAACGCGGCCAAGGGACAATACTACAAAGTATGGGAGCCTTACCTGGCCGCGGGCGTGATCTATTTTGTGCTCACGTACACGCTTAGCAAGCTGCTCCTATGGTTCGAGAGGAGGGTGAAGTGATGGAGCCGATCATTCGAATGCGAGGGGTCGCCAAGTCCTTCGGCAAAAACAAGGTGCTTCACGACATTAACCTGGAGGTCGCGCCGCGCGAGGTGGTCGTCGTCATTGGTCCTTCCGGCTCCGGCAAGTCGACGATGCTGCGCTGCATCAACCTGCTCGAGCGCCCGGACGAAGGCGAAGTCGTCATCGACGGGCATTCGCTCATGGCGAAGGGCACGAACATCGCGGACATCCGCACCGAAGCGGGCATGGTGTTTCAGCGTTTCAACTTGTTCCCTCATATGAAGGTGATGGACAATTTGACGCTGGCGCAGGTGCAGGTGCGCGGACGCAAGTCCGAAGAAGCCAAGGAGCGGGCGATGTCGCTGCTGCGCAAGGTGGGGCTCGAGGACAAGGCGGACGCCTATCCGGACTCGCTGTCCGGCGGGCAGGCCCAGCGGGTCGCGATCGCGCGCGCGCTCGCCATGGACCCGAAGATCATGCTGTTCGACGAGCCGACGTCGGCGCTCGATCCCGAGATGGTCGGCGAAGTGCTCGCGGTCATGAAGGAACTGGCCGCGGAAGGGATGACGATGGTCGTCGTGACGCACGAGATGGGGTTCGCGCGCGAGGTCGGCGACCGGATTCTGTTCATGGAGTCGGGGACGATCGTCGAAGAAGGCCCGCCCGAGCAGTTGTTCGAACGCCCGCGCACCGAGCGGACCCGGCTGTTTCTTTCCAAAGTGCTGTGAAAAAAACGACGCTCTTTCCGCGGCCGCGGCGGCCAAGGAGGGAGCTTTTTTTAATGAGGAATCGCTTGGCAAGCCGAAGTTTGTCTGCGTTTAACTACATTTAAGCAAGCGATACGGAACTTTGTCCAACCGTGCTTCGTTTAAGTTAGAGGAGCGTAAGTAAGGGTAAGGACCTATTTATTCCAGACCTTTTCAATTTATTCCCATTCAATGCGGTCATATCGGCCCGATTTGGCCGGCAGGAACGCTTAAGAAGCCGGATTTTCAGCTTTTTTCGCGGCTTATGTCTTTTGACATGCGGCTGCATTCGAGGCATAATTAGAAACGTTGTTTACAGACCGATTACAAAAAAAAGATAGAGATTGCGCGCATGGATACTGTCTGCAAATAAGGCTATGCTGCAAGAAGGAGAGTGCTGAAGATGCGACTTTGGAATGCGATTAAATCCAAGCCGATCCTATGGTTTTCGTTGATATTGCTCTTAAAAGGCGCCCTGGCTTGGTTCGTCATCTTTGACGACGGCCCGTCCTGGATGACGGTGCTGACCGAGATTCCGTTCATTCTGATCGTCTTCTGCCTGATCGAGTGGTTTGCGTCCAAGCGCAAGCTGCTCTATTACATGATCGTCAACCTGTCGATTACCCTGCTCTACTTCGCCGTTCTTATGTACTACAAATACTACGGCGTCATCGTCACCTACCATGCGCTCGAGCAAGCGGACAAGGTGACGAAGGTGGGAGAGAGCACCTACTCGCTGCTTGATCCGTACTACCTGCTGATCTTCATCGATATCGTCATTTTCGCGTTCTATATGGTCCGGCCGAAGTATATCGCCCGCTTCACGAGCATCGGCATGCGCAAGGTGAACCGCACTGCGCTGCTCGCGACGTTCATCGTATCCGCCGCGCTCTGCATCTTCAACATCTGGCCTAATCACGCCAGCATGAACGAGAATAAAAAAGGCAGAGGGCATGGGCATTCTCAATTACGAGGTTTACACCATTTTCGCGGACAGCACGGTGCAAGAAGAAGCCATCGACATGAAGGAGATCAATCAACAGTCGATCGACGCGCTTAAGGGCGGAGAGCAGTCCGTCGACCCGGCGCTCTGGGCTGCGGCCAAGGGCAAGAACCTGATCGTCGTGCAGATGGAGTCATTCCAAAATTTCCTGATCGGCCTCACGATCGACGGCCAGGAGATCACGCCTAATATCAACAAGCTGGCGGCCGGCGATTTCTACTTCAACAACTTCTACACCAACGTCGGCCAGGGCACGACGTCCGACGCCGAGTTCGTCGTCAACACGTCGCTCTACGTGCCGCATCACGAGGCCGCCACGTCTTCGAACTACATGGATAAGACGCTGCCGAGCCTGCCGCGCCTGATGTCGTCGAACGGCTACAATACGGCGACGTTCCATACGAACAGCGTGGATTTCTGGAATCGTTCGTTGTTGTACAAGGCGATCGGCTTCGACAAATATTACGACCAAGCGTTCTACGGCGACGACGATCATATCGCGTTCGGCGCTTCCGACGAAGTGCTGTATGCCAAGACCGTGCCGGAGCTGGCCAAGATGGACGCGGAGGATAAGCCGTTCTACGCGATGGTCATCTCGATGAGCGCGCATCACCCTTACCGGATTCCCGAAGCCAAGGACAAGATCAAGCTGCCGGCCGAGTACGACGGCACGCTCGTCGGCAATTACATTCTGGCTCAGAACTATGCCGACTATGCGATGGGTCAGTTCCTTGAAGAGCTGAAGTCCAGCGGCCTGTGGGACGACAGCGTCATCGTATTTTACGGCGACCACCAGGGGCTGCCGCTATACTCGCTGGACAACAAGGAAAAGGGACTGATGCAGGGCATCTTCGGTCGCGAGTACGGCTACACGGATATGTTCAACATTCCGTTTATCGTCCACGCGCCCGGCGTCTCGTACGGCAAGACCTTCGAGCAAACGGGCGGTCAGATCGACGTCCTGCCGACGGTCGCCAACCTGCTGGGCGTGTCCGTGAAGGACCAGATCCACTTCGGCGAGGATCTCATGAACCGCACGAGCAACCTGCTGCCGATGCGCCACTTCCTGCCGACCGGCTCGTTCGTCAACGACACCTCGGTGTTCCTGCCGGGCGTCGGGTTCGAGGACGGCACTAACTACGACGTCAAGAACAACAGCATCAGCGCCGGCGGCTCTACCGAAGCGCAGTACAATGCGGCGCTTCGCCTGCTGAACATGTCGGACAGCTACGTCAAGCAGCTGCCCGAGCTGCCGCTGGACGGCGGTCCCGTATCGGGCGCCGAATCCAAGTGAGGCGAAGCTTGCGCGATGACGGACGGAGAAGCCGGGTGAATCCCGCGCTTCCCCGTCCGTTCTCTTTTTGGGTATCATATAGACATAGAATATCGAAGCTGAAGGAGTCTACCGAACATGCCCGGACAAGCTAAACATACGGCCGCCATTTCCCTTGGCGTCATGGGGGGCGGGATTTCTGGCCACGTTCCCCTTCGGAGGCTGGGGCGGCGCGCTGCTCCACGGCGGCTTCGAGGCCGGGCTCGTCGGCGGTCTCGCCGACTGGTTCGCGGTCACCGCCCTGTTCCGCCACCCGCTCGGCATCCCGATCCCGCATACGGCGCTGCTGCCGCGCAACCGGGACAAGGTCGTCCGCTCGCTCATCCAGGCGATCGAGACCGAGCTGCTAACCAAGGAGAGCATCGTCACCAAGACGACTGAATTCAAGATCGGCGAGCGGCTGCTCGATCTGCTGGAGACGCATCGCGAGGACGCCGCCGCCGTGGCCGTTCGCGTGAGCGAATTCGCGCTGGAGCATCTGCCGATGGACCGGATCGTTCCGGTGCTCGCCCGCGCGCTCGAGTCGAAGATACGCGAGCTCGATACGGCAGGCCTGCTGCGCAAGCTTGGCGACGAGACGCTGGCCAGAGGCTACGATGAGAAGGCGCTGGCCTTCCTGATCGACAAGGCAGGCGGGCTTGCCTCCCGCGAGGAGACGCGGCGGCAGCTTGGCATCATCGGCGCGGCGGCGCTGCAGAAATTGCAGGTCGGCGGGCTGATGGGGTTTGCCGTGAACGCGTTTATTTCCTTCATGGATGAGGAGAAGATCGGCGGCCTGCTCCAAAACGCGATCGTCGGCACGCTGTCGGAGATGCAGCAGCGAGAGGACCACCCGCTTCGCGAGATGCTTCTCAACGGGATGAGGAACGCCATTCGCAATCTGCCGGAGTCGGCTGCCGTATCGGTCGAGCTCGAAGGCTGGAAAGCGCGTCTGGCGGACGGCGGCGCGATCGAGCGCCAACTTGCCGGGTGGCTGGAGGATCTGCGCGTCAAGGCGCTGGCCTTCGTGCGCGAGCCCCGTTTCACCGATGATTACGTACTGCCTGCTATATCCGGCCTGCTCGCCAGCCTCAGGGCTAACCCGCAGGTGATCGAGCTGTTCCAGACGTGGGTGCAGGAGCGGATCTCCGGCTTCGTCGAACGCAATCACTGGAAGATCGGCAAGCTCGTCAAGGAAAATATCGACAAGCTGGACAACGATGCCTTGATCGAGATGATGGAGGACAAGATCGGCGGCGATCTGCAGTGGATCCGCGTCAATGGCGCCGTCTGCGGCTTCCTCATCGGATTGGCGTTGGAAGGGATCAATCTGCTCGTATAGGAGCAACTAGAATTTTCGGCAGGTGCGGGGCGCATGCGACCCGCGCCTATTCGAGGTTGGTTCGAAGCGTGAAAAGCCGATGCGCTTCCGTCAAATTATTCGTTCGACCGCGTGCTGGGGGGGAGCGATTTGCTATAATGGTTACAAGCTCCCAAGAGGCGGTGCACCGTGAACGATATCAGCGCGTTTTTGCGTATCTTTTTTTATCAACGTCAGCACGATGCTGACGCTCCTTTACCTGGCAAGCTTGCTATACAAATACGTCGTTTATAAGTGGCCCTCCGCGTGGAAGGAAACGCTGTTTATCGTACTTGCGATCGCGTGCGGCTGGACGACGATGAAGCTCGGTTTCAGCTTTTCGAAGACGGTCATGTTCGACATGCGCTATTTGGCCGTCATCGTCGCGCCGCTGTTCGTGCGAAAATGGCTGTCGGTTCTGGTCATCGGGCTCGGCATCGGCCTCGCGCGTCTGTCCTTCGGGGTCAATCAGGCAGCGCTCGTCGGCAGTTTTAACGTCGTCGCGATGAGCTTGCTCGTACTCTTCATCCTATGGCTGGCGCGCAGCAGGCGGTGGCCGGAGCTCCGCAAGATGGTCACGATCGTCATCTCCGTCAACGTCGGCAACGTGGCGTTTATCGCGCTGTTCGGCATCATCCCCCCGCAGACATTACCTGGTCGATATCGCGCCGGGCACCTTTCTCGTCAGCCTGTTTTTATGCTTCGCCTTCATGTTCATCCTGCGGGAGTTCATGACGGAGGACAAGCGCTCGCACAAGCTGAAAATCTATGCGGCGCGGCTGGAAAAGCAGTACCGCATCTCCGAGGACAAGGGACGTTCGCTCGAGCAGGCGAAGCAGGAGCTGGAGACGATGTACGCCCAGGTCCAATCGGCCTCGCGTTATAAAACCGAATTTCTCGCCAACATGTCCCATGAGCTGCGTACGCCGCTGAATTCGGTGCTCGTGCTGGCACAGCTGCTCGAGGAGAACGTCGACGGCCGGCTCAGCGAGGAGGAGGTCGGCTACGCCCGCATCATCCATCATTCCGGCAAAGAACTGCTCGGCCTCATCAACGACGTGCTGGACTTGTCGAAAATCGAGGCGGGCCACCTAGAGCTTGACCGCTCGGTGTTCAGCGTACGCGAGCTGCTCGGTCATATGGACGAGCTGTTCCGCCCGATCGCGGCGCGCAAGCGGGTGACGTTCACGCTGCGCAGCGAGCCGGACGTGCCCGAATATTTACACACGGACGAGCAGCGGTTGAAGCAGATCATCAACAATCTGCTGTCCAATGCCTTGAAGTTCACGCATGAAGGCCATGTGCGCTTCGTCGTCTCGCGCGTGCCCGAAGGCGGGCCGCTGGCAGAAGGCGGTTTGGCCTTCGGGGTGGAAGACACCGGCATCGGGATCGCGGCAGACAAACAGGAGGCTATTTTCGACGCGTTCTTCCAGGCCGACGGCTCGATCAGCCGCGCATACGGCGGAACCGGGCTCGGCCTGTCCATCGCGAAGCAGTTCGCGATGCTGCTGGGCGGCGATATCCGGCTCGAGAGCGAGCCCGGTCGCGGCAGCCGATTCACGCTGCTCCTGCCATGGCCGGCGCTGGTCACTTCGGCGGCTGACGCGCTGGCGCCGTCGGGGCGGGATCCGGCCAAGGTGGAAGAGGCGGCGTCCCTGGAGGCGCCGCCGAGGCAGGAGTCGAGGCGTCCTGGGGGCGGCGGCGTCCCGGCATCCGGCGTGCCCGCGACACATCATCTGCTGATCGTGGACGACGACGAGCACAACGTCTACTCGCTGCGGGTCGCGCTCGCGGCGAAGGGCTTCGGCGTCGTGACGGCCTCTTCCGGAGGCGAGGCGCTAGGCTTGCTGTCCGGGAACGCGAGTATCGATCTCGTGCTTATGGACATTATGATGCCGGGTATGAGCGGTCTAGAAGCGATCGGTCGCATTCGGGCGATGCCCGGCCGCAGGGAGCTGCCGATCATCGCCCTTACGGCGAAGGCATTCGCGGAGGACGGCGATGATTGCCTTCGCGCGGGAGCGGACGGCTACATGACCAAGCCGGTGAACTTGAACGAGCTCGTCCGCGAGATCGGCGTTCGCATACGGCAAGGACGGACGAAGGGGGAAGGCGTGAACAGCAGGGAGCCAGGGCGAGGGGCAAGACCGGAAGCGCAAGTGACGGATCAAAGCCATACAATGACGCTAGTCCGTATTTGAGAGATGCAGGCAACCTACAGGAATAGAGATTGGGGGCACGCGGTCATGGGGGGGAACGGGCAAGGGAATATCGGAGGCGCTGCTGGCGCACGTTCGAGAGGCTGCGGCAGCTACCGAACGCGCCGGCAGTTTGTCGCCGGATATCCTGGAGCGGATCTACGAGGAGCGCCTGTTCAAGCTGTTCGTGCCGGATGAGCTGGGCGGACGCATGACGCCGCTGCCGGATGCCGCGCGTATTTTCGAGCAGGCAGCCTATGCTGACGGCAGCTTCGGCTGGCTGGTGACGATCGGCTCGGGCGGCGGCTTTTTCGCGGCGACGCTGCCGGCGGAGACGGCCGAGACATTGTTCATAGACCGGCGCGCGGTCATTGCGGGCAGCGGCCATCCGACGGGCATCGCGACGGCAGTGCCGGGCGGCTACCAGGTGAACGGCAGTTGGAAATATTGCAGCGGGTCCGGGTATGCCAGCTTTTACACCGCGAATTGTATCGTGGAGCGGGGCGGCGAAGCGGGCGGTGATAACGACGGTCCTGATAATGATCGCGCGCCTGAAATTCGTTCGTTCGCCTTCCTGCCCGATCAAGTGGAGATCGTCCGGGACTGGAACGCGATGGGGCTCCAAGCGACGGAAAGTCATACGATCCGCGTCGCGAGTGCGTTCGTGCCGGAAGCGCGGACCTTCGATATCGCGTCCGAGCCGCGTTACGACGATCCGATTTACCGCTATCCGTTTTTGCCGTTCGCGCAGGTTTCGTTTGCGGCGGTCGTTCTTGGGCTGGGACGGCGATTCCTTGATGAGGCCGCCGCGCTCGCGGACGCGAAGCGGGGCGAGTGGGACCGCGCTTATGAGGGCAGGCACGGGGAGGTTTCAGATGCGATCGCGGGGCAGCGACTGCTGCTGGATGCGGCTTCCGACCGGTTTTATCGGGAGACCGAGTCATCTTGGCGGACGTTTGCCGACATGCGCGTGTTGTCGGAAGAGGCGGCGAGTCGAGTTAGCAGCGCCTGCGTCGATGTCGCGCGATCGGCGGTGGCGGCCGCGCATGCGGTATGGCCAATGCTGGGCATGACCGCGCTGATGCAGCGGGAGACGGTCAATCGCGCGTGGCGCGATCTGCATACGGCCGCGCAGCACGGCGTGCTGAATATGTAGCTTTGCAGACGGAAAGGGGAGAGGCGGCATGCTGCTGATGAACGAAAAAATAAAAGCCTCCGAGGTTGCGCTGACTGGGCTGCGCGGAGAGGATTTAGGAATCGTCGGACGGGAGGAAGCGCTCGCGATGGCAAGAGAAGCGAAGGTGGACCTCGTCTGCACTTCGCTCCTCAGCAGCCCGCCGCCGTGCAAGCTCGTCGCGCGTGGCGCCGCCAAGCAGACGGACGCGCAAGAAAAGAAGGCGGAGCGCATCCAGGGCGGCGCGGTCAAGACCAAAGAACTTCGGCTGACCGCGCACATCGAGGAGCACGACTACGAGACCAAGCTGCGCCAGGCGGAGAAGCTGCTGACCTCGGGGCACGCCGTGCAGCTCACGGTCAAGCTGGCAGGCGCCAAAGAAGGCGAGCGCGCCAAGGCGCTCATCGATCGCATGCTGAAGGAGCTTGCGCCGCACGGCACGCGAGAGACCGGGATCCAAGTCAGCGGCAAACAGGCCGCCGTGAAGGTGAATCCGGCCTGAGCGCCGGAGTGTCAGCAGAGCGCCGGGAGTTTGGTGGAGTGATGGGAGATCTGCGATGGCGCCCGTAGCCGCGCGAAAGTCCCGATCGCCTTCTCTACAGAAGGCGACCGGTTCGCTCGCTCCAGCAACCCCCATAAAAAAACGAACAACGCTCCTCCTCGAGGAGCGTTGTTCGCTTTGCGCGGCTCGGGATGCGATGTCCTATATTACCTGCACCTCGCGTCCCGCCGCCCGCTTATTTCCCCGTCAGCTGGTCGAACAAGCCGCCGTCGGCGAACTGGGTACTGTTGAGCTCCTCCCAGCCCGAGAGGTTGTCGTCGACCGTGAGGACGGTCGTCTCGGGGAACTGCGAGGCGAACTGCTCGGCGATGGACGCGAACCGCGGGCGGTAATAGTGCTCCGCGGCGATCTGCTGCGCCGGCTCGGTGAACAGGAAGTCCGCGTAGCCGTTGGCCGCTTCGCGCGTGCCCGCTTCGGTCGCGTTTTTGTCGACGACGGACACGATCGGCTCGACGGCGAGCGTGACGGGCGGCACGACGACTTCGATCTTGCCCTGCGCTTCGCCGACGGCCAAGGCCAGCGCCCGCGCTTCCGTCGTAAGCCAGACATCGCCGTCTCCGCCGAGGAAACGCGCCTGCGCAGCCGCTTCGTCGGCATCCAGCGCGCCCGCGTTCGCGTACACGCTCTTTACGAACGTCTTGGCGGCTTCCTCGTCGGCCGCTTGGTCGAAGGCGTACGCCCAAGCCCCCCGCATACGTCCACCTGGCATCGCTGTACGTCTTCGGATCCGCCGCCACGAGCTTGACGCCCGGCGCGGCGATGTCGTCCCAAGTCTTGATGCCTTTCGGATTGCCGGTTCGAACGGCGAACGCCACTGTGGTGTAAAAGGGAGAGCTGTTGTAGTCGTAGCGCTGCTGCCAGCCTTCCTCGACCAACCCTGCGGCCTGGATCGCATCGATGTCGGTGCCGACGCCGAGCACGGCCAGGTCGGCCTTGAGCGTACCGCCGTTCACGGCGTCTTTCTCCACGGAAGAAGGACCGGTCGTTTGCTTGATCGACACGTCTTGCCCGGTCTTGGACTTCCAGTCGCCAGCGAACGCGTCGTTCAATGCGGCGAACAACGACTCCGTCCCGTCCGGCGAGACGCCGCTGAGCGTGAGCGCCTTGCTGTAGTCCGAGCTGGCGGACGGCGAGGCGTCCCCAGCCGCCGCATCCATCGGCTTGCCGTCCCCCGAAGCGCAGGCGGACAGGGCCAACGCAGACGAGATCAGCATCGCGGCGGTTAGGACAGGAAGCTTTCTATTTCTTTTCATCATCGGTATGACGCCCCTTCAAGCCCTTATTAGTAATTCCAATAGGAAAAATAGGTTTAACGGAGCGATTGTAGCAACTTCGGCTGAAAAGTGTCAATAGATAATTGTAAAATAAAGTTTATAAAACCTAGTTGACAGGTTGGAATAATGAATTGTATGATCGATCCAAGAAATGGATTCACCTACCGGACGACCGGAGGCCCGATATGCATTTCTCCGCCGCAGACCGAGAACGCCGATAGGCGTCAGGCTGCATCCCTTGATCATGCTAGCTGGCCGCTCATGCCGCCGCATCGCGGATCAACAGGGGACGAGGACGAAAGGACGCCAATTCGGGTACTTCATCCTCGTGCGGAGAAGCGGATCGCGGCCTCTTTGTTTTCCGATAAAAAAACCAAATGGGGACAAAGGGAGAATGCAAAGATGAAAAGAAGCCTGCAAATCGCCATGTTCGTAATTCTGGCGTTCGCGCTGACGACTTCCAGCGCGTTCGCGGCCGTATCGAAGAAGAACGAAAAGAAAAGCATCACCCTGCTGAACGTATCCTACGATCCGACCCGCGAGCTTTACGTGGACTACAATGCGGCATTCGCGAAGTACTGGAAAAAGAAAACCGGCCAAAGCGTCACCGTCAAGCAATCCCACGGCGGCTCCGGCGCCCAGGCCCGCTCCGTCATCGACGGCCTCGAAGCCGACGTCGTCACGCTGGCGTTGGAATACGACGTCTCCGCAATCGAACAGAAGGGCCTGATCAGCAAAGGCTGGCAGAGCCGTTTGGCCAACAACAGCGCACCGTACAAGTCGACGATCGTCTTCCTCGTGCGCAAGGGCAATCCGAAGGGCATCAAGGACTGGGACGATCTCGTGAAAAACGACGTGAAGGTCATCACGCCGAATCCGAAGACGTCCGGCGGCGCGCGTTGGAACTACCTCGCGGCCTGGGCTTACGCGCTCAAGCATAACAACAACAGCGACGACAAAGCCAAGGCTTTCGTCAAAGATCTTTTCACGCACGTTCCCGTACTCGACACCGGCGCGCGCGGCTCGACGACGACGTTCGTAGAGAAGGGCATCGGCGACGTGCTCCTCGCGTGGGAGAACGAAGCGTTTCTCGCGAAAAAGGAGTACGGCGACAAGTTCGAGATCGTCACGCCGTCGCTCAGCATTCTCGCCGAACCGACCGTAGCCGTCGTTACCAAAAACGTGCAAAAGCACGATACGCGCCAAGTCGCTACCGCCTATCTGGACTACCTGTATACGGAGGAAGGCCAACGCATCGCGGCCCGCAACTTCTACCGCCCGATCAATCCGAAGGTCGCGCTCGAGTATTCGAAGCAATTCCCGAAGCTCAATCTGGTCACGATCAAGGACTTCGGCGGATGGGATAAGGCGCAGAAGACGCACTTCTCGGACGGCGGCACGTTCGACCAGATCTATCTGAAGAAATAAGCCGGCGCGACAGCGTTCACGCTCGACATGCAGTCATCTTCCAATATGAAGGGGTAACCGAGATGTTCTATAGCCGCAGCATCCAACAACGTATCGCCAAAACCGCGCTCGCCGTCGCCATCGGCGCGCAAGCGCTCGCCTTCGCTGCCGTGCCGGGCGCCTACGCGGCGCCTGCCGCGAAGCCTTATGTGTCGGTGGACGGCACGAGCCAGCAATCCCTCTGGGCGCCCGTCACGAAAAACGGCGCGACGTACGGACCGCTCGCTGGCGTCTCCGCCGCTCTGGGCGCAGCGGGCAAGTACGATGCCAAGACGAACACGATCTCGATCAAAAAAGGCAACCGCCTGATCATTCTTCAGCCCGAGTCGAAGACGGCGAAGGTGAACGGCGCGAAAAGCGCGATCGTCGCGGCGCCGATCCTCATCGGGGGCGTGCCTTACGTGCCGCTTCGGTTCGTCGCCGAATCGCTCGGCGCTTCGCTCTCGTGGAACGCATCGACCGGCGCCTATGAAGTGAACACGCGGCTGCATCCGTTCACCAAGGACGGCAACACGTCGTTCGTTAACGTCTACGGGGAATCCGTGATCGGCGCTACCTACGGCATCGCGAGCGCGTTCAGCGGCGGCCTGTCGGTGCTGCAGCAAGGCGACGCGTTCGGTTACGAGGATCGCAGCGGCAAGATCGCGATTCCGGTGCAATACAGCAGCGCGTACGACTTCTCCGACGGTTTGGCGCTCGTCACTTCGAAGGACGGCACGCAGAGCTACATCGACAAGTCCGGCAAAGTGGTGCTGAACCCGGCTTACGACGAGCTGTTCGACTTCTCCGAAGGATTGGCCGCGGTTCGCAGCGGCGACAGCTTCGGCTATATCGACAAGACGGGCAAGCTCGTCATTCCCGCGCAGTACGAGGACGCCTTCTACTTCAGCGGCGGTCTCGCGGCCGTGCAGATCGACGGCAGCTACGGCTTTATCGACAAGACGGGCAAGCTGGTCATTCCGGCAAAGTACCAGTCGGTATCGGACTTCAAGGGGGGGGGCTGGCGCTCGCTTCAACGCTCGTGAGCGCGGAGACTGACGGCGTCGAGCAATCGACCGGCGTATTCGGCTACCTGAACGCGAAGGGCGAATGGGCGATTCCCGCGCAATACGAGGAAGGCTACGCCTTCAGCGACGGGCTCGCGGCGGTCGTTAAAGACGGCGCCGTTCAATTCATCGACAAGACCGGCAAGACGGTATTGGAGACGGACTACGACGACGTCGGCGACTTCAGCGAAGGTCTGGCGGCGTTCGAGCAGGACGGCAAGTACGGCTATATTAACAAAAAAGGGCGCTGTCGTCATCGAGCCGACCTTCGATCAGGCGGATGCCTTCAAAGACGGATTGGCGTACGCCATCAAGGGCGAATGGGAAGGCTTGATCAACGCGAAGGGCGCGTTCGTCGTGAAGAAGGCTTATGTAGTGCCCGTAGAAACTGAGGGAGCTGCGGCCAAGTAATGTTTAAGAAAAGTCTCATTCCAGGCGAATTCATTTCGCGGGATGAGGCTTTTTTAATATTGGCGAACCAGGCTGGGGCTGCTTTCTCAGGGCTTGAAAATCGAGCCTTCGAAACGGCGGCTTCGCTCGTTGCGGGAGACTGCCGGAGGGAGGAGGTCGGCCGCGTTACTTTAAGATTGTGCGCGATCTCCCATGCGAGACGCTGCAGATCGTCCAACGACTCGGCGATCCGGGCCGCGGCGATGGCGGCGTCGGCGAGCGGTTTGGCGCTCGGCGGCATTCCGGCACCGCTTGGTACGCCCTCCGCCATTTTGCGCGCGCAAATTTGCATGTGAAGGGCGGCGGCCCGGATGAAACCGGCCATCGCCTCTTCCTGACACGTGACGGCTTGCCGCAACGTCTCTTCGAGGAGCGACCGCAGCTCTTGGCTTCGCGTTTCTGTCGTCATGCCGACACCTGCTTTCCCTCGCCGTGCCTAATGGACGCGACTGTGCTTGTTTGAGCCTATGAGGAACGCCCCTTCCTATAGAACCCATCAACGTCGAGCAATCTTGCTACGGCCCGCGCGCATGACAAACGGGCACCCGCAGGGGTGCCCGTCTTTAACTTCATTAATGTTTAATCGAATTCATCTTTTACATCGTCATCTGCACGATCTTCTTCACGTTGTCGTACGAGACGACCTTCCAGCCCAGCAGCGTGCCCATGTCGCGAAGCGGGACGACGACGCGTCCGCTCTTGACGGTCAGCTTGGCCGCGAGCGTTTTTTCTTCGCCGTTGTACATGTACTTGTTCGAGCCGATCGTGAACGTGTACGTATCCTTGTTGTTGCTCTTTTTCATGTAAATTGTCTTCTTGCCGTTGTAGTTGATGCGCGCGCCGGACTTGTCGGCGATGACCGCGAACGGCACGAACGTGACGCCGTTCTCGATGTAAGGCGTCGTGTCGAGCGTCTCGACGCCGTCGTCGATGCCGATGTTGTGGTTGCCGACCTGGAACCACAGCTTCGACGGCATCGGCGTTTCTTCCGCGTATGCGGCGGCACCCGTAGCGGACATCGCGATGGCGGCGCCGAGCACCAGCGCGGCTGTTTTCTTCATGGACTTTTTCATGAAAGATCACTCCTTAGTAGGATGATATGTAATACGCCAGAGGTACTGGCGAATATTTCATGAATTTTATACCCCGAAGTTTTAATTTGCAATCAATACGGGACAACAAATATTGGATTAAATGTTCAGCAGCTCGCGAATCTCGTCTTCTGTCATAGCGGAGAGGCTCTCTTCGCCCGGTTGGATGACCTCGGCGATGAGGTCGCGCTTGCGCTGCTGCAGCTCGACCATCTTTTCCTCGATGGTTCCTTCCGCGACGAGCTTGATGACCTGCACGACGTTTTTCTGCCCGATCCGGTGCGCCCGGTCAGCCGCCTGCTGCTCGACTGCCGGATTCCACCACAGGTCGTACAGGATGACCGTATCGGCGCCGGTCAGATTCAGGCCCGTGCCGCCCGCGCGCAGCGAGATCAGGAAGATATCGTGCTCGCCCTCGTTGAACCGGGCGCACAGCTCGACGCGTTCCGCCGCGGGCGTCTGGCCGTCCAGGTAGAAGTAGGGCAGACCGCGCAGCGACAGCTCGTCGCGGATGATCGCGAGCATGGACGTGAACTGGGAAAACAGCAGAATTCGCTTGCCCGCGTCCAGCGCGTCCCCTAAGATCTCAAGCAGCTGGTCCAGCTTGCCGGAGCTGCCTTCGTAGCCTTCGACGAACAGCGCCGGATGGCAGCAGAGCTGCCGAAGCCGCGTGAGGCCGGCCAGAATCCGCATGCGGCTCTTCTGGAAGCCCTCGTGTTCGAGCTGCTGAAGCGTCTCGGTTTGGAGTCTGGACAAATAAGCGACGTACAGCTTCTTTTGATCGTCGGTCAGCTCCGAATGCTGCAGCGTCTCGATCTTGTCGGGCAGCTCCTTCAGCACGTCGCGCTTCATCCGGCGCAGCAGGAAGGGACGCACGCGCTTCGCCACGAGCTCGCGGGAGAGCGAGGCGAATTCCCGCCGGCTGCCGAACAGCTCGGGGAAGACGGCGTCGTACAGCGACCACAGCTCGTCGAGCGAATTTTCGATCGGCGTGCCGGTGAGCGCGAAGCGAATGCCCGCCTGGATGCGTCCCACGGCCTGCGCGGTCTGGGTCGCATGGTTCTTGATCGCCTGCGCTTCGTCGAGGAAAAGGCAGTAGAACTTCAGCTCCCCCGTACAGCTCCATGTCGCGGCGCAGCAGCGGATAGGAGGTGATCACGACGTCGGCGTCCTCCATGCCGGATAGCGTGTCGGCGCGCTCGTGCTTGTCGCCGGCGGCCATGCGGACCCGGAGACCGGGCGCGAAGCGAGAGAGCTCGTGCTTCCAGTTGAAGATGAGCGAAGCCGGCGACACGATCAGCGCGGGACGCCCGGAGGCGCGGATCTCGTCTGCGACGGACGCGATAAAGGCGATCCCTTGGAGCGTCTTGCCGAGGCCCATGTCGTCCGCGAGCACGCCGCCGAACCGGTAGTGCGCGAGCGTGCGCATCCACTGGTAGCCGAATTTTTGATAGTCGCGGAGCGTTGCCTTCAAGCCGTCCGGAATCGGGAAATCGAGATTGTCCGGATTGCGCATGTTGTCGAGCAGCTCGCGCAGCGCCCGCGTGAGCCTGACGCTGCCGCCGCGAACGTCGGCGTCCATGAGCGGCAGGCCTCGCACGGCTGCGAGATCGAGCCGCGAGCCCTTGATCTCGGATTTGCGGATGCCCATCTCGTCCATGAGCCGGGAGATCTCGGCATAGCTGGCGTCCTCAAGCGATAGTAGGCCGCCGCCGGACAGGCGGTAATAAGGCTTCTTTTCGACCAGATTGCGCAGGATGTCGCGGATCTCGTCGTCGTCGATGCCCTCGACGTCGAAGCGCACCTCCAGCCAGGAGGCGTGCGCGTCGTAGTCGATCGTCATGCGCGGCGCAGGAGGCAGGTCCTGGATGAGCCGCCGCATCGGCGCCGTCGCGTTGACCTGGACGAGCCGCTCGAGCTCGGGCAGCAGCCGGTATTGGAATCGGTAGATCTGATCTTCTTCTTCCAGATACAGCTCGCTGCCGTTGTACTTGAACGAAGCGCGCTCGATCAAGGCCATGATCCGATGCTCGGTGTCGACGTCGCGCACGAGGATGGCGTCATTGTCGATGGCGTCGCGCCGCAGCGGGCTGTCCGCCTGCAGGGCATTGATCTCCTTGTCGCCGTAACGGTAAGTGAGCCGGGCGAGCAGCCTGCCGTTCAGCCAGTCGAGGTCGAGCCGCGCGGCGAGCGGCGGACTGACGATGCGGTCCGCGATCGGCTGCGCGATGTCCACCCGTCCGATCCGCTTGAGGGAGGGGACGACGCGGTCCAGGAAAGACTCCATCTGGGCGGGCGCGATCAGCGCTTGCTTGGCCGGCTTGTAGGCGAACATCCGCTTGAGCTCTTCGAGACGCCGGATCGCCGCGTCGCCGGTGCGATGGAGCGTTCCGTCCGCAAGAATAAAACCGTAATTTTCCAGAATGACGAGCTTTTCGAGGCCGCGGATGTCTAGCCGGTAGCCTTCGAGGTCTTCGGCGCTGTCCAACTCGAAGACGAGGGGCAGCGGCTCCTCGGTCACGGCGACGGCGTCGGCGGTCCGCATGCCGTACTCGAAGCGGACGTTCGCGCGAGCGAACAGCGGCAGCAGGTCCTCCCAGGCGAGGGGCGGCAAGATGAGCAGCCGGTCCATCGCGAAGGCCATGCCGCCGGGAGCCGCGCGGAAGGCGTCGCGATAAGCGGCCTCGCTGCGCGCGACGACGATGAGCTTGTCGACGATCGCGCGGTCCTCGGGCTTGAAGACGTGAACGGCGGGATCGTAGACGAAGTGCTTGGCGAAGACACACGATTGCCCGAGCTCGATCCGTTCGAGGAACTCCTTGAGCTTCGGCACGACATACAACCGCTTCGGGCCGACCTTCATCTCGATCGCGAGCAGCGGAGAGCGGGTATTCTCCGTTACGGCCTTGCAGATGAACTCGACGTCGAGCGGGACGATCTCGCCGGCCTCGGTCCCGCTATCTTCGACCGCGTCAGCCGCTCCGGCGGGGCCGTCGAAGAGCGAGATCAATCCTTTTGTAAAGAGCAGGTCGCGAGTCGGGATCAGCGCTTCCCGCTTGACCGAAGGCGCCGCGGGAAAAGGGCGTTCCTCCGGCTCGGGCGCCCGCTCTTCGTGGAGATGGATCAGCGCGGCGGCGATATGCTCGCAGTAATATTGCGAATGCGCGGCCGAGCAATCGCAGCGGGCGTCGACGATGCCGGAGTCGCCCAGGTCGATGCGCACGCTACGGCGCCCTTCGGCGCCCCATACGTACGCTTCGTACCGGCGTTCGTCCTTTTGCTCGTCGGCGGCCAGCGCCTTGCCCGCTTTATCCAGCTTCATGCCGCGCTCGTAAGCGGTTTGCCCGCACAGCAGCTTGATCTGCTGGAGGGACGGGTGATAAATCATGCGTAAGCTTCCTTCCCCGCGGCAGCGCGCGCGAATGGTAATATTTCATTATACCACAGCCCCGATCGCTTTTAGACGATGCCCATACCCCCCTCTGCATGCTATACTGTGAAGAAAACGTTTTTATGGCAAGAGAACCTTATCCTATAGCTTTGGCGAAGCGGTTCGCTTCGTAAGTTGTCAGCTGCGTTAACGATCAAGTGTATTAAATGTCAGCCTTATTAAAGGGCAATTGAAGGAGAATCGGACATGAACCGCAACGGATATACATTGACAAGGCCGGCGGCACGCTGGGAGGAAGGCATGCTGTGCGGCAACGGCACGATCGGGGCGATCGTGATGGGGGGAAGCCGCATCGGAGCGAATCGTTTTGGCTCACGAGCGGCTGGTCGTGCCCTTCAATCAGGGGATCGAGCCGATCGGGATGGCGCCTCGTCTGCCGGCCATCCGCGAGCTCATCGCGGCGGGGCGCGAGGCGGAGGCCTGCAACACGATCGTGGACCTGTACCGGCAGGAGCATGACGGCGACGACAGGCTCGTATGGACCGAGCCCTTCTTTCCAGCGGCGGAGCTGCGCATCGCGACCGAGCTCGCGGACGGCTGCGCCGGTTACCGCCGCTCGCTCGATTTTGAGAACGGCGAAGCGAGCGTCCAGTTCGACGACGGCGACCGTGCATTGGCAAGACGCGTCTTTGCATCGAGAACCGCGCAAGCCTGCGTCATTCAGCTGGAATCGGGCGGGCTGGCGGCCAATTATGAATTGTCGTTGGGCGAGCCGCTCTATACGGAAGCGGATGCCGAGTTTTATCGGTCCCATTTCTACGCCGAACCTGAATTCGTCGCGCATGCCAGCGACGCGCGGCAGGCTGTCGTCCGCATCCGGGAGTTCGCGGGGACCGGCGCCGGCTATGCGACCGTAGCGATCGTGGCGGCCTGCGACGGCGAGGTGTCGTTCGCTGATGCGAAGGTAGCGATCAGAGCGGCCAAGACGGCTCTGATCCTGGTATCTCTGGTCGTCATCGACGATCTGGCAGCGTTCTCCGCCGCGCATGAAGCCAGCCGGCTGTCCGCGCTGCCCGCCGCCTACGAGCGGTTGCTGCGCGAGCATGCGTCGGTCCACCAAGAGCGCTATTCGCGAATCTCGCTGCAGCTGCAGGATGACGCGCTGCCCGCAGACGACGAGGCGCTATGGGCGGCGGGCAGGCAAAGCGGCAGCGCGCCGGCTTCGTTCATGGAGAAAATTTTTAACGCCGGGCGTTACGAGATCTTATCCAGCTGCGGCGGGCTGCCGCCGAACCTGCAAGGGGTATGGGCCGGCGTCTACCCCGTTCCGTGGAGCAGCGATTACACGCAGAACGGCAACGTGCAGACCGCGATATCCGGCCTCTTGCCGTCGGGGGACTTCGAGAGCCTGCTGAGCTACTTCGATTACCAGGAAGCAAATCTGGCGCATTACCGCGAGAACAGCAGGAGGCTCTTCGGCTGCCGGGGCATTCATATACCTTCCCGTACGAGCGCCGGCGGCTACGACATCCACTTCAGCACGGCTTATCCGATGCTGTTCTGGACGGCGGGAGCGGCTTGGGCCGCTCATTTTTACTATGACTACTGGCTCTATACGGGAGATGACGAATTCTTCAGGACACGCGCGCTGCCGTTTATGAAGGAGGCGGCTTTGTTTTACGAGGACTTCCTGATTCCGGATGCGGACGGCCGCTGGCTGTTCATCCCTTCCTATTCGCCGGAAAACACGCCTATGCATCGGGAAAGTTCGGCAACGGTCAATGCGACGATGGACATCGCGGTCGCCAAGGCGCTGTTCACGAATCTGATCGTCGGCTGCCGAACGCTCGGGCTAGAGGACGAACCGGTCGAAAAATGGGAGGACATGCTGGCGAAAATGCCGGCCTATCAGGTCAATGAAGACGGAGCGCTTAAGGAATGGGCGGCGCCGCAATACGCGGACAATTACGATCATCGCCATGCCTCGCAGCTGTACATGCTCTATTACGACATTCCCGAAGAGATCCGGCGCGACCGCGCTTTGTATGAAGCGTGCGAGACGACATACCGGCTGAAGCGGGAGCGGAAAAAGAACGAGCAGGGCACGATGGCTTTCGGGCTCGTGCAAATGGGGATGGCCGCCGCGCATCTGCAGGACGCGGAGATGGTGGAGACGATGCTGCAGTCGATGGCGAACAACAACTATTACGCCACCTTCGCATCCTCTCACGATTACGGACCGTCGCTATTCAACGCCGATATCAGCGGAGGCGTGCCTGCCCTGATTCTCGAAGCGATCGCCCAGTCCAGTCCGGTGACGGATCCGCAAGGCCGGATCGAGCGCTACGATCTTCGCCTGCTGCCTGCGCTGCCGGCAAGTCTGCACGGAGGCGAACTCCAAGGCTTGCGGTTGAGAGGCGGCTTCAGCCTGGATATCAGCTGGCGGAACGGCGTTGTCGAAGCGTACGTCGTGCACAACCCTTTTGATCGAAAGTATCGGATCGTTCATTAAGGGAAGTAATCGCCTAGTTGTTAAACTTCATTTCCAATGCGCAAAAGCCCTCGCGCCGTATCTGGCGGAGGGCTTTTTGCGAGCGGATTTACAGTATCGGGACGGCGTCAGGCCTTTTCCCTGAGGCCCACGATATGAACGAGCTGCGGCGTCGACACGACCTTGATGACATGATGCGCCTTGTCGTACTCGACGCTGCCGGAGCCAGCGCTTGCAGACTTCTCCGCGCCCAACACGTAGAAGAGATCGTCGGCCAGCGTGCGGATGCACACGTCCTTTTCCGCCTGGGTCAAGTCCGCCCACTCCTGCGCCTCCATCTCGAACGTATCGTAGCAGTCCGGGATGGTCGCCAGCGCCTCGGAGAGCTCATCCAGAATCTCGTCGTAGGGTCTTGTATACCGAATGGCCATGTTCGCTCACTTCCTTTCGTATGTCCACATTATAGCTTATTTTTACCAAGCGCGAAGCGTGCGGCAGGCCCGATTCCGTCGGCGGCTGGCAATTGCATGCATCGCTTTATTTGAAGGCGGCAAAGGACTATAATGATGAAGTTGATTTTGGTTGGTCCGGTTAACTTGCAGTTTACATTAATCGGCCTCTTAGGCGAGCGTTTTACATTTAAATAGAGGGACGGTCTTGTATTCTATGATGGCATGGCAACGGGTGCGGTTTTGGCTTACGAAGCCGTTTGTGCTTTTTTCCCTCCTGATGATTCTGAAGATGTACCTGGCGGGGTACGTCATCTTCGAGGGCTGGCGGCTGTGGCTGCCGCTCGCGACGGGGCTGCCGTCCGTGTGGGTCGTCTTCTGCCTGATCGAACTGCTCGCGCCCAGGCGCAAGCTCGGCTTGTATTTGACGGCGAACGGCGTTCTGACGTCGGTCTATTTTGCCGTGATTATGTATTATAAATATTTTGGCGTCATCGTCACCTATCACGCGCTTCAGCAGGTCAACCAGGTGACCGAGGTCAAGGGGGAGCGTCTTCTCGCTGCTCCATCCGTATTTTCTGCTCATCTATACGGACTTCGTCGCGCTGCTGCTCCTGCTGTGCCTGAGCAAGTCGTTCCGCGCCTGGGGACGCGGGCTCAAGGTGCGCGAACGGCGCAGCGTGCTGTCCGTCATCGGCGTGCTGGCGCTGGCCGCATGCATCTTCACCGTCTGGCCCTACCGGCACAGCATGAACGAGGTCGTGCAGGCGGAGAAAATGGGAATTATCAACTATGAAGTCTATGCTGCGTTCGCGCCTTCCAAGGACGAGCACGTCGACGTCTCGGGCATGACGCAGTCGCAGATCGACCAGCTTAAAGGCTACACGCCGCCGTCCGGCACGCCGCTCTATTGGGGCAAGGCGAGCGGGAAAAACGTGCTGGTCGTCCAGATGGAGGCGCTGCAGAACTTCCTGATCGGCAAGTCCGTGGACGGTCAGGTTATCACGCCGAACCTGAACGCGCTGGTCGGAGACAGCCTGTACTTCGACCGATTCTACCAGCAGGTCGGCCAGGGCAATACGGCGGACGCCGAATTCGTCGTGAACACGTCGATGTTCGTGCCGAGCCACGGCGCGGCTTCGCAGGAGTACGCGGGCAAGGAGTTGCCGAGCATGCCGCGTTTGTTCGGCGCGAACGGGTACGATACCGCGACGTTCCATACGAACGACGCCGTGTTCTGGAACCGTACCGAATTGTATCCGGCGCTCGGCTGGCAGACGTATTACGACAAAAAGCTGTTCGGCGACGAAGACACGGTCATGTTCGGCGCCTCCGACGAAGTGCTGTACGCCAAGTCCACCGCGAAGCTGGCGGAGATGGCGGCGAGCGGCAAGCCGTTCTACGCGCAGCTGATCTCCATGTCCGGCCATCATCCGTACAAGATTCCGTCCCGCAAGTACAAGATGGAGCTGCCGGACCGCTTCAAGGGCACGCTCGTCGGCGACTACATCCGCGCGCAGAACTACGCGGACTTCGCCCTCGGCGGGCTGATCGCCGATCTGAAGGCGCGCGGGTTGTGGGACGACACGACGATCGTGCTGTACGGCGACCATCAGGGTCTGCCGATCTACTCGCTGACGGCCGGCGAGAAGAAGCTCATGAAGGAGCTGCTCGGCCGCGATTACGTGCTGACCGACATGCTTAATATTCCGCTGCTCGTCAAGCTGCCTGCAGGGGCGGCGGAGCACCGCACGGTCGGCACGCTGGGCGGGCAATCCGATATTTTCCCGACGATCGCGAATCTCGCGGGCCTGTCGATGTCCGATCATCTTCATTTTGGCCAAGATCTGCTTAATTCAACCGGGAATATGCTGCCGGAACGCTATTATTTGCCGACGGGCTCCTATATCGACGACAGCGGCATGTTCATCTCCGGCACGGGCTTCGAGGACGGGCGCACGCTCGGCTTCCAGGACGGCGGAGAGACGCCGGGCGGCGACAGCCGCGCCAACTATGACAACGCGATGAAGCTGCTCAGCATGTCCGACGGGTACGTGCGATCCCTGCCGGACCGCAAATAGCCGTCCCGAGGAGGGGATCTGCATGAAAACAATTCGGATGGCGTCCTTCAAGCGGTTCGCGCCGCTGCTCGCCATGCTCGTATTCCCGGTGCTTGGCATGATTTACGCGGCCGTGAACCGGGGGGGCGGACACGTCTGGCAGCTGGTAACGCCGCTCGACCGCGCGGTTCCGTTCGTCTCATGGTTCGCCGTGCCGTATTCCGTATGGATCGTTTATATCTACGCGTGCGTGCTGTTCTTTTTTCGTCAAGGACGTCCGAACGTTCTATCGCGCCATCGCGACATATACGATCTGCGCGCTCGTTTGCTACCTCGTCTACAGCGTCTTTCAGACGACCGTGCCCCGACCGGATCTTGTCGGGCACGATCCGCTGACTCGTCTTGTCGCTTATATTTATCATCGGGATCAGCCGTTCAATTGCTTTCCGAGCATTCACTGCTTCTCGAGCTACATGGTGTTCCGCATGCTGGCAAGCAGCAGCTTCAAGACCCGCCGCAGCCTGACGCTGGTCGGCATCGGCTCCGGACTGATCATCCTGTCGACGCAGTTCATCAAGCAGCACGTCCTGCTCGATCTCGTCGCCGCGATCGCGCTCGTCGAGCTGGCGCTGCCCGCGGTCATGCTGGCCGAGCGCTGGCTCGCCAGAGAAGTGCCGGTGGCGGAGCGTTCGTATTATAGCTCTTAAGGAAAAAGCTGCATCCCCGTCGTCGCGACGGAGATGCAGCTTTTTTGTATGGCGATGGCGTTGTGGCGCAGATGCGCTTATCTGCGGCGCGAAACCGCGGCGCATCGCCCGCTACCGCGCGAACAGCTCGCAGTAATATCGCGTGATCTGCTCCCGGTCCAAGCCCATCCCTTCGCGCATGTGAATGATGCCGGCGGGGTTCAGAGAGCTGAGGAGAATATGCGCTTTGGCGGATGCGCGTTGCCAAGCCGCGTCGCGTTCCTCCCGGCCCGCCGCCTTCGCCTCCTGAGCGGGAGCTGCGCTAGCATCGTATCCCGGCTCCAGCTCGGCGTACAGGCCGGTCAGCTTATCCCAGACCAGGCGGTACATCGGCGAGCGAAAGAAGGCGGACTCGTCCTCGCAGTCATGGACCGTGTGGATCGGCAGCAGCAGCTGAAATTTTTCGTCGATGAACTGAATAATGTATTGAAGCACGCCGCCGATCCGCTCGGAGGCGGGCAAGTCTTTGTTGGTCAGTAGAAAAGCCTCCAGCTGCTTCACCGTATCCATGCCGACCTGCTCGGCGATCGCCGCGCACAGATCTCCCTTATGGGCATAACAGCGGTAGAGCGTGCCTTGCCCGACCCCGGCCGTCTTGGCGATCTGATGCATGCTGACCGTCTGGACGCCTTGCTCCGCGAACAGCTTCTTCGCGGCCTGCAGGATCAGGCGGCAATTCTCGGCGGCGTCGCTGCGCTTGCGTGGCTTGATCATCGAGGGACGCTCCTTCCAATGATTAGAATTTCGCGTTGACAAACGGACAATTGTCCGGTAACATGGCAATGAAAAGCGGACATCTGTCCGCTTAAAGAAGCCGCGGCCCTTTATGGCCTTGAATGAATCTATTGTAACGTTGAAGCCAAGCGGCGGTCAACGGCGCGATAGGTCGAAGAGAGGCGCGGGGGCGAGCGGCGACTCAAGGGAGAGTGGAGCGCTACAATGCAAGCCAATGCTGCATCGCCAGGTCAGCCGACATCCATTCGGGATGTATTCGCGCCGCTGATCGCCATCATCGTCGGCATTTTCATGGTCATCCTGGACGGGACCGCCGTGAACGTCGCCCTGCCACAGCTGATGGTCGAGTTCAAACAAAACAGCCTGTCGCTCGTCCAATGGACGGTCACCGGCTACGCGCTGGCGCAAGCCGCCGTCATTCCGCTCGCGGGCTGGCTGTCCGACCGCTTCGGCGCGAAGCGGGTGTTCCTGATCGCGATCGGTTTGTTCACGATCGGATCGATCCTGTGCGCGCTGTCCAATTCGGTCGAGATGCTCATCGCTTTCCGCATCCTTCAAGGTCTCGGCGGTGGCGTCGTGAGCCCGATCGCCATGGCGTTTATCTACAGGCTGTCGCCTCCGGGCAAAGTCGGGCAGGTCATGGGCATGCTAGGCATCCCGATTCTGCTCGCGCCTGCGCTCGGCCCGGTCATCGCCGGCTGGCTCGTCGAATACGCGAGCTGGGAATGGATTTTCCTGCTTAACCTGCCGATCGGCGTCATCGGCATTCTGCTCGGCATCCGCACGCTGCCGAAGATGGATCGCCAATCCGTCGCTTCGCTCGATATGCTGGGCATCATCCTGGCGCCGATCGCGTTCGCCGCGCTCGTGTACGGCGTGTCGGAGGGCGGCAAGACGGTGGCCACGGGCAACAACTGGACGGCGTCAACGACGCTGACCGGCATCGGCATCGGCGTTGTCGCGCTTATCCTGTTCATCATCGTCGAGCTCAGGCGTCGCGATCCGCTGCTCGAACTGCGGGTATTTCGCTCCAGCACGTTCACCCGCGGCATCATCGTCCAGTGGGTATCGCAGATCGCTTTGTTCGGCACGATGTTCCTCGTCCCGATCTTCCTGCAGCAGGCTAAGGGATACTCGCCTTTCGAGACCGGCTTGATCATGATTCCCCAAGCGCTCGCCTCTGCGATCATGATGCCGATCGGCGGCAAGCTGAGCGACAAGTTCGGCGCCCGCCCGCTCGTGCTCGCAGGCATGATCGTCACGACGGCGTCCGCCTTCCTGCTGTCCGGCATCTCCGCAGACGCCGGCGTGAGCGCGATTATCCTGCCGCTGGCTTTGCTCGGCGCCGGAATGGGATTGTTCATGATGCCGCTCAATACGTACCTGATCCAATCCGCTCCGCAAAATCTCGTCGGCCGCGTGACCTCGCTCACGAACGCCGCGCAGCAGGTCATGATGTCGTTCGCGGTAGCAGGTCTCACGACGCTGTCCGCATCGCGAATGAAGGATATTATGGTCGACAAGCAACTGCAGGCACCCGATCTGCACACGTACGCGGATGCGTTCGGCTTTACATTCCTCGTGCTGACGGGCGTCGCCGTCGTGGGCCTCGTGCTCGGCGTGCTGCTCTCCAAGCCGAAAAACCCGCTGCCCGAAGGGGAAGCCGGAGCCGAGATGCACATGATCGTCGGCTAACGCGCGTCCGTCCGCGTTCGCGCGCGGACGGACTCCGTCCCAATTGGACGACCCCCGCAGGGTACCTGCGGGGGTCTGATTTGTATTGCTATGCTATTGAACTTGCCATACAAGCGAAACCGCGCAATTCTTCCTGTAAATCACATGCACGAAAGCAACGAAAGCCCTGCCTCTCAGTCGTTCTTGCGGCTCCGATGACCGCGCCAGTCTTGAATTCGTGTCCTTCCAGCAGCCTTGGTAAAAAGGAATGATGTGGAAACGGGAGGGGGGTCGACCCCTATTGAGAGGAAAAATAAGAGGGTTAACACTTGTCTAATATATTATAATACATGAAGGCAATATATATTGTCAATGTCGAGACGGCAAGCAGGGGATTGACCGCGAATTGCGGATTCGTTAGAATAACAATGTAAACACGCGTTTACAACCCCGGATTGGCGTTCTAAAAGGATGGCTATACATGAAGAAAACGGAAATCAACTCGGTCGAGATCGCAAGGCTTGCCGGCGTGTCCCGAAGCACGGTCAGCCGCGTCATCAACAACTACGCCAACGTGCCGCCCGAGACGCGCAGGAAGGTCATGGAGGTCATCGACGCCTACCATTACGTGCCGAACCTGTCGGCGCAGGTGCTCGCGGGCAAGGGCACGAGGACGATCGGCCTGTTCGTCATCGAAGCCGGCCGCGTATCGGGCGACATGCTCACGAACCTGCTGCTGGCGAGCGTCGTCGAGCATGCGTCCGCGCGCGGTTACTACGTGCTGACCTATATTATCCGCAGCACGTCCGACGCGGACAACGTGCGGGGCGTCAAGGACGCTTTTTACCAGCGGCGCGTGGACGGGGGCATCTTCATCGGCGCGGCCAACGAGGAGCCCCTCATCGAGGAGCTGATCGGGGAAGGCTTTGCGATCGGCGTCGTGGACCAGCACTTGCCCGACAGGAACGAAGGCAACCGGATCGTCGCCAACTTCGACAATGCCTATGGCATGAGCTTGGCGGTCGGCTATCTCTCCGAGCTGGGTCATCGCGATATCGGCATCGTGAACGGCGACATGAACCGCTACTCCGGCATCGACAAGTACAACGGCTTCCTGCAAGCGATGCGCGAGCACGGCTTGGAGGTGCGCGAGCCTTGGGTGCGGCCGGGATCCTTCCACGAAGAGGCCGGCTACCAGGCGGCGCGCAAGCTGCTGGAAGAAGAGAAGCGGCTGCCCACGGCGATGATCATGGCCAACGACAGCATAGCGTTCGGCGCGATCCGGGCCTTTCAGGAGGCGGGCATGTCGGTGCCTGCGGACATGTCCGTCATCGGCTTCGACGATCACGCGCTGAGCGCCAGGTACAAGCCGGCGTTGACGACGGTGGCGATCGATTTCGGCGAGATGATGCGCAGCCTGACGGACTACGTGATCGGCCATATCGAAGGCGCCGAAGGCACGGCGATTCGTTACATGTCTAGATCCAAGCTTATTCGGCGGGAGTCCTGCCGTCCGATCGGTCAATCGTCAATCAGAGACACAGAATAAGTGGCAGAAATTAGGCGGCAGAAAACAAGTGACAGAGGAGCGATTGAACGTGGAGAAAAACTTGCTGGGCAACAAAACGATTACGCAAATCGGTCTGGTCGTCCGCGACATCGAGAAAACCTCGCAAGCGTACGCCGACTTCTTCGGCGTCGACAAGCCCCACTGGTTCTGGACGGACGCGCCCGAGGTCGCGCGCACCGAGTACGGCGGACAGCCCTCGCAGGCGCGGGCGAAGCTGGCGTTTTTCGACATGGGCTCGCTGCAGCTCGAGCTCATCGAACCCGACGAGCACCCGAGCACCTGGCGCGAGTCGCTCGAGCGCGACGGCGAGGGCTTTCACCATATCGCCTTCGTCATCGAAGGCATGCAGCAAAAAGTCGAGCTGCTCGGCCGCCACGGCCACAAGCTGCTGCAGAAGGGCGAGTACACGGGCGGGCGCTATGCCTATATGGATACGTCGTCCGAGCTGAAGCTGCTGGTCGAGCTGCTGGAGAACGATCGATGAACCTGCTTATCACGGGAGCTGCGCGCGGCCTCGGATACGAGCTTGCCAAGCTCGCGGCGGCCCGCGGCCATGCGGTGGCGGCCTGCGTGCGCGACGCCGGCCGCGCGGGAGACGGTCTTGCGGAGCTCGCCGAACGCTATCCGGGTCTCGTCCGCATCGAGACGCTCGACGTATCGGAGGAGTCGCAGGCGCGGGCGCTCGCCGCGAAGCTTCGCGACGAAGGCTTCGTCTTGGATGCGCTCGTGAACAACGCGGGCATCCTGCTGGGCCGAAGCGGCGGCATCGCCTCCCTGGAGATGGACGATCTGAAGCGTACGTTCGAAGTGAATCTTTACGGCCCTTTGATCGTGGCCAAGCATCTGACGCCGCTCATGCGAGAGAGCATGTCGGGTGCGGAGATCGTCGTGCATGTCGCCTCGGATGCAGGCAGCTTTGCGGGAGCGTACGGCGGAGACTACCCTTATGCGCTGTCCAAGATCGCGCTGTCGATGTTCACGAAGCAGTTGAACGAAGAGCTGAAGCCTAGAGGCATCCGGGCGCTCGCCGTTCATCCCGGCTGGATGCGCACGGACATGGGCGGACAGGCGGCGCCGCTGTCCCCGGCGGAGAGCGCGCTCGGCATTATCGACCTCGTCGAGGGTACGACCGAAGTGCCGGCCGAGACTTGGTTCGTCGATTATACGGGCAGGGCTATGCCGGTTTGACCGCCTTACGACAATATACAGGATGGACGCGCTTTTCCGGGGATCGGCTGCCGGCGGAGCGCGTCTTTTTGTCGAGCGGGCCAGGAAGGTCGGATCCATATCACGTCGCGTTAAATCTGAAACGGCTTTGCCGAAGACGGCGTATACAAAGGTGTCGGCCATCGACTTGAACGATTGTTCGAATGGAATTGAATGCGGATTTATTATCTAGCGATGGAAGTAAGAATAACGTGGTTCACTGGCGCTAATTGACATTTGAACGGTCGTTCGATAGGATGGCAGAAGAAGCGTGCGGACGCGGCGTTGCGATCCTAACGCCATGCTCGTGTCGGCGGTTAAAGAGATCAAAGGAGCGGAGTGCATGAGGAGTATTATCGGGTTTTCGCTGAAAAACAAATTCGCCGTCTGGATGATCACCATTATCGTTCTCGTGGCCGGGTTGTATTCCGGTCTGAACATGAAGCAGGAGAGCCTGCCCAACCTGTCGTTTCCGTATTTAAGCGTCACGACGGTCCTGCCGGGCGCAGCCCCGCAAGGCGTCATCGAGCAAGTGACGGAGCCGCTGGAGCAGCGCCTGCAGAGCGTCGAGAACGTGAAGAACGTGACGTCGACGTCGATGTCGAACGTATCCAACATCAATCTCGAATTCGACTTTGGCCAAAATATGGACAAGGCGATGAGCGACGTCCGCGAAGCGATCGCGGCGGCGAAGCTGCCCGAAGGCGCGCAGACGCCGACGATCTCCAAGTTCTCGATCAATACGTTCCCGGTCATGTCGCTCAGCGCATCGGGCGAGGGCAGCCTGGAGGACCTGACGAAGATCGTGAGCGAAGTCGTGAAGCCGGCGCTCGAGGATATCCCGGGCGTGGCGTCCGTGCAGATCTCGGGCCAATCGGTCAAAGAGGTCAAGCTGGCCTTCGACCAAGCCAAGCTCGCGCAGTTCGGCATGACCGAAGCTTCGGTCGAGCAGATGATCCAGGCGTCCGCGGTCGAAGTGCCGCTGGGCATTTTCACCATGGGCAAGTCGGAAAAATCGATCCTCGTCGACGGCGGCATCGTCACGTTGGACGACCTGAAAAACCTCGCGATCCCCGCGGTGCCCGCATCGGCCGGCTCGGGCGCATCGGGAGCCGGACAAGGCGGCGCTGCGGCAGGCGGTGATGGCGCTAACGGCGCTGCCGGAGGCGCAGTCGGCAACGGCGCGGCAGGCAACGGCGCGGCAGGCGCAGGCAACGGAGCCGGCGCGGCGGCGGGCATCCCGACCGTCAAGCTGAGCGATCTCGCCAGCGTAGAGCTCGTATCCCAATCCGAATCGGTATCCCGCACCAACGGCAAGGACTCGATCGGCATCCAGATCGTCAAGTCGAATGACGCCAACACGGTCGATGTCGTCAACGCCGTCAAGGACAAGGCCGAAGAACTGAAGGCAGACCATCCGGATCTGTCGCTGACGACGCTGCTCGACCAGGGCAAGCCGATCGAAAAATCGGTCGAGACGATGCTGAACAAGGCGCTGTTCGGCGCGCTGTTCGCGGTCATCATCATCCTGCTTTTCCTGCGCAACATCCGCACTACGCTGATCTCCATTTTGTCGATCCCGCTGTCGCTCATCATCGGCGTGCTGCTGCTCAAGCAGTTCGACATCACGCTTAACATCATGACGCTGGGCGCGATGACGGTCGCGATCGGCCGGGTCGTGGACGACTCGATCGTCGTCATTGAAAATATATACAGGCGGATGTCGCTTACGGGCGAAAAACTAAGAGGCAAGGAACTCGTGCTGGAGGCGACGCGCGAGATGTTCATGCCGATCATGTCGTCGACGATCGTCACGATCGCCGTCTTCTTGCCGCTCGGTACCGTCAGCGGTATGGTCGGTCAGCTGTTCCTGCCCTTCGCGCTTACGATCGTATTCGCCCTGCTCGCCTCGCTGCTCGTGGCGATTACCGTCGTGCCGATGCTGGCGCACACGTTGTTCAAGAACGGCGTGAAGCCGGGCAAAGGGCATGGCCACGAGGACAAGCCCGGCAAGATGGCGCTGGGCTACCGCCGGATTCTGTCCGCCGCGCTGCGCCACAAGGTGATCACGGTCGTCATTTCGGTCGTTATCCTCGTCGCGAGCCTGTTCCTGATCCCGGTCATCGGCGCGAGCTTCCTCCCCGAAGAGGAAGAGAAGTACACGATGATCACCTATTCGCCGGAACCGGGCGCCTTGCTGTCCGACGTCGAGGCGCGCGCGCTCAAGGTGGAAGAGGCGCTGCTCAAGGATTCGGATATCACGAACATGCAGTATTCGATCGGTGGCAGCAACCCGCTGTCGCCCGGACCATCCAAGAGCGGTCTGTTCTACCTGCAGTTCAAAAACGAGACGAAGCATTTCGCCGACAAAAAGGAGAAGCTCGTCGCAGACCTGCAGGCGCTTGTGCCTGAAGGAACGTGGTCGGAGATGGACTTCTCCGGCGGCGTCGGCGGCAGCACGTTCAGCATGAGCATCTACGGCGACGACCTGACGGCTGTCGGTACGGCGGCGAATCAAGTCGCCGAGCTGATGAAGAAAGACAGCAATTTCAAGAAGGTCGATACGAGCTTGTCCAAGACGTACGAACAGTATACGCTCGCGGCGAATCAGCAAAAGCTGAGCCAATACGGCCTGACGGCCGGCCAAGTCGCGATGGCGCTTATGCCGAAGCAGCAGTCCCAAGCGCTGGCCCGGATCCAAGAGGACGGCAAGAAGTACGACGTCTTCGTGGAAAAGGAAACGGCGACCTACGGCGGCATCGAGGATATCGGCAACGTCAAGCTGCAATCGCCGCTCGGCATTCAAGTGCCGATCAAGGACGTCGTCGACGTCCAGGAAGGCACGGCGCCGAATTCGATCGCGCGGGAGAACGGGCGTCTGGTCGCGACGGTAAGCGCCGAGATCACGGCGTCCAACGTCGCCAAGGCTTCGTCCGACTTGCAAGACAAAGTCGACGAGCTGAAGCTGCCTGAAGGCGTCGAGATCAGTTACGGCGGCGTCACCGAGCAGATCAACGAGACGTTCACGCAGCTCGGATTGGCCATGGCCGCGGCGATCGCGATCGTTTACCTGGTGCTCGTGCTGACGTTCGGCGGCGGTCTGGCGCCGTTCGCGATCATGTTCTCGCTGCCGTTCGCCATCATCGGCGGCCTGGTCGCGCTCTGGCTGACGGGGGGAGACGCTCAGCGTATCCGCGCTCATGGGCGCGCTCATGCTGATCGGCATCGTCGTCACCAACGCGATCGTCCTGATCGACCGGGTCATTCACAAAGAGCAGGAAGGCCTCTCCACAAGGGAAGCGATCCTGGAAGCGGCGGGCACGCGTCTGCGCCCGATCCTCATGACGGCGCTCGCCACGATCGGCGCGCTGCTGCCGCTCGCGTTCGGCTTCGAGAGCGCGGGCATCATCTCCAAGGGGCTTGGCGTCACCGTCATCGGCGGCCTGGTCAGCTCCACGTTGCTCACGCTGCTGATCGTGCCGATCGCTTACGAGACGCTGATGAAGCTGCGCGCGAAGCTGAGCCGCAAGTCCAAGCCGAGCGTTTAAGGTTGAAGCTAGCTTCTTCCGCAAGGGAGGGTCCGATATGAATGCCCGCAAGCATCAGATTATCGAAGCGGCCATGCGCTGCTTTGCGCGGAAGGGATTCCACGCAACGTCCATCCAGGAGATCGTCGACGAACTGGGGATGGCGAAGGGCTCGATTTACTTTTACTTCAAAGGCAAGGAAGAACTCCTGCTGGCCGTCATCTGGCACTTCGTCGAGCAGATGATGGCAGAGCTTGCCGTGCTGCCGGATGAGCGGCAGCTCGGCCCGCGCGAGCAGTTCAGGCTGCAGCTCGTACGGCATTTCGAGTACTTCCAGAACAATTGGGATTTTCTCATGATGCTGATGCAGGAGCCGCAGGCCAATATCGGGCAGGAGCAGAAGTCCAAGCTGCTGCACGAGCTGCGACATCGGCTGTTGATGTGGAAGCGTCAGTATATCGTCGCGATCTATGGCGAGGCCGCCGCCGCATACGGCCGGGATGGCGCGCATCTGCTCAGCGGCATGCTGAACGAGGTCATGCACACCTGTCTGCTGGAAAAGCGGAAAATGAAAGGCGAGCGAGTCGGGGACTATTTGCTGGAACGGCTCGACGACGTGATGGCCGGATTTGCCGGACGAGGCTCCGCGCCGCTCATGGACGAAGAGGAGACGAAGCGCGGACTGGACGGCGAGTACGGCGCCGCGCTGCGCGAATTCGTCCGTACCGTCGAACAAAGCGGTCCGGAGGAGCTCGCGCCCGAACGCCGATCCGACCTGCTCGAGGCGGCGGGCAGACTGATCGAGGAGATCGGCCAGCCGATCCCGGATCGCATCCTCGCACGCAGCCTGTACGCCTATCTCAAGGCGCTTTGCCTGCCGGCATGGCGCGCCCGTCTTGAAGCGGCGGGCGCCATGCTGAAGCTTGAACCGTAAAAAGCGGCCTGCCGCCCTCTTCATCCCTCAGGATGATCAGGCGCGGCAGGCCGCTTTGCAGTACGGTCGCAATTTTCACGAGCTTCGCTTTAAACTTCGGTCTCGATCGTGAAGTCCGCGTCCAGACTATCACCCGGCGGCACCAGGATGAGGCCTTCTTTGCGGTTAAACGCTTCGTTCAATGCGGTCCAAGGCTCGACGCAGACGAAGGGCTTGCCTTCGACGGACCAGAACACGACGACGCCGAATACGTCGCTGTAGCTCAGCTTGATCCTGCGTCCGGACGGCGACGGGAAGGAGATCTCCGGCGTCTTCGGATCGAGAAGCGCGACCGATTCGACCAGGCTGCCGAGGTCGAACGCGCCTTCGAACGGCTTGACTTGACCGTCATTGTAGTCGAGTGCCTTGGTGGCATCGGATGTGTACTTGAGCTGCTTGTCAGCCGATATAAAGTAAGGGTGGAACCCGGCCTGTACCGGCATATCCCGCTCGGACAGGTTGTTGTAGGACTGCTCGATATAGAGCTTGCCCGCTTTGAGACGATAGGTGAAATGAAGCTCGAATTCGAAAGGATACGATGCGAGCGTCTCCTCGTTGCTGTGAAGCTCGAGCGTCAGCGCGGCTTCGTCTTCGTCCGCGTAGGCGTTTACGACTTCCCACGCGGAAGTGCGGGCGACGCCGTGGTTGCGCATGCGGTAGGTTTGTCCTTCCCACTCGTAGGTGCCGCCTTGAAGCTGGCCGCAAATGGGGAACAGCACCGGAATCCCGCCCCGAATGTTCGCAGCCGGGTCAATGAAGGTGTCTCGGTCGAGATAGAGCAGCTCCTCGCCGTTCAGGCGGCAGCCAATGACGATGCCCCCGCGTTGCGGGCATACGGTCACTTTGGAATCCGTCGCGCTGTCCGTCAATTCGTAGACGACATATGTATCGGTGCGGTTTGTTATTCCGTAGGTTTTCGTTTTCGTGTTCTCGCTCATTGAGCAGGCCTCCGATCCGATGTGCCGCAGCGGGTCCTGCATGGCGGCTTTCGGTTCATTATAACAAGTTCGTTACCCTTATGGTAACCGAATATGACGGCAATTGCGAAGGTTGAACGACAATTTTAGCTGTCATTTCCTGGGCAGTGATGTCGGACGCCGGCGAGACGGTCGGGCTCTATACCCATTTTGCGGGGAGATGCAACCCGCTGCGCAATTAAATCGTCTAATTCGGTAGATTTTCCAACAGACAGGAGCGTGTCATCATTCCTAATCCTCACGTATCGACACCCGGAGGTGCCCCTGGCGGGCGGTCCCGGGCGGAGGTCTATGCCAATAAGTCTACGCGCTCGGCTTCGGGCCAGCACCGCAAGAAAAATAGAGCTTGGCGGCGTTTCGTCGCTTTTTTCTGGACGATGGTCGTTCTCGCGCTGGCGTTTGCCATTTGGTTTTTCGTGACGCCGTCGGGCACTTCGGTTCGCTATCGACTGGCGGATGCGATCATCACGACGCAGCATCGCGACTACGCGAAGTATCTGATCGGCAAGGAAGGGCTAGAAGCCCGGGTGGCCGCTTATGCCGAGCAGTTCAAAGACATGGGCGAAGAAAAGGATACCCATGAGATCGCGCTTCCCGCGGACGCGCCGCACGAAGACGACGCGACGGCTTCGGAGCCGCTTACGTCGGTCGAAGAAGTCGACGGCAAGGGCTATCACGGCTACCTGCTGACCGTATCGGATCCGACCAAGATTCGGCTCGTCGTGCCGGAGAAGGCGGGCAAGGGCGAGAAGGTGCCGAGCATGGTCAAGCGGACCGGCGCGATCGCGGGCGTCAATGCCGGCGGCTTCGCGGATCCGAACTGGCAGGGCAACGGCTTCCAGCCGATCGGGCTCGTCATCACGCAGGGCAAGATTTATTACAACGGGCTGGGCAAGAACAGCAGCACGCAGATCGTGGGGCTGGACAAGAACGGCAAAATGATCGCGGGGCATTATTCGATCAAGGAGCTCTTGGACCTCGGCATCTCCGAGGCGGTCAGCTTCGAGCCGCGGATCATCGTGAATGGCAAGGGACTGATTAAAAACCACGCCAACGGCTGGGGCATCGCGCCGCGAACGGTCATGGGCCAGCGGGCGGACGGCAAGATTCTGTTCCTGATCATCGACGGCCGGCAGATCGGCTACAGCATCGGAGCGGACTTGTACGATTGCCAGCAGATCATGCTGGAGCACGGGGCGGTCATCGCGGCCAACCTCGATGGCGGCTCGTCCACCGTGCTCGTCAAAGAGGGCGGCGAGCTTGTGAACAAGCCTTCGTCCAAAGGCGAGGGCGGACGATACTTGCCGACGGCATTCCTGGTATTCAACGATCCGGCTTCGGTGGATGTGCCGAACGTCTGGGCCGGGCTAACGCCGCAGGACATCGATCCGAGCAAATGGTAAAGTCGATGGCGCGTTGAGGCCTCGTGAAATCCGGGGAGGCTTGAGCGCGGTAAAGCGTGACCGTAAAAGCATGACCGGGAAAGCATGACCGGTAAAGCATGACCGTAAAAGCATGACCGGGAAAACATGGCCGGGAAAGCATGGCCGGGAAAGCATGGCCGGGAAAGCATGCCCGGTAAAGCATGACCGGTAAAGCATGACCGGTAAAGCATGACCGTAAAAGCATGACCGGGAAAGCATGGCCGGAAAACCATAAAGGAAGGCTGCCGAACCGCATCCAGCGGCGATGGCGGCCTTCCTTTTTTCGAGGTCGGATGTCGTGCCGACCGGCCTCAATACATCATCGCGCCGAGCGGACCGTCCTCGTCGATGATGTCTTGAATGGCGTATACGGAAATCGGGAAGTAGGGAAAACCCCACGCGTAAGGGACCAGATCGTAGAGCTGGAAGTAAATGACGAGCGCTTTGTCCGCGATGTAGTAATCCTGGTCCGCCGCGATGCCGGGATAGGAGGACAACAGCGGGAGCTTGCGCGCCTTGATCTGGGCTTCGATGAGCGCATTGAGCTTCTTTTCGTAATCGGCGCCCTTCTTAAACAAGTCCTTAAGCTTGTAAGAGCGGCCCGTGTCCGCATCGAAGGTCAGCGACTTCTGGATCGTATTGCCGTGCGCGCCGCCCGTGAACACATAGTTAAGCAGCGACAGGCTAAGGACGCCTCGTTGGTTCGTCTTCACCTCGAACGTGCCGTCCATCTCCTGTACGTCGGGAGACGGATAGCCCTGGGTGGACATCAGCGACGTCTCTTCGCGCTTGATCGCTTCGTTCATGGTCTTGCGGGCTGCCTCGCCCGTGCCGCCCGTGATGACGGGCGTACTGAGCTTCAGCGGAGGCTTCTCGGTCCGCTCGATCGAGATCGGGAGCATCAAGGTCTGTACGTTCATTTTCATTCCCCTTTGCCTGCGCTAGGCGATTGTCATCACAGCTTATGCGCGGGGAGAGAAGGGGGTGCCGGGCATGGAAGTACGAGAGGGGCCGGCGGGTATTGAAGAAGTGCCTCGGATGTCGTTAGAAAAGCGCCAACTGCACGGGCTGGCACGGCGAAGCGCCTGCGTCGCTTGGAAACGGCGAATCGGCCGCCGGGCTGGTGGGCGAAGCAGCATGAGCGCTGGCTGGCGCTGAACCCAAGGCATAAGCGGCATCGCCCTTCGGTACCTCCATAGCGCCGATCTCGGAAAGTCCATAGCGCTTCATCTGCGCTGCGATTCGGGCGTAGACCGGTCGGCGGTAGCTGTCCGGCAGCCGCGCAGAATGCCAGTAAAGCTTGCCGTAGGCTTCGGCGAGCTCGGGGTAGGCTGCGCGCAGCACCGAGAAAAACCAGCTCTTGACCTCCGGCGTCGACAACCGCAGGAACGACGACATCATATGGCGGACGCCGGCGTTCGCCAGCGCTTCGACGAGCGCCTCGGTATCGGATTCGCCGTCGGTGAGCAGCGGCAGAATCGGCGCGCCGAAGGCGTGCACGCGAATGCCGGCCTCGGTCAGCGTGCGTGCGCATTCGAGCCGGCGCGCGGGCGAAGGCGTAGAGGGCTCGAACGTCCGCCAGATTCGGGTGTCCAGCGTATGAATGCTGATATTCACCGAGGCGCCGGGTAGTGCGCGCAGCAGGTCGAGGTCCCGCAGCACAAGCGGCGAGCGGGTGGTGATGCTGACGCCGACGTCGAATTCGGCGAGCGTCTCCAGGCAACCGCGCGTCAGCCTGGCCTTGGCCTCGAGCTGTTGGTACGGGTCCGTCGCGGTGCCGATCGCCACGTGCGAAGGGAGCTTGCCCCGCGCGCGCATGCGCTGCAGCTGGGCGCGCAGAATGGCCGGCGCATCGTCCTTGTAGAAGATTCGATGTTGGAACGCGTCGTCCGCCGCCTCGCCGAGATAAGCGTGCGTGCTCCGCGCATAGCAGAAGCTGCAGCCGTGCTGGCAGCCCCGGTACGGATTAATGGACCAGTCGAAGGGCATCGACGGGGCGCTTACTGCGTTCAGGATCGTTTTGGCCCGCATGGGCAAATATTGAGTCGGATTCATCCTGGGGCCTCCTCCGAAGCATACGAATTAAAATAGGAACATTTGTTCCTGTTTTAGAATAGCAAACTTCAGGAGGAGAGTAAAGAAGGGAGATTGCCAGCAGGGTATTGCAGGATGGGGGGAGAGGGAAGTACGGTGCTGTCCATGGGAAGTACATCCGCCTGGAGAGGCTTCGCAGGAGGCAAAGGGCTTTCGGTGGAGAAGACATGTGGCCGGAGGAGGCTGACGACCTGCAAGGTGCTTTCGAGGGATAGTGCGAACGTAGGAGCGAGCGCCGGAAAAACCGGGTGCTGACGTGGACAGCACCCGGTTTGTGACGTTGTTAAGAAGTCTCTTTTCCTGGCTCCTCATCTGCCGCGCGCCGGGTGGCGAGCCGAATGATCCATCTTAGCAACGGTGGAATGGCGAAGAAGATGAAGAAAGTCCGGAACAGCTGGTACCCGGCCACGGTCGACAGGTCCGCGCCGATCTCGTGAGCGACCAGGCCCATCTGGTCCATGCCGCCGGGCGCAAGGCTGAGCAAGGCCGTAGGCAGCGACAGCGGATGAATCTTTGTCAGCAGGAAGCTTAAGCCGATCGCGCAGGCGAGCAAACCGATGCCGCTTAGCGCCGCGAGCGAGAGGATGCGCAGTTTGCGTTCGAGCTGCGCGGGCTTTAGCAGAAGGCCGACGTAGGTCCCGATGGCAAGCTGCGCCGCGTCGATGATCGGCGCCGGCAGCGCCGGTCCGTGCAGGCCGGCCGCTTGGAGCAGCGCCGCGCCGAGCGCGGGGGCGAGCAGGAAAGCCGTCGGAAATCGGACTTTGTCGCCCAAAAGCGCAAATAGCGTGCAAACGACGGCGTAAATGGGCAGCGCGGGCCAAAGCCCGGCCCAGTCGTTGTGCTCGCCCGAAGTTGCGACCGCGCTTACGGCGTCGCCGACTTGAAAACCGAATATCGGGCTGAAAATCAGCAGCGGAATGCAAATTACGATCATCATCAGCCGTACGACCTGGATGATCGTAACGACGGTCAGATTGACGCCCTTCGTTTCCTCCGCCAATATGAGCACCTGCGTCAGTCCGCCGGGTATGCTGCCCATCAGCGCGGTGAGATAGGGGATTCCGCCGAGCTTCGCGACGACGGCGGCGAGGGTCGCGCACAGCAGGAGCAGCATCGCGGTCATCAGCAGCATCGTAGGCAGCTGCGCGCCCATCTCTCGCAGCGCGGCGCCGGTGAGCGACAGGCCGATCGTATAGCCGACGGCGATCATGCCCGCGTTGCGCACGGGGCTCGGCCAATGATATTTGCCCCGCCATATCGAAGAGCCGCTCAAGACGCCGATCATGGGTCCGAGAAGCCAAGGCAGCGGCCAGCCTAACAGATGCATCAGGGTACCGCCCGCCATCGCGGTGACCAGCGCGACGAGCCCCCGAACCGACCGGCCGGGGGCAAAATTCGAAACATTCGCGTTCATGATGTCGTATGTCCTTTCTTGAACGAATGCCGGGACTGCCGCAGCGCGACCAGGATCAGCCGCCCGCCATCTCCTTCAGCCAAATGACCGCCTGCGTGCGATCGTTCGTTCCGATCTTGTCGTAGATGGTGCTCACGTAATTTTTAACGGTGCCTTCGCTCATGAACAGCTGGCCGGCGATCTCCCGGTTCGTTCTGCCCTCGACCATCAGCGCGATGATGCTGAGCTCGCGGTCCGTGAACTTAAGGCCGTCGGTCCGGCCGCGCGCGCGCAAGCCCGTCGGCTTGCCTGCATGCGGGGAGGCGAGGCGGGCCGCCAGCTTGGCCGCGATGCCGGCGGGCAGCATCATCTCGCCGCGGGCGGCGTCCCGGATCGCCTGGAGCAGCTTGTCGCTCTGGATGTCCTTGAGCAGAAACCCCACGGCGCCGCTCGCGAGCGCTTCGATAATATAATCGTCCTCGTCGAACGTGGTCAGCATGAGCACTCTTACGCCAGGGGCGTCCTGCCGGAGCTTTTTTGACCGCCTCGATGCCGTTCATCACGGGCATGCGGATGTCCATGAGCACCAGGTCCGGCTTGTGCCGGATCGCGAGCGCGCATGCGTACTCGCCGTTCTCGGCGGTCCCGACGACCTCCATGTCGTCTTCGAGCTGTATTATCGTCTGCAGACCGTCCCGCATAAGCGTCTGGTCGTCGGCGATCAGAATCCTATACACCCGCGTTCACTCCTTTGAGCCTCATTATAAGGCACATTCGGTCCTTATCGAACCCCCCATAAAGGAATATCAAAAAAAAATCGAAAAAGGGCTTGACTATGGGCGGCGAATTCGGTATTCTGTTTAAGTGTTCGCTGATGTAGCTCAGCTGGTAGAGCAACGCATTCGTAATGCGTAGGTCGGGGGTTCGAATCCCTTCATCAGCACCATAAGACGCCAACGACGGCGCGGTTTCCGAATTCGGAATCGCGTCTTTTTTTGTTGTTTGAGGACTGATTTTCTAAGATTTTCTAAGGTCCGATTTATCGTCTGAATATGATTCGATTTGTTGCATGCATACCCTGCGGGGGTATGTTGAGATCATATTTACAATCGGGTAAAGGAGATGACGCTCGAAAATGATAAGATTATTGGTGTTGCTCGGCCTTGCTGCCGCGTTAGTTGTAAGTGGATGCGGGAACTCAAATAATAACGAATCTATAGTAAGCAGCACATCAAACGAAATAAGCCGTTCAGATGACATGAGCCATTCGGAGATGAGCGCAAATGCAGAAGTGCCTGCCGGACTGAAGGAAGCTGAAAATCCGACTTTTAAAGCAGGGAGCCAGGCGATCATTCAAGCAGACCATATGCCCGGAATGAAAGGCGCGGTCGCAAAAATCGTCGGGGCTTATGATACGACGGCGTATGTCGTTACCTATACGCCGACGACCGGCGGCGAACCTGTCAAAAACCACAAATGGATTATTCATCAGGAAATTAAAGATGCAGGCGATAAACCGTTTGCGCCCGGTTCGGAAGTTATCATAGAAGCGGATCACATGCCTGGGATGAAAGGTGCGACGGGGAAGATTGAATCAGCGAAAGCGACCACAGTATACATGTTTGATTACACGCCGACTACGGGGGGGAGATGTAGTCAAAAACCATAAATGGGTTACAGAAAGCGAATTGTCTGCCGAATAAGTCATGAAATCATTGTTCGTTGTCGGATGATGAGATCGCCACAGTAAGCGAGCTTTCTTGTCAGCCTTTTGCAACGCGACGTCTGTCGCGGTGCAAAAGGCTTTTTTTATAGGCAAAAAAAAGTGACCCCTCGGGGTCACGGCGCGTTCCGCTTATTTTTTCGCTGCCAGCCAAGCGGTTAGCGTGGCGATCTGATCGTCCGTCAGCGTTCCCTTAAAGGCCGGCATGCCGCCGCCGCCATTCAGGATCTGCTTGTGAATGTCCGCTTCGGACATTACCGAGCCGACCTTCGTCAGATTGGGGCCCATGCCGCCCTGCAATTGATCGCCATGGCAAGCCAGGCAATTGCTCTTGTAGATGGCCGTGGCCGCTTCGGCGTCGACCGTGGCGGGCGCTTCGCCGGCCGACGCGGAAGGCGCGGCCTCGTGCGTACCGGCAGACGGTTCTTTTTCCCTCAAGGAGAAAAACACCATCAAAATGGCGATCAAGCAGCAAGCGGTAATTAAGCCGGGCATGAACCATCTTTTCATCGTTCGAGTTCCTCCTTTTACGCATCTTTAGATTAAGATTACCCGTTTCTCCGAATGTTAGTTAGGCCCGAACGGGCTACTTCATGATTTAATGGTAAAAAGATGCGTGGACTTTTTTGTTATCGGGGCATTAAAATTGTTTAATGATTGAAAGCGGTTAAAGCCGGTTCGTGCCTGTACCAGCGGGTAATAATAAGAGCAAGGCCATTCCACCCTTGAAGGAGTGATTCAAATGGCACGAGCAGATCCAGACGTCAGCACGAGGCGCGAAGCCAACATGCACGGCGGAGAAGCGAGGGCAAGATCTCCGGATCGTGAACACGACTACGAAGAGTTGGGACGCGCAAATGCCGAATCAAGGGCATCATGGGATCAGAAGGCCGGGCTGCAGCCGGATATCGGGAACCAGGTTCGTGACGATCACGGCAGGTTCGCGAGCGAACGTTGAAGCTGTTAGGCAGTGATTCCGGATACGAATGGCATGGCAAACTTGCTATCGCCTAAGGACAGGATGTGATTCCGTTGAACCAGGAAGGACAGCGCGGAATCGCGGAGTTGAAGTAGCGCTCCGCAGCATCACGGCCAAGGGTTTGAGTTGACGCTTGCTCAGGTCACCGCCACAGCCCGCAACAATCCTCGGTTCGAATGAGGCAGGGCTTAACAATCGGGCAACCGTCTGAAATGTTCCCGGCACCCGCGCGAAGCGAACGAATGAATTGTTGTTGTCGAGGATGATCATTCTTATAGAAGTCAGGGAGCAGAACGCGGCAACGCAAGCCGCGTTCTGCTTCCGTACATACAAAATGAACAAGAGGTGATTCGATATGGCAACCGTTAAGCAAGGCCTCCGTAAGGTCGCGTTTTTGCTGGAGGAAGGCTACGAGGATTCGGAAATGAAAAATCCATACGACGCGTTGGTTGAAAACGGCAACGATATCGACATCATCAGCACGGAAAAGGGCAAGGAGCTGAAAGGAAAGAAGGGAACGGTGACGTACACGTCTCATCTGGCGGCGGGCGATGCAAAAGCCGGAGATTATGAAGCCATCGTCATTCCGGGCGGCGGCTCGCCGGCCAAGCTCCGGGAAGATCCGGCTGTCATCGCGTTCGTCGCCGAAGCGGACAGCGCCGGCATCCCGATCGCGGCGATCTGCCACGGTCCGCAGGTGCTCGCGAAGGCGGGCGTACTCAGCGGCAAGACGCTGACGGCGACAGCGTCCATTCAAGAGGAAGTCGAAGCCGCCGGCGGCGTATTCGTGGACCAAGAAGTCGTCGTGGACGGCAATCTGATCACGTCGCGCAAGCCCGAGGACGAGCCCGCGTTCATTCGCGAGACGATCGCGAAGCTCGGCGTGTCGGCCTACTGAGCCTTTGTTTGAGATTGAAGGATGCGCGGCAGCGATGCCGTTCGCATCCTTTTTGGCGTTAAATAGGCGGCTCGTCGCCCGGAATGGACGATTGGTTTTTTTCCAGGGCGACCTCCGCGGGCGATTCCCGGTTCATTCTGCCGATCTCCTCCCAGAGGACGGCCTCGAAAGCCCGGCGCTGAAATTGGTCTAGCCGAACGTCCGCCAGTTCGCAGGTCACGCCGAATCGGCTGGCCAGCTGCTGCACCGCCTCGCCGCGAACGGCAGGAAGCTTCATATCCTTGATCATCGAAAAGGGCATCGAAGCGTAAAGGACGAACCGCTTCGCCTCGGCCTCCTGATGCTCCAAAAAAAGACCGGGGCATCACCGTCTGATTGCCTGCGTGCCGGAGAATGTGGCATAGCTCGTGCAAATAATCCTCCCATTGCCGTTCGGCCGTCAGGCGCAGGTCGATCAGCACCGACCGTATCCCCATCCACTCGAGCGCTTTGCTGGATTCGCTCATATAATGAACCCATACGTCCAACCGGTCGGACACTTCCTCAATGGTCAACTGATCGGGCGTCAAGATCCCGGCTCTGAGCCATAGCGCCTCGATCCACTGTTCGAAGGGCGTCGGTTGATAATATTGGAGCATCTATGGCACCTCGAAATGAGAATGTATGTTCGGTCGAGCGGCGAAAAGAAACGCCCGAAGGCGCGGCTTTGACTATTCTTTATCCCGATCCGATTTGCGGAGACGTTCCTGTTCCCTGATAAACGTCCAAAAACGCAGCATCTCCTCTTGCCGGGCTTCGGGCGCATCCAGGTAATCTTTGAAAAACAATCCGTGCTCCGGGTTGCGCATGAATTCCTCGAATGCCGCCGCTTCCGTAGCGGGCGCCGCCGTTCCTTCGAGCGTCGAATCGTTCGTTAGACCAAGGAGATAATCGGCGGTCGTCTTGTAATACTCGGCGAAGCGGCCAAGCAGGTCGGGCTCGGGCTTGCGGTCGTCGGATTCGTAGCGCGATAGCTGGACATTGCTGATCCCCAGATCCTTGGCGGCGGTCAACTGCGTCTTCCCGAGTCGCTCGCGCCGTTCTCTGAGCCGGCTTCCCAACGTCATGACCATCTTTCCCTCCGGTAAGAAGTTACCTTTATCCTAACACGGTTTTTCCGTAATGGCAAATTTATTTCCAATAATCCATTAAATAAGGAATTGACAGTTGCCATGTTGGCAATATATGATGGATGCACAACTAAATATACGAACAAATGTTCCTAATTCGATTTAGCGTTCTATGTTAATGAGAAGGATTGAACCTTTAACAAAATGCTGTTGCATGTATCGTGAACGGCCTTATTCAGATCATGGTTTGCCATTTTGGCAAAGAGGGGTGTTTACCAATGAATGATATTACGGATCAAGCTACGCCGGAAAGCTATCGCCACACGCGCCGTCTGCTGATGATCGCGGCGGACAAGCTCACGCAGCGGATGGGAGCGTTAGAAGACCAGGCAGGAAAAGAGAGCGCCGCAGGAAAGGCCTGGTTCGATCTGGACAGGCAGCGGAGGCTTGTCATCGACATGATCGCCAGCTGCTCCTATATTATCGACTGGCTGGAGACCGGTCGCATGCCGGGCAACCGCAGGGGAATCGAACGGCGGGCGGGCTACCAGCGGGAGGTCCCGACCGATCCTTCGGTACTGTCTGCCGTGCTGGAAGGGAGAAGCTCCCAGAATACCCGGGAATCGACCGTCCACCTAGACGGCGCGCCCAGCTTGGCGCTTGAGCGAGCGCTTTGCGGACTAACTGAAAGGGAGCGCGAATGCTATAGGCTATCCCAGGCCGAAGGATTTACGCTCGCCGAGGCGGCGGACGTACTTAAAATCAGCAAGTCCAGCGCAAGTACGTATCTGCTGAGAGCGAGGCGCAAGATCGAAGCGAACCTGCGCGATGGCGGCGGCAGCAGCGTCGGATAGCTTGTCGTACGTTTGCCACCAATAGATGAGAATGCGAACAAGTGTTCTTAAAAAATGGCTGCAGCAAGGCGCTTAGGCGCGGCGGCATGAAGGCGAGGGAGCTTCGGTGAGCGGAGACGAAGGTTGGATGCAAGCGCTCGCGAGTTGGACGGCGCAGACGCTTGACGACGCCGAGTGGCAAGTGTACGAGCATGCATGGCCCGCCGATTATGAGCGGCCTGCCGTGTTGTGGCGGCTGACAGGCGTCGAGACGAAGACCGGCAATGCGGCCTTCGGCGAGGAACTGCGGCGCTACGCCGGGCATGTGCTAGGGCGGGATCCGGCGCAGGAAGCGGACGCGGTCGCAAGGCTGACGAGCGCGCTGAACGCCGCGGTCAAGCTGCCGCTCGACGCGGCGCAACGGCGGTATCTGCTCGTCGGCGAGGCCGTTGCCGACCTCAAGGCGGACGCGATCGCGACCGGGCAGCTCGGCTTGGCGCTGAACCGGAAGAACCGCCGGCCTTCGGAGACGGCGCCGCTGATGCAGGAAGTCGCGTTTCAACAAAAAGAAGAATAGAGGTGGCCGGCGAATGGCGGGGAAAAAACAAGGCGACGACACGGTCGCGACTTACGGCAAGGATGAGCTGATCGCCTATGCGGGCGAGCTGTTCGGCGTCAGCCCGGAGGCAGTGCAAGGCGCTTTGCACGGTTCGGATGCCGGAGAACGCTTCACCATCGAGAGCGCCAGGGCGCTCGTCGACAATTTCATGAACAGGAAGGTGAACTGAGCATGGCTGGAGGCACTTGGAATCAGACGGATCTGCCGGTATTGCCCGGCTTCTATATGGCGTTCCGTTCGGCGGCCGCGGCCGCGGTGCAAGCAGGGGAACGAGGCGTCGTTATCATGCCGGTCAAAGCTCACTGGGGACCGGTCAAGCAATTCGCGGAGGTGACGAGAGAGGCCGACATCGCGAGCCTGTTCGCGGTCGACGAGACGGGCGGCGCTACGGCGTACACGTCGCTTCGCTTCGCGCTGCTCGGCGGCGCGAGCAAGGTGCTCGCTTACCGGCTGTCGGACGGTACGGACGCGAAGGCGTCCAAGACGCTGAAGGACGGGGCCGGCACGCCGGCTGACGTGCTGAAGCTCGAAGCCAAGCAGACCGGGGCGCGGGGCAACAACTTCAAGGTGACGGTGCAGGTCAATCCGGCGGATGCCGCCATGAAGGACATCAAGCTGTTCGAGGGCAGCACGCTCCTGCGTACCTTCACCTTCGCCGACGGCTCGGTGCAGGCGGCCGTCGATGCCGTCAACCAGGACGTGGCCAACGTCTGGGTGACGGCCTCCAAGATCGCGAGCGGTAACGGCTCGCTGGCGCCTGTAGCCGGGGCCGCGTTGACGGGCGGCGCGTCGGGCATCTCGGGCATCGCGAACGCGGACTATGTGAACGCGCTATCCGCCTTCGAGACGCAGACGTTTAACACGGTCGCGCTCGACGGCGTATCCGATGCGCAGTTGCACGCAAGCCTGGTTGCCTGGGTGGCGCGCATCCGCGGCGAGGGACACGGCGCGATCGCCGTCCTCGGCGGCTCGCTCGCGGACGACAAAGCGGCGGATGCCGTCGGCAAAGCCGCGCAGCGCAGCGCGTCCTTCAACCACGAAGGCATCGTGAACGTCGGCACGGGCGCCGTGCTGGCCGACGTCGAATACAGCTCCGCGCAGGTGGCGGCGTATGTCGCCGGCCTGATCGCCGGCCAGCCGCTGAACGGGTCGACGACGTACGCATCGTCGCCGTTTCAGGATGTCGTGCGCCGCTGGACCCGCTCCGAGCAGGAGCAAGCCGTGCGCGGCGGCGTCTTCCTTCACGTTCACGACGGCCGCATGGTCAAGGCGCTGCGCGGCGTGAACAGCCGCGTGACCTTGGCTTCCGGTCAGAACGCGGCCTGGAAGAAGATCCGGACGATCCGCGTGCTCGACAGCGTGAACGCCGATCTCCAGCGCACCGCCGAGGACCAATATATCGGCAAGGTGAACAACACCGAAGAGGGCCGCCTTGCGCTGATCGGCGCCTGCAAGCAGTACTTGGACGCGCTGGCGTCGGCCGGCGTCATCGAAGCGACGGGATACGACGTCGCGGTCGATGCGTCCATTCCCGCGGCGGCGGACCAGGTGTTCCTGAAGTGGGAAGCGCGCTTGACCGATGTGGTCGAACAAATTTTCGGCACGTTTATCGTGCAATAACGAGGGGGACTACGGCAAATGATGGATCCGACCAGAGCGATTCTCGGCACTTACGGACAAGTGTTCATCGACGGCACCTGGCAGACGAATATCAACCACCTGGAGGCTTCGGTCGAGGTGGAGAAGCGGGAGCTCAAGCTCGCCGGCTCGGAGTGGACGCAGCACAAGCTCGGCGCCAAGAAAGGCACCGGCACGATGAGCGGCTACAAGGTGACGAGCGATATGATCTCGCGCGGCTTCGCCAAGTTCAATATTATCAACAAGCTGTCCGATCCGGAGGCGTACGGCTTCGAGCGCATCCAGCTTACCAACTGCGTGGCGGACAAGCTGCAGCTGGCCAACTGGACAGCGGGCGAGGAAGTGGCGGAAGAGACGGCATTCACGTTCGAGGGCTACGTGCTGCTCGATCCGATCAAGGCGAACTAAAGGAGGCGCAGGCATGACGATCGACATCGGTCAAATGACGGAAGAACAAGTGCTGCAGCGGCTGCTTGACGCCGACACGCTGCCCGAACGCACGGTGCTGCTGGAGCGGCTCGGCATCCCGGTGAAGGTCCGGGGGCTCACGGGCAAGCAGGTATTCGGCATCCGCGAGCGCTGCACGGAGCGCAAAGAAAGACGCGGCCAGACCGTCGAACGGCTCGACGAGGAGCTGTTCAACGTGTCGCTGATCGCAGCGGCCACCGTGTCGCCCTCCTGGGGCGACGGCAAGCTGCTCGCCAAATTCAGCGCGAGCAGCGCCGAAGAAGTCGTGAAGCGCATCCTGCTCGCCGGCGAGCTGTCGGCGCTCGGCGACGTCGTGCTCGACCTCTCCGGCTTCAACACGGAGCTCGAAGACGTAAAAAACTGATCGCCTCCGGGGCGCTGGCCGGCATGCTCCATGCCATCTGGGTCCGGCACCATCTGCGCCCCGGACAGTTCTGGCTGCTTCCCCGGGGGGAGCAGCTCTTTTTTGATGGCGAGCATGGAGCTTGAGCTCGAAGCCGAGCGCGGGCAGAACGGCGGGAGAGGAGGTTAGGCATATATGGCGGAAAACGCTGTGCCTTACGATTACATTATCGATGCCGACGGGTTGAAGGAGAGCGTGACGCTGCTGCGCACGGTCACCCGTTACATGGACAGCATCCAGCGGCGTCTGGACCGGCTGTCCCGAATGCGGGTGGTCATTCCGATTCGGCTGAGCGATTGTTTGTGCGAGCCGATCAAGCGGATCAGGACGCACTTGGAGGCGCTCACCAAGAAAGACTGGAGAATTCGCGTTCAAGCCAGCTTTACGGAGAAAATGAAGGCCGCGATGAAGGTGTCGGTTAAGACGGTCGTAAAGACTTCCGTAAAGACCGTCGTAAAAACCGTCGTAAAAACGATCGTCAACACAAGCGTCAACGTGGATGTGCGCGTCACGGCGCTGGCGATAGCCGCAGCGGGAACCGGTGCCGGCGCCGCCGGCGGACAAGGACCTCCCGATAAAGGGAAGGACAAATCCTTGTGGGAACGCATTCTCGACTACGTGAAGGATCTTGGCAAGGAAATTCTTGACGTATACAAGGACCGCCTGAAGGAATGGGCCGTCGGCATGATCGACAAAGGTATCAAGACGCTTTCCGGCATACCCGGGATGGGTTGGCTTAAAATATTGCTTCCGGAAGAGAAAGAAGAAGAAAAAGGCAAAGACAACATCACCGTCAAGGTCAATTGTGTTTGCCGTTGCAAATGCCAAGGAACGTCTTATGGCGGAAACGGGGGGCGTGGCGGACGCGGTGGACGCGGCTCGCGCGGCGGCGGCCGAGGCGCCAGAGCCGGCGGCTTGCTCGGACGGGCGGTCGGCGGATTGGGCAGAGCGCTCGGCGGGCTCATCCGTACGGTAGGTAAAGGGCTGATCGTCAAGACGCTTCTCGGCGGAGGGAAGCGTATCGCGGGAAGGGCTTTGTCGGCAGGAAAAGCTGTCGCAGGCAAGGCTTTGGAGAAAGGCAGGATGGCAGCGGGCCAAGTATTAGGTAAGGGCAGAGCGGCTGCGGGTCAAGTCATTGATAAAGGTAAGGCAGTCGCGGGACGGGCGGCGAGCGCGGTTAAAAACGCCGCGAGCAGCGCCTGGGACGCAGGCAAAAGTACCGCCGGCCGGCTATGGAGCGGCGAGAAGGCGCTGGCAGGACAGGCGTTGGACAAGGGCAAGAACGCCGCCGGTCGTGCAGCCGGCGCGGTGAAGAGCGCGGCTAGCAATGCCTGGGGAGTCGGTAAGGCGCTCTGGGGCAAATTGCGCAGGGGCGGCGATTTAGCCGACAAGGCAGGGGACATCGTCTCTGCGCCTGCTTCCGGCAAAGCATTCAAGCGCTTGCTGAAGGTTGGCAAGATCGGCGGCAAGCTGCTGCGTCCGCTTGGCGCGATCTCCGACGTGGCCAGCATCGTCACGGCCAAAAACGGAGACGAGCGAGCGAAGGCGATCGGCAGCGCGGCCGGCGGCTGGGCCGGCGCGGCGGGAGGCGCCGCGATGGGCGCCGCCATCGGATCGATAATTCCGGGAATCGGCACCGCAATCGGCGGATTGGTCGGCGGCGCGATCGGCGGTCTTGGAGGCAGCGCCGTCGGCGAAAAGTTGGGCTCCTACGCCAAGAAGGCGTTTGGTTGGTTAGGCAGGAACAAGCATAAGAAAAAAAACGACACGTCAGCGGCTGGGGACTTGTTACCCTCAAACGAACCTGCGTCTTCTTCTGCCAAAGGGTTCGGGCTTGCGGCCATTCAAGCAGGCGGTTTGCTCGGCGGAGCAGCCATTTCTCGGTTCTCCTTAGGCGTTCCCGTGCTGCCTTCCGTTCAACAATTAATGAATCGCTCCTTGTCCCAGATACAGGCGCTTCCGGCGCCCGCCACACCTTTAAACCCGACGAATCCGGGTGCGACTCGCGGACAGGGAACCTCTCAATCGGCCCCAACGATTAACATCAATATCCCCGCAGGCGCCGTCCAACTGACGGTCAAGGAGACCGAGATCGACTACAACGCCATCACGGCGCAGGTCGGCACCCGACTTTCGGCCTCGATCCGGCAGACGCTGGAGAACCGGCCTTAATATAAAATACCGCGCGGCGGAAGGGGGAGAAACGTGGAATTTTACCTGATCGACGCGGCGGGAAAGGACAAGTTCCGATTCCCCGTCAATCCGGAGGAAGTCTCGATCCGGCGCGAAAAGCAGCTCGAAACGGTCAATATCCTCTCGCTCGGCGAAGTGGATATGGCGCAGGAAGAGAAGCTGAAGGAGGTCTCATTCTCCTCCTTCTTTCCGGCGGACCAGGATCCGATCGGCTCGATGAACCTGCTCACGAGCTATATGGTCAGCAAGCAACCGGTGCGTCTCCTCATCACGGAGGCCGGTATTAACATACTCGGCTACATCTCCTCCCACGCGACCAGCTTGCGGGGCGGCGAGCCGGGCGACATTTACTTCGATCTCGCGATTCGCACTTGGCGTGAACCGAAGGTTCGGACTACGGCTTCGTCTGGCGCCACGATCCGAACGGACATGAAGCCGGTTCCGAAGACGTACGCGGTTCGCCAAGGCGACACGCTCTATGCCATCGCCAAGCGGGAACTCGGCAGCAGCGCGAGATGGAACGAGATTTACGCGAAAAACAAAGCGCTGATCGGCAACGACCCGGGCCTGATCCGTCCGGGGCAGAAGCTGGTGATGCCGTGAGCTACGAGGTGGTTTTGGATGGGAAGTATTATTTGGGCGACCTGGCGGAAGAAATCACGCTGGAAGATTCGCTGGAGGAGATCGCTTACCGGGCGAACATTCGCCTGACGGTTCAACCGGGACTGCCGGCGATCGCGCCGGGCCAAGAAATTCGCATCTCGGGCGTGCCTTACGGGGCATCCGGCATGGCCTATCTGCTTCATCCTGCGCTCGTGTGGGAGTGCGAGAGCGAGCGTTCGGCGGGCAGCGGCAAGCATTTGAACGTCACGGCTTACGACAGGACGCTGTATTTATCCAAATCCGAGGACGAACGGCTGATGCCGGACGGTCAGACGGCGGCGGAGCGGCTTGCATCCTACGCTTCAGGCTGGAACATTCCGCTCGCGACGCTGCCGGACACGAAGATCAAGCTCAAGCGCAGCGTGAAGCGCAGCCAATCGATTTTCAGCATGATCCTCGAGGATCTGAAGGAGACGGCGAGAAAGGGCGGCGATCTGTATCGTCCGCGCATGACGCCAAGCGGGTTGACGCTCGTTAAGCTGGGCGGCAATGAGGTCGTTTGGCAGTTGGAGTCGCTGGAATCGGTCAGTCAGAAACGAACGCTCGAGGGGGCCGTCACGCAAGTGAAGGTACTGGGCAGCGAGGGAAGCGAGACGAAGCTGTCTCCCGTGCTGGCGATCGTCAAAGGCGAGATCGACAAGTACGGCACGCTGCAAAAGGTGCTGCAGGACTGCGCGATCGAGACGCCCGCCCAGGCGCGCAAGGCCGCGGAGCCGTTGCTGCTAGGTTTGCAGGAAACGATGTCGGTAACGGCGCTCGATATCAACCTGATTCGGGCGGGAGACATGGTCGAGCTGGACGGACAGCGCCTGTTCGTGACGTCCGTCCGGCATCAGCTGGGCGAGCCGGGGCACATGCAGCTGGAGCTGGCTCGCGAAGCCAAGGTGAGGAGGGATTATTGTGGCTGATCCTTACAAACAGCTGGCCTCCGCGCTGGAGAGCCGCATGAATCGGGTGGCGGCCAAGCAAGTCGCGGGCGTGCCCGCGGAGCTGGGGACGATGACGGGAGCCGGCTTGAAGCTGGATTCTTTTAAATATGAAATGCCGGATTATTTGCAGGCGGAGGGCCTGCAGCTGATGCCGGGGGACCGGGTGCTCGCGATCCCGGTTGCGGGCGGCAGTCAGGCCATCGTCGTGTGCAAGGTGGTGAGCGCGGGTGGCTAATTTATTTCCGGCGGCGACGATCGGTGCGGAAGTGCTGCCGGACGAGACAGAGGCTTTTAGCGCATCGTTTGGTCGAAGCTGGCGGTTCGATTTTGATGCGGGGGGAGTTCGTGCTGACGCCTACAGGGAAAATCGCGGAGGCTTCGGCAGATGCCGAGGCATGGCTTGAATGGTGCCGCAAAGCGCTCGCTACCGAGCGGTACAGGCATCTCGTTTATTCACGGCTATATGGGCAGGAGTTCGAGTCGCTCATCGGGCTTGGACTGTCCCGTGCTGCCGTTGAGAGCGAGATCGCGCGCATCGCCTCGGAGACGCTGCTGGCCGATCCGCGGACGGCGCGCGTTGGAGGATTTGTTTTTACATGGCAAGGCGATGCCTGCAGCTTCGCCTGCTCGGTGACCAGCGTGCGGGACGAAGCGGGAACGATTGAGGGAAGCGTGGTGAGCTTGTGATGACGGCGTTGCCGGATTATTTGACGGAGCAAAAGGAAGAGCGCATTCTGGCGCGCATGCTGGGACGGATCCCGACGGACGTAGACAAGGCTGAGGGTTCGTATATTTGGGACGCGCTCGCGCCTGCGGCGTACGAGCTGTTCTTGTCTGCGGGCTGGGCGCAGGAGGTGCTGCGGCGCGGATTCGCGACGACGACATTCGGCGCTTACCTGGATCTCAGGTGCGGCGAGCATGGCGTAGAGCGTCGTCCGGCGGAGCGGGCAACGGGAAAGGTGACGTTCGCGGGCGCGTCGGGCGTCGTGGTGCCGGCGGGCACCCGCGTGGCCACGGCAGCGGATGCCGTCACGTCGACGCCGTCGGTGGAGTTCGAGACGGTTGAGACGGTGACGATCGGAGGCGTCGGGCTGGTCGAAGCGGGCGTGACGGCCGTCGAGGCTGGCGTTTCGGGCAACATCGCGGCCGGGGCGATCGCGGTGCTGGTCGAACCGGTGCCGGGCGTAACGGGTATCGCAAACGCCGCGGCGATGAGCGGTGGCGCCGAGACTGAGAGCGACGCGTCGCTGCTGGAACGTTATCTGCTCAAGGTGCGCAATCCGGGTACGAGCGGCAATCGGGCGGATTATCTGCAGTGGGCGCTCGAGACGGACGGCGTGGGCGGCGCGCAGGTGCATCCGCTGTGGAACGGGCCGGGCACGGTGAAGGTTTATGTGCTGAACCAGGAAAAGCGCGCGGCTTCCGCTGCGATCGTGGCTGCAGTGCAGGATGTGATCGCGCCGGGGACGGCGGGCACGGGAGCGGGCAAGGCGCCGATCGGAGCGAGCGTGGTCGTGGCTGCGCCGATCGAGCTGCCGATTGTCATCGGCGTTAAGTTGACGCTTCGCGTCGGCTGGACGCTCGCGCAGGCGGTGTCGGGCATTCAAGAGACGCTGACGGCGTATTTGAAGTCGCTTGCCTTTGCCGATTCCGTCGTTCGTTATTCGAAAGTAAACAGCCTGCTGCTCGACGTTCCAGCCATCGTGGATCTCTCGGATTTGACCATGAATGGCGGCATCTCCAACGTAACGGTCGGGATCGGTCAGGTCGCGGTGCCCGGGGCGGTGAACGCGAGTGTCTGAGGCGGTAACGATCACGAGCGCACGGGGACAGGTGATGCTCGGCTATTTGCCGGGTTACTATGCTCCTTCGCGAGTCATGTGCTCGCTGATGGAAGCGGAGGGAACAGAGCTAGATCTGCTCCAGCGCGCGCTGGACGAGACGCTGACACAGTTTTTCGTAGACACGGCGACGTGGGGCTTGGATCGCTGGGAGAGCGACCTGGGCATCGCGACGGATCCGTCTAAACCGCTGGACCAACGGCGCAGCCTGGTGAAGTCCAAGCTTCGCGGGACCGGGACGGTGACGGTCGCGTTAATGCGCAGCGTAGCGGAGTCGTTCGATAACGGCGCGATCGAGGTGACGCAGCAGCCGTCGCTTTACACGGTGACGATCCGGTTCGTCGATACGGTCGGGCGGCCGCCTAACCTGGACGATATCAAGGACGCCTTGAACGCGATCGTGCCCGCGCATCTGGCCGTGTCGTATTCGTTCAGGTACTTGACCGTTAACGAGGTTAACGGGCTGACGATCAATCAAATGCAGAGTCATCCGCTGACGGACTTCGCGCCGTTCTTGGATGCATAGGAAAGGGGGCGGCTTATCGCATGGCTATTTTCACGAGCATATTGAACTTGCTGAAGAAGAACCCGGCGACGGACGGCGCGGATACGTTCAATATCCAGACGATGCTGAACGACAACTGGGATAAGATTGACGCGGCCTTGGCGCTGAAGGGGGGCTAACGGGAGTGTTCGCGCGGCGACGGTGAGCAACACGACGCTGTCGGGCTTGCAGACGGTGGATGGCGTTTCGCTGGCCGCGGGCGATCGCGTGCTGGTCAAAGACCAGACGACGGGCAGCCAGAACGGGATCTACGTGGCAGCCTCCGGCGCCTGGGCGCGGGCGGCTGACGCGGATGCGTCCGTGAAGTTGGCCGCCGGGGTGTCATTGTACGTACGGGAAGGGACGATCAACGCGGGCAAAAGCTTTGTGCTGAGTAATGCGGGGGCGTTGACGTTAGGGACGACGGCGTTGACGTTCGCGCAACTGAGCGGCGCAGGTGCGGCAAGTGACGCCGTGATCGGGAACCGCACGGCAACCGACAGCGCGACGCCTGCGATGTCCGGTACGCTGACGGGGCTATTGTCCAGTCTCTTTACCTTGGTCAAAGGGATTACCGGCAAATCGAGCGCCCTGACCGGTCCGGCGATCACGCTGGAGGCAACGAAGTCGCACGTGGACGCGGGCATGGCTCATGGCGCCGTATCCGCGCCGACGGCGTCGACGATGATGGCGCGCGACAGCGCCGGCCGTGCGCAGGTGGCGGCGCCGTCCGCGGCGGCGGACGTGGCGAGAAAAGATACCGTCGACGCAGCGATCGCGACCGCGGCATTAGATGCGACAGCTAAGGCAAACGCCGTTCAAAGCAATTTGACGACTCATATTTCTAGCAACTCCCATATTCCGTACGCAGTCGCCACGGGTTCCGCTAATGCATATTCCGTTACGATTTCTCCCGAGCCGTCTTCTCTCGCAGCCGGAGTCGCGCTCGCGGTTCAGATCAATGTCGCCAATACTGGCGCATCCACGATTAATGTCAACGGCTTAGGCGCAAAGAGCATTCTGACGTCCAAAGGTGCCGCATTGACTTCGGGGGAAGATGGTAGCGAATGGTATCTATACGCTTAGGTATAACGGCACAGCTTTTATATTACAGGGTGAAGGGGGGGGGAGTATGGAACAGCTACTAATGCCCAAGTTCTGTCCGGGTTTACTATTGGTACAGAGGCGGGTATCGCAACTGGATCGATGCCAAACAGGTCAGGAATTCAGCTGGGAGCAAGTGCAGTCTTGAGCGATGGTGGCGGTGGAATATTACTGACTCCCCTGGCGGGTTATTATGATGGCTCGACGAGCAAGTCAACAGCATGGGATCCAAACTTTATTCCAACCAACATCATGAGTGGTAAGACTATTTTTGGGTTAACAGGAACGGCGATCCAGGGCAAACGATATGCCGCAGGCACAGCTTCTACACATACATCTGTAATTTTTACCCGAATTGATGGTACCCTGCAGAATATGGCCAAGCTGGATGTAACCGGTCTCAATTTCACGCCACGGGCAGTCATTATTTATGATCAGAATGGATATTTTTGTACCGCATTGCAAACAGATGCGCCGGTATATTCAGGCAATCAAGTATTCCTTGCCTCTGGAACTTACATGCTGCTTATAAGTCCCGCTTCAGTTTTCGCAGGTGGTTTTTCACTACCAGTGAGTCAATGGGACATTTTGTATTATTGGTATGCGTTTGAATAAGAAGTGGATCAAAGATCTTAAATGTAGAGATTTATTTCGGCCAGCGACTGGGAATGTAATAACAACATGCAATTTACCCCCAAAATTTCAGCCGCTGTGAATTATAAAAATTTTTTCTTGAGGGGGGGGCGAAATGGAACAACTGAAACAACTACTATCCAACGCCTGGTGTGCGGCCGCAGCTGGTGGCAAGGAGGCATTCGCGGGCGGAATGGGGGCGGCTATCGGCATGCTTCTCACTTCTATTTTAGGCGGATGGGACAAAGCGCTTGAAGTGCTGTTTACGCTCATTGTCTTGGATTACGTTAGTGGTGTCACTGGTGCGGTTAAAAATCACAATTTGAACTCGGACAAACTCTACTGGGGAGGCATTCGGAAAATCGTCGTTCTGGCGGTAGTCGCGCTTGCGGCCCAACTTGACAACTGGTTACAGCCGGGTGTGCCACTGTTTCGGACCGCAGCAATCTACTTCTATGTCGGGAGAGAGGGTCTCAGCCTGGTTGAGAACTTCGGCGCACTGGGCGTCACGCTGCCTGTCACCATTACGAAGCGGCTGGAACAGTTTAATCAAAAGGGAGAGGATTCGACGGTCAACCCTATAAGGGAAAATGGTACCAACGGAAAATGATGAATATAACTCTTCTGAGCATTTGTTGTAACTACTTGTAGTACGATTGCCAGAAAAGTTTAAGGAGCGGACCCCACGGCTTCGGACAAGCACTATTTTGAGAAAGACTTTTTTAGAAGAAAGAGGAGGTGGCGGTAGACAGCTCTATATCGGCAGAATCACGCTTACAAAGCCGGTAGCCCGATCCCCCAAGAATATTCCCTTCACAATAGCGGTGGATGAGGCAGGAGCGATCTCCCTCAGTTTACAGGCGTCGTCTACGCATATGTTTACTCTTCCGAATGCTTACGCGCTCGGCAGCACAAATGTCGGAGGTGCATCGATGACACTCCGCGAAGTGGAATCGCATCGTAGTAGAACATGTTTGAAGCCGTTTCTCGCATTAGGACAAGTGCCGTGCCACCAACGCTTGTCCCCGAATAAAATACAACAACCACGACCTCATCATTTCTTCCTCACAGTCTTTTAACACTCCCAAGAAAGGAGCCACCCCCATGGCCAAAGGCATCGACAAAGCCACGCCCGTCACGGCCGCCCAGGCCAAGTCGTTCGCGTCCGCAGGCTACGCCTTCGCAGCGCGTTACCTGGTGCCGCCGTCGTACGGCTGGAAGCGGATGACCGCGGACGAGGCGAAGCTGATCACGGCGGCGGGCATGCGGATCGTCTCGGTGTACGAGACGACGGCGAATCGCGCGGCGAGCGGGGCGGACGCGGGGCGCGACGACGGGCTTGCCGCCAACGCGGAGGCGCTTGCCGTCGGGCAGCCGAAGGGCACCGTGATCTACTTCGCGGTGGACTACGATGCGCAGTCGAAGGATTTCGACGCCATCGAGGCGTACCTGAAGGCGGCGGCCAAGCAGATAGCGGGCTACGAGACGGGCGTCTACGGCTCTTATGCGGTCGTCGAGGAGATGGCGAAGCGCGGCGCTTGCGCGCATTTCTGGCAGACGTACGCGTGGAGCCGGGGCAAACGCAGCGATAAAGCGAACATTTTCCAATACAAGATCGACACGACGGTATCCGGCATCCCGCTGGACTTGAACGAGTCCTACGGCAACGAAGGCTGGTGGGACACGAATCCGAGCAAGAATCCGGGCACAAATCCGGACACGAATCCGAACACGAGTCCCGAGCACGACGAGGAGGAGATCACGATGAAGCCGGAGGACGCGGAGAAGATCATCAAGTTCCTGTCCGCAGCATGGTTCGCGGCGACGACGAAGACGGATAAGGCGGAGTTCAACCGCCTGGCCAACGAGGTTCGTAAAGCTGCGGGCATGCCGACCGAGTAAGAAGGAGTTTCCCGCCGGCCGACGAAGGTTATATCTTATTATAACTTTCCGAAGGTCGGTGGGCTGCATGCCTCAAGGCAAGTACTTCAGGATCGGCTACGGCATCATTGTCGTGCTGGTGATCGTCTTTTTTGGCTTCCAAGGTCAGGTTCATTTTTAACCCGCTCGTGACGGTGCTCGAGGTGCTGCTGCTGCCGATGCTGCTGTCCGCGATCATGTACTATTTGCTGCGGCCGGTCGTCGTTGTATTGGAAAAAAGGGGCCTCACCAAGCCGATGGCGATCGCGATCGTGTACTTGGCGCTGGCTGCGTTGTTCACCTTTTTCATCATGCTGGTCGGCCCGATCATCCGCGATCAGATCGACAGTCTCATCGACAGCGTGCCGCAGCTCGTCCAGCTCGCGCAGGATCAAGTGAACAAGCTGCAGGAGTACGAATGGGCGACCAAGTATCTGAATGATCCGAAGTTCGATCTGACGTCGCGCATCCCGGATCTGGTGAACGGCGTCATTTCCAACACGGGCAATGCCTTCAACAAGATCATGGGCTGGATCTCGCAGTTCGTGCTGCTGCTCTCTACGGTTCCTTTTATCGCGTACTATATGCTCAAGACCGGCTACAAGGTACCGGACTATGTCGTAAAGATCGTGCCCGACAAGCACGACGATCAAGCCAAGTCGATCATGATGGAAATGGACAAGGCGCTCAGCGCCTACATACAAGGCAAGATTCTGGTGAGCGTCGGCCTCGGCATCATGATGCTGACCGGCTACCTCATCATCGGACTCAAATACGCGCTGCTGCTCGCGATCGTCTTCACGTTTCTCAACGTCATCCCGTATGTCGGCGTGCTCATCGGCTCGGTGCCGAGCGTCATCGTCGCCTTCATTGATTCGCCGTGGAAGGTCGTCTGGACGATCGTCGTCATCGTGATCGCGCAGCAGATCGAGGACCGGCTGTTGTCGCCGCAGATCATGGGCAAGAAGCTCGACATCCATCCGCTCACCATCATCATCGTGCTGCTCATCGTGGGGAGCTTGTTCGGCTTGCTGGGCATGTTCCTGGCCGTGCCGGGCTATGCAGTGCTGAAGGTCATCGTGACGCATCTCTACCAGATCTATCGCCTGCGGAAAATCGAGATTATCGAGTGAGGCATGAATCGTCCCGTTCACCGGATTCACCTTAAGCCCAATCCCGTGCATACAATGACTGCAAACAGGCGAATGCCCTGAGCCGTTTCGGCTGGAGGCATAGGGGAGGCTGGACGGTAATGCCGACGATAGCGAACTTTCCGGAGGATCTGCTGGAAGAACATAAGAATTGGCACCATGCGCATCACGTAGACGATCCGTCGCAGCTGCGTCCGGGATACGGCTCGCAGTTCCTTCAGTTTCACCGCGGATTCATCCGCAGGGCGCTGGATTGGTACGGCCGGCAAAGTTACGATTCGTCCTTGGTCGCGCCCTGGCAGCGCGTGCCCGAAGAGATCCGGCAGGCGCCGTGCTACGATCGGTCCGCGGAGGCAAGGATTCTTATGCAGCCGCAGACGTTTCGGACGGCCGACGAGCTGGGACTGTTCATCGAGGGCTCCGGCCTTCACGGGTGTATTCACGAGACGGCGGCGGCCGTATTCAACGAGCCTGATCTCAACGACTTCGACGTCGCCCCGCGCAACACGGTGTTCTACAACATCCACGGCATGATCGACGGATGGTACCGCAACTGGGAAGCGGCGGGCCGCGTCAATCAAGGCATGCTGGAATGGGGAGGTCGCTTCGCGGCGGGTGCGGGCGAACGGGGCGACTCGGCCGAGACGGAGGAAATGCTCCGGTACGTGCCGGAGAGTGGGCGCTGGTGGCTAGGCGGTGTTCCGGAAGGGAACTCGGCGCGAGGAAAGTTCCTCCCTCTGAACTGGCGGCTTGTCGGGGAAAACGGCGTGCTCGGCGCGAAGCCAGACGCGCGTTTCCTGCGGGTATGGGATACGGACGGGGACGGCCGGAGCGAGGTGCTGTATTACAGCTTGCCCGACGGGAAATGGTGGGAAGGCAAGCTGAGCTCCGGCAAGCTGAACTGGCAGGAAATTAAGCGGTCGTTAGCGTGATGAAAAGCGCAGCCCCGGAACGAGTCGGTTCCGGGGCTGCGCTTTGTTTGTGCTCGATTAGGGAAAGAAGTCCCAACTGAAACTACCTGAACGTGCCTTGCCGTTCTATGGATTGAAGTAGTCCTAATGGGGACTACCTGAGTCGGCATTGTCGCCTGAGGGCTTGAAGAAGTCCCAGTTGGGACTTCTTGAGTCGGCATTGCCGCCCAATCGTTTGAAATAGTCTTCGTCGGGACTTTCCGAGCCGGCATTGCCGAGGAAGGCTTGAAGTAGTCTTCGCTGGGACTATCTGAGCGGCATCGCCACCTGATGGATTGAAATAGTCCCATCTGGAACTTCCTGACCGCACCACGCTGCCCGATGACCTGAAGTAGTCCTAACTAGAACTACTGCCTTCCATCAACAAGAGGCCGAGGCCGGCCAGCTCTTCACGCTGCAGCCGGAAGGTTTCCGGCCCACGGTCCGTCACGTAGCCGTACACCTCGCTAACCTCGCGGTCGATGTACCTTACGCCCTGGGCGAAACCTTCGTCCTGCTCGCGAAACGTGCCGAGCGGCGCCAAATCCTCGAGCGAGACGCGAAGCCCCAGCTCCTCCTGCAGCTCGCGGACCGCGTCCCGCACCGTCTCGCCGGCGGACAGATGCCCGGCCGCCGTGATGTCGAAGCGGTCGGGATTGGTGTCCTTGTCCCGGCTGCGGCGCTGGAACAGAATGCGAGCCCGGCCGTCCTCGCCGCGGCGCGCGAGCCAGCAGTGGAACGTATGATGCCACAGCCCGCGGGCATGCGCCTCCGAACGCGTTGCCGTGCCGATCGGCCGGTCCAGTTCATCGTAAATATCGAACCGCTCCTCCGGCTTATGCTTTGCGCTGTTACCCATCTCCCCGCCGCCGCTCACTTCCTCCTTGCTTCCCATCTCCTCGTCGCAGCTCACTTGTTCCTTGCTTCCAGTCTCCTCGCCGTCGCTCGCTTGTTTCTCGCCGTCGCTCGCTTGTTCCTCGCCGCTCATGCGCTTGCCGTTGCCTCAAGCTCCGACGTGCAGTGCGCGCAGCGCACCGCCTTGATCGGCACGACGGACAGGCAGTACGGGCATTCCTTCGACGACGGTTCGGCGAGCGGCTCGTCCTTTTTTGCGGCCCTCGGTCAGCTTGTTGATGACCTTCACCAGCATGAATACGCAGAAGGCGATGATGAGGAAGTTGATGAGGATATTAATGAATTGCCCGTAAGCGATGACCGGCGCGCCGGCTGCGCGGACTTCTTCAAGCGAATGCTCGTTAATAGGCACTTTAGGAGATTCCTTGTAATCGCCGATTTTCCAGAACAAATCCTTAAAATCCACGCCCCCCAGCAGCCGCCCGATCGGCGGCATGACGATATCGTTGACGAGCGAGGTGACGATCTGTCCGAACGCGCCGCCGATGATGACGCCGACCGCCAGGTCGATGACATTGCCGCGCATCGCGAACGTCTTGAACTCTCCTGCCATTTTTCTTAACATTTCATGCAAAACCTCCATTTTTTTTAAGTTGGAAAAAGTAGGATTTTCTTAAAACTTGTCGAAGTCTATCACAAAGCATTCACATCTCCATCACATCTTCGACTGCGGGGGATCAACACGATGTACGATTCCGAGACGTCCTGGAAGATCGGTCTTCTGCTGTTGGCGCTGATTATCAGCATAATCGCATCCTACACCATGTTCAACTTCACAGGCAATCTCCAGCGCAAAGACAATCACTTCCGCGTATTTTGGCTGTCGGGCGGAGCCTTTGTATTCGGCATCGGGATGTGGGTCAAGCAATTTCTGACTACGCTGGCATGGGACCAGACGATCGTTTTCACATGGGCGGCCGTCGTTTCGCTGCTGTTCACGATCTTTTTTCAGTTCGATGGCTTTTGTCATGCTCGCTTTTCAAAATACGATCCGATACCGATTGGCCGCCGGCAGCTTCATCCTGGCCTTCGGCGTCGCCTTCATGAGCTACTTCGGCGAATTGGGGGAGGCCGTATCGGAGATCCGCACGGCGACGGTCTACATCGTGCTCGGCGTCCTCTTACTGTTCAGCGGGATCTATGCGGCGCTTCGCCTCTCGGAATGGCCCGGGGAGCGGAATAAATGGCTGGCGAGCCTGACGCTGGGGATGGCCGTATTCGTCGAGAGCCAGATCTCGAAGCAAGCGATGCTGCTGCAATATCGGGACAGCGCCGCGTACGCGTCCGCCGACCGGCTGCAGGAGGATATTTACCGGCTGTCGATCATTATCGGCATCGGCATGCTGCTTATTTTGACTTCGACGCTGTTTACCTGGTATATCGACAAGCGCATGAATCATATGGATGAACGGTACAAGCTGCTCGTCGAAAACTCGCTGGACACGATCGCCATTTTCAAAAAGGATAAATGGGTGTTCGTGAACGAAGCGGGACTTCGAATGTTCGACGCGACCGAGCCGGACGAGCTGCTGGGTTCTTCCATCTTCGCGTATCTGCTGCCCCAGGACCACGACAGGGTGCGGGAACGCATGCACAATCTCGCCCTGACAGGCAACAGCGGCCCGCTCGAGCAGGAGTGGGTCACGCTCAAGGGGCGGACGCTCAATACGGAGATCGTCGAGTTGATGACCTCGATCGAGAACGAGCCCGCCCTGCAGATCATCATCCGCGACATCTCCGAACGCAAAAAAAACGAAGAGCTGCTGATCAACTCGGAAAAGCTGTACGTAGCGGGTCAACTGGCGGCCGGCATCGCGCACGAGATTCGCAATCCGCTGACGTCGCTGAAGGGATTTCTTCAACTGCTTTCTTCGGGAAGAAAAAACAACGGCACGTACTACGACATCATGAAGTCGGAGCTCACCCGCATCGAAAATATCGTCAGCGAGATGCTCATGCTGTCCAAGCCTCAGGTGTATGAGCTGTCTTACCACGATATCCGGCACGTCATGCGCGAGACCGTCACGCTGCTCGAGACGCAGGCGATCCTGCACAGCATTCAGATCGAGAGAGACTTCGGTCCGGATCCGCTCTGGATCTACGGCGTCGAGAGCCAGATCAAGCAAGTGTTCATCAACGTCATCAAAAACGCGATCGAAGCGATGACGGACGGCGGCGCGATCCACGTCCATATGAAGCGAATCGACAATTCGGTGCGCATCCGCATCATGGACGAAGGGCCCGGCATCGAGGACAGCCAGCTCGCCAAGATGGGGCAGCCGTTCTACACGACCAAGGACAAAGGGACGGGACTCGGACTGATGGTCAGCTACAAGATCGTGGACAACCATCAAGGCAAGATACAAGTTTACAGCCAGCTCGGGAGCGGCACGACCTTCGAGATCTTGCTGCCGTTCCGTTATCCGGACACCGCGCCGGTCAAGACCGGATGACGCAAGAGCGTCCGCAATCGCCTTTCGAGGAGGGATGAATGGGGTTATAACTAAGAGAATCCAAGTGAACCTGAAAGGGAGGCAGCGATCATGTCCCACCACTCGAAGGCCGTCATCATCACGGCTAGAGGCAGAAGCACCTTTACGGAAGCCCAAGCCGCGCGGCTGGAAAAGACGGCCGATGTCCGGTTCCTCCCGGCGGAGGGGCCGATTCCGCCCGACGACCTCGTCGACATGCTCAAGGAGGCGGACGTGTGCGGGCTGACGCCGCGTTCCGTACCGTCGATCGACGGCTCTTGGCTGTCCCGTCTGCCAAGGCTCCGAGGCATCGCCGTGTTCGCGACCGGCGTGGACTATATCGATACCGACTGGCTGCGCGCCCGCGGCATCGCACTCAGCCATCTGCCCGAGTACTCGGCGGATTCGGTGGCCGAGCACGCGCTCGGCATGATGCTGACGATGTCCAGGCGCATCCACCTGAGCCAGGATCGCGTGCGCGGTCGCGTGCCGCCCGGCACGAGCGTGCTCGGGTTCGAGCTGCGCGGCAAAACGCTCGGCATCGTCGGGCTCGGCCGGATCGGCACGCGCGTCGCGGAGCTGGCCGCCGCCTTCGGGATGCGCGTGCTGGCATGCGACCCTCGCGGGAAAAACGCGGCGGGCGTCCGCCTGGTCGGCCTCGACGAGCTGCTCGCCTCCAGCGACATTGTCAGCTTACATATGCCTGCGCAATGGCAAGGGCCTGCCGCCTTCGGCGAGGCGGAGCTTGCCCGCATCAAGAGCGGCGCGACGCTAATTAACGTATCGCGCTGCGCGCTGGTCGATCCCTACGCCGTGGTGCACGCGATCGAGGAAGGCCGTCTGCGCGGCTATGCGGTGGACGATCTGTTTCCGATCGCGGACAAGGACGATCGCGCGGCGAAGCAGATCGCCGAAGGCCGGCTGCTGCAGACGGGGCATACGGCCTGGTATTCCGTCGAAGTGCTCGAGCGGGGTTACGATACGTGGGTAGACAATATTTGCGGGCTCGCGACCGGGGAGCCGCTGAATCTGGTATAAGGCAGGGCGCATGATGCAGCTGAAAATGAACCTGAGAAGGAGGTCGGCGCATGCGAGCGTCTGAGAGAGAGGCGAGCGGTTCGGGCGGCGTGGCGGCAGGGGGGGCAGTTGCCGTCTGCCGGAAAAAGGCTGCTGGTGGCGCTATGGCTGGCCGTCTTGCTGTTCACGGTCGGCATGATCGCAGCCGGTTGGCCGCGATATTGGATTTACGTCGCCGCGGAGACGACGCCGCAGGGTTGGCTCGAGAGCGTGCTGCTCGTGCTGGCCGCGGCGGTGGCGGCGCTGAACGCCTTCGCGGCGTCGCTAGAAAGAGGGAACGGGAGCGCGTTCGGCGGGCGTAGCCGCGAAGCAGGGAATAGTGCGCTAGATAGCAATGAAGCCAGGAAGACAGCGCAAGACAGTCATCATGAAGCGGGGGGAGATGGCGCCGGATGCGCTATCGAGCGGACGGAGAAGGCGCGGCGGATCTCTTCCCGCCGCGCGATCCGGGACAGGCGCCGCCCGTTTGTCCGCATGGATCGCGAGGCATGGCGCCTGGGGCTGGACGATCACGGCCGCGGCCTTCGCCTGGCTGGCGCTCGACGAGCGGTTCGCGCTGCACGAGCGGCTGCGGGACCGCTACTTGAAGCAGACGGGCATCCGGCTGTTGCCCTGGATGGAAGCGGGCGATTGGCTCATCCCGTTGTACGCGGTTTGCGGGCTGGCGGCGGTATGGGCGTTGTGGCGCCTGCTTGGCAAGGGCAGGGCCGCGCGCGTTTTTTCGCGGCGGGACTCGTGCTTGCTTTTTGCGCCGTCTCGATGGACACGATCGACATCCGCAGCCTGGGCAAGAGCAGCGAACGGCTGCTGCAGACGATCGAGGAATGCCTGGAGACCGCCGCGATGACGGCGTTCGCGTCGGCGTTCCTGTCCGTGCTGACCGGCCGGCTGTCCGCATGGTATAATAAAGCTTCGATTCGGCGGGACATACGGGATGGAGACGCCAGATAGAGGAGGAGTTTTATCGTGGCGGAGCCGCTTAAAAATATGTACGACGAAGCTTTTTTTAAGAGAATTCGGGGCTCGGGTCACCCGTGCGTGGCAGCCGTTCGACACGGATCGCTTCGTGCGCCTCTCGCTCGCGGAAGGGTGGGAAGCGCTCGCTCTCAAGGCGCGCATTCGCCGCATCTCCCTGTCGCTTGGCGCCGTGCTGCCGGATGACTACGAGCGTGCGCTTGATATCTTGGAGGGGATAGCCGACGAATGCCGCGGCTTTCCTTATTTGTTTTTCCCCGACTTCGTCGAGTCGTTCGGGCTATCCCACTGGGACAGGTCCGTGCGCGCGCTCGCGCTGTTCACGCGGTCGTCGTCCGCCGAATTCGCGGTACGTCCCTTTATCAAGCTGGATTGTGCGCGCATGATGGCGCAGATGCGGGCATGGAGCGCCGATCCGGATGAGCACGTGCGCAGGCTCGCCAGCGAGGGCTGCCGTCCGCGGCTGCCGTGGGCGGACGCGCTGCCGGCGTTCAAGCGGGATCCGTCGCCGATCCTGCCGATCCTGGAGGCGCTGAAGGCCGACCCGTCCGAGTACGTGCGCCGCAGCGTCGCCAACAACCTGAACGACATCTCCAAGGACCATCCCGGTCTGGTGATGGAGCTGGCGGCCCGCTGGCACGGGGCCGATCCGCAGACGGACGCGCTGCTGCGCCATGCCTGCCGCGGACTGATCCGGGGCCGGGCCGACGAAGACGCGATGCGTCTGTTCGGACTGCTGCCCGCGCCGGAGGCGGTCGTGCGCGCATGGTCCGTCTCGCCGGAGGCAGCCGCGATCGGGGACGCCGTGATGATCGCCTATTCGGTGGAGCTGCTGTTGCCCGAAGCGGAATCGCGCAAGCTGAGGCTCGAGCTCGCGGTGACCTATCCGCGCAGCGCCGAGGGGAGCGGCTACCGCAAGCTGTTCAGGCTGGCTGAGCGACAGGTTGCGGGCGGCGGTGCGTTAGAAGGGACGAGGAAACTCTCCTTTAAGGACCTGTCCACCAGACGCCACTATCCGGGAACGCACACGCTCGCCCTCGTCGTCAACGGGAAAGAAACCGCGACGACCGCGGTGGTGCTGGAGGCTGCAAAGGAGGCGGCGCCTTGACGATCGGAGCCCGCGTATTCAAGACCGGCCTGTCCGTAGCGATCGCGCTCTGGATCGGCAGCCTCATCGGTCTGAAGCTGCCGCTCATCGCGGCGATCGCCTCGGTCGTGATGATCCAGCCTTCGATTTACCGCAGCTGGGTTCAAGTGCTCCAACAGCTGCAGAGCAACGTGCTCGGCGCCGCCGCGGCGATCGCCGCGGTGTGGCTGGTCGGCAGCAGCCCGCTGTCTATCGGCATCGTCAGCGTCCTGATGATCCTGCTTTGCATTCGCCTTCGCGCCGAGGAGACGATCGGCCTCACCGTCGTGACCGTCGTCGTCCTGATGGAGGCGCACGGCCTCGGCTGGCCGCTGGTCATGGACCGGCTGGCGGCGCTGCTGACGGGCATCGTCACGGCCTTCGTCGTCAACATCGCGATCGCGCCGCCGCGCCATCGCGGCCGGTTCGTCGCCCAGGTGAAAAAGTCGCAGACGCTGCTGTCGCTGCTGCTGCGGACGGCCGTGTCCAACGAGCTTCGCGAGAACGTGTTCAACCGGGAGCTATCGGGGTTGAAGGGACAGCTTCGCAAGCTCGAAGACGCCTATGACCTGTATGCCGAGGAGCGGGTCGTCCGCAAGGCGTCCCGGGCGGACCGCGCTCGCCTGCTGGTCGTGTACCAAGGCATGCTGAACGCGCTGGAGCGGGGCGTCACGCTGATCGAGGCGGTGGAAGTACACTACTTTGCCGCGGCTGCGGACGGGGCGTGGCGTCGCGAGATTGACGGTCACATCGAGTCGCTCTGCGCCTATCACGAGCATTTGATGTGGAAATGGGACGGGCTGCTAAAGCCCGGCGCCTCTGCCTCCGCGCCTCCGCCCGAGTCGTCCGCGCTCCTGGAGAGCATCGCATGCTCGGCGGAGATGGAGCGCGCGGACAAGACGCGCCTGGCCGTCGTCGCTTCGGCGATCTACGCCTATGAGGAGCGGCTGCGCCGGCTCGACAAGCTGATCGAGCATTGGCTGGACCGCAGAGACGGCTCGACGGAGGACTCGGAGCGGCTGCTGGGACTGTAGCAGCGCGCACGACTAGCGGTAGTTACGCGGAAAAACCGCGTATCTGTGTGAGAAATGTTGCTCGGAGGACGGTGTTACGCGGAGAAACCGTGTAACTATGGAGCAAGCATCACGCAGTGTTCGCCATCATTTTATCGTGCGTTGCCGATAAGCGCGAAAGGGCACTATCGCCGCCTTGTTCGCCGACCGAGCGGCCGCATTCGTTGGCCTAGCGGCCGAATCTCGCTTCAATCAAAAAATCGGCGATCGCCACCCGACTGGGGGGCGATCGCCGATTTTCATGTGGAACCTTTGGAACCCCGGTCCACCTGTCTGCGCGGATGTTCGATTTTTTCCTGCTTGTTGATATCCTTTTCCTTAGGGACCAGGCGCGGGTCCGTCTCGCCGTCGTGGTGGTTGTCGTATACCGCCTCGACCCATTCCCATTCCGTGCTGCCGACCATCGGGTCGGACGGATATTCGTCCCCGCGTTCGAGCTTCAGCTCGCGTCCCCACTCGTCGCGGTAGATGCCGTCGGATTCGACCTTATCGCCCGATAACGGCAGCATTTCGTTATTTTCGCTCATCTGAAGACACCGCCTCGCTAGAATTACTTGCCGTGCTTGCGCATGGCGGAATGGTCGGATTCGGATTGGAGGCGGCTGGCCGCGTCTTTGCCGGAGCCCGTTCTATCGGCTTTGGACTGCGCTTTTCTGGCCTCGATCTGAGCGCCTGACGGTTGTTCGCCGGACATGGCGATCCCTCCTTCCGGTGATATCGTCGACTCCCGGATAGGTTGCCACGCGCACGGCGTCCTTATGCCGGGCGTTCAGCATAAGGACGCCCGGCATAAGGACGCCCGGCATAAGGACGCCCGGCATAAGGACGCCCGGCATAAGGACGCCGCGCTATCGGCGACTTTTGGCATCTGAAGCCAGGCTCTGTGCCAAGCTCCATGCCGGCCTCGGATGCCAATGTCGGTCCGCCCGCGACCCGCAGCGCGGCGCGACAACTCAGCCCACGTACCGGCCCTCGAGCCTTTTGCCCGCTAACCACAGCGCGGCGAGGATGACGGCGGCGACGAGCAGCCGCCACGGCTGGTGGACGAGCGCATTCAGATCGTGGCCAAGAAAGCAGAGCGTGAAGATCATCACCGCTTTGCCCATGATGATGGCGGTGACGAACGTATGCGTGGGAATTTTGGAGATGCCCGATGCGATATTAACGACGGCTGAGGGGGAGAACGGCAGGCAGGACAGAATAAAAATCGGCGTGAACCCTTTGCGCTCCACCCAAGAGAAGAGGCGCTCCATGCGGGGCAGTCGCTTGCGGATGCGCTCGCCGTAGCGGGAGCCGAAGCGACGGGCGAGCATGAAGACGAGGATCGCGCCGCAGCTGGCGCCGATCCAGGAATAAAGGAAGCCAAGCCATAGTCCGTAGGACAAGGCATTGCCCACTACGATGACGATGAGCGGCAAAAAAGGCAGCAGCGACTCGGCCAGGGGCAGCAAGATTCCCGGCAGCGGCCCGAGAGCCGAATAGCGGTCGAGCAGCGCCTGGATATCGTCCAGACTCATGCCTTTTAGATAAGTCATCCACTCCTGCCAGCGCGTGGCGGCAAATGCGGCGATTCTGTCGGACAATAGCTGAAGCATAGATTACCTCACATGCGCTGTGCGGGCTTTTCCCCGCGGAACAGGCGGAATGGGAACAGCAGGTAGATGACGCCGATGACCGCGAAGATAACCGCCGTGCTGAGCACGACGGACGGCTCGCCGAAGCCCGTGGCCGCGAAGCCTCCGATGATCGGGCCGAGGAGGCCGCCGACGCCTTCGACGGCGGAGAGTACGCCCCAGCCGAGACCCTTTTTGATCGGGCGGCACGTAAGCCGCGAGCAACGCGTTCCATGCGGGCAGCACGGCCGCGTAGGACAACCCGAGCGTGACGGCCCATACAAAGGCGAGCACGGTCACGGGTCCGAGCGTCAAGCCGTAGAGCGCCACGCCGAACAGGATGAAGCCGACGACCAGAAACCACTTTTTCCCCAGCCGGTCCGACAGCCTGCCCATCGGGATCAGCCCGAGCGCGGTGAAGCCGCCGCCGGCAAGCAGGAGCAGCGTATATTGCCAGGAAGCCATCCCGAGATGATCTTTTACGAAGCTGGGCAGGATCGGTTGCAGCATGCCGGCCGCCAGCGTCTGCAGGATCATGCCGGGCAGCAGCAGGCGCATGTCCTTTAAGTGCGTGCCGAGCACGGCCAATTGCTTGCGAAAAGGCACGGCAGCCACGTCGGCGTGCGCTTCCTTCGGTATCATCAGAGAGAGCAGCCAAGCGCCGGCGGATACGAGCACCATGATCCAGTAACTCGCTATCTCGCTGTGGACGAGCACCAGATTAAGGACGACGGGACCGGAGCCGAGGCCGACGAGCCAGATCATGTACAAGAAGCCCATCTGGGCGCCGCGGCTTTCCTCCTTGACCTTGGTCAGGCAATAAATCCAGATCGGCGAGATGCCGAGTCCGTACAGTCCCGCGGCCGAGATGAAGATCCAGGGCACGTCCGCCCAACCGATTAGCGCCATCCCGGCCAGGGAGGCGAGCAAGCCGATATTAATGATCTTTTTTGACGTGAAACCGGTGGACGAGGTAACCCATCCCAAGTTTAAGCGCCGTATCGATCAAGTAATGCGCCGTAATGGCCGCGCCGATGACGTCCAAGTCCAGTCCGAGCGTCTCCTTGCCGTAGATGGGCAAAAAGCCGATGAGCGCCGCGCCCCGCACGAACTCCACCAGATACAGGATGATGGCCAGCAGCGATATTTCTTTGGTAAACATCGATTTGATCGAAGCCGTCTTCAACGGAATTCTCCTTTGAAGCCCTCTGGCGCACAAGCGGCGGGCGGGATGCATGACCTCACCATTATAGCCATAATTTGCATGCGATCAAAGTCGCGTTGCGGTCTCCGGTCAGATCAGCAGGTTGAACAGCAGCGGATCTTTGTTCAGCTCCATATACCGGAACCCTTTATGGTTCATGCGCTCGACCAGAGGGCCGTAGTCGTCCGGACTCTTGAGCTCGATGCCCACGAGCGCGGGGCCGTTCTCCTTATTATGCTTTTTCGTATATTCGAATTGAACGATGTCGTCGTCCGGCCCGAGCACGTCGTCCAGGAACTCCCTGAGCGCGCCGGAGCGCTGCGGGAAGTTGACCATGAAGTAATGCTTGAGTCCTTCGTAGATCATCGAGCGTTCCTTGATCTCCTGCATCCGGTCGACATCGTTGTTGCCGCCGCTAACGACGCAGACGACGCTGAGGCCGGCCAGCCGTTCCGCAAGCATAGGCAAGGCAGCGACGGTCAGCGCGCCGGCAGGTTCGGCGACGATCGCATGCTCGTTGTACAGCTCGAGGATCGTCGTGCATACCCGCCCTTCCGGCACGACGATCACTTCGTCGAGCAGGTCTCGGCACAGCGCATACGTGAGATCGCCGACTCGCTTGACGGCGGCGCCGTCCACGAACTTGTCGATCTCTTCGAGCGGTACGACCTCGCCGCGTTCCATCGCGGCCAGCATCGAGGGAGCGCCTTCGGGCTCGACGCCGATGATGCGCGTATTCGGGCTGACGGCTTTGACGTAGGCGGCGACGCCCGCGGCGAGCCCGCCTCCGCCGACCGTCACGAGCAGCACGTCGACCGGTTCCTTGCAAGCCTCCATGATCTCTTTACCCACCGTTCCGTTGCCTGCGATGATGCGCGCATCGTCGAAAGGGTGCACGAAGGTCATGCCCGTCTCGCGCACCGCCCGCTGGGCTTCGGCATAGGCGTCGTCGAACGTATCGCCGATGAGTCTGACCTCGACTTTGTCCCCGCCGAACAGCTCGACCTGTCCGATCTTCTGGCGCGGCGTCGTCGCGGGCATGTAGATGATGCCCGGAATGTCGAGCGCGGCGCAGGAATAGGCGACCCCCCTGCGCGTGATTGCCGGCGCTCGCGCAAATGACGCCGCGTTCGCGCTCTTCCGTCGGCAGGCCGGAGATCAGGTTGTAGGCGCCGCGAATCTTGAAGGAGCGCACGACCTGCTGGTCCTCGCGCTTCAGATGGATCCGGCAGCCGTGCTTGGCCGACAGCCGCTGGTTGAACTGCAGCGGAGTGGGGGACACGACGCCGCGAAGCGTATGGGCCGCGAACAGAATATCCTCCATTCTGATGGAGGCAGGTGCGCTGCGGGGTAATGAGTCTGACAAGGTCATCATCTTCCTTCCTGATCCTAAATGAATAGCCGCCCCCGAAGGGACGGCTGGCTGTGGCGCGGGCAGGGCGTCAGATCCGCGCGGCGATCGAACCCTGTCCGACGTTTGAATTACTAATGTTATACTCTTAAGAAGGGATACAAGTCAATTCGCGCGCGGGATGCGCGCTCTTGCTTGCGCGAGGATCAGTCCAAAGGAGGCTTTCCGTTGAAAAAACTGCTGTTCGCGTTCATTGCCCTCGTCGTGCTGATCGCCGTGGGAAGCGTCATATTATATCAATTGATCAAGCCCGCCGAGCGTCTGGACCTGGCCTACGAGCCGGTCAAACTCGAGAGCAAGGCCTTGCAGATGTTCAGGGACCTGTCGACGGAGCTCGTGCTGTCCGAGACCGACGTCAACAATCTGGCCAAGGAATCGATCGCGCGCAACCCGATGTACGGTCCGGACGTGCTGATCACGGGCGCCAGGTTCCGCTTGCTCGCGGAAGATCGTCTGGCTGCGGACGTCAACTTGAAGATCAAGGATCGGATTCCCGTCGGGTTGACCATCGTATACCGGTTGAAGTGGGTTTCGCCCAATCTGACGGCGGAGGTTCAGGAGGCTTCGATCAGGGGCGTGCCGTTGCCCGCGGACCGGTTCGACGACGTCGTCATCCCGCTGGGGGCGGAGCTGCCGAAGGTCGTGCGAATCAAGGACGTTTCTTCGGACGCGGACGGCCTTAAGGTTTCTTTTCGCATGCCTTCCGCAAACGAGCTTCGCGAGTTGATCGGCGGCCTTTAATCAGGCCGTCGACCGTCCGGGGGAAACAGGTCAAAGATTGAACGGACCGCCGAATCAAGCTATAATCGAGATCATAAGCGGTATTAAATAATGAATCGACGCATACGGATTAGTAAGCGTTTACATGAATAGGAGGAGCCGCCATGAAAAGAAGGTCCGGCTTCCGCGCCCTGCCGGCCGCCATGCTGGCATTCGCCGCCGCGGTATGGCCGGGCCCGAAGGCGGAGGCGGCGCCGTCCGCCGCCCGCGCGGCTGCGGAGCGCATTGAATCGCAAGGCATGCTTCCTTTGTTGGCGGCCATGGCGATCGGCATCGCCGTATCGGTTATCGCGGTACTTGCGTTTCTGCAGATGACCTCCCGGGGTAAGAGTATGAAGGAGGACGAGTCCAGGCCTGCGAATTCGGACTTGTTTGCCTCGAACCAAGCCGGATCCGGCTCCAATGACGAGGCGGAGGAAGGCGACGATCTCGGCTATACGATCCCGCTGCGGAGCTTAGGCGACGCGTCGGACGGCATCGAGCGGCGCAAGGCCGCGATCGCCGGCGCCCACGAGCCTCGGCTCGTAGGCGTCGCGGGTCAGCTCGCCGGCGCCAGTTACAGCCTGGCGGACAGGCCTTTGGCGATCGGCAGGGACGGCCACCAATGCGAGCTCGTCTATCCGGACGGGCACGCCGAGATCAGCCGCAAGCACTGTACCGTCAGCTACGATTCGTCGCGCGGGGTTTTTTCGTTGGTCGACCACGGTTCCTCCAACGGTACATACTTGCCGGACGGCACGCGGCTGGCGGCGGGAGATCGGCGAGAGCTCAGGGCTGGCGATCGATTTAGCCTGCCAGGCGGGGAGCAATGGTTCGAGGTAGACGTCTGAAGACGGTTTTTCTGTTAAACCTCTGGTCGAACTGGTATAATGAGGCGAACGGGAAGTAAACATCTAAATATAGGCAGCCGGGCGTCAACTCTGTACGAATCTTGCGGGAAGTTTCCGCCGGGAGGGATTATGGCATGGCAAAGCGCGGTCATAACGAAGTTCAGGAGAGTCTGCAGGAGCTAACGAGAATTTTTCGCCCCAAGGATCCGCGCAAGTTCGTCAAGGACTATATCCGGAAATACAGAATCACCGGCGGCTATGAAGATGAACTAACCGTTATCGTTGAACGCGAGCTGATGAGAATCAACTCATCCGCTTCCTGACCACCGATTTTTCGCAAGGCCTCTGCGATTGGGGCCTTGTTTTTTTGTTTAGCGGCATTTTAGATCTTTCAACGCGCTTTCAGGTTTCTTTTCGCTTTTGGCGCTTCAATTAATAAAGAGGGTTGCAGCAGAGACCGCTCGTCTTTGCGCAACCCGCTATCATTATGTTCATCGCTTGGCCGTTCCGTTCATGCTTCCGCCGCGCGCCGTGGGCTCCGGAACCGGGATCGGCACCTCGTCACCCGCCGCGAACATATACTTGGCCAGTTTATTGAAGCTTGGCGTAAGCGGGGCGAGCGGCTGGCCGTCCCACGAAGCTTTGGCGTAGCCGAGCAGTTGGTTCATGTACTCCATGTTGGCGGAGATATGGACGCCCGTCACGTTGGGCGCCATCTTGCGAACCTCGTTAGAAAGCGTCTGGCGGAATTCGGTCGACAGATCCGAGATGTCCTTATGCGAAAAGGAGGAATTGTACGGCGTCACGATTTTCGTTAAATCCCATGAAGTGCTGCCCGTATCCACGTTATATACGCCTTCGGTCGTGCCTGTGTTGTCCTGCTCGCGGGTGCGCAAGCCGCCGTGCGATCGGATACCCGTAGCGGTTTGGTCCGTGGTAATGCCGACGTAGGCATTTTTATCCGTCAACATGACGATGGCGTTCGCGACGCCGGGGACGTTGGACAAGCGGTAAGACATGGCCGAGCTGTATTCGAAATAACGGTTGTCGTGCGCGCGCGGATCGGTGACGACATGGCTGTAGGCGCGGACGCCGGACATTTTCGGGTCGTTCGCCGTCCTGCTGCCGTAATCGTTGGCGCTTTGCTGATGATGGGCTTTATAATTGCAGCCGCCCAACGCGCCTGTCAGCGCGGCTGCGAGCAGACATACGTTCGCGCAACGGCGCTTATTCATTACGGGCTCCTCCTCGAGATCTGCATGCGATGCGACTAGTGTTCGCCGCGGCGGCAAAAGTATGCCAGGCCCGACGTACATAAAACAAGCCGACAATGGTAAAAGCTGATGGAAAGGGCTGCGGCGCCGCGATCGGGAGATCCGGGGCTTTGCGGCCGAAGAAAGCCTTTGCAGGAAGGTCCGAAAGGGACCGATAAACGCAAAAATGAGCCTTGAAACCCTTGTGGCGCAACGATTTTGACAGTTTTGAGAACAATTTGTGAACTGTTGTGTGAACATTGACAAACTGTCGTGCCAATCTTTATATTTATTAGAGGGTTTAGGCACGTGCGTGACCAAAGTTCGACATCGCGCAACACATGGATCGCCGCCGCCACAGTCAGAGAAGAGGGCGATCCGTGATTATGTCAAAGTGGGGATGAATGGATGATGAATCGGTGGCGCGTATTAAAGCGGTTGCTTCCGCTAATGGCCGGCATGGCGCTATTGCTGTCGGCATGCGGTAGGGACGACCTGTCGACGCTGAGCCCGCAGGGCCCCGTCGCGCAAAAACAATTTGACCTGATGACGCTCTCGATCTCGATCATGGCGCTAGTCGTTGTCGTCGTGTTTGCGATCTGTATTTACGTACTGATCCGCTTCCGCCGGCGCAAAGGCGACAACACGATCCCGAAGCAAGTCGAAGGGAATCACACGCTGGAGATTATCTGGACGGTCGTTCCGATTATTTTGCTGCTTATTCTGGGCGTGCCGACGATCAACACGGTTTTCGGTCTGTCCAAGGACTATTCCAAGGATCCCGAGGCGGTGCAGGTTACCGTTACTTCTCACCAGTACTGGTGGGAGTTCGAGTATCCGGAGTACGGCATTAAGACCGCGCAGGAACTGATCGTGCCGACAGGGCGCAAGATTCAGTTCAAGCTCGCGTCCGGCGACGTGACGCACGCTTTCTGGATTCCTTCCATCGGCGGCAAGATCGATACCAACGCGGGTCTTGGCACGACGAACAAACTGTACCTCGAATTCCCCAACGAAGGCGTATTCAGAGGCAAGTGCGCCGAGCTCTGCGGCCCTTCCCACGCTTTGATGGACTTCAAGGCGAAGGCCGTCAACCAGGCTTCGTTCGACCGCTGGGTCGCGGCGATGAAGGCGCCGGTAGCCATGCCGGCCGACGAGAAAGTCAAGGCCGCGTTCGAGAGCAAGTGCCTGACCTGCCATGCGATCGGCGAGACGAACGCAGGCAGCGCGGCGCCGAACTTGACCGGCGTCGGCAGCAGGCTGACCGTCGGCGGCATTCTGTACAACGACGAGAAGTCGGTCGAGGAGAACCTGAAGGACTGGATCTCCCATGCGCAGACGATCAAGCCGGGCAACCAAATGCCGGACGTCAGCACGAACGTAAAGTACGGACCTGGCAAGGGCACGACGGCAACCGGCCTTACCGAAGAAGAGCTCGACGGCATCGCGAAGTATCTGGCCGGCCAAAAGCTCGAATACTAATACTCTAGCTTCTGCGGGGAATGAAGGAGGACGCGGCTTTGGCTGCACACGCGCACACGGTCAAGCGTTATCGGGGCTTGATGGACTGGCTGACGACCGTCGACCACAAGAAAATAGGGATCTTGTACTTAATCGCCGGCGGATTGTTCTTTCTGGTCGGCGGCCTTGAGGCGATCCTGATCCGGATTCAACTGATTAAGCCCATGAACAATTTCGTCGGGGCGGATACCTTTAACCAACTGATCACGATGCACGGCACGACGATGATCTTCCTGGCGGCGATGCCGATGCTGTTCGCGCTCATGAACGCGGTCATCCCGCTGCAGATCGGGGCGCGCGACGTCGCGTTCCCGTTCCTGAATTCTCTCGGCTTCTGGACCTTCTTCGCCGGCGGCGTCCTGCTGAACATCAGCTGGTTCGCGGGCGACATTCCGGATGCAGGCTGGACGTCGTACGTACCGCTGGCAGGCCCGACTTACGGCGGCGGCCACGGCGTCGATTACTACCTGATGGGCCTTCAGATTGCCGGTATCGGCACGCTGATCGGCGGCATTAACTTCATGGCGACGATCATCAACATGCGCGCGCCGGGCATGTCCTTCATGCGCATGCCGATGTTCACCTGGACGATCTTCATTACTTCCGCCCTGATCGTGTTCGCCTTCCCGGTACTGACGGTCGGCCTCGTCGCACTGACGTTCGACCGCTTGTTCCAAGCGAATTTCTTCGAGACGGGCAACGGCGGCAACGCCGTGCTCTGGGAACACATCTTCTGGGTGTTCGGTCACCCCGAAGTTTACATCCTGATCCTGCCAGCCTTCGGCGTCATCTCCGAAGTCATCAGCACCTTCTCGCGCAAGCGGCTGTTCGGCTATAGCTCGATGGTATTCGCGACCGTGCTGATCGCGTTCCTCGGCTTCATGGTTTGGGCGCACCATATGTTCACGACGGGCCTCGGCCCTGTGGCGAACGGCCTGTTCTCCATCGCGACGATGCTGATCGCGGTGCCGACGGGGGTCAAGATCTTCAACTGGCTGTTCACGCTCTGGGGCGGTTCGATCTCGTTCACGTCCGCGAGCCTGTTCGCGATCGGGTTCATCCCGACGTTCGTCATGGGCGGCGTCACCGGCGTCATGCTGGCCGTCGCGCCGGCTGACTTCCAGTATCACGATACGTACTTCGTCGTCGCTCACTTCCACTACGTCATCGTAGGCGGATTGATCTTCGGCATCTTCTCCGGCCTTCACTACTGGTGGCCGAAGATGTTCGGCCGCATGTTGAACGAGAAGCTGGGCAAGGCAACGTTCTGGACGTTCTTCATCGGCTTCCACCTGACCTTCTTCATCCAGCACTTCCTGGGTCTGATCGGGATGCCGCGCCGCGTATGGACGTATCTGCCGGGTCAAGGCTTCGACACGATGAATGCGGTCAGCACCGTCGGCGCGTTCCTGATGGGCATCGGCACGATCATCTTCGTCGTCAACGTCATCGTCAGCGCGGCGAACAAGAAGCCTGTCGCGGACGATCCGTGGGAAGACGGCCGCTCGCTCGAATGGTCGATTCCTTCGCCGCCGCCGGAGTATAACTTCAAGCAGCTTCCGCTCGTGCGTTCCTATGACGCCTGGTGGAACGAAAAGCAAAAAAGGCAACGCCGAAATGCCGCCGGCCGAGCCGGTCGGACCGATCCATATGCCTTCGCCATCGATCCTTCCGCTCGTCATGAGCATCGGATTGTTCGCAGCGGCGCTGGGCTTCATGTACGACCATCTGGTCGTTGCCATCGCAGGGCTCGTCGTCACCTTTGGCAGCATGTTCTGCCGCTCCGTGTTCGACGATCACGGCTTCCACATCGAGCCTGAGGAGCAGGAGAAAGGGGTGCACGCATGAGCGCACACGACCATCAATTAGACGGACACCTTCCTCATGAGCCCGAAAAGGCGACGTTAGAAGGCCGCAATAAAATTCTCGGCTTCTGGTTGTTTCTCGGCGCGGAGACGGTTCTGTTCGGAACCCTCTTCGCCGCCTTCATCGCGCTTCGCCATCAGACCCTTGACGGTCCGACGCCCGACCATCTGTTCGAGCTTCCGATGGTATTCGCCGCCACGATGATCCTGCTGGTATCGAGCCTCGCGAGCGTTTTCGCGGTTCAGGCCCTTCACCAGCATAAGGTCAAGCAGATGATCGTTTGGCTGATTATTACGATCCTGCTGGGCCTGAGCTTCCTCGGACTCGAGATTTACGAGTTCAACACGTACGTATCCGAAGGCCACAAGCTGACCACGAGCGCATTCAGTTCCTCGTTCTACACGCTGGTCGGCTTCCACGGCGCGCACGTCGCGTTCGGCGTTCTCTGGATCGGGCTGCTCATCGCCCAGATCTTCAAGAAGGGCCTCACGGTCGTCACCGCTCCGAAGATCTACGTGTCCGCCATTTACTGGCACTTTATCGACGTCGTCTGGGTATTCATCTTCACCGTTGTATACCTGATGGGAAAGGTGGGTTAACCTCATGGCCAACGACCATTCGGCAGCCGCTTCGGAACCCAAGAGACGTCATCGGCACGAGGGACCGCAGAAGCACGTCGTCGCTTTTGTTCTGTCCTTAGTACTCACGATCATCGCTTTCGCCGCGGTTTCCGCCGGCGAGATCAACACGACGTTCACGTACATCATCCTCGTGTCCATGGCGCTGCTGCAGGTGTTCGTCCAGCTGGCGTTCTGGATGCACTTGAAGGATCGCGGACACCTGTTCGCGACGATGGGCATCGTCTTCGGTATCATCGTCGTATTCACGATGGTGATCATGGCCCTGTACTGGGTTTGGTGGTAAAATAAGAAGAACTGAAGAGAGGCGGGCCTAAAAGCCGCCTCTCTTTTTAACGGTTCAGGCGATTTGCGCGGGTATTCGGCGTATAATCGGCTGTATGGACCTTTGCGGACACAGGATCCGCTATTCTCGGATTGAAGGGGATTAACGATGCCGCTTTTCGAGAATAACGGATCGTATGTCCGCCATCAATGGTGGAATGTCACTTAAGGCACGAATGAAGGATCGTAAGTCCGACAGCAAGAAGATTGAAGCGATTGAAAGGAGGAGCTACGATGGGAATGGGATTGGAATACTTCTCGTTCGCCGACCTATGGAGCCCGGTCATGATGGTCATCGCTCTTTTGATCATCATTTTGTATTCGCTCGTCACGGGACCTTGGCGGGAACGGTTCGATCATAGCGAGCCCGTCTCCAAAAAGCGGCAAGCGGCGTTTATTGCAGCCATCGTGCTGCTGTATCTGGCGCAAGGCGGCCCGCTTAGCTTGATGGGTCATCTCATGTTTACCTTCCACATGACGGCGATGGCGATTTCCTATTTTATCGTGCCGCCCATGCTGATTTACGGGGTGCCGGCCTGGCTGTGGCGGTCCGTTTTCTCAAAGCCGTTTTGGAGGCCGCTGCGTTTTCTCATGAATCCGTTGCTGGGGTTGTTCGCGTTTAACCTGCTGTTCTCGGTGTACCATATGCCTGTCAACCATGACTGGATCATGACGCACTATGTCGTGCACGGCTTCTATTACTTTTTGATGCTCGGCGCGGCGATGATCAGCTGGTGGCATGTCATGTGCCCGGTCGCGGAGTGGAGCAAGCTGACGAATCTGCGCAAGCTCGGCTTCATTTTCCTGAACGGTCTGCTGCTGACGCCGGCCTGCGTGCTCATTATTTTCGCGACCACGCCGCTGTTCAGCGTCTACAACGACCCGGACGTATGGGCCAAAGCGATGGGCTACTGCATCGCGGGCGATCCGGCCGCTTTCCTGGCGCAGTTCAAAGGCGGACCGGCGTTTTTCAGCCTGCTCGCGCCGACGGACGACCAGCAGCTCGGAGGCATCATCATGAAGCTGCTGCAAGAGTTCGTCAACATCGCTGCGCTGTACACCGTCTTTATGCAGTGGTACCGGAGAGAGCGCGCGCAGGATGACGATCCCGCGTTCGACCATGCGGCGTCCAGCCGTTTGAACAATGTGTGAAGTGGCGCGTACTGAATTGAACTAACGGCAAAGGCAGGTTACAATGGGAGCAGTTGTCCAACATTTATGGAGCGGGTGAGCCCACTTGTCAAGCTATACCATTATGCCTACGATCAGCACGAGCTTCATCGCGCTTAGCGCCATTCTCGTGGCGATCGGCTGGAATCAGATTATCCGGGGCAAACGCGAATCCCATAAAAAAGACGATGATCGCGGCTGCGATCGCGGCGGTCGTTTTCTTCATCATTTACGTATCCCGCACGATTTTCGTCGGCAATACCGAGTGGGGCGGACCGGATCACCTGAAGACGATCTATTTGATTTTCCTGCTGTTCCATATTACGCTGGCGATGGTCGCGGCCGTATTCGGCATCACGACGCTGGTCCTCGGTTTCAAGGAAAAATATGCGAAGCACAGGCGATGGGGCCGCGTCACCGCCGTCGTTTGGTTCATCACCGCGATCACGGGCATTACCGTATACGTGCTGCTGTACCTGCTCTATCCGGGCGGCCATACGAAGCCGGTCATCGACGCCATCTTCGGCTGGTAAAAAGAATAAATCTTCGAATGCTCACCCTCCGACGAGACGTCGGGGGGTGTTCTGCGTCGTGAACAGGTTCGCTTGGGTTCCTTGACAAACTGAAGCGGCTTTTTCGGTGCCTTTGCCAAATGTAGGTCAAGTAAATTTACACGACAGCCCCGCTTTCCTATACTGCTCATACATACAAGCAGAGGGGATGAGTCGGATGCACGATCGCTGGCATGCCTACATCCGGCAGGATATAGAGCTGGAGCCGACCGGCAGCGGGATATTGGATGGCATGGCGTTCGCGGCAAAGGACGTGTTCGCCGTCAAAGGGTATGTCCCGGGTGCCGGCAGTCCGGATTGGTCCCGGACGCATACGGTCGCCGCCGAGCATGCCCGTGCCGTCGAACTGCTCCTCGCGAGCGGTGCGCGGCTTAACGGCATGACGCATACCGACGAACTGATGTATAGCCTGAACGGCGAAAATTACAACTACGGAACGCCGGTCAATCCGAAGGCGGAGCAGCGCATCCCGGGCGGCTCATCGAGCGGATCCGCCGTAGCGGCCGCAGCGGGGCTCGCCGACATCGCGATCGGCACCGATACCGGGGGATCCGTACGTATTCCCTCCTCCTATTGCGGCATCTACGGTTTCCGTCCGACGCACGGGCGCGTTTCGCTGGACGGCGTGGTGCCCCTCGCGCCGATGTTCGACACGGTCGGATGGATGTCATCCTCGGCCAAGCTCGCGGCTGCGGCCGGCGCGGTGCTGCTGGAGGAAGGCGACGAAAAGGCGAATAGGACGCGTCCGCGACGACTGCTCGTCGCGGACGACGCGCTGCGAACGGCCGACCTGGCGACGCAGTCGGCATTGACGCCGCTGATCGCGGAGCTGGCTTCGTCCTTCCCGGCAAGCGAGCGCATCACGATCGCAGAGGAAGGTCTGGAAGCATGGATGCGGATCTTCAAGCTGCTCCAAGGTGTTGATATTTGGCGGACGCACGGACCATGGATCGAGCAAGCCAGACCTCGATTCGGTCCCGGCATCGCCGAACGGTTCGCATGGACGCGGACGCTGGCGAAAGACGATTGCCGCAGGGAGGCGGCGGCGTTGGCCGATATTCGCGCAAGGCTGTCCGCCTTCCTCGGAGACGACGCCGTGCTGGCGATTCCGACGGCGACAGGTCCGGCGCCCCTTCGCAATACGCCGCCCGAGGAGATGGAGCAGCTTCGCGTCCGTACGCAGCAACTGTCTTGCATCGCGGGCATCGGCGGCTTGCCGCAGATCACGCTGCCTTGGGCGGAGGCGGACGGCTGCCCGGTGGGGCTGTCTCTCCTGGCCGGCCCGGGACAGGATATGACGCTGCTGCGGTGGGCGGCCGAATGGGAATCGCGCCGTTCGGGCGCCATGGATGCGGCGGGCAGGCCATGACAGCGCTAGCGGCCTGATTTGGGAGCGCTAACGGCGTTAATCGTGTTCGACGCAGAGGAGATGGAGTGATGAGCAGATCGGCAGTCGGCAAGCGGGCGATGGTCGTCAGCCCGCATTATCTGGCGTCGGAAGCCGGCGCGGACATTATGCGCCGGGGGGGCAACGCGTTCGATGCCGCCGTCGCCGTCAGCGCTTGCCTGGGCGTCGTCTATCCGCATATGACGGGATTGGGCGGCGACTGCTTTTGGTTGACGTACCGGGCCGGAGAAGGCCGGGTTCGCGCGTACAACGGCAGCGGGCGATCCGGCGGAGCTGTCGACAGGGAATGCTTCGCCGGCATGGCGGCGATTCCGCATCGCGGCGCTCGCAGCGCGATCACGGTGCCGGGCATGGTCGACGGCTGGGCGGCCGTACAGGGCGAGTACGGCAGGCTGACGCTCGCCGAGGCGCTTGAACCGGCGATTCGATACGCATCGGAAGGATTTCCGCTGTCGCCGGATCAGCATTTTTTTTACCATGAAGTGCAGGGAGCTGCTAGCGGAGTATGCGGAGACTGCCGCGATCTATCTGCCGCGAGGCGAGGTGCCCGCAGCCGGGGACCGGTTCGTGCAGCGCGAGCTCGCCGCGACCTTGCGGGCGGTCGCCGAAGGCGGGCGCGAGGCGTTCTACGAAGGCGAGATCGCGAGGGAGATCGTCGCCGCTATGGTTCAAGCGGAGGGCCTGCTGAGAGAGGCCGACTTCGCCGCGCACCGGGGCGGCTGGGAGGCGCCGGTGCGCGGCGTCTATCGCGGCTACGCGCTCTACCAGGCGCCGCCCAACTCCCAGGGCTTCGCCGGCATTATGGCGCTTCAGGCGCTTGAGCGCTTCGATCCAGCCTCGACCGCGCACGGTTCCTACGCTTATTACCATCGAATGATCGAAGCGATCAAGCTCGCCTTTATAGACCGCAACCGGGAACTGACGGACCCCGACTTTCACAGCTTGCCGCTTAGCCGCCTGCTTAGCCAAGCCTATGCCGACGACCTGGCCGGACGGATAGACCCGAGCCGGGCGTTGGACTTCGACAGTCCGCCAGCCGGCAGCGACACGGCCTATGCCGCGGTCGTCGACGAGGAGGGCAATGCCGTCTCGTTTATCCAGAGTCTGTACTTCGAGTTCGGTTCCGGCTTTACCGCGGGAAAAACGGGCATCCTGCTGCAAAACAGGGGTTCCTTTTTCTCGCTGGACTCGAAGCATGTCAACGCGCTGGAGCCGAACAAGCGGACTTTCCATACGCTGATGCCCGCTATGGCGTGCCTGGACGGCAAGCCGCGCTTTTTGTACGGCACCCAGGGGGGAGAAGGGCAGCCCCAGACGCAGACGGCGATTTTCACGCGAATGGCGGACTACGGGATGGCGCCGCACGAAGCCGTCGCCGAGCCGCGCTGGCTGTGGGGGCGGACATGGGGCGAGGCGTCGCGAGAACTGAAGCTGGAGAGCCGGATCGACAAAGAGACGGTTCGGCTGCTGGCGGAGGCCGGACACGACGTGCGCGTCGTGGACGCGTACGACTATCGGATGGGGCACGCGCACGCGATCTCGATCGACGGCGACGGCATTCGGCGCGGCGGCACCGATCCGAGATGCGACGGCGCCGCCGTCGGCTGGTAGCGATTGGCGAATCGACGGCACGGCGAACTTGGAATGGACGGCCGACACGCGAAGCGACTGGAACGGGATGGATGGCTGTCCCGATCGCGAACGGAGACCGAATCAATGCCGGATCGAATAACGAATTGAATGCCGAATTGAATGCCGAATTGAATGCCGAATTGAATGCCGAATTGAATGCCGAATCGACGGCTTTGCGCCGCTGGCGAATCGGGTGCGATAATGAAAGTTAAGGTTCTGACAGAAACAGCCGTACGGCATCCCTGAATTATAACGGGTGTCGTGCGGCTGTTTTCGTAGTGCCTGGCTTAGCGCGCGAGCCGGGCGGTGATGAAGGTCTCGATGTCGTAGGCTTTGAGCGGCTTGCTGATGTAGTAGCCCTGCATCTCGTCGCAGCCGTGCTGGGCAAGAAATTCGGATTGGGAGAGCGTCTCGACGCCCTCGGCGACGACCTGGAGGTTCAGGTTATGCGCGAGCGAGATGATCGTCGCCACGATGGACCGGTCCTTCGTTTCGGAATGCATCTGGCGAACGAAGGACTGGTCGATCTTGAGGCGGTCGACGGGGAAGCTTTTGAGGTAGCTCAGCGAGCTGTAGCCTGTGCCGAAGTCGTCGATCGAGATGGATACGCCGAGCGTCTTGAGCTGGCGCAGCGTCTCGATCGAACGGCTCACGTCCATCGTCATCGATTCGGTGATCTCCAGGTCGAGGAGCTCGGGGGACATGCCCGTCTCCCGGACGATGCGCTCCACCGATTCGGCGAAGTGGGGGCTGACGAACTGCCGGCTCGACAGGTTGACCGACATGCGCAGCGGCCCGACCTCCGAATGGCTCCAGCGCCGCGCGAGCGTGCAGGCGGTGCGGAGTGCCCACTCGCCGATCGGCACGATCATGCCGGTCTCTTCGGCGAGCGGGATGAACTCGGCGGGCGAGATGAGTCCTTTGCTGCTATGCTGCCAACGGATGAGCGCCTCCACGCCGACGACCTTGCCCGTCGCGAGCTCTACCTGCGGCTGATAGACGAGGAAAAACTCGCCGCGGTCGAGCGCCTTGCGCAGCTCGTTCTCTAATTGGACGCGTTCGAAAAGGGAGTCGTTCATCGACAAATCGTAGAAATTGTAGGTGTTCTTTCCGTTTTCCTTCGCGGAGTACATCGCGGTATCCGCGTTTTTCATGAGCGAAATTAACGAGTCGCCATCCTCCGGGAATAGCGCGATACCGATGCTGGCGGTGATATGGACGTCCTTGCCCCGCAGCGAGAAGGGGATGTCCAGCTCCCGGTTGATGCGAGCCGCGATCGCCTGCGCTTCCTCGCGCGAGGTGCCGCCCGTCAGCAGCACGGAAAACTCGTCTCCGCCAAGCCGGGCGACGATGCCCGCATGCTTGACCGCGTCGCTCAGCCGATCGGCTACGGACCGGAGCAGCAGGTCTCCGACGTCGTGCCCCTGGGAATCGTTGACCAGCTTGAAGCGGTCGATGTCGAGAAAAAGAACGGCGGCCGACTGCCCGTCCTGCTGCTGATCCGCGATCGCCTTGACGAGCTGCTGCTCGAATAGGCGGCGGTTGGGAAGTCCCGTCAGCTCATCGTGATGCGCCATATAATTCATTTGCCACTCGGCTTGCTTGCGCTCCGTGATGTCGCGGACGATCGTATACACGCCGACCACCTGTCCTTCGACGAGCACGGGCACGTTCGTGTTGTTCACCTCGAGCCGTTGCCCGCCGCGGTGGATGAGCGCGCAGTCGAAGTTGCGGGAGTGTCCTGTTATCGTGTGCTGGAAGTTAACGGCGACCGTATGCCGGTACTCGGGGGAGATCATGTCTTTCAACTTGAGCTTGGAGAGCGCCTCCCAATCGTAGCCGGTCAGGCGGAAGGCGGCCAGGTTGGCGTCCAGCAGCTTGCCATCGAGACTGTACGAGAAGACGGCGTCCTGGCTATGCCTGAACAGCGACTCGATCCGCATGTCCCGCTCCAGCTGGCGGCGCATCTGCGCCTTCCAGAATCGCTCCATGAAAATGGACGCGAACGCGATCCCGATCACGAACAGCGTAGCGAACCCGAGGAAAAAGGAAATCATGGCGGAGGAGCCGCTCTGTCCCGCGGCCGGGACGTCCTCCGGGGACGACCAGGATGCAAGCGCCAGGCCGATATGGATCGACGCGGTAAAGGCCGTGCCGAGCAGCACGCCCGCGATGGCCTTGCGCCGCGGACCCCGCGATGTCTGGAATTTGTAAGCGATCCAAAGGACGACGATAAACATGAAAGCGACGCCGAGCGTGAACGAGACGAATGTCGCGGTGTCAAAACGCGGGAGCAAGCTGCATCGCATGGCGTTAAGGCCGGCATATGGCAGGACGGCCGCGCAGATACCCGCTATGCCGCCGCGTAGAAGCAACGCCCGCTTGCGAAGCTTGGACCGGCTGACGGCCCGAAGAATCAGCGCGGCGGACGTCGCCGCGATCGTCAGCGTCAGGATCACCGTGCAGTAATCATAGTCGATGCCGGTCGACCATTTATACGCATTGATTTCGTAAAAACAGACGGCCCAAATGCCCGCCCCCATAACCGCGGTCCCGCACGCCAGCCAGGCGAGGCGAGCGCGTCCCTTGGAAGCCGCTGCATATTGAAGCGCCATGCTAAGTCCCGTATAGGAGGCGATGGACGCGATCAAGCAGGATAAAACGACCATGGTCGCATTGTATGAGCTCTGGAGTTCGATCAACGTGACCATCCTAACTTTGGCAATGATTGACATGAATCGACATAACCTGATTTTACCGGGTTAACCGCGCGTTGAATAGGCCTATTTATTCAAGTAGGTATAAAAAAAAGCATCCTTCGTATCAAAGGGAGCCGCCGACTGCAGAGGTGCGAGCAAAAACGAGAAGCGCAAAACGAGAGCCGCCAGGCTGAGGAGAACGCGAAAAAACCGCCGGGACGGCTTGTCCGGGCGGGTCGTCATCTTACCGTTAATCTTTAAGCGCGTTAACGAATGCCTTCGGAATATCCGTCTCGAAACGCAAATGCTCGTCGGTCGAAGGATGGATGAAGGCGAGCACTCTCGCATGCAACCCTAGGCGGCCGAGGATCTTGGAGCGCGCCCCGTACTTTTTGTCGCCGACGACCGGGTGGCCGATGTCCTGCATATGGACGCGGATTTGGTTTTTGCGGCCGGTCTCGAGCTTGACCTCGAGCAGCGAGAGCTGCGACTTGGCCTCGAGCGTCCTGTAATGCGTCACCGCATGCTGGCCGTCGTTCGGGTAGGGGCTGGAATACATTTTGAGCGTCTTGCTCTCCTTAAGCCAGGAGGAGACCGTGCCTTCGGCGCGCGCGACGCGGCCTTCGACCAACGCGACGTAGATCCGCTCGGTGACGGCTTCCTGCCAGTTGTTCTGGAGCGACTGCTGGATCTCTTCGCGCTTCGCGAACATCATGACGCCCGAGGTGTCCCGATCGAGCCGGTGAACGACGAAGATCCGGCTGCGGGGGATCCGTCCGCCGCACATGCTCGGTGAGCTGCCGATAGGCGGTCAGTTCGTTCTCCTGCGCCGAAGCGATCGAGAGCAGGCCGGCATCCTTGGCGACGACGATCAGGTCGTCGTCCTCGAACAGGATGGATAAGCCGACCAGCGGCGGGACTTCTTCGATCCGTTCGCGACTGACGGAGACGGAGGCGCCCGGCGCAAGCGGATGGTTGTACGCGGTGACGGTGATGCCGTCGACGGACACTTGGCCGCGGGCAAGGATTGCCTTGATCGCGTTGCGTCCTTGGCCGCTCAGCTTGGCGAGCAGGAACGGCAGCAGCTCGGCCGGCTCCTGAACCGCGAAGCTTCGCGAGCCTCCGCCGGCTTGGCGCTTCGGTTCGCTTGGCCGGCCGGCCGGCGCTGCCGTCTTGCCTCCGGGACGTCCCTTCGCGGGCCCCGCAGCTTCGGAACCGCGTCCTCCGCGACCCGGCCTCGGTTGACCGCCGTCGCGGCCTCTTGGCATTCCGCCGTTCCCGTCCCGCTTCCCGCTTTCAGCGCGTTGCTTGCCGTTTTGTCCTCGTCCGCCTCGATCGTTTTTCCCGTTCATATCTTTGTTCCCTCCGGTCGTCGCGCCCGTCCGCATCTGCCGTGCGGCGGGCGTGGTGTCTTTATTCTAATAGATTAAGCCAGTTGCAACAAATCCGGATAAAAGCTGCTTCGAGGCAAATTCCAGATTAAGGATTGACATGACTTCCCAGCAGTGTTTATACTGTGTATAAGGATATACACACAGTATGGGTGACGGAGGCGAGCAAATGTCTGGATGGCGCGCGACGAAGGCGCTGGCGGCATTCGAGTTCAAGCGCGATTGGTTGGGTCTGGTGTTCACGACCGTGTTCGCCCTATATGTCGGCACGATTATCAGCGCGCTTGTCGACGATCGATTTAGCGGCAGCGGCGTGTCCCGCTATTTGAGCGGAATGGCAGACTGGCTGTACACGTTCACGATTCCGGCTTTCGGCTGTGCAATGAACCGAACGATGTTCGCTTACTGGAGGGGGAGACGTCTTCACCAAACGCCTGTCGCATTGGCGGACGATGCCGATTCCCGTAGCGCGGATGGCGAGCGCCCGCATGCTGCTCGCGGGGACGGCGTTGGCTGCGATCGGCGCGATCTTTTTCACCGTCCAGTACCTGCTCGCGCCTGCGCTTCGAGACCGGGTGTCCCCCGGCGAGTGGGTTGCTGCCGCGGTAATCTGGCTCTGCTACGGTTTGATCATGAACGCGGTCATCCTGTACCTGGAGATGGGTTTCAACGGGAGAACCTACGTCAAGGCTTACATGACCATTTGCCTGGTGCTCGGGATGGTCTCGCTAGGCGCTGCTTGGCAGGGCTTCAGCTTTGTCGGCGGACTGTTAGCGTCGATTCGCGAAGCGCCGGCGCTGATGCCGGCCTTGGCCGCAGTGATCGCGGCAGCCGTGCTTTACGGGATGCGGCTGGCGATCGTCAAGCGAATGGAGCGCAGGAGCTACACCTTTTAATCAAGTAACGGGAGGAAATGAGGCGAGGCGGTTTGTGGATACCCGTTCATATCGATGAGAATCGGCCCGAGCCTCTGTACCATCAAGTGGAGGTCCAGCTGCGAAGCCTCATCCTGAGCGGCCAGCTGGCGGAGGGCACGCTGCTGCCGTCCATCCGGGAGTTCGCGGCCGATCTCAGATGCAGCGCCATCACGGTGCGAAGAGTGTATCAGGATCTGGAGAACGAAGGGCTGCTGCGCACGAGGCAAGGGACGGGGACGTTCGTTGCGGGCATCGACCAGTCGGCGCGGGATGAATTTCGGCTAGAGCGCGTCGTCGAGGCGTTCGAGCGTGCCGTAGAGACGGGCCTTCAGCTGCAGTGCAGCCGCGAGGAGATGGAGCGAATCTGGCGCGATGCCTATGCGCGCAAACGTGCGGAAGCCGACGGGGATAAGGGGGGCCAGCGATGAATCGCGGATTGTACGGCTTGGAGCAAGCGGAGAGCGACAAGGCGGTCGTTGCGTTGAGAGGGGCGGCGGTCCGGCACGACGGATTCGCGCTCGGACCGCTCGATTTGTCCGTGCCGGCAGGAATGGTGACCGCCATCGTCGGACCGAACGGGTCCGGCAAGAGCACGCTGCTGCGCCTGCTGCTCGGGCTTGCGCCTTGCGAGGGAGCGGCGGAGGTGCTCGGCCGGCATCTGTCGCCGGACAGCGACGCGGAGCTGAAAGAGCGGATCGGCTTCGTGACCGAGCTGCCCCACGCTTATGAAAGTCACCTCACCGCCGACGAGAAAGCGCGCTTCGCTTCTCTTTGGTACCCGAGCTGGAGCTGGGAACGGTACGAGCGGCTGATGCACGGCTTCGAAGCCGACCGGACCCAAAAGCTCGGCAAGCTGTCGAAGGGCATGCGCCGCAAGGCCGAGCTCGCGGTCGCGATGGCGCATGACCCGGAGCTGCTGCTGCTCGACGAGCCGTCGTCGGGCCTCGATCCTTCGGCATGGAAGGCGCTGCTGGACGAACTCACGCGGTACATGGACCGGGGGGACCGTACGCTGATCTTCGCGACGCACATCACGGAGGAGGTGCGCCGGCTCGCGGACTACGTGCTGTTCATGCATCGCGGCCGTTGTCTCGGGCTGTACGAGAAGGACCGGTTGTTCGAGGGGTGGCGGGTGCTGGCGGTTCAACGGGCGGACGGGACAGCCGGCAGGGAGGACGCGGCGCGGCTCCTGAAGCAGGCGCCGGGCGTCCAAGGGGCGCAGGAGTCGGGGCCCGGCATCTGCCGGATCGAGTCCGACGCGCCGGAGGAGACGGAAGCTTACTGCCTCTCGGCCGGCTACCGGATCCTGTCCTCGCAGCGCATGGAATTGGAAGAGATCATGGCTTGTCTAGTCCGGAAGGGGGGATGCGGGAAGATGAATCCGCTGGTAATCGAAAAGGTGTTCAAGCAATACGGGGACAAAACCGCCGTCAACGGGCTCAGCTTCGAGGTGGCGCAAGGGGGAAATCTACGGGCTGCTCGGCGCGAACGGCGCGGGCAAGACGACGACGATGCGCATGGTGCTCGGGCTCATTCTCCCTGACGGAGGCAGCATCCGCTACCGCGGGAAGCCTTACAGCACCGAACAGCTCTCGATGCTGGGTTATCTGCCGGAGGAGCGGGGCATGTATCCGAAGATCAAGGTGAGCGAGCAGATTCTGTATCTGGCTCAGCTGCGGGGCATGTCGCGCCGGGATGCCGACGCGAACCTGAAGCGGTGGCTCGACCGGTTCCAGGTGCCGGAATATTACAACAAGAAGGTCGAGGAGCTCTCCAAGGGCAACCAGCAGAAAATCCAGTTCATCGCCGCGGTCATTCACAAGCCGAGCATCCTCATCATGGACGAGGCGTTCAGCGGTCTCGATCCGGTCAACGTCGAGCTGCTGAAGTCGACGGTCAAGGAGCTGCGGGACGAAGGCGCGAGCATCGTCTTCTCGACGCACCGGATGGAGCACGTCGAGGAGCTGTGCCGCAACATCACGATCATGCACAAGTCGAATCCGGTGCTCCAGGGGCCGATTCGCGAGATCAAGAGCCGTTTCCCCAGGGAAAAGGTCGTGATCGGCGCGGAGAAGGAGATCTCCGGGCTGGACCGGATCCCGGGCGTACTGTCCGCGACCCGCACGGAGCGGGGCTACGATCTGGTCGTCTCCCGCAAGGAAGCCGCGCAGGAGATCCTGAAGCACGCGATGGCGCAAGGCACGGTCGAACGCTTCGAGCTGCTGGAGCCGACCCTGAACGAAATCTTCATAAAGACGGTAGGTGAGAGCCATGAATAGCATGCGTACGGTCATTGCCTTCACGATGCGGAACAAACTCCGCAGCAAATCCTTCATTATAACGACGATTATTCTCGGCGTGCTCCTCGTGGTCGGCGCGAACGTGCCGTACTTCATCGACAAGCTGACGGGGCCGGGCTCGGCCGCGAAGGTAGGCTATGTTGACGGCGAGCAGGGCGAGATCGTCAAGGGACTGGAGCAGCAGTTCGGGCAGGCGGAAAAACAGAAGGTGCAGCTCGTGCCGGTCGAGGCGTCCGGGTCCGAGGCCGACAAGTCGGCCGCCCTTCAACAGGCGATCGACGACGGCAAGATCAAAGGCTATCTTACCTTTACCGAAAATAAAGAAATCGGATTCCCGGACGTCGTCTACCACTCGAAAAAGATGCTCGACACCGATACGGCCGGCGCGCTCCAAACGGGACTTCAGTTCGTCAAGACCGAGCAGGCGGTCCGTGACGCCAAGCTGACCGCCGAGCAGTTCGCGAAGCTCACGGCGCCGGTCAAGCTCGACACCGTCCAGATCGCGGACGGCGGCGGCAAGACGGAGGCTGAGCAAGGGACGGCCATCGGCCTGACCTACGCTATCCTGATCCTGCTGTTCATGTCCGTCATGATCACCGGCCAGCTGATCGCGACCGAGATCACGGCCGAGAAGAGCTCGCGCGTCATGGAGATCATCGTCACGAGCGTGGCGCCGCTTAAGCAGATGTTCGGCAAGGTCATCGGCACCTTCCTCGTCGGCCTGCTCCAACTCGTCGTGCTCGTCGGCGCGACCCTCATCAACTTGACGCTCCCCCACAACAAGGGCGCGCTCGAGAAGTACGGCATCGACCTGTCCAGCGTCGAGCCCAAGATGATTATTTTCGCGATCGTCATGTACCTGCTCGGCTACTTCCTGTACGCCATGCTGTTCGCCGCCATCGGCTCGCTCGTGAGCCGCACGGAGGATCTCAGCCAGACGTCCATGCCGGTCACGATGCTGTCGCTCGCAGGCTTCTACATCGCCATCTACGGCCTGACGAATCCCGAGAGCTCGTTCATCACCGTCTGCTCGTTCATCCCGTTCTTCTCGCCGTTCATCCTGTTCCTGCGCATCGGCCTCGCCGATCCGGCCTGGTGGGAGATCGTCCTGTCGGTCGGCATCCTGATCGTGTCCGTGCTGGCCATCGGCTGGCTCGCCGCCAAGATCTACCGCGTCGGCGTGCTTATGTACGGCAAGAAGCCTTCGTTCAAGGAAGTGTTCAAGGCGCTGAAGGCGTACAAGGTGTAAATGAATTGCGGGTGAAACTATGGGGGCAAGTCGGAGAGAACATTCGGCAGCTATGGACGCGTTTTGAAGTTAACCGTTAATAGGGGCGTGAACGAACGATGGACAATAAGAAGGTTGCAATGGCGACTCTGATGCTGTCTACGATGTGAATTGTGTTGTCGAGCGTGCTTGGCAAGGCAGATGCGAATTCCGTTGATTTCGTCAAAGGATTGTTCGTGGGCGTCGGCATCGTAGGTGGCTTGTACGGACTGGTAGAGGTCGCCAAGCGGCGCCGCGCTAACCGGATGTAATTGATTTGCTTGACTAGTAAAAAAGGCCATGCGAATGGTTCCCCTTTTTTGCTGGTCGAGAAGCAAGCGGTAAGCGAAAAGATCGCTGTAGCTATGAACGGCTACTGCGATCTTTTTTGTTTTTAATCTGCCCCATGCTTATTCGACAGGTCGTTCAAATAAACAAGCGGGCGCCGCACGGAGGTTTGGAAGATTGTATGGAAATGACCGAGTATAAGACAATTTACGCTCGTAGTGCGACGGAAGGGGATGTGACACTTTTAAAGGAGAAGCGCCTTAGCAGGATAAGCGGGCGAAAGGTGCTTCAACGAATGCCGCATCGGCAACGGAAAGGAGGAATTGAGGAACGTTCGGCAAGGGAAGGACAAGATCGGATTCGACGCTTCATGCAAGACCATTCGATGAAAAGGATGTGTCCGAATGCTGTCGATCGTCAAAAAAGTCAGGCCTTTCACTGCTTGTCGCCGCATTAATCTCCTCGCCTCTGACCTTTTCCCCCGCCGCCCGCGCGCACGCGGACGCCGTCGAGACGAACGTCGCGCTCGGCCATGCGACCGTCACCGCGAACGGCCTCGTCAAAAACGCGCTCTCGCTCGCCAAGCTCGTCGACGGCGACCGGCAGGCGTCCAATTACTTGCTGATCGACGCAACCGCCGGGCCCAAGTGGGTTCAGCTCGATCTCGGCGAATCGTTCGACGTCACGCGCGTGAACGTATTGAACGACTTCAATCCTTCAGAGCCTCGGACCGGCAGGGACATCATCGTCCAGCTGTCCAACGACCCTTCGTTTGCAAACGGCGTCACGACCGTGTTCAACAACGATACGGACAACACGGCCGGCCAGGGCGCAGGGACCGACGCTTCTTATCTGGAGCCGACGGACGGCAGCGGCAAGACCGTGACGCTCTCTTCCCCCGTGAATGCGCGGTACGTCCGCTCCTGGGCGAACGGACACGTCCGGTCCTCGAACAACTCGGTCCAGACCGTCAATACGCCTGTCGAAGTGGAAGTGTATGCCGCCGTTCCCGCGACGAATACGTCGCTGCCGAGCGCAGTCGGCCTGACGGCGGGCAGCGCCTCGGTCAACAGCGCGAGCTTGTCCTGGACGAGTCCGGGACCGTCGGCCGTCAGCGGCTATGACATCCGTTACTCGACCTCTCCCATTACGAGCGCGAACTGGGACAACGGTCTCGTCGTCAAACGGGTGACCGGCGAGCCGTCCCCCGCAGCGGCTTCCACCGCCCAGAGCATGATCGTGAAGGGGCTGTCCTCCGGCACGCCGTTTTACTTCGCCATGAAGACGGTCGGCAGCTCGGGACAGGTATCGGCACTCTCCTCCTCCGTCCAAGTCTCGACCCTGCCGGTCGCCAACATCGCCCTCGGCAAGCCGGTCACGTCGAACGCAGCCAGCTCGACCGGACAGCCGTTCCCGGCCTTGACGGACGGCGTGAAGACGCGCGACGCTTATTTGCTCTATAGCGTCGCCGACGGTCCGAAGTGGGTGCAAGTCGATCTGGGCAAAACCTACGACATCGCCCGGATCAATATTCGCAACGATTGGGGCGCCTCCGCGGACGTCTATCGGTACGCCCGCGACATCGTCGTCCAACTGTCCAACGACGCGAGCTTCGCGAGCGGCGTCGTCACGGCGTTCAACAACGACGGCGACAACAGCGCCGGGCTAGGCGCCGGCACGGACGCCGAATACATGGAGCCGGCCGACGGCAGCGGCAAGGACATCTTGCTCGCCGACACGGTCGGCGCGCGTTATGTCCGCTACTGGGCGAACGGCCATGTCCGGGTCAACGGCTCGGTTAATACCGTCGACACGCCCGTCGAGCTCGAAGTGTACGCGGATCCCCAGGACAGCTCGCCGCCCGCCGCGGTGGCGAACCTGGCGAGCACCTTCGTCTCCTGGCAGTCCGCCGATCTCGCCTGGACGGCGCCAGGCGGCGACGGCAATACGGGCACGGCGGTCGCTTACGACCTACGTTACGCGACGAGCGCGATCACCTCGTCCAACTGGTCCTCCGCGACGCCTGTCTCCGGCGTTCCGGCGCCGAAGACGGCCGGCTCGGCCGAGTCGTTCACGGTGACCGGACTGACGCCGGGCACGACCTATTACTTCGCGCTGAAAGCGAAGGATCTCGTCAACGAATCGCCGATCTCGAACGTCGTGACGATCACCACGCCGACGGCGGACACGGTCGCGCCGGCCGCCATCGCGAACCTCCAGGCGACCCAGGCGATGTTCAAGTCCGTCAAGCTGACCTGGACGGCGCCGGGCGACGACGGCTCGAACGGCAAAGCCGCCAGCTACGACGTCCGTTATTCGACTTCGCCGATCACTGCGTCCAACTGGGCGTCGGCGACGCAGGCGGAGGGCGAACTGCCGCAGCCGACGGCGGGCACGCCTATGCAATTCAAGGTGACGGAGCTGACCGCAGGCGTTACGTATTACTTCGCGGTCCGGACGACGGACGCCGTAGGCAACGTATCGGGCCTGTCCAATCCCGCGAGCGCCACGATCGCGACGCCGGCGGCCGACGCCGTCACGGTCTCCTCGCTCTCCGCCCTGCAGACGGCGATCGACGGCGCGCCGGCAGGCGGCCGCGTCATCACGCTGGCCGCGGGCACCTATAACCAGACGACGCCGATCAATATTACGGGCAAGAACAATATCACGATCCGGGGCGCCGGCAGCAATTACACGGCGACGGTCGTGAAGGGGCTCGGCATCAACAACAGCGCGCTCGACATCAATTTTAAGGTCAACGACTCCGATTATGTCACGTTCAAGAACATGACGATTCAGGATTCCTATTATCATGCCATCCAGGTCAATCTGGGCTCGAAGTACTTCCATGCCGACGGCTTGAAAACCTGGGACAACGGCGAAGGCGGCTTCAAGACGACCTTCGACCTGAACAGCGGCAGCGGGTACACCGATTACGGCATCATCGAGAACTCGCTGATCGGCTACACCGCGAGCGGCATGCGCAGCGTCGTGGAAGGCGTCGACCTGATCGCCTCCAAGGGCTGGATCGTGCGCGGCAATCGCGTCGAGAACGCCAAGACGTCGAATAACGGCGGCGGCTACGGCATTTTCGCCAAGGGGAATTCCATCGATACGATCTTCGAGAACAACGTGATCGTAGGCAGCTTCGTCGCCCTGTCGTTCGGCGGCGGCGGCACGGGGGCGACCTTTTTCCGCAACCAGGATCAGACCTACGAGCATCGCGGCGGCATCATTCGCAACAATGTCGTCTTCGGCGCTACGGATACGGGCGTCTACCTGAACAAGGCCAACGGCTACAAGGTGTACAACAATACGATCCTGAACACCGGATCCGGCGTCGGCGCCATCGAGCCGCGGTTCGCCGGCACGAGCGGAGAGGTGCGCAACAACCTGATGACCGGCACGGTCAAAAACCGCGACGGCGGCACCTCCGTCGCGAGCAACAACATCACGGGCGCGACGGCAAGCTGGCTGGTCGATCCGGCGGGCGGCGACTATCGCCTGCATCCGTTCAACGGGATGGCAGCCAGAGACGTCGGCATGACGCTGGCCGACGTGCCGACCGACATGTACGGCGAAGCCCGTCCGTACGGCAGCGCGTACGACGTCGGCGCCGACGAGTTCGCGCCGAGCGAGACGACGCCGCCGGCCGCCATCGGCAATTTGACGGCAAGCGACATAACGTCCCGTACGTTCCTGTTGACATGGACGGCGGCGGGCGACGACGGCAACACGGGAACCGCGTATGCGTACGACATTCGCTATGCGAATGCCCCGATCACGGAAACGAATTGGAGCAGCGCGCAGAAGGCGGACGCGACGCCGCTGCCTGCGGCCGCAGGGACTTCGCAGTCGGTTAAGATCGTGGGCCCCACGGCAGGCAGCGTCATTTATGCGGCCGTGAAGACGGTGGACGACCAAGGCAACGTGTCGCCGCTGTCAAACATCGTACAGGTTAACACGCCTGCGGCGTCGGGTTCCGAATTCACGCCGACCGACGACGCCTATGTGGCCGCCTCGGGCGACAGATCCGGCACAAGCCAATCGCTGATCATTCTGAACAACGGCAACAGCACGTATTGGAGTTATTTAAAGGCCGACTTCACCGGTTATTCCGCGACGCATGCCGAACGCGCGGTCTTGAAGCTGTACGTATCGGACATCCCGAACAATCCAAGCCGGCCGCATGCGCTCGCCGTCACCGGACTGATCAACGACAGCTGGTCGGAAAGCACGGTCAACAGGCTCACCTTGGCCGACGAGACCGGCGCCGTCCCGCTGGGATCGATCCAGTTCAGCAAGCCGGGCTGGTATGAATTCGACGTCACGGCGTTTATTAACAGCCAGATGACCGACAAAATCGTCACTTTTAAAATTAGCGATCCGCAGGCTCAAGCGGCAAGAGTGGAGCTGAACAGCTCGGAGCATCCGTACAACAAGCCTTACTTGCTTATCAGCGAAACGGACGATGTCGCGCCGGCGGCGATCGCCAATCTTGCGGCCGGCAATAAAACGCTGAGCAGCGTCGAACTGAGCTGGACGGCGCCAGGCGACGACGGCAACGTCCGGACGGCAAGCGAATACGACGTTCGGTACGCCGCTTCGCCGATCACCGAGTCGAACTGGGCGAACGCCACGCCCGTGACCGGGGAGCCCTCGCCGCTGGCGGCGGGCACCGCGCAGAAGTTCACCGTGCTGGGCTTGACGCCGGGCGCGACGTACTACTTCGCGATGAATACGCGGGACGACGCGAACAACGAGTCGGCTCTCTCCAACGTGGTTCAAGTCGTCCTGGAGACGACCGTCAACGTCGCGCGCGGCAAGGCGGTCACCACGAACGGCGCGGTGTCCAGCGGCTCGGTCTCGGTCGTGACGGACGGCGCGCGAGCTTCGAGCGGGTACGCGCTGATCAGCGTCGCCGACGGTCCCAAATGGGTGCAGGTAGATCTGGGTCAGGCTTATGCGATCAGCCGCATCAACGTGCTGAACGACTGGGGCGGGGTCTCGGGCATCGCCAGGACGGGGCGCGACCACATCGTGCAGATCTCCAACGATCCGACGTTTGCATCCGGCGTCACGACCGTCTTCAACAACGACGCGGACAACAGCGCGGGACTCGGCGCGGGCAGCGACGCGGCCTACCAGGAGCCGACCGACGGCTCGGGCAAAAACATCGCGCTGGCGACGCCCGTCAGTGCCAGGTACGTCAGGTCCTGGGCCAACGGGCACGTGAGAGTCACGGGGGAGACGAATCTGGTCAATACCCCCGTGGAGCTCGAGGTGTACGCGAATCCCGGAGATGCGACGGCCCCGGGCGCGATCGCGAATCTGTCCGCGTCCGGTACGACCTGGAAGTCGACCAACCTGTCGTGGACCGCTCCGGGCGACGACGGCACGACCGGTACGGCCGCTTCCTATGACATCCGCTACTACACGTCCAGCATCACGGAAAACAACTGGAACAATGCCGTGCAGCTGACGAACGAGCCGGCTCCGGCGATCGCGGGCACGACGCAGACGATGGCGGTAACCGGACTGCCCGCGGGCGCGTCGCTGTTCTTCGCGATGCGGACGTTCGACGAGGCGTCCAACGCCTCGGCCCTGTCCAACGTCGTGCCCGTCACGACGGCGGCGAACGATCCGACGCCGCCTGCGGCGATCGCCGATCTGCAGGCGGCGAACCCGGGCGCGCGCAGCGTGCAGCTGACCTGGACGGCGCCGGGCAACGATGGCAACAACGGCTTGGCGGAAGGCTACGACGTCCGGTACTCGACTTCGCCGATTACGACCGAGGCCCAGTGGGCCGCGGCGACGCAGGCGGAGGATGAGCTGGCGCAGAAGAGTCCCGGCCAGACGATGAAGTACCAGGTCAACCAGCTTCAGACAGGCGCGACCTATTACTTCGCGGTCAAGACGTACGATGACGGCGGCAACTACGGCGGCCTGTCCAACTCCGTCAGCGCGACGACCGCGACACCGACGCCGGACAGCGTGACGGTCGCTTCGCTGTCCCAGCTGCAGCAGGCGATCGACCAGGCGCCCGCGCAGGGCAGGGTCATTACCCTCGCCGCAGGGACTTACAGCCAGACGGCGACGATCAATATCAACGGCAAAAACAACATTACGATCCAGGGCGCGACCTCGAACTACGACGACACGGTCGTCGCCGGGCCGGGCATCGACGCCTCGAGCATGGATATCAACTTCAAGGTCAACGACTCAGACTATGTGACGTTCAAAAACATGACGATCCGCGATTCTTACTACCATGCGATCCAGGTGAACTCGGGGTCGGATTATTTCCGCGCCGATCATCTGAAGACTTGGGACAACGGGGAAGGCGGCTTCAAGTCGACCTCGGGCGGCAGCCTGGATCTGCCTTACGCGGACTACGGCACGATCGAGAACTCCTTGATCGGCTACACGACGGGCGGTACGCGCAGCGTCGTGGAAGGGGTAGACCTGATCGCGGCCAAGGGCTGGATCATCCGGGGCAACACCTTCCAGAACGCGAAAATGTCCGGCGGCGGCGTCGCCTATGCCTTCTTCGCCAAAGGCAATTCCATCGACACGCTCGTCGAGAACAACGTGTTCCAGAACAGCTTCATCGCCATGTCGTTCGGCGGCGGCGGTACCGCGCCGCAGTACTTCCGGAACGGAGATACGTCGCTTGAGCACCGCGGCGGCATCATGCGCAACAATGTCGTGTACGGAACGGCCGACGCGGGCGTCTATATGAACAAGGCTTCCGGCTTCAAGGTTTACAACAACACGATTCTTGGCGTTCCGTCGGGCGTAGGCGCCGTGGAGTCCAGGTTCGCAGGAAGCAGCGGCGACGTGCGCAACAACCTGATGGACAAAGCGGTGAAGCTCCGCGACGGCGGCGCGGCTACCAGCAGCAACAATATTACGAACGGCACCGCGAGCATGCTGGTCAACGCGGCCGCCGGCGATTACCATCTGAACGCGGCCACCGCCTCGGCGGCGATCGATACCGGCTTCGCGCTGCCGGCCGACGTGCCGCTGGACATGGACGGCCAGCCGCGTCCGTCCGGCTCGGCCTACGACATCGGCGCCGACGAGCTCAGCGCGACCCCTGCCGCGCCAACCGGCCTTACGGCCAGCTTGGTTAGCGGCAACGTCCAGCTGGCCTGGAACGTCGTGTCCGGCGCAACTAGTTATACGGTGAAGCGCGCGACCGTCGCAGGAGGTCCGTATACGAGCTTGGCCACGGGCCTCACGACGAATGCCTATACGGACAATGCCGCAGCGGCGGGCGCGACCTACTATTACACTGTCTCCGCCGCGAATGCGGCCGGGGCGGGGCCGAACGCCGCCGAGGCATCCGTCACCGTTCCGCTGGCAGCGCCGACCGGTCTTACCGCGACAGGCGGCAGCGGCAAGGTCAACCTGGGCTGGACGGCTTCTGCCGGCGCGACCGGCTATAACGTGAAGCGCGGCACCGTCAGCGGCGGCCCGTACAGCATCGTCGCGACGAGCGTGACCGGCGCCGTCTACGCCGACACGACCGTCGCGAACGGGACGACGTATTATTATGTCGTGAGCGCCCTTAGTTCGGGCGGCGAGAGCGCGGACTCCGCGCAGGTATCGGCCACGCCTTCGAGCGGCGCGGCGCTGAATAGGACCGGTTGGACAGCGGCAGCTTCGTCTGCCACCTATGGGACGGCTGCTGCGCTGGACGGCAATGCGTCGACGCGCTGGGCGACGAGCGCCGCGCAGCAGGTCGGGCAGTACTATCAGGTCAACATGGGTGGGGCCAAGACGTTCAACAAGATCACGCTGGACTCTACGGGCGGCAGCGATTATCCCCGTGCTTACGAAGTATACGTCTCCTCCGACGGCACGAACTGGGGCACTGCAGTCGCGAGCGGCACGGGCAGCGGCAACGTGCAGACCGTCGCTTTCCCCGTGCAGACGGCCCAGTATATCAAGGTCGTGCTGACGGCCGCGGCCTCCCCGTGGTGGAGCATTTACGAGTTCAACGTGTATGAGCCTTAAGCGCCCGTCTTAGAAATCCTTCTTAAGCTTCAACAGAAAGCTAGATCCGCTTCCGACCGACCGCCGGCGGCAGCCCGATTTCGGGCCGCTCCGGCGGTTTTCGCTATCTTATATCTTGACGCTTTTCGGCAAAATACGGCATACTTATTTGTGGTAAATAATAGTAAATCAATTTATATACCTTATGGAATGTATATGATTCAAAGAAAGCAAAAGGGAGAGACCGTTTTGCAAAAAAAACAAGTTCCAGTTAAAAAGAGAAGCGACGTACCGGATGCTGGTTGAAGCGGGCTGGCATTGCTTTGCGGAGAAGGGATTTGCGTCTACGACGTTGGCGGACATCGTATCGCGCACCGGACATACGAAGGGGGCGTTTTACGGTCATTTTCAAAGCAAAGAGCAGCTGTTTATGCACGTACTGGACTTCCAGATCGAAGTAACGGAAGGCTGGTGGGATATTCCCAGGGAGTATAGCCCCTCCGACTGCACGCTTGAGGAAGTGATCGGATTCACGCTTGCGCGACTTGGCGAGCTGATGAAGGGGATCGACAACTGGATCGTGACGCTCGTCGATTTTTATCAGCAGACCAAACGGGACGAAGCGATGCAGCGGCTGCTTAAAGAAAAATATCGCCGGTGGATCGCGGGGATCGAACGCTTGATCGTGTCGCTGCAGGACAAGGGATGGATCGCGAAGGAAAAAGATCCGCGCCCGATCGCGATGCAAGTGATCGCCTTCAACGAAGGGTATACGATCTTCTCGGCGTTGTTCGGCGGAACGGACCCGCAGGTTTTGATCGAGGGGCTGGTGAAGCTAATTCGGTAGCCGAAGGGCTCGCTCCGTTCGCTTTTATATTCGGAAGATAAAAGGAGAAAGAAGAATGAAGCGCAAAGCGATCGCAATCATGCTGGTTTTCTTAATGGCTTCGGCCGTCCTGTCCCATGCGGCGGGGACGCTTCGGCATGCATGGGCCGCCGACGCCGTCTGGACGCCGATTAACAGCGCGTCGGATTTGTATCATGTCCGCGACGACCTGGCAGGTCATTACAAGCTGATGCAGGATATCGACCTGGCCGTGTATAGTGCCGGTGCCGGCTGGGAGCCGATCGGGACCAACGCAAGCGGATTTACGGGCAGCTTCGACGGCAACGGTTTTGCCATCCGGAATTTGACGATCAATCGGCCTGGCATGAATAGTGTCGGGTTATTCGGCTTCGCAGACCATGCGACGATTGCCAACGTGCATCTGACGAACGTAAACGTGATGGGGCATTCCGATGTTGGCGGGTTAGCCGGCTTCTGGGATAGTTCTTCTATTAGCCGCGCCTCCGTTCAAGGCACGGTGTCCGGTGTTGAAGTTGTAGGCGGTTTGGTTGGCTATAACAGCCTGTCAAACATCTCCGACAGCTACATGGCCGGGCATGTCGCTGTCGTACCGGGAACTGGCGATAGCTTCGGCGGATTGATCGGCTACGGTACCGGCAACGGCGCCCGAGGTTCGATCGCCCGGTCGTATTCGACCGCTGCCGTCGATCCCGGCACGAATGCCGGCGGTCTGGTCGGACGGATAGACGGTCCTGTAGTGGTGACATCCGCCTACTGGGACACGGAGACAAGCGGGCAGTCCGCTTCCGCGGCGGGCACGGGCAAGTCGACCGCGCAGATGCTGCAAAGGTCGACCTATTCGGGCTGGGACTTCACCGGGAACGGTACGAACGACCCGGTCTGGGGCATGGTGGAGGGCGCCGCCTATCCGCTTCAATACAGCGATTACAAGAAAGTAGCGCTCGACTCGCTGAACGTAACGGATACGGGTGGCGTGGCGCAGGAGCTGGATCGCGATTTTGCCGGCGACTACGGCATTTACGAAGTTCGGGTGGGAAGCGAGACCGACCAGGTGGAAGTGTCGGGATCGCCGCTCGCCGCGGGTTCAATCGTTTCGATAGACGGAAAAACAGATTCGGAGACGCTAGCGCTGAATCCGGGAACAAATATATTCGAGATCAAAGTCAGCGACGCTGACGATCCGGCCGCGCTCAACGTGGTCTACAAGCTGACCGTCAACCGGGAAGACGGAAGCGCGCAATATCCGCATCGCATCGCGACCGCGGAGCAGTTGTCCAAAATCGGAGATACGTCCGTCGGTTACGAGCTGGACGACAGCTATGAACTCGAAGCGGATATTGATTTGACCGTATTTTCCGCGTCCGCCGGATGGAAGCCGATCGGCAGCGGGATATCGCCGTTTACAGGCTTATTCGAAGGGAACGGCCACACGATCGCGAATGTAAACGTCCATCGTCCGGCTTCCGATGAACAGGGTTTGTTCGGCGTCACGTCCGGGGCGAAGATCTCCGATGTCTCGATCGTGAATGCGGATATTGCCGGCGCAGACAAGGTCGGCGGATTGATCGGTCGCGCGGGGAACACGGTTGTAGACGGCGTATCCGTCCAGGGGGAGATCTCCGGCGCAAGCGATGTCGGCGGCCTCATCGGTACTGCGGATGCCCTGACTTCCTTGAACGAATCGTACGCTGCGGCCGCTGTGCAGGCGGTTAGCGGCGGCGGCGGGCTCATCGGCTCGGGAGCGGCAGCCGGATCGGTGACGCATGCATTCTGGGACAGTGAGCGCAGCGGGCAAGCTTCCTCGGCAGGCGGCGGCACGCCGCATAGCACGGGGGACATGATGAAGCAAGCGACCTATACCGGCTATAGCGGATCGGTGTGGGCGTTCGGCATCGGGAAAAGATGGGGTATCGTCGAAGGAACGACTTATCCGATGCCGTATGCCAGCCTTCAAGGCGTGAGTCCGGCCGCCATCGCGGTCGCGGCGCCCGGTACCATGCTGACGATGACGCCCTCCGTTTTTAATGCCTCGACAGGCATCTACGCGATTGCGCTCGAAGCGCCGGTTCCTCAAGCGGAGTTCACGGTGACGCCGTCAGTGGGGCAAACCGTCTATATCGACGGCGTTAACGGCAATACGCGCGAAGTTGATTTGAACCTGGGCGACAAGCCGGTCGAGATCGTCGTGAAGGGCGGCAACGGGCAAATTGGCGTGTACCGGTTCACGCTTGCCGTGCCGTCGCCTTCGGCGGCCGTTATATCCGTTCCGCCGGACGACATCTACGGCATAGGCGACGAACTGAATTTTGTGGTCGCCTACGATTATCCCGTCGACGTCGATTCCGCCGCGCCGCCGAAGCTGCCGATCGAGCTGGATAACAGCGCAGGTCTGTCCGCTACGTATGAAGGCATGTCCGGCGGCGATCCGCGCAAGCTGCAGTTCCGCTATACCGTTCAAGAAGGCGACCGCGCTGCGGCCGGTATCCAACTGGGGGGATGCGCTCGTCGCCCCCTCAACTTCGTCCGTGACGACAATAGGCAGTCCCGTGTCCCTGGATCTGGCGAGTCCGCTGCCGGATACGAACGGCATCGTCATCGACGGGGAGCTCCCCGAGATTGCGTTGACGCCTGCGACGACAGCGCCGGTGGGCGGTCCCGTGACGATCGCGGTGGATACGGACGGAACGGGTACGAACATAGCCGCGGTCAAATGGGCGGCGGGGAACCGGAACGTATCTTATTTTGACGGGGCGGGAACGACCTTGACAGGCGGAACGTTCGAAGCCGCGGATAACGGCACTTACACGGTCTACGCCATAGACGAAGCCGGCAACGAACGGGTCGAGGAGATTGCCATCGCGAATATCGTGAATAAGGCGCCAACCATTGCGCTGGACTACACGCCAAAGTCAGCTGCCGCGGACGGGGTCGACATCACGGTGTCGGCAGCCGTCGCGGACGATGCGGCGGGCAATAAAATAGAAGCGTTGAAGTGGGCGGCTGGTTCGTTAGCCACAGCTGACTTCGATGACCCGGACGTCGGGACCGACGTTCCGTCCTCTGGCTTGTTCCATGTGAGCGCGAACGGCAACTATACCGTGTTTGCGGCGGATTCGGCAGGGAACAGGCAGGTACAATCGCTTGTTATAGACAATATCATCGATTCTCCGGTGACAAACGTTCCTTATTCGAACCCGGTTGTGAATCAGGCGTCGTATTATCTCGTTCCCGGACGCGAGTATACGCTATCGATCGAGGGGCTGGAGCTGTACGTCCCTGCGGATGCGATCAAGCAAGCGACCAACGTCACGCTTAAAAAAGGTGACGGAAGAAGCAAAGAGCTTGCTCCAACCCGGTCAATTGATCTTGTCCGACGTCTATGAATTGCTGAAGGATACGCCGGGCAAGTTCGACGTTCCCGTGCGCCTGCGACTGAACGTCAAGAGCCATTCCTGGGCCGACGATCAACATCCGGCATTGGTTTATTATGACGAAACCCAGGCAAAATGGACGGCCATCGGAGGTAAGCATTCCGGAGGCACTTTGGCAGGCGAGACGGATCATTTCACCAAATTTGCCGTTATTCTCGTGGACGACGAACCGACTTCTGAGCCGCCGATTCCGGTGCCGACCGACATCGCCGGGCACTGGGCCGAGCAGGAGATCGAGAGCGCCGTCGCCAAGGGAATCATCGCCGGCTATCCCGACGGCACGTTCCGGCCGAACCTACCGGTCACGCGTGCGGAATTCGCAGTGCTGCTGAATCGCGTACTGGCATTGCCGGGAGGCCACTCATCGAGCTTCGAAGATCAGGGCGATATTCCGGCATGGGCAAGCGAGGCCGTGGCTGCTGTCGAGGAAGCGGGCATCGTCAGCGGTTATCAGGACCGTAGCTTCCGACCCGGCGCTCCATTGAGCCGAATCGAGACGGCCGCGCTGATCGCAAGGGCCGCGCGATTGCCTTTAACGAATAAGGAGCGCACTTCCTTCGCCGACGATGCCGCGATCGCCGAGTGGGCGCTGCCCTATATTAATGCGGCATTGAAAGCGGGGCTTGTAGAGGGTCAAAGCCTTAACAGGTTCAATCCATTGGCCCCGATCACGCGAGCCGAAGCGGTCGTGCTGCTGGCGCGGCTGGCATCGTTGCGGTAAGGATATTCGCGAACCGATTCAGGCAGCAATACGCGCATAAGCAAGAGGACTGTCCCGTCATTCGAGATGACAGGGGACAGTCCTCTGTTTGTGCGGGCCGAAGCCGAAGCCGATGGGATCAGATCGCGTACGGCGTCGCTTCCATCTGCTCGGCCTTGGCGACGGCCGCTTCGAGCGTCATGCCCGTGAACAGCTGCGCATGCAGGAAGCGACCGCTCCGCCGATCGTCGACGAACGCGCCGACGGAGATGCCCGGGATGACGGACTCCACGGCGTTGGGCGCCTGGGGCCCGCCCAGATCGGTACGGCACCAGCCCGGATCGGTCAGGCTGATGACGACGTCCGTCCCGTCCAGCCTGGAGGCCAGATCCTTGGTGAACTTGTCGAGCGCGGCTTTGCTCGCCGCGTATCCGGCTTGCTCGGGTTCGTTGCGGATGCCGCTCGTCGTGTTGATCACGCGCCCATGGCCGCGTTCGATCATCTTGGGGATCAGCCGGTTGCAGATCAGCGCCGCCGAGATGAAGTTGATCTTAAGCTCTGCTCGAAGTCGCTGACCGGCGTCTGCCAGTAGTCCGTCCGATAGGCGATCTGTACCGCGGCATTGTTGAACACGATATCGACCTGCGTACCCTTCGCTTCGATCTCGTTCAGCATGGCTTCGACTTCGTCCGTCGCACCAAGCTCCGCGCTTACGGCATAGGCTTCAATGCCGAGCGAACGAACCTCCTCGACCACGGAAGCCGTATGCTCGGGCTTCCTGCTGTGCAAGATCAGATTGCAGCCCTGCCGGGCCATGAAGATCGCCGTCTGATAGCCGACGCCGCGGCTCGCGCCCGTAATCAGCGCCCATTTTCCTTTTACGTTATACATCGAACGATCCATCCCTTCTCTTGTGAACGCGCGTTCATAATAATGTTTTCATTATAATAGCGGGGCGCGGCAAAGACAACTTTGTCATGGGACGAAGCTGTATAAGCGATCTATTCGATTCGTTGCGACTGCTGCTCCTGCCTCGCTTATCCTCGTTATTCGCCCAAATATAAATCGATAACGCCCGCGCCATGCGTTCGCGCAGACGCCGAAGGGAATTGGTCGTATACTGCCCGCCGACAAGACCGAAGTAAGGGATCTCGATCGAAAAAGCCATCGGCACGTTTTCCTGAATCATAAACGAAGAGCAGGTGGGATACGGCTGGTTCCAGTCGTCGCCCCCCCTCGATATCGTAGGCCGGATCGTACGGGATGTCCCGTGCGCCGTCCAATCCCCGCGACAGCTCGCTCAGCGCTTGCCCGAAACGCTCGATCCTGCGGTCCGCCTCGGTGCCCGTTTTAACGATAAAGACATGGTCGTTCCACTCTTCCCATCTGTGCGGACAATGCAAATCCATGCCGGCGACGGGCCGCAAAGCGCGCAAATATCGCATGATCGACGGCGTTGATCCGGTCGAAAAATTTCTCGAAATGCCGTACTAGGTAGGGCAGCGAAAAAGCGAAGTATATCACGGGGCAATCGGCGGCGAAGCGTTAAACGAACGAGTGGTTGATAGCGTTTTCTTTATGCTGCCCCTCAGTATATCGCCTGCGAGCGAAGGGATACATAGCATCGTTTTTGTTTTGATACCTCCATTTGAGGTATCCCGTTTGTCATCCAAAATGAAGGTATCAAATCAAAAATAGCGCTAATGCCGAAGATCAAGGCGGGCTGAAAGCGAGAAAACCAACGTTACTGAGCCGAGTTGTGGCTGTAAGCGAGAAAAGCGCGGCTATAGCGGGACAATGAGGCTCAAGGTGGGCTGTAAGTGAGAAAAGCAACGTTACCGGGCAGGGGCTGGTGTGAGCTTGTAGCGACGGTGTAGACGGTAGCGTCGATCGGTGCGCGCATGATCGACTCAAGCAGCAAGAAAGGTACAGCCTCCTAGTTTCCGCAGGGGCTGTACCTTTCGCTTCGGGCGATCTTTCTATCGGTATTGCTTATGTTCGCGGCGTCATTAGCGAACGGCGTCCGATGGCGCCGTCGCCACGAGCGCTGCCGGATCCGGGGAGCGGGAGGACCCTCTCGCGATCAATTGCGTGTCCACGAGCACCTTCGAGCCGACGAGCGAGTCGGATTCGATCGCTTCGACGATCATGTCGACCGCGAGGCGGGCCATCCGTTCCTTTTCTACGTGCACGGTCGTAAGCTCGGGAGACACGATGAGCGCTTCGGAGATGTTGTCGAAGCCGACCACGGAGACGTCCTCCGGCACGCGGTAGCCCAGCTCGACGAGCGATTTGATCGCGCTGATCGCGATGTAGTCGCATTCGCAGAAGAAGGCCGTCGGCATCGGCTGCCGCGATTCCCGGTAGGCGGACAATCGCTTCTTCAGCGCGTCCTGGGAAGCGAGGATGGTGGGCGCTACCGAGAAGACATGCTCCGGCGACAGCTCCCGCCCGTGCTCCTGCAGCGCCTGCATGAACCCGGCGCGGCGGTCGTCGAAGTTGCGGATGCGAATATCGGAAGCGATGTAGCCGATGTCGCGGTGACCGAGCCCGCACAGATGCTGACCCGCCTGATAGGAACCAATGACGTTGTTAATCTGAATAAAAGGAATCGGGAGCGTCTCGAAGCAGGTGTCCAGCACGACAAGCGGGGCGTTCAAGCGATCGGCGACCTGTTCGAGCATCGCTTTGTTCAAGTTCGTGCCCAGCAGAATGACGCCGTCGGCGCGCTTGTCCTCGGCGATCGCCCGGATGCCTTCGTCGAACGCGGACATGTCTACGGAGGAGAACAGCAGGGAATAGCCGCTCGCGCGGCATCGTTCCTCGATATAGTGAATCAGCTCCCGGAAGAAGGGCTGCTGGTAATATTGCTCCAAGACGATGCCGGAGTTGGCGAACACAAGGAACGTGATCGAGGCGCTCTGCGGTTCGCGGGCCGCGGTTCGCGACTTGGGCTGGTAGCCGTTTTCCTTGGCGATTTGAAGGATCCGGTCCCGCGTTTCCGGACCGATGCCCCCTTTCCCGTTGAGCGCCAGCGACACGGCGGCTTTGGATACGCCGGCGAGCCTGGCGATGTCTTCCATCTTCATGAAGAGAGTCTCCATTCGTTCCGTTTAGTAAGTTTAGTTTAATGTTAATTTCGTTAAGAAGCAAGAGATGTTCTTTTTGTTTAGTTAATTTAGTTTAAAATTCAACTAAAATAATGATTTTATTTACTTAAAATGCATTGACCAGCAGAAAAACCAGTGATAAATTGAACTCATGAAATCAAACGACCTCCAATAAGTTTAGTTAGTTTACTGAAGAGGAGACTCTACACATGAGCAGATTGAAGCTGGGCTATGCGCCGACCCGACGTTTCGTATTTAGCGCTGAAGACGCTTTCCGCTACAAAGTGATGATCAAGGAAAAAATCGAAAGCTTCGGCCTCGACATCGATATCGTCGACCTGGAGGGGCTCAATCAAGAGGGACTGCTCTACGACGACCATATCAACGCCGACCTGATCGCCGACCGGTTCAAGCAGGAAAAAGTGGACGCCGTGTTCTTCCCGCACTGCAACTTCGGAACGGAGGATACGGTGGCGCGCGTCGGCAAAGCGCTGGGCAAGCCCGTCCTGCTATGGGGCCCCCCGCGACGAAGCGCCGCTTGAGGACGGCATGCGCCTGCGAGATACGCAGTGCGGCCTGTTCGCCACCGGCAAGATTCTGCGCCGCTTCAACGTTCCTTTCACCTATGTCACGAACAGCCGGGTGAACGATCCCGTTTTCGAGCGGGGCTTCACGAACTTCGTCGCCGCCGCGAACGTGGTCAGAAAATTCCGCAGCCTGCGGATCCTGCAGATCGGCCCGCGCCCGGCTTCCTTCTGGACGATGATGTGCAATGAAGGGGAGCTGCTGGAGCGGTTCGGCATCGAGATCCATCCGATCACGCTGGTCGATATCCAGCGCGCTTCGCAGAAGATCGAGAAGGGCAGCAGCTCGGAGCTGGCGGAAGCGATCGATTATATTAAAGCGAAGCTGGACTGGTCCGAAGTGACCGAAGCGGACGTCCGCCGGATCGCCGCCCTGAAGGTCGCGATGAAGCAGTACGCCCTGAACACCGGCAGCACGGCGATCGCGATCCAATGCTGGTCGTCCCTGCAGGACGCCATGGGGATCATGCCTTGTCTGGCCAACGCGATCCTGACCGACGAGCAGATCCCGGTCACGTGCGAGACCGACATTCACGGCGCGATCACCTCCGTCATGGTCCAAGCGGCCACGCTGAACCAGCACCCGACGTTTTTCGCCGACCTGACCGTCCGCCATCCCGAAAATCCGAACGGCGAGCTGCTGTTCCACTGCGGCAACTTCCCCCGTCTCCCTGACGGTCGAAGACAAGCCGAAGCTGCGCAAGCACTTCCTGTTCGACGACCATTCGCCGGGCACGCACGAAGGCGAGATCAAGGGCGGCGACATGACGCTGGCGCGCTTCGACGGCGACCACGGCGAGTATCAGCTTTTCCTCGGCAAGGCCCGGGGCATTCAAGGCCCGTATACGCGCGGCTCGTACGTCTGGGTGGAAGTGAACGACTGGCCGCTGTGGGAAGAGAAGCTGGTCAAAGGCCCTTATGTCCATCATTCCGTAGGCATTCACGCGAACGCGATTCCGGCCCTGTACGAGGCGTGCAATTATATCCCGGGTCTGACCCCCGATGCGGTCGATCCGACCGAACGCGAGATTCAGGCCTGGCTCCGCGGCGCGGGATTGTGAATCAAAGGAGGCATTCATCCATGGAAACGACGGCACTTAAAGCGAAAGCCGCGCAGATCCGCATGGACCTGCTGAAGATGATTCACGGCGCCAAGACGGGGCATACGGGCGGCTCGCTCAGCAACACCGACATTTTGACGGCGCTCTACTATCGCATCATGAAGCTTGATCCCGCAAATCCGAAGTGGGACGGGCGCGACCGGTTCATCGCAAGCAAGGGGCATTCGGTCGAATCCCTCTGGTGCATCCTCGGCGACCTCGGCTTTTTTCCCAAGGAAGAGCTGAAGACGTTCAGCCAGTTCGGCACGCGGCTGATCGGGCATCCGAACAACAAGGTGCCGGGCATCGAAATGAATACGGGCGCGCTGGGCCACGGGCTGGCCATCGGCGTCGGCATGGCGCTCGCGGCGAAGCGGGACGGCAAGGACTATCGGGTGTTCTGCTTGATGGGCGACGGCGAACAGGCGGAAGGCTCCGTATGGGAAGCCGCGATGGCGGGTCCGCACTACAAGCTGGATAACCTGGTCGCCATCATCGACCGCAACCGGCTTCAGATCAGCGGATCGACCGAGGAAGTGATGGGCCTCGAGCCGCTCGAGGAAAAGTGGGCGGCCTTCGGCTGGCACGTCGTATCCATCGACGGCAACGACATGGAGCAACTGGTGCGCGCTTTCGAGGCGGCGCCTTCGATCCCGGGCAAGCCGACGCTGGTCATGGCGAACACGGTCAAAGGCAAGGGCGTGTCCTTCGCCGAAAACGTGGCGCACTGGCATCATCACGTGCCGAACGACGAGCAGCTGGCCTTGGCGCTCGCCGAGCTGTCCGCCGCAATCGAGAGCTACGAGCAGGAAGGGCTGGTGCGTTAACATGGCGAATACGATACCGAACCGTCAGGTCATTTGCGATACGCTGCTGGAGCTGGCCAAGGAGGACCGCGACATCATGGTGCTCGCCAGCGACTCGCGGGGCTCGGCCGCCATGGCTCCCTTTGCCAAGGCGTATCCGGACCAATTCGTCGAAGTCGGCATCGCCGAACAGAACATCGTCGGCATCTCCGCGGGCCTCGCGCATAGCGGCAAAAAGCCGTTCGTGACCTCGCCGGCTTGCTTCCTCAGCATGCGAAGCATCGAGCAGATCAAGGTGGACGTCGCTTATTCGGCCACGAACGTGAAGCTGGTCGGCATCAGCGGGGGCGTCAGCTACGGCGCGCTCGGCATGTCCCACCATTCGGTGCAGGATCTGGCCGTTTCGCGGGCGATTCCGGGCCTGGCCGTCATCCTGCCCGCCGACCGTCACGAGACGAAACGCATGACCGAGGCGCTCGTGAAGCACGAGGGCGGCGCGTACATCCGCATCGGGCGCAATCCGGTCGAAGACGTCTACGAGAACGACGACTACGAATTCGTGATCGGCAAGGCCGTCACCCTGCGCGAAGGCGGCGATCTGACGATCATCGCGGCAGGCGAGACCGTTCGCGTCGCGCTCGACGCCCATGAAGCGCTTAAAGAAGCAGGGGTGTCCTGCCGCGTGATTAACATGCATACGATCAAGCCGCTGGACGAGGAAGCGGTCGTCAAGGCCGCCTCGGAGACGGGACATATCATCACCGTCGAGGAGCACAGTATTCATGGCGGTCTCGGCGCCGCGGTGGCCGAAGTCGTCGTACAGCACAAGCCCGTGCCGATGCGCATTCTCGGCATCCCGGACGAGCCGGCCATCGCGGGCAAGAGTGCAGAGGTATTCGATCATTACGGCATCAGCGCCGGCAACATTAAAAAGATCGCCCTCGATCTGCTGGGCAGATAAGGACGGCCGTTTATGGAAAAGTATATCCTGGCGGTCGACCAGAGTACGGCAGGCACGAAGGCCTTGCTCGTCGACCGGTCCGGCCGGGTCGTAGCGAAGAGCAGCGCGGAGCACCGGCAAATGTATCCGAAGCCGGGGTGGGTGGAGCACGATCCGCTCGAGATTTACGACAACGTGAAGCGGACGGTGCGCGAAGCGCTGAAGCTGGCGGGCATCAAGCCCGCCGCTTTGGCCGCGCTCGCGATCACGAACCAGCGGGAGACGGCCGTCGTCTGGGATCGCGAGACCGGCCTTCCCGTCTACAACGCGATCGTCTGGCAATGCCAGCGCACGGCCGACCGGTGCGAGGCGCTGCGAGCCGCCGGACACGAACGGTCGGTGCGGGCCAAGACCGGACTGATGCTCGATCCGTACTTCTCCGCCGCCAAGTGGGACTGGATCCTGACGCATGTTGAAAGCGCTAAACCGCTGCTGGCGCAAGGCCGCTTGCTCGTCGGCACGATCGACAGCTGGCTGATCTGGAAGCTGACAGGCGGGAAAACGCATGCGACCGACTACACCAACGCGAGCCGGACTTCCCTGTTCAATATCCATACGCTGGACTGGGACGACGAGCTGTGCGGACTGTTCGGCGTGCCGCGGGAGATGCTGCCCGAGGTCAAGTCTTCGGACGACGCATTCGGATACACGGACGACGCGGATCTGTTCCCCGAGCAGCTCCCCATATCCGGCGTCATCGGGGATTCCCAAGGCGCCCTGTTCGGGCAGCTGTGCCTTGAGCCGGGCATGGCGAAGGCGACCTACGGCACGGGAACCTCGGTGCTCATGAACACCGGCGAACGCCCCGTCGTATCGGATCAAGGGTTGGTGACCGCCATTGCCTGGGGAAAAGGCGGCCAGATAACTTATGCGCTCGAAGCCGTCATCCGCAGCTCCGGCGACAGCGTGAAGTGGGTCAGGGACAATCTCGGGCTGTTCGATTCGTTCGAGGAGCTGGAGGCCATGCTGCGGCAGACGCCGGACAATGAAGGCGTCTACCTGGTGCCCGCCTTCGTCGGACTTGGCGCTCCCTATTGGGACCCGTACGCAAGGGCCGCGATCGTGGGCATGAGCCGGGCGACCGGCAAAGGCCATATCGTCCGCGCGGCGGTCGAGAGCATCGCCTACCAGGTGCGCGACGCGGCCGAGCTGATGGTGCGCGAGACGGGCATCCCGCTGAAGAAACTGCATGCGGACGGCGGTGCCTCCGGCAATCCCCTGCTCATGCAGTTCCAGGCGGACTTGCTGAATCTGGCCGTGTCGCGGTCGGCGGTCGCGGAGCTGTCGGCGATGGGCGCCGTCTATATGGCGGGACTCGGCGTCGGCTATTGGGCATCGCTGGACGAGATCGCGCGCTTCGGCGCCGCCGGGCAGCCATACGCCCCGGCCATGGACGCTGTCGAGCGCGAGCGATTGTACGCAGGGTGGCAAAAAGCGGCGGCTTCGGTGCTAAGCGCCCCTATCAAACCCAACGCCTTGGAGGAGGTCAACCGAGTATGACGTATACCGAGAAGACCCGCATCGGCATCATCTTTAAAAACGAAGCGGCCCGCGCCGTTCTGATCCGCAGGCTGCCGGACTTGCTATCCTCGCCGCCGCATATGCTGTCGCTCTTCAAGAGCTTGACGCTGGAGAAGGTGTACGCCTTCCGCCAGGAAGAATTGGGGCAGTCGGATTGGATCGCCAAGACGCTGGCGGAGCTCGCCGAAGTCGCGTCCGATCACGCGGATGCGGAGCCGATTGCCGAAGCCGCGCCTTCCGCCGAATACGAGCCGGCCGACGTCCCGGAGGCGTCCGCAGCCGTTCAGGCGCCGGACGAAGCCGAGCAGTGGGGCGTCTACGAGATCGCGCCGGTTCGCCGACGAGGGGGGGAGAGCCGTTCGTCTATCACGGGCATTTCTCGTGGATTTACGCGCTGAACGACGACTGCCGCCTGGACTACGACGGGCAGCCGGTCACGGCGGACGGCAGGGAAGTGTCGCTGATGGAATGGCTGGCGCTGCAGAAAAAATAGCCGATCCGCCGACCGGCCGTCTAAAATAAATAAATATAGCTCGATGCAAGCTCGATCAAGGCGGCCCGCGTTTTCAAAAGCGCGGGTTTTTGGCCGCTTGCGAGGTTGGACAGCCGGCTTCGGACGAGCGCGTCGCTCGTCGCCGCGTCGGCCTGCCCTCTATCATATGCCCATCGCAAAGCGCTGTAAAATGCGGCAAGCGCGGACAAAATCCCCATGCGGGCAAATTTGCTTGCCGCGGCAAACCGCGGTCTCTTAAACGATGCCTTTTGCGAGGAACCTCGCCGACGCTCGTACGCGCGCACGCGCGCATCGAATCAATCCCGCGACCTGAACCGATAGCCGACCCCCGGCTCCGTCAAAATAAACTGGGGCCGGGTCGAATCCGCCTCCAGCTTCTTGCGCAGGTGTCCGATGTACACGCGCAGATAGTGGCTGTCGGACTCGCTGAACGCGTCGCCCCACACCTGCTGCAGCAGCTGCCGCTGGGTGACGACCTTGCCGGCGCTCGTCGCGAGCACTCTAAGCAGCTCGTATTCGGTGGGCGTCAGCTTGACCCGCTCGCCGTCCAGCTCCACGACGCGGTGCACGAGATCGATCGAGAGCGCGCCGAACGTCAGCGTCGGTTCGTTGGCCGAATCGGACGCATGCCGCAGCGCCACCCGGATTCGCGCGACCAGCTCGCCCATGCCGAACGGCTTGGTCACATAGTCGTCGGCGCCGCCGTCGAGCGCGACGATCTTGTCTTCCTCCCGGTCTCTGGCCGTCAGCACGATGACCGGCGCGCGCGACCATGCCCGGATGCGGCTTAGCACTTCAAGCCCGTGCAGATCGGGCAGCCCCAGGTCGAGCACGATCAGGTCGGGACGGACCTCGATCGCTTGCCGCACGCCATCCTCGCCGGTCGCCGCCTCGTGAATGCCGAAGCTGTACGCCTGCAGCGTCACGCGCAGCAGCTTGCGGATCTGCGGCTCGTCGTCCACGATCAATATTTTTGCGACTTGCTCATTCATCCCCATCCCGCTCCGTTCCATGGTCCTTCGGCCGCTCCCGCGGCTCGTCCGCCGCGCTGAGCGGCAAGGCGATCGTCACGACCGTCCCCTGCGGCTCGTTCCGCCTGGCCGAGATCGTGCCGCCGTGCAGCTCCACGATGCCTTTGCAGATCGCAAGCCCCAAGCCTGTGCCGGTGATCTGTCTGGTCGCGTCCGCGCGGTAAAATTTCTCGAATATCCGCCGGTATTCGTCGTCCGCGAGTCCGATCCCCCCGATCGGCGACGGCGATGAGGAGCCGGTCCGCGCTCACAGACACGGCAATGTCGATATCGCTGCCGTCCGGACTATACTTGACGGCGTTGCTGAGCACATTCACCAGTACCTGCTCCAGCAGCACATCGTCGCCGCGTATGAACGGGACCTGGCCGGGCAGGCTGACCCGCAGCTTTCGATTCTCCTGAAAGTCTTTGACCTGCGCCAGCGCCACTCCGATCAAATCCTCGGCATCGCACCAGTTTTGCCGCAGACGCAGCATGCCGCTCTCCAACTGCACCATGCTGAGCAGATTCCTCACAAGCCGGTTCATCCGCATCGCGCCGTCGCGAATATTGACCAGCAATTCCTTGCGGTCCTCGGGCGAAAAAGGCGCGTCGTCGGCGGTCAGCACGGTCGCCGAACCGATGATGGCGGCCAGCGGCGTCCGCAGCTCGTGAGAGACGGAGTCGAGGATCGCCGTGCGCAGGCGTTCGGACTCCGCCGTCAGATGGGCGATCTTGGCTTCCTCGGCCAGCTTTGCGCGGGCGATCGCGCCGGCCGCGAGGCCGGCGAGCGCCTCGAGCATTTGCAACTGACCGGCAGTCAGGCCGCTCCTGCGCGCCTTCAGATTGAGCGCGAGCACGCCGTAGACGCGGTCCTCGGCGCGCAGCGGCAAGTAGCAGCCGTGCGCGTCCCGCAGCGTATGCGAGCCGTAGCCGACCGCTTCGCCGTGATCGAAGGCGAGCCTGGCGGTCGCCTTTTCCGCGTCGCCTTCTCCCCAGCCGCCTTCGCCGCGGTCGCCGTCCGCGCCGGCGCGGTGCGCGAGCGCCAGCTTATCCTGCTCGTCCGGCAAGTAGACGACGGCTTCGGCGTCCATCGAGCGCGCCGCCTCGCGCGAGACGCTGTCCAGCAGGGCGTCAACGTCGGCGATCTCGCTCATCTGCCGGCTCAGCGCGTACAGGGCGGCCGTGTGCGCTTCCCGCTGCTTCGCATACGCCAGCTGCTGCTTGAGCCGCGAGGCGAGGCTGGCGGTCAGCGCGGCGACGGCCACGTAGACGGCGAACGACACCAGATAACGCAGGTCGGCGACCGTGAAGCTCAGCTTCGGCGGAACGAAGAAAAAATCGAATGCCAATATCGCGAGCACCGCCGCGTAGATCGCGGAACGAAGGCCCCACCAGACGGCGCTGACGAGCATCGGAAATAAATAAAGGAGCGCAATGTTCACCAGGTCCAAAGCAAAGGTGAGCGGCTGCAAGGCTATCGTCATGAACGCGATCAGCAGCGTGATGCCCGCGTAGGCCTTCCAGGTCGTCCGCATGGCTTGGGACATCTGCACGATTTTCACTCCCCGGCTGCCCGGTTGTCGGCGTCTTTTTTCTTAAGGTTACTGTAAATAGGGGAGAAAATAAACCGCGATACGGCGTAAAAATCCTATAAAAATCATAGAGAACCGGAACGAGGCCGAGATAATAGACGGATGCCGGAGCGTTCCGCCTTTTTCATTTTCCAATCCGGCGATTTCTGACGAATTCCGTCCATTTCGGATATTGGCTTTATTTACAGTATAGCCGGCCGGGCGTAAGATACGTGCATTAACGGCGCCTTGCCGACGTCTTGGCGACGGACTCGACCGTCTTGCGGAGAGAAGGGATGAGGGAGCAGCATCGTTCGTTTCGTTGAAACGCTGAATCTTGGCACGAACAAGAGCGGGGGAACCGACCGGAGCCGCAATCGGCTCCAAGGGGTGAATCGCCGGGCACGCATCCGTGCCGGCGTAGGGCGACTCTCGCGCCCGAATCCGACAGCTAACCTCGCAAGCGTATGGGAGAGGCAACACTTGTCGCGTACGACGTTAAGACGTCCTGTCTTGATCGGGAAGCCGCGGCGAAGGTTCCTCCTTTGCCGGGCTTCTTTTTTTGTTGTCTTTTTCCGCTGTTCGGAGAAGGAAGGTCGAATGAATCACAAGGAGCGTGTGACCCATGATGGACGTTTGGATGACGATCGCGCTGCTCGCCGCCTTCGCGCTGGTCGTCGGATTCGTATACTGGTGCGACCGATCGATCGACGAGGCGGGGGGAGAGGGCGCATGACGATCGTGCTTGTTTTCACCGGCCTGCTGCTGATCTACCTCGTGTACGCGCTGCTTCACCCGGAGAAATTTTAACGACGCGCCTCGCAAGCGCCGCCCGAGCTTAAGGAGGAACGGCCATGGATGTATTGCAAATCGTCATCGTGATCGGCATGCTCGCGCTGATCGCCAAACCGCTTGGGAATTATGTTTATCTCGTCTTTTCGAACGAGTCCAATCGCACCGACAGGCTGTTCGGCTGGGTCGAGAAGCCGATCTTCGCGGCCATCGGCCTGCGGCATCGCGCCGGGATGACCTGGAAACGGTACGCGCTCAGCTTCATCGCCGTCAACTTCGCGCTCGTGGCGGTCAGCTACGTCCTGCTGCGCGCGCAGAACGGACTGCCGCTCAATCCGAACGGCATCGGCGGCATGGAACCGACGCTGGCGCTGAATACGGTCATCAGCTTCATGACGAATACGAATCTGCAGCACTACAGCGGTGAGACGGGACTGTCTTACTTTTCTCAGATGGCCGTCATCATGATGATGATGTTCACGTCCGCGGCGACCGGCTTCTCGGTGGCGGTGGCCTTCGTCAGAGGCATCACCGGCAAGGGCAAGACGCTGGGCAACTTTTTCGAAGACTTCGTCAAGGCGCACACGCGCATTTTTTTCCCGCTCGCCCTCGTGGTGACGTTGGTCTTGGTCGCGCTGCAGGTGCCGCAGACGCTCGATCCGACGCTGTCGGTGACGACGCTTCAGGGGACCGCGCAGCAGATCGCGATCGGGCCGGTCGCTTCGCTGGAGGCGATCAAGCATCTGGGCACGAACGGCGGCGGCTTTTTCGGCGTGAACTCGGCGCATCCGTTCGAGAATCCGAACGCGCTGACGAACGTGATCGAGATCTTGTCGATGTGGGCGTTGCCCGCTGCGCTGCCCTTCATGTACGGCCGTTTCGCGAAAAACGGCAAGCAGGGCTGGGTCGTTTTCTCGGCGATGATGGCGTTGTTCCTCGTGTTCCTCACGGTCGCTTATACCGCGGAGAAGAGCGGCAACCCGGCGCTTGAGGCGCTGGGCATCGACGCATCGCAGGGAAGCATGGAGGGCAAGGAGGTGCGCTTCGGCATCGCCCAGTCCGCGCTGTTCACGACGGTGACCACGGCTGCGACGACGGGGACGGTCAACAACATGCACGATACGCTGACCCCGCTGGGCGGCCTGGTGCCGCTCGCCGAGATGATGCTGAACGTCGTCTTCGGCGGCAAGGGCGTGGGGCTGGTCAACATGCTGATGTACGCGATGCTCGCCGTGTTCATCTGCGGCCTGATGGTCGGCCGGACGCCGGAATTTCTCGGTCGCAAGCTCGAGCCGCGGGAGATGAAGCTGATCGCGGTCGCCATTCTGGCGCATCCGTTCATTATATTGGCGCCGACGGCGATCGCCTTTCTGACCGATCTCGGCAAGGGATCGATATCGAATCCGGGCTTCCACGGCATCTCGCAGGTGCTGTACGAATATACCTCGGCGGCGGCGAACAACGGCTCCGGCTTCGAGGGACTCGCGGACAACACTTCGTTTTGGAACATCACAACCGGCCTGGTTATGTTCTTCGGGCGCTACGTCTCGATGATCGCGCTGCTGGCCGTCGCCGGATCGCTCGTGCGCAAGCAGTGGGTGCCGGAGACGATCGGCACGTTCCGCACGGACAATGCGCTGTTCGCCGTTCTGCTGGTCGGCACGGTCATTCTGATCGGCGCGCTGACCTTCCTGCCCGCGATCGTGCTCGGACCGGTCGCGGAGCATCTGACCATTCGCCAATAAGAGACGGAGTGAGCTGTCGTGAACGAAAAACGAAAAAAGAGCCTGTTTTCCGTACCGCTGGTCGCCGGAGCCTTGAAGGCGAGCGTGATCAAGCTGAATCCGGCGGTCATGATGAAAAATCCGGTCATGTTCGTGGTCGAGGTCGGCACGGCGATCGTGCTGCTGATGACGCTGCTGCCGGGCTACTTCGAAGCGGAGGACCGCATCGGCTTTAATCTGGCCGTGTTTCTCATCCTGCTGTTCACGCTGCTGTTCGCGAACTTCGCCGAAGCGCTGGCTGAGGGACGGGGCAAAGCGCAGGCCGACACGTTGAAGCGGACGAAAAAGGAAATTACCGCGAACAAGCTCTTAAATGGCGGCGCCGCGGTCAAGACCGTGCCCTCCACCGAGCTGCGCAAGGGCGATATCGTCGTCGTGTCGCAGGGCGAGATGATCCCCGGCGACGGCGAGGTCGTCGAGGGGCTCGCCTCCGTCGACGAATCGGCGATTACCGGCGAATCCGCGCCGGTCATCAAGGAAGCGGGCGGCGACTTCAATTCGGTCACGGGCGGCACGCGCGTCGTCAGCGACCGGATCAAGGTGAGGATCACGAGCGATCCCGGCGAGACGTTTATCGATCGGATGATCGCGCTGGTCGAAGGCGCCAAGCGGCAAAAAACGCCCAATGAGATCGCGCTGAACACCTTGCTCATCAGCCTGACGCTCGTTTTCCTCATCGTGGTCGTCACGCTCGGACCGATCGCGTCCTACGTGGACGTCAAGCTGGAGGTACCCGTGCTGATCGCGCTGCTCGTCTGCCTCATCCCGACGACGATCGGCGGATTGCTGTCGGCGATCGGCATCGCCGGCATGGACCGGGTGACGCAGTTCAACGTGCTCGCGATGTCGGGCAAGGCGGTCGAGGCCGCGGGAGACATCAACACGATGATCCTGGACAAGACGGGCACGATCACCTTCGGCAACCGGATGGCGAGCGACATCGTTCCCGTCGGCGGCGCCGGGGGTGACGAGACGGCCGCCTGGGCGGCGATCGCGTCCTTGCAGGACGAGACGCCGGAAGGCCGCTCGGTGCTGGAGTGGATGAGGAAAAACGGAAAGGCGTTCGACGCCTCGCTTGCCGACGGCGGCGGCTTCGTCGAATTCAAGGCGGAGACGCGCATGAGCGGCATCGATCTGTCGGACGGACGCCGCGTGCGCAAGGGCGCCGTCGACGCCGTCCGCAAATGGGCAGCGGCGCAAGGCGGCGCGGTCCCGGACGATTTGGGCAAGCAGTCGGACCGCATCGCTTCGGAGGGCGGCACGCCGCTGGCCGTAGCGGTCGACGAACGGATCTTCGGCGTCGTCTATCTGAAGGATACGGTGAAGCCGGGGATGAAGGAGCGGTTCGACCAGCTCCGCGCGATGGGTATCAAGACGATCATGTGCACGGGAGACAATCCGCTGACCGCGGCGACGATCGCCAGGGAGGCGGGCGTCGACGACTTCATCGCGGAGAGCAAGCCGGAGGACAAGATCGCGGTCATCCGCCGCGAGCAGGCCGACGGCAAGCTGGTCGCGATGACCGGCGACGGCACGAACGACGCGCCCGCGCTCGCGCAGGCCGACGTGGGCCTCGCGATGAACAGCGGCACGACGGCCGCCAAAGAAGCGGCCAACATGGTCGATCTCGACTCGGACCCGTCCAAGATCATCGAAGTGGTCGCGATCGGCAAGCAGCTGCTCATGACGCGCGGCGCCTTGACGACCTTCAGCATCGCCAACGACATCGCCAAGTATTTCGCCATCATCCCGGCGATGTTCATGCTGGCGATTCCCGAGATGGACGCGCTGAACGTCATGCGGCTCGGTTCGCCGCTGTCGGCGATCTTGTCGGCGTTAATTTTTAACGCCATTATCATTCCGCTGCTCATCCCGCTCGCCATGAAGGGCGTCGCCTACCGGCCGATGAGCGCCGCCCGTTTGCTCGGCCGCAATCTGTTCGTCTACGGCGCGGGCGGCGTCATGGCTCCTTTTATCGGCATCAAGCTGATCGACCTGATCGTTCACGCCTGGATCTGACGGGCGGTCGCGGCAGCGAAGGCGATTAAACCTATTAATTATTAATGAAAGAAGGAATCGGCCATGGCTACGCTTGCGCAGGATCGGCAAGGCGGCGAGGAAGAGCGCTCCGGCGGCTCGATGCTCTGGATCGCTATTCGCCTGAGTCTGCTGTTCATCCTCTTGTGCGGGATTGTTTATCCGCTTGTCAGCACCGGGCTCGCTCAGTTGCTGTTTCCCCATCAGGCGAACGGCAGCCTGCTCAAGGACAAGGCGGGCAACGTGGTAGGCTCCGAGCTGATCGGACAGTCCTTCGCGGACCCGAGCTACTTTCAGGGGCGCGTATCGAGCATCGACAATAAGGCGGAGGCTTCCGGCTCGAACAACTACGCGCCTTCGAATCCGGACCTGCTCGCCAGGGTCAAGGCATCGATCGCGGCGTGGCAAAAGGACAATCCGGATGTGCCGATCGACCGGCTGCCGATCGCGCTCGTCACCAATTCGGGCTCGGGGCTCGATCCGCATATTACGCCGCAGTCGGCGCTTGTGCAGATTCCGAGGATCGGCAAGCTGACCGGCCTGTCCGCCGCCGAGCTGACGTCGCTGGTCGACGCCTATACGGAGGACCGCGACCTGGGCGTCTTCGGGGACAAGCGGGTGAACGTGCTGAAGCTGAACCTGGCTTTGAAGGAAAAGCTGGGCAAATAACGTCGCAACAAGCCCTGTCCGCGCTGGTGCCGGACGGGCGGTTGCCGCCCGAAGGCTCGCGCGAATGGAGAGCTCGAACGGATTGCTCGAATGAATGGCTCGAACGGATGGCTCGAATGAATGGTTGAATGAGTCGCGCGAGCGGGTGCTGGAACGAATGGCTCGAAAGGCTTTATCGAATTTCGCAAATAATCGAGGTGTATGGCTTTGCCGGTCGCCAGGCTTAACGGAACGTCGATCTACTACGAGATGCAAGGAAGCGGCACGACGATTCTTTTCATTCACGGACACGGGTGGAACCATAGCATGTTCAAACCGCAGTTCGACTACTTTTCCAAGCGGTACCGGACGATCGCCTGCGATCTTCGCGGCAACGGGCGGTCGGGCGAGCTGCGCCAATCCCCCCGACGACATCATCGATACCCAGTGCCTCGATCTAATCCTGCTGCTCAATTCGCTCGGCATTCGCCAAGCCGTGTTCGTCGGCATCGACTACGGCGGCTTGATCGTGCAGCAGATCGCCAGACAGTACCCCGAGCGGGCGGCCGCGATCGTCATCGCCGACAGCTTCTGCCGCGTCGATTCGTCCACCGTCTTCAGCAAGCTCCAGCTGGCGGCGGCGTATATGAGCTGGCTCGACTACTATGCGCCCGGCGAGCTGCTTCTTCCCTCGCTGCGGCTTGCCTATCAGAGATGGGCGCCAGCCTACGACGAGCTCCGGCGGAACGTGCTGAACCGGAGGCCCCGCGAGCTGTACCGGCAGCGGCTGGCGACCAGGCGGATCGACTACACGGATCATCTAAGGACTTTCCGCGGTCCGGCGTTAGGCGTGGCGGGCGATTATACGGCCTACGGCATCGCCTGCATGGAGGAGCTTGTCGCCTGCCTGCCCCAAGCGGGTCTGGCCGTCATCGCGGACGCTCGCGGTCCGAGCAGCCTTTGCCGGCCGGATGCTTTTAATCAGGTCGTCGAGCAATTTCTGAACCGGCACGCGATCCGATCGTTCGGGGAGGCGGGGAGCGGGTGACGGAATATCGGCGGAAAACGCCGGAGGAGATTTTATACGCCATTTCCAAGCTGCATCGGGGGCGGCTGAAGATCATCATCGGGGCGGTCAGCGGCTCGGGCAAAACGTATCACATGCTGCGGGAAGGCAATCAGCTGAAGCAGCAGGGGATCGACGTCGTCATCAGCGCGGTATCGACGATGCAGCGGTCGGAAACGGTCGAGCAGGCGCTGGCGCTTGAGCGGGTGCCGAGCATTCATTGGACGAAGGACGGCCGGGAGCGGAAGGATCTGCCGCTCGACGCCCTGCTCGCCCGCAATCCGGAGGTGGTGCTCGTCGACGATCTCGCCCATCGCAACCGGGAGGGCGCGAGGTTCGGGACGCGGCTTGAAGACATTCTTTATCTGATGGACAAAGGCATCGGCGTCATCGCGACGATCAACGTCTACGAGCTGGCGGACGAAGGCGAGATCGTCTACAAACTCACCGGCATTCGCGCCGAGGAGACGGTGCCCTCCGACACGCTGGAGCTGGCGGACGAGGTGCGTCTGATCGACGTGTCGCCCGAGACGATGCTGAAGCGGATCGACGATGGGCTGCTGGGCGAGCGGCGTCATCCGGCGATGTGCCGCCGCGGCAACCTCGGCGTGCTGAGAGAGATCGCGCTGCGGCTCATGGCCGAGGGCGTGAACGATTCGCTGGAAAAGCATCGTGAGGCGCTCGGGCTCGTCGGTCCGTCCGGCGCCGCGGAGCGAATCCTGGTCGCGGCCCAATATCACTGGAACGGCTCGCTTCACGTGCGCAGAGGACAGCAGATCGCCAGAAGGCTGAACGGCGAGCTGATCGTCGCGACGTTCGTGCGGCCGAGTCGGGCGCTGACGAAGGAGCAGCTGACGTTCAAGCGGTCCATTCAGAAGCTGGTCGAGAAAGTGGATGCCCGTTTCGAGGAGCTGCCGCTGCCGCATGCGCGCAAGCTGCCGGCGCTGCTCGTGCGCTATGCCGTCGACAACAAGGTCACGCGCATCGTCATGGGACATTCCAACCGGAACCGCTGGCAGGAAAAATGGCAGGGCTCCATCGCGAACCGCGTGCTGCGAAAGACGAGGAACATCGACGTGTTCATCATGGCCGATCGCGCCGCCCACGCGGGCGAGCGCATCCTGCCGATCAAGCCGAAGCCGCATGCGGACGCGGACCGGTTCCGCCGTCTCAGCTCCGGCGAGATCGAACGGGAAATCGAGACGATTCGCCGCGGCACCTTTAAAGTGTACATCGGAGCGGCGCCCGGCGTAGGCAAAACCTTCAAGATGCTGCAGGAGGGAAACAGCCTGAAGGCCAAAGGCGTCGACGTCGTCATCGGCCTGCTCGAGACGCACGGCAGGAAGGAGACGAGGGACCAGGTCGGCGGTCTCCCGATCGTGCCGAGAGCCAAGATTGACTACCAGTCGGCGCGGCTCGAGGAGATGGATACGGAGGCGATCGTCGCGCGTCATCCCGAAGTCGTGCTCGTCGACGAGCTGGCGCACACGAACGTGCCGGGAAGCCTTCGCAAAAAAAGGTACGAGGATGTCATCCGCCTGCTCGACAACGGCATTTCGGTCATTTCGACCGTCAACGTGCAGCATCTCGAGAGCTTGAACGACGCGGTGGAGCAGCTGACGGGCGTTCGCGTGCGCGAGACGGTGCCGGACGCGATTCTGAAGCTGGCCGACGAGGTGGAGCTCATCGACGTGACGCCGCAGATGCTGCAGCAGCGGATGCGCGAAGGGAAGATCTACGCGCTCGAGAAGGTCGACCAGGCGTTAGGCTCCTTTTTTAAAATAGGCAATCTGATCGCGCTGCGCGAGCTCGCGCTCCGGGAGCTGGCGGACGACGTGGACGAACGGCTCGAGGCATGGGATCGCCATGCTTCGCTGCGCGGACAATGGCGGCGGCAGGAGACGATCTTCGTCTGCGTGGACGCCGGGCCGCGCTCGGAGCGGCTCATTCGCCGCGGCTTTCGCATCGCGCACCGGCTCAAGGCGGAGTGGCATGCACACTACGTGCGGCCGGACGGGGAATCCGGAGCCGATGCCGAGAAGCGGCTCGACACGCTGCGCCAGCTGTGCGAACGTCTGGGAGGCAAGCTGGAGGCCGAGAAGCGGGACGGCCGCCGGATCGGCGAAGCGCTGCTGGCGCGTATGAACGAACTAAACGCGACGCTGCTGATCATCGGCCAGTCCCGCAGGCCGCTATGGCATTCGCTGATCAGGGAGACGGTCGTGCATTTCATGCTGCGCCGCGCGCGCGGCACCGACATGCTGATCGTCGCGGACTTCGACCGTGGCGCGGCGGAGTGAGCGGATCACCTGCGGCGCACGCGGCGAGGGAGTGGCCGGCCCACACCGGACGAACCGCTCAGGAGTTCCTGGATAGGAATTCCTGCGGTCCACGCCCCGCACGAACCGCCCGGGAGTTCCTGAATAGGAACTCCTGCGGCCCACACACCGGACGAACCGCCGGGGAGTTCCTGGATAGGAACTCCTGCGGCCCACGCCCCGCACGAGCCGCCCGGGAGTTCCTGAACAGGAACTCATGCGACCCACGCCCCGCACGAGCCGCCCGGGAGTTCCTGAACAGGAACTCATGCGACCCACGCCCCGCACGTGCTGCCCGGGAGTTCCTGGATAGGAACTCCTGCGGTCCACACACCGCACGAACCGCCTGGAAGTTTCTGGATAGGAACTCCAGCGGTCCACGACCCACACGAGCCGCCGGGGAGTTCCTGGATAGGAACTCCAGCGGCCGCCACACACCGCCCGAGCCGCCCGGGAGTTCCTGGATAGGAACTCCAGCGGTCCACGACCCACACGAACCGCCGGGGAATTCCTGGATAGGAACTCCGGCGGTCCACGCCCCACACGAGCCGCCCGGGAGTTCCCGGATAGGGACTCCCGCGACCCACACGCCTACACGCCCACACGCATCGCACGAACCTCCGGGAGTTTCTGGATAGGAACGTCTGGGCCCGGGCAAGAGGACGCTCCTGGATGGGACGGCTTCGGTCGTTCTTAGCTGGGAGAGGACATACGAAGCCGGCCATTTTTGTTCGTGTAATAAGCCATGCTGACGAACGCGCAAAAACTGCCGACGGACGAACATTGTCGGCCGATCCGACTGATTCTATGATATTGCTGAACTGGCGGGGAAGGAGATGAAGCGCGAGCAGCCGGAAGGGCATCGCAATTTGTAAGCGCATTCAAATCTTATTTCCAATTTATTTCTAGTTAAAGAGGAGACCTGGATGATGAGAATAATGACCAAACCGACGGCCGTCGCCCTGTCGCTTGCCCTGCTTGTCCCCGTCGCTTCCGTCGCGGGCAAGGCGGAGGTGGCGAACGCGGATCCGATCGTGGCCGGCAGCGACTGGCGGGCGATCGACACGACGATGGCCGTGGCGCCCGGCAGCGCGCTGGATTTGTCGTTCCTGAACGACGCGCCCGCGGGAGACAAGGGCTTCGTCCAGATCGACGCGGACGGCGATTACGTATTCGAGGACGAACCGGCGAAGAAGGTGAAGTTCTACGGCGGCAACCTGAACGGCAGCTACGGCACCGATCCGACGCACGCGGAGATGGTCGTGATCGCGGACCGGCTCGCCGCCATGGGCTACAACGTCGTGCGGTATTCCTCCGTGGACCAGAACTATGACTGGGCTAAAGGTTTGATGGCGAAGCCCACCTCCACCACGGTGACGCTGAACGCGGCCAAGCTCGACAATTTCGAGTATTTCAACGCCTTGCTCAAGGCGCGCGGCATTTATATCGACATGGACATTTTGGCGTATGCCGATTTCTCCGGCGTCCCGAGCCTGAACACGTACGGCGCGACCGCGTCCAAGTATTTGGCGACGCTCATGCCGGACGGGATCGCCATCTGGAAGTCTTTCGCGAGCCAGCTCCTGTCGCACGTGAATCCGTATACCGGTCTTGCGCTGAAGGACGATCCCCAGCTGATGGGACTTTCCCCGGTCAACGAATCGCTGCTCTACAACGCCAGCTTTTCCGACGCCAACTTCAACAACTGGATCAAGACGGACTTCAACGCCTATTTGACCGGCAAAGGGCTGCCGACGGTGTCGACGTTTCCGACGAGCTTCTGGTCGCCGTCCGGCGTCCGGGACCTCATGACCGCGTACTTTACCGAGAAGCAGTTCGCGGCCAACGGCGACATGAAGTCGTACTTGAAGAACGTTGTAGGCGTCCGCGCGCCGATCGGCGGCATCAACTACATTAACGATTCGCTGGCCAACTACTGGCGGACGCAGGCGGACGTTCAGGAGACGCATCTATACAACGGGCTGGTCAACGGAAGAGGCGTCTTCACTTACAACCCGCTTACGCATCCGCGCTACAGCACCGTGTTCGATCCTGCGACGGCGGCTAGCTACGCTCCGCAGTACGGTTCGTCGATTATCAAAAATTACATTCCCGCCCTGGCGCTCGGCCAGCTGTACCGGAAGCCCTTCGCGCTGACGGAGTTCAACCAGGAGTTCCCGACCGACGGGCGAGACGAGCTCGGCTTGATCTCGTCCGCGGCCGGGGCTTACAACGGCTGGGATATGATGAACCGCTTCGACTTCAGCAGCCGGGTGAACGAGGCGGTCAACGAGGCGCCGCTCGGCGGCGCCATCTCCTTCGACTCCGTCACGGACACGCTGGCGACGATGTCGGAGTATCAGAGCGCGCTTCTGTTCCGCAGGGGACACGTCGCGGAGAGCGAGCCGAAGTTCGTCATCGTCAGGGATAAAAATTGGGTGACGACGCACGGCTCCGCGACCGAAAACCAGGATCAGGAGCGCAACCGCATGATGATTCCGCATCTGTTCAAGACGGTGACGGTATACGCGGACCACCCGGCCGCGCCTTATGCCATCTACAAGATCACGCCCGATCTGACGCCGGCCGATATCGAGGCCGGGGATATCCCGAGCGCCAATGAGATTACGATCACGAACGCGATGACGATGAAGGAGGTCGCGGAGACGTTCATCGACGCGCTCGACGACGCGGGGCTCAAGGCATCCATGAAGGATGCCCTGGACGACGACCTGCTGGTCTCGGATACCGGCGAGCTCGCGTTCGACCTGAACACGAATACGTACCTGATCAACACGCCGTACGCGGCGGCGGCCGTCGGCACGTTGGACGGCAGCGGCTACGAGCTCGGCGCCGTCACGCTGCGCGGAGACCTGGCGCACGGCACGGTGTCGGCTTTGTCGCTCGACGACGAACCGCTGGACGAGAGCGGCCGGATCCTGCTCGCCTATACGACCGACGCCGCCGGGACCGGCGAGTACGAGGTGACGTCCGGCGGCCTCACGACGTATCACCAAGGCACGCTGCCGACGCTCGTGAAGTACGGCCTGGGCGAGTTCAAGCTCGATACGACGCGCACGCCGTCGGCTTACAAAGCCTACAAGCTCGCGCAGAACGGCGTGCGGCTGGCGGAGGTGCCCGTCACGGTGACCGGCACGACGATCTCGGTGCCGCTGGAAACCGACAAAGGCTACGCGTTCGAGCTGGTGTACGATCCGGTCACCGGCACGGATCTGACCGCGCCGACGGTGCCCTCCGGCGTCGCCGCGGTGTCCGACACGGCCGCCAAGGTGGAGCTGTCTTGGACCAAATCCACGGACAACGTCGGCGTCTCCGGCTACAAGCTTTATCGCGACGGTACGCAGATCGCTTCGCTTAACGGCAACGTCACGCGTTACGTCGACAAGAGCGTTACGGGGCTTACGACGTATCACTATGTCGTGAAGGCGTTCGATCCGTCGGGCAACGTTTCTGCGGGAAGCGGGCCGACCGCCGTCACGACGAGCGATCTGCTGTTCAAGGAGCAGTTCGAGAGCGGTACGGCGGCCGGCTGGACGGTGGCCAGCTCCTGGGGCAACTTCAGCGTCGTCTCGAACGGGGGCTCGTACGTCTATCTGGCCGACAACTTCGACAAAGGCGGCTCCAAGTCTACGGCCGGGGACGCGGGCTGGACGAATTACAGCGTGGAGGCCAAGATCAAAGCCGATCAGTGGCAGAGCCTTTACGGCAGGATCGGACTTGTAGCGCGGTTCGCGGACAAAGACAACTACTATTACGTGTACTACGACAACAATCTGGGGCAGTTGACGCTCCGCAAGGTCGTAGGGGGCACGGAGAGCACCGTCGCTTCAACCTCGTTGACGCTGAGCACGGGCGCGCAGCATCTGTTTAAGCTCGAGTTGAACGGGAGCGCGATGAAGGCCTACGTCGACGGAACGCTCAAGATCAATGCGACGGATGCTTCACTCGCAAGCGGGAAAATCGGCGTGTACACCCATTTCGCCCAGGCGTATTTCGACGATGTCGTCGTGAAGCAGGTATGAGCCGTAAGAACCTGAAGGGCGGTAACCTTACAAAATCGCAAAAACGCCAGACAAGGCAGCATTGGCGTTCGAGGACCTGCGCTTTAACATGAAGGTCAAGCGATCGAATCGCCGGACGGCTCTCGAAGCGCCGCCCGGCGGTTCCGTTGAAACCTTGGAGGTGCACCTCGCATGCAGACTTCGCAAGCCGAGACGCCGTCGCCGGCGGACAAGAAGAGCAAAGCCAAACGACCTATCATCGACTGCGACATTCACCAGATTTCGGGATTGGAAGAGATCAAGCCTTATTTGCCGCGGCATTACCGGGAGATGGTCGAGGCGTACGGACCCGCGTATCCGGGCGGCATGCATTTTAACGGCGGGGTCGGCGGACGGATGGCCGACGCTTATCCGGAGGAAGGCGGCCGCGCCGGCAGCGATCTGGCGCTCATGCAGCGGCAGCATCTCGACCGCTACAACGTCGCGTACGGCATTCTGACCGGGGAAGGCTACGGTATGCAGGCGACGATCAACTACGACTACGCGGCTGCGACCTGCAGCGCGATTAACGACTATACGATCGAGCATTGGCTGTCGCGGGACAGCCGGCTGCGGGGCTCGGTCATGATCCCGAAGCAGGAGCCGCGGCTCGCCGCGAAGGAGATCGACCGCGTCGGCGGCAGAGCCGACATGGTGCAGGTCATCGTCTGCAACGGCGCGACGCTGCCCTACGGCAACCGGTATTACGATCCGATCTACGAAGCGTGCGTGCGGCACAACCTGCCGTTTACGATCCACGTCGGCCTGGAAGGCGAGGGCATCAACAGCCCGCCGACGGGCGCCGGGTACGTGACGAACTACATCGAGACGCGCTGCGCGCGGCCGTCGACGATGGCGGCGCATCTGGCCAGCTTTATTTTCGAAGGCACGTTCGAGCGCTTCCCGACGCTTAGGGTCGTGCTGCAGGAAGCCGGGGTCCTCTGGCTCGCGCCGCTCTTGTGGAAGATGGACCAGGAGTGGAAGGGGCTCCGCGTGCAGACGCCGTGGGTCCGCAAGCGCCCGAGCGAATACTTCCGCGAGCATGTCCGCGTCACGACGCAGCCGATCGACGAGACGCCGAACCGGGCCCTATTCGACGCCCTGCTGGACAGCATCCATGCCGACGAAACGCTGATGTACTGCAGCGATTACCCGCACTGGGACTACGATTCGCCCAAGCAGGCGCTGCCCCGGCTGGCCGACGCCCTGGCGGACCGGGTCTATTACGACAACGCAGCCGAACTGTACGGTCTGCCGACGCGAGAGAAGGAGGCGAAAGGATGAGCGCGACGGAACAAGAGCAGCAGCGGTCCGATACGCGGGGAACGGATTCGGCCGAGCCGAGGCGGTCCGCCGGCTCTTCGGGCAAGCGGTTCCGCGCCGCGCGCGTAGCGGAGATCCCGCCCGGCGCGCGCAAGATCGTCGAAGTGGAGGGGCGCAGCATCGGCGTTTACAATATCCAGGGCGCCTTTCATGCGCTGCGCAACGTTTGTCCCCACCAGGGAGCGGAGCTCTGCAAGGGGCTCGTGACCGCGGCCGTCGTGTCCTCGGGGCCGGGAGATTTCCGCTTCGAGCGGGAAGGCGAGATCGTGCGCTGCCCATGGCATCAGTGGGAGTTCGACATTAAGACGGGCTGCATGGTCGTCGACGGGAAGGTGCGAACCAAGTCTTACGAGGTGACCGTGGAAAAGTTCGGCGTATCGGTCGAAGAGGACTACGTGATGATTCATCTATAGCGGCATGAACGACGGTGTCATGGACGACGGTGTCATGAACGATAGCGGCATGAACGCATAGAAAACCTCTCCGGGCGATGAGGTTTTTTATGCTGAAGGCCGATTGACAGCGTTTGGAAAGCGCTTGCTATAATAGGGGGGGATTATGCGGAAAGGGGATGTGTCATGCAGGAGACCGCCATCGAGTGGTTCGAGTCGCAGCTGTTCATCCCCGACGCCTTGGCCTGCAAAGGGGGCATCTGGCCGCTTCGCATCGGCCGAAACGTGGCGAAGCCGACTTATCGGACGGGCCTGAAGATCCTGGAATACTACAACGTGCACTTTGTCGCGGAGGGCAAGGTCGAGTTCGATCACGGCGGCGAGCGGGTCGTGCTGTCCAAGGGCGATTGCTTCGGCATGTTCCCCGGAGATACGTATCGTTACAGCTTGGCGCCGGGCTGCCATGAGCTGCAGATGACATGGATCTCCATGGACGGTCCGCATGTCCCCGGGCTCTTCGAGCGCGCGGGCCTTAGCCGGCACATGCCCTTCCTGACGGGCGTGCTGGGCAAGGAGCTCGAATCCGCGCTGCGGCTGCTCTTTCATCCCCGAAAATACGACTTGAAACGGCATCTCGAGCTGTGCGCCGTTTTGTATCAGGTGTTCGCGCTGCTCGTTCCGCAAGGCGAGGCGGAGCGGACGCGCCAGGGCATCGACAGCTGGATCGCCCGCAGCGTCGCCTATATGGATACCCATTATGCGGAGAAAATCACCGTTCACGACGTGGCGGATTACCTGTCCCTTCACCGCGCCTATTTCTCCAAGCTGTTCACGGAGCGGATGGGGATCTCCCCCATCCGCTATTTGCAGAAGCTGCGCATGGACAAGGCGGCCGACCTACTTCACGCAGGCTACGCGATCGTGGAGATCGCCGCCATGCTCGGCTATTCGGACGCCTATGCGTTTACGCACGCGTTCAGCAAATTTTACGGCATGCCGCCCGGCCATTGGCGGAAGGCGAGGCGCAGCGCGTCCGAGGCCGGGACGGAGGCGACGGATTGAGACGGACGCAGGGATTGCAGTTCAAGCTGTCGCTCACCTTTATCCTGATTCTGATCCCGCTCGTGATCGTCAGTCTGTTCGCGAACAACTACTCGCAGCGGATCATGAACGAGCAGATTCGCGAGCGCACGAAGGGCGCCCTGCAGACGACCCTGGCCTACATGGACCAGATGGCGAGCAACATGGATCAGCAGACGCTGCTCATCAGCTCCAACCCCAGCATCGTCAACATCTGGCGGGACAAGCGGGACCCGTTCGTCCCGGACAATCTGTACGACGTCCACACCGTGCAGCAGCAGCTGAATTCCCTGACCAACATCAACGGCTCGATCAAGGAGGCCTATATCCTGCACGGCGAGAGCGGCAACGGCGTCTCGACGACGCTCGGCGGCATCCGCTGGCCTCGGATCAAGGAGGAAGCCTGGTTCCGGCAGGCGGTGAACGGCGTCGGGGCGCTGTTGATGTACGTCCCCGGATCGGGGGGCGGAGACGACGATAGCAGCGGCGGCGGCGAGAGCGGCAACGGCGACGGAACCAACCGATACCTGAAGGACGACAGCCTCTACTACATCCGGCTGCTCGACGTGCTGAGCGAATCGCCGGAGCCCAACGTGCTGATCTTCGCCGTCCGCAAGACGGCGCTGCAGGAAGTCATTCAGCATTTGCAAACGTCCGCGGACATGAATATCTCGCTGTTCTACGGCGACAAGCGGATTCTCGAGACGAACGCCGGGGCGGCGCGCGTCCGCGGACAGGAGCTGTTCACGATACGCGAGTCGGGCGGCGCGTGGTCCATTCAGCTGGAGCAGCCGAAGGCGGAGATCTTCAAGCAGTCGCGCCGGCTGCAGCTGTTCACCTACCTGACGATCGTGCTCAGCATCCTGCTCGCCATGTGGATCGCCTGGTTCGTCTATATCCAGATTTTACGGCCGCTCTATCAGCTGTCAGGCGCGTTCAAGCTGGTCAAGAACGGCAATCTGACGCATCAGATCAAGCATGTCCGCCGCGACGAGCTGGGCCATGTCATGGACGGATTCAACCAGATGGCGGCCGCCCAGCGCATCATGATCGAGGAGAATTACGAGAAGGAGCTGCGCCTCGCCAAGTCGGAGTTCAATCTGCTGCAGTCCCAGATCAACCCGCACTTTTTGTACAACACGCTCGATTCCATCTATTCCGTCGCCGTCAAGCACGGCATGCGGGAGATCAGCGACATGGTGATGAACCTGGCCAAGTTTTTCAGGGTCAGCCTAGGCAAGGGCAGGCAGGACTTCACGCTCGCGGAGACGGCGGAGCATCTGATGTACTACATTCGCGTCCAGCAGATGCGCACGGCGCATTTCACCGCGGACATCGAGCTGGCGGAAGATACGAAGGGGATGCCGGTGCTGAAGCTGCTGCTGCAGCCGATCGTGGAAAACGCGATTATCCACGGCATCGAGAAGGATGCGATGGACGGCGAGCTGCGAATCCGGTCCCGTCTGGACGGGCGCGGACTGATCGTCGAAGTGGAGGATACCGGCGCGGGCATGCCGCCGGCCAGGCTGGAGGAGATTCGCCGGGAGCTGGGCACGATCACGAGCAAGCTGTACCGGCTGCCGCAGGACAGTCCGTCAAGCCGCTTTTTCGGGCTCAAGAACGTCAAGTCCCGGCTTAAGCTTTATTACGGCGAGGCGGCCGATCTGCTCGTGGAGAGCGAGGAATACGTCGGGACAAAGGTAACGCTGATCATTCCGATGCGGACGGAGGAAAGCGCATGAAGCTGCTGATCGTCGAAGACGAATACCGCGTCCGGGAACGGATCGCGCTCGGCATCCCGTGGGAGGCGCACGGCATCGAGGTGGCCGGCGCGGTGGAGAACGGCAGGGAAGCGATCGCCGCGATGCGCGAGGCGCATATCGATATCGTCGTTACGGACATTCACATGCCGGACGTCGGCGGGCTGGAGCTGGCCAAGCTGATGAAACGCGACCATGCGCACGCGAAGGTCATCATTTTGACCGGCTACGATCAGTTCGAATACGCCCGCGAGAGCATCGACCAGGGCGTGTTCAAATATTTGGTGAAGCCGGCGGAGAACGAGCTGATCCTGGACACCGTCCTCAACGCCAAGCGGCTGCGCGAGCAGGAGCTGTACGACCGCCACAACCTGTCGCAGCTCGAACGCCGGTGGAAGGAGCATCTGCCCCGCCTGAAGGAGCTTTTCTACAAAAATTGGCTGAACGGCCGCTACGCCGGCTGGGAGCTTGCCAAACGCAGCGAGGAGATCGGCTTTGCCCTGCAAGGAAGGACGCTGCTGTCCGCCGTGGTGGACATGGACCCGACCGCGGGCAACGACGCCAGGTTCCCGCCGGACGAGCGCGCGCTGCTGCAATTTGCGTTGTTTAACATCGCCAAGGACGTGCTGGCTGAGGCGGACGAAGAGGATGCAGCGTTCGAGGCCATCGCGCTGCAGGACGACGACGGCTTGACGGCGGTCATCTTTATCGCCTCTTCCGCGGCCGGCGGAGAAGCGCTTCGCCAGCTTGCGGATCAGCAGCTCGGGAAGCTGCTCAGCACGGTGAAGGACTGCCTGAAGCTGACGGCGAGCGCGGGCATCGGCGCCGAAGTGACCGATCCCGCGCTGCTGCCGGTCGCGTACAAGCAGTGCCGCATGGCGCTGCAGGAGCGAATCGTGCTGGGTCGCGAGACGATCATCCGCTACCGGCACGACGTCCCGGCCGACGCGTCCTGGCTCAACATGAACGACATGGAAAAGGAGATCGAGATCGCGATCGATACCGGCAGCGAGGGCAGGAGGGCGGCGCTGATCGCGGCGCTCATGGAGAAAGGCTTCTCGCCCGGCCGCCAGCTCGCGGACGCCAAGGAGATGCTGCTGCGGATCACGGCGCTGCTCACGCGGATCGTCCATGCGCACGGCTGGAGCCTGCGGGAGACGCTCGGCGCCGACTACGAGGACTTTATGAACTTCAACCAGTTGCTGACGAAGGAGCAAGTGACGACCTGGCTGGAGCGGATGATGGCGCGCATCGGCCGCTCCGTCGCGGAGCGGCGCCGATCCGGCACGCACGTGACCGTCGGAGAGATCATGGCCTACGTCGAAGCGCATCTGGGCGAGGAAGAACTCAGCCTTTATACCGTCGCGGCCAAGCTGTATATCAATTACTCGTACGCGAGCCGGATCATCAAGGAAGTGACGGGCAGCTCCTTCTCGGAGAGCGTGCTTCGCCTGCGGATGGAGAAGGCGAAGGCGCTGCTCGCGGGAGGCGCGAAGGTGTACGAGGCGGCGGAGCAGGTCGGCTACAAGCACGTCAACTACTTCTCGAAGAACTTCCAGAAATATTGGGGAATCAAGCCGAGTGACATACAAGCTTGAATGTATAGGGCAACGACACTTTAAGCGAGCGGCGCTCAAAGGCGTCCGGATCCATTGGTATTGCGGCACCCCAAAGCATCGGCATTCGACGAACCCGGTCGGATGCCGTTTTTTTTGCCAACAACCGCAAATATGTTGCGTTTAAAGTAAAACCATTCGTCTACTGCCGCGATCGGGCCCGCGCTATAGTTGATGCAGGGACCCAAACGGCTGACGAAGGAGACGAACATGGCGAAAACGAATACGGGACTGCCGCGTCCCGACTTGGCGGCGACGGGCGGTCCGCTGAGGGCGATTCGCAAGCACTGGGATTTGTACTTGATGGCGCTGCCCGCGATCGCGTTGATCGTGATTTTCAAATATTTGCCGATGTACGGCGTCATTATCGCATTCAAGGACTACAACCCGATGCAGGGGATGCTGGACAGCGAGTGGGTCGGATTCCGGTTTTTCCGCGAGCTGTTCCTGTTCGACGAGTTCCCCCCAGGTCGTGCGGAACACGGTGGCGATCAGCCTGATGAAGCTGGTCTTCGGTTTCCCGGTACCGATTATTCTGGCGCTGCTGCTTAACGAGATGAAATATATCCGGCTCAAGCGGACGATCCAGACAATGACGTATTTGCCTCACTTCATCTCGTGGGTGATCATCGGCGGGATCGCGATCGACCTGCTGTCCCCGAGCAGCGGAATGGTCAACAAAGCGATCGGGCTCATGGGCTTCAAGCCGATCTTTTTCCTCACCGAGGAGAGCTGGTTCCGCTGGATCCTGATCGCGTCGGACATCTGGAAGGAAGCGGGCTGGGGCGCGATCATCTTCCTGGCCGCGCTCATCGGGATCAACGACGAGCTCTATCAGGCCGCTACCGTGGACGGGGCGAACCGCTGGCGGCAGATCTGGCATATCTCGGTGCCGGGGCTTCGCGCGACGATCATCGTGATCCTGCTGCTGCGGATCGGCAACATTTTGGACGCCGGCTTCGAGCAGGTGCTGGTCATGTACAATCCGACCGTCTACGACGTATCCGACATTATCGACACGTACGTGTTCCGCGTGGGGCTCGGTACGATGCAATTCAGCCTGACGGCGGCTGCGGGGCTGTTCAAGTCGATCATCGGCTGCATCCTGCTGGTGCTGGCCAACACGCTGGCGAGACGGATGGGCGAAGAGGGGGTGTACTGACCGTGCAAACGCAAAAGCTTGGCGTCAAGGGCTTCCGGGGCGATTCGATATTTCAACTCCTGAACGCGGCGTTTTTATCGTTGATCTCGGTTTCCATGCTCCTGCCGTTCATTCATATCGCGGCGAAGTCGCTAAGCGATCAATCGTACGTCGTCGCGAAGGACGTGTGGCTGTGGCCGAAAGGGCTGAATTTCTCTTCGTACGACTTCGTGCTCTCGTACAAGCAGTTTTACGTGTCGTTCGGCAACTCGCTGTTCATTACCGTCGTCGGCACGTTGATCAGCATGGCGGTCACGCTGCTTGCGGCGTACCCGCTCGCCAGAAACGGACTGCCGTACAGACGCTTTATGATGCTAATCTTCGTCATCACGATGTTTTTCAGCGGCGGCCTCATTCCAACCTATCTGATCGTGAAGGACGTCGGCCTGCTGAACAGCCTGTGGTCGGTCATTTTGCCGGGCGCGCTGGCGCCGTTCAACCTGATTCTGATCCGCAATTTTTTCAGCGGGCTGCCGGAGGCGATGGAGGAGTCGGCGCGCATGGACGGCGCCTCCAGCCTGCGGATTCTGGCCCAAATCTACGTGCCGCTGTCCATGCCGGCCATCGCGACGATCTCGATGTTCTACGCCGTCGGCTATTGGAACAGCTTCTTCCAGGCGATGATGTACCTCACGGACAGGAGCCTTATGCCGCTGCAAGTGTTCCTGCTGCAGCTGGTATCGAACGACAAACCGGCCGACATGGTCGTCAACGACGTGCTGAGCGGCGTGACGCCGGAATCGATGCGGGCCGCGGCGATCATCTGCGTCGTCCTGCCGATCCTGTGCGTGTATCCGTTCATCCAGCGTTACTTTGTCAAAGGAATCATGCTCGGCGCGGTGAAAGGGTAGAGAAGCTTCCTTTCCCGGCCGGCACATCGCAGTCGCAAGTATAGAGTGTAGACAATCCATTTACGGGAGGCTCGCGCAAGTATGTTGAAGACAAAAAAAAGAACGAAAAGAACGAAAAGAACGGCCGTCGGCATCGGCGTCATGGCGTTGATGCTGCTCGCGGCAGGATGCGGCGGGAACGATAGCGGCAACAAGACCGCGGACAAGACGGAAGGACCGTCTACTTCCGCGGCAACGGCGAGCGACAAGGGAGGCGCCAAGAGCACGGAGCAAGCGAAGGCGCTCAAGGACTTGAAGATCACCCGCCTCTATCACGGGGCGATGGAGACGTTTAAGGGCGCCGACACGATCAACAGCAACAGGCTGATCGACAAGTTGCGGGAGGCATCCGGCTTCAATATCCAATACGAAGCGCTCCCGCTCGAGAATCCGTCCCAGAAAATCTCGATCATCTTCGCTTCCGGCGACGTGCCCGATATTATGACGATCGCCGGCAAATCCGATTACTTCAAGCTGGCCAAGCAGGGCGCGCTCGAGCCGCTCGACGATCTGATCGCCAAGGAGATGCCCAACGTCTCCAACATGGCCGGCCAGGAAGCGCTGGACGCCGTCAAGTTCGACGGCAAGATCTACGCGATTCCGTACCGCCAGGCCCAGAAGGTCGGCAACGGTCTGCTGGCGCGAACGGACGTCCTGAAGGAGCTTGGGCTTAAGGAGCCGGGGACGCTCGACGAGTTTTACGAGACGATGAAGACGATCAAGGAGAAGAAAAACATCGCGCCGCTGTCGATCGCGACGTCCAATCCGGGCTACTTCTTCGACGGCTTCACGCCTTTCGCCGCGGCCTTCGGCGTCGCCACGCCGACGAAGATCAAGGACGGCAAGCTGGTGTTCTCGTGGGTGCAGCCGGAGTACAAGGAATTTTTGGAGACGATGAAACAATGGTACGACGAAGGCTTGCTCGACCAGGAATTCGCGATCAAGAAGGGCACGCAGGAAACGCTCATTAACGGCACCGCAGTCTTTACCCCGATGTACTGGGGGGAGCGTGCCCGAGATCGACAATGCTTTGAAAGACAAGAACGAAGGCGGAACCGTCGGCTTCATCGCGCCGCCGGTCGGCAAGAACGGGGAGTCCGGCCTGCAGGACAGCTCGATTTCCACAACCTACATCATTATTCCGAAGCAGGCTAAGAATAAGCTCGGCGCCGCGCAGTATCTGAATTTCCTGTACACGCCGGAGACCGACGAGCTCGTCAACTACGGCATCGAAGGCACCGACTACACGAAGAAGGACGGCGTCATCACCCAAACGCCGGAGCAAAGCGCCAACATCCCATGGCGTTCGATCTACCCGCTCGGCGACACGGACGCCGGGTTCGCGGCGAGGCTGAAGGCCAAGGGACTGCTGCCGTACTACGAGCCGCTGCTTCAATACAAGAAGCTGCGCGAGGAAACGAACTACGCGCCGTCCGTCGAAGCGTACGACGCCAAGTTCACGGAGCTGCGCAACTACATGGAGGAGAATTCCATGAAGTTCATCATGGGCAAGCGCAGTTTATCGGAGTTCGACAGCTACGTGAAGGACTTCAACGCCAAAGGCGGGCAGGACGCGATTGACGCGATGAACGCGTGGTTTGCGAGTAAGTAATCGAGAGGTGTCTTAACAGATTCCCGGCGTGTTGATTCATGGCGCGTCCTGCTTAGAGGCTCTGTATGGAGCCTCTTTGTGTTTGTTGGAGGCGCGGTCCTGCCGTGTGCTCGCTTGCGCAGCCGCCACCGTGCCCGTCTGCCGCTCGCGCTATACTCCTACCATCTCGCTGACCCGCCCCCCCGTCGATCGCATGATGCTGTAGAATAGCGCAAAATTGGGCTATACTCGACCAACTTCCCCGGCTCGCTTCCCGCCGCGCGCATGATGCTCTAGCATAGCGCAAAATTGGGCTATACTCGACCAACTTCCCCGGCCCGTTTCCCCGTCGCTCGTGCGATACTGTAGAATAGCGCAAAATTGGGCTATGCTCGACCAACTTCCTCGGCTCGCTTCCCCGCCGCTCGCATGATCCTGTAGAATAGCGCAAAATTGGGCTATACTCGACCAACTTCCCCGGCTCGCTTCCCCGCCGCGCGCGCGATACTGTAGAATAGCGCAAAATTGGGCTATACTCGACCAACTTCCCCGGCCCGTTTCCCCGTCGCTCGCGCGATACTGTAGAATAGCGCAAAATTAGGCTATGCTCGACCAACTTCCCCGGCCCGCTTCCCCGCCGCTCGCATGATGCTCTAGCATAGCGCAAAATTGCGCTCTTCTCGTACCCACGCCAACGCCTTGGCCCAAGCCAGCTCACATGAACGCAGGTTGGGCAACGATAGCCGGAAAAGCGAATAGCCGCCCCGTCAGCTCATGACTTTTGGGGCAGCTCCTCTTTTGATGGTTGGCGATTCAATCTTGTAGCTTAGAGAGCGCCGTCCTTAAAAGCTCAGCGCCGCTTCGCGAGCCTTCGCGATCGCGTCGGCTTTGATGTCCTGCGCCTTGTCGGCCTGCGCGGCCATGCCTTCTACATAGACGGCCTCGAAGCTGGGGACGCCCAGGAATTTCAGGACCGCTTCGAGGTGGCGGTGCGCCATTTCAAAGTCCGCGTATACGCCCTCGGACAGCACGCTGCCGCTGGCCTGGATCTGGAACGCCTTTTTCTTCGTGAGCAATCCGACCGGGCCGTCGGACGTGTAGCGGAACGTCTTGCCGGCGACGAAGACGGCATCGATATAAGCTTTGAGCACCGGCGGGTAAGAGAAGTTCCAGACCGGATTGACGAAGATATATTTATCCGCGTCCAGAAACTGCTCGACCAGCTCGTCGAGACGGCCGATCTTGGCCTGTTCGAGCAGGGACAATTGCTCGAAGGCATTCCCCGCGTGCATTTTGGAACGGGCACCGAACACCTCGCCGTCCAGGAACGGAATATCCGCTTGGAAAAGGTCGATGTGAACGATCTCGTCGTTCGGATTCGCTTCGCGGTAAGCTTCTACGAACGCCTTGCCGACGGAGAGGCTATAGGAATGTTCGTCGTCGCTCGGATTGGCGGTGATATACAATACTTTGTTCATGAGATGCACGTCCTTCTATAGGGAGTATGATTGCGGAATGACGGACATAGAACGACGGTCTCTTCCGTTCTGTGACAATGGGCATATGAAGCCGTCGGCAGGAAAGAATACGCGTGACCATCGGCTGAAAAAGCGCGGCGAATGCTGTCACAAAGCAAGAGCCGGCCTCGTTTTATTAACAGGCGGACTCTACGCCGAAGCCCATGCGAATGGAAGTGGACGGCATCTATGCAAGCGCAGTTATATACGAAATATAAAGCTTTGCTGTTCAAGCTTGCTTATCAGCTGACAGGATCGGTATCCGACGCGGAGGACGCGGTGCAGGACGTGTTCATCAAGATCGCGAACGTGCCGCCCGAGCGGCTGGCCGAGCCGAAGGCTTATCTGTGCAAAATGGTCACGAACCGTTGCAAGGACCTGCTCAAATCCGCGCGGAAAAAGCGCGAGGAATATTTCGGCGAGTGGCTGCCGGAGCCTTTTCCAAGCTCGGACGACGACGCGATGGAGGCGGTCCTCCGCGAGGATCTGCTCACGTACGGCATGATCGTGCTGCTGGAGCGGCTGTCGCCCTCGGAGCGCATCGTGTTCGTCCTCCGCGAGGCGCTCGGATTCGCGTACAAGGAGATTGCCCAGCTCATCGAGAAAAGCGAGCCGAACTGCCGCAAGCTGTTCAGCCGCGCGAGCGCAAAGATGGGGCTGTCGGCCGAAGAGGAGCATGCGCGCCCCGAAGCGGAGCAGCGGCAGTGGGTGGACGGCTTTTTTGGACGCGCTCAAGGCAGGCAACGTCAATCGCGTGCTGACGATGCTCGATCCGGACGTCGTGCTCGTCGCGGACGGAGGGGGCAAGGTGCTCGCCGCGGCCCGACCGATCGTTTCCCGCGACCTGGTGGCGAAGTTCTTGCTTGGTCCGGTGCTTCAATCTGCGACATTCGACGGCAAGGTGCTGATGGAATTGGGGCATATGAATGGACAGCTGGGCATCGTTATCCGGTCGGAGACGGGCGGCATCCAAACGATCGGACTGCTGCGCGTAGAGGAGAATCTCATCCGAGAGCTTTATCTGATCCGGAATCCGGACAAGCTGCAGCATCTCGCGGAAGGCGGAATTTCGGAAAAAGTCGGTCTGTTCGAGTCTGGAGATTAGGGAAGCGCGGTCGGCCTGACTACGATCTCATTCACGGACACATCGTCAGGCTCGTTAAGCGCGAAGGCGATTGCGCGGGCGATCGCATACGGAGAGATGCCCATGCCGGCGATCTGGTTGGTCATCGCTTTCGTCTCGGGACTGCCGATCGAGTCAAGCAGCTCCGTCTCCGTCAAGCCGGGAGAGACGATGGTCGACCGGATGCGGGAAGCGGGCGATTCCTCCTGCCGCAGCCCCTCCGAGATCGCCCGGACGGCGAACTTGGTCGCGCTGTATACGGCGGATGTCGGATTGACGTGGTAGCCTGCCACCGAGGAGAGGTTGACGATATGTCCCGATCGCTGTTCTCTCATGACGGGCAGCACCGCCGCGATGCCGTACAGGACGCCTTTGACGTTGACGTCGATCATGCGGTCCCACTCGTCGACCCGCAGCTCGCTTAGCCGGGAGGCGGGCATGACGCCCGCATTGTTGACGAGCGCATCGATGCGGCCGTACTGCTTCAAGGCGAAGTCCGCGAGCTTTTTCATATCGTCGTACGAAGCGACGTCCGCTTGAATCGAGACGGCTTGTCCGCCGTCCCGTCGGATCTGTTCGACGACAGCCTTCAGCCGGTCTTCCCTTCTGGCAGCCAGTACGACCTTGGCGCCTTGGTGCGCGAGCAGCTTGGCCGCGGCTTCCCCCGATTCCGCTGGAAGCGCCGGTGATGACGACGACTTTCTCGTTTACGTTTTGCATGGAATCCCACTCCTCTATTTATTATTTATTCAACAATAGTCGCATATCTGACTATTGCTGATTTTTATTATAAAGAGAAGCGGCGACCGTTCAATCGTTAATCCATGCCGTTTTGTACGATATCCGACGTATGGGGGCACATTGTCTAATATCTCATAGGGCGCCATATCCGGCACCGCGGTTCACAGCACGTATTTCTCGAACAACTCGCCGACTTGCTTGGCTGCGAGCTCGGCGGGAAGCGGCATCCGGTTCAGGATCCACCATTCCGCGGTGCCGACGAAGGCGGAGGCCAAGAAGCGGGCGACCAGCTCCAGGTCTATGTTCTGCCGAACGGCCTGCGCGCCGATCTTCGCCTTGGTGCCGGCAGCGATGCTCTGAAGCAGCCGATCGCGGAAGACGGACGTTTTCTGATTGGACAGCATCGCATAGAAAAACGCGAAATTCGCTTCGAAGTAAGAAAACATCGGCTTAAGGTCGTCGATCGGATTGATCGCTTCCGCGGCGCAGGCGGCGAGCATCTTGTCGAGATGGTCTTTGATGCATTGATCGAGCAGGTCGTATTTGTCGGCGTAGTGAAGATACAGAGTGCCGCGGTTGACGTTGGCTCGGTCGGCGATATCGTTGATCGTGATGTGGTCGAGATCCTTTTCCGACACGAGCGCAAGGAACGCCTTCGTAATGGCGTCCCGGGTGCGCAGGATTCGTCTGTCCGCCTTGGCCGGCTTTTCCATTTCGCGCGATCTCCTCTGCTCAGTTTTCTATAGAATAGCATGCGCAACGGTTGACTAATGGACTTTTGTTCATGATCGTGTTGCTGCAGGGAGAGCGGTCTCCTGTAAGCGAGAAATGCGCGGTTGGAGCGGCGCGGTCCGCGGAGGCAGGCGCTGTAAGCGAGGAATGCGCTGCTGCAGGGAGAGCATGCCCGGTAGTCTCTTGTAAGCGAGAAAGTGAGCTCAGAAGCGCGGCCAAAGAGCTTGACTCCGGCGCTCGGGAACTCCGGCGATTTCCGGCGCACGCGCTTAACGACGCGCAAAAAGGTACAGCCCCCATTAGAAGTTCAAGGGGACTGTACCTTTCATTTTACACGTCGGCTTAGCTCAAGCCCGCCTTGGCCAATCCGAACGCAGCGTCCGCCGAGCCCGGCACGGTTTTAAAGGCGACGTTGATCCGGTTCCACGCATTGATCGCCATGACGGAGAACGTCAGGTCGGACAGCTCTTTTTCCGAATACTCCCCGCGCACGCGCTCGTACACGTCGTCCGGCACGCCATGCTCCGGCAGCTTGGTCAGGATCTCGGTCCACGCCAACGCGGCGCGCTCGCGGGGGCTGAACAACGTCGATTCGCGCCAGATCGGCAGATGGTAGAGGCGCAGCTCGCTCTCGCCATTGATCTTCGCTTGCTTGACGTGCATATCCAGGCAGAAGCCGCAGCCGTTGATCTGAGAGGCACGGATGTGAACGAGATCGAGAATTTTCAGTTCGACGGAGCTGCCATGCTCCGCGTTGCTGAACTCCATCATTTTCTTGAAAAACTCGGGCGATTGCGCCATGTAGTTAATGCGTTGCGTCATATCCGTAACGCCTCCTCGGTAATGTTGTTTTGTCCTGCATAGATATAACGACGGAGGCTCCGGTTGTGTGACAAAACTCCGCTTCGCGAACGTCTGAACGTCAGCTCGCCGCTTGCTGCCGCTTGCGGATGCTGCCGACGATCCACAGCAGGAGGGGGAGCGCGATGTAGAGCGCGGGGTAGAATACGTCGGTCAGCCAAACATTGCGAAACAAGTACGACAGCTGCACGATCCGCGCGCTATAAAGGACATAGCCCAGCCATACGACTGTCAATAGGCCTGCGATTCGTCTCCAGTTGCGGTAGCCGCTCCATTCGGCCAGCCCGTAGCTGAGGATAAACAAGCAGATCGCCAGCTTGATGAAGGCGCCGAGCAGCCAGAGCGGGATATAGAAGACGTCGATGTTTTGGATAAAGTTGAGGATGGATACCATCTTCGTCAGCGAGTAGACGGGAACGACCATTTTGGCCGCCATGTCCGGACCAGTCACGGTCAGCATCGCGAATGTCGCGAGCAGGCCCCAGCCCGCGGACACCGCGGTTCCCCACAAGATCCCGCGCGACGCGGTCCGTTTGTTTTCGGCAAAAAAGTAAAGCATGAGGATGATCGTAGGGTCAAGCATATAATTAAACGAATTGAAGGCCCCCATGCCGATCGCCAGCCATCCGGAATCGGCGTAAACGGGGAGGATCCGCTTCAGGTCCATTTCCTGCGGATTCAGGAACAGTTGAACGTACAAGATCAAGATGAAGACGGGACCGATCACCTCCGCGCACCGGCTGACCGCCGTGATTCCGCCTTTGTACACCGCGTAAAAGACGAGGAAGAGCATGCACAGGAGGACTGCGGGCATCGGCGTGTTGTGAAGCATGACGAGGTTTTGAAAGTTCGCCATGTCCTTGACGGTCGCGGACATCTGCAGGAACCAATGCGCGAAGTAAACCGTGACGACGATTTTGCCGAAGACGGTGCCGAGCAGGTCCTTCGTCATTCGCACCAGCGACTTGCCCCGATTTTGCATGCATAGCCGCAGCGTCATCCAGGTCACGCCCATCATGAGGCCTCCCCCCGAGGAGGATCGAGATCCAAGCGTCCTGACGCGCCTCGTTGACGGCAATCGTGATCGGAATGTAAGAGAACATGATCATGGACGAGATGCTGGTCATCCAGAACAACTGGTAGCCGCTTAATTTCATCGTGCTCCCCCCTCGCTGCGCATTCATTTCATTTGCCCGCCGCTCGAACCCACGGAGACGAGCCGAATATCGGCTTTGACGTTCAAGTCGAGCGTTTTGAATTGCTCGTCCCAACTTTTCCGCCGGTTTTTCCACCAATACGGATTATGCCGGTGCAGATGCTCGCCGATGCCGAAGATGTCGGGTCCCCACTGTTGAACCTTGTTTACCGTCCGTTGGAATTCTTTTTGAATTTCCGCGTTCATGTACCTTTCCGTGTCGGTCATGTTCCGGATTTGGGACAGGTCGAGCGAGGTGGTGTTTTCCAAGAGGTAAGCTTGCGCTTTGACCACCAATTCGGCGCATTTCGAATCGCCGCAGCTTCTCGTGCGAATCTTGCGCTTGAGGTGCACGAGCCTGAAGGACAGATAGCCCTGCCCGTTTTTCCAGGGGATCGTCATGCCCTGATAAGCTCCCTTGCCCGACATCCAGACCGCGGCGGCGCTCTCGTCTTCATCCAGGATGCCTTTGACGCGGAGCTGTTTGTTCAAGACGGCAAAGCCGGACAGCGCGGCGAACGGTACGGGCGCCTTGACGCCCGTCTTCAGCTTCCTGATCTGCAGCACCGGCAGCAAGGGACGAACGCCGTCGGTATAGTGCTCAAGGATGAGCTGCCTGGACGAAAAGTGCGTCAACCCGTTGATCTGAAGCTCCTTCCCGGCGGCGATGCTCGTGAGACGCTCCAGGGGATGCCGAAGCATGAGGATCTCCTTGGCGCTGCCGCCTCGCACCACGATCGTCGTGTCGCGCATGTTGTTGGCGGGATCCCGTCCCAGCTTGTCGAATAATTTGCCGGCGTCGTCCTCATTGAAGAAGGCTTCGCTGACCGCGATCAAAACGCGGTGACTCGTCATGAGTCTCCGGGACATTTTTCTCTGGATTTTTTCGGAGGCTTCGAACACGTCCCTGCCGGTCGCGGACATGACGATAGAGCTCCCGGCATCGCTTCCGCCGCCCTTATCCCGCGGTCCGCTTAACTGCGACGGAATGACGATCTGATCGCTGACCTCGATCAGTCCGTCTTCCGCCCGGTCGACGGCCGTCCCCATCACGAAGGCGAGCTGATTCGGCTCGACGAAGTCCTTGCAGGCCGATAATGCGACCCATGCGAAAAGACAGCAGGGCAGAAGAAATAAGGACCGCATCAGCTTTGGCGTCCTTTCTTGTTCCTGCCGTTTTTCATCCAGAACGGGTATCGGATGAACAGGTCCTTGATCCGCTTGCCGTCGAACGGCGCGACCGGGCTCAAGTACGGCGTGCCGAACGACTCCAGCATGACCAGGTGGATCAGCAGGAAGATGATGCCGTAGGCGAAGCCGACGAAGCCGAGCATGCCCGCAACGAATAGCAGCATGTAGCGGAGGAGCCGGAAGGGGAGAGTGGCGCTGTACCGGGGTATCGTGTACGCGGCGACGCCCGTCAAAGAAATGACGATGATGATGGGCGTAGAGATGATGCCGGCTTCGACGGCGGCCTGCCCGATGACGAGCGCGCCGATGATGCTGACGACCGGACCCAGCTGATTGGGGAGGTGGACGCCGGCCTCTTGCAGCCCGTCGAAGACGAACATCATCAGGAACACCTCGATCACCGTCGGGAACGGCGAGTTCTCCCGCGCGGTCGCGATGCTGATCATGAGATAGCTCGGCACCATCTCCGGATGGAAGGTCGAGAGCGCCACGTAGATCGCCGGCAAGGCGAAGGAGATGAAGGTCATGACGTACCGGATGAACCGGGTGAGCATCACGAACGTGAATCTCTCGAAGTAGTCGTCCGCGGACTGCAGCCCGGACCAGAAAGAAACGGGAAGGACGAGCGCGAACGGCGTTCCGCTCGTGAGGAGGGCGACCTTTCCCTGGAGCAGGCTCGCGGTTACGATGTCGGGACGCTCGGTATTTTGAATTTGCGAAAACAAAGAAAACGAGTTGTTTTCGATCCATTCCTCGATATAGGACGAGTCGATGACGCCTTCCAATTCGATGCCCTTCAGCTTCTCCCGAACGCTGGCCAGCACCTTTTCGTCCGCTTTTCCTTGCATGTAGACGAGCATGACTTCGGTGCGCGTATATTCGCCGATCGTAAAAGATTCCATCTTCAGGTCCGCGTGCAAGATTCGCCGCCGGATCAGCGACTGATTCGTGCGGATATTTTCGACGAAGCCTTCCTTCGATCCGCGCAGCGTCGACTCCTTGAGCGGCTCCTGGATGCTTCGCTTCTCGTAGCCCTGGACCTGCGCGACGAGCGCCGACGCTTCGCCGTCCGCCAGGATCGCCATATTGCCCTGCAAAATATGCTTGACGAGGCTCTCGAGCGATTCGTCCGTCAGCACGTTCGCTAGCGGCACCCATTCGCGCCTGAATGTCTCCGCCAGCGTCCGCATGCGGTCGATGCCCTCCGGCAATCCGCCGAAGAGCAATGGCTTCAGTACGTTACCCTCGATGCTCTCGACGCTCGCCATGCCGTCCAGGTAGACGAGCAGCAGCGGCGTCCGGTCCTGCAGCGCGAAGGCGCGGAAAACGATATCCGAGCTCGGGTGGAACCGTTGCCTGAGATAGGCTTCGTTTTCCTTCAGGCTCCGACTGACGGCGTTGGCGTTCAAGACCGTTCACCCCTTTGCGACGGATTCCTTAGCAGGAATATTATGGGCGAAGCGGGATTCGTCTATGCAAAACGAAGCGGCGGCAGCCAAGGCGGCTGCCGCTGCTTTATTGCGTATTCCAAAGCTTATTTCCCGCGCGTGAAGTGATACAGGTCGCCCGCCGGCTGCGGAAGGTCCGGCCAGGTACGGCCTTCGCCGTTGAACTGGGGCAGCCAGGGCGCGAGCGCTTCCAGCATCTCGTCGACCATGCGCCATACCTGCTCGGTGCTGCAGACGGCGGCCGTGAGCGGGTCGTGCAGCACGGCGAGCTTCACGAGCTCGCGGTTGCCGGTCAGCGCGGCTTCGACGGCCATCTCCTGCACGCTGATGCTGGCGCGGCAGGTGGCGGCGCAGGCCATCGGGAGGTCGCCGATGTACGTCGGCGCGATGCCGTTGCGGTCCACGTAGCACGGGATCTCGATCGTGGCGCCGTCCGGCAGGTTCGTGATCATGCCGCGGTTCTCGATGTTGAAGTTCCCGCGGTACGTCTTCCCCGTCTCCAGCGCCTCGATGATGTACGAGCCGTGCTCCTCCGAGCGCTGTCCGAGCGGGATGGACGCGATCTCGCCGCTCAGCATCTTCGGGTACGTCTCCTTGTAGTCGACGAAGCGCGTCAGGCAGTGCTCCAGATAACCCGCCGTCACCCCGCCGATCCATTCCTTGTCGTTGATCCACTTGGACATGTCGGCGGATTTCTTGCGGTACCAGGGGGAGGTATTCGCTCAAGTGACCGTTCGACTCCGTCGAGTAGTAGCCGAACCTGCGCAGCACGTCGATGCGGCACGGCTCTCTTTGCGGCAGCGTCGGGTGGTTCTCGAACGCTTCGAGTAGATGCGGCGTCAGATCCTTGCCCTTGTGGGAAATGTTGACGAACCACGTCTGGTGGTTAATGCCCGCGCAAATCTGGTCGATCTCGTCCTGAGGCAGGCCGAACGCTTCGGCGATCTGCTCGTGGCCATGCTGCACGCCGTGGCACAGGCCGACGACCCGGACGCCGCCGGCGCGCCGGATGGCCCACGTATTCATCGCCATCGGGTTGGAATAGTTGAGCAGCAGCGCGTTCGGCGCGAGCTCCCGCATGTCCTTGGCGATGTCGAGCAGCACCGGGATCGTGCGAAGCGCGAAGAATACGCCGCCGGGGCCGAGCGTGTCGCCGACGCATTGCTCGACGCCGTACTTGAGCGGGATCTCGATGTCGTGGCGGTACGCCTCGAGACCGCCGACGCGAGCGAGGCAGATGACGTAGTCGGCGTCCTTGATCGCTTCGCGCTGGCTGGTCGTCGGCACGATCTTAACGTCCGTCAGGCCGTTCGTCTCGAGCATGCGCTCGCTCAGCTTGGTCACCATCTCGAGCGTCTCCGGATCGATGTCCATCAGCCGGAATTCGGTATCGCGGAATTCGGGCACCGCCATCAAGTCCATGATCAACCTGCGGGTAAAGTTAATGCTTCCGGCCCCGATCATTGCGATTTTCAACATTTTATATCGACCTCCGTATGAAATAATTGCGCATTACATCCTCTCGGCTAATATCATAGAATCCTGATATGCGGGGCGTAAATAGCATAATATTTTCACCGGATTGATAAAATATTGCGCCGTTCGCGAACGGTGTGTCAGTCGATAAAAATGTGGTGCTCGGGGATGTCGTCCGTACTGTCGCGGAACTGCTGGGGCGAAGCGTCCATCAGCTTGCGGAACACTTTGCCGAAGTAGCTGCCGTTGTCGAAGCCGGTCGCCGCGGCGATGGCCCCGATGGGCTGGTTGGTCTGCCGGAGGAGCCGGGACGCCTGTTCGATCCGGATCTTGGTCAGATAATGGATCGGCGTAATGCCGGTATGCTTCAGGAAAAGCCTGCAAAAGTGATACTTGGACATGCCGGCTTCGGCGGCGATCTGCTCCAGCGTCAGGAAGCGGTGGTATTGCGCGTCCATGAACTTCAAGGCGGCGGCGACCGCATCGGGAACGGGGCGTCCGGCGTCCGGCTTGCCGTCGACGGCCCGCAGGCAGGCCACGATCCATTCGTACAGACGGACGGACAGCTCGTACTTGTCGAGCCCCGTTTTCGCCTGTGCATTCTCCATCATCTCCCACAGCATGGCGATCGGCTGCGCGTTCGGCTTGAACGACACGACCGGCCCGGCCTTCGCGACGATATCGTTCCAGTAGCCTTCGACATGCCGGCCCGCCGCCGTCAAAAAGATAAACTCCCAAGGCTCGCCGCCGGCATCCGGGCTGTAGTAATACTCGTGATTGTCCGGCACGGTTACGAAAAAACCGTGGTGCTTCGGAATGCGATAATGCTTGCCCCCGATCGTCAGATTGCCTTCCCCCGACAAGGTGTACTGGAACAGCGCGAACTTGTCCCCGCGCGTCCGCCCGTTCCAGCGGTAGCTGTCGCTCACGGCGCTCTCCCAGCCGATCGTCCGGATCGCCATCAAGGCATCCGTCGGTTCCGCGTATCGGAATCCAAAGTTGGTTCTGAGCAATATAATGCGACCTCCAACTCAATTATTTGCGATTGAAGCAAGGACGAATATGGCCTACATTCAAAAATAGGAATGATAAATTTGCAAATATTGTACTACGAGGGAAAGGGGCGATGGAAGATGCCGACGATCGATATGCCGCTTGAGCAGCTCGGCACGTATGCAGGGAGGAATCCGAAGCCCGCCGATTTCGACGCCTATTGGGCGCGGGCGCTCGCTGAGATGAGGGATGTCGACCCGGCGGTGGAGATCGTCGAGAGCGGCTTCGAGGTCCCGGGCGCGGACTGCCTGCATCTGTACTTCACGGGCGTCGGCGGTGCGCGCATTCATGCCAAGTACGTGCGGCCGAAGCACGCGAAGGAGCCGCATCCGGCGGTGCTGCAATTCCACGGCTACGCCCATCATTCGGGCGACTGGATCGACAAGCTGGGGTATGCGGCGGCGGGCTTTTCCGTGCTGGCGATGGACTGCCGCGGACAGGGCGGGAGGTCCGAAGACAAGGGCGGAGCCAAGGGGACCACGTTCAGAGGACATATCATACGCGGTCTCGACGATCACCCGGACCGGCTGCTTTTCCGCGATATATTCCTGGATGCTGCGCAGCTGGCGGGCATCGCGATGTCGCTGCCGGAGGTGGATGCCGGCAAGGTGGGGACGATCGGGGGCTCGCAGGGCGGTGGGCTCGCGCTGGCCTGCGCGGCGCTTGAGCCCCGCATCCGGCGCGCGGCGCCGAGCGTGCCTTTCCTGTGCGACTACAAGCGCGTATGGGAGATGGACCTGGCGAGAGACGCCTACGAGGAGCTGCGCACCTATTTTCGCCTGTTCGATCCTCAGCATAAGCGCGAGGAAGAGATTTTCGAGCGGCTCGGCTATGTCGACGTTCAGCATCTGGCGGACCGGATCCGCGGCGAAGTCATGATGGGCGTCGGGCTGCTGGACACCGTATGTCCGCCGTCCACGCAGTTCGCGGCTTACAATAAGATCGTCGCGGGCAAGCAGATGGAGATTTATCACGACTACGTGCACGAGCGTCTGGCCGACTTCGAGGACAAGGCGCTGCAATTCATGCTGGGCATGTAGCGCGGCGAAAGGGGGAGGCGCGCGGAGCGATACGAAGAGGAGCGACGCCGCCCCTCTTTTTTGCTATTCTGATGTGGAAGCGGCGTGCCGGCGATATCCCGGCGCAGCCAGATCGCTGCGGAGGGTTGCTATGGGAACTTTTTTGAAAGCGCTAACAATTTATCCCAAGCTCGTGTTGTCTTTTTTTGCTCATGATCATCCCCATCTATCTGTCCAGCCTGCTCATGAACCAGTCGGGTCATGACGTCGTCAAAAAGCAGATCTCGGCTTCGATGGCGTCGCGCGTTCATTTTTACCTGTCCTCGCTGGAGACGGAGCTGGCCCGGCTCCGCCGCCTCCAGATGGAGTACGTAAGCGACGACGACCTGCTCAGCCTGGGCACGGCGGTCTCCCGGATGAACGACTTCGAGCGCTCGCGCACGATCTTGTCGGTGAAGAGCAAGCTCTATCTCCTCAAGAGCTCCAGCCCGTTCGTAGAAAACGTGAAGCTGTACGTCCCGGCGCTGGGGCGCAGCATCATGGCCAACAACTACGACGACACGATCCCGGCCGCGGAGCTTGCCGCCATGCTCGAGCCGCGCAACTTGAGCGCGCCCGTCTTCGGCTTTGGGGACCGGCTGCTGCTGAGCGGCGTGTATCCGGACGCGATCTACGTGAACCGCCAGCCGGTGCTGGCCATCGAGATCGAGCTGTCCAAGGCGGAGATCGTCCGCACGCTCGCGTCCATGGCGAACGGGGAACAGGGCGGGGCGGCGTGGTTGAGCGCGGACGGCGCATGGAACGTGGCGTCGGGCCTTCGGCCGCCGGTGCTGTCCGAGCTGTCCGGGGCGATCGGAACCAAGCCGGCGGACGACCGCGCGTCCGCGCCGGGCCAGTTCACGATGAAGACGGAGGCCGGTTCCTTTTTCGTGGCCCATGAATATTCCCCGGTTCTCGATTCGACGCTTGCGGTGCTGGTGCCGGCGGAGAAGGTGATGCAGCCGCTCAACCGCCACCGCGACTGGATCTGGCTGCTCTCGCTCATCGCGCTGGTGCTGGTCGTCGCCTTTTCCTACTGGATTCACCGGCTCATCCACAAGCCGATCAAGCGGCTGGTCGTCTCCTTCCGCAAGGTGGAGAAGGGCGACCTCGGCGTCCGGGTGTATCATCGCAACCAGGACGAGTTTCACTACCTGTACAACCAGTTCAATCACATGCTCGGCCGGATCGAGACGCTCATCGGCGAGGTGTACGAGCAGCAGATCCGCTCGCAGCGCTCCGAGCTCAAGCAGTTGCAATCGCAGATCAATCCGCACTTTTTCTACAACAGCTTCTTTATCCTGCAGGGCCTGGTGCAGATGCGGGAGCACGAGCTGGCGGACAAAATGTTCCGTCATCTGGGCAGCTACTTCCAGTTCATCACGCGAAACGGGGCGGAGACGGTCACGCTCGAGCAGGAGATGAAGCACGCAAGCTCGTACGTGGAAATTCAGAAGTTTAGGTTCTCGGGCACGGTCGAGGTCGAGCAGGAGGAGCTGCCCGCCGGCTGGACGCAGGCGGAGGTGCCGCGCCTCATCGTGCAGCCGCTCATCGAGAACGCCTACTTGCACGGACTCGAGAACAAGACTGGCGACGGCCGGCTGCGCATCGGCTTCCGGGAAGAGCCGGACGGCCGGCTGCGCATCGAGATCGAAGACAATGGCGAGGCGCTGGACGACGTTCTGCTGGAGCGGCTGCGCAAGTCGGTGTCCGCGGCGGATCGCGCGATCGAGACGACCGGCCTGCTCAACATCCACCGCAGGCTGCAGCTCAAGTTCGGGCCGGACTGCGGCCTGTCGCTGTCGCGCAGCGCGCTGGGCGGGCTGAAGGCGGAGCTGACGATACGCAAAGACGAGGAGGATACGGCATGATTCGATTGCTGATCGTGGACAATGAGCGCTGGATCGTCGACAGTCTGCTGGACCTGTTCGGCCGTCCGGGCAAGCTTGAGCTCGAGACGTTCGGCGCCTACTCCGCCAAGGAGGCGCTGGAGGCGCTGCAGCGGATGAAGATCGACATCGTCCTGTCGGACATCCGGATGCCGGGCATGGACGGACTGGCGCTGCAGCGGGAGATCGTCAGGCAGTGGCCGTGGTGCAAAATTATTTTCCTGAGCGGCTACGACGACTTCGACTATATCCAGCAGGCGCTGCGGGGCGGCGGGGTCGACTACCTGCTCAAGACGGAGGGCCACGACGCGGTCGTCGCGGCCGTCGAGCGGGCGGCGGCGCAGCTGTACGAGGCGGTGGAGTCGCGCCAGCTGATCCTGAACGCGGAGCGCCAGATGCAGCTGGCCAGGCCGCTGCTCGTGAACGAGTATTTGCTCGCGCTGGCGGGCGGCGATCCGGAGGCGCTTCGCAAGCGGCATGCGAGGCTGCCGGAGCTGCAGTTGCCGCTGGACGCGGACGCCGAGACGCTGCTCGTGCTCGGGCGGGTGGACGATTGGCGCGACGGCTTCAGCGGCGGCGACAAGCATCTGATGCTGTACGCCATCGCGAACATCGCGGAGGAGTACCTCTCCAAGTCGCTGTCCTGCGCGACCGTGAGCTTCGAGCAGAACAAGCTGCTGTGGTTCGTTCAGCCGAAGCCGGGGCCGGATGCGGACGGCGCCGCTTCGGCCGCGCCGCCGCAGACGGCGGAGGACGCGCGCAGGCGTTTCGTCCGGCTCGTCCAGGGGACGATCGAGACGATCCAGGGCGCGTGCAAGCAGCTGCTGCAGCTCAGCGTCTCCTTCGCGGCCGCGGACGAGCCGAAAGACTGGGAGCGGATCCCCGGACAGTTCCACGCGCTGAAGCGTCTGCTCGGCCGCGGCCTGGGCCTGGGACAGGAGCTGATCCTGCTGGACCGGCCGGCTCGGGACGGCGCCGGCGAGCTTCCGGACGTCCGGACGCACGAGACGCGCAGCCGGCTGGAGCGGGTCGGCACGCTCGCCGCTTATTTGGAGAACGGCGACAACGCCCGTTTTTTCGAGGAGTACGGCCGGCTGATGGCGCTTGGCGCGGGAGACGGGAGAAGCGCCGAGCTGCTGAGGCTGGAAATCTACTATTCGCTCGTCCCGATTTTCCTGTCGGAGATCGGCCGCTGGGGCATCCAGGAAGAGCTGGGCGGGACGATCGATCTCGGCAGGCTGACGCGATTCGACGTCCATCCGTCCTGGCATGCGGCGGAGGAATACTTCGCGGCGCTGGCCGAGCGTCTGTTCGCGCTCAAGCGCGCCGAGCGGTCGGAAAGCGAAGACGACCTGATTCGCCTCGTGCGGCGCTACGTGGCGCACAACCTGGCGGGCGATCTGTCGCTCACCCGCATCGGCGAGGTCGTCGGCTACAATCCGTATTATCTGACCCGGCTGTACAAGCAGCTGACCGGCGAAGGGCTGACCGACTACATCGCCGCAACGCGTCTGGCGGGCGCGCAGAAGCTGCTCGCGGGCCATCAGCTGACCGTGCAGGACATCTCGCGGGCCGTCGGTTTTATGACCGAGCAGTCCTTTTACCGCTTCTTCAAGAAGGAGACGGGCCTGACGCCCCAGGAGTACAAGGAGCGGCAGGCGATATCCAAAACGGATAATGGAATGTAAAAATCGGCGAGTAGAGAGCGCTTCCGCGCCGGCTCTATAATGAGCTCATGCAAGGCAAGACGCATTCATTCATGAGCTCTAAGGGGGAACCGAGATTGAAAAAGAACCAACGCATCGCGCTCGTCTGCGGCATCCTGGCTTGCGCGCTCGCGGCGACCGGCTGCAGCGACTCGGGCAAAAACGCGGCAAGCAACGAGCCGTCCGGCAAGGCGTCAGGCTCGTCCGCGGCATCCGGCACGGCGCCGGCGTCCGCATCGGGCGAGACGGAGAAGGCCGACCCGTTCGGCAAGTACGACCCGCCGATCGAGCTTCATATCGCCCGGGCGGTCGACCAGACGTGGACGTATCCGAAGGGCGACAGCATCGACAACAACGTCTGGTACCGGGAATACGAGAACCTGCTCGGCATCAAGGTCGTGCACGATTGGACCGCGCTGGCGAGCGAATACAACCGCAAGCTGAACGTCTCGATCGCCTCCGGCAGCCTGCCCGAGCTGTTCGCCGTCTCGGCCAGCCAGCTCAAGCAGCTCGCCGATGCCGGCCAGCTGGAGGATCTGACGGACGTTTACGAGAAATATGCTTCCGACCACACCAAGAAGCTGCAGCACGGCGACGGCGGCGCGGCGCTGGCTTCTGCCACGTTTAACGGCAAGCTGCTCGCGATCCCGGTCGTCAACGCGCCGATCTACGAGCCGAATTTGCTCTGGGTACGCACGGATTGGCTCAAAAAGCTGAACCTGTCCGAGCCCAAGACGCTGGACGACGTGTTCAAGATCGCGGAAGCGTTTACGAAGCAGGACCCGGACGGCAACGGCAAGCCGGATACGTACGGCCTGGCGGTCAACAACTATTTGTACGGCCCGATCACCTCGATCACGGGGCTGTCCAACGCCTTCCACGCCTATCCGCAAACGTGGGTCAAGGACGCCTCGGGCAAGGTCGTCTACGGCTCGACGCAGCCGGAGATGAAAAAGACGCTGGCCAAGCTGCAGGAGATGTACAAGGCCGGCGAGCTCGACCGCGAATTCGGCGTCAAGGACGGCAACAAGGTCGCCGAGGACATCGCCGCCAACAAGTTCGGCATGGCGTTCGGCGCGAACTGGAACCCGTACGTGTTCCTCGACGCCGTCAAGAAAAATCCGGGCATGGACTGGATGCCGTTCCCCGTGCCTTCGGTCGACGGCACGCCGACCAAGGCGAACGTCGGCTTCTCCGCCAGCGGCTATGTCGTCGTGCGCAAGGGCGCCAAGCATCCGGAAGCGGCCATTAAAATGCTCAACCTGCACGAGGAGGTCGTACACGGCTCCCGACGCAACGAAGGCCAATTCATCACCGTCGAAGAGAACGGCGAGCGGATCAATACGTCGCGCCTGTCAGTCGTGCAGTCCGGCGTATCCGACCAGGGCGTGCTCGAGTCGCTCACCCTGCTGCGCAAGGCGATCGAGACCGAGGACGAGAGCCTGCTGAAGGACGCGTTGACCGAGACCGACAAGTACGGTCCGACGGTCGACTACCTCAAGACGGGCAATATGGAAAACTGGGCGGTCGCCCACCAGTACTTCGGCTTCGTGACCACGATGGACAATTACACCGGAGACCGGCTGCTCATGACCACTTTCGGCGGCCAGACGCCGACGATGACCGACAAGTGGGCGACGCTCGACAAGCTGGAGAAGGAGACGTTCACGAAGATCATCATGGGCGCCGCGCCTGTAGACGAATTCGATACGTTCGTGGCGGACTGGAACAAGCTCGGCGGCGAGGCGATCCTGAAGGAGATCAACGACTGGCTGAGCGCGCAGAAGTAGAAGCGAACGCGCGGACGCTCGCGGCATAGACAGGCGGAAGGGGAGACGGTCCTGGCCATCGTCCCCTTCTTCCGTCATGCCCCGAATCGGCGTCCGATCGCGCCGAATGAGGAAAAAAAGGCGGTGAAGTACGAAATGAAAGCGGCAAAATGGATGCGGGAATTGCCTTTGCACCTGCTGCTCCTGCCCGGCCTCGTCCTGGTGCTCGTTTACAGCTACGTGCCGATGCTGGGCGTCGTGATCGCGTTTCAGAAGTTTACGATCTTCAGCGGCTGGTTCGGCTCCCCGTGGATCGGGCTGGACAACTTCAGGTTCGTGCTGGATATGCCCAACACCGGCCAGGTCATCTGGAACACGCTGTTTATCGCCTGCATGAAAATCATCGCGGGGCTGTTCGTCCCGATCGTGGTCGCGCTGCTGCTCAACGAGGTGACCCGCTCGTTCATCAAGCGCGGCGTGCAGACGCTGATTTACCTGCCCCATTTTCTCTCCTGGGTCATTCTGGGCGGCATTCTCATCGATCTGCTGTCGCCGTCCGAGGGCATCGTGAACGCCATGCTGGGCAAGCTCGGCATCGAGCCGATCTTTTTCCTGGCGGACAACCGCTGGTTCCCGGCCGTGCTGATTATCTCCGACGTCTGGAAGGAGTTCGGCTTCAGCACGATCGTCTACCTGGCCGCGATCACGAGCGTGAATCCGACGCTGTACGAGGCGGCGGTCATGGACGGGGCCGGACGCTGGAAGCAGACGCGCCATATTACGCTGCCCGGCATGATGCCGATCATCGTGCTCATGGTGACGCTGAGCCTCGGCAACGTGCTGAACGCCGGCTTCGACCAGGTGTTCAACCTGGCCAACCCGCTCGTATACGAGAGCGGAGACATCCTCGACACGATGATCTACCGGATCGCGTTCAACGACGCGCAGTACGGCGTGGCGACGGCGGTCGGGCTTTTCAAGTCCGTCGTGTCCTTTTTGCTTATATCGGTCTCCTACTGGCTGGCCTACCGGCTGGCGAACTATCGCATTTTCTAGAGAAAGGAGAGATTCCGCTTGCATCACGTTTCCCCGGCCAGACGGCTGTTTCTCGTCGCGAACGCCGCGTTTTTAAGCTTGCTCGCCATCCTGTGCTTTCTGCCGCTCGTCCACGTCCTCGCGGTGTCGTTCAGCGAGAGCGCGGCGGTCTCCGCCGGGCAGGTCACGTTCTGGCCGGTCGATTTTTCGCTGAAATCGTACGACTTCATCATCAGCAGGCCCGAGTTCATGCGATCCTTCGTCATCACGCTCGAGCGGGTGCTGCTCGGCACCGCCATCAACATGCTGCTGACGATCACGATCGCGTACCCGCTGTCCAAGGAAGTCCGCAGCTTTCGGATGCGTACGTTTTACGTCTGGATCTTCGTCTTCACGATCCTGTTCGCCGGGGGGGCTCGTCCCCTGGTATATGACGATCAAGTACACGGGCCTGCTCGATACGGTCTGGGCGCTCGTCATACCGGGAGCCGTCCCGGTGTTCAACGTCATTTTGCTGCTCAACTTTTTCCGCGGCCTGCCCAAAGAGCTGGAGGAGTCGTGCTTCATCGACGGCGCCGGCCATCTGCGCACGCTCTGGACCATCTACGTGCCGCTGTCGCTGCCGGGCCTCGCCACCGTCGGCCTGTTCACGATCGTCGGACACTGGAACGCCTGGTTCGACGGCCTGATCCTGATGAACAAGCCGGAGCATTATCCGCTCTCTTCCTACTTGCAGACGATCATCATCAATTTCGACTTTTCGCAGGTGAAGCAGGAGGATCTGCACAAGCTGGAGGCGATCTCGACCCGCACCTCCAAGGCGGCGCAGATCATCGTCGGCGCGCTGCCGATTCTGCTGGCTTATCCGTTTTTGCAAAAATACTTTGTCAAAGGCATCGTGCTGGGGAGCGTGAAGGAGTAAATGAGCGACTTTTTTTACCGGCCGGCGGACGGCGTGTTGGCGGACGTCATCCCGTTCTACGAGGACGGCGAGTTCAAGCTGCTGTATCTGAAGGATTGGCGCGACAAGGAAAACTTCGGCGAAGGGACGCCCTGGTTCCTGCTCGGGACGAAAGACTTCGTGAACTATACCGAATACGGCGAGGTGCTGCAAAGAGGCGGCGAATCGGAGCAGGATCTGTACATTTATACCGGCTGCATCCTGAAGGTCGGCGAGCTCTATCACATTTTTTATACGGGCAACAACTTCCACTATCCCGCCCAGGGCAAGCTCCAGCAGGCGGTCATGCATGCGACCAGCACCGATCTGCTTCACTGGACCAAGCTTCCGGAGGACGCCTTCTATGCGCCCGCCGACCGCTACGAGCAGCATGACTGGCGCGATCCGTTCGTCTTCTGGAACGAGGAGGCCGGGGAGTACTGGATGCTGCTGGCGGCGCGGCTCAAAGAGGGACCGAGCCGGAGGCGGGGCTGCGTCGCGCTGTGCGCTTCGAAGGATCTGAAAAGCTGGGAAGTGCGCGAGCCGTTTTGGGCGCCGTCGCTGTATACGACCCACGAATGCCCGGATCTGTTCCGAATAGGGGAGTGGTGGTATCTGGTGTACTCGACGTTCTCGGATCGCACCGTGACGCACTACCGGATGAGCCAGTCGCTGGCGGGACCCTGGCTGGCGCCGGAGAACGACACGTTCGACAACCGCGCCTTCTATGCGGCGAAAACGTGGACCGACGGCGAGCGGCGCTACGCCTTCGGCTGGAACCCGACGCGGGAGGGCGAGCACGACGAAGGCACGTGGCAGTGGGGCGGCAACCTGGTCGTGCACGAAATCGTGCAGCAGGCCGACGGCTCGCTGACGGTGCGGATGCCGGATTCGGTGCGGGCGGCGATGGCGCGGCGGGCGGAGGTTGCGCTGCGCGAGGCAGTCGGCGGGTGGCGGATTGGCGGAGGAAGCGGAGACGCCGGCACGGCATCGATTCGAGCGGCGGATGCCGGCGAGAGCGGGGAAGCTGCGGGTGAATTCGAGAGCCTAGAGGCTTCGGGTGAACTCGAGAGCGCCGAGGCTGCGGGGGTATGCAAGGCAACTGCCGAAGCGCCGGATTCGTTCGCGGCTGCCGCTGCGTCATCGCTGCCTTCCAGATGCAGGCTGTCGGTGACCGTGACATTCGGCGCGGACACGCGCGGCTGCGGCGTGCTGCTTCGGACGGACGAGGCGCTGGACCGGGGCTACATGATCCGTCTCGAGCCCGGGCGGCAGCGCCTCGTCTTCGACCGCTGGCCGAGAAAGGGAGACGTTCCCTTTGAGGTCGGTCTCGAGCGTCCCGTCGCATTGACGCCGGGCGTCGCCTGCCGGCTCGACATCGTGATCGACGGCACGGTTTGCGAGGTGTACGTGGACGATACGGTCGCGATGAGCGCGCGGCTGTACGACCACCGAGAGGGGGGATGGGGGCTGTTCGTGAGCGAAGGCAGCGCAAGCTTCGATACCGTATTGCTTGAACCGTAGTGCTCGGAAAGCAACGATCGGAAGGGGATGCGACGATGAACGCAAGTTGGAGCAGGAAGTGGAAGAAGACGATGATGGCGGGGCTGGCAGCCGTTATGATCTGGGCCGGCGCGCTGGCGGGAGGAGGTCCGGCCGCGGCCGACGGTCCTTCCGTGACCTTGAACGCCTCGACGGGCGCAGTGAATTTTACCTACGGCACGGTGACGCTGGCCAAGGGGGAGCGGTACGGCGCTGACCGGCATCCGGCACCGGACGCTGGGCGGCGGCAGCGGATTGTGGAACGACACGGCCGTCTCCGCCGCGACCGTCAAGAAGGGACATACGACCTACGCGCAGACCTGGGGCAGCGGCCAGAGCCTGGCCGAGCTCGAGACAACAGTGGCGGCCAAGTACGACGGCACGCTCACAGTCAGCCAGAACGCCGAGACGCAGACGGGCGGCATCTCGGGCGTCCAGTGGGGACTGGTCGTCCCCGATACGTACGACCTGATCCTGCCGGTGCTGGGCGGCATCCGGCTCACGGCCGAATCGCCGGACGCGGCGTACGGCTTCCAGCAGTTCGATTACCCGAACATCTGGGAAGCGCAGATGTTTATCATCCAGGGCAATGGCGGCGGCATGCTCGTCCACGGCGACGATGACGCCCGGTTTTTCAAGTCGCTGCACGTGAAGCACGAGAACGGCAACTTTTACGTCGGCGTGGAGACATACGCCCCTGCGCCGTTCGCCCAGGTGCGCAAGGCCGTCTCTACCGGCTGGCGGCTGAAGGCTTATACGGGAGACTGGGTGAACGGGGCGACGCTGTACCGGACGTGGGCGGACAAAAAGTTCGACCTGTCCAAGCTGTCGAAGCTGCAGCCGGCATGGGCCAGGGACGTACAGTTCACCGTGCTGACGGATCTCGAGGACGCGCAGACGCTGAATGCGCTGGCGCAGGAGGTGGAGCCATCGCAGACGCTGCTCGTCGTGCCCGGCTGGCGCGAAGATCCGTACGACGTCGACTTCCCGGACTATACGCCGAAGGCCGATATCGCGGCCAAGATTCAGGCGGCGCAGGCGCTCGGCTTCAAGGTCATGCTGTACGTCAATATTTTCGGCGTCGACCCGAACAATCCGGCCTTTGCGGCCATGCAGCCGTATCAGGTCAAGGATCCATTCTCGCTGCAGCCCGTTTTCTCCGAATATACCGCGGGTTCGAGTCACATCAAGTTTGCGCAGATCAATCCGGCTTCGCAGGCTTGGCGGACGCTGTTCGTCGGCAAGATGGCGCAGCTCGTCCAGTCGCTCCATCCGGACGGCATCCATCTCGACCAGTCGCTGCTCATGTACAACGATGCCAATGGCGCCATCGACGGCCGCAACATGCTGCAGGGCAACATCGCGCTGCACCGCGAGCTGAGAGAGCAGCTTCCATCTAATGTAGCGCTCGGCGGCGAGAGCCTCAACGAGATCACGACCCGGTACGAATCGTTTGCCCAGCGGCACGCGTACGGCATTTTTTCGCAGACCGGCACCTGGGACGACAGCAAGATCGACCAGGTCGTGCCGGCGAGCTCGGCCATCTTCGCGCCTTATACGACCATCTACGGACATCCCGATCATGCGAATCCGCTGACCGAGGACTATTTCATCGCCTGGCACAAGGTCGTCCAGAACCGGCTCGGCGCCGTTCCGATGCTGACCCGGCCGAACTACGCGCAAGTCGCGAACCCGTCGCCGCTCATGGCGCAGCTGTTCGCGGAGGCGCGCTGGTACCAGGACAACAAGCCGCGGCTCGACTTCGGCCAGTGGGATGCCAATACGCTGTTCGCCTTCAAGACGGCAAGCGGGAAGTCGGCCAAGTACGAGCGGGATGCCTATGGAGAAAAGCTGACCGCTTACGGGGCCGGAAGCTCGGGCGGGGATGTCGGCGTGCTGCGGTACTTGTACGGCTCGGACAGCGTGACGCTGCCCGGACGGATTCCGGGCTGGTATCTGTATGACAGCGCCAAGCTGTTCGGCCTGAACCCCGCCAAGACGTATCTGTATCTTGATCTGCCGCGCGACCAGACCGCATTCCACATCGACGGGATGCCGGCGGACGTCGCGATGAAGTCCGTGGCGGTCCATACGAATCACACGGTGCTCTCCCTGCAGGATCAGCAGCAGCCGGGGGCCGTCGACTTCATGAACTACGCCGGTCCGATCCGCGCGGGCGAGAAGCTCGCCGACGGTACCGTTCATCAGACGGCAACGGCCTTTTCCTCGACGAACGGATTCTCGTATACGTTTGCGCAAGGCGGGACCGTGCAGCATTGGGGCGATCGCATTCTCGCGCATCCGCCGTACTCGGGCGTGTGGCAGGGCGGACATACGTGGCTCGAGTTCGACGTCACGCTGCCCGCTGACCGCACGCCGACCTTTGAGACCGGCGTCCAGCTCGGCTCGGAGGTGAACGTGGCGAGCAGCGACGGCGTGACGTTTAAGGTATATGCCTGGGAAAAGGCGGCGCCCGCCGCCACGCGGCCGGTGCTGAGCAAGGAGCAGTTCAGCCACAGCGCGACGCCGACGCCGGTATCGCTGGATCTGTCTTCGTTCAAGGGTAAAGAGGTTACGATTCGCATGGAGACGCATCCCGGCACGACGGTCGACAACGACTCCGCCGTCTGGGTGGCGCCGCATGTCGCGCTGGCGCAGACGGGCGCTGCTCGCAGTGTGGATCTGACGCTCGTCAGCCCGCGGCAGCTCGCGTCGGTGGCTTCGGCGTCCGGACTGGCGGCGTACACGTCGCTCGGCGCGAACCGCTACAAGATCACGGCGCCCGCGACGGATCAAGTGTATCTGATTTATAGCGCGGGCGGGACCGTGCAGCTCCCGCTGTCGCTGTCCGCGCAGGCGTTCGACTCGAATCTGCAGTTCGAGGACGGATCGACGGCGCCGCCGCAGGATCCGTTCGGAGGCAAGGTCGGCACCGGCGCCGTGCTGGGCGTGCAGAAGCAGGGGCTCGACGCGCATCCGCCGCAGCATGGGCAGACCCGCATCGACTACGTCGTGACGCTGCCTTCGGGCGGCGCGAAGCTGACCGGGTTCGCGGGCATCAAGGACGGCGCGGAGGATTCGCAGGGCGTCGGCTTCCGCGTCGCCGTGAACGGTAGCGAGCTGTGGGCCGACGATCTGCAGCCCGGCGGCGCATGGACGCCGTTCAGCGTCTCGCTTTCCGCCTACGCCGGCAAGACCGTCGTCATCACCTTGATTACCGACTCGCTGGGCGATTACGGCTACGACTGGGCGTTCTGGGGGGGAGCCGAAGCTGGAGGCGTTGCCTTAGCGCAAACGTTGGGTAAGCAGGTAAGTTTGAGAAATAGCATGCCGATGAGCCGCACGGATGACCGTGCGGCTTATTGGCGTGCAATTGGGGAGGAGCCGGGGCACGGAGCAGCGCGTGTGCAGTTGATAGAGGAACTACCTTCCTCTATCGGCCTGAAGGTAGCTGGTTAGGAAGGCGATAGAGGAACTTTCTTCCGCTATCGGTCCCGAGGTAGCTGGTTTGTCAGTTGATAGAGGAACTTTCTTCCGCTATCGGACCTAGGGTAGTTGGTTTGGGAGTTGATAGAGGAACTTTCTTCCGCTATCGGCCAAGGATATTTGGTTTGGGAGGCAATAGAGGAACTTTCTTCCGCTATCGGCCCCAGGGTAGCTGGTTTGTGAGGTCATAGTGAAACTTTCTTCCGCTATCGGCCAAGGATATTTGGTTTGGGAGGCAATAGAGGAACTTTCTTCCGCTATCGGCCCTAGGGTAGTTGGTTTGGGAGGCAATAGAGGAACTTTCTTCCGCTATCGGCCCTAGGGTAGTTGTTTTGGGAGTCGATAGAGGAACGTTTTTCCTCTATCGGCCCCGAGGTCGTTGGTTTGGGTGCAATAATAGAAATTTTTTTTCCATTATCCGCCCCGAGGTAGCGGAATGCGCAACAGCTAGCGGTCATTTTGTCGTTATCGCTCTTAAGTCCCGGCCGGTTAGCCGACATACTCCGCAGCAGGCAGCCCCCGCACGCCGACATCGGCGCAGAAGAGGCCGCCCGCGTGCGGCTGCGCCGCCAGCTCGGCTTCGCCGAGGCCGACGCGGGCCGTCGTGATGTACAGCCGGTCCAGCCGCTCGCCGCCGAACGCGCATGAGGTCACCTGCGAGGCGGGCACCGGCACGGATAACAGCTTTTCCCCGGTCGCCGGATCCCATCGGGACACCTGCCAGCCGCCCCAATGGGCGATCCACAGCATGCCCTCGGCGTCGATGGTCATGCCGTCGGGCGAGCCCTCGTCCGTCGGCATCTCGACGACGACGCGGCGATTCGCGACGGCGCCCGTCGCCGTGTCGTAATCGAAGGCGACCACGCGCTGCGTCGGCGTGTCGATATAGTACATCGTGGCGCCGTCGCCGGACCAGGCCAGTCCGTTCGAGATGCTGACGTCCTGGACGAGCGTCTCGACGGCATGTCCGGCGTCCAGGCTGTACAGCGCGCCGCGGCCGGGCTCGTCGTTCATCGACATTGTGCCCGCCACGAAGCGCCCGGCGGGATCGCATTTGCCGTCGTTGAACCGGTTGCCGGGCACGGACGCTTCGACCTCCGCAAGACGCGTCAGCCCGCCGCCGGCCGAATCGCAGACGTAGAAGCCGTCCTGCAGCGTCAGCGCGAACCCGCCCGAGCGCCGGGGCACGATCGAACTCACATAGGGAGCCAGCTCGATCATGCCGTCGCTCGCCGGCTCCTCCCGATGATGGACATGCACGCGATGGGACAAAATGTCCACCCAGTACAGGCTATTGTCGCGCGCGTCCCATACGGGCCCTTCGCCCAGCTGCGCCTGCGCGTCGCAGGCGAGCTCTACCTTTATTTTCGAATCCGCTGCCATCGTATCGAACCTCCATTCGCGATCTAACGTAACATGCGCGCCGCGTTTCGCTCAAGCCGCGATACTTGTATACATGCTTACCGCCACGTCAGCTTGAGCGTATGCAGGTAGTCGAACAACGCCTCCCGGAACGACTCCGGCCCCGCGGCGGCGGCCTCGATCAGCTTGGCCACCTGCGCGCGGGTCCGGCCTGCATGAGGCGCCTGCCACCTCCAGACGTTGCGATGCCAGAACAGGCGGGAAGCGTACGTTTGAAAAGCTTTTGTCATCTCGCTATTATTGCAGCGCTGGATCAGTCCGTTCAGCAGCTCGAATTCGAACGCGGCGAAGGCACCCTGGTTCTCAAGGTCCCCGTCGCACAAGGCGCGGTACGCTTCCGATCTATCGCGAGACCAAGCCTGCAGCGACGCTTGCCCGGCAGGGAAAACGGCGCTGACGGCGAATAACGCCATGGAGGCAATGAGCTCCAGCAAATCGCCCACGCGCTGCGACGAGGAGTCGAGGATCAGCACGCCGTGCTTGGAGGCGATCCGCACGTAGCCTTCCAGCTCGAGTTGCTGCAGCGCGGCGCGAACCGGCGTACGGCTCATATCGAGCTGGCGCCCGAGCTGAACCTCCGAAGTGACCGAGCCTTTGGGATATTCCCCGTTTTCGATCATGTCCAAAATGCGGGCGTAAGCTTGTTGGCGCAAGGTCGGTTTGCCCATTCGTGAAGTCCTTCTCTCTCGCGGGATTCGATGAATCGAGTATGATAATCATAGAACATGCGCAATCGGAAAGGAAGATCGAGAGACGATGCCCGAGAACGGTATGACATTGAGGGACGAGGCTTTTCGGCAAATGAAAGAGCGGATCGTCCAGGGAGAATGGGGCGGAGGAACGTTTCTGTCGGAGCGGCGTCTCAGCGAGACGCTTCAGATGAGCAAGACGCCGATCCGGTCGGCGCTGGACCGTCTGGAGATGATGGGACTGGTGAAGCTGATGCCGAACCAGGGCTTCGTCGTGCAGGAGATCTCGCTTAAGAAGATCATGGACATCTACGAACTGCGGCTGTCGCTCGAGACGTTCGCGGTCTGCAGGCTGACGGGCAACATGGACCGGGCCTTTTTCGAGCGGCTGGACGCCAATCTGGACAGGCAGGCGGAGGCGGCGGAGCGCGAGGACATCGTCGGGTATGTCGAACTGGACCGGCAGTTCCACGAAGCGATCATCGCCGGGCTGGCCAACGAAGAATACGCCGACGCGATGTCTCGGATACAGGACAAGTTTTTGATGGCCGTGCGGACGACGTTTTATAAAAACAAAAGCCGGCTGTGGGGGAGTATGGAGGAGCACCGGAAAATCCGGGACGCGCTGGCCGGCGACGATCCGTCGCTCACCGAACGGCTGATTCGCGGCCACATCGAATTCGTGAAGCAGATCATGCTCTAATGCGCCGATGCGCCGGTCCATTGATGTATACAAGTGTGACATCTTGAGCGTCTAATTCCGCCGTGCTACGTTTAACTCATCCTTTTCAGACGGAGGTTAAGCGGCATGAAAATTACGGACGTGCGCACTTATATCGTGGGGAACCCGTGGAAAAACTGGCTGTTCGTGCAATTGGATACGGACGAGGGATTGACCGGCCTAGGGGAAGGCACGCTGAACGGGCTGGCCAAAACGGTCGAAGCCGCGATTCACGAGCTGAAGCATCTCGTGCTGGGCATGGATCCTTTCGACGTGGAGACGATCTCGCTCAAGCTGATCCGCGACGTCTATTCGGACGGCGGGCAAGTGCAAGGCTCCGCGCTGGCGGCGATCGAGACCGCGTGCTGGGACATCATGGGCAAGGCGACCAAACAGCCGATCTACAAGCTGCTCGGCGGCAGGTGCCACGACAAGCTGCGCTGCTACGCCAACGGCTGGTACCGCGGCGGCAACGACGAAGAGAGCTTCTACAACCAGGCGAAGGAAGTCGTCGAAAAGGGCTATACGGCGCTGAAGTTCGATCCGTTCGGCGCGGCCTGGCGCACCGTCGAGCGGGCCGATTTTGCGAACGCCGTCCGCAACATCGCCGCCGTCCGCCAGGCGGTCGGGCCGGACGTCGACATCCTCATCGAGGGGCACAACCGGTTCAGCGTGCATACCGCCCTGCAGTTCGCCGAAGCGATGGCGCCCTACAGCCCGACCTGGTTCGAAGCGCCGGTGCCGCCGTCCCGCGTCTCGTCGGTCGTCGAAGTGGCGAAGCGCAGCCCGGTGCCGATCGCCTGCGGCGAAGACTACTACAACCGCGAGCAGTTCGCCGAGCTGCTGAAGCACGACGCGGTCCATATCATCCAGCTCGAACCGCAGTTTCTCGGCCTGACCGCCTCCAAGCAGATCGCCGGCATGGTCCACGCGCACAATGGCGTTACCGCGCCGCATAGCGCCCAAGGCCCGATCTGCTCGATCGTCTGCTCCCACCTGAATATGGCGACGCCGAACTTTTTCATTCACGAGATTTTCGACGACTTCAACCACTCGTGGGCCCAGGACATCTTCAGCCCGCCGTTCAAGGTCGTGGACGGCTATCTCCAACCGCCCGAACGGCCGGGTCTCGGCGTCGAGTTCAACTTGGAGGAAGCCGCCAAGTATCCGTACGCGCCGGGTCACTGGCTGCCGCTGTTCAAGCAGGGCTGGGAGAAGCGGGAGCCGGTCGAATCGTGAGGAGGGAACAGGCATGAAGGCGCTAGTCTATGAAGGACCGCGCACGATGAACGTGAGGGAAGTCCCGCTGCCGGCGCTGCAGCCGGACGAGGTGCTCGTGCGCGTGTCGCACGCGGGCATCTGCGGCTCCGAGCTGGGCGGGTATCTCGGGCACAATTCGCTGCGCAAGCCGCCGCTGATCATGGGGCACGAGTTTGCGGGCACGATCGCGCAGGTCGGCGAGCGGGCGGCCGGCTTCCAGGTCGGCGATCGGGTGACGGCGAATCCGCTGGTCACCTGCGGCGAATGCCGGTACTGCCTGAACGGGGCGTCGCAGCTGTGCGGCGCACGCCAGCTGCTCGGCGCGCACCGGCCGGGCGCGTTCGCGGAGTTCGCGGCGGTGCCGGCGCGGAACGTATACCGGCTGGACGACCATGTCTCGTTCGCGGAGGGCGCGCTGGCCGAGCCGTACGCGTGCGCGATCCACGTCTGCCGCCTGCTCGGGCTCGCGCCGACGGACCGGCTGCTTATCTATGGCGCGGGTCCGATCGGACTGTTCGCGCTCCAGGCGGCGTCCGCGTACGGCGTCCGCGATGCGGTCGTCGTCGATCTGAACGCGTCGCGGCTCGAGATCGCCCGCGAGCTGGGCGGCATCGCGGTGACGAGCCTGGACGACCTGCCGGACGGGATCGGCGAAGGGTTCGACGCGGTCATCGACGCCGTCGGCGCGGAGGCGACGCGGCAGCGGAGCGCGGCGGCCGCGCGTCCGGGAGGGACGGTCGTCTTCACCGGACTGCACGAAGCGGACAGCCGGCTGCCGGTCAATGACATGATCCGCGCCGAGATCGGCACGAAGGGCGCATTCGCCTACTCGCGCGACGACTTCGAGACGGCGCTGCGCTGGATCGGGCAGGGGCGGATCAACCTGCTGCCCTGGACGGAGACGACTTCGCTTGCCGAAGGCGGCGCCGCCTTCGAGAAGCTGATCGGCGGGCCGGGCAAGATCGCGAAGATTTTTCTAACGATAGAACAGGAGGCGCAGCTTGGATGAAGCTCGTGCAGTTTTACGACAGGCAGGATGAAGCGCGCAAGCTTCAGGTAGGCGTACTTAAGGGAGAAGACGAGGTTGTCGCTTTAAACGTGAAGGGGACGATGCGGGACGTCATTGAGTCGGGAGACGTGGAGGCATTGGCGCAAGGGGCCGCTTATCGGCTGTCTGACGTGAAGCTGCTGTCGCCGCTCACCGATCCGGAGAAGATCGTCTGCATCGGACTGAACTATCACGACCACGTGATCGAGTCCAACATGCAGGTGCCCAAGGTGCCGGTCCTGTTTCCCAAATACAACAACTGCCTGACCGGACACGAGGACGAGGTGGCCATACCGGCCGAAGTGACGCAGTGCGATTACGAGGTGGAGCTGGCGGTCGTTATCGGCAAGACGGCCAAGCGCGTACCGCTTGAATCGGCCATGGATTATGTGTTCGGCTACACGGTGCTGAACGATGTGAGCGCGCGGGATATCCAGCTGAACGAGCCCCAATGGACGCGCGGCAAGGCGATCGACGGCTTCGCGCCGACGGGGCCGTGGATCGTGACCGCCGACGAGATCTTGGATCCGGGCAAGCTCGGTATCTCGCTCAAGCTGAACGGCGCGACGATGCAGGATTCGAACACGAAGGAACTGATTTTCGATATCCCGTACCTGGTCTCGTTTCTCTCCAATACGATGACGCTCCGGCCGGGAGACATCATCAGCACGGGGACGCCGCCGGGCGTCGGCATGGGGAAGAAGCCGCAGGTGTGGCTGAAGCCGGGCGACGTCGTCGAGGCGACGGTCGAAGGCATCGGCACGCTGCGCAACACGTTCGTGTCCGAGCGAATCCGATGAGCGAAGAGGTGCGGCGATGAGCTGGGAAAATAAAGTCGTGATCGTAACGGGCGGCGGAGGCGGCATCGGACGCGCGGTCGCGATGCGGTTCGCGGGCGCCGGCGCATCGGTCGTCGCGGTCGGCCGCACGCTGTCGAAGGTGCAGGACGTCGCCGACGAGATCGCGGCGGCGGGCGGTCGCGCGATCGCGATGGCCGCCGACGTCTCGTCCGAGGCGGACGTGACGCGGGTCATTCGGGATGCGCGAGAAGCGTTCGGCCGGATCGACGTCATGGTCAACAACGCCGCGGTATGCCCGCAGGTCCGGCTGACCGACATGAGCCTGGACCAGTGGAACGGCGTCATTACGAACAATCTCACGTCGGTCTTCCTGTTCTGCCGGGGGGGTCGTTCCGGTCATGCTGGAGCAGGGCGGCGGCGTGATCGTGAACGTCAGCTCGGTGCACGCGCTTGCGACGCTGGACGGCTACTCGGCCTACGCGGCGTCGAAGGCGGGCATCGCGGGGCTCACGCGGGCGATCGCGCTCGACTTCGCGAAGCAGAACATCCGCGCCAATACGGTGCTGCCCGGCGCGGTGCGGACGCCGATGCTCGAGAGCAGCGTCAAAAATCTCGATACGCCGCGGGACGAGATCATGAAGCAGTGGGACGAGTCGCAGCCGATCGGCCGCGTCGGGCAGCCGGAGGAGATCGCGTCCGTCGTGATGTTCGCGGCCAGTCCCGACAACTCGTTCATGACGGGCGCCACGCTGGTCGCCGACGGCGGCATGACGGTGGAGCTGTAGTCGCGGACATAGCGCAATTTTGCGCTATGCTTGAGCCTGAAGCGAGCGGACGGCAGTCGGCGGAAGTGCGCGCATGCGAGCATAGCGCAATTTTGCGCTTTTGTTGAGCCTGAAGCGGGCGGGCGGCGGTCGGCAGAAGTGCGCGCATGCGAGCATAGCGCAATTTTGCGCTATTGTTGAGCCTGAAGCGAGCGGACGGCGGTCGGCAGAAGTTGAGTCCATATAATTGTGTAAAATGGATGGCCTCTTGAAAATAAGGAGAGCCATGAAATAGAACCTCGTCTAGAATGGAGTTGTCGAGACAACATTCAAGGGAGAGGGCTATTCATGGCTCAGTATCAGATTACACTAGACGAGGCACTATTGCATCAATTGTTTATTGGACAGGCACGTGACGAGGGAGTGGCCAAGCTGCTGGAGACGGTGCTCAACCAGGTGTTGAAGGCGCAAGCAACAGATCAACTGGAGGCCGAACCTTACGAGCGTACGCAAACCCGTCAAGGCCAGCGAAACGGCAGTTATGCGCGAGGATTAACGACACGGGTAGGCAAGCTGCAGCTGGAGGTTCCGAGGTTTCGAGACGGCCAGTTCTCCACAGAGCTATTCGCCCGGTATCAACGTAGTGAGCAGGCGCTGGTGACATCCCTTATGGAGATGGTCGTGAACGGCGTCTCGACGCGGAAGGTTCAGCGGATTACAGAGGAACTTTGCGGTACAACGTTTTCGAAATCCACAGTGAGCGAGCTGTGTAAGCAGTTGGATCCGCTGGTGGAGTCTTGGCGCACGCGTTCCTTGGAGGAAAAGAGCTACCCGTTTGTCATTGTGGACGCCATGTATGTCAAAGTTAGAGAGAACGGTCGGGTGCGCTCCCGTGGCGTGTTAACCGGCTACGGCATCAACGAGCACGGTAACCGTGAGGTGCTTGGAATTTCCATCGACGATACCGAGTCCGAAGCGAGCTGGAGTGCATTCTTTGAGGGCTTGAAGCAGCGTGGACTCCATGGCGTAGACCTGGTCATCAGCGACACGCATGGCGGCCTTGTCCAAGCGATTAAGCATCACTTTCAAGGGGCGACATGGCAAAGGTGTCAGACGCATTTTACGCGAAATATTCTAGATGTCACGCCGAAGGCACTACAATCCGAAATAAAGGCGGCTCTGCGCTCGATATTCGAAGCGCAGAACCTGGAGAGCGCGAGAAGGCTGCTGGAAGAAACGCAAGAGATGTACCAGGAGAAAGCGCCAAAGGCCATGGAGACGCTGGAGCGAGGATTTGACGACGCCACAGCGGTACTGGCATACCCGGAAGAGTACCGGGTAAGAATCCGGACCTCGAACGGCATGGAGCGAGTCAACCGGGAGATCCGTCGGCGAGAATCGGTTATACAGATTTTTCCGAACCGTGAATCGGTTATCCGATTAATCGGTGCCGTGCTCATGGAGCTCGAAGAATTATGGAGCAACAAGCGCTTCATGGACATGACAAGGTACCATGCGTGGCAGAAAGAGCGTGCGAAGAATCAAAAGTAAGCAACAAAATTCGTCGACGAGGATTTTACACATAAATATGGACTTGACCTCGGCAGAAGTGCGCGCATGCGAGCATAGCGCAATTTTGCGCTATGCTTGAGCCTGAAGCGGGAGGGCGGCAGTCGGCGGAAGTGCGCGCATGCGAGCATAGCGCAATTTTGCGCTATTATTGAGCCTGAAGCGAGCGGGCGGCGGTCGGCAGAAGTGCGTGCAAGCGAGCATAGCGCAATTTTGCGCTATGCTTGAGCCTGAAGCGAGCGGACGGCAGTCGGCGGAAGTGCGCGCAAGCGAGCATAGCGCAATTTTGCGCTATGCTTGAGCCTGAAGCGAGCGGACGGCGGTCGACTGAAGTGTGTGCATGCGAGCAAACGGGACGAAGCGGGAAATTCCTAGCTTCGTCCCGTTTGCGTTTTGCGGCGTATATTTGTTTACCGGTTCGTTACCGGATGGATACAACCTTTCTGCATTTTTGAAATATCTCGCTGATACATTGATAGAAAAAGCTAGCGAGGTGATCGACTTTGAAACGTTGGCGCAAACCTTTAGGCCTGTTGGCCGTCGCCGCGGCGCTGGGCGGATGCGGCGCGCAGCCGCTTGGCGGCTCGGAGGCCCAACAAGCCGGCGCTCCTCATACGCCGCCGGCCTCGCACGCCGGCGCGCCGATCTCCCAGGCTGTCTCTCAGACCGGCAACCCGGCCGGCGAAGCGACGCCGATCCCGCTGTCCGTCAAGCAGACGAAGCCGATCGAGATGATGTTCGCCGGCGACACGATGATGGACGGCAGCGTCAAGGAAGCGATTCGCCGGCACGGCGCCGATTATCCGTTCAGTCAGATCAAAGACGAGGTGAGCGCCGCCGATTATGCCGTGCTTAATCTGGAGACGTCGGTGACGGAGGCGTCGGATAAAGACCTGAACCAGCGCTTTAATTTCAAATCGGAGGCAGGCTCGCTGGAGGGGATCAAGCGCGCGGGCTTCGATATGGTGTCGCTCGGCAACAACCACGTGCTCGATTACAAGGAGAAAGGACTAAGAGATACGCTCAACAACGTCGAAAAGGCCGGCTTGCGCCATGTCGGCGCGGGCCTCGACGTGGAGGAGGCTTTTCGCTTCGAGACCGTTCGGCTGAACGGCGCTACGGTCAAAATAGGCGCGGTGACGCGCTTCATGCCGACGACCGCCTGGATGGCGACCGCCAAGAAGCCCGGCGTCGCCAGCGCTTACGAACCGGAGAAGGTTCTCGCCGCCATTCGCGACGCGAGCGCGGGTGCGGATTACGTCCTTGTTTTCATCCATTGGGGCGTGGAAAATACGACGTCCCCGCAGCCCTGGCAGCGCAAGCTGGCGGCGGATATGCTGGACGCGGGCGCCAGCGCGGTCATCGGGAGCCACCCGCATGTGCTGCAGGGCTTCGAGTTTCACGAGGGCAAACCGATAGCGTACTCCATCGGCAATTTCCTTTTTCCCGACTACGTGAAAGGAAAGAAGGCGGACACGGGCCTGCTCAAGCTTACGCTGGATAAAGGGCAGGTCGGCATTTCCTTCCACCCGCTTTCTATCCGGAACAACCGGATCCTGAGGCGGGATGCGGCGTACGAAGCCGCGCAGCTGGCCTATCTGGAAGACCTGTCCTTCGGCGCAGAACTGCACGATCAGGCGTTTCTCGAGAAAAATAAAGGCCGAACAGCGCTAGATTAAGACTTCCGGCGGATCGGGAGAACCTCTTCAGGTCCGGCGGCGAACTCATCTCAAGGCCGTTCCGGCCTGCCAGTCCCTTCCATTAAAGTGAAGGTACCAATTCACGGAAGGGAAGCGGGGATATGAGGAGCGATACCGTCCAAGGGGCGAAGCGCGGACAACGATGGTTCGAAGGAGAAAAGGGGCTGCTTTTAACCGGTCTGCTCGGATTTGTGCTGGCGGCGGCGTGCGGGATTTGGACGCTGATGAACGGAGGAGAAGTCCCGCCGGGCGGCGACGTCTCCAAAGCGTTCTCGTTCAACGCGGCGCTGGGCGTTTTTCTGCTGTCGACCGCGGCGATCCTGCCGGTGTCGGCGCTGGGCGAACGAAGCCGAGCTTGGTTCAGGAGGGTTTATATCGGTCTCGCCCTGTACGCATACGGCGCGGAGACGATTCAAAACTTCCGCGGCGTCAATCCGAGATTCGTCGAGAACGGCGCGGCCCTCGACCAGGCGGTCGGCAATCTGTTCGCGTTCGTCGCGCTGCTTCTCGTTTTGTTCTATCTGTACGTAGGCGTGCAGTTTTTCCGCGCGAGAGCCTATAGGCTTCGTCCGGAAGTGGCGATCGGCATCCGCTACGCCATGATCGCCGTCACCGTCTCGTTCGCGGCAGGCATCTGGATCTCGGTCAACCAGGGCCGGCTCACCGGCGCGGACGGCAACATCATTTGGCTGCACGGACTCGGCTTCCATGCGCTTCAGGCCGTACCGCTGGTCGCCTGGCTCGTGGAGCGGACCAACGCGAATGCGCGGGCGCGTCGCGCGCTGGTTCATATCGCCGGCATCTCGTATCTGCTCGGACTCGCCGCGATCGGCTGGCGGACGATAGACGGCCGGTCCCTGATGGAATGGTCGCCGCTGCCTATCGCAGCAGGCGTCTGCTTCCTGATCTCGCTGGCCGCCGGCGCGTCGGCGCTGCGCCGGGCCGTGCGGATCGCGGACGGGCGACGGCAGTAAACGGACAGTGGGAGCATAGCTCCTTATTAGCACCAATCGAATAAGCATAACGCTCTTTAAAAAAACCGCGTTCGCGCGGTTTTTGCGTTTTCAAATAAGACGCTAAAAGAAAATCGCTCCAAAATAAGACGATATATGCCTAATGGCCGCAAAGTAGGCGTGCCTCAGAAGTAGCCGAGCATGTCCTTCGCTTCCTCGGACATCAGGCCCGGCGTCCAACGAGGCTCCCAGACCATGTCGACGTCGATGCGCGGCTTGCCGGTGCGCTCCTGCAGCATCCACTTGACGGCGCCGACGATCGTATCGTGCAGCGGGCATCCGGGCGTGGTCAGCGTCATTTTCACGTAGATCAGGTCGGGCTCCTCGCGCAGCTCATACACGAGGCCCAGATCCACGATGTTGACGCCCAGCTCGGGATCGTACACTTCTTTTAGCATGGAACGCAGATGTTCGACGTTGTCCATGTAGGTTCACTCCCTTCGGGATATCGGATTAACGGGCGAACACGAGACCGATCATAGCGATATAAGCGACGGAGAAGAGGGCAGACGCGGTGCCCGCGATCGCGATCAGCATCGGCGCGCCGGCGGCGATGCCGGCCAGCAGGAGCAGGCTCGACGCCGCGATCGCGGCTAAGCCGGCGTTCGCTTTTCGGTCGTTCAGCAGGTTGGCCATGAGCGGCGTGCCCGGTTTGCCCGCTTGCTTGCCGTATTTATGCGTCCACCAGAGGAACGGCACGATCTTCGAGGCATAGCCCAGTATCGTGAAGCTGACCCAACCGACCAGATACACCCAGCCTGCCGACAGCACCGAACGGGCGCTTAGCATGCGGTCCGGATACGCGAGGCCGTAGATCAGCATGGCGATCGTCAAGCAACCGAACGCCTGGCTGCCGTACACGGTCCAGCGTATGCCGGCGCCGGGATTGCGCTTGTGGCGGTGCTTGCGGATCTGCAGCAGATGGACGTTGTAGAGGACGACCGCCGCTCCCAGCAACGACGCCGCGAACCAGACGAACCGGACGTTGCCGCCGGCCAGGAAGGCCGCCGCGCCCGCGAGTACGGCCGCGTTCCACAAGGCCAGCACCCACGTCTGCAGCCGGGTCGGATAATCGTGCGACAGATAGAACATCGGCAGCATTTTGTAGCTGAAGCCCGTGATGAGCAGCCCGAACCAACCGATCGTCCCGAGCCAGATATGGGCGCCGAAGATGCGCTCGTGGTAGGCGGCCCACTGTCCGGTCGCGAAGTTGATGCCCATCGCGAGGCCGGAGAGGCCGGTCAGCGCCAGATAGAGCACCGCGCACGCGGCGCTGATCGTGACCGGATCCCACTTCGAGGCGCGGATCAAGGTGACCGCGATATTCCAGGCGAAGGCGAGGATGCCCGCGAGCGCCAGCGTGGCCGACGCTGCCAGCCAGTAAATCTTGCCTTCGATGAAGCCGTACAGCAAGCCGGTCAAGCCGACCGTGAACGATACGTAATGGACGTACCCGAGACGGATGCTGTAGAGGCTGGATTGGAGGATGACGCCGATCAGTTGATAGACGGCGCCCATGGCCAGCATGGTGGCCCATCCCAGGACGAACAAGTGAACGTGGAACCAGCCGTTCTGTTCGCGCAGCTCCTCGCCCAGCCACCCGGACAGCGACGACAGGGAGGCGGCTTGGAAGAGCACGAACCCGATGATTCCCGTGACGATGAACAGAAAGGGAAGGCGGGACATAAGCGCGTGCCTCCTTACGGTTTTCGAATGCGTACCTTGGCCGAGCCGTCGGATTGCTCCTCTACCGTATAAGGGTAGCCGAGGCCGTGCAGCTCCTCGATCAGGAACATCGGGACGCGGTCGTTGTGAATGACGACCGCGTCCCCGCTGCGGCAGCGGTCCAGCGCGGCCAACGTGCGCATCATCGGCTTGGGAGGCTCCAGCCCGCGGTTGTCGAGCTCCACGATCCGGGGCGCTGCAGCCGCGCCGTCGGCCTGGGCGCCGGTATCGTCGGCGAAAGTGCCCTGACCCGGCGCTCCGCTTGCGTCGCCAGCACACACGCCGTCGCTGGCTGGCGCACGATCGGCCGCCCCGGCGCCGGCGCCGGGATCCAGCAGCCAGCTTTTGTTTTTCTTGTGGACGAAAGTGGAGATCCAATGCTCTTTCCCTGCTTGCTCCGCCTTGCCCGCCAGCCCCTTCATCTTGAGCACGCCGAACAGCGGCGTCGGCTTGAACGTGGCGTGGAGCACGAATATTTCGTCGGCATTCAATGACTTGACCGTATCCATAATCAGCGAGAACGGCTCCAGCTTTTTGCGAAGATGGGGCCTGACGTCCAGCTCGACGACGCGTGCGGCGCTCCGATCCATGGCTTGGCGACCTCCTTCTTGTTATTCGGCGGCTAAGGGTGCTGTCTGCCGTTTGGCTTGCCCGTACAATGCGGCCATGCCGCCGTACAGCGCGTAGAAGAAAGCGTCCGGCGCATCCATGGAGAAGGACAGGTATTCCTTCGGATCGATGCCGAGCATCTTCTCGAACAGGCGCGCGCTGTCGTAAGCGTAGAAGCAGAAAAACGTGAAGCCGAACGCAGGTATTTTCTCGAACAAGGTGACGATCTCGGATGCGTATTCGTCGAGGCCGGCCGCGGCCTCGCGAATCATGAAGACGGCGTCTTCGAGCGTCGCCTCGATCCGGATCGTGGTCGCGTCGACGATATGGACCGTTGCCATGGCGCCCTCGCCTCCGTCTTCCGTCAGATTTTGCCGATTCTTACTTGATAGACCGCGGGTCCTTGTTGGATATAGCTCCAATCGAATCGTCCGGGATTCGAAGACTCGAATTGGTAGCGCAGCGGCACGGGGTCGTGGTCGTTGATCAACAGCATCGCCTCGCCGGGCGACAATTTGTCGAACGTCTCGAAAATGACTTTGTGCTTCAGATGCGGGGGATATTCGGTGGCGTTGACCGTAGCGGCGAATGAGCTCATGGTTAGATTCCTCCTGGTCGGATAGTGTGATCATGTTCCCGATTATAGAGAGGATGCCGCGGGCTCATTGTGAGCCGCGTCACACTTCTAAAAAAAAAGCTGCAGGCCGAGCCCGGCCCTGAGTAAGGCTTCGCCGTGACTTGCGTCACAGCTGGGCCCGGCGCGCTGTTTTATACTTTTTCCGATACAGAACTGGATGGCGCAAACCGGCAGGCGGGGGCGCCCGGGGGAAGGAGCCTGATACGAATGGCACAGAAGCTTATCGATAAATACGGCAGGGTTCACGATTATCTGCGAATCTCGGTCACCGACCGGTGCAACTTGCGCTGCGTATACTGCATGCCCGAGGAAGGCATGCAGTTCGAGCCCGATCACCGCATCATGACGAACGAGGAGATCGCGGACGTCGTTGAAACGCTGGCGCCGCTCGGGATTCGCAAGCTGCGTATCACGGGGGGGAGAACCGCTCGTTCGCAAAGGCCTGGACGGGCTGATCGGCCGGCTGTCCGCGATTCCGGGCATCGAGGACATTGCTTTGTCCACCAATGGCATTTACCTGGCCAAATTCGCCGAAACGTTGAGAGCGGCGGGAGTCGCCCGCGTGAATATCAGCCTGGACTCCCTGCAGCCGGACCGATTCGCCAGGATCACCCGGGGCGGGGATGTATCGCGGGTACTCCAAGGGCTGGCGGCCAGCCGGTGCGCCGGCTTCGATCCGATCAAGCTGAACGTCGTGCTCATGAAGGGGATCAACGACGACGAAGTCGAAGCGTTCCTGCGGATGACGCTGGAGGAGCCGATCCACGTCCGGTTCATCGAATACATGCCGATCGGGTACGAGGGACGCGATTGGAAGGCGGGCTATCTGCCGCTCCGCCACGTGACCGAGACGTGCGACCGGCTTGGCTGGCGCTACGCGCCCGTCAAGGATGTGTACGGCAACGGCCCGGCGGAGAGCTACCGGCTCGAAGGAGCGCCGGGCACCTTTGGCCTGATCCATCCGGTCAGCGACCATTTTTGCGCGACGTGCAACCGGCTCAGGCTGACCGCGGACGGCAACATCAAGCCTTGCCTCTATTGGTCGGACGAGTTCAACGTACGCAAGCACGTCGGCGATCGGGCCGCGATCGAGGCGATGTTCCGCAGGGCGCTGGACGAGAAGCCGGAGTCCCACGAGATGGCGCTTGCGCTGGACGGCGCGAAGCAATCACGGCTGCCGACGGCAAGACGGATGTCCCAGATCGGCGGATAAGCGAGCGGCACGCGATCCGCCGGGCTAGCAGGACTGCTCCGCGTTCGATAGCTGTTCAAAAGCCGTTATTTCCCTGGATCGCGAAGTCCTGGCGGGAATAAGTGCTGAAGCGCAGTTAAAGGGTCACTTTTGAACGTGATGGCCCGGTTTTGATTTCATTAATTGCGTTTGAACACTTATTTCATCTCCGGTCCGGTTCAGCGCGCAGATTAACTGCTTTTGAACACTTATTGCCCGCCAGCTCCCCGCTCAACTAGATCAAGATCAGCGCGACACCTCCAATTTACCAGGCAACGGTTTCTTTCTGTTTCAAAAACGATAGGGGCCATCTCTAAGGTCGGTTAATGAGCCTTTTGAGAAGGCCCCCTTTCATTCCTCCCTGTCGTTCGTCCTTCCGCGCGCGGCAAAAAAGCCCCCGCCTGTCATCCAGAAGGGGGCTGCAACCATGGGCCTACAGGTTTTCCGCGTAGCGTTCGTCGGGCAGCTTCGTGAGCGTCACGTAGAGGCGCACCGGATCGGAGCCGTTATTCTCGAAGGAAAAGTTCGCTTCGCCTCCGCAAGTCACCGCATCCTCCGCCTCTACCGCGAGCCGGCGCTGGTCGAGCACGAGCTCTCCCTTCCCCTCCAATACGAGCAAATAGACCGTCGAGCCGGGATGCTTATGCACCGGCAGCCGCTGCCCTGGCAGAAAATGAAGCACAAAGGTCACGCTGCCTTCCGTCTTGAACACGACGCGCTTGGTAAAGGATTCGGGGTTGTAGGCCTTCAGCGCGCCGAGCGATATTTTTTCCGCGTCCATCGTTGAACCTCCCTGACGGCTCCCGCGAGCCGGTTGCTCTTGCTTCATTCCGATTGTAATCCAGTCGGATGCAGGGGATTGTGACCTGAATCACAAATGAACGCCGATCTTCCGCGAAGTTTTCCCGCGGTCCGCTCGGATCATGAAGGTTTTATGAACTTGTCGGATTTCGCATTATTTTTAGCCGAACCGTGATTTATATCACATTGGTCGCGAGTGTCCGGATGATACATTGAGGAACAGAATGCGAGCAGCAGACAGGTGGATCGCGCACCGGGAACAGGAGGAAAACCATGGGCAAGTCCAAATCGCCGTTCTACGAGAAGCTCAAATACTTTTCCAAGCGGGAGCGTCATGCCGACGGATGGAGCGAGGTGTCGCCGGCAAGCAGGGACTGGGAGGACGTCTACCGCAGAAGGTGGCAGCACGACAAGGTCGTGCGTTCGACGCACGGCGTCAACTGCACGGGCTCCTGCAGCTGGCAGATCTTCGTGAAGGACGGCATCGTCACATGGGAAAATCAGGCGACCGACTACCCGTCGACCGGGCCGGACATGCCGGAGTTCGAGCCGCGCGGATGTCCGCGAGGTGCCAGCTTCTCCTGGTATCTCTACAGTCCGCTGCGCGTGAAATATCCCTATGTCCGCGGTGTGCTGCTCGAACTGTGGAGAGAGGCGCTCAAGCGGGAGGGCGATCCGGTGAAGGCGTGGGCCAGCATCGCCGAAAACCCGGAGCAGGCAGAGCGCTACAAATCGGCCCGAGGCAGAGGGGGGACTCGTGCGGGCTTCGTGGGAGGAGACCACGCAGATCGTCGCAGCCTCGATGATTCATACGATCAAGCGCTACGGGCCTGATCGCGTGCTCGGCTTCTCGCCGATTCCCGCGATGTCGATGGTCAGCTACGCGGCGGGCTCGCGCTTTTTGTCGCTGGTCGGCTCGCCGCTGCTGAGCTTCTACGATTGGTACGCCGACCTGCCGCCGGCATCGCCGCAGATCTGGGGGGGACCAGACCGACGTGCCGGAGAGCAGCGACTGGTACAACTCCGGCTACATTCTGGTGTGGGGCTCCAACCTGCCGATGACCCGCACGCCGGACGCGCACTTCCTCGCGGAAGCCCGTTACAAGGGGACGAAGGTCGTGTCCATCAGTCCGGATTATGCCGAGTACGTCAAGTTCGCGGATACGTGGATGTCGGTGAAGCAGGGGACGGACGGCGCGCTGGCCATGGCGATGGGCCACGTGATCCTCAAGGAATTCTACGTGGACAACGAGACGGATTACTTTATCCAGTATGCCAAGCAATACACCGACTTCCCCAATCTGATTCTGATCGAAGAGCGCGACGGCGGCTACGCGCCAGGCCGCTTCCTGCTGGCGGACGATCTGGGCCAGGGGGGTCAACAACGCCGAGTGGAAAACGGTCGTCTACGACGACAATTCCGGTACGCTCGCGGTGCCGAAGGGCAGCCTCGGATTCCGCTGGGGCGAGGAGGGCACCTGGAACCTGCGCATGGAACAAGCGGACGGCGGCGGACCGATCGACCCGCGCTTGTCCATGCTCGGCGTCCATGACGAAGTTCTGAAGCTCAAGCTCCCGTACTTCGACGACGCTGGCAGCCATGTGATGGAGCGCGCCGTGCCGGTCAAGCGCATTCAAAGCGGCGGCAAGACACGGTACGTGACAAATGTATACGACCTGGTGCTGGCCAAATATGGCGTCGACCGGGGCCTTGCGGACGATGCGGGCGCCGATGCCGGCGCCGGCGGCGAACCGAAGCCTTTCACGCCGGCCTGGCAGGAGGGGATCACGGGCGTCGACCGCGGCACCGTCGTGCAGATCGCGCGCGAGTTTGCGCGCAATGCGGTCGACACCAAGGGCCGGTCCATGGTCATCATGGGCGCGGGCATCAACCACTGGTACAACTCGGACGTCATCTACCGGGCGATCATCAACCTGGTCATGATGACCGGCTGCCAGGGCGTCAACGGCGGCGGATGGGCGCATTACGTCGGTCAGGAGAAGCTCCGGCCTGCGGAAGGGTGGCAGACGATCGCGTTCGCGAGAGACTGGACGGGACCCGCGCGGCTGCAGAACGGCACTTCGTTCTTTTACTTCGCTACGGATCAATGGCGGTACGAGGAGACGGGGACCCAGGGCCTGGTCACCCCGCTGGCGGGGAAGCCGCGGTACGACCACGCGGCCGACTACAACGTCATGGCCGCCCGGCTGGGATGGCTGCCGTCCTATCCGCAGTTCAACCGCAATTCGATCGAGCTGTACAAGGACGCCGAGCAAGCCGGCGCCCGCACCAAGGAAGAGATCGGGGCCTACGTCGCCGGCCGGCTCAAGGACCGAAGCCTGCGGTTCTCGATCGAGTCGCCGGACGATCCGGAGAATTATCCGCGCGTGCTGTTCGTATGGCGGGCGAATCTGATCTCGAGCTCGGGCAAAGGACACGAGTACTTCCTGAAGCACCTGCTTGGCGCCAAGAACGGCCTGCTCAACGACGATTCGGTGAGCTTCAGGCCGCGCGAGATCGACTGGCAGGCGCAGGCGCCCGAAGGCAAGCTGGACCTGATGGTCAACCTCGACTTCCGGATGGCCGGGACCGCCCTGTATTCGGACGTCGTGCTGCCGGCCGCGACCTGGTACGAGAAGAGCGACCTGAGCAGCACGGACATGCACCCGTTCGTGCATCCGTTCAACCCGGCGATCTCCCCGCAGTGGGAGTCGCGCTCGGACTGGGACATTTTCAGGGAGCTGGCCCGCGCCTTCTCGGACATGGCGGCGCGGCAGTTCGACGCGCCGCAGAAGGATATCGTCGCGACGCCGCTGCTGCACGATTCGCCCGACGAGCTGGCCCAGCCGCACGGTATCGTGCGCGACTGGAGCAAGGGCGAGTGCGAGCCGGTGCCCGGCAAGACGATGCCGCACATTCACGTCGTCGAGCGGGATTATGCGGCCGTCTACGAGAAGATGATCTCGCTCGGGCCGCTCGTCAAGGATAAGCCGATCGGCACCAAGGGCATCTCCTGGAGCGCGGCGGAGGAGTACGACAAGCTCAAAGGCATGCTGGGCGTCAACCGGCGCCAGGGCCTCGCCCAAGGCTGTCCCGATCTGAGCACGGACCGCAACGTGGCGGAGGCGATCCTCACGCTGTCCTCGACGACCAACGGCAAGATGGCGGTCCGCGCCTGGGAGTCGCTCGAGAAGAAGACGAACCTGCATCTGAAGGATCTGGCGGAGGAGCGTTCCGAGGAGTGCTTCACGTTCGAGGAGATCACCTCGAGGCTCAAGACGGTCATCACCTCGCCCGCCTTCAGCGGATCGGAGAAGGGCGGGCGGCGGTATTCCCCGTTCACGACCAACGTGGAGCGCCTCATTCCGTGGCGTACGCTGACGGGCAGGCAGCAGTTTTATATCGACCACGAGCTGCTCCGCGAGTTCGGCGAGACGCTGGCGACGTTCAAGCCGACGCTGAAGCCGACGCCGTTCCATCCGAACAGCAAGCGGCCGGTGGAGGGCGGCAAGGAGATCGTCCTGAACTATATGACGCCGCACAGCAAATGGTCGATCCACAGCATGTACTACGATTCGCTGCCGATGCTGACGCTGTTCCGCGGCGGTCCGACGATCTGGCTGAACAACGAGGACGCGGCCGACACGAAGATCGCCGACAACGACTGGATCGAGTGCTTCAACCGCAACGGCGTCGTCGTCGCCCGCGCCGTCGTATCGCACCGCATCCCGCGGGGCATCGCCTTCATGTACCATGCGCAGGACCGGCATATCAACGTCCCGGGAACGCCGATCTCGCAGACAAGGGGCGGCACCCACAACAGTCCGACCCGCATCCACGTCAAGCCAACGCATATGATCGGCGGGTACGCGCAGCTGAGCTACGGCTTCAACTATTACGGTCCGACGGGCAACCAGCGGGACCTCAACGTCATCATAAGGAAGCTGCAGGAGGTGGACTGGCTTGAAGATTAAAGCGCAAGTCGGCATGGTCATGAACCTGGACAAGTGCATCGGCTGCCATACGTGCAGCGTCACTTGCAAAAACACGTGGACGAATCGTCCCGGCGCCGAATACATGTACTGGAACAACGTCGAGACCAAGCCGGGCGTCGGCTATCCGAAGCAGTGGGAGGACCAGGATCTCTACAAAGGGGGCTGGGAGCTGAAAAACGGCAAGCTCGAGTTGAAATCGGGCATCCGCGCCAAGCGCCTCCTGAACATTTTCCACAATCCGGACCAGCCGACGATGGACGATTACTTCGAGCCGTGGACCTACGAATACGAGAAGCTGACGAACAGCCCGCCGCGCGAGCACCAGCCGGTGGCAAGGCCCAAGTCCAAGGTGACCGGCAAATATATGAACCTGGAGTGGGGCCCGAACTGGGAGGACGATCTGGCCGGCGCGAACGTGACGGGCCTGGACGATCCGAACCTGAAAGGTCTCGAGGAATCGATCAAGATGGACTTCGAGCAAGTATTCATGATGTACCTGCCGAGAATCTGCGAGCACTGCATCAATCCGTCATGCGTATCCTCCTGCCCGTCCGGCGCCATGTACAAGCGGGAGGAGGACGGCATCGTGCTCGTGGACCAGAATGCCTGCCGAGCCTGGCGCTTCTGCGTGTCTGAGCTGTCCTTACAAGAAAGTGTACTTCAACTGGAAGACGAACAAGGCGGAGAAATGCACGCTCTGCTTTCCGCGGATAGAAGCCGGCCTGCCGACGATCTGTTCGGAGACCTGCGTCGGCCGGATTCGCTATCTCGGCCTCATGCTCTACGATGCCGACAAGGTGAAGGATGCGGCGTCCGTCCCCGACGAGAAGGATCTGTACAATGCGCAGATGGGCGTCTTCCTCGATCCTAACGATCCGGAGGTCGTCCGCGAAGCCCGCAAGGCGGGCATCCCGGAGGACTGGATCGAGACTGCCCAGCGCTCCCCGATCTACAAGATGGTCATGGATTGGAAGATCGCGCTGCCGCTGCATCCGGAATACCGGACGCTGCCGATGGTCTGGTACGTGCCGCCGCTCTCTCCGATCACGAACCGGATCGAAGGACAGGGAAGCGCGCTCGATCCGGGAGATATTTTCCCGGCGATCGACAGCATGCGGATTCCCGTCGAATATCTGGCGAATCTCCTGACCGCAAGGGATACGGGCATCATCCGGGACGTGCTGCGCAAGATGGCGGTCATGCGGATTCATATGCGCAACAAGCAGACCGGTCGCGAGAGCGACCCGGCGCTGCTGGACGGCATCGGCCTAGACGCGCAGACCGTCGAGGACATGTACAGGCTGCTCGCTATCGCCAAATACAACGACCGCTTCGTCATCCCGCCGGCGCATCGCGAGCAAGTCGCCGACATGTTCAACGAGCAGGGCGCTTGCGGGCTGGACTTCGCGGGCGGCCCCGGCTCATGCGGCGTATTCTGATCGGAGGACAATCGGATGAACAACGAAACCAAGCAACGCCTGCTGGGACTGCTGTCCCATCTGCTGCAATACCCGGACAGCGAGTGGCGGGAGCGTCTGCCCGACATTCGCGGGGAGCTGGAGCCGGCGCCGGACGCCTGCCGGCGGGAGATCGCCGCATTCCTGGACGAGGCCGAGGCAGTCGACGGCGTGATCTGGCAGGATCGCTACGTGCGGACGTTCGACTTCGGCAAAAAGTCGAATATGTATTTGACCTACGGCCGGCACGGGGAGGAGCGGGAGCGGGGGGCCCGCGCTGCTCGAACTGAAGCGGCGCTATGCCGAGGCGGGCTTCGAGCTCGTCGGCAGCGAGCTGCCCGACTACCTGCCGCTCATGCTGGAGTTCGGCTCCGCCGCGCCTTGGGAGGCAGCGGAGCGCGTTTTCGCCGGCGCGGCGGCGCCGTTGTCCGCGATCCGGGAGGAACTGGAGGCGGAGCGGAGTCTTTACGCAGGGCTATTCGGACTGCTGCTGCAGATCGTCGGGACGATGGCGCCGGCCTCGGACCTTGAGGCGGCGCCGGCGGGAAGCGGGGGGAACTGAGGATGGCGGATCTATTGCTGTGGGGCGTGCTGCCGTATGGGGTCGTCGTGTTTTTCCTGACCTCGATTCTCTGGCGATATGCGACGAATCCGTTCGGCTGGACGTCCAAATCCAGCGAGATGCTCGAGAAAAAATGCTTCGATGGGGCAGCCTGCTTTTTCACTTCGGGCTTCTGGCCGTCCTGGCCGGACATATCGCAGGCTTATTGGTGCCTGTATCCGTGTACCGTTATTTAGGTGTTAGCGATGAAGCTTACCATATGGCGGCCGTCTCCGGCGGGCTGCCGGCGGGCGTCGCTACGCTGGCCGGCGCGTTGATCCTGCTTTACCGCAGGATGACCGTGCCGCGCATCCGCTCGACCAGCAGCGCGGGAGACAGGGTCGCGCTCGTCATGCTGGCGATCGTCCTGATTACCGGCCTGACAGCCACCACGCTTAATGCGGTCAACCACACGGATTTCGACTACCGCACGACGATCAACCCCTGGCTTCGCGGCCTGATCGTATTCCGGCCCGATCCCGACTTGATGCGTACCGTGCCGATCGCGTTCAAGATTCACATCCTGACGACCTTTGTTTTGTATCTGGTATTTCCTTTTACGCGGTTGGTGCATGCCCTCAGCTTGCCGCTTGGTTACCTGAAGCGCAGCTACGTCGTCTATCGCCGCCGCGGCTAATATCGTTCATCACAAAAAAAAGGGGAAATGTCCGTGAAAAATACCGGAAAGCTTCAGCTGCCGCTGCAGACCGTCAGTTTGATCGCGGGCTTCATGACCTGGGTCATCCTCTCGTCGCTGCTGCCTTATATTAAGGAAGATATCGCGCTGACCGCGCAGCAAGCTACCTGGGTGACGGCTACGCCGATCATTCTGGGGTCGATCCTGCGGTTCCCGCTCGGCTTCTGGACCAACCGGTTCGGCGCGAGATGGAGCTTCACCATCAGCTTCGTCGCGCTGCTCTTCCCGGTTTTCTACATCAGCGTCTCCGATTCGTTCTTCGATCTGATCGCGGCCGGCTTTTTCTTGGGCATCAGCGGCGCCACCTTCTCCATCGGGGTCACCTCGCTGCCTAAGTACTATCCGAAAGAGCGGCACGGCGCGATCAACGGGATCTACGGGATGGGCAACGTGGGCACGGCCATCACGTCGTTCATGGCGCCGTCGATCGCCTCGCATATCGGCTGGCAGCCGACCGTTCGCCTATATCTCTTCCTGCTGGCCGGACTGGCGTTGTTCAATCTGCTGCTCGGCGATGCCAAGGAACCCCGGTTCACCGTCTCGCTGAAAGAGCAAGTGCGCGCCGTCTATAAGAAAGACAAATTGTGGCTCCTCAGCCTGTTCTACTTCATTACGTTCGGCTCCTTCGTCGCCTTCACCGTCTACCTGCCCCAATTCCTCATCAACAACTTCGGACTGACCAAGGTGGACGCCGGATTCCGCACGGCGGGCTTCATCGCGCTGGCGACGGTGGCCCGCCCCGTAGGCGGATGGCTGTCCGACCGCTGGAATCCGTTCAAAGTGCTGATGTTCGTGTTCGCGGGTCTCACCTTGTCCGGGGTTCTGCTGTCGTTCTCCTTGTCCTTCAGCTGGTTCACCTTCGGCGTGCTGGCCGTCGCGCTCTGCGCGGGCCTTGGCAACGGGGCTGTGTTCAAGATGGTGCCGATGTACTTCTCCAAGCAAGCGGGCGTCGTCAACGGCATCGTCTCGGCGATGGGCGGTCTCGGCGGCTTCTTCCCGCCGCTCGTCCTGACGACGCTCCTCAGCGTCACCGGCCACTACTCGATCGGCTTCATGGCGCTGTCCGAGTTCGCGCTGGTCAGCTTCGTGCTGATCATCTGGATGTTCTATCAAGAAAAGCTGCGCTTGTCCGCCAACATCCTGGAGCATACGGTCGAGGCGATGCTCGTCACGGATACGAACAGCGTCATCCAGTTCGTCAATCCCGCGTTCACGGCCGTCACAGGCTATACGGCGGCGGAAGCCGTCGGGCAGAAGCCGAGCCTGCTCAAGTCGGGCAAGCAGCTCAAGCCTTTCTATGACGAGTTGTGGCGCTCCGTTCGTGAGCATGGCTACTGGCAGGGAGAGATTTGGAACAAACGCAAAAACGGCGAGGTCTATCTCGAATGGCTTAATATAACGGCCATCAAAAACGATGCCGGCGAAGTGAAGTATTATGCGGGCATGTTCAGCGATATTAGCAAGGCGAAGACAAAGGATACGGGAAACGCGGCCTCATGAATCGCATGAATCTCATGAAGGCGGGGTCGCTTATTCGAACGCAGAAATAGAAAAATGCCCCGAAGCCGCTAGCGGGATTCGGGGCATTTGGCTATTGGCGGCGCGATCTAACGCTGCTCTCTTTGCAGCTTCAGCGCCTCAAGGTCGATGAGGACGATGCGGCTGCGGTCGACCTGGAGCAAGCCTTCCTTGCTCATTTGACTCAGGAGCCGGTTGACCGTCTCCCGCGTCGTGCCGACCGAATTGGCGAATTCCTGGTGCGTCATCGGGAGATTGATCGTAATCTTGCGTTCGTCCGTGTGGCCATGCTGTTCGGCGAGCTGGAGGAGGAAGGCAAGCACGCGATGCTTGATGTCCTGACCCGACAGCACCTGCAGCTTTTCCTGGAGCTCCCGGATCTTCGCGCCCATCACGTGCATCATCTTGATGGCGATCGAGGGCGTGCTCATCATTAGAAGCTCGAACTGCCTGACCGGGATCGCGACGAGCCGCGTATCGACGATCGCTTCGGCGGTGGCGGGATACGGATGCTGGTTGAAGAAGCCGGTGTGGGGGAACATATCCTCGGTTTTCAGGAACGAGACAATCTGCTCATGGCCGTTTTCGTCCGTCTTGTAAGTTTTGACCAAGCCGTCCTGGATGAAGTAGACCGCTTCCTTGTCGCTTCCTTCCGTGAAGATCACCGTTTTTTTGGCGGCGAAGCGCGCGATCGCGATCTCCTCGACGCGCCCCAGCTCCGCGGCGCTCAAGTCTTGGAACAGCGGCACAAGCCGCAAAAAATCGGACGTGCTATCCTTCGTCACCGTCATCATCCTCTCCTGTGCGGCAATTGCTCGTATATCATCTATTCGACTAGAAAAATCAGCGTTTGGGCTTGCCGCTCGCGGCCGCCGTTCGACAATTGTGCGGCGGGCGGAAGCAGGCAGGCCGTCGACCGGCAAAGGAGGCAGAACGTAATGGAGGAAAGGGCAAGCGACGCGAGCGCCAAGTTCCATCGGAGGGCGCTGGCCGTAACCGGGGCACGCGAGCTTCTGTTGAGTCGGATCAGCCCGGCAGGCGAGGTCGAGACAGAATTGACCGAGGCCGTCGGCCGAATACTGGCGGAAGACGTCAGGACGGCGGAGCCCCTGCCGCATTTCAGCAGGTCCGGCATGGACGGCTATGCCGTCCGGAGTGCGGACACCGGAGGCGCGAGCGCGGCCAGGCCCGTCGAGCTGGAGGTCGTGCAGCACATCCCGTGCGGGACCGCGCCGGCGCTGCCGATCGGCCCCGGCCAAGCCGCGAGGATCATGACCGGCGCCATGGTGCCCGAGGGCGCGGACGCCGTCGTCATGCTGGAGATGACGGAGACGATATCGCGCGGCGGCCGGGAGCGCGTACGGCTCCGCAAGACGATCGAACGCGGAGCCAACGTCGCCCCGGTCGGCGAGGAGGCGGCCCGGGGCGACGTCGTGCTCCGCGCAGGGGAGCGAATCGGCGCCGGTCAGGCCGCGCTGCTCGCCGCGCTGGGCTATGCCCGAGTGCGGGTGTCCCGCAAGCCGGTCGTCGCGGTCGTCTCCACGGGAACGGAGCTGCTGCGGATCGACGAGCCGCTGGCGCCCGGCCGGATCCGCAACAGCAACGCGTACATGCTGGCGGCGCAGATCGCGTCCGCCGGGGGCGAGCCGCGGCTCGCCGGCGCCGTGCCGGACGACAGGGAGAGGGCGGAGCGGATGATATACGACCTGCTTAACGCGGACATCGATATGCTCCTGACGACCGGCGGCGTCTCCGTAGGCGACTATGACGTAATGGCGGATATTTTTCTTAGCTGGGAAGGAGAGACGCTGTTCAATAAAGTCGCGATGCGGCCGGGCAGCCCGACGACGGCGGGCATATGGAGAGACAAGGCGATGCTCGGGCTGTCGGGCAATCCGTCGGCGTGCTTCGTCGGCTTCGAGCTGTTCGCGAGGCCGGCGATGGCCGCCATGCAGGGCAGCGCCGAGCTTGAGAAGCCGGGGATGACCGCTTATCTGGAGGCGGACTACCTCAAGGTCAACGGCTTCGCGAGGTATGTCCGGGGGGATCTGGCATTGCCGCGAAGGGCGGAATCTGGTCCGGCCGGCTGGAATGGACAAGTCGAGCGAGCTGTTGTCCATCGGGTCCGCAGACTGTCTCATCGCGCTCCCGCCGACCAAGACGGGCTTCAAGGCCGGTACGCTGGTCGATATCGTCCCGCTCCGGGGAGGGATGGCGCCGTGAAAAAGAGAGGCATCTTCATCTCGCTTGCGGGAGGGATCGCGCCGTGAAAAGGGGAGACATCGTCATCCCGCGGGAGCATGGCGGCTGGGCGATGGTCGGCGTGCCCTTTTTGTTCGGCATGATGGCCGGCCATCCGCGATGGGTGCATGCGCCTTTGTTTTTGGCCTGGTTCCTTTTTTACTTGAGCTCATACCCGCTGCTGCAGGCAGTCAGACGGAGAAGAGACAGCGCGCGGTGGCTCCGGTGGGCCGCGCTCTACGGGGCGGCCGCGATGATCTGCCTGATTCCGCCGCTGCTGGACGACCCGACGCTGTTGTACTTCGGCATTCCGCTGACGCTGCTGATCCCGGTGCTTGCCTGGCATGCCAAGCGCAAGTCCGAGCGCGCGATCTGGAACGATCTGTGCGGCATCCTGATCTTCTCACTGGGAGGAGCCGCCGCTTATTTATACAGCGGAGGCGGCTGGGATCGCGATATGGCGGCGATCGTCCTGTTTTCCTTCCTGTACTTTTCGGGCACGGCGTTTTTCGTCAAGAGCGTGTTCCGCGAGCGGAAAAACAAACGCTGGACGCGGTACGCCTGGGCGTATCATCTGTTGCTGCCGTTCGTTCCCTTGGCGATCGGCTATCCGTACTTGGCCTTTGCTTTTCTCTTTCCGCTGGCGCGCGCGCTCGCCTTGGCCGGACGCGCTATGCGCCCTATGACGGTCGGCATGATCGAGATCGGGGGGAGCGGCGCAGTTTCTGATCTTGGCCGTCCTGTTGTTCATGTAAACGAGAGGTTGTCTGTTAATGCCGGGAAAGCAAAAACGGGACGAAGCGGCTGCTTCATCCCGTTTGCATGGTAGGCCGATGATCCGGAAGACCGTCTTGCGCTGCTGCAGGACATCCCCTCTCTTCGCGAATCAGACCGTTGGGTCGTCCCGCGATTTCCGCTCAGTGTCCGCCGCAATTGCCGCCGCAGCCGCAGCTTCCCTTGACGACCTCTTTTTCGCCGGCAGCCGGTTGAACTCTACCGTCTTCATGAAGAATTGGCTGACCAGGTTATGGAGATGGCTGAATTCCCGCTGGGCGTATAGGAACTGGCGGATCACTTCGTTCTCGTACAGGGCTTGTTCCTGCCGATCGTATAGCTCCATCTCCGTCTCGGACGTCTCCTCGGCTTGCCGTTCCTTCTCCTCGAGGACGCGGTGCAGCTCCATGAAACGCTCATATTGCGCGGTCGCGTCGGAATCCGCGGCGAACCGGTCGATCGACGCCCGCAGCGCCTTGTAAGCCTCCTGTTCCAGCAGTCCCGCGCCGAGCTCTTCCATTTTCCCGTATACGAAGTCTGTATCCAATTTAACGATCATTCGCTCGTCCTCCTCGTCAGGTTGTACGTTACTACTTTACAATGGACCTGGCCCTCCGGCTGTGATCGGCCTCACACTTGGAGCGATCTGCGGCGTCGGATGTCGAACCATCTAATGTCCCATCGGCATGCCGCCGTGGTCCGTTCCGTCCTTCGTGACCCGCAGCACGGCGACAGCTCCTTTGGCGGCGTCCTTGAATTGGTGCGTGACGATCGGATAGTCTCCCTCCTCGAGCACCGTGAATTCGACGACGGCCCCGCCTCCTGCCGGGATGAGCGCCGTCTGCAGCCCGCGCTGCACATTGGCGGGGTTGCCGTCGGCGAAGACCCGGTCGAGGATCGTGCCGACCACGTGGAAGGAGGAGACTTCGTTCGGCCCGGCATTGACGACGTACAGCCGGATCCGTTCGCCGGGCTTCGCGAGCAGCGGATGCTTGGACAGCGCGAAGTCGGAGCCGTTGAACACGACATATTCCGGCGCTTCGCCCAGCATCGCATCGTAGTCGTTTTCCTTGTACCATTCGCTCTGCACGAGCGTATATTCGCGGTCGACCGAGGCATCGCCGGGATACCCGTCCTTCGGTTCCACGATGATCATGCCGTACATGCCGTTGCCGATATGCAGCAGGACAGGCTGCGTCCCGCAGTGGTACATGAATACGCCGGGCGTATCGGCCATGTAGGTGAACTCGCCCTCTTCGTTCGGCATCACGTCGATAAATTTCTTGCTGGGCGCGGCATGCACGGCGTGCAGGTCCACCGAGTGTTGCATCGAGGGGGTCGATGTTTTTTAAAACCAGATGAATCGTATCGCTCTCCTTCACCCGAAGCACGGGCCCGGGCACCGTGCCGTTAAACGTCCATGCCGCGTAGTATTCGTCCTCCGAGATCTCGACGCTCGTCGTCTGAGCGGTCAATTCAATGCGGACCGTATGGCCTTGCCGAACCACGACCGGGGGGACGGGCGGCTTTTTGACGAAGGCTTCGTCCGAAGCGGAAGCCGCCGCCGGCCGATCCGATCGGCTTGACCCGTCGCAGCCGGAGACGGCCAGGGCAAGCAGCGCGGACAGGCAGACGACGGCGGCTGACTGCAATTTTCGTGACATAGGCTGGACCTCCTCGCGTTAATAGCGGTATGTCACAACCATACGATATTTGACGACGCGACATTGTGACGGGAGACACAGAGGGCGAACGATTTTCGCGCGTTCGAGCCCGATTTCCCGCGGTTGGTCCTGATCTCAGCCTTCCTGATCGCATGCTTCCATTCTAATCGACTTCGCGAGCCGCAGCCCGGTAGCGCCCCGGCGATACCCCGGTCGACTTTTTGAACAGGTTCTGGAAGTACGTCTCGCTCTTGTAGCCGACCTTCTCCGCGATTTCGGCCATCGGCAGCTTCGTCGTCTCCAGATACTGCTTGGCCACCTCGATGCGGTAGCGGATCAGGTACTGAATCGGACTCATCCCCGTCTCCGCCTTGAACACGTGGATGAGATGATACGGATTCGTATAAGTCAAGCCGGCAAGCGTCTCGAGCGTGACGTCGTACGGATAGTTCTCTTCCATATATCGTCTGGCCAGATGCACGAGCTCCTTGTTGGGGCGCCGCTTCACCTGATCCTCGGCCGAATAATGCAGCAACCGCGCGATGCGGCCCGTCAGCGCGCGCAGCAATCCGTTCGCGACGACCGCCGACTCGGGCAGCGGGCTGCTCCATTCTTCGATCATGTCGACGAACAGCTTCTTGATCGGCAGAAAATGCTCGTGCAGCTCCAGCATAGCGGACTGCGAGGAGCCCGACAGGCAGTCGGCCGGCATGCCTTGTAGTTGAAGCCCCGTGTACGCGACGTAGACGGCGGCGAATTTGTCGCTGGTCGACCTTTCCTCGTGCCAGATGCCCCGGTTGTACAAGAGCAAGCTGCCCGCCTTGCCCCGATAGCGTTTGCCGTCCACGCGAAATTCCCCCTTCGCCCTCCAGGATCAGGAAAACCTCGCCGTTCAGCTCGTGCTGGTGAAGCGGGAAAAGAAAGGGCGCGCCCTTGCTTCCGTGAATGAGCGACCCGCTCAGGATCTCGGGCGTCCCGGCGACGATCGAGTGCCGCATGGCCATTCTCCTCCGAATCTCAATTTTCAATAGCCAAATCCCGCAACTCTCCGCATTGTCCCTTGATCTGTCTGTATTGTAGATTATAAGCGACGAGAGGTTCAATAGCGCTTTCATAACGAATCCATAGATTCGCGGAGAAGGGGACATGAGCGAGATGGCCATTCATTTCAATAAACGGAAGCTGAGCGACGAGACGTTCGAAGCCTGCTCCGTCTTCGACGTCGACGGCGACGGCGTGCTCGATATCGTGAGCGGCGGCTACTGGTACGAGGGCCCCGACTTCGTCCATAAACACAAGATCTGCGAGCTGGCGACCTACGCGCATTATCGCGACGACTTCTCCGACTTCCCGATGGACGTAGACGGGGACGGACGGATCGACATCGTGACGGGCTCCTGGTGGGGAGGCGCGCTCAAGTGGCGGCGCAACCCAGGGAACTCGGACGCGGAGTGGGAAACGATCGAGATCGATCCCTCTACGCCGATCGAGACGATCCGCTACTTCGACATCGACGGCTGCGGCGTGCCCGAGATTTTCCCCAATACGCCCGAGTCGCCGCAAGCCTTCTATAAACTGATCGTAGACGAGAACGGCAAGGGCACGGGGGAGTTCAGCAAGACCGTCATCTCCGAGGGGAAAAGCGGACACGGCATGGGCTTCGCGGACATTACCGGCAACGGCCGCACGGACATCGTGCTGTCGAACGGCTGGTTGGAGCAGCCGGAGGATCCCTTTGCGGGACCGTGGACGTTCCATCCCGAGTTCTCGCTCGGCTCGGCCAGCGTGCCGGTGCTCGGCTATGACGTAAACGGCGACGGCCTGTGCGACCTGATCGTCGGCCAGGCGCATGACTACGGCCTGCACTGGTACGAGCAGCGCCGCGAAGCGGACGGCTCCCGCAGCTGGATCCGCCATGACATCGATACGACGGCATCGCAGTACCACGATCTGATGCTGGTCGATATCGACCTCGACGGCGAGCCGGAGCTGGTCACCGGCAAGCGCTATCTGGCCCACGACAACGATCCCGGCTTCGACGATCCGCTCTTCCTGTATTACTTCAAGATCAATGGCGGCGCCTTTGAGAAGCATGTCATCGACTACGGACCCGCGGGCGAGGGCTCGGGCAACGGCATTTATATGTGGATCCAGGACATCACCGGCAACGGCTACCCCGACATCGTCGCGCCGGGCACGGAAGGCCTCTATTTATTCGAAAACTTGGGACCCAGGGAGTGAGCGCGATGAGCAAGCTGAAAATCGGATTCGTCGGCGTCGGCGGCATGGGGCAGATGGCGCATCTGTCCAACTACGCGGTATTGCGCGATCAATGCGAGGTCGTGGCGCTGGCCGAGGTGCGCCCGGGACTCGCGCGCACGGTGGCGGACCGCTACGGCGTACCGACCGTGTATGCCAATCATCTGGAGCTGCTGCATGACGCAAAGGTGGATGCGATCGTCGCGCCGCAGCCGTACCGCACGCATATCAACCTCATCCCCGACATTCTGAAGGCGGGCATCCCGGTGTTCACCGAGAAGCCGATCTCGCTCACCGTCGAGGCGGGCGAGGAGCTGGTCCGGCTCGCGGACGCGCACGGCACGCTGCATATGGTCGGCTACCACAAGCGCTCCGACCCCGCGATGGAATACGCGAGCAAGGTCATCGAGCAGTGGAAGGCAAGCGGCGAATTCGGCAAGCTGCAGTACGTCCGCGTCACGATGCCGCCTGGCGACTGGATCGGCGGCGCGGACGCGCCGCTGAATTCGGACGAACCGTATCCGGACGCCGCGCTTGAGCCGGGGCCTGCATCCTTCACGGACGAACAAACCCGCCAGCTGGATTCCTTCGTCAACTATTACATCCATCAGGTCAACGCGATCCGCTTCCTGCTGCGCGAGCCGTACAAGATCACGTTCGCCGACCGCCGCGGCGTGCTGCTCGCGGGCGAGAGCGACGGCGGCGTCACGGTCGCGCTCGAGATGGCGCCTTACCATACGTCGACCGAGTGGCACGAGAGCCTGCTCGTCTGCTTCGAGCGCGGCTTCGTCCGCGTCGACCTGCCGCCGCCGCTCGCCCGCCAGCAGGCGGGCAAGGTCACGATCATGCGGGACGGCAACGGCGCGCCGTCCTACGAGATTCCCGTCATGCCGAACCTGCATGCCATGCGCAAGCAGGCGATGAACTTCATCGCCGCGGTGCGGGGCGAGCGTCCGGCGCCTTGCGAGTCGAAGGAGGCGCTGGAGGACCTGAAGCTCGCCAGGGATTATATCCGCTTGATGCAGCAGTACCAATAAAGCGCGAAGGGACGGGATCGTATGAGAAGAGTCGCGATCATCGGAGCCGGCAGCATCGTTTTCTGCAAGACGCTGATGCTGGACATCATGGCGACGCCGGAGCTGGAGGATACCGAGTTCGTATTGATGGCCCCCCTCCACCGGCAAAACCTCGCAGGTCAAGGCGTTCGCCGACCAGGTCATCGAGAAAAACGGGCTCAAGTCGCGCGTCCTCGTGACGACCGACCGCAGGGAGGCGCTGGCCGGCGCGAGCTATGTCATCACGTCGTTCCAGGTGGGCGGCGTGTCCGCCTTCGAGCTGGACTACAAGATTCCGATGAAATACGGCGTCGACCAGTGCATCGGCGATACGCTCGGACCGGGCGGCGTATTCCGCGCGCTGCGCAGCATTCCGGTCATCCTGGACGTGGCGCGGGATATGGAGGAGCTGTGCCCGAACGCGACGCTCCTGAACTACGTCAACCCGATGGCCATGATCTGCTGGGCGCTCGGCGAGACCAACATTCAATATGTCGGCCTGTGTCACGGCGTGCAGACGACGCTCGACCTGATCGCGGGCTATACCGGCGTGCCGAAGGAAGAGATCGACTACGTCTCCGCGGGGATCAACCATATGGGCTGGTTCACGAAGCTGTCCCACAAGGGCCAGGACCTTTACCCGGCGCTTCGCGAGAAGTTCGAGCAGCCCGAATTCTACGTCAACGAGAAGGTGCGCGGCGAGGTGTTCCGCCACTTCGGTTACTTCATGACCGAGTCGACCGGCCATTTGTCCGAGTACGTTCCCTGGTTCCGCAAAAACCGGAAGGCGCTCGACCTGTACTGCGACGAGCCCTCGTTCGGCGGAGAGTCCGGCGCGTACTATTCCTGGTGCGCGTACGTCGCCGAGAAGTACAAGGACCAGGACATTCTGGCGGACGAATCGTACGATTTGCCGCCCCGGAGCGTGGAATACTGCGCTTATATCATCGAGGCGCTCGAGACGGGCAAGACGTTCAAGTTCAGCGGCAACCTGCGCAATAACGGCATGATCGCCAACCTGCCTGCAGACTGTTGCGCGGAAGGCGCCGTATTCGCGGACCGCACGGGCATCCACCGGACCGTCATCGGCGAGATCCCGCCGCAGTGCGCGGCGCTCAACATGACCAACATCAACGTGCAGCGGCTGGCCGTGCTGGCTGCCAAATCCGGCGATCCGGAGACGGTCGTGCAGGCGATCGCGCTCGATCCGCTCACGTCGTCTGTGCTGACGCTGAAGGAGATCCGCGACATGGTCACGGAGATGCTGAACGCGCAGCGGCAGTGGCTGCCGCAGTTCGCAGGGCGCCTGCCGCGTCAGACGCCGACGATCGAGACGCCCGAAGGCTTGCAGCGGGCCGAGGTGCCGATCGATCCGGCGTTGGCGGTGTTCTCGCGGTTCGGCGAGCTGGCGAAGTAAGGTACGGAACCCCGCGTCGGGGGATTGACAGTTTCGTCCTTTTTCGACCATAATGAGGGAAATGATCGGGGAAGCACCCCGCAGAGCGCGCGATGGATCGCGGGGCTTTGCGGGGTGTTTTTGCGTAAGGGGCGAGGGACAGTGGAGGAGAAGATAGACGCAGGCAAGAGGCTGGTCAAGAAGACGCACGGTACCCGGTTCATTGACGAGCGCTATGAAATTATCGGCGGCGTACGGTACGACTTTCTCACCTCGCCGAATTTCGTGCACCAGGATATACTGGGACAGTTGTTTCTTGCGTTCCACGCCTCCTGTGCTCAGGATGGGGTGATCCTGCTCGCGCCGATGGACGTCCACTTCGACAAGGACAACATTTTGCAGCCGGACCTGCTGTATATTAGCCGGACGCGCAGCGACATCATACGGGATGGCTATGTTTATGGCGCGCCGGACTTGGTCGTCGAGATTTTGTCCGACAGCACGGCGCGGAAAGACAAGACGATTAAGAAGGCGACTTACGAGCGGTTCGGCGTCGCCGAATATTGGCTCGTCGAGCCCGAGTACCGGCTGGTCGATCAGTTCGTGCTGACCGAAGGAGAATACCGGCTCATCAAAACGTGGACGGAGGAGGAAGCGATCGTTTCATCGGCCGTGCCGTGTCTTGCCGTGAATTTATCCGAAATATTCCGGCAAACGATCTAGCCCGGTTTTTAGTGCAATTGGTACGGATTTCTGCATTGTCCCGCTCCCCGCTTCTATAGTAGAGTAAGTCCATCCATACACCGGGGAGTTTGACATCCAGACCATGCACAAGTCCGCTTTAACTCAATTAATCGTATCCATGGCCATCTTCGGCTCGGTCGGCTTCTTTTCCTCGCGCACGGGCCTGCCGGCCGTAGAGCTTGTCTTCGTCCGCTGCGTATGCGCCTTCTCGATCCTGCTCGCGGCCTGGCTGCTCACCGGCAGCTTCAAACGAGAGCGCTGGGACGCCAGGGAGACGCTCATCGTCATCGCGTGCGGCGTATCGAACCTGCTCAATTGGGTGTTTCTGTTCACGGCGTTCAGGCTCATATCCGTCACGATCGCGATCTCGCTGTACCATCTGGCTCCGATTCTCGCGCTGATCGCGGGCGGCCTCATCTTCCGGGACAAGCTCGGCAGAACGGCGATCCTCTCGCTCGCGGGATGCTTCGCGGGTACGCTGCTCATCATGGGGGCAGGCGGCTTCGGCGGCTCTGTTTCAAGCTGGAAAGGCATGGTTTGCGGCGTTCTGGCGGCCTTATTCTATGCGGCGACGATGCTGCTCGGCAGAAGCGTCCGGCAGACGAGCGTGTATGCGACGACGTTTATCCAGATGGCGATCGGCCTGGCGCTCCTGCTGCCGTTCGTGCATTTCAATGCTTATGAAGGGCTCGCCCGCGCCGATTGGACCTATGCCGTCACGACCGGCATCGTCCATACCGGGTTCGTGTACCTGCTCTTTTTCGGCAGCATTCGTCGCCTCCCGTCGCCGGTCGTCGCGGTGTTCGTCTTCGTCGATCCGGCGGTCGCCATTCTGCTCGATATTGCCGTAGACGGCTTTCGGCCGGACGGGCTGCAGTCGGCGGGCATCCTGCTGCTGTTCGGGAGCCTGCTCGCCGCGTTCGCGATGCCGAGCGGAAGGTGGGGGAGGCACGTGGAGAGATAGGCGCTTCCGGATGGGCGCGCGATGTGAAAGTCCCGGTCAGCGAGAAGGATCACGAGGTCTCGGTGGTGAGTGCCGAGGCTTCTTTTTGTTGCAGTTATCCAATGACGTAAAGAAAAGGTGGATAATTGCTTCATCATCACTTAAAGTAAAAAATGGAAATTATGATCGAATTGAGGGTGTTCATGTTGAAGAAAATTATAATCGCGATGTCGATGGCTTCTCTATTAGCCGCCGGCTGCGCCAAGGAGCCCGAGCTGCCGGAGCCTGTCACGATTAAGGTGCTCGCCTGGAACGCGAACGTGTTCAATGCAAAATATGGCAGCTTTTATATTGCTACGCATCCCGACGACGATCTGGAAGTCATCTCGGTCGTCGAGCGGCTCGAACAGAACGGCGGCGGCGACCCTGACGCGGTCGTGGACGAGCTGATCGAGAAGGAAAACCCGGACGTGATCGCGCTCCCGCACAACTTCTTTGAGCGGGCGAGAGACAAGAGCGCATTGCAACCGCTAGACGATCTCGCCAAGAAGGCCAGGTTCGATCTAGCCGGGATCTCCCCTTCCGTAATCGACGCGTTAAGCGCGGAAGGAAAGCTGTTCGGATTGGCGGCCACTTTTACCGGACACGCGCTTTATTACAACAAGGCACTCTTTGATCGCTATAAGATCGCTTATCCGACTGATTACATGACCTGGGACGAGGTGTTCGCTCTGGCGACGCGATTCGCCAAGGCGCCCGCCGGCGATGAGCCTGCCGAATTCGGACTCGACTACGCTTCTTCGGTAAATCCGTTCATGATGGCGTTAAATATTGGCGAAACTGACGGGATAAGCGTGTATGCGAATGGCAAGTTCACGTTAAATACGGAGGCATGGGAGCATATTTTTCAGAACGTGAAGTCTTGCCTCGCATCGGGAGCTTGCCTGGACAGGGCGAAGACGAACAAGCCGGCTGTATCGAGCCTGAAGGAGAGCCAGTTGAATGACATGCCTTTCCTGAATGGTCGGGTAGCGATGGCGGTGAACGACTCGCGGCTCTTCCGAACGCTGGGCGGGGGCGGATATGAGTCGATCGAATGGGGCATGGCAACCGTGCCGGTGAGCGAGCGAGAGCCGGATACGGGAGCGGCGGCGGTGCCGGACGACGTACTCACGATCCCCAAAAATGCGCCTCAGCCTGCCGCGGCGTGGCGGCTGCTCCAATATATCGGTGGCGAGGACTATGCCAAAGTGCTCCCGCGCATCGATCCGTCAAGCTTGTCGGCCAGAAATTTGGGAGACGATCAGTCCGACGACGACAAGGCGGTTTTCTACAAGCTCCGGCATCGAAATCCATCGTTTGCCGCTTCCTTAAGTGCGCTGTCGGTGACGGTACTCAATCGGATCGAAGAGATCTCTCGCATGTATACGCCGCAGGCGATGTCCGGGGGAAGTGTCGGTCGCAGATGTCCTGAAGCGCATGGAGTCCGAAATGCAGTCGGCGTTGGATCGCGAAAAAGAGAATTCGGAGAGCGATTCACCCAAGACGCTAGGCCGCGAATAAAGCTTGGGGAAATGAAACTTTAGCCAAAGAGCCGGCGTTCTCTGCTATACTCAGCTTTAAATGAGAAGAGAGCGAAGAGGAGGAGGATCGCCGGCATGGCGCAAACGCATCACAGACCCGAGCTTTTTCGCAGCAGAGGCCTAAGCGATTCGGGCAAGGTTTCGTTTATCGAACTGTTTTTCGATTTGATTTTCGTATTCGCCGTCACGCAGCTGTCCCATTCGCTGCTCGAGAACTTCACGTGGATGGGCGCGCTCCATACGGCCATGTTGACGATGGCGATATGGTGGGCATGGAACTACACGACCTGGGTCATCAACTGGCTGAGTCCCGACGCGCTTCCGGTACGAATTATGCTGTTCTCGCTCATGCTGATCGGCCTCGTCATGTCCACGTCGATTCCCGAGGCGTTCGAGCATGCCGGCCTGTATTTCGGCATCTCGTATGCCGCATTCCAGATCGGTCGTACCGCCTTCACCGTATGGGCGCTCGGGCACGGCGCGCCGGTCAATCAGATTAACCTGGTGCGGATTCTATGCTGGCTCATTTTATCCGGCGTCTTTTGGGTCGCGGGCGGGACGCAGGAGGGCGAAGTCCGACTGGCGCTATGGGGCGCGGCGCTGCTCATCGACTATGTCGCGCCGTCGCTCGGTTTCTGGGTACCTCGAATCGGCCGCTCGACGGCTGAAGACTGGGCGGTCGAAGGTTCGCATATGGCGGAACGCGCCGGGCTGTTCATTATTATTGCGCTCGGAGAGTCCATTATCGTCATGGGCGCCACCTTTGCCGGATTGGAAAGGAATGCGGAGACGGTGTTGGCGTTTCTCGTCTCGTTCTTGGGCACGGTGTCCATGTGGTGGATTTACTTCGAGACGACGTCGCGCATCGGCCATCACTATATCGTGAACGCGAGAGTCCCGGGAGAACTGGCGAGAGCGGCCTATACGTATACGCATCTGCTGCTGGCGGGAGGCATCGTGCTGTCGGCGGTGGCGGACGAATTTCTGCTCGCGCATCCTGCCGGGCACCTTGATCAGGGCGTGGCATTGGTCATTTTGGGTTCCCCGGCCCTTTATCTTCTGAGCAACGCGATCTTTATCTGGATCGTATCGCGCATGTTCGCGGTTCCGCATGCGACGGGGCTTGTCGCCCTTGGCGCGCTTGCGGCATTCTCCCATGCACTGAGCCCGCTGGTCCTGTCTGCCTTGGCCGTTTTTGTTCTGCTGGCCGTCGCCGTCTGGGGCAGCCGATTCTCCAGCCGCTTGTGCACGCTCGTCCCCAAGCATCACGGCTGAACCATACAGTCCAGCCATTCGCTGCCGGAGCAGCCGTCCGTATGACGGTTCCGGTGGCTTTTTTTTGCGTGCGAATGCTTACGTCAGCGTGCCACTCTGCCGAGGAAGTCCAATGTAGAAACAAACCGGCTCTTCGCCACACCGCCACATCGCAGGAAGTCCTATATAGAAACAAACCAGATCTCCTGGACATCGCCGTATCGCAAGAAGTCCCACCTAGAAACAAACCGACTCTCCGCGAAACCGCCACGCCGTAGGAAGTCTCATGTAGAAACTATCCGGCTCTCCGCGACACCGCCACGCCGCAGGATGTCCCATGTAGAAACAAACCGGCCCTCCGCGACACCGCCGCACCGGGGGGAAGTCCTATGTAGAAACAAATCAGCTCGCCACGACACCACTGCGCCGCGGGAAGTCTCATGTAGAAACAAACCGTCTCGCCGCCACACCGCCACATCGCTGGAAGTCCCGCCTAGAAACCAACTGGCTCTCCACAACACCGTCATGCTGCTGGAAGTCCCATGTAGAAACAAACCTGCTCACCGCCACACCGCCGCGCCGCAGGAAGTCCCGCCTAGAAACAAATCGGTTCTTCGCGACATCGCCATGCTGCTGGAAGTCCCAACGAGAAACAAACCAAGCAAGCGCGAAAAATAGCCTTCCCCAAAATCTCAAAAGGGGTGTTGACAAATTACTCGAAATCAATTATCTTTAATTCAAGAGATAAACGAACTCAACAAACCGCGAAATGAGGAATGACGAATGGCCGGCACGATGAAGTGGACAGTGACGAGGTTGATTCGAGCGCAAGGCATTGGCTGGCGGGAACCGATTTAGAATGCGAAGTTTTCGCCACCCTAATATCTTTAATTAAAGAAAATTAAAACTAACATTTTAAAGGGGAGAATTATCATGATGGATACGGGATTGCTGATCATTCGGATCGTCGTAGGATTGTTGTTCGTGGGGCATGGCGCCCAGAAGCTGTTCGGGATGTTCGGCGGCTACGGCCCGAAGGGGACGGGCGGCTGGATGGAGTCGGTCGGCATCAAGCCGGGCGTCGCGATGGCTGTAGCCGCGGGACTAATGGAGCTGCTCGGCGGCGCATTGTTCACGGTGGGCTTGATGACGCCGGTGGCCGCGGCGCTTATCGCGCTCGCCATGATCGGCGCGATCGTCAAAGTCCACGCACCCAACGGACTGTGGGCGACCGCCAACGGTTACGAATACCCGCTCGTGCTGCTGGCCGTCGCGATCGGAGTCGCCTTTGCCGGCGCCGGCGCATATTCGCTCGACAGCGCGCTCAACTTATTTTAACCAACAAAACCTAAATGCCGCTTCCTAATAAAAACAAGGAGTGATTTAATCATGACGATCCAAACCGCAGGCATCCACCATATCACCGCATTCGCCAGAAATCCGCAGGAGAACGTCGACTTCTACGCCGGCGTCCTGGGCCTCCGTCTCGTTAAGAAGACGATCAATTTCGATGCCCCCGAGGGTATACCACCTCTACTTCGGCGATAAGTCCGGCAGCCCCGGCACGATCATTACCTTCTTCCCGCATCCGAACTCCCGCAAGGGCCGGGTCGGCGGAGGCCAGGTCGGCGTGACGACTTACGTCGTGCCGGTCGGCGCCTTGGGCTTCTGGGAAGAACGCCTGTCCGGCTTCGGCATCTCGTTCGAGAAGACGTCGCGCTTCGGAGAGAACTTCGTGCAGTTCGAAGACAACGAAGGCCTGCGCCTGGAGCTCGTCGAACGCGAGGAAGGCGCGAACAGCGAATGGTCGTTCGGCGGCATCACGCCGGATAAGGCGATCAAGGGCTTCGGCGGCGCCATCCTGTTCAGCGCGAACGTCAAGCAGACTGGCGCGGTCCTCGAGCATGTGCTCGGTATGGAGCGCGTCGGCGAAGAGGACGGCTACACCCGCTACCGGGCATTCGGCGACATCGGCAACATCGTCGACGTCCCGACGGCCGACATGCCGTGGGGGACGCCGGGCGCCGGCACGATTCACCATATCGCCTGGAGAGCGAAGGACTTCGATGAGCACGTACAGTGGCAGCAAACGGTCAGCGAAGCCGGCTTCCATCCGACCGAGGTCATCGACCGCCAATACTTCAACGCGATCTACTTCCGCGAGAGCGGCGGCATTCTGTTCGAGATCGCGACGGATCCGCCCGGATTCGCGAACGACGAGCCGGCCGACGCTTTGGGCGGCAAGCTGATGCTCCCTTCGTGGTACGAGCCGCACCGCGAGCAGATCGAAGCGAACCTGCTGCCGATCGAAGTGCGCGAATTAATTCCCCAGGCTCTTCAATCCGAACCGGATTCGGTGTAAATTGGAGAGGTGCGCGCAAGTAAAATAAACCAATTCATATCGGAGGGCAAACATGGGCAAAATCGCGGTATTCGGATTCGGACGTATCGGCAGGCAGCTGCTCAGGGTCGCTCTTCAAGACAATCTTTTCGTACCGGTGTCGATCTCGGACATTAAGGACGAGGCCACTTTGGCCGCGTTGTTCGAAGTCGATACGAACTATAAAAGGTGGCCCGAAGCGGTATCCGGCGGCGAAGGCAGCATCGTCATCGGCGGCCGGGACATCCAGTACATCAACTCGGCGAGCGAGGTGCCGGACTGGCAGGCGCTCGGCGTGGATCTGGTCATCGACTGCACCGGCCGTGCCGTGACGCGTTCCGTCGCCCAGGTTCACCTGGACCGGGGCGCCAAGCGCGTACTCGTCAGCGGCCCGAGCAAGACGCTGGACGATTGCGACGCGGTGCTGCTGAAGGGCATCAACCTCGACCACTTCGATCCGGACAAGCACAAGATCATCAGCATGGCAAGCTGCACGACCAACGCGCTGGCTCCGGTCGTCAAGCTGGTGCGCGAGAACTTCGGCATCAAGCACGGCCTGTTCTCGACCGTCCATTCCTACACGAACACTCAGTCGCTGACGGATCAGCCGATGAAGGATCGCCGCGACTCTTGGGCGGCAGCCGAGAACATCATTCCGTCGTCTTCCGGCGCGGCCAAGGCGCTTAAGTTCATCTGGCCGGATCTTCAGATCACGGGCAAGGCGTACCGGATCCCGACCCGGACCGGCAGTATCGCCGAGCTCAACCTGATCACCGAGAAGCCGGTCACGGCCCAGGAGATCAACGACATGTTCCGCGCCGCGGCCGCCGAAGGCGAACTCAAGGGCGTGCTGGACGTGCTGGAAGGCGAATGGGCGTCCTCGCGCATCGTCGGCGACTCGCATTCGTCGATCATCGACCTGCCGCTGACGCAGGTACAAGGCGACATCGTGTCGATCGCGGCCTGGTACGACAACGAGTGGGGCTACGCTTCGAGACTTGCCGAAGTCGCGGCTTATCTCGCGAATCGCTAACGCAATGAAGGGACGGCCGGCCAGCCAGGCGGTCGTCCTTTGTTCATCTATCGGAATATTGGATCCGGCACTTATCGCCGCATTAATCCAAAGAGAGGGGCATCCGGATGAAAAAGATCGGCATCATCGTGGGGAGCTTGAGGGAGCAGTCGTACAATCGCATGATCGCGGCCACCGTGCCGGAGCTTGGCCTGGCGGAAGAGGCCGCTTACGAATACATATCGATCGCGGATTTGCCCTTGTACAACGCGGACGTCGACGTCGGCGACGGCCCCGAGGCCGTGCGGCTTTATCGCGAGGCGATCCGCGGCGCGGACGGGCTGCTGATCGTGAGCCCGGAGTACAATTCGGGCATTCCAGGCGTGCTCAAAAACGCGCTGGATTGGGCATCGACGCCGACCCGGACGGCCGCGCTTATCCATAAGCCAGTCGGCATCGTCGGTTCGACGCCCGGTCCCAAAGGCACGATCCTGTCGCAGCAGCAGATCCGGCAGACGCTGGAGGCGACGCAGGCGTGGGTGCTGCCTTTTCAGAAAATGTACATCTCGCAGGTCATGGACAAGGTGGATGCCGAGCGCGGCCGTCTGACGGACGAGACGACGCTCAAGTACTTGAAGCGGTACGTGCAGACGCTGCTTGGCTGGATCGATCAGGCAAAGGGATTGCAGTGAACCGTCGAATAAACGCAGGATCGAAGCAGGTCGGCCGGCATTTCCGGTTGGCCTGTTTTTGTTTCCCGGTCCATGTGCTTGGAATCGGCTACCATCTTCGTAAGATCACGCCTTATAGGCGAGCGAATCGCCTTACTATAATAAAGCTGTACTTGAACTCGGGGAAGGGAGGGCGGATGCAAGCAGCGGAAAAAGCAGGCGAAGCATTTGGCAACAAATCGGTCAATTCAAAATTGTAACCGCTATCATTGTGCGCTAGGCTTCATATCGTCTTCAAAACCATTTCGAGGAGGACTATAATGCGACACAAGCACGCAGCATGGACGCTCGCCCTAATATTGCTGATGACCGGATGGATCTCGGCCGCAGGCATCCTCTCGCCCGCGTTCGCGGCCGGAGGAACGAATCTGACGATCGGCAAAACGATTACCGCCAGCGGCCAATCGCAGACATACACGCCGGACAACGTGAAAGACGGCAATGCAAGCACGTATTGGGAGAGCACGAACAACGCTTTTCCGCAATGGATACAGGTCGACCTGGGCGCGAGCGTCAGCATCGACCAGCTCGTGCTGAAGCTGCCGCCGAGCTGGGAGTCGCGGACGCAGACGCTGGCCGTTCAGGGCAGCGCGAACGGCTCTACGTTTTCCAATATCGTGGGCTCCGCGAACTACACGTTTAATCCGGCCGTCGCCAGCAACGCCGTCACGATCGACTTCACGGCGACGTCGACCCGGTACGTTCGACTGAGCTTCACCGCGAATACGGGCTGGCCTGCGGCGCAGCTTTCCGAGCTGGAGATCTACGGTGCTGCAGGTGCGACGCCTACGCCGACACCGACACCGCCTCCGGGTACGTATCAGGCGGAGTCCGCCGCGCTCTCGGGCGGGGCTAAGGTGAACACCGACCACACAGGCTATGCGGGAACAGGCTTCGTCGACGGATACTGGACGCAGGGCGCGACGACGACCTTCACGGTCAGCGTACCTGCGGCGGGCAGCCGGAACGTGACGCTGAAGTACGGCAACGCGAACGGCGCCGCCAGAACGCTGTCCATCTACGTGAACGGCGCGAAGATTCGTCAGACCACCCTGGCGAACCTGGCCAACTGGGATACGTGGGGCACGCAGACGGAAGCGCTCAATTTGAACGCGGGCAGCAATACGATCGCGTACAAATACGATGCGGGCGATTCCGCCAACGTGAATCTGGATCAGATCGCGGTGGACGCGGGCACGACGCCGACCTCCACGCCGACGGCGACACCAACGGCAACGCCAACCGCAACGCCGACAGCGACGCCAACCGCGACCCCGACGGCAACGCCAACGGCGACGCCAACCGCAACCCCGACAGCGCCGCCGCCGCCGGGCGGCAACATCGCGATCGGCAAGCCGATCGTCGCCTCCTCCAACACCCAAGCTTTCGTGGCGACCAACGCGAACGATGACAACACCGCCACGTACTGGGAGGGCGGCGGCAACCCGAGCACGCTCACGCTCGACTTCGGCGCCAACCAGAACATCACGTCCATCGCGCTGAAGCTCAATCCGGCGACGGAGTGGGGCACGCGCACCCAGACGCTTCAGGTGCTCGGCCACAATCAGTCGACGACGACCTTCTCGAACCTGGTCTCCTCGCAGACCTACACGTTTAACCCGGCATCCGGCAACACGGTGACGATCCCCCGTGACGGCGACGGTGAAGCGACTGCAACTGAACATCACGGCGAATACCGGCGCGCCTGCCGGACAGATCGCGGAGTTCCAGGTGTTCGGCACGCCGGCCGCCAATCCCGACCTGACGATTACGGGCATGTCCTGGTCGCCGGCCTCGCCGATCGAGACCGACGCGCTCACGCTGAACGCGACCGTTAAAAACAACGGCACCGCGGCATCCGCGGCGACGACGGTCAACTTCTACCTGAACGGCGACGCCGCCGGCACCGCGCAGGTCGGCGCGCTGGCTGCGGGCGCATCCACCAACGTCTCTGTGAGCGCAGGCGCCAAGACCGCGGCATCCTACACGCTCTCGGCCAAGGTCGACGAGAACAACGCCGTCATCGAACAGAACGAAGCGAACAACAGCTATACGAACGCAGCGCCGCTTACGGTCGCGCCCGTTTCCAGCTCGGATCTGATCGCCGCGACTTCGTGGTCGCCGGTCACGCCGACCGCGAATAGCGCCGTCAGCTTCACGGTCAATTTGAAAAATCAGGGCACGATCGCTTCGGCAGCCGGCGCGCACGCGATCTCGGTCGCGATCAAAAACGGCGCAGGCACGACCGTCCAGACGCTGAACGGCTCCTACAGCGGATCGCTCGCGGCAGGCGGTTCCGCGAATGTCGCCATTCCGGGCACGTGGACGGCGGGGAGCGGCAGCTACACGGTGACGACGACCGTCGCCGCGGACGGCAACGAAGTCCCGACCAAGCAGACCAACAATGCGAGTACGGCGAACCTGACCGTCTACGCGGCGCGCGGCGCCAGCATGCCGTACTTCCGGTACGACACGGAGGACGCGACGAGAGGCGGCGGCGCCACGCTGCAGGCCGCGCCGAACTTCGACCAGGCATTGATCGCGTCCGAGGCGTCCGGCCAGAAATACGTGGCGCTGCCGTCGAACGGCTCCTATGCGCAGTGGACCGTACGCCAGGGGCAGGGGGGCGCGGGCGTCACGATGCGCTTCACGATGCCCGACTCCGGCGACGGTATGGGCCTGAACGGCTCGCTTGACGTGTATATCAACGGGACGAAGGTAAAGACGGTATCGCTGTCGTCGTATTACAACTGGCAGTACTTCTCCGGCGACATGCCGGCGGACGCGCCGGGCGGCGGACGACCGCTTTTCCGCTTCGACGAGGTGCACTGGAAGCTGGATACGCCGCTTGCGCCGGGCGACACGATCCGGATTCAGAAGGGGAACGGGGACAGCCTGGAATACGGCGTCGACTTCCTGGAGATCGAACCGGTGCCGGCCGCCATCGCGCGTCCGACCAACGCCGTATCGGTCACCGACTACGGCGCCGTGGCGAACGACGGGCAGGACGATCTCGCGGCGTTCAAATCCGCGGTGACGGCGGCCGTCGCCGCAAGCAAGACGCTGTACATTCCGGAGGGTACGTTTAACCTGAGCAGTATGTGGGAGATCGGCTCTGCGAGCAGCATGATCAACAACCTGACCGTGACGGGCGCGGGCATCTGGCATACGAACATCCAGTTCACGAACCCGAACGCGGCAGGCGGCGGCATCTCGCTGCGCATCTCCGGCAAGCTTGATTTCAGCAACGTGTACATGAACTCCAAGCTCCGGTCGCGCTACGGCCAAAATGCGATCTACAAGGGCTTCATGGATAACTTCGGCTCGAACTCCACGATTCACGACGTTTGGGTCGAGCATTTCGAGTGCGGCTTCTGGGTCGGCGATTATGCGCATACCCCGGCGATCTACGCGAACGGGCTGACGATCGAGAACAGCCGCATCCGCAACAACCTGGCCGACGGCGTCAACTTTGCCCAGGGCACGAGCAATTCGATCGTCCGCAACAGCAGCCTGCGCAACAACGGCGACGACGCGCTGGCCGTCTGGACCAGCGACACGAACGGCGCGCCGGCCGGCGTGAACAATACGTTCTCCTACAACACGATCGAAAACAACTGGCGCGCGGGCGGCATTGCCTTCTTCGGCGGCAGCGGCCACAAGGCGGACCACAACCTGATCGTCGACACGGTCGGCGGCTCCGGCATCCGGATGAACACCGTGTTCCCGGGCTACCATTTCCAGAACAACACCGGAATTGTCTTCTCGGACACGACCATCATTAACAGCGGCACGAGCAAGGACCTGTACAACGGCGAGCGCGGCGCGATCGACCTCGAAGCGTCCAACGACGCCATCCGCAACGTCACGTTCACGAACATCGACATTATCAATACGCAGCGCGACGCGATCCAGTTCGGCTACGGCGGCGGCTTCCAGAATATCGTGTTCAACAATATCAACATCAACGGCACGGGCCTCGACGGCGTGACGACGTCCCGCTTCTCAGGACCGCACCAGGGCGCGGCGATCTACACCTACACCGGCAACGGCGCGGCGACCTTCAACGGCCTGACGACGAGCAATGTCGCCTATCCGAGCCTGTACTACCTGCAGCCGGGCTTTAATCTGACGATTCAATAGAGCACCAGACGCTCGGCTGCATGTGCTGCGAGCCCATACGATCGAAGGAAGATAGCCTCCCGTTTTCGGGGGGGCTGTCGCTGTCTGCAGGCCCGTTTCAACGCGCGCGAAGCGCCGCTGTAAATAATGGAATACGGGCGCTAAAGATGAATATCGAAAATGTAAAACCCGGTGCAGCCTGCGATGAATCGCGCATAGGCGGGATAAACGACGCTTGATACGATGTAAACGCGATCACGCGCCGCATCGCGACGAGAACGGCATGGCGCAATCGTCAAGCCGGAGGAGGGAGGTCCGCCCGGATAACCGAGGAATGGTGGCCGCATCAAATTGTATCCGCTTACAGTTTTTAAAATCCGTACGAGACGAGAGGAGCAATGAGATGAAACGATTGTTCGGAATGTCGATCCACTCGCTTAATCTGGCGCTGATCCTGGCGCTGCTATGGGGAATGCTGGCGCCTACGGCAGCTTTTGCCGACGATTATTGGAGCCTGAGCCGCAGCGGGACTGCCGCGATGAAGGTGCAGTTGTCGACGCCGCCCAAGTTCTCCAACAGCAGACAGCTCGTCAACGTGACTTCGAATACGGCTTACAATGCGAAGATCTGGGTGAAAGGAACCGGCTCCCTCCTGCTGCTCGTCAAGGCCGGCAATTGGGGGGCGACGATCGCCCAGCAAAAATGCGACGCTTCGAGCGGGTGGACGTCGTGTTCGGTCGCGTTCAATTCCGGAAGCAGCACGCAAGTCACCTTTATTGTTGCCGACAACTACGCGGGCACGTCGGCCGTATACGTCGACGACGCATTCCTCGGAACGGCCGGAGGCGCGAACCTGCTGCAGAACGGCGGATTCGAGAGCGGCAATGCCGGCTGGACGATGAGCACGAACGGCCTTTGGACGATCGTCCAGTCCAGCTTCGGTTCCTATACGTATCAGGGCGACTGGTCGCTGCAGGCGACGATCCCCAGTACGCCGACTTTTTCAGGCATGACGCAGACGATAGCCAATGCGGCGCCGAATACGAGCTACGTCGGGAAAATATGGGTGAAGGGAGGCATCGGAATTCGGCTGCTCGTCAAAGCGGGCACCTGGGGGGGCCAACCTTGGCCAAGCGACGTGCAGCGCCAATGCTTCCGGATGGACGGAATGCGCGACGCCTGCCTTTAATACGGGCAGCAACACGCAGCTTACGTTTGTCGTGTCCGACGGCGCGCCGGGTTCGGGCGGCGTCGTATTCATGGACAGCGCCTTTCTCGGAAGCCCGTCGGGCACGAACCTGCTCAAGGACCCCGGCTTTGAGGATGGCTACGTCAACCCATGGAACATCGCCAACAAGCAAACCTGGGTCATCGACAATTACGGCGTCAATCCGCCCCAGGCGCCGCCGGCGCCGGTCGAGGACGGTACGATATACGTCCATCCGGACGGCGCGAACGGCGCGTTCACCAGCATCAGGCAAGCCGTGAAGGCGGCCAGAGCGGGCACGACCATTATCGTGAAGGACGGCGTGTACGCGGAAGGTCCGATCTACATGACGTATTCCGGGACGGCCAGCCGTCCGATCGTCCTGAAGGCGGAGGCGGACGACGCGGTCGTCAAGAGCACGATCGAGGTGTACGGCCAGTATGTCCGCATCGAAGGACTGCAGTTCGACGGCGAAAGCCAGTACTCGGGTACGCCGGGGGGTTCTGCGCAATGCGATCAGCGTGTATGCCGATCATGTCCAAGTCGTGGACAACCGCTTCAAGGATTACGTCGGCTATGCGGTCATCGCCGAATATAAGGCCGGGCAATTGCCCCAAGACACCTACATCGGACACAACTATGCGAATAAAACCGCTTCGGCATTCCAGGTAGGCAGCAATTCGATCGTCGAGTACAATGAAGTGGAGCAAATCAGCGTCCATAATACGGATGAGCCGCAAGGCGATTTCTTGCGCGTGTTCGGCAGCGACATCGTCGTGCGGCACAACTACCTGCACGGGACGCGTCTTGCCGATCTGTACAGACCCTCGACGCCAAGCGATCCTGCGCATGCCGACGTCGTTCAGTCCTGGGACGATTCCAATATCGACGTCAAACGTGTGCTGATCGAGAACAACGTATTCCTGGGTTTCTATCATCAGGGCCTGATGCTGGAGAACGATAAAAACGGCGTGAACGGCATTTACCGCATCTCGGACTGGACGATCCGCAACAACGTGTTCGGCGGCGTAGCTTCCTCCGGCGCCTTCCTGGGCAAGACGAACGGGGGCATCCCGAATATGGTGTTCGAGAACAACACCTTCACCGGCGCCAAGACGAACGGCCAGCAAGCTTTCTTCGGCATCAATGCGGTCGGCACCGGCGGCTCCGCGACGCTGCGCAACAACATATTCGTCGGCTTCGGCACGTCCACCTACGGGGCTTCGGAAGGGTCGACCATTGACGCGGATTACAATTTGATCTACAACGGCAGCGTGCCGGTCGTCACGGGACCGAACGATATTATCGGACTCGATCCGAAGTTTATCGCGTTCGATCCGCTGCGGACGGAAGCGAATCTCGTCCTCAACGACTGGCACCTGGGCGCCGACTCTCCGGCTATTAACAACGGCACGACGAGATCCTTCGGCGCCGATCTCGACGGCAACGTCAGGCCGACCGGCCCGGGCTTCGATATCGGCGCCTACGAATTTACGGGCACGGTCGGCAATATCCCGCCTGTCGCCGCGCTCATAGGCGTGACCGACGGACAGGTGGAGACGGTTAACGATACGCTCTCCGTCCAGGTCAACGCCAAAGATTCCGACGGGATTCAGAAGGTGGAGCTTTACCGGGACGGTCAACTGATCGATACGAAAACGGCGCAGCCGTTCGAATTCGACTACACGGTGCTCTCGGGCGTACAGCGGCTGAAGGCGGTCGCCTACGATACGACCGGATTGTCGTCGCCGACGCGCGAGGCGCTGCTGGTCGGCTCCAGCGGGTCTTACGTACTCGCGAAGCGCGATTGGCAGAACGTCGGCTTCACCTCCGTCACCGGCCAGGCAGTCGTCGAATACAACGTCATTCCGACGAGCGATTCGATCAACGGCGTGATCGGACTGTCCGGCAGCCCGGCGAGCGCATACAGCGCCCTGGCCGCGATCGTCCGCTTGAATCCGACCGGCCAGTTCGATGCGTATACGACCGGCGGATACGCAAGCGAATCCACGCTCAATTACGCGAAGGGGACATCGTACAAGGTCAGGCTGGAGATCGACGTGCCCGCCAAGAAGTATCGCGTATTGATCACGCCGCAAGGCGGACAGACGCAGGTGATCGGCGAATCGTTCTCCTTCCGCGCGCAGGCGACGGCTCTGAGCAATCTGGCCGTCTTCGCGGAAACGGGCAATATGCTGGTCACGGATTTCCAGGTGCTGCCTTACAGCAGACAAGAGGTATAACAAGGGGATTCCCGCCCATGAGATAACCCGGGGCGCCATTAACTTCGAGAGAGAGGGACGGGAAACCGTCTTTCTCTTTCGTCTTTTTTGCGGAGCCGCATCCCACTTAAGAGGTGCTTCTATGAGCAAGCTATTTTTGAACCGCATTTATTTGGGCATCATGCTTTCTTTCGCGCTTGTCCTGCTGATCCCCATGGGATTGCTGGGCACGTTGATCATCTCGCAGGTTCGAAACGCGCTGGAGGAAGAGACGAAGAGCTCGGCGCTGTCGGCGCTGAACCAGACGAAGCTGGCGATCGACACGCGCGTGATGGAGCTGGACGAGATGTCCTATCAAATTTCCACGAACCGCTTTCTTCGCCAGCTCTTTAACGCGGACGGCGCCGCGGGACCGGACCAATATTTCACCATCACCGATTTCGCAAGGGATTTTTCCGGCATTTCATCCGTCAACAAGTTTATTTCGGATGCCTTTATATACATGAAGAAGGACCGCACCTTCCTGACGCCGGTGACGAATTACTCCGCGGACCTGATCTACAGAAGCTACGGGCCGAGGGATTCGACTTACGAGCAATGGCTGGCGGAGCTGGAGCAGGCGCACGACGGCCAGCTTCGGGCGTCCGCGCAGATCGGCACGATCGCGGACAAAGGCGTCAAGTCGATTATTTACTCCCGCACGCTTCAGTCTCAGGGCGGGCAGTCCACGGCCACGATGCTGGCTTATATCCGCGAAGGCACGATCCGCTCCCTGTTCGAATCGCCGAGCAATCGCCTGAAGGGCGACTACTATATCGTCGACGAGAGCGGCGCCGTTATTTTCTCGACCGATCCGGACAATGCCATCCTGAAGTCGCCGATGCTGAGCGGGACGCATCAAGGGAATTTTGCAAGCTATCGGCTGGACAAGCAGTCTTATATTGCCGTGGCGGTGCCTTCCCAGGTGAGGGGCTGGAGCTATTACTCGGTCATCCGGCAGGACGTATTCATGAGCCGGGTCGATTGGATTCAAGGCATGATCTTGGCCGTCATGGCGGCGTGCCTGCTGCTCGGCTTCGCGCTGTCGGTCTATTTGTCGCGAAAAAAACTATTTGCCGATCAAGCGGATTATCTCTTCTATTAATAGGGGAGGGAAGACGGAGCCGCATCTTGCGATCGATTATGACACGCTCATCGGCAAGATCGAAGAGACGTACGATAAAAAGTCCGAGCTCGAGCATCAGTTCAAGCAGCAGCTCCACAGTATCCGCTCGAATTTCATGAAAAAGCTGCTCATGAATACATACCGGAATCAAGGCGAGATCGACCGCATGCAGGAGGTGCTCAACATCCGGTGGAAGTCCGAATGGTTTAACGTCCTATTGATACGGATCGACGACTTCGCGCCGCTGACCGAGCAGGGCGACGGCTACCGTCCCGACCTGGTTCGTCTCATCATCGTCAATATCGCCGAAGAGCTGTTCAACCAGCGTCATCAGGCGTTCTCCTATGAGGAGGAAGGGCAAATTACGCTGCTGGTCAATTACGGCGATCTGTCGGAGGCGGACATGTACCAGGAGACCGCGGACCTGATGAAGCAGCTGATCCAGTTTATCGGCGATCGCTTCCGAATCGATCTGAGCGCCGGCGCGGGCAATGTATGCCGGGGGCTAAGCGGCGTTCCGGGCGCTTGGGCCGAGGCGAAGCTGGCGCTGAGCCAGCGTTTGCTTCACGGGAAGCATTCCCTGACGATGTACCGGGATATTCCGCTCAGCAGCAATAGCTACTACTATCCGATGGATCTCGAGCTGCAAATCATGAACCATGTGCGAATCGGCGATGCCGAAGGCGCGGAGCGGCTGCTGGACCGGATCTACGAAGAGAACTATGTCAACCGCCGGCTGCCGGTGTACCTGGTCAACTGCCTGTTCTTCGACATGGTCGGCACGATCGTCAAGGTGCTGGACGGCGTGCAGGCCAATCACGAAGAGGTGTTCGGCGAAAACGCGGATATGGTCGCCACGCTCATGCAGTGCGATACGGTGGACGAGATGCATCAGGAAATCAAGGAGATCTTGCGGAAGGTATGCGTCTATCTGCTGGACAGGCGGGAGAGCAACAACAACGATCTTCGCGATCGCATGATGGCGTATATCGAGGCGCATTATTCGGACAAGGAGCTGTCGCTGCTCGTGGCCGCCGATTATCTGGGCATGTCCAATTCTTACTTGAGCCGCTTCTTCAAGGACCATACCGGCTACAACTTCATCGATTACGTCACGCGGCTGCGCATTCAGCGGGCGAAGGACCTTCTCTCCGGCACCGACCTGTCGATCACGGAGATCGCCGACAAGGTCGGCTACGGCAGCGCCAACTCCTTCATTCGAAGCTTCAAGAAGCTCGAATCCATCACCCCCGGGCAGTTCAAGGAAGGGCGCTGACGGTCTACGTAAAGAACGGCATACATCGGAAAAAAAAGAATACCGGACATGTAAACAACGGAACAGGCGAAAATGACATGGCGATATACAGCTTCCATGCGCGCTTGGTACGCTTCCTTCAGGCCGAACCGGCTCGAGCGTCAAGCGCCGGAACGGGCCGACCATACGATGAGGGGGACACGATGGATGGCAAGCATCTCCGCAGCATTCAAGAAAAAGTCGACTTGGGGAACGATCCTGCTGGCGACGGCGGTGTCGGTAACCGGTTGCAGCACAAAAAACGAGACGTCGGCAACGAACGGTGCATCGGCGCCTGCCTCGACGGCGCCTGCTTCCACGGCGGCCGGAACGAATTCGCCGCAGGCTTCGGCGCAACCGCAAGAAGGCATGTATCCGATCGCGAACGCGGACAAACCGATTACGCTTAAGGTGTGGACGGCGGCAGACCCTATTTTAAAGTATTTCAAAAATTACGGCGAGGTGCTGGCGTTCCAGGAGATGGAGAAGGCGACCGGCGTCAAGATCGAATGGATTCACCCTTCCGCCGGACAATTGCAGGAGCCGTTCAACCTGATGATCGCTTCGCGCGACTTGCCGGACGTCATCCTTTACCCGTGGGGCAACTCGCAGTTTCTGGCAGGCGGCGCGGACAAGTACGTGAAGGACGGCGTCATCATTCCGCTTAACGAATACATGAAGAACGCGCCCGATTATGCGAAGGTGCTGGAGTCGTATCCGGAGATCAAGAAGCGGGTGACGAACGACCAGGGGGAAATGGACTATATTTCCTTAATGCAGCCCGATCTGACGATGCGTACGTACAACGGCTTCATGATCAGACAGGATTGGCTCGACAAAGCCGGCATGCCGATGCCGCGTTCCACGGACGATCTGTACAAGACGTTGAAGGCGTTCCAGGACAAAGACGTCAACGGCAACGGCAAAAAGGACGAATACATCAGCGCCACGGGCATGGACAAAGGCATCCTCGGCATCGAGAAGCTGCTCTACCCGTTCGGCGCGACCGCCGGCAACGACGCGTTCATCCAGCGCGACGGCAAGGTCGTGTACAGCCCGGCGGATCCGGCCTTCAAGGAAGGCGTCGCCTATCTGAACAAGCTGTACAAGGAAGGGCTGCTGGATCCCGAATACATGCTGAACGACAATACGAAGCTGCAACAGAAGTATACGAACGGAACCGTAAGCGCTTCCTACTCTTCGGCGGGACGCGTGGCGAGCTGGGCGCCCGGCATTCAAGCGGCCGATGCCAATGCTGCGCTGGCGCCGATTCCTTCCCTGACCGGCCCGGACGGCAAGGGCTACTGGTTCGAAGGGAATACGGCGAATATTACGAATCCGGGCGTCAGTCTGGCGATCACGACCGCCAACAAGCATCCGGCCGAGACGATGGCATGGTGGAACTGGGTATTCACGCAGGCAGGTAAAATGGCGTTCAACTACGGCAAGGAAGGCGTCACCTACGAGATGGTGGATGGCAAGCCAAAGTTTACGGACATGATCACGAAAGACCCGCAGGGCCGCACGCAAAACGAAATGCTGACGCTGACCGCGCCGGCGGCCGGTCTTCCGACACTGAACGATCTCGAGGCGACGAAGCTGCAGAAGTCCGAGGTGGAATGGAAAGCCTTCCAGACCTGGGGCGACAACATGCCGGACAACTCGGGCATCATGTCCCCGGTCACGTTCAACGAACAGGAAATGGACGTGATGACCGCGAAGAAGCCGGCGATCGACGATTACCAGAAGCAAATGCTCGACAAGTTCATTACCGGCAGAGTATCGCTGGACAAATGGGAGACCGAGTTCGTGCCGCAGCTGAAGAAGCTTGGCATTGACGAAGTTACGGCAGCGTACCAATCGGCGCTGGAGCGCTACAATCAACGATAAGCGATTCGGGCGGAAGGCCGGCGCGTCCGCCGGCTTTCTTCCCCGTCGCCGCGCACGCGGAAGGGAGAGGATGCGATGAGGGCGCTTCGCAAGCATAAATACATTTATTTGATGATGCTGCCGGTCATGGTTTATTTTATCGTTTTCTATTACGTGCCGATGGCGGGGCTTGCGCTCGCGTTCAAGGACTACACGTTAAAGTACGGCTTGATCGGCAACCTGTTCGAGACGCCGTTCGTGGGCTTCAAGCATTTCGAGGCGTTTTTCTCCAGCGTGGCCTTCAAGCAGGTGCTTACGAATACGATTTTGCTCAGCTTGTACGGGATCATCTTTTCTTTTCCCGCGCCGATCATTCTGGCGCTGCTGCTTAACGAGCTGCGCGTCAAATGGTTTAAAAACACGGTGCAGAGCATCACCTACATGCCGCACTTCATCTCGCTCGTCGTCATCAGCGGCATCATCATCGACCTGACCTCCCTCAACGGATTGATCAACACGATCATCGGGGCGTTGGGCGGCCAGAAGATCACGTTTTTGCTGGAGCCCGCCTACTTCCGGACGATCTTCGTCGCCTCTGAAGTATGGCAGCAGGTCGGCTGGAGCTCCATCATCTACTTGGCCGCGATCGCCGGCATCGATTCGGAAATGTACGAGGCGGCCGTCATGGACGGCGCAGGACGCTGGCGGAAGATCGTGAGCATTACGCTGCCCAGCCTGCTGCCGACGATCATGGTCCTGCTGATCCTCCGGATCGGACAGATGCTCAACATCGGCGTGGAGAAAATCATTCTGCTGTACCAGCCGATGACCTACGAGACGGCCGACGTCATCTCTTCCTACGTGTTCCGGCAGGGCATTCTGAACCTGCAGATCAGCTATACGACCGCAGTCGGCTTGTTCAACTCGGCCATTAACTTCGCGCTGCTCGTATGCGCCAACTGGCTGAGCAAAAAAAACGACGCAGAACAGCTTGTGGTAAGGAGGACAATACGAAATGGTTGCGAAACGTTCGCTCGGCGATATCGTTTTTGATACGGTCAATATCGTATTCCTGACCTTGCTGGTCGTCGCCACGCTGTACCCGTGCCTTTACGTGCTGCTCGCCTCCTTGAGCGAGCCCGCGGAGGTGGCGCGGGCGCAAGGCCTGCTGTTTATTCCCAAAAAGCTGCAGCTGGGCAGCTATGCGCTCGCCTTCGACAATCCGAATATTATATCCGGCTATATCAATACGATCGTGTACGTCGGTCTCGGAACGGCGCTGAACCTGCTGATGACGCTGATGGGCGCCTACGGCTTGTCGAGGAAATATTTGTACGGCCGCAATTTGTTTATGTTCGTCATCGTGTTCACGATGTTTTTCTCCGGCGGCCTCATTCCGATGTACTTGACGTACAAGTCGCTCGGATTCTACGACAACATGGCGGCGATGATCGTTCCGTATGCGATCAATGCCTTCTATTTAATCATTCTCCGGACTTTTTTTCAGACCATTCCGGACAGTCTCGAGGAGTCCGCCAAGATCGACGGCGCCAACGATTTTACGATTCTGTTCCGGATCATGGTGCCGCTGGCGCTGCCGGCGATGGCCGTCGTGACGCTGTACTATGCGGTCGACAACTGGAATACCTATTTGCGCGGCGTCATCTTTTTTGCAGGACCGTGACTTGTACCCGATTCAGGTCATCCTGCGCGAGATTCTGATCCAGAACGTCACGAGCTCGCAGAACGGCGACATCACGTCGGAGGTGGCGGAAAACGTGAAGTACGCCACGATTGTCATCGCGACCTTGCCGATATTGTGCGTGTATCCGTTTTTGCAGCGCTACTTCGTGAAGGGCGTCATGATCGGCGCCGTGAAGGGTTGAGGCCGATGGACGATTTTAAATCGCCTTCCAGCCGCTACCGGCCGATCGCATTCTGGTCCTGGAACGACAAGCTGGAGGCGGCCGAGCTGGTCCGGCAGATCCGGGAGATGGACGAACAGGGCTGGGGTGGCTTCTTCATGCATGCGCGCGCCGGACTGGAGACGCCCTATCTGTCCGAAGAATGGTTCGACTGCGTCAAGACTTGCGTGAACGAAGCCAAATCGAGAGGCATGCAGGCTTGGATCTACGACGAGGACACCTGGCCGAGCGGCTGGGCGGGCGGCTTGATTCCGAGACTCGGCGAGGAATACCGCGAGAAGCATCTCTTTCTGGCGGAAAACGAAATTCCCCATCACCCCGACGACATCCGCATGCTGAAAATATACAAAGCGAACAGGCGATACGCGGCGGAAGCCGCGTACTATAGAGATCGCTCGTCCGCGTACAGATTGGAAAATATAGCGGAAATTACGCAAAAAGAGGCCGCCAGGGAACACGCGGACGAAGTGATCCTGTATTTCTATCAATGGACGGCGCCGCTGACGAATCCGAGGTATCGGGGCGCGAGCTACGTCGATCTGCTGAATCCGAAGGTAGCCGAAGCCTTTATCGCGTCGACGCACGAGCGTTACAAGCGGGCGATCGGCGCGGAATTCGGCGCGACCGTGCCCGGGAGCTTCACGGACGATCTGACCGTGCTCTGGAATATTTGGGGAGAAAGAAGCAGGCGCTGCCGTGGACGACGTCGATTCCGGAGCGGTTTATTGCCAGATACGGCTACGACTTGCTGGACTGCTTGCCCCAATTGTATTTTCCGCTGGAAGGCTGCGAACGGGTGCGAATCCATTTTCACGATCTGGTGAACGATCTTTTCGTGGAGAGCTATACGAAAATACTGCACGAATGGTGCGAGCAGAACGGCTTGAAGTCCACCGGCCATCTGATGGGCGGCGATCCGATCCTGTCGTACATGCGGCACTTTGAATATATGCAGGTTCCCGGGATCGACCATCTGGCGCTGGGGAGCGATCAGCTGCTCGGCCTGCGCCAGCTCGACAGCGCCGTCTGTCAATTCCGCAAGGAAGGCGGACTCTGCGAAACGTTCGGCGCGGCCGGGCAAAACCTGACGATGGAGGACCAGAAGTGGGTTTGCAACTGGCTGTTCCTGAACAGCGTCACGGTGCTGACGCCACACTTGTCCTCCTATTCGCTTCGGGGGAGCCGCAAGCGGGACCATCCGCCCAACCTGTTCTATCAGCAGCCGTGGTGGGGCGACAACCGGCTGATGGCCGATTATCAGGCGCGGGTGAGCTATGCGCTTAGCCAGGGCGTCAGGGTCAAGGACGTGCTGGTGCTGCATGTACAGGACAGCGCATTTGCGGCGCATACGCCCCTTCGTCCGGAAGCCGGCGGGCTGGCGGCGAAGAAGCTGGAAAAGGTGCTCCGCCGTCTGCTGGAGGCCCGTTACGACTTCGACCTGGGCGACGAGAGCATCCTAGCGCGGCACGGATCGGTAGAGGGGGCCGAGCTGGCGGTGGGGCACGGACGGTATCGCTGCGTCGTCATTCCGCCTGTGCTGACGATCCGCGCGAGCACATTGACGCTGCTGGATGCCTTCATGAAGGGCGGCGGCGTCGTGATTTATTTAGGGGAGCCGCCGGCTATGGTCGACGGACTGCCGGGCGGCGGCCTCGCGTACGAGGCGCTGCTGCAAGGCGCCTTGCCGGCGGGCCTGCACCATCTGGAGGCGCTGCTGCGGTCGAAGCTGCCGCCGCGCATCCGGATCGAGGAGACGAACGGCGGGGCGGCCGCGTCTATTTATTGTCATCAGCGCCGGGTTGACAGCGGCTATGTGTACTTCATCATCAATCACGGCAGAACGAATGCGGCGGAGCTCCTCATACGAATACCGGAGATAGGCCGGCTGCGCGTGATGAACGCGGAAAACGGGGAGATGGAGGAAGCTGTCGTTGAGCTTGAGGGGGCTGCGGATCATCGTGAGGTAGCCCGGGGCCATGGTGAGGATGTTTTTGACCATCTTGAGAATGCGTCGGACTATTGCGAGGATGCGTCGGACTATCGGGAGGAGGCGTCGGACTATCGGGAGGAGGCGTCGGACTATCGGGAGGATGCGTCGGACTATCGGGAGGATGCGTCGGACTATCGGGAGGTAGTAGCTTCGGTGGTTCGCGAGGATGGTTCCCCGGTTCGCCCGGGCAGCGGCTTGACGTATCGGACCACGCTCGCGCCAAGCGGATCGTTGATCCTCCTGCTCGATACGGAGGAGGCGCCATCGACAGGTGGCGGCATACGCCGGCAGTCGCATGCCGAGCGCGCCGTCCCGATCGCGGATTGGGAGCTTCGGCCGCTCGAGCCGAACATGCTGCTGCTGGACCATTGTTCCGTCCGCTTGCCCGGACAGCAGGAGGACGGCGTTCCGCTGATTCACTGGAAGGCAGAGCAGTCGATTCGCGAGGCGAACGCGGCGGCGTATACGGTTACTTACGCCTTCCGCATCGCAAGCTGGGACGGACGGCAGGCCGAGCTGATCCTCGAATCGCCCGAGCGCTATACGATCGCCGTCAACGGGACGGTCGTCGATGCGAAGCCGGAAGGCTGGTGGAAGGATATCAGCTTCAAGCGGATTCCGCTGCCGCAGGGCTGTCTGAGACAGGGCGACAATACGATCTCGATATCGGGTACGAACGCGGACGCGCCTTCCATAGAGGCGGCATACTTGATCGGAGATTTCGGCGTGGAGCTGCAGGATAGGCGGATCGGCGTCCTGAACCGGCGGGAGGATCGCTGCGCGGGCGCGGATCTGACCTTGGAGGGATATCCCCTTTATGCAGGCAGCGTCGTTCTATCCGCCGAGGTCCCGCTAGCACTCAAGCCCGATGCGCGTTATGTGCTGACGATGGACGCGATGGAGGCGATCACGGCCCATCTGTCCGTCAACGGCGCGGATGCCGGCGCGATGCTGTGGCGGCCTTACGAGATCGACGTGACCGACTTGCTGCGCGAAGGCCGGAACCGGATCTCGCTGCGGATCGCGAGCTCGCTTCACAATTTGCTGGGCCCTCATCATCACTGGGAGGGAGAGATCAAGGGGCCGATGGTGCACTTCGGCAGCTTCACCGATGAAGCCAACTGGAGCCGGACGTATGCGCTGTGCCCGTTCGGGGTGCAGGGCGTTCGATTGGTGGAGTGGCAAGAGAACGTCAAGCGCAATGGCGATTAACTTGACACGGTCGAGGCGAGGTCAGGGAGCAAGCAGCAGGAAGCAGGGGCAGGGAACCGGAAGCTGGTTGATTGTTGCTGATTGACGGTTGACGGTTGCTGGGTGCTTGGGCGAGGCTGGGTTGGCTGGGAGCGATAAGTGTTCAAAAGCAGTTAATCGGCGCGTTGATCGGGGGTGCGGAGAAAATAAGTGTTCAACCGCATTTATTTTCTTCAAAACGGGTTCAAAAAGGCTCGAACGTGAAGGATTAGTTGCGTTTCAACACTTATTTGCTCAAAGACGTCGTGATCGAGGAAATTAACTGCGTTTCGACACTTATTTGTTCTAAGGCGTCGTGACCAAGGCCACGAACTGCGTTTTAACCGCTATTGGAGAGACTGCGAGAAAAAGGACGCCAAGCCCGCGGGCTTGGCGTTTTTCCTGCTGCAATCGCCTTTTCAGCGCATTCGACAGCCTTTCAGCTATTTAGTTATTCGACGACCTTTTCAGCCCATTCGACGAGCCGGGTCGGGAATGGATCTGGCTGGATAGTGGCCCTCGGCCGCAGATTCGCCGGTCTCCGAGCGACTATTCGATGCCGCCTCTTACCGCGCCGTCACGCCCACCGCAGCTCGACCATCTGATGGCATTCGACGACGGGCACCGTATACGTAACCGCGCCATTTCGCATTTCGTACGGGAGCTCCGTCATCTGCGGCACGAGACGAATGCCGGCGATCGCGCGATCCGTCCGAACCTCGCATTGAACGTCGTACACGGGGAGCAGGTCTTCGACGATCTCGACGTCCTTCCCCCGCCGGACGGGCGAGGCGTAGAGCAGATGATGGATCAGACGGCGTTCGCCCGGCTGCTCCTGCAGCGTCGTCACGCCCTGCGCCGGCAGGCTTACGCGAAGCGCGGGCTTGGGGAGCAGACGGCTTAAGGCATAGTCGGCAATCTGGCGAAGCGACAGGCTGCCGTTGTCCGCGTAGTCCGCGAACAGATTCCAGCCGATGTAGATGCCGGCGTCATGCTCGACCATGGCGTACTCGCGGCTGCGCTTGTCGTTCGGCGTATGGCGGTGAGAGGAGAAGGCGAACGCGTCCCGGTTGAAATACGGATTTTCCCGGTAGCCGAGCACGGTGCCCCCGCCAACCTCGATTCGTTGTCCTTCGCCGTACATGACGCTCGCCGCGCCTTCGCCCGGGCCGAACGCCGCCGCCGGCACGAAGTAGTCCGGGCAGAACGGATTGGGACCCGTCCAGCGCGCGCCGAAGTCGACGGCGAAACCCGAGCCGTCCGGCCGCAGCGCGGAGGTGCCCGTCGCGAGCACTTTGCCGCCCTGTCGGACGAACGCCTCCAGCTTGGGGGCGACGACCTCGTCCGCGGGAATGACGTCCGGCAGGACGAGCACCGCGTATTTGCTCCAGTCCGAGCTCGTGTCGACGACGTCGAACGGCCGGTGCGTCTCGAGCAGCATCCGGACCGCGCCTTTGTCCGCCTGGGCGAGCCGGCTGCTCGCGCCTTCGAAGCGGCCCGACGCTTCCACGCCGAGGACGGCAATGTCGGCGACGTTGAGGGCGTCCTTGCACCAGGCTTCCTTGGCCTCCACCTCGCGGTAGGCTTCCCCGATCAGCCGGTACGTCGCCACGTCCATCAGGCCGTCCGGGTGCAGTTGGTCCCCGACGGAGCAGCCGGCGCCGTTCGCCAGGCTGAGCGCCGCCTCGTACCGCAGCGCGTTCGGATGCTTGAAGCCGCCGAATTCGCCCCAGGACAAGTGGAACTTGCCGGTCATGCCGAGAAACGGACGACCGAGCTGCTGCACGTACCGCGCGGACAGCGGGAAGTGGTCGTAGCCCCAGCCGCCCGTCGGCAGAGACTCCAGCTCGAGCTGATGCGTGTTCAGGAAGGCCAGGTCGCGTCTGCCTTGCGGAATATGACCGCCGTTGTGGAATACCGGCAGGCCGGGGCGGTGCTTGTGGACGGCTTCGTTCGTCCGCTCCGCGTAACGGAAGTAGGTTCGCTCCCGCAAGGGCCGCATCGCGGCCTCGTCGCGAGGGTCGATGCCTTCCGCGCGCGCGGCCCTTACGCAGAACTGACAATAGCATTTGCGGATGCCGACGATGTCGAGGAAGATGCCGTCCGCGTCGTACTTCTGCACGACCTCCTCGATCTGGGCGACGAGCATATCGAGGTAGGGCGTGTTCATGCAAAACTCGTGATAGCCCGGCGTGAGAAAGTCGGGCGCCCATTGCGTCGATTCGTCGGCGCGGCGAACGAGCCACTCCGGATGAAGTCGGGCGAGCTTCTCGTCGAGGCCTGCCGACAGATAGACCGGCGTCTTGACGCCGATCGCATGCGCGGCTTCGATCTGGGCGCCGAGCAGGTCGAACGTCAGATGCGGGTGCATCTCGTTCCCGGTGGAAGGGTGGTACGCCCAGCCGTGATGGCATTTCGAGAACACCGTGATCGAGTCGACATGCCCGAGCTTCAGCATCGCCTGGAACTGCTCGGCCGAAAACGACGCGCCGATCCCTTCGATCAGCTCCGACGTGTGAAAATCCAAATGTACCTGGCGAAAACGCATGGGACAGCCCCCCTTGGGATACTTGATATGCCCTCAGTGTAAGGCGGGCAGGCATCTGCGGATAGGCATCGAACCGACAACCTCTAGCACAAAACCGACTTCAGCGTTTATGATGGATAAAACGACGGGAGCGGGAGGGACGCAAGTGGAATGCATTCAGTGGCAAATGCCGCCGATGCCGCAGTTGGTGACGGCGGGGCACGGAACATGGCGTCCGGGCATGCAGCATTTCCGGCGTTCCTTCAACCTTTACGACATCGTGTTCGTGAAGTCGGGATGCCTGTACATGGCGGAAGACGGCGTGGAATACGCGATCGGTCCCCATCATTTACTCGTGCTGGAGCCGGGGAAGGTGCATGAGGGGTATCGGCCCTGCGAAGCCGAGACGGAGCTTTATTGGTTTCACGTTAAGCACGATTCCGAACATCGCGTGGTCGACTCTGACGACATTCCATGGTCGCTCGTGCTGCGCAAAGGCACCGACAAGGACCTCCAGCCGGGCATGCAGCCCGTCTACATTCCGAAGTTCGGGGCGTTCCGGATGGACGAAGCGTGGGCGGCGCTGGAGCGGCTGGTCAAGCTGCACGACCGGCTGACGGTCGATGCGGTATGGCGCATGCAGGCCGCGTTCGTGCAGCTGCTGTCCGTCATGCAGCAGTTCGTCCGGGGCTCGGCGGCCGAGACCCGTTCGAGCCGGCTGGCGGGGGGAGGTGGCGGATTATTTGCGCCGCGCCGCCTTCGAGCCGTTCGAGATCGAGGCGCTCGAGCGGGAATTTCATTTTCACCCGGACTACATCGCCCGCTGCATGAAGCGGCATACCGGCATGAGTCCGGTCGAGTACGTGCGGCATGTCCGAGTGGAAAAGGCGCGCAGGCTGCTGGAGCATTCGCCCGAGCTGTCCGTCAAGCAGATCGCGGAGTCCGTCGGGATCGCTGACCCGAACTATTTCGGCCGCCTGTTCCGCAAGGAAGCCGGCATGTCGCCCGCCGCCTACCGCAGGCTGCATGCGGGTTACGCGTAGATTGTGCGTCTTAAACGGGGATGCCGCGGCGGGACGAGCCTCTGAAAAAAAGACTAGTGAGGTCGGGCGGAATTGTGCTATGATGAACGCAAAGTTAATGTCCGGTAGGAGAACAGGAGACACCACGACGATCGGCCGCGCTTGATGCGCAGCCGGAAGTTGCGGTGTTTTTTCTTATGCCGGCATCTCCATGGCATGTTCGTGGAGACAAACCGATAGGTATAAGTAAATTCGCGTCGGCGCCCCGACGTGGAGGGAGGTGGCTGTCAAAATCGCGGCATCGCTCGTTTTGATAGCGCTATCATTTAATGGATCGTATTTTATCTGACAAAAAAGGGGACTTCGATATCGATGGCCAAGTCGACTTCGTTTCTGAAAAAACCGCTGGGCATGCTTTCGCTGTCGCTCGCGCTCATCATCGTGGGCAGCTTTTTGGCGGGCATGTTCAACACTTCGTTTTACGACGTGAAGGTCAAGGAGGTCTCCTTCAAAGGCGATCACGGCACGCTGGACGCGCTCCTGTACATGCCAAAGGGAGCGGGCGCGAACGACCCGCGTCCGGTCATCGTCACGACGCACGGCTACTTAAATTCCAAGGAAATGCAGGACGCGCCGGCGATCGAGATGTCCAGACGCGGCTATATCGTCCTGGCGCTCGACATGTACGACCACGGCGACTCGCGGTGGAGCGCGGACATCCCGGTGAAGGATATGTTCGGCACCTTTTGGATTTACTCGCAGTTCGACGCGGCGAAGTATGTCTACCAGCAGCCTTATACGAAAAAAGACGAGAAGGGCAACGCCTATATCGCGGTCAGCGGTCACTCCATGGGCGGCTTCTCCTCGCTCGTCGCGATGTACATGGACGAGATGAACGCGCTGAAGACAGGGTACCGCATGATCTACGCAGGCATCCCGGCAGGCGCGGACTTCTCGTACGCCGCCGCGATCGCGCCGCAGGATCAGATGCAGGCCGCGTTCGGCAGCCGGACAGTCGGCGTGATCGCCGGCAAGTACGACGAGTTCTTCTTTAACAAGTCGGATGCGGAGAAGAGCGCTTCGGAGAAAAAAGTGAAGGGCACCGTCACGAGCAAAAACTTCGCCTCGACGGCTTCCGGCGAAGCGTTCCTCGGTCTGCCGTCCGGGCAGGCCGGCGATTCGGGCAAGTTCTATCAAGTGGCGTCCGGCGATCTGAAGCTTGAGGACAAGGTCGTCCGCCCTTCGCAGTCCGGCGAACGCGTCATCTTCACGCCGAATCAGACGCATCCTTGGAACCACATCTCTCCGGCGGCGACCGCGGATCTCATTTCCTTCTACGAGCATGCGTTCAAAGGTGTAACATCGCCGAATCAACCCAATGCGGATCTCGGATCGGGCCACCAAATCTGGTGGCTGAAGGAAGCGTTCAACGCAGTTGCGCTGGTCGGATTTTTCCTGCTGTTCGTCCCGCTGATCACGCTGCTGCTGCGGGCGCCGTTCCTCCGCGGCGCGGTCACGGGTCCGATCTCTACCGTCTCGGCGCCTGCGGGCGGCAGGCAGAAGACGGTCTACTGGCTGGCGGTTGCATTTAGTACGCTGATCCCCGCGATTCTGTTCCCGACGCTCATGGATAAATCCGCGCACGGGCTGAACGTGCTGAAGATCATCAGCCTCGTACTGGCAGGCCTCGGCGTGCTGGCGTTCGCCGCCGGCTTCGCTCGGGGCAAGTCGCGCGCAAGCGCATGGCTGGCGCGCACGCGCATCGGTTCGCTTATCCTCGCGGTCGTCGCTTTCGCCATGTGGCTCATTTTCCAATACGCGGAGCATCTGTTCCCGCTGGGCACCTTCTTCAACGAGCCGACGACGAACCAGATCGTGTACTGGGCGCTCGTGTCGGCGGCGATCATGGTGTTTATCACCTTTGCGTTCCACTACTTCGTGAAGCGGGATGCGGGCACGAAGTTCAGCCAGTACGGCATCAGCCTGAACCCGACGGCGATCGCCGCGAGCCTGTGCGTCGCATTGCTGGCCGCGCTGGGCGGCTATCTGCTTCTGTTCGCCGTGCAGGCCGTATTCGGCACCGACTTCCGCCTCTGGGTGCTGGCCGTGCGTACGTTCCAAATGGAGCACTTCGTGACGGCGCTGCGGTATATGCCTTTCTTCCTGATCTACTATTTCGTCGGTACGATGGCGCTGAACGCGAATACGCGGGGGCAGCGCGGCGGTTACTTCTGGGCGATCGTGCTGAACATGGGCGGCCTGGCGCTGTGGCTCGCGTGCCAGTACGGCAAGGACTTCCTCACGGGCATGGCGCTGTATCCCGGCCAGGCGCTGAACGGCATTCTGCTGTTCGCGCTGGTACCTTGCCTCGCGGTGGCGGCCGTGTACTCGCGCAAGCTGTTCGAGAAGACGAACAACGTGTGGCTGGGCGCGTTCCTGAACGCGATCCTGTTCACGATGATCTCGGTGGCGAACACGGCCCTGTTCTGGAACCTGGTGTAATCAGGATTAGCGGGGTCGGCCTTGAACGAACGGGAGCATCGATATATAGTTAGTAAAGAAGCAATATAACGGTGAAGGAAGAGCCTGCCGGCCGCAGGCTCTTTTCCTTGGCCGCCGGCAAACGGAGGATTCTATGGAGCAGCAAGCCTACTATGCGATCGGCATATTCCTGATCATCTACGCATTGATCGTCTCGGAGAAAATCCACCGCACCGTCATCGCCATGATCGGAGGCGTCGCGATGGTCGCGGGCGGCATCGTCGATCAGGAAACGGCGATTCACCATATCGACTTCAACACGTTGGGCCTGCTGATCGGCATGATGATCATCGTCAGCGTCGTCTCGGATACGGGACTGTTCCGGGCGATCGCCGTCCTGGCGGCCAAGCGGGCGAAGGGAGAGCCCGTCCGCATACTGATCCTGCTGTCAATCCTGACGGCGGTCGCCTCGGCGTTTCTCGACAACGTGACGACCGTGCTGCTCATGGCGCCCGTTACCTTCGGCATCGCGAGACAGCTGCGCGTCCCGCCCGTCCCTTTCATCATCGCGCAGTTCATGGCTTCGAACATCGGCGGCACGGCCACGCTGATCGGGGATCCGCCGAACATCATGATCGGCAGCGCGGAGAAGAGCCTGACGTTCATGTCGTTCATCTGGAATCTGGCGCCTATCGCCGGCATCGTGCTGCTCGTCTATATTCCGTTCTATATCTGGCTGTTCCGCAAGCAAATTCGCACGACGCCGGAGCTCAAGGCGGAGCTGCTTCGCATGGAAGCCTCGGATCTCATCACGGACCGCAGGCTGCTCGCGAAGAGTCTGACCGTGCTGGGACTTACGATCGCGGGCTTCTTCCTCCACCAAAGCCTGCATCTGGAATCCGCTACCGTGGCGCTGGCGGGCGCTTTTCTGCTCCTGCTGCTCGCCGGCGAGCGCAAGATGGAGGAGGCGTTCACCCGCGTGGAGTGGACGACGATCTTTTTCTTCATCGGCCTGTTCGTGCTCGTATCGGGTCTCGTGGAGACCGGCGTCATCGCCGAGCTGGCCGCGCGCGCGATCGATTGGACCGGCGGCGATCTCGTGGCCTCGTCGATGCTGATCCTGTGGCTGAGCGCGATCGCCTCCGCGTTCCTGGACAATATCCCGTTCGTCGCGACGATGATCCCGCTCATCCAGGAGATGGGCCGCATGGGCGTGACCGATCTGGAGCCGCTTTGGTGGAGTCTCGCGCTCGGCGCCTGCCTCGGCGGCAACGGCACGCTGATCGGCGCCAGCGCCAACTTGATCGCGGCCGGCCTATCGGCAAAAGAGGGCCATCCGATCCGCTTTCTCGCCTACATGAAGATCGGATTTCCGCTCATGCTGCTGTCGATCGTCTTGTGCAGCGGGTATATTTATGTCCGGTATTTGATGTGACGGACTTTGACGATCGCGTTCGTGAGGGGGGAGATTCGGCGCTATGTCCGAGCTGCAGGAACTCGCCGAGCGCATGGAGCGCCTGGTGCGCGTAAGGTTTGCCGGCGAACGACATGAACTTGGGGACGTAGAATCTCTAATCCTCGCCTTCCTCAGCAGTCCCCGCCTCTTGCTGCAGCATCGTCCGTCTGGCCGCGATAAGCGATTGCGTTTAACGGTATGCATAGGAAGCGGCATGTATGGTCAACGGCGTTAAGGAAGCGGCGGGATCTCCTTTCCGCCGTTTTGCCGCCGCTTTGTGAACGCGTGTTAATTTTTTGTCCGAATCGCTTTGCTTTCTCGTCTTTATCGGTTAAGGTAGAGTTATCTGATGGGAAAAAGGAGACTCGATCATGGCGGAACAACGCATCGTAAAGTGGGGCATCATGGGACCCGGAGGCATCTCCGACAACTTCGCCACCGAGCTTCCGCACGCGCCGGGCGCGGAGCTCGTCGCCGTCGCGGGACGCTCGCTTGAAAAGGCGCAGGCGTTCGCCGCGAAGTTCGGCATTCCGCGCGCCTACGGCAGCTGCGAGGAACTGGCGGCCGATCCCGACGTCGAGATCGTCTACGTCGGCACGCTGCATCCGATCCACAAGGAGAATGCGCTGACGCTGCTTCGCGGCGGGAAGTCCGTGCTCTGCGAGAAGCCGTTCACGATCAACGCCGCCGAGGCCAAGGAGATCGCGGATCTGGCGCGCGAGAAGGGCCTTTTCCTCATGGAGGCGATGTGGACGCGGTACCTGCCCGCCGTCGTCAAGGTGCGGGAGTGGCTGGACAGCGGCGTCATCGGCGACGTGCGCATCGTGAAGGCCGAGTTCGGCTTCGATGCCGGCTGGAATCCCGAGGGCCGGCTGCTGAACAAGGAGAAGGGCGGCGGCACGCTGCTCGACGCCGGCATCTATCCGGTGTCGTTCGCTTCGATGATCTACGGCGGGGAGCAGCCCGCCAGAATCGAGAGCTCCGTCGTCATCGGCGAGACGGGCGTGGACGAGCAGTTCTCGCTGCTGTTCGAATACGAAGGCGGACGTACGGCCGCTCTGCACGGGTCGGTGCGGCTGTCCATGACGAACGAGGCGGTCATCTACGGCACGAAGGGGCGGATCGAGGTGCCGAACTTCCTGTTCGCCAAGGCTGCGACGCTGCACGCGAACGGGGCGGAGACGGTCGCCTTCAAGCACGAGCTCGAACCGTCCGGCCACTTTTACCAGGCGATCGAGGCGATGGAATGCCTGCGCGCGGGCCGCCAGGAGAGCGCGATCATGACCGTAGACGAAACGGTGCGCATCATGGAGACGCTCGACCGGATTCGCAAGCCGTGGGGACTCAAGTATCCGAGCGAGGCATAATGAAGCTGAATAGCGGCTGAAATAGGCGATGTAGGGCTTAGGAGGTGAGACCTTGATCGCAGCAACGAAAAGCGGAGCGGTAAGAGGCGGCGCGGAAGACGGGATGCTGGCGTTCAAAGGCATTCCGTACGCCGAGCCGCCGACGGGCTCGCTTCGGTTCAAGCCGCCGGTGCCCCTGGCGCCGTGGGAAGGCGTCCGGGACGCTACGGCATATGGCAGCCGGGCCTTGCAGGAGCGAAGGGAGCCCGGCTACGTTTACTCGGAGGATTGCTTGAATCTGAACGTGTGGACGCCAGCCGCGGACGGGAAGAAGCGGCCGGTTATCTTTTTTATACATGGCGGCGGCCACTTCGAAGGCTCGAACTCGGACGCGAAATCGTCCGGGCCTCGCCTCGTCGGCCGGCAAGAAGCCGTCATGGTGTCGGTTAACTATCGGCTGGGCGCCTTCGGCTACCTGCATCTGGCGCATGCGTTGGGAGCGGAATACGCGGCTTCGGGCAACTGCGGCCTGCTGGACCAGCTGCTTGCCCTGCGCTGGGTGAGGGACAACATTGCCGCGTTCGGCGGCGATCCGGACCAGGTCGTGCTCATGGGACAGTCCGCCGGAGGCAAATCCGTGGCGGCGCTGATGGCGACGCCGGCCGCGCAGGGGCTGTTCAGCCGGGCGATCGTACAGAGCGGCGGCGTGCAGTGCGTTCGGGACCGCGCGACGGCGGCGGCGCTCGCCGACCTCACGCTCGGAGCGCTCGGGATCGGCGACGGCGGTTTGCGGGCGGAGGCGCTGCTCGGCATGAGCGCCGAGACGCTGCTCGCAGGGCAGATCGAGGCGAGCCGGCGTATCTCGCCGGCGCATTTGTTCGGGCCGGTGATCGACGGCCTGACGATGGTCGAGGCGCCGGAGCGCTATCTGGCCTCCAGCCGAGCGAGGGGCGTGCCCGTGCTCATCGGGTATGCGAGGGACGAACTGGCGTCCGAGGGCGACGACGCGCCTGCGGACGAAGCCGATGCGCGGGCGCAGCTGACCAGCAGGTTCGGCGCGAATGCGGCGTACGTGCACGAGCGTTACCTCGAGCTGCTCGCGCTGACGGATGCGCGGCGCGCATACGGCGCGCTGCTGACGCAGTATGTCTACGCCAACGCCAGCCTCGCGCTCGCGCAACTGCTGGCGGAGAACGGACACCAGGTGTGGTGCTACCGCTGGGACTTTCAAGGCAGCCGTCCGCCGGGGCATTCATCGGAGATGCCTTATCTGTTCGGCGTCGCCGCGGAGGAAGACGCCGAAGGCTATTTGCCCGAGCATGCGCATATGGCGCGTCTCGTCCGCGATACGTGGATGGCGTTCGCGCTGACCGGCGATCCGGGCCATCCGGGGCTGCCGAGCTGGCCCAGCTGCAGCAGCACGGGGGAGTTCGGGTACTGGCTCGTGTTGGACGATCCGCCGCGCGTAGAGCCGCTTAACTTGCAAGCGTACGACAAGCGTTTCCCGATGCAGGTCATCCGGCTGGAAGCCTCCGGGGCGTCCGCACATGCGGATTAAGGACGACGCGAACGCGAGATGGGCAGCCGCCGCGCCTCGCACGGGGAACTGCGCGAGCGAACAAAGTCAACAAGCTCGCGACCGAGCCGGTCAAGGCGAGAACGGAGCTTTGGAAGGAGAAGTGAGTACATGAACCGCGCGTTGGCGCTTGGGAATTACCGGGATGCGAAGTACCATCCGTTCGAGGGCGTGGACCGCGAACTCAAGGACATTTTCGAAGGCAGCATGGCGGTCGATTGCGTCGAAGACTATGGGGCGCTTAACGCGGCTAACCTTTCAGGCTATCCATTATTCATATCGTATGCGGAGTTCTCGGATACGCCCGTCGCGCCGGAGCAGGAGGCTGCGCTGCTCGCGTACGTCGCGCAGGGCGGCGGGCTGCTGGCCATCCACAACGGCATCTCGCTGCAGCGGAATCCCGCGCTCGCGAGCCTGATCGGCGCCCGGTTCACAGGGCATCCGCCGTACGGACCGCTGCCGGTCGCCGCGAGCGGCGAGCCCCATCCGATCACGGAGGGTCTCGTGCCTTTCGTCATCGACGACGAGCCGTATCGCTTCGACATGAATCCGCTCATGAAGTCGTCTCCGCTGCTCGAGTACGAGCACGAGGGCGAGCGCTGGCCGGCCGGCTGGGCGCACCGCTTCGGGTTGGGAAGGGTCGCCTATCTCATGCCGGGCCATTCGCGGTCTTCGTTTTTGCACCCGTCGTACCGCGCGCTCATTCTGAGAGCGGGACTATGGGCGGCTGCGGGAAGCGGAGAGGAGACGGGAGTATGAAGCATGCCGTCGTGACGGGCGCGGATCGGGGACTCGGGTTCGCGCTGACGGAGCAGCTGCTGGCTGCGGGCTATACGGTGTTCGCAGGGCGGTACCTGGAGCAGTGGGAGGGGCTCGACCGGCTGCGGGACGAAGCGGGCGAGCGGCTCGTGCCGGTGGCGCTGGACATCGGCAGCGAAGAGAGCGTACGGCGCGCCGCCGAGACGGTCGCGGCGCGAACGGGGAGCATCGATCTGCTCGTGAACAATGCGGGCATCGCCGGTCATCAGGACGACAATATTTTCGGCGAGATCGACTACGAGGCGATCCGCAGGATGTACGAAGTCAACGCGCTCGGTCCGCTGCGCATGGCGCAAGCGTTCCAGGCACAGCTGCTGGCGGGCGGGGATAAGCTCGTCGTCAACGTCTCCTCCGAGGCCGGCCAGATCAATCAAACCTGGCGCGAGGGCTGGTACGGCTACTGCATGTCCAAAGCCGCGCTCAATATCCAGTCCAACATTTTGCACAATCAGCTTCGGGCACATGGCGGCAAGGTGCTGGTCGTCCATCCGGGTTGGATGAAAAGCTACATGAGCGGCGAGTTGAACGAGGATGCCGCGATTACGACGGCCGAGGCGGCGGCCGGCATTTTGCGCGTCATCGGCGCGTATTTGGCCGACGGGGACGCGGCGGCGCGTCCGCATCCGGCGTTTCGGGACTATTCGGGCGCGGAGATGAGCTGGACGTAGCGTCGATCGGAAATACCATACGGGACGAGGCGGCGCTTGCCGCATCGTCCCTTTTCTTATGCCGGCAGATCCGGTTGTAAGGGCTAGCGAGCTGTGAGAGCTATGGATTTGCGTATCGGAAGCGGACGCCGGCTTGATCGACGGTTCCGAAGACGGCACGTTCTCGCCGAAGGGCATGACGACCCGCGCGCAAGCGGCGAACGTCATCTATAAGCTGCTCAACCGCTAATCGAACACGAAAACGCGTCGGTCTCTATCTAAAGAGCCGGCGCGCTTTTTTGCCGCGGATAATTCATCCTGCCAAGGGACAATCTACGATCGCGCGGTTGCGGCCAATCGCGTATTTCGCTTAATGTCGGACATGGACTTCGAGGTGAACTGATGGACAACTTTTCCAGTCCTTTTCGCGCCAGACGCTACCTAGCGTACGTCAGCATGTTCGGGACGACGCAGATTCACAAACGGAATCCGTATACGGTCGCTTTTTGGTCGACGGCGTTCCCGGGCTTCGGCCATCTGTTGCTGAACAAGTATATCCGGGGATACTTGCTGGTCTTATGGGAGTTTTATATCAACCAGAAAATTCACCTGAATCTTGCCATCGTCCACTCGTTCAACGGCGAGTTCCAAGCGGCGCGAGACGCGCTGGACCCCAAGTTTATGTCCCTGTATATCCCCGTCTATTTGTTTGCGATCTGGGACAGCTACCGGACGGCGGTCGACATGAACAAGGTGTACGTGCTGGCGCGCAGGGAAGACGCGAGGTTCAGCGAGTTCAGCATCGGCGCGCTCGAGGTGAATTATCTCGACAAGCGGAAGCCATGGATCGCCGTCGTCTGGTCGATCGGCATACCCAGCGTCGGCCAGCTCTATCTTCATCGCATTGTGCTCGCTACCTTCATTCTGCTTAGTACGATCGTGCTCGTACGCGAATCCCATATTATTCTCGCCATACACGACCTGATTCTGGGCGATTTTCGATCGTCCAAGGAGGCAGTGGACGCCCAGTGGCTGCTGTACGCTCCCTCCTTTTACTTTTTTTACGATCTACGACGCTTATGTCACCACCGTAGAGAACAACAAGCTTTTCGACCATTCTTTAAGGAGCCACCTCGTTCGAAACTACCAGCCGCCAGGCGTCACATTAACGATCGGGAGCAAAGTAGACTGATGCAGATATTCGCGACGTTCGATTACTCGACCCTGCTCGAGATCGCCATTACGGAGTTGGAGGCGCACGGCGTATCGTCGATTTATGCGGTGCCGCTGGATTTGCGCAAGGAAGAGCCGCGGCTGTTGGACAGCTTGCACCGCGCGGACGGCCTGTCCTTCTTGGACAAAGGCATGGTCCTGGCCTTTATGTTCGCTACGGTCGGGGCCAGCAAAGGGTTCGTCTGGGCCTGGGGTCCGGTGATCTGGGGGCTCATCGGGGCAGCCATCGGATTCGCGTTAGGCGTCGCGATCAACGGGCTCCTTTATTTGAGGACGCGTCGCAAAAATCGGACTGCGCTCCTCAAGGGCAAGCGAGGGGGACGTCATCCTGGTCGTCACTTGCGACGATGAAAAGGCAGCAATCGTGGCTGATATCTTGTGGGACCACAAGGCGCTCGGCTTGGCCAAAACGAAATAACCGACATCGGAACCGGAGGTAGTGCCATGCATGCCGGAAATTGGTTTGCCTACGCCAGCGCCGTAGCGGCCATTGCCGCGCTGATCTTTTCGCCCAGGCGGCTTACGAAAAAGGAAATTTACATCACGTACTTCGTCATGATCGCGCTCACGATCTATACCGATCTTTGCTTTGGACTTTTGCTCGATCTCTACGATTTTATCAATCCCGACGTGTCGCTATCGGACCTTGTCTTGCAGGCCGCGCTTCCGCCGACGGCCGGCGTGCTGGCCCTGAACTATATGCCGGCCGGCAACAAGCTGTTCGCGCTCTATCTGACCGTCATCGTCGCCCTGGCTCTTTTGTTCGAATGGTTGTCGCTCAAGACCGGCTATCTGGTATACAAAGGCTGGTCGCTGTACTATTCGCTTCCTATCTACGCATTGGGCTTGCTGTTCCTGCGCTGGCATCTGCGTTTCATTCGCAGAGAAGGCTGATCGCGACCATACGAAAAGGCTTCATTCCGGCAGTAGCGGAGCGAAGCCTATTTTTTGCGTGGGATGCTGTACCTCTAATACAGCTGCTCCGCGCTCCAATCGCCGCCGATCGGGCCTTCGGTCGGAGCGGGCAGACGCAGCTCGCGAATCGCCTGCATCAAGAACGAGGCGTCGTGCCGGATCTCGCCGTCCGGCATGAAGAAGGCCGGCGGCGCTCCCTCGGGTCCGGGATTCAGCCGCTCCAGCGCGGCAATGTCCTTGGCATAGGGTGCGGCGTCCCAGCGAATCTTGGCGAGGTTGTCCTCCGCCACTTTGACGGGAATCCGGCGCACTCTGGCGATCAGCTCGGCCGCTTCGCGCAGATGGCGGCGAACCCAGCGGTGCACCCGCAGGTGCGCTTTGAGGTAGGCGATCCCGACCGCGGGATGCCGCGCCAGCCAGCTCTCCTCCATGACGACGCCGGACAGGAAGTCGTCTCCGAGGCCTTCGGCCCCGACGACACTGCCTAACCCGTAGTGGCGGGCCAGGCTCGCATAAGGCTCGCCCATGAAGCCCCCGCCGATCGCGCCGCGGGCCATGTCGGCCATGCATTCGTCCAGGTCGCGGTGCACGATGCGGGCATCGTCCGTACCGAATCGATGGAGCAAGCCCGACAGCCGTCCGCCGGCGCTGGATTGGGCGACCGTGGCGATCTGAAGGTCGGAAGTCCGCGACGGACGGCGGATATCCACGTTGTTGCCCAATACGAGCGAGATGCCTTGGCCGCCGGCCGTTTTTCCGTCGAACGCGAGCAGCACGGGGCGAAAGTCGGGCAGCAGGCGGCTTAGCGAAAACGCGAGCGAAATCGGATAGTCGCCCATCGAAGCGATCTGGATATGCCCGCCGATCATGCCCTGCACGAGGGCCGGGCCGTGCGCGCCGTCATGCCAGCGAACCTGGACGACGCGTTCGGGAATGAGCTTTGCGAGTTCTTCCTCGAACCAGCCCAGCTCTTTCATCATGAGCGCCGTCCATATTTGCGCCCATCTGCTCTGGTAGCCGACGTTCACGACGAGCGGCTGCAGCGCCGCGACCGTTCGGCGTCCCTCCTGGCGTTCGGCATCGGGCGCCTCGAGCCGCTTCGAAGCATGAAGCTTGAACCACCGTTCCAGCTCGTTTTTATCGATCATGATTTCTTTCCCGATTTTCGTATAAGGAAGCTGCTTCTTCCTGCGCCATCGGTCAAACGTAGAACGGCTGACATCCAGCAGTTCCAACGCTTCTTGCAAAGTAATGAAGTCGAATCGCTTGGACGGCATCGTTAATTCACATCCTTCGGCTCTGAATGGCGGCGTGGAGGCTCGTTCATGGTCATTCGTGGTCACTTGCGGTCAGTCGCGGTCAACTTCGTTGACGGTCTGAAAGGCCGGTTTTATAGTCGATTATAGAAATAATAACTAAGTAAGTCTATAGGATATTAAGTCATTCGGCAGACCGTAGTCGGTTTGCATGAAGTCGAGGAGGGGATTGGAGTTGAAGAGGAAAACCGTGCAAGGCTGGGCAGGCGCGTCGCTGACGCTGCTGCTCGGATCGTCGATCTTGCTGTCGGGCTGCGGCGCATCGGCGGCAACGGACAAGGAAAGCAAGTCTGACGGAGGATTGGAGGTCAAAGAGTTGCGTTATCAGGGAGGTGTCGGTTCTGCAACTTTCCCTGAACTGGCGGAGGATCTGGGGTACCTGGCGCCGCTCAAGCTCAAGTTCGTCGGTAATACGATCAGCGGCCCGCAGGATATTCAGGCGACGGTGACCGGTGACACCGACTTCGGGGGCGCGTTCAACGGCGCGATCGTCAAGCTGATTGCCGCCAAGGCGCCGATCAAGGCGGTCATCGGCTACTACGGCGTGGACGACAATACGTGGACAGGCTACTACGTGCTGGACGGCAGCCCGATCAAGACGGCTCGCGATCTGATCGGCAAACGCATCGCCGTCAACACGCTAGGTGCGCATCATGAATTCGTTATCAAGGAATATTTGCATCGCGCCGGACTGACGCCCGAAGAGATCAAGAAGGTGACGCTGGTCGTCGTACCTCCGGTCACGTCGGAACAGACGCTGCGCGCGAACCAGATTGATGCTGCGGCGCTAGGCGGCGTGCTGCGGGACAAAGCGCTCGAGCGGGGCGGCATCCATCCGCTGTTCACGGACCAGGAGCTCTTCGGCAACTTCAGCGCGGGCAGCTACGTGCTGACCGACAAGTTCATCGCGCACAACCCGAACGCGGCCCGCAAATTCGTCGAGGCGACCGCCAAAGCGATCGAATGGGCCCGCAATACGCCGCGCGAAGAGGTCGTCGCCCGTTACGTGCAGATCATCGAGAAGCGCGGCCGCAAGGAGGACGCATCGACGGTGAAGCTATGGAAGAGTACGGGGGTCGCGGGCAAGGGAGGGTTGATCGCGGACAAGGAATTCGATACGTGGATTAATTGGCTAATTAACGAGGGCGAGCTCCAAAAGGGAGATTACAAGGCGGCGGATCTTTACACGAACGCGTTCAATCCCTATTTGAACGAAAAATAAGCAAGATCACGAAGGAGGCAGATTCATGACGACCGAGTCCAAGATCAGCATCCGGCACGTGCACAAGGCATTCGGCATCCAACGCGGCTCGAAGCAGCTTAAGGCAGAAAACCAGCCGGTCTATGCGCTTCAGGATATCAATCTCGAAGTCAGGCAAGGCGAGTTCATGGTCATCGTCGGACCGAGCGGCTGCGGGAAGTCGACGCTGCTCGATCTGCTCGCCGGCCTCACGAAGCCGGGAAGCGGCCAGATTCTGCTGGACGGCAAAGCCATCTCGGGACCGAATCTGGACCGGGGCATCGTATTCCAGCAGTACGCGCTGTTCCCTTGGAAGACGGCGATCGCCAACGTAGAGTTCGGTCTCGAGGCGAAGGGTGTCGGCCGCAAGGAAAGACGGGAGACCGCGCAGCGGTTCATCGATCTGGTCGGGCTCGGCGGCTTCGAGCACCGCTACCCGCACGAGCTCTCGGGCGGCATGAAGCAGCGGATCGCGATCGCGCGGAGTCTCGCATACGATCCCGAGGTGCTCCTCATGGACGAGCCGTTCGCGGCGCTGGACGCCCAGACGCGGGAGACGCTCCAGAGTGAGCTGCTGCGCATCTGGGAGGCCACCGGCAAGACGATTATTTTTATCACCCACGGCATCGAAGAAGCGGTCTATCTGGGCCAGCGCGTAGCGATCATGACTTCGCGTCCCGGCCGGATCAAACGGGTGATCGACATCCCTTTCGAATCGCGGCGCAGCGAGGAGGATCTGCGTTCGAATCCGGACTTCGTGAAGCTGCGCCACGAGATCTGGGAGCTGCTGAAGGACGAGGTCTCCAGAGCCCAGGAGCAAGAGAAGTCCAAGACGCTCGACGCCTATGCGGAAGGAAGATCGTCGGCGAAAGGGGGCGTGCGCCATGGCTGAAGGCAATGTGGCGAAACCGCTGATCCTGCAGGGGAGGAACGCCGGCGGCGCGCTGGAGCGCGTGACGGCAAAGGCGCGCAGAGCTTTTCGCAACAGCGTCGCCATCCTGTTGTTCCTGACCGCCTGGGAGATCGTTCCGCGGACCGGGATCGTCAACGTAACGTTTTTTCCCCCTTTTAGCGAAGTGGTGAACGCCTGGTGGGGTCTGCTGCGCGCCGGGGATCTGCAGGATCATCTGGCCGCCAGCCTGACGCGCTCGATCAGCGGATTTTTGCTCGCCAACCTGATCGCCATTCCGCTGGGCCTGGCGATCGGGTGGTGGAAGACGGCGGCGGACTATCTGAATCCGTTTCTCGAGCTGATGCGCAATACGGCCGCTTTGGCCATCCTTCCGGTCTTCATCCTGCTGCTCGGCCTGGGCGAGACGTCCAAGATCGCGATCGTGCTTTACGCCAGTCTGTTCCCGCTGCTGCTCAATACGATCAGCGGCGTCAAAAACGTCGATCCGCTGCTTGTAAAGTCGGCGCGTTCGATGGGCTTGTCGTCCGTCAGCCTGTTCCGCAAAGTCATCGTTCCCGCCGCGCTGCCGACGATGTTCGTGGGCATTCGGCAGGCCGGCGCGAGCTCGATACTCGTGTTGGTCGCCGCCGAGATGGTGGGCGCCACCTCGGGATTGGGCTATCTGATACAGTACGCGCAGTTCAGCTTCCTGATTCCGCAGATGTATGCGGGCATTATTACCATTTCCGTCCTCGGCATTATCGTCAACTATTTGCTGCTCGCGCTGGAGCGCCGTCTGACAGACTGGAAGCAGACCTACGGGGAATGAGCCGAATCGGTGGTCAAGGGCGTGCGTTATTAACTTACATTGAACGGAGGAAAATCATTATGAGCGCAAGCGACCGTCAGATTAAATTAGGCGCGTTTTTTATGATACCCGGCCATCACGTGGCCGCCTGGCGTTATCCCGAGGCGTCGGCCTCGGAAGTGCTGAGCTTCGATTTCTACAAGAAGCTTGCGCAGACCGCGGAGCGGGGCAAATTCGATATGGTCTTTCTCGCCGACGGCTACGCGATCTCGGAAAAGTTCCCCCGAGGCCGTCGCCCAGACGGTGACGGTCCGCCCGGAGCCGCTGACGCTGCTGTCGGCGTTATCCGCCGTCACTTCGCATGTCGGGCTGGCGGCGACCGTCTCCACGACGTTCAACGAGCCCTTTCACGTCGCCCGCAAGTTCGCCTCGCTCGACCATCTGAGCGGCGGACGCGCGGCATGGAACGTCGTAACGTCGGCCAATCCGGCCGAGGCGCTGAACTTCGGCAAGGATGAACTGCTGCTGCATTCGCTTCGCTACGACCGGGCGGAGGAATTCGTCGGGGTCGTCACCGGCCTGTGGGACAGCTGGGAGGACGACGCGTTCGTCTTCGACAAGGACGGCGCTGTATTCGCCGATCGCGGCAAGCTCCATACGCTGAACCACAAGGGAAAGTGGTTCGACGTGCGCGGCCCGCTCAACGTGGCGCGTCCGGTTCAAGGCCATCCGGTCGTCATCCAGGCGGGCTCCTCGGAGCCGGGCAAGGAGCTGGCCGCGCGGACGGCCGAGGTCATTTTCACCGCCTGGCAGACACTGGAGGAGGCGCAGCTGTTCTATGCCGACGTCAAAGGCAGGCTGGCGAAGTATGGCCGAGCGCCGGACGATCTCAAGATCATGCCGGGCATCTTCCCGATCATCGGGCGCACGGAAGCGGAAGCCGCGGAGAAGAAGGCGCTGCTGGAGGAACTCATTCCGCAGGAGGCGGGCATCAGCCTGCTCTCCAACTTGATCAGCTTCGATCTGTCGCCGTATCCGGTGGACGGACCGCTGCCCGATCTTCCCGAGCTTGCCCAGATCAACGGCGGCAAGAGCCGGTTCAAGCTGCTCAAGGATCTGGCGGAGCGAGAGGGGCTCACGATCCGGAAGCTGTACCAGCGAATCGCAGGCGCCCGCGGGCACCGCGAGATCAGCGGCACGCCGTCGTCGATCGCCGATCAGCTCGAGGCGTGGTTCCGCGGCGGCGCGGCCGACGGCTTCAACATCATGCCACCGTATCTGCCGGGCGGCCTGGAGGAATTCGTCGACCTCGTCGTCCCGGAGCTCCAGCGCCGCGGGCTGTACCGTACCGAGTACGAAGGCAAGACGCTGCGCGACAATCTGGGCCTTCGCAGGCCGCTGCATCCTGCCGAACTCGAACGGACGGCGGCGGGCCAATCGGTCGTCGGTTGAGCGGCTTGGCGGGCGTTAATATGGATTGAAATTCCGGCAAACGACAAAAACGGGAAGAGACGGCCTCGGCCGCTTCTTTCCGTTTTGTCATTTTCGCTGACTTGACTTACTTTGCCTTCAGCGCCACGGCAATCTCCGCCGCGACCTTGGCGTTGTGGTACACGAGCTGGATGTTCGTGTCGAGGCTGCTGCCGCCGGTCAGCTCCTTGATCCGTCCGAGGAGGAAGGGCGTCACGCGCTTGCCGGCAATATGCTGGGCATCGGCTTCGTCCAGCGCCTGGCGGATGACGGCTTCCATCTTGTCCGCAGGCTGGGCGTACTCGGCCGGCACCGGATTGGCGACGATGGCGCCGCCCGCAAGGCCCAGGTGCCACTTCGTGCGCAGCATGGCGGCGACCTCTTCCGGCGTGTCCAGCCTGAAGTCGACGCCGAAGCCGCTCTCGCGGGCGTAGAACGAAGGGAATTCGTCCGTCTTGTAGCCGACGACGGGCACGCCCTGGGTCTCCAAATATTCGAGCGTACGGCCGATGTCGAGGATGGACTTGGCGCCTGCGCAGACGACGGCGACGTTCGTCTGGGCCAGCTCGGTGAGATCCGCGGAGATGTCCATGCTGTTCTCGCCGTCGCGGTGGACGCCGCCGATGCCGCCGGTGGCGAACACTTCGATGCCAGCCATCGCGGCGCCGATCATCGTGGCCGACACCGTCGTCGCGCCGATCTTGCCGGAGGACAGGATGTACGCGAAGTCGCGGCGGCTGACCTTCTCGACCTGCGGCGAATTGGCGAACGCCTCAAGCCCTTCCGCGTCAAGGCCGATCCGGATGCGGCCGTTCATGATGCCGATCGTCGCCGGGACGGCGCCGTTTTCGCGGATGATGTCTTCGACCTTGCGGGCCATCTCGATATTTTGAGGATAAGGCATGCCGTGCGAGATAATCGTCGTCTCCAGCGCGACGACCGGCTTGCCTTCGTTCAGCGCGTCCTGGACTTCTTTGGTCATTTGGAGATAAGGGTTCATGAGATCGATTCCTTCCGCTAGATGGATTTGGGTAAATTAAATTTTCGCTTCGCGGACGGCTTCGGCCAGCCGTTCCTCGTTCAGTTGCTCGGAGGAGGAGCTCGCGGTCTCGAGCGCGATACGCGCGGCGGCCAGGCCGGACCGGCACGCGTCCGCGAAGGGCTCCCCGCGCAGCACGCCGTAGGCGACGCCGGCGAGGAACGCGTCGCCGGCCCCGGTGACGTCGACGACCTTGACCGGCAGCGCCGGCAGATGAAGCTCGCCTTCGGGTCCGGCGCAGTAGGCGCCATGCTTGCCGAGCGTGATCAGGACATGGCCGGCGCCCCGCGCCAGGATCAGGCGGGCGAGCTCGGCCCATTCGTCCGCTCCGCCGTCCGCCGGCTGTCCTTCGTCGCCCCGCCCGGCTAACTGGCGCGCTTCGGCGAGATTGGGGAATACCGCCGCGATGCCGTCCAGCCTGTCCGGCAGCTTCTTCGCCTTCTCCGGCGAGATCGGGTCCACGAACAGCGGTAGACCGGCGTCGCCGCAGCGGCGGGCAAGCCAAGCGAGACTGTCGGCCGGGAGATTCGCATCGGCCACGACCAGCTTCGACGCGGCGATGTGCGGCCACTTCTCCTCGAGCGTGCCGGGCGTGATCCGCTCGTAGATCTCCATGTCGGCGAAGGCGATGAACATCTCCCCGTCCTCGCCGAGAATGGCGGTGTAGCTCCCCCGTCTTCTCGCCGCTCAGCACGAGGGACGGCCCGATGTCGACGCCCTGGCTCGCCGTACGCTCAAGCAGCCAGCTGCCCGCCTTGTCGTCGCCGACCGCCGTCAGCAGCGAGACGCGCGCGGAGAGCGCGGCGAGGTTGGCCGCGATGTTGCGCGCGACGCCGCCGCAGCTCTCCGCGACCGCGACGGGATTGGACGCGCCGAGCCGCAGCGGCTGCTTGCCGCGGGCTTTGCTGTCCAGGTTCGCGCCGCCGATGCAGAGCACGGAGCCCTCTTCGGCGAGCACGTACGCCCGGCCGCGAATGCTGCCCTTGCGGGTCAGCGCCGCGATGTAGCCGGCGACCGCGCTTCGGGAGATGCCGATCGCGTCCGCGAGCTCCTGCTGCGTGACGAAGGGATTGCGCCGGATGAACGACAGAATTTGTTGCTCGCGGTCCATAGGCAGCTCCTTCAGCTCGCTTTTTAAACATATGTCTTTATTATAAACAGATGTTTGAGAGCGTGCAACTCATTTGGACCAAGAAGGAGGTGCGGCGAATGCAAGCAAACATTGACGAGCAGGCACGCGGAAAACTATAATCCGTAGTGTGAAGGATGTGTCGAACATGAAGCTGCAAAATTTCAAATTTCACGGCAACGGCCTGGAGCGATTTTTCGGCCCGCTCGAAGCCAGGATCATGACCGCGCTGTGGGACGCGGAGGGCGAGCTGACGATCAAGGAAGTTCAGCTAGCGCTGAACAAGGATAAGGAAATGAGCTTCAACACGGTGATGACGGTAATGAATCGGCTGGTGGACAAAGGGATTTTGAGCAAAAAGGCGGATTCCAAATCCCATCGCTATCGCCCGGTGCTCAGCCGGGACGAATTTCTCGAGGCGCAGTCGAAGGAGCTGACCTTCGAGCTGGTGCAGGCGTTCGGCTCGCGCGCCGTCGCGCATATGGTCGATGCCTTGGAGCAGGTCGATCCCGATCTGCTGGACCAGCTGGAGCGGCAGCTCAAACAACTTAAAAAAGGAACGATAAACATGTGGGAAGCCCGCTCGAGATGGCTGCTGGCCGCATCGTTGTCCGTCTCGGCGTTCGTAGCCGCGCAGATGGCGATGTTCGCGCTCAAGGTCGTATGCGGAATCAGGCTGCCGTTCGTGCTATTCGACTACTGCGTCGCATGGTTCCATTACATAGGATTTCCGATATCGCTTCCCTTGATGAGCGCGGTATTCGTCTCGACGCTGGCCTTCTGCGCGAGACAGCTCGTCCGCGAGGCGATCTTCTCGAGGCGTTTCGCCGGCATGCTGCGGCGGACCGCGGACGCCCGCCTGTCAAGGCGCTATGCGCGCCGGTTCGGTTTTGGCCCGCGGCGGTTGACGATCATCCGCGCGGACGCGCCTGTCGCGATGACCGTCGGCTTTTTCCGGCCGCGAATCGTATTGTCCACGGGCCTGCTTCGGATGCTGGAGCCAGCCGAGCTCGCGGCGGTGGTCGCGCATGAGCGGCATCATCTGAGGCGGCGCGATCCGCTCGCGCTGTTCGCGCTGTCGCTCGGCCGCACGGCGCTATGGTACGTCCCGCTGCTCGGCTGGGCGGAGGACAAGTACAAGACGGCGATCGAAGTGCTGGCGGACCGTCATGCGATCGCGTCGTCGAACGGCGGCGCCAAGGAGCTGGGCAGCGCGCTGCTGAAGCTGCTGCGGCAGGGCGGGCCAGCGAAGGTTCCCGCCGCCAGCGCCTCCTTCGCCGACGCGTCGGTCAACTTGCGCATCCGGCTATTGCTGGATCCTCAGTACAGCCCTTCGTGGAGACCGCCGCTCGCCGCTACGTCGCTCTCTTTAGCGGTGCTGGTACTCATGGTGGCTTTAGTCTAATAATAGAGAGCGCAACGACCCGCTCCCGGATCGCGTATACTTAGGCATGAAGGAGGGATCGCCATGCGCAGCGTCAAACCGGGCCTGTTGGAACGTCGTCGATACTGGCTCGTCTATATCGTGCTCTTTGCCGTCATCGCGATCGATCAGTTGTCCAAGATCGCGGTCCGCAGCTCGTTGCCTGTAGGGGACAGTCATTTGTTCTGGCCAGGCGTACTGCGGTTTACCCATTTCGAAAATACGGGCGCGGCGGGCAGTTCGTTCGAGGGTTGGGGACGAATTTTTATTCCGGTGGCGATCGCGGTCGTCGTCTGGGTCGTCTACGCGCAGCGCAAGGGCAAGCTGACCAATCCCTGGCTCGCGGCGGGCGCCGGGTTCTTCGCCGGCGGCGCCGTCGGCAACGCGATCGACCGGCTGCTCTTCGCGCGGGTGACCGATTTCCTGGAATGGACGGTCGGCGGAGGCATCATGAACTTGGCCGATATCGCGATCAACATCGGCGTGCTGCTCGGGATCGTCGGGATGCTGCTGGATGCGCGGGCGGCTAAGAAAGAGCCGGAGCCAGACATCGGGGAACCGAGGGAATGCTGATTCGCTGCATAAAACTAAGAAGCTTCACGGTCCGCTTAAAACGGCCGAGAAGCTTCTTTTCATGTAGATCGGTTACTTTGCCGCGCTGCTCTCCGGCTTGGCGAACGTGTGCGTCTTGGTCCAGTGCGCGCCGCTGTCTTGCGACACGTAAAGGACGGAGGAATTCTGCGAATCGGTAAGAATCCAGGAGACTTGCTTGGCGTCGGCGGCTGCGATCAGCTGCTTGCCGTATCCCGGAAGCTGCGGCTTGTCGTTTACCCAAGTCTTGCCGCCGTCCGTCGTGTAGCCCAGCGTGTTCGGGTTGTCGCAAGCCTGGCACTGGCCGCCCAGGAAGGCTGTCTTCGTGTCGACGACGTAAAGCGTGCCCGGCGAGCTGCCTTCGTTGGACGGCACGCCTTTGTCGTCCATTTTAAATCCGGGAGCGGGCCCTGCGCCCGCGGTGCTGTTGGCGACGACAGGCTGCCAGCTCTTGCCGCCGTCCGCGGTGTGGAAGAGCGAATACGACGTCTGGGTCATTCCCGAACCGCCGATCAGCTCGATCCAGGCGTCGTTTTTGCCGGCGGAGCGAATGACCGCGCCGTTCAACTGCTCTTCCCAAGCCTTCGAGTAGACGGAGGTCCATGTCTTACCGCCGTCTTGCGTGCGAAGGAAGCTGAACTTCTGCCCGGCGACCTGGGTGACGGCCCAACCGTTGCTGCGGTCGTGGAAATAAACGTCGCCGACCTGACCCTTAGGAACAGAAAGCTCCTGCCACGTCTGGCCGCCGTCCCGCGTCGTCCATGATCCGCTAAACGCCTCGTTTTCATTGACGAAATGGAAGAAGGCGTAGCTCGGAATCTGTCCCGCGTCGCTCCAGTTTTTGCCCCCGTCCGTCGTCTTCACGAGCTTAACGGCTTTGGCGTCCCCGATATCGAGAGTGGCCCATGCTTGCTGATCGTTCAGCGCGAAAATTTGCAGCACTTCGTAATCGTGCTTGTACTGCGTATGCCAGCTTTTGCCGCCGTCGTCGGTTCTGGCGATCCAACCTTTGCCGCCCGTCCAGCCGCTCTTGGTGCCCGCCATACGGAGCGCCGTCGGCGTTCCGAGGACGGCCTGCTGCGGTTCGGACGCTGCCGCGGACGGCGCGGCGGTCGGCGACGCGCTTGGTTCCGCGGAAGCAGTCTGCGCGGGGACGGCGGAAGGGGGAGGCTGCCGCTGCGTCGGAGCTCGAAGCCGTCGGGGACGTCGTGCCTGCGGCGTCGGACGCAGGTACGGTAGCGGATACGGACGCTGTCGCGTCGCCGGAAGACGCTGCGTTTCCATTCTGGCCGCATGCGGCAAGCGACGCTGCGAGTATGGACGAGGCCAGCAGGAGGCTGAGCCTTTTGAACTTCGGCATGGCTGTCATCTCCGTTTCTTCATGTTGGTAGTAGTTTAACCTTCATGAAGTTAGACGAACCGCAGGGACGGGAAGTTGCCGGACGAATATCGGGGGGTTGGAAATGGCGAGCCGAATGGAAGGAAAAGGGGGGGGTAATGTAAAATGAAAAGCTATGATGAACCATTTTCGAGGAGGTGTCTAAGTGAAGGGGAATGACGATTGGCCCAAAGGATTATCCAAGCCGGCGCTGCGCGCGCTGACCGGCGCAGGTGTCGAACGGCTCGATCAGTTGGCGGACTGGCAGGCGGGGGGACATTCTCAAGCTGCACGGCATGGGCCGCAAGGGGATCGATACGCTGGAGCAAGCGCTCGCGGAGCGGGGATTGTCGTTTAAAAAGGCGGAGGCGTGACGCGAGGGTGGATCGCCTGCATAATAGCAGGCGATGGCGCCCGACCGCGGCCTAGAGGCGGATAGCCTGCTCAACGTCAGGCGATGCCGCCGACTCTCGGTCCTGCGCCCAACGCACGCGCTCCGTTCAACAAACTCAATCCAGCAGCCGCAGCTCCCGCGCGCGGCTTAGCGCCTGCGTGCGCGACGAGACGCCTAGCTTGGCGTAGACACGGCTCAGGTACACCTTGACGGTGCCCTCCGTCAATTGAAGCTTAGCGGCCGACTCGCGGTTCGTCGCGCCGCGATCGAGCTCCTGGAGCAGCGCCAGCTCCTTGTCCGTGAGCGGCTCGATCAGCCTTTCGCCGTCATGGACGACTCCGGCGCCTGCCGCGCCCACCGCGCCCGCCGCTTCGAGCTCCGCCTCCAGCCTGACGACGAGATCATCGACGTACGCCGTCGGTACGCCGCCATGTGCCCCATTGCCAGCTAGCGCCCCATCGCCGGACAGCGCTCCTTCGCCGACGGCGCCGGACTGCAGCCGCTTCGCGCGGTACGCCCGCAGCAGCGCCAGCATCGGCCTGCCCTCGTCGGTGAAGCTGCGCACATAACCGTTCGCCGCGCCTGCGGCAAGCGCCTCGTGAAGCCGGTCCAGGCCCGCTTCGCGCCGGCCGCGCTGCCACTCGAGCAGCGCGCTTAACACGGCGGCGTCCACCGTCGTGATGAGGCTGCGTTCGCGAACCCCCAGCGCGGAGAGGCCTTCCAACAGCTTCAGCGCTTCCTTTTCCTTTCGTCTCGCGCCTAATAGCCTGGCCAGCGTCATATATTCCGTTTCCCGATACAACGTGGGCGCGTCGACGGGGCCGACGCCGGTCCGCTTCAGGAGTCGTTCGGCACCAGCGAGATCGCCTTCGGCCAGCGCAAAGCGGGCCTCGTACGCGGCCAGCGGCATCTCCCATCGCGGCTCGTCCCAGTCGCGGGCCGTTTCCGCCGTCGCTTGCAGCATGGCGCGCGCTTCTTCGCCGCGTCCGCGAGCCAGAAGGCATCGCGCCATCGTGATCCGACAGGGGACGTACAGGCCCGCGCACCGTTTCAGATAGGCGACCGTCTCGACCTCCTTCAGCAGCGAATCCGCTTCCGCCAGCCGGTCCCATTCGTAGTAGCCTTCAGCAAGGGACTGCAATACGTACTGCGAGAATAGCGATTGCTTCCAGCCGTGGGCGCTCATGATGTCGACTATCCGCAATGCGATGACGTTCGCGCTCGGAGGGATGGCGCCGTTCAATCCGAACAGCGTGCGCCTCACCAGCGGCTCGCTGCGGTTGTAGTTCAAATTGTAAAACAGAGGGCTCTCCGGCAGCATATCCGGAATGCGGTCGGCGTACTTCAACCATTGATCGTAGTCGCCGGTAGAGAAGGCGTAGTTGACTTTGACGAAAAAAAAGCCGCTCTGCAATTGTCCGCGCCGTTCGCCGTCGGGCAGCGCTTGGATGTCCGGCTCGAGCGAGATCAGCGCGGACTCCGCCGCAGGGTACTGACCGGTGACGACGAGCGCGAACGCGCGAAGCAAGTGCAGCTCTGCAGGCAACGACGAGGGCGAGATCGCCGCCATCCAGCGCAGCAGCGTCGAGAATTCGCCGCGTCCCAGCACGCCGTACAGATGGCGCTGCAGCAAATCCGCGGCAAGTTCGTCGTTGCCCCCTTGAATGACCTGCTCCATCGCTTCGTCGTGGAGGCCGAGCTCGCTGAATCGCAACGCCGCGACGCGGGAGAGATGCCTCGCGCGCGCAGCGTCTTCGCGCAGCAGATGGCCCTTCAGTACGTCGCGGAAAATATGATGGTATCTGAACCAGACGCCGCCGTCGTCCAGCGGGACGAGAAACAGGTTGCGCCTGCGGAGCTCGCCCAGCATTCGGATCCCGTCGTCGCGGCCCGTCAGGGCGTCGCACGTAGCGGCGTCGAACCGCTCTGGCACGGACGTGTCGAGCAGAAAGCGCCGCAATTCGTCGGGCAGCCGGGCCAGCACCTCTTCCGCTAAATACGCCATAATGTTTTCATGGCCGTTCGCTATTTGTCCTTCCGGCCGGTTCAAGGACTGAAGATCTTTGCCTACGAGCGACACGGACAGGATCTGGACGATCGCCGCCCATCCTTCCGTCCAGGCCATAATCCGGTCGACCTGCTCGGTCGTCAGGCTGAGCTTGGCCGTATGCTCGCAAAACCGGCGCGTCTCTTCGGTCGTGAACGTCAATTCGCCGCCCGCGATCTCGGTGCTCTGACCGCGCGCGCGCCACTTCGCGGCTTTGACCGGGGGCTGCGCGCGGCTCGCGATGATCAGGTGTGCGCCATCGGGCAAATGATCGATCAAATACGCGAGGCCGTCATGGATCCGCTCGTCATGGACGGCGTGGTAATCGTCCAGCGCGATCGCCATACGCTGCCCGGTCCGCAGGGCGTATTCGTCCATTTCCCCAAGGAGCATGTCCATCATCGTCTCCCGCGAAACGTTCGGGTACGCATCGAGGAGAGGAAGCGCCCGCTGCGGAAGCTCGGGGATGACGGCGCCGATCGCTTGAATGAAGTAACGCCAGAACTTGGCCGGATCGTTGTCCGTGTCGTCCAGCGACAGCCATGCCGCAGGATCCGCCCGTTCCGTCAGAAATTGGGCCAGCAGCGTCGTCTTGCCGAAGCCGGCCGGCGCGATAAGCAGCGTCAGCCTGCCGCCGCGGACGGCTTGGTCCATCCGCTCGAGCAGTCTCGTCCGGACGACGCCGTCGCGGCGAACGGGAGGGATGCGTATTTTCGTTCGCAGGATCATATCGGAAGGCAAGCAGCATACCTCGATTCGACAGGTTTGGTAACAAACTTATACTGTTTCTAAACAGGTATTCGGCGCGCGCGCGTCATTTTCCTTTTTGACAGATGCTGTCGAAAGTTAACGAAAGTAAATCGATTTCTCTCCCGTTTCCCTGGTAGGATAGGCACCAGACGGAATGCGCGAGGAGAGGATGATCGAGGTGGCATGGGGAAAAGGAGTCAAGGTGTGGGCGTGCGCCATCGCGCTGTCCATGCTGGGCACGGGTTGGGGTAGCGCGGCTTCGGCTGCGGAGCTCCCGGGGCACTGGGCCCAGGACACGCTGAATGCGTGGATGAATAAAGGTTGGCTGGCGGGCTTCGGCAGCGGCGGGCTGCAGCCGGACCAGCCGGTCACGCGCGCGGAATTCGCGACGCTCGCCGTTCGGGCCTTCGGGCTTCAAGCGGACGGTGCGGGCGCGGGGAAATATAGCGACGTTCGCGAGGGAAGCTGGTATGCGGGAGCGATCTACGCGGCTGCCGGCGCGGGCATTTTGTCGGGCTACCCTGATGGCACCATTCGGCCGTCCCGAAGCGTCACGCGCGAAGAAGCTGCCGTCGTACTCGCGAAGCTGGACGGATTGTCTGAAACGGGGGCCATTGAGCCGGCTTTTTCCGATGCGTCGGATGTCCGGTCGTGGAGCAAGGCGTCCGTCGGTTCCGCGGTTTATTCGAAGCTTCTCGGCGGCTATCCCGACGGCACGTTCCGTCCGGCCAAGGCGATGACCCGCGCCGAAGCCGTCGTAGCGCTGGACAAGGCCTGGGCGCTACGCGAGCGGACACGCACGACCGTATACGACAAAGCCGGCGTCTGCGGACCTGCCGAAGGCACGCAGGAGATCGCCGGCAGCGTGTCGATCGCGGCGCCGGGCGTGACGCTGCGCAACACGGTCGTCCGCGGGGATTTGACGATCGGCGCCGAGGTCGGCGAGGGCGACGCGCAGCTTGAAGGCGTGACCGTCGACGGGAAGCTGACCGTCGCCGGCGGCGGCGAGCACAGCGTGCACCTGTCGAACGCCAAGCTGGGCCAGGTCGTCGTGAACAAGCTGGCCGGCAAGCTGCGGCTCGTGCTGGAAGGCACGACGTTCGTTACGCAGCTCGATTTCCGTACGCAGGGCTTGCTGGTCGTGCCTCCGGGCTCGTCCGTAGGCAGCTTGAACGCGTATGCGGTCATCTTTGTCACAGGTTCTGGCAAGATTAACGCCGCTCATCTGTTCGTCTCGGGCTCTTCGTTCGAGCAGGCGCCGGGCAGCGTGGAGCGAGAAGCGGGCGTGCTGCTTCAAGGCGAGACCGGGGCGACCGGCGGGAATGCATCGTCCGGCGGGAATGCGCCAACGCCTGCACCGACGCCGAGCGAAGAACCGAGCCCGTCTCCTTCGCCGAGCGCGGGGCCAAGTCCGTCTCCTTCGCCGAGCGCGGAGCCGACGCCGACGCCCGGACCGGTTATTAACGGCGTAAAGGATGGAAAAACCTATACGGCAGCCGTTACGCCGGAGCTCGGCGATGGCAGCGATATGGCATCGCTCGAACTGACCAAGGATGGCAAACCCGTTGCAGACTTCGAGCTTGGCGGCGAATTGTCCGAGACAGGCGCCTACGTTTTGACCGCGACTAACGCGGGCGGCGGGGAGACTGTAATTCGTTTTAAGCTGTCGGCTGACGTGAAGCTGAGCGTCAACGATTATGACTATACGAAATTCGAGGGAATCTTGAAGGTTCGAGTTCATGTTGATAACCAAGGCCTTGATCTATATAACGCAGTGAACGGAATCGAACTGACGCTGCCATACTATGAAGGCGATATGCTGGAAGTCGACTACAGCTATGCCGGCGAAGAGGATTGGTCTGCGTTCGACTTGGTGAGAGTCGAAGGTACGGACCGGTTTGTCGGTCATTACCCGCAGGAACCTTACAAGCCATACGATCTGCCGGCGGGAACGGCGTTCGATCTCGATTATGAGGTGTACATCGATCCATCTACCAAAGATCGGGATCTGAGTTTAAAGGCCTGGATCTCCGACGCATCGGCCCTATCTGAGGAGGCGGCTTTGTTTAAACTGGATCCCTTGCTCGTTCCTCTTGCGTTCGATTCGTTGGGTCCGATCTCGGATCTCTCTGTAGACGACACTCAGCCAAACGATGCATCGACGGTTACCTTAAAATTCTCAGAGCCTGTCGAAGCGACCTACTATTATATTGAGTACCAAGATGGGGTCAAGTTCAAAGATTACTTTACATTCTATATGGGGGAATTGGATCGCAGCGCTAACCACGTTACGCTCAAAGGCCTTACACCAGGTTTAAATTATAAGTTCCTCCTCGTTGTTTCGGACGGATACAACCAGGGAAGATCCAACGAGGTGGAATACACGACGCCAAACCTCCCGCCGCCACCCCAACCTAGCGAATAGATTGCGAAACGGGCTCCCATATCCGGTTGTCAGGAATGCCTTCGGCATCCCCGGCAGCCGGATTTTTTGCTGGCGGCTGCAAGTCGCTATGCTATAATGGTAGGCATTGCTCCGGGACACGGAGCCGCGGTTCGAGACCTCCCGCGTCATCAAAACTAGGAGGAAGTCCAAAATGTTCAACCTGCTCTGGGGCGTAGGATTCGTCGCGGTCAACTTCGCGCTGTTCCTCGTCTGCTACCGCCTGTTCGGCAAGAACGGACTGTACACCTGGATCGGCGCCGCGACGCTGCTCGCGAACATCCAGGTCGTCAAGACGATTGAGATTTTCGGCATCGTCATGACGCTCGGCAACACCATTTACGCCACGATCTACCTGACCACCGACCTGCTGAACGAGAAGTACGGGGAGAAGGAAGCGCGGAAAGCGGTCTGGTTCGGCTTTTTCACGATGATCATGTCGCTTGTCATCATGCAGATGGTGCTTCACTTCAAGCCGGGCGCCGACGACTTCAGCCAGGAAGCGCTGCACACCATTTTCGGCATCACGCCGCGAATCGTGCTCGGCAGCCTGTGCGCGTACTTCGTGAGCCAGTTCCTGGACGTTCGCATTTTCAGCCGCTTGAAGGTCGCCTACCCGAGCCGGTCCCAGCTGTGGATCCGCAACAACGGCAGCACGGGGCTCAGCCAGCTCGTCGATACGCTCATTTTCAGCTCGATCGCCTTTATCGGCTTATATCCCTGGGACGTCTGGTGGGAGATCGCCATCACGACCTACGTACTGAAGTTCGTCATCTCCGCCGCGTCGACGCCGGTCATCTATTGGGCCCGAAGCTTCAAGTTCGCGGACGAACGATAAACCATATTCATTTCACACTGCGCTGACATAGACTTGATATCCCCAGAACATGACGCCATTATAGTGTATCTAACAGCATATTCAGGGTAGAGCCGATGAGAAAACCCGAACACGAAACTTCTGCGATTTGCGGATCCTCGTGTTTGGGTTTTCTTTTTTGTCCGCGGCGACGGCGGTGCGAAGGTTAACACTTAAATGATCTCGCTGTGACATTAGGGGCGTAAGGTAAGGAGGAATTCAATCCGGGGAGGCACCATCCATGACCGAACAACGCAGCTCATTGCCGATCATCGCTTCTATCACGAAGCCCGAACAGCTTGAAACCGTAATGAAAAGCTGCGTAAAACGCGTCAACCTGATGACAGGCGATATTTTGCAACTGTCCGGCATCGTCCGCGACCTGCATCAGGCAGGCAAGCAGGTTTACGTTCATATCGAGATGGTCGCCGGCATTGGCCGCGACAATAGCGCCATCCAGTATCTGGCCGATGCGTTCGCGGTCGACGGGATCATTTCGACGAGGACGAATACGATCGCGGCTGCCAGAAAGGCGGGGATGCGCTCTATACAGCGCGTGTTTGCGATCGACACCGCTGCCGTTGAGACCGCCATTAAAATGGTCGCACAATCGCAGCCCGACGAGATCGAGATCATGCCGGGATTGATGCCCCGGGTGATCCGGGAGATCAAGCAGCGGATTCAAGTCCCCTTGATCGTAGGCGGATTGATTCGCACCGAGGCGGAGATTCAGGAAATGCTGGAGAGCGGAGCCGACCACATTTCCATCGGAGATACAAAGTTCTGGTGAAGCAGCCGAAGGAGACTTGACATGCGAAGTCGCAAGCTTGGGAACTCGGGCGCCTTAATAAAGCCTTATGTGTACATCGCGCCTGCCGTACTGTTGCTGCTGTTGTTCGTTTATTACCCGTTCGCGAAAACGATGGTGCTCAGCTTGAGCCTTACTTCGCCTGCGGGCGGGTTCGTGAAGTGGAACGGCATGTCGAACTATACGTCCATGTTCGTGTCCCCCGACTTTTACGACATGCTCCTCGTTACGTTCAAGTTTTCCATCGCCGTCCTGACGGGCTCGCTCGTCGCGGGATTCTTCATGGCGCTGCTGGTCAACTCGGATCGGCGCGGCTACACGATCTTCAAGACCGTCTACACGCTTCCGATGGCCGTCTCTTCAGCGGCGATCGCCGTCGTCTTCAGCTTCGTGCTGCATCCGGTCAACGGGCTGCTGAACGAGGCGCTCGGCACGGATATCAATTGGCTGAATAGCCCCAAATGGGCGATGGCGGCCGTGATCATGGTGACCGTATGGCAGAATGCATCGCTGAATTATATTATTTTGCTCGCTGCCCTTAAAGGGGTGGACCGTAGCTTGTACGAAGCGGCGGAAGTCGACGGGGCGGGCTACTGGAAGAAGCAATGGATGGTCAGCTTGCCCGGCGTCTCGCCAACCTTGTTTTTCCTCGTTATCGTCAATGCCATCGTTGCCTTTCAGGCGTTCGCCCAGATCCATGTGCTGACCGCCGGCGGGCCGTACAACAGCACCGGCATTATCAGCTACAACATTTACCTGGATGCGCTGCGGAAAAGTCATTTTGGGTTGGCGTATGCGCAATCCGTATTCCTGTTCGTAGTAATCCTCGCGATCACCCGCATTCAATTCTATATGGAGAAGAAGGTCAGCTACTGATGAGACAAGCTCTGCCTATGCACCGCAGCCTGCTGTTCAATCTCGTCGCCGGGCTGCTGATCGCTTTTCCGGTACTGTACGCGCTGCTGATGAGCCTGATGTCCCCCGCCCAGATGTACGAGACGGGCATTCAATGGATACCCGCGCCGATCCATTGGGCGAATTACGCCGAAGCGCTACGCATGGTGCCGCTGCTTCACTTTTTTGCCAATTCCGTTTTCGTCTCCGCCGCGATCACATTGCTGCAGCTGGCGATCGGAATCGCAGCGGCCTTCGCCTTCGCTTTCTTCCGGTTCAGAGGCAAGTCCGCGCTGTTCTATCTGATTTTGTCTTCCATGATGATCCCGGCACAATCGATAGTTCTGGCAAACTTCACGACGATCAGCCGGCTGGATTTGATGGACACGTACCTGGCATTGATTTTGCCCGCCGCCGCCTCGGCGTTTACGATTTTTAATTTAAGACAGAGCTTCATGCATCAGCCTGCCGAGCTTCGGGAGGCGGCCAGCATGGACGGCTGTACGGACTTCAAGTTCATGACACGAATTGTCGTGCCCGTCAATCGGGCGATGATCAGTTCCTGTGCCATGATCGGCTTCATCTTCTCGTGGAACGATTATTTATGGCCTCTGCTGGTCACGAACGATGAGAAAAAGCGCACGATCCAGATCGGCATTTCGATGATGCACGATACGTACTCGACCACGTACGGTCCGATCATGGCGGCCGTCACGATCACGCTGCTGCCGTCGATCGTCATCGTCTACATGGGTCAGAAGCAATTGGTATCGGGATTGGCGGCCGGCGCGGTCAAGGGCTAGACGACGCGAAAACGTACAGGACGTATAGGAGGTGATGCGGACACAGGGCGAACCTTTAGGCCCCGGAGCGAGCTTTATATATCGGTATTCATTCCGTTCATTAGGGAAAGGGAGCAGCAGGCCGTATGAAAAAAATCAAAAATATCGCTGCCATGGGCTTCAGCCTGCGCTATCCGGAAAACACGATGCTGGCCTACGAACGAGCTTTCGCCGCCGGAGCCGACCTTGTGGAGGTAGATGCGCGTTTCACGAAGGATCGGATCGTCGTGCTGAGCCATGATGACAGCATTGACCGCACCACGGATGGAATCGGCAGGCTGGACGCGTACACCTATGAAGAATTGAGGGTGTTTGATGCTGCCGGGCATTTTCGAAGCGGCGCGGCCTTCAAGCCGGGGGGCCTAGGTTCCAGAGGCTTTGAGCACTTCTCCTTTACCCCCGTCTCTGACCTGCAAGCAGGCATCGACCTGCCCTTTAGCCGCATACCAAGGCTTGAGGATCTGCTGGCGCTGCTCAAGATAAACGGCGGCGCGGCCATTATCGAGATTAAGAGCCGCAAGGACGCGGAGGCCGGCATCGGTGCGGCCATCTGTGCCTTGATTCGGCAATACGGACTGGAAGACCGCTGTTACGTGTCATCGTTCGACCACGAATATATTCACGCACTAAGTGTCAAGGCGCCCGATATTCGATATGCGGTCATGTTCATTGGCCAACTGCACGATGCAGGCCGATACGTAAAGGCGCTGGGCGCATCGATGCTGCAAAACAGCTTCCTGCAGATAGACGATATAACGAGGACGATCCGGTCTTGCGCACGGCATGGCATCGAATTGTGCGTCTGGTCCCCAAGAAGAACGGATACGGCGCCGTATAATCGGGAGCTGCTGGCGTATGGCGTGGATGGGATCGTCACCCATGATCCAGGACTGGTGAACACGCTATTGGCGGATTTGTAACAATCTGTGCCTCGCCCGATTCGCATAGAGACAATTCCAGGATGGATAGGAGAATGAATACGAATGAAAAAAACAACGGCCTTAATCATGACAGGATGTCTGGCGGGGATGCTGGCGGCCTGCGGAAACACGCAAAATACGACCGCTATTTCGGCTGCGGCCGACGGCGCCGAGCCGACGGGCAGCGCGAGTGCCGCAAGCGCGCAAGCGCCGGCGGACAACGGCAAGCCGACGGAGATCGTGTTCTGGAACTCCTTTACCGGTGAAATCTACAAGACGCTGGAAGAGATCATCGCGGAATACAATGCGTCTCAAAATAAAGTGCATGTGACCAGCCAATTCCAAGGGACTTACGACGAAACCTTGACGAAGTTCAAATCTTCCATGGCCAGCGGCTCAGGTCCGGACGTTCTGCACATGTACGAAGCCGGCACGCGTTATATGCTCGATAGCGGCTATGCGGTTCCGGTTCAGGATTACGCGGCGGCGGACGGCTTTGATCTGAACCAGCTGAACGATATGGCCCGGTCCTACTACACGGTGGACCATGCCTTGTGGTCCATGCCGTTCAACTACGGGCAAGCGGTATTGTTCTATAACAAGACGGCCTTTGAAGAAGCGGGGCTCGATCCGGAGTCGCCGCCGCGCACGTATGCCGAATTCAAGGACGCCGCGCAGAAGCTGATGGTGAAAAAGAACGGCAAGGTGACGCGTTACGGCGCGACGATCAGCGTGTACGGCTGGTTCATGGAGCAGCTGATCGCGGGCCAGGGCAAGCTGTACGTCAACAATGACAACGGACGCTCCGGCCGGGCGACCGCGCTTGAGGCCGACAAGAACGGCGCATTGCTGAATGTATTCAAGGAATGGCAATCGTTCGCCAAGCAGGAGAGCGTCGTCAATTTCGGCAAAGACCTGAGCGCAGGTTATCAGGCGTTCGTGGCCGGCAAGGTCGCCATGCTGCCCTTCGTGTCGGGTTATTACAACTATGCGACGGCGGCGATCAACGGCAAGTTCAAATTGGGCGTAGGCTACTTTCCGATGCTGGACAAGACCGCGGAAGGCGGCTCGCTGCTGGCCGGCGCCTCCTTCTGGATGATCGATCACAAGGACGAAGCGAAAAAGAAGGCCTCGTGGGAATTCATCAAGTACATGGCTTCCAAAGAAGTACAAGCCAAATGGACGCTAAGGACCGGCGACATTGCAATCAATAAAGGCTCGTACGAGATGCCGGAAGTTCAAGACTACCTCAAGGTCAACCCTGCGATCCAGGTGTCGTTGAACCAGGAGAAGGCTTATCCGAACAACAACTTCACGCAAGGCGCCGTGTTCGGCGTCATGCCCGAAGCGCGCCTGAGCTTCGAGGAGAACATGGACAAGATTCTGGCGGGCGCGCAGACGCCGGAGCAGGCGACCGAGAAGTTCGCGGCCGACGTGAACAAGTCGCTGGCGGATTACAACGCAAGCATCGGCAAATAAGGCGGCGGGGGCGTGAAAATGGGACATACGCAAATCATCGCGGCGATGGGCTACAGCGGCATTTATCCGGAAAATACGCTGCTGGCATACCGCAAGGCGATCGAGGCCGGCGCGGAGGGCATCGAAGTGGATGCCCATCTGACGAAGGACGGCGTCATCGTGCTGAGCCATGACGACGATATCGGCCGGACGACGGACGGCACGGGAAAAATCAGAGATTTTACGTACGAAGAGCTGAGGAGCTTTAATGCGGCGCATGCTTTTCGGGAGGAGGCGGAGCCAGGGACGGTCCCTCAGTTGTTCGTATCCAAGCCTAGACCCGGGGAGCGGGCGGAAGCCATCGGGTTTCAGGAGATACCGAAGCTCGCGGACCTGTTCGGTCTGGTCGGCAACCAAGCGGTACGCGTCATCGTGGAAATGAAAGGCACGCGGGCGTCCAATCCGGATATGGGGCGGCTTGTCGCAGAGATGATCGTGGAATACGGCATGCAGGAGCATGCTGTCATCTCCAGCTTCGATCATGAATATGTGCACGATTTGAGCGCGGCCTATCCGGCATTGGCGTTTGCGGCGATCACGACGGCGGACAGGCTGTACGATCCGGGCGCTTATGCGAAGCGAACGGGAGCGAGACAAATTCATCCTTATTCGACGGCGGTCACGCCCGAGATGGTCCGCTCCTGTCATGAGCATGGCGTTGAAGTGGTGGTCTGGTCGGTCGGCGAGACGGACGAAGAGGCGGAAATGCGGCAAATGATAGAGATGGGCGTGGACGGCGTCATGACGCATTATCCCAACCGGTTCTATCCGATGCGCCGGCCTTGAACAGAGGTCGCAGCGAATGGGCAAAAGAACTTTGATTATCGGCCATCGCGGCGCGGCCGGAGAGGCGCCGGAGAATACGCTGGCGTCCTTCCGGACCGCGGTGACGCAAGGCGCGGATGCCGTGGAGCTCGATATCCATCTGTCGGCGGACGGAGAGATCGTCGTTTGTCACGATCCGACGGTAGACCGGACGACCGACGGAGCGGGATCGATCGCGCTGTTGACGGTCGCCGAGCTGAAGGGGCTGGACGCCGGGAGCTGGTTCGACCCGCGCTACGCATCGGAGAAGCTGCCTCTGCTCGAAGAAGTGCTCGCGCTCGTTCCTGCCGGCATCATGATCAATATCGAAGTAAAGTGTCGGTACAGCATTCGGCTGGAGAAGCGACTGCGCCAGCTGCTGGCGACCTATCGCAGGCAGGACGGCGTAGTCGTCTCCTCCTTCGATCACAAGGCATTGGCGAGGCTCAAGCAGGCAGCGCCGTCGCTGCGAATCGGTCTGCTGTATGCGGCTGACTTCCGGCGTCATTCCCTGATCGCGACTTCGTTCGGGAGCGAGGTATACTCGCTGCATCCTGACCATCGATGGCTAGGGGACGAAGATATTGCAGACGCGATGCGCGCGGGCTTAAGGGTGTACCCGTACACGGTGAATGGCAAGGCGGAATGGGACGCATTGATCGCAGCGGAGGTATCCGGCATTATTACGGATTATCCCGGCAGATTGAGGGCGGTTCGAGATAGGGCGTTATGAGCGGACGGGCTGTTTTTTGAGCAGGCGAAAGAGACCTTGAGGGGCTTGCCCCCCAAGGTCTCTTTTCGCCCTTAGGCGGTTGCTATGGCGACGATGACGCGGCCGCGCATCTCGCCGCGCAGGATGGCGCGAAGCGCGCCCGGCAGCTCCTCGAGCGTCGCTTCGCGCGCGATCGCGTCCAGCAGCCCGGCGGGCTTCAGATCGCCGGCCATCCGCTCCCAGACGCGCAGCCGCTCGGGCATCGGGCAGAGCACCGAATCGATGCCGAGCAGCCTCACGCCGCGCAGGATGAACGGATAGACGTTCGCGGCGAAGTCCGCGCCGCCCGTGAATCCGCTCAGCGCGACGCCGCCGCCGTAGCGGACCGTGCCGAGCACGTCGCGCAGCGCCGGGCCGCCGACGGGGTCGACGACGCCGGCCCAGCGCTCGCGCGCGATCGCCTTGCCTTCCGGCATGCGCAGCGCCTCCGGCGGCAGGAGCTCGCTCGCGCCGAGCCCCCGCAGGAACGCCTGCGCCTCGGCGTCGGCCTTGCGCGAGCTGGCCGCCACCTCGTATCCGAGGCCGGCGAGCATCGAGACCGCGACGCTGCCGACGCCGCCGGTGGCGCCCGTCACCAGCACGGGGCCTTGTCCGGGCGCGAGGCCGGCCTCCTCCAGGCGAAGGACCGACAGCGCGGCCGTGAATCCGGCCGTGCCGAACGCCATCGCCTCCTGGGCGGCGAGGCCGGCGGGCAGCGGGACGACCCAGTCGGCCGGCACCTGCGCGAACTCGGCGTAGCCGCCGTCCGCGGATACGCCGAGGCCGAAGCCGGTGACGAGCACCGGATCTCCTTCGCGGAATCGCGCGTCCTTCGAAGCTGCGACCGTGCCGGCAAGGTCGATGCCCGGCACGTGCGGATAGCGCTTCACCACGTTGCCGCGCGGGCTGACCGCGAGGGCGTCCTTGAAGTTCACGCTGGAGTACGAGACCCGAATGCGCACATCGCCGTCCTGAAGGGGCGGTATTTCTAATCGTTCGACCGAAGAAAGTACCTCTTCGCCGCTTAATCTCGCTACCAAAGCCCGATATTGCTCCATATCGCATGCCTCCCCCGGCGGTGATGGCACGGCCATTCCCGCGCTTCGCTGCAAGCGCAAGACCGTATTCCTTCATTTTAACCGCTCGGGAACAGGTTGCAATGGCATTGCGGCGCCGGCGCACGGCGCTAACGCCGCTCCGCTAACCCCGATCCGCCGGCTTGAGCAGCGCCTCTATCCGCCGTGCGAACTCTTCCTCGCCGAGCGCCCCGAGCGCTTCGTCCGCGACGACGCCTTGGGCATCGATGAACAGCGTCGTCGGGATCGGACGGATGCGGTACAGCTCTCCCACGGTGCCCAGGCGGTCAAGCAGCACGGGAAACGCGAAGCGTTGATCGGAGGCGAAAGACCTCGCGGCGGATTCGTCGTCGGAGGCGGTCAGATTGACGGCCACGACGGTCGCTTTGTCTTTGTACTGCGCTGCGGTCTTGACGAGGGCAGAGGCCTCCGCTCTGCACGGACCGCACCAGGAAGCCCAAAAGTTCAGGACGACGGGCTTGCCCCGATAGTCGGACAAGGAATGCGTGACGCCGTCCAAGCCTTCGAGCGAGAAGTCCGGGGCCATGGCCAGAAGCTTTGGCGCCGCGGGACGGGCCGAGAGCGAGACGTTGCGAACGACAGCCGCTGCGCTGACTTGCTCGTTCTGTACGGACGACTCGCGGCTCTGCGCAGCTTGCGCGGGTCCGCGGTGAAATAGCAGCAATCCAATCGCAGCCGTCACGAAGACGGCGAGCATCACCCAATCGCGTATCACTGGCTTTTGCACGTTCGGCCCTGCCTCCCATTGTCATTATCAAAGAAACGTCCTTGGTCACGAAGCAGAAAGAGCGTCTCATTAGTCAATATGTCCGCTTCCCAGGCCGACAATCCCTCAACGGTTTGTTAGAGGCACAGGACGCTTCAAGCCCCGTCGGGTTAGGAATGCTTTATTCCGATGGCCCCGATCGATATTCTTCGCTTGACTTCGCGGCCTACGGCTCCTAAACTTTAATCTCATCAAACGGAAAAACCCGAAAGAAGGAATCATTCATGGCATCCACCGTATCGACGCGCGCCGAGCCGGGCAGCGCCCGCGACGCCTCTCTCGCCGTCATGCCCGTGCTGCTCTGCATCAGCTTCGTTCATATGATGAACGATTCGATGCAAGCGGTCGTACCCGCGATGTTCACCGTTCTCGAAAAGTCGCTGAGCCTGTCGTTCGCCCAAGTGGGCTGGATTACGTTCGCGCTCAATATGACGTCGTCGGTCATGCAGCCGGTCGTCGGATCCTATACGGATAAGACCGCGCGGCCTTACCTGCTGCCGCTCGGCATGTGCCTCAGCCTGATCGGCATGGTCGGCATTGCCTTCGCGCCCGCGTTCTGGAGCGTGCTGCTCGCGGTCATGTTTATCGGTCTCGGGTCGTCCATCTTCCACCCCGAAGGCTCGCGCGTCGTCTACTTCGCGGCGGGCGGCAAGCGGGGACTGGCCCAATCGATCTACCAGGTCGGGGGCAACGCCGGCAGCTCGCTCGCGCCGCTCATGGCCGCGGCGATCTTTATCCCCTTCGGTCAGCACGGCGCGATCTGGGGGACGCTGTTCGCGGCATTCGCCATCGCGGCCTTGCTGTGGCTGACGCCATGGTACAAGGGACAGCTGAACGCTTGGCGGGAGAAAAGCGAGGCGGCCACCGCGAAGCGCAAAGCCGGAGCGGCGGGCGTCGCCGAGCTGACCAACCATCCGCGGGCGCTGTTCGCCATGACGCTGCTCGTCTTCATCGTTTTCGGCCGCTCCTGGTATCATTCGGGCATCAGCGGGTTTTACCAGTTTTACCTGATCGATCACTACGGCTTGTCCAAGTCGTCCGCCCAGATCCCGCTGTTCCTGTTCCTCGCTGCCGGCGTGGCGGGCACCTTCTTCGGCGGCGTCATGGCGGACCGGATCGGGCTGAAAAAAATGATCGTGCTCTCGATCGTGGGCGCGCTGCCTTTCTCGCTTGCGCTGCCGTACGTGCCGTTGTGGGCCGTCTATCCGGTCATCGCGATCATGGGCTTCATCCTGCTGTCCGGCTTCTCCGTCGCCGTCGTCTACGCGCAGCACCTGCTGCCCACCAAGGTCGGCATGGCCTCCGGCCTCACGACCGGCCTCGCCTTCGGCATGGGCGCCATCGGCGCGGTCGTGCTCGGCAAAGCCGCCGACGTCTACGGCATGTCCGAGGTCATGCGCACGATCGGCGTCCTGCCGCTCGTCGGCTTCCTCGCCATGCTGCTGCCGTCCGACCGCAAGCGAGCCGCTTAGTTATATAGATTGCGGGCACCTTCGTCTTCGCCGATTAGCGGAGAGAGGGTGCCTCTTTGCGTTCGCATGCTATTTGCGTCCCCACCTGCCTCGCCATAGTGGAAAAAAGCTCAGCTATCGCACCCGTAAACCGCCATCTGCTCCGCCATAACGGAAGAAAGTTCCCCTATCGCACCCGCAAGCCGCCTTCTGCTCCGCCATAACGGAAGAAAGTTACGCTAACGCACCCGCAAGCCGCCTTCTGCCCCGCCATAACGGAAGAAAGTTCCGCTATCGCACCCGCAAGCCGCCTTCTGTCCCACCATAACGGAAAAAAGCTCCGCTATCGCACCCGCAAGCCGCCATTTGCTCCGCCATAACGGAAGAAAGCTCCGCTAACGCACCCGCAAGCCGCCATTTGCTCCGCCATAACGGAAGAAAGCTCCGCTAACGCACCCGCAAGCCGCCATTTGCTCCGCCATAACGGAAGAAAGCTCCGCTAACGCACCCGCAAGCCGCCTTCTGCTCCGCCATAAAGGAAGAAAGTTCCGCTAACGCACCCGCAAGCCGCCTTCTGCTCCGCCATAAAGGAAGAAAGTTCCGCTATCGCACCCGTAAGCCGCCATCCGCCCCGTCATAACGGAAAAAGGTTCCGTTATCGCAATGACGGGAGCAGAGGCGAGACAGGAATCGTAGCGGGGTGGGACCGCATACTGAGATTCTTCCTGTGCGAAGGGGATATCGTTCAAATGCGTCAAAATAACCGGCAAGCCGCCGCAGCCGACGAATTTCCCACCAAGACTGCGCCTGGAAGTGGGCCATCCGTCGCTTCATCCGTCGCCGAAGGTAGAATTTCGTGCACGCGGGGAGGAATTCCGTTCGATGTCTCGCGACGGCTGTCGCGAACGCAAAGACCGTTTTGTATCCCCTTACATAGGCCGCGCTATATACAATAAGAAGCGTAGAAGAGAGGGAAGGGCTCCCGCAGTTGTCGCATGGAAAACGATTTCCACCCATCCGTGAGCCGCAACGCAGCCCTCGCGCCTCGCAAGCTTGTCGGCCGTCAAGGTTGACGCCGCAGGCGGCGCCTCGCCACCCAGAAGGAGGAATCTTATGAATTCGGCTGCCGGCACCTCGCAGCATCCTCAGACCGTCGCCCAGCCAGCCGCACGAAGACGAGGCATCACGGAACGTTACAGATTGTTTTTGTATGCGCTTCCCTTCCTTGTACTCGTGTTCGTTTTCAGCTATATGCCGCTGTACGGCTGGATTTACTCGCTTTACAATTATCGCCCGGGCTTCAAGCTGAGCGACACGCCGTTCGTCGGCCTGCAGTGGTTCCGCTCGATCTTCGCCAACCCGACGCAGACCCAAGAGGTGCTGCGCGTCATGAAGAACACCATCGCCATGAGCACCCTCGGGATCGTGACCTCGGTACTGCCGGTCGCCTTCGCGATCCTGCTGTCCGAGATCCGGTCGATGCGCTTCAAGAAAACGGTGCAGATTCTGACGACGCTGCCTAACTTCATCAGTTGGGTGCTCGTCTATGCAATCGCCTTCATGATGTTCAACGTGGACAACGGCCTCATCAACCGGCTCTTCATCGAGCTCGGCCTCCAGGACCGCGGTTTCAACTACTTGGCGAACGATAGTCACACCTGGCTCGCCATGATTCTGTGGGCTACCTGGAAGGGACTCGGATGGGGCGCGATCATGTACATCGCCGCGATCACCGGGATCGACCAGGAGCAGTACGACGCGGCCAAGGTCGACGGCGCAGGACGGTTCCGCCAAATGTGGAATATCACGGTGCCTGGCATCATGCCGACGTACTTCGTGCTGCTGCTGCTCTCGATCGCCAACTTCATCAACAACGGGATGGAGCAGTATTTCGTCTTCCAGAACCCGATCAACAAAGACCATATCGAGGTGCTCGACCTCTACGTCTACAATACGGGCATGCTGGGCACTAACTTCTCGTTCGCGACGGCCGTCAGCATGCTGAAGTCGATCATCAGCATCGGGCTGCTGTTCTTCGCCAACCGGCTGTCGAAGTGGGTCCGCGGCGAATCGATCATCTAAGCAAAGGAGGAGCCGAACTTGAAGATCCGCAGCTCGACCGGGGACAAAGTATTTCACACGTTCAACTATCTGGCCTTCGCCATCTTCACGCTGCTGTGCCTGTTCCCGTTCTACTATCTGTTCATTAACACGATCAGCAGCAACGATTTGAGCTCGAGAGGGCTCGTGATGTGGTACCCGAAGGAGATTCACTTCAACAACTACATCCAGGTGCTGAAGCTTAAAGGGCTGTCCCAGGCCGCACTCGTCTCCGTCGGACGAACGGTTATCGGAACCGTCGCGACGGTAGCGGGCTCCGCGTTCCTCGGCTACATCTTCACCAAGCGCAAGATGTGGGCGCGCACGTTCTGGTACCGGTTCATCATGATCACGATGTACTTCAACGCGGGCATCATTCCGTGGTACGTCATCATGCTGAAGCTGCACATGACGAACAACTTCATGGCTTACATTTTGCCGATGATCGTCTCGCCGTTCTACGTGATCCTGGTTAAAACGTTCGTCGAGTCGCTGCCCGACGTGCTGCAGGAATCGGCCGAGATCGACGGCGCGGGGACGATGACGCTGTTCTTCCGCATCATCATGCCGCTCATCATGCCGATCGCCGCCACCATCGCCATCTTCGCCGCCGTGACGCAGTGGAATTCGTTTATCGACACCGTGTTCCTGATGACGAACCAGAAGTACTATACGCTTCAATTCGTGCTCTACAAGTACCTGAACGAATCCAACTCGCTCGCGGCCATCATCCGCAGCAGCGGGGGGAGCGGCGAACGTCGACCTGTCCAAGATGCAAACGGCGACCTCGATCCGCACGACCGTCTCGATGATCGTCGTCATCCCCATTTTGTTCGTGTATCCGTTCTTCCAGCGTTTCTTCGTCAAAGGCATCATGATCGGCGCAGTCAAGGGCTGAGGAGCGAATGACGGCTCCCAGCCCCCCGGCGGGCCCATTTAAGGAGGTGAGTCCGGAGCCCGCGATGTGACCGGAACGACAGACCGCTCCACGTTAAGCCGCGATACCAATAGCTATCAATCAAAGGGAGGACTACCCCGTGGTTCAGATGAAAAAGAAAAAAGCGCTAACCGCATCCGTCGCCGTCCTGCTCGCGACGAGCCTCGCAGCCTGCTCCGGCGGCAACAGCAACAACAACGCTTCGCCGTCCCCCGCGCCGTCCGGCTCGGCATCGTCAGGCGCTTCTGCAAGCGCTTCCGCATCGAGCGCGCCTCAGCGCGACGACTATAAGATCGACGTGTTCTCGATGTTGTCCAACTTCTCGGGCGAGCAGCAAGGCTGGTTCGCCAAGGTCGTCAAGGACAAGTTCAACCTCGACCTCAACATTATCTCCTCGAACCTCGAGGGCGGCGGCGACGTGAAGTTCTCCGCGATGATGTCCGCGGGCAGCCTGGGCGACCTGGTCGTATTCGGCGACGACGGCCAAAAGTATCAGGATGCGATCAAGGCGGGCATGCTGCTCGACTGGACGAAGGACGGCATGCTGGACAAGTACGGCCAGAACCTTCTGAAGTATGCGCCCAAAGCGATCGAGAAAAACAAGGTCAACTTCGGCGGCGGCTCCAAGGTATACGGCATCGGCTTTGAAGTCGGCGAGGGCGAGGGCCCGTCCGAAGGCAAGGACATGACCTACAACCCGAACCTGCGCTTCGACCTGTACCAGAAGGCCGGCAGCCCTAAGATTACGAAGATGGAAGACTACCTTCCCGTGCTCAAGAAGATGCAGGAGCTTGAACCGAAGAGCGATTCGGGCAAGCCGACCTACGCCTTCTCAATGTGGCAGGATTGGGACGGCAATATGATGATGAACACGAAGGCATGGGCGGGGCTGAACGGCTTCGACGAGGGCGATGGCTTTAACCCCGGCGGCTTCACGCTGATCTCGGCTGACAAGAACGAAGTACAGGGCGTCCTCGACGAAGACGGCTTCTACATGCGCGGCCTGAAGCTGTATTTCGACGCGAACCAGATGGGGCTCGTCGATCCCGACTCCATGACGCAGAAGTTCGACGACGTCGTCAACAAGATGACGGACGGCCAGCTCCTGTTCACCTGGTTCCCGTGGCTCAACACGTACAATACGCCTGAGCGTCTGGCGGAAGGCAAGGGCTTCGCGCTCGTGCCGTTCGAAGAGGAGCGCACCTTCTCCTACGGCTACAATCCGTACGGCGGCAACCGCATCTGGGCGATCGGCGCAAAGGCGAAGCATCCGGAGCGCGTGCTCGAGTTCATCGACTGGCTGTACAGCCCGGAAGGCACGATGGTCGCGAACTACGGACCCGAAGGTATGGCCTGGAAGCTTGAAGGCGGCAAGCCGGTGCTGACGGACTTCGGCAAGCAGGCGTTCCCGTCCAATCCGACGCAGGTGCCTGACGAATACGGCGGCGGTACTTGGAAGGACGGCATGAACCAGATCAACAACTCGACGCTCAAGCTGACGAGCATCAACCCGGAGACCGGCGATCCGTACGACTACACACTGTGGACATCGACGCTGTCGCAGGCGCCGAACAAGCTGGAGGAAAACTGGCGGGCGGCGATGGGCGGCGCGACGAGCGCCAAGGAATACCTGCAGAAGAACGACATGATCGCGATCAACAAGCAGATCTTCACCGGCACCGCGCCGGAAGTCATCTCCGACGACCTGTCGCAGAAGCAAGGTCAAGTCGCGCAGGTCATCAAGCAGTACTCCTGGAAGATGGTGTTCGCGAAAAACCAGGCCGAGTTCGACAAGCTGAAGAAGGAAATGATCACGAAAGCCAAAGGTCTCGGCTACGACGACGTCTACAACTGGAACAAGGCGCAAAACGAAAAGGTATTCGAGTACCGCGCCAAGTAAAAAATAAAGCCGCAGCCGCTTGAAGCTTATCGCCGCCCTCGTTCGAGGACGGCGGTAAGCTTTTCCGGCATTGCGGCGAGGAAAAGGCTTCCGCTGTCGGGAAGCCCCGCAATTTGTTAAACTAGAAAGCGTATACAGGGGCGGCGAGCCCGACGCGACGAGAGGGGATGCACGCAACTGTTTCTGTCACGATACCTGAAGATGCCTCATCCCTTCAAGTCCGGCACCCTGAGGCGGACGCTCGTCATCTACTTGCTGATCGCCTGCCTGTTTCCGCCGATCCTGTTTTCCGCCTATACGTATTCGTCGCTTCACTCCATCTTGACCGGCAAGATTCGCAGCGGCATCGACGCCAGCCTGAAGCAGGAAGCGACGGGGATGGAGAACATGCTGAACGACCTGGACTTCGTCTCCAAGCAGTTCGCGCTGGACGGGCGGCTGGCCGAGCTGGTCAATCGTTATCTTAAGACGAGCAAGACCTATGACAAGGCGGAGATCAAGCAAGATATCGAAGACAGCCTGAACCTGGTCAACTTCACGAGTCCGAACGTGGGACTAACCGTATACTACATGCCGAAGGCCGCGGATCCGGTGCTGTTCAACAATTTGCCGGTAGCGGACGGCTTCTCGATCGACAACCTGCCGCCGTTCGTGCAGTACAAGGGCGCCGTTTTCCACGGACCGCACCGGACGCAATACAAGAACAGCGACAATACCGTCATCTCGTCCCTGCGCGTCGTGCGCACGGAGCAGCAGACGCCGGTTTACATTTACCTGGAGTCGAACTACAATTTGTTCCGCAAGATCCTGAACAGCGCGCTTTACGGCATGAAGGTATCGCATTACGTATTCGACGAAGAAGGCGACGCGCTGTTCGCGGACGACGGCGAGCCCCCCGCTCGATCCGAAGCAGCTGCGCTACGAAGAGATCGCCGCCTCCGGCGGCGGGCCCTATCGGGGCTATTATCTGTTCGGCTACGAGAGCCCGCAGGGCTGGAAGCTGATGACGGCCGTCAGCAAAAACGAATTCAATCGGGAGATCAACGACTGGTTCCGGCGGCTGGCGCTCTTGTTCGCCTTCGCTTTCGGCTTCGCGATCATGCTCGCGACGCTCGTCTGGCGCAAGGTATACGGCTCGATCCGCAAGGTGAACCGAGAGATCGTCCGCATGACCCGGGATCGGGAAGCGCCGGTCCAATATATGAAGGTGGAAGAGTTCGATCAGCTCCTCGGCAGCTTCCAGGACATGAAGACGACGGTCAACGGGCTGATCAGCGAGATCGGCCACAACGAACGGGCCAAGTATCAATTGGAGACGGAAAAGCTGCTGAGCCAGATCAACCCGCATTTTCTCCATAACACGCTCAACACGGTGCAGTGGGTCGCCAGAGCGGGCGGCCAGGAGGAGATCGACCGGATCGTGACGCTGCTCGTTCAGGTGCTTCAGTACAACATGGGTAAAAACAGCTTGATCGTCAACGTCGGGCAGGAGCTCGAGGCGCTGCGCCATTATATCGAGCTGCAGAGCTATCGCTACGAGGACGAGCTCACCTTCAGCATCGACGTGGAGCCCGGCACGGAGTCGGTCGCGATGCCGCGCTTCCTGCTGCAGCCGCTCGTGGAGAACGCGATCTACCATGGGCAAAGCGAGGAAGGCGGGGAGATCCGCGTCGTCGTCGAGCGGCAGCCGGACGCACCGGGCATGCTGACGCTCCGGGTGACGGACAACGGGCCGGGCATGAACGAGGAGACGCTCGCCGGGCTGCTCGAGGACGAGGGCGCTTCCCGCGGAGGGATGGGCATCGGCCTCAAGTACGTCAAGCGGCTGCTCGAGAGCTACTACGGCAGCGGCGACCTGCTGCGCATCCGCAGCGCGCCGGGAGAGGGCACGACGCTGTCCGTGCACATACCGATTCGAAGCGAGGTGGAGCTCTATGATCAAAGCGCTGGTCGTTGACGACGAGAAAAGGGTGCGCCGGGGATTCATCGCGCTGGCGGACTGGTCCGCTTACGGCATCTCGATCGTCGGCGAGGCGAAGGACGGGGCGTCCGCGCTGGCGCTGCTCGGCGAGCGCGAGGTCGACATGATGTTCGTCGATATCGGCATGCCCGGCATGTCCGGCTTCGAGCTGATCGACCAGGCCCGGAGCCGGTATCCGAAGACGAAGGCCGTCATCCTGACCTGCTACCACGAGTTCGACTACGTGCAGGAGGCGCTTCGGCTCGGCGCGATCGACTACATCGTCAAGACGCTGCTCAACAAGAGCAACGTGGACGAGACGCTGAACCGCATCGTGAAGCGGTTCGAATGGGAGCGGCGCCATACGGCCGGAGGCGCGCAGCGGCCGTTCGAGGCCGCGATGGTGCTGGCGCCCAAAGGACGCGCGGCGAGGGACGAGGCGCCTCCGGCAAGCCTGGCGGCCGAGAGCAAACCGCGCCGCCTTGAAGGCGGGCTGTGGATCTGGACCGCGGAGGCGAATCAGGCCGAGGCTTGGCTGCGCGAGCTGCCGGCGCACGTCGCGGGCAGATGGCACGCGGCGCTCGTGACGGCGGGCGCGGACGACCGCGTCTCGGCGCGGGAGGCGGAGCGCGCGATCGCCGAGCGGCTGCCGGTCCATCTGTTCTACCGTGGGAGCGGCGAAGCCGGCGAACGCGCGATCGCGCTGGGCGAGCTCAAGGCGGAAGCGGGACCGACGCCGGCGGAGCTGGACGCGGCGTTCAAGGATTGGTCCGAGTGCCGCTGGCTGCTGTACGGCGAGGACTGGCGCAAGTTCGCCGCGCAGGTCGAGCAGTGGCAGGTCGACCCGGGCCGCCTGCAGGACTGGTTCCGAACGCTTGCGGCAGAGTGGGCGCCGTACCTGGGATGGCGCGGCGATGCGGGAGATCATGCCGGGCTGGCGGACACCCTCGGGGACCCGGGAGAGCTGTACGATTGGAAGCAGTGGAAAAGCTGGCTGTCCGCCGCCGCGCTCCTCACCCAGCAGCGGCTGGCCGAGCTGTCGCTGTCGCGGGAGGTGTTCGGCAGCCTCATTCGCGCCGTGCTCTATATGAAGGGCCATGCCGGCCAAGACCTGAACCAGGACGAGGTGGCCCGGCGCATCGGCATGAGCCGCAGCTACTTCAGCCAGTGCTTCAAGAAGTTCGCGTCGGGCGAAGCGTTCGGCGACGCGCTCCGCAAGCTGCGGCTGGCCGCGGCGAAGGAGCTTCTGATCGGGACGGACCTGCCGATCCGCGACATCGCGGGCCGGGTCGGCTTCGAGGACGACAAATACTTCAGCCGCCTTTTCCGCGACCGTACGGGGCTCCTCCCGTCCGAATACCGGAGCGCGGGCCAGGAGCTGCAGCACCAAGGAGGCAGGCCGTGAACGCCGACGCGAATACGCATAACAAGGTTCGCTTCGCCGGTGAGGGCCGGGAGGGCGTTCGCGCCGCCGGATCTCCCGGGATCATGGCAGCATCGAAGATCGCCTGCGCGCTGGCGATCTTCGCGCTGACGTTGACCGGTTGCTTTGGCGGTGGCGGCAGCAAGGCCAAGGACGCCGCCAGCGCGAGCGTCGATCCGGCAGACCGGCAGGCGTTTGCCAAGTACGATACGCCGGTCACGCTGCGCATCCCGCATCAATACTCGGATATCGCCCTGCCCGAAGGGGATACGAGCGAGAACAACTTCGTAAGCCGCTATCTCGGCGAACAGACGGGCATCTCGATCAAATACGCATGGGAGACGCCAAGCGGGGTACAGTATGCGGCCACGATGAACTACGCCATCCGCAGCGGAGACTTGCCGGACGCCTTCGTCGTCGACCGGCAGCAGTTCCGGGAATTGAAGGAGGCCGGCGAGCTGGCCGATCTAACGGATACGTACGGCCAGTATGCGTCCACGCTCGTGAAGTCGATCTATGACGCGACCGGCGGCAAGGCGCTACAGGAGGCGTCGATCGACGGCCGCTTGTACGGGCTGCCGAACGTCGCGATCGAGGCGGACGCGCCGACGTACCTGTGGGTGCGCCAGGACTGGCTGGACAAGCTGGGACTCGCGCCGCCGAAGACGTTGGACGATATCGCCGAGATCGCGAGGGCGTTCCGGCAGAGCGATCCGGATGGCAACGGCAAAGACGATACGGTCGGCATCCCGGTCGATCGCGGCATGGTCTACGGGGAGAAGACCGGCAATAACGGTCTGAACGGCGTCTTCGCGGCGTTCGGCGCCTATCCGCGCAAGTGGATCGCGGGCTCGGACGGAAGGCCCGTGTACGGATCGGTCCAGCGCGAAGCCAAAGAGGCGCTCAAGCTGCTCGCGCAGTGGTACAAGGAGGGCGTGCTGGACCAGCAATTCATGCTGCGGCAGGATTCGCAAGACCTGGAGGCGGATAACAAGGCGGGCATCTTTTTTTGGACCTTGGTGGGCGCCTTATTATCCGTTGTCCAAGTCGATCGCGCAGGATACGAAGGCGGATTGGCGGGTTTACGCCGTGCCGCTGGACGAGGCGGGGCGGTTCAACGTGAGCGAGTCGCCGGTCACCGATCGCTATCTGGTCGTCCGCAAGGGTTACGAGCATCCCGAAGCCGCGCTTAAGCTGCTGAACGTATTCACGCGGATTGAGCGCAATCAGGATCCGGGCGCGAAAGACTTGCTGGCGGCGACCGAGCAGCTCGATACGCAGCTGCGCAATTATTATCCGTTCGACCTGCTGCTCGACTATCCGGATGCGATCGCCCAGCGGCACGACCGTCTGGCGAAGGCGCTGGCCGGCGAGCTCGATCCCGAACGGCTCGACCAGGAGACGAAGCGTCTGTATGACGATTCGCTGACCGAGCGGGAGTATCCGCGCAAAAACCTGGACGCCTGGGCAGGCTCGACGGCTTATCAGCTGTGGGGCGGCGTCGGGAGGGCGGAGACGGTCAAGGTCGAGAGCGTCTTCGCGGATCCGCCGCCGTCGCTCGCGACGATGTGGACGAACTTGCAGAGCCTCGAGACGGAGACGTACGCGAAGATCATCACGGGAGAGCTGCCCCTGTCGGCGTTCGACGATTACGCGCAGCGCTGGCACGCGGAGGGCGGCGACAAGATGACCGAGGCGGTGCGGGAGGCCTCGGCCGGGTCGAAGTAAAAGCCGCCCGAAGGCGGCGCGAACCACTAACCATTCATCCGCGAGGCAAGCTTCCGCAGCGCGGCCGACGGCTCGGCGTCCAATTCGGCGCCGAGCCTTTCCGCGTATTGCGTATAGTGCCGGTGGAAGAGGGCCGATTCGCCGAGCTCGGCCATCAGGCCAAGCAACGCTTCGTTCATTTCTTCGTCGAGCGGGGACTCGGACAAGTAGGCGAACATAAGCGACTTGGCTAGCGAAGGATCGCTTTTCTGCAGCTTGGCGGCCAACCTCCGCGTTAGCGCGGCCTGCTGCGATGCAACCTCGACAGCGAGGCCCGCGCTCCAGGCGTAATCCTTGCCGGCGAATAAATCCCCCCTTGATCAGCATGAGCGCCCGTTCGTGTTCTTCTCGGTCGACCGCAAACGCATCCGGCTCGCTTCTCCCATATTCCCTCAGCAGTTGCAGGTCCGAGAGCCCGGCCTGCGCGCGGAAGCGGTATCCCTGATTGCCGTGCGCGAGCTCGATGTCGACGCCGGCGCCCTTGAGCGACTTTTTGAGCCGGTAAACGGTATTGTGCAAATTGTGCAGCGCCCGCTCCTCGTCCAGCTCCGGCCATAGCAAATCGGCTAGCTGCCATTTCCCGTGCAGCCGGTCAGGATAGGCGAGCAGGTAGGCGAACAGCTCCTCCGTCTTGCGGGTAGGCCAGCTCATCGGGCTCCCGTCGGCGCTGCGCGTCTCGAACGTGCCCAGACAGCGTACCGCGGGGGCCATCCCCGAGAGAGCGGCCGGCTTCAGCGCCGAACGAATCTCCTGATTGCGACCGAAGCGAAGGGCGACGCGCGCCAGGGCGTCGGGCGTCACCGGCTTCAGCAGGTAATCGACGGCGCTGACCCGGAAGGCTTCGACCGCGTATGCCGGATAAGCCGTCGTAAAGGCGATCTGCAGCTCCCCGTCGATCGCCTTGAGTTTTTCCGCCAGCTCGATGCCGCCCATTTTGGGCATCTCGACGTCGAGGAACGCGGCGTCCGGCCTCGTGTCCGCGAACCGTTCGAGCGCTTCGAACGGGCTCGCATAAGCGCCGGCGAGCTCCAGCATGGGGTGGCGTCCGACGAGCAAGGTCATCAGCTCCAGCGTCGGTTTTTCGTCTTCGACGACGATGACGCGTATCATCGGCTATCCACTCCTCTTTCGGCAAAAACAAAGTGACCGTCGTTCCTTGCTCGAGCTTCGATTCGATCAGCAGGCTCGTGCCCGCCATGGCGGCCAGACGCCGCCGGACGTTCGCGATGCCGATGCCCGCGCCCTCCGGCGCGTCGCCCGTGCGAAGCCGGTACAGCAGGTCGTCCGCCATGCCGACGCCGTCGTCCGCGATCTCGCAGCGGATGTAGCCGTCGCCGTCCGCGATCGCGAGCGTCACCGTTCCGGGACCGTCCTTGTCGAACAAGCCGTGCCGAATGGCATTCTCGACGAACGGCTGTATCGCAAGCGAGGGGATCAGCTCCGTCTCGAGCCCCGGATCGCACAGGAGACGGAAGTTCAGGCGCTCTCCGAAGCGGGCCCGCTCGATCTCGACGTAGGCGCCGATCAGCTCCAGCTCGATGCCGAGCGGCACGTCCGCCGTTCGCTGGTCCCGCTGGAACACGATGCGCAGATAGCGGCTGAGCATCGAGAGCAGGTGGGCGGCTTTTTCGCCGTCCGTATAGCAAAAGGAGACGATGCTGCTGATCGCATTGTACAAAAAGTGCGGCTTGATCTGCGCCTGCAGGAAGGCGATCTCGCTGCGCAGCGCCCGGTCCATCGACTGCTTCATGGACAGCAGCGTACGAACGCGCGCCGCCAGCGTTCGCGGATCGAAGGGCTTCGCGATAAAGTCGTTGCCGCCCGCGCGGAAGCACAGCTCGATATCGTGCAGGGAATCCTTCGCGGTCGCGAACAGCACGGGCAGCTCCATGGCCGGGAACCGCTCCCGGACGATCCGGCAGAGCTCGAGCCCCGACATTTCCGGCATCATCACGTCGAGTATCATCAGGTCCACGCGCTCCGCCCGCTCCAGCTTGGTTAGCGCTTCGCTTGCCGAGAGCGCGGCCAGCACGTTGTATTGCTCGCCGAGCAGGTTGAGCAGCACCCTCACGTTGGACGGCTCGTCGTCGACGATGAGCACGGTCTGCGTCCGCCGGCCGTCTACGAGGTCGAGCGTCGCCGGCGCGAAGCGAACGGGCGGCTCCGCCGCGGCCGCCGCCTCGGTCGCCGCGCCGTCCGTCGCCTCCGACGCTGCGGCGGCCGGCAGCGTAAACGACATCCGCGTACCCTGCCCGGGCGCGGACTTTTCTACCCCAATCGTCCCGCCCATGCGCTCGATGAGCTGGCGGCTGATATAGAGGCCGAGCCCCATGCCGGTGTAGCCGTCGTGGCTCGGCGCCGGCTCTCCCTGCTCGAAGTAACCGAAGATCGCCTCGTGATTCTCTTTCGGAATGCCGACCCCCGTGTCCTCCACCCACACATTGACCAGCTCGCCTTCCGCTGCAGCGCCGATCTCGATTCGACCCTGCCGCGTGTGCTTGATCGCGTTGTGGATCAGGTTATACAGCACCTGACGCACCCGATTCTCGTCGGCCTGCACGCAGGTGCCCGGCGGAATGGCGTTGTCCCAGCGCACGTCCTTGCCGGCGAGCTCGTATTCCAGCACCTGATAGGCCGTGCGCGCGGCGACTCTCAGATCGAGCACGGTCCTTTTCAGCTGGAAGTCGCCGTGCTTGAGCCGCACGACGTCGACCAGATCGTTCACGAGGCTCGCCAGCTTCGTGGACGTGTCCTGAATCAGCGACAGCTCGCCGCGCTGCCGGTCCGTGAGCCCGCCCGCCTTGCCGTCCAGCAAGTAGGCCGTCATGTTCTGGATGCCGTGCAGCGGCGTCTTCAGCTCGTGCGAGGTCTGGGCCAGAAATTCGTCCTTGAGCTTGTCCCGCAGGATCAACTGCTCCGTTAGTTGCTCGGTGCGTCCCGTGGCATGGACGAGGCGAAGCGCGAGCAGCGCGTTCATGAACGAGATGACCGAGAGAAAGGAGATTCGGCGAATGAGATCGGTTTCCAGCAGGCCGAGCGCGTAGAACAGGCCGGACACCTCGATTGCGACGATCGACAGGATCATGCCGGCGAGCAGCGCGGTCTCCTTGCGGTCCAATTGTCCTTTCTTTCGGAAAAGATGCCTTATCGTCCGGTACAGAAAATAGGATACGAGCAGCAGTACGTAGCTCCATGGCCAGTTGCCGGCGTAGGAAAACAAACTCCAGGGCAGTGCGAGAACGGCGAGGATCGCTAGCGCGAGCGGCGCCGATGCGATCGCCAGCTGTCTTCGCGGCAGCAGTCTGTGGTCCAGGGAGTGGAGGAACAAGCCGAGCACGACGATATTGCCGAAGCCGCCGACGCTGTATATTTTGCGCGATGCTTCGTAGGGGAAGCCCGGAAACAGCTGGAGCGCTAATTTGTCCCCGTCCATCATGATTAAGGCGAGCAATGTCAGAAAGAAGAGTGCGCTGTACAGATAAGCCCTGTCCTTCGGCCGCAGCGCGTAGATGTTCAGGTGGTATCCCGCGAACAGCAGGAGGATAAAGAGGCCCGAAATTTCTACGGCGAATTGGATGTGGCCTTGGAATTGCATCGCGTCCTGAAGGCCGAGCTGCATGTCTTCGAAGCCGCCCTTGGACTTATAGCTGTCGTTGGCCACCTGAAGAACCACGTCCAGCACGCGCGCCTCGGTCCGGATGAACGTCGTGTACGGCTTGTTGCCCGTCACGTAAGTGTGCGTATCCGCTGAAGGGACGCCGCCGCTGCCGACGAGCTCGCCGTTCACGTACAGCCGATGCGCCCGATTCACGTTGGATACCCGAATGCCGTACCCGCTCTCCGTTCCGCCCAGCAGCACCTTCAGCCTGTAGGTGCCAAGCCGCGCTCCGCTTGCCGCATCCGGCGCCTTGCCGCCTCCCCAAGCGTTCGGAATGCGGATAAAAGTATCCGGACGTGCAGCAGAAGCGCCTGTCAGGTCATCAGGCGTCAGCAGCCGGTCCGCGTAATAGGCCCATTCCCCGTCGAGGTTGACGAGTCCGCGCGCGCCCATATTCCAACCGCTGAGGTCGATCGTCCCGCGGACGGCCTCCGGCGCATCCCGGTTCGGCACCGTGTATTGATACATCCAAGTCAAAATGGCGAAGGACAGCAGCGGAATGATCGTCATTCCCAGCGTAATATAGAAGATTTTCTTTCCCGCGCCCGCTTCCCCGCGCCTCATCGTCATCCCGTCCTCGCCCCGCTCCACTCGTCTACCCGATAGCTTACAAGCCTGCGCTCTCAAAACGCTCTCAACGCTATTATGGCAAATCTCTCGTTCTTTTGGGAGCGATTTGTGAGCGGCCGGTGCTATCTTCGACAAATGCAGACAAAAGTCCGAATCGGACGAAGAGGAGAGATCGGTTCATGAAAGGTAAGAAGAGATTCCGGCCGCTGTTCGCGGGCCTTGCGCTTGCGCTGCTCTTGCAGCCTGCGGCTGGATGGGGGGCGGCGAAGAAGGCCTCGGCTTCGTCCGTCCGGGCGTGGCAGGACGTCGGCGGCGCGTTGCCCGTTGATAGCCCGCGAAGCTACAAACTGGCCGCTTCAGAACGCGGGCCGTACATGTCGTACTTGACGTCCGGCGACGGCTTGGCGGTCTATCAACTGGCAGGCGGGAGCTGGGAGCTTGCTAGCCAAGATACGTATGCGCTTGAAAATGTATGGGACTACGATCTGTTCGTCACCGCCAGGGGCAGGCCGTATATCGCATACGAGGATCGCGCCGACGGCAACAAGATCGCCGTCGCGTCGCCGGACGGCAGCGGCGCCTGGCAGAAGCTCGGGGGAACGATCCCGCAAGGCGCCTCCGATTCGCCGCCCGGCATCGCGATCGATTCGCAAAGGGGCGTCAGCATCGTATACAGCGACAAGAACAATGGCGGAGCGGCAACCGTGCGCAAAATGGAAGACGGCGTCTGGAGCGAGCCCGAAGTCTTATCGGGCAACAACGGCTTCCGTCCCGCGATCGCGATCGATCAGTCCGATCGGACGTTCGTCGTCTACGGCAACGGCGCCAGCGCATACTACGAGCCGGTCGTCAAGTCCCGAGAAGCGAACGAGCCGTGGAGCTCATTCGGACTATCTACGTACATCATCGGAAATTATTACGCGTTGAAGCCGGCTCCACATGGCGAATTGTACTTGTACTACAACGGGGGCAACGGCACCAACAACAAAAACTACGTGTGGAAATGGGCCCAAGCCGAAGGGTGGAGCCTGATCGGCCAATTCGATGGATTCTTCGGCGCGATGGACATCGACCCCACGGACGGCAGGCCCGTCGTCGCGTATCGGGATACGTACGATCCCGGAGGAAGCGTGCAAGTCGTCAAGTGGAACGGCTCGGAATGGTCGGACCTAGGCGCGCCGTCGCTGCAGGACTATTCCTGGTATATGCCGTTGTCGGTCGCCATCGGCCCGGACGGAACGCCCTACGTGGCCTATGTATCGGCAGACAACAAGCTCCGCGTCATCGGATACATGGATACGACGCCGCCGTTGATCATCGGCACGTTGCCTGCGGACGGCAGCGAGAACTCCACAGCGCCTGACGCGCTGAAGCTGACTTTCGACGAAGCGGTTAGGTCCGTCGAAGGGAAATCGATCCGGGTCTATGCCAAAAAAGGGAGCGGCCCCGACACGCTGTTCGCCGAGATGGATGCATCCGAGGCTGCGATCGACGGTGTAACAGCGACGATAAACTTGTCGGGCCGGCTGCCTGTCCAGTCAACCGTCTATGTATTAGTCGATCCGGGCGCGTTCGAGGATCTGTCGGGGAATCCCTTTGCGGGATACGTCGATGACCAGGACTGGCGCTTCGATACGGCGGCCGCAACGGCACCCGAGGCGCCGGCGTTAAGCGTCGCGCATGTCGGGGACACGCAGGCAGAGATCCAATTCCTGCCGGGCGACGACGGCGGCAGCCCGATCACCGGGTACGTCGTGACGGTCATGCTCCCCGATCAGAATGACCAGATCTTTAAGACCGTGGAAGGCGAAGGAAGCCCGATCGTCGTCACCGGACTGACCAACGGGTATGCGTACACGTTTAAAGTACAGGCGAAAAACGCATTGGGCTTGTCGGATTACTCGCTGCCGTCGGCACGGGCGGTGGCGAGCGGCAAGCCGGAGCCGCCCTTTGTATCGGCGAATCCGCTGGACGGCGGGGCGAGCGTGGATGTGCTGCCCAGCTGGAACAACGGGGCGAAGGTCACGCGCTATCAGATCACCGTATACGACGAGACCGGCGGGTATATCAGAGACCTTTATATTGACCCTGACGGCGAAGGTGATTTTCAGCCTGCTATCGTTGACGGGCTGACGAACGGGACAGCCTACAAGTTTTCCGCCAAGGCGTTGAACGCCAACGGCTGGTCCGCCGAATCAGGCTTGTCGGATCCGGTCGTCCCGCTGGGCAGGCCGGGGCTTCCGCGCAGCGTGACAGCATTGCCGGGCAATGGGAACGCCACGGTCACGTTCGAAGCGCCCGAGGCGGACGGGGGCACGCCGATCGTGGCTTACCGAATCCGCGCGTTGAAGGAAGGCGTGGAGATCTCTGCGAGAACCCTCGCGCCGGACAAACGTTCGGGCACGATCGGCGGACTGGAAAAGGCCGTTTCCTATACGATTGAGGTGGCTGCCGGAAATGACATCGGCTTGTCAGCCTTTGCCTCAGCCGCGCCCGTCGTGCCGTACGGCGCGCCCGATGCGCCCACGGCGTTGATCGCGGTTGCCGGCAACGGCTCCGCGGACATCAGCTTCGTTCCCGGACAGCTGTATGGAGGAACGCAGGTAAGCTACGAGGTCGCCGCCTGGGACGGCAGCGAGCAAGCCGGCAGGGCGACTGGCGAGTCGAGCCCGATCGTCGTGCCGAATCTGATTAACGGGCACAACTACACGTTTACCGTTAAAGCGCTGACGGAATACGGCGAGTCGGCGTCGTCGGCGCCTTCGAACGCGGTCACGCCGGCGGCGCCGGTCGTGCCGGATACGTCTACGGTGCCGGATGCGCCGACCGGGGTCATCGCATCGGCGGGCGACGCGTCGGCGACGGTGACGTTCGCCGCGCCTTCGAACGACGGCGGCAGGCCGATCACGGGCTACAAGGCGACCGCGTGGTCGAACGGCACGGAAGCGAAGACGGTCGAGAGCGAAGGCAAGGTCGCCGACGGCAAGATCGCCGTCGCCGTGACGGGGCTCGCGAACGGCACGGCGTACACGTTCACGGTGAAGGCCTTGAACGCGAAGGGAGCATCGCAGCCTTCAGCCGCCTCCAACGCCGTTACGCCCGCAAGCGCATCGATTGGCGGAGACGGCGGGGGCTCCGGGCCTGGCTCCGGTCGGGGCTCCAGCCCGGGCCCAAGCCCGGGCCCAAGCCCGAGCCCAAGTCCGAGCCCAAGCCCAAGCCCGAGCCCGAGCCCAAGCCCTGGACCTGGTCAAACAAGCGGAGACCTGGCGGACAAGGGGATCGCATACATCGGCGGCTATCCCGGAGGCCTTTTCAAACCGAATGCCGGCCTCACTCGGGCAGAGATGGCCGTCATTTTAACGAAGCTGTTCGGCAACGTCGATACCGGCGCCGAAGCGCATTTCCAAGACGTCCCTCAGACGCATTGGGCATCGCAGGCAATTGCCCAAGCTGCGAACCGCGGTTGGATGAGCGGCTACCCTGACGGGAAATTCCAGCCGGACGCTGCGCTTACCAGGGCGGAGATGGCCGTGCTCCTGCATAAGCTTGGAATGAAGACCGCGCAGCAGGCCGGTACCGGCTTCACGGATATTCAAGGCCACTGGGCAGAATCCGCGATCGTTCAAGCGCAAGCCTCGGGCATCATCGGGGGCTATGCGGACGGCCGGTTCCGCCCGGACAGGCCGCTGACGCGCGCGGAGGCGGTCACGATTTTGAACAAGGTGCTTGGACGTCAAGTCGATCGATCGCCCAAGCCGCTTTATACCGACGTTTCCGAGGAACATTGGGCATATGGCGCGATCCAGGCCGCATCCCGTACCGAATAGGCACGACCATATCGTTTTATGGCACTCGATCTTCATTGCCCGCATGCGGTCGATGAAGATCTTCTTTTCAAGAGACAGCTTGCACCCGATGCGCTATACTGTGTTAATATGCGAGTACGCCGGATGGAGGTGTGTTTATGGCAATCGATAAATGCGGAGGCGTGGCGACGCCGAGATGGTTCGGTTACGCGCTGCAGTCCCTCGTTTACTTGGCCCATCACGCCGACCGGGACGATCGCTGTCCGAGCGGCGAGATCGCGGGGAATTGCGCTACGGAGGCGACGCTTATGCGGCGAATCCTCTCGCGCCTTGCCAGGGCGCAGATCGTGGGAGCGCGCGAGGGCAGAGAAGGCGGATACTTCCTGCTCAAGCCGCCCGAGGCGATCACGCTTGGCGAGGTGTACCGGGCGCTCGAGATCGCGGAGCCGCTGCACAGCGGCATGCTGGACAGCGCCGACGACTGCACCGCGCTCGGTTCGGGCATGAAGGAGGCGTTCGGCGACGTGATTCGCGAGACCGAGCGCAGGATGATGGAGGTGCTCGACGGCCGCACGATCGCGGACATGATCGGGCAGGTATTCGGGCAGAAGGTTTAAATACGCGGGCGGCGGCGTCGCCCTTTATATTGGCTGCCGACGTCAGGATGCGCGGCTATTATCGGTCTGAGCGGTCGGGCCGATTTTATTTTTTGACGGCGAAGAACGGCATACGCTCGAGCCGGGCGACGCAGGATCGGCGCGCAGGTGATATCGGACGCGTTGACGGACGCGCCCATTAAAGACAAGTCCGACCGCTTCGGTTATACTGGCAGAAGACGGCAGAATCGGGCGCTCCGGCATGCGTGCCGGGGCATTTGTCCGGACGGGCGGCCCGCGCGTTCTGACCGTGCGCATGCACAGAAGCCGGCGGGAGGTCGATGGGATTGTTGAAGGGGATTCCGGCGATATTGTCGCCAGAGCTGCTTAAGATTCTGATGGAAATGGGGCACGGCGACGAGATCGTGCTCGGCGACGGGAACTTCCCTGCGGCCAGCCACGCGCAGCGTCTCGTGCGCTGCGACGGCCACGGCGTTCCCGAGCTGCTCGACGCGGTGCTCAAGCTGATGCCGCTCGACCAGTACTCGGCGCGGCCGGCCGCGCTCATGCAGATCGTGCCCGGCGATACGGCAGAGACGCCGATCTGGGGCCGGTACGGCGAGATTATCCGCGAGCGGACCGGTCTGACGGAGCCGTTCGAGGAAGTCGAGCGGTTCGCTTTTTACGAGCGGGCGAAGCAAGCGTACGCGGTCGTGGCGACGGGCGAGAGCGCCTTGTACGCCAACATCATTCTCAAAAAAAGGCGTCATCGCGGCCGAATAGGCCGTCGGAGGGAACGTCGAGCCCGAAAAGCCGGATATGCTCTCCTTTGCGCACGCGGTGCGAGGAGAAGATATCCGGCTTTTGGCGAATAAGCGAAGGAGCGTGGTCTCGCGTGGCGAAGGAGCCGCATCTTCATGAACTGATAACGCTCAAGACCATCGCAGAGAAGCTTAATCAAATGAACGAGCTGCAGCCGCTGCTCGGCGAGGTGCTGGAGAGCCTGCTGGCGCTCACGGGTCTCACGACCGGCTGGATCTACGTCGAATCCGGTCCCCGCCAATTCAGGCTCGCGGCGGATCGACGGCTGCCGCAGGCGCTGTCGCTCGACGACAAGCTGCCGATGCAGGGCAACTATTGCTGGTGCCTGAAGCGTTACGCGGCGGATGAACTGCCGGGCGCCGTTAACATTTTAAGCTGCAAACGGATCGAGATGGCGATCAGGGATTCGACGGGAGATACGGAAGGCATCACGCATCACGCCACCGTGCCGCTTCGCGCCGGATCCCGGCAGTTCGGCGTGCTGAATGTCGCCGCTCCCGGCAAGACGCGGTTCGACGACGAGGAGCTGGCGCTGCTCGAATCGGTCGCCTACCAGATCGGCAGCGCCGTCGAACGCGTGCAGCTGTACGAAGCGGAGCGTCGCCGGTCCGCGCACTTCGCCCAGCTCGGCGAGCTGGGCAGGGCGATCGCCGCGGCGGAGGGGGGAGCGCTCCGGGACGCCGCTCGCGACGCGGATCGTGGAGGAACTCGGAACGCGCTTCGAATGGCCGTACGTCGCCATGATCGGCCTGGAAGGAGCTGACATGCGCATGCGGGCCGTCTTCGAGGCGGGCCGCGCTAGGGAACAGTCGGACGTTCTGCCCGCGCATACGGCCGAGATGTTCCGCGGCGGCATGGCGAGGCACAGATACGGTCTGGGCTCCGGCTGCGCGCCCGAGCTGCGCGGCACGCCATTGAGCTTGCCGGGCGAGCCGGAGGTGCGGGCCGCGTTTATCGTTCCGTTCGCCTACGCGGACGATACGTTCGGCTTGATCCTGGTCTGTTCATTGCCGGGAGCGGAGTTGGGCAAAGTCGACGTCGAAGTGCTCGAAGCGCTGTCCGAGCAGATCGCAGCGGCCTTCGTAAGCGAGCGGGATGAGGAGAGCCGCAGAGAGCTCGCCCGTTTGGAGGAGCGCAACCGGCTTGCCCGGGATCTGCACGACTCGGTCACGCAAATGCTTTTCTCCCTGTCGATGACGGCCAAGGGCGTGGAGGCGCAGCTCGCCGCCGGAGAGCTGGACGCCGCAAGGGACAACGTGGGCGACATGCGCACGCTCTCGCAAACCGCGCTTAAGGAGATGCGTACGCTCATTCGCCAGCTGCGTCCGTCCGACCTGGAAGAAGGCGTGCTGCAGGCGCTCGCGGTCTATGCGGGCCGTATCGGACTGCGCGTGCGGACGCGCCAATCCGGCTCGGTCAGACGGCTGCCGGACGGGATGGAAGAGGCGCTCCGCGGCATCGGACAAGAGGCGCTGAACAACATCGTCAAGCACGCCGGCGTCCGCGAGGCCACGATCGAGCTGGATCTGCGGAGCGGGGAGGTCTCGCTGCGCATCGCGGACGGCGGACGGGGCATGGAGGCCCGGCAGAGGAGCGGGAGCGACGACGGGGTGCCGGCAGACGGGCATTCGATCGGACTCGCCACCATGCGCGAGCGATGCGAAGCGTTTGGGGGCAAGCTGCATATTTACGGCGGAGACGGTCTCGGGACGACCGTCGAAGCGATCTTGCCGATAAAGGAGTTCAGGACTTGAGTATCCGAATACTGCTTGCGGACGACCATGCCGTCGTTCGTCGCGGCTTGCATGTCATGCTGTCCACCCAAGGCGGCCTTGAATTGGTCGGCGAAGCCTCGAACGGCATCGAGACGCTGGAGCTGGCGGAGCGGCTGGCGCCCGACATAATCCTTATGGACCTGCAGATGCCGGTGTTGGACGGACTCGCTACGATGGAGCGGCTGCGGGATAACGGGTCGCAGGCGAAGGTCATCGTGCTGACGTCTTACGCCGATCAGGACCACGTACTGCCTGCCGTTCGCGCGGGCGCGCGCGGCTACCTGCTCAAGGACGTCGAACCGGAGGATCTCATCCGGGCGATCAGGCGCGTGCACGAAGGCAAGATCGAGCTGCATTCCGAGATCGCCGGGCAGCTCCTTGAGCTGGTGACGGCCGCAGATCATCCGGCGGTTGAGCCGCAATTGCCGGCAGCCAAGCCTGGCGCCTCGCCCTTCGGCGAGCTGACCAGGCGAGAGCGCGAGGTGCTGGAGCTGCTCGCTTCCGGCAAGAACAACAAGGAGATCGCCGCCGCCTTGTACATCTCGGAGAAGACGGTCAAGACGCACGTCAGCCACGTCCTGGATAAACTTGGCGTGCCGGACCGGACGCAGGCCGCCCTGCTCGCCGTGAAGCACGGTCAATAGCGTCGCCGAATCGGGCTTCTCATCCTTTAGTCGCAAAAATAGTCGCAAAAAAAACTCAGCCCTCGGCTGAGTTTTTTGCGTTGTACGCCCAGCATGGGCGTCATCTTTAGGGTGAAAGTCCCGAACGGGGGCTGGCGAGCGCCTACCGTAGCCAAGGGCAAGGGTGTCCGTCGCGAGGCGGAATCTGAAGGAAGCCGGAGGCAAATGCACGGGCCAAGGTATACGAACTGGATTCGAGGCAGGGTTAGCCGGATGAGTTGTCAACACACAACGAAATCCAAAGCCGCCAAGGGCTAACCCTGTAAACTCCAGTGGTCGCGGGCAGACAGATGGCGTTCTTATCTGGGGAGGCCTGCGGGATGAAAAAAAAAAAAAAGCGAAGTCATTTCGTAACCGCAACCGGGAGGTTGCGCTGAACCCGCAGGAGTCAGCAGAGGCCATAGTACGCAGACTGTTGCAACAGCTGCGGAAGGGCCGAACCGAAAGGAGAGAGGAAACCGATGCGTTCGCGCGATGAGCAACGACAGCCGAATATCCCGCAAGGGAGCTTGCTGCAAAGAGAAGCGGTGAAGCCGCAAGGGTATGCAGGAGCGCCGAGTTCATCGCCGGCACAAGTCGCCCCTTCCTCTCGCAAAGCCAGTAACGACTTGCTGGAGCGGATGCTCGAGGGCGCAAACCTGAGGGACGCGTACAAGCGAGTGGTCCAAAACGGAGGAGCGCCCGGTGTGGACGGTGTAACGGTAGCGCAGCTACAAGCTTACCTGAAAACGCACTGGGAGTCGGTGAAGACCGAACTCCTCGCGGGAACCTACAGACCTGCGCCCGTCAGACGGGTGGAAATCCCCAAACCCGGAGGCGGCGTACGGCTGCTTGGCATCCCGACCGTGATGGACCGACTGCTACAGCAAGCGCTTCTGCAAGTGATGAATCCGATTTTCGATGCCGAATTCTCTCCAAGCAGCTACGGCTTTCGGCCAGGCAAGCGTGCGCACGATGCGGTGCGGCAGGCTCAATCCTACATCCAGAGCGGACTGCGCTGGGTCGTAGACATGGACCTGGAGAAGTTCTTTGACCGGGTGAACCACGACATGCTCATGGCCAGAGTGGCACGTAAGGTGACGGACCAACGCGTCCTGAAGCTGGTTCGCGCCTATCTGAATGCCGGCGTCATGGAGAACGGGGTTTGCCAGCGAACGGAGGAAGGGACGCCGCAAGGCGGACCGCTTAGTCCACTACTGGCAAACATCCTGTTGGACGACCTGGACAAGGAGTTAACGCGCAGAGGACTGCACTTCGTCCGCTATGCGGACGATTGCAACATCTTCGTAGCCAGCAAACGCGCCGGAGAACGCGTCATGGGGTCGGTGGTTCGCTTTGTAGAAGGAAAGCTAAGACTGAAAGTGAACCGGGAAAAGAGTGCGGTAGCCAGACCGCGGGAGCGAAAGTTTCTAGGATTTAGCTTCATGAACAACCGGCAAGCGACGATTCGATTGGCACCAAAGACGATTTCTCGGTTCAAGGACAAGGTCCGGGAACTGACGAACCGTACGAAGTCTATGCCAATGGAGGAACGGATAAACCGGCTAAACCGCTATACGATGGGGTGGCTGGGCTACTTCCGGATGGCTGCTGCGAAGAAACACCTCGAGCAATTCGATGGCTGGATTCGTAGACGGCTGCGCATGTGCCTGTGGAAGCAATGGAAGCGAGTGCGAACGCGCATCCGCGAACTAAGAGCGCTGAATGTACGGGAGTGGGCCTGTTATGTCATGGCCAACTCCCGGCGCGGCCCTTGGGAAATGTCCCGGAACATAAACAACGCCCTTCCGACCTCCTACTGGGAGGCAAAAGGGCTGAAAAGTCTGCTTACTCGTTACAAGGAGCCTTGTTAACCTTTTGGAACCGCCGTATGCGGACCCGCATGTACGGTGGTGTGAGAGGACGGAGGCTAGCCGCCTCCTCCTACTCGATTGCATTTCCGTCTTTTCGCCGACGAGGCCGGCGCGCAAGCAGGCTACAATGAAGACATCCCTTAAGAGACGGAAGGATGATCGAGGATGAACATCGCCATTATCGCAGGCAGCAACAGGCAAGATTCGAACAGTACGCGTCTGGCGCGTTATGTAGAAGAAGTCATCGCACAGCAAGGACATACGGTGTCCTTTTTCGATCCGAAACAGACGCCGCTGCCGTTTTTCTCGACCGATGAAGACTTTGCGGGGCATTCCGGCCTGGCGGCGCTCAGGCAAGCGGTATCCGATGCGGACGCCATCGTCCTGTCCACGCCCGAGTATCACGGCGCGGTATCGGGCGTGCTCAAGAACGCGCTCGACTTTCTGGGGCAGCCGCACTTCGAGGGCAAAACGGTACTCAGCATGAGCTCCGCCGGAGGCGCGGTGGGCATCGGTTCGCTGCATCAGCTGCATGCGATCGTTCGCTCGCTGCACGGCGTGAACTGCCCCGAGTGGATCTCCGTTTCTGGATTCCAGCGCGACCTGCCTTGGGGCGACGACAAGGACACGGAGTCCGGCAGAAAGCTCGAGACCCGAATCCGCGTCGCCGTGAACGCCTTCCTCGGCATGGCGGCGCGATTGAGCGCGCGCGATTCCGGGCGGACGGCGTGACGCTTAACGGATCGTCCCGCGCCAAACAGACCGTTTCCTCGCCGCAACGGTCTGCTTTTCATAGGAACGACATTCAAGCGACCGGCGCTTTAAGCCGACCGAAGCCGCTTGAAAAACGCGGCGATCGCGGTCTCCGCGGCGCCCATGACGGCTGAGCGGTCTCCGAGCTCGGCGAAGAGCAGCCGGATGCCGCGCAGGTGGAAGTTCAGCGCGCGGGCTTCGGTCGTCCGGCTCATCGCCTCCTCGAGCCAAGGCCGCGCGCGGCTCATCGTGTTGCCGATGACGACGGCTTCAGGATTAAAGACGTTAACGATGTTGGCGACCCCGACGCCGAGCGACTCGCCGATGCCGGCGAACAGCGCGCGCGCCTCTTCGTCGCCGCCTTCGGCAAGCGCGAGGAGGCTGTCGAGCGTACCCTCGCCGATGCCGGCCTCCGCCGCGCGGGCGAGCAGCGCCTGTTCCGAGGCGTACAGCTCCCAGCATCCCCGGTTGCCGCAGCGGCACGGCGGGCCGCTGGCTTCGATGGACAAATGCCCGAGTTCCCCCCGAAAAGCCCGCCGCTCCCTTATAAAGCTCCTTTTGCAAAATAAGCCCGGTCCCGATGCCCATGCCGACGCTCACGTAGATCATGCTGCCGATGCCGCGTCCGCTGCCGAATTTGCGCTCGCCGATGGCGCCGACGTTCGCTTCGTTGTCGATGAGGACGGGAATGCCGAAGGCGCGGTTCAGCGCGTCCTGCAATGGAACGTCGCGCCAGCCGAGGTTGGGCGCGTACAGCACGGCCCCGCCCCGGTCCACGAGCCCGGGCACGCCGACGCCGATGCCGACGACGCCGAACGCGCTCTCCGGCGCCTCGTCCGCGAGCGCCTGGATAAAGGGCCGCAAAATGCCGAATACTTCATCCGGCGATGTCTTGGCCAGCCGCGCCGTACGTTCGACCGCGACGCCGCCACGCAGATCCGTCAGCACGCCGCGCACGTAGTTGACGCCGAGATCGACGCCGACGGCGTAGCCCGACTCCGCCACGAATTCGAGCAGGACCGGCTTGCGGCCGCCGCTGGATTGACCGGTCCCGATCTCGCGGACCAGGCCGCTGTCGATCAGATCCTGGACGAGGCTGGACACGGTCGCCTTGTTCAGGCCGGTGAGCGCGGAAATATCCGCTCGGGAGAGCGGAGCGCCCTGCAGCACCGACTCGAGCACGATGGCGGTATTCATTCTTTTGATAAGCGCTTGATCTCCGGTCGGGCTCTTCATGCTGGATGCGGCTCCTTCGCGTCGGGGCGTGGGTTCGTTCGGTTCGTTCTTTCGTCCCATTAATCGTTAACGACATCATAGCACAAAACTTAGTTTATCCAATAGACAAACTAAGTTTCGAATGCTATGCTTAACTCAGCTTGTAACCGAATTCAACAACCCTACATCCTTAAGGAGGCATTCCGTTATTATGAGCCTGTTTTCGAATGTGCCGCAGATCAAGTACGAGGGCCGCAAATCCGACAATCCGTTCGCATTCAAACACTATAACGCCACCGAGGTCGTCCTCGGCAAGACGATGGAGGAGCACCTGCGCTTCGCCGTCGCCTACTGGCACACGTTCAACGCCAACGGCACCGACCCGTTCGGCGCCGGCACGGCGGTCCGCAGCTGGGACTCGCTGTCCCCGCTCGATCGGGCCAAGGTTCGCGTCGAAGCGAACTTCGAGCTGCTCGAGAAGCTGGGCGTGCCGTTCTACGCGTTCCACGACGCCGACATCGCGCCTGAAGGCGCTACGCTCGCCGAGACGAACAAGAACATCGACATCATCGTCGCCAAGCTGAAGGAGTTCCAGCAGTCCACCGGCAAGAAGCTGCTCTGGAACACGGCCAACCTGTTCACGAATCCGCGCTACGTATTCGGCGCCGCGACGAGCAACAATGCGGAAGTGTTCGCGTACTCCGCGGCGACGATCAAGAAGATGCTCGAAGTCGGCAAAGAGCTGAACGGGGAAAACTACGTTTTCTGGGGCGGCCGCGAAGGCTACGAGTCGCTGCTGAACACGGATATGGGCCTCGAGCTGGACAACCTGGCCCGCATGCTGCACATGGCCGTCGACTACGCCAAGGAGATCGGGTTCGGCGCGCAATTCCTCATCGAGCCGAAGCCGAAGGAGCCGACCAAGCACCAGTACGACTTCGACTCCGCGACGACGCTCAGCTTCCTGCGCAAGTACGGCCTGAAGGACCACTTCAAGCTGAACATCGAAGCGAACCACGCGACGCTGGCCGGCCACACGTTCGAGCACGAGCTCCGCGTCGCCCGCCTGGACGGCGCGCTCGGCTCGATCGACGCCAACCAAGGCGACTACCTGCTCGGCTGGGACACGGATGAGTTCCCGACCGATCTGTACTCGACGACGCTGGCCATGTTCGAAATTCTCAAAAACGAAGGCGGCATCGGCAAGGGCGGCGTCAACTTCGACGCCAAGGTTCGCCGGACTTCCTTCGAGGACGACGATCTGTTCTTCGCGCACATCGCGGGCATGGATTCGTTCGCGCACGGCCTGAAAGCCGCCGCCAAGCTGATCGAGAACAAGACGCTGGACGCCATCGTCGACGGCCGCTACGCCAGCTTCGGCGAAGGCATCGGCGCCGAGATCGTCGCGGGCAAGCATACGCTTGCATCGCTAGAAGCCTACGTGCTGAGCGGACAGAAGCCGATCGTGAACCGTTCCGGCCGTCTGGAACAGATTCGCCAAGCCGTGAACGAGGTTATTTTCAGCGTATAAAGCTTGCAAAGCTTATAAGTCGACCGAAGGAGACGGGCCTACATGAACTATGTCATCGGCATCGATCTCGGCACGAGCGCCGTCAAGGCGCTCCTCGTCGGGCAGGACGGAGCGGTGGCGGCCGAAGCTTCCCGCGAATATCCGCTGTATCACGAGCGCTCGGGCTGGAGCGAGCAGGATCCGGAGGATTGGGTCCGCGCGACGATCGAAGTATTGAAGGAACTCGGGGAAAAGACGGCGGCAGCGGGCGGCGGCATCGACGGCATCAGCTTCTCCGGCCAGATGCACGGCCTCGTGCTGCTGGACGGGAACCGCAAGCCGCTGCGCAGGGCGATCCTCTGGAACGACACGCGCACGACGGCGCAATGCCGCGAGATCGAGCGCAAGCTCGGCGATTCGCTGCTTCGCCTTACCCGCAATCCGGCGCTCGAAGGCTTTACGCTCCCCAAGCTGCTGTGGGTGCGCGAGCATGAGCCGGAGCTGTACGACAAGGCAGAATCGTTTCTGCTGCCCAAGGATTACGTGCGCTATCGCCTGACCGGCGCCGTGCATATGGATCTGTCCGACGCTGCGGGCACGCTGATGCTGGACGTCGCGGGCCGCGTCTGGAGCCAAGAGGTATTGGCTGCGTTCGGCATCCCGGCCTCGTTCTGCCCGCCGCTCGTCGAGTCGGTCGCCGAGACGGGAACGCTGTCCGACGCGGCGGCGCGCGAGACGGGCCTGCCGGCTTCGACGCGCGTGTTCGCCGGCGGCGCGGACAACGCCTGCGGCGCGATCGGCGCGGGCATCCTGAAGCCCGGCCTCACGCTGTGCAGCATCGGCACGTCCGGTGTCGTGCTCACGCACGAGCCGGACGCGTCGGCCGATTATGCGGGCAAGGTGCACTTCTTTAACCACGGCAAGCCCGGCGCGTTTTACGCGATGGGCGTGACGCTGGCGGCGGGCTACTCCTTGAGCTGGTTCCGCAATACGTTCGCAGCGGGCGAGCCCTACGAGCGGCTGCTCGCGGGCATCGGCGACATCGCGCCGGGAGCCGGCGGACTGCTGTACACGCCGTACCTGGTCGGCGAACGGACGCCGCATGCCGATGCGGTTATCCGGGCGAGCTTCGTCGGCGTCGACGGCTCGCACACGAAGACGCATTTTGCGCGCGCGGTGCTCGAAGGCATCACGTTCTCGCTGAACGAGTCCGTCGACGTTTTCCGCCAAGCCGGCAAATCGGTGACGAAGGTCGTCTCCATCGGCGGCGGCGCGAAAAATCCCGACTGGCTGCAAATGCAGGCGGACGTGTTCGATGCGGAAGTCGTCCGGCTCGAGAGCGAGCAGGGACCTGGTCTCGGCGCGGCGATGCTGGCGGCGACCGGCGCCGGCTGGTACGGCAGCCTGGAGGCATGCGCGGACGCGTTCGTCAAGCACGCGGCAACGTACGTGCCGGACGCGGCGCGTGCGCGGCGCTACGGCGAGCTGTTCGGCGTCTATCGGGACGTGTACGCCGCGACGAAGCCGCTGAACGAAGCGCTGCAGCCTTTTCGAACCTAAGGCTGCGGTGATAAGATAGACGGGAGGAGCTTGTCTTCGCGGACGGGTCGCCTCCCTATAGTGAGAGAGCCCCTCGTATTTTCCGGCCGGTAACCGGATGAGGGGCTTTTTTGACGCGGCTCCGCTCAGGGCGAATTCGAGCAGGAGATGCGCAACTCTCTGCCGTGCCGCCCCGTAGTAGTTTTAAAAGGATTGCGGAGGTGGGGGCCGATGACCGGCGAAAATTGGCTGATGCGCGCCGCGATCAGCGCGGCGGGGTACGAGCAAGGCAAGGCCGTGCTTCGCGACGTGGCGATCGAGGTGAAGCCTGGGGAGCGCGTCGGCCTGCTCGGGCCGAACGGCGCGGGCAAGAGCACGGTGATGAAGGGATTGCTCGGCCAGCTTCCATATTGGGTGGCCGACGTCGAATGGAGAGGGACTTCGGGCGCGAAAAGCGAGGCGCCGGGCGGCGCCATGAACCGCAGGCTCGCTTATATACCCGAGCAGCCGATTCTCTACGAGCGCTTCACGCTGTGGGAGCATCTGCAGCTGGCCGCCGCGGTCTGCGGCATCTCCGAGGAGCGGCTCGCGGAACGGGCACGGGGGCTGCTGGCCAGATTCCGGCTGGAGCGCGTGAAGGACGATTACCCGATCAAATTTTCAAAGGGCATGCAGCAAAAAACGATGCTCGTCGCCGCCTTCTTGCTGGAGCCGAGCGTGTATCTGGTGGACGAGCCGTTCATCGGCCTCGATCCCGCCGCGGTCATGGAGCTGCTGGAGGCGCTCGACGAGGAGCGTGCCAGGGGCGCGGGCGTGCTGCTCACGACGCATGTCCTGGACTCGGCGGAGCGGTTGTGCGACCGGTTCGTGCTCGTGCACGAAGGCGGTGCGGCGGCGTCGGGGACGGTCGCCGACATCCGAGCGGCGGCGGGCATGCCCGACGGTACGCCGTTGTTCGATTGTTTCCATCGGCTGACCCGTGCTGCCGCGGCGGAGGGGCCATGAAGCCGGAGGGCGACAGGGTCGGTCGACTGCGCGGAAAAAGCGGGCCGCTGCGGCTGATCTGCATGCGCTGCGGCGCCTTTTGGCTCAAATCAATTCGCGCTTGGCGGCTCACGCTCGACTGGACCGTGCTGCTTTATATCGTCTTGCCTGGACTGTGGATCGCCGGAGGAATGTACCAGGATCTGCTTCGGCATCCGCCGGATTGGATCGGTCGCTTACCCGGGCAGATGCCTGTCGCGATCTTGGCGATCCTTATGGTGCGCGGCAGGCTGAGAACGTTCGCCGAACATGGAGACGGATTGTTCCTGCGCGCGAGCGGCGGATGGGTGAGAATGATGACGAAGGCGGGCCTTGCTTACACGTTGGCAGCGCGACTGGCCGTGTCGGCAGCGGGTGCCGGATTCATGCTGCCGCTGATGTCCCGCGCGACAGGGTGGAGCTTCGAAGAGGGCGCCGCGCTCGCGTTGTCCGCCGGTCTGATGGGCTTCGTCTGGACGCTCGTCCGCGACGCGGCCGAACGCAGATTGCAAGGCGTGCGGCGCTTGCTGGCCGTATACGGCTTGCGTGCGGCGTTCATCGCCGGGTGGGTGCCCGCTGCGGCATGGATGATGATCGGGGACGAGCCGCTGCCGGCCGCGACGGTGATCGGCGCGTTGATCGTGGGAGGCGCTTGGCTCGGCTGGCGGCGCCTTCATCGCACGGGCACTTTTACGCAAGAGCTCGAGGCGGAGCAGCGGGCCTACGGAGACAACGTGGGCTGGGTGCTCAAGGAGACGGAGCAAGCGAAAAGGCCGCCCGCCGGTCGCCGGCCTTGGGTGCTGCGCAAGCCGCGTCCGTTGCTGAAGCGCCGCGACGAGGCCGCCCGGATCGCCGAGCTGTGGCTGCGCGCCATGCTGCGGGAGTCTGAATGGATGCGATTGTTGCTTCAATTCGCCTCGCTTGGCATGGCGGCGATCTGGCTGTCTCCGCTCTGGCTGGCGGCGATCGCTTGGCTCGGCATGTGTACGCTGCTGCTGTTGTGGCTGAACGGCTTGTGGGGCAAGTGGGAAACGGAGCGTTATATGGCGTTGTACGATTGGCGTCGGGAACTCCGGAGCGAAGCGCGGGAAATCGGACGATCGCTGATTCTTCGTCCGGTTGCTCTGACATGGTGCGCGATTCTCGGCTTGCATGCCGGATGGACGTACGGCGGATTATGGTGGCTCGAGGTCGCGCTGCTGCCTGCAGCCGGCTACCTGCTGCTGAGCCGCATCAATCGCGCGGCTTCGTCCATGTTGGCGGCTCGCAGGGCGGGCCGAGGACGGCCGGATGCCGAAGAGAGTGAATGAGGCTACATGATCGCGGCCGCGGGCGGATATGCTACAGACATTCCAATCCGCTAACCGAGAAGAGGCGATTCTGATGGCTTACAGAGCACTGATGTTTCAGTTTCCGGACGAAGACAGCGCGCACAAGGCATGCGGGACGCTGGATGAGCTGGGGTACGAACCGCAGCCGCACGGCGTCGGCCGGCTACACATTCACGTCGACGGGGAAAATCTCGCGAGCGCGCTGGAAATCGCCCAGAGCCACGGCGGCGAGCTGTTGTCCGAAGCGCCGGCCGACGACGCAGATTTGGCGGCGACCGCATACGCGCTGGACGAGCTGCAGATTCCCGCGCACACCGTGAACGAGGACTGGGATCCGACCTACTTCGGCATCGAACCGGACGCGGCCGTCGCGGCGAATCGGGCCCAAGGCGATACGGCAGGCGGCAGCGCGGCGGACGACGGCAGCTACAATCATTTTGAAGCGTACTAGGGTGACAATGTGTTGCAAATGCATGCCTGTGTGCAGCAAGGGGAAGGTTGGCGACTAGGCGTTTGCTAGCAGGGGAAAGTTTCCGCTGTCGCACCGCGGAGCCGATTCGGGAGCGGCAATAGCGGAAAAAAGTTCCGCTATCGTGCCGCAGACCCGCCTCGCGAGCGGCAATAGCGGAAAAAGGTTCCGCTATCGTGCCGAAGACCCGCCTCGCGAGATGACGTAAAGTAGTTTGTGTACCAGGTTTTGGAGCCTAGCCAGGCAACAAAAAAGTAGGGTATCCTCGGGACTGCGACATCACCAAGGAGGAACCCTACTCGATGACTACTATACCCGAAAACCTGCTGTCTGATCTATTTGAAAATGTTGTCACTCAGTTTGTAAAAGCCAATCTGGAATCCATCATGAAGGCGGAAATTAAGCACTTCATGGAGGACGAGCAGGAAGGCCAGCGCAATAGCCGTAACGGCTACTACAAACGCAGCCTTCACACGAAGTACGGACACATTGAGGATCTCGAAGTGCCACGGGATCGCAATGGCCAGTTTCAGACGCATGTGTTCGAGCCATACCAGCGCCGCGACGGATGGCTGGAGGAAGCCGTGATCCAGATGTACAAAGGCGGTATGGGGACCCGAGACGTGGCGCGCTTTATCGAGGGCATGTTCGGCAGCCACTATTCGCCTACAACCGTCAGCAACATTACGGCAACCGTGCTTGAAGACATTCAGGCCTGGCAGCAGCGTCCGCTGCAAAAGCGTTACGCCGTCATCTACTTGGACGGCCTCTATGTGAAGCTCAAACGCAGCACCGTGAGCGGCGAAGTCATTTACTTTGCCATGGGCGTCGACGAGGACGGACGCCGTCAGATCCTCGGCTTTTACGTCGGTGGCCAGGAGAGCTCAAACGGCTGGCGCGAGGTACTTAAGGATCTGTACAACCGCGGCGCCACCGAGGTGCTGCTCGGCGTTTTTGACGGCTTGTCGGGGCTCGAGGAAGCCTTCCGCGAGACCTATCCGAAGGCCGACGTGCAGCACTGCGTCGTGCACAAGGTTCGAGCCACTTTCCCCAAGATCCGCGTCCAGCACCGAGCGGATGTGATTGCTGATCTCAAGACCATCTACACGGCTGCGGACTACGATGTGGCGCTCGCTGCCTTCGACACCGTAACCGCCAAATGGGGAAAGCTGTACCCCAAAGAAATGAAAGCGTGGAAGGAGCAGTTGCCGACGCTGCTTACGTTCTACAAATATCCGTCCTTAATCAAGGACGCCATCTACACCTCCAATCCAATCGAGCGGATGAACAAAGAAATCCGAAAACGTCTTAAACCGATGAACAGTTTGACCAACATGGACGCTGCCGAAAGATCTCGAAGCCGCAGACTACAACGAACGCTTCGAGAACCGCGTCATCCGTGGCTTTGGCGATTCTGTTGTAAAGAAAAAACTCGCTGAGATGTTTGAGGAACGGTACCCTGCTGATGCAAAGGCAATGGCGGAATAGAACTCCCGCGCCTTCGCTTGAGCTACGCTCCCCAACTTCACGACATCTGGTTGCCCATAACGATGAGATACCTTACTTACACAAACTTCTTGACGCTACCCCTCGCGAGCGGCAATAGCGGAAAAAAGTTCCGCTGTCGCACCGCGGAGCGAATCGGGAGCGGCAATAGCGGAAAAAAGTTCCGCTATCGCGCCGCAAAACCGCTCGCGAGCGCCGTTAGCGGAAAAAAGTTCCGCTATCGCGCCACAATGCCGCTCGCGAGCGCCGTTAGCGGAAAAAGGTTCCGCTATCGTGCCGAAGACCCGCCTCGCGAGCGCCAATAGCGGAAAAAAGATCCGCTATTGCGCCGCAGACCCGCCTCGCGAGCGGCAATAGCGGAAAAAAGTTCCGCTGTCGCACCGCGGAGCGAATCGGGAGCGGCAATAGCGGAAAAAAGTTCCGCTATCGCGCCGCAAAACCGCTCGCGAGCGCCGTTAGCGGAAAAAAGATCCGCTATCGCGCGCCTGTGGCGATGCTCGGGAGGCGGACCTGCAGGCCTAATGCTCGTCAACGGCAGCCTCCGCATGCAGGGCGGCGTTCAATCCGGCCACATAGCCGGTGGAGAATGCCGCCGTAATATTATAGCCGCCGGTGTAGCCGTGAATGTCCAGGACTTCGCCGGCGAAAAACAAGCCTTGCATGAGCTTCGACTGCATCGTCTTCGGATCGATCTCCTTCAGGCTGACGCCGCCGCCGGTCACGAACGCTTCCTCGATGGACAGCGTGCCGTCGACGTCGACGGGGAATGACTTCAGCAGGCCGGACAGGTTCTGCCAGGCCTGCTTCGGAATGTTGGCGTGCGTCGTATCGCCGTCCAGCCCCGCCCGTTCGAGCAAGAGCGGCAGAAGGCGTTCGGCGGCGACGCCTTTTAATATGTTTTTAACCGCCTTCTTGGGCTCGGCCTTCGCCAAAGCGTACGTATCGTCGTACACTTCCGCCGCGCTCTTGTCCGGGAACAGGTCGAGCGTGAGCCGAACCGGCCCGCCCCCGGTCTTTTTGCGCTGCTTCACGACGAATTGGCTGCAGCGGAGCGCGATCGGCCCCGACAGGCCGAAGTGCGTGAAGATCATGTCTCCGCGGTGCGCGACGAGCGGCTTGCCCTTGTCGCCCCACGCCGTCAGCGTGACGTCTCGCAGCGACAAGCCCTGCAGCTCGCGGCTGCGGATGAACGGCTCCGATGAAGTCAGCGGCACCTCGGTCGGGAATAGCTCGGATATCGTATGGCCCGCCTGCTCGGCCCATGCGTATCCGTCGCCGGTCGATCCCGTGTGCGGAACCGACTTGCCGCCGACCGCCACGATAACGGATGACGCTGCGAATTCGCGACCGTCCGCAAGCCTTACGCCCGTTACGCTGCCGTTATCGTACAGCACCTCGGCCACCGGCGCGTGGGTCTCGATCCGCACGCCTTGTTCCCGGACTTTGCGCACGAGCGCGTCCACGACGGTCTTGGCTTTGTCGGATACGGGAAACATCCGCCCGTTGTCCTCCTCCTTCAGCCTGATTCCCATTCCTTCGAAGAAGGCGGCGATATCGCGGTTGCCGAAGACGGATAACGCAGAGTACAGAAATCTCCCGTTGCCCGGGATATGCCGGATGAGCTCGTCGGTTTCCTTGGCATTCGTGACATTGCACCGGCCTCCGCCGGAGATGCCGAGCTTGCGCCCGAGCTTGTCTCCCTTGTCGAGCAGCAGGACGCTGGCGCCCGACCTGCTGGCGGCGATTCCGGCCATCAAGCCTGCGGACCCCCCCGCCGATAATAATGATGTTATAATGATCTTCCATTCGGTTATTTAATTTATACTCCACGTGCTCGTTCCTCTCCGTTTGATCACCGCAAGCAATGCACGATATATAGTCTAAACTATATTCCTATTATTGTAAGCGGAATGTTTATATGTTTTAATCAGAATGAATTGTTTAAGTATAAAGGACGATCGTGCGGGGGGATCCCTTTGGTCAACAACCTGCTTCTCCAGGTTCTTATCGCCCTGCTGCCTGTCGGAACCTTTCAGGTCTGGTTCTCGCGCCAACGCCAGCTGCGACATTCCCGCCTCTTCATCGGCATCGTCAGCGGACTTTGCATGCTGCTCGGACATGTCTATATGATACAAAATGGTCCGGTTATCCTCGATCTAGGCTTTGTCGCCGTCATTACCGCATCGTTGTACGGCGGATTTCCGTTTGCGGTCGTACTCAGCGCAGGTTTTCTGGCACTGAAGATTCCCGGCGAGGAGCCGGCCGAAATCGCCGGATTTTTCGTCTTTTTTCTCGTCTATCTCCTTATCCTTTACAAGGTTTCCCGGACCTTCCGGCTCAAGGGCCGCGTCGCAAAGATGCGGAGCGTCGCTATCTTGTGGGCTGTCGCCACTTTATCTTTTTTTAATCCCCGCGGTCACGTCGGCCTTGGACGGCAGCGTAACGCCGGACTCGCAGTTTTTCATGGCTTGCGCCGCGTATTCGATCGCATTCATCCTCATCACGCATCTATCCGTTTACTTCATCGAGATCGCCTACGAGCGGGTCAGCCTGCAATCGCAGCTGCTCGATTTGACCCGTCAATATAAACTCGAATCGATCCGCATGCGCCGATTTCTCGATATGGTGCCCCTCGCGGTCATTTTTATCGATGCCAAGGGCATTATCACGCACGTGAACGAGATCGCGCTGGAGATGGGCAAGCATTCCGCCGGCAATGTCGTAGGCCTGCATTACACCGAATTGGCCCGACTCACGGGACTGGATGCAACCGCCTCCATTATTCAGCTTGTCCTGAACAAAGGGGAGCGCGTGTCTTCGGAGATGTTCAAAATTCAAGGGCGAACGATGCTCGCGACAGCTTGCGCCGTCAACGAATCCGGAACCAGGGGGATACCCGAGGGCGTCGTCTACATCGCGCAGGACGTGACGGATACGCAGCGGCTCAAGGACGAGCTGGATAAAATGGAGCGGCTAAGCTTGGTCGGACAAATGGCGGCCAGCATCACGCACGAGATTCGCAATCCGATGGCGGTTATCCGGGGATTCGTCCAGCTGCTCAACGAGCGCAGTCCCTCGGAGCAGCGTTCTTATTTCCGCATCGTCATGGAGGAGCTAGACCGGGCCAACGCGATCATCAACGACTTTTTGTCGCTGGCGCAAAATCGCATCGTGGAAAAGGAAACGAGCAGCCTTCAGTCGGTGTTGAAGGACATGCTGCCGCTCATCTGGGCGGACGCCAACCTGCGCGGGCAATCCGTGGAGCTCGACCTGTGCGAGGAACAGGACGTGCTGGAGCTCAACGGCAAAGAGATCAAGCAGCTCATCCTGAACCTGGCGCGCAACGGCCTCGAGGCGATGGACGAGAAAGGGGTGCTCCGGATCGAGACGCGCGATCTGGAGGACCGGGTACAGCTGTACGTATCGGATACGGGCAACGGCATACCCCCGGAAAAGGTCGAGCGTCTGTTCGAGCCGTTCTATACGACGAAGGAGCAAGGAACCGGCCTCGGACTCGCGCTCTGCCTCAGCATCGCCGAACGTCATGAAGGGCGTATCGAGGTGCAGTCGAAGGTGGGCGAAGGAACGACGTTTATCGTTACTTTTTGCAAGAGCGGCTACGCGTGCTGGGTCGCCGCCGAATAAGCGGGCCATCCGCGGCTTACACTACCTCCGATCACATCATAAGACGCGGGAGGAGGGATAGCGATGGCCAAGCAGCCCAAGCAAAATGGACGCGCCGACGCGCCGGCTTCTTCGAAGGGCAAAGAGGACGCGTCTCCGCTGTCCGAGGGATACGACAAGAAGCTCGACGGTCCCAACCGTCCTTCGACTTAAGCGCATGAATCGCGGCGGGTCCGGCGCATGCCGGGCTCGTGCCGCTTTTGACGGTTCGCGCATGGCCGCGCTATAATAAGGTAAGCGGTTTGCCCGCCGAATAGCGATTCTATCGAAAGCGAGGGATAGACATGTCGATGTCATTCGAACGATATATGCTGGACATGGTCCAACCGATGCGCGACGACCTGACCCGGATCGGCATCACGGAGCTCAGGACGCCGGAGGAAGTCGAGCAGGCGCTGCCGGACAGCAAGGGCACGACGCTCGTCGTCATCAATTCCGTATGCGGCTGCGCGGCAGGCCAGGCGCGCCCGGGCGTAGCGGAGGCGCTTCGCCATGAAGTGCTGCCGGATCACCTGTACACCGTGTTCGCGGGACAGGACAAGGAAGCGACCGCGAAGGCCAGAGAGTACTTCGCGCCGTATCCGCCGTCTTCGCCTTCCATCGCGCTGCTCAAGGACGGAGAGCTCGTGCACTTCATCGAACGCCATCAGATCGAGAACCGCAGCGCGGAAGATATCGCCGCGGATCTGACCGACGCTTTCGACCGTTTCTGCCGCTGACATGAGCGCCGCCGCGGATGACTTTGCGCATCCGCGGTTTTTTCGTATGACGACGACGGCAGGCCGAGCTTGTTTCACGCGAGCCCGGGCCGTCTTACATAACTAAAGGAACCTATAGAATGGAGGCGTTCGTATGAGTTTGCAGCAGGACATCATCTCGCTCCTCGGCGTGAAGCCGTCGATCGACCCGGAAGGCGAGATCGCGAAGCGAGTCGGCTTTTTGAAGGAGTACGTGAAAAAAGCAGGCGCGTCCGGCTTGCTGATCGCGATCAGCGGCGGCGTGGACAGCGCGGTGGCGACAGGTCTGTGCAAGCGCGCGACGGACGAGCTGACCGCGGAGACGGGCAAGGAATACATGACGCTGGGCGTGTTCCAGCCGTACGGGCAGCAGGAAGACATCGCGCACAGCTACGCCGTGGCCGAAGCGTTCGATCTCAAGCATAAGGTCGAGACGAACATCGAGGAAGCGGTGGACGAGATCTCGCTCGAGACGGAGCATGCGTTCAAATCGCTGGGCATGTCCCGTCATATCAGCCGCGGCGGCAAGGGCAACGTCAAGGCGCGCACGCGCATGGTCGTGCAGTATGCGCTGGCGTTCGACCTTAATCTGCTGGTCGTCGGCACGGACCATGCGTCCGAAGCGTTGACCGGCTTCTATACCAAATGGGGCGACGGCGCGGTGGATATCACCCCGCTGAGCTCGCTGAACAAGCGTCAGGTTCGCCAGGTGGCGCGGGCGCTCGGCGTGCCGGCCGAGGTCGTGGACAAGGCGCCGACGGCCGGCCTGTGGGCGGGCCAGACCGACGAGGCCGAGCTGGGCGTGAGCTACGACGACAACAGCGACTACCTCGAAGGCAAGACGATCCCCGACGCCGCGCGGGAGATTCTGGAGAAGCATTATCAGCGCACGCAGCACAAGCGTCAAGCGATCCCGGGCATTTAAGCAAGGATGATCGAGGGGATCGGGATCGACGTCGTCGAGATGGAGCGGATGGCCAAGCTGCTCGCGGGAGATACCGGGGGCAGATTCGCGGCGCGCGTGCTCACGAACGGCGAGCTGGAGCGGTACGCGCAGATGCAGCCGCGCCGAGCGGTCGAATTCGCCGCCGGCCGGTTCGCGGCCAAGGAAGCGGTCGTCAAGGCGCTCGGCTGCGGCATCGGCAGCTGCGTCGGATTCCGCGATATCGAGGTGCTGCCCGACGAGCGCGGACGGCCGTCTTGCCGGCTATCGCCCGAGGCATGGTCGCGGCTGGGGATGGCCGAGACGGCCTATCGCGTGCACGTGGCGATTACGCATGAACGGCGGCTCGCGGCTGCGACGGCTACGCTGGAGCGAATCGAATAAGGCAAGCCGAGCCCGGTCCTCGTTGACCGGGCTCGGCTTATTATGATTTTGCCCGCTAGATTGCGATAAATGAATGGGTCCTGAGAGAATATTCAATAAATTAAAATAATTTGGGTAAATGACCAGATAAATACCAGGACGATTGTTCCTGGCAGTTGTATGATGTGAGAGAGAAGCGAATCAATGCAAGCCGGCCAGCCAAGAGGCGAGCTTGTCGATCTCCTGCGCGGTCAGGCGATCCTTCAGCGCAGGCATCCTTTCGCCTCCGTTCGCGATCTGCGCGGCGATCTGCGCCTCCGTCAGGCGGGAGCCGACGGACCGAAGATCCGTCGCCGGCCCCATCATGCCCTCAAGGCCGCCGCCGTGGCAGGAGATGCAGTTGCTGCGATACAGCGCGATCGTATCCGCCGGGCCGGCAGGCGCCGTCGGTTTGGCGTTTTCTGCGGACTTGTCTTTGCCGCAAGCCGCCGTCAGCAGCAGCGTTCCAGTCAGGGCAAGCGCTGCGGCGATCCGCAGTCCGCGGCGCGCAAAGGCATATTTTTGCAAATTTACCCGACTCCCAATGTTAAGTATAATAAATAAAACCTACTAGACATCTTAAGACAAGCTTCCTGGAGTGCAAATGATGACCATACGCTATTTTAACATATTAATGAATCATCTCGAAAAGATGCAGTTCGAGGTCGCCGCCGCCTCTTTCGAGGAACATGCGGGCGTAGAGGAGGGACGGCCGGAGGTTTACGACTGCAATCGTGCGCTGCTCGTGACCGGCGGCAGCGGCCTGCTGCACATGGACGACCGGTCTTTTTCTATGGGCGCGGGGACGTTCAGCTTCTTGCTGGCGGGCAACGCGCATTGGATCGAGCCGAGCCCCGGCGAGACTTTGTCGTATTGGTGGTGCCACTTCCGCGCGAGCTATACGGACCGGGCGCTCTACCAAGCGATCGGCATGCCCGAACACGTGACCATCCCCGACCCGAGCGAAGCGATCGCGATGTTCGCCCGAATCCGGGGCAGCCTGCTCTCGCCGCAGCCTTCGGCGAGGCTTCGGATCAAGACTTCTTTTATGGAGCTCATCGGCATTTATATCGACTACTTCGTCGCCGATTCCGCGCGGCGGGCGTCGCTTTCCCCGGAGTTCGAAAAGCTGGAGATCGTGCTGAGCTACGTGGACGAGCATCTGGCCGACACGATTACCGTCGAGCATTTGGCGGGACTCATTTATTTGCACCCGAACTATTTTATCGTTTTCTTCAAAGGATTGATGGGCTGCTCGCCGATACAATACGTGAACCAGCGAAGGCTGGAGGTCGCCCGGACGCTGCTCGCGGATCCATCGTACAACGTTTCGGACGCCGCGGCGCGCATCGGCATGAAGATCTATTACTTCTCCAGAATGTTTAAGGCCTACACAGGACTTACCCCGAGCCGTTATAAAAAGCTGGTGCTGGGACTCGGCGCAACCGGAGCCAAAAACGACGAGGGCGGCTCCGAATCGCAAAAGAAGGGAGGATCGGAGGCTTGAACGAACGCGAGATCAAATCGTTTTTCAGCGGCGAACTGCTGCAGTGGTACAAGCAGGCGAAACGGGACCTGCCCTGGCGGCGCAGCAGGGATCCGTACCACATCTGGGTGTCGGAGATCATGCTCCAACAGACGCGCGTCGATACGGTCATCCCTTACTTCACTCGATTTATGGCCAAGTTCCCGACGGTGACGGCGCTGGCCGAGGCGCCCGAGGAGGAAGTGATCAAGGCGTGGGAGGGGCTGGGCTATTACTCCCGCGCCCGCAATCTGCAGGCCGCGGCGCGCGAGATCGCGGAAAATCACGGCGGCAGGCTGCCCGACGACAAGAGCGTCGTAGCGGGCCTGAAGGGCGTCGGCCCCTATACGTCGGGCGCGATCCTCAGCATCGCCTTCGGCAGGCCCGAGCCGGCGGTGGACGGCAACGTCATGCGCGTGTTGTCGCGCTACTTTTGCATCGACGAGGATATCGCCAAGCCGGCCACGCGCATCGGCATGGAGGGCCTCGCACGGGAGCTCATCCCGGAAGGGGAGGCTTCCGACTTCAACCAGGCGCTCATGGAGCTAGGGGCGCTCATCTGCACGCCGAAGTCGCCGAGCTGCCTGCCGTGCCCGGTCATGGCGCATTGCCAGGGACGGCTGGCCGGCCGCGAGACCGAGCTGCCGGTCAAGAGCAAGGCGAAGCCGCCCCGGCCGGAGCATCGCCTCGCGGCGCTCCTGCAGGACGCGGAGGGCCGCGTGCTCGTGCGCCAGCGGCCGGAGAGCGGCCTGCTCGCGCGCATGTGGGAGCTGCCGCACGTGGCGGCGCCCGAGCGAGGCGTCTGGGACTCGGCCTCGGAGGGAAGCGCGCTGCTCGCGGCATCGATGCATGCCGAAGGGCTCGCCGGCGTCCGCGCCGAATCGCTGCGCCACGTCGCCGACGCGGAGCATGTGTTCACGCACCTGCACTGGCATTTGCGCGTGCTAGGCGCCGGCGGCGGACAGGGACGCGATGCTGAAGCGGCGGTAGCGGCAGAGGCGGTAGTAGCGGCAGCAGCGGCGGAAGCGGCGGCCGAAGACCAGGCCGGCTATCGGATCAATGCCAGCGCCTCGCTGCCGACGGGCTATCGCTGGATCGACGCGGCAGACTTCGAGCGCCTCGCCTGGCCTAACGTATTCAGCAAGCTGCTGAGCGCGCACTTTAGCGGCACGTTATACGAAATCGCGCCGAAGCGCTGACGCTTGTCCGATCGGATCGGACCCTGGGTCCCGCACAACCGCTGCGCTAGGCGCCAGGTTCGCAAGCCGCGCGGCAAAAAGTCAGACCGCACGCAAAAAAGCCAGCGCCGCATGAAGCATGAATTGAGCTGCACCCCTTAGAATGGACATTGAGAAAAACCCTCTCAATGACGATCTATTCTAGGGGGGTGCTTTCGTTATGGCGAAAAAAGGGCAGAAGTTGCTTACTTACAGTTTTGAAATGAAAAAGAGAGCCGTGGAAATGCGACTTCAAGGAATGACGAAGCAGCAAGTGGCCGACAAGCTGGGGATCGTTGATTTAGATCGTTTAAAAGTATGGTTGAGACGTTATAAGCAGATGGGCGAGTTTGGGCTTATGGATGGGCGTGGGAAACGGAAGCAATACAGTGATGAGGAGCGTTACGTCAAGCGATTGGAAATGGAGAATGCTGTCCTAAAAAAGTGGTTGGCCATTACGAAGGCGGAGGTGTATCAGAGAAATACCGGCTCGTCCATGAATTGCGTGGAAGCTTCAGCGTTACAGCGCTTTGTAAAGAAGTAGGCGTCTCGCGGAGCGGTTATTACGACTACCTGGACCGGATGAACGAGGATAAGGACGCGGAATCTAAGGCGCTTATCCAGAAGACTTACACGCGTTACAACGGCATTTACGGCTACCGGCAAGTGCAGCTTTTCCTACATCAGGACCACGGTGTATGGATGAATCATAAGAAGGTATTGCGACTGATGCAAGAAATTGGGTTGAGCGCTAGAATACGCCGAAAGTACCGTCACCACGCGCGTACTTGGAACACGGGCGACCGCGTCGTGAAAAACGTCTTAGCGCGCAAATTCGAAGCGGATGCACCGAATCAAAAGTGGGTAACCGACGTCACCCAATACCGCGTAGGAAACGAATGGCTATATTTGTCCGCTATTAAAGATTTGTATGACAACTCCATTGTGGCGTACCACATGAGTGAGCGCAATGACCTAGAACTTGTGCTCACGACCTTTAAGAAGGCCTTTAAAGGGAAGAAGGACGTGGCCGGAATGGTCGTTCACAGCGACCAAGGATCCCAGTACACGTCCTACAAATACCACGACATGCTGCCAAAGGTTGGCGCCCAAATCAGCATGTCTCGCCGAGGCAATTGTTATGACAACGCCTCAATGGAGAGCTTCTTCTCCCATTTGAAGACAGAAGCACTCTATCCTTATCATATTCGATCCGTTCAAGAAGCACAAAGACGAATTAAAGCTTATATTCATTTTTATAACAACCGTCGACCGCAAAGAAAACTAAACAAGCTGACCCCGGCTCAATACCGGAACCAGCTTGTGGGGTAGGGCTTTTCTTACATGTCCGCTAAATGGGGTCTTGACCAAATCGGCACTGGCTTTTTTCGTAAGGAAAATTACTTGGCAGCGTCGTAACGCTTGCCGACTTCTTCCCAGTTGACGACGTTCCAGAACGCGCCGATGTAGTCCGGACGCTTGTTCTGGTACTTCAGGTAGTAAGCGTGCTCCCATACGTCGAGGCCGAGGATCGGCGTCTCGCCTTCGAAGATCGGGCTGTCTTGGTTCGGAAGGCTGTATACCTTCAGCTTGCCGTCCTTGCCGACGACCAGGAACGCCCAGCCGGAGCCGAAGCGGGTCGTAGCCGCGGCAGCGAACGTTTCCTTGAACTTTTCGAAGCCGCCGAGCTCGCTGTCGATCGCTGCAGCCAGCGCGCCCGTTGGAGCGCCGCCGGCGTTCGGGCCGATCGTTTCCCAGAAGAGGGAGTGGTTGGCGTGGCCGCCGCCGTTGTTGCGAACGGCAGTGCGGATGGACTCCGGTACGGCGTTCAGGTCGGAGATCAGGTCGTTCAGGCTCTTGTCCGCCAGTTCAGGAGCGGATTCGAGGGCTTTGTTCAGGTTCGTTACGTAAGTATTGTGATGGCGGTCGTGGTGGATCTCCATCGTGAGCGCGTCGATATGCGGCTCGAGTGCATCGTTGGAGTAAGGAAGAGCGGGCAATACGTGTGCCATAATGGAACAGCCTCCTTAGATTATGAATCTGGTGGAAATCTACTTCTGTATTATCCCCGATTTTAAATACTAAATCAACATGGGTGTTTAGAAAGTCTCCGGTCCGGTTCGTACGGCGGCTCCATCAGCATGGGCATTTTTGCCTGGTTTAATCCGGTTAAATTTATCCATCCTCTCATACCTTAGCCATTGTTTGCATATTCTTTAAGTAGTGCCAGCAATACCATAGCTTTTTAAATGAAACCCGATTTAAGCTCATATTCGGCGAAATTCGGCAATAATTTAGATAAATTCATATGTAAACGCTTCAAATAAAGCGTTTACACGCTAATGCGAGCCGAATCTCCGAAATTATTTATGCGATATTCCTAAAATAGCATGAAATTATCACGAATTTGTCGTAATATAAAAAGACGTTAAAGCGATGTTCACAATTTAGCCTCTACTTTAACTGAATCCGGGGAGACAGGCATATGCAGATTCGGACTTTTCAATTGTCGGATTATCGTTCCGTATCCGAGCTTCTGAAGGTAGCTCTGTCGGAGGAATGCTGTGAAGAGACCATGTCGGCTTTGTCCCGCCAATTGTCCTGGGACAGCGAGCTCGTGCTCGTGGCGCAGCGGGACGGCGAGATTGCGGGCATCATGATCGGCACGATCGATCACAGCAAAGGTTATGTATACCGCGTCGCCGTACATCCGGATCTCCGCCGCCAAGGCGTAGGCCGCGCGCTCGTCACCGCCATGAACGCGCGATTCCGCCAGCGGAACGTCCTGAAGGTGTTTGTCGCGGCGGACAAGCACAACGAAATGCTGCTTCCGTTCTACCAATCCTTGAGCGAAGAGATGCTCGATCTCGTGACGCCGCAGCGTCCGCTGTCCATCGTAGCAGGCTGAACGCCCATCGCAAGGTCCCTCGCTAGACGGCTTTACAATCAGGAGAGCATATCTTACGTGTCGACAGGCGCCGAAAATCGGTTGCTTTTGGCCATAAGATATGCTTTTCTTATATTATCTTAAATGGTTCTACGGCAGGGGGGCTTGGCATGGAGCGCATCGGCGGCTTAATATCTACATCTATATACGAGAGCTGTACGATCAAGAGCTTTAAGCACAACGGCTCGCTCCACCGCATGTGGCTCGAGAACTGGAAGGTCCCGGAGGACAGGCTTCATCCCGCGCATCGGGACGCGGGCATCATGGTATACGTGAACGATCATACGCCGATTCGCGAAGCCGACGGCAAAGAATGGATCAGCCGGGTGCCGGCCGTTTCTTTTTTTCTGCCGGGCGAATGGTTTAACGTGGTCGCGCTGCTGGAGGACCGGGGCGTGCGATATTATTGCAACGTGGCGTCTCCGCCCTATCGTTACAACAATGTGCTGACCTATATCGACTACGACTTGGACGTCGTGCTCCTGCCCGGCGGTTCGGTGCTGGACCTTGACCGGGACGAATACGACAAGCATAAGGAAGAATACCGCTACAGCGCATCCGTTCGCGGGCAAGTGGAGGATGGGCTGCGCGCGCTGCATGAGCGCGTGGCGACGTTCGGGCAGCCGTTCGGCGACGAGGAAGCCAGACGTTATTATCGCGAGTGGAGAGACAGCCCCCAGGCGAAGGAGAATGAGCCGTACCCATGAAGCAGACATCGAGCATTCCGCAGCCTGGCAGATCCCGCTCGGTCAAGCCCCAATCCGTCTGGCGGCGCGAGCTGTGGGAGTGGCTGCGCGCCCTGGGCATCGCCTTTACGATCGTCATTCTGTTGTGGGCTTTTGTGTTCCGGCTGTCGACGGTCAAAGGGGGAGTCGATGGAGCCTACGCTCTACGAGCACGAGTGGCTGTTCGTCAACAAGGTCGCGTACGAGCTTGGCACGCCGAAGGCGGGCGATGTCGTCATCCTGAAGGATCCGAGCGAGGGGCCGGACAAGAAGAAGTTTCTCGTCAAGCGGATCATCGGCGTGCCGGGCGATACGATCGAGGGCAGGGGCGGTCAGCTGTACGTGAACGGAGAGCTGCGCGTCGAGCCGTATACCGATAGCCCGATCGAGGACGGGGACTTCGGACCGGTTAAGGTCGAAGACGGGAAATACTTTATTATGGGAGACAATCGCCGTCTTGGCGCGAGCAAGGACAGCCGGACCTTCGGAGAAGTGCCGAAGTCGCTGCTGCTCGGGCGGACGGAATTCATCATGTGGCCGATTGTGCGCTGGAAGAGCCTGTAGCGCGAGGAGGGAGATCTGACGTTGGATAACAAGGGTGTCGCGACGCCTAGCCGCAGCCCCGAATATTGGTCGTCATTGAAAAGGGATATGCTCGCGGCGGCGAAGTCGCTCGGCATCGACCGGATCGGCGTGACGTCGGCCGAGCCTTTCCCGGAGCTGCGGGAGAGGCTCGTCTTGCATCGGGCGCTCGGCTACGAGTCGGGCTTCGAGGAGCCTGATCTGGACAAGCGGACGCAGCCGTCCCTGTCGTTCGAGGCGCCCCGCTCGATCGTCGCGATCGCGGTCGCCTATCCGTCGAAGCTGAAAAACCCGCCCGTTTCCGAGCCGGGTGCCCGACGCGGCATCCTGTCCCGCTCGGCATGGGGCGAGGACTATCATCGCGTGCTCGGCAGGCGGCTCGAACGGCTGGCCGAATGGCTGGCGGAAAGGGCGCCGGAGCTTCGGTGGCTGTCCATGGTCGATACCGGCGCGCTCTCCGACCGGGCGGTCGCCGAGCGCGCGGGCATCGGTTGGAGCGGCAAAAACTGCATGATCATGAACGATGAGCTCGGGTCGTGGATGTACCTCGGCGAGATGATCACGAATTTGCCGCTGCCGCCGGACGCGCCGCTCCTGGACCAGTGCGGGGACTGCACGATTTGCATCGATGCCTGTCCGACGGGCGCGCTGGTCGGTCCCGGACAGCTGAACGCGCAAAAATGCATTTCTTACCTGACCCAGAGCAAGGGACTGCTCGACGAGGACGCCATGGTCAAAATGGGCAATCGGCTCTACGGCTGTGACACCTGCCAGATCGTATGCCCGATCAACCGGGGCATCGATTCCCGTCATCAGCCGGAGACGCTGCCGGATCCGGACGTGGCGAAGCCGTTGCTACGCCCGCTGCTGCAGATGGGCAACCGCGAATTCAAAGAGACGTTCGGCGCGAGCAGCGCGGCCTGGCGCGGACGCAAGCCGATCCAGCGCAATGCGCTGATCGGGCTCGGCAACTTCCGCGACGAGGCGTCCGCCGGGGACGTCGCCCGCGTGCTGCGCGAGGATCCGCGCTTCGAGCTGCGCGCGACGGCGGCCTGGGCGCTCGGACGCATCCGCGGCGACGTCGCGCAGGCGGCTCTCGCCGAGGCGGCCGAAGCCGACGCGGACGAGCGCGTCCGCGAGGCGGCGAGCCGCGCCTTGGCCGCGCTCGCCGAGCCGGCGCCGAAGCGGGGCGGCGTCCGGGATTGAAGACCGCAGATGACGGACGACTTGTCGCCGGCTGCGGTCTTCCTCATTCGCTCGCATTTTCACTTTTTTTATACGTACAAGCGCTTGCAAGGTAATCTTTATTTGCTATAACCGAGGGCCGACGGCTAATATATTCATATAGGAAGAAAATCCAGCCTATTACGTCAGGCGCATCCACGGGAGAGCATGAGATATGAAGCTGGTTGACATCGATAACCTCGAACCGGGGCAGCTGCTCGGCAGGACGCTCTTTTCGGAAAACGGCACCGTGCTTCTGTCGGCGGGCGTTCAGCTGACCGTATTCATGATCAGCACGCTCCGCAGGCTCGGGGTGCCGATGGTCTATATCTCGGAGCCGGGCGAGCAGCAGATCCCGCTGGACGAGGTGCTGACCGAGCAGACGAAGCAGGCGGTCATCGCGCAGATGTCCGCCACCTTTAACGCGCTGCGATCCGGCAAGGAATTCAGCGCGAGGGCGATCAGCCTGTCCGTCGATCAACTGATGGACGACGTGCTGCGCAATCAGAACGTGCTCGTCCAGCTGTCGGACATTCGTACCGCGGACAACGCGTTGTACATGCACAGCATGAACGTCTGCATGATGGCGACGATGGTCGGCGTCAACATGGGGTTCAACATGCTGCAGCTGAAGGAACTCGCGATCGGGGCGCTTCTGCACGACATCGGCAAGCTTGGGGCGACAGGCGCGGAGGAAGGGCGTACGCACCACGCATGGCGGGGCTTCGAGCTGCTCAAGCTGAAGCGCGAGTACAGCCTGTTGACCGCCCACGTCGCTTTTCAGCACCACGAGGCGCCGGACGGGAGCGGCCAGCCCCGCGGCTTGTCCGGCGAGGAGATCCATGCGTATGCCAAGATCACCGCGGTCGCCAATATGTACGACAATCTCGTGCACGGGACGGCCGCGCTTCCCCGCCTGCAGCCGCACGAGGCGATCGAGAGACTGCACGCGCTGTCCGACACGGCGCTCGACCGCGAGATTCTCATCGAATTTCTGAAAATCGTGTCCGTCTATCCGAACGGCGTCTCGGTCAGGCTCTCCAACCGGCTGATCGGCATCGTCGTGGCGCAGCACAGGGGACTGCCCGGCAGGCCGATCGTCCGCGTCATCGCCCGGGAGGGCGAATCTTCGGCGGCGCGCGAGCTCGATCTGGCCAGGCTGCCGACGCTGTTCATCGACGCGGTCATTAATTGAGCTTGCACGCTGGCGGGTCTTAGCTGCCGCGGGCCGCAAGCGCTTGCGACCGGGTTGATTACCCGGCCAAGCTCATGCTATTATAGGCTGGCTGTCCCGCGTTTCGCGCGGATCGCATACACGCTTTCATGCGTACAATTTGGAGGTATGGCAGATGAGCTTTTGGAATATTCTGATTCCGGTTCTGACGTTGATCGTCGGACTTGCGCTGGGCTTCCTCGGCGGCGTATTCTATCTGCGCAGCCAGATGACGAAGATGCAGAACAATCCGGACATGCTGGCCAAGATGGCCAAGCAGATGGGTTACAATATGAACAAGCAGCAGCTTCAGAAGGCGCAGCAGATGATGAAAAACCAGAATCAAAACGCTAAACCCCGCAGATAATCGATAGGCGGCGCGCGGGTCCGCGTCAGCCGCCGCGAATGAAAGAAGGGCGTACGATGGCCGGTCTGAAGGACTATCTGAATACGAACGTCACGCGCAACCGCGAGCAGGTGGAGCACCATGTCCGCGAGATTCTCAAGCTGATCGGCGAAGACGTGGAGCGCGAAGGCCTGCTGGACACGCCCGCCCGCGTCACGCGCATGTACGAGGAGATTTTCGGCGGATACGCGATCGATCCGCGGGACGCGCTCGGCGTCACGTTCGACGAGCGGCACGAGGAGCTCGTCATCGTCAAGGATATCGTGTACTACAGCCAGTGCGAGCATCATATGGCGCCCTTCTTCGGCAAGGCCCATATCGGCTACATCCCGAGCGGCAAGATCGCGGGGCTCAGCAAGCTGGCGCGGCTGGTAGAAGCTGTCACGCGAAGGTTACAGGTTCAGGAGCGCATCACCTCGCAGATCGCCGACATCCTGGACGACGTGCTGAAGCCGAACGGCGTCATGGTCGTCGTCGAGGGCGAGCATCTGTGCATGTGCGCGCGCGGCGTGAAAAAGTACGGGAGCAAGACCGTCACTTCGGCTGTACGGGGACAGTTCCGGGGCAGCTCCGCGCTTCGCTCCGAGTTTCTCTCCTTGCTGAAGGAATAAACGAATGAAGCCGCGTTACCGGCCGCATACTGCGGTTAGGAACGCGGCTTTTTACATGGCGCGCCGGCGGCGCGACTTTACGGCCAACGCACGCGATACCAGTAGTCGTAAAGCTTCTCGTATCCAAGCTTGGCGTACATACGCTGCGCGGGCACATTGCCGTCCACCACCTGAAGGTAGCTCGTATGCGCGCCTCGCGACTGCCCCCATCGCAGAATCTGCCTGACGAGGCGCTCGCCGAGCCCGCGTTTCCGAAAAGCGGGGGCGGTCGCGATGTCGAACAGCCCCAGGTAACCGTCGTCGACGACGCCGATCCCGATCGCCGCGGGGACGTCCCCGGAGCGAAGGAGGAAAAAGGCCCTGCGCAGCGGGCTGTCCGTCAGCATGGCCGAGGCGGCCTCCCGTTGCTCCGGCTTGAGCGACAGGAGTTCGGAGGCGGCGCTCATCCACTCCGCCGTCAAGCCGGCGTCGACGCTTAGCCCTTCCAAGCAAGGCGTGTCCTGCGTCTCGCTCAAGGAGCGGAACAGCACCTGGGAGCGGTCGACCGACGCGTAGCCGTATTCGTCCAATCGGCCGTCGAGACCGCAAGGCGCGCACAGCGGCGTGATCTTGAATATCGTCGGCAGGCCCGCGCGATGATAAGTATCCTCGCAATAGCCGACCATGGCGCGTAGATCGGCACCGGGATCGGTCCGCAGCGGCTGTACGGAATTAGAGCGCTTCGTATAGCCCTTCGACTGCCTGAGCAGCCAGCCGTCATGCCCCGTTTGCTGCAGGGCGGGCCAGGCATTCAGCGCTTTGGTCTCGACGACGCGGATGTCATCGCGCACGGCGCACGCTCCTCCCTCAAGAAAATAAAACGCGGTAAGAATAAATATACATAAATATTAATAAATATGCAAATCGAGTCGTGCGGTGCCGTGCGAAGCCTAACACGAATAAAAACTGGGCTAAATCGCTCATCGCCCGTCTAAGGAAATTGGGCTATGATAGCGGTATCGCAAGCATTTAAAATAAAGCAATCCATTGGAGGCTACCATGGGAAATTCGAATAAAGTCCGCATCGGCCTGATCGGCGCGGGCAACATCGGCAACGTTCACCTTCAGGAGTTCGGCAAGCTAGCCGAGCTCTGCGAGATCGTCGCGATCACGGATACGTATTTGCCGCTGGCGGAAGCCAGGGCCCAGCAGTACGGCATCGAATCGGTGTCGCCGACGCCGCAGGCGCTTATCGAGCGTCTCGACATCGACGCGGTCATCGTGGCGGTGCCTAACCTGAGCCATGCTTCGCTCACGATCAGCGCGCTCGAGCATGGCAAGCACGTGCTGGTCGAGAAGCCGATGGGTCTCGACGCGGCCGCGGCGAAGGACATCGTGCGCGCGCAGCAGAAGAGCGGCAAAACCGTCATGGTCTCCCATCAGATGCGCTGGGAGTGGCTTCCGCAGCTCGTGAAGTCGCAGATCGACCGCGGCGAGCTGGGGCGCATTTATACGGCGAAGACCGGCTGGTACCGGCGCAAGGGTATCCCGGGCTGGGGCACTTGGTTCACGCAGCACGGCCAGTCCGGCGGCGGACCGCTGATCGATATCGGCGTCCACATGCTCGATCTCGCCTTCTACCTGATGGGCGAACCGAAGCCGGTGTCGGTATACGGCTCGACGTATGCCGAGTTCGGTCCCCGCAAGAAGGGGATCGGCAGCTGGGGCAAGCCGGATTGGAACGGCATCTACGACGTCGAGGATCTGGCGACCGCGATCATCAAGATGGAAGACGGCTCGTCGCTCACGCTCGAGGTTAGCTGGGCGGTCCATATGGACACCGACAGCACGCCGTTCGTCCACCTGATGGGCTCGGATGGCGGCGCCTTCCTCAAAGGCAACGAAGGCAAATTCCTTACCGAGCGTTTCGACCAGCCGGTCGACATCCCGCTCATCGCCCCGATCGAGGACGAAGGCGCGCGCGTCAAGATGAGCCGCCATTTCATCGACTGCGTGCTGACCGGCCAGACGCCGATCACGTCGGCCGAGACCGGGCTCCGCAGCAATTTGATCATCGACGCGATCTACGAATCGTCCCGCAGCGGCGGCGAAGTCAAGCTGGATTGGTCGCTCTGATTCACCGTAATTAACGTCATGCCAACATGCTCCGTCCCGCTTTCCCAACCATGAATCGAAGCCGCCGGCTTCGGTCCATGGTTGTTTTTTACTTTAACTATATTGATCTAGCAATGTGTGGTAGAATACGGATCGTTGGATTGTTGTCGAATGCTGTTTATAGTACGCTTTTTCTTTACTTTGATTACTGGAGAACGTCCATGAATAGATTAAGGATTCGGCGGGGCAAGGGGATCCATCTCTCCGTGATCTTCACCGCCGTCGTCGTACTGTCCGTCACGTTGACGGCCGCGCTGAACACGATCGTGGGCTTCGAGGCGCAGAAGGATTCGCTGTCCACCAATACGCTCGAGCTCAATCAGATCACGGCCAACGAACTGAGCGTCGCCGTCGATACGATTTTCGGCTCCATGACGCAGTCGCTGAACTCGGCGAGCGCCCACTTTTCGAATGCGGAAAATCGGGGCAGGCAGGCGAGCGCCTGGCTGGATCTCGTCAGGGGCAGCACGTCCTTCTTCAACTCGCTGGCGCTCTCGGACGAGAATGGCAAAGTCACCGCCGCGTCTCCGGACAACGGAGACCTAGTCGGGCATGTGCTGAAGTCGGCTGCCGCCAAGCAGGCGCTGACCGAACGCAAGCCGCTCGTGTCCGAGCCTTACGTGGCCGTCACCAGCCGGCTGATCGTGCTCGTCAGCCAGCCGATCTTCGACAAGGACGGGACATATCGCGGGTTTATCAGCGGCACGATCTACCTGCACGACAACAACGTACTGCAGAAGATTCTTGGCAAGCAAGAATCGAATCTCAACGGCTCCTATTATTATGTCGTCGATCATATGGGCAATATCATCTATCATCCAGACAAGGACCGGATCGGGGACAACGTCGCGTCGAACCCGGCGGTCGCCGAGATCATGGCAGGCAAAGGCGGTCACATGAAGATCGTTAACACCAAAGGCATTCCGATGCTCGCGGGTTATGCCATCGTGCCGTCCGTGCAGTGGGGCATCGTCTCCCAGACGCCTACCGCAACCGTGACGGACAGCGTCAGGGGCATCGTGGCCCGAATGGCGCTGGTGTCCATGCCGTTCATCCTGCTGCTCGCGCTGCTCGTCATCGGCGTATCGCACCGGCTCGCCTTTCCGCTCCGCCGGCTGGCGGTATACGCCTCCCTTCTTAACAAGGGAGAGACGGAGATGGAGAAAGTTCCAGTTCTTCGTATGCGGCATCATCTGATCTACGAGGCCAACGAGTTGAACCGGGCGGTGATCGACGCCTTCCGCGTGATGGGCGACCGCACCGAAGCCCTTTCCCTCGAAGCGCATACGGACGCGCTCACAGGCTTGCACAACAGGCGTTTTTTCGATTCGCTGCTCGCGTCTTGGGACCGTCAGCAGATGCCGTACGCGGTCATTCTCATGGATCTGGACCGCTTCAAATCCGTTAACGACACGTTCGGTCACCTGAAAGGAGACGAGGTGCTGCGCTTTCTGGCGGCGCGGTTGAACGTGGCAAAGCGGGACGGCGACTATGCGTGCCGGTACGGCGGCGAAGAGTTCGTCCTGCTGCTTCCTTTCGGAGATAAGGAACTTGCCTTTCGGCTTGCCGAAAGCGTTCGCATCGGTCTGATGAAAGCGGACTCGCCGATCGGCAGGCCCGTCACGCTGTCGCTTGGCATCGCGGCCTTTCCGCAGGACGGTGCGAGCTCGGCCGAGGTCGTGCACTGCGCGGACCTGGCGCTCTATCGGGCCAAGGAGGAAGGGCGGAACCGGACGGCGACGTACAGGGGAGAGACTGCGGACGTTTAAGCAATTATTTTTGGCCGATTCGAATAAATAGGACTTTAAGACTGACGTCGTTGCGACGTCAGTCTTATTTTTTCTGCACAATTCTCTTTTTTTCTACAGTAATCTTCCAAATTTTTTTAGTGTTTTTTAAGCGGATTTTAATATAATGGCGCATATCAACGGGGCTCAAGGAGGGGCATGAACGAAGTTCGCAGGCGGTTAAGGGCAGTAAAATAGATGCATTAGAGAGAGGGAGACTATCTTAATGAGGATCTTCACGGCAATCGGCAGCCGGCGCAAGATTGCGGCCGTGCTTGCGTTTTTGCTTATGTTCCAAATAATGCTGTCGGGATTCGCTTCCGTTGGGAGTACGGCCCATGCGGCGGATAAGCCGTCGAAGTATATTACGTTTTTGTATAACGATTTTAAAGAGGCGGCCAACCGGCTGTCGTTTAACGGCGCTTCCACGTTTATGCCCGATGGCAGCTTGAGGCTGACGCCGGCTCAAGGCAACCAATTCGGTACCGTGTTCAACTGGGACAAAGTGTCGCTGCGCGATAACAGCGGCTTTAGTACTTATTTCACGTTCAATATGAACGGCGCAGGCGCTTTGTCCGGCGTGCCGCAAGGCGCAGACGGACTCGTGTTTGCCGTTCAGACCAAATCGAACAGCGCGGGGAGCCTCGGGGGCGGGATGGGCTTCGAGAACATCCCGAACAGCGTCGGCGTCGAGTTCGATACCTTCAACAACGGATCGTCCCAATGGGGCAACAACGGCGATCCGAGCGATAACCATGTCGCGGTCGATTTGAACGGCGTCGTGTCCCACGGCAGCCAGGGCGTATATGCCGAGCCCAGCAATGGCATCGACTTCAATTCGGGACAAGACGTGTACGTCTGGATCGACTACAAGGCGGCGGACAAGACGCTGTCCGTCTATTACAACAATTCCAGTACTAGGCCGGCCCAGCCTAAGCTTACGTATACGGGGCTCAACTTGGAAAACGTGATCGCTTCTAAGGACGTCTATGTCGGCTTCACCGCCGCGACGGGCAGCGCCTGGCAAAATCATCTGATTAAACAGTGGTACTTCACGAACAAATACGATCCGATCGACCTGAACAGCGCCACCTACGTGGAAGCGCCGAGCATCATGTCGGTCAACGCCGCGGTTTATAATCCGCCGACAGCAGATAACACGGGAAACAGTGTAGAAAATGCCGTGTACTACAAAGCGGATCTGAATCTGAAGGATTCCAAAAAAAATCCCGGCCAAAATATCGATTTGTTTGTGGAAAAACCTGATAACGTGACGTTCCTCGATCCCGACAACGAGTTTGCGCCGCTCTCTTCGGCGCCAAGCTTGAAAACGGACGAGAACGGAAATGCGACCTATTACTACACCGCGATCGATGCGACGAAGCCGATACCGAGCTTCCGGATCTCGACGGAATATGGCGCTTATTACGACGTCAAAGTGACGACGCCGCCGCAAGTCGAGACGGGTACGCCAACGCCGCTGTACAATGCGGACAATGCGAACGAGCAGCGAGCCCTAATACCGGTTAATATCATCAATACCGGCGGCGCGAGCTCGACATGGGGCGTCAAATATAGAGAGAAGACGGATGCCGGCAATGGGGCGTGGCTCTCCGCCGGTGGTACGGTTCCTTCGGTCGTGAATTCCTCCGGCAACTACAGCCTCACGCTGGAGCATCTGAAAGAAGACACGTATTACGAAGTTAAAGCCGTTGCATCGAATAACAAGGGACCGGCGGAAGGCGATCCGGTACAGTTCGCCGTGCAAATGCCGATGCCGCAGGACGGCGTCAAGTATTCGCGCGTCGGTCCGTCCAAGGTTTACTACGAGGACGCCGAATCCGTGCAGGTCGTCGGCGAAAATCTGTACTGGCTGAAAAAGCGCCTGCCGTACACGGACCTTAAAGTGACGATCAGCAAAGGCAGCGATTCATACGTCATTCCGCGATCCGATATCGAAACGGTCGGAACCTCGGGACTGAAGATCAAGCTGCCCAAGCCGGAAGGGAAGACGCTGCCGCTCGGCAAGTATAATGTCAGCATCGAGCATGCGTTTTTCGACGATAAGACCTTTACCGACGCGATCGAGCTGACGGACGACAAGGCTTACCGTTCGATCAATTACGAAGAAGTTACCGTCGACAACCCGAAACCGCCAAGCAAGCGCACGGCGTCCGAAGTGGACGAAATCACACTGCGCGGCCCCTTTGTCGTCAACGCATCAGAGCCTGGCGTATATCGCCTTCGGGATACCAATGCGGTCGTGACGATCAACGACAATCTGCTGTTCAAGGGCACCGAGCTCGTGATAGACAATCACAATAAACTTGCACCACCGACGATTTCGGGCAAAGGCCGTTTGTATGTGAACGGCAAAAATACGATTCCGATCTTGTCGACTTATACGATTCTTGAGGGCGACTTCGAGTTCGATCCGGAGAGCTTTTCTTTCCCAGTATCCAAAGCATTTGATTATACCGGAATGAACATGCCGGTCAGTATTAATTCGTTCACCTTCATCAAGGGCGGCATCCGCATCACCGGCAACGCCGATCTCGGCTTCAAGATCGGCAGCACCAAGATTGGCGCAAATGCCAACGTTACGGCGCTGGATTTCATGAAAAACCGCTTCGATCTGGCGGCCAACCTCAAAGCTAGCGCCGACTTCAAGAGCGGTCCGCTCGAAGCGGCCGAGCTGCGGTTCAGCATCGACACCCGCACGCCGGAGTTTGGCGTCGGCGCGTCGGCCGAGCTGAAGAAGGCAAAGGTCGGCTTCGATATCGACCTGCTGCTCAAGGACAAGAAGCTCGACTCGATCAGCTTCGCCGTCAAAAAGGAGATCAAGATCGGCTCCACCGGCGCGCAGATTACGAAGCTCGGCGGGGGCGTCTCCAACATGACCGCGCTGTCCGAAGCTCCGCTGACGTTCTCCGTGCTTGGCGGCCTGTCCGACTACTTGACGCCTAAGCTCGGCGGCAACTACATGGTCAACGGCAACGACCTGCGCATCGACCTGTCGGCCAATCACTTCGGCGCATCTGGCAAGCTCGCGATCTACTCAATCAACGTAGCCGGCGTCGACATGTTCATCGTGTTCAATCCGACCGGCTACCGCGGCTACGACCGCGCGGGCTTCGATATGGGCGCGACCGTCAACGTGCTCGACATTCTCGTCGGACAGGTGGTCGTCAAGTACTTCCAAGGCTCTTCGTTCACCGGCTACGCGAAAACGGCGGTCCAAATCCCGCGGTCGGTACCGCTGGTCGGCGGACAGCGTCTCTCCAGCGCGGAAGTCGGCGTCGATTCTTCGCGGTTCAGAGCCGCGCTGTCGGTCATCGGCATCGGCTTCGTCGTGAAGTATCCGTTCGCGACGCGCAGCTTCGACTGGGATGTCGATATGGCCTCCACCTTGAAAAATATCGGAAGCGCGGTCGTCAACACCGGCAAGGCGGTCGTCAATAAAATCAAGAGCTGGTTCTGGTACGTCGACCCGAACGGCGTATTCGAATCGACGGCAGCCGACTTCGGCGACGTGCCTGGGGTCCTCGGCGAAAAGATGTTCAGCCAAAGCGGCATTCGCGCCTCCCTCTTGGGGACTTATGTCAAGGGCCAGATCGCGACCGAAGTCACGGAGACGAATCCGACCGTGACGAAGACGGCGGACGGCAAGTTCTCGCACGCTTTTGTCGCAGGCGAATCCTACGAGGCGCTTATCGCCGTCAAGGGCGATACGGACGGCCTCAAGCTGATCTCGCCGTACGGCTCCGAGTACGAGATCCGCTTCGAGAAGAAGGACGACAAGGCGCCGAACGCTTATTACGACGCGGAAAAAGGCGTGCTCGTTATTGAAGCGGCTTTGACGCCAGGCGCTTGGAAGATCGTCGCAGGCGCCAGCCTGGGCATCACGGTGCACAAGGTTCTGTATGCAGGGGACAACGATAGCTCGATCGGCGACATCGCCGCCGAACTGAACGGCGCGACCGCCAAGAACTTGGTCCCGCTGGACATCGTCCGTCAAGGCAAATACCTCGTCGAGATCGTCGGCGGCGCAGCCGATGCCGCGCTGATCAAGGCCGACGGCAGAGTATATGCAACCGAAGCGAATGCGGCGAACGCGGCTTGGAACGTCAAGCGTGACGAAGCGGACGGCACGACATGGATGCTCGTCGAGGCGCCGGGCGCAGAGCGCTGGTACGTCGATGCAGGCGCGGACGCCAAGGTGAATCTGTACCGCATGCGTACGGATGCGACGATGAGCGAGACGATGGCATGGCGCGGAGGCTCCGAATTTGCGGCTGCCGCGAATTTCACGGGACTCAAAGGCTTCCAGGCGACGCTCGATATTTACGGCGGCAATGAGGACACCAAGCTCTACCGTCCCGACGGCACGCTGTACCCGCTCGTCTTCGACAAGAATTCGTCGGATTGGAATGCAATCTACGACCAGCAGCACGGCGTAGTCACCGCCTTGGTCGACGTGGATAAGGACGGCATCTGGATCGTGAAGTCGGGCGGCTTCACCGATCTGGACGCGATGACCTTGTCGCAAAAGTCGACGATGGCCGATCTGTACGGCCCTGACGCCGTATATACGTACAACCTGTCGATGATGGAAAAGGGTAAATACCTGCTCGATATCGCCGGAGGCGATCTTGGCACGAAGATTTACGGCACGGACGGTGCGGAAATCAAGCTCAACGCGACGCCGGACGCGGCGGGCCGCAACGCGATTCTCGACGACACGGGACTTAAAGTAACGGTGGACGTCAAATCGACGGGCACGCTGAGCGTCCAAACGAAGGGTTATGCGACGATTCAGCAATATGCGTTGGCGCCGATCCCTCAGGTGGCCAAGCTGACGGCTTCGGCCCAAGCGGAGCGCAATGCCTACGAAGTGACCTGGCAAGTCGACAATGCCAAGCCGGACACGAAGGTCAGGCTGATCATGGCGAACGACGCCAATGAGCCAGTCGGCCAAGTGCTGGCCGACAATCTCCCGGCCTCGGGCATTACTACGGTAACGCTGCCGGCGAACAACCTGCCTGGCGACTATTACCTAGCGCTCGTTGCGGACAGCGAGTCGTATGCGCCGGTGTTCAAGACGCTGGAGCAGCCGATCTCCTACAAGGCTTCGCAGATGCTGGCCAAGCCTGCCAACATCAAGGCTGTAGCAAGCGGAGATGCAGGCGTGACGATCAGCTTCGCGGATGCGGGATATGCGAGCACGACCGCTTACCGCGTTTATCCGGCCGACGCGAACGGCAACGTGGATTACAATGGCACGTCCTATGAATTCCAGCCGAACCCTGCGCTGGGCGCGAATCAGCGCTTCGTGCTGGCGGGACTCGACACGGAGCAGACGTACAAGCTGCGCGTGATGATCGTGCGTGCGAACTACGCGTCCGACGGCGAGACGCTGTCGTCGCTGCTCGTCAGCGAACTGTCCGATGCGGCAGAAGTATTCCTGCCGAAGCCGAAGCCGGCCAAGCTGGACGTATCTTACGAGGCGGGCAAACACGCGCCGTCGGAGCAGAAGTACTATCCTTACGACGTGAAAACGGAAGACCTGGAAAGCCTCAGTGACGAAGAAAAGCAGGCGCTGCAGCATACGCTGGTCGTGACGGATTCCGATCATGTCGTCGTTCATGTCGACAGCGATCAGGCTGCGACGTACAAGCTGTACAAGGATGACGCAGAAGTCGCGCCGACTAGCGGCGATCCGGCCGCATTCGATCTGGGCACCTTGAAAGAGGGACAGTACCGGATCGAGATCCAGGCGACGAACGCAGGCGGTGACACGAGCCATAGCTATAGCCAGCTGATCGTCGACCAAACGGCGCCGTACCTGTACTTGAAGACGCCGACCAACGGCGCGATCGTAAACGGCAGCCGCGCCCGGCTCGAAGGCGCGACCGAAGCCGGCACCGTGCTGACGGTCAACGACATCGTCGTGCCGGTCGATGCGATCGGACACTTCGTCTACTACGCGTCGTTCCCTGAAGACGGCGTGCTGCCGCTCGAGCTCAAGGCGACCGACGCCGCGGGCAACGAGACGGTGAACAAGCTGGAAGTGCTCGCCAGCGGCGTGGCCGCAACGGATGAGACCAATGCGGATCTGGCGGCGTTCGGAACCGGTGAGGGCGTGCTGGACGCGCCTTTCATCGCAAGCCTGACGACGTACAAGACTTCGATCGACGTGCGCGAAAAGCAAACCCGCGTATGGGCGGTACCGGTCGACAAGGGGGCGCAAGTCACGATCGGCGGCAAGCCTGTCGACGATCAATTCTCCGCCGTCGTCGACATCTCGAACGGCAGCGCCGTTCAAGCGGTCGTCAAGTCGGGAGGGACTACCCAGACCTACAACCTGAACGTGACGACCGAATCGGGCCTTGCGGGGCTCAAGTCGCTCGAGGTATCCGGTCTGGATGCCGGCGGAGCGGCGGCTGCCGAAGCCGTCGAGCTTAGCAAGGACTATGGGGCTCCGTATGAGGAAAACACGGTCTTCTATTCTGCGCAAGTCGACAATGCGACCGCATCCGTTCGCATTACGCCTGAAGAGGCTTCGCCGGGTTCATTGATTCGCATTAAGACCGGCGCGGACTCTCAGACTAAGATCGAGACGGTATCCTCCGGTCAGCCGTCCAGTCCGATCGCGCTGAACGTAGGATCCACCAAGATCACGATCGAGGTACTGTCGCCAAACGATGCGGCGGCCGTAACGAAGGATTGGACGCTCGCCAAGAAATACGTGGTGTCGTTCGACCGCAAGGTCGCAGCGGACGCGAGCCTGAGGCAGCTGGCGCTGTCCGGCATCGCGCTGACGCCGGGTGCGTTTGACGGCGCCGTGCTTGACTACAATGCTCGCGTAAGCGCCAATACGTCTTCGGCTCAGCTGAGCTTCGCCGCTGCGGACGCCACCTCCGTCGTGTGGATGAACGGCACGGCCAAGGGCTCCGCAGGAAACGAGACGCTGACGCTCGCGACGGGAACCAACCGTTTTGTCTTTGAAGTTCATGCGGCAGACGGCACGGTCCAAACGTATTCGCTCGTTATTTATCGCGATACAGCATTCAACACCTCGCTGCTGCTCGGCGAATTGTCCGTCAAAGACATGGAGCTGACGACCGAGTTCGAGCCGCTGACGAGAAACTATAAGATTAAGGACAGCACCTACAATGCATCGATCACGGTCATTGCCAAGCCGCAAACGCCGGGCGCGACCGTGAAGGTGAACGGCAAGGCAACGGACGAAAACGGTTCGGCGACGGCGATGCTTGCCGCAGGCCTGAACGCGGTCCAAATCCAGGTGACCTCCGCGGATCAAAAGGAGACCAACCTGTACTCCGTCTCCATTATGCGCAACGTAGCGGCTTCGGAGCCGACCGATGAATTCGTCGTCAAGATCAACGACGACGAAAACAACAAGGTCGCGACGGGCAAGAAGACGGAGGAGAACGGCAAAAAAGGTGCTTCGCGTATCGTTCGTGAAGGCTGAACTGAACAAGCTGCTGGCTTCGAGCGCAGGCAAGCCGGTCATCAAGATCAACGCAGGTACGGGAATCGATCGCGTCACGACCAGCCTGACCGCCGATCTGGTGAAGAGCATGCAGCAAAAAAGAAGCCATCCTGTATATCGATACGGGCAGCTCGTTCTACACCCTGCCGTCCGCTGCGCTGGATATCGCGCAAATCGTAAATACGTTCGCGCCCGACGACCTGTCGAAGGTCGCGGTATCGATCGATATCAAGCATCCTGGCGAGGACGAGCAGGAAGCGATCCGCAAGCAAGCGTCCAAGACCGGCGCTTCCGTCATCGGCACGCCGACGGACTTCAGCGTGACGTATACGTACAACGGCAAGACGATCGCGGCCGATCGCTTCTCGCAGTACGTAGAACGCGCGATCGAACTGCCGGCTGCAGACGAAGGCAAGGTCACGACCGGCGTTCGCATCCTGGAGGACGGCAGCCTGTATCACGTGCCAACCTACGTGAAGCGCGTCGACGAGCGCGACTTCGCGGTCATGAACAGCTTCACGAACAGCGTGTACGCGTTGATCGTCAATAAAGCAAGCTTCAAGGATACGGCGGGCAGATGGTCGCAGCAAGCGATCGAGGACCTGGCTTCCCGCACGATCCTGACCGGCACCGGCAAAGATACGTTCGAGCCTGCGCGCGGCGTCACGCGCGCCGAGTTCGCGGCGATGATCGTCCGGGCGCTGGGACTGCCGGCCAAGACCGACGGCGTCTACAAGGACGTGAAGGCGGCCGACTGGTACGCGCCATTCGTCTCCGCGGCCAAGACGTACGGCCTGATCAGCGGCTATCCGGACGGTACGTTCCGTCCGAAGCAGACGATCACCCGCGCCGAAGCGGTCGCCATCATCGGCAAGGCCTGGACGCTGGCCGGCCAGACCGCTGCCGGCGACAGCGAAGCGGCCGCGGCATTGGCCGGCATCTCGGACAACGCGGACATTCCGGCTTGGGTACGCCCGGCATTCGGGTCTTCCTTCAAGTTGGGCCTCATCTCGGGCTACGAGGACGGCAGCGTCAAGCCGCTCCGTACGGTAACCCGGGAAGAGACCGCGGCGATGCTGCGCAATTTGTTGGTACGGTCCGAACTGATTGAATCCAAGTAAAGAGAGAGCCGCTGCGCATCAAGCGTGCGGCGTACAGAAAAGGGACAAAAGAAACGGGATGAGGCAGCCATACGCTGCTTCATCCCGTTTTACGTTTCGTTATTGCAACTTCTCTTCAGCTTGGACGCTCGTCGATGCCGACCGCGGTCCACGCATCCTTCACCTTTTGCGCTACGGTCGCTTTCTGATCGGCCGTCAGGCCGGACAAGCGGCCAGCGGCCGCGATATAGCCTTCCCGCGCCTCATAAAAGTCTGCCGTCGGGGAGATCAAGCGATCCCGCAGCAGGATGTAGGTGAGGCGTCCCAGCGTATCCCGGCCGCCGATCCCGATATCCGCGTTGTCGATCTTGAGCGCGGTAAGGTAGGCCGCATGCGCCGGGATGCCGCTGTTGACGTGGACGCCGCCGTTGTCGTGCTGCGCGTCGATCGGCAGGTTGACGAAGTCGTTCATGTGCGCGGGCTGACCGTATTTGCCGGGATCGGCGAGGCTGCGCGATGCCGCGCCCGTATCTTCGCCGATCTCCCAGTCGTTCGCGTCCATGACGGCAGCCATGATGTCGGAGATGGCTTCGTTCAGCGCGCCGGCTTGTCCGCGGTACTCGAGCCCGACAGTATACTGGGTGACGCCGTGGGTCAACTCGTGCGCGACCAGGTCGTAGGCGCAGGAGGTACAGTTGACGCCCCCGTTTTTCAGGCCCGTACCGTCCCCGTAGTACATCGCCCAGCCGGTCCAAAAGGCGTTGTTCCGCGTTTGCGCGCTGCCGTTCACGTGGACAAACGAGAGGATGTCCATGTTTTTGTCGTCGATGCTGTTGCGGCCGTACTTGTTCTTGTAGAACAGGTAGACCCGCTTGGCATTGACGTGCGCGTCGACGGCGGCGGCGTCGCCGTAGGTCTTGGAACCGGAAGTCACATAGTCGTATCCTTGAGGCAGGTCCTTGCGCGTCGACGGCTTGCGAAAATCGAAGGTGCGGATGGCGGCGGGCCGCGTGGCGTCCAGCAGTTGATAGACCGTTTTCCCAGCATCTATGCGAGACTTCACGTAAAACGATTGCAGCGTGCCGGCGCTTCCTTTGCCGTAGCCGATAGGCGCGGTCTGGGCCGCTTGCGCAGTCGCAGCGCTTAAGCGGTTGTAGCGGTCGATCACCCCGCCCGTCGCCGCGTCCACGTAGCCGACCCAGTCGCCCAGGACAGGCCGCGTGAAGCGGAGCTGCACCTCGTAGGCTAAGTAAGCGCGGCCGTTAAAAGGATAAATAAGAAGCGAGGCTTCGGGTGCAGGGACGTCGCCGTCCTCGGGCAGCGTGCCGATCTCGCCTCCCAGATCGCGCTGAAGGAGGGAGCGAAGGGCGCCGATCGCGTCGTTCGCGCCGATGGCAGGCGTCGTATTTAAGCCGGCAAGGTCCGTCTTCATGCCCGACGCGTACTGTTCCTCGTACCTGTTCTCCCCCGGGATCGCTTCGAGACGCACGTAGCTTCCGTAAATCGGGATGCCGCGATATTGCGCCTGCAGTTGGAGGGACGTGCCGCCGTCCGGTTGCCCGGATCGGCCGACGAGACGATAACCGGCATAAGCAGCGGGCAAAGGCGCGTCTTGCGAAAGCACGGCTTGTCCGGCAAGCGGCTCTGCGGAGACGGATTGCGCGGCAGCGGAAGGAAAGACAATCGCGGCGGTCAGCGCGATCAGCGGCGGGAACATGCGGGCGAGTAAGGGCGTTCGGGATGTGCTGCGGCGTTGAAGCATGATGGGGATCCTCCTGATGTGGGCTTCCATGGCACGACGGCCACGCCAATTGTTCTATTGCTTTAAATATACATCATATTAAGGATATGGGGCATCAAATAAATGCGAGGCATCCCGGCCGCCGGCCGCACAGGCGCTCGCGGCAAAGCCCCGCAGCGCCGCCGACGTTGCGTCGGCGCTGCGGGGCTTTTTGGGCACATCCGGCAAGATCGACTTAGTAAGGCGGCCACTTCAGCTTGCGCGCCTCCTCGAACCGGGCGGCGGCGTAAGGCCAGTTCACGACATTCCACCAGTCTTTGACGTAGTCGGCCCGCTTGTTCTGATGCTTAAGATAGTAGGCATGCTCCCAGACGTCGATCGGGAGGATCGGAACGTTGTCCCATTGCGACAGATTCTGGTGCTTCTCGGCGGTCAGAATCTCCAGGCGGTGGGCTCGCGGGCTCCAGACGAGAATCGCCCAACCGCCGCCCTCGACCTTGCCCGCGGCTTGTGTGAACTGCCGCTTGAAGGCGTCGACGCTGCCGAAGTCCTTCGCGATCTGGTCCGCGAGAGGGCCTGTGGGATTGCCTCCTCCGCCCGGTTTCATCGTATCCCAGAACAGCGTGTGTAAATAATGGCCCGCGCCGTTGAACGCCAGCTCGCGCTCCCAATGCTTGACGAGCTCGAAGTCGTTTTTGCGCCTTGCTTCCGCAAGCTTGAGCTCGGCCTTGTTGAGATCGTCGACGTATGTCTGATGGTGCTTGTCATGGTGAATGCGCATCGTCGTCTCGTCGATGTAGGGCTCGAGCGCGTTATAGGCATAGGGCAGCGGCGGCAGCTTGTGGCCGCCGATCGGCACGGGCGCCGCGTTAGCGCTCGCTGCGGCGGATACAGGCGCGGCAGCCCCGTTGCCAGGCGGATTTCCCGCGCCCGCCGGCGCCTTTTTTGTTCCCCCGGCGCCCGAGCGGCGTCCGCTGGTTCCGGCCCGTCGTAGTCGCCGCTCTCCGTGGTGTCGGATTGCTCGGCAGGAAGCCGAATATCTTGGCCGAACCGACGCACGGCCTCGCTGCCGCTCCCCATGAGCAGCAGATGCTTGCCGAATTCGCGGGTTTGGAGCATCGCCTCGGCGATCAGGCTCCGGAGCCGCGCCTCCCTGGCCGGGGCTTCGACGTAGACGCCCTGCGCGTCGTCGGCCGCCTGCTCTTGCGCGGCGAACTGCGCGGCCGCGATCGTCCTGCCGAATGCGGCTTCCCACTGGCGCAGCAGCTCGGCGTATGGCGGCTCCAGATCGGGCACTGCTTCAAGCAGCGATTCCGCGTGCCGGTATTCGTGCCATTTACTGTCGATCAACTGGGCGAGCACCTTGCGTGGCAGCATAGGACCAGCCTCCCTTCGTCCCTGATGATGGCTTCGTTCCCATCGTATGCGGGAGGAGAGCTGTCCCATGCCGGGTGTGGTCAGGCGGACTCGAGCATGCCCATATTGGAGGCGCGGCTAGCCGCGGAGTCCGTATCGACGGTCTGCAGGAAGGCGGTCGTGCGCGCGACGTACTCCTCCGGATGCGTACGGAATACCATCTCGTGAATCGCGTCCTTGACAAGCCAGAGGGACGAGTCCGCATTGGTCTGCGCCTTGGCGATCCGTTCGGAGATCTCGTACGGGGCTTTGTCGTCCCGCGTGCCGTGGATGAGCAGCAGGGGGAAGCTATAGGCCGTGGACTGAATCTCGTCGGACGGGATCTGATCGAGCCGGATGCCCGCCCAGAGCGGCGTGAAGAGAGAGAGCAGGTCCATCGTCAGACGGGAAGGCAAGGCGCCGTAACGCTTCAGATTATAGGCGATCGTGTCTCCGTTCGTCACGAAGGTGCTGTCGAGAATCATGCCGTCGATCAGGGACGTATGCAAGGCGGCTTGAAGCGCGGTGCCGGCACCCATGGAGAAGCCCCAGACGATCAGCTCGTTCGAGCCCTGCGCGCGCGCATATTCCAAAGCGCCGATGAGCTGCTTGGATTCGCCTATGCCAAAGGTCGCGGCCGACCTGGCGTTAGGGTCCGCGTAGCCGTAGTCGAACATCAGCACGTTATAGTTCTGTTTATGCAGCATGTCGGCGATATCGTACATAGGGACCCAGTACTCTTCCCGATTGGCGCCGAAGCCGTGGCTGAGCACGACCGTACGGGCGCTGGCGGCAGAGGCGGGAATCCACCAGCCGTCCGTCATGCGGCCGCCGTCCGCGGCGGGGAAGGAGATGTCGTCGTACGGCAGCCCTTTGGCGGACATCGGATTCGCGTTAAGCGCGGCGACGGGCGGATGGGTGAAGACCCAGCTCATATAGCCATAGGCTCCGAAGACGATCAACACGGCGGCGAATGCGAGCGAGGCGGTACCGATCCCGAAAATACGGGCGAGACGACGGGCGGCGGTGAGACGCGGGGAATCTTCTTCGAGGTGAAGCGATCCGGCGTGAAGAGGCATAGGCGTCAGGACAGTGGTGCTCATGGGATCGCCTCCTATCAATCTAGCGCAACAATCTATTATTGAAAGCGCATTATTATCTGATAATTTAAATTTAGGGCTTACGTCCTAAAGCGTCAACGGACATTGTCGTTTTGTTAGGTACATGTAATCGAACTGTAATACTAGCTTTGGAGATTTACGTTGGGACGGTAGTGAGTTATACTCAGTGTAACAAGGTTTCATGCAGTGAAACGGAGGTGGGCCCGTTGGAAGAGGAAAAGAAAACCGTGCGCGCCGTCGAGCGCGCCCTCGACATCCTGCTCGTTTTTACGACAGGGAGCGAATGGAGCCTGACGGAGCTGGCTGCGAAGTGCGGGCTGCACAAGAGCACCGTTCATCGGCTGCTCGCGACGCTCGAAGAGAAGGGCTTCGTCATTCGGGACGACGCGACGGACAAATATAGGCTCGGGCTGCGCGTATTGGAGCTGTCGGCGCACTTCGCGCGGTCGGACGATCCGACGGTCGTGCTCATCGGCGAGATGGAAAAGCTGCGGGATCAGATGGGGGAGACGGTCAGCCTGTATATCCGCGACCGTCTCGAGCGCGTGCGGATCCAGGCGGTGCAAAGCCGGCAGGCGATCCGCCGGGTCGCGCAGGTCGGCATCCGCCTGCCGCTGTCCGTAGGCGCATCCAGCAAGGTGCTGCTGGCTTTCGAGGAGAGCAATACGCGCGAGGCGCTGCTGAGCGATCCGGCGTGGCCCGCGGGGTTGCGGAGTCCGTCCTATGCGAAGCAGCTGGACGAGGTCGTCGCGGCCGGCTATGCGACCAGCTTCGAAGAGCGGGAGCCGGGCGCTGCTGCTGTGGCGGCGCCGATCTTCAGCCGGTCGGGCAAGCTGGTCGCCGCGCTCGCCGTCTCCGGCCCTTCGAACAGGCTCACGCCCGACGTCATGGAGGAGCGCGCGTCTGCGATCATCGGGGCCGCTACGCGCATGGGCGCGCTGCTCGATTAGCAGCGGCCGCAAGCAGATCGGCGAGTTAGCCGGCTTCGCTGCTCAGACGGTTCGGATCACCCGAGAGAACCGGGTGAAGCCGAGCCGCATCTCCTTCTCAACCGCCGCAACGGCACGATCAACCGGTCAACGCAACACCCCGCTGCCTTATTCGCAATCGTTTGCAAACAACTTTTTTACAAACCATGTGACATTTGCGCTGATAGTGCCCTAATGCGCTCATCGTCGCGACCCAGCGTGCTATAACTGCACGGATAGTGCCATTTTGCGCTGATCGCGGCTGTTCGTTGGTCCCAAGCCCGCCCCACGCGACGACTGTTACAAACAGTTCCGCAAAAAAAAGAGCCTTGATCGCCGGCTTCATCGGCGCTCAAGGCTCTTTTTAAAGCATTCCATTCCAGGTCAGGACGCTTTGGCGCTCGGCGCCGGGCTGGCCGCGCTCTCGTCCTTTTTCGGCTCCAGGCCGTTCAGGAAGTCCAGCGCGTCCTGCAAAGACGCAACAGGCACGAGCTTCGGCTTTAGCTTCAAGTCGGCGACCGTCTGCTGCGCAAGGCTCCAATTGCCGAAGCCGTTCAGCACGGCGTTGATCGCGTCCTTCGGCGCGATTTTTTCGTTGTCCTGCCAGTGGTCTGCTGCTACGCGCGTGTATGGAACGAGGAAGTAGTCCGCTTTTTCACGGTCGGCTGCCATGAGCTTGTATTGGATGCCGCCGATGAGCCCGACGCTGCCGTCGGCTGCGATCGTCCCCGTGCCCGCGATTCGGTAGCCCTTGGTCAGATCCTTGTCCTGCAGCTGGGAGATGATCTCGAGCGTCATCATGAGGCCCGCGGAAGGGCCGCCCGTGTCCTCGAAATCGAACTTGACCTTGTCCGGCGGCGTCACCTTGAGCACGGTCTGATTGGTAAAGCCGACGCCAGCCTTGCCCGTGCCGGGCATCTCGATGAGCGGTACGCTCGCCGCAAAAGATTTACCCCCGCGCGTGCCCGCCAGCTTGACCGTATCGCCGGCCTTTTTTGGACGACAGGTACTTGCTGAGCTCCTCCGCGTTGTTCGCTTTGACGCCGTCCACCGAGGTGATGATATCCCCCTCCTGCAGACCGTGCTCCCGCGCCTTCGTCTCTTTGATGAACGAATTGACGATGATGCCCTGTTCCTTCACGTCGATCTTCTTGTCCATCGCCGTGTAGGCGGCGAGCAGGGCGTTGGCCTCGGAGCTGTCTCTCATCCAGGCCATCAGGTTGCGGTAAGCGCTGAGGCTGACCGTGCCGCCCGTCGCCTTGGCCTGCGTCTGGATATCCATTTTGGGATTCAGCCAGGCATATATGATGGAGAATACGTTCGGTTTGGAGTAGGACGATACGGTCGTGAAGAGCAGCTCGCCCTTCTGATCGACCTTGTGGTCCGTCTCGACGCGTGGGTGCACGGGCTCTGCCGAACCCGGTCCGTACAGGACGTACGGCAAGGACCAGTTGCTGGCGACGATCACGACGACGATGAGCGCCGCGATGATGATCGCCGGTCTATAACGCCGGATAAAACCTTTATTCTCGGTTGTCAATGCGATCGTCACCTCCGTCCTTCATTATAGCGCATCATAATCCCGTTTCCCAAACCGATCAAGTCAGCCCGACGTTGCCGCATGAAAAAAGCCGCATCGCCGGGAGCGACCCCGGGATACGGCTGATTGCAATACGAATTATTGGTTCGCGATCATCTGGCGCAGAACGGTCTGAAGGATGCCGCTGTTGCGGTAGTAGTCGACGTCGACCATCGAGTCGAGGCGGACGATGACCGGGAAGGAGAAAGTCGTGCCGTCTTCGCGCGTCGCGGTAACGGTGATCGTCTGGCCCGGCTGCACGTCGTTCGAGAGGCCTTCGATGTCGAACTTCTCGTGGCCGCTGATGCCGAGCGTCTTCCAGCCTTGGCCAGGTTGGAATTGCAGCGGCAGCACGCCCATGCCCACGAGGTTCGAACGGTGGATCCGCTCGAAGCTCTCGGCGATGACCGCCTTGACGCCCAGGAGGAACGTGCCCTTGGCCGCCCAGTCGCGCGAGGAACCGGTGCCGTATTCCTTGCCGGCGATAACGACGAGATTCGTCTTGTTCTTCTGGTACTTCATCGACGCGTCGTAGATCGACATGATCTCGCCGGTCGGCAGGTACGTCGTCACGCCGCCTTCGGTGCCCGGAGCGACTTGATTGCGAATCCGGATATTGGCGAACGTGCCGCGCATCATGACCTCGTGGTTGCCGCGGCGGGAACCGTACGAGTTGAAGTCCTTCTTGTCGACGCCGTGCTTGATCAGATACTCGCCGGCAGGGCTGTCGACCTTAATGTTGCCCGCAGGAGAGATATGGTCCGTCGTGACCGAATCGCTCAGCAGAGCCAGCACGTTGGCGCGCTTGATGTCGCCGATGTCGCCCGGCTTATCGCCCAGGTCGGTGAAGAACGGCGGGTTCGCGATGTAGGTCGACTTGTCGTCCCACTCGTACAGCTCGCCTTCCGGCACGGGGATCTTGTTCCACTGCTCGTTTTGCGTAAAGACGTTCTCGAACTTCTTGCGGAACATCTCGGGATCGAGCGAAGCGGCGACGGCTTGCTGGATCTCCTCGTTGGTCGGCCAGATGTCCTTCAGGTAAACCGGCACGTTGTTAGGGTCGTAGCCGATCGGATCGTTGGCAAGGTCGATATTGACCGTACCGGCCAGCGCGTATGCGATAACGAGCGGCGGCGAAGCGAGATAGTTCGCTTTGACCTGCGCGTGCACGCGGCCTTCGAAGTTCCGGTTGCCCGAGAGAACTGCGGCCACGGTCATGTCGTTGTCGGCGATCGCTTGGCTGACTTCGTCAGGCAGCGGGCCGGAGTTGCCGATACAGGTCGCGCAGCCGTAGCCGGCGACGTAGAAGCCGAGCTTCTCCAGGTAAGGAAGCACGCCGGCCTTCACCAGGTAGTCGGTGACGACGAGCGAACCCGGGGTCAGCGAGCTCTTGACGTAAGCAGGCTTCGTCAGGCCGCGTTCGACGGCTTTTTTCGCGACGAGGCCGGCGCCGATCATGACGCTCGGGTTCGACGTGTTCGTGCAGCTCGTGATCGCCGCGATGACGACGGCGCCCGTCGTGAGCGTGCTCGCTTGGCCGTTGCGGTGCTTCACCGGCGCGGTCTGCGCGATCTTCTCGTCGGAGAGGCCGTAGCCGCCCTTGTCGATCGGCGTGCGGATGATGTTGTTGAACTCTTCCTTCATCGCCGTCAGCTCGACGCGGTCTTGCGGACGCTTCGGACCGGCAAGCGAAGGCACGATGGTGGAAAGGTCGAGCTCGATGACGTCCGTGAACGTCGGATCCGGCGTGTCGTCGGTGCGGAACATGCCTTGCGCTTTGTAGTAAGCTTCGACAAGCTCGATTTGCTTCTCGTCGCGGCCGGTCAGGCGCAGGTAGTTCAGCGTCTCATTGTCGACCGGGAAGATGCCGATCGTCGCGCCGTACTCAGGCGCCATGTTGGCGACCGTCGCGCGGTCGGCCAGGCTGATGTTGGAAAGGCCCGGACCGAAGAACTCGACGAACTTGCCGACGACGCCCTTTTTGCGAAGGATCTGGGTGACGGTCAGCGCAAGGTCGGTCGCCGTAGCGCCTTCGGCGAGACTGCCGGTCAGGCGGAAACCGATGACTTCAGGCATGACGAAATATAGCGGCTGGCCGAGCATGCCGGCTTCGGCTTCGATGCCGCCGACGCCCCAGCCTACGACGCCGAGGCCATTGATCATCGTCGTGTGGGAGTCCGTGCCGACGAGCGAGTCCGGATACACTTCGGTTACGCCGTCTTTGGTCTTGGTTGCAGCCACGGATGCCAAGTACTCCAGGTTGACCTGGTGGACAATACCCGTAGCCGGAGGAACGGCTCTGAAGTTGTCGAATGCGGTCTGCGCCCAACGCAGGAAGCGGTAGCGCTCTTCGTTGCGCTCGAATTCGAGGTCCATGTTGATCTGCAGCGCGTCCGCGGTGCCGAATGCGTCGACCATAACGGAGTGGTCGATGACGAGGTCGACGGGAACGAGCGGGTTGATGCGCTTCGGATCGCCGCCAGCTTGCTTGACGGTCTCGCGCATCGCGGCGAGATCGACGACGACCGGTACGCCGGTGAAGTCTTGCAGCACGATGCGGGCAGGGATGAATGGAACTTCCTTATCTTCGCGGCCGTTCGCCCAGTTGGCGATTTGCTTCACATGCTCCAGCGTGATGGCGCGTCCGTCGAACTGGCGGACAGCGGCTTCAAGCAGGACTTTCATCGAGAAAGGCAGCTTGGACACGGGGCCCAGGCCTTGCTCTTCCAGACCTTGCAGGTTGTAGTAGCGATACGAATTGCCCGCTGCCTGCAGGTCGGCCTGTACGTTGTACGGAAGGGTGGACAAAATAATCGGCCTCCTAGATAAGATTGCACGGATTCCAAAATAAAGGGCGTCGCGAGGATGAGAAGCATTCTCGTTTACGTTTCATTCTGTGAAACCCGATTTCAAAATTAAACCTTCCTCATTATTATAGCGCTATCCCGGCGCGCAGTAAAGAGAGATTGTGTCTAGTTTGTTGCCAATGAGGGGAAAAACGGCCGGTATGGCATGAGGTTTAGCATGCCGCAAACGGTGGGGATCATCCGTGGCGGGGCGACATCGCATCGTTCATGCGCTAGCATGGAACCGCCGCGGCGGGCATACATTTGAACGGATGCATTCTGTGTCGTACGGGAGGGGAGTCCGGTGCCGGAATTGGACGAACGGATAAAGAAGGCGCTGGTTGAATACGTGAACGTGGTGAACGAAGCGGAATTAAACCGTTCGCCGGAGGCGCTGGCGCGGATCGGCGACGAGGCGCACCGCTGGCGGTTGGAACGCCGGACGCGCGCGCTTCGGCGGCGCGACGCTTTTTCGGCTGCGCGGCCGCGGCGGGGCGAGATTCGCGCCCGCGTCTTGCGGTGGAAAGCCGGAGAGAAGGAGGCCTACGTCGATCTGCAGCTGCTGATCGCCAGAGCGTTCGGCGCCGGCGCTGCCGGCTATGCCGAAGAGCGGATCGAGCGCGAACGGATCCGGCTCGTTCCCTTCGGCGCCGAGTGGCGATTGGACCGCGCGGAGCCGCTGGGCGACGAGCGGTCGTCCGCTGCATTGCTGGGAACCGGCGCCGAGGGAGCGTTTGGCCCGGGGGACGAGTGGCCGGTGGCGCCGTCCGTTCCGTTTATTCCGGCTCGGGACGGGTATGCGGCTTGGCAAGGGATCGCGAGCGGCGTTCTAGCCGCGCCTTGGGCGAATCCCTACGGGGGATCGCCCGCGCGCAGCGGGCCCTACGACCGTGAAGCCGCCGTCGCGTATGCCGAGTCATGGTGGGATAAGGCGAATCCGGCGTACGAGCTTTTCGAGGTGAACTGCACCAACTATGTCTCGCAGTGTCTCTTTGCAGGGGGGCGCGCCCATGAACTATACTGGAAAAAGAGAATCGGGCTGGTGGTATCACGGGTTGTCGAGCGGCCAGGAGCGCTGGAGCTACAGCTGGGCGGTCGCGAACAGCCTGCAGCATTTTTTGAGCCAGCCGCGGCCAGCCGGGCTTCGGGCCGAGCGCGTCGAGCGCCCCGAGCAGCTGTCGCCGGGCGACGTTATTTGCTACGATTGGGACGGCAACGGCCAATTCAGGCACAATACGATCGTGACGGCGCTCAATGAGGACGGCATGCCCCTGGTCAATGCCAACACCGTGCCCAGCAGGCACCGGTACTGGGACTATCGCGATTCCTACGCCTGGACGGAGAATACCCGGTATCGTTTTTATCGTATCGAGGCGATTTTTTTAATTCAAAGGGCGAATTTACGAGGCAGTCGAACTAGGCGGAGGTCAAGCTGACAATGGGAACTGGACAGAAGATTCGCGTCGGGCTCGTCTACGGCGGCCGCTCTGGCGAGCATGAAGTATCGCTTCAGACCGCGCTGGCGGTGCTGAAGGCGTTCGATTACGACAAATACGAACTTATTCCTTATTATATAACGAAGGAAGGCAGGTGGCGTTCGGGTTCGCTGCTCGCGTCGCCGCCTGACGCCGTCGCGGAGCTGCAGTTCGAGAAGACGGGCGAAGCGGGAGAGACCGGCTCGTCGCTCATTCCCCTCATGCAGGGGATGTCGGAAACGGCGGTATCGGAAGCCGGCCGCCGCGAGGGCATCGGTTCGGTGGACGTCGTGTTTCCGCTGCTGCACGGCACCTTCGGCGAGGACGGAACGATTCAAGGCCTGTTCGAGATGGCGAATCTGCCCTATGTAGGGGCGGGGGTGCTCGCCTCTTCGGTCGGGATGGACAAAGCGGCGATGAAGACGATGTTCGCGGCGGCCGGCTTGCCGCAGGTCGGGTATAGAGCGTTCACGCGGTTTCACTGGAACAAGGAGCGTGAGGCGCTTCTGGACGGCATCGAGCAGAATATCGGCTATCCGAGCTTCGTCAAGCCCGCCAATCTCGGGTCCAGCGTCGGCGTGTCCAAAGCGCGCAATCGCGAGGAGTTAGCTGCTGCCGTTGAAGAAGCTTTGCGGTTCGACCGCAAGGTCATCGTGGAGGAGTTCGTCGACGCGCGGGAGATCGAGGTCGCCGTCCTGGGCAACGACGAGCCAAGGGCGTCGGTCGCCGGCGAGATCGTCAGCTCGAACGAATTCTACGATTACAAGGCCAAGTATATCGACGGCAAATCCGCCATGATCATTCCGGCGGAGATCCCCGTGGAGACGGCGCAGGCCGTTCGCGAGATGGCGGTTCGGGCCTTTCTGGCGATCGATGGTTCAGGGCTGTGCCGTGCGGACTTTTTCCTGCGCAAAAGCGACGGCGCGCTGCTGATCAACGAGGTCAACACGCTGCCGGGCTTCACGCCGTTCAGCATGTATCCGCTGCTATGGCAGGAGACGGGCGTCTCCTACCGGGAGCTTCTCGACACGTTGATCGAGCTCGCGCTCGCCCGTCATGCCGAGAAGCAGTTGATCGATTACGGCGGCTGATCGGGAAGCTGGCCGGCAGATCATCGTGGCGAGTTAGCCGAAAAAACCGTGCAACTGCGATGACGGAGCTGCGATCGGTGCGAGTTAGCCGGAAATACCGCGTAACTGCGATGACGGAGCGCGATCATGAGCGAGTTAGGCGGAAAAACCGTGCAACTACGACGTTGGAGCTGGGATCGGGGCGAGTTAGCCGGAAAAACCGTGCAACTGCGATGACGGAGCTGTGATTGGGGCGAGTTAGCCGGAAAAACCGTGCAACTACGACGTTGGAGCTGGGATCGGGACGAGTTAGCCGGAAAAACCGTGTAACTGCGATGACGGAGCGCGATCATGAGCGAGTTAACCGGAAGAACCGTGCAACTGCGATGACGGAGCTGCGATCGGGACGAGTTGGCCGGAATAACCTTGCAACTAAAAAAAGCACCGCCGTCAGCGATGACGGCGGTGCTTTTGTCTAAATCTCAGTCAAGGAAATCCTTCAGCCTGCGGCTGCGGCTCGGATGGCGCAGCTTGCGTAGCGCCTTCGCTTCGATCTGCCGGATCCGCTCGCGGGTGACGCCGAACGCCTTGCCGACTTCTTCAAGCGTACGCGTATGGCCGTCGTCGAGGCCGAACCGGAGGCGCAGCACGCTCTCTTCGCGCTCGGTGAGCGTATCGAGCACGTCTTCGAGCTGCTCTCGCATTAGCTCGAAAGCGGCCGCGTCGGCAGGCTCCGGCGCGTCCTGATCCTCGATGAACTCGCCCAGCCGGGAGTCGTTCTCCTCGCCGATCGGCATCTCAAGCGACACGGGCTCCTGCGAGATCTTCATGATCTCGCGGACCTTGTCGATCGTGATGTCCATCGCCTGGGCGATCTCTTCGGGGGTGGGCTCGCGGCCGAGCTCCTGCAGGAGCTGCCGGGAGATGCGGACGAGCTTGTTGATCGTCTCCACCATATGCACGGGGATCCGGATCGTGCGCGCGTGGTCCGCGATGCTGCGGGTGATCGCCTGGCGGATCCACCACGTAGCGTACGTGCTGAAGCGGAAGCCCTTGCGGTAATCGAACTTTTCGACAGCCTTGATCAGGCCCATGTTGCCCTCTTGAATCAAGTCCAGGAACAGCATGCCGCGTCCGACATACCGTCTTGCTATGCTGACGACCAGCCGAAGATTGGCTTCGGCCAGACGCTGCTTGGCTGCTTCGTCGCCTTCCTCGATCCGATGAGCGAGCGCGATCTCTTCGTCGGCCGTGAGCAGAGGCACGCGGCCAATCTCCTTCAGATACATGCGGACCGGGTCGTCCATCCGAATGCCCGCGGGCACCTTCAGGTCGTCGTCCATGAAGTCGACAACGGGAGAATCGGTATCCATCGTCAAAGCGCATCCCTCCATCCGGTAAAAGTGCTGGGGCGGAACGGTGTAGAATAACGGAATTGACATCCGGCGGGATATGTGCTATCCTGAAGTAGGAATCTTATGCTTTGGATGTCTTATAAGTACCATTTCTCATTATATCACGAAGTAGGCATTTATACAACAAGTAAATCAAATAAATTTGGACCGGATCTTACGCCACGTTTTCGGACGAGCGATGGAGCCGGTCCTTTTTTGGTTGGATCGCGCGGCGTTTACTTTCATTGCGAGCGGTCTACGGTTTATAATAGCAGCAAAAGTCCAAGGGCGGAGGGATGCAGATGGGATTCCAGACAGAGTTCAATTCGGTGTGCAAATTCAAGTCCGAGCAGGAGCTCTACGAGCTGCTTGAATACGGACGGGGCAAAATGGTCAAAAAGCAGTTCCGCGTCTTCCCTACGGGCCAGAAGGTCATCGCGTACGCGCCTGACAACCGGGCGGTCGCCATCGTCCGCATCGTCGCTTCGATCGCAGAGATCAACTTTCAAGGGGAAGAAGTGACGGAGGTCGAGATGGAGCTGATCCGCAAGCTCACGGACGAGGAGTCGCGCGTACAGACCGCGCTCGCGCACGAGATGTTTTTCGGAGAACAGCACGCCTAGACGTTCATGACGGGAGGCATTCGCCATGGGGACGAAGTGGGAATACTGCACGTTGAAGTACAAGACCGGCGGCTGGCTCGGCGGCAAGGTCGACGAGCAGGAGTTCCAGGACGAGCTGAACCGGTACGGCTATGAAGGCTGGGAGCTGGTGTCCTGCTTCGATACGAGCCAGGGACAGGGCGCTTCCCGAGACATCATCGTCGTCTTCAAGCGACAGTTATAGAAGATAGAGAGCGGCAGACCTGCTCGCACTACATAAGCGCACTGCCCTCGGCCTGTAGGCCGGGGGCTTTTTTTGCATCCTTAAAAAATGTAAAAATCCTTCGCAAAAAACGTCAACTTCTTTCGGGACGAAGTTGCTATAGTAGAGAAAGAAAGCGCTACACGAAAGGAGCCTTGCGAGTGTTCTTAAGCAGATTGGGCGTGCTGACGGATGAAGTGTCGGACCGATACGAAGAAGCGCTGGACTGGGCGGCTGAGCAAGGGCTTGCGCACGTGGAAGTGCGCGTCGTCGACGGACGGAATGCCGCGAGCTTGAGCGATGAGGAGGCAGCGGAGGTCCGCCGGAAGGCGGAAGCGAGGGGACTGTACATATCCGCGATCGCCTCGCCGGTGTTCAAGTGCGCCCTGGATCCCGCGAGACCGGTCGCATCCGGGGATACGTTCGGCCAGCGGGAAGAGAGCGTCGAGGCGCATTTCGCGAAGCTGTCCAGGGTCATCGAGCTGGCGGAACTGATGGGCACGAAGCGGATCCGGATTTTCTCTTTCTGGCGCGAGCGGGATCCGGAGCGCTACGCGGAGGAGATCGCAGGGCATCTCCGGCGCGCGGCCGGCATCGCACAGGACGCGGGGGTAGAGCTGCTGCTGGAAAACGAAGCTTCGTGCAACGGCGGATCGGCGCGCGAGGTCGCGGAGCTCGTCCGCGCGGTCGATTCGCCGGCGCTGCGCGCGCTGTGGGATCCGGGCAACGAAGCGCATGCGGGCAAGGAAGCGTACCCTCGGGGCTACGAGACGATCAAGCCGTATGCCGCCCACGTACATCTGAAGGACGCATGCTTCGGGCCCGACGGCCAGGCGCGCTGCGTGCCGCTCGGCTCCGGGGATGTGCCGGTCATCGCGCAGCTGAGGGCGCTCGATGCGGACGGTTACGAAGGGCTTTTTTACGATCGAGACGCACTACGTGCCCCGAGACGGCAGCCGGATGACCGGGACCCGGATGACGCTCGACGCGCTGCGCGCGCTCGCGAAGGAGGTATAGGCGGATGGCGCAATGGGGATTCGGCATCATCGGCTGCGGCGACGTCGCGGAAAGGCATGTCGAGGCGATCGGGCAGATCGAGGAAGCGAAGCTGGTCGCCGTCTCCAGCAGGACGGAGAGCCGGGCGAGAGCGCTCGCGGAGCGGGAAGGCTGCGAATGGGTCACCGACTACCGGGACCTGCTCGGCCGAGAGGATATCGATATCGTCTGCGTGACCACTTCGAGCGGCAGCCATGCGTCCGTCGGGCTCGACGTGCTGAACGCGGGCAAGCACCTCATCGTAGAAAAGCCGATGGCGATGAGCGCGCGGGAAGCGCGGAAAATGACGGATACGGCCCGCGAGCGCGGCGTCGTCCTCTCGTCGATCGCCCAGCGCAGATTCGAGGCCAATAACCAGTTGATCAAGCAGGTGCTCGACGCAGGCGCGATCGGCAGGCTGCTGCTGGCGGAGATGACGCTGCCTTTCTACCGCAGCCAGGCCTACTACGACAGCGCCGATTGGCGGGGCACGATCGCCGAGGACGGCGGCGCGCTCATGAATCAGGGCATTCACGGCCTGGATCTGATGCTCTGGTTCGCCGGGGACGCGCGCACGGTGTTCGGCAAGACGGCCACGCTTACGCACCGCATGGAGGCCGAGGACCTGGGACTGGCGATCTTGCAATTCGAGAGCGGCGCATACGGGACGGTGATGGCGTCGACCAGCATTCAGCCCGGGTATCCCGCGACGATCGCGCTGTACGGCGAGCAGGGCGCGATCAAGCTCGAGGGCAGCTCGATCGTGCGCTGGTCCGTACCCGGCTGGGAACAGCCGAACTGGGCGCAGGAGCAATCGTACGGCGGGGTGACCGATCCGAAGAGCATCGTCGCCGAATTTCACCAAAGCCAGTTCCTCGACGTCATCGCCGCCATCGAGACGGGCACCGAGCCTTTAAGTTCGGGCGAAGACGGCTGGCGGGCCGTCAGGCTGGTCGAGGCGATCTACGAGAGCGCGAGCCGAAGGGCGGAGATCGTGATCGGGGAAGAGCGAGAAGGGGGGGCAGCCGGATGACGACCTTGCAACAGCCGGTAATTGAAGCGCAAGCGGGCGACTTAAAAGTCCGGGTGTACCGGTCCCGCGGCGAGATGGGCGCGGCGGCAGGGTCCGACGTCGCCGCCAAGATCAAGTCGCTGCTTCGAACCAAGCCAAGTATCCGCATGATCTTCGCGGCGGCGCCGTCTCAGAACGAGATGCTGGATACGCTTGCGGCCGACCCGGATATCGAATGGTCGCGCATCGTCGCCTTTCATATGGACGAATATCTGGGATTGCCTCCGGACGCTCCCCAAGCCTTCGGGCGCTATCTGCGGGGCAGGCTGTTCGACCGGGTGAAGCCGGGGGCGATCCATCTGATCGACAGCGCGAACGACAGCGAGGCGGAGTGCAGCCGATATGCCGCGCTGCTGGCCGAGGCGCCGATCGACATCGTCTGCCTGGGCATCGGCGAGAACGGGCATATCGCCTTCAACGATCCGCCGGTCGCCGACTTCGATGATCGACTGCTCATTAAGCCAGTCGAACTCGACGAGACGTGCAGACGCCAGCAGGTCAACGACGGCTGCTTCCCGGACATCGATGCGGTGCCGACGCATGCGCTGACGTTGACGGTGCCCGCGCTTCTCTCCGGCGCGCATCTGTTCTGCGTCGTGCCGGGGCCGACCAAGCGGGAGGCCGTAGGCCGAACGCTGAGCGAGCCGATCGCGACGGCTTGCCCGTCCACCATCCTCAGAAGCCATCCGGACTGCACCCTGTACGCGGATCTCGATTCGTACGGGGCGGTGGGACGATGATCCTCAAGGCGCTCCACTATCGTACGGGCGAGCCCGTGGAGATCGAAGTCGAAGCCGGAAGGATCGCGCGGATCGCGTCTGCGGAGGCGGAGCCGGCGGAGCGGGACGCGCTGCCGTACGCGGCGCCGGGACTGGTCGATCTGCAGATTAACGGCTTCGCCGGTCACGACTTCAACCGGTCGCCGATTCCGCCTGAACTGCCGGGGACGGTGGCGCGCGAGCTTCGAAGGGAAGGCGTGACCGCCTTCTATCCGACCGTCGTCACGAACGGGCCCGCGGCGATCGGTTCCCAGGTCGCGGCCATTGCCGAGGCTTGCGAGCGTGATACGGACGCAGCCTCGTGCATCGCGGGCATCCATCTGGAGGGACCGTTCATCTCGCCCGAAGACGGCGCGCGAGGCGCCCACGCGTTGCGATTCGTCAGGGCGCCGGACTGGGAATTGTTCTGCAAGTGGCAGGAGGCGGCCGGCGGCCGCATCGCCATCCTCACGCTGTCGCCCGAATGGGAGGGGGAGCGGCGCGTTCATCCGCCGCTGCACGGATAGCGGCGTGACGGTGTCTATCGGCCATACGGCCGCCACCGCGGAGCAGATCAAGGAAGCGGTCGCGTCCGGCGCGCGGATGTCGACGCACTTCGGCAACGGCGCTCACCTCATGCTGCCTCGCCATCCGAACTATCTATGGGAGCAGTTGGCCCAGGACGAATTGTACAGCTGCTTGATCGCGGACGGGTTCCATCTGCCGGACCAGGTGCTGAAGGTCGTCCTCAAGGTGAAGGGCGAGAAAGCGATGCTGGTCAGCGACGCCGTGTACCTGAGCGGCATGCCGCCGGGCGAATATACGACGCACATCGGCGGCCGCGTCGTTCTGACGCCCCAAGGCCGGCTCCATCTGGCGGAGCAGGAAAAGATCCTGGCCGGATCGGCGCAGATGCTCCTCTGGGGGATTGAGCAGCTGGCGGGGCGCGGCATCGCGAGTCTGGCCGACGCATGGGACATGGCGTCGGTCAGGCCGGCGGGCTTCATGCGGCTGCCTGCGGCTGCGGGATTGTCCGCGGGCGCTCCGGCCGACATCGCGCTGTTCCGCCGGGACGGCGGCAAGCTCCGGATCGAACGGACATGCAAGGCGGGCGAGATCGTATATCGTGACGACTCAGGCAAGGGCGACCGATGAGCCTTTATCGAGGACAGGGGGGAACGAAAATGAAATTAGCGGCATTCAGCGGAGTCTTCATCTCGCACAGCATTCAGGAAGCCATGCACCTGACGAAGCGGCTCGGCTTGGACGGGATCGAGATCGCGGCGCGCGAGCCTCATATCTCTCCGTCCAGCAGCATGGAAAGAGTCAAAGAGGTCAAGGCGCTATCCGACAGCCTGGCGCTCCCGATCCCCGTGCTGGCCAGCTATATCGGCGGCTTCTCCGATGCCGACGACAGCCAGTCGGAGAGTTACTTCGAGGAATTCAAGCGGCTGCTCGAGATCGCCGACGTGCTGGGCACGCGCATGATCCGCGTTTTCCCCGGTGGTCCCAACGCCTTCAAGGCGCAGGACTATCACTATGCCAAAGCCGCCTACTGGATGAATCTATGCGCCGAAGAGGCGAAGAAGCATGAAGTGAACGTGCTCATGGAGATTCACAACGACTCGCTCGTCGAGACGGTGGACAGCAGCCTGCGACTGCTCGGCATGATCGGAAGCGACAACGTCGGGATGATTCACGACGCGGGCAATATGTATATAACCGATACGGATTATGGACGCGACTCCGTCCTTCGGCTGGGGCGCTATTTGATGCATGTGCACGTGAAGGATGAGCTTCGCATCGCGGAGCTCGGTGCGCCGGGGACGTTCGCCAGTACGACGCGCCACGGCCGGGAGCTGTTCCTGCAGAGCCGGCTGGGCGAGGGCGGGGCCGACCACAAGCCGCTGTTCGACGCGCTGCGCGAGACGGGCTACTCGGATTGGGTAACGCTGGAATGTCATGCCCCGTTTCCGGCGTACGAACGTTTGGAGCACGACCTCGAGGCGCTTCGCAGGCTGATCGCAACAGCGTAAAGACAGGCGGTGTCGTATGAACGAAGACTTGGACCTGCCGCTTTTTCAAGGCCGGGATGAGCTGAACAGGGATTTTCCTTTCAAAATATTCCGATATGCCAGTCCGCTCATGAAGCAGAGCCTGCACATGCACGACTACGTCCAGATCGCCTACGTCCGTCAGGGCATGTGCAATCACCAGCTGCTCGGCAAGTCGCTGACCGTCAGCCAGGGAGATCTGTTCATCATCGCGCCCGGCAACGGACACAGCATCAGCGCCATCGAAGATCAGGCGTTCGAGCTGATCATGGCCGACTTCTTGCCGGAACTGCTGGAGGGGCATCTGGGGCCAATGGAGGATTACCTCAAGCGTTACCTGACGCCGGGACCGGCGGCCGCGCCTTATTCCTGGCTGCATGTCGGCAAGCACAGGCAGCCGCTCGTCTTGCAGCTGCTCCAAGACATGCAGGACGAATACGACCACAAGGAGGTCGGCTACGAGTTCGCGATCCGGATCTCCCTGCTGAAACTGCTGACGGTGGCCGAGCGCGAATACCGCGCCGTCCGGCGCAGCCCGGGCAGGCAATCCGTCGCCGCCGACCGGGAGCCGATCGAAGAAGCCAGACGGTACGTGCACGATAACTACAGCCAGGACATCCCGCTTGAGCACGGCGCTTATATCGCGAATATGGCGCCGGCGTATTTCAGCCACATGTTCAAGCACGTGACGGGTCAGTCGTTCATCGACTACGTGAACGAAGTCCGCATCGAGCGGGCGAAGGAGCTGATCCGGCGGCAGTCGCTCACGGTCACGCAGATCGGGTTCCAAGTCGGCTATCGGCATCTGAGCCACTTTATCCGCACCTTCAAGAAGCGCACCGGCATCACGCCTACGGAATACAAAAAAACGTTCGGCGGCTCCGCCGAGCCTATCGGAGAAAGAGGGATGAACAAATGACGGCAACTCCATTGAAAGTCGGCATCATCGGACAGGGACGCAGCGGCCGCGACATTCACGGCAAACTGCTCGTGCAGCTCCCCGCACAGTACCAAATCGCGGCGATCGCCGATTCCATCCCGGAGCGCCGTGCGCTTGCCGAAACGGAATTCGGCTGTCGCGCCTATGGCACGTGGGAAGAAATGATCGCGAGCGAGCAGCTTGACCTGGTCGTCAACGCGTCGCCGAGCCATCAGCACTTTCCCATCTCGCTGGAGCTGCTGAACAAAGGCTTCAACGTCCTGTGCGAAAAGCCGCTGGCCAAATCTCCCGAGGAGGTCGATCGGCTGATCGAAGCTTCCAAGCGCTCGGGCAAGCTGCTTGCCGTCTTTCAGCAGTCCAGATACCACCCCGCTTTCCAGCAGATTCGCCAAGTGATCGATTCCGGCGTGCTCGGCCGCATCGTACAGGTAAGCATCGGTATGAACGGATTCGCCCGCCGATGGGATTGGCAGACGCTTCAGAGCAACAACGGCGGCAATCTCATGAACACCGGTCCGCATCCGGTCGACCAGGCGCTGCAGCTGTTCGGCACCGACGCGCTGCCGCAGATTACGTGCATCATGGACCGGGCGAACACGTTCGGGGATGCGGAAGACTACGTGAAGCTGCTCATGAGAGGCCCCGGCCGTCCGACGATCGATATCGAGATCTCGTCCTGCTGCGCGTATCCGCAGGATTCGTTCAACATCCAGGGCACCAACGGGGGCCTGCATGGCAGCCCGGAACATCTGGAGTGGCAGTACTTCAAGCCCGAGGAAGCGCCGGCGCAGCAGCTCGTGAGAGAGCCGCTGTTCAATGCGGCGGGGCTGCCCGCCTACTGCAACGAGGAACTGACATGGTACAACGACGAATGGTCGATGTCGCTGCCGGAGGGGCAGAGTCTGTTCGGCTACATGACCGAAAGGCTATACCTGATGCTGCACCGCTCGCTCACGGAGGGCGCGCCGCTGGAGATCACGCCGGAGCAAGTGCGCCAGCAGATGTGGGTCATGGAGGAGTGCAGGCGGCAAAATCCGTTGATTTACAGCGCGTAGCATAGGGGCAAACCTTTTCATGCGAAAAAACCGTTCTTCGGCCAGGACGCAATCGTGCGTCTGTGGGCGAAGAACGGTTTTTTGAATTTAAGCTACTTTGCCCCGCCGACCGTAGCGCCGACCGCGATAAGTTCCTCGTTGGGACTACTTCGCCCAGCCGACCGTAGCGCCGACCGCGAGAATTTCCCCGTTGGGACTACTTCGCCCCGCCGACCGTAGCGCCAGCCGTGAGAAGTCCCCGTTGGGACTACTTTGCCCCGCCTACCATTGCGCCAGCCGCGAGAAGTCTCCGTTGGGACTACTTCGTCCCATCGATCGGTGCGCCTGCCGCGAGAAGTCTCCGTTGGGACTACTTCGTCCCATCGATCGGTGCGCCTGCCGCCAGAAGTCTCCGTTGGGACTACTTTGTCCCATCGATCGTCAGAGCGCGACCCACGCTACCAGCCCGTCCGGCCGGTCGGGATCGATGCTCTTGCGTTCCGCGCGGCACAGCGCTGCGATCTGCGAGAGAAAGAGGAAGGGAATACCCTGGACCGCAGGATCCAGCGCGAAGCCGGAAAAGACGGCGTAGTCGGCGATCGCTTCAAGCTCCGCGTCTGCCGCGTCGGCGTAAACGATGACGGTCGCCCCCCCTGCGCTTAAGGTCGCGGAGCAGATTGTGCCGGTGCCGCGCGCCCCCGGCGTCGCCGGATGCGGCGGCGATGACGAGCGTGCCCGGACCGACGACGACCATCGGCCCGTGGCGGACGTCAAGCAGATGATACGACTGGGCCTGCACGGCCGCGATCTCGGTCAGCGCGATCGCGCCTTCGCCCGCCAGGCCCTTCAGCTCGCCGTCGGCCAGCACGACGGCCTGGGTCCAGTCGAATCCCGCCGCCGTGCGGATGCCCGCCTCGACACGCGCCATGAACGCTTCGCCGTCCCGGATCGCCGCGTCGATCGAGGCGATCAGCGCTTCGTCGCCGCCGAGAAAGGCAGCGATCAGCAGATCGGCCGTATACAGGTTGATCACCGTTCGGGTCTGGCAGACGCTGGCGTCGAATGCCCAGGGAAGCTCCAGCGCCAGGTCCGCCTCGGCCGATAGCGGGGAGCCAGCGACGCAAGAGATGGCCAGCAGCGGGACGTGAGCCGCGCCGCGCAGCAGGCGGACGGCCTCGACGATCTCCGTCGTGCTGCCCGAACGGGAAGGCGCGACCAGCAGTGTGCCCGTCAGCGCGGTTCGATAGCGCTCGCCGTTCAGCAGCAAGTCGCCGCCGGCAAAAGCCTGCGCCGTCAGGCCCGCGCGCAGCCGGACGGAAAACGCGGCGGATTCGCAGAGGCAATAGCTGGAGCCGCAGCCGAGAAAGGTGATCGAGGAGGGGGCGATGCTTTTCACGAACGTTTCGATTCGCCCTCGCTCGCCCAGCATGTATTCATAGGTTTGTCGCAGCGCCGCATATTGCTGTTTGGTCTCCCGATAAGTCAGGCTCATTGGACGGCAACCTCCACATATTGATTTATAAGATCATAATAATCAAATAAAATGATTATTACAATCATTTAATGATTGAAAAAATCATAATTATTCTCTATATTATAAACGAACGCGATGGATCGACTCGCGCACGAACACCATTCAAGCAGGCCGGGAGGAACCAGTCATGGCTCTAACATCGACGACGGCGGTGCTGCGGCACGCGAGAAAGCACGGATACGCCGTAGCGGCTTTTAACGTTCACACGCTCGAGATGCTGCAAGCGGTCGTGGATGCCGCGATCGAGAGCGACGCCCCGCTCATTCTCCAGACGACCGTCGGCACCGTCCAGCATCTGGGCGCCGACTACATCGCCGCCGCGGCCGAGGTGGCCGCGAGCCGGACCCGTCTGCCGATCGGTCTCCACCTCGACCACTGCACCGACTACAACGTCATCGTAAGGTGCATCCGGGCGGGCTATACCTCCGTCATGATCGATGCGTCCATGCATCCTTACGAGGAAAACGTCGAGCGCACAGCCCGCGTCATCTCGGTGGCCGCGGCAGTCGGCGTCAACGTCGAAGCGGAGCTTGGCAAAGTGGGCGGCGTGGAGGACGACATCGTCGTCGACGCCCGCGACGCGCTGCTGGCGGACCCGGAGGAATGCGTGTCGTTCGTCGCGCGCACGGGCGTAGACACGCTGGCGCCGGCGATCGGCACCGCGCACGGCATCTACAAGGGCGATCCGGACATCGACTTCGACCGGATCGCCCGCATCGCCGGAAGCGTCGACGTCCCGCTGGTGCTTCACGGCGGCTCCGGCATTCCGCCTGATCAGGTCAGGCGGGCGGTCGCGCTCGGCATGGCCAAGATGAATATCGCCACCGAGCTGCGCATCGCGTTTTCGGATGCCATCAAGCGCGTCTTCGAGGATCGGCCGGGGGAGAACGATCCCCGCAAGTACATGGTGCCGGCGAAGGAAGCCGTCAAGCGTCTGGCGCTCGAAAAGATAGCGCTGTGCGGCTGCGCCGGACGGGGCGGTGAGGCGGTGTGATCGTCACGGTCACGTTAAACGCCGCGGTCGACAAAACCTACTACGTGTCCGGCTTCGCGGCGGGCGCCGTGCAGCGGGTCAGGCGGCAGATCGCAGAGCCCGGCGGAAAAGGGAACAACGTCGCCAAGATCGTCAGGCTGCTCGGCGGCGAAGCGGCCGCGACCGGATTCTCGGCGGGCGGCGCAGGCGCCTTCATCGAGGAGCGGCTCGCCGCGAGAGGCATCGGGACCGCCTTCGTCCGCATCGCCGGCGAGTCCCGAACCTGTCTGAATATCGTCGACGAGGCGAGCGGCGCGTCGACGGAGCTGCTCGAGGAGGGGCCGACGGTCGGGGACGCGGAGCTTGCCGAGATCAAAGAAGCCGTCGGCCGGCTCGGCGCCCAGGCGAGCGTCGTCGTGCTGTCCGGCAGTCTGCCCGCCGGCGCGCCGGCGGATCTTTATGCGGAGCTCGTAGACACCGCGAGATCCGCGGGCGCCCGCGTCTACCTGGACGCGAGCGGCGAGGCGCTGGCGCTCGGCATCCGGGCGAAGCCGGACTTGATCAAGCCGAACGAAGAGGAGCTCGCCCGGCTCACCGGCCGCCGGCGCCTGGAGGCCGATCATTGGACAGAGGCCGCGGCGAAGCTTCACGGCCAAGGCATTCGCCAAGTGTGCGCGACGCTGGGGCGTCAAGGCGCGGTCGCCTGCATGGACGGCAAGCTGTATCGCGTCATTGCGCCGAGCGTCAGCACGGTCAGCGCCGTCGGCTGCGGCGACGCGTTCATGGCCGGCATGGCCTATGCCGACGAGCTGGGGCTGCCGGCTGCGGATCGGCTTCGCATGGCCGCTGCTGCGGGTGCGGCGGCGGCCATGACGGACAGGGCGGGCGAGCTCGATCCTGCCGTCTATGAAAGGCTGCTGGACAGCGTGGAGGTCTTGCCGCTGTAATGCCGCAGCGCCGCAGCGCCTCGCGTGCGAAGCGGCGCAAATGGTTGCAATCCGGACGGCTTCTCCTGCACAATGTAGAAAAATACGCGGATGACGGGCGGGGGAGTCGGGACATGGAAGCGACGTCGAAGGGCGAAACGCGCAGGGCGAAGATGCTGGAGCTGATCAAGGCGAACGGGAGATTGTCGATTCAGGAGATTACGAGCGCGCTGCAATGTTCGGAGGCGACCGCGAGGCGCGATCTCGACCTGCTGGAGCGGTCGGGTCCGATCATCCGGACGATCGGCGGCGCCGTTTATGAAGGAACGACGGCACAGCCGGCAGCCGAGCTGCCTTTTGCGGATAAAAGACAGGCTCAGCTGCAAGAGAAGGAACGCATCGCGGAGACCGCGGCGGGACTCGTATCCGACGGGGACGTCATCTGCCTCACGGGCGGAACGACGACATTCCTCATCGCGCGCGCCCTCAAGGCCAAGCGCAATATCACGGTCGTGACCAACGCGGTGAATATTGCCTATGAGCTGGCGGACGCGGAGGACGTTCAGGTCGTCGTGGTCGGCGGCGTCATGCGGGCCAAGAGCTACGAGCTGATCGGGCCGCTTGCCGAGACCGTCGCGGACCGCATCAACGTCACCAAGATGTTCCTTGGCGTCGACGGCGTATCGGAGACGCACGGATGGACGATGCATTCGGAAATGGAAGTTCGCATCGCGCAAATTCTGATCCGGCGCTCGGGCGAGGTGTACCCGGTGTTCGACGACAGCAAGCTTGCGAAAACGGCCCTCTTCACGATCATGCCGCTGGCCGAAGCGACGGGCATCATCACGAACCGCCAGCCGGACGGTTGGCTGGCTCGCGCCTGCCAAGAGCATGGGATGGCCGTTTACGTACCTGAGCAAACCATTAATTCTGTCGGCTAAGGAGCGTAATCATGGTACAACCGGCGTTCTCGATCATCGGATGCCAGCACGGGCACATCGCCTCTTTTATCGAAAAGATGCTAGGCATGGGCTATCGCTGCGCGGGTATTTTCGAGGAGGACGGCGAGGACCGGGGCCTCGCGATCGCGCTATCCGACCGATTCGGCGTGCCGCTGCTCGATGCGATCGACGACGCCTTGGCGGAGGACGTGAGCGTCGCCGGCTGCGCCGCGGTCAACAGCCGCAAGATCGACGTCGCCGAGCTGTGCGAGGCGCGGAGCAAGCACATCATGCTCGACAAGCCGGCCGTGACGAGCAGGACGGGTCTTGAGCGGCTGCGCGGCATCGTCGGACGGGGACGGATCGAGGTCGGCATGCTGCTGACCCAACGCTTCCATCCAGGCGTGCATACGCTCAAATCGCTGATTGACGAAGGCGCGCTCGGCCGGCTCGTGTCGCTAGACATGCGCAAGCCGCATCGGCTGAACGCGGGCGACCGGCCGGACTGGTTTTTCGATCATGCCCGCTCCGGGGGCATCATTCAAGATTTGCTCGTCCACGACCTGGACCTGCTGCGTTGGCTGACGGGCAGCGAGATCGCAGATATACAGGGGTATATGGCCAAACGAATTCTGCCGGAGCATCCGGGCTTTTACGATGCCGCGGCGCTGAACGCGAGGCTAGCGGACGGTACGCTCGCCCAGCTTTACGCAGACTGGCATACGCCCGTCCGCAACTGGACCTGGGGCGACGGGCGCATCTTCGCCGTCGGCACGGCGGGCAGCGCCGAACTGCGTCTGCAGGGAGATCCCTGGGGCGCCCGGGAGCCGATGCTGCTGCTGTCCAGCGATGCGGAAGCGATCCATCCCGTGCCGCTGCGGCAACCGCCGGTCAGTCTCTACGCGGATTTTATGAATCGGCTCCGCGGCGGTGATTCCGTATTGTCGGGAGAGGATGTGCTGCTCGCCTCCGCGGCGGCCGTGGACGCGGACGAACGGGCGGCGCGGATCGAGCGGGCTTAGTCGGGGCCGGGAATACGCGCTCCGCGATTACGGCGCCGAAGCGTCCCGCGCCGTCGAAGCAGCCCCGCGGCCCCGCGATCCCGTCGCCCTTAAGCGCAAGATCCAAGCAACGCGATATTCGAGAGGGAAAGGGGGAAGCGACATGTCGGTACGCAAAGCCCTATTGATCGGCGCAGGCGGCTTCGGCCGCGTCCATCTGAACGAGCTGGTCCGGCTCACGGACGCAGGCTTGGTTGAGCTGGCTGCGATCAGCGACGTGCGGCTGACGGAGAGCGCGGCGGCCCTCGTCGCGGAGCGGGGCATTCGGCACTATGCCGACTACCGCGACATGCTCTCGGCGGAGGCCGGCGCCGACTTCGTCGTCATCTCCACGCCGATCCCGCTCCATGCGCCGATGAGCATCGGCGCGATGGAGGCCGGCTACCACGTCCTCCTGGAAAAGCCGCCCGGCGCCCTGCTCCAGGATGTCGACCGGATCGCGGAGACCGCCTCCCGGACGGGCAAATTATGCGCCGTGAACTTCTTCGCGCCTTCGCGCAAGGCGCAGTCGCTGATCGCGCACGCGATCGCCTCCGGGGAGATCGGCCGCGTCAAGCGCTTCAAGGCGATCGCCCTGCTGCAGCGCACGGCTGCTTACTACGGCCGAACGCCTTGGGCCGGCAAGCTGACGGCCGCGGGAAATGTCGTCCTCGACGGTGCCTTTCACAACCCCGCCGCGCATCTGCTCTACAGCATGCTGAAGCTGGCGGAGACGGCGGCGGACGCGGTCGGCCGCGAGTCGCAGCCGGTCAGCGTAGCGGCCGAGATGTACCATGCCAATCCCATCGAGAGCGACGATACGACCGCGATGCGCATCGAGATGAGCGACGGTACGCCGCTCTGCTATTACGTGACGCTGTGCGCGAAGGAGACGGAGACCCAGCGCGTCCGGATCGAAGGCACCGAAGGCGCGATCGAATGGAATTATGACGACCAGGTCAGGATCTGGCGGTACGGTCTGGGAAAATCGTACGACTGCGCGGAAGGCGGGTTCGTCGAGAGACGGTACAGAAACTTGATCCGTTCGATCGACGGTCAGGACGGCCTGGACGTCTCGCTGGATTCGGCGCGGCGCTTCACGCTCGTGGCCAACGGGGCGTTCGAATCGGCCGGGGTGATCCGCGGGATTCCGCCTGCCTTCGTGCGCCTGTCGGACGCCCAGGACCAGCCGGGCGCTTATATCGAAGGGATCGAGACCGCCATCAAGGATGCTTTCGCGGCGGGCAAGCTGCTATCCGAGACGGGCCTGCCGTGGGCGGCGCAACCGGAATCGTTCGATCTGCGCGCGTATCGCCGTTTTCCCCAGCGTTTCCGCATGAACGGCGCCTAGCATCGGCCGGACCGCAGAGGAGGAGCGTGCTATGAAATTTTATATCAGCGTCGATATGGAAGGCATCGCAGGCATCGCGCTCAAGGAGCAGATCTACCGCGGCGAGATGTTCTACGAGGAGTCCCGCCGTCTGCTGACGGACGAGGTGAACGCCGTCGTCGAGGCGCTCGTGCAGGCAGGCGCGACCGAGGTTTTCGTAAAGGACGCCCACGCGTCAGGCTTCAATCTGCTGTGCGGCAGCCTGCATCCCTTAGCCACGCTGGCCGTCGGCCCGCTGCCGCTCTCGAACCGGTTTCCCGGCTTGGACGGTACGTTCGACGGCGCGCTGCTCATCGGTTATCATGCGATGGCCGGCACCCCGGGCGCGCTTCTCGAGCATACGTTCAGCTATGCGGATATTAGCGAGCTGGCGCTTAACGGCGCGCCGATCGGCGAGATCGGGATCGACGCGCTGCTGTTCGGCCGCTGCGGCGTCCCGGTCGTCTTCGTCTCCGGCGACGACAAGGCCTGCGCAGAAGCGCATCGGCAGCTGGGCACGGTGGTCACGTACGAGACGAAGAAGGGGACGGGCCGGCACGCGGGCCTGCTCAAGGCGCCTCGGCGCGTCCTGGCTGAGATCGGCGAGTCCGTCAAGGAGGCCGTTACCCGCAGAAGCGAGTGCAAGCCCTACGCATTACCGGGACCTTACGAGATGCGGATCGATTATACGAGCACGAATCTGGCCGACGCGCACGCTTTCGAAGCGGACGGCGTTCGCCGTCAAGGCGGCAGGACTTTGAAGCTCGAGGACGACGATTTGATGCGGCTGCTCGTCCGGACGTTCAGATAAGCGAAAAACGGCTTGGCCTGTCTCGGCGATGAGGCAGGCTTATTTGTCGTTTCGGCGCATGGAAACGACCGCGAAAAAGGCCGTTTACGCCCGAATTGCGATAGAAGTGGAGCAGGATGAAATTGACCAAGTATAAGACAATTTACCCTAATGGCGATTCGCTCGGGACTATGGCAGGCTTAAAGAGAAGCGCTTACATAGCGGGGAGGAGGGAAGGCGTTCAGAGGGCGCTTCCGGCAGCCCATTAAACTGTAGAAAGGCGGTAGAGATAACGAGAGGTAAGCACGATGCAAATCGAGCACGCTCTGTAGCAGTGGAATGACCATTCAACGGAGGGAGTGTAAGAATGCTTACGATTGTTAAAAAATCAGGGGCGTCGTTACTCGTCGCCAGCCTATTGTCCGCCTCGTTTCTGTATCCGTCCGACTCCAAAGTCTACGCGGACCCGACGGAGACCAACGTCGCGCTCGGCCATGCAACCGTGTCGACGAACGGCGTCGTCTCGAATGCCGCATCGTTGAATCTGCTTGTCGACGGCGACCGTCAAACGAGCAACTATGCGATGATCGACGCCTCGACAGGGCCCAAGTGGGTACAGCTGGATCTGGGCGAATCGTTTCCCGTCTCGAAGGTGAACGTCCTGAACGACTTCAACCCGACCGCTACGAGAACCGGACGCGATATCATTGTTCAGCTGTCGAACGATCCAACGTTCGCTAGCGGCGTATCCACCATTTTCAACAATGATTCGGACAATACCGCGGGCCAAGGCGCCGGGACCGATTCCGTTTATCTTGAACCGACTGACGGCAGCGGCAAAACGATCGCGCTCAGCACGCCGGTCTCCGCCCGCTACGTCCGCTCTTGGGCGAACGGGCATATCCGCACGGCTGATGGATCGATTAAAAATGTGAACACGCCGGTCGAGCTTGAAGTCTACGCCGCAACCCCCGCAACGAACGCATCTCTCCCGATCAATGTCAATTTAACCGCAAGCAACGCCACCGTAAACAGCGCTACGCTAAACTGGACCAGTCCGGGACCGTCGGCGGTTACCGGCTATGACATTCGCTATTCGACTTCCCCGATTACAAGCGCCAACTGGGACGACGGCTTGACAGTTAAGCGCGTCTTAGGCGAACCGGCTCCGGCTGCGGCATCTTCCGCCCAGACGATGACGGTGAAGCGATTGCCGTCCGGGGCGACCGTGTATTTCGCGATGAAAACGATCGGAACCGGCGGGCAAGTATCCAACCTGTCATCCGTCGCCAGCATCGCGATCAAGCCGGTCGCGAATGTCGCGTTCGGCAAGACGGTAACGTCGAACGCCGCCTCGCCAAGCGGTCAGCCGCTCTCCGCGCTGACGGACGGCGTGACGGCGTCGGACAAATACGTGCTGTATGGCGTATCGGACGGCCCCAAGTATGCGCAAGTCGATCTGGGCAAGGCGTACGACGTCACCCGGGTCAACATCCGCAACGACTGGGGCACCGCCACTACGTATCGAACCGGCAAGGATCTGATCGTGCAGCTGTCGAACGACTCCACCTTCGCCAGCGGCGTGACCACCTTCTTCAACAACGATGGCGACAACAGCTCCGGGCTGGGCGCAGGCACCGATGCGGAATACGTCGAGCCGGGCGACGGCAGCGGCAAGGACATCCTGCTTAACGATACGGTTAACGCCCGTTATGTCCGCTATTGGGCGAACGGCCATGTCCGGATCAACGGCACGGTCAACCTGGTCGATACGCCGGTCGAGATCGAGGCGTACGCGGATCCGCAGGACAGCGTGCCGCCGGCGGCCGTCACGAACCTGGCCGTCACGAGGACGACATGGAAAACCGTAGATCTCAGCTGGACGGCGCCGGGCGACAACGGCAACGTCGGCAAGGCGAGCGCTTACGAGTTCCGCCGGTCGACTTCGCCCATTACGGCGGCGAACTGGGCGAACGCGACCGTCGTGACCGGAGCGCCGGTGCCGCTTACGGCCGGGACGATCCAATCGTTTACGGTTAGCGGGCTGACCCCCCTCCACGACTTATTATTTTGCGATGAAATCGAAGGATATCATCAACGACTCGCCGCTGTCGAACGTCGTCAGCAGCACGACGCCGGCTGCGGATACGGAGGCGCCTGCCGCCATTTCCGATCTTCAGGTGTCACAGGCGATATTCCGCTCCGCGAAGCTGACCTGGACGGCGCCGGGCGATGACGGCACGATCGGGACCGCAGCCGGCTCCGAGGTGCGCTACTCCACCTCCCCGATTACGGCAGCGAACTGGTCTTCGGCGTCGCTGGTGGAAGACAAAATGCCGCAGAAGGCATCCGGTTCGGCCATGGCCATGAAGGTGAAGGAGCTGACCGCAGGGACGACCTATTATTTTGCCGTGAGGACCAAGGACTCGGTCGGCAACTTGTCGGCATTGTCCAACGTGGTCAGCGCTACGATCGCCACGCCGACGGCGGACGCCGTGACGGTCAACTCGCTGAGCGCGCTGCAGCAGGCGATCACTAACGCGCCTGCGGGAGGCCGTGTCATTACGCTAGCGGCCGGCACGTATAACCAGACGACGACCATCCAGATCACCGGCAAAAACAACATCACGATCCAGGGCGCTACGTCGAACAGAGCCGATACGGTCATTAAAGGGCCGGGCATGTCCAACTCATCCATGGACATCAACATCAAGATCAATAACTCGGACTACGCCACGATCAAGAACATGACCATTCAGGATAGCTACTACCACTCCATCCAGATTAACGACGGCTCGAACTATTTCCATGCCGACAATCTGAAGACATGGGACAACGGAGAAGGCGGCTTCAAGACGACCTTTGACGTGAACGGGATCAACGGCTATACCGATTACGGCTTGATCGAGAACTCTTTAATCGGTTATACCACCAGCGGCATCCAGAGCGTCGTCGAAGGCATCGATATTATCGCCGGCAAAGGCTGGATCGTACGCGGCAACAAATTCGAGAACGCCCAAGGCTACTCCGCCGGCGTCGGCTATGCCGTCTTCGCCAAAGCGAACTCTCTCGACACGATCATCGAGAACAACGTATTCACGAACAGCTTTATCGCCATGTCGTTCGGCGGCGGGGCTCCGGCCCATCGTTTTTCCGCAACCAGGACACCACCTATGAGCATCGCGGCGGCATCATGCGCAACAACGTGGTGTACGGCACGGTAGACGCAGGCGTTTATCTGAACAAAGCGACCGGGTTCAAGGTGTATAACAACACGATTCTGAAAACCGGCAGCGGTCTGGGTTCCATCGAGCCGCGCTTCGTCGAGACGAGCGGCGACATTCGCAACAACCTGCTCGGCGCCGACGTCAAGCTGCGCAACAGCGCGACGGCGACCCAGGGCAACAACCTCACGGGCGCGGACGGAAGCTGGCTTGCCAATCCGGCGCAAGGGGACTATCATCTCCATCCGTTCTACGGTGCGGGCGCGCGCGATATCGGCGCTCCGCTGACCGAGGTGCCGACCGATATGGACGGTCAGACCCGTCCTTACGGCAGCGCGCCGGATGTCGGCGCGGACGAGTTCGTTCCGAACGAGACGACCCCGCCTTCGGCCATCTCCAACCTCGCGTCAAGCGCAGTAACCGCGCGCACGTTCAAGTTGACGTGGGCCGCTCCGGGAGATGACGGCAATGTAGGCAAGGCTTATCTGTATGACATCCGATATGCCAATGCGCCGATTACCGAAGCGAACTGGAGCAGCGCGCAGAAAGTCGAAACCTCCCTGCTTCCTGCGACTTCCGGAACTTCGCAGTCGATGACCGTGACCGGGCCAACCGCAGGGACGACCGTCTATGCGGCAATGAAAGCGGTCGACGATCAAGGAAACGTTTCGGCGTTGTCGAACGTCGTGTCCGTCACGATGGCGGCTTCTTCAGCCACCGAGTTCAGCCCGGCGGACGACGTGCAGAATTCGTACGGCAATATTTACCCCAATCAGCAGACGCTTGCCGTTTCAAACAATGGAAATTACATCTACACCGCTTATTTGCAGGGAAATTTCAGTACGTTTTCGGGAAGCTCGGCCGAGCGCGCCATACTGAAGCTGTATACCAACTACAATAAACCCATCACGATGAAGGTTACGGTTACCGGCCTGCAGGACAATTCCTGGACGGAAGGCTCCGTCACGGCCTCGAACTTGCCGAGCGAGACCGGAGCGGTCGATCTGGGCTTGCTCCCGGTCACCGGACCGGGCTGGTACGATTTCGACATCACGGATTTCGTGAACAGTCACATGGGCGACAAGAAGGTTTCGTTCAAATTGAGCGATCCTCTGAAACAGTCAAACCCCGTGAACTTTAACAGCTCGGAGAACCCCTACAACAGGCCGATTATCGTCATTGACAATACGGATGCGATTGCGCCTGACGCGATCGCCGATCTGGCGGCCGGCGATCGCACGATGAGCAGCGTCGTGCTTAAATGGACGGCGCCGGGCGACGATGGCAACGTGCGTACGGCTAGCGAGTACGACGTGCGTTATTCGTCGTCGCCGATAACGGCAGCGAACTGGAGCTCGGCTACGCCTGTCGTCGGGGAGCCTACCCCGCAGGTTGCCGGCACGAAGCAGCAGTTCAGCGTGCTGGGACTGACGCCGGGAGCGACCTACTACTTCGCGATGAAGACGCGCGACAACGCGAATAATTTCTCGGGCCTCTCCAACGTCATCCAAGTCGTCATGGAGACGACGATCAACGTGGCCAAGAACAAGTCGGTCACGTCGAACGGAACGGTATCGAACAACGTGCCGCTGTCCATCCTGACCGACGGCGTGACCGCTCGCGATCAGTATGCGCTGATCGGCGTATCGACCGGTCCGAAGTGGGTTCAAGTCGACCTGGGTCAGGCATACGGCATCGAAAAAAATCAACATCCGCAATGACTGGGGCGCAAGCGCCGACACATACCGGACCGGGCGCGACCATGTCGTCCAGGTGTCGAACGACCCGAACTTCGCCACAGGCGTGACGACGGTGTTCAACAACGACCAGGACAACAGCTCCGGACTCGGGGCCGGTACCGATGCGGAATATCAGGAGCCGGCAGACGGGTCGGGCAAGACGATCGCGCTTTCGTCGACGATCAATGCCCGTTACGTCCGCTTCTCGGCCAACGGGCACGTTCGGGTCAATCAGACTTACAATGCGGTCAATACGCCGGTCGAGATCGAGGTCTACGCCGATCCGGGCGATAGCGTCGCGCCTGCCGCGGTCGCGAATCTGTCCGGCAGCCAGACGACCTGGAAGACGACGAAGCTGAGCTGGACCGCGCCGGGCGACGACGGGTCCACGGGAACGGCGGCTGCCTACGATATCCGCTATCATACGGCGCCGATTACCGAAAACAACTGGAACGATGCGGTGAAACTGACGAACGCGCCGGTCCCGCAAGCCGCCGGCACCGCGCAGACGCTGGCCGTATCCGGACTGACGCCGGCGACGACGTATTATTTCGCCATGCGCGCCATCGACGAGGCGACCAACGTATCGGCAATCTCGAACGTGTGGTCGGTGTCGACGCCGGCATCCGATCCGACGCCGCCTGCCGCGATTGCCGATCTGCAAGCCGTGGCGCCGAACATCCGCAGCGTCCAACTGACCTGGACCGCTCCGGGCAATGACGGTATGTTGTATAAGGCTGCGGGTTACGACGTTCGCTATTCGACGTCTCCGATCACCGATGCGAACTGGGCGACGGCTACGCAAGCCGAGGATGAGCTCGCGCAGAAGGATGCGGGCTCGGCGATGAAATTCCAAGTCAATCAGCTGAATACCGGCGTCACGTACTACTTCGCCGTCAAAACGTTCGACGACGCCGGAAACTATTCGGCACTGTCTAACGTCGTAACGGCCACGACCAATACGCCTGTATCGGATGCGGTGACCGTCACCTCGCTCGCTCAGCTTCAGCAGGCGATCGATGGCGCGCCGGCCGGCGGACGGGTGATTACGCTCGCTGCAGGCACGTACAATCAGACGGCTACCATTTCGATCGACGGCAAAAACAACATTACGATTCAAGGGGCGACGACGAACTACAACGATACGGTCGTCGTCGGCATGGGCATCAACAACTCTTCGCTCGACATCAACTTCAAGGTGAACGATGCGGACTATGTCACCATCAAGAACATGACGATTCGCGATTCGTACTTCCATTCGGTTCAGGTGAACAGCGGCTCGGACTACTTCCACGCCGATCATCTGAAGACGTGGGACAACGGCGAAGGCGGCTTCAAGTCGACTTCGGGCGGCAGTCCGGACCTGCCTTACGCGGATTACGGGGTCATCGAGAATTCGGTGATCGGCTACACGACCTCCGGTCAACGCGGCGTCGTGGAAGGGATCGACCTGGTCGCTTCGAAGGGTTGGGTCATTCGCGGCAATACGTTCCAGAACGCCAAGGGCCTGAATGACGGCGTAGCCTATGCGTTCTTCGCCAAGGGCAACTCGATGGATACGATCGTGGAGAACAACGTATTCCTGAACAGCTTCATCGCCATGTCATTCGGGGGCGGAGGCACCGGGCCGACCTTGTTCCGCAACGGCGACACGACTTACGAACACCGCGGCGGCATCATGCGCAACAACGTGGTGTACGGTACGTCGGATGCGGCTGTCTACATGAACAAGGCGAACGGCTTCAAGGTGTACAACAACACGATGCTTAACATCGCGCCGACCGTGAATGTCGGCGGCGTCGAGTCTCGCTACGCGGAGAGCAGCGGCGACATCCGCAACAACTTGATGGATAAGGATGTCAAGCTCCGCAATGGAGGTACCGCGACATCCGGCAACAACATCGTTAACGCTTCATCGAGCTGGCTGATCAACCCGGCCGGAGGCAACTACCATCTCAATCCGTCCACCGCGCAGCTCGCGATCGATGCAGGCGCTTCGCTGCCGGCGGACGTCCCGACCGACATGGACGGCCAGCAGCGTCCGACCGGCGCCGCCTACGATATCGGCGCGGACGAAGTGAGCGCGGCGCCGCTGGCGCCGACCAGCGTCACGGGCAGCGTCTACGGCGGCGCCGTCCAGCTGAGCTGGGACGTCTCGGCCGGCGCGACGAGCTACAACGTGAAGCGCGCGACGGTCAGCGGCGGCCCTTACACGTCCCTGGCGACAGGCGTCACGACGAACGCTTACACGGATAGTACCGTTGCCGCAGGCGCGACTTATTATTATGTCGTCGCGGCCGTTAGCGCCGGCGGCACGAGCCCGGATTCGGCGGCAGCGTCCGTCACCGTGCCCAATCCCGTGCCGACGGGCGTCACGGCAACAGGGGGCGGCGGTTCCGTGACCGTCGGCTGGACGGCAGTGAGCGGCGCGACCGGCTACAACCTGAAGCGAGGCACGGTCAGCGGCGGTCCATATACGACGATCGCGACGAGCGTCACGGCGGTCACGTACACGGATCAGACCGTGACGAACGGGACGACGTATTATTACGTGGTCAGCTCCCTTTATAACGGAGGCGAGAGCGCGAACTCCTCGCAAGCGTCCGCAGCGCCTCTTGCCAATCTGGCGTTGGGGAAGACGGTCACGGCAAGCAGCACTTACAATAGTACGAATTGGGCCGTAGGGAAAGCGGTTGACGGCGAACGCAATTCCATAGCCGGCAAATTCGGGTGGACCAGCAACAATTCGCTTACTTCCAATCATACCGAATGGATCATGGTGGACTTGGGAACGGCGGCGGCGGTTAGCCAGGTCAGCTTATACCCCCCGTAACGATACGGGGAACGCGGGATATGGCTTCCCTGTCGATTTTACGATCCAAGTTTCCACCGACGGAACGACTTGGAACGAAGTCGTAAGCCGCACTGCCTATCCGATGCCGGGAGGAACCGTACAGTCCTTCAGCTTCGCATCGGCACAGGCCCGTTATGTCAAGGTGACGGGGACCAGCTTGCGTCAAAATCCGAGCGATTCCAATTACTACAGAATGCAGCTTGCGGAGCTGGAAGTGTACTGAGTGAATAAGCCGTAAACGAAAGCAAGAAAAAGAACCGCCGGCATCAGCTTAACGGCTGATCCGGCGGTTCTTTCTTTTGGCGGGCGCGGTCAAACCGACGCGGTCAGGCGAGGTGCCGCCTCCAACGGTGCAAGCTCCATGCCATCAGGCCGACCGTCGCGCCGGCGAATAGGCAGATGGCGGGCAAGAGGCCGAGCCGCTGCGCGACGATGCCGAGCCCGAGGATCGGAAGGCTGACGCCCATATAAGTCACCCCGTAATAGATCGATACGGCCTGCGCGCGATACGCATCCGGCACGGATTCGTTGACGTAGCGAAGGCTTCGGGCGTAGCAGGGGCCATGGCCCAGCCCGAGCATGACGGCGGACAGCGCGAGCAGCGCGGGAGATTTGGCAGCCGCGGCGCCGAGAAGCACGGCAAGCCCCGTCGCGAGCAGCAGGTAGCCGACCGTCAGATTGGCGAGCAGCGGGTAGCGACCGCTCCGGATCTGGGCCCAGGCGGACAGTCCGAGAACAAGGGCAAGCCCGACGCCGGAGGCGATCAGGCTCGATTCGCCGACGATATCGGGGAGGTAAGCCGGGAGGATCGCCGTGACCAGGCTCATGATGGACCAGGAGATGAACGATGTCCCCGCCGCCGTATACAGCGCGGGGCGAATCGCGCGCGGCACGGAGGGCCATCGGATCCGTATCTTGCCGCTCGCCGGCTTGCCTTTATTTCCGATCAGCCAGAGCCCGACGATGCCCGGAAAGACCAGTATCGCATGAAGCGCGAAGGGAAGGCGCGTCGGATACGCGGCGAGCTCGCCCAGGAAGCCGGATACGACAGGGCCGAGCGCATTGCCGGCGGTCACGGCCGCGGAGCCCGCGAGAGCGGCCTGGCTCCGCGCCTGCAGGCCGCCCAGCTCCGTCATGGCCGCCACCGCGACCCCGTTCATGATGCCGACCGATACCCCCCTGCAGCATGCGGGACAGCACCAGCATGACCGGTCCGTCGGACAAGAGGAAAAAAACCGAGCCGAGCAGGGCGAACAGGATGCCGGAAAGCAGCAGCTTGCCCCGTCCGATTCGATCCGACAATGGCCCTGCGACGAGGATGACGGGAATGACGACGATGGCATAGGCGGCGAACAGGAGCGTCATGGCCGCCGGCGGCAGATGCCACTGCGCCCGGTACAGCGCGTAGAGCGGGGCCGGCAGATTCGTGCCGAACAGCGTGATGAACAAGCTGTAGGCGACGATCCAGAAGGCGGCGGTCCTGCCGATCGCGATCGGCTCGCGCCAATGGCGCCGCGCTTTGGTCTTGACCTGGATCACGTCGAGCAGCCCCGCCAGACGCGCGGTCACGCCTTCCAGACTGCCGGCATCGATCGAGACCGCCACCTTCATCCGCGCGATAGCCGGCTTCTTGCCGGAACGGACCGACAGTTTCTCGATATTGCAGCCGATTCGCCCGAACAGCTCCGAGACGCTCGCCAGCACGCCGGGCCGATTGTTTACCGTTAATGAAACGACATGGGTAGCCATGAGGACATGCGCTCCTTTCCCGCTTTCGCAGAAAGCCGAAAAATGTCCATTCATTGTAGCATCCGCGCCGGAAGGCTTCCTATAGGGCAGGTTTATCATTTAGGGGGTCAGTTTTGACCCCCCTAAATGGATTCTTCCCGAAGTTTAAAAATCACCTAGTAAACAACAATTTTAAGAGATATAAAGCGGTTCTCGCCGGATGATAAAATAGGTCCAACAGGATGGAGGAATGGGAATGAGCATGAAGGCTGTTTCAGAATTGAAAACGATTCCAACAAACAGCAGGAGGACATCGCGGCTCTCTCTGTTTTGGAAGAAGATCAAAAAAACAGCATGTCCTATTATGGATGTCCGTTCCGATCATGCTGCATCTGGCGCTGTTCCAGTTCGTGCCGCTGTGGGGCTGGCTTATGGCATTCAAGGATTACCATATCGGACAGAGCTTGTGGGGCGCCGAATGGGTCGGATTTAAGCATTTTAAAGCGTTGCTCGGGCACAGCGGCTTCCTCCAGGACTTGCGCAACAACATCGTCATGAATTCGATGCAGCTGGTATTGGGGACCGTTTGCGCCATCGGGCTCGCCATCGTCCTCAGCGAGCTGAGAAGTAAAGGGTTCGTCCGCGTCGTTCAGACGATGACTTACTTGCCGCACTTCGTCTCCATGGTCGTCGTCGCGAATATCTTCGTCATGCTGCTCTCTCCGGACGGGGGGATTGGTCAATCAGCTGATGATCAAGCTGGGCTGGATTAACGAAGGGATCTTCTTTTTCGGCAAGGCCAAATGGTTCTGGGTTCTGCACACGATCATCATGACGTGGAAAGGATTCGGCTGGGGCGCGATCATCTACTTGGCGTCGATCTCCGGCATCGATCCCGGCCTTTACGATGCGGCGCAGGTGGATGGAGCGAGCCGCTGGCAGCGCGTGAAGTATATCGTCATCCCTTCGATCGTTCCGACGCTGGTGCTGCTGACCATCCTGGACATCGGCTACCTGATGACCGGCGGCTTCGAATCTCAGTTCCTGCTGGGCAACGTGATCAATGCCGAATATTCGGAGGTCATCTCGATTCTGGCACTGAGGATCGGTCTTAACGAAGGAGACTTCTCGTTCGGTACGGCCGTCGGTATCTTCAATTCCGTCGTCAGCTTGACGCTCGTCCTGATTGTGAATGCCGTTGCCAGAAGGTACAAATCCAACCTCTTTTAACTGAAAGCGGTTTATCCTTAACGATTGGAGAGAATCCGAACATGCTTCTTCATCGGACTACGGGTGAGCGAATCTTCGATGTCGTGCTCTACGCGCTGTTGGCGGTGGCTGCCTTAACGACCGTATACCCCTTCATTTATTTACTCATCATTTCGCTTAACGAGACCTCGGATGCCTTGAAGGGCGGACTGTATTTGTTTCCCCGCAAGTTTACGCTCGAAAATTACGCTTATGTTTTCGAGAACGGCAAGCTTGCCCGGGCGGCAGTTAATTCCGTCCTTCGTACGGTGATTCATACGGTCGTGACCGTTTTCTGCTGCGGAATGCTCGCATACGTGCTCAGCCGACGAACGTTCGTATTCCGTAAGCTATTCAGCTTTACCCTCATCATCACCATGTACGTCAGCGGAGGGTTGATTCCTACCTACCTGCTGATGAGGAATTTGGGACTGATGAACACCTTTCTCGTTTATATCGTTCCCGGTATCGTGAGCGCTTTCTACGTCTTCGTCATGAGAACGTTTTTCGAGCAACTGCCCGATGGACTTGTCGAGTCGGCTCATATCGACGGCGCGAACGATTTTCGGGTCTATACGCAGATCATTCTTTGGATCAGTCTTCCAGTCGTGGCGACCGTTGCGCTCTATGCCGCCGTCGGCGCATGGAACTCTTGGTTCGACAACTACCTGTACAACAGCCGCAACGAGAAGCTCGCCGTCCTTCAGTATGAACTGCAGAAAATGATTCAGACCGTCGAAACCAGTAATGCGGAATCTGGAGATGGCTTGGGAAGGCGCATTATTTCGCCGCTCACCATCAAATCGACGTTAACGATACTCGTTACCGTACCGATCCTGCTCGTCTATCCGTTCCTGCAAAAATACTTCGTCAAAGGCATGACGCTCGGGGCTATGAAGGACTGATTTCATTGCCGTCTCGGGCTAGCAAGCGAAGAGAACGGTATGAAATAATAAATCAATAAAAAAATCGGAGGTCGCAACAATGCGGAAAAAGAGCAAGCTTAATTTGTTAAGCGTCTTACTGTTGACCGCGATCATGCTGGTGACGGCATGCTCCAAGAGCAATAACGGCGCGGAGTCCTCGCAGAGCGCGAGCCCAAGTCCAAGCCCGACTGCTTCTGGAACCGCTTCCGCGTCGGCGGAGCCATCTGCGTCGGCTACCTCGGCCGAGAAGCAGCCGTTCACGTTCACGATGAACACCGACAACCCGAACATGAACTGGTCCAGCGACGTGGCGAAGGAAATCACGAAACGCACGGGCGCAACCATCAAGTGGGATATCATCACCGGCGACTTCCGGACGAAGATGAATGTATGGCTCGCGGCAGGAGATTATCCGGAAGTCATCAACATTCACGACAACACGCTGCAGTCGTACATCCAGGCGAAGGCCGTACTCGATCTGACGGATCTCATCAAGGAACATGCGCCCAACATTATGAAAGCGTATCATAACGACTTGTCCTTGCTTCAGGATAAAAACGACGGGAAGATATACGGCCTGCTGCAGCCTCCGACCGATAAGGTGAATAATCTTTTGGAAAAGGGATGGATTGCGATCCAGACCGCCGTTCTGAAGGACGCCGGATATCCGCAGATTAAAACGCTCGAGGACGTTCATAAAATCGTCGCGGATTATATGAAAAAAAATCCGGAGATCGGAGGCGGCAAGACCATCGGCTTCTCCAACTTCGGCGAAGCGAACCAGCTGTTCAACAATTTCGATAGCGCGGCACGCCAGTATGCCGGCTTCCCGAATACTGCAGGCTATTACGTGGACGATCAGTGGAACGCTAGATATCGCTTCTTCGAGCCAGGCTATACCGACTTCTTTAAATTCTTGAACCAAATCAACAAGGAAGGGCTCTTCGATCCCGAATCGCTGGTGCAGACGCAAGACCAATTTACGACGAAGTGCAATCAGGGCCGCGTACTCGTCATATTCGGAGGCGGATTCGATTGTAACGCTTCTCTGGAGAGCAACAATATGGCCGACCACTCCTATGTCTGGTTCGACATCGTGGCGCCGGGGAAGACGAAAATGGTCGCGACGCCAGTCACCTATGCGAATCGCGGCGGCGAAATGTGGCTATCGATTACGAAAAACGCCAAGGATCCGGTCCGCATCATCGAGTTCTATGACGATATGTTCAAGCTGGAAAACCAAATTCTTGTCGGCTGGGGCTTCGAAGGCAAGTACTATACCGTCGAGAACGGAAAACGTGTCGTGACGGATTGGCTCGTCGATCAATACAAGACGCACCCGGATACGTTCTGGGAGGATGTGGGCCTCGGCTATGCCCGTCAAATGTCGGCCAACTATGGTGCCGGATTTACGCTGTCGGACGGCGATTTTGCGATGTGGCAATTCTCGGAAAGCTGGATTCAGAAAACGACAAGCCCGGTCGTGGTCGATACGCTGGCGAAATACGGAGCCAAAACGCAAGCCGATCTGCTCGTTAAGGGCACAGAAAGGACTTATCCGCGCACGGCCGGCAAGGGCACGGACGAGATGAAAAAGTTCAATACGGAAGCCATTGCCGAATGGGGCAAAACCCTTCCGAAATTTATCCTCGAGAAGGACCCGTCCAAGCTCGACGGCATCTGGCAAGGACTCGAGAAAACGCTTAAGGATAAAGGACTCGATAAGATCAACGAAGCTGCAACGCAAATTTACAAAGAAGCGGCAAAAGAGCAGAATATGTAAACGAGTCGAAGAGCTTCACAGTCTGGCAGTAAGCAAGGCCGGCGCCATTCCTCCGGGAGGCGCCGTTTTTTTCTGCTATACACTTACCGCTGCACAAAAAAATCCCTTCAGAAAATTAGCCGCGATAGTACAATGTATAATGGATAAAACGCCTGATTGGACGATGACCTTTACGGCGATGCGACCGATGCCGATTGGGATTCTGATCCTTTGGCCGTACAAAGTATACGAAGTTTGCGAGAGGGGCTGCAGCGCATTGGATACGACAAAGACGTGGCAGGCGAAATGGATTCAGGACACCGACTTCGGCGGGCTCGCGCCGCTTCATTTGCTGCATAAGGAGCTAGAGACGATCGACCTGCCGGAGCACCCGGTCGAGCTGCTGAATCGGCATATGCTGGTTCGCCGGGTCTTTACGCTCGGGGCGGAAGAATGCGCGGGCAAGCGGTTGTGGCTCGATATTTCGGCGGACGATTATTTCAAGCTGTACCTGAACGGCGCGTTCGTCGCGCAGGGTCCGGCGCAGGGGTATGCGTTTCATTACCCGTACTTGCGCTTGGACGTCTCGCCATGGCTGCATCCGGGCGACAACGTGATCGCCGTGCACGTGTATTATCAAGGCTTGATCAATCGCGCGTACAATAGCGGCGACTTGCGGCAGGGCATGATCGCCGAGCTGTTCGCCGACGAACGGCTGCTGCTCGCGAGCGACTCCACCTGGAAATATACCGTCGCCCGCCAATACGGCGACGGAACCGCGGAGACGGTCGGTCTCCTGACGCAGTTTCTCGAGCATATCGACAGCCGGCTCGAGGCGCGCGGCTGGCGGGAGCCGGCATACGACGACAGCGCATGGACGGCTTGCCGTCCGGCGGAGAACGACGACCATCGGCTGGCGCTGCAGCCGACGCCGCCGCTTGCCGTGTATCGGCGCACTCCCGCGTCGGTAGCCAATCCGGAGCCCGGACGTTACCTGATCGATTTCGGCACGGAGCTGACCGGCCAGTTCGTCATGGAAGCGCGCGGCACGCGCGGCGAGCGGCTGGAGATCCGATGCGGGGAGGAACTGGACGATACCGGCGAGCATGTTCGGTACGACATGCGCTGCAACTGCAAGTACCGCGAATGGTGGACGCTGTCTGGCGAGCTTGACGCGCTGGAGCCGTTCGAATACAAAGCGTTTCGCTACGTCGAGGTCATCGGCTCGCCCGCCGCGATCCGGTCGGACTCGTTCGCCGCGATCGTCCGCCATTATCCCGTTGACAGCGACGCCTGCAAGTTCGACGCATCGGACGAAATGCTTAAGCAGGTGTGGACGATCTGCCGGAACGGCCTGCGCTACGGCACGCAGGAGCAGTTCGTCGACTGCCCGAGCCGCGAGAAAGGGCAGTATCTGGGCGACAACACGGTGATCATGCACGCCCATCTATATGCGACGGGCGACTTGCGGATGGTTAAGAAGGCGCTCGCCGATTTTGCGATTGCCGCGCAGCATATATGCCCGGGCGGCATGGCGGTAGCGCCGGGAAGCTACATGCAGGAGATCGCCGATTTTTCCTTTCAGTGGCCCATGCAGCTGCTCGAATATTACCGTCATAGCGGAGACTTGGATTTCCTGCGCGAGATGGAGCCCGTCGCAAGCGCGATGATCCGGTATTTCGATCGCTACCGCGGACCCAGCGGGCTGCTCGAAAATGTCTACGACAAATGGAACCTCGTCGATTGGCCGGACGGGCTGCGCGACGGCTACGACTTTACGCTCACGCGTCCGGTGGGCCCCGGCTGCCACAACGTGGTCAACGCCTTCTACTACGGCGCGCGCAAGACGCTTGCCGACATCCGCGCGGCATTAGGGATGGACCCGGATTCGGATGAATCAACGGACGGGCTGGAGCGGTATCGCGACGAATTCCTGCAAGCGTTCTACGACGCAGGCAACCGGCGATTCGTCGACGCGGTCGGGTCGCAGCACGCTTCCCTGCACGCGAACGCGCTGCCGCTGCTGTTCGGGCTCGTGCCGGACGACGCCGTGTCGTCCGTCATCTCCTGGCTCAAGAGCAGGAATATGAACTGCGGCGTTTACTTTTCCTACTTCCTGCTGAAGGCGCTGGCGGCGGCAGGCGAGACGGATTACGTGTACGCCAGGTTGACGGCCGAGGACGAACGTTCATGGGGGGAACATGGTAAAAGAAGGTGCGACGACTTGCTTCGAGGCGTGGGGCAAGGAGCAGAAGTGGAACACCAGCCTGTGCCATCCATGGGCCAGCGCGCCCATTCCGTTGTTCATCGAAGAAATCATGGGTCTGAAGCCCGCGGCTCCGGGGTGGAAAGCCATCAGGCTGGCGCCGCGGATCCCGGACGAACTGGAGCGCTTCGACTTCGCGTGCCGCGTGCGTACGGGCACGATCCGTATCGCTTACGCGCATGGGGAGCTTGCGATCGAGGCGCCGGAAGGCGTGCCGGTCATTCGAGCATAAAAGCTGTCGCGAGTCGCGGGAAGGGGAGCATGACTTGGAAACTTCAACGGCGGTCGAACATCTGAACCGAATGGTACGACAAACGTTGGCGCTGAGCCAAAAATACGGCCAGGACGAGCACGACGACCTCGAATGGCGCTGGGCGCGTTGGGACTGGAGCATCGGGGTGGCCTTCTACGGCATCGCGGAGGCGCACGGCATCGTCCCTCATGCCGGCTGGCATGAAGAGATGCGGCAGTGGATCGACGCCAAGATCGACAGCGGGATGAACAACGTTTGCGTCAATTCGACGATGCCGCTGCATGCGGTACTGTCGCTTCGCGAACGCATGAACGACCCCGAATACGAGCGCATCTGCGACCGATACGACCGATACCTCATGCGGGAACAAAAAAAGAACGCCAAGCGGCGCGATCCCGCACTTTATGAGCGCCGGGGGCGCTGCCGCGGAGATCTGGGCGGACACCTTGTTCGTAAGCGTCATCTATCTGGCCAGACGCGGCGCTGCGCTTGGCGACAAAAGCTACGTGCGCGAAGCGGTGAAGCAGCTTGTCCTCCACATGACCAAATTAAAAGACGAGTCGAGCAAGCTGTATTTTCATGGATGGGACGATGTCGCGTCCAAGCCCCTCGGATTTCTCTGGGGCAGAGGCAACGCCTGGGTCACGGCCAGCGCGGTCGACATTTTGCAGTACGAACCGGAAGACACGCAGGAGAAGAGGCTGGCCGTCGGGATGTTGAACGAGCAGCTGGAAGCGCTTGCGCGCCTGCAGGATGAATCGGGCATGTGGCGCACCGTGCTGGATCGGCCGGACAGCTATCTGGAGACCTCGGTCACGGCAGGCGTCGCCTACGGCATCTTGAAAGGCATCCGTCTTCGTCTTGTGGACGAGAAATTCAAGCCGGCGGCGGATCGGGCGATGGCGGCCGTCCTCGCGAACGTCGACGCTGAAGGGAATGTCCTGGGCGGATCGTCAGGGACCGCGGTCCAGACCGATCTGGAAGGCTACCGCACGATTCCGCTCCAGGTCACCGCTTTCACGCAAGGGCTAGGGCTGCTGGCCGTCAGCGAATGGATACGCTCCCAACGGACAAAAGCTTCTCAGTAAAAGCCAGCAATGTCTCGTTTATAAAGAACGGCGTCCTCTCTAACATGATAGATAGCTGCAAAACACAAGGCGGTTCGAGGCGAAGGCCGGGAAGGAATGGACGATGATACCGATCAAGACGAACGCTGTAGAGCTGGACCGCGATTGGAAAATACAAGGTTTCGACGGCAGGGAGAGCATTCCGGAAGCCGTGCACGGCACGAGCTTCGACGATGCGGAATGGCTGGCGGCCGCGGTGCCGGGGGACGTGCATTCGACGCTGCTGGCGCACGGGCGCATCGAGGACCCGTACTACTCGACCAACGACCAGGCTTGCCTGTGGATCGAGCGGAAAACGTGGGTATACCGCACGCTATTCGACCGTCCGGACGCCGCGGAGAACGCCGGGCTGCTGCTGGAGCTCGACGGCTTGGACACGCTCGCGGAGGTGTTCGTGAACGGCGAGTCGGTCGCCGTGTCCGACAATATGTTCGTGCCCGTCTCGGCCGAGCTGTCCGGCAAGCTGAAGGAACGGGGCAACGTGCTCGTCGTCCGCTTCGATCCGGTCGTCGAATACGCGGCCCTGCAGGACGTATCCCGCTTCTGGTCCAAGGTCAATTACGAACGGATCTGGCTGCGCAAGTGCGCATGCAATTTCTCGTGGGACTGGAGCCCGCGCATCGTGACCGCCGGCATTTGGAAAGAAGCCCGCCTGAAGGTGATCCATGCGGCGCGGCTCGCGCACTTGAACTTCAAGACGCTGTCGATCGGTCCGGACCGCGCGGAGGTCGAGGTCGAGGCCGAAGTCCGGCACCGCGGCGCCGACGCGAGGCTGACGGCCGAGACGATCCTGCGCGGACGCGACGGCGAAGTCCGGTGCGAGACGGACGTGACGGACGGCAAGATCGGCGTCCGGTTCGCGGTGGAGCAGCCTTCGCTCTGGTGGACGTTCGATCACGGCGAGCCCTTCTTGTACGACCTGACCGTGAATCTGATGGCGGACGGCGAGCTCGTCGATACGCTGTCCGAGGAGGTCGGCATCCGCACGATCGAGGTCCAACTTCGTTCGGAGAACGGCAGCCCCCGCTTCCATTTCGTGCTGAACGGCAGGCCGGTCTACGCCAAAGGCGCGAACTGGATTCCCGCCCACAACTTCATCGGCGCGATCCCGGACGAGCGGTACGAGGATCTCGTGACGCTCTCGCGCGAAGCGAACATGAACATGCTGCGCGTCTGGGGCGGCGGCGTCTATGAAAAGGCCGCGTTCTATCGGGCATGCTCCCGCCAAGGACTGCTCGTATGGCAGGACTTCATGTTCTCCTGCAGCGAGGTTCCCGATTACGACGAGGCGTTCATGGCCAGCGTACGGGCGGAGATCGCGGCGAACGTCAAGGCGCTGCGCAGACATCCGTGCATCGCGATCTGGGCGGGCAACAACGAGAGCCAGGCGATCCACAGCGAAAAAATGCACTACCGCAGCGACACCCGCTTCTATGGCGCGAAGATTTTCCACGAGCTGATGCCCGAGCTTCTGGAGAAGCTCGACCCCACTCGGCTGTATTGGCCCAGCTCGCCTTGGGGCGGCAACGATCCGAACAGCTTCGACGAAGGCGATACGCACAACTGGGCCGTATGGGCAGGGGACGTCTATCCGCGGCATTACGGCGAAGCCTCCAAGATGGACGTCTCGCCGTACGGCATCTCCTACCGGCGATTCGCGGAGGATACCTCCAAGTTCAGCAGCGAGTTCGGCATTCACGGCAGCACGGTGAAGGAGACGCTGCGGCGCAACATCCCGGAGGGAGAGCTCTACTACGGCAGCTTCGAGGTCGATTACCGCAACAAGGATTACGAGCCGGAAAAGGCGACCATCACGATGGCGGGCTACTCGGGGCTGCCGCGCGATCTGGACGAGTACGTCGACTTTTCGATGCTGTGCCAGGCGGAGGGGCTTAAGTTCGGCGTCGAGCATTTCCGCAGGCGCAAGCCCGAGAACGGCGGCTCCCTGATCTGGCAGCTCAACGACTGCTGGCCGGGCATCAGCTGGAGCCTGATCGATTATTACTTGTTCCCGAAGGCCTCCTACTACTATGCCCGCCGCTTCTATCATCCGCTGCTGCTGTCGTTCAAGGAGGACGAAGGACGGATCTCCGTCTGGATGACCAACGACAGCAACGAGGCATACGACGATACGATCGCGGTCGGCGTGCGCAGCTGCTTCGGCCAATCGATCTACGAGCAGTCGTTCGAGGTTCGCGTCGCGGCTAACGCGTCCGTTAAGATCGTCGAATACGCGCCGGCCGAGATCGAGTGGCGCCTCGGCGTCATCGACAAGCGGTCCCGGTTCATGTTCGCGCGCAGCGCGAGGGAAGACGTCTACGACAACCATTTCTTTTTCGCCGAGCACAAGGATCTGCGGTTCAGTCCCTGCCGGCTGCAGGTGACCAAGGAAGAAGGACCCGAAGGCGTGCGCGTCACGATCGAGACCGATACGTTCGCCCGGTTCGTCAAGCTTGAATGTCCGATCGATCATACGATGTTCTCGGACAACTACTTCAACCTGCTGCCCGGCGAGCGCAGGACGGTACTGGCGACGAATCGCAAGGGGACCCGCGTCCCCGCTTCGGACATCGCCGTCTCGGCGCTCAACGCCAAACAAACGCAGCGACAGGAGGTTAGGGCATGAGCAGCAGCTATCTAATTCACGATATGGTCCGCGTCTGTCCGCAGACCGGGGAGGTGCTCGAGGAGCAGGCCCGCATCCGGTCGTTGGCCGAGCTGGCCGAGGTTTCGTCGAATCCGGTTTCTCCGCGCAACGCGTACGTATCTTTTCAGTTGATCGTCAGGCTCGATGACGCGGGTCCGTCCGCGATCCGCTTCGAGGCCGATCCCCTGCGGGGCGAGCAGGGCGAGATCGGCGCCGGCGAATTCGTCTTTTACGCGCAGTGGTATCATCGCGTGCAAGGGCGGTATTATCCCGACGCCTTGGTGCCGCTGGACGGCGGAGACGCGGGACCCCGCACCTTGGCCGCGATCTCGGCCGCGAACGATGTAGAGGGCCAAGCTTATGTTGCCGTGTGGGTGGACTTGTTCGTCCCTGCCGGCGTCCATGCGGGAGATTACCGCGGCGCGGTCCGCGTGACGACGGGGGAGCGGGACCGATACGCACGAGATTCGGCTGCGCGCGCTTCAGACGGCCGTGCCGGACGAATCGCTGGTGATCGCCGACCTGAACAGCTACGCCGACAACCTGTCGCGCCGGATCGACAGCCTGAGGCGTAATCCGGACCGCTACGAGGACGGCACGTATTTCAGGACGGAGCAGGCCTACTTCAGAATGGCTCACGAGCACCGCTGCCTGCTGCATTATCTGCCTTACGAGCACTCGGGGCGCATTCCCGCGGCCTTTATACCGGAGGTCGAGGGCCGGGGCAAGGAGATGCACGTCAAGGATTGGTCGACATTCGACGAGCACTTCGGCCCCTATCTGGACGGTTCGGCATTCGAAGGCACGAAGCGCGGCGCGATCCCGATTCCCTACATGTATTTGCCGTTCAACTTCCACTGGCCGGCCGATTACGTCAAGTTCGGGACGAAGGGCTATCGCACGGAATTCGCCGGGATCATGGAGGAATTCCACCGTCACTTCACCGAGCGCGGTTGGCTGCGGACGAAGTTCGAGCTTTTCCTGAACCACAAGAAGCGGTATAAGCTGTTCCCTTACGACGGAGACGAGACGCGCTTCGTCTGGGACGAGAAGGTTAACGACATTTATTACGATCTGGCGAAGGACGTGCTGGAGAAAGAGAGCGGCGCGAAGTTCGTCTTCCGTACCGATGCCAGCTGGAGCTACGGGCTGCACTTCGGGAAGTACGCGGACCTCATCAAGCTGTGGGTCGTCAACCATCAGATGTTCTCGTGGTTCCCGGAAAGCCTGGACGTGCTGCGCGACGCCGGCTGCGAGGTGTGGACGTACGGCTCGGCGGAGCGCATCTCGCAGCCTCTGCTCGCCACCGCGATCTCGCCGCTGGCCGCCGTGGCAAGGGGCGTAGACGGGTTCGTGTACTGGGAAAACACGTTGTGGGGAGACGACTGGCACGTGACGCCCGATTCGGAAGGCAGCACCGCGGTATTCTACCCCGGGGACCGGCTGTTCGGCCTGCAGGAGCCGATCCCGTCCATCCGGCTCAAGGTGCTGCGCAACACGATGCAGGTCGCGGACTGCATGGAACAGTGGGTGCGCGCGCAGCCGGATTCCGGCAGGGCGCGGATGGGCGAGGCGATCGCCGAGGCATTCGGCCTTGCGCCGGGAGCCTGGTGGCCGGGCAAGCCGGACTTCCTCGACAAGCCGCCGTACGAGTGGGAGAACGCGATGTTCAGCGAAGCGCCGATAGCGTCGCTGCACGAGGGCCGGCCGTCGGAAACGCTGAACGACCTGAAACGAAGCCTGTGGGGAATCCTGGGATAAGGAGGCAAAGACCGCGATGCCGAAAACGTATAGCTTGATGGAAATCGCAAGGCTGGGCGCGTTGTTTCTGCCGGGCGACTTTCTCGAAGACGTCATGCCGCCCGAGCGGCGCGAATATCCGCTGAAAGTCGCCGGCACGGACAGCCAATTCGCGCTAGGCGATGAAGTCGACTTCGTTGAAGACCACTTCAACGCCTTGAAGCGCGTACTCCTGCTGACGGAGCGGATCGATCCGCTCCGGCGTCCCTACGCGGCGCTGTGGATCCGGCGGCCGGAAAACCCGGCGCTCGGCGAGGTCATGGTCGCGGGCGGCTCGCTGCCGTCCGAGGGCGCCGATATCATGCCGCTCTGGCCGGAGATTTTGCGCGCGTTCTCCGGGCGGCCGACGCGCCGGGACCGGGGGGGCGGACAGACGGTCTACTTCCCGGTCCGCAATTCCGACGAGGATATCGTAGGCGTGCTGGAGCTGACCGAAAACGTACCGCCTCTATTTATCTAGAAAGGCAGCTGCCAAAGCTGCTCTGCCTTTGCAAACGCCGATACCGAAGGCGTCCGCATCGTCTCTTGCGGATTTCATCGGAATCGGCGTTTTTCACTCTTTTGGGAAGGAATGGATGGCATCGAAGGAGAAATATTGAGCCAGGAGACGAACCGGCATCCTAGCGTTGCAACAGAGATAAAAACGCCCTGCATTCGTCTAGAATGGCTCATAGCGGCGCCGGGAGACCCTGCGCAAAATGGAGATCAAAGCCTCATTCCCGTTATCTACGCGCAATAGGACAGTGAAAATTCGAGGAGGCGGCGAGATGGTCCGGATCTTGATAGTCGACGATGAAAGGGAAATTCGCAACGGTCTTGTTAAACAGATCCCCTGGTCGGCGTGGGGCGTCGACGAGGTGCTGGATGCCGACGACGGCGATACGGCGCTGGAGCTGGCGCTCGCGCGGCGGCCGGACCTGATCGTCACGGATATCCGCATGCCCCGCATGTCCGGCTTGAAGCTGATCGAGACGCTCGCGCAGGAAAAGTACGGAGGCGACATGATCGTCGTCAGCGGCTTCGACGATTTTCATTATGCCAAGGAAGCCTTCAAGCTCGGCGTATCGGATTACCTGCTCAAGCCGCTGGACAAGAACGATTTGTTCAAGGCGGTTACGGTGGCGCTCCAGCGACAGCGCGAGAAGAGTGAAAGCGAGCTGCGCCGCAGCCTCATCCGGCAAGGATACGAGTCGGCCGTCCCCAAGATCAGGGAAGAGCTTCTGCGCCAGCTGATCAGTCGCGCCTACCGGGAGGATCCTGCGTCGCGGACCGAGCACAAGCTGGGGCAGCTGGATCTCGCTTGGCTGCTCGACGCGCGGCTCCGGCTCGCTGTATTTGGCGTCGACAGCTTGAAGGCGCTTACACTTAAAATGCCCGTACTCGACAAGGACGCGCTGCTCGCGGACGTCGGAGGTCTCCTCGCGCAGACGATCGCCGAGCGGCATCCCGGCCGTCACGCGCTATTCAGGTCCGAGCAGGACGACTGGATCGCGATCCTCGAGCAGTCCGAAGCGGACATCGGGGAGCCCCGCGCGGACCTGCTAGAGGAAGCGCGCGAGCGGATCGGGCGCACGCTGGATATCCGGCTGGACATGGGCGAGGCCAACGGGAAAGGCGGGCTTCAGCAGCTGTCCCATCTGTACGGCAGCGCGATGGAGTCGCTTGTCAGCCGAAGGCTCCAAGGAAGCGAGGCAGAGGAGGCGTCCGAGGACGACTTCGGCGACCGTCACGAGTACCAGCTGGCCAATCCAAAGGAAACCGTGGAGATCTTGAAGTACGGTACCGACAGGGAGATCCGGGAGACGATGGCCGGGTTCCCAAGGCTGGCCAAGTCCTGGGAGGTCAAGCATCCGAAAGACCTGCAGCAGCGCACGTTCGAGTGGCTGCTTGACGTATTTCGGGCCGCGCAGAAGACGGCGGGCTGGAAGGAAACGTCCTGGGAAAAGCATCCGATCGCGCTCTGGGAGCATCTCGAACGCTTCGACACGCTGGAGTCGCTCAGGGAGCAGGCGACGGAACAGCTGCTGAAGGCGGCGGAGAGCATCAAGGCGCAGTCCGGATCGCGCAGCCAGATCGTAGACGAGGCACAGCGCATCATCCATGAGCGATATCAGGAAAACCTGACGCTGCAAATGGTCGCCGACCGGGTGCACGTGACGCCGGTATGGCTCAGCAAGCTGTTCAAAAAAAGAAACCGACATGAACTTCCTGGAGTATCTGACCGACGTACGCCTGAAAAACGCGGCGGACCGGCTCGGCGATCTCAGGTACAAGGTTTACCAGATCAGCTACATGGTCGGTTACCAGGATCCCGTCCACTTCGCCAAGCTGTTCAAACGCGCGTACGGCTGCACGCCGCAGGAGTACCGCAACAGCCGGAGCGGCCGGCATGATTAGAACGGTTCGAACCCAGTTGGGCCGATTCTCGATCCGCCGCCAAGTGATTCTTTTGTTTTTCCTGATCGTCGTGCTTCCCTTTTTGTTCATCGGCTACTTTGCCTATTCCAAGTCCATCAAGGCGATTCAAGACGTAAGCTCGTTCGTGTCCATGGAGATGATGGTCAAGAACGCGAAGGTGCTGGACAATTATCTCGACCTGGTAGACAACGCCCAGAGCGAGATCATGTATTCTCAGGATATGCAGGAGCTGCTCAGCATAAGGCCGTCGGGGGGAGCTGGAGGAGCTGGAGATCACGTCCAGGCTCGTACAGTATACCAGCTTGCTGAACAGAAACACGCATGCGTACACGATCCGGATCTTCCCGATCGAGCCGTCGCGTTATCCGACCTTTACGCACACGATCTACCAGGACGAAGATATCGAGAGCCAGGCCTGGTTCCGTCTGGCCAAGGAGATGAAGTCTCCTTACTGGCAGCTGTTCCTGCCGCAGGACAATCCGATCCTCTATAAGGAGCCGTTCCTGTCGAAAATCAAGCAATTGTACGGACTGAACCAGTCCAAGCCGCTGGGCTTCGTCATCGCCGACATCAAGGCAAGCACGCTGAGCGAGTATCTGGCGCCGGTCAAAATGGTAGATCGCCAGCAGGTCGTGCTGCTGAACGAAAACAATACGATCGTCTATCACCAGGAAGCGGAACGGATCGGGACCCGATTCGATTCGCCCGAGCTGGATGATTTCCTCAAGCAGTCTACGGAGGCCGCGAGCCGGCTCACGATCGAAGGCGTGCAGTATATGGCGACGTACGCGACGCTGACCCATAACGATTGGAAGGTGCTCAGCCTCATTCCCGTATCGGTGCTCACGAGGCCGGTATCGGGCATCGAGCGCATCAGCTTTCTCTTTCTGCTGTTTTATCTCGCGATTTCGGTCTTTACCGTCGCCTTTTTCACTTATAGGTTCACCAATCCGATCCAGAAGCTCGTCAAAGCGATGCGCAAAGTAGAGCACGGGGAGACGGTGCACAACTGGCCGCAGCTTAAGCGTTCGGACGAGATCGGCTGGCTCTATATGGGCTTCGACAATATGGTGCGGAAAATCGATGAACTGGTCAGCAGCGCGGAGAAAGAGGCGAAAGACAAAAAAAGAACTGGAGTTTCAGGTGCTCACGCATCAGATCAATCCGCACTTTTTGTACAACACGCTCGAGGCGATTCGCTGGAAAGCCGAAAGCAGGCAAGCGTCCGATATCAGCGAGATGGTCCGGTCGCTCGGCAACCTGCTGCGGCTGAGCTTGAACGACGGACGGGAACTGACGACGGTCGAACGCGAGATCGAGCACGTCAAGGCTTACGTCGCCATCCAGTCCGCGCGCCAGGATACTTCGATCCGGGTCGTCTACATGATCGACGAAGACATCCTGCAGCTGCCCTGCATGCGCCTGATGCTTCAGCCGCTCGTGGAGAACGCGATCAAGCACGGTACCCGGCATGCCGGAGACGGAGAGGCGGTCAAGATTCTGATTCGGGGCAGCCTCGAGCCCTACCGGCTCCTGTTCGAGATCGTGGATAACGGTCCGGGCATTCCGGAGGCGCTCCGCGCCGGGCTGCTGACCGCCGAGCGCAACGTCCCCCATCAGCGCAAAGGGGTCGGCTTGCGCAATGTCCATGAACGGCTGGCGCTCTATTTCGGCGAACGGTACGGACTGCAGATCGAGAACAGGGACGAGGGCGGGACGGTCATCGGGATCTCGCATCCGATCCTGGACACTGAGCCCGCGCAGCGGGATGCGATCTGAGGATAGGCGAAGCTGAAAAAAAGAATCTTAAGCAAGACGGGATCGTGCACGACCGCAAGAAAGCCGTTCCAGCAGCGGCGCCGGAACGGCTTTTATTTATTCATGCCGCCCGCCGGGCTCCCAGTGGTCGTGCGTCCGCAGCGCGCAGCCCGCGAACTTGTTGTCCCCGAGCGTGATGCTCGACGTATGCGGTTCCAGGCAGATGCCGATCGTCCGCTCCGGCGGCGCTTTGGCGAAGGAGATCCGGTTCGATACGAGCTCGACGTCGTGCGTGTATCCACGCATTCGGATGCCGATGTAGCCCATTTCATCCGAGCCGTTGTCTTCCAGCGTATTCCCTTCGACCCGGTTGTAGCTGGCCGACATCGGTTCTTTTTCGTTGCGGAAGAAGATGCCGTAGTAACGGTTGTCCGAAAAACGGTTGAAACGGATGACGTTGCGAACATCCTTGTGACCGATGGAAAGGCCGCTCATCCCGTTGCCGACCGCCGTGCAGCCTTCCACGACGCTGTCCTGCACGCGCCAGCAGAGGAAGATGCCGTCCAGGCCATTGCCGTCGAAGCGGCTGTTCACGATCCGCGTGCGTGACGTGCCGCTGCCGGGGTGAACGCCCTTTCCGGCGTTGCCGACGGCTTCGCACTCCTCGACGGCGATGTCCGCGCAGTGCTGGTAGCTGATGCCGTCTCCCTTGTAGGCGCGCACGGCGCAGCGCTCGATCCGCGCAAGGGCGACGCCGTACAGGTAGATGCCCGCGCTGCGGCAGCCCTCCGCCTGCGTGACGTTGTTTTCGTTTCCTTGGACGGTCAGTCCGTACAGCTCGATGTCCGCGCAGTCGTAGGCCGCGACGACGGGGGACTGCGTCGTCGCGATGCCACCCTCGTCCATCAGCACGGTTGCGTGCAGTTCGCGGTCGAGGTGCAGCACTTGCCCCTCTTTGCCGACGATGACGGCGACGGTGTCCCCGAATAGCATGCTCGACGCGGCTTTGCGGATCGTCACGGTCTGTCCGATCTCGAAGCGGTCGGGATGCAGGACCGCTGCCTGACGCTCGTGCCGGTCGGCGTCGCACGCCAACTCGGACAGCCGCTCCTCGCCCTGCTGCAGCACGGTCCGGCCGGGAATACCTTCGAGCCGGACGCCCGAACGCAGATGAAGCGTGCCGTCCAGCGCATAGACGCCTTCGCCCAGCTTGACCGTGCCGCCCCCGAGATTGGCCGCATAATCGATCGCCGATTGAATGGTTCGGGTCGCCCAGCCTGCCGCGGCTGCGGACGAGGGAGGGGGGCCGACTTCGATGACGATTTTCTCCATCTCTTTACAGCTCCTTGTAGGGAATCCCTTATGATCCAGTCTAGTCTACTTCAGGCGCGGCGCCGTGACGATGAGGCGTTCGCGTTTTTTACTGAGTGGATCTTAATCACTCCGGGCGCGGCCGGACAGCACGGGCTGTAGCGCCGGCTAGGTAACTTGAGGATAAGAGTTCCGCAGTATAAATTAAAAACGGCCTGTATGCCGGCAGCCTGATTCGTTCTACCATAGAAGCTATACTAGGCGTTCGCGCGACGGAGGTCTGCTAGGATGGCGGAGATGGAAAAGTCTGGTGCGGCCTTTATCGGCGCGGATATCGGAGGGACGAACACCGTAATCGGCCTCTTCGACGAGCGCGGCTTGCCGATCGGCGAGCGGCGGATCGCGACGATGCGCGCGGATCCGCGTCGCCCGACGTCCGATCCGGCCGAATTCATCGACCGGCTGGGCATGGAGATCGCGGCGCTCGCGCAGGCGCACGGATACCGCGATATCGCCGCCGCCGGGTTCGGCGTTCCCGGCTGGGTGGATACCGCGAGCGGGATGGCGCTGGACGCCTCGAACATGGGCTGGAAAAACGTGCCGTTCGCAGAAGAGATGAGCCGGCGTCTGGGGGCGCCTGTCTATATCGATAACGACGTCAGGCTCTATACTTTGGGCGAAGCCGCGGCGGGGGCGGGCGAAGGCTGCGCCGACCTGGTCTGCATCACGGTAGGGACGGGGCTGTCGGCTGGCATCATGATGGACGGCGTCTTGGCGCGGGGGGAGCCGTCTCCTGGCCGGCGAGATCGGGCATGACCGCGTGGACGGACTGGACGCGCCGTGCAACTGCGGCAAGCGGGGCTGCCTCGAGACGATCGCGTCGGCGCCGGGCATCGCGAGGCTCGCGGCCGAGGCCGTACAAGGCGGTCAGTCAACGTCTCTGGCGGATCTGACGCGTCCGATCACCGCGCTCGACGTCTTCCTGGCCTGCCAGGCGGGCGATGCCGTGGCTGCGGATATCTTCCGGTTCGTAGGCCGCGCCCTTGGACGCAAGCTGGCCGCGCTCGCCTTTGCCGTCGATCCGCGGATGATCATCGTCGGGGGAGGCGTGGCCGCCGCGGGCGACTGCCTGCTGCAGCCGATCCGCGACGAGCTGGCCGTACACATCCCCGAAGCGGAGTGGCGGCCGATCGTGGTGCCCGGCAAGCTGCAGGACAAGGCCGGCCTCGTCGGCGCCGTACGCTTCGCGATCAAGAATTGGTCAAGGGAGAGGGGCATTGCATATGACGAATAGTATCGGCCGCCTGCTGGTGACCAATGGGACGATCTACGCGGGCGGCCGCAGGATCGACGGCGGACGTTTGCTGATCGGCGCCGACGGACGGATCGAAGCTGTCGGCGGTTCGGAGCTAGAAGCCGCGGAGGCGAAGATCCTTGATCTGGGCGGAAACGTCGTGATCCCGGGGTTGATCGACCAGCACGTCCACGGCGGCGGCGGCTGGCAGGCGATGGACGCTACGTACGAGGGCTTGAACGGGATGAGCCTGTACCACGCGGCGCACGGCACGACCTCTTTTCTGGCCACGACGGAGTCCGCCGCCGAGGCGGAGATTGCCGATGCTTTGCGGAACGCCGTTCAGGCAGCCGCGCGGGGGCTCGAAGGCGCGGAGCTGCTGGGCCTCCATCTGGAGGGCCCGTTCTTGAACCCGATCCGCTGCGGGGCGCAGGACAAAGGCAATATTCGTCCGGCGCGTCCGGACGAGCTGGGCCGTTATCTCGAGGCGGCCGGGGGCCTTCTCCGGATCGTCACGCTCGCGCCGGAGATCGAAGGCGGCATGGTGGCGGCGGAGCGACTGTCCCGGGCGGGCGTCACCGTGTCCGTCGGCCATTCGGACGCGACGCTGGCGCAGATGCGCGAGGCGATCGGGCGGGGGGCGACGCAGACGACGCATCACTTCAACGGCATGAGCCCGTTCCACCATCGGGAACCGGGCGTAGCCGGCGCCGGACTGATCTGCCCGGAGCTGGCGACGGAGCTGATCGCCGACGGGATCCACGTGCATCCGGATGCGGTCAAGCTGTTGTACGACGTCAAAGGGGCGCGCGGCGTGTGCGTCATTACCGACGCCGTCTACTGCGCCGGATTGCCCGACGGAGAATACGGAGACACGACGATGAAGGACGGGCAGGTGTGGTTGAAGGACGGTTCGAGTCTGGCGGGCAGCAGCCTCACCATGCTTCAGGCCTTGCGCAACGTCCTGCGGTTCACCGGCCGCCCGCTGGAGGAGGTGCTGCCTTCGCTGACGGAGGTCCCGGCCCGGCAGATCGGCGTATCGGGTCGCAAGGGGGAAGCTGGAGGCGGGCATGGACGCCGACTTCCTCGTGCTGGACGGCGCGCTTGCGCTGCAGTCTACCTATGTCCGGGGCCGGAAGGTCTATTCGAAGAAGGCGGCTGACAGTCCGATCGGATAAACGCCGTCGTTAAAGCTGCGGCACTCCTCTAAAGTTCGCGTCACTCCGTTCGAGCAGCGATGCTTGGCGGGGTGGCGTTTTTTTTCATACATAAGGATCTATTGCGCATGCATGGGTGGGCCGCGCCCGCGCGGGGTACACTTCATGTAAAAAGGAGGCGGTTCCGTGCTCGTCAGGTTCGGCTTTGTCGCGATGTCCGTGCTGCTGGAGAATGCATCCCCGTCGCGCACGATGACTTATACCAACTTCAGCAAGCTGCCGGACCGCGAAGGCGCGCTGCTTCGGCTTGCGCGCATCGCGCAGGAGAACCTGCAGCATACGCAGCGCCTGCTCAGTCACTGCAAATACTCGGACATCCACCTCTACCGGCTCACGTCCAAGCTCATCCCGCTCGCGACGCACGACGCGCTGGCCGACTGGGATCCGTATGCGATCCTGGCGGACGATTTTGCCGCGGTCGGCGCCTATGTCCGCGAGACGGGCATCCGCGTTTCGTTCCACCCGGACCACTTCACCGTCTTTAGCACGCCGAGGCCGGAGGTGCTGCGCAATTCGATCAAGGACTTGCGCCATCACGTCCGGATGTTCGAGCTGATGGGGCTGGACGAGCGGGCGACCTGCAACATCCACGTCGGCGGCACTTACGGCGACAAGGAAGCGGCGGGACGGCGCTTCTCTCGCAGTTCGGCGCGCTCGAGGCGCGCATCGTCCGCCGGATGACGCTCGAGAACGACGACAAGACGTTTACGGCCGCCGAGACGCTCGCGATTAGCGAGGAGGCGGGCGTGCCGATGGTACTCGACATTCACCATCACGCGGTCAACAACCCGGAGGGCATCGCGCCCGAGTCGCTCTGGGACCGGATTCAGCGGACTTGGCGGGAGTACGGCTGGAACGGACTTCAGCGCGAGGCCGGCGGCGTTGCGGAGGGAGCGCCTTCGCATGCGCCGCTGCCGCCTAAGATTCACGTCTCCACCCCCAAAAGCGCGACCGATCCCCGGGGACATGCCGATCACGTGTCTTTGGAGCCGCTGCTCTCGTTTTTGCGCGCGATCGCCGGATCGACGCCCGCCGTCGACGTGATGATCGAAGCCAAGCGGAAGGACGAGGCGTTGTTCAAGCTGATGGACGAGCTTCGCGCAGCCGCGGAGGCCGGTGCCGGCGATATCCGGATCGTGGACGGCGCCAGCGTAGAGATCGAGGGGTGAGCTGGGCAAGGCGCGAGCCGCTGACTTCCTTGAACAAGAGCTAACTATAACCGATGCTTCGCTTCCGGGTCCGGTACAGGTATAATAAAGTGAATCAACCAACAAACGACCAAATAGGGAGCATGGCAGTTGGCTACTACTATCCTCGTACTGATCGGCATCGTCGCCGCCCTGTTTGGCAGCATTGTCGGGCTGGGGGCGGCATCATAATCGTGCCCGCGCTCGTGCTGCTGGGGCCGAGCCTGCTCGGCCAGGAAGTGTCGTCGCAGACGGCGGTCGGCACCTCGCTGGCCGTGCTGATCTTCACGGCTTTGACGTCCACCTGGACGTACCGCAAGCAGGGCAAGGTCGATTTTCGCAGCGGCTGGCTGTTCTTCGCCACGAGCGGACCGGCCGCCATGATCGGCGCGCTGGTAACCGACTACATCCCGCAGGGGCCGTTCCAGCTGGCGTTCGGCCTGTTCATGCTCGCGATGTTCGGCTTGATGCTGGCCCGCGAGCGGATGAAGCCGCTGCGCATCGATTGGCCGATCAAGCGATCGTTCGCCGACGGCTCGGGCGCCGTGCACGAATACGGCTACAACCTGCCGCTGGCGCTGACGATCGGCTTCGCCGTCGGGCTCTGCTCGGGCTTGTTCGGGATCGGCGGCGGTTCGCTGTTCGTGCCGATCATGGTCATATTGTTCAGGTTTCCGCCGCATGTCGCCACGGCAAGCTCGATGTTCGTCATTTTCCTGTCCTCGATATTGGGCAGCGCCGTGCACCTGTGGAACGGCAATATCGATTGGCCGCTGTTCCTGGCGTTAGCGCCGGGCGCGCTGATCGGCGGCCGCGCCGGCGCGGTCATCGCATCGAGGCTGTCCGGGCCGCAGCTGATGTGGCTGCTGCGCGTGACCTTGCTCATCATGGCGGGATATCTCATCTTCAAGGGCGCGACCGAGATGTAGCTTCGAGCCCTTCCTTCAAGGGGCGGGGCCAAGCGCCGGAACGCCGCGCCGCGCCGTCGCGTATAACTAGAGAGATCAACGGTAGACAAGCGGTAGAAGCGATACGAATTCATAATGCGTAATGAGGGATGAAGACATGAGCGACAATTCGAATACGATCGGGGGCAAGAGCTTCACGGCCGTCGCGATCAACTGCGCTTCCAAGGCGGGCGAGTGGATCAAGAGCAGGATCGGGCAGTTCGCGGCGCCCGATCTTAAGTTTTCGAAGCACGATCTCGTCACCGAAGTGGACAAGGGCTCCGAGCGGCTCATCCGCAACCTGCTCGCGACGCACTACCCGACCCACTCGTTTTTGGGCGAGGAGGGCGTAGAGCCCGGGCCCGAGGCTTCGGCGCAATCGATCGCCAAAATGGGCGGCAGCGAATATCTGTGGATCGTGGATCCGGTCGACGGAACGACCAATTACGTGCACGGATTCCCGTTCTACTCGGTGTCGATCGCGCTCGCCTATCGCGGGGAAGTGATCGTCGGGGTCATCTACGATCCGTCGCGAGACGAGCTGTTCGTCGCCGAGAAGGGGAAGGGCGCCTACGTACACGGCAAACGGATGCAGGCGTCAGCCGAGCCCGCGCTCGCGCAAAGCTTGCTGGCCACCGGCTTCCCGGCGGACCATCTCTCCGCGCTGCCGCGCAATCTCAAGCAGACGCTGGCGCTCGCGCCGCAAGTACGCAACATCCGCAGTTCCGGCTCCGCCGCGCTGCACATGGCCTATGTCGCCGCTGGCCGGCTCACCGGCTTCTGGGAGGTCGGTTTGAACGCCTGGGATTTGGCTGCCGGCGCGCTGATGATCGCGGAATCCGGCGGCGTCGTCACCGACCAGAACGGCCAGCCTTATTCGCTCGGCGTCCGCGATATCGCCGCCAGCAACGGCCTGATACACGATGAATTGTTGAAGGCGCTTGCGGACGCTTAAGCGTCTACGCTCGCAGTATCGTTTCCACACTTAAGCATTCGATCCCGCTTGGGGTACATGAGAGTAGGGCGTAAGGATCATGCTACTTAAGAAAGGAGTGCGACTACGATGCGAGACAACCGATCGGACGGAAGATTCGACCAATCGCAGCCGATGCCGGAGCGTCCGGAGGGGCTCGCCGCGCGGGCGGCCGAAGATTACGTGGACGACGAAGCGGCCTTTATGTCCGGCGCGGAGGCCGAGCTCGTGAGGCAGCTGACCGAGGGCGAACCGGCGACCGGCGATCCGAACGAAGAAGCGCTCGCGCGCTTGTCCCCGAGATGGGAGATTCGGATCCAGACGGAGCGGGATCCCGTCGCCGAAGAGACGGAGGCATACCGCAAGCTGGCGAAGGAAGCGGACGGGCGGTACGACGACCGTGCCAAGTCCGAGTGAGCAGGCAATGAAAAAGACGGCCCCGAGGGTCGTCTTTTTCGTTGTGCGTCCTTTAGAACTTCGCGGAGCTTGGGGCGCGCGTAAGCTCTTAACGCGCCAGCGCGTATTTAAGCTGCACTACGCCGCCTTCGAACGGCTTGGATTCGATCAAGGTGACGTCTTGGTATGTATATTTCTCATAATCGAGCAGGATGTTCATTCCCTTGCCCTCCAGAACGGGGGCGATATTGAAGATGAGCTCGTCGACGAGCCCTTGGCGGAGAAAGGCCTGGTGAAGCGCGCCTCCGCCGGACAACAGCGCGGTCGAATGCCCCTTGCCGCGCAGGTAGTCAAGCGCCTCCTGGGGCGTGTCCGCGATCGTGGCGCCCGGCAGCTCCTTCGCGCTTGCGGAGACGACGACGATGTCGAGATCCGCGAACGGTCGGCCTCCGCCTCCGTTGCCCGCCATTGCTTCGTATGTCCGCCGGCCTACTATCGCGTGCGCTTGAACGCAAGGCTCTATGCCGCGTGCCCGCGCCGCATGCACAAGAACCGCACAAGAAATGTGCGGTTCCGCGCCGAGCTCGTGTTTCCTTGTCCTCTTCCGGCGACTACCGAATCGACTTAAAGCTCTCCTCCGCCGCTTCGAGCGTCCGGTCGATGTCCGCATCAGTATGCGCGGTCGTCAGGAACCACGCCTCGTACTTGGATGGCGCCAGATAGATGCCCCGCGACAGCATCTCGCGGAAGAACGCCGCGAAGCGCTCGCCGTCGGTATCCTGCGCCTCGTCATAGTTCGTGACGGGGTGGTCGCAGAAGTGCGTCGAGATCGCGCCGGCGATGCGGTTGACCGTCAGCGGCACGCCATGGCGCTCCGCCGACTCGCGCAGGCCGTCGGCCAGGCGCGTGCCGAGCGCCTCCATGCGCGCATAGACGCCCGGCTCGCGCAGCACCTCGAGGCAGGCGATGCCCGCCGCGATGGAGGCGGGGTTGCCGGCCATCGTGCCCGCCTGATAGGCGGGGCCGAGCGGCGCGACCTGCGCCATGATCTCGGCGCGGCCGCCGTAGGCGCCGATCGGCAGGCCGCCGCCGATGATCTTGCCGAGCGCCGTCAGGTCCGGCTCGATCGCCGCAAAGTCCGCGAACGCAGCCGCGTAAGTCTGCGTCGTGCCGTAGTGGAACCGGAACGCCGTGATAACCTCGTCGTAAATGACGAGCGCGCCGGCCGCGCGGGTCATGCGGCACACGTCTTCGAGGAAGCCGGACTTCGGCATCACCATGCCGAAGTTGCCGACGATCGGCTCGATCATGACGGCGGCCACGTCGTCGCCCCAAGCCTCGAGCGCGAGCCGCAGCCCTTCGGTGTCGTTGAACGGCACCGTGATCACTTCGCTCGCGATGCTGACCGGGATGCCCGCGCTGTCGGGAATGCCCAGCGTCGAGGGACCCGAGCCCGCGGCGACCAGCACGAGGTCGGAGTGGCCGTGGTAGCAGCCGGCGAACTTGACGATCTTGTTGCGCCCGGTAGCCGCGCGCGCGACGCGAATCGTCGTCATGACGGCTTCGGTGCCCGAGTTGACGAAGCGCACTTTATCCAGCGACGGAATCGCTTCCTTCAGCATGCGCGCGAGCGTGACCTCGCCTTCGGTCGGCGTGCCGTACAGCGTGCCGTTCTGCGCGGCGCGCACGATCGCCGAAGTCACGTGCGGATGCGCGTGGCCGGTGATGATCGGGCCGAACGCGGCCAGATAGTCGAGGTAGCGGTTGCCGTCCACGTCCCAGAAGTAGGCGCCTTCGGCGCGCTGCATGAACACGGGGGCGCCGCCGCCGACGGCCTTGAAGGAGCGCGACGGGCTGTTGACGCCGCCGACGATATGGCGCTGGGCTTCTTCGTATAGGCGCGCGGATTCGGGTCTTAGGTTCGAGCTTGCTTGAGGATTCGACATATAAGGGGCCTCCTGAGCGAATGGGATAGGGGTATGAAGCGAGCCAACGTGAAGAGACCGCCGAATCGGCGGTCCCCATCTTGGCGAACGTGAAATTTATGGCGTAGCGCTCGCGGATGCCGACGCGGAGCCCGAAGGCGATGGCGACGCCGCGGACGAATCCGAAGCGAGCACTTCCTGGATGTACTCGCGCAGTTTGTCCTCGTCGCGAATGCCGATCGTCGAGCCTCCGATGTTCTGCTCGACCAGGTTATCCATCGGCGGCAGCTGCGCGGAGCCGGCCTGATGCGACTTGTAGCCGAGGCTGGCGAGCTTCCACATGTCGTTGACCGACATGTTGGTCTCGATATAAGGCACGACCTTGTTCAAGATGGTCGGCAGCTTGATCAGATTCCAGCCGGACTGCAGCTTGTCGGCGACCGCGCCGAGGAAGGCGCGCTGGCGCTCGGTGCGCGTAAAGTCGCTGAGCTTGTCGTGGCGGAAGCGGACGTACTGCAGCGCATGATCGCCGTCAAGATGCTGCTGCCCCTGCTTCAGATCGATATCGTAAAGGTGCTTGTCGGCTGCCGACGTATATTTCATGTCTTTTTCCACATAAAAGTCCACGCCGCCGATCGCGTCCACCAGCTTGATGAAGCCCTGGAAGTCCGCGTACACATAATACTGGATATCAAGACCGGTCAATTCGGAGATCGTCTTCATCGACAGGTTGGGTCCGCCGATCGAGAGCGCCGCGTTGAGACGATCCGAGCCGTGTCCCGGAATCTTCACGTACGTATCGCGCAAGATCGAGAAGAGGTGAACCTTCTTTGACGTCGGATCGAACGAAGCGATGAGCATCGAGTCGGATCGAGGCGCTTCTCCCTTCGTAAGTCCCCGGTTGTCCCCGCCCATAAGCAGGACATTGACGCGCTCGGTGCCGGTCCATTCGGGCGGCTGTTCTTCAGGCTTCTCGGGCACGTTGCTGAAAATCGAGTCTTCCTTCGGTTTGTCGAGCCGGTCAAGCGCGTGGTAACCGCTGTATACGTACCACGAGGCAAAGGCGATCACGATCGCTAATATGGAGAGACCCGTATAGAGGGGCCACCTTCTCTTTTTTCGCGGCTGGCTGCGCATCCACATGTTCCCTTCGTTTTACGTTAAGATCAATCTCCTGTAAGATAACATATTGAATTATATCGTTCCCGCACGACTCGAATCAAGTTAAGTCGAATGACGGAGGAATATGGAATGTTAGCCATCGACGTACGCGATCTGCGCAAGCAGTTCAACGTTCAGAAAAACCGCGAGGGCATCGGCGGCGCGCTGAAGGATCTTTTCAAGCGCGAATACACGGAAGTGACCGCGGTCAAGGACATCAGCTTCGCGATCCCGCAGGGCGAGATCTGCGGCTATATCGGGGAGAACGGCGCCGGCAAGTCGACGACGATCAAGATGCTGACCGGCATCCTCGTCCCGACGTCCGGACATATCAAGGTCAACGGCTTCGTGCCGCACAAGGAAAGGGAAAAGTTCGTCCAGGGCATCGGCGTCGTGTTCGGCCAGCGCAGCCAGCTGTGGTGGGACATCGGCGTCATCGAGTCGTTTCGGCTGCTGCGCAAGGTGTACGGCGTCGGCGAAAACGACTTCAAGCGGCTGCTCGACGAGCTCGTCGAAACGCTGTCGCTCGGCGAGCTGCTGAACCGGCCGGTGCGCAAGCTGAGCCTCGGGCAGCGGATGCGCTGCGAGCTGGCGGCCGCGCTGCTGCACAACCCGTCGATCCTGTTCCTCGACGAGCCGACGATCGGCCTCGACATCGTCGTGAAGACGGAGATCCGCGAGTTTCTGAAACGGATCAATCGCGAGCGCGGCACGACGATTCTGCTCACGACGCACGACCTGCAGGACATCGAGGCGCTCTGCTCGCGCGTTATTATGCTCGACGACGGACGCATTATCTACGACGGCGGGCTGGAGGAGCTCAAGACCCGCTGGGGCAAAGGCCGCGAGGTCGTCTTCACGTTCGGCGACGCCGTGCGGGCGGACAGGCTGGCCGCGCTGACGGACGGCATGGACGTCAAATGGAGCGTCGGCGACGCCTTCACCGCGACGGTATGGATTCCGCTCGAGATCAACGTTTCGGAGGTGCTGTCGCGCGTCGTCGGTACGATGGAGATCAGCGACATCAAGATCATCGAGACGAATACGGAGGAGATCGTGCGCGAAATTTACCGGACGGGCAGCGCGCAGACGCCGGAGGAGACGCTGGCGGGCGGCGGACCATCAGGCGGCGGACCATCAAGCGGCGGATCGGCGGGGACATCGGCAGGGACAGCGGCAGACAGAGGAGCATCTGACGACATACCGGCTGGCGATCGATCTGGGAACAAGGCTGACGCCGATTCGAGCGCCGACAGTTCGCGGCCCACCGCACGGGCGGAGGCGACCAAGCCGTGAACGCCGCTTACTTCGAATTTATTCGCATCCGCTTTTTGACGATGCTTGCTTACCGCGTTAATTATTATAGCGGCATTATCGTTTACGCCATTAACATCGGCGCTTATTATTTCCTGTGGCAAGCGATCTACGGCGACGCCGGGACGCTGGCCGGCTTCACGGTCGAGCAGATGACGACGTATGTGGCCGTGTCATGGATGGCGCGCGCGTTTTACTTCAACAACCTCGACCGCGAGATTTCGAACGAGATCAGAGACGGCAGCGTGGCGGTGCAGATGACGCGTCCAATCAACTATTTAATGGTGAAAATGATGCAGGGCTTCGGCGAGGGCGTGTTTCGCCTGCTGCTGTTCATGGTGCCGGGGATGATTCTGGCGACGCTGCTTTTCCACGTGACGCTGCCGACGGACCCGATGCGCTGGATCGTGTTTTTCGTCATGATCTGGTTCAGCTTTCTGATCAATACGCAGCTCAACATCTTGACCGGCTTGTTCGCCTTCTTCGTCGAGAACAACGAGGGGCTCATGCGCATGAAGCGGGTGCTCGTCGATCTGCTGTCCGGCGTCGTCGTGCCGATCGCCTTTTTCCCGGCATGGGGGCGTGCGGCCATGGATTGGCTGCCGTTCCAGGCGATCACGTATTTGCCGAGCTCGGTGTTTACGGGCCGGACGAGCGATGCCGAGACGTGGCACGCGCTGCTCATCCAAATCGGCTGGTTCGCGGTCCTCGTCGTACCGATCGTGCTCATGTGGCGGTCAGCGCGCCGACGGCTTTTCGTGCAAGGGGGCTAAAATAAATTGAGACTGTCTAGACTTGGATACACGTTCGGACTATTCAAAGAATACATCGCCAATTACGCCAAGGTGAAACTGACCTATCGCGCCGATTTCTGGGTGGAGGTCGTGAGCGACCTGCTGTTTTCGCTGACGAATTTGCTGTTCATCTTTATCGTCTTCCAGCACACCCCGACGCTCGGGGACTGGAGCGAATCCGAAGTCGTGTTCGTGTACGGCTACTTCATGATCGCGCAAGGGGTGTTCGGCGCCTTTACGAATCTGTGGAACTTCGGCGATCGCTACATCATCAAGGGGGAGATGGACCGCGTATTGACCCGGCCCGCCCACTCCCTTGCCCAGGTCATGCTGGAAAACGTAGACCCGCCGTCGCTCGTCTCCTCGCTCGTCGGGCTCGCGATCATGGGCACGGCGTGGGGCAAGCTCGGGCTCGCGTTCGACTGGTACGACCCGTTCGTGCTCGTCGTGATGGTGCTGGGCTCGGTGCTCATTTACACGGGAATCTACGTGACACTGGCGGCGATCTCGTTTTACTCGGACGCGCCGACGGGCATCATCCCGCTCATGTACAACATACAGAGCTACGGCCGTTATCCGGTGCAAATCTACAACCGGGGCATCCGCTTCTTGCTCACCTGGGTGCTGCCGTTCGCCTTCGTCGGCGTATACCCGGCCATGTTCTTCCTCGAAGCGCATCGCAGCGTCTTCATGGCCTGGATGACGCCCGTCGTCGGCCTGATCGCGGCAGGCATCGGCCTCGCGGTCTGGAACCGCGGCGTGAAGCGCTATCGGGGGGCGGGGAGCTAGCGGAAAGGAGTTTGGGGAAACACCGCTATCTCAAGCGAGTCGCGAGCTCAATGCTCTTCGGGACTATAGCGGAATAAAGTTCTGCTATGGCCTGCAGGCACACTGTCCCCGAGCCAATAAAGGAAAGAAGTTCCGCTAAGAGCCCGAGGGAAACTTCCCCCTGGACCGATAGCGGAAAAAAGTTCCGCTAAGGGCCCGCAGACACACTGCCACCTGGGCCGATAGCGGAAAAAAGTTCCGCTAAGGGCCGCAGGCACACTGCTCCTGAGCCGATAGCGGAAAAGAGTTCCGCTAAGAGCCCGAGGGAAACTTCCTCCTGGGCCGATAGCGGAAAAAAGTTCCGCTAAAGCCGGCCGGCACACCACCCCCTGGGCCGATAGCGGAAGGAAGTTCCGCTAAGAGCCCGCGGGCACACTGCCCCCCGAGCCGATAACGGATAAAAGTTCCGTTAAGGGCCGCAGGCACACTGCCCCCCGAGCCGATAGCGGAAAAAAGTTCCGCTACTTCGCACAGCATTTAAACCACGGAGACCCAAAACCTTTGCTCCCTGTTCTCACAACAATTTACCTTTTTCTCCAAGCCGATAGGTTCTTATTCGCTGGTGTCCGCCAGCCTGATCGAGCCACCCCTGCTCGGTCATCTCGTGCAAAATCGTTCGTGCATGCCGAGTACTGATACCCAGCAAATCGCCAGCCTCGGCAGGCGAGAACGGCCGTTCCAGTTTATTTGCGAATCGGACGATCTCTCGCTGTTTAAGCGGAAGGGAGAGCTCCCTTTTATCTCCGAAGTCGCCGTACATTTTCCCAAGCGTAAGCAGAACGAAACGCCTGCACTTGTTAGGCTGATCTCGGATCATATCCAGGGGCATACGGAATACGGTCCAGCCGTTCAGAACGAGGTAATTTTGTCGCTCCCGCTCGTATTCAAACGTGCGCCGGCTCGTGTGTAATCCATGCGTCTTGAAGTCGTCGATCTCCCAACCGATCTTGTACGGAGGTCTCAGGTAAGCATGGTCGATGTAAAACGAGCCCTCTCCAAATCCGGGCACCTCATAATCGGCTTGTAGATTATTCAAATTACCAACGCCCTTAAGCCATATTTCTTTTGCAAACAGCGCTTCATTAAAAGCGTGTCCTTCAAGCAGTCTGCGCAAGGATTCGCCCGACCGTCCCAGGCGCTGTCGCTCCAGCCACTTGGTATATACTTCATCCATCCAGCACATCTCCTCCTTGAAAATGGCAACAAAAACACCGCCAGCTCCGGTAGGAGAGGCGGTGTTCTTCACGCGCTAATGTTTATAGGGCAAGTATACGTTTCAGGTTCATTGCGATCAAGAAGAAATATTTCTATGGCTTTCGGGGAGTTGTAGGCGCTGGCATGGGAATGTGCAGGAAGAGGAGAGGCCGGCCCTCCAATCTCGGCCTAAGGAGGAAAACCGATGCGAATGACCGATACTGAGCTTCCTGCCGCGGCTTAACCACTTTCTCAGCCGCCACTTCGGCCGCTTCGTTCCAGTTAGTTGACCCATCCGCAAGATTGGATCGGCTACGTCAAGCAGCGGCATCCCCATACGCAGCTCCATGTTGTGGGCTGCACCTCCGTCATCCGCGGCGCCGTCGACTTCGGGCGGCTGGAGTGCGCAATACGCCGGTTTGGAGCTAGCGCGATGCGTCCCGGCTCGCATTCGTGTCGGGGAAGGCGACGGGCCGTTCGGCTTCGTCTCCGACAGGCCGCCGAGATCCGCGCGGGTTGACGGCGAGGATGTCGAAGTTAGAAGCGCCTGCGCGCGCTTTTACACCGTCGAATTGCCTGAAGGCAATGGAGAATGCTGCCTGGGGATCGAGCTCGCCGCAGCCGAAAACCCTTGAGTCGAACGGGATTCCACTCCATGACCGGATTCGCCAAACCCGCGAGGGGTGGCGAATCCGGTTGTTCTTTTCCCGGGAAATAACGTCAATTGCCGCGCCGCCGCCGACATGCTTTTACTCCTTTAACGACATCTGATACGCTATGGGGAGACCTGTAGATAAAAAGGAGAGAAGCAAGTGGAAGCAGCGCTTCAAGTCGGCTCGCCTGCGCCCGAATTCGAACTGGAGAGCGCGGAGGAGCAGGTCAGTCTGAGCCAATATCGCGGCCGCAAGGTCGTGCTTTACTTTTATCCGAAGGATAACACGCCGACGTGCACGCAGGAATCGTGCGATTTCCGCGACGCGCATCCGGCTTTCGGCGATTCCGGCGCCGTCGTGCTCGGCGTGAGCCCGGACGATCTCAAAGCGCATCGCAAATTCGCGGACAAATTCGGCCTTCCCTTCCTGCTGCTGTCGGACCCCGACCATCGGGTGGCGGAGCTATACGGCGTGTGGCAGCTCAAAAAAGTTGTACGGCAGGGAATACATGGGCATCGTTCGCTCGACCTTTCTCATCGACGAGGACGGCATCTTGCGCCGGGAATGGCGCAACGTGCGGGTGAAGGGCCACGCCGAAGCGGTGCTCGCGGCGGTCCGCGGCGAAGGCGCGTAACATCCTTTTATTTTCGCCAATTCGCGCCGCGCCGGACAAATAAAACAGCGCCATTGTCTTATTTTCCGTCGCTAATTTCTACTCACCCCAGACGGCGTTCGACCGCTTCCGCAAAAGGCCGAATCGCCTTGACGCTGTCGAAGCGGCGAAGCTATAATTACAACAATCGATTTGCGTGTATCCGGCACAGGCGCGCCCGGCGACTCGTTCGTCCGAAGCGGCGCCTGCAGACCTATTCAGGAGGCTCTGTTCATCCAGTGACTAAACATGAGCATGAAATGATCGTGGTTCTCGACTTCGGCGGCCAGTACAACCAGCTCATCGCCAGGCGGATCCGCGATCTCGGCGTGTACAGCGAACTGCTTCCCCACAATACCCCGGCGGACAAGCTCCGCGCGCTCAATCCCAAAGGCATCGTCTTCTCCGGCGGCCCTGCCAGCGTCTATGCGGAAGGCGCGCCTTCCGTCGATCCGGGCGTCTACGAGCTCGGCGTCCCGATCCTCGGCATCTGCTACGGCATGCAGCTGATCACCCATCAGCAGGGCGGCAAGGTCGAACCGGCCTCCAAGCGCGAATACGGCAAGTCGGACGTCGACTTCGTCGCCGGCTCCGATTTGATCCGCGATCTCGAGACGCGCCAGACCGTCTGGATGAGCCACGGCGATCATGTCACCGAGCTGCCTGCGGGCTTCCGCGTCGACGCCAGCACGCCGCACGCGCCGGTCGCGGCCATGAGCCACCCGGAACGCCGGCTGTACGCCGTTCAGTTCCACCCGGAGGTTCGCCACTCCGTCTACGGCAATGAGATGATCCGCAACTTCCTTTATAACATCTGCGAATGCAAGGGCGACTGGAGCATGGAGTCGTTCATCGAGGACATGATCGAGGAGATCAAGCGCGAAGTCGGCGACCAGAAGGTGCTCTGCGCGCTGTCCGGCGGCGTCGATTCGTCCGTCGTGGCTGCGCTTATCCACCGTGCGATCGGCGACCAGCTGACTTGTATGTTCATCGACCACGGCCTGCTGCGCAAGGGCGAGGCCGAGAGCGTCATGGACACGTTCGTCGGCAAGTTCGAGATGAACGTCGTCAAGATCGACGCGAGCGAGCGGTTCTTGGGCAACCTGAAGGGCGTGAGCGATCCGGAGAAAAAGCGCAAGATCATCGGCGGCGACTTCATTCGCGTTTTCGAAGAAGAATCCGCGAAGTTCGACGATTTTGCCTTCCTGGCGCAAGGCACGCTGTATACGGACATCGTCGAGAGCGGCACCGCGACGGCGCAGACGATCAAGTCGCACCACAATGTCGGCGGCCTGCCGGAGGACATGAAGTTCAAGCTCGTCGAGCCGCTGAAGGCGCTCTTCAAGGACGAAGTCCGCAAAGTCGGCGCCGAGCTGGGCTTGCCCGACGCGATCGTCATGCGCCAGCCGTTCCCGGGCCCGGGCCTCGCGATCCGCGTGCTCGGCGAAGTGACCGAGGACAAGCTCGAGATCGTCCGCGAGTCCGACGCGATTCTGCGCGACGAGATCGCGAAGGCGGGTCTCGACCGCGAGATTTGGCAGTACTTCACGGCGCTGCCGGGCATGAAGAGCGTGGGCGTCATGGGCGACGGCCGCACGTATTCGTACACCGTCGGCATCCGCGCCGTCACCTCCATCGACGGCATGACCGCCGACTGGGCGCGCATTCCGTGGGACGTGCTGGAGAAGATCTCCGTGCGCATCGTCAACGAAGTGCGGGACGTCAACCGCGTCGTCTACGACATCACGTCGAAGCCGCCGGCGACGATCGAGTGGGAATAACAAGCGAATCCCTTTTATTTGCGCCATCGGCAAATAGAAGGGATTTTTCATGACCGGTCGAGGGGAGGGCATCAAGCTGATTTATATCATTAAGTTCATTTACAGCTTCGTGCTGCCGCCGGGAATCTTCGTTCTGTCGCTGCTCGCGGCTTCGGCCTGGCTATGGAGAAAGTCGCGTCGGCCGGCGCTGCTGATCGCCGCCGTCGCGCTGCTGCTCTATCTCTCGGTCATCCCGTTAACGAGCCAGCCGCTGATCAAAGGGCTCGAAAGGCAATACGACCAACCGAACGCGGTGAGCGGCGACGTCATCGTCGTGCTGGGAGGCGGGGCTACTCGCGGGACGCCCGACCTCGGCGGCGAGGGCAATCTGTCCGGCGGCGCGGCCAACCGGCTGCTGACTGCGGTCCGGCTTCACCGGACGACGGGGCTGCCGATTCTTTTCTCGGGCGGACAAGTCTTCTCCGACAGCGGCAACGAAGCGGATATCGCCAGAAGGCAGCTGATCGAGCTTGGGGTGGCGGACAGCGACATCCTCGTGGAAAACCGCTCGCTGAACACCGAACAGAATGCCGTCTACACGGCGGCATTGCTTCGGGCGTCCGGCTTGACGCATCCGATTCTCGTCACTTCCGCTTTTCACATGCCGCGGGCCGTACGGGAATTCCGTCTGGCCGACGTCGAAGCCGAACCTTTTCCGACGGACTATCTCTCGAGCAGAGGTCGGTTCTCCTTTTACCCCGGCTTGCTCGCGCCCGGCAGCTCGGCTGCCGCCACGACGGGGACGGCCCTCAAAGAGTATCTCGGTTTGCTGGCGCTTAAGCTGCGGTGAGGCGGCAAGGATGACGGCGCAGTTCATTCCAATGTTCACTTTGATTCCGCTTTCATTATACATTTACAGTCGATTGTTTGATATATTTGCTAATTCATTAACGTAAACAATCGTTTTGGTCGTTAATATTCAGTTTTCTGTTGACACCCGACAAATTTCGGCTCTAGAATAGGCGAGTGACCATAACTTAAAACAATTGCATATCGATTCGTATATTTCCGGGGATTGGCCCGGATGTCTCTACAAGGTCACCGCAAAGGACCTGGCTACGAAAAACGCGCAAGGCGGAGCGGCGATCGAAGCGATCGCGCTCCGCGCATGAGAACGCGTTTTTATGCGGAACCTAGGAGAAGCATCTTCTAGGTTTTTTTTGGTTGTGGCGCCAATTTTAAAAGGGCGAAAGGGGGAGCTTTGGAGACGATGGAACGTTTCTTTAAGCTGAAGGAGTTCGGTTCGAACGTACGCACGGAAATCATGGCGGGCATCACGACGTTCATGACGATGGCGTACATCCTGGCGGTCAATCCGCTGGTGCTCGGGGGGATCGGGGCTCGACACGTACGGCATCTTCCTCGCAACGGCGCTCGGCGCCGGTATTTTCACGCTTGCGATGGGCTTGTTCGTCAATTTCCCGGTCGCGCTGGCGCCGGGCATGGGGCTCAACGCCTACTTCGCGACGACGGTCGTAGCGTCCAAAGCGACAGGGCACGAGATATCGCCGTCCATGGCGCTGGCCGCGGTATTCATTTCGGGGATTATCTTCATTATTCTGACCGTCACCAAGATTCGCCAGATGCTGATCGTCGCGATCCCGGACAGCATCAAGTATGCGATCACGGTCGGCATCGGCCTGTTCATCACGATCATCGGTCTCAAAGGCAGCGGCCTGCTGACGATCTCGCTGAGCCCGTTCGCGGATTACGCGGCCGGCTCCTATAGCAACCTGAACAGCAACGAGACGATTTTCCACCTTGGCGACATTACCGAGCCTTCCGTATGGCTGACCGTGCTCGGCCTGCTGATCATCAGCGCGCTGATGGTGCTCCGCGTTCGCGGCGCCATTCTCTACGGAATCCTGCTCACGACGCTCATCGGCGCCATCCCCGGCGTGGACGTCGTCAGCTTCGACTCGCTGAAGTCCGCGGACTGGGTGCCGAACTTCAGCAAGCTGAACTTCTGGGACTTCGACTTTGCCGACCTGCTGACGACCGGTCTGCTCTCGGCCATCGCGACATTCACGTTCGTCGAGCTGTTCGATACGTTCGGCACGATGGTCGGTACGGCCAACCGCGCGGGCTTCTTCAAGGACAAGGAAAAGGGACGCAAGCTCGTCGGCAAAGCGATGCTCGTCGACGCCGTAGCCGTCAGCGGCGGCGCCATGCTCGGCACGAGCACGATGACCGCGTTCGTCGAGAGCTCCGCCGGCATCGCCGAAGGCGGCCGTACGGGTCTGACATCTTCGACGACCGGCGTGCTGTTCCTGCTGTCGCTGTTCCTCGCGCCGATCGCGCTGCTCGTGCCGTCCCCGGCGACGAGCGCGGCGCTCATCATCGTCGGCGTGCTCATGATGCAGTCCGTCAAGGAGATCGACTTCGAGGATCTCGTCGTCGGCATTCCGGCGTTCCTGACGATCGCCATGATGCCGTTCACCTACAACATCGCCAACGGCATCTCTTTCGGCATTATCTCGTACGTGGTGCTGGCCGTCATCGCGAACCTGGCCGGCAAAAAGAAATACCAGGTTCACTGGCTGATGTGGGTGCTGTTCGTGCTCGTCATCGCGCGTTATGTGTTCATCGGCGCTGAAGGGTAAGCATACTTTATCAGAAAAACTCCAAACCTTTCCTACAAAGGCTTGGAGTTTTTTTTTGTGTGTGTAAAAAAGCGTTTGTTAGATAAAATGATGCCATACGCCTCTATTCATCATTTCGGTTCATTTTCTTTCAAAGGGAGCGGAGCGAGCGAAGTGAGTCAAAATTCCGTGTTGCTATTGATTCAATCATTTGATACGGCTGCCATTCAAGCGTGGGCGTCGAAGTCAAAGCTGCAAGTCTATGCCTTTCCGGCGGGCGGCAAATGGACTGCGCTTGCGCTTAAGAACGGACTATATAGTTCTCCTAAACGCGCACAATCGCTGTCTTTAGCGCTGAACGCCGTTGTCATTGACTTTAAATTTTTTGCCGATTACTATATGGAGCTTTCTGTCTTTGATCATGGGGAGCAAATCGCTTATGATCATCGCGAAATGGGCGAGGCGGAAGGCAACAAGACAAAAATCTCTTCCTATGAGCGGTTAAAGCCCTATGCGGAAAACCCGGGCGAGATCGACTTGATTCAAGCCGAGACGGAGCATTACGAAGTGCTCGCGATTTTAAAGAGGGCATTCGCTTGGCGGGATATCGAACAATTTGAATACGATTTTTTCGCCCAATCCGATCCGGAGACACTGGAGAGGTATGAGGCACAGCAATTATCGGGGAAAAAGCCCATATCGGTCAGCAAAATAATCGTTGACGTTTGCGGGGAAGAGCTGCGAATACAAGGTTATGTGGAAGACCCCGAGAAGTCGGAACGACACGGCAAATATCATAACTTGTATTTCAAAAAAATGATCGGCGAATTTATGTATTATGTATCTTTCCATTTTGGCGAGGGTGAACTGAAGGTCGGATATCATTATCCAAGTGACCTACCGCCGGAGGAATATTTTAAGCAGGAGGCCGCAGGGCTCAAAGAAACCTACGTATATAAATCGGAAAAAGCGTTGAAGCAACAGCTGAAGCTCGCGTTGGAAAAAATACTTGCCATTGGAATTCCTTATTTGGAAGCTCAGATTCATGAAAGCTTCGATCTGAATGAAGCGCTGGAGCAATCTGCCGATCCTTATTATGAGAGCATAGGGTTTTCAGTCCGAAGAGAGACGCTCGCACAATGGATGTCTCAGGGGGCCGAATTTGGATATGAGAACAATAAATTTCGCATTATTTATAAAATGGAATCAAATCGAACCTGTCTAAACATATACCTGACCCATCAGGAGGAAAGAAGCTATTTGATTTCCGTGTTGAGTGAGATGATGGAAAACGGGCTTCTTCCTTTTAAGTTCAAGAATTATCGAGCATTGGAAGTGGAAGCATACTTTCTCGCTTTTCGCAATAAAGCCGAATTCATATCCAGACTGGAAGGTACGTACCCTTATATCGAGTTGGCATTGAACTACCTGCAAAAGAATCCTGCAAAAGCTTAACCGGATCTCACTGATCAGATCGTCATTTCTTTCGCTATGAAGCGGTAGACCTGTCAGTCTGCCTAGCGCCTCTCTGTCTCCGTTTTCGGGCAGAGAGGTTTTCTTTTTTTGTCGGTCCGACAAGGATTGACACTTTTTGAAATGGTAAGCTATGGTTGATCTATCAAGCGATCAACCGCTCGCAACGGCAAGGGAGAATATATGCTGAAATATTTCACCGCCTACAGAGGGCTGCTCGCCCTGCTCCTGCTCTGCCTCCTGATCGAAGCCGCGTACGCGGTCGCCGCTCCGCTCAGTCTGAAGTATCTGGTCGACGAAGCGTTCGTCCCCAAGGACGGCGGCGCGTTCGCCCTGATCCTTGGGCTGCTGATCGGAGCGGGCCTGCTGTCGATCGCGGCCTCCCTGTACGGAGACTATGCGCTCGGAAAATTGGTCGGCCAAGGCACCGCGAAGCTTCGTCTCGATCTGTTCGAGCGCCTTCAGCGTCAATCGATCTCCTTCTACCGGGATTACGGCACGGGCGACTTGGTCGCACGCTTCACGACGGATACCGCTTCGGTCGAACGCACCGTAGGGGCGACGGTGCCGATGCTGTTCGCGCAGACGCTCAGCGCATGCCTGGGGATCGGCATGCTGTTCGCGCTCGATTGGAGGCTGACCCTGATCATGCTCGCGGGCGCCTCGCTCATGATCGCGGGGCCCAAGCTGCTGCAGCGCAGGGCCGAAGCCGGCCAGCAGCTGCTGAAGTCGTCGCAGGAGCGCTTCATGAACGCGATCGACGAGACCGTGAAAGGACACAAGACGATCCGCAGCCTCCATCAGCAGGAGCGGGTGCGCCATCTGTCCGCTCGTCTCATCGGGGAGATGCTGAAAAACGGGTTGCGGCTCCGCCTCGTCACTTCTTGGATGGAACGTCTGCCGCTGGTGTCGCTCATGGTGCTGAACGGCGCGATGATCGGGTACGGCGGTTACCTGATCTTCCGCGACCAGCTGACGATCGGCGGCTTTATGGCTTTCTTTACGCTGTTCATGACGGTCGGCCAGTCCGCGACCAACCTGACTTATCTTATTCCAGGCATCATCGAGGCGCGGGTGAGTTTCGCCAGGATCGGCGAGCTGTTGACGCGAGAACCGGAAGTGCCGGAGCCTGCCGAGCCTCGTTCGCCCATGGCTCCGATTCGGGAGATCGCGATGGACGGCGTCACCTTTGGCTACGAAGCGGGAACTGACCAGCTTCGCGGCGTGTCGCTCGGTATTGCGGGCGGCAGCTACACGGCGTTCGTCGGGGCCAGCGGTTCAGGCAAGAGTACGGCGCTGCAGCTGCTTGCGCGGCTTTACGACCCGAGGCAGGGGCAAGTCGCGATGGACGGCGTCGACCTGCGCGAGATCGGGGAGCGGCGGCTGCGGGAGCTGGCGCTTCTTGTCGGACAGGACACGTTTTTGTTCAATGCGTCCGTCCGGGACAATCTGCTGCTGGACAAGCAAGGCCTGAGCGAGGCCGACGTGAACGACGCGGCGCGCAAGGCAGGCTTGCAAGAGGCGGTCGCGCGTTGGCCCGAGGGACTGGATACGATGGTTCGGCAAGAGGGCGGCAGCTTCTCCGGCGGCGAGCGCCAGCGCATCGCGCTGGCCCGGGCGCTGCTTCGCGATCCTGACGTGCTGCTGCTGGACGAAGTGACCTCGGCGCTGGACCCGGCGTCAGAAGCGCTGGTGAACGAGCTAATCTTGTCGTTGCGCGGGCGCAAGACGGTCGTAGCGGTGACGCACCGGCTGTCTGCGGTCGTCGAGGCGGATCGCATCCATGTGTTCGACCGGGGCGAGGTGGTCGAGAGCGGCACGCATGAGGATCTGCTCAGCCGCGGCGGCGCTTATGCGCGGTTGTGGGAGAAGCAGCAAGGCTTCCGGCTGTCCGAGGACGGCTTGCATGCGGACGTGAATACAGGCTGGCTGGCGCGGCTGCCGTTTTTGGCCGGCGTCGATGCCGGACTGCTGGGCAGTCTGTCCGCCGCCTTCTCGACGCAGACGTGCCGGGAAGGAGAGGCGATCGTCCGGGAAGGCGAGGAAGGCCATACCTTCTATATTATCGTGCGCGGCAAATTCGAAGTGACCAAGCAGTTTGAAGATTCCGGCGAACGACGCGTCGCGACGCTCCAGGACGGCGATTATTTCGGCGAGATCGCGCTTATGAAAGAAGTGCCGCGGACCGCCACCGTGCGCGCGTTGGGTCCTTCCGTGCTGCTGTCGATGCGCCGGGAAACGTTTCAGCGGCTGCTGAGCGGTTCGACGCAGCTTCGCGACGAATTGAGCCGCGCCCTCGAGCGGAGAGCTTGAGCGGCAGGATGCGAAAGGAGAGGTTTATATGACGGCGCTGCAATGCGCGGTATGCGCGACGGATGACGATTTTGCGCAAGCCAGCCTGTTTCTGCTCGAACATATGCGCGACGTGCATCCTTCCTTTTCGGTGCTCGATACGGTTACCCTCGCCTATCACTACATCGCCGAGGGATCTATCGTGTTGGTGAGAGAAGGCGAAGAAGCGGTGGGACTGGGCGCTTACTACCACGGGACGAGGGAGGAAGCGTTCAACGACAAAGAGATCGCGCTGATCGACCTGGCACTCGCCGTCCGCTCGCATCGGGGGGACCCGCGTATTTCTGGACGGCTTCGGCTTTACGATTCGATCGATCGCGGAGCGGCATCCCGAGGTGCGGGAAGTACGGCTGTCCGCGCAATCCGACAACAAATACCTGAACCGGCTTTACGCGAAGTTCGTCCGGCCTTACGGCGCGCGTAACGGCGCTTTGGGCGAAGAGACGCTTTACGCAGGCGATATCGAACACATTCTGTCTATGCTCGGCAAATGGAATCGTGTATAGTTGAGATGGATGCATATCCAATTTTTGTCGAAGGAGGTCGAGAACATGTTCCCGGTTCCCCCAACGATCGATAAGGGCGACAAGAAGGGCAGCGGTTTCGGCAGAATCGTCATCGTGAATGACAATCTCCGCGCTAAGCCGCAGCAGTAAGAAGTCGGGCCGCTCCGCGCAGAAGACGGCGGAGCAGCTTCGTTCCATCAAGAACGGGAGGTAGAGACGGTGAACGGCAGAGCGTTTCTCCATGCGAACTGCATATTCAGGCGCTGCGAGCTGGAGATGGACCACGCCTCCTACCTCCGTTATTTAATATCGCGTCACGCCAGTCTTCGTCTCCCTTATTCGTTTGCGGTCAAACTAAGCTTTCTCGCGAGTCCGCTCGTGCTCGGCAGGTCGACGATGATCCATTGCGAAGATACGTACGAGAACGTAGGCGCCTATGGATTCGCTTATGGCACCGGACCGGGCGAATACGAGGATCGCGAGAACTGTCAGCTTGAAGTGTTTTTTTATCGAAGAGAAGCGCCGCACGCCGGACTTGCTGCTGGCCGCGGCAAGCGAGCTTGTCGACGATATCCGCGACGGCGAGCGGCAAGTCCGGCATATCCAGTTCTGGGTGCCGTCGTTGCCGGGAGCGGACGCGGGACGCCTGCTGCGCAGAATCGCGTCTTTGCCCGGGGCGTCAAGGACCGAGGCGGGGGCGCTGACGTTGTACAAGCTCCCGCTCGACGAGCTTGAGCGATGGATTCGAATGCTGGCGTCGAAGCGGGCGGATAGACGGAAGATTCGTTAATCGCAAGACATGAGGGGTGCCGAAGGCCTTAGGGCCGAAGGCATCCTTTTGCATGACGGGCGGCGCGAGCGGGAGGCCCCTTTTGTTTAACCTCCATAATATTAAATTTACTGAAAATTTCTTAATCTAACCTTCGGCCTCGGAATTGTATGGCCAAAATCCGAACATTCGTTTTTTCAGCAATCAATAGCGTTCGCCTTTTCGTTTGACAGAGATGTGAGGTTTGGGTTAAACTAAAAACCGGCAAACACAATCGGAATCGCTCGTATATTATCGGGAATAAGGCCCGATCGTCTCTACCCGGAGACCTTAAATTTCCGGACTACGAGCTCTCGGACGGACGATAGGCGGAATGCGGGACGATCCCTCGCGGGAAGGAACGCGTTGCGCCTTTGCGGCGCCTGGGAGCGAAGCCGGGAATATAGGGATAGAGACGGGGTTAGACGGAGGGCCGATAGCGGCCGGAAGTCGCCCTTTTTTTGCGCTTTAAGCCGGTTCGTGCCGGAGGATCGCCGCCTCGCGCGGACGGATTCGCGGACCGGACAGGTTGCGCCTGAATTTGTGCAATAATGACAATGAGGAAAGCTAACGGGGGAAAGGGTGGAACCATGTCGGCAATCGTCGGGGTCATCATGGGCAGCACGTCCGATTGGGAGACGATGAAGAAGGCGTGCGAGGTGCTGGACGAACTGAACGTCCCCTATGAGAAAAAAGTCGTATCGGCGCATCGTACGCCGGATCTGATGTTCGAATACGCGGCATCCGCGGCTGATCGCGGGCTTAAGGTTATCGTCGCCGGAGCCGGCGGCGCGGCGCATCTGCCCGGCATGGTCGCCGCGAAGACCGTCCTGCCCGTCATCGGCGTGCCCGTGAAGTCCGCCGCCTTGAACGGGCTGGATTCGCTCTTGTCGATCGTGCAGATGCCTGGCGGCATCCCGGTCGCGACGGTCGCGATCGGCGCGGCCGGCGCCACGAACGCCGGCCTGCTGGCGGCGCAGATCGTCGGCGCGTTCGACGCCGACGTGCAGGCGCGCGTCGCCGCGCGTCGCGAGCGGATCACGCAGGACGTGCTGGACAACGCGGTGCTGCCATGAGCGGCCTTAATCGCGAGCTTGAAGGACTGCTGAGCGGCGAAGGCGAGGCTTGCGGCGTCGACGGCTGCGGGCCGGCGGGCGGCATGCAGGACGCGGGAGCATGGGTCGACGCCGCGCAAGGCGGAGCGGCGCACGAGCGTGCCGCGGAGGGTGAAGCCGGCATCCAGCCCGGCGAAGCGACGGCTGCCGGCGCGAAGCCGGCCCGGCCGATTCTGCCCGGCGCCACGATCGGCGTGCTGGGCGGCGGGCAGCTGGGCCGGATGCTGGCGCACGCGGGCAGCCGGATGGGCTACCGCTTCGTGGCGCTCGACCCGACGCCGGACGCGCCATGCGGCCAGACGGCCGAGCAGATCGTGGCCGGCTACGCCGACCGCGACGCGGCGCGCGAGCTGGCGCGGCGCAGCGACGTCATCACGTACGAGTTCGAGAACGTGGACGCGGACGTCGCGGCGATGCTGGAGGCGGAATCGTACGTGCCGCAGGGCAGCGCCCTGCTGCACACGACGCAGCATCGGCTGCGCGAGAAGCGCGCCATTGAGGCGGCGGGCGCGCGCGTCGCGCCTTATGCCGAGATCGCGAGCCTCGCCGACCTGCAGGAGGCGGCCGAGCGCCTCGGGCTGCCCGCCGTGCTGAAGACGGCGACCGGCGGCTACGACGGCAAGGGCCAATGGGTGCTGCGCGGGACGGACGAGCTCGCTCCCGCCTGGGACGAAGCGAGCCGCGCCGGCACCGAGCTCGTGCTCGAGAAGTTCATCGACTTCGAGCGGGAGATCTCGGTCATCGCCGCGCGCAGGCCGTCGGGAGAGATCCGAACGTTCCCCCCCTGCCGAGAATATCCACGTTCGCAATATATTGCATTTGTCCATCGTGCCCGCGCGGGTGCCGGACGCCGTCATCGCCGAGGCGGAGCGCCTCGCGGTGTCGATTGCGGAGACGCTCGGCGCGGTCGGCTTGATCGCGGTCGAGATGTTCGTCGCGAAGGACGGCACGCTGTTCGTCAACGAGCTGGCGCCGCGCCCGCACAATTCCGGGCACTATACGATGGAGGCGTGCCGCACGTCCCAGTTCGAGCAGCATATCCGCGCGATCTGCGACCTGCCGCTCGGGGACACCTCGCTATTGTCGCCCGTCGTGATGGGCAATATCCTAGGCGAGCATGTCGCGCCGCTGCTGGACTGGATGCAGGCGCGCGATCCGGAGGCCGCCAGGCTTGGCGTCGCGCCGAAGATTCATCTGTACGGCAAGGCCGAGGCCAAGACGGGACGCAAGATGGGCCACGTCAACGTGCTGGCCGCGGACACCGAAGCCGCGCTCGCTTGGATCAACGAATCAACCATTTGGAGGGTCTAATCCATCATGATCGAACGCTACAGCCGCCCCGAGATGCGGGCTATCTGGACAGAAGAAAACAAATTCAAGGCATGGCTCGAAGTCGAGCTGTGCGCTTGCGAGGCTTGGGCGGAGCTCGGCCATATCCCGAAGGCGGACACCGTGCTGCTGCGCCAGAACGCCAAGTTCGACATCGACCGGATCAACGAGATCGAGCTGGAGACTCGCCACGACGTCATCGCGTTCACGCGCGCCGTATCCGAGAGCCTTGGCGAGGAGCGCAAGTGGGTGCATTACGGCATGACGTCGACGGACGTCGTCGACACCGCCCTCGGTTACGTGCTGAAGCAAGCCAACGAGATTCTCGAGCGCGACCTCGTTAACTTTATCGCGATCCTTCGCGACCAGGCGATTCAGTACAAGTCGACTCCGATGATGGGCCGCACGCACGGCGTGCATGCCGAGCCGACGACGTTCGGCCTGAAGCTCGCGCTGTGGCACGAAGAGATGAAGCGCAACCTGGAGCGCTTCCGCAGAGCCGCGGACGAAGTCCAGTACGGCAAAATGTCCGGCGCGGTCGGTACCTACGCCAACCTCGACCCGTTCGTCGAGCAGTACGTATGCGACAAGCTCGGCATCAGCGCGGCGCCGATCTCCACGCAGACGCTGCAGCGCGACCGACACGCCGAATACATGGCGACGCTGGCGCTCATCGGCTCTTCGCTCGACAAGTTCGCGACCGAGATCCGCGCGCTGCAGAAGAGCGAGTTCCGCGAAGTCGAAGAGCCGTTCGCCAAGGGCCAGAAGGGCTCGTCGGCGATGCCGCACAAGCGCAATCCGATCGGCTGCGAGAACATCAGCGGCCTCTCCCGCGTCATCCGCGGCCACATGATCACCGCCTACGAGAACGTGGCGCTGTGGCACGAGCGCGATATCTCCCACTCCTCCGTCGAACGCATCATCCTGCCGGACGCGACGATGCTGTTGAACTACATGCTGAACCGCTTCGGCAACATCGTGAAAAACCTGCAGGTTTTCCCCGAGAACATGAAGCGCAACATGCGCAGCACCTACAACGTGCCGTTCTCCGGCCGCATCATGACCAAGCTGATCGACAAAGGCTTCTCCCGCGAGCAGGCGTACGACACCGTGCAGCCGCGCGCGATGCAGGCCTGGGAAGAGCAGCGCGACTTCAAGTCCATCGTCTCCGAGACGAAAGAGATCACCGACGCGCTGAGCGCGGAAGAGATCGAGGACGCGTTCAACCCTTCGTGGCACCTGAAGCACGTCGATACGATTTTCAAGCGGCTCGGTCTGGAATAATCTCTTCCATATAAAGAATGCAGGAGGCTGACATGTCTACAGAAGCGTTATCTACCGCGGAAGGGCTCGTCAAGGCGCCGCTCATCCATAAGGGCAAGGTCAGGGAGCTGTACGACCTCGGCGAGCATCTGCTCATCGTCGTCACCGACCGGATCTCGGCGTTCGACTACGTGCTCGACCCCGCCGTTCCCGAGAAGGGCAAAGTACTGAACGGCCTTAGCGCCTTCTGGTTCGACAAGACGAAGGATCTCGTTCCCAACCACGTCGTCCATACGGACGTCCGCAAGCTGGGCGACCTCGTCTCCGAGCCGGACAAGCTGGCCGGGCGGATCATGGTCACGAAAAAGGCGAAGCGGATCGACATCGAATGCGTCGTGCGCGGCTACATCACGGGCGGCGGCTGGCGGCAGTACCAGAAGAACGGCGAGGTCAACGGCATTCCGCTCCCCGCCGGCCTGCGCAAGAACGCCAAGCTGGAGGAGCCGATCTTTACCCCCCGCCGGCAAAAACGACGTCGGCCACGACGAGGACATCTCGTTCGAGGAGATGGAGCGCCGCATCGGTTCGGAGCTGGCCGCGGGCCTTCGCAAGCGCAGCCTCCTGCTGTACGATTACGCGCTCGCGGTGTGCGAGCACAAGAGCATCATCCTGGCGGACTGCAAGTTCGAGTTCGGTCTGCTGGGCGACGAGATCATCCTGATCGACGAGCTGTTCACGCCGGATTCCTCGCGCTTCTGGGCCGAGGAGAAGTACGAGCTCGACATCGAGATCGACAGCATGGACAAGGAACCGGTCCGCACGTACCTGCTCAGCACGGATTGGGACCGCGACAGCACGCCGCCGCGTCTGCCGGACGATGTGGTGGATGCGACTACGGCGCGCTACCAGGAGATCTACCGCCGGCTGACCGAGCCGACGAGCTACGGCTTCACCGCTTTCCAGCCGATCAAGTACTAGCGGCCTGCGAGCCATCGTCGCCTTCCGTCCGCCGTCCCGTTCAACGCTCGCCGTTCCTCTGCCGCCGACGCTCTACTTTCGACCATACAGCCCCTAACCCATGTCCCTATCCAGGAGGAGACCCGTCCCATGAAAGCAACGGTATACGTGACGATCAAGGAAAATGTGCTCGACCCGCAAGGCAACGCCGTCCAAGGTTCGCTGCAGACGCTCGGCTTCGACGAAGTCGCGAAGGTCCGCATCGGCAAGTATCTGGAGCTCACGCTCGACACGACCGACCGCGCCGTTGCCGAAGAGCGCGTGAAGGCCATGTGCGAAAAGCTGCTCGCCAACACCGTCATCGAAGACTACCGATTCGAACTGGAGGGCTGAGACCTCATGAAATTCGCGGTCATCGTATTCCCGGGCTCCAACTGCGACCTGGACATGTACAACGCGGTCGTCGACGTCCTGGGCGAGGACGTCGATTACGTCTGGCACACCGCTACCGATCTGTCCGCCTATGACGGCATTCTCGTGCCGGGCGGCTTCTCCTACGGCGACTATCTGCGCTGCGGCGCGATCGCCCAGCTCGCCCCGGTCATGAACGAAGTGCGCAAGGCCGCGGCCGAAGGCAAGTTCGTGCTCGGCGTGTGCAACGGATTCCAGGTGCTCACCGAGGGGGGTCTCCTGCCCGGCGCGCTCATCCGCAACGACAGCCTCAAGTTCCGCTGCCACCCGGTCGGCCTGCGCGTCGAGAACGCGAACACGGCATTTACCCGCGATTACGAAAAGGGCGAGGTCGTCACGATTCCGATCGCCCACGGCGAAGGTAACTATTACTGCGACGAAGAGACGCTGGCGAGCCTCAAGGCGAACGGCCAGATCGTCTTCACCTACGACGGCGTCAACCCGAACGGTTCGGTCGGCAACATCGCCGGCATCTCGAACGAAGCGGGCAACGTCGTCGGCATGATGCCCCACCCGGAGCGCGCGGTCAGCGAGCTGCTCGGCTCGGCGGACGGCGCGAAGATGTTTACGTCAGTACTGAACGCTTGGAGGGAACGTAATGGCGCAGCAAGCACCCGCTAAAGAACCGACGGTCCAGCAGATCGCCGAGCAGAAAATCTACAAGCAATTCGGCGTCTCCGATTCCGAATTCGAACTCATCTGCGGCTTCCTCGGACGCCAGCCGAACTACACCGAGATCGGCGTATTCAGCGTCATGTGGTCCGAGCACTGCGCGTACAAGAACTCCAAGCCGCTGCTCCGCCGCTTCCCGACGACCGGCCCGCGCGTCCTGATGGGACCGGGCGAAGGCGCCGGCATCGTCGATATCGGCGACAAGCAAGCCGTCGTCTTCAAGATCGAGTCGCACAACCACCCGTCCGCGGTGGAGCCGTACCAAGGCGCCGCAACCGGCGTCGGCGGCATCATCCGCGACATCTTCTCAATGGGCTCCCGCCCGATCGCGTTGCTGAACTCGCTGCGCTTCGGCAAGCTCGAGAGCGACCGCGTCAAGTACCTGTTCGAGCACGTCGTCAGCGGCATCGCCGGCTACGGCAACTGCATCGGCATCCCGACCGTCGCGGGCGAGGTCATGTTCGACGAAGCCTATGAAGGCAACCCGCTCGTCAACGCGATGTGCGTCGGCCTCATCGACCACGACAAGATCCAGCGCGGCGTCGCCAAGGGCGTCGGCAACCCGGTATTTTACGTCGGCCCGGCTACCGGCCGCGACGGCATCCACGGCGCGACGTTCGCGTCCGAGGATCTGACCGCCGAGTCCGAAGCCAAGCGCTCGGCCGTCCAGGTCGGAGATCCGTTCATGGAGAAGCTCGTCATGGAAGCGACGCTCGAGCTGATCGACTCCGGCATCGTGCTCGGCATCCAGGACATGGGCGCCGCGGGCCTCACCTGCTCGAGCGCCGAGATGGCGTCAAAGGCGGGCAACGGCATGGAGCTGTACCTCGACGAGGTGCCGCAGCGCGAAGAAGGCATGACCGCCTACGAGATGATGCTGTCCGAGTCGCAGGAGCGCATGCTCTTCGTCACCGAGCCGCAGCACGAGGCGCAAGCCAAGGCGATTTTCGAGCGTTGGGGACTGCACTGCGCCAAGGTCGGCAAGGTGACGGACGACGGCCGTCTGCGCCTGTTCCACAAGGGCGAAGAGGTCGCGGACATGCCGGTCAAGGCGCTCGTCGACGACTGCCCGGTTTACAACAAGCCTTCCAAAGTGCCGGATTATTATCTGAAAAACGGCTCCATCGATACGAACCGCTACGAGCAAATGCTCGACCTGACGGATTCGCTCAAAAAGGTGCTCGGCTCTCCTTCGCTCGCGAGCAAGGAATGGGTTTACAGCCAGTACGATTACCAGGTCCGCACGTCAACGGCAGTCGTGCCGGGCTCGGATGCCGCAGTCGTCGCGATCCGAGGCACGCGCAAGGCGCTTGCGATGACGACAGACTGCAACGGTCGCTACGTGTACCTCGACCCTGAGGTCGGCGGACGCATCGCCGTCGCCGAAGCGGCGCGCAACATCGTCTGCTCGGGCGGCGAGCCGCTCGCGATCACGGACAACCTCAACTTCGGTTCGCCGGAGAAGCCGGAAGTGTTCTGGCAGATGGAAAAATCGGTGGACGGCATGGCCGAAGCCTGCCGCTTCCTCGAGACGCCGGTCATCGGCGGCAACGTGTCGCTGTACAACGAGAACGCGAAGGGCGCGATCTACCCGACGCCGGTCGTCGGCATGGTCGGCCTGATCACGGACATCGACCATATCACGACGCAAGAGTTCAAGGCCGAAGGCGACGTCATCTACCTGCTCGGCGAGACGAAGGCGGAGATCGGCGGCAGCGAGTTCCAATACGCGGTGCACGGCCTGACCGAGGGCCGCCCGCCGGTCATCGACCTGGCCGTGGAAAAAGCGCTCCACGGCGCCGTGCTCGGCGCGATCCGCCAAGGACTCGTCGCCTCGGCGCATGACCTGTCCGAAGGCGGACTGGCTGCGGCTGTAGCGGAGTCCACGTTCGGCCGAGGCCTTGGCGCGAAGGTGGACTTCACGACGAACCTGCGTCCGGATCTGGCGCTGTTCAGCGAATCGCAGTCGCGCATTCTGCTGTCGGCGAAGCCGGAATCCGCTGCGGCGCTCGAAGCTTGGCTGTCGGAACAAGGCGTGCCGGCGCAGAAGCTCGGCGTCGTCGGCGGCGAAGAGCTCGTCATTGCGGTCAATGGACATACGGCAATTCAGGCATCCGTGAACGAATTCCGCAAAGAATGGAAGGAAGCGATCCCATGCCGGATGAAATAATCGCCGGAGCGGGCCGCGTGCTGCCTGTCGCCGAGGGTGCGAGAGCCCCTGGCGACATGGGCATGTATCCGCACGGTCAGACCGCGAGCATCCAGCCTTACGACATGAGCGTCCGTACCGGCGAACTGCCGTCTTCGCAGACGGAGGGCCTGCCGGCCGCCGAGGCGCGTTTCTGGACCGGGGATTATTATAATCAGGGCAACGATCAGGCGTCAGGCATGATGGACAAGCTGAAGGAAGAATGCGGCGTGTTCGGCGTGTTCGGGCATAAAGACGCCGCGGAACTGTCCTACTACGGCCTGCATGCGCTCCAGCACCGCGGCGAGGAGAGCTGCGGCATCTGCACGTCGGATCTCGGCGGCGACTTCCACTATCACCGCGGCATGGGCCTCGTGAAGGAAGTGTTCGATCGCGACCGGCTGGATTCGCTCGTCGGCGCCAACGCGATCGGCCACGTCCGTTACTCGACGGCCGGCGCGAGCCGGCTGGCCAACGCGCAGCCGCTCGTCTTCAAGTACCGCGGCGGCGACCTGGCCGTCTGCACGAACGGCAACCTCGTCAACGAGCCCATCATCCGCCGAGAGCTGGAGGAGTCGGGCTCGATCTTCCAGACGACGAGCGACACCGAAGTCATCGCGCACATGATCGCCCGCTCGCCCAAGGACCTGGTCGAGGCGGTCAAGGACGCGTTCGCGCGGCTGATCGGGGGCTTCGCGTTCCTGATCATGACCAAGGACGTCCTGATCGCGGCCTGCGATCCGAACGGCCTGCGTCCGATGGTCATGGGCCGGCTCGGCGACGCCTACATCTTCGCTTCCGAGTCTTGCTCATTCGAGGTCATCGGCGCCGAGTATGTTCGCGACGTCCTGCCGGGCGAGATTATCGTGCTGGACCGCAGCGGCATCCGCGAGGAACGCTACGCGGTGCTGCAGCGGCGCTCGGTATGCGCGATGGAGTACATTTACTTCGCGCGTCCGGACAGCGACATCGGCACGATCAACCTGCACAGCGCCCGCAAGCGCATGGGCCAGCAGCTCGCGCTGGAGTCGTTCGTCGACGCCGACATCGTGACGGGCGTGCCGGACTCGAGCATCTCGGCCGCGATCGGCTACGCGGAGCAGACAGGCATTCCGTACGAGCTCGGACTTATCAAGAACAAATATACCGGACGTACCTTCATCCAGCCCTCCCAGGAGCTGCGCGAGAAGGGCGTCAAGATGAAGCTGTCCGCCGTCCGCAAGGTCGTGCAGGGCAAGCGCGTCGTCATGATCGACGATTCGATCGTGCGGGGCACGACCTCGCTGCGCATCGTCAACCTGCTTCGCGAAGCCGGCGCCCTCGAGGTGCACGTGCGCATCACGTCGCCGCCTTTCGCCAATCCTTGCTATTACGGCATCGATACGCCGGATCGCCGCGATCTCATCGCGTCGAGCAAAACGGTCGAGGAGATCCGCAAGGCGATCAACGCGGATTCGCTGTATTTCCTCAGCAAACCGGGCCTGCTCGAGGCGGTCGGCGGGGCGGAGGGCGAGTACGACCGGGGCCTGTGCCTCGGTTGTTTCACCAACGACTACCCGACGCCGGTGGAGTTCGAGGACGCCAAGGCGACGAGCTGCAGCTGCGACTGAGGCATGGCGGGGGGAGAAACTGGGGGGCGCGTGCATTGAAGGCGCGGAATTGCGGCATTAGAGGCCGCTAAATGCCCGCGCCGAGGTGCCGTGGGGCGAATAGCGGAACTTATTTCCGCTATGTGCCTGCGCAAAGGATGCGCTGGAGTGAATAGCGGAACTTATTTCCGCTAAGTGCCCGCGCCGAGGTGGCTGTGGGGCGAATAGCGGAACATATTTCCGCTAAGTGCCCGCGCCGAGGTGGCTGTGGGGCGAATAGCGGAACATATTTCCGCTAAGTGCCCGCGCCGAGGTGGCCATGGAGTGAATAGCGGAAATTTCCGCTATGTGCCTGCGCCGAGGTGGCTGTGGGGCGAATAGCGGAACATATTTCCGCTATGTGCCCGCGCCGAGGTGGCCATGGAGTGAATAGCGGAACTTATTTCCGCTATGTGCCTGCGCCCAAGTGGATATGATGCAATTACGGACTGTTTGGTTTTACAATTCTACCCAAGGGGGCTTAACCCAAGTGTCCGAAGCTTACAAACAGGCCGGCGTAGATATTGCCGCCGGCAACGAAGCGGTCGAACGAATGAAGAAGCACGTGAAGCGCACGATGCGTCCGGAGGTGCTGACGGGACTCGGCGGGTTCGGCGGGCTGTTCGGCCTGAACAAGGACAAGTACGAGGAGCCGGTGCTCGTCTCCGGCACGGACGGCGTCGGCACGAAGCTGAAGCTGGCGTTCGAGATGGACAAGCACGATACGATCGGCATCGACGCGGTAGCGATGTGCGTGAACGACGTGGTCGTGACAGGGGCGGAGCCGCTGTTTTTCCTTGACTACCTGGCATGCGGCAAGCTGGTACCCGAGAAGATCGAAGCGATCGTCAAAGGCGTCGCGGACGGCTGCGAGCAGGCCGGCTGCGCGCTGATCGGCGGCGAGACGGCGGAGATGCCGGGCATGTACCAAGACGGCGAATACGATATCGCAGGCTTCACCGTCGGCATCGTGGACAAGCCGAAGGCGATCGACGGCAGCGGCATCGCGGCCGGCGACGCGGTGATCGGCCTTGGCTCGAGCGGCGTTCACTCCAACGGCTTCTCGCTGGTTCGCCGGCTGCTGCTGGATACCAAGGGCTACAAGTTCTCTGACAAGCTGCCCGAGCTCGAAGGCAAGACGCTGGGCGAAGCGCTCATCGAGCCGACGCGCATTTACGTGAAGTCGGTATTGAAGCTGATCGAGAGCGTGCAGGTGAAGGGCATGGCGCATATTACCGGCGGCGGGTTCATCGAAAACATCCCGCGCGTGCTGCCGGAGGGCGTCAACGTCGACATCGACCTAGGCGCATGGCCGGTGCACCCGGTTTTCGGGCTCATGCAGCGCGACGGCGCGATCAGCGACCGCGACATGTACACGACGTTTAACATGGGCATCGGCATGGTCGTGGTCGTGCCCGCAGACCAAGCGGAGCAGGCCGTCGCACTGGCTGGCGAGCTCGGCGAGAAGGCATACGTCATCGGCCGCGTCACCGAAGGCTCGCGCGTCGTGACATTCGGGGGGCGCCGAATTCGAATGAGCCGCGACAAGCTCCGCATCGCCGTATTCGCATCCGGCAGCGGGAGCAACTTCCAGGCGCTGGCCGAAGCGGCGAGGGATGGCGATCTCGGTCCCGCCGAGATCGCGCTGCTCGTGTGCGACAAGCCGGAGGCCAAGGTCGTATCCCGTGCCAGCGAGCTTGGCATCGAGACGTTCGTCTTCCGGCCGAAGGAATACGCGTCCCGAGAGGCGTATGAGACCGTAATCGCGGCCGAGCTGGCCGCGCGCGGGATCGGTTTGACCGTGCTGGCCGGCTATATGCGGATCTTGACGGACGTGCTGGTCGGCGCTTACGCGGGTCGCATGATCAACGTGCATCCGTCGCTGCTGCCCGCTTTTCCCGGCATTCGTGCGATCGAGCAGGCGCTCGACTACGGCGTAAAAGTTACCGGCGTGACCGTACACTTCGTGGACGGAGGCCTCGACAGCGGCCCGATCATCGCGCAGCGGGTCATCGAGCTCGAGACCGGTGATACGGCGGAAACGCTCGCAGCCCGCATCCACGCGGTCGAGCACGAGCTCCTCCCGCGCACCGTGCGCCTTATTGCAGAAGGTCGCGTCTCGCTGGCGGGCCGTATCGTTACTGTGGATGGGTAGTACGGGTTACTGAAGTAAACGTTATGTTGTATCCTTATTTGCCGGTAACGGCGCCGCCACCTCAGAATAACGATGCACCGTATCGCTATTCCATCAGGAAACTAGCATGCAGCCGTCTTCAAGTTTCACCCCAATTATCGCGCGATCGCCCCGGGGTGGGCTTATCCCGTTCGCTCAGGTACCGCGCAGCCGTCGTCCTGTGTGAAGGGGATAACCCCACCCCGTCAGCATTAATCAACCCTATTAGGAGTGGATGAACAGTCATGGCAATCAAAAGAGCGCTGGTCAGCGTATCCGACAAGACGGGCATCACCGAATTTTGCCGCGCGCTCGCCGCGCAAGGCGTGCAGATCATCTCGACGGGCGGCACGCATGCGCTGCTCGAGCGCGAAGGCGTGCCGGTCATCGGCATCTCCGACGTGACGGGCTTCCCGGAAATTCTCGACGGCCGCGTCAAGACGCTGCATCCCGCCGTGCACAGCGGCCTGCTCGCGATCCGCGACAGCGCCGAGCATGTCGAAGCGATGGAGAAGCTGGGTCTTGACTACATCGACCTCGTCGTCGTGAACCTGTATCCGTTCAAGGAGACGGTCTCCAAGCCCGACGTGAGCTACGAGGACGCCATCGAGAACATCGACATCGGCGGTCCGACGATGCTGCGCTCCGCGGCGAAAAACCATGCGTTCGTCTCCGTCGTCGTCGACGCAGGCGACTACGCCGAAGTTCTCTCGCAAATCCAAGCCGGCGGCGACACGACGCTCGAGACGCGCAAGCGCCTTGCGGCCAAAGTGTTCCGTCACACCGCGGCATACGATGCGCTCATCTCGGAGTATTTCGCCGAGCAGCTCGGCGATCCGCTTCCCGAGAGCCTGACGTTCACCTACGAAAAAGTGCAGGAGCTGCGCTACGGCGAAAATCCGCATCAACAAGCCGCTTTCTACCGTAAGCCGCTCGCCAAGAAAGGCCCGAGCATCACGACGGCGAAGCAGCTGCACGGCAAGGAGCTGTCCTACAACAATATTAACGACGCTAACGCGGCGCTCGCTATCGTTTCCGAGTTCGACGAGCCGGCCGTCGTGGCCATCAAGCATATGAACCCGTGCGGCGTCGGCATCGGCGCGGACATCGACGAAGCGTACGTCAAAGCGTACGAGTCCGACCCGACGTCGATCTTCGGCGGCATCGTCGCGGCGAACCGCACGATCGAAGCGCAGACGGCGGACCGCCTCGCGCAAATTTTCCTCGAGATCATCATCGCGCCGGATTTCACGCCTGAAGCGCTGGAGATTTTGAGCCGCAAAAAGAATATTCGCCTGCTCGCCACCGGCACCGACAGCCAGGTGCAGAGCGCGGCCGAGCGCAAGCCGGAATGGCTCGTGACGAGCGTCGACGGCGGCATGCTCGTACAACAGAGCGACGTCCATTCGCTGGACGAGGCCGACATCCAGGTCGTCACGGAGCGCGCGCCGACGGCCGAAGAGCTGAAGCAGCTTCTTTTCGCATGGAAGGTCGTCAAGCACGTGAAGTCGAACGCGATTCTGCTCGCGGCGGACAGCATGACGGTCGGCGTAGGCGCAGGCCAGATGAACCGCGTCGGCGCGGCCCGCATCGCCATCGAGCAAGCCGGCGAAAAAGCGCGCGGAGCCGTGCTCGCCTCGGATGCGTTTTTCCCGATGGGAGACACGGTAGAGCTGGCTGCGCAGGCAGGCATCACGGCGATCATCCAGCCGGGCGGTTCGGTGAAGGACGCGGAATCCGTAGCCGCGGCGAACGCTGCCGGCATCGCGATGGTCGTCACGGGCGTTCGTCACTTTAAGCATTGATCGGCGAGGGGAGAACGAGTACATGCGCATTTTAGTCATTGGCCGCGGCGGCCGGGAGCATACGATCGTCTGGGCGCTCCGCAAAAACCCGAAGGCCGAGCACATCTTCTGCGCGCCCGGCAACGCGGGGATCGCGCAGCTCGCCGAGCTGGTGCCGATCGGAGAGCTGGAGTTCGACAAGCTCGTGCAGTTCGCCAAGGACAAGGCGATCGACCTCGTCGTCGTCGGACCGGACGATCCGCTGGCGGCGGGCATCGTCGATGCGTTCGAAGCGGCGTCGATTCCGGTATACGGTCCGAACAAGGCCGCTGCGGAGATCGAAGGCAGCAAGATTTTCATGAAGGATCTGCTTCACAAATACAACATTCCGACCGCGAAGTACGAGACGTTCACGGATTACGCGAAGGCGCGCGATTATCTGGCTGCTCAGCCGGTGCCGATCGTCATCAAGGCGGACGGACTGGCTGCGGGCAAAGGCGTCACCGTATGCTTCACCCGCGAGGAAGCGGAGCAGGCGCTCAAGGACACGATGGTCGACAAGTCGTTCGGCGCGGCCGGCGACAAGGTCGTTATCGAGGAATTCATGACCGGGCAAGAGATGTCGATCCTGGCATTCGTGGACGGCGAGACCGTCCGGGCGATGCCTGCGGCGCAGGACCATAAGCCGGCGTACGACGGCGACAAAGGCCCGAATACGGGCGGCATGGGCACCTACTCTCCGCTGCCCCACATCCCGCAGTCGATCATCGACGAGGCGATCGAGAACATCGTGAAGCCCACCGCGCGCGCGATGGTCTCCGAAGGCCGCCCGTTCCGCGGCGTACTGTTCGGCGGCCTCATGCTGACGCCGGAAGGACCCAAAACGGTCGAGTTCAACGCTCGCTTCGGCGATCCGGAGACGCAGGTCGTGCTGCCTCGCCTGAAGAGCGATCTGCTGGAGATCATCCTGGCTTCGCTCGAAGGACGTCTTGGAGACGTCGAGATCGAATGGAGCGACGAGGCTGCCGTATGCGTCGTGCTCGCGTCCGGCGGTTACCCGGGTTCCTACCCGAAGGGGCTGCCGATCGACGGGCTCGATGCGACCGCCGAGGGACTCGTTTTCCATGCCGGCACGGCGGAGATAGACGGCCGGATCGTGACGGCAGGCGGCCGGGTGCTTGGCATCGTAGGCCTTGGCGCCGGTATCGCCGAAGCGCGCGAAGCGGCTTACCGGACTGCGTCCGGCATTACGTTCGAAGGCAAGCAGAACCGCACGGACATCGCCGCGAAGGCATTGGTTTAATCGTTTTAAATATAAGGAGCCGCTTCCGCGCTTTCACAGCGCCGGAGCGGCTCTTTCCTTTACTGCTTGTAAAACAGGGCTTTGCGGTTCGCGAAAACGAACACGACGGCGATGACCGATCCGACGATCAGCATCGACGTAAGTACATGCGCGGACACCCATGCGGTGAAAGCTTCCATTCGGCGACCTCCTCGTTGGTTTTGCGAATCGAGATGGTTAGTATTCCCCGGTTCCGCCTTAATTTCTCTCCGGCCGTGTTGACAGGAGGGACGACTGGCGTTATATTTAATGCATAGTAAATTAATCGGAATTAATGGAAAAAGGGAGGACGTTCTTATGGAGCGCTCTTTAACGATACGATACGGCGATTTGTCGCTGGCCGCTACGATTCATTATCCTTCTCAGGAAGGGAAGACCGCGTGCAACAAGCTGCCCCTCGTCATCATCAATCACGGCTTCGTGGGCAACCGTATCGGCGTGGACCGGCTCTTCGTACTTGCGGCACGCGAGTTCGCCGGCCGAGGCAACTTGGTCATCCGTTTCGACTTCGCGGGATGCGGCGAGAGCGAGGGCGCTTACGGGGACCACGGGCTCGATTCGATGATCGAGCAGACGCGGGCAGTGCTCGACTATGCGCTGGGCCTTGATATCGTCGACCCGACGCGCGTGACGCTGCTTGGCCATAGCCTGGGCGGATCGGTCGCGCTGCTGACTGGCGTGCGCGATCGGCGCGTCAAGTCGCTGGCGCTCTGGTCGCCGGTCGCTTATCCGTTCAACGACATTCTCCGCATCGTGGGACGCAAGGCGTACGACGAAGCCGTTACCAAAGGCCATGCGGATTACCTCGGCTATTCGATCAAGCCGGCGTTCTTCGATGCATTGATGAAGCATCAGCCGTTCCAGGAGACGCAGAAGTTTCCTGGCGACGTGCTCCTCGTGCACGGGACGGGGGACGAGACGATTCCGGTGGACTACACGTTCCTGCTAGAGAAGACGTTTTGGCTTCGCGGCGAAGGCCGCTGCGAGAAGTCGATCATCTTCCAGGCCGATCATACGTATTCGAAGGGCGAGCATAAAGAACAGCTGTTCAAGGCGACGGGGGACTGGCTCGGCGGCTATGAGCAGCGGCAGAGGGATTGGCAGCATTGGAGCATTTGATCCATACGAAAGAGCAGCGGTCCCAGGCCGCAGCTTTTTTTTTGCGCGGCGCGTCTGCGAACTGATTCGCTGGATGGACGGCTGCCGCCGCTGCGGATAAACTGGCATTAGACGATCAATCGATGCGGGTGCGTCAGGTGAGGGACGCATCCGACAAGGAGCGAGAGCGATGATAGTTTATCCTGAATTGCCTCGGCCGGCTGCGATCGGGGTCACGGCGCCGTCTTCGGGCGTTTCCGGGGGAACGGCATGGGTTCGTGCGCCAGGCGGTCGCGCGGTTTGAGCAGCAAGGCTATCGGGTCGACGTAGGCGAGACGACATGGACGCAGCGCAAGGCCAAGTCGGCGCCGGCGCGGGTGCGTGCCGCAGAGCTGAACGCTTTTTTAAAAGACGATCGTACCGATCTCGTTATCCCGCCCTGGGGCGGCGAGCTGTTGGTCGAAGTGATCGAGCATCTGGAATTCGACAAGATTGCGCCGAAATGGATCATGGGCTATTCGGATATCAGCGTGCTGCTGCTCGCGGTGACGCTCCGGACTGGATTGGCGACGGCGCATGGCACGAACTTCGTTGATCTGCGCGGCGAATGGACCGATCCGACGACCGCGGCTTGGGAGCAGGTGCTGCGGACGGGCGAAGGAGAATCGACCTCGCAAACGTCGTCGACGTTTCATCAGGTGTCATGGCGCGAGGCGGCTGCCGCGCACGGCGTTTATCATTTGACGGAGCCGACCGTCTGGAAAGTCGTGCGCGGGGGAGCGGATGATGGCGAGCGGCCGGTTGCTGGGCGGCTGCATCGACGTCATTCGTCATCTGATCGGTACGCCTTATGGCGACGTGCGGGCGTTCCGCGAGCGGCATATCCCGGGCGAACCGATTCTTTGGTACCTGGAAAATTGCGAGCTGTCGACGGTGGATATGCGGCGTTCGCTCGTTCAAATGAAGCTGGCGGGATGGTTCGAAAACGGCTCGGGCATTTTGTTCGGCCGCAGCGGCGCGCATATTCCGAGAGAAGGCTACACGGAGCTAGACTTGTTCGAAGAGATCGCAGACGAGATCGGCGTGCCGGTCGTGTACGACATCGACTGCGGACACAAGCCGCCGCAGCTGACGCTCGTCAACGGCGCGTACGCGGAGGTCGTGATAGAAGCAGGGCGGGGAACGGTCGTGCAGACATTCAAGCCGTAAGAAAATGTCGTGAAATCACGTTCTAGGCTAACCAAGGCAGCTGTAAGCGAGAAAAGCGCGGCTGCAGCGGGACATGCAAATCTAAGCAGGGGAGCAAACGCACCCTGCAAAGCACGAAGAACCTCGGCAAAGCAAAAAAGAACCGCTTCGTAGCGGTTCTTTTTTGCGCGCCCTTCTCTCATCGATTCCCCGACCAATATCCGGCTTCCGCAAGCATGGACACGGTCAGCACGAACATCGCATGCGACCAGGTGAGCGGCACGATCCAGGCGGGCGCGCCGGTATCGCGGTCGGCCTGCTCGGGCAGGAGGCCGGTCTCGGTGCGATGGTCGAGCGCCCACTGGAGGAGCTCGCGGGCTTTGGCGAACTGGCCGTTCTGCACGCGGTATTGCGCCAGCCAGAGCGTCGTCAGAATCCACGGGTTGCCGCCGATATAACCGTCGTCCTCGTAGCGCTTGATGCCGCCGACGCCCGGCACGGTCAGCTTGCGCTCGATCGCGTCGGCCGTGCGGCGCATGTAGTCGTGGTCCGCCGGCAGAACGGCGAAGGGCACGGACACGCCTAGCAGGCTGATGTCGACGATCGGATCCACGTCAAGCGTGAACCGCTCGTAGCCCTTGGCGTCGCGGGATGCGGCGCCGGAAACGCCGAGTGCGGCCGCGCTGGCGAACCTGCCCGCGTCGACGGACAGGTGGAGGCCGCGGTAGAAGCTGCCTTCCGCTTCGTTCCAGCAGCGCGACGCGATGGCGGAGGCGATGCCGGCCGCGATCTTCTCCCAGTGCGCCGCGGATACTTCGTGGCCCATCAGCCGGCCGAAGGCGGCAGCGGCTCTAAGTCCGCCGCACACGGCGGAGGCAGAGTAAGTATGCTCGCCTTTGCGCTCCTCCCAGAGATCCATGCTCGGCAGCGGCAAACCCGTCTTCTCGTCGATAAAGGAAGCGAGGAAGACGGCGCCGCGCGAGATCGCCGGCCACATCCGCTCCGCGAAGCCGCGGTCCCCGGTCTGCTCGTACAGCTGCCACATGCCCCACAAAATCGAGGCGCCCTCGTCGATTTGCAGCCCCCACGATGGCGCAAGGCTGCCGTCGTGATAGTGCCGCTGCTGCCAGGAGCCGTCCGGCTCTTGGGCGGTAAGCGTCCAGTCGTAAAACTTTTCCGATACGCCGGTCAATCCGGCTTTATTGAGCGCCGTCGTGATAAAGGCGGCGTCCCGCCCCCAGCAATACGCGTACCCGCCGCAGCGCGAGAAGGTCTCGTCGGGCTCGGGCGCGGCCAGCAAGCTGCCGGTCTCCTTGTCTGCCATCAGGCGGAACGTTAGCAGCGATCGCTCGTACGCTTCGGCGATCTCGGCGTCCGCACCCGCAGGACAAGGCCCTGCGGCCTTCAGGTAGGCGTGCCAATAGGCCTCGGTCTCCGCGCGCCAGTCTTCCGCGCGTTTCGCCTTGGCGACGGCCATGACCTCAAGCGCTTCGGACTGCGTCGCGCCGGCGGCGATATAGACCGGCATCGAGACCGTCTCGCCGGGCGCGACGTCCGCGAAATGCCAGACGAGCGACCCGTCCGGCTGCATGTCGATGTCGTTGCCGGCCAGCCAAGCGTGATTCGCGCCCTCTCGCGCATGTCCGCATTGATATCCAGCGCAAACGTTTGCGCTGGAAATCGCAAAAAAAGGTGCGCTGCCGATAATGAATCAAGCTGTCCGACCCGGCGTGGAACATCGTCGTATTGTACAGCGCGCTCTCGGTAATCTGAAAAGAGGAATACCAGACGAACGAAAACGATACGGCCGCATCCGACCGGTTCGTAATCGCGTAGTCCCGTACGACAATATCGGCATCGGGCACGGCGAAGTCGCGTTGGGCGACCTCCAGCGGGTAACGGTCCGAGCGCGCGTCGATCTGTACGATATTCGTGCGCGGCACGTAGGCGATCTCATGCGTCCAGCCAGCGTCCGCTTCGTCGAACCAGACGGTGCCGTCGCCGAAGCCGTCCATTTTGAGGCCCGTCCGGATGACGTCCACGTGTTGCGGAAAATCGATATGCGGCCACCACAGCCGATAAATACGTCCGGTGCGGCCGATCGAAGCGAGGGTGCGGCCGTTGCCGATGACCGCATCCACGAGATAGGGCTTGTTGTCGTTCATGGTAGTCAGCTCCTTTTAAACGTCGGGTTCATCGAGGATTCCCGCACGATAAGGCGATGCGGGATAATGACGGGATTTTGATGGATCGGCTCGCCGCCGATGACGCGCAGCAGCGACTGAACCGCCGTATAGCCGAGCAAATACGTCCCGATATCTACGGAGGACAGCGGAGGCGAGGCCATCTCGGACAGCGCGATATTGTTGAAGCTGACGAGACTGATATCGTCCGGCACGCGGTAGCCGAGCTCCGACAATCCGCGAAGCACGCCGAAGGCGACATTATCGTCGATGACGACGATCGACGTGGGCCGTTCGGGCAGGCTCATGAACTGGGACATGGCGCGGAAGCCGCTCTCTTGCAAAAATTCGCCTTCGACGATCCATTCGGGGCGCGTCTCCAGGCCGTGCTCGCCAAGCGCTTGCCGGTAGCCGAGCAGCCGATCGTGCGACAACGTGAGGTCGGGCGGACCGCTCACGAAGCCGATTCGTTGGTGTCCTTGGGCGATCAGGTGTTGGGTGGCATCGTATGCCGTTTGCACGTTGTTATTGTCTACCATGGCCGCGTCGGGGTATGCCTCGCTTCTCCCGATGAGCACGAAAGGAAACCGCTCCTGGCTCAAAAAAGCGATCAGCGGGTCGTCCCGCTTGGAGGCGAGGAGCAGCACGCCGTCGACTCTGCGTCCGCGGACGAGACGTGAAATCGTATTCACTTCATCGGACGAAGAAGTGGCAGTCGTCATGAGCAGGTCGTAGTTCATGCGCGTCGCCTGGGTGACGATGCCGCGCAGCAGTTCGCCGAAAAAATAGTTTTGAAAAAGCTCCTCTGCCGGCCTGGGCAGCATGATGCCGAGCGTTTGCGTCGTTTTGGATACGAGACTCTTGGCCATCACGTTAGGGTGATATCCTTGCTCTTCCATGATCGCTTTTACTTTGCGGGACGTCTCCGGGCTGATCCGCGGATGGTTGGACACCACTCTGGATACAGTAGAGGGGGGATACGCCAGCGAGTCTCGCGATGTCTTTGATGGTGACCATATCGGGTACCTCCGCGAGGGGCGCAGACATTTATGCAAACGTTTGAACTTATGATGCGCCTAAGATTAAACAACTATAACCATCCTATCTCAGCCGATTATCAAAGTAAATAGAAAATTCAAGGACAGGGAGTAAGCATCAAAAACGAAGGAAATCGTGCGAATCAGAGCGTTTCTGAAAGTAAAGACGCGATTGAGTAGGAAAAAGGCTTAAAAATGAGTTGTGCAAACGTTTTTACATGTTGTATGGAATGCGGTATAGTGAGTGACGTAGATCAAGCGCTTTCAAGGGTTTAACCGCAAGATTGATGGAATTTAGTCGGGGTATGCCGCTGTAAATCCGTCGGTTTACGCTTTAAAATTGCGTTTCATACAAACGTTTGCACACACATATTTCCAAATGTTCATGCGCAAACTAGTGCGAAACGCAAGCGGCAAACGAATGTCGAACCGCGTAAATCGACGCAATGTCCAGAACGAATTAATGCCGTTCGGGCCGCATGTCTTCATCGCAAGTTTCTATCTATGAAAGGGGTCATTTGCAAATGGAAATCAAAAAAGGTGTCCGCGCTTCTCGTATCGACGGCTCTCGTAGCCGGATTGACGGCTTGCGGAGGCAGCAACAATAACAACAACGCCGCGTCTTCGGCGCCGGCTAGCGAGTCGGCTTCGCCGTCCGCATCGGCATCCGCGTCCGCGCCGGCATCCGAAGAAGAAACGTATGCGCCGGAAGAAGGCGCGAAGCTGACCGTGTGGTACAGCGCCAGCGAAAAGGGCATCGTCGACGAAGCCGCCAAAGTGTTCAAGGAGAAGTACAATATCGACGTCAAAGTCGAAGACGTAGGTCCGGACAAGTCGATTGAAAAGATGATCACGGACGGCCCGGCTGGCGTAGGCGCCGACGTATTCTCCGCGGTGCACGACCGTCTGGGTTCGGCCGTGCAGGCCGGCGTCATCCTGCCGAACGACCTGCATGAGGAAGAGACGAAGGCGAACAACTCCGACAAGTCGGTCGACGCCTTCACGATGGACGGCGTGCTGTACGGCTATCCGATGTCCGTCGAGACGACGGCGGTCTTCTACAACAAGGACCTGGTGCCTAACGGCGAAATGCCGAAGACTTGGGACGACGTCATCAAGTTCGCGAAGACCTATAACGACCCCAAGGCTAACAAATACGCTTATATGTGGGAGCTCGGAAACGGCTACTGGAGCTGGGGCTTCTTCGGCGGATACGGCGCGTACGTATTCGGCAAGGACGGCACCGACGAGAGCGACATCGGCATCAACAAGCCGGAAGGCGTAGAAGCCGCGAAGTTTTTCCAGAGCCTGAAGGACATCCTGCCGATCAAGGCGGCGGACGTGAAGGCCGACATCAAGACGAGCCTCTTTGGCGAAGGCAAGCTGGCCATGAACGTCAGCGGTCCGTGGCAGACCGAAGAGTTCAAGAAGAGCGTCAAGAACCTCGGCGTCGCCGAATATCCGACGCTGCCGAACGGAAAGCCGATGATGCCGTTCTCGGGCGTCAAGGGCTTCCTCGTCAACGCGAACACGAAGTACCCGATCGCATCGAAGATGTTCGCCGAGCTGATCTCCTCCGAGGAATTCCAAGCGAAAAACTTCGAAATGTTCGGCAGCCTGCCTGCGAACAAAAACGTAGCCGCTAGCGAGAAGGTCACGAGCGATCCGTTCGCGAGCGTCTTCCTGAAGCAGTTCGACAACTCCACGCCGATGCCGAAGGTCGCGGGCATGAACGCCTTCTGGTCGACACACGAAGCCGCGCTGTCCTCCCTGTGGAACGACAAAGCGGACGCGCAAAAGACGATGGACGACTGGGCAAAGAAAATCAAGGACGCAATCGCGACCGCCCAATAAGCCGCTTAAACCTCTAGAAAACAACATCACAACCATTCACCCGCCGCAGCCCGGCGGGTGTAATGGCTTTAAGGAAGGAGAGGGCCTGATTGAAGCGACAAGCGATGTCGGCGGCCTGGCTGTCGGTTTTATTTGCGGGACTCGGCCAGTTCTACAACAAGCAGCACAAAAAAAGCGGCGATGCTGCTTCTTACGCACGCAGCCGGCATTTATATCGTAGCGGCGCAGCTGTTTCCCTATCTGGAAGGGCTCATGACCCTTGGCGACAAGGGACGCCATTTCGAGAAAAAAGGCAAGATCAGCGTCATGGTCGAAGGCGACCATTCGATTTTCATGATGATTCACGGCGTCCTCGCGGCGCTCGTCGTCCTGGTATTCCTGCTTATTTACATTTTGAATATTCGCGACGCTTATCGGGTCGGACTGCGCATCCAGCAGGGCAAAGAGATTCACGGCCTGAAGAACGACGTATTCCCGTGGCTGCTGCTCGCGCTGCCGTTTCTCGGCGTGCTGTTCTTCACGGTCATGCCGATCATCTTCACCTCGTTGATCGCGTTCACCAACTATGCGTCGCCCAACCATATACCGCCCAAAAATCTCGTCGATTGGGTCGGCTTCGCCACGTTCCATAAGCTGTTCAACCTGAACGTCTGGAGCAACACCTTCTTCGGAGTATTGACCTGGACGATCATCTGGGCGATCCTCGCCACCGTGACCTGCTACTTCGGCGGCATTCTCGTCGCGCTGCTAGTCAACCAGAAGGGCATCAAGTTCAAAGGCTTCTGGCGCATGCTGTTCATTATTCCCTATGCCATTCCTCAGTTCGTTTCCTTGCTCATTATGAAAAACATGCTGAACGAAAAATTCGGTCCGATCAACGCCTATTTCCGGGCATTCGGACTCGAAGGACTGCCATGGCTGAACGACCCGTTTTGGGCTAAGTTTTCCGTCGTCGTCGTCAACATGTGGATCGGCATCCCGGTCTCGATGGTGCTCGTCATGGGTATCCTGACCAATATCTCCAAGGACCTGTACGAGGCGGCGGACGTGGACGGGGCTTCGGCCTGGATGAAGTTCCGCAACATCACGATGCCGTATATCCTGTTCGCGACGGCGCCGCTTCTGATCACGCAGTTCACCGGCAACATCAACAACTTCAACGTCATCTTCCTGCTGACCGGCGGCAATCCCGCGACGATGGATTACAACAACGCCGGCAGAACGGACTTGCTCGTCACGTGGCTGTATAAGCTGACCCTGGACTTCAACCAATACAACATCGCGGCGGCCGTATCCATCTTGATCTTCCTGTTCATCGCCACGATGGCTATTCTGGTATACACCCGTACTAAATCGTTCAAGGAGGAGGACATGATTCAATGAAACGTTCGAAACTGGCACTCAGCTACGTGCTGCTCATTCTGATCGGATGCGCGGCGCTGTACCCGGCGCTCTGGACGCTGCTGTCCTCCTTCCGGGTGGGCAATTCGCTGTTCAGCGACACGTTTATCCCGCGGCACTGGACGCTGGATCACTACCGCGACCTGTTCCGCGACCGCGCGGACCGAAGCATCCCGTACGCCACCTGGTATTGGAACACGCTGAAGGTCGCGACGATCAGCATGGTGCTCGGCACGCTGATCCAGCTGCTGACCGCTTACGCTTTTTCCCGATTCCGGTTTAAAGGACGCAAGACGATGCTGACGGTCGTGCTGATCCTGGGCATGTTCCCGGGCTTCCTCGCGATCACGGCGCTATTCGTCATTTTCAATATGCTAAACCTGCTGGATACGCAGTGGGCGCTTATCATCGTCTACTCGGCGGGCGCCGCGCTCGGCATGTTCGTGGCTAAAGGCTTTTTCGACACGATTCCGCGCAGCCTCGAGGAGGCGGCGGTCATTGACGGCGCGAGCCATATGAAAATTTTCACCAGCATCATTCTGCCGCTGTCCCGGCCGATCGTGACGTATATCTCGCTCACGACGTTCGCGGGCGCCTGGGTCGACTTCATCTTCGCGCGCATGATTTTGCGGACGCCGGAGAAGTGGACGCTGGCTGTGGGACTGTGGAATATCATCGACGCTTACAATAGTACGGAATTCACGCTGTTCGCCGCGGGCTGCGTGCTCGTCGCGATCCCGATCACGATCCTGTTCATGTACACGCAGCGCTTCCTGGTGGACGGCTTGACGGCCGGCGCGAGCAAGGGCTGATCCGCTCGATGAAAAGACGGCGGGATCTGGCGGGGGCGGTAGCCGGCGGGATGCAGGGGGAGACGGGAGCGAATGCAGGAACGAGCGCAGGGGAGAGAAGCGCGGCGGCGCGAAAGCTTCGGCGCATTGTCGCGGTCGCGGCGACCTTCGCGGCGCTCGCTTCGTTGCTCGCTTCCTGCTCGTCGGGCAAAGCGAAGGACGCGAAGGGATCTTCGGGCGTCTACTACGAAATCTTCGTGCGCTCCTTCGCCGACTCGAACGGCGACGGGATCGGCGATCTGAAAGGGATCGAGCAGAAGCTCGATTATCTGGAGGCGCTCGGCGTCGACGGGCTCTGGCTCACGCCGATCCAGCCTTCGCCGAGCTATCACGGCTATGACGTGACGGATTACTACGGCATCAACCCGCAGTTCGGCACGATGGACGATTACAAGTCGCTGCTGGCCGCGGCGCACAAGCACGGCATGAAGGTGCTCATGGACCTGGTCGTCAACCATACGAGCGCGGAGCATCCCTGGTTCGCGGCGTCCGCTTCGGGCAAGGATGACGCGCATCGCAACTGGTATACCTGGGCCGAGGATCGCGGATTGTCGACGTCGGCGATGAGCGCGACGGGCGGCGAGGCCTGGCATGCCGCCAAGGGCGGGGACCATTACCTCGGCACGTTTTGGAGCGGCATGCCCGACCTGAACTTCGACGAGCCCGCGGTTCGCGCCGAGATGATCAAGATCGGGAACTTCTGGCTTGATCATGGCGTCGACGGCTTCCGGCTCGATGCGGCGAAGCACGTATACGAGGACTTCAAGTCGCAGGCGAACAGCCCGGCGATAGCGAAGAAAAACCAGGCGTGGTGGCAGGAATTCCGGCGCGGCCTGGCCGGGAAGCATCCGGACGTCTACCTTGTAGGCGAGGTGTGGTCGAGCGCCGGCGCGATCGTGCCGTATGTGAAGGACGCGCTGGACTCGACGTTTGACTTCGACTTGAGCGACTGGATCCGGGACGCGGCGGTCAAAGGGACTGCGTCCGACATGCCGAGCCGGCTCGAACGGACGAGCGAGATTTTCGCGCGGGAATCTGGCGGCAAGTACGTCGACGCGACGTTCCTCGACAACCATGACCGCGACCGCTTCATGAGCCTGGCCGGCGGCGATGTCGCCAAGGGCAAGCTGGCGGCGGCGATACTGCTCACGATGCCGGGCCGCCCCTTCGTTTACTACGGCGAGGAGCTCGGCATGCAAGGCGCCGGCGCCGACGAACGCAAGCGCGAGCCGATGCGCTGGACGAAGTCGGGAGCGGATCCGAATTCGACGAAGGCTGGACAAGGGCAGTCGAAGGCTGGCGAAGGCGAGATGGGCCGGGCGCCTTCGGGGGCGGCCGCTGGACAGACGCGCTGGGAGTCGTCGGTCGCCAATACGGATCCGGCCGTAAGCGTGGAGGCGCAGGACGGCGATGCCGGCTCCATGCTGAGCCGGTATCGCGAACTGATCGCGCTTCGGGCGCGGTCGGCAGCGCTGCGCGACGGGGCGATCGTGCCGATAGAGGCAGAGCCTCCCGCGGGCACGGTCGCCTATGTCAGGGCGACGGCAGAGGAGCGCGTCTACGTCGGTCACAACCTGACTGCAGAACCGAAGACGCTTGCGCTCGACGCGGAGACTGCGAAAACGTACCGCAAGCTATGGTACGCAAGCGAATCGGGTGCGAGCTTGAAGGACGGCACGATTACGCTGCCCGCGTACGGTACGGTTATATTGAAGTAACGTGTCGCGGGCTAGGAGGAGCGAGACCGCCTACGCGAAGAGAGACGACGCATCCGGCGGTGCCCCGCCAGCGGCGGCGACCGCCTAATCGGAAGCGATGCGTTTCACGATGTCGCTCAAGCGGCGAATGTTTCGCAGGCTGAGGCATCGCTCCGACATGTCATGCAAACAAAGAGCTTGCCCGATCGTCACGTGAACCCGCGTGACATTCGGGCAAGCTCTTTTTGCCGTGGAAGAATCGTGCGGGTTTAGGCGCCGTCGACCTTGAACGTAATCGTCGCGTCGAGCTTGTAATCGGTTTTCTCGCCGCCCTTGGGCTGCACGTAAAAGTCCGCGAACCCGTTCACGACGTAAGTCCCTGTAGGGAAGTCCAGCTTGCCGATTCGCTGTATGAATTCAATATACGGCTTCGGATCCTGGCTGCCGTATCCGCCGCTGCCGACATACGCTTCCCGGAGCGGCTTGCCTGGAGCCAGCTCCGTAGGTACGAGCGGTTGGTTTATCATGTAGGCGATCCCGTAATTCCGGGACGTCTCCTCCATCGGGAAATAGAACGGAGAGGCCGAATGGAAGATCGTTACCGAGGACTCGGTTCCGGTATATTCGAGCTCTGCGTACAAGTTCACGCGTTCACCCTCTGCGTACACAGGCTTCTCGCTCACGAGTCGGTACACGAAGTCTCCTTGCCGGCTTTCCGCCGACGCCGCGGCGCTGACGCCTGTCGGCGCGTCAGGCTGAGACGGGCTTGGCGAAGGCAACGGCGTTGTCGAGGACTGCATCTGGCTGTTAATCGGACCGTACGAGCCCGCCGGATCAGTCGGTTCACAGCCTGTGAGCCACGTGAGGCCGGATAGAAGCGTAAGCGTATGCACTTTATATCGCATCCTGGTCATCCCCTCTCTTCTAACTAACGATCGATCCCAGCCGGAAGTTGCTGAAAGAAGGGATGGATGGGGAATTATGCCAGCATGCGCTTGCAGATTCCAATGCAAAGAAGGTGTCCCCAAAGTCATATCTTTTGACTTCGGGGACACCTTCTTTTTTGGCTTCGCGTAGGACGGCTCAAGTGTTGACGTACGTCTACACATCCCGCCAGGCGGCGGCGCGAACGGCCCAAATGTTGACTTACGTCAACACATCCCGCCCGGCGGCAGCGCGAACGGCCCTGACGGTTATACTTGCCGCCACACCGCGTAGCCGAAGGCGGGCAGCACGGTCCGCAGGCTACCGTCCACGACGAGCGCCGGCTCGCCGCTGTATGCGTCCTGCCAGGAGCGGCTGTCCGCAGAGGCCGATACTTCCGCGGGCAGTACGCCTGCGTTCATCGCGACGATGAACCGGCTGCCGTCAGTGCCGCGGCGCTCGTACACGAGCGTGCCGCTGCCGCGCTCGGCCTGAAGGAACGCGATATCGGCGTCGCGGAAGGCGCCGTACGTCCTGCGAAGCGCGATTGTCTCGCTGTAAAAGCGCAGCAGGCCTGCGTTTTGCCCAGCCTCGTCCCACACCATGCAGCCGCGGCAACCCGGATCGCCGCCGCCGGCCATGCCGACTTCGTCGCCGTAATAGATACAGGGAACGCCCGGATAAGTGAGCTGGAACAGCGCGGCGAGCTTCATGCGCTTCTCGCTGCCGCCGCATAGCGTAAGCAGGCGAGCCGTGTCGTGGCTGTCGAGCAGGTTGAAGGCGGCTTCCGTGACGGTCTGCGGATAAGCCGCGAGCTGCCCGCCGATCGCGTTGGCGAAGCCGGCAGCGTCGATGCTGTCCTTGGCGAAGAAATCGAGCACGGCGTTCGTAAACGGATAGTTCATCACCGCGTCGAATTGGTCGCCCTGCAGCCACATCATCGAATCGTGCCAGATCTCGCCGAGGATATAGGCTTCCGGATTGGCTGCCTTTACCGTCTGCCTGAACTCGCGCCAGAAGGCGTGATCCACTTCGTTCGCCACGTCCAGCCGCCAGCCGTCGATGCCGATCTCCTCGACCCAATACCGGGCGACGTCGAGCAAATATTTTTTAACGTCCGCATGCTCGGTATTCAGCTTGGGCATGATCGGCTCGAAGGCAAACGTCTCGTACGTCGGAATGCCGTCCTCGATGCGAAGCGGAAACTCCCGTACGTGGAACCAGCCCGCGTATTCGGATTCCGCTCCCTTTTCCAACACGTCGACGAACGGCGGGAAGGTCTTGCCCGCATGGTTGAATACGGCGTCGAGCACGACTCGGATGCCGCGGCCGTGGCATTCCTCGACGAGCGCCTTCAGATCCTCGTTCGTGCCGAAGTGCGGATCGACCTTCATATAATCCGTCGTATCGTACTTGTGGTTCGTCGTCGCTTCGAACACCGGCGTGAAGTAGATTGCGTTGACGCCGAGCCGCTCCAGATGATCGAGATGGTCGCGCACGCCCTTCAGGTCGCCGCCGAAAAAATTGCGCGGCGTCGGTTCGCCGCCCCAAGGCTGCACGTCCTCCGGATCGAGCGATGGATCGCCGTTCGCGAACCGCTCGGGAAAGATCTGATAGAAGACGGCATCCTTCACCCAGGACGGCGGCGCGAACACGTCGACCGGATTGATATAAGGGAAGTCGAAAAATTCGTCCGGGTTCGGGGCAAGCCGGTCGGCGAAGCCTTTTTCAGTCAAATACACCGTATCGTCTTCGGCGGTCAGCTTGAACGCATAACGCAGCCGGCGATAAGGAGGGACGACCGCGGTCTCCCAATAGTCGAACAGCTCGTCGCTTGCGAAGAGGCGCATCGGCACGGACGCCGCGGTCCGCTCCCAGGCATACTTGTCTCCGACGATCGCATCGGCGCGCACAAGGTCGCCCCGCTTCGCGCGCACGCGCAAATGCAGGGTCTGGCGGTCAGCCGCGTAGGCGAAGTTCTGCTTCGGGCGGTGATAGACGGCTTCTCTTAAAAACATGGTACAGGCTCCTTTGCGAGGGATATGGACAAGCATCCGTGAACGTAAAAAAGGCACAACCCCGAAATGCTTGTCGAGGTTGTACCTGTCGGTAACATTGCCTTTGAGTTGTGCTGCGTTTTATTATAAACGAATTGGCGCCTCATGCCAACCGGTGCAAAGCCGGATTATCGGCTGCCGTAAGTCTCCACGATTTCCTGTCGCCGATCGTTCAGCGCCGCGATCCGGCCTTCCAATTGTTTCTTTTCCCCCTGAAGCTTGCCGATCAGCCGCCCGATGTCGCGGTTGCGGGCGCGAACGGATTCAAGAGAACTGTCGATGCGTCCTTGGACCGCCCAATCCGCGAGCAGCCCGTCAAAGAAATAGTCCGAAAATTTGAGCAATCCGCTCACTTGCGGGACGGAGGTGTCGTGCGACTCGTTTAAATCCGCTAGCTCCTTGCCGAATCGGCGCAGCGCATCCTCCGCATGGTGAATGTGAACGGATGCTTCGTCGATATGCCCGTGCTTCACGGCCGTGGCGATCAGGCCGCCGCCGAGCATGTCGTACGTTCCCCAGCCTTTGGCCGAAGTCAGCTTCTCCTCCGCCTGCCCGAGCGCGCCTTCTACCTCCAGCCCGGCGCGAATCGCTTCGTCGAACTCGATCTTCATCGACTGCAGCTGACCGATTTCCGCCGAGATTGCTTCAAGTTCCTGCCACGTCGCTCCGTCGTACTGCCGGATCCACTGTTCCTTCTTGGCAAGCAGGTCGCGGCATTGACGCTCGGCATGCTCGACTTCGACCAGTTTGCCGATGACGTCCGCTTGCTCGCGCTCCAACGCGGTTACCGCAGCCGCGGCGGCATCGCGCTTCAGCTTGACTTCGGCCGCTTCGCGTTCTTCCTTGGACAGCTTTTCGTCGAGCTTGCCGAACAGCTGCAGCACGAATTGCGAAAAGCTGGCCGCGCGTAAACGCTCGACGTCGTGCTGCTCGCTCGCGAGCCGCTCGGACCAATACGACTCTTCCCTCCGCTGATGCTCTATTTCTTGGACAAGCTCGGTTCGCCGCTTGATCCATTTGGCCCGCAGCGCCAAGTCTCTTTTCGCCTGCTCCAACTGCTCGTTCCAGGCCAGCAAGGATTCGTTCATGCAGGTCACCTCGTCTTTATCAAGTCGGATGCGGTAATTCATTAGACGGATGAAGGGCGAAAAGGTTTCTTTTGGAAAAGGGCGTTGCGTCCCGGGCGGGACAAGTTGGCGAGGGTTGTGGTTTAATGGAAATACTATATTTAATTATCGTTTGGAGGCCACCGAATGACCGCGAACACTTCGAGCGCGATTCGTACCGCGATGCTGGCACTGACGCTGGCCGCCGCCACGGCCGTACTCGGGGCCTGCGGCGGGGAGAGCGAGCCCGCGACCGCGCCGATCGGGACCGCGTCCGCCTCGTCCTCGTCCGCTCCGTCCCCGTCCGCCACGGCGACCGATTCCGCAGAGCCATCGGCCGCTTTTCTCGCGCCGCTCACGGGACTGCCGACGGACCAAGCCGTCGTCCGCAGGCCGCTCAGCGTCATGATCAACAACTTCAAGGCCGCGCGTCCCCAATCCGGCCTCACCCATGCCGACACGGTGTGGGAGATCCTCGCCGAGGGCGGCATCACGCGGCTCGTCGCGATCTTCCAGAGTCAGACGTTCGACGATCCGATCGGTCCGATCCGCAGCATCCGTCCTTACCTGATCGACATCGGCGAGACTTACGGCGGCATCCTCGTTCACGCGGGGGCCAGCAACGACGCGCTCGCCATCCTGCAGCATTCGGGCAAGGCCGACATGGACGAGATCAACAACGCCGGCGCCTACTTCTACCGCAGCAAAGACCGCAAGGCGCCGCATAACCTGTATTCCACGCAAGAAAAGCTGTATACGGGCGCGCAGAAGTTGAAGTACGACGAGACGGCGACCGTGCCGTTGGTGCAGTTCGACCCGACGCCTGACGTGATCGGAGAGCCCGCCGCTACCCAGGTCGACATCAAGTTCCAATTGTCGGACTACAAGGTGTCGTACGCATACGACGCCTCGACCCATCTATACGCTCGCTCGGTCAACGGACAGCCGCATATCGACCTGAACAATTCCCGCCAGCTCACGGCCGCCAATCTCGTCGTCCTGTCGGCCAAGCATCATGCCTACGACGATTACGGCAGATTGGTGATCGATCTGAACGGCGGCGGCGAAGCCGTCTTGTTCCAGGAAGGGCGCGCGATCGCTTGCGAGTGGAAGCGAGCGCCTGGTGACATCGTCCGCATTTACCGCGACGGTCGCGAGCTCAAGTTCGTGCCGGGCACGACCTACTACCACGTGGTGCCAACGGACGGCGGGTTCGCGAGCCATGTGAAGTATGAATAATAGGAGGCCGGCATTCGCATACGGTATCGCACGGATCGCGTCTTCGGCGCGCGGGTGCTGCGCAACGGCGACGGCAGCCGAAGCTCTGCCTGCCCCGAGCTTTGCGCCTTCCTGACCAACGCGAGCGGCACATCGCAAATGACCCCGGAGATACGGCAATGCCGTACTGCCGGGGTATTTGCGTCGTAAGGCAAGCGCTTGATATGGGAATGGACACTTTGTCGATTTATGCGATAAAATGAAGCCACTTCCTTAATTTTCGCATTCAGTCCTTTCGGCGTGAAAGAAGTGAGGACAAGATGAGCCTGCAGCAAGCTCTCATACCGCTATTTACGCATCTCCTGCCTATTGCGCTATTCATCTGCATGGGGATCGACGTGTTGATCCGCAATCCGAAGAAAACGGAGCACCGGCTGATCAGCCTCGTGACGCTATGTTATTCCTCGCTGTTTCTGGAGGAGTATGTCCGTCAGCTGCTTCCGATTTCTTACAGCCCCGCGCTGGCCGCCTTTTGGTTCAGCAATACGGGCATCCTGATTCCCGGTATCGGCTTTCATTTCACGGCCAGGCTGACGGGGCTTCACCTGCGGATGCCGAAGTACCTCTATCCTTACGTTTTTTACTTGCCGGCGCTCGTCCCGCTTTTCTCGATTTTCGGCGCGAAGGAGATGGTCTCCGCCCAGCGCTTCGTGGAGAGCGGGATGTGGAAGCAACCGGTCTACAATTCTTCGTACTATATCGCGCTGATCGTCAGCACCTGCATCAGCCTGCTGTATCTGCTGCCTCTGCTGAAAGCCAGAGCGCGCGCCGCGTCCGCCGAACAGAAGTCGCTCTATGCTTTGACCATCTGGGGCGTCGTCTTGACGGCAGCGTGGATCCTCGGATTCGGCCTGTTTAATTACGGCAGCTTCATGCCGCCATACCCCTATATTTACTGCGGTCTGCTATGGTGCTTCGTCCTGAGGCTCACGATGAGGCGGCACGATTTCCTGAACTTTGTGGACAAACGGTATGAAAAACTGTTCCAGCTCAATCCGGCCGCGATCGTACTGCTCGACCAGACGGGCACGATTCGTGAGGCCAATCCGGCCGCGGAGCCGTTCGTCGGTCCGGCGGCCAGCGACCGCGAGCCTTTTCAAGCGCTGCTGAGACAGGTGGCGCGTAGCCATTCGCGCGATGCGCGCGCCATCACAAACTACGAGTCGACCGTGCAGGGAGCGAGCAAGCGGCTGAACGTGCTGCTCGACGGCGATGCGATCACGGTTGACAACGAACCGCATCTCATTTTGATCATGCGCGACGTGACCGCCCAGCGGGAATACCAGGAGGAGATTCAGTATCTGGCGTATCACGATCCGCTGACGCGTCTGCCCAACCGAAGGTACTTCTACGGACAACTGGAGGCGGCCTTAATGGCGGCTAGACTGCGCGGCGGAATGACAGGCATCATCCTGATCGATCTCGATCACTTCAAGAGCATCAACGACAGATATGGACACAAAGCCGGGGACGAGGCGTTGGTCCACACCTCCAGGCTGCTGAGAGAGGCGTTGCCGCCCCGGGGGCTGGCCGCCAGACTCGGCGGAGACGAGTTCGTGCTGCTCCTGCCGGATGCGGCGTCGGACGATGTTCTGCTGGAGACGATCGGGCGGCTGCGCCAGTCGATCGAGGTCAACCGGCTGATCTACGAATGCCAGGAGATCCCTATCTCGATGAGCATCGGAGCGAGCCTGTATCCGCAGGACGGCGACGACGGCGACACGCTGATGAACGGTGCCGACAAAGCGATGTACGCGGTGAAGAGGCGTGGTCGCGACGGCTACGGACTGGCGGGCAGGCAGTAGGCGGCGAGGGCGAATTCCGATCGTAAGCCGGCGATGACGACCGGTGATGACGACCGGCGACAACGGGTTTTTGGATGTTTTGCGGCCGAAAAAACTGCCGACCAGTGACACATGATGAAGTACATGCAGATGTACATCTATTTTCGAAGCCTTGAGCCGGAAATCCGCTACATGAAGGAAAGTAGATTTATTTTTGCACCTTTGCTGTCCCAAAGGTCGATCTCGACAGAAGTAGACGTATTTTGGCAGGCATTGCTGCGAAAGAAAGACGAGGGCGCGACCTTTCTTCGAAATTGGCGGCGACGGGTCCCGATCCGTTAGAGTCGCGAACGTTCCTTTTGGTCGCAATGCGACTTGGCGAATAGACGACGGCGGACAGGGCATGATAAATGCCTGTTGACAACCGCTTCTCGGGCGGCCTATAATTACCGATAACTTCATAAGCCAAATGTGTTGATTAGAACCAGTAGATGTGAAGACGCCTTTCAGAGAGCCGTTGGTTGGTGCGAAACGGCAGCGCGGATCACGTTGAACTCCTCTATGAACAGTTGCCTGATATGTAGGGTAAACCGGGATTCCGCCGTTACAAGGATAGATGGTGTTGGCCATCGAACGAGATTGTTTCCGCATGCCGGAAACGAATTAGAGTGGTACCGCGGGTTAAACCCCGTCTCTATAACAGAGACGGGGTTTTTTGTCGTTTAAATTCCGGGTTTAAACGAGCCTGCTTCACATAGATTTACCCATCAAACGCCAATAAGGGGGATTTCCCATGAGCCGCAAAATTATCGTATTGGACACGACGTTGAGGGACGGGGAGCAGGTGCCGGGAGCCAAGTTGAACGCCGTGCAGAAGGTCGAGTTCGCCCGCCAGCTGGAACGCTTGAAGGTCGATATCGTGGAAGCGGGATTCCCCGCATCGTCCCGCGGAGACTTCGAGTCCGTGCAAGCCGTCACCCGCGCGGTCGGACGCCAGATGTCGGTGACCGCGCTGGCGCGCGCCGTCAAGAGCGACATCGACGCCGTCTACGAGAGCATTAAGGAAGCGGATCAGCCGCTCATTCATATCGTGCTCGGCACGTCGAACATTCACGTCGAGAAAAAATTCAACCGTTCGAAGGACGCGGTCATGGAAATGGGGGTCGAAGCCGTCCGCTACGCCAAGACGCTGCTGCCGCACGTGCAGTACTCGACCGAGGACGCGTCGAGATCCGATTTCGATTATCTGTGGCGCACGATCGAAGCGGTCGTCAAAGCCGGCGCGACGATGATCAACGTACCGGATACGGTCGGCTATGCGGAGCCGCACGAGTTCGGGGAGCTGATCCGGCGCATCAACGAACGGCTCAAAAACCTTGACGAGCGCGTCATTCTGAGCGTGCACTGCCACAACGATCTGGGCCTGGCGACCGCGAACACGCTGAGCGCGATCCGGGGCGGCGCGGACAAGGTCGAAGTCACGGTGAACGGCCTGGGCGAGCGCGCCGGCAACACTTCGCTCGAGGAGGTCGTCATGGCGCTGAAGGTGCGGGAGGCGCTGTTCGGCTGCTCCACCGGCATCCGCACGACGGAGTTGCTCCCGACTTCCAGGCTGCTGACGCACCTGACCGGTCTCGACGTGCAGGTGAACAAGGCGATTACCGGCGAAAATGCGTTTGCCCATTCCTCGGGCATTCATCAGGACGGCCTGCTCAAGGATAAGCGCGTGTACGAAATTATGTCTCCGGAGGAGGTCGGGGCCGAGAGCATGGAGCTCGTGCTGACGGCGCGCTCCGGCCGGCACGCGTTCAAGCACGCCGCGGCGCGCATGGGCTTCGAGCCGAAGGACGACGCCGACTTCGAGGCGCTGTTCGAGAAGTTCCTGGCGCTCGCCGACGCGCGCAAGGAAGTATACGATCACGACGTGTTCGCGCTCGTGAACGGGCACCGCGAAGCGCAGCCGAAGGACGAAGCGGTCGCCGCGCGCTTGTTCGAGCTGGATTCGTTCCAGGTCGTCACGAACGAGCTGTGTCCGACCGCCACGGTCAAGCTGCGCAGAGGCGCGGAGACGCTCAAGGGCAGCGCGGTCGGCGACGGTCCGATCGACGCGTTGTACGGCGTCATCAGGGAGTTGGCCGGATACGAGGTGCGGCTGAAGCATTACAAGATCAACAGTCTGTCCAGAGGGGAGGAAGCGGTAGGACGGGTGAACATCCAGCTCGAATACGACGGCAAAACCTTCGCGGGGCGTGCGATGGACACGGATATTATCAAGGCCAGCGCGCTGGCCTTCCTGAACGGCATCAATGCCATCGTGCTCGATTCGGCGCCGGGCGAAGAAGCGGTGCAGGCGATCGGATAAATAAGAAGCGGGCAGTCGCGAGGTTCGATGGGGAGGACGCGCGGCTGCCCGCTTGTTTTAGCGTGCCCAGGTGGCGGGCGGATAGCGGAAAAAACCTCCGCTATGGGTTCCTCATAGCCCAGGTGGCGGGCGGATAGCGGAAAAAACCTCTGCTATGGGTTCCTCATAGCCCAGGTGGCGGGCGGATAGCGGAAAAATACTTCCGCTACGGGTCCCTTATAGCACAGGTGGCGGGCGGATAGCGGAAAAAACTTCCGCTAAGCGTTCAAAGAGGTTACACGAAGAAGATGCGCCAGTACCGGACGTCTTGCGTTCAGTAGAGGATTACAGCTAAACCCCGCTCCGCACCTGCCGCCGGTACGCGGAGGGCGTCTGTCCCGTCAGTTTTTTGAACGACTTGGAAAAGTAGAGCGGGTCGCTGTATCCGACGGACAGGGCGACCTCTTCGACGGAGAGCGGCTCGGCGAGCAGCGAGCCGGCGCGCTCGATGCGCAGCTGCTGCAGGTAGGCGACGGGCGTCATGCCCGTCTCCCGCTTGAACAGCTTCGTCAGATGCGTGCGGTGGTAGCCGAGCTCGGCGGCCATCCGCGCGATCGTGACGGAAGGGTCGGATTGCTGCGCCTGCAGCCAGCGCGCGGCCCGGTCCGCCTCGACGGCGGCCAGGCTGCGCGGTTCGGCGCCGGCGGCGGGACCCGCCGGGCGATTCGCCTTGGCCCAGGCCGCGAATGCCAGCCGCAGCCAGCCTTCCGCCTCCCAGTCGGCGGTCCAGCTTTTTTTGGCGAACGCGCCGTCAACCGCCCGGATTGCCCGCAACGTGTCCTCGCTACCGCCTCGCACGATGGGGTGCAGCGCGTCGACGCCCGCCGCGGCGAGCCAGCGCTCGGCCTCGGGTCCTTGGAAGGCGATCCAGCGATAACGCCATGGCCGCTCCTTGTCCGACTCGTAAGCGTACATTTCCCCGGGCAAAATGACGAAGCTGTCGCCCTCCCCCGAGATCGTAGTGCCGGTCGCGGCACTTGAACCACCCTTTGCCCTCGGCGACCGTATGGATGAGGAAGTGGTCCAGCTTCTGCGGTCCCATCCGGTGCTCCGGCTCGGTCTGCGAGTGCCCGGCGAACAGGACGGACAGCGTCCCGGACGCGCGGGGATTCGGATGCACGGACGTGCGGCTGAACGGATTGGACATGATGGTTACCTCCACAGGATAGACTACATTATTCCATAAGTTGAACGTATTGTTCCATATTCCCGGAAGCGCTTTTTATTTATTATAAATCGCAGATAGGCTTAATACTACCGGGAATCAGGGAGGCTATTATCTTATGTCCAAGATCACGTTCCTCGGCGCAGGCAGTACGGTATTCGTCAAAAATGTACTGGGCGACAGCATGCTTGTGCCCTCGCTTCAGGGCTTTGAACTGGCCTTGTTCGATATCAATCCGGAGCGGCTGAAGGAATCCGAGAGCATGCTTCGCAACATCCAGGCTTCGAACGGCAGCAAGTGCCGCATCGTCGCGTATTCGGACCGCAAGGAAGCGCTGCGCGGCGCTAAATACGTGGTCAACGCCATTCAGGTCGGCGGCTACGACCCTTGCACGATCACCGACTTCGAGGTGCCGAAGAAGTACGGGCTTCGCCAGACGATCGCGGATACGCTGGGCATCGGCGGCATCTTCCGCAATCTGCGCACGATTCCGGTCATGATGGACTTCGCCCGCGACATCCGCGAGGTTTGTCCGGACGCCTGGTTCCTGAACTATACGAATCCGATGGCCGTGCTGACCAACGTCATGAATACCCACGGCGGCGTGAAAACGGTCGGCCTGTGCCACAGCGTGCAGGTATGCGTGGATCACTTGTTCGACGGACTCGGCATGGAGAAGGAAGGCGTGCGTTCGCGTATCGCGGGCATCAATCATATGGCCTGGCTGCTTGAGGTGACCAAGGACGGCGTAGACCTGTATCCGGAGATCAAGCGCCGCGCGGCCGAGAAGCAAAAGGAAAAGCATCACGACATGGTGCGCTACGAGCTGATGCTGAAGTTCGGCTACTATGTCACGGAGTCGAGCGAGCATAACGCCGAATATCACCCGTACTTCATCAAAAAAAAATTATCCGGAGCTGATCGAGCGCTTCAACATTCCGCTGGACGAATATCCTCGCCGCTGCATCGAACAGATCAAGGGCTGGCAGGAGATGCGCGACAGCATCGTGAACAACGCGACGCTGACGCACGAACGCTCGCACGAATACGCCTCCTACATCTTTGACGCGATGGAGACCAACGTGCCGTTCAAGATCGGCGGCAATGTCATGAACACCGGCCTCATCACGAACCTGCCGAAGGAAGCTTGCGTCGAGGTGCCGTGCCTGGTAGACGCTTCGGGCGTTACGCCGACGTACGTGGGGGATCTCCCGCCGCAGCTTGCCGCGCTCAACCGGACGAACATCAACACCCAGCTGCTCACCATCGAAGCCGCCATGACCGGCAAGAAGGAGCACATTTATCACGCCGCGCTGCTCGACCCGCACACCGCCGCCGAGCTGTCGATGGACGACATCGTATCCCTGTGCGACGACCTGATCGAAGCGCATGGCGACTGGCTGCCGAAGTTCCGTTAAGCAGCGAGAGGCATGCACGCGAAGCAGCCTTCATCCGGCCCGCGCCGAATGAAGGCTGTTTTTCTTTGTGTGCTATCTCGATTGTTCGAGCTGGCGGATCATAAACGATTTGATGGAGGCGAGCTCCCGGACCAAGTATTCGGAAGCGGCGGAGAAGAACGTCAATTCCGCCTCCGTAAACGCTCGCGGGCATCGCGCGGATATGAATTGATAGCCGATAGACTCGCCGCCGTTCAACAGCGGCAGCGTCACGAACGATTGGATCGCCGCTTGCTTGTACATCTCGCGATGATTGGCCGCGACCGGATGGTCGGACCGGAGCACGTCTTCGATCCTGAACACGGTTGACGTGTACACGGGGGCCGGGTAATGGTCGGGGACGTCCTGTTCCACGCTGAGACCCTGGGTGTACTCATTGAACATATCCGGCAAATGCGAGACCGAAGCGTTCCAGATTCGCAGCGCGTCCATGTCATAGAAGTATAGTCCGCCCCTGAGATCGGGATAACGTTGCCGCATGCGGCCGAAGTAATGTCCCATCAAGACCTTGGCCCGAATGGCTAGATATTCGGCACGGCCGATCAGGTCCTCTTGATAGAGCCGCAGCAGATTCGTCGACACGTTATATTCCTGTCCGCCGCCTCCGTCGAGTCTGGCGAGCAGCTTCTCCAGTTCCTTGGACGTCTTGAATTTTTTTAAAGAGATGATGACTTCCTCCATAGGCAGCCCCTTGAATCCGTCAGGATGATCGTTCTTCTGATGTTCTGCGCTTGTTTTTCGCGACGATCGACGCAATGAAATCGCGGATGGTCCGCAGCTCCTGCTCGTCCAGCTCCGCGCCGTTCCAGTGAAAAAAGGGCGCTTCCGCGCTTGCATCGGCGGTTGGCGACAGGAATGGCTGTTCTTCGGCGTCCGTGATGCCGAGCAGATAGTCGGCCGTCGTCCGGAGCGCATGGGCCAGTTTGGTGATCACGGCGAGCGGAGGCTCGCGGTTGCCGTTTTCATAGCCGGAGATCGTCGTCTTCGCTACGCCTACCGCGGCACCGAGCTTTTCCATCGTAAATCCTCGTTTTTTTCGCAACAGCTTTAATCGATTGCCGAATGGATGAGTCATGATAATCCCCGCTGATCATTGAAATTAGGACAATTATCCTGTATTATACGGATAAGTATTCGAAATGAATACTTTTCTTCCTGATTTTAATATATCATGCGCTTTCATGTTCCGTTAACTGGTTGAATAAAGATTTTAATACATTTTAATGAATGGATAATATAGGCCGTCCGGACCAGTTCCGGGCGGCTTTGCTTGCCCAAGCCGTGTGCTTCGCTTCGGATGGATCTCATCATGAAGCGGCAGGTCCGGCGGACCGGGACGGACTCGAAAAATGGATGTGACCGCATGGTACAGGAGCGGGCGGAGACGCCTCAAGTCAAGCAATTCGTGCAGAGCGCCAGGATGATGTTCGAGCATCATTCCGAACCTGCCTGGTGGGTTGACGTCAACGGCATCCTGCTGGGGGGGAACGAAGCGTTCCATGTTTTATTCGGCCGTCCATCGAAAGATTCGAACGAGTTCCATTTAAACCGGATGGTTGCCAAAAGGGATCTGCTTCGGGCAACGAGGTGCATGCTCAAAGCGAAGGCGGGCCGCGCGCAGCCTGTCGAAGCGGCCTGCATCGGCAAAGACGGCGGGGAAACGGCGATGTCCATCACGTTCGTGCCGGTTTATGCCGACCGTGCGCTAGTCGGCATTTACGGTCTCGCGACGCCGTTGGCGCGCGATTCGGCAGCGGGAATGGACGCCGCCGAATCCGCTGCGGGTCGGGCTGCCGCTTTGGCAGGCGCTCCGCTTGTCGAGGCGTTGAGCCGGGCGATCGATCAAGATCAGTTTCTCGTGTATTATCAGCCGCATCTCGATATCCGAACGGGGCGCATCGTGGGAACCGAGGCGCTTCTTCGTTGGCGACATCCCGAACGCGGCATCGTAGCGCCAAGCGATTTTATTCCGGCCGCCGAAGCGTCGAAGCTCATCTTGCCGATCGGCGAATGGGTGCTTCGAACGGCATGCGCCCAGAATAAAGCGTGGCAGGATCAAGGCGCCGGACCGCTCACGATCGCGGTCAATTTATCGCCGCGTCAATTCGAACAGGACCACGTCGTCGATATGGTCGGGCGCGTCTTGGCGGATACGGGATTGGAAGCCGCGGTATCTGGAGCTGGAGATCACCGAAGGCATGACGATGGACGTGGAGCGTTCGATCGCCACGCTGAAGGAGCTTAAACGCCTTGGCGTTAAAATCAGTGTAGACGACTTCGGCATCGGGTATAGTTCGCTTAACTACCTGAAGCGGTTTCCGATCGATACCTTAAAGATCGACCAATCCTTTGTGCGGGATTGCACGGAGGACGATAACGACGCGATGATCATCAAGACGATCATCGCGATGGCGCATCACCTGAATTTGAACGTCATCGCCGAAGGCGTAGAGAAGCCCGAGCATCTGATTTTTCTGCAGCAAAATCTATGCGACGAAGCGCAGGGCTACCTTTTCAGCAGACCCGTCCCTGCCGAAGCGTTGATGGAGAAGTTCGAGCAGGTCAATGCCGTCGTTGCTAACCTGGGCATCAAGGCGGAGCTGACGGACCAGATGTTGATGCGGGAACAGGTGCGCGCGACCCGAAGAAATCTCGAGACGACGCTCCGCAAGCAGCAGGGCGTGACGATGAAGTTCAAAAAAGGAGAAAGACCGATTCGTTCATACGCTGTGCGAAGGGGAGCTTGTCTACCGTATGGGCTTTTCGCCCGAATATATCGTGGGCAAGACGCTGCGCGAATTTCTTCCCCCGGACGTCGCGGACCGGATCGAAGGCTACTATAAAAAAAGCTTGGCTCGGGGAAGAACACGTATCGTATGAGGCGGATGTCGGCGGCATCTGGTTCCTCTCGTCCTTAAGGCCGATTCGACGTGGCGGCCAAGTCGTGGAGGTGATCGGCTCGGCGATCGACATAACCGAGAGGAAGAGAGCGGAAGACGCGCTTCGGCAGGTGTACGCGCGCTACCGGCTGATCGCCGAAAATTCGACGGATTTAATCTCCGTACTCGATGCCGCCGGTCGTATGCAATACGTTTCCCCCTCGCACGCGCTTTTTCTGGGAATCTCGCTGGACAAGCTCGAAGGCCATACGCTGTCCGACCTGATCCACCCCGAGGATCGCCAGCATGCGATCGCGTTTTTCGACGAAATGATGAAGCAAAAAAAAGCCGAGCCATGGCGAGTTCAGACTCAGGCACGGGGACGGGAGATGGCTGTGGGTCGAAACCGGCTGCACGCCGGTGCTCGGCGGGGACGGGCAGGTCGAACGCGTCATCAGCGTCGGACGCGATATCACGCCGAGGAAACAAGGGGGGAAGCCGGGATGAATCCTGAAAACGACAAGCTTGCCCAAGCGCTGCGTGAGATGGAGGAACGCTATCGCAGATTGGTGGAGTCGTCGCCCGAGGGGATCATCGTTCAGCGCGAAGGCACCATCCTGTACGCGAATCCTGCATCGCTCCAATATACCGGGGGCGCGAATCCTGTCGGCGATACGATATTCGATTACTTGCACCCCGATTATCACGACATTGTCAGTCAGAAGGCAATCACGCCGGAGATTGGAAGAGAGCTGCCGTTCAGGGAGATGAAAATCGTTCGGCCGGACGGCCATGTCATTGACGTGGAGATCGGGGCCATGTTTATTCCGTACGAGGGGCAGCCGGCTACGATGACGATGCTTAGAGATATCTCGGATCGAAAGCGGGTCGAGCAAGAACTGAAGGAGAGCGAAGAACGCTACCGGCTGCTGGTGGAAAAATCGCCGGAACCGATCGTCGTTCATACGGAAGGCAAGCTTCGTTACGTGAACCAGGCAGGGATCGAACTGCTCGGTCTGAACGTGGCGGAGGAGCTGATCGGACGTTCCGTGCTCGACTGCGTTCATCCCGACGACCGGGAGGCTTCGCTCGAGCGGATGCAGCGACTTTACAAATCCGAAGGAAGCACGGAAGCGCTTCTCGAGCAACGAATCGTCCGACCCGACGGAACGATCGTATTCGTGGAAGTGATGGGTATCGGCATCTCTTACGGCGGCGAGCCTTCGGCCCAGATGATATTCCACAATGTCACGGACAGGAAAAAAGCCGAAGAAGCGCTGCAGCGGAGCGAGGAGAAGTACCGGTTCATCGCGGAAAACATGCATGACGTCGTCGGCATCTGGGACGTCGACGGCATCGCCAAGTACGCGTCGCCATCTATTCGGACCGTGCTCGGCTATCCGCCGGAGCACTTTGAAGACAAACCGGTGCTGAACTTCGCTCACCCAGAAGACTTGCCGCGGACCCGGCAGCTCCTCTCCGATATGAGGCGGACGAAGGAGACGCGAGCGCTCGAATGCCGCTGCGAGCATCGGACGGCGGGATGGCTGTGGCTCGAGGCGAAGGTGACGCCGGTCCTCGACGATCGGGGAAGGATCATCCATTTTCTCGCGGTGGCAAGAGACATCACGGAGCGAAAGAAACTGGAGTCCCGGCTCACCGAGATGGCTTATCACGATACGCTGACGGGCCTTCCGAACAGGCGTTTTTTTCTCCGAACATTTGCAGCGGGCGCTTTCGGACGCGAAGCGGAACGGGAGAAAGATGGGGCTCATTTACCTGGACTGCGATCGCTTCAAGCAAGTCAACGATACGATGGGGCATGATACCGGCGACTCGCTTCTTAAAGGATTGGCCGGGCGATTAAAGCGCTGCGTGCGCGATAAGGATCTGGCGGCCCGTATCGGGGGCGACGAGTTCGCCATCGTGCTGACCGAGATCGAAGACGAGGCGGAAGCCGAGCGTATGGCGTCGGCGTTGATGAAAGCGCTGCAAGAGCCGTGGGCATTCGGCGCCAATCGATTCTTCGCGACGACCAGCATGGGCATCTCCGTATTCCCCCGGGCAGGCAACACGGTCGAAGCGTTGATCAAAGAAGCGGATGCGGCCTTGTATCGATCGAAAAATTAGGCCGGAACCGATACTGCATGTAGTCGTTGCCTTAGTCGTTCGTAGTCGTTGTCCCTGGCGTCGGCGTTCCGGCAAAACACCTTGCGTTATATAGGGTGGGGGAGTATAATGAGGTCAACAAAAGGGGGCCGCGATCTTGAACGATAATTCCGAACCGCATGTGCCGGTGATAGGCAGCGACGACGCGGAGTCTTGCCATCACGACGGCGCAGCGCGCAAAAGCCACCACTCCGACAAAGTAAAAAGCAGTCTCGTCAGCAGACTGAACCGTATCGAAGGACAGGTTCGCGGGATTAAAGGCCTTATCGAGCGGGATACTTACTGCGACGACGTCCTCAACCAGATCGCCTCCGTCCAATCCGCGCTGAACGGAGTCGGCAAGCTGCTGCTCGAGCATCATCTCAAGAGTTGCGTCGTCGAGCGAATTCAGGAAGGCGACACGGACGTGCTGGCAGAGCTGATGACGACGATGAACAAGCTGATTAAGTAATTCAACGACTACCTGCGGCGATATCGCCGTTTTCTTATGGCTTTCGATATAGGGTTGGGGGGTATCGTAAAATGGATTCTAAACAGCAAGGCACGGCACAGGCGACGTTGGCGATCGCGGGCATGACCTGCGCGGCTTGCGCGAACCGCATCGAAAAAGGCCTCGGCAAGCTCGAAGGCGTCGACGCCGCCAATGTTAACTTCGCGCTGGAGAAGGCAAGCGTCAGCTACGACCCGTCGCGCGTCGGCGTCGATGCGATGGAGGAAACGATCCGCAAGCTGGGCTACGATACCGTGAAGGAGACGGCGGACTTCGTCATCGAGGGCATGACCTGCGCGGCCTGCGCCGCCCGGATCGAAAAGGGACTCGGCAAGTTGCCCGGCGTCAGCGCCGCGTCCGTGAATCTCGCGCTGGAGACCGCGCGGGTCGAATACGTGCCGGGAGCGGTATCGTCAGCCGATATGCAAAGGAAGGTCGAGCAGCTCGGCTACAAGGCGACGTTAAAGAAGGACCAGGGGGATGCCGCAGGAGCGGACCGCCGGGCTGTCGAACGAAGCCGCCAACTGCGCAAGCTGCTGATCTCCGCCGCGTTGTCTTTGCCGCTGCTCTGGAGCATGGTCGGCCATTTTTCGTTCACCTCGTGGATCTACGTGCCGGAGCTGTTCATGAATCCTTGGTTCCAGCTGGTCTTGGCTACGCCGGTTCAGTTCTATATCGGCCGCGGCTTCTACGTTGGCGCATACAAAGCGCTGCGGAACGGCAGCGCGAACATGGACGTCCTCGTCTCGCTGGGCACGTCGGCCGCTTACTTCTACAGCCTGTACCTGACGATCGACTGGTCGTCTTCGGGGATGGGCGTCCATCACGCGCCGTCGCTTTACTTCGAGACGAGCTCGATTCTGATCACGTTGGTGTTGCTCGGCAAATGGTTCGAGCGGCTGGCCAAAGGCCGTACGTCCGAGGCGATCAAGTCGCTGATGGGCTTGCAGGCCAAAACGGCCCTGGTCGTAAGGGACGGCGCGGAGCGCTCGATTCCGGTCGAAGAAGTCGTGCGCGGGGACGTCGTCCTCGTGCGACCGGGCGAGAAGGTGCCGGTCGACGGCGAAGTGCTCGAAGGCGAATCGTCCGTCGACGAATCGATGCTGACGGGGGAGAGCTTGCCGGTCGGCAAAAAGGCCGGCGATGCGGTCATCGGCGCGACCATCAACAAGAACGGGCGGCTGCGCGTCCGCGCGACCAAAGTCGGCAAAGACTCGGCGCTCGCGCAGATCGTCAAGATCGTCGAGGAAGCGCAAGGCTCGAAGGCGCCGATCCAACGGGTGGCGGACGCGATCTCCGGCATATTCGTGCCGATCGTGGTCGGCATCGCGGTCGCGGCATTCCTCGTCTGGTACTTCTTCGTGCAGCCTTGGGACTTCGCCGGGGCGCTGGAAAAAGCGATCGCGGTCCTCGTCATCGCCTGTCCTTGCGCGCTCGGCTTGGCGACGCCGACTTCGATCATGGCCGGCTCGGGCCGCGCGGCCGAATTCGGCATCCTGTTCAAGGGCGGCGAGCATCTGGAGACGACGCAGGGCATCGACACGGTCGTGCTGGATAAGACAGGTACCGTCACGAAGGGCAAGCCGGAATTGACGGACGTGCTGGTCGCGGACGAAGCGGACGTACGGAGCGGCATGAAGGGCACAGACCTCGCGGTGGCGTTGCTGAGCGAAGGGGATAAGACCTGGAAAGAGGCGACTGGGGTTCTGAGCGAGGGGGATAAAGTCGCCCGGTTGCTGAGACTCGTCGGCGCGGCGGAAAAAAACTCCGAGCATCCGCTCGCGGAAGCGATCGTAGCGGGCGTTCGGGAACGGGGAATCGCCATTCCTGAAGCCGCGTCCTTCGAGGCGATGCCGGGCTACGGCGTGCTCGCGGTCGTAGAGGGCAAGCGGGTACTGGTCGGCACGCGGCGCCTGCTGGAGCGCGAGGGCGCGACGATTGGCGCGGCGGCATCGGAGGCGATGACGCGGCTTGAAGAAGCGGGCAAAACCGCGATGCTCGCGGCGATCGACGGCCGCTACGCGGGAACGATCGCGGTGGCGGATACGGTGAAGGATACTTCCGCGGCGGCCGTCGCCCGTCTCCGGGCCATGGGCATCGAAGTCGTCATGATCACGGGCGACAACGCCCGCACGGCGGCGGCGATCGCGGGCCAGGCGGGCATCCCCCCGCGTGCTGGCCGAGGTGCTGCCGGAGGGCAAGGCGGCGGAGGTGAAAAAGCTGCAGGCGGCGGGCCGGAAGGTCGCGATGGTCGGCGACGGCATCAACGACGCGCCGGCGCTCGCTACCGCCGACGTGGGCATGGCGGTGGGCACGGGGACGGACGTCGCGATGGAAGCAGCCGACGTGACGCTCATGCGCGGCGACCTGGCGAGCATTCCGGACGCGATCGAGATGAGCCGGCTAACGATGCGCAACATCCGGCAAAACCTGTTCTGGGCGCTCGGCTATAATACGATCGGTATCCCGGTTGCGGCGATCGGCCTGCTCGCGCCCTGGGTCGCCGGCGCGGCGATGGCGCTCAGCTCGGTGTCCGTCGTGCTGAACGCGCTTCGGCTGCAGCGCGCGAAGCTGCGGCCGTGATCGGCAGTGAAGCCGGTTTATAAAGCAGCCGGCATACGCAGAGCCCGCCTCAATTGAAGGTGGGCTTTCGTATGTCTGCGGAAACAGCGCCGGACGCTTCTCGTCCGATCCGAAGCAGGGTCTTCGCCGAACGGACGGCGTTTGGGCGGCGATGGTCGTCGTCCGACGCCAAGATCCGCTTGCTATTTTTCGTACCTAGGATAATGATCGTAATATAGATTTAATTATGGGCTCAATCACGCGAAGTTCGGCGTTTTCATAGCGCGGGATTGATGAGGCAAGGTGATGATGAAATGAACGAATGGAGCGAAAAATACGGCAAATACGGCGTGCTAGAAGCGAAGTTGCTGCCGCTCGGCGATTCGGCGGTCACGGTGCAGTTCGGAGAAACGATCTGCCGGCAGACGCACGACCGGGTGCGGCAGCTCGCCGAGCATCTTGAAGGGCACAGGTTCGCCGGCATGATCGAGTATGTCCCTGCCTTCCTGTCCGTGACGGTATACTTCGATCCGTTCGAGGCGCTCGCGGGTCTCGGAGACGGGGCAGATCCGTCGGGGGGCGCCGATCCGCTTGCCTTGGTCGCCGGGTGGCTCGGCGATCAGCTGGCGAAGCTGGAGGACGCGCCTCAGCGCACGCCGAGCGTGACCGAGATTCCGGTTTGCTACGGCGGAGAGCTTGGTCCCGATCTGCCGGAGGTGGCGGCAGCGCACGGATTGTCGGAGGAAGAAGTGGTCGAGATTCACGCCTCCGCGGATTATCTGGTGTACATGCTCGGCTTTGCGCCGGGCTTTGCCTACCTGGGAGGATTGCCGAAGCGCATCGCGACGCCGCGCAGGCGGACGCCGCGATTATCCATACCGGCGGGGACCGTCGGCATCGCAGGGGATCAGACGGGCGTGTATCCGATCGCCACGCCGGGCGGCTGGCAGCTCATCGGCAGGACGCCCGATCCGTTGTTCCTGCCGGACGCCATGCCGCCGGCGCTGCTGCGGGCGGGGGATATCGTACGGTTCCGCCCGATCTCCCGGGCAGAATTCGATCGGCGGGAGGCGGCGCGGAGATGAGCATGATCATCCTGAAGCCCGGGCTGCTGACGACGGTTCAGGACCTCGGCCGATACGGCGCGCAGCAGTTCGGCGTTATCGTCGCCGGCGCGATGGACGCCTTCGCCCTGCGGATCTCGAACCTGTTGGTCGGCAATGACGAGAACGCGGCGGGGCTGGAGATCACGATGGTCGGACCGGAGATTTACTTTGCGGAGCGCACGCTTATCTCCGTCTGCGGCGGCGATCTGTCGCCTGTCTTGAACGATCGGGAAGTGCCGCTTTGGAAGACGGTCGTGGCGCCGGAAGGCAGCCTCCTGAGGTTCGGCCGGGTTCGGCTGGGCTGCCGCGCTTACCTGGCGGTCGCGGGCGGCGTGGACGCGCCGGTTCGAATGAACAGCCGCTCCACTTACTTGCGTGCGGGCATCGGCGGCTGGGAGGGACGCTCGCTGCAAAAGGGCGATCGGCTCCCGGTCGGCGCAGCCTCTCCGGCCAACCGCGCGCTGACGGCGCTGCTTGCCGACGAGGCGGAGGCGGACGGCGTCGCATTCAGCCGTTGGTCGGTCGCTCCGGATCTGCTCCCTTCCTATACGGCGAATCCGGAGGTGCGAGCGGTCCCCGGACAAGAGGCGGCTTTGTTCGAGAAGGATAGCGCAGTACGTTTTTTAAATGAGACCTATCAGATACGTACCGAATCCGACAGGATGGGCTACCGATTGACAGGAGAAATCCTGAGACTGCGGGAGAAACGGGAACTCGCTTCCGCTGCGGTGACTTTCGGGACGGTCCAGGTACCGCCCGACGGCCAGCCGATCGTCCTCATGGCGGACCGGCAGACGATAGGGGGCTATCCGAAGATCGCACAGGTCGCGTCCGTGGACTTGGCGCTGCTGGCCCAGGCCAACCTGGGCGAACGGATTCGGTTCCGGAGCGTCTCATGGAGAGAGGCGCAGCGGCTATACCTGATACGGGAAAACGGGATTCGAATGCTGCGCAGCGCGTTGGCACACATAAATGCCGGCGTGGACGGCAAGGTGTGAAACGATGGCGAAAGACGACAACGGCTGTACGGAGGCATGCGGCAGCGTCGCGCATGCATGGCGGCGAAAGGAAGGAGTGCTTAGCGATGAAAACGGTGGACCTGAACTGCGATCTGGGAGAAAGCTTCGGCGCCTACAAGCTGGGAAGGGACGAGGAGATGTTGAAATACGTGACATCGGCCAATATCGCCTGCGGATTCCATGCCGGCGATCCTGCGACGATGCGCCGCACGGTCCGGCTGGCGCTGGACAACGGCGTCGCGCTCGGCGCCCATCCGGGATTGCAGGATCTGATCGGCTTCGGTCGCAGGGATATGGATATCGCCCCCGACGAAGCTTATGATTTGGTCGTCTATCAGCTCGGCGCGCTATGGGGCTTCGTGAGGGCGGAAGGCGCGCGGCTTCAGCATGTGAAGGCGCACGGTTCCCTATATAACATGGCGGCGCGCCAAGCCGGACTCGCGAACGCGATCGCGGAGGCGGTCTACCGGGTCGACCCGTCGCTGATCCTGTTCGGCCTGGCGGGCAGCGAGCTGATCTTGGCTGGAGAACGCATCGGACTGCGTACGGCGAGCGAAGTGTTTTCCGACCGGACCTATCAATCCGACGGCTCGCTCACGCCCAGGCGGCTGCCCGACTCCATCATTGACGACGAAGAACGCTCGCTAGCCCAGGTGGTTCGGATGGTCGCCGACGGAATGGTGCTGACGCAGCAGCAAGTCGACGTCGCCATCCGGGCGGATACGATTTGCGTGCACGGCGACGGGACAAACGCGGTGGAGCTCGCCGGCAAAATCAGAAGCAAGCTCGTCGAAGCCGGCATCAAGGTGCAGGCGATCGGAGCGGCGCTGGCAGCTTCCGGAGAGGGAAGATGAGGCGACATTGCAAGCGGAAGCCCGCTCGCTGTGCGCCAAAGTTGATCGCGGCGCGCGGCGCAGCCGAGGAGACGGCATAAGGCGGAACGGGACGATGCAGGAATGACCTGCCGCGTCCCTTTTTTGTACGCCGTTGGTGGCGGCCCCGTCTCCGTGCGTCGAAGCTGGCTTTTGGATGAAATAAATGCCTTTTGACAGCTGTTTTGCGAGGCAATCGACGCAACGGACGCAGACTTGTCTTCGACGCAGAAAATGCCCGGCGATCGCATCGCCGGGCATTCTACATGAGCGTTAGCGCTAATAATCAAACCGGCTTAAACGTAAACCGGAACGCGTACGGCCGGTTCGCCAGCAGCGTGTAACGTTCGTGCGTAGGCGCGCCCCAGCTGTCGTCGCCGCCGACGCCCATCTGCTTGAAGTTCACGCGCACGATGGTGCCGCGGCTCGGCGGCAGCTTGTACGGGTGGTCACTCGCCTCAAGCTCGGCCGGCGACCAAGGAAGGGCGTTCAGCTCGAACGGCAGCGCGCTCTCGAAGCGCAGGCCGCGCCCGTCGTCGCCGGTCAGCTCGGCGTAGCGTACGTCGGTCTTGTTGCCGCATTCCTGCGGACGCAGGTACGGCACGAACTGCTCTGCGACCTTGCCCGCGTAACGACCCAAGCGCGCGCTGGTGCGGCGATCCCAGTAGTTCTCATGGGGACCGCGGCCGTACCAGGACACCGTGTCCAGCGCGCCGTCCAGCTCGAACATCAGGCCGAACGCCGGCAGCTCGGGCAGCGCGTCGCTGCCTGGGCTTAGCTCCTGCGTCGTCTCGACGGCGCCGTCCGGACCGATCGCGTAGCGCAGCGTGACGACGCTCGACGCATCTTCCGCGAGCCGATAGGCGGCGGTCACGACGTGCGACGCTCCCGACGCGCGCGCATCCAGTCCGACGAGCTGCAGGCTGCTGCCCGCGTCGCGCCAGATCGCGCAGCGCTCGCCCATCTTGTTGCCGCGGTCGTTGTCGGTCTCGGGCCGCCAGAAATAAGGGCGCAGCGGCGCGATGAGCAGCTCGCGACTGTCTACCGCGTAGGAGACCAGCGCGCCGGTCGTCCGGTCGAAGCGCAGCGCGAACCGTTCGCCGCTCACCGTCAGCGCGCCGCCGGACTCCGCAGCAACTACCGTAGCAGCTGCGACAGCAGCGCTTTCGCTAGCTGCGGCTGCCTGCGCGTCTACAGGCGAACCGTTGCCCGTGCTTACGGACGTTTGCGCCTTCAGCACGAACTGATCCCACGCGACCTCATGACCCGCTTCTGCCCATGCCGTATCGGCTTTCAATACGAGCGACAGCAGCAGCGTCGCTTCTCCTTCGCCCGGCAGCGCGTCCCAAGTATACGGAACGACGATCTCGGCAGTCTCGCCCGGCGCCAGCGCCAGCTCGAGCGTGCCGTTCTCGCGCGTCTCGCCGTCGATCGCGAGCTCCCAGTGAAGCGCGTATGCCGACAGGTCGGTGAACAGATGCTTGTTGCGGACGCTGAAGCGCCCTTCGCGCAGATCGACTGCCGTCCAAGACGCGTTCTGATAGCACTTTTTGACCTCGAGCAGCTTGGGCGTGACCGTGCGGTCCGCGAAGAGCAGGCCGTTGCCGCTGAAGTTGCCGTCATGCGGGGACTCGCCGAAGTCGCCGCCGTAGGCGAGGTACTCCACGCCCTCGGGCGTGCGCGTCCGGATCGCCTGGTCGACCCAGTCCCAGATGAACGCGCCCTGCAGGATGTCGTACTTGTCGAACAGTTCCCAGTACAAGTGAAGTCCGCCGCAGGAATTGCCCATCGCGTGGCTGTATTCGCACAGGATATACGGCTTCTTGGGCTTGTTCTGCGCGTAGTGTTCGACGTCCGCCGGCTTGGCGTACATCGTCGACTCGATGTCGGACGCGGCATCGTACGCTCTGTGATGGAACGTGCCCTCGTAGTGCACGAGGCGCGACGGATCGGCCTGCTTGAGGAAATCGTGCATCGCGATGAAGTTCTCGCCGCCGAACGACTCGTTGCCGAGCGACCAGATGACGATCGACGGGTGGTTCTTGTCGCGCTGCATCATCGAGTTGGCGCGGTCGAGCACGTTGTCCCGCCACTCCGGCTTGCTGCCCGGCACGTTGAATTCCTTTTCTTCCTCCTGGCCGTACTCCCAGCTGCCGTGCGTCTCGAGATTGGTCTCGTCGATGACGTACAGGCCGTATTCGTCGCACAGGTCGTACCAAACCGGCTGATTCGGATAGTGCGACGTGCGGACGGCGTTGACGTTGTGGGTTTTCATGAGCAGGATGTCGCGGACCATGTCCGCTTTGCCCAGCGCACGGCCGGTATCGCAGGAAAATTCGTGGCGGTTGACGCCTTTGAAGAGAATCCGCTCTCCGTTGATTTTCATGAGTCCGTCCTTGAGCTCGAACGCGCGGAAGCCGACTCGGCAGCCGGTCGCATGGAGCAGCGCGCCGTCGTCGCCATATAGCGACAGCACCAGCGTGTATAAATGAGGCGACTCGGCGCTCCACTTGAGCGGTGCCGTCACCGGGGCGGTCAGCGTCAGCGCGAGCACTTCCTCGGATGCGGAAGCGACGGCCAGCGAGTGCGCGGCATCCCATACGGCATGGCCGGACGCGTCGTAGAGCTGCAGGTCCAGTCGGCTCGCGTCATAGCGGTTGCCGTAGTAATTTTCCAGCTTCACGTCCACGGCCAGCACCGCGTCGCGATAGTCCGCGTCCAGCGTCGGCTTCGCGAAGAAGTCCGACACCCGCAGCGCCGGGGCGGAGTACAAGTACACGTCGCGGAAAATGCCGGACAGCCGCCAGAAATCCTGATCCTCCAGCCAGCTTGCGTCGCACCAGCGGTACACCTCGACGGCCAGCTTGTTTTCTCCTTCGGTCAGGTAGGCCGTGATGTCGAACTCCGCAGGCGTGAACGTGTCCTCGCTATAACCTGCCAGCTCGCCGTTGACCCAGACGTAGAAGGCAGACTCGACGCCTTGGAAGCTTAGAAATACGGGCTGTCCTGCCCACGAAGCGGGCACCTCGAACGAGCGGACGTAAGAGCCGACCGGGTTGTAGGCCGTAGGCGCGAACGGCGGCTTGAGCTCGGGTTCACGCTCGGCCCAAGGGTAGCGTACATTCGTATAGTGCGGGTAATCGTAGCCCTGGAACTGCCAGTGCGAAGGCACCGGCATGTCCGCCCAGCCGCTCAGGTCATAATCTGTCCGGTAAAAGTCGGCCGCGCGCTCGTCGGGCGTGTTCGCGAGGGCGAATTTCCAAGTGCCGTTCAAGGAAAGGAAATAGGGCGAGGCGGTCGGATCCCCTGCGAGAACGCCTTCGGCGGATGGAAATGCCATCATATGGGAATGCGCTTCCAACCGGTTCAGCTGGAAGACGTCGGGGTTGTTGTTCCATTCGGGATAGCCGTTGGACGGCGGGGTATATTGCAGCTTCTGACGCACTGGCAGCGCTCCTCTTCGGTGGTGTCGTTAATATATTCACATTATAGTCTCTATGATAGAGTGGTTATATAAAAGGATTTTATTCAGAACTATAAAAATATGAAACGAGCGATGCCAGTTGAGAAGCAAAATGCTGTTCTGCCGGACGGACCGGACGTCGCTGCTCCCGGTGTACGTGACTTCGATCGGTTATTGGGAGCACCAGCCGGAGACCGAGCGCGAGGACGGCTTCCCCGACTATCAGCTGCACCAGACGATTCGTGGCGCAGGCGAGTATATCGTGGAGGGGCGAACCATCCGCGTCGGTCCCGGTGAAGCGTTCGTCCTGTATCCCGGCGTCCGGCATTCGTACCGCCCCGTCTCGAAGCCGTGGGAGATGGCGTGGGTCGCGTTCAGCGGCAGGGAAGCGGGCGCGCTGCTGCATTACGCCGGTTGGCGTGCTTCGGGAGGCGGCAGGCTGGCGGAAGGAGGGCTGCTGGGACCGTTCGAGGCGATGCTCGAGGGCGATTCGCTCTCGTACGAGGCGAATCTGGAGCGATCTCATGGCCTATATGCCCTGCTGCTAGAGTTAGGACGCATGCAGACGGCAGGCAACCGGGAGCAGGACCTGAACCGTATGAAGCCGATCGTCGCTTATATCGAGGACAATCTGCACCGGGCGCTCTCGCTCGGCGAACTCGCGGAGGCTGCGGGGGTGTCGCCGCAGTATTTGTGCCGTCTGTTCCAGAAGACGGTTCAAATGCGGCCGCTGCAGTACGTCAATCTGCAGCGCATCGGACGGGCCAAGCAGCTTATGTTCGGCGCGCCGGGCAGGCGGATGCACGAGGTCGCGCGGGATGTCGGGTTCGACAACGCCAGCTACTTCGGCGCCGTGTTCAAGAAGGCGACGGGGTTCAGTCCGGAGCAGTTCAGGCGGCTGTACGGTCTGCCGGGAAACGATTGAACGCTTCCGGTGAACGGCAACTTTTAACCGTCGCGTATCGTTGAAGGGTCAAAGGGGCGATGATCGATGGAGCGACGATGCGAAGACAAGAGAAGGGGCCGGCGTATTCGCTGGATGGCTGCAGCTATTCTGCTGTCCGTGATATTTTTGTCCGCTTGTCAGTCAGGCGCGCAAAATGGAGCGGCTTCCGGCAGCAGCGCGGTAAAAGGGGGCGAAGCGTTACGGACGGAGGAAGTGGTAGCGGCCGTACCGTCGTACAAGCCGGTGCCGAGCGTCGGTCCTTCGGCCGAACCGAAGCCGGAGTTGGCGTCCCGTGTGCTGAGCGAGCGCGCCGAAGCTTCGGACATCAAGTGGATCTATATGACATGGCCCCTCCTGTCCGATTTGGCTGCGACGCTGTACCCGGATCGCGACGAAGAGCGCATCTCGCTGCTGACCGGCTGGATCGAAGCGGCGCGGCCGATCGAAGGTACCGGACTCGCCACTCCGATCAAAGACCGCAGTATGGCGGTTAACGTAGAGCTTCGGGACGGACGCCTGATCGTCGTACGGCCGGCTTGGCGCTGCACGACAACAAAGTTTGAGAAGGGCAACGTGAATTTACGCTGCGAAGATGCGGTCGATCGCGTAGTTATCGAGGATGGAGCAGCCGGATCGGAGTCGGCAGCCGTTTTCGCGGAGTCCGCCGAACTTTATCGGTTTTTAAACGAGGATTACAAGGTTTGGATGCCGTCTGTACAGAAATACGAGTATCCGGAAAAGTTGAAATTAGGGGAGGCTTTTGCGGTGAGCGGGCATGGCAGCCGTTCGCAATCGGCGACCGTGACGCTGTCGAAGGGCGACGCCGTTCTATGGACCGGAAAATCCGACGTGCGCGACGGCGAGTGGAAAGTGGCGGGCAAGCTGCCGGACGCGCTCGCTTCCGGAAAGGATTACAGCCTTAAAATCCAAACCGACGAGGGCGGAACGACCGTTTATCCCGACGTCGAGTAGAGACGCATAAGGCTGCCGATCGCGATCAATCCGGCAGCCCGCCGGGCGTCAGCGCCGCGGCGCCGCCGAGTATGACGGCAAGCAAGCGATCGGACATGTCTTCGGCCGACACGGCTTGCTTTTCGCGGGCCCATTCGTTGGCCGCCCCGAAGATCGCCCAGCTGGCCGCGGATGCCACGGTCATGGCAGGGACCGGCCAAGCTTCTGGAGGCGCGGGCACGGCTGCGAGCCACCGTCGGAACAGGGCGGCCAGCTCCTGTTGGACCGCCTGCTCGAACAGCGGATGGAACGATTCGCGCCGTCGGCAGCCGCTGTAAACATCCGCGAAGTGGTCGAGCGCGGCGGCGATCGCGAGCCGCAGGTCGCTGCGGCGCCAGCCCGCGTCCGGCCCGAGCCGGCTGCCGAGCAGCGTATGCAGCTTTTCGCGGATGATCAGATCAAGCAGGCCGTATTTGTCAGGGAAGTGGGCATAAAAAGTGCCCCGATTGACGTCCGCACGCTCGGCGATATCCCGCACCGTCACGGCCTCGAATCCCTTTTCCTCGACCAGCTCGCGGAATGACTGCTTCAGCAGTCTGACCGTCCTTCTGGAACGTCTGTCCCGTTGACTCGCAGCTGCGTTAATGCTCGTACCCCTGTCCGCATCCATGTCCGTACTCATGCCCGCGACCTCCGTTTCCCGACAATATCGGGGTTGTGTCCGTTAACGGCCGAATCGCCGTCATTGCCGATTGAACGCGATGCGTTCGGCACGCTACATTATAAGCGAGCGCGCAGTTGGCGCACAATGGAGCGGAAAGAGGGAAAAGGGATGGACAAGAAATGGACGGATATTACGGGATGACACGGATGAACGCAGTGCGCTTCCACGCATACGGCCCACCGGATACGCTGCGCTTGGAGCAGGTGGCTCGGCCGGTAGCAGGGCCGGGCGAAGTGCTCGTGCGCGTGCGCGCGTCGGGGGTCAATCCCGGAGACTGGCAGATGCGCTCGGGTTGGGCCATGGAAAAGTTCGGCTTGGCGTTAACGCTGCCGTTCACGCCGGGCTACGATCTGGCTGGCGTCGTCGAAGCGGCAGGGCCGGGAGCTGAGCGATACCGCGCCGGAGACCGCGTCTATGGAATGACGGCGACGGCAGGCGCTTACGCGGAATATGCGGCCGTTCCCGAGTCACGACTTGCGCCGCTGCCGGGGGCGCTCGACGACGAACAAGCCGCGGGCGTGCCGATGTCCGCATTCACCGCATGGACCGCCGTGCATGAGCAGGCGCTGCTCGCGCCTGGCCGGACGGCGCTGATTAACGGCGCGTCCGGCGGCGTCGGTCACTTCGCCGTGCAGTTCGCGAAGCTCGCAGGCGCTCGCGTCATCGCCGTGACGTCGGGCCGCAACCGCGCATTCGCGGAGTCGCTCGGCGCCGACAGCGTCTTTGACTATACGACGGACGATTGGAGAGAGCTCGAAGGAGCGGCGGACGCTGTCATTGATACGTTCGGCGGGGAGCGGACGGACGACCTTGTCCGGGCCGTTCGCAAGGACGGCACGCTCGTGCCAATCGGTTGGGGGCAGTACTCGGCGGAGCTGGCTGAGAACGTCGGGGCTCGCGTGCAGGCGCTGCGCATGGCGCCATTCGACGCTGACAGACTCAAGTGGATCGGAGAGCTGATCGTCACCGGAGATCTAAGGGTCGAGATAGGCGCATCGATGCCGCTCGCGGAATCGGCGAGCGCGCATGCGCTAAGCGAAAGCCGGCGGGCGCGCGGCAAAATCGTGCTTCGAACCGACGCTTAGAGGGCGGGGCTGCCTGGATATAGAAGAAGCGCGGACCGATAGAAAATTCCGATAAGCCCGCAGATTGACGCCGGGACGCCGGGGTGGTACAGTCGTGACCATATAAAACATAGTAAGCGGGTGGGAAAAATGGTTTTATCGGCTAATCCAGTGTCATCGACAGCTTCGTGCAGTCCCGAGTCGACAGGCTGGGAGCAGACGCTTCATGTGGTGCAGGGGAGTCCTGGCTTGGACGTCGACGCCGTCTGCCGCGCGATCGAGGAGCGGGAGGCGGAATGGATCTCGCTTCGGCGGGAATTTCACCGTTTTCCCGAGCTGCTGTTCGACGTCGGCAGGACGGCCGCACGCGTCGCGCAGCTGCTGCGCGAGTATGGACTGGAGGTGCAGGAGGGCGTCGGCGACCACTTCGGCAAAGGCGTCGTCGGCGTGCTGCGTGGCGGCAAGCCGGGACGGACCGTGCTGCTGCGCGCGGACATGGATGCGCTCCCGATCCGGGAGATCGAGGGCCGCGAATACGGGGCCGAGATCGAGGGGGGCGATGCATGCCTGCGGCCATGACGCGCATACGGCGATGCTGCTCGCGGCCGCTTACGGTCTAAGCCGGGAGCGCGAACGGCTGGCGGGGACGGTACGGTTCGTATTTCAGCCCGCCGAAGAGGGAGCCGCGCCGAGTCCGGTGGACGGCGAGCTGCGCAGCGGCGGACGCGATCTCGTCGAGAGCGGGGCGGCGGACGGCATCGACGCGGCATTTGCGCTGCACGTCTGGCCGGGACTGGAAACCGGCGGCTTGGCGATTCACCGGCGAGAGGCGATGGCGGCATCCTCGCATTTCCGCTTCACGTTCCGCGGACGGTCCGGCCATCATGGGGCCCCGCATCTGGCTGCGGACGCGCTGCTCATGGCCGCGCACTTCGCCGTTGAGGCGAATAGCGCCGTCGCGGTCGCGTCCGACCCGCTCGAGCCGGTGTCCTTCGCATTCGGCAAGCTGCAAGCGGGTACCGCAGGCAATGTCATCGCGGACACCGCGGAGGTGCTCGGCACCTACCGCGCCTTCAGCGATGCGACGGTGAAGCGGATCCGGTTCGTGCTCGAGCGCTGCGCGTCTGCTTGCGCCGACCGCTTCGGCGGCACCGTCGAGCCGAGCTTCCGCATGGGCAAGGCGCTGATCAACGACGCCGCCGCGGTCGAACTCGCGGCGGGTGCGGGCGCGGACGTGTTCGGCGCGGATCAGGTTCATGTGCTGGACCAGCCGAGCCTGGCCGGCGAAGACTTCGCCTACTATCTCGACAAGGCGCCCGGCGCCATGCTGCTCATCGGCGTGCGCGACGAGGCGCGGGGTATCGTCCATCCGCTCCACCATCCGTCGTTCGACCTGGACGAACGCGCGATCGCGCTCGGAGCCAAGCTGCACGCGCGGGCGGCCGTTGCTTTTTTTGGAGCGGGGCTGGGAATAAAAGAACATATAGGCTTTTATGTAGTGAAGCCGACGCAAGAAAGACCCTGCGTCGGTTTTTTTTGTTATATCGATAGATACTGCCCTCCGCATAGGAACGTGTGTGTTTCCGCCGTTTGAACGGTATCCCCTTCGCACAGGAATACACGTTTTCCACCGTTTGAACGGTATCCCCTCCGCACAGGAATACACGTTTTCCACCGTTTGAACGGTATCCCCTTCGCACAGGAATACACGTTTTCGACCGTTTGAATGGTATCCCCTCCGCACAGGAATACACGTTTTCCACCGTTTGAACGGTATCCCCTTCGCACAGGAATACACGTTTTCCACCGTTTGAACGGTATCCCCTCCGCACAGACAAACAGACAGGAAGGCTGACAGTCATCCGGCATTGCTATCGCCATTGCCCTTACCCCCGTGCACGTGTCTGTTCCCGGCGAAATGACGCAGCAAGCTTGTCCGATCCTGGGAAAAGATGACGAATCCGATGACCTGCGTAACTGTCTGAATGACAGGCAGTGGAGCTAGAATAGTCCAATCAAAACAGGGAATGCGGGGGGTTGAGGCCCGTGCCTGAGTGAAGGGGATATCGTTAAAAAAGGCAAAATCCGGCTCGCGGTACAGATGGAAATTAACGGTTCTATGCGCGATGAAGAGGGGGGAGGGGATGTCGACCGTCTAAGCGGTTGAACGGCTTGATGAGCCGACGCGCATGTCTGCGGGAGCGGCTGCAAAAGGGAACAGAGTGCCAACGCTATTATCAAGATTATTGCGAGACAATGTATGGAGGAGATCCGATGAAGATACGCAAACGCAATCAAAAAAAGCCTGTTGCTGGCCTTGTTAAGCCTATGCCTGTTCGCGGGCAGTTGGCCGGCGCCCGGGGCGAAGGCCGAAGCCGCCGTGCCCGGGGCCACCGTGCAAAAATATATCATGATCGACCAGTTCGGCTACTTGCCGGACGGAGACAAGACGGCCGTGCTCGTCGATCCGCAGGTCGGCTACAATGCCTCGGACGCTTATACGCCAGGCGGGACGCTGGAGGTGCGCCGGGTGTCCGACGATTCGGTCGCGTTCAGCGGCGCGCCGAAGGTTTGGAACGACGGAAAGACGCAGGAGAAGTCGGGCGACCGCGGCTGGTGGTTCGATTTTTCCGAAGTCACGGCGACCGGGGATTACTATATATACGATCCCGCGAACAATTTCAAATCCTATGACTTCACGATCTCGCCCGACGTCTACAAGGACGTGCTCAAGGCGGCGATCAAGACGTATTACTATCAGCGGATCGGCACGCCTCACCTGGCGCAGCATGCCGGCGCGGCTTTTGCGGACGATGCGGCGTTCGTCGGACCCTATCAGGACACGCAGGCGCGCAGCGTGCTCGACCGCAACAATGCCGCCACCGAACGCGACCTGTCGGGCGGTTGGATGGATGCGGGCGACTTCAACAAGTACGTAACTTACACGGCGCAGCCGATCAACGAGCTGCTGACGGCGTACGAGCAGAAGCCCGACATTTTCACCGACGACTACAACATTCCTGAATCCGGCAACGGCATTCCCGACGTCATCGATGAAGTGAAGTGGGAGCTGGATTGGCTGAAAAAGATGCAGGAGAGCGACGGCGGCGTACTTATGAAGGTGGGCGTCCCCTCGTCCGGCAAAATCGGCGAATTCAGCAATCCGCCGAGCAAGATTACCGTTCGCCGCTACTATCTGCCCAAGACGTCGGCGTCGACGATCGTTACGGCGCTCAACTTTGCCCATGCGGCGGTCACGCTCGGCCAGTTCCCGACGCTGCGCGGCTATGCCGACGATCTGAAGGCCCGCGCGATCAAGGCGTGGAGCTGGTACCAGAACAATCCGAAGACGGCCAACGCCGACCATGGGGAGATCGAAGCCGGCGATGCCGACATGGCGCTCGCGCAGCAGGCGCAGGTGGCGACGGTCGCGGCCGCGTACCTGTTTGCGCTGACGGGCGACCAGTCGTACCATACCTATTTTAAAACCAATTATACGACGACCTGGCCGATGTCAGACGCTTATTGGGGCCTGTACTACGGCGAGCAGGCGGACGGCGTCATGTTCTATACGACGCTGCCGAACGCCGATCCGGCCGTCCGAGCGCATATTCTGGAGCGCCGCGATCTGCACGACTTCACGCAGGCGTTCGTAGACAACGAGGATCTGTACCGCTCCTACGTGCCGGACTTCTCGTACCACTGGGGAAGCTTGCAGGTGAGAGCGCGCGCAGGCGCTTCTTCCTACGATTTCGTCCAGTACGATATCAATCCGCAGAAGCGGGACAACTTCAATAAAAAAGGCGCAAAACGTACTTCATTACTTCCACGGCGTCAATCCGCAAGCCTATACGTACCTGACGAACATGGGCGCTTACGGCGCGGAAAACTCGATCAAGGAAATCTATCACAGCTGGTTCGCGGACGGTTCGCCGTGGGACAGCGCGCCTCCGGGATTCGTGCCTGGCGGACCGAGCGAGCAATATTCGGGCAACCAATCGCCGCCGCAGGGGCAGCCTGCGCAGAAGATGTACAAAGACTGGAACGGCATCGTCATGAAATGGCCGGGCCACATGGACAATTCCTGGGAGATTACCGAGAACGGCATCTATTACCAATCGGGATATATCAAGCTGCTCGCCAAATTCGTAAGCGCGCCGGCCGCGCCGACCGAGCCGCCGGCCGCGCCGGCTGCCGTCTCCGCCGCAGCCGCGGGTACGACGTCCATGCAGGTGAGCTGGAGCCGCGCGCCGGGCGCGACGGGCTACGATATCGAGGTGAACGGCACGGTGCGGGACAACGGACCGGCGCTCTCCTTCACGCATGAGGGCCTGTTGTCGGGTACCGAGCACGCCTACCGCGTCAGAGCGAGGAATTCGCTCGGCACAAGCGACTGGAGCGCCTTGGCGACCGGCAAGACGGATGTTCCGCCGCTGCCTCCGGCTGCGCCGCCGGGTCTTAAAGCCGAGCCCACGAGCGCCTTTGCGATCGCGGTGAGCTGGGGCGAAGCCGAGCGGGCGACCAAGTACGAGCTCGAGGTAGACGGCACGGTCGTAAATGCGGCCATGCAGACGGCTTATGCGCACAAAGGGCTGGCGGCTGTCTCCACGCATACGTACAGGGTGCGCGCTTCCAACAGCGGCGGCACGAGCGGGTGGAGCGCGCCGGTAACGGCGAAGACGCCGGTCGCGCCGCCGACGAGCGTCATCGACCTCTCGCATGCCGGGACCGACGGCTACACGTTCGGCCAATCTTCCGACCAGGTAAGACGTTATCAGACGTTTGTCGCCGATTCGTATCCGGTACTGACGGGCATCGAGGTCATGCTTCGCAAGTTCGGCAATGCGGGCAACGTAACGGTATCGCTGTACGCCACGAGCGAGAGCAAGCCGACGGGCAATCCGCTGGCGACCGCGACGATCGCGGCCGGCTCGGCGAACGAAGACTTTAAGGCGCTGCCGGCGGCGCTGAAGTACAGCGGCCTGCAAAGCGGCAAAAAGTATGCAATCGTGCTCGGTCAGAGCGGCTCGGGCAACGATGGCATTTACGAATGGCTCGCCGGCGCGGATGTGAGCGGCGACTATGACTTCGGCAAGTTTACAGGCTCGGCGTATGTAGACGAGTCCAATATCGGGGACGGCTGGACGAAGCTGTACGTTGCGCAGAGCGCGGATCCGCAACCGCAGCCGCCGGCGGTGCCGACGGGTCTGACCGCGACGGCGGCGAGCAGCACGTCGATCTCGCTCGGCTGGACGGCCGTCACGGGCGCGACCGGCTATCAGGTTGAGATCGACGGGGCGGCGGCATACATTTCGACGACGGCCGCGTCGTACACGCACGGCGGTCTTGCCGCCGGCTCGACGCACGCGTACCGGGTACGTGCTGTAAATGCGGCCGGCGCAGGCGCCTGGAGCGCAGTCGCAACTGCGAAAACCGGCCAAAATCAGCCGCAGCCGCCGGCGGTGCCGACGGGTCTGACCTCAACGGCGGCAAGCAGCACGTCGATCTCGCTCGGCTGGACGGCCGTGACGGGTGCGACCGGCTATCAGATCGAGATCGACGGTTCATCGACATATGTGTCGTCGACGGGCGTGTCTTACACGCACAGCGGCCTGACGGCCGGCTCAACGCACAAGTACCGCGTGCGTGCAGTCAACGCCGCGGGCACGAGCGGTTGGACCGCATTGGTCACCGCGACGACGCCGGGGCAGTCCTCCGCGTCCGTCATCGATATTTCGCATAACGGTACGGACGGCTTCACGTTCGGCGAGACGAGCGACCAGGTCAAGCGCTATCAGACGTTCGCGGCCAACGCCAACAAGAAGCTGACGAAGGTCGAGGTCAAAGTTAAAAAGTACAACGGGCCGGCCGACCTCACCGTCAGCCTGTACGCGACAAAGGACAGCAAGCCGACGGGCAGCGCGCTCGCGACCGCGACCGTCAAAGCGTCCGCGATCGGCGAAGACTTCGCCGTCGTGAGCGCACCGCTGGCGTACAGCGGTCTTGCGAGCGGCACGACGTATGCGATCGTGCTCGGTCAATCCAAAAACTCGGACTACGCCAACTACGAGTGGAGCACGTCCGAGGTGAACGCCAGCCTGAAGTACGGCAAGTACAGCGGCGGCAAGTGGATCGACGAGTCGGGCATCGGCGACGGCTGGCTGAAGGTGTACGTCGGACAGTAAAGGTTCGGAGGGGCGTCCGGGAGATCGGACGAATCCGAAGCTGGAATGAAGCAGAGAAATTGGTGCGACATGCGCGAAAAAGCCGCCGCGGGAGCGATCCTGCGGCGGCTTTTCTCTTCTCGCATCATTCGAATGAATAAGGCAAGCCGAGCAGTTCGGCGCCGTTTCGATACAAAATCCGCTCGAGCACGCCTTCCTTCCATTCCTGGCTTCGGAAATGGGACAAGGCGAAATCGTAAGGAACGTTGGGGTAGCAGGTGCCGAACAGGATCCGGTCGCTCAACTGAAAATTGGCCGCCTCTACATACAGCTTGCTGCCGGGGAAGCCGAGGTACAAGTCCGGGGACAGATAGACGTTCGGACAGAAGATCGCGAGCGAGATCGCTTCGGAGACGAAGGGCCAGGCGCCGTGCGAGATGATGATTTTCAAATCGGGATAAGCCAGCGCCGCCCGCGCGAGACCGCCCGGTCTGGCGTAGTCGTAGTCGACCTGCGAGCCGACGAGGCCGAGAAATCCGCTCAGCGTAATGGACAGCGGAAGCCCATGCTTCAGGCACGCTACGAAGATCGGATCCCAGGAAGGATCGCCGACCGGGACGCGCGGCTGCAAGACGGCGGGATTGATCGATACGCCGCGAAACAGTCCGGTCGCCGCAAATTGCTCGATGACTGCCACGGCTCCGGCCACCTCCGGGCTATCCGCGCCGATAAATCCGATGAACCGGTCGTCCGTGCGGCTCGCCAGGAAGGCGGCCAACTCCTCGTTCGACGACCCAGGCTCGCTGCCTCGTCCCATGATGACCGAGTGGGCGAAGCCCAGCGCTTCGCCTTCGCGGATGACCTCGTCCAGCGTTTCCGACCGCACGGGCTCGAGCCCCTTCAGATTCAATAAGCGGCTGAGCGCATTCTTGCCTTCCGCAAACAACGGTTCCCATGCGGGGATCGGCGGCTTCATGCGAAAATCGATGATCACGTCGCGATTCCTCCTTAATCGATGCTCGTTTACTAGAGAATCTATCACCCGGCTCCGCCCGGGTCTAATCGAATAATCGAATCGAAGGATTAACAAACTCGATTCAAATCGCAATCTTCTATTTTAGCGATCGATGTATTGGAAAACTCTATTAGACGCTGCGACTCGGCTGGGCGTATAGTAGGTGCATCCATTTGTAAATCTGACTAAATTACCTGGAATAATAAAAGGATTCGAGCTGATGCCATTCCCGAGGAGGTCCGCCATGAAATTTGCTTTATTCAGCCTGCTGATGAACATTCCGAACGCGGTGACCGGGGAGACGCTGACCGACCAGGAGAAGTTTCAAAACGTGTTGAAGCAGGCCGCGCTGGCAGAGAATTTAGGCTTCGACGCCTATGGCGTAGGGGAGCGGCACGGCGAGCCGTTCTTGTCGTCGTCGCCGGCCGTCGTGCTGACCGCCGTCGCCGCGCGCACGTCGCGCATCCGGCTGCTGACGACGGTGACGGTGCTGAGCGTGCTCGATCCGGTGCGCGTCGCCGAGGATTATGCCACGCTCGACCATCTCTCCGGCGGTCGGCTCGAGCTCATCATCGGCAAAGGCAACGATCCCCGCCACTATCCGTTGTTCGGCATCGGGGAGGAGGAGCAATGGGAGTCGCTTGCTGAGCGGTACGCGCTGCTGAAGCGGCTTTGGACGGAGGAGAAGGTGACCTGGGAAGGCAAATACCGTCCGCCCCTCAGCGAGGTGACGACCTATCCGAGACCTTTTCAAAAGCGGATTCCCGTCTGGCATGGCAGCGCGTCGAGTTCGCTCTCGACGGAGCTGGCGGCGAAGTATGGCGAGCCGATCTTCTCGTCCAACACGTTCCATCCGATGGCCAAGTATCAGGCGCTGATCGACCATTACCGCGAGAGATGGGCGTATTATGGCCACGATCCGAAGGACGCGCTCGTCGGCGCCGGCGCAGGCCAGCTCTATCTGGCCGATACGAAGGAGGAGGCGATCCGGCGGTTTCGGCCCTACTACGACGCCTTCAACGCGACGGCTTCGTCGCAGCACAACCAATCGCCGTTCACGGGTCTCGAGGACACGATCGAGCGCGGGTCGGCGCTCGTCGGCAGCGCGGACAGCGTGATCGAGAAGGTGCTGCGCTACTACGAGGGTTTCGGCAACCAGGTGCTGGCGATCAGCGTCGACGGGCTGACCGAATCCGAGCAGCGCGAGCAGGTGGAGCGGTTCGCCGCGGACGTCATGCCGGTGCTGCGTCGGGAGATCCCGAGCACGGTGTGGAGCGATCGGCCGTTGACGCTGCAGCGGGTTTGAGTTTCGGATCAACTTTTAGCGGCGGTTCTTGAAAATGATGCGCCATCTCGGCCGCAACGATTAGCGAAAGCCGCTATCGTTGCGGCTTTTCGCGCGCTAAAAAAGGGCGTCTATACACTCATGGCAGCCAGGACTCAGCGCAAGTACAGAAACAGCGGGGCCAGCGCCAGCTCCCGCACGCGCTGGACGACGAGCGCCGCGACGGCCTCGGCGCCGCGCTCCTGGAAGTGCGTGTCGTCGGCGACGCCGGCGGGATAGTTCGCGAACTCGCCCGGCGCGCCGTGCATGAACAGCGACTCGGTGCCGCTCGGTCCGAGCGACTCGAAGAGGCGCGCGCTCATCGCGGCCAGGTCGACGAGCGGGACGCCTTCGTCCGCGGCCAGCTCGCGGACCGCTTCGACGTACGCGCCATGCGTATCGAGCAAGGCGCCGCCCGGCGCGAACTTTCTCCGGTGCACGGGCGTGACCAGCACGGGATGGGCGCCGCGTTCGCGGGCCGCCTCGATGTACATTTTTAGATGAAGCTTGTAAGTCGAGCCGGGATCCGTATGCCGCGCTTCGTCCGATTTCTGGTCGTTGTGCCCGAATTGGACGAACAGCCAGTCTCCCGCGCGCAGCTTGGCCGCGATCTCGTCCAAGCGGCCTTCGCCGGCGAAGCTCTTCGAGCTGCGACCCGAGACGGCGTAATTGGCGACCGCGACATCGTGCTTGAAGAAGCGCTGAAGCATTTGTCCCCAGCCCGCATAGGGGAAGCCGTCCTCGGGCTGATCGGTCACGGTCGAGTCGCCCGCGAGATACAGCGTGATCGACTCGGGCGCAGGAGCGATTTCCAGCGCGTTCAGACGCGGCGCTTCGCCCGAAAAGGCGAGCCGCAAGCAACCGCCGCGAACGTGAACGGCGAACGACTCTCGCGCGAATTGGCCGGCGGGTAAGTCGAGACGCCGCAGCACGGGCCGTCGCGGCGACGCGGTCACGAACGTGCTGGAAGGCGCGATGGGGTCTCCGCTCAGCAGCGATACCGCGTAGTTGCCGTCGGGCAGATCGACCCTGAAGACCGCGCCGGCAGGAATGCACAGGTCGCGCTTCAGCGGGCCCGGCTCGCCGCGGTCGCGCGCCGTGACGACCCCAGCCTCTTCGAAGCCGTAGCCTCGTTCGGCGGCATAGCGGCAGTCCGCGTCCGCTTTGGCGAAGCCGGGGGCGGGCGGCGCGCTCCCGAAGTCTAGTTGAAGCGGAATATCCGTCATGGCAGTCGCTCCTTTTTTAAGCGCGCGGTCGGGTCATTTTCAATCCGTTTTAAGCCGGCGCCTCTACAATGGTTATAAGTATAGTAATAGAGCCGTACACCTTAAAGGCAATATTCCGCGGATCTTGTTCAAAAATCCGGGAAGGGAGCGACGAATTGTCCGCCGCAGCGGGCCTGGACGGATTAGAAGATCGGTGGAAGGCAAAACTAATCGTAATCCTTGCCTTGCCAGACTCTATACCATGCTTGTCCGCTGTGATAAAATATGTTAGGCAATTTGTGTCATCGCTGTGTAAACACGTGACGAAGCATGCAAAATCTAGGCATCCATTGGTGAAAGAAGGGGCTTAAACGTGTTCCGAAAAAAAAGACATTTTTTTTAAAACGCTCGAGGATATGGCCGATTTGATTATGGAGACGACCGAACGGTTCCTGTCCGCCGTTGGCAGCGAAATTCCCGATCCGAGCGCGTTTTCCAAGGAAATGAAGGATTACGAGCACCGCGGCGACCAATTCGCGCACCTGATCATTACCGAGCTGAACAAGACGTTCATCACGCCGATCGAACGCGAGGATATTTTGGAGCTGACCAAGCTGCTGGACGACGTGCTGGACGGCATCGAGGCCGTCGCTTCCCGATTCGATATGTATCACGTGAAAAAGCCCGACGGCAACATCCGCAAATTCGCGGACTGCCTGAACCGTTCGGCCGTCGAGATCAAGTCGGCGATCTACCTGCTCGGCCAGAAGAAGCTGCTCGCGATCCAGACGCATTGCGTGAAGCTGAACGAGCTGGAGAACGAAGGCGACGACCTGCTGCGCGAAAGCGTGAAGACGCTGTTCCTGAACGTCACGGATCCGATCGAGCTGATCAAGCTCAAGGAGATCTACGAGCGCCTCGAGCAGACGACGGATTCCTGCGAGGACGTCGCCAACACGCTGCAATCCATTATTATGCGCAATTCTTGATGCGCCCGGGACAGGACTGAATACATCGCATGGATAACACCATATTAGTCGTCATCATCGTCATCCTGGCGCTGGGGTTCGACTTTATCAACGGCTTTCACGACACGGCGAACGCCATAGCCACCTCCGTATCCACCCGGGCGCTCAAGCCTCGCGTGGCCATCCTGCTCGCTGCGGTCATGAACCTGGTCGGCGCGCTTGTCTTTACCGGGGTCGCCAAGACGATCGGGGGCAAGGTGACGGACCCGTTCAAGCTGGAGCACGGGCTGACGGTCGTCATCGCGACGCTGATCGCGGCCATCATCTGGAATTTGATCACCTGGTGGAAGGGCATTCCGTCGTCCTCCTCGCACGCGCTGATCGGCGCGCTGGCCGGCGCGGCGGTCACCTCCGAGGGCTGGGACGGCATAAATGTGGGCGGATTTTCGACAATCGTGCTTGGATTGCTCCTTTCGCCAATCATCGCGTTCATTTTGGGGTATATAATTATGTTCTTGCTGAAGCATCTCTTCGCGAGGACGAGCCCGCATCATGTGAACAAGGTGTTCCGGACCGGGCAGATTCTGACCGCGGGGCTGCAGTCGTTCACCCATGGCACGAACGATGCGCAGAAGGCGATGGGCATCATTACGCTGGCGCTCGTATCCGCGGGCTGGCAGGATCATCTTGAAGTGCCGCTCTGGGTCAAGATCTCCGCGGCGCTCGCGATGGCGCTCGGGACGTCGGTCGGCGGCTGGAAGATCATCAAGACGATGGGCACGAAGATTTTCAAGATCGAGCCGATCAACGGCTTCTCGGCGGACGCGAGCTCCGCGGCGGTCATCTTCACCGCGACGCTCACCCATCTGCCCGTGAGCACGACGCACGCGATTACTTCCTCGATCCTCGGGGTCGGCGCGGCAAAGCGCTTCTCGAGCGTTCGCTGGGACATGGCCGGCCGAATCATCATGACGTGGATCATCACGATCCCGATCTCGGCCCTGATCGCGGCGGCCATCTACGCGGTATTGAGCCTGTTTCAATAAAAAAATGGGCACCGATGCACGCGCCAATGCAGCCGTTACCACATTACAATATAGAGAAACATGGTGTTCTCCACGGGACGGAGTCTGGAGGAATTCACGCCTATGATCCAAGCATCCGCACAGCAAGCCAAATCATGCGTCGAACTGCTCAAGGAGTTCCGCCTCAAAGGTACGGACGCCAGGGGCGAAAAGCTGTTTTTCGCCGGAGTGGGCAGACGCGACGTGTATAACGTCACCGCGCCGTTCCTCGACGAAGGGGGAGTGGGTCATCGCCGGCCGGGTCGAAGACCGCGCGAGCGAACGTTCTTCCATCATGTTTTTCGTGGAGAAAACGGGAAGTGGACGCCGCGCGAGGGCGCGCCCGTCTTTGAACTTCAGGATCCTTTCTTTACCTTCGTCCGCGGCGAGCTCGTGCTCGGCGGCGTTCAGGTGTTTTTCGATCCCGACGATCCCCACTACGTCACGACGTGGCGCACGGTGTTCTATCGCGGCTACCGCGTTCGCGAGCTGCGGGAGTTCGCTCAGGGGCCGCTGACGATGAAGGACGTGCGTCTCATCGACCAGCAGAACGGCCGTATCGGCGTCTTCACGCGGCCGATGCCCGTCGGCGACGCGCGGGCGATGATCGGCTACGCCGAGATCTCCGATCTCGACGAGCTGACCGAGGACCTGATGGCGAACGCCGAGGTGCTTAAGGGTCAATTTCTTAAGGTCGAGTGGGGCGGCGCCAACGAGGTCCATCTGCTGAACAACGGCAAGCTTGGCGTGCTCGGGCATGTCGCTTGGATGGACTACGGCAACATCCGGCACTACTACCCGATGGTGTTCGCGCTCGATCCCGCGACCCGCGCGCACACGCCGCTCAAGATGATCGCCACGCGCAGCCTGTTCCCCGAAGGCCCGGCCAAGCGGCCAGACCTCGAGGACGTGCTGTTCAGCGGCGGGCTGCGCCGCAACGGCGACGGCACCGCGACCCTGTACACCGGCGTCAGCGACGCCGAGGCCGCGCGGATCGTCATCGAGGACCCGTTCGTCGAGTACGAGGCGTAAAGGGTTTGCGAGTGCAAGGCATGCGCGTTATCAAGAACAGGTATTAGAGTTGGCAAGAGCAAGGCGAGTGTCAGGGACCGCTCCGGTTGGGGCGGTTTTTGTCGTTGAAGGGGGGGCTCTGCGAAGGTGGGAGCGGAGATCATGGACAGAAAGTGTGAGTATGACGTCTGATTTTGGGACAGGGTGCCATGTAGAGTAACAAATAAGATAAGGCGCTAGTGGGAGGAGAGCGTCGGAGTAGGGCTGTATAAAGCAATATTGATGCATGAGGCGGGAGAGAGCGTCGTAGTAAAGTCTATAGAGTAATATAGGAGTTGAAAAACGGCAGAGTCGAGCGGCGTTGGAGCGAGAGATCCAGGAGCGAGGAGTGACGATACGTTGGGACAAGCAACAAGAATCGTAGTGGACCGGCTTGATCATCTTGTGTTGACGGTGGCGGATATCGAGCCAGCGGCAGCGTTCTACGGCAGGGTGCTCGGCATGGAAATAGTGCGCTTCGCCGGGGGGCGTTACGCGCTGAAGTTTGGGCGTCAGAAGATCAATCTGCACGAGCGCAACAAGGAGTTCGAACCGAAGGCCTTTGCGCCGACGCCGGGCTCTGCGGATTTATGCTTCATCGTAGAGACGCCGCTCGAGGATGCGATTGCCCACTTGCAGGCATGCGAAGTCGCGATCGAGGAAGGGCTTGGGCCGAACGGGTAGTAGCCGCCATTTTGCGCAGAAGCCATACGATCGTCCGCCCATCGGCCCGGGGAGCCGCTATTCAACGGTTCGGCGGCCGGATAGCGGCTTCACCGAGAAAAAGCGGCTGCTGAGTCCGTAGTCGAGTAAAACGGTCCATTAGAAAGCGGAGTTGCACGGAAAAACCTTGTAACTGCCGCAGAAAGCGCCAGATGGAACAGAATTGCACGGAAAAACCGTGTTACTGCTGCAGAAAGTGCCAGAAGGAACGGAATTGCACGGAAAAACCGTGTAACTGCCGATGAGCGCAGCAAAAAAGGCATTAACGCCCATCCCCCTGAGACGCCGGACTGCGCCGATCGGAGCAAATGGGTCCTAATGCCGGCTATGATGTCACGTTCTTTGTACAGGAATTGCCCGAAAACTGGAAATAGCGGCTCTCGGGTCCGCTCACAGCGTGGCGCAAAAGCGCACGCCGCATCGAATGGACACCGCAGCCGCTATGGTGACTGATCGCCGCGCGATCGGACGCTCATCGGACCCAGCCGCTATGCGGCATCCCGGAGTCCCTGCATCCCGGCGGCTGAAAGGCATCTTCGGCTCAGGAATCGTACATCCCGAGTCCGAAGTCGAGCCATATGGACCCGATGAGCGGAAATAACGGCTCCCGGGTCCACAGACGATACATCCGTCCGGCTGCGAAGAGCGACAGGCGATGTTGGACTGCCGCTTTTCGCTTCATCGCCGCCGGCTGCCCGCGCGCCGTCTGGCGCCGCCGTCCGTGCGCCGTCTGCGGCTGCCCGAACGCCGGCGTAACGAGCGTCTGCGTCTGCGGCGCCGCCTGCGGGGCGCATAATCCTCATCGTCGTCGGCTTCCTCGGATTTTTTGCTTTTGGACGTGAAAATCTTGATGAGCGGCGCGATCTGCTGGACGGACGACATAATTTTTTTGGATCTTGCCGATGTTGCTGATCAAGCCTTCGATGCCGCCCATCTTGTCGATAAAGCCCTTGACGCTCTCCAGGTTGGCCGCGTTCAGCAGCGAGCCGAGCCCGCCGCCCTTCGCGGCCGGCGCGGCTGCCTGCGCCGCGGCTTGAACGGGGGCTGCGCCGAACAGCGCCGGCGGTCCGGAGACGGGGGCGCCGCCTCCGAGTCCGGGAAAACCGCCGCCGGCAGCGCCCGTGCCGAACCCGCCGAGCCCGCCGAAGGCGTCGAGGCCGGCTCCGCCGCCTTGCACGGGGAAGCCGCCGGGACCGCCGGTCCAGTTGCGATTGTACGAAGACGGTATGCGGTTCATGCCATCACTTCCTTCTCTGCTCTGAATCGCCGCGCCCGCCCATGCCGCAGGGCAGGATCAACCTATGGCGGCGTCCGATGATACAACATATGTGCGATGGCCCGGCGCCGAATGGACGAATGCCCGCCCAGATGCTTAAATTTGCGGCGTTCGCCCGATTTTAGCTCTGTAAAGCGCGAATACGTTACAGGTTGAACTGCTTAACCAAACGCAGTACAATAAAGTGAACCGCCATTTATGTTCCGTTCCTATAACGGAGCTACTCGTTAGAAACTGAGGTGTGCCCGAATGCAGCTGAAGAAGCTGAATGACAAGTCGATCGACCAATTGTTCGAAGCGATTCTGACACTGAAGTCGGTGGAGGAATGCTACGTTTTCTTCGACGATCTGTGTACGGTCAACGAGATTCAGTCGCTGTCCCAGCGACTCGAGGTCGCGCGGATGCTCGGCAAGGGTCAGACGTACAACCAGATCGAAGCGGAGACTGGGGCCAGCACGGCGACGATCTCCCGCGTGAAGCGGTGTCTGAACTACGGCAACGACGGCTACAAGTTGACGCTGGACCGTCTGGGCCGCTTCGGCAAGACAGCCGACGAAGCGGAGCAAGAGACGGAGATTAAGCAAGTCTAGCTCGTCCGGCGAGCCCCCGCCCAGGGACGCTTCGCGGAGCACGTATAGGATCACCGATCGAATGGAAGCAGGGGTGTTCGCACAGCGCCGGGGGGCGGCTGACGGACAGCCCTTTCTTTAGTTTGCGCCTTGCCGAGCTGCGGCCCCGGCTTCCCATCATTTACATATTTGGCATTGCCGGACTGCCAGGCGGCAGTTATTCTATTAACATACGCGTCAGTCCGAGGAGAGGCATCCATGCGAATCTGGCAATCCGTGCGGTTCAAGATCGTATTCGGCTTTTTTTGTTGTAATCGCTCCCATGGTCGTCTTCCTGATCTACAACAACCTGTACGCGATGAAGGTCGTCCGCCAGCAGATCTCCGCCCACTACGACAACCTGCTTCAGACCAATATTACTGAAAACGACAATATCCTCCACGAGTACATGGTTTATCTCAACCGGCTCGAGAGCAATCCAGACGTGCCGCTCATCCAGGCGCTGACCACCGCCGACAGCGATTTTACGCTGGCGAAAATCCGGCTGCTGAACCAGTTCGTTCGCGATTCGAGCGGCATTTACTACGGCATGATGGACACGCTGTTCCTTTTCGACCGCAAGGCCGACGACCTTTACTACGTCACGCAGGACAACAGCACCTATACCGAAAAAAAAGACGTGCTGCTCGGCTGGTCGCGCAATTATTTGCGAGGCACGGGCCGCCTGCAGCCGGACGCCGGCGGGTGGACACCCATCGTGATCGGCACCGATCCGGATTCGCGGTATCTGATGTGGACGAACGACCTCGGGCTCGACGTTTACGCCGGCGTCCTCGTCCGGGACCGCAGTTTGCTGCGCGTGCTCGACGGCTTCGACGTCGGACCCGACGGCGGCACGTTTCTGCTGAACAAGGAGGGCGAATTGCTCGCGAACAGCGATTCGACGCTCATGAACGATAACGTTTTCCGTCGAGCGATCGCGTCTCGCGCGGGCGATTACGGCGTCGTGAAGCAGGGCGGCAGATCCTATCTCGTCCTGTCTCAAGCATCCGACCAGGTGGACGCCGTCTACGCGATCGTCATGCGCGAGGACTATATTTTGCAGAACCTCCCGTTTTTCCAAAAGGTACTCTACTACTGGATCCCGCTTCTGGTCGCGCTGCTGCTCATGATCTATCTCCTCTTCCTGCAGCGCATTATGTTCAAGCCGCTGGTCGACCTCATCCGGGGCATGCGCAAGCTGGGCCAGGGACGCTTCGACATCCGCCTGCCGACCGACCAGAGCAGCGAGTTCGCGTTCATGTCGGGCACGTTCAACAATATGGCCGAACAGATCGAGAAGCTCAAGATCGACGTGTACGAGGAGCAGCTGCGGGTGCAGAAGGCGGAGTACAAGCATTTGCAGGTGCAGATCAACCCGCACTTTTACATGAACAGCTTGAATATCGTGTACAACCTGGCTGCCCTCAAGGACTTCAAGTCGGTGCAAAAGCTGTCGCTGCATCTGGCGGATTACTTCCGCTTCCTCATGCAGAGCCATCGGCAGACGGTGCGGCTCGAAGACGAGCTGCGGCACATCGGTCACTACCTGGAGATTCAGAAGATTCGCTACGCAGGCAAGCTCGACTTCGACGTGCGCGTGCGGCCGGAGCATCTCGGCTGCGAGCTGTCGCCGCTCATGGTGCAGCCCTTCGTAGAAAACGCGGTCATCCATGGCTTCGGCAAAAAGATGCCCGACGGCACGATGTTCCGCATCGACATCGAGACGGAGGCGGACGCCGAGGATCCGGAGGCGCATATGCTGCTGCGGATTCGGGACAACGGAATCGGGTTCCCGGCCGGGATGCTGTCGGATCTGGCGGCCGGCACTTACGCGGAGGGGACGGGCGAGGAGCACCTCGGAATCTGGAACATACTGCGGCGCTACCGGATGCTGTACGGGGACGAGCGGGGCATCGCGTTCGCGAACGCGCAGGACGGCGGCGCGGTCGTGACGATCCGGCTGCCGTGCAAGGGAGCGGCGGCTGCGATCGGGAACGGATCCGGCGAGGAAGCCGGCGACGAGGAACGAACGGGCTAGGACGGGGCGAAGCAGGAACAGGAAAGGCGGACTAGAATGGAGCGATCCGGGGTCGAAACGAACGGGCCGACGGATAGTTAATTGGTCGCAGGGCTCGATATTCGAAGGGGGGAAACGCGATGGTGACGATGCTGGTCGTCGACGACGAGATCTATGCGCTCAAGGGAATCACGCAAGGAATCGAGTGGGGGGATCTGCCGATCGCGCGCATCCTGGAGGCCGACAGCGTTCCCGAGGCGCGGCGGCAGCTGGAGGCGCACCAGGTCGACCTGGTCATCTCGGACATCGAGATGCCGGGCGCGAGCGGCATGGAGCTGCTGCGTTATATCAGAGAGGCGCGGCCGTCTACGCTGACGATCTTCCTGACCGGGCATGCCCGCTTCGAGTACGCGCAGGAAGCGATGCGCCACGGCTGCTTCGAATACGTGCTCAAGCCGGTGGATCACGATGCGCTGAAAGAGATCGTGCGGCGGGCCGTGGCGGAGATCGAAGAACGACGGGCGCAGCTCGCGTTCGAGGAGACGCTCGATACGTACCGCCGCCAGTGGGCCAGCCAGCTCCCCATTCTGGTGGAGCGGTTCTGGCAGGAGGCGCTCGCGGGCGGGCTGCCGGCGTCGCCGGAGCGCCTGGCGCGGGAGTACGCGACGTACGATATCCCGCTCGCCGCCGGCGACAAGGTGCTGCCGGTGCTGCTGAGCGTCGAGCAGTGGGACATGGCGCTCGACGGGCGGGACGAGCGCATCATGGAGTACGCGCTTCGCAAGGCCGCGGCGGAGATCATCGTCGGTCCCGAAGGGGCGGGAGCGGCCCTGCAGGATCGCGCCCAGCAGAGCCTTGTGCTGCTATATGGCGCTTGCGGCGAACGGGAGCGGACCGCGCTGATGGCGCGCTGCCGGGATTATATTGCGGCATGCCGCGAATATTTCCACTGCGCGGTATCCTGCTACGTGGGTGAGCCGGCGGCGCCCCAGGCGTTGGCGGGCGAGCTGGAGCGGCTCTCCAGGCTCGAGCGGGCGAACGTCATGCAGCCGGAATCGGTCGTCGACGCGGCGATCGGCGCGGAGCATGGGGGCAGCGGGGCCTTCGCCGGGAGTGCGAGCGCCGGACAGACGATGCCGCCGTTCATGGAATGGGGCATCCTGCTGGAGGGCGGCGGCGTGGCCGAGCTGGAAACGGCGATTGCGGATACGCTGCGGCGGATGAAGGACGAGGGGGGCGGGACGCGAGGGTCTGGAGCTATTTTACTACGGCTTCGTTCACTTGCTGTATCAATCCGCGCTGCGGCGCGGCGTGCCGGCCGGCGAGCTGCTCTCGCAGCAGGAGCTGGCCGAAGGCCTCTCGGCGCGTACGCCGGACGGCATGGCGGCATGGGCGCTGCGGCTGCTCGCCAAGACGCATGCGGCGCTGCTGGACCGGCAGCGGGACGCGTCCGCCGTCATCGCCAAGATTCAGAGCTTCGTTCAGGATCACCTGAACGAAGAGCTCGGCCGCGACGAGATCGCGAAGGCCGTCTACCGCAATCCGGCGTATCTCTCGCGCCTGTTCCGCAAGGAGACGGGCATGTCGCTCACCGATTATATCGCCCAGGCGAAGATCGAGCGCGCCAAAAGGCTGCTCACCGACACGAACGACAAGATCAGCAACATCGCCGAAGGGCTCGGCTATATGCACTTTTCTTATTTCGCCAAGCTGTTCAAGAAAGTGACGGGCGTGACGCCGCAGGATTACCGGAAGAAGCACCAGTCGATTTAGACGCGAAAATCAAAGCCGCCGGACGCGAGGAAGCGTCCGGCGGCCTTATTTTGCGAGCAGGTGCCGTTCTACGGCATCAGCGAGCTGCATCTGGATTCGCTGGCTGCGGACAAGCCGCGGTTCATCATCGTGCCGAGCGCGCACAGCTTCAGCGACGAAGCACTAACGCTGCTGCTCGCTCACGTCGAAGTTTACGGCGGCAGCCTGCTGTTCACCGGCCCGATCGAGACCATCCCGTCGCTTAACGTACGCAGCTCGGCAGGTGCCGTGCTAACAGCGACACGCGCCGACGAATTCTATCGGTACCGACATGCAAATGGTAAAATATCGGAAGCAAGTCACAATTGTGCTATCTCGGTCATCCCAGTAGATAGATGGCGCGCAGGCGCGCCCTGTACAATGACATCACAGACCAAAAGTAAGGAACGTGATGGAGATGGAACAGGCCACGCCGACCGTGCCGGCCGCGATCGACAAGCCCGCGCGCAAAGCGATCAAGGCGAAGACGCTGAACCAAGGCTACTGGAAAAGGTACGGCGTATTTTACCTGATGATGGCGCCGGCCTTGATCGTGCTGATCGTCAACAACTATATTCCGATGGCGGGCGCGCTGATCGCGTTCAAGCAGATGACGTACGCGTCGCCGAGCTTTATGCAGAACTTCATGGACAGTCCGTGGGTCGGCTGGGATAACTTCAATTATTTGTTCGCGAGCAGCGACGCCTGGGTCATTACGCGCAATACGATCCTTTACAACGCCGTATTCATCTTGCTGAACGTCGTCTTCGGCGTCGGGATGGCGCTTATGCTGAACGTGATGCGCAATCGCTTCCTGTCGAAGCTGCATCAGACGATTTTGTTTCTCCCTTACTTCATGTCGTGGATCATCTTGTCCTACCTGGTCTACGCCTTTCTCAATCCGGATATCGGCATCATGAACAAGTTCGTGCTGCCGTGGTTCGGCGCGGAGCCGATCGACTGGTATTCGGATCCGAAGTGGTGGCCGATCGTACTCCCGCTCGTCAATACGTGGAAGGGCATCGGTTATTATGCGGTTATCTATCTGGCGGCGATCGTAGGCATCGACAACGAGTATTACGAAGCGGCGCATATGGACGGCGCGACCAAATGGCGGCAGATCTGGACGATCACGATCCCGCTCATCCGGCCGGTCATCACGATCATGACGCTGCTGCAGATCGGCCGGATTTTTTACGCCGACTTCGGGCTGTTCTTCCAGGTGACCCGCAATGCCGGCGCGCTCTACGACAAGACGCTGGTCATCGACACTTACGTATATCAGGGGTTCCTCGTCTCGGGCGATATCGGGATGTCCTCGGCGGCCGGCCTCTATCAGGCGGTCATCGGATTCATCCTCGTGCTCACCGCGAACCTGGTCGTCAGACGCATCAGCAAGGAAGACGCCCTGTTCTAGGCTATCGCCGCCCCAGAATTCCGAAGGAGGATCAACCCCATGGCAACGACTGCGCTTCGAAAAAGAAAATTTAACGCCAACGAGATCTCAAGCGGCACGAATGCCGTCATCAATACCGTGTTCTGGATCTACAGCGCGCTGTGCGTCATCCCGCTGCTTATCGTCATCGCCGTCTCCCTCTCCGACGAGAAGACGGTCGCCGTCGGCGGCTACAAGCTCTGGCCCGATCAGTTCAGCCTCGGCGCCTACAAGTTTCTGCTGGACGACTGGAAGCCGATCGTGGATTCCTACGGCGTCTCGATCTTCGTCACCGTCGTCGGCACGATCGTCGCGCTGTCCATCATGACGCTTTACGCTTATCCGATCTCGCGGCGCGACTTCAAGCATCGCAGCATCTTTTCCTTTATCGTCTTCTTCACGATCTTGTTCAACAGCGGACTTGTGCCGTTCTATCTGACTTACAAGCAAGGGCTTCATCTGCAAAACACGATGCTCGTCCTCATGCTTCCGATGTTCGTTCAAGGATTTTTCGTCATCCTGATCCGCACGTTTTTCTCGGGCTCGATCCCGCCGGCGCTCATCGAATCGGCGAAGATCGACGGGGCCGGCGAGCTGCGCACCTTTATCCAGATCGTCCTGCCGCTGTCGCTGCCGGTGCTCGCCTCGGTCGGCCTGCTGTGTACGCTGAACTACTGGAACGACTGGTTCCTGAGTCTGCTCTTCATCAACCAGGACGGACCGATGAGCATCCAGTTCCGCATGTACAAGACGCTGCTCGATATTGCATACTTAAGCTCCAACTCACAGGCCTACTCGGCGATCATGCAGGCCAATCCGAACTTCCAGATGCCGAGCGAGACCGCCCGGATGGCGATGGCCGTCGTCGGGATCGGGCCGATTATCTTCATCTATCCGTTCTTCCAGCGCTACTTCATCCAAGGTCTTACCGTCGGCGCCGTCAAGGGCTGACCTTGAATCCGGCCGTTGCCTGACGCGGCGGCGGCCGGCTCCATCCTGCAGGCTGAACCCGGTTACCGGCCGGTTCAAGCATATACGATTTACTCACTAAGAAAAGGGAGGCAATACCCATGCTCGTACAGAACAAGCTCGGAAAGTCCGCTCTCGCGCTTGCGGCGCTCTCCGTCGTGCTCGCAGGCTGCGGCGGCAACAACAACAACAAAGGCGCTGACGCATCTCCGTCGTCTTCGGCGTCCGCTTCGCCGTCGGCATCCGCCAACGCATCGGCATCGCCTTCTGCATCGGCGAGCGAATCGGCGTCCCCGTCCGCCTCGGCATCGGATCTCAAGGAATACAAGCTGACGCTGTACCTGCCCGGCACGCCGCCGAAGGACGAAGCCAAGGTCGAGGCCGAGATCAACAAGTATCTGAAGGAAAAGATCAACGCGACGCTCGATCTGAATCTCGTCGACTGGGGTCAGTGGGACAACAAGATGAATCTTGCAATCGCTTCCCGCGATCCGATGGACGTCATTTTCACCGCCGCCTGGAACGGCCACGCGACGAATGTCGCCAAGGGCGCATTCCTGCCGCTGAACGATCCGAACGGCAAATACGGCAATCTGCTGGAGCAGTACGGCCAGGATATTCTGTCATCGCTGCCTGAAGCGTTCCTCAAAGGCGCCAAGATCAACGGATTCAACTACGCCGTGCCGACGGACAAAGAGCTCGCCGAGCAAGGCGGCATCGTCTACCGCAAGGATATCGCCGACGAGCTGGGTCTCACCGACAAGCTGAAGGCCGTCAAGACGATCGCCGATCTCGACCCGATTCTGGCCGAAGTGAAGGCCAAGAAGCCCCAGATGATCCCGCTGTTCCTGCGCGACGGCGACAACTTCAACGCGCACTACTTTGCCAAGTACGACTATCTCGGCGATGCGACGATCGAAGGCGTCATTTTGAAGAACGCGCCGGACACGACCGTCATGCCTCGCTTCGAGCTGCCTCGCTACAAGGAGACGCTGACCGTTACCCGCGACTTCTTCAAAAAAGGGCTACATCAACAAGGACGCAGCCACGACGCAGCTAAGCGGCAACGACGCGCTGAAGAAGGGCAACGTGTTCATGATCACTTCGGCGCTCAAGCCCGGCAAGGACGCCGAGACGGCGAACGCGACCGGCCTCGCAGGCAAGCTGGCACAGCTGGAGATGACGGATCGCACCGTCGCCACGAGCGATACGGCCGGCTCGATGCTCGGAATCTCTACGACGTCCGGCGATCCCGCCCGCGCGATGATGTTCATCAACCTGCTGCATAGCGACAAGTACCTGAACAACCTGATCAACTTCGGCATCGAGGGCGATCACTATACGAGAAACGGCGAGATCATCTCGCCTACGGACAATTCCGGCAACTATGCGATCGGCGCGACCTGGATGCTCGGCAACCAGTTCCTGAACTACGTCTGGAACACGGAAGCCCCGGACAAGTGGGAGCAATTCAAGAAGTTCAACGAAGGCGCGCTCAACTCGCCGGCACTCGGCTTCACGTTCAACGCAGAGCCGGTCAAGTCGCAGGTGTCGGTCGAGACGAACATCCGCAAGCAGTACGATCCCGGTCTTGACACCGGCTCGATCGACCCGTCCAAGGCCGACGAGTACTACAAGAAGCTGAAGGCGAACGGCCTCGACGCGATCATCGCCGAGAAGCAGAAGCAGCTGAATGCTTTTCTGGGCAAATAAATAGCCGGTCGGACGATGGGGCCGCCGGGCGCGAGAGCGCTCGGCGGTTTTTTCGCATGTGCAGGGGAGCGGTGCGATGTTCGGACCAGGTAGTCTTAGGTAGGAACAATCGTGCCCGCTCGAAGTGTCGCGCAGACTAGGTAGTCTTAGATAGAAACAATCGTGCCCGCTCGAAGTGTCGCGCAGACTGGGTGGTCCTAGGTAGGAACAATCGTGCTCACTCGAAGTGTCGCGCAGACTAGGCAGTCCTAGGTAGGAACAATCGTGCCCGCTCGAAGTGTCGCGCAGGCCAGGTAGTCCTAGCTAGGAACGATCGTGATTGCTCATTTCTACGTACCAGCACTTAAAGGCTAAACCTGTTATCCTTAGCTAGCTCAAACAGCGATTAGCCAAGATCGCTGCCCGGCAGCGAGCCCGGCCGGTGACGCTCCATCCAGTCGACGGCCCAGTCGACGAAAGGCCGCATCTCCAGCAGCCGGACGGCGGCGCTGCCTACGCCGTGGATCGGCGAGCGATGCTCGCGCTCATACGCGAGGCCGAGGCGGGCGAAGTCTCCGTCGTGTACCTCCTGGGTCGGGTAGGTGACCCACTCCCGCCGCCCGTCGATCAGTACGGCGCTGCTCTCCTCGACCAGCCGCTTGCCTTCGAAGCGGGCGCGCGTCTCGGCGAGGTGGAGGGAGGTGTTCTTGTCGTGCCCAACGCCGATGAGCAGGATGCGGCCGCCTAGCCGATACAGCCGGTCAAGCGGCGAGTCCTCTCCGAAGATATTGGAGAGATCGTGGTTCGCGGTCAAATAGTCGGCTTGACGGCCGACCGCCGCAAAGGAGCGCACGGGGTGGTCGCTTCGTCGCGCGCCGGGCCAGCAGCGCAGCATTTCGGCCGAAGCCCCCATGCCGATCGCGGGGGCGATGCGCTTGTCGTAGGCCGGCCACCCCGCGCGGATGGCGGGCCACCATGCCGGCGGCACGTCGCCGTGTACGCCGGTCGACGGATCGAGATTTTTCCACGTCTGCGCCGGCATCATGATCGTGCCCTCCTCGCCGACGAGCGCGAGCAGCGCGCGTACGAGCGTCTCCGCGCCGCCGACGACGAAGCCCAGACTCGACAACGATGCATGGACGATCAAATGTTGCCCTGATTTAATGCCGCCTTCACCAAGCTGACGCTGCAATTCTTCGGCCGCGATCATCGTACGGCCCTCTGAGTTGTTCCAAGTTCGAACGCCTCCGTATGCGGCGATGCGCGCCTGCGACAACCGGGCTCCTTCACGCTAAAAAAGGTTCAACCTCTGCGCGACGGGAGAGGTTGAACCTGGCGTTCGTTGCCTTTAAGTTTGGTCTCAATGTACCGCACTTCGGCGGGCGGTGCAAGGCTTCAATTTTACAGATACCGTGAGAAAAATGAAGAGAATGGGAGTTAGAGGCAGAAAACATCCAGAAATTATATAAATATTTTCCATTTTCGGGATTTGCAAACGCTTTAACGGCTTTTGTATGATGAAGTTGATCCGGATCAGCGATGCAGGATTTTTCCAACTTAAAGGCAATGTTACCTGTTAAGGGTACAACCTCGGCACTGATGTGCGAATGAGGCTGTGCTCTTTTTTTGTTGTCTACAAATAGGAGAGGGCGGCTGTCATGAACGGAACCGGAAACGAAAAACGAACGATCGATCGCAAAACGAGAACTTGGGGAGGCCTCCTGCTCCTCAGCCTGGCGCTCGCCGCTGCCGGCTGCAGCTCGGGCAACGGGGGAATCCGCGGAGAGCGGCACGGCATCGCAGTCAGCTACCGGTACGGCATCCGGCACCGCCCCCCGCTGCGTCTTTGCCTGAAGCATCCGGGGATCAAGCCGAAGATACGGCGCCTGAGCCAGGCGCGAAGCTGGTCGTCTGGGAGGCCAAGGAGCAGCAGGCCTACATGAAGGAGCTCGCGGCCGCCTTCGAAGCCAAATACGGCGTATCCGTGAAAATCGAAGAGGTCGCGGGCGGCGATCAGGGCGGGAGGCTCGCGACGGACGGGCCGGCAGGCCTCGCGGCCGACATCCTGACGCTGCCGCACGACCAGATCGGGCAGGCGGTCAAGGCGGGGCTGCTGCTGCCGAACGACCTCTTCGAAGAAGAAACGCGCGCCTCCGCCGTAGAGGCGGCCGTCGCGGCTTCATCCTACGACGGCGTGCTGTACGGCTATCCGAAGTCCGTCGAGACATACGCGCTTTTCTACAATAAGGACCTGATCGCCGAGCCGCCGCAGACGTGGGACGACGTCGTCAAGTTCGCAGGTACTTATAACGATGCCAAGCAGAACAAGTTCGCGATCATGTGGGAGTTCGTCGGCTACTACTCCTATCCGTTCATCGGCAGCTTCGGCGGATACTTCTTCGGCGACGGCAATACGAATCCGAAGGACATCGGCCTAAGCAACGAAGGCGCCGTGAAGGGCTTTAAGTTTCTGCAGAGCCTCAAGCCGATCCTGCCGCTCAACGCGGGCGACGTCACGTACGACGTCAAGACGCAGCTGTTCCAGGAAGGGAAGCTCGCGATGAACATCGATGGCCCGTGGTCGGTCAGCGCGTTCAAGGATCAGGTGAATCTCGGCATCGCGCCGCTCCCGAAGACGCCGGACGGCCAGCCTTCGATCTCATTCTCGGGCGTCAAATCTTACTATGTCAACTCGTATACCAAGTATCCGATCGCGGCCCGCTTGTTCGCGCAGTTCGCGAGCGGCAAGGATAACCAGCTCAAAAACTTCGAGATGACGGGCGCCATCCCCGCGAGCCTCGAGGCCGGAGAAGCGCAGCAGATCAAGGACGACCCGATCGTGAGCGGCTTTTACGAGCAATTCAAACACTCCGTTCCGATGCCTTCCCTTTCGGAGATCAATGCGGTATGGGAGCCGCTCAAGGCCGCGTTCATCACCTTGTGGGATCACCCTGAACAGGACGCGAAGACGACGCTCGATCAGACGGTCAAGACGATTCAAGCCGACCTGGCATCGAAATAACGAATAGGTGGTCGACCCGATGCGCAAACGAACGACAGCCGCCCTGCTATCGGCCCTTCTGATGGGGCTCGGGCAGCTCTATAACCGCCAGCCGGTCAAAGGCCTGCTGCTCCTGCTCTTCGGAGCTGCCGGCCTGTACGGAACGGTCTACAAGCTGCCCGCCTTCGTCAGGGGCCTCTTGACCCTCGGCGAGCGGCCGAGCGGCATGGTCAAGGTCGGCAAGCTCACCAAGATGGTCGCGGGCGACCATTCGATCTACATGATGATCGACGGGCTGATCGCGACGTTCTGCTTCGTCCTGTTCGCAGGGCTGTACGCGCTCAATATCCGGGACGCGTACCGCACCGGGCTGCTGCGGGAGGCTGGGCAGCGGGCGCCGGGCTTCGCCCGGTCCGTCGCGGGGCTGGGGCGCCGCCACTTCGCCTACCTGGTGCTCGCCGTGCCGTTCGTGACGATCACGTTCCTCACGGTGCTTCCGCTCGTCTTTTCCATCCTGCTGGCCTTTACGAACTACGCGGACCCGATCCTGCCCCCCCGCCAATCTCGTCGATTGGGTCGGATTCGGCAACTTCAAAAAGATGTTCGAGCTCAAAATGTGGAGCTCCACCTTCGGAGGCGTCGTCTCCTGGACGCTCCTATGGGCGGTCATCGCCACGTTCACGACGTACGTGGGCGGCATCGTCGTCGCGGTCGTCATTCACCAGCCCCGCATCCGCTTCAAGAAGCTGTGGCGCACGCTGCTGATCGTGCCATTCGCCATCCCGAACATGATCTCGCTGCTCGTCATGCGCAACCTGTTCAACAACCAATTCGGACCGGTCAACGGCTACCTGCGGTCGCTGGGACTCGACGGCCTGCCGTGGCTGACCGATCCGTTCTGGGCGAAGGTCACGGTCATCCTCGTCAACATGTGGCTCGGCATCCCCATCACGATGATTCTCGTCCTCGGCGTGCTGACGACGATTCCGGGCGATCTGTACGAGGCGGCGGACGTGGACGGCGCAGGGTCGCTGCAGAAGTTCAGGCTCGTCACGATGCCTATGGTGCTATTCGCGACCGCGCCGGTGCTCATCATGCAGTTCGCCGGCAACATCAACAACTTCAACGTCATCTTCCTGCTGACAGGCGGCGATCCGGTCAATCCGGACTACCAGTACGCCGGCCACACCGACCTGCTCGTGACGTGGCTGTATAAGCTCGCGCTGAACCAGTCGCAGTACAGCTTCGCTTCGGTCATCGGCATCGTGATCTTCCTGCTCGTCGCTTCCTTCTCGATCTGGAGCTATCGCCGCACGCGATCCTACCGAGAGGAGGACATGATCGCATGAACAACCGACAGGTCGGCTGTACGGCCAAGCTGGCCGCCAGCTATGCGTTTCTGATCGCGCTCTGCGCGCTCAGCCTGTTCCCGGGGATCTGGATCGTCATGTCGTCGCTCAAGGTCGGCAACAGCCTGTTCAGCGACACGCTCATTCCGCGGACGTTCACGTTTGCGCACTACGAGGAGCTATTCCGCAAAACTCAGTATGCGACCTGGGCCCAAAATACGTTGAAGGTCGCGATACTGTCCACGCTGCTCGGCACCTTTCTGCTGCTGCTGTCGTCGTACGCGATCTCCAGGTACCGGTTCGCGGGCCGCAAGACGTCGCTGACCGTTCTGCTCGTGCTGCAGATCTTCCCCGGGTTCATGGCGATGATCGCGATCTACGTGCTGCTTAACACGATGGGCCTTCTCAATTCGCACTGGGCGCTGATCCTCGTCTACAGCAGCGGGGCCGTCATCACGCATGTGTTCGTCGCCAAAGGCTTTTTCGATACGATCCCGAAGTCTCTCGAGGATGCGGCCAAGATCGACGGCGCCGGCCATCTGCGCGTATTTTTCGCGATCATGGTCCCGCTGTCGACGCCGATGCTGACGTATGCGAGCCTCATGATTTTCTATGGCAGCTTCGTCGACTTCATCTTCGCGGATCTCATCCTGCGCACGGAGGACCAGCGCACGCTCGCCGTGGGGTTGTACCGGATGGTCAACCAGCGCAATTCGACAGAGTTCACCTTGTTCGCGGCCGGCGCGGTGCTCGTCGCGATTCCGATTACCGCCCTGTTTTTCTTTTTGCAGCGGTTTCTGGTGGATGGGCTGACGGCGGGAGCGAATAAAGGGTGAGCGGGTCAACGGAAAAGACGAGGCGATCGGCGGGAGAAACATAGCATGCGGCGATAGCGGAACTGATGTCGCTGGTGCATAGAACGAACTTGCCGTCAGCCCGATTCGCGGTCGGCCGAAGCGCCGAAAACCTCGAGCTGCTTGGATTTGTCCGATATTGATACGATGCGCTTGCCCTTGGGCAAGCGTTTCTTGTTTTCCCGATATCGCCCGATTAAAGCTGGAAAAAAAAGGTTTAATACGTGAGGAGTCTGACATTTTTTATCAAGGAGGACATTCATGTATCGGCAACTGCGCGCGCTTGGGGTCGCTCTTTTTTGGAATAGGATTCATATGGTCGCTCGGACATCCTGCCGGCTCCGCGCTGGCTGCGTCAACGGGAACAGCGGGGAACGCGAAGGCGGCCGCGTCGGTAACGGCTACCTTTAAGGACCGGGATCCCGAGGCGGGGGAGATCGGCGGCATTTTCTATTGGAACACGACCGGGGCCGAGGCCGCGAAGGGCTATGAGGCTTACCTGGTGGACGATAAAGGCAAGCGGTACGGCAAGGCGCTCGGGAGGTACGTCGCGGAACGGCAGTCCATCGTTATCCCCGAAGGAACGAAGGTAACCGGCAAAGCCGCGGCGCTCGGCCTCTTCGAAGCGGCGGACCGGGGCAAATCCGCGGCTGTGCCGATCGCGAAGGCGACGCTGCTGGACGACCCCGCCTATCGCGTCGGGGAGCTGTCCTACAAGGACTCCAATCCCGGCGCAGGCGTCTGGGCTTCGATCGCATGGACCGATCCGGGGGGACGGTACGGCGTACGACGGCTACCAGATCGAATATCCAGGCGGCACGGAGAAGGTCGCGAAGTCGGCGTCCGGCCGCTATAAGCTGCCGCTGCGCGACCTCGACATTCTCGGCGAGGTGACGGTCGTGCCATTTCGGAAGGGCGGCGTGTTCGATTATAGTGCCAGCGCGCGGGTGCAGGCTTATGACGATATTCGCGACGAGGCGACGAGCTGGGTCGATCCGAAAGATGCAAATTCTGCCAGTGCGCCCGTGTCTGATATTCACTTCAAGCCGGTCCTGTCCAGCGGCAAGACGCGCGTCTCCGGCGAGCTGAGCTGGTACGACGCGAACAGCTCCACGGCGGTGAGCTACGTCGTGTACAGCGCGGATGAAGCGGGTCGTCCGATCCAACCGCTCATCGACGTGACGAACGACTATCCGTTCGACGGGAGGGCGTGCCGCGTGACGCTGCCCGAATTCAAACTGGAGGGCGTTGATCGCATTGGCGTTTTCGCGATCCGCGACGGGGGCCATTCCGCAGCCGTGTCCGTCCCGGTCGGCGGAGATCCCGATCCCCTCTTCGTAGATACGGACGAGGCGAAAGGAAAGATCGGAGGCACCGTCTATGTGAAGCCGCGCTTCCCCGACTACGGGGCGACGCTCCACTTCGTCGACGAATGGCAGCAGCCCGTCGGCGATACGCTCGACACGGTCCTTGGCGAGAGCCGTTACTTCGAGATCCCGGCCGGCACGGCCATCCCCGAGGGCGCGTGGAAGCTGGCCATCTACGACAACGGCGGCCTCGAGGGCAGCGAATTCGAGAAACCGCCGCAGTACATTGCGTTTGAGGATAAATTTGTAGATAAGTGATGCGGGATAGCGAGTTTGTAGGTGTATGCTTGAAGGATCAATAAGAGGCGAATTTTGTGGGACGCTATCGCGCAAATCTGCTCAATAGCCTGGCTGAATTCGCGTTCAAGAGGCGATTATCGGGATGCATCCTGCAGATTTGCGCGACAGACGCCGCAAAGCGCTTTTTCAGTTGATCTATCGCGTACAATTGCAGGATACGCGCCAACCGTGCGAGACCGTGACTGGATGCACGTGCCGCGCCGTCTCTTCGTTGACACCGGCCACTGCGTTGGATAGCATGAAGGAAATAGCTGTCTAGCCGGAGGTGCGCAAGCAGGATGAAGGATTACGTCGGAGGAAATGAGAGAGAGCGGGAGGAGCGCGGCGGGACAGACGGAGCCGATCGTCCCGGGATCCTCGTCATCAGCCACGGCTCGCGCGAGCCGGGCTGGGTGGCGCAGGTGGACGAGGCCGTCGCGGAGGCGCGGACGAAGCTGCCGGCGGACTTGCCGGTCGTGGCATCGTACTTGGAGTTGGTCGAGGGCCGGCTGATCCAGGACGGCGTGCGCGCGCTGGAGGCGCTGGGCGTGACCGACATCTACGCGCTGCCGCTGTTCGTCTCGTCGGGCAGCACGCATGTCGACGAGATCGGCTGGGCGCTGGGCGCGTATGCGGAACCGCGGCGCGAAACGGATCTGGAGCCGGTCGCCGTATCGGCGCGGCTCTCTTACGGCGAGCCGATCGGCAGCGATCCGGAGATCGCGCGCGCGCTGGCGGACAAGCTCGCGGCGCGATCGCGCGAGCCGGCGGCGGAGTGCGTGCTGCTCGTCGGTCACGGCAGCGACGAGCCCTGGTTCTACGAAGCGTGGCGCCGGGAGCTCGAGGGGTTGGCGGCGGAGCTCGCGCGCATCGGCGGCTATGCCGGCGCGGAAGCGGCGCTGCTGCGCCCGGACGAGCCGGCGGCGCGGATCGCGGTCTTGCGCGCGCGGCATCCGGAGGCGAGGATGCTGGCGGTACCCGTTTTCCTGAGCGAAGGGTACTTCACCTCGTCGGCCGTGCCGAACCGGCTAGCGGGGCTGGATATCGACTACGCTGAGAGCGCGCTGCTGCCGCATCCGCTCGTCAGCGACTGGATCGCCGGCAGGGTCCGGCATTGGCTATCGCGCCGCATGGAAAGGCTTGAAGTTTGACCGAATAGATAGGGCGAATGGAGGCCCCCGCTTGATGAGAAAAGCGGGGGGTTTTTGCCGTTCAATGTCAGGATGGCGTGAGTTGTGTCCGAGGGTGCGCGCCGCCCGCCGGCCGCGTTGACATTGGCATGACGATTCAGTAGCATGAATAGGTAAAGGTTGAATCGGATCGGATAGAGAGCGATAGAAGAGGGGATTCAAGTTGGATATTGTGAGAGCGCGGTTGATCTACAATCCGACCTCGGGCCGCGAGGAGATGCGCCGGAGGCTGCCGCAGATTCTGCAGCGCCTCGAACGCGGCGGGATCGAGACGTCCTGCCACGCGACGGAATCGGAGGGCGACGCCGTCCATGCCGCTTCCGAAGCGGTTGAACGGGGCTTCGACATCGTCATCGCGGCAGGCGGCGACGGCACGCTGAACGAGGTGATCAGCGGCATCGCCCCTCACGAGCGCCGTCCAGCCATCGGCATTCTGCCGGTAGGGACGACCAACGATTTTGCCAGGGCGCACGGCATCCCCAAGAAGTGGGACGAGGCGTGCGACCTGATCGTCAAGCGCTACGCGAAGCCGGTGGACATCGGACAGGCCGACGGCAAGTACTTCATTAATATCGCGGGCGGCGGCTCGCTGACCGAGCTCTCCTACGAAGTGCCGAGCAAGCTCAAGACGATGATCGGGAATCTGGCCTACTACATACGGGGATTCGAGAAGATCGCGCGGCTGCGTTCCTTCCATATGAAGATCTCGATGGACGGCGTCGGCGATTTCGAGGACGAATACATGCTCATGCTGATCGCCAATAGCAACTCGGTCGGCGGCTTCGAGAAGCTCGCGCCAAGCGCCTCGGCGAGCGACGGCATGTTCGACGTGCTGCTCATGCGCAAGTGCAACCTCGGCGAATTCATCCGTATCGCGACGCTGGCCATGCGGGGCGAGCATCTGCAGGATTCGCACATCACGATGTTCCAGACGAACCGGGTCACGGTCGAGTCGGATGCGGACCTGGACATGAATCTCGACGGGGAATACGGGGGGCAGATGGCCCGGACGTTTACGATGCTGCCTGGACACGTGCGGATCATTATGGATGAGCTGGGAGAGACGAAGTATCACTGACGGACAAGTGAGATGAAGTATCTCACTGAGGGACAAGTGAGATATAGCATCTTTAAGAGGCCATCATATTTATATAGAAGCGGAACCTATGAACGGGGCTGGACAGCATGAGTGACAAGGACAAGCGCGGCGGTGCGCGGAGCGGAGCGGCGAATCAAGGCGGCAAACCCAGGAGCGACGTCGGGAAAGAAGGGCGGCATTCGTCTGGCGGAGCAGGCGATCGCGGTCGAACGAGCGGCGGCCAGCAGGAGCGGGGGCAGTCGAGCGGGGCGATGGTTCGAGCGGAATCGCGCGGGCACGGCGGCGGCCGCGTGGCTTCGGGTGCGAGCGGCGGGCGACCGCAGGATCGCCGCGAGGGCGAGGGTGCGAGCGGCGGGCGACCGCAGGGCCAGCCGCAGCATTCGCGCGGTGCGCGGGAGCGCCGTCAGGGCGAGGCGCCGCGCCAGATCGCGGGCGTGCCGGTCGCGGTCGGCGATTCCGTCGTCATCGACATCGTCGGGATGACGCATGAGGGGCAGGGTGTAGGCCGGGTCGAGGGCTACACCCTGTTTGTGTCCGGCGCGGTGCCGGGCGACCGGGTGCAGGCCGAGGTGCAGAGCATCGGCAAGTCGTTCGGCCGCGCGCGCATGGCCGCGCTTGTCACGGCGAGCCCGGACCGCATCGCAGCGCCGTGCGAGATCTATGAGGCATGCGGCGGCTGCCAGCTGCAGCATTGGGGCTACGCGGCGCAGCTCCGCTGGAAGCGGGAGCACGTCGCGGGCGTGCTGGCGCGCATCGGCAAGCTGCCGGTGGCGCCGCTGGAAGAGGCCGCCGGCGAAGCGGGCGGCCTAGAGGGCGCGGCCGCCGCGCAAGCCGGCGGCCGCGAGAGCGCGCCCGATGCGGGGCGCGCGCCGGTCGTCGTCCATCCCGTCATCGGGATGGACGAGCCTTGGCGCTACCGTAACAAGGCGCAGGTTCCAATGGCGGCCGGCATCGGCGGCCACGGACTTATCGGCGGCTTCTTCGAGCAGGGAAGCCACCAGGTCGTGGACATGGAAGCCTGCCTCATTCAGCAGGAGCAGAACGAAGAGACCGTGCGTGCCGTCAAGCGCATCGCCCGGTCTCTCGGCTATGCCGCCTACGACCGCGCCACCGGGCGCGGCCTGCTTCGCCATGTCGTCGTCCGCCACGCCGAAGCGACCGGCCAGCGCATGGTCGTCCTTATCACCAACGGCCGCGACCTGCCGCATGTCGACGAACTCTGCGGACTTATCCGCGAAGACATCCCCGGCGTCGCGAGCATCTGCCAGAACATCAATACCAGCCCGACGTCCCAGGTATTCGGCGAAGAGACTCGTGTCCTCTGGGGAACCGACGTCATCTATGACGAGATCGGCGGCATCACCTTCGCCATCTCCGCGCGCTCCTTCTTCCAGGTCAATCCGACCCAGACCGAGCGCCTCTACCGGAGCGCCGTCGACTACGCGGGCCTGACCGGCGAAGAGACCGTCATCGACGCCTACTGCGGCATTGGCACAATTACTCTCTTCCTCGCCCGCCATGCTCGTCGCGTGTACGGCGTCGAGATCATCCCCGAAGCGATAGAGGACGCCCGACGCAATGCGCTGCTTAACCACATCGCCAACGCCGAATTCGCCGTCGGCCCGGCCGAAGTCATCATGCCGCAGTGGCAAGCCGAAGGCGTCGCCCCCGACGTGATCGTCGTCGATCCGCCGCGCAAGGGGTGCGATCTGGCGCTGCTTGCCACGATGCTAGAGCTTCGCCCGGCGCGCATCGTATATGTCTCCTGCGATCCGGCCACGCTTGCGCGTGATCTACGTGTGCTTGAGGATGGCGGCTATCGGACAGTGGAAGTGCAGCCGGTGGATATGTTCCCCCCATACCACCCATGTAGAGTGCGTATCGCGGTTAATCAGAACAAGGATGACTCCATAAGTTACTCATCAAACAAGAAGACCATTTTACTAAATTAAAGTTTTAGCTTTGCTATAATCAGATTCAAATGAGACTGATGTAACGGGATGGTGAGTTACATGAATCAAATAAAAGAACTGCAAAAACTAATTAGACTTACGGGCGATCGCGCAAAATTGGATGCCAAAGCCAACGGGACATATATTGTATATAAGACAAAAGATGGTCAGATCGTAAAAGAATACTATAACGGAGATATTGTTCCCCTTTCCGACGAGGATGTCCCTCATGCATGAGTGGGCACCGATCATGTATGTGTTTGCAGGAAATAACGGAAGTGGAAAAAGCACGATTAGAAACTTGATCGCAGATCGGCTTGGAATCAGCGTTAACATAGATCCCGATGCTCTTGCCCGGGGAATAGATCCTGTTCACCCTGAACGCCGAAAAGTATTTGCAGGGAAATTAAACTGGCTAGAGATTGTATTCATAACAAACGTGATTTTTCAGCCGAAACAACACTCGCTGGAAAAAATGCCATCCGCCTTATGCTCGATGCAAAGGCAAAACTTTGTGCGATTTACGATTTAGTACGTTCACGGCGGATGGCAACGACTTCAAAATAAGGTGCTGAAGGATAAAATTGAGGTTTCTGTCGTTCTGGACCTAGATTTGGGCGTCGTATGCGTAGATATGTCGTAGCAGATCATCTGTTGGAGCTGTAATTTACAGGGACGTAGAATCATATCTACCGTTCATTTTTTATTCAGTTTTGAGTGACACTAAGTTTTGAACAATCTGTCAAATTGGAGCGGCTGATCATCGAGATTGGCCGTTCCCTTATATTGCACGGATTTCCAACATGAATGCAGTGCGCCAGAACGTAAGAAATCGGCTCGGTCTTAGTCATCTTTAGCACATTTTTAGTATAATATCCATATAAAAAAGGACTTGTGTTTTTGGTTTGAAGCACTTTGCGCATATGCATTATTCTTATAGCACGATATGCCATAATATTACTACTTGCAAGGTCGAGGAGGTGTCGTTATGAAGCAAGAAACAAAATCTCATGTAACTAACGAAGTTCTAACTACGAAGCTAGAGAAGCCGCCCTCACGGCAATTGATGGTTGATCGAAACCATTTGCTTGATCTGCTTAATAGAGGTCAGGATAAAAGGCTAAGTCTTGTTTCAGCGCCTGCAGGCTTTGGAAAAACAACCGTAGTGAGTCAATGGGCGTCGATTTGTGACCGGCCTGTTGCATGGCTTTCGTTAGATGAAAGGGATAACGATGTTATACGCTTTCTCACATATGTAATAGAGGCGATTCGAATCGTTTTTCCAAACGTAGGAAATGGAATTCTCATTTCGCTAAGATCCCCTCAATTGCCACAAATTGATGCAGTCCTAAGCCAATTTATCAATGAACTTAACACCATGCAAAAGGCTTTTACGATGGTCATTGATGATTATCATTTAATAAATAACCGTTCTATTGAGCAAGGTCTACGCTTTCTAGTCGCACAAATGCCTTCTCATATGAATTTAACCATCGTATCACGTGACATTCCCGATCTACCGTTATCCAAGCTGCGTGCTAAAAATCAGCTGATGGAGATAGGCGTTAAGGATTTGCGTTTTACAGGCATCGAAACGGTATGTTTTCTAAATCAAGTCATGGGGCTTAGCCTAACAAAAAAAAATATTATCGAACTTGAAAAAATAACGGAAGGATGGGTTACAGGCCTTCAACTCGCAGCACTTTCCATTCAAGGGAATAAAGATGGCACCTGTTTATTGGAGACGGACTTCCTAGCGGGGAGCCGCCATTTTGTTATGGAGTATCTATTTGATGAAATTCTTGTCCAACTGCCCGAACACATACTAAATTTTTTAATGGCTACTTCCATGCTCGAACGGTTTTCTGCACCTCTTTGTGATGCTCTATTATCGGATGAATTGATTCCTACTGGTTGGAATAGCCAAAAAAACGATTGAATATCTGGAAAGAAAAAATTTGTTTATCATTCCCTTAGATCAGGAACGGCGGTGGTATCGCTACCATCATCTTTTCGCTGAGCTATTAAAAATGAGATTTGAAAAAAAATAGAGAACAAATTGCCGACGATCAGGATATTATCTCCAAGCTACATAAGCGGGCAAGCCTTTGGTATGAGAACAATCATTTCATACTTGAGGCTTTTTATCATGCGGTGGAAGCAAAGGATATTGAAGGTGCTTCCAGACTTGTAGAAGGAGGCGGCGTTCCTTTACTTTATCGTGGCGCAGCAACACCGGTTGTTCATTGGCTTGAATCGCTACCTTTATCCGTTTTAGATGCTAAACCCTCGTTAAGAGTGCTATATGCCACAACGCTATTGTTTCTGGGTAGAGTTGGAGAAGTTGAGAAAGTATTGGTCACGGCGGAGAACGCTCTACGCGCACTCCCTCAAAACGAAAATAAACAAAATTTAATGGGACATATTTCCGCGACCAGAGCAGCGGTGGCTGTTTCGCAAAACAATTTATCTCGCATTATGGAATGCTCTCAACATGCTATCGAAAACCTTAGTCCTCTAAACCTGCCGGTACTTGCTGCTACGAAGTGGACATTGGGCTTCGCTCGCCAGATGCAAGGCAATCCTAAATTGGCACGGGAAGCTTATGACGATGCGCTGAGGAGTAGTGAAACTATAGGTCATTTTATTATCATAATCTTGGCTTCAATTGGATTAGGCAACATTTATGAAATGGAGAATCAACTCCACTTGGCTAAAAGTAGCTACATGAAAGTTCTGAATTTAGATGGACACTTAGCTTTTCCGGCTTCCGCTGTCGCTTATCTCGGTTTATCACGTATCGCTTACGAACAAGATCACATGAAGGAAGCGTTAGATCTCATTCAAGAAGCCATACAATTGGCGCGGCACTTGAACAATATGGACACCCTTGCAGTTTGCGAGCTATTCCTTGCAAGAATAAACCTTGCTCAAGGAAAAGTAGGAGAGACTTTGAAATTACTCAAACAAGCAAGCCAGTCCCTTCAAAAAAATAACTTCTCTAAGAACATGTACAAGGTTGCACAAGTTGAAGTGCTTACCCGACTTCACATCAATGATATCCCATCGGCACAATATCTTGTTCAGAAATACAATCTGACCAATGAGCAAATTCGTGTGCACTTGGCTGCAGGTGAAACAGATCAAGCCTTATTAAAAATAGAATCGATGTCTCCAGCATCAATGGAAAGGCTGATTCTGCATGCATTAACCTATTTTCAGGCAAAGGAAATACAAAAAGCTGTTGTGCCTTTAATGGAGGCCATTGAGATCGCTAAAACAGAAGGTCACCTGCGTGTTTTTTTAGATGAAGGAGCTCCAATGGAAGCACTTTTAAAAGCTTCTCTGCGATTTGAAATTATGACAGATCATATAAACACGTTACTTTTACATTTTTCAACGAAACATCCATCTGTGGCTCCCTTAACTCAAAGAGAATTGGAGGTTTTACGCCTAATTGCTCAGGGGCTTTCCAATCATGAGATCAGCAAGATGCTTTTCGTCACTCTCAATACCATTAAGGGGCATAATCAACGTATCTTTTCTAAGCTGCAAGTCAAAAGCCGCGCCGAAGCAATCTTACGCACACATGAGCTGCGTTTGCTATAAGTTACTGCTCTTGTGAATTTGAAAAACAACACTTTAGTGTCTAGGTATCCATTCTCCCTCGTGATAAATTGTTTCTAACAACTTTTGATTTATGAGAGGGAGATTACGATGAATACGCAAAATAAAGCACAAAGTGCGCTAGAAGACATCAAAGTCAATGTGAAACTGAAGATTGCTACACTGTGGACGAGTTTTATGTTTCTCTACGTTTATGTTGATTATTTTCACTTGTATATGCCTGGCAAGATAGAAGATATACTGGCAGGAAAAGTATTTACATTTGACATTACTTTTGTCTTTCTATTGATAGCTCTTGTTTTGGTGACAATTCCAGTTCTTATGATTTTCCTTTCTGTTGCCCTGCCGGCTAAGGTAAATCGCCGGGCAAATATCATTATTGCCGCGGTGTATATTCCGTATATGTTGTTTAATTTAGCAGGAGAGGCTTGGGCGCACATGGTGTTTGGTGCCGTTGTTGAAGTTGCTCTTCTTTGTCTAATTATCAGGTATGCATGGAAATGGCCGTCTTCGTTATCATGATCATCCAGTTCGCCATCGTTAGGCGAGACAGCGCATAAGAATCTCGGGACCCTCGTTATGTTGTATTTGATAACGGGGGGATTTCTATTTGCTAGGTGGCCTACTATTTGGCATCGGTACGCTTTTTGCCCGCATTATGTGGAACTATAGGAGGATGTATGAAAACCATTCGACTAGCAATCATCATATATCTTATGCTCACAGCGGCGGCATGCAGCAATGCGAGCGACAATGTTCAGAAAGGGCCGACGGGGAGTTCCGCTGTTTCCCCAGCGGAGTCGCCAAGCGGCAATACAGGATCCGCTGAAAAAGTTGAAATCACGAAGGAAAAATACGATAAAATCAAAAATGGAATGACCTACAAAGAAATCATTAAGATTGTCGGCGGCGAAGGAGAAACAAAAACGGAAACGGGCGAGGAAGGCAGCGACTTGCATGGCATTGGTGTGATGTATAGAGGCAGGGGCGAGGTTGGGGCGAGTGCCACCTTCGTTTTCGTGGGCGACAAATTGCAGGCTAAATCGCAATTTGGGCTCCAATAGTTTCTCTTGGTATTCATACTCGTACTGCTTAATTCCTTCTTATTAATGAATGGCTCTGTCACATTATATCCAATGGACCGACATATAAGGACTACCGGTGCGCACCTTGATGTCAAACTGAGTGCTATTTGACGCTTATGGTTATCGAGCATTGTTGCGACGTTCCGCATAACACTGCTTTTATTTTGGGATTAGAAGGGATGTTTTACATTGTGATAATTTCTGAAAACGAGCCTCTTGCGGTCACCTTGCGCGAGGTAATCCGCACCGGCGATATCCCGGGATTGCAGAAGCTGCTCACCGAGAATCCGGGATTAGCTACGGCGAGAATTATAGGAGGCGATATGCGTAACGGTAACGTATCACGTACGCTGTTGCATGTGGCTACCGACTGGCCCGGCCATTTTCCAAACGCTGCGTCAACGATAGCCACATTGGTCAAAGCTGGCGCTGAGGTGAACGCTCGAATCGCCGGTCCTAATATCGAGACACCTCTTCATTGGGCCGCGAGCAGCGATGATATCGAGGTGCTTGATGCGCTTCTCGATGCCGGCGCTGATATTGAGGCGTCGGGTGCGGTCATCGCCGGTGGAACGCCGCTGGACGACGCAGTGGCGTTTGGGCAGTGGAGGGCTGCACATCGTCTGGTTGAGCGCGGCGCAAGTTTCGCTCTCTGGCATGCGGCTGCGCTCGGACTGTTGGATGACATGGAAGCCCACTTTACCGGGACCACACTTGAACAGCGATATCCGTGGGGAGCCGGGCACAATCCACCTCCTGATGAAGTTACCGTCGCCTTCTGGTGCGCTTGCCACGGCGGACAGCAGCACTCTGCCGAGTATTTGCTCGAACGAGGGGCCGAATTGAACTGGATTTCCGTGTGGGATGGATTGACCCCCTTGGATGCAGCACAACGAAGCGCTACTGACGATTTGGTTCAATGGTTGCACAACCGGGGTGCTAAATCCGCCAAAGAACTACATCGTTAAGACATTGACTCTTGAAGGTTGTTCTCATCAGTAGATGACCACCTACACGCTTGCCGCAGCTGACGAAGAAAAGCAACGCTTGTTTGTCGAAACCACCCTGCCAAGGTTAAAAAAAAATTACGAGAACGGCGAAAATGATCATTTATTGTTTGAAGATGAGAGCATGATTCGTGATTATCAAGCGCTGGATGGGTAGAACAGGTTGAAAGAAGATATTTGAAGTGATTGCAGTCGTACGATATAGAGTGAGTGATCCATGTTCCTATTCTCAGAACAACCGAGCTTCTTAAAGAAGTGGGCCAATCGCGTGAGGAATGGAATGCATGAGCAGAGGGTATCTCCTGGACACGAATATTGCGATCGTGATTCTTATTAACGAGAGTAATGTAATCGATTTTGTTCAACAGGCCTCCCGTAGTAAAATGCCGATTTATTTTTCGGCAATTACGATTTCTGAGGTATTTGCAGGGTTAAAGCACGAGGAACAACTACGCGCAGAAAACTGTTTACATCAAAAAAGATGTATAGATGTTTCATCCGAAATTGCAAAAATAGCTGGAACGCTACGTAGGGATCTTATAAGCAAGGGACGTAAGTTAAAAACGCAGGATGCTCTTATTATTGCTACAGCGTCAGTTCATGAACTTACATTAGTTTCTAGAGATTCTAATATGAACTTTGTCGAGCAAGAATTGGGTATCCCGCGATTAAATATAGATATAGTTTAAGCTTAACCGTCTCTTCTACTATAAGTTGGAGAGCCGGTTTTTTAATATCAATTTACTCCCCTATATACGACCAAATCATTTAATTCAGGAGACGGTATGAGTAGCGATCTGGAGCAACAATTATTTAGGGCTTTGAAAGACATAGAAGCTCTTAAACAGGAGAATCGTTCCTTGAAGCTCCAACTTTCCAACTATACAAATCTTGAGGAAACGGCACCTCCGGCACAATATTTACCTAAAACTGCAAATGAACAAGAACCAACATCATAAATTCCTGTGACTAAAGTTATGACCGCTGTCACTACTCGACTTGAGTTGAAAAACATAAGATCAAAAAAGATAGGAATACTTATCCAAGTTTGTAAAAGCTAGAGGAGGAGCAAAAGGATGTTATCACATAATAGCTAAAATGCGCGGGAAGCGTTGTCGTGAGCATGCTGCTGATCGCAGCATAGGTTACAGGGAATTGGAAAACCGGCGGTCTTGTCGGCGTAAATGAGGGCTTGATCATCTTCAGCTATGTCTCTACAAGCTACGCTACAGGAAACGTGACCGGACTCTTTAAGTTAAATTTTCGACAAACATTCTGTATCGCACAATTTGGAGGGAACTGTATGAATCGTTTACATGGCAAAGTTGCATTCGTATCGGGAGGGGGGCCGCGGAATCGGCGCGGCGGCGGCGCTGGAGCTGGCCAGGCTTGGGGCTAAGGTTGCCGTAAATTATGTGCGCCAGGCGGAGTCGGCGCAAGCTGTCGTGGATCGGATCCGGCAAGCCGGGGGAGAGGCGGCGCTTGCCAAAGCGGACGTGCGCGATCCTGAACAAGTAAGGGAAGCACTGGATTCCATTCGGGCAGCATGGGGCGACATCGACATTCTGGTGAACAATGCGCATATGTCATTTGTTATGAAGCCGGTAATGGGGATGCAATGGGAAGAGTTAGCCCAGAAGTTGAACGACGAGATGAAGGCTGCTTTTACATTGACGCAAGCCGTATTGCCTGCCATGACCGAACGGAAATACGGAAGAATGATTTACGTTTCCAGCAATGCGGCCGACACCCCGGTGCCTTATATGGCCGCACACGGCTCGGCCAAGGCGGCGCTTGAAGCGTTCGTCAAATATGTGGCGCTGGAGAGCGCGCCTTATGGGGTGACCGCCAACATCGTTTCACCCGGGCTGGTCGAAACGGAAGCGTCAAGCGTAACCCCGGAAGCGGTCAAGCAGCAGCTCGCGGCGATGACTCCGATGCAGCGGGTAGCTTTGCCGGATGACCTGTCGGGGGCGATCGCCTTTTTTTGCCGGCGAGGAGAGCCGGTTCGTCACCGGCAGCTGCATGAAAGTGAACGGCGGCATCCATATGGATTAGTGCCTCCAGCGGACACGTGACCGACAAGGCGCGTTCCCGGGCTCGCAGTCGCCTTTGTCTGGCTCAGTCAGCCGGACAAGGGCGATTTTTACATTCAATTTGCTCTCTCCGTATCGGCGGCAAAAGTATAGGCTTATGTCCAGATCGCAGCTCATGCGCGGCTGTCCCATTTCGCTCATCCCGCTTTCAGATGCAAAAAAGGATTTTGGAGCTGTTGCGGTGAATCGTTATTTTGGGAAAATGGACTTCGCATATGCCGAAGAAACATCGGGAACGGACTTGGATCGAGGCGAACGCATTGGCCTTCATCTGTATCGTACCTGTGCCCGTCCGGGAACTCTCAAGCCAACGAATTGAGCAAAGATGAGCAACATCCACTTCATAGGAACCTTGCAGCATAGACGGAAACCTTATGTCGACCATAAACACCCCCCGAAACGCATACGGTTTCGGGGGTTCTGTTTTGCGCTCATTTTTCGTCATACAGCATTTCTTAGGCCAAGGCTTGTTCGACTTCTTTTATTAACCCGCTTGCATCAATTTCATCAGGGTATTGGATTTCATTGCCGTTAATGAATACGGTCGGCACCATCTTCACATGACGTTGAATGGCTTCTGCAATAATGCTTAAACTTAAGTCGATGTTATCAGGTTGTTCCTGTAACCCATACGCTTCGGTTAACATTTTTTTTAATCGAATGGCTGTCGGCTTCGCTCCACTGGCTTTGTTTGGCGAATAAATCCTTCATCAGCTCGTAGACTCGCTCCGGATCCTTGTAGTCTAAAAAAGGCGTTCGCGAGCGAGCCGTAGAAAAGCATTTCGCGCGGTTTGTCATAGTGTTTAACCGCATATTGAACTTGTCCGTTCTCGATATAAGAAGGCAATGTTTCATCAGCAGCTTGAAAGAATGTTGCGCAATACGGGCACGCCAAATTTAAAAACACTTCTACTTTTACAGGTGCATCTTCCTTGCCATAGCTTAAAAATGCATTTTCGATAACTCGTGTCATGTTCAATCCCCTTTTTTGCTGGCTTGCCATGATTATAACATCAATACCCCCTCGTCAAATTTCTTGATTCCGCACACGATTTCTTGAACCAGCCTGCTAGTTCCCCCCCATAAGCAGCACCTATAATGAATTCAAGTAAACGCTAACAAGTTAGGTAGCAGCGCATAGGGGATCAGGTCATGTTTACGAACAACAGCGAACAGAAGGGTGTTGGAAATGGATGAATAAAAAATGGTTAGCGATCGGCTTGACAGCTATGGTTGCGCTTACAGCGTGTTCGAAGGACAACTCGAATGCTTCGAATTCTTCAAATGCTTCGAATTCTCCGAAAGCCTCGGAAAACGCAAAGCAGTCCAAGCTATCGCTGAATTGGTCGGTTACGAGCGCATTCCTGGCGAATGTCACGCTGCCGTCGGCAGACAAGGATTTTGTAAAGAAAACGATCGAAGACAAATTCAATGTCGATTTGAAAATCGATTATATGGTCGTCGGCAAAGAGTATCATGACAAGCTGAACGCTACGCTCGCCGGCGGAAGCGCGCCTGATTTGTTTATCGCAGGCGCCGCCGAATCGCAAAAGTACATTCATGACGGCATCACGACCAATCTGGATTCGTTCGTGACGCCGGAGACGATGCCGAACTACTTCAAGTGGGTCAGCAAGGAGGAAGTGGATGCGTTCCAGCTGAAGCAAGGGGGAGTTCTCGCGCGCCATGCTGCCCTTCCAGCGCAATACGTATGCTTCTTGGTACATTCGGCAGGATTGGCTCGATAAGTTGGGACTGAAGGCGCCTCATACGTACGCGGAGTTGACCGACGTGATGACCAAGTTCACCAAGGACGATCCCGACGGCAACGGCAAGCAGGATACGTACGGATTCTCCGCGGCGGGAAGCGGCCTGAGTTTGCCGCTGGATTTTCCGCAGTGGCTCAATAACGGTTTTGTCGCCGACTTTATGATCGCGGACAATCGCTTTGTCGATAACCGGACGGATCTGAAAGTGCAAAACGTAATCGATCAAGTGGTGGCGTGGAACGAAGCCGGCATCGTCGATCCCGACTGGTTCCTGAACAAGCCGCCGGCCCATATCGATAAAGCGGCGCAAGGCAAGGTAGGCATGATCTTTACGCCGGGCGACAAGACCGTCGCGCTGGACAGCGTGGCGACCTCGCTGCAAAACCGCACGAAGGCGCTTGATCCGAATGCGGATTGGCAGCCGATCTTCCCGCTTGATCAGCCGGTGATGTGGAAATACAACGTGCCGGAGAGTACCATTCTGATCAGCAAAGCGACAGCCGACAAAAATCCGGAAAAAGTGAAGCGATCCCTGGAAATCGTGGACTGGCTGACCAGCGAGGAAGGCTTCTTGCTCACTCACTACGGGCAAGAAGGCAAGCACTATTCGAAAGACGGCAACAAAATCACGCTTAACGTGGATGCTTTCGAAAGCGATATCGCGAAAGCCGGCAACTGGCTGAACGTGTATGCGGTGTTCACGCCGGACGAACCGAACGTGCTCGGGCTGGAACTGATCGACTCCCGCGTATCCGAGCATGACCGCGCGATTCTCAAGACGGTGGAAGGCTTCCCGAAACACAACGCACTGCCGCCGGTTAGCCTGGTTCCGCCGGATGGCATCAATATCGGAGATTTCCGCAGCCAGATGAGCAAGTTCCACGCCAAGGCCGTGCTCGACGACAAGAGCGGCAAAAACTGGCCGCAATACCGCGAAGAGCTGATGACCAAGTTCAGAGGGCGCGACATTTTCACGGAGTATACCAAACAAATCAACGCAGCGCTGAAAGACAAGAAGCTGGACGATTTTAAGTAATCGTTCCGGGAGGGAAGGGAACTCTGTCCAGCCAGAGTTCCCTTCGGTATTCAGGCGAAGCTTGGGCAAGGAGGAAACGGCGATGACCGAAATGACGGGCGCAAAAGTGAAGAGTTCCGCTGTGCCGCGCTTGGTCAAGCGGGACAGATGGCGCAACGTTTACCGCAGAAAATGGTTCTATGTCATGATGGTGCCTGGCATCATCTATTACATCCTGTTTCACTATGCGCCGATGGCAGGTGCGTTAATCGCTTTTCAGAAGTACAACTTGATGAAAGGAATCTGGGGGAGCCCTTGGGTCGGTTTCGATAATTTCCGCGTGATCTTCGATAGCCCCGAGTTTCTGCAAATCATGCGCAATACGTTGTTAATCTCCATCTATAAAATCGTAGGCAGCATGGTGCCCGATGTCATCCTGGCGCTCATGCTCAACGAGATTCGCGTACGATGGTTCAAGCGCTTCGTACAGACGATAACGTACGGTCCCTATTTTCTATCTTGGGTGATCGTTTATGGATTGGTTTTCTCGTTTCTCGCGCCGGGATCCGGACTCATTACGAATTTGGTTCGGGATATGGGCGGGGGGCAAATCGATTTATTAACGGATCAGAACTTCTTTCGGCCCCTGCTCGTTCTGACTGAAATATGGAAAAACACCGGTTTCGGCGCGATTATCTACCTCGCGGCGATCGCCTCCATCAATCAGGAACTGTATGAAGCCGCCGTCGTAGACCGGGCCGGCCGTTGGCGCCAGCTCTGGCATGTCACGCTGCCGGGCATTCGCGATGTCTTCGTACTGATGCTCATTATTCGAGTCGGCGGTATCCTGGATGCTGGATTCGACCAGGTGTTCATTTTTCTGAATGCCCGCGTGTACGATGTCGGCGACATCGTAGATACCTGGGTATACCGATACGGCTTTGAACGGCTGGAGTTCGGGGTAGCTGCGGCCATGGGCGTTTTCAAATCGGTGGTAGGACTTATTTTCGTGCTGGGGGCCAATCGAATCGCCAAAAAAAGTCGGAGGTTCGGGGATCTGGTAATGAACCGACGTGAAAAGGAGGCGACAACGGATGTCGCTGGTCGTTCATAAAACAAAAGGAGATAAAGCAGCGGACGGAGTCATCTACGCTTTGTTGACGCTGTTTGCGCTGCTTGCCTTGTTTCCCTTGTATTATGTCTTTATTGTCTCCGTTACGCCTTATGTTGAAGTGATGCGTCATGGCGGCTTCGTCATCTGGCCCGATCATTTTACCTTCCAAGCCTACAAGGAAATTTTCGGCAGCCCGCGGATTCCGAATGCGCTTAAGGTAACGGTTTTTATCACCGTCGTAGGCACGCTGCTCAATATGGTCGTAACGACTTTGCTGGCGTACCCGCTTTCCAAAAAATTCGTCCCGGGAAGAAATTTCATTCTCATGGCGCTTGTATTCACCATGCTTTTTAGCGGCGGCATCATTCCGCTCTACATGATGGTGCGGAGCCTGGGGTTGTACGATTCGGTATGGGCACTGGTCGTGCCGGGCATGGTATCTACCTTTAACTTATTAATCGTCAAAACCTACTTCGAGAATTTGCCGGAGGAAGTGGAAGAGGCGGCAAAGGTCGACGGTTCAGGCGATTTTTCCACCTTGTTCCGGATCGTGCTTCCTTTATCGGCGCCGATTATGGCGACCATCGGACTGTTTTACGGGGTCACCCATTGGAACGAATATTTTAAAGGGATCTTCTATATTTCAGATAAGTCGTTAATGCCGATGCAAGTGGTCCTTCGAAGCATGATCCAGTCGCCGAACGTGAGTACGGAGCTTTCTCTCAATTCGCTGGTGCTCGATGCGCTGCCTCCCGAAACGATCAAAATGGCGGTCGTCGTCGTGGCCACGCTGCCTTTATTGATCATTTATCCGTTCTTGCAAAAGTATTTCGTTAAAGGCGCGTTATTAGGCTCGGTGAAAGGATAATGCCCGGAAGGTCTGAGCCGCCGTACGAGGGTGTTGCAGGGAACGCTGTCGCTTGAGCGTACAGAGCGGCAGCGGCCATGCTATAATATTGGAAATATTGTACATGTCGCTGCTGGAACGGCGTGCACAACAAGGAAGTGGTCATGCATGATACGCCGCAGGCGAACCGGAACCAGCTTCTCGTCCAGCGTCAGTTCCAAGCTATTCGTTCTTACCTTTTTTATCCGTCGTCGTGGTCTTCTTCGTGATTGCCTTGTTCGGATACCAGCGATTATTCGCGCCGATCCGTCTCAATAACGAAAAGCAGCTGCAAAGCTCCGTCGTGCAGATTGAAAATTATATTAAAACCGTGATGAATTCGCTCCAAAGCCAACTTCTATTTCTGGCCAATCCGGTTCTTTATGACAATAAGGATGAGACCGTTTACAGCGGGCTGATCGACAACATTATGACCTATCATCAAGATCAGCTTCAAAGTATCTATCTCATTGAAAACGACAAGGTTCGGTACAGCTCCCCCGTACGGTTATCAATTCTTTATATCGCCTGAGACCATTGATGGCATCCGGCAGCAGACGAGCAAGACGGGCTTCTGGTGGAGTCCGCCGCATAACGTCAGCCAGCGCTCGGTCATTACGGTTGCCAAGCAGGTCGACGATGCGCGCTTTGTCGTGATGGATCTGAACCTGGATGCCCTTACCGGTCCCCAGATTGTTCAGAACGAGCAGCAGCGCATTTATCTGTTCACGGACGAAGGGGAATATATATCGACGAACACCTATCTCGCCTATCCGAAGACCTTCCAGGATCACCTCGAGATGAAGGAAGCGCTGCAAGCGCTGGCGAAAAAGAGCGGGACCTCCTACAACAACGTTCAAACTTCTTTCGGCCATTATGCCGTTCTTAGCAGTAACCAGAATCGCTGGAATTGGACCGTTTTTTCCGTAATCGAGCAGTCGCAGGCGTTTCCGCTGCTGGAGCCTTTGAAGCGGCAGTTGACCTTTGTTCTGCTGGCGGCGATTCTGCTGGCGATTATCGTGTCCGTCTGGATCGCAAGCTACATCCGCAAGCCGGTCACGCTCATCACGCGTCAATTCAAAGCCGCGGCAAGAGGCGAATTGGAAGCGCGGATCACGCTGCGACGCAATGACGAGTTCACGTTCATTGCCGACGGCTTCAATCGGATGATGGGCAATATACAATCCTTGTTCGAGGACTTGCGGGCCTCCGAAGAAAAGAAGCGTCATCACGAGCTGAAAGTGCTGCAATCGCAAATCCATCCGCATTTTTTAAATAATACGCTGAATGCGATCTACTGCTTGGGAGAAGCTGGGCGGCCCGGGCAGATGGGGGAGATGCTGCGGTTCCTGATGGGACTGCTCCAATATTCCACCGACAAGGTCGGAGATATCGTTACGGTTGAAGATGAGCTCGGACAATTGGAAAACTACGTTCACTTAATGAACCTGAGATATGGGGATGTGTTCGAAATGGACATTGCGATTCCCGAGCGTTTTTACGATACGCCCATTCCGAAGCTGACGATCATTACCTTGGTGGAAAATGCGATTTTTTACGGGCTTAGCAAAAAAAGGAGTCAATCATATTATCGTATCCGGGAAAGAGAGCGGGGACGATCGGGTTGAACTGGAGGTCTCCGATACAGGACCGGGTATCGATCCGGTCAAGCTGTCCGCGATGATGACGGAAGAGGAAACGCCGAATCCCCATAAAGGGTTGAATAACTTAGGGCTGCGGAATGTGCACGAACGGCTGCGTATGACCTTCGGTCCTGCCTATGGCCTGCATTTCCACAACGAACCGGAGGAAGGGTTGACGGTGACGATCCAACTTCCTTCCGAGAAGGCTTGGGCGCATGAATCCGGCCGGAGAGGAGGAGCCTGATGTTAAAGCTGCTGATGGTGGACGACGAACAATGGATCAGGGAGCGCTTTTCCGAACGCATTCCGTGGTCGGAAGCGGGGTTCGCCTTTTTGGGGGCGGCTTCGGGCGCCGAAGAGGCCATTGCGATGATCGAACGGAATGCGCCGCATGTGCTGCTAACCGACATTACGATGCCGAATATGAATGGATTAGAGCTAGCCGCCTATGTCCGCAAGAGATGGCCGCGAATCCGGATTGTCATATTGACCGCTTACGGCGAATTCGAATATGCCCGGCAAGCCATCGAGCTTGGCGTCGACAATTACTTAATGAAGCTGGCGCAGACGCCGGAGCAGATCGTCGAGGCTTGCCGCAAAATCGCGGAGTCCATCGAGCAAGAAATGGATGTCGATCAGAAGCTGGCTATGCGGCTGGAGCTTGAAAGAGAGAAGGACTGGCTGCGGAAGCGTCAGTGGACGAAGCGATTATTGGAGGTTGAGGGAAGCGTCTCGCCGCAACCCTTGCCCTCCGAGTGGTTCGACGATTTGCAGTCCGCGAGTTACGTGGCGGGGCTCACGCTTGGTTGGCGTATGCCGGACAGCTTCGAGCAGGGCGCATCTTTTGAAGAGGCGCTTGTCCAGTTCCAAAGGCAGCTCGGCGAAGCGCTTGAGCGAAGATTGGATTCCGGACTGTTGGGCAATGAGAGCATGGTAGTTGCGCTCCCCTTGCCCAATCGCAGACTATGCTTGATCATCGGTTCGAAGCGACCCTTGACCGCTTCCAAGCTAAAGGGCGTGGCGATGCATGCGCTGGAGGCCTTGCAAAGCTATGCGCCCGCTCATGCTTATATCCATGTTAGCGCTGTACGCGAGCTCGCTAAGCAACGACCGGACGAGAAGCTCCTTGTTCAGCTGATTCGGGAAGGTCTTGACGGCTTGGCTATTTATTTTTACAAACCGGATACGGCTTTGATCGGTACGCAGACAGTATCTCTAAGAAGGCTGGACCCGGATGCGGGCCGGGAGTGGATGGCCGCTGTCGTTAAAGCGCTGCAGCGCGGGAACGCCGAGGCATTCCGGGACAGCGCATGGCGTATGGCCGAGCGGACGGAGCCTCCGATTCATCCGAATGATCTGCTGCGCTTAACGAAACAATTATTTCAGCTGGCGCTTGTTCAATTGCCGGATGCTGTTCTCGCCTGTGTCGGCGAGGTCGATCGGCTGGAAACCTGGGAAGAGTTTGGACGATGGTGGACAACGACGATCGACGCCGTCGTCGAATGGATGAACCAGCGCCATCAACCGCTAACCGCCGTGCGCAAGGAGATCCAGCTCATGTGCCGCTATATCCGCGAGCATTATATGGAAGACGTGCAGGTGGCGGAGCTTGCGAAGCTCGTGCACATGCATCCCTCCTATGCGGGGCAGATGTTTAAGCAGGAGATCGGCGAGAACCTATCGGACTACGTCAATCGCGTGCGGATGGAGAAGGCGAGCGAGCTGCTGGAGAACACGACGATGAAAATCTATGAAGTATCCGGCGCCGTCGGCATTTCGGATTACCGATATTTTTGCAAAGTGTTCAAAGGCTATACCGGATTCACGCCTACGCAATTTAAAAGCAGGCAGGGCTAACGGCGCTTGGATTCTTCCAGGCGTTTTTCTTTTTGATTTTAATGACACTTTATTGAATTGACCGCATAGATTTGCTCGTTTGAGGAGGTATAAAATAGAATATGTAAGCGCTTACCTAAAAGGGAGAAAGGGATGACAACTGATGTATCGAAGTCGATCGAAGCAATGGCTCTCCGTAGGTTTGTCGTTTTTGATGGTTTTTTCCGCGCTTGGCGTATGGCCCGGACAAGTACGGGCGGATACCCCGCCAGCTCTCCTTAACGGCGGCTTCGAGCAAGCGGGTTCGAATGGCAGGCCTACCGGTTGGGGGGATTGGAGCGGGGCGTGGACGACGGTCGCGCGGTCTACGGCCAAGGTACATGGCGGCGCCTACAGCATGCAGTTCACGGACCCTGATACTACGACATCAGTCGACCTGCGCAGTCAGGCCATTCCGATTACGGGAGGAAAAGAATACGAGGCTTCCGCTTTTTCTTATAATATGCCGGGCATGCAAGGCGGCACTTATCTTTATTTCGATTTCCTGAATGCGGCCGGCGCATCGATCGCAAGCGTCACGCCCCGAGACACGAATTCGACTACAGGTCAGTGGAAGCAGCTCTTCGTTTCGCAGGTTGCCCCTGCCGATGCGGTTTCGGTCCGAGTAAGGCTTTATTCAGGCAAGGCCGACATCGGGACCTCCTATTTTGACGACGTTACCTTCGGCGAAGTGATCTCCGATCCGAATAAGCTGCCGAGAAATGGCGACATGGAGCTGGTGGCGAACAACATGCCGAGGTTTTGGACCTCCCTCTATGGCGGGGATATCGCTGCTTCGCAAGAAAAGAAACGTTCGGGAGACAGCAGTTTGCGAATCGTGGATACGGACGCCAAAAACGGCTTCGGCGTGCGAAGCCAACTCATTCCGGTGACGCCGGGGGTCAACTACCAGGCGGAAGCCTTTGCCTATTTCGAGTCCGGCAGCCCTGCCGTTTTCCTGGAATTTTGGAACGATGCCAGCACGAATACCGCGAACAACCTATCGAACGTGCTTGCGTCGGGCAGTACCTTGAACGCATGGAAGCCCATCCGCGTTTCGGGCGTTGCGCCAGCAGGAGCGAAGTATGCCTCGGTAAGGTTATGGTCGGGCGCGGCCAACGTAGGTACGACTTATTTCGATGACGTTGCCTTCGGCGAGGCCCCGCCGGATGCAAGCGCCAACTTAAACAATGGTGCCTTCGAAAAGCTGGACAACGCCAGACCGAGTCAATGGCGCGCCGTCGACGGCACCGTGGAGCTAGCGGGCGCGCCCGTATTCGATGGGACGCACAGCGTAAAGGTGACGAATGCCGCGGGCCAGAAGGCAGCGCTTCGCAGCCATCTCGTTACCGTATCGCCAGGTATGACCTATACGGCAGGAGCGGAAGCCTTCGCCGCCTCGGGAAAGGCCCAGCTGGCGCTTGAATTTTGGGATGCGGACAAGGTTTTCCTGTCATCCGTCTCTCAAACGGGCGAATCGAGCAATAAGTGGGAGACGATCGCGCTTACGAATGCGATCCCGGAGCAAGCCGCTTATGTCAGCCTCCGGTTAGGTACGTCAGCGGCAACGGGGGGCACTGTTTATTTCGACAATGCGACCTTCGTCAGATCCGGAACGGTCACGAACAGCAAAACCAGAACGACGCTGTACAGCCCCGAGAAAGTCGAGGCTGCGCGCCAGAACGTTGCAGAATTGCAGTGGGCGAAAAGCATGAAGGATGCCGCCGTTTCCAAAGCGGATACCTATTTGGCTAAAGGATTGGATTTTCTATGGAACGCGGTTCCGGGGCAGACGCTTCCGAGAAGCTATGCCGTCAATCAGGCGTTAGGCAGCCCCGTGACGGGCAAAGCCATCGAGCAATTCGGCAATTATCCGTATCGGGCGGACCCTTTGAACGAGCCGTGGAAAATCGTAGACCCTTCCAGCGGCTACAAATTTCCTACGAACGATTTCGGCGCCTATTACAAGAGCGGTCTGGACGAGCACGGGATGTTCCGGCCGGAGCTCGCGGATCGAAGCCTGCTTGTCAACATGTTATATCCCGACAAAGGGCCGACCTGGGGCGTAGACGACGGGTTCGGCTGGGTAGACGATCAAGGAAATCGCTACACCTTCATCGCCTACTACGTCCACTGGTTTGTGTGGTATCGGGAAAACGCGTTGATCACGCAGGCGTTGACGGCCTTCCGCGACGCTTACTTATATACCGGGGATGTCAAATACGCCCGGGCGGGTACGATCATGCTGGATCGCGTGGCGGATATGTATCCGGAGATGGACGTCAGCAAGTTCGATCGGACGGCCTTCATTAATTCGTGGGGCAAGTCGGTCGGACAAGGCAAAGTCGTAGGCGGCATTTGGGAAACGGAGAACGTCAAAACCTACTTAAGCGCGTACGATGCCTTTTTCCCGGCGATGGACGATCCGCAGACGGTTCAGTTTTTGCAGCAGAAATCAGTCGAAAAGCGGATGACCAACGCGAAAAACAGCGGGTCCGCGATCCGCCGCAACATCGAGGACGGCATTGTGAAGCAAGTGTATCCGGCGGTCCAAAAGACGCAGATCCTGGGCAACGACGGCATGCATCAGAGCGCTTTGGCCATGGCCGCCGTCGTCTACGATACGCTGCCGGATACGAAGGAATGGCTGGACTTTATTTTCAAATCCGGGGGGAGTCTTGCTCAATCCAACGCGTCTGACCGGCGGCAACATCTTAAACTCTCTGGTATCCAATGTCGATCGGGACGGGAACGGGAATGAAAGCTCCCCCGGGTATAACTTGCTGTGGCTCCAAACCCATCGGATGACGGCCGATATATTGGAAGGCTATGATTTGTACCCTGGCGCCGACTTGTATCAAAACGTGAAGTTTCAAAAAATGTTCTCGATGTTGAACCAGCTTATGCTGAGCGAGAAGTACTTCGCTAACATCGGGGATACGGCACGCACGGGCAATCCGGTTCTCCTCTACCGCATGTCGGATCTCGTCAAAGCGTTCGATAAATACGGCGATCCGATCTATGCCCAACTGATCTATTTCTTGAACAACAATACGACGGACGGTATTCATACGGATATATTTGCAGCTAATCCGAACGCGATCGCCGATCGGATCCAAGCGGCCATTGCGCAATACGGTCTTCTGGATTTGAAAAGCGTGAATGAAAGCGGGTACGGCTTTGCGGCATTGCGGGACGGTGAAAGTCCTGACGTAACGTATGGGACGCGGCTTGGTTTTGGCGGCATGAACGTGACGGAGCAGAGCGAGCCGCTGCAGTTCGTAGAGGAATCCGGTTCTGTTCTGCTGAATGCGGCGAATAACGGGGAGAAGGCAACCTTTGCGTTCGAGGTTCCCCAAACCGATGAATATGATCTTGATGTACTTGCAATCAAGTCGCCGGCATCGGGCATCTACCGGGTTTCGGTTGATGGAGAATGGATCAAGGATCTGGATTTCTATGGGCAGGATTCGAGTGCCTATGTCACGCTGACGCGGATGAACCTGACGAAGGGCAAGCACCTGATCTCCTTTGCAGGCAACGGGAAGAATACGGCCTCCGGCGGCTATAGCATGGGGGTTCGCGTATTGAACCTGCTGGATGCGGATGCACGGAGCTTGCGGGATGCACAGTCGGTTGCCAAGAACACGTTGAGAGACGTATGGATGTTCTATGGACGCGACTCCACCCATGGCCATCGCGATACGTTTAACATCGGCGTCCATGCTTTTGGCTTGGACTTGTCGCCGGATTTAGGGTATCCCGAATATGCGGACAACGTCGATATGCATCGGGCGCAGTGGGTGGTCAATACGATCAGCCATAATACGGTCGTCGTCGATGCGCGCAAACAGAACGAGAATGTGGCGGCGGCGGATCCGAAGCATTTTGACAGTACGGACTTGGTGAAGCTGATCGACGTGGAATCCCCGGATGTATATCCGCAGACAAGTCTGTACAAGCGAACGACGGCCATGATTAAGGCGGACGAGGAGAACGCCTATACCGTCGACCTGTTCCGGGTAAAAGGAGGGAGCGATCACTACTTCAGCTTCCACGGCGCGGACGGAACCGTAACGACGGAAGGATTGAATCTCGCCGCGCAGCCGACAGGCACGTATGCGGGACCTAATGTGCCTTATGCGCAGCGTTATGACGATATCGACGGGCCGCTTTATATGGGCAGCGGCTTTCATTATTTGAAGAACGTGGAACGCGACGCTGCTCCTGCGGATCAATTCAGTATCGACTGGAACGTGAAGGATACATGGAACGTGTTCGGCCAAGGCAGCGGGGCTGCGACCGATGTTCATTTGCGCTTAACCATGCTGGGCCAAGTGGACGACGTCGCGCTGGCCGACGGCGTGCCGCCGACGAATAAAGCGGGGAATCCGGCAACGCTGCGGTACATGATCGCGCACCGCAATGGCACGAATTTGGATAGCCTGTTTACTTCCATTATCGAACCGTATAAAGGGGAGCGCTTTATCGCCTCCATCGCGCCATTGGTCGTGAGAGCGAACGATGAGGTCGCGCCGGACAGCGAGGTTCGGGCTGTCCGCGTGACCCTGCGGGACGGCAGGACCGATTATATCGTCAGTTCCCTGGATGCAAGCAAAGCCTACACAGTCGAACTGCCGGGTGCAGACTATACGCTGGCGTTCAAGGGCTTCCTGGGCGTATATTCGGTGCAAGCCGACGGGAAGGTCGACACGTATCTTCACGACGGCTCGTATATCCGCAAGAGCGGCGACAGCGGGCAGGAGCGGGCGGGGGCAATCACTGGAACGGTTGCAAGCTTCACGCAAACCTTGTCGCAGCATAACGAGATCGTCGTTGAAGTTCCAGGTCTTTCTGAACTGCCCGCCGATTTGGCCGGGAAGAGCGTCATCGTCCAGAATGACGGCGTCGGCAATGCCGCCTACACGATTCAAGGCGTCACGAAGGTGGACGATACGCGCCTGAAGCTCGACATTGGGGACATTACGCTGGTTCGATCCTATATGGATCCAAACGATTTCAGCAAAGGGTTCATCTACAATATAGCAAGCGGCGCGTCTTTCCGGATTCCGCTCACGTATACGTCAAGCCAAGTCCCGCACGTCGAGCCCGCCAATAAAACGGCGCTTGCGGCCGGCATCGCTTCCGTTCAATCTCTGTACAAGGAGGATTATACCGCGGCCTCTTGGACGAACGTGCAAACGGCATTAGCGCAAGCGATTGCGGCGAACGACGATACGAAAGCGACGCAAGCGCAGGTGGATACGGCCGCAGCCGGCTTGCAAGCCGCCCAAAGCGCGCTCGTGCCGAGCGCCGCCGCGGTTCCCGGTAAAGGCGTGCTGTCCAGCGACAGCGGTTATGCAAGCGGGTTGCATAACGGCAATTACAAGGTCACGATGAACCTGTGGTGGGGTCAGAACGGCACCAGCTACACGCTGTACGAGAACGGCGTTGCCATCGATACGTCGCGTCTTGCCGACGGATCGCCGAATGCGCAAAGCGTGGTAACGGCCGTGTACGGCAAGCCGAACGGCACGTATGTGTATTCGTGCGAACTCCGTAATGCGCGCGGAGCCACCGCCTGCGAACCCTTGACGGTCACCGTCAAGGATGCGAATCCCGGCAAGCCGGTGCTCTCCCACGACAACTGGGATATGAACGGGGATTATACGATCACCATGAATATGTGGTGGGGCACGAACGGCACGACCTACAAGCTGTACGAGAACGATGTGCTGATCGATACGCAGCAGCTAAACGCGAATTCGCCTTCGGCCCAATCGGCCGTCAAGCGAATCTCGGGCAAAGCCGCCGGCACTTATCGCTACAAAGCCGAATTGATCAACGCAGCCGGTATAACCGAAAGCCAGGAAGTAACGGTCATCGTTCAATAGTTTTACGCAACAAGGCCGCGGCTAAAGCGGCCTTGTTGCGTTGATTGAAAAATCCTTGACCTGCTAGAATCGACTTCCCTGTGAGCGGGCTACCTTTTGCGACTTTTCGGCAAATGCAAGGTAAAGGTCGCCCCCCTCGCCTTCGCTGCTTGACACCTCGATGCTTCCGCCGTGCTTCTGGGCGATCAGATAACAATAAGACAAGCCGAGACCGAAGTTCGCGTCGCTTTGCTTCGTTGAATAGAACGGATCGAAAATTTGCCCTTTGGCCTTCTTAGCCATGCCTTTGCCGTTATCGGCAAAATCGATCAGAATCCCGCCCTTGCCATCATAAATTCGAATAGCTAACCTTCCGCCGATCTCATCCACTGCTTCAACCGCATTGCCGATGATGTTGCTGAACACTTCCTGCAGATGGAGTTTATCGCATAGGATGTCATAGTCTACGGCGTAATCCGTGGTAACGGATACGCGCTTGCTTTCGAGCAGATAATGATTGGCATGCAAAGCCTGCGTCATTAGATCGATTAAGTTCGCCGTACCTTCCACAAGCTCAACGTCTTCGATTTGCTTCTGAATCCGTTTGACCATTTGCATCACTTGCTTTGTTTCCGCCAATATTCGTTCAATATCTTCGTCGATCTGACCGTTGCTTTGGGCTTGCACGAGCTCCTTCACTCTCCTGGTCAGCAAGTCAATATTGGTGATGCGATTTTTCACGGCATGGTTAAACATCGCGGCACCGGATGCAATCCCTTTGATCTTCTGATCATGCAGTTGTTTCTCGAACCTTATCCTCACCCCAAGGACGCCGAAACGAATGGCAGCAATGATGAAAAAAGCAAAGGCGATCCAAACGACGACGGAAACGTTAAAGTATCCATCAAAATGCTGATGAACAGCCCTGCTAATATGATTAAATACGACAATGGCGAGTATCGGCGGAACAAAGAAGCAGGCCGTGATGAGTCGAAATTTTCTCTTATCGCGATCCCTTTCCTTTAAATAGGAAGAAATCAGCAAGAAACACCCACCCAAATAATAAGGAGCCGTCCATAGGAGCATAAGACTAAAATCAATTTGTATTTCAGGGCGCAGCGGGCTAATGAACAACGTCACGCATAGCGGAATAAGAAGCGCGTAAGCTAAGATGTTCTTGATTTTTGAGGTGGCTGCATCGGAATAGGTCATCGCGAACATAACAAATCCATAGGGAGAGCAGGCTTGCAGGAGGAAGAAGAAAAAGCTGCGCAGCGCCGTCTGCGTAACCACGTCGGAAAGACTGCCCAATCCCACAAAAAGTAAAAACAAAACAGCCCATCTGTTCGATTCCTGCCTCGGACCATAGTGGAAAAGAAGCCCGGCAAGCAACAGATCGAGGATGGATGAATAGATCAAGCTTATACCCCCCCGCTAACGAACCCTACATCGCATTTCCGCTAATAGGCGCGGCTAGATTCGTCATTTCCATCTAAACATTTTTAACTAAATATTGACAATAAAAATCTCGATGGTTAAGTTTAAACGGAGGGCTTCTTCATATCCCCAGTCATTCGGGATTTCAGCGGAAGCAGCAAGGCAAGCACCTGAACAATATCGCTGCCGGCTACCCCCGATTCGATGAGCGCATCGCTCAAGTGGCCCAACACATCGTCAAAATGCGCCGGCGTAATCTTCAGGTGTTCATGAGCTTGCGTCAAGCTCTTGCCCGCGTAATAATCCGGGCCTCCCGTCGCAAAAGAGAGGAATACCGTTTGATGCTCCATAAGCTTTGCATAATCGATATTTCTGAAATAATGAGATACGTTCGAATCTTCCTGGATTTTTCCATAAAAGCGTTCGACGACCGAATGAATGCCGTTTTTTCCTCCGAGACGCCCGTACAAGGATTGCGTTGGTTCGTTTCCTTTCTCCATAAACAGCCCCCTATTCGTGAATATCAATCTGAAAGGAGAGAATCATGAAACCCATTCAAGTGTTCGTATGCGACGATGATCCGTTATTTCGCGAATTGATCGTTGACTATCTGTCCCGCGAGCCCGATCTGTCTATTTCCGGTTCTGCCGCGAATAAGCACCAACTGCTCAAAGCAGTCGGAGAAGCGCCGATCGACATCTTGCTTTTGGATATTAATTTGACGGGAAACAATTATGACGGACTTGAAATCGCCTACGAATTACAATCCAAAGCGCCTGAGCTGAAGATTATCGTTCTCTCCTCGATGGACGAGGAGGTCGTCGTGACGCATGCCATCGCATACGGGCGAGTCAGTAATTACATTACGAAAGAACATTACCGGGATATTCCCGACGCCGTTCGCGGCATTGCGGCAGGCAAGGGAAACCTGCATCATTCCTCTGCCGGTACTTTAATGAGAAGGGTATCTTCTTCCTATGAAGAAGAGCTGAAGAGAAAGTTAACCACGCTGCAAAAAGAAATTTTACGGTTTCTTCAGCAAGGTAAAAGCAGCAGCGAAATTGCGGAGCTCTTGTACTACAATGAACAGTCCGTCAACAACGAGCTGTGCAAGATTACCAAGCTAATCAAAGGCAGGTTCCCCTACTTGGAGTGGCTTCGGATCAAGAAGCACAACCGCCAACAGCTCTTGGAGATGACGATTCAGCTGAGGCTGTTGGATTGAAGCATAAACCGGGCGTAGTTAACGTCCGGTTATGTCTTTTATCTAACATCAAGGGATCAAGTATGTGGGCGGATTATGAAACATGGGCGGATTATGAAGGTCTACGGGATCACGGTACGTGGGCGGATTATGCGCATCAATGATGGGCAGCTGAATGGTCCCGATGCTTTGCGAGGGTGCGGTTAAGATCTCGACCCGCAAAGGCGTTTCGGCGCTTGCGGCCACCGGTACAGCCAACATCGCAGAAGCTAAGGCACTTAGCAAACCTAATTTGAACCTGTTTTTCATGAAGAAATGCCTCCTCTTATTTTTCCCCTATGGGGTACTTGCATCCACTCTTTAAACTGGCGGCAAGCAATAGCCGATCGGTTCCACGTTGATGAGATAGTAGCCGCACTGGCCTTTGCTATTGAAGAAAATCCATCTCATTGTTGTTTTGGACATTAAAGAAGTGCTGAACGAGACTTTGGTGTCGTTATGCGTGAATTTCAATTTAGAGGCCCAGATATAGGGGCCATCGGGGCGGAAAGAAGCGACATCATACATAAAGGCTGCCGGCAAATCCACCTCAACCGTATCCGAAACGCCTTTGGCCGGGTGCAAATTCACGATACCTAATAAATGATCGACCGCCGGCGGCGACACCTTAACGACAAAATATCCCCACTCTTTCTTGTTGTTCGTAACCTTAATCGTTACCGTGGCTGCCCCGCCCAGCGAATAGAAACTGATACCTGCCTCGTTACCATATTGCGAATAGGGGTTCGCATACCAGTCAAGCGGGTGGTATACATTCCAAGTTTGGGCATAAACAAGATTGCTGTTCGGACCCGTGATTTCAACTGAATTCACGCTAAAATTAAAATTTTCGGGCAACATCCTGCTATCCTTCGTTCCGAACCCCTCCGAAGTCAAATTTACTGTCCCCCAATAATGGTCGAGCGTTAGCGGCACCTCTTGCACCTGTAGGGTTGGATTGGGTCTGGTTAAGACCCCGTTGGGTTGGGCGCTCGCCTCCGGCGTCTGGTCAACCGCGACGACTTGCGTTCGGGATTCAGCGCTAGCCGCCACCGGTAAAGCCAACAGAAGCGTTGCTACCGCGCTTATTAATCCTAATTTGAAGATGTTTTTCATTTACCGCGTACCTCCTCATTTTCTCCCCTTTCCGGGGGTTCCTTGCTACAAAATCATCATAAGCCATTTCCAGGGAGGGAAATATACTCGTAAATCAGAGTAGTTATGCTGTATCATTTAGACAGCGATAAAGCATTGTGAGAACATGTGCTTCATTAAGTTAAGAGAGGTTTTCGATATGACGAATCATTTCTGGCACGATTTGCCGCGGCCTTTTTTTTATACTGGCACCCATGGAAGACGTGACGGATGTTGTTTTTCGCCATGTCGTGAGCGAAGCAGCCAGACCGGATGTGTTTTTTACGGAGTTTGCGAATACGGAGAGCTATTGTCACCCGGAGGGGAAACATTCCGTGCGCGGGCGTTTGACTTTTACGGAGGATGAACAGCCTATTGTGGCTCATATCTGGGGGGGACAAGCCTGAATACTTCCGTCAAATGAGCATCGGTATGGCGAAAGAGGGATTCAAAGGCATTGATATCAATATGGGTTGTCCTGTAGCAAATGTAGCGGAGAACGGGAAGGGAAGCGGCCTGATCTGCCGTCCTGGGATCGCGGCGGATATCATCCAAGCGGCCAAAGCCGGGGGACTGCCCGTCAGCGTAAAAACGAGGCTCGGTTTCAGCGAAGTTGACGAGTGGCGCGGCTGGTTAACCCATATTTTGAAGCAGGACATCGTGAATCTATCTATCCATCTGCGCACGAGAGAGGAAATGAGCAAAGTAGATGCGCACTGGGAACTGATTCCGGAGATTAAGAAGCTTCGCGATGAAGTGGCACCGGATACCCTGCTGACCATTAACGGGGACATCCCTGACCGCCAGACCGGCCTTAAGCTCGCTGAACAATACGGCGTGGACGGCATTATGATCGGGCGCGGTATTTTTCATAATCCGTTTGCTTTCGAGAAGGAACCGAAGGCGCACGGCAGCGAGGAATTGCTGGATTTGCTGCGGCTGCATCTGGATCTCCATGATCAATATTCGGAGCGGGAACCCCGTTCGTTCGGGGCGCTTACCCGATTCTTCAAAATATACGTCCGCGGCTTTCGGGGAGCGAGCGAATTAAGAAATGCCTTAATGAATGCAAAGTCCACAAGCGAAGCGCGTGCGCTGCTTGGCGAGTTCGGAATTAAGGTGCATGATGAGACCGAGGAACGTGGGGACTAGGATCGGTTGATTAGAGAGGGTGGAGGCCACATGTCTTGGAGCAAATTAAAGCAACAACTGGAGGGCTTTCTCAGTCCTGCGTTAAATTACAGAGTAGAATACCGCGCGCAGGGTTACTGTATTTACCCGATAAATCAGGGGTTTGTTAAAAATTGGCTGGAACGCTTCGTAGGGATCTTAAAGGTAAGGGACGTAATTTAAAAACACCGGATGCTCTTATTATTGCGACAGCGTCAGTTCATGAACTTACATTAGTTTCTAGAGATTCTGACATGAAATTTATCGAGCAAGAATTGGCCATCCCGCGATTTAATATAGATTCAAAATAAGATAAACCGTCTCTTCCATAAGTTGGAGAGCCGGTTTTTTAATATCAATTAAGGGAGCCGCACTTCGCTCTACACGAAGCACGGCTCCTATTCGCATTGTAGGTATAGTTAAGGCAGTTTGGGATTTTCAATAGCTTTGTGATATTCCGTATTTTCAACTGCCCTTGTAAGCCGCGGCAAAGGGATGCCTAACTTTATTGCTTCTCTCACAACTTCAGCTACCGCAAAACCTGCTTTACTATTGTTGTATTCCACGAAAAGCCGCGGTAAGCTGCCTTTTGCAAAAATAACCTTGGTAAAAAGAATGCCAAGAAGGGCCGGTGGAGTTTTAGTCAACAAGAGAGAAATGGCATCAAGCTTTGCGCCTCTTGCTTTAAGTACAGGAATCATTTCCCTCATGCTCAACCCAACATTGGAAAAGGAGTCCTTTTTGGTTCAGGATCGCTGGGAAACTTCCCCCGTTTTAACACCTCGGCTTCCATCGCTGCGTTCCTGGCAAAGTGATTCCATAACCAGTTTTGCATATCCTTTACCCAATTAATTTTAAAATGGGCACTTTCAAATAACGCTTTGACCTTGTTGTTAATAGGCTCAGTGCCTGCCCGTGGATTTTCTAGCAATACCATTTTCAAAAAGCCGCCTCTAAGCTTATTGTCCGCGATGCCGCCTCCTGCTCCGGGGAAGCCAAAGACAACATTGTTCATAGACAATGGCGCGATCGATGATTTCAAATCTTGCCAAATGTTATTGAATAGGAGGATCGGGGTATTTCCTGCGGCAGTCGATAGGAATTGTGCTGCTTCCGGAAGTTGTTCCGTATTGACGCTCACAATAATGAGATCATAGTTGGGAAGGATCTCCTCATGCAGGTTGACGTTCCAGCTTTCTTTTATAAGTTTTTTCCCTTTTCGTGCGTCCCACATTTCTAGCTCGATACGGCTTCCGAAGGTTTCTTTCCTCCCCTTTCTAACGTAAAACTCGACGGTATGACCTGCCTGTTCGAATGCCCACGCATATTGGGTCGATACTACGCCTCTACCGAAGAATAAAATTTTCATGTTAGACTCCCCCAAAGCGTTGATCATCCTTGTTGATGATCCAACAACGTGTTGTATAATGATATTGTATGGATTCACTATACAGTCATCAACCATCAGATTTTTAATATCTGTCGGATCATCTATTGAACCTGAAATGGGGCCAAACATGAACAAGCAACCTGAAATGACGGACAAAACCAGGCAGACCTTTATAAATGTGTTCTGTGATTTATATAGCCAAAAGCCAATTGAAAAAATATCGATTCAAGAGATTGCCAACAAGTCAGGATATAACCGCAGTACATTTTATCAATACTTTACAGATATTTATGAGCTGCTGAACGACGTTGAAGAGAAAGTTTTGAAATCCATTAAAGAGGAAATGGCGAGTAGGGAGCTTTCGACGCATACTTTACAAGATGCGCTTCAATGCTTGGAAAGTACAGAAGATATTTCTGTCCTAAAAGCCCTCCTCGGTGACTATGGTTCTGTACATTTTGTTGAACGCCTGAAAAGGGAAATTCCCTTTGAGAGATTGATTTTGAATCTTCCAACAAATGATGTCTTGGCGCCGTACATGATTGAGTTTTATATATCAACATTAATATCGATGTTTCGCCTTTGGATACGCAACGGCAAAGATCTATCGTCGGAAGAATGGGTCAAGCTGATCGATAGCCTATTCGCGAATGGGATAAAACCGTATCATATCTTAATCAAAGGCGAGGGTTAGTTATGCCCAATAAATACAATTATATTTTCAGATTCCTATTGATTATTTTCATAATGCGCACCGACATGAGTTATGTTACACTCCTCCCATCGTCCGATTTTACCATTTAATTCCGAACTTTGGGAGGGACTCGCGTGCTGCTCCGCCGCAAGAGTATCTTTTGGACCCTTTGGCTTTCCTACATCCTCATCTTGCTTATTCCCGTTACCGTTACATTCGTGCTCTACTCCAATATGGAAAAGACGCTGATCGACAACGCCAACCGCGCCAACCTCGCCATGCTGGAGCAAGCCCGCCAGGTGGTGGACAGCAATCTGCAGGAAATGGAGCAATTTGGCGTCCAGATCGCCACGCAGCCCAAGCTGCAAACCCTTTTGGACGATTAAGGACGGCGAGAAATACATTCAATACGAGGAAGCCGTCCGCGCGCTTAAGAATATGCGTAACGGATCGCGCTTTATTGATGATTTCTACATTTATCTGCGGGAAGACGATACGGTCATTTCCTCCAATCTGAAAACGGACGCGGCTACGTTCTTTAACGATTTGTATCCGCTTCCAGGCTGGAGCCTCGAACGCGTACGCTCCGAAGTCTTATCCGGCTATCACTACATGGACTTCTGGGCGGCGCCGCAAGGCCAACAAGATCACGCGGCAAACGTGATTGCCAGCGCCTTTACTTTACCGCTCGGAGAGGGGAGCAACGGGAAAGGCACCCTGATCATGCTCATTAATGAACAACAGATCTTCAACCTGCTCAAGCAGATCCAGTGGGTGAACAAGGGAACGATGCTTATCCTTGATTCGAAGGGACAAGTCATTGTCTCGACAGCCGGCCGGCACGAGCTCCCCGACGGGTTGTCCGCAGAGATTTCCGATGCCGGTGGTTACAAGACATACCCGATGGACGGCCAAGCGCAGATGCTCTCTTATACGACCGGCCAAAGCGGCTGGAAGTATGTATCTTTAGTGCCCAAAAACGTCGTGCTGGAAAGGGTTAATGAAATTAAAGCCTGGGCGCTGGGCTTGCTGGCTTTCGTTGTCGTCGCCGGCAGCGCGGCGGCTTACTGGATGGCCAACCGCAATTATAGTCCGATCCGCGAACTGGTTTATACGATTAATAAAGGCAGGAGCGTGCCGCGCAGCGGATCCGCGAACGAGTATGAGTTCATCCGGACCTCCATTACGGAATCGTTTGCCGAGAGCATGGATCTGAAAACGAAGCTTGCCGGTCACCTGCCGGTCGTTCGCGCCCATTTTTTGAGCAGGCTGCTGAAGGGACAACTGGACCCGGCCGAACTCACGCCCGACGCTCTCGCTTTTACGGGTATGCATTTCCCGCATCCTTGCGTTGGGGTGGTGCTGATCGAGGTGGATGAGAGCAAGGAATTCCGAGTCGAAGAAAGCGAACGGGATTACGCGCTGGTCCGCTTTATTCTATTGAATTTGAGCAGCGAGCTATTAAGAGATTCGGGCTACGCCACGGAAACCGACAGCAACCGGTTGGCGCTGGTTCTGAACGTTCCCGACCCATCGGCAGAAACGCTGCTTCAACGCGACCGGCTCATCGCCGAGCTCAAAGAGATCATCGAGGGAAGGTTCCGCATGAAAATCACGGTAGCGACCAGCTCCATCCATCATGGACTGCCGGAGGTTTCCCGCTGCTACAACGAAGCGCTTAACGCGCTCGACTATCGCATCATTCACGGAATAAGCTCCATCATCCATTATGACCAAATCCGGGACATGGAGCGCGCAGATTACGACTATCCGACGGAAGTCGAAGCGCGGTTCATGAACGTGCTCAAAAGCGGCGAACTGGAAGCCGCCGAGTCGATTCTGGACGACCTTTACGAACGAAATATAGGCTCCCGCGACACGACGCCCGAATTGGGCAAGCTGCTGTTCATGAACATCCTCGGCACCTTGCTGAAAGTGACGAATGCGCTCAAGATCGAAGAGAAGCTGTCGCCGGATACGGATGCCGATCCCGTAAAGCAGATTCTGAACAGCACTTCGGCCGACGAGATGGTCAGGAAAATCAAAAAGTGGATCGCGTTTATTTGCAGCCGCGTAAGCGAAGCGCGTTCCGAGCAGAACGAGCGGTGGCAAGAGCGTATGAAGCATTATATCGACCGGCATTACGCAGACCCTTCGCTTAGCTTGACCAACGTCGCCGATCACTTCGGTTTAAATTCGGCATACATGTCCGCCCTGTTCAAGAAGCAGTACGGCATCAATCTGACCGATTATATGATCGAGCTTCGGATGGCCGAAGCCAAGCGCCTGCTGGCCGATCCGGGAATGACCGTCCTCCAGATCGCTCAACAGGTCGGCTATTCCACCGACATCGGCTTCATCCGCACGTTTAAAAAAATAGAAGGCATTACCCCCGGAAAGTACCGGGAAATGCTGCAATTATCAAGGGATCCAAAGGAAGGTTAGGCACTGTAAAAATCGGTTTGTTCTTCATCTAAAGCGGCGTTTATCCTTCATTCGAACGTTATGTAGGCAGCCGGAGCCGTCTCGACTATATTCAAATGGCGGACGGCGCAACCGCAATACAATCGTACATGGGAGGGTCATCGAAGGATGAACCGAAAACAGAAATCGCTTCAACTCACGTTGGTCTCGGCAACCTTGCTTGCCGTCTTGGCAACAGGCTGCAGCAGCAACGGCAACAGCAATTCCTCCGGAACCGCAACGTCTCCGGCACCGGCAGGGACAGCGACGGGGACGGGGACCGCCCAAGCCAGTCCGTCAGCCGCGGATGCGAATTATCCCGCTTCTATGACGTACTGGGTACAAATGAACGGCAATGCGGGCGCGATCATGAAGACGTACAACGAGATGGCCGCCTATCAAGAAATCGAGAAAAAAACCGGCACGAAGGTTGAATTCCAGCATCCGCCGACAGGACAGGAGAAAGACCAGTTCAATATCATGCTCGCTTCGGGCAACCTGCCTGACGTGGTGGAATACAATTTCGGCTCGACCGTGGGGTTGTCCGCTTCCCAAAGTCCCGATGCCCTGATTAAAGGAAAACAGCTCCTGCGTTTGAACGAGTTAATCGACCAGTATGCGCCTAACTTGAGCGAAGTATTGAAGGAACATCCCGAGTTTAAGAAAATGATCACGACCGATGAAGGAAATATTTACGTGATGCCGTTCCTGCTGGGAGACGAGCTGTTAAGCGTCGTGAACGGCCCCATTTTCCGCCAGGATTGGCTCGATAAATTGAATTTGAAGGTGCCGACTACGATCCCGGAATGGGAAGCGGTTTTAACGGCATTTCGCGATAAAGATCCGAACGGCAACGGCAAGCAGGACGAGATTCCCTTCTTTATGAATCTGAACAGCGACTACGATTTGAACCACCTTTTCGTCGGCGCCTGGGGGATTACCACGGATTTCTACAACGACAACGGGAAGGTAAAGTACGGTCCGATCCAGCCCGAGTACAAGGAGTTCCTGGCCACGCTCGCGCGCTGGTACAAAAACGGCCTGATCGACAAGGACTATGCCAGCATCACGGATGCCAAGCTGAAGGACAATAAGATCCTTAATAATGAAGTCGGGGCCTACTCGGGATTTGCCGGCTCCGGTCTGGGCCGCTATTTGACCCTGCAAAAAGAGACGAATCCGAGCTTTTCCCTGGTGGGAGCGCCTTACCCGAAGCTTACGGAAGGCGGCGCGAATCCGCTCGGTCAATATACGAACCCGTTCACCGGCTACGGAGCGGCCATATCGGCCCATGCCAAGAACCCGGAACAGATCGTTAAATGGCTCGATTACAAGTATGGCGAGGAAGGCCATATGCTGATCAACTTCGGGATCGAAGGCGTAAGCTACAAGATGGAGAACGGCTATCCGAAGTATACGGACGAAATCATGAACAACCCGGATAAGCTGCCGATGTCGCAAGCGATGGCGAAGTATTTCCAATCCGGCTGGAATGGACCTTTTGTTCAGGATAAACGGGTAATCGAGCAATATTACACCATTCCCGCGCAGCGCGAGGCGCAAAAAACGTGGTTCCAGGCGGACCATTCCAAGCAAATGCCGAGCATATCCCTGAATGCCGACGAAAGCTCGAAAACCGCTTCGATCATGAACGACGTCAAGACCTACCGGGACGAGATGTTCAATAAATTCGTCATGGGTGCCGAGCCGATCGAGAACTTCGATAAATACGTGAAGACGCTGGAAGGCATGGAGATCGAAGAAGCGATCAAGGCTCGTCAGGCTGCCCTGGATCGTTACCTCAGCAGAAAATAAGAAAAGCAGGGAGCGAACATACGGCGAGAGGGAGAGCCTTCCCGCCGTATGGCGTCTTTTTGCGCCCATTTTGACACACTCATTTCGCGCAAGGAGGAGCTCGCGATGTCCACAGCGATCCAGCGACCATCCGATTCTATCAAGCCCGCGGTCGACAAGAGCGGGTTCAAGTACCGGTTGATCCGCGATGCCAAAATCAATAAATACGTTTATCTCATGCTGCTTCCCGTCGTAGTATATTATGTGGTTTTCTACTATGTGCCGTTGTACGGGCTGCAGATCGCCTTTAAGGATTACTCGCCGGGTTTAGGTATTCTGCATAGCGACTGGGTCGGTCTGAAGCACTTCAAGGATTTCTTCGGAAGCCACTACTTTTCTCGTATTTTGCGCAATACGCTGCTGATCAGCTTTTATGATCTGCTGTTCACGTTTCCGGCCTCGATTGTCCTTGCGCTTCTGCTGAACGAGCTGCGCAGCGCGATGCTGAAGCGAACGGTTCAGACGATTACCTATATGCCGCATTTTATATCGATCGTGGTCGTCTCGGGCATGCTGGTCGACTTCCTGGCCCGCGACGGGTTAGTCAACAATCTGCTCCACGCCTGGTTTGGCGTTCAGCCGATTACCTTTCTGCAGGAGAGCGGCTGGTTTCGTTTCGTTTTTATATCCTCGAACATCTGGCAGAATATCGGCTGGGGCTCCATCATTTATTTGTCGGCCATGGCCGGTATCGACCCCTCGCTCTATGAGGCCTCCCGCGTTGACGGCGCCAGCCGCTTGCGGCAGACCTTTCACATTACATTGCCGGGTATCATGCCTACGGTCGTCATCCTGCTTATTCTCCAGATCGGCAACTTCATGTCCGTCGGCGCGGACAAAATCCTGCTGCTGTACAACCCGACGACGTACGAAACCGCCGATGTCATCGGGACCTTCGTTTACCGAAAAGGGATACTTGAATCCAACTTCAGTTACAGCGCCGCCGTAGGCCTCTTTAACTCCCTCATTAACTTTACGCTGCTGCTATCGGCCAATGCGCTAAGCCGGCGAACCAGCGAACATAAACTTTGGTAAAAAGGAGGCCGTTCAACATGAGCAGAAGCCGGGGGGAACATCTTTTCGACCTGTTGAATTCCCTGCTCTTGATTCTTTTGTCCCTAATCACCTTATATCCGTTCTTGTTCGTATTGATCGCCTCTCTAAGCGATCCCAAGTGGGCCATTCAAACGCGCGGACTGATCTGGTACCCCAAAGGCTTCACCTTGGAAGCCTACAGGCTCGTTTTCCAGAATCCGTCGATTATCACCGGTTATTTGAACACCCTACTGTACGTTACTTTGGGCACTCTACTTAACATACTCATGACCTCCTTCGGCGCTTATGCCTTATCCAGGCAGCAGGTGATGTGGAAAAACCCGGTCATGTTCCTGATCGTATTCACCATGTTCTTTAACGGCGGCTTAATTCCCACGTACCTGCTAATCGAGGATTTAGGCATGGCAGACACCCGTTGGGCGCTGATTATCCCCGCTGCGATGAGCGCTTATAACCTGATTATCATGCGCACCTCGTTCATGAGCGTTCCGTCCAGCCTGGAGGAATCGGCCAAGCTGGACGGCGCCAACGACTTTACCGTCTTATTCCGCGTCATTCTGCCGCTGTCGATGCCCGTGGTTGCGGTCATGATTCTTTTCTATGGCGTGGCCCATTGGAATTCCTGGTTCAGCGCGCTCATCTACTTGCGCACGCGCGACCTCTATCCGCTCCAGCTCATTCTGCGGGAGATCCTGATCACGAGCAGTACCGAAACGATGACGACCGGCGTCGGCGGCTCCGACAAGATGCTGTTCGGAGAGACGATCAAATACGCGACGATCATCGTAGCGACAGGGCCGATCCTGCTTCTGTATCCTTTCCTGCAAAAGTATTTCGTTAAAGGCGTGATGATCGGGGCGATTAAGGGGTGAAGCTTTCCCTTGGCCCTGTCGGATACAGCAAAAAAAGCCGTTAGCCTTGGACGCGTAGTCCTCGGCATAACGGCTATTTTTGTTTACTCGCTGTAAACCATCACTTCCATAATACTGGTTGCCGTCGAGAGGTTGTTGCCGGATACGGCAATCCGAAGATACCGCGCCGTCGTATCTGGGATATCGTAAATCTCATAATCGTCGGTCACTTTCCCCCGAGCTCGGCCCTTGATAGACCTTCGTCCAAGTCTGTCCATCCGTCGATGTCAGTAGATCAAAGTAGAATTGACGCTGATTGCCGAGCCGCCAGGAGATGCCGACATACGTGGCCGTCGTCTCGGAGCCGAGGTCGAAATCAATGGTGTTCGGTCCGCTGACGGACCAGTACGTTGTCAGATCGTGATCCGCGGCGCGCGGCCCGGGCCACTGGTTGTCAACAGGTCCGCTGTCGGCCAAGTACGTGACAGGCAATGCCGGGACATCCGTGAGCACGCCCGAGAATATGCCCCGGGTTATATCGATGAGATATTTACCCGGTCGATTGACGCCCTGGTCATCCGTTACTTCCACGACGGCCGTTCCCGGTATGCCGGAAGCGGGCGTAATGGTTACCGTGTCGTTCGGGTCCGCAGCGACAGCCGTGATCGCAGGTACAGTCTGGGTCAGGAAGGGAACTTCCACCGCGTATTTCATTTTCAACGAGCGGAAGCCGGCAACCGGCACGCCATCGACCTTGAGCTGCGACAAGAGCGCGGTAGGCGTCGAATCCAGGCTCCACGCTTGCAGCGGCGTCACGGCCGGCACGTCGGCAGGCGGCGCTTCAATGACGGACAACGGCGTGAAGCGAACGGCAATCGTCAGTTGATCCTTGGCAGCCGGGATGTGAATCGTCAGCTTCCTCACATTGGCATTCAACGTCTGGCCGGCGTAACTATCCGTTGTCGGGAGCGGGGTCGCCGTCCGGACCTCGAAGGTAGCCGCGCCAGGGGACAGGAGCTGGGCATAGAGCCGTTTGCCATTCTTCGTGAGGATCGCCGATTTGCCGTCCGGTGCAACGGTGATCTCCGGCGCATCCGTATGCATGAACCAATACAAGTCCGAAGGGGCTTTCAGCTGAAGCTCATCCTGAAGGAGGAAGCTGCTGCGGTATTGGCCCAGCATCATGCCCCGCTTCGCGTACACGACGTCATCCTTGTAGGCCGACGTCATATCGACGACCGCGTAGCCGCCCTCGGGCTTGGAATCGTAAGCGATGATCGGCGCGTTGGCGTCGAGCGCTTGATCCGGTCCGTCGTCCGGGTTGATCACCAGCGTGTTGGAGCCTTCGGCCCTCGTGCGGTACCAATCCCATCGGTTCGGATCGGCCTCGGGGTTGCTCGTGAAGTACCCCTGCACGTTATAGTCCTTGTCGTCCTTCCCGAGATCGACGGCCCACCGGACGCCAAGCGCATCCAGAACGAATGTCCCGACGTCGAGATGGTTATGCAGGGTATTCGTTATCGCATAATCGTTGACCCCGCCCTTGATCGCGACGTAGTTGGCGCCGGGATCGCTCCAGGAATCGCGGAAGGCTGCGACATTGTTCTTGAGCGGATGATCGTACAGCACGTCAAGCTGCTGCGGATCAACGCTGGCGCCGTACAGTCCCGGACGGTACCAGATCAGATCCATCGGAAGCGCTTTATGATTCTCCTTGTAGCTGAATTGCCTGTACCAGGACACATCCGGGTCTTCGAGCAAATCCGCGAACAGCAGAAGCTGCGGCGTATCGAGAATCGTCGGATGCGCATCCGCATAATTGAACGGACCTTTCGGGCCGTGCAGGTTTGCCATATACTTCGCGGTCTCGCGGACGCCGGCCTGGTCCATAAAGCCGTAATCGGTGCCCAGCGTCGTATGGAGCGCCGACATCATATACGCGAAATATTCGGTCGCGTAATTCCAATACCCGGTCCCTTCCGGCCAATCGCCGTCGGTGGCGAAGGCGCCGAGACCGTATTGCGTGGAGGACAGCGCCGACTCGAGCACCGACTCGGCGATCGGAACCTGGAAGCGCGGATCGGAAGCTTCCGTATGGACGCGATTGGCATCCGCTTCGTCTCCGATGGCGAGAACGGTTGTCACGATGCCGCCATTGACTACCAAGTTCCAGTTAGATGGGGAAACCGTCCACCAGGCATTGTTCTTGGCCCCGCCTTCCAGGTATTCATACTTTGCGTTGATCAGCACTTCCTGAATCATTTTGGCGCGGAGACTGTCCCGCTCCTGCTGCGTCATCGCATCGTACAGCCAGTCATAGCCGATGGAAGCCACGACGCCCATTTCCGAAATGCTGAGGAAGTTTTTGACGCCGCCATGCCAATCCGGATAATCCACCATCACATTCAACTGATTGATAGCAGGAACCGAATATTTGGTGTCGCCTGTCAATTGGTACATCAGGGCAAGCTTTTCAATTCGCGGCCTCAGTTCATCCGCCAGGTTGACGATATTGATGTTGGAGCCCGAGCTGGTCGTATAGTATTGGATCGAAGGCTTGGGGACTTCGAGGTCCGCGTCGGCCTTCACTTTGGCGTACCACTCCTGCATGATCGGATCCGTCTGAATAAGCCCGCGAATGCTCGTAAAATCATCGCTTGTTGCAAACAACCTAGGGTGAGCCGTCCCCGGTGCAGAATGCCTGGAGACGAGGGACGCAATCATATCCGCTCCCGGCAGGCCGACATACACGACGATCTTGGTGCCGGACGTACCGCCATGTCCGTCCGAAACCCCGATCTGGAAGGAATCGTAGCCCGTATATCCCGCTGCAGGCGTATACGTCCAATCGCCATTCGATTGAACGGCAGCGCCGCCGTGCTGGGGCTGGGATGCCGGATCCGCCTGGAGGGCGAACGTCAACGGATCGCCATCCTTGTCTTTGGCCGTCACGCGACCCGACAGGACTTGATCCCGAACCGTACCTACGTTGACTTGCAGCTTATCCATGGACGGGGCATCCTGCTGCGACCCGACATTGACCTGGATGACCGAGAAAGCAAAGTGATCATGGCCGTCGGCGATCAGCAGCGTGAACGTATCCGCTCCGTTATATTCGGCATTCGGATAATAGGTCCATGTTCCGTCGTCGCGCGCGGCGACCGTACCATGCGACGGTGCCAGGAGCACGGATGCGGTAAGCGGGTCTCCCGCTGCGTCGGTTGCCAGAATCGGACGGCTGATCGATTGATCCTCGTTGACCTCGACGGTTTCGTCGGAGGCGGTAATGTCCGAATCCGTCCCCACGACGACGGCATAAGTTGCATAAACATGCGGGTCTTCTATTGCTTTCACGCTGATTGTAGCGATGCCGGGAGCGATCCCCCTGACCGTAGCCTTGGAGGGGTCGGTACCGTTCGCCTCCACGACGGCTACCGCCTCATTCTTCGATTCCCAGGACACGACCGGATTGGTGGCGTTCGCGGGCAGCGCCGTTGCCGTCAAGGCCACGCTCTCGCCGACGCCGATCAGCCCCTTGTTTTTATCCAATTGGATGCCGGATGCCGGAATCCACGGGATCACCTGGATATCGTCCGCCCACAGCGTACCGGTACCGAGCTCGAAGGCAACCTCAAGCCGCGCCTTCGTGGCGCCCGCAGGGACCGTGACGATTTTTTCGTAAAAGCCCCAGCCGTCCGCGCCTGTCGTTCCGATGGCGGGTAGCTTCTCGTAGACATTGCCGTCCTTCGAAATAATCGCATTGTTATCATCCTGGTAGACCAGTCGCAGGCTGACATTCGTACCGCCGTTCTCCTGTTTGAGCCAGCCGCCGACCCGGTAGCTCTTGCCGGCCGCGGCCCCTACGATATTGTTGTACAGAACCGCCTTTCCTTGGGAGGAAGCTTCAATCTTGAGCGACTTCGCGCCTTCCTTCTTCACGGTCGAATCAAGCGATAATTGGGGATGGGTCCCCGTACCGAAATAGTTGATCCAGGTGCCCGGTTTGGTCCCGTTCAGCCAATCGGTCGAGGAGGTAGCGACGGTCGTCTCGAAACCGCCGTTGGGAAAGGCTGCCGAGACGATAACGGTATAAGATTTGGTCCAGCCGCCTTCTGCGGACGCAGCGGTAATGACCGTTTGGCCCGCCGCTTTGGCGCTGACCTTGCCGGATGCGTCGACTGCGGCGACCTCAGGCTGGGAGGACGACCAGTACACCCGTCTGTCCGTCGCGTTCGAGGGGGCTGCATAAACGGCATGCGTTACGCTTTCGCCAGGGCTGAGGGCTTGATAAGAAGGTACGTCTCCGGTAAGCCCTGTAACGGGAATCCATGGCGTGAGCTGCACGTCATCGAACCAGGCTTGTCCCTTTGCTTTATCATAATTCGCGTATAAGCTGGCCCCGGTCGCACCCAAGGGCGCTTGAACGAGACCCTCGTAGCTCTTCCAGGGCTGGGTGCCTTTCACGGCTGTCGCCGGCAAGTATTCCGTGCTAATCGCAGTCCCTCCGGATCCATTCCATTTCAACCGGAGGGAGGCTCCGGTGCCGGTTAGCGATTCTGTCGCGATCAGGCTGCTCCAGCGATACCAATTGCCTTCGGTCACCGGCATATTATACTGCACGGCGGAAGCATTGCTGTTAACCGCTGCACTGATGCTGAGCGAGCGGCTTCCTGCTCCGTATACGGCTTCATCGACCGTGACGACCGGGCTTCCGTAAGGGGTTAAAGCCGACCAGAAGGAAGGGGTCTTATCCGTAAAGCCGTTCTGCGAACCGCTCGTCACCGTTTCAAAGCCGCTGTTCTTCACAAGCCCGGCAGGGGCTACCGTCACGAGGTAGGACGCCGTATAGCCGCCTTCGGCCGAAGTGGCCGTAATCGTGGCAAGGCCCGGCGCAACCCCGGTAATCGTGCCTTGTCCGTCAACGGTCGCCACGCCGGGGGCGGACGAAGCCCAGCTCAAGCTGGGATTGGACGGATTGGCGGGCGCGAGCTGAACGGGCGCCTGCTTCGTGCCTCCGACGGGGATCATGGTTCCCTGCTCCTGGAAGGAGAGACCCTTGAGGGATGTCCATGGTTTGAATTGAATGTCGTCAAACCAGGCGTTGCCCGTTACTTTGTTGTAATCGAGATCGACTCTGGCCGTTGCGGATCCCGCGGGCGCAATTGTCGACGTTTCGTAGCTAACCCAGTTCGTATTATTGCCTCGGACCGGTTTGTTGGACGGAAGCAAATAATCCATCCGCAGCAGCTGTCCTGCCGGGTCGAGGTAGGCAACCCGGATATTTATGCCATAAGCGCTGGTGTCTCCATTGATCTGCTGGGTTTTGAACGCGCCGGATAACCGGTACTCCTGACCGGGAACGACGGGGATATTCCCTTGATACACCGTTAACCTGCTTTTGTTCGGAGCGGGCGAGCTGATCTTCACGGAACGGCTGCCCGCGCTTGAGTGGTACAGTTCTACGGTGACCGTCGGCGCAACCGGCGTGGATGCCGTGTCCACCCATATGCCCCAGTTGGCAGCCCTTCGGGTTGTCCAGCCGGCTTGGGAATCCGTGGTATAGGTCTCGAACGAACTGTTCTGGATCAGATTCTCTCCCGCTGCCTGCGCGGAAGAGAATCTTGCCGGACCCCAGCCAGGGGGGACCAGCAAGCCGATCGTCAGAATAGCTAGCAAGACCAGTCGTACTCTTCGAAGCATCAAATCAACCACCTTCATATTGGATTTGCGCTTTTGTAAGCGCATACAACCAATATAGAAGAAACGTTTATTCCTGCCTACTGGACGATCTGAACAACGACAAACCCGGTTTTATGTAGCGCATAAACCGGTTTTTACAACGGCTAACTTTATTTTGTATTCGGAGAAGAGACTCGCGACCTCAGGGCAACGACGTTATCTTAGAAAAGATCGGCGGCATCACCTTCGCCATCCCAGCGCGCTCCATTTTTCCAGATCAACTGGGCCCAGACCAATCATTGGCGAACTATGGAAGCTAATGTATGATAGTTTAGGGGTGAACGATATATGGATAAGGACAAAATACTCATAGTTCCGAAGGACAACGGTAACGGATGGGAAGAAATAAACTTTACCGATAAGCGAAAAAGGGCGAGGTCTGATCTACAATCTGAATTTAGTAAGGCTTTGGAAGAGCATGAAGAGAATGAAGCCAATGTATCACTAGTTGTGCTTCAGGTTTTACTGTTCCTATTTTTAATTGGATACATTACTCATTCTTTTTGGGCTGTATTTTCGGGCATAACGCTCATCGTAATCGTTTTTTGGTCTATTTCTTTCTTTGTATCAAGAGTTTTATTGTTTTTAGCTTTTGTAGGGTCTGCCGGTGTAGGCGCATGGCTTATTGGCGCCCAATTCGGTTTCGCCCCCCTCTATAGCGTTAAGTATTTTATCGTTGGTCCTTTGTATTAGGCTTAATTTAGATATTATAAGATGATTAAAGGCACCTTTGGGTGCCTTTTATTTTAGAGTTTGCGGAGATCATAAGGATTCATTGCCGACTGGAATAGAGGAGCATTAACGCACTTAAAAGGTGGCAACCAATGGGGAGAGAAGACACTGCAAAGCCATCATTGAATGGAATAAGTACAAGGACCCGAGCAAATATCCATTAAATGAATGGCTCCGCGATATTGTCGTCATATTTGGAGAGGTCGTTGGCAAGATCATTCATGGCGATGCATGGACCTCTTGATTCGGGTCCAGAATTGATTGATGAATCGCATACTTATGCGGATGTCGCTTTTATCGTAGACATGGCATCTTGGCACTTGCTTGAACAAGGATACAGCTTCAAGTTAACGTAACCCTAAACAACTTCCTTCTTCCGAGCTCTTATCCAATTACTTGTGCGACTGCGATTCCAGCGTCAAGCCAATCTCGCGCGTTGCAGCGTCCCATGAGACGTCAAACCCGAGCGCTTCCCCAAGGAAGCGGAACGGCAACATGGTGCGTCCGTTTGAGATATAAGGGGCGCCAAGCAACCGTTGTTCCTTTCCGTTTACGACAGCTGTCTTTTCGCCGATCGTCAGCTTCATCGATACGTGAGCGGTGTCCAGCCGCACGGTGTGCGTGGCCGCTTCCCAGCGAATGTCTCCGCCGACAGCCTCCGTCAGGAAACGAACCGGCAGGTAGGCGCTGCCGTCGATCAAGGCTGGCGCCGTGCCGTAGCCGGGATCGATCTCGAACGTCTCGCCGTTCAGCTTAAAGTCGCGATCCCCGATTCGAAGCGTAAGGCGGCTTTCTTCGGCAAAGGGGTTGATTACCTTTTTTGTCGCTGTACAATACCATATAATCGATAATGATTTTGGCGGCTTCAGGCCGCATATCCATCTCCAAGTCCGGATCGAACGCCACGTCTGCGACGGTTTTCCACACTTGCGGCCAGCCGGCGACCTTCATCTCCTCTTGCGCTTGGACAATGGCATGAATCAACGCAGCGGTAAAGCTATCCGGCAGCAGCTGGCGTGCATCATCCAGCCATCGCTCCGCCTCGCGCGTATCCAGATAATCGTCCATCGCCAGCAAATAGCCGATGACAAAGCGTTCGTCGCCGCGCAGCTCGGACTTTTTGAACGCTGCAAGCGACTTGCCGTACGCCTGCTGCGCATAGGCTTCCGCGCGTTGGGTCGGCTCGGTGTCCCAGCCTATGGCATTGATAACGGCGGCGCGCAGCGCAAGCGGCGAAGATTTATCGGCCAGGTAGGCCGCCAGCTCGGCCGTCATGCCGCCCGCTTGGAGGGCCTTCTGGACGATCGGTTCGTCCTTATACGCTTCATAAAAGTTGGTGGAGGTGACAGGCGAATCTGCATGCGCCGCCGGAAGAGGCGTTAACGCGAACAGCATCGCCGTCAAAGCGCATAAAAGGATGAACGGATTCTTCTTCATATAATGAGATCCCTTCCCTCATCTTTTTTATGAATTAGCCGAAAGCGCGCATATCGAAACGGACGACAATCGGAGGGAGCGGCAACCCGCGGATGCATGCACGGATCGCGGTAATTTCTCCGTCCTAGCGGACATAGACGTAGACAGGCGTCCGGTACAGATCGGCGCAGACGACCGTTCGCGCCGGCGTCCAGCCCGGCAGCGCGAAGCAGACGCTGATGACACAAGCGCCTGGCGCGAGATGCTGCCGGAGCAGCGGCGCCAGGCGATTCATCGCGCCGGGATAGAGGTAGCAGATCACCGCGTCGGCGTCCTCGTAGGGGTACGCGAACAAGTCGCCGCGCATGAATCGCATGCCCGGCTGTCCCCTAGCCAGCAGCCGCGACACCGCGAGCGGCAGCGGCGAGTTCTCGATGCCGATCAGCCGCCAGCCGGGACAGCGTCGCGCCGTATGCAGCGCCAGGCTGCCCCAGCCCGAGCCGGCCTCTACCGCCGAGCCGCGCGGGCCGAGCCGCAGCAGCTCCGCCGCTACCGCGCGGCGGACGGGGCCGGACGCCGGCATCGGCGAGATGCCGTTGCGCCAGCTGTGCCAGACGATGGACAACACGGCCAGCAGCGCCGCTCCGACCGCGATCATGCCGACCCACCATCCGGCCGTATACGCAGCGGCCACGTCAGCGCGCCTCTGCCGCGAGCCGGCTGGGGCAGGCCGATTCGATTGCCGGCTCGTCCTGGTCAAACCTCCTGAGCGTATCGCTCATTTTCGCTAACCGCCCCTTCGAAGTAACATGTCCCCTAACCCCGCTCCAACATCACCTTAAACACGCTTCCCTCTTCCGAACTCGACTCCAATTCAACGGTTCCCTCGAAAAAGCCAAGCAAATGTCGGACGATTGACAGGCCGAGGCCGGCTCCGCCATGCCTGCGAGCCCGTGAGGCATCGACGCGATAAAACCGCTCGAAAATCAGCTCCCTGTTCGAAGGGGATATTCCTTTCCCGGTATCCGCCACCCGAACCGTTACGCGTCCATTCTCATGCGCCACCAGCAGCGTCACGCTTCCGTTCGGCCGATTGTACCGGATGGCGTTGTCCAGCAGGTTTCGGAACACCAAGAACAGGAAGCTCTCGTCCCCTTTAACCGAAGCAGTGAAGGGCTCCGTCAGATGGACCTGCACGCCGTATTCGACGGCCATGGGCGCCATAAAGGAGACGGCATCCGTAAGGATATCGGCAAGCTCTACCGCATGGTGCTCACTGTCAGTGCATTCGTACGAGCCGTCGGCCAGCAGCAGCAAATCTTCCGTCAGCGACTCCAGCCGTGACAACGTCCGCTCCGTGGTCGCTCTATAATCCTGCCAATCGCTCGGATCGATGCGATCGCCGTCTCCGGACACTTCCAGATTCGTGCGCAGGATGGACAGCGGCGTTCTTAATTCGTGCGCAGCCGCGGATACGAAGCGGGCCTGCTGGTCGAAGGCGCGTTCCAGCCCGTCCAACATCTTATTAAACGTAATGCCGAGCGTCTTCAATTCGTCGTGAAGCCGGTCGATCTCCAGCCGTTTGTCGAGGGTGGTCGCCGTGATGCCGGCGGCGGTCTCGCTCATTCGCTTCACAGGCTTGAGAATCATGGATGCGAGCCATTGCGCGCTGAGGATCATGCCTGCGAGCGCAACGAGTAAGCTGATAATCCGCCCTTGCAGATGCGACACGATCCCCGAAGCCGAGAAAAAGAACTCTAAGACCGCATACAGAGTAATCATGGCCGCCAAATTTAGAATGGCAAACAGCGTCAATCTGAAGCGCAGCGATAGACGATTCCAGGGTTTCATGTCGTTGCCTCTTTCTCTTCGGCCGCGCGCAGCGTCCACCGATACCCATGGCCTTGAACGGTCTGGATATACGCCTCTCCTGCTTCCGGATCATGCTGCGAGAGCTTTTTGCGCAAGGATTTGATGTGAACCCGGACCGTTGAGGTGAGCGGATCCGCGTTGATATCCCATACATGCTCGAGCAGCCGCTCCGACGATATGACCTCGCCGGGATGGAGCATCAAATATTCGAGCAAGCCGAATTCTTTTTTTTGTCAATGGAATGAGCGCATGTTCGAACCAGACTTCCTTTGTCTTCGAGTCCAGGGCGAGCCGGTCGAACCGCAGCACCGAACTGCTCACGGACGAACGCCGGCGCAGGAGCGCCCGAATGCGGGCGAGCAATTCATTGAACACGAAGGGTTTGCGAAGGTAGTCGTCCGCTCCTGAATCGAGTCCTTCTTCCACTTCGTCCGGATGGCTGCGCGCGGTCAGCATCAGGATACATACGTCGTGATGGTGCGAGGACCGGCGAATGCGTTGGCAAAGCGAGATGCCGTCCAGCTCCGGCAGATTGATGTCGAGGAGGATCACGTCGTATTCGTTGGTATCCGCCAGCTCCCACCCGGTCAGCCCGTCATACGCGCTGTCTACGGCATAACCTTCTTTTTTTTAACCCCTTGGCTAACGCACGCGAAAGGTCTTCCTCATCTTCGACGATAAGGATTCGCATAAGACCACTCCTTCCTGCTACAGAGAATAACATAGCATTCGCGTTTCCGCGATGCGAGGAAAATCATGCAATCCTTCGCCGCGTTTCTTAACAAGGATTTAACAGCCCGATCTCTATAATCAAAGCTAATCTTCCTTTTGCACGGAGGATCTTGAACAGGAGAGATGAAGGAGGGGATCTTTTGTTAATCGAGGTGGTATCAGCCGGACCGGGGTGTTCCATTTGTCAAAAGGCGCTGAGTCTTGTGAAGCAAGTGGCGGCGGAATTTTCGCAAATCGAGATTCGGGAGTTACATGTGGTTGAAGAATTCGAACGTCTTCAGGTACTGAACATTTTCAGCGCAGGCGCGATTCTCATCAACGGGAAAACGGAATTCGGCACTTTGCCCAAATTGTCCGAGCTTCGCGAACGCGTGTATGCTTGGCTCGATTATGAAGAGGAACGTTAGATAAAAGGAGACGCGTATGGAAAACTTATATCATTTTACGATTACGGGCGGCATTTCCGCCGCGACCTACATCCTTGTGTTCATCGTCGGTATCGTGAGCGCGGTGTTGGCCTGCTATTTGCCGGTGCTTGCGATGTTTGCGGGTTATGTCCAGCGAGGAGCTGCCGGCGATAAAAGGAAAGCGATGCTGATCGCGATCAACTTTATTCTGGGTATGGCGGTCACTTCGCTGGCGGCCGGTTTGATCATCGCGCTGCTCGGCCAACAGTTCCTGCCCTTCGTCGAGAAATACCGGCTGCTGACATGGGTTCCGCCGATCTTCGACATCTTGGCCGGACTTCAGCTGCTTGGCGTCATATCGTTCGCCATGCCGAATTTTCAAAAGCCGATGAACCAGCCGGAACGCCCGCAAGGCGCCGTGGCCGCATTCAAACTAGGAATTCCGTATGGACTCGTCATTTCCCCCTGTGCCATTCCGATCTTTTTTGCGCTAATCAGTTATATTGCCCTGCAAGGAAGCCCGCTTCACGGCGCGCTGCTCATGACGGCGTATTCGCTCGGGAAAGGCGTCATACTCGCGGCTGTTGCAGTCTTTTCCATTTCGATTATGCGAAGGTTGGCAAAATGGGGCGGTCCGGTCAAGAAAGTTGCCGGCTATGTTTCGATCATGCTTGGCATCCTTTTCCTCGCGATTGGATTTATGAAATAATAGAGTGATCACATAGGAGGGGAATCATCCATGTCCTTAAATCAAACGCTGGAAGAAATGAAGCAGCAATTTGTCGCCCATTCGCCTATGGAGGTACAGGCCGCGATGTTCCGTTCGATCCGGGAGCAGCAGGAGTCGGGCGTGCAGTATGGGCTGCAGGAAGGGCAGAAGGCGAAGGATTTTACGCTGAAAAACGCGCAGGGCATCCCCGTTCACTTGTACGACGAGCTGGCTAAAGGGCCTATCGTGCTCACCTTCTATCGCGGCGGCTGGTGTCCGTACTGCAATGCGCAGCTTCGCGCTTACCAGAAGGTGCTCCCGGAGATTCACGCGCTGGGCGCCAGGCTCATCGCCGTCAGCCCGCAAAGCCCGGACAACACGCTGTCCCATCAAGAGAAGGAGGACCTGCAGTTCGAGGTGCTCAGCGATACGAACGGTCTGGTCGCCGCCTTCTACCATATTTTGTACGACGTGCCGTCATACCTTCAGGAGCTGATGTCGAACCAGTTCAAGATGGATCTGGCCGAGTACAACGCGACCGACCGGTGGATCCTGCCCATTCCGTCCACCTTCATGATCGACGAATCCGGCATCGTCCGTTCCGCGTACGTCAACCCGGATTTTATGAAGCGCCTGGCGCCGGAGGATATTCTGGACGAGTTGAGGAAGCTGTAAGCTGGAGCGGGACGCGGCGCTTTGTTGCATGCAGACTAACGAAGGCAAGCCGAGAAAGCCGATTATTCATCGGCTTTCTCGTTTTTTTTGCACATCTGCTGGTAATCGCTCGGAAGCATGCCGGCATGACGCGTGAACAAACGAGTCAAAATTTCGGTATTGCATCCGACCTGATCCGCGACATCCTTGAGCCTGAGATCGGGATTGTCCTGAATAATGGCGCAGGCCTGGCGGAACCGGTATTCGCCGATATAATCCTTGAAGTTGCGGCCTACCGCGTTTTTGAATAGCGTCGATACGTAATTGCGCGACAGATTGAGGTAATCCGCCAGGTCGTACAAGCTGATCTCGCTGCGGTAATGCTCGTGGATATAAGACAGCATCTTTTCCGCCAGGCTTGAATTGGACTTGTCCTGCGCCTTGGCGAACGAGGCTTCGAGCCTGCCGAACGCATGCAGCGCCTTCTGGTGCAGCTCCTCGAAGGAACGGCAGGCGCGAAGCTGCAGATCGTCCGCATGATGCGTCCCGAACGCCTCGGGCGCCGACAGGTCCGTGCCGTCGATCATCCGGTTGACGGTGACGTCCAGCATGAGCGCCAGCGTGGGCAGCAGGTTGCCGCGCTTCTGGCGGTTGGCGGCGATCAGCTCCTCCAGGGAGCTTTGCCAAATGGCCGTTTTGCCGTGAATGACGGCGTTGATCAAGGTCTGCTCTTGCTGCAGCGGATAGTCGACCGTGTTTTTGTCCGCCGTCTTGACGTCGTCGGCCTGTATGACCTTGGCGTGCATGCCGCTGTAGCCGAGCATCTCCGCCATTTTAACGGCTTTGCGGTAGGAAGTTGCAATGGAGGTCAGCGTGTCGCAGGGCGTGCCGATCACGGCGCTGATCTCGAGACCGCTCTCCGGTTCGATGCCGATAATGCTGTTGCGGAGCTTCTCCGCCAGCTGCTGCTTCGCGTCCCATTGCAGAATAACGGCCTGCGTCTCGAAGTTCAGGTCGATCGTCCGCTGCAATCGGCTGTCGGCGAACTGGCTGTCGAGCAGGGCGTTCAGCCTCTGCTTGACGTTGTACGTCATGCCGTGCAGAAAATCGCCCGTATATTGACCGGTCTCCCGGTAGTGAATCAGCACGATAACGAAAGGACCCTCGGCATTCAGCTTCGGGAAACCAAGCAGCCGCTCTTGAATTTCCTCCAAGGGAACGAGACCCGTCAGCAATTCGTGCAAAAATTTGTTTTCCGCGGACAGCTTGAACTGCTCCAGCGACTGCGACATCGTCTCGACATTGGAGGAGAGCGATCGGATGGTCGATTGGATATGCGCGAATTCATCGCCGGAGGTAAACGCTTCGCCGGTGCTCTTGAGCACGCCTTCAATCGGCGTGTACATCCTCCTCGTGACCAGCGCCATCAGCCACAGGCTGACCGTCATCGCGACGAGACCGCACGCCACGATCATAATGAGCGTAGGCGTAAGTATCGCTTGCGGCTCGGTCAAATACACATAGCGGTATCCCGGTACGCTGGACGAAGTGTCATATTGGATATAATCCGATTTCTGAAAACCACGGTCGGCGAGCTTCTTCACGGCATCGGGTTCAAGCATTCCCGAAGAGGCGACCAGCTCGTTGTTGAAAAACAAAGCGAAGGATCCTTTTGTAAGCGTATTCAAATCAAAGAGCTGCGATTCATAATAAGAGGTAAAAGTATAGATCGGCGCCGCTCTTCCGAACCACTCCTGCCGGGCAATCACGTACGTCTTATTTTTGCCGGAGAGATCGGCGATAAAAAATTGCGACAATACGCGGGGGTTCTCTTTAAAGTATTGAATGGCCGCGTCCAGCCGCTTTTCGCTTAATCTGAAAATACTTCGGAAATACGGAATGCCTCCGGTTTCGTTGTTCATGATCACGTAATTGTCATCGTACTTCGTGACGGCGAGACCGAAGTTTTGCGTTGCCGTCAATCCATGGATATTCTGAATGAACTTGATGAATCGAAGTCTTTCGTAATTGGTAAGCGTATTGCTCGCATACTTGCTCGTATAATCCGACGCGTTCAGAATGATGCCGATCTCGAGCGGCGACTTCAGCCTGGAATCGGTATATTCGGAAAGGCTGCGAGCCGTCGTCTCCACGTTCTCCGCGAATTCCCGCCGCGAAGGAATCCAGTAGAGCCCGACAAAAATAATTTCGATCAGCAGGGTATAGGTGATCGCGATCGCCGCGAAAACCCGAAACATTTTTTTGTAGTAATACAAACCCCACCGCCCCTTTTGTTTGTGTCCCTTAATAGTAATGAAAATGCGCCCAAAAATGAACCGCTTTTATGCACGTAAAAATTCCGAACCGCAGGATCGTAAGAAATAAAGGCCTGAAATCCGTATTTTTCGGGCCGTTCAGAAAAAGAAAGGGCTTACATAAAGCGGAGATCAGGTTATGTTGAAAAGGCAAAAAGTCATCGTCGGCGAATGCAACAGATAGGTTTCAAGCGCTTTCGCGAACGCTTGGGGCGATATGGGAGGGAGAAATTTGAAACCAGCTGCGAGCCTGAAGCCATCGCACCGCAGCAAGCTACGGCTTAGCGAGGCAGCGACCAACATCATAGCCAGCAAACACTTGTACATGATGCTGACTCCGTTCGTGCTTTATTACATTATCTTTTATTACATGCCTTTCGGCGGGCTTCGCATGGCATTTATGAATTACAAACCCTTCCTCGGCATGGACGGGAGCGCATGGGTAGGCTTTCAAAATTTCGTCGACTTTTTTTAACGGACCTTATTTTTGGCGTTTGATGCGCAACACGGTGCTGATTAGCGTCTACAATCTGCTGTTTGCCTTTCCGATCCCGATTATTCTGGCGATATTGTTCAACGAGCTTCGCAGCCGCAAATTGCGTACCATTGCCCAGACGATCTCGTACATGCCGCATTTTATATCGACGGTGGTCATTGCGGGACTTGTCGTTAACTTTCTGTCGCCGTCGACCGGCATCGTGAACGTGCTGCTGGAGAAGCTTGGCACAGGCAGCGTCTACTTCCTGACGAAGTCGGAATATTTCCGGACGATATTCGTCGCGCAAGGCATTTGGGCAAGCGCCGGCTTCGCCTCGATCATTTATTATTCTTCGCTCATGTCGATCGACAGCGCCCAGTACGAGGCCGCGACGATCGACGGAGCGGGGCGCTTCCAGCAGATCCTGCGGATTACGCTGCCCAGCCTGATGCCGACCATCGGGATCATGCTGCTTCTGAACCTCGGCAATCTTTTAAATGTAGGCTACGAGATGATTATCTTGCTGTATCAGCCGATCACGTTCGAGACCGCGGATGTGCTCGGAACCTACGTATACCGCGTCGGGACGGGCGCCAGCACCGGCCAGGGAACCGCCGGCACGACGCCGAACTTCTCGATGGCGACGGCCGTAGGCTTGTTCAACGGCGTCATCTCGCTCATCCTCGTCTTGACGGCGAACCGGATCTCCAAAAAAATAAGCGATGTATCCATCATGTAGAAAGGGGGGAGCGTCCATGTTCCAAACCCGGGGCGAAAAAGTATTCAATGTCATCAACGTGTCGTTCATGCTGCTGCTCATGGTCATCATGCTGTACCCCCTTTATTACGTGGTGATCGCCGCGTTTTCCGACCCGCTGGCCGTATCGACGGGGGAAGTGACGATATTGCCTAAAGGCTTCGCGATGGATTCCTTTCACCGCGTCGCCACCATGGACAGGATTTGGACCGCTTACGGAAATACCGTCTTTTATTCGGTGATCGGAACGGTGATCAGTCTGACGCTGACCGTACTCGGCGCTTATCCGCTATCGAAGCGAAAGCTGCCCGGACGCAAGCTGATTACCTTCTTCGTGCTGGTCACCTTATGGTTCAATGCAGGCATCATGCCGACCTACTTGAATTTTCAGCAGCTTGGTTTGCTTGACACGCGTCTTGGCATCCTGCTTTGTTTTGCGATCGACACGTTTCTGGTCATTCTCATGCGTACCTTCTTCGAGAACGTACCGGATTCGATGGAAGAGTCGGCCAAGATGGACGGCGCCAACGACTGGACGATTCTGAGCCGCATTTATTTGCCGTTATCGGGGCCGGCCATCGCGACGATTACGATGTACTATTTCGTCGGGCGCTGGAACGCCTTTTTCTGGTCGATGATGCTGCTCAAGGATCAAGACAAGGTGCCGCTTCAGGTACTATTGAAAAAGCTCATCGTCGAAGTCTCCTATAACGTGAATGAAGCGGTCGATATGAGCGCTTCCGCCATGACCGAGCAGACGATCGTCTACGCGACCATCGTGATTGCAGTTATCCCTATGCTTGTCCTGTATCCGTTCATTCAGCGCTTCTTCGTGAAGGGCATTATGGTCGGGGCGATCAAGGGTTAACATACAGCAGGGCCAATCCAAGTAAAAGGGGAAAGCAAGCATGAAAAAGAAGCATTTGATCGGTTTAATGTCTATGGCGCTGACCGCATCGCTGGCGGCCGGGTGCGCCAAGGACAACAATGAAGGCCAGGCGTCTTCGTCGCCATCGGCGAAGCCGTCGGCGTCCGCTGCCGCAGAGGCGCCGAAGGGCTACAACGGCGCGGACCGGCTGCAGATTTCCGAAAAGCCGGCCAAGGTAACGCTGTTCTATCCGTTTTCCGCCAACGGCGCGCCGAAGGGCGACATGCCGGTATGGAAAAAAGCGGCGGAAATTACGAACGTATCGATGGAAAACGTGGCGAACGAGTCGATCACGGAGGAAGTACAATCCTTTAACGCGATGCTGGCCGCGGGCAAGCTGCCGGACATTATTCAAGGTCAGCGGACGACGCTCGCTCCGGCTGTCAGCGATGGCGCCTTCATTCCGCTGGATGAGCTGATCGAGAAGTATGCGCCCAATATCAAGAAGTTTCTGGAGGACTTCCCCGAAGCCCGCCGCGCCGGCATGGGCACCGACGGCAAGCTCTATACGCTGACCGGAACGCTGGGCGGCGAACCGGGCAAGACGCTTCCTTCGATGGGGTACTTTATCCGTAAAGATTGGCTGGATAAGCTGAACCTGCCGGTGCCGACGAACTTCGAGCAGTTCGAGCAAACGCTGTACGCCTTCCGCGAGAAGGACCCGAACGGCAACAACAAGAAGGACGAGATTCCGTTGTTTTCCCGTAACTCCGGCTTGTGGTCGCTGCTCGAGATCTGGGGCGCGACGAACGGCTGGTATATCGGACCGGACGACAAAATCTATCACGGCAAAACGTCCGATCAGTATAAAGCGGCATTGACCGACCTCGCCAAATGGTATAAAGACGGCATTATCGATCCGGAAATATACACAAGAGGCGCTCAGGCCCGTCAGTTCATGCTGGGCAACAATATCGGCGGGGCGACGATCGATTGGTTTACCTCCACCGCCGCGGTGAACGACACGGTGCGCGCGCAGGTGCCGGATATTAACTTCGTCGCGATCGCGCCTCCTGCCAACAAGCAAGGCGTCGTGCAGATGATGGCGGGCCGCGAACCGATTCATTCGTATGCATGGGGCATCTCCCGCGATGCGGCCGACCCGGAGATGGTAATCAAATATATGGATTTCTTCTTCACCAAAGAAGGCGAGAGACTGACCAACTTCGGCATCGAAGGCGAGCATTACGACCTGGTGAACGGCGAGCCCGTATTGCGCGACGTTGCGCTGAAGTACGAGACGGGACTGCCGAACTTCCTCCGAAGCATCGGTGGCGGCTACGAGATCGGCAGACGCGGCAGTCTGGTGGGCGAATTAAGCAGCATGAACGAGATCGCCAAGGCCGGCTTCAATATGTACGCCGAGAGCGATTGGATCAAACCGCCGTTCCCGGTGCTGACCTTCACCGCGGAAGAGCGTAAAGCGATCGACGATGCGCTGGTCAACCTGAATCCTTATATGGATGAATACGAGCAAAAAGTATTTATGGGCGCACAGGACATTAACGCGACCTGGGATGCGTACCTGGCCGAGCTGAATAAGCTGAACCTGCAAAGCGCGGTCGATGCGTACAACAGCGCGTACGCGCGCTACAAAGCGGAGTCGAAATAAGAAGCGGGCTATCAAGGACATCCGAATATCTGGCGGAAATACGGATTTCTCCAATACTCGGGTGTCCTGCTTTTTTATGGTTTCTGTAAGCGGTTCCAAGGAGGATTGGCGAATAACCGGATTCGACGAATGATCATGCTCAAAAGGAGGATTTAAGAAATGAAATTTTCCTGGAAAAAAGCGGTGAGCGCGGCGCTCGTCATGGCGCTGCTCATCGGTCTTGCCTTCCCGGCCGCATCCGGGCGGGGCGCCGTGGCTTCGGCAGCTTCCGCATCGGTCGTCGAGCTTGTTCCGACGGACGATGCTTTCACTTCCGCCGTTGCCAAGGATACGAACGCCAACGGGACCTGGATGCAATTAAAGGGCAGCACTGGCGGACAACGATACATTTACATGAAGTTCGATCTGACGGCGCTTGCCGGCGTGGAGGCCGACCGGATCGAAAACGCGAAAGTATGGCTGAAGAAAATGGGCACGAACGGGACCGCGATGACGGTCGGTCTGAGAGCCGTCGACGATACGAGCTGGTCGGAATCGACGTTGACCTGGAATAATGCGCCTGTTTACGGGAGCCAGGTACTTAGTCAGCAGTCCGTATTGAGTACGCCGGATGTTTACTATCCATTCGATCTCGCCGATTATTTGAAAACGCAGCTTGCCGCTGGCAAGTCCACGCTTGCGGTCGCATTTGTACCGATAACCACTTTAAATGAGAACATGGAGTTTTACGCCAGAGAAAGCACCGCCAACACGCCGAAGCTTGTCGTTGAATTGAAGGACGAAGCGCCTGCGCCGACCGGGCTCATGCAGCTTGTCCAATCGTTCGGCGGCAATAACAAGGGTCATCTGCGCGTCGTTGAATTCGATGCGACGCCTGCTTCGACTACCGGCAACGGCACGGTAGGCATTACGGCGGACGGAGCGGCGCCTGCCGCCACGGCGGACTTCCCGATCGCGCTGCGCTTCGGGACGGATGGCACCATCAAGGCCGCGAACGCAGCCGGCTTCGAGTCGAAGACGCCGGTCAACTATACAGCGGGACAAAAATACCATGTCAAAGCGATGATCAATCTGTCGCTGGGCACGTACGATCTGTGGCTGACGCCGCCGAATGCCGGGCAGCCCGTCTTGCTGGCGGCCGATTATGCGTTCGCTGCGAGCGCGCCCGTCCTGAGCGACATCGGCGGCGTCCATGCAACGGCAGATGCGCAAGCGACCGATGTCCCGGCCGTTGCGAATGCCAGATTGATTGCGGACCATTTTGTATCCAAGGTTCCGTTCAAGGACGAGCAGGGACAAAGCCTGGCGATACGCCTGGAATCGGACAATAACCTCGCGAACCGATCCTATGCCATTAAATTCGACCTGAACCTGACGGGCAATCCGCAGGAGACGGACGCGCTGATCAGCTATGCGGACCGCTCGGTGACGCTTAACGGGTTCCCGGATCTGGCTTATATCGTTCGTTCCAACTTCGGGAACTTCGACGTCCGCAACGACAACGCGTACGCCTCTTCCCATCCATTGACCGCCCAATCGAACCGTACCTATCAGGTGGAGGTGCGGATCAACCCGGCAAGCGGCACGGGTCAGCCGACACGTACTTACGATGTATGGATCGCGCCCGAAGGGGAGCAGCCGGTTCAGTTGGCCGATCAATTCAAAGCGCGCAACTATGCGAATACGGGCTATGCGCTGAACAATATCGGGCAAGCGTTCGTTTACAGCCAGGCCGACGGGCTGCTGTCGATCGACAACCATGTCGTGCAGGACGGACAGCGTCTGGATGAAGCGCTGGCCCGCGTCAATGCCGCGAACGACAATGCGGCGATGACTGCGGCGTTGGAATCCAACGCGCTGGGGCTTCCGATGGAACGTTATCGGCTCATGGATGCGGCCAAACGTTCGCAGGTTGCGCAGGACGTTTTGGCCGGCAGGCCGGCCGCAGGCTACGCGCATGCTTTGAGCGTGCAGGCCGTATTCGTATCCGCCGTGGCCAATCGACTGGATACGGAGAACCCGACGGCCCCCGCGAACGTGCAGGTCGCGATCTCCAATACGATGCAGGCGCGCGTCAGTTGGACCGCATCGACGGACGATACGGGCATCCTGTACTACAAAGTTTTCCGTGACGGCGCCTTGGTCGGTACGGTTACGAACGCGACGAGCTTCGTCGACAACGGACTTGCGCCGGGAACCGAATATACGTATCTCGTCAAAGCTTACGACCTGGTGTTGAAAGAAGCCGTATCGCAGCCTGCGACCGCGACCAGTCCGGGCGAGCAGGCGCAGGTTCGCATTCCGTTCAGCGCCGAAGCGATCGCGACGGCTTTCGGACAGCCATTACTAGACTACAATCTGGAAACGCATTCAGGCACGTTGAAATGGGTCATGGAATGGCGGGAGGAATACGAAAAGAGCGCCAACGCGCTTAAACTGTTGACGCTGCTGTCCGCGTCCGCTCCGGACTATATCGGTCCCGACGGCGTTACGACCGCTTCGGCCAAGGCGCTGCAGCATCTCCGGTCCGTGATGGCAGGCGGCAACGAGCCCGGCTTCGCCGGCAACGGCCTGTCGGGGCAAGGCTATATGCCGCTGCTGAGCGCGATCGTGATGGCCAAAAAGAAGGCGCCCGCGATTTGGAACGCGCTGACCGCCGCCGAGAAGGAAAAGCTCGATCTGATGATTCTGGCGGGCCTCTATGGCGCCAAGTTCGCTTACGACGACGAAAACGACAATAAAACGGGCATCGACGCCACCGGGAACTTCGACAAGGAATGGAACCCGAATCATCGGTCCGGCATCGCGGGCGCCATTATGGCGATGTATTATTTCGAAGACGCCCAGTGGTTGAACGACCAGATGCGCAACTTTAACTACGACGACTGGCTGGCGAGACTGACCGCGGCCGGATTGACGAATATTCGCACGATCTACCAGAACTCGGGCAAGACGCTGACCGAACGCGAGATTCGTAAGGATGCCACAGGCGACGGCTTCGTTTACAAAGGCCATCCGCTAAACCAGCCGGGCAAAATCATGGCCGAATTCGTAAATTATACGTTTTCGCATCCCGTCTCTCCGGTCGGCGGCTTTGACAGCGGCATCGGCAAATACCGGGGCTACATCGTCGACGGCCAGGACGACCTGCCGAATCTCGGCGCGGACAGCATGGGCTTCGAATTCGATACGCTGGACGCGAACGGCAAGCGAAGCAGCCTGACTTACGTCTTCATGGGCTGGAAGCCGAACGTGGATGCGATCACGCCCGTATTGCTGCTCGATAACATCGACTCCGGGTTGACGAGCGCCGAAGTGCGGGATGTCGTAAGCAGGCTTAGCATCGGAACGACGGATATGCTGTACAAGAACGAGCATGGCTATATGACTTACGCCAAGGGCGTGAATGAAGGCGTGACGTCGCTGAACGGACCGATTCTGAAGATCAACGAAGAGATATGGAACCGGATCCTGAATAACCCTGCGGCGCCGATGGAAGCGGTCAATCAAGCTTCGAGCGCGGGACAGATGCGTACGGCGCTGGAAGCGAGTGCGCTCGGGATGATTCTGTACGGCTACGGCGCCTTGTCGGAGACGGGCAAAAACGCTGTCGCGCAGCATGTGCTGGACGCGCGCCCCGCAGCCGGCTATGCGAATAAAGCGGCAGCGCAAAATGAATTGAACGAAGGCGTCCGTCTGCAAGCCCTGCTCGCCTTGACCGAGGCGCAGACGGCCGAGCAGATGCGTTCGGCGCTGGAATCGAGGGCGCTCGGCCTTTACAAGCCTAAGTATGAAACGGCCAGCCAGGACAAGAAACAGTTCGTGGCCCAGTATTTGCTGGACAACAAGCCGGCGGACGGCTACTTGACGAAAACCGAGGTGCGCGAGCAGGTCGAATCCGCGCTGGAGCCGCAGGGCAATCAGCTTCGGAATCTGCCCCCGCTCGCATCCGGCGAGAAACGGATCAATCTGGCCGATTACGACCACTGGCCGCAGCAGCACGGCGACGCGGAAGTGGCGCTATGGGCCGATGACAAGACGGGCGCCTTCTCGCTGACGATCGACGACAATTTTGAAAACGAGCACGATACTTGGCGCAGCCTGGCCCAGCAATACGGCTTTAAATTCAGCTGGTTTGTCATTACGAGCTTGATCAAAGACCCGAACAAATGGCGTACGCTTGCCGCGGAAGGGCATGAGATCGGCTCGCACACCGTCACGCACGAAGACAAAGGCAGCACGCTGGACCCGGCGCATCTGCACAGCGAATATGCCGACTCGCAAGCGCTGCTGGACACGATCGAGGGCGTTCGCGCAACGACGCTGGCGTATCCTTTCGGCAGCGGCAACGAAGAGATCGCCGCCCAATATTATATCGCCGCCCGGGGAACGCTCGGGCTGCCGAATCCGGCGGACAGCGTCAATTACATGAACACGCAGTCGCTAAGCGTTCGTCCGGGCAGTCTTGACTTGACCAATCAAGCGGCGAACGGCAACAGCGTAGAGGCGATGGTGAAGACGCTTATCGATCCCAATCGCAAAGTATGGAGCGCCTCGTATTATCGCGGTTGGAGCAATATGCTCGTCCATAGTCTGAATGAATCCGGCAAGACGCCTTCGGACGGCGTGACGCGGACGAGCCGCGATCTGACGCAATACCTGCTGCAGCTTCTCGATACGTATCGCGACCAGATCTGGGTGGGCCGGTATGGAGACATCGTGCGCTACAGCCAACAACGCGATACGGCTCACATCGTCGTGACGCGGAAGGACGATCGGAAAATCACCTTTAACCTGACCGACCGCATGGACGATACGTTGTACGATTACCCGCTCACGGTGAAGGTTAGAGTCGACGATGCATGGAGCGATATCGGCGCGACGCAAGCCGGCGAGCCGATTCCGTTCGTCGAGAAGATCCGGGACGGCAAGCGGTATTTGCTCGTTCAGGCCGTGCCCGACAAGGGCAGCGTCAGCATCGTACCGGATGCAGCGTCGCCGCTCAATGTCGTCAATGGAGCCGTTACGTCCGAACAAATGCTGACGGCCATCGCCGCTCCCGGTCTGGGACTCGATCTTGGCGAATTTAACGCGCTTGGCGCAGGGAAGAAGCGGATGGTCGGCAGCCGCCTGCTGGAGGTGCGTCCGGCCGACGGCTTTGCGGATGCGGCAGCGCTGCAGGACGCGCTTGACGCGGCAGTGGAGGAAGCGAGCAACGCGCCGTCCTTAAGCGAGAACGCCAGCTTAAGCGATTTGAAGGTCAACGGCGTTACGGTTGCGGGATTTGCGCCGGAAACGTATGCGTACGACATCATGCTGCCGGAAGGAACGACGGCGCTGCCGGTCGTCAGCTTCAAGGTGGCGGATACCGGCAAGGCGACGGCCGTGCTTCAGAATGCGTCGGCGCTTCCCGGAACGGCGAAGGTGACCGTGACCGCGGAGGACAAGTGGACGGTGGCGACGTATACGCTCCGCTTCCAGGTTCGCATATCGGCGCTGCAGCGGGTCAATACGGCCCCGGACGCGGCGGCCATGCGAACCGCCGTCGAGAACGCTGCGCTCGGGCTTGTGCTCTCCGCGTACAACGGCTTGACGAACGAGCAGAAAAACAGCGTAGCGGCTTCCGTGCTGACGCATCGTCCCGCGTCGGGCTATGCCGACGCCCAGGCGGTGCAGGCGGAGCTGAATGCCGCGATCCCGAAGATCAATGCGCCCCTCCTGGCGCACGCCATCGTGGACCAGGCGAATCCGGGCACCGTCAGTACCGCCAGCTGGACGAATCTGTACGGCGGAACCTCGAGCCGCAAGGGCGGCGTTTATATGAAATTTAATATTGCTTCGTTGGCGGGCCTGGAGGCCGACGCGATCGGAGACGCGAAGGTTCAGTTTTTTACAACCCGGGAAGGAACCGTCATCGGTTACGCCGCCCCGAGTAACTGGGAAGCGCCGCTGACCTGGAATACGCAGCCGCTTGCCGATCTGAAAAACAGCAATATGGCGGCTCTCGCCGAGATCGGCAGAACTGCGGTTCAGGCGACGGGCGCCAATTACGAATTGAACATCACGCAGTACGTGAAGGATGCCGTAGCGGCAGACAAGACGGAGCTGTCCCTCGTCCTTCTGGGGTCGAACAATACCAATATCACCATGCAGAAGATTCCGTCGGCATTCGCCATGTCCGTCACGCTGGCGACATACGGCGAACCGAATCCCGAGCCGTCTCCGCTCGCGGCCGTCAACGAGGCAAGCGATGCGGCGGCGATGCAGGCCGCGATCGCGGCAGTCGGGCTCGATCTGAACCTGACCGCCTACGACGGCTTGACGGCGCAGCAGCGGATCGACGTTGCGCAGGCGCTGCTGGACCATCGGCCGTCAGCAGGCTATGCCAACGCGCTCGCGGTCCAAGTCGCGCTCGATGCCGCCGTGGCGGCGGCGCAGCCGGCGAATCAAGATCCGGGCGGCACGCTCGCGGCCAGCGCAGAACAACTGCAGCCGGGGCAGCAGCTTGAACTGACGGTCGGCGTTAGCGATGCAAGCCGCTTTACCGGCGCGGATATCCTCGTCCATTACGATCCGCAGGCGCTGGCGTTCGATACCGAACTGTACGAAGGCGTCCGGATGCTGAAGGACGAAGCGATCGAGTCGCTGCAAGCGAACTACCAGGTGGCGGCCGCGATGGCCGATCAACCCGGGACGCTGAAGATTCTGCTGTTCACGGCGGGTGCCGGGCAGCAGCTCGCAGGAACCGTGCCGCTGTTCAAGCTGCACGCATCGGTCAAGGACGACGCGCAGACCGGCGTATCTACCGCCGTGTCGCTGTCCGACCTGGAGCTTACCTTCGAAGGAGAAGATTCGGTCCGGCCGGATACGACGGGAGCGACCGTCTCCCTGCAGATTGTGGCTCATCCGGTTGAAGCGGACAAAACGGCGTTGATCGCCAAGATCGCGCATGCGCAGGCGCTGCTGGGCGATGCGACGGTCGGCGCGAATCCGGGACAATATCCGCAGGCGGCTTATGACGCGCTGGCGGATGCGATCGGGCAGGCCGAGGCGAAGCGCGATCTGGCGGGCGTATCCCAATCGGCGGTCGATGAAGCCGTCGCCTCGCTGGGGACCGCCGAACAGCAATTCCTGAACGCGGTCATTCCAGGCGCACCGGCCGACTTGACGGCGCTGAACGCCGCGATCGCGAAGGCGCAGAAGCTTCACGACAACGGACCGTACGGAGACAAGATCGGCCAGTATCCGCAATCGGCCAAGGCCCCGCTCAAGTCGGCGCTCGACGCCGCCAAGGCCGTCGGCGGGAGCAGCGCCTCCAGCCAGGAGAGCGTCAATGCGGCAGCTGCTTCCCTGAACGGGGCCATCCAGACGTTCGAGCGCTCGCTGGTCACGCTCGTCGGGGGCGGTGCCACCAAAGTCGGCATTCGCGACCTGTCCATCGTTGCCAAGTACTACGGCGTAACGAATTCGGACCCGAACTGGGGCAAGGTGTCGGCGGCCGCGATCGACGGAGGAAATGAAATTACGATCGAGGTGCTGGCTGCCGTCGCCAGAATGATTCTGGCTGATTGGGCAGCGGGACAATAGCGGAAGACTGCGGCAGGCATGCAGATGAACGGGATACCGGATGCGGCTCGGCGAGCCGCGTCCGGTCTTCATGCCGCGAAGGGTGGAGGCGCACGGATGAGGATCAAATTCACGATTGCAATGCTGATAGGCTGTCTGTTCATGATAGGCGGGCCCGCCGCATTCGGCGCGGCGGCCAATGAATCCGCGGCGTTCGAGATGACGAGCGGCGGCGACGGTTCGCTGGCGGTCGTCATCGCCGCCCGCGGGACAAGCGACGTCTATGCGTATGAATTAAAGCTGACGTTCGACGAGCGGCGGCTGAAGCTGGAGAAGGCCGAGGCGCCGCCTAACGGCTTTCTGGTTGACCCCCTGGTGGACGGAGCGCGGATTCGCGTCGCTTACACGCTGATCGGACCGAAACAGGGGATGAAGGGCGATATGAAGCTCGCGACTTTGCGGTTCAAGCGCCTCGCTCCCGGCCCCGCCGAGCTGGAGCTGAACGAGGTCAAGCTGGTCGATTCCTCCATAGAGAGCACCCTGTTCAAGCCCGCGCTGAAGACGAAGCTGACGGATGGGCCGGGACTGACCGATATGAAGGGACACTGGGCGGAGCCATCCGTTTTGGAAGCCGTGAAGAGGGGGGATCGTCACCGGATACGGAGACGGCACGTTCCGTCCGGAGCGCACGGTGACGCGGGCCGAGTTCGCCGCGATGCTCAGCCGGGCTTTAGGACTGCAAGGAGGCCAAGGGGAGCAAGCTGCGCACACCGCCTTTGCGGATGCGAACCGTATTCCGGCTTGGGCCGCGGCTTCCATCTCGGCCATGGCGGAAGCGGGCATCCTTACAGGCTATGACGACGGCACTTTCCGCGCCGATCGGCAGATCGCGAGGGCGGAGATGGCGGCGATGCTGGCCCGCGCGGCCGGGCTGAAGCCGGAGCAGGAGCAGGAGTCGGCGCTGCCGGCGTTCGCCGACAGGGACCAAATCCCGAATTGGGCGAGGGCGTCCGTCGCTGCGGCTGTCGAAGCCGGAATCGTTCGCGGCAAGACGGGGAACCGCTTCGCGCCGGCCGATGTCGCGAAGCGGGCCGAAGCGGTTGCGGCGATCATGAATCTGCTTCATTGGCAAGAGAAGTAACGGACGGAAGCGCGTCTCGAGGAGGAGAACGAAACAGTTATGAAGTGCAGCTTTTCAACCTTGGCGACGCCGGATTTGAGCGGCGTCGAAGCGATCCGGCTGGCGCGCCGGTACGGCTACGACGGCATCGACTTGCGGGTATCGGAGATCAAGGGGGGAGCTGACCCTCGATTCGTCCGCCGCGCATATCAAGGAAATCGTGCATGCGCTGGAGGCCGAAGGGATCGCGCTGGCAAGCTTGTTCCTGTACCCGCACTACGATCACCTTCGATCGGATGCAAAAAGGATCGTCGAGGATACGTTAAAGCGAAGCATGGAGCTGGCGAACGAGACGGGCGCCCGCGCCGTTCGCCTTCAGGTGCACGGCCATGCCGATCCGGCGTATGCAAACGTCAATCTGTCATCCGTCGCCGAGCTGCTCGCCGGGCTGCTCCAGCGGGACCGGTCCGGGCTTGAGGTCATCATCCAGAACCATAGCTTGTACGCAAGCGCGCTGGAGGTCGCCGCGGCGGTCCGGCTGATCGGGGACGCCAGAGTCGGCATCGGATTTTCGCCCGATCATTTACGGCTTGGCGGCGAGGATCCGGACATGGCGCTGGCTGCGGTCCAGCCTGCGGTCAAACGCTTGTACGCGGCGGATCTTCAATCGACGAATGAGGGCTATAGAAGCGTATTGCCGGGAACCGGGGAGATCCCTTTGGAAAAAATAATCGATGCGTTAGGCGGAAAGAAATACGGCGGGTGGATCACTTTTAAATGGGAAAAGCTGTGGCATCCCGAGCTGGCCGACCACGACGTGGCGCTGCCGCACTTCATCTCGTACATCCGCCGGCTGGAAGGGAAGATGGCATGAACCTATTCATTACGTTGCAGGAAGGCGAATGGAAGGAGCGGTTTTTGCCGAAGCCGGTGCTGGACACGCTGCGCCGGATCGGCGACGTTCGGATGAACGACTACGGAAGGGCGATGACCCAGGAAGAGCTGGGCGACCGCCTGCGAGACGTCGACGTCTGCTTTGCGCTCGGCTGGCTGTCCTGTCCCCCGTTTACGGAAGCCGTTCTTGAGCGGGCGAATCGATTAAAGCTGATTGTCAGCCCGGGTGCGAGCGTGGCGGGATTTATTACGGATAGCGTGTATGAAAGAGGAATAAAGGTGTGCAGCGCGAACGATGTCATGGCCGAATACGTGGCCGAAGGAACGCTCGCCTACATGCTGACCGCCTTGCGGCAGATTCCGCGCAGGGAGCGCGATGTAAGGGCGATGAATTGGAACAATGGGGAATGCGAGAGCCTGATCGGCAAGACGGTCGGACTTGTCGGTCTGGGCGCCGTAGGGCGCCATTTGATTCGAATGCTGCAGCCTTTCCGGGTCCGCATCAAGCTGTATGATCCTTACGTGGATATGAACAGCTTGGCCTACGACGCTGTCGAACCGTGCTCGCTGCATGAAGTGCTGTCTCATTCCGACCTCGTCTCGATCCACGCCTCGAAAACCGACGAGACCTATCGGATGATCAATCGGGACAATCTGAAATGGATCAAAGACGGAGCCGTATTGATCAATACCGCGCGGGGCTCGCTGATCGACGAAGAAGCGTTGGCCGAAGCGCTCCGGACGGGACGAATAACGGCCGTGCTGGACGTATACGAGTCGGAGCCGCTGCCGCCGGACAGTCCCCTGCGCGAGCTGGACAATGTTTATTTGATGCCGCATGTGGCCGGGATGGTGAAGCTGGAAAATTACGCGTGGGCCATGGTGAAAGAGATCGAACGCTTTGCCGCGGGGCAGCCGCTGCAATACGAGATTCCCTACAGGCAGTTCAAACGGATGACCAAATAGGCGTTCGCCGTTGATCGCTCTTGTACGAAAAACGCCCTCCGGCTATGTGTATTCGACATAGACGGGAGGCGTTTTTGCTTGACATGAAAAGCATTTCATCAAACTGGAAAACGTTAATGCAACTGCGTATGCAGGTTAAAATGAAGGGTTCCCTAAAGCCGGCTGAACAAACGCCGATACAAAAAGATAAGGTTAACGAAAAAGGGGGAAATCGTAAGATGAATGGACAAGTGCAAACGATTTTGAATCGGCTAAAGGAGCTTTGGTTTATACCTTTTACGGTTTATGCGATCGGCTTCATATTCGTCCAAGGGTTGTTTGCACCCTACTACAACGATTTGTTTATTATCAATAACTTTTTGCGAGCCCAGCCCATCTCGTACTCCATGTATTTGATAAACGGTATTTACGTGTTCTTTGTCGTTGGGGTTGGAGCGGGATTAGCTTATTCTGCAGCTGCCGCTATTCCTGCAAGATTAATAAATCTCCTGAAACGGCAAAAGATATGGTTTAACGCGTGCCTGATTTTTGGCATACTTTTGTGCGGGGGGAGTGTTGTTCTTCCAAATGAATTGGGTTAGCAGGGGCTGGATACCGGCGATACCCAATATGCTCGTCTATATTACGTTTTATTTTCTCCTATTTTTGCCGTTTCTTATTGTTACGAGATTGATACATAACAAATACCGCTCGAGGTCGATCCCTCTGAATCTGCTCGTTTTGTTGCTATTTATTTTCTTATTTGTGCTTTCTTTATTTTTGTACGGTTTTCACATGCAAGAGATTGAAGCAATGAACTATAACAAAAGCAAAGGACAACTGGAGCTAGCTAAGGTCTCCGTGGGGGAGAAATCAGCCAAAACGTATATTCGAATGGATATTTCCTCTGACTACTTTATTGGTTACGATACAAGCGAGCGGAAGACGGTCCATATTCCTAAGGATCAGATCAGTGCCATTCAAACGTATCGCGCTGAAAATTTCGGATCGAAGATCAAGTATACCGAATCTCGTGTTCCTCATAACTCTGATGGCGGACACATGATTCAAAGCTTACGATCTTATTATGACATCATGACCGGAAGCTCCGTAAATCTTGAACGCGTCGAAACGCTTCAATCCATCGTAATAGATCCGTTCAGTAGGCGTCAAAGCTTCGACGTGGAACCGAATATTCTGCTCAAGTACATGGACGACGGAAACCTGCATGGTCGGGACATAAAGAACTTTTATGGAGCGGAAATGTCGGTGCCGGAGAAAGCGGAAAAAGAGAAGAACGGCACTTTTCGAGTTTTGTCAGGGAGTATTGGAAAGATGAAATTTTAGACTACGTTTATTTATTGGAACCAACGGCGAGCAGTTCTGCAGGATGGGCTATTGCCGATAGGAAGGAAGCGGTATTCCAATTTTAAAGGGGAGTACCGCTTAGGACGCAAAGTACGGTCAAATAGCCCTCATCCGATTTGATTTCCAGATGGGGGCTATTTGCGTATAAAGGCCTCAATCAAGTCGCCGACGCTTATATCGCCGAGCTCTTCGGCGATGAGATCTGCTTTAGACTTTTTCCTGATTGAACCTACCAGGACAATTTCAATTCTCTGATCCTTATCCAGAAGCACAGAGTCAACCTCTAAGGCGTTGGTCAACAGCCCGATGACGACAGCGATTTGTTGGGGAGTCAGTTTGGGAGGGGGGGGGCTTTTTTCCGTTAATGCACTTTCCGTTATTTCGGCGATTGCTCAAGTTTGATCCCCACCTAAATCAAACGATTATGACGTCTGGGCCTCCTCCAGTACTCCCGTTTTCGCCATTTCCCATGGCAAATGAGTATAGAATGACCGCGACCACAATCATCGTGATAATTCGCTTGTTATCCTCTTTTTTCATTTATCAGTACCTCATTTAAAAATCGTATGTTGAGACATCATATTCCGGCATTACTTGGTCTGCTACAAAGGTACGCGCTTGCACACGTTCTGGTCGCTTTTGTTAAAAGGCGTTTTACGTATTTCATTAGGCGTGAGTGTGAGGGCTGAATTTGCTGTTATTTTTGAGCGTATGCAAGGAAAAGAAGCGACTTTGTTGAATAGTTTTGTTGAATAGTATCATAAATTGACAAATGGCGAGGGGGGATACGAGAAGCGAATGGCCTTGCATTTAACTGGAGATCCGGGTTGTCGATATTCGAGTCGCGGAAAAAGGAGGACGATGATGCTCGCCATGTGGGCCAGACTGCTTGCCGTGACGCTTGTTGTCGGGCTGCTTCAGCCTATGCAGTCGTTATCCGGAACGGTAAAAGCCGCTCAGCCGGATGCAAGCGCAGCAGCGATTTCCTTGTTGGCCTTCGGCCAAAACGACCGGGGGCAATTGGGGCTCGGGCATACGACCGATCAAACCGTCCCGGCAGCCGTCGATGCAGGCGCCCCGGTGCGGGCCGTAGCGGCTAGCGGCAACTTTACGCTGTTCGTAACGGATGGCGGCGATGTGCTCTCGACCGGCAACAACACATACGGCCAATTGGGACTTGGCGACACCGCCACGCGCCAGGCGCCGCAAGCGGTCGCCGGGATCGCGGATGCGATCGACGCAGCCGTGGGCAGAAACCACTCGCTGGTGCTGACGGGTAACGGCGACGTTTATTCGTTCGGTCTCGGCGGCGACGGGCGTCTTGGGCATGGGAATGCGAATTCCTTAAACGCCCCCGTCAAGATCGCGGGCCTTCCTCCGGCCAAGGCCGTAGCGGCAGGCGGCAGCCACTCGCTGGTGCTCACGGTGAGCGGAGAGGTGTACGGATTCGGCAGCAATGCGTTCGGCCAGCTTGGTCTTGGAGAAGCCGTCTCCTCCGCTGCAGTACCGACCAAACTTGAGCAGCTTCCTCCTATAGCGGCCATTAGCGCGGGCACGGACTTCTCGCTGCTTCTGACGGAGGATGGCGATTTCTATTCTTTTGGCCTGGGCGTGAACGGACAGCTTGGCCTCGGCGCGTCGGGGGAAGAGGAGATTCGCTATACGCCGACGCGAATTACAGCATTGGATGCGGAAAATAAACGGATTCGGCAGATTGAGGCAGGCGGTTCGCATGCGCTGCTGCTAACGGTGGACGGCGAGGCCTACGCCTTCGGGCTAAACGGCTTTGGACAGCTCGGACTGGGCGATACGCTGGATCGCTCGGTGCCTACGAGGGTGGCCGGCCTCCCCAAGCTTGCGACGATCGCGGCGGGCGGGTATCATTCGTTTGCGGTGGACGAGGACGGCGCGTTGTATGCCTTCGGCTACGACGCGTTCGGCCAGCTTGGCGACCGGGACAACGAATCGCAGCTTGCGCCGAAGCGCATTAAAGGACTGTGGAACATTCAATTCATCGAAAGCGGGACGTATTCTACTTTTATATCGGGCAGTCTTGCGTCGCTGATCTCGCCAACCGAGGCGACCTTCGAGAAGTACGAACCCGACCGGCGGGACATCGCCGTATCGCTGGAGCTGAACGGCCATACGCTGACGGCCATCCGCAACGGGCCGGCCGACCTCGTTCCCGGAACGGATTACACGCTCGAGGACGGCGGGACGAAAGCGATCATTAAAAAAAGCTATTTAGCTGCGCTGAATGTCGGCGACGCGGTGCTACAGTTTGAATTCGATCAGGGACCGTCGGAACAGCTGAACTTGTCGGTCATCTACACCGCGAGCAAGGAAAAACGCGCCTTCGGGTTCGGGGACAATGCATACGGACAGCTGGGACTGGGAGATTCAGCCGATCGGGCCGCCCCGGCCGCGCTGAATGCGCCAGCCGATATTAGGGCGGCAGCCGCCGGGAGCGGCTTTACCTTCTGGCTGACGGAGGAAGGCAAGCTGTATGCGGGAGGCTGGAATGCCAACGGCGAGCTGGGAATCGGCGGCGGTGGAGATCGGATTGTGCCGCAGCCGGTCATTGCGCTGCAGAGCGTTCCGGTGAAAAGCGTCGCATCCGGCTATTATCATACGCTCGTCGTGTCGGCAGACGGCGATGTTTATGGGTTTGGCATCAATTCGAACGGTCAACTGGGATTCAGTGCAGGCACGACGCAAAATATACCTGTGCGGCTTGGATACTTGCCGCCGATCGCCGCGGCCGCAACGGGGATGGATCATTCGCTGCTGCTGTCCGTGGCGGGAGAGGTTTACGCAGCCGGCTCGAACCAATACGGACAACTGGGGCTTGGACAGACGGCGTCCAGCTCCAGCTTCGTGCGGATTCCCGGCATTCCCGAGATCAAAGCGATCGCGGCCGGCCAACAATATTCGCTGCTGATCGCGGCAAACGGAGACGTCTATGCGTTCGGGCGCAATCAAGGCGGACAGCTGGGGCTCGGACATACGACGGACGCCAACGTGCCGACGTTGATCGAAGCGATGGACAAGCCCGTCAAAGCGGTCGCCGCGGGCGCAACGCATGCGCTGCTGCTGACCGACGACGGAGAGGTGTACGCCGCCGGCAGCGGCAATCGCGGCCAGCTTGGCCAGGGCAATACCGCAAGTCTGAATGTGCCGACGGTCGTTGCCGGCGCGGAGGACGCAGCCGCCGTTGCGGCGGGAAGGGATTTTTCGTTGTTTACGACGAACGACGGCCAGGTCTATTCGTTCGGGCTCGACGATCAGGGCCAGCTGGGACATGGCGATACCGCGAATCGTCTGGTGCCGGAAAAAATCGCCGCGATGGACGGATACTACGTGAAGTCGGTCGCGGCGGGAGCGATGCACGCGGTCTTGACGATCGCGCCGCGTCCGGCGCGCGACAGCGCGATCAGTCCGACGCAGGCTCCCTTCGACAAAAATCCGTCGAATCAAACGGATATCGCCGTCGCATTGAATTTGAACGGCAATGCTTTGACCGGCATCGCGAACGGCGGTACCGAGCTTCAGGCCGGGACAGATTACACGCTGTCGGCCGATACGGTCACGATCCACCGCGGCTTTCTATCCGGCTTGGCTGCGGGCTCCGTCAACCTGACGTTTACGTTCAGCGCAGGCGCGCCGCAGACGTTTGTCGTTGACGTCACGGACAGCTCGCCGGTCACGCCGATCCCGTCGCCTGCTACGCCTACACCGTCGCCACCCACGCCGACCCCATCGCCGGTCGAGCCGACCCCGTCGCCGGTCACGGCGCCGGGCGCGCCGACGGGCGTGACGGCGACGGCGGGCGTGAAGGAGGCGACGGTGAGCTTCGTCGCGCCGACCGAAGACGGAGGCAGCCCGATCACCGTCTATCGGGTCGTGTCTGCGCCGGATGGCATAGAGGCGACCGGCAGCGACAGCCCGATCACGGTGACGGGACTGCGCGCAGGCGTGTCCTACACATTTAATGTGCAGGCGATCAACGCCGCGGGCAGCGGTCCGATGTCGGCGCCGTCGAACGCGGCGACGCCTGAAGCGCCGCAGGCCACGCCGACGCCATCGCCTGCTACGCCGACACCATCCCCGGCCACGCCGACACCATCGCCGACGCCATCGCCGGTCACGACGCCGGGCGCGCCGACGAGCGTGACGGCGACGGCGGGCGTGAAGGAGGCGACGGTAAGCTTCGTCGCCCCGAGCGTCGATGGGGGCAGCGCGATCACCGGCTACCGGGTCGTGTCGGCGCCGGATGGCGTGGAGGCGACCGGCAGCGGCAGCCCGATCACGGTGACGGGACTGCGCGCAGGCGTGTCCTACACATTTAATGTGCAGGCGATCAACGCCGCGGGCAGCGGTCCCATGTCGGCCGCGTCGAATGCGGTGACGCCCGAAGCGGCCCCCGGCTCGAACGGCAGCCCTTCCCTTTCGGATATGACCGGCCATTGGGCGAAATCGGCTGTAGAACGAGCCGTCACGCTCGGCATCGTCACCGGCTATCCGGACGGCACATTCCGGCCGGACGCGAACGTGACAAGACAGGAGATCGCCGCGATCTTGATTCGTTCGCTGCCCGTCGATACCGGCGCAGCCCCGCCCGCTTTCCGTGACGCCGGCGCGATCGGCGACTGGGCCTCCGAAGCGGTCAACCAAGTCGCCGCGCTTGGACTTATAGTCGGCTACGAAGACGGAACCTTCCGTCCGAACGAACGATTGACAAGATCTGATCTGGCGGTTCTGATCTGGCGTGCTCACGCGCTGAACGGCAAGAAACAACACAAGCCGGTCGATCCCGCCATGCCTGCGTCATACGCTGACGAAGAAGCGATTCCGCCATGGGCAAGAGAGGCGGTTCACGATCTGAAACAGCTGGGCATCATGAGAGGTCGCGACGAAAACCGCTTCGTACCCGATGCAAAGGTCACCCGGGCAGAAGCGATCGTCGCGCTGATGAGATATTTGGAAGAGATCCGCGAGGTTTGAGCAAGAATTGGGGCTGTCCAGAGAGCCAGTGAATGCTGGCATCTGGATGCCCTATTTTTTGTGGAGCGAAAATTTAGATGAATGGGTCGCATTGTCGGTAAATCGCACAAAGGGAAGGGGATTGTCGAATCTGGGCGAATATTAACGATAAGACGTTAAAATAGAAGCGGGTATCTTTGGTGGAATATGAAAATGGGACGGCAAACGGTTACGATGCGAAAACAATTGACGGTATTGCTCGGCATGATCGGTGTATTTACCGTCGTGTCATCGCTATTTATTTATGAGTGGCTCAAACCCACGTTTCAGTACCCCGAAGCGCGAGCAGGGGTGTTGGACGCCAGGGAATGGAGTTTTGCGAAGCAGGGGATCGTGCCGCTGCGCGGAGAGTGGGAGTTTTACGAGAACAAGCTGCTGACGCCGCAGGACTTTCTCGCAAATGGCAAGGCACTCGAGGCAGAGCGCCGAATCGTTCGCGTGCCGGGCGGCTGGAAAAGTTCCGGCACCTCCGGCAGCGGTTACGGCGCGGGGACGTATCGCCTGCGCATCGCGGTGAGCGACCCGAATTTTTATAGCTTCAGAGGCAAAAAAGATTCGCTTGTCCAGCCGCGTCTACATGAACGGAGCGGACCTTGGCGGTACCGGCAATCCCGCTCTGTCGGCGGACCGGTTCGTACCGAGCAACCTTCCGTTTATCGGTACGATCAAAGCGGATAACGGTACCGTCGATATCCTCATTCAGATCGCCAGCTACCGCTACATGGAAGGCGGACTGGTGCAAGCGCCGGAATTCGGTCTGATGGACGATGTATGGGCCAGACGAGATAACGCGCGGCTTGCGGATATGATCGTCATTACCACGATGCTCGTATTCGGCATTTATTTCGCAGGTACGTTCAAGCAATGGAGGAAGGAGCCTTATCTCCTCTTTTTCAGTCTGTTCTGCCTGTCGTTGGGGTTGTTCTTCAGTTTCGACAACGAGATCGTCATGGCGTCCATGTTTCCCGCGATGTCCTTCCTATTTTTGCAGAAGATGCTTTTTATTCTGCCTTACGTTTCGATCCTGTCGTTTGCGCTCTATGTCTATTTGTACCTGGACTATAAGGGAGGCTGGGAATACAAGTGGCTGAGCCGGGTTTCCATTGCGTTTCTGGCCGTGCTGACCGTCATTCCGAACGCCTATTTAGTTCATATTCTTTGGCTGGGGATCGCCCTTCATATCGCCGCCTTCGCTTTCGTGATCCGCTGGATTTTCCGTTACCGGAACAGCGGGGTTCAGGTTTACTATATTTTGACGGGATTATTTTTTCTTATTATCAGCTGGGTGTATGCGCAGACCCGCTATCAGTTGGCGTTGGACAACCCGTATTACATGATCGTCACGCCGCTGCTGCTCGTTCTATCGCAATCGTTCCTGATGTCGGACCGGGCTCGCGAGGCGTTCGTGCGCAACGAGCGATTGGCCGAGCAGCTCATTGCCTACGACCGCCAGAAAGACGAATTCCTCGTCCACACGTCGCATGAGTTCAAGACGCCGCTCCACGGCATCATCAATTTGGCGCAGGTTGTCATCGATCAGAGCGGCGCGGGGTTAACGAAGCGGCATCGCGAAAATTTGGATTTCATTATCGGCCAGGCGAACCGCCTTTCTACGCTGGTCAACGATATTATCGATTTTCAGAGCTTGCAGCGCGGCAGTCTGGCGTTCCACGACCGGCTTTTCGATATCGGCGGCACGGTGCAGGGGACGCTCGAAGCGCTTAAGTACATGCGCAAGAACGATCAGGTACGGCTCATCAATCGGGTGCCTCCGGGAACCCACTATCTGTTCACCGACGAGGACCGCCTGAAGCAGATTATCGTGAATCTGGTCGGCAATGCGTTGAAATATACGGAGCAAGGAAACGTCTCGATCGCCGCCGAGTCTCGAGAGGGCTGGCTGCATCTGACGTTTGCGGACACCGGCGCCGGGATGAGCGAAGAGAGGCAGCAGGGGCTTTTCAAGAATGACGCTTATGCAAGCGAAGGAGAACCGGCGGGTTCGGCATTCCAATCGTCCGGCCTGGGACTTAAGATCTCGAAGGCGCTTGCGCTGCAAATGAAAGGCGATCTGGCGCTGAAGCGCTCGGAGCCGGGAAAAGGATCCGCATTCGAGCTGCGGCTGCCGGAGGCGGATGCGGCGCAGCGGGAGACGGGGGCGGCCGCGGCACAAGTCGCTGCCGGTCCGGAGCTGCAGCCGTCGGCCGGGATGAGCCCGAAGACAACTGAAGAGACGCCGACGCATGAGGCGGTGCCATCCGGCAAGGTAAAGATCTTGCTGGTGGATGACGATGCCTCCAACATCAAGGTGCTTCAAGAGTTGTTTGCGCCCAGCCGGTATCGCCTTCTCGCGGCGAACAATGGAGCCGACGCGCTTAAGCTGATCCGGCAGCATCGCGGCGATCTGTCGCTCGTTCTGCTCGACGTGATGATGCCCGAGCTCTCCGGGTATGAGGTGTGCAGGCGCATTCGGGCGGAGTACCCGCTCTATAAGCTGCCCGTCTTGCTGCTCACGGTGCGCAACTCGCCGGCCGATGTCGCGATGGGCTTCGAGGCGGGAGCCAACGACTTCCTGGTGAAGCCGTTCAGCGGCAAGGAGCTGCTGGCCCGGGTCGAGACGCTGCTTCAATTAAAGGGAGCGGTCGAGCAGGCCATTCGCATGGAGACGCTGTTTTTGCAATCGCAGATCAAACCGCATTTTGTCTACAACGCGCTCAGCGGCATCATCTCGTTATGCTACAACGACGGCGCGCGGGCGGGCAAGCTGCTGGGCGAGTTCAGCAATTATTTGCGGCTCAGCTTCGATCTCGATCCCCGTCACGCCAAGGTCAGCCTGAAGCGCGAATTGTCGCTCACCAAGTCCTACATCGAGTTGGAAAAGGCTCGTTTCGGCGCACGTCTGCATGTGGAGTGGGATTCGGATGTCCAGGCGGAGCCGCTGATTCCGGCACTGACCCTGCAGCCGCTCGTTGAAAACGCGATACGCCACGGCATTATGAAGCGGCTGTCGGGAGGCACGGTGGTCATTCGGGCGAAGGTGGAGCGGGAGGGGGTGCGAATTGCCGTTCAGGACGACGGGGTCGGCATGACCGACGAGCAGTTGAATCGGATGCTGAAGCCGGAGCGGATGGATGGAAGCATCGGCTTGATCAACGTGCATAAGCGGCTGATGAATGAATATGGGCAAGGCTTGCGGATCGAGAGCTTGCAGGGCAAGGGAACAACGATCTCCTTCCTGATTCCTTCCCTCGCAAGGGCGGAAGAGGAAGATGCATGGGGAGAGGCGGGCGAAGGACGATGAGAGCCGTTATCGTAGACGACGAGCCGTTGGTTGCGGAGCAGATCGACCGGATGCTGGCCGGCGCCGGCGTGGCGGTGCTGGGCTGCTGCGCGAATCCGCACGAGGCGCTCGGAATGGCCAGAGCGCTGCAGCCCGACGTACTCTTTTTGGATATCGAAATGCCGGAGCTGAACGGACTTGAGATCGCGGAGCGGCTATATGCGGACAAACTCGACATGGAGGTCGTGTTTATTACCGCCCACAATCAATATGCCATCGATGCGTTCCGGGTCAATGCGCTCGACTACTTGCTCAAGCCGGTAATGGAAGAGGATTTGCGGCGTTCGCTGGAACGAGTCGCAAAAAGGCGGCAGCACCGCACAGGCGCCGCAGACGGCGGCGAGCAACGGACGGTTGCCGTAGAATTGTTCGGGCAGTTCGCGCTTTATTTGGACGGAAGTGCGGAGCCCGTACGCTGGGTCACTTCCAAGTGCGCGGAGCTGCTCGCTTATATGCTTCTTCAGCCCTGGGAGAAGGAAGTCAGCAAGTGGGATCTGTTCGAGGCGCTCTGGTCGAGCCAGAATGAGGAAAAGGCGGGCATCAATCTCCGAAGCACGGTGAGCAGAATCAACAAGACTTTACGGGATGGCGGCTCGGCGCTGGCGCTGGCTTCTGTGAAAAACGGCTACAGGCTGGTCTTGCCCGAAGAGGAGCTGGGGGTAGACGCGGTCGAATTGGAGCTGTTCGTGCTGGACGCCGTCGAGCCCGGGCCGGACAACCTGGCGCATATCGAACAGCACGTTCAGCGCTGCAGCCGACCGTTCCTGCAAGCGTTCGACGGCGCCTGGTGCGAGCCCTGCCGCAAGCAGTATCGCCAGTATTTTCTGCACCTGGGGAAAAAGCTGCTCTCGTATTACGATCGAACCGATACGGAGCCGCTCAAGACATTGCTGCTGGCCGAGCTGCTGATCGAACACGACCCTTACGACGAAGCGTTGCGGATGTCGGCGTTGAAGCTTCATCATCGCATCAGCGGCGTCCAACGCGCGGCCGCTTATTATGAGGGGTACGCCAAGTTGCTCCGTGCCGAACTAGGGACGTTGCCGGGCGGCACGCTGACCGCGTTTATTCGCGACTTAACTGAATGACTCTATTGCATGGAGGAACCTGCTTACCGAAGCGGGTTCCTTTTTTTTGTTTTGCAACAATTTTGCAACATCGCTCCCGCTATAATGACCTATGCATGTATCAGCATGAAGGCGAGTGAACAAAACAATGGCACGTACCGACCAAGATCGTGCTCGTCGATGGTCGGTACAATGGGAAAATCAACAGCCTAACCAACAGCACGTACGCGGTCGTTTGGCATCCGCTCGAATTTTCCGATGTCGCGAATCACTGGGCGAAAGCCGCCGTTAACGACATGGGCTCGCGGATGGTCATCGACGGTACGGGAGACGGGCGATTCAGTCCCGATCGAGCGATTACCCGAGCCGAGTTTGCAGCTATTGTTGTACGCGGATTGGGTCTGAAGTTGGAAAACGGGACGGCGGCATTCTCCGACGTGAAGGCATCGGATTGGTTCGGCGGCGCGATCGACGCGGCGTCCGCTTATGAACTGATTCGCGGTTACGAGGACGGCACCTTCCGGCCGAACGACGAGATTACGCGGGAAGAGGCCATGGCGATTGTGTCCAGGGCGATGGCGATCACCGGACTGAGGGCGAAGCTGCCTGCGCAATCGGACGATGCCATGCTTCGGTCGTATAAAGATGCGTCAGACGTGTCCGGCTGGGCGCGAAGCGGCGTTCAAGACAACGTGCAGGCCGGTCTTGTGTCCGGACGTGGTACCGCCTTGCTTGCGCCGAAGGCATCTATTACAAGGGCTGAGGTTGCCACCGTGATTCAAAGACTTCTGCAAGCTTCCGGGTTGATTTAAGGAAGGATATCGCTCAATAAAAAAGGAGACAACGATGAAATCTATGACGAACCAATCGAAAAAATGGGGAATTCTTTCAAGCTTGCTGGCCGTCACGCTGCTGATGCCGTCCGGATGGGGAGGCGGCAAAGCGTATGCCAGACCGACGCCGCAGGCTCCGGCTTACACCGGTTCTCTCACGTGGGTGAATTATACGGATCCCGCGTATCAATTGTATCCGCCTCAGCTTCCTGCGAATCCCGGTGATATCTACATTCCGTTGTTTATGGACATCGACAATGCCGATCATTTTTATATCTCCAAAGTACGGTCTCCGTTATCCCTCGGCAGCGTCAGCTCTCTTCATTCCGGCAAAATCGAGAAGCTGTCGGATAACGGTCAAACGTCAAGCGATATTACTTACGATTCCGGCGTGACGACGCCGATCGGCATCGCGGTGAATGACGCCGGCGATGTATACGTTGCCGACAATACTTGGTCGATGGGTACTTCTAATAACACGACCCCCAATACAGCCAGACTGTTGAAGTTGACTCACGATACCACCGCTTGGCAGTCGATCACGCCGCCGGGATTGAAGTATGCCATGGGCGTCGACGTAGACAAGCAAGGCAACGTATATGTGATCGACGGCAAATCCGACACCCAATCGACCGTTACGCCGCGCATTTGGAAATGGAATCAAGCCCAATCGACTTGGACGGATATCGCGACGAGCGCTGTCACCTATCCGATCGATATCGCAGTCGACAGCGCGGGAGACGTCTTTATCACCAATATGAAAATGAACCAGAGCAGCGGCACGACGAGTCCGTATCAGGTTCTCAAGCTGGCGGCGGGCGATACGAATTGGACGGATATTACGCCTGCGTCTTCGTCTTCCCCGAGCGCTGCGATTCCGTTTATGGCTTACGGAATCGGTATCGACAGGTACGATAACGTATGGGCAGCGAATATGGCAGGGCTCCAGGGCCTATCCAAAGTCATGAAGCTCGAAAGCGGCGGCGGCTCCGGGGATTGGGCGGAGATCGGCATCCTTTCGAATGCATCTAACCTCTATCAAATTTTTGACGTCGCGGGCGACAGCGCCGGCTATGTTTACGGAACCAACTATTTAGCGGGCAATATCTCTACGCTGAGAGCGGCTCTCGTCTATGACGGCAACGGCGGCACAGGCATGTCCCTGGCGGCGACGCCCGAAGGTTACCTGCCGAACGAAACCGCGATCGTGGCCGATCAAGGCGACCTGGCCAAACCGGGATATGTGTTCAAAGGCTGGAGCTCGCAGGGCGGTACCACTGTCGAATATGCGCCCGGCGACACGATCGTGATGACCCAAACGAAGGTTCTCAGCGCGGTATGGGGGCTCCCTGCCGCCATAACGAGCATTAAATTGGATAGCGCCGCCTATTCGCTGAACGTCGGCGGGACGCATCAATCGGCAGCGACCGCCGTCTATGACGACGAAAGTACGAAGGCGCTGAGCTCCGGCGTGACCTACAGCTCCAGCCATTCGGAAGTCGCCACGGTTGACGCTTCGGGTATGGTGACGGCGGTCGCGGCCGGCGAAGCGGTGATCACGGCCCAGTACGGCAATTATCAGGCTCAGGCGACCGTGACGGTCAGCGACACGCCGCTCCCTCCTGCCATAACGGGCATTACGCTTGATAGCTCCGATTATTCGCTGGATGTCGGAAGCACGCACCAATCGGCAGCGACCGCGGTCTATGCCGATGACAGCACATTCGTGCTGAGCGCCGGCGTTGCCTACAGCTCCAGCCATACGGAAGTCGCTACGGTTGACGCTGCGGGAATGGTGACGGCGGTCGCTGCCGGTCAAACGGTCATTACCGCCGTTTACGGCGATTACCGGGCCGAAGCGAACGTAACGGTCAACAATGCGCCGCAGTTGCCTTCTTCGTCGACGACACCGGCGAACCCGGGCGTCGAGATCTGGGTAGACGGCGTGAAGCAGGATCAACTGGCGACTTCTCAGCAGCAAACGCTAGGCGGCCGTACCGTCACGACGGTTAAGCTGGACAACCAGAAGGTGCTGGACAAGCTGTCGCGGGAAAACAACAAGCTGTTGACCATTCCGGTCGGCGGTAGCAGCGACGACGTCATCGGCGAGCTGAACGGAAGCGTGGTCAAGGCGCTGGAGGCCAACGCTGCGCAGCTTCAAATTCAAACCGGCAAAGGCACGTATACGATCCCGGCATCCCTGATCGATATCGGCGGACTGTCCGCGCAGCTTGGTGCAGGCACGAACCTTCAGGATATGGCGATCCGCATTCAAATTTCCGCATCGTCCGCCGATAAGACGGCTCAAGTGCGGGAGGCTGCGAAGACCGGGCAACTTCAAACGATCGGAAATCCGGTAGACTTCGAGATTACCGCTGTCTACGGTTCGCAGACCGTTCCCGTGAACAAGTTTAACGGATACGTCGAACGGAAAATCGCGATTCCGGACGATGTATCGCCAAGCGGCATCACGACGGGCGTCGTGCTGACTGACGACGGAGCGCTGCATCACGAGCCGACGGTCGTCGTACAAGAGAACGGCAAATATTACGCGAAAATCAGCAGCTTGACCAACAGCACCTATTCCGTCATTTACAATCCTCGCGCAATGGAGGACGTGAGCGCGCATTGGGCGAGCGCCGAAGTGAACGACATGACTTCACGTCTCATCATCGAAGGCGTAAGCGACAAGGAATTTATGCCTAACGCGGCGATTACGAGAGCGGAATTTGCGGCGATCGTGACGCGGGGGCTTGGGATTCAACCGAAGAACTATACTGGCGGTTTTTCGGACGTTGCGTCAAGCAGCTGGTACGCGGGAGCCGTTCAAGCTGCGGCCGACTATGACCTGATCGACGGATATGTCGACGGGACGTACCGTCCGAACCGGAACATTACGCGTCAAGAAGCGGTGGCCGTGCTGATTCGTGCGGGTGCGATCGCCAAGCTGGACGCCTCGCTGACGACGGATGAAGCGAATCGTTCGCTGAGCGCCTTCGCCGATGGCGGCGACGTGCCAAGCTGGGCGCGTTCCTCTATCGCTAGCGCTGTAAACCTGAACCTCTTGAAGGGACGGGGCGGCAAGCTTGATCCAGAAGCCAATCTCACGCGCGCGGAAGCCGCCGTGATCGTACGCCGACTGCTTCAGGCCGCCGATCTGATCCATTAAGCGCAAAAGCTGAAACAACCTCGTTTCCGTTATTATCGGAAGCGGGGTTTTTCGCTTGGCTGTTCTTCAGGGCGCTTCTTGGCAGCAGGCTGCCCCTTATAAGGCTGGAACCTGGCTCGGACAAGCTGGTTCGTTGCCGGCAACCAAGAGCAAGTAGGACGATCGTCTCCGCGCTAATAGAAAGGAATAGAAAGTAAAGCTGAACAGACGCGCTGAAGAGACGCCGGGATTCCCACGCGTCTCTTTGCGATTGCAGTACAGTGCAGAACAGAAATCAAACGCTTCTTCGCTTGACCGGCCGGGTTACCCGTTTTACGGATTTGGGGAGCGGATATACTCTCGCTTTTTCGACATACGTAACGCCGGCGTATTTTTTTAAGCTCCAATTTTAAACTTGGCGAATCGCTGTTCGGATTTTTTTACTAGCCAATGGTAGATCCATACTTCGTTCGGAGGCAGGTTTCCGTTTTTGATCGGACAGAGCAATCTGCCGTTCTTCACTTCCCGTCCTGCGGGGAATGCGGGCGATGGCGTCACTTTGAATTTGACGGCAACGCAGGATCCGGCCGGGATCGCGGGCGAAGGGATCGATCCGGTGCAGCGCCCGTTCTGGTCGCTTTTATTAAATGGCGTTTTACGGATTTCAATAGGCGTGACCGTGATCAGTTGGCGAAAAAGATGCCCCGTTTTCCTGTCGATGTTGTAATGCAGGATGGTAACCGGCCCATTATAAGTTTTAGGATCCAGACTGCTAGGCGCAACGAGAACGCCGTCATGAACGGTAGCCGGCGCCCCCATCGTAGTGAGATATAAAATGCCCACGCAATCTCCAGCCTTGATGGCAGCCAAATGCACCACTCCTCATTCGTTGATCCTAAATCATATGAGGTTGGCCGCAAGAGGCTTGTGTATATGACATAAAGATGCCGTATAAATTTGAAGACAGGCCGCGCTGTTTCACGTATAGAGATAGGCAGATGCCGTTGCGGCGCCTATCTCCGGTTCATACGATGGGCACAGACGAACAGAAAGGAACGTGATTCCTATTGCGTTTAAAATCCCGGGCGACGATGAATGCGGCATCGTTGTTCCAAACCTCCGCGCGGCGTCTTCGATGCCAGGTGCGGAAGTTGAAAAATCCGAATGAATTCACGTTCGTTTTTATGGGCGACGGCTGGGCGGGGGACGGTCAAGCGAGCAATACCATTTTTGGGCTGGCTCTGTCGGCAGTCCGTTCCTTGAAAAAGAAGCCGTTATTTATATTGCATAGCGGGGACGCGGTATTTACGGGGACAGCCAAGGAATTTAAAACGGGAGGAATCTACACCGACAAACTTCCCGTCAAAAGTCTCCTTCAACTGATTCAAGATCCGAAAAAAAGGCGTGCCCGACATCCCTTTTTTTTATCACGCCGGGCAACCACGATCGGACCGGCATCAACGGACCGCTGAAAAATTTCCGAACCTTTATCGGACCTACGCGATTCGGAATCAACCTGCCGCGCATCAAAACAACGATCATCGGTCTTAACAATATTCGGCAATTGGGTCTGGATAAAAATAACGAGCCGATTTATGGTTTCCCGCCAACGGAATTGAACTTCCTGAACAGGAAGCTGAAAAAGGCATCGAAAAACACGCTTGTGCTGATGCACGTTCCGCCCAGAATCGGAAAGTGGGGGGAACCCGAACTATTTTAAGGATCCCGAATCGACCTTCGGCAATCAGAACGGGCAATTGACGCGATTTCTGAATACGATCCGCGGCAAGGCAGGTCACGTTCTGCTCGGTCATGTACACGCTTTTGATTCGTTGACCTTCCAGGGAACTCGCTACGTCATATCCGGAGGAGCGGGAGCGCCGCTCGTGAAACAGGGGTTTTTGAAAGGAACGCGGACGCCAATATTCCACATCGTGGAGTTCACCGTGCGTAACGGGATCGTCGTTAAACGGCGCGTCATCCCGATCGGGTATACGGCTTGACTTGTTGACGCGGACGTCAGGTCGGGAATCTGATCAAAGGCTCCGTTCGAATATAATAATTCGCTCTTACTTCTGCCGCCCAGTTTGCAAAAACTTCTCTCCATTGAACGCTGCCAAAAAACTGATCGATGGACTGATTGTCTGAATCCCACTCGACCAGAATATTGAGCGGCGCGACGCCTCCTTGCCATAATCCATTATTTACATCGGTCCCCTTTTCCCGTACCAATAAGATGGGAAGACCGAATTGAAAAGCCATTGATGGTTCGATTTGTAGAAAAACGGAACCTTGCCAAAACGGATTCGCGGCAGGCGGTTGTCCCGCGTTGGTTTTCAAGACTTGAACGAAAAATCTTCGGAAGTCGATTGCCAGAAGTCCGTAGCTGGATAGGACTAAACGGCGAATGTTGGTTAGGACGGTTTCGGGGTATTGCTCGCTGTCGGGCAACGTTCGCGGGAAAAGCAGAGCGTCCTCGATTTCCAAAATGAGACGGTTCAAAAATGATTGCTGCAGATTGTTTAACGTACCCGTCGTGCTTAAAAAAATCGGAATTCGAAAAGCGCGATCGACGCATTTTTCCAATCCGGCCATTGCATTTTCTCCTCTGTTCGAAAGGGGGGCAAAGGAGGCCTCGCCTGGCTTAGAATCTTGGGGTATTCTTCGGCCATGCTTAAGCCGGGGAGTTTTTTTAAAGGGATGCGCCGGTATTTTTCCTTCAAATTTTGATTTTTCATTTCAGGACTCCTCTATACGAATTGAAATCGACCACAGTATATGTGCATTCGCCCACACCTGTTAACGTCCGGTCAGTAACTTGTAGGAGACATGTAGAATGGACCTGATGACGTCTGTCACCAGGTCCATTCAATCTGTTTATAAAGCTTGGGCAGCTTCGCCGGTCGAACCGCAATCCGCATACAGGCAGGGAAATGCGAAGTCGCCGTACGAAGCTTGCTCGAGCTGTCTGGTATCCACCCCCAATTCCTCCAGCCCAAGCAAGATACCTCCGATGACGGGGTCGAACTTCGGCGGGAGGATGACGACGTGCGGGTAACTTGCCTGCACGCGCCGGCCGAACGCCTGGAAGAGCAGCGGGCTTGACTTCCATACGCCACCCGATACCGTAAGCGGCAATTCTTGCGCGTTGGTCTTCCCGATTAAGTGAACCATTTGATCGGCGAGTTGTCCGGCGGCGTCGTTCAGGATACGGACGGCGACCTCGTCGCCCGATGCGGCGCATTGCCCGACGAGCGGGCAGAGTGAGGCGACAATCGTGCGCTGCACGTTCAATTTCATCGCATAGAGCTTGATCATCACGTCCAACAGGCGGGGAAGATGCCAAAGGCGCAGAATATGCTCCAATAGCATCGTGGGCGGACCGCGCCCATCCGTCATGAGGGCGCAAGCCGCCAACGCCTGCTGGCCGATGTACGTCCCCGAGCCCTCGTCTCCGATCATGGCGCCCCAGCCGCCGACAGCCGAAAAACCGTCGCGATTGCGCACGCCGGCGAACGATCCGGTGCCCGCCAGCGCGAGGCTCCCATGCCGCTCTTGGATGGCGCCGAACAGGGATAACGTAAATTCGTCCGAGATATGAAGGGCCGTATTCCCGCCGACAAGCGTGTCCAGCGCTTGTTCGACGATCTCGATCTGAAGGACGGGCATCGCGGAATATACCGTGGAGAGGTCTGAAGCCGCGATTCCCGCGGACGCTAGCGCGTCGGCAACGCCCAAGCGAATCGCGGACTGAATTTCTTCAACGCTATCGAACTGGGAGTTCGTCGAGCCCGCGATCGCCCGGCCCACCAGCTTCCCTCGTTCGTCGGCGATCAGGCAGCTAAGCTTCGTGCCGCCCCCATCCAACGATGCGACATATCTCATCGGACATCCTCCGCCTACGTCAGGTTAGCGACCCGAATATCGATTCCTTTCTGCTGAAAAAGGCTGTTGAACGGCGCTGTCAGGGCTTGGTTTGTGACGACGTGCTGAACCTTGTCGAAGCTGCTGATGCTGAAGACGACGTTCTCGTTATTGAACTTGCTATGATCCGCGAGCACGACAACCTTGTCGGCGGACGCGATCATTTTGTGGCGAATGGCCGCTTCCTGCACGATATTGTCCCGCAGCCCTTCCGGCAAGATGCCTTTCGGCGCGATGAAGGCTTTGCTCACCCTTAGCTTCGACACCATCTCTTCGGCGAAGGGGCCGACGAACGATTGGGTGTACGGATTCAAGGTGCCGGATATGCCGATCACCGTTCCGTTCCGATATTCCTTCAGCTTGTCGAAGATCGGGATGGAATTCGTAATGACCGTCACATGGCTCATCTTGGCAATCGCGTCGGCCAGCAGGATAGTCGTCGAGCTGGAATCGAGGAAGAGGCTGTCGCCCTCTTCGATCAAAGCGGATGCCTCATGCGCAATCGCGGCTTTTATATCGCTCAATAATCGGGATGTTGTAGAAAGCGGCTGCACGTCTTCTCTGAAGATGGACGCGCCTCCGTAGTTTTTCGTAATCTTGCCTTGCTGCTCCAGCAGCTTGAGGTCGGACCGGATGGTGACTTCGGATACCTGGAACATACGGCTTAGCTCGGCAACCGAGATGAATTGACGATCCTGGGCCAGCTTATAGATCTCGTCTCTTCTTTGCGAAGCGAACATCGTCGATCACTCCTTGCGCGAGGCGATATACAGGCGGATGTAGGATAATTTTATATTAAAACCTTACGATTAACAATGAAAACGAAATAAATATAAAAATTGACAGTGTAAAAGCAGGGAAATATAATAAAATCGTTAAATAACGAAAGAAAATGAAAGCACTTGGTCTATTTCGAATTTTTATTTTGTTCTGAGGGAGGCGTATGGTTATCCTTGCACAACCGTTCGATCTCAAACAAGTTTACTTTCAAAAGATTAATGAATTAATACAACGGGTGGAGGAAACGCAAAGTACGGCGATCGATCAGGCGTCGGCACTCATCGCTGCGGCAATCGAGCAGGGAAAAGGCATTCACGTATTCGATACCGGCCACATGCTGGACAGCGAATTGATCGATAGAGCGGGAGGGTTATACAGCTTCAAACGGCTCTCCATGAAGTTCGAAATGAACAACGACGTCCGCAAGCGCCCCCAGGACGGGGAGAAGGACCGCAACCTTGAAGGTCTCATGAAGCATGCGTTGAAGTCGAGCAACGTCCATCCCGGCGATGTCCTTGTCATCGGCAGCGTATCGGGCAAAACCGTATTTCCCGTCGACCTCGCGTTCGAAGCGCGGCGGTCGGGCGTCACGGTCATCGCCCTCACGAGCCTGTCTTACTCGCGGCTCTTGAAGAGCGACCATTCCAGCGGCAAAAGGTTGTTCGAAATGGCCGACCTGGCGATCGACAACTGCGCGCCTGCGCTGGATGCCATGATCGAGGTGCCGGATATGGACGCGCCGATCTGTCCGGCATCCGGCATCTCGTCGGCCGTCATCATGTGGGCGATCGAAGCCAGGACGGTTCAGATCCTCCTGCAGCGAGGGATCAAGCCGACCGTGCTCAAGTCGATTAATAACCCTGGCAGCGACAAGTTTAACGAAACGCAGAGGCAGCGTTATCAAGAGACGGGACATTGAGATGGACCCGATCTCGGAATACTGCCAAAGCGTCGCCGAGGCGGTACGGCGGATTCAGAGCGAGCAGCGCGATGCGATGACCGCCGTCGCGGCGCTGCTCGCGGATAAGGTAGAGAGCGGACGATCGATTTATATGACGGGCTGCAGCCATTCCAGCCTGTTCGCCCAGGAAGCGTATTACCGGGCCGGCGGTTTTTTTGCTCATCAATCCGATTTTCCTGCCCGGCATGACGCTCGACGTTCGTCCGGTGACGCTCACGAGCCGATATGAACGAATATCGGGAATTGCGGAGGCTGTTTTGTCGGACTCGCCGATCGAATCCGGGGACGTATTGATCGTCGCTTCGGTGTCGGGACGCAACGACGTTCCCGTAGAGATGGCCTTATGGGCGCGGGAGAGAGGAATTTCCGTCATCGCGTTAACTTCGATGGCGTACTCCCAAGCCGTTGCCAGCCGGCATGCCAGCGGACATCGCCTGTACGAGATCGCGGATTTCGTCTTGGATCTGATGTGTCCGGAAGGAGACGCGGTATTGGAGCTCGCGGGACTGCCGGTCAAGACGGGAGCCATCTCCACGGTTACCGGCATTACGATCATGCACGCGGTCATCTCGGAGACGCTTCGGCTCCTGGTCGAACGCGGCATGACGCCGCCGGTGTTCATGTCGGGCAATCGGGATGGCGGCGACGCCTATAACCAAGCGCTGCTTGCGCAGTACCGAACGCAAATTCACTATATGTAGGCAGGGGGGATCAGGACATGGGCAAGGCTTCTTTTGTCGGCGAACAATCGTTTCCGGTCGGGATGTGGGTGCCGCCTCCGGCTTCCGAGATTTCGGTCGAGCGTTATAAAGAAATACGCGACGGCGGCTTTACTTTCGTCATCGGATTCAGGGAGATCGAGGATGGCGAGGAGACGGTCATCAAGGCGCTCGATTGCGCCCAGGCGAACGGCCTCAAGTACCTGGTCAGCGACCCGCGCGTGAAAAACCTGGCCTTGTCCGAGTTGTCGGAAATGGGGCCGCTCGTCGCCCCGTATGCCGGGCATCCCGCCTATATGGGGCATTTGTTCTTCGACGAGCCGGGCGCCGAGGAATTCGAACGGTTGGCCGCGCTTGCCGACAGCTACTACGCCCATGTGCCCGACGGCCTGGCGTACGTCAATTTGCTGCCGACGTATGCGAAGCCCCCGATGTGGGGGACGGATACTTACGCGGACTATTTGGAGCAATTCCTCAGCACGTTTAAGCCCAAGGTGTTGTCGTACGACCATTATCCTTTGCTCATGAACAAGAACAAGCCGGATTATTTTAGTAACCTGTGGTCGATTAGCGAAGCTTGCCGCCGGCACGGCGTGCCGTTTTGGCTGTTCATTCAGACGCTGTCGTTCAACGGCAAGTACAGGGAACCGAATGAGGCGGAGCTTCGTTGGCAGGTCAATCTGAGCCTTGCGTTCGGCGCGGTGGGGATCCAATACTTTACCTATTGGTCGCCCGAGGATTGGAATAACGAGACCTTCGGGGAAGCGCTCATCCGCAAGGACGGCTCCAGAACCGAACAATACGAAAGGGTAAAACGAATAAACAACGAGCTTGCCGTCGTGGGTCCGGTTCTGCAGGCTTTGCAGCCGGAAGGCATGCTCGTATGCGGGGACAAACCGGAGGGCGTCGAACGCGTCTTGCCGTCCTTCGGACCGGTAATCGCATTGGAAGGAGACCCGGTCATATCGGGTTGTTTCTCCGCCGACGGACGGCCCGATGCGTTGTTCGTGGTCAACCGCAGTCACGACGATCCGGCCGAAGCCGTCATCGTCTTTGATCAGGCACCTGCGGTGACGATTCGCCTTGAGCCGGGCGAAGGCAAGCTGGTTCGGCTGCGGGGAGCGGACGGCGTGTAAGGCACGGATGGAGAGCATGAGCGCATAATAGCATGAGAGCATGAGAGCATGAGGCGTCCCTGACGGGGCGCTTTTTGGTTGCCGGCAGAGATGAGTGGAAAGTTGGGCAGGGCGCAGCGTGTTGCTTGTTAGAAATGAAGCCTATACTATATAGAATGGATGCGTATCACAATGCGCGAACAATCATAAGGACGGGATGGATTCGATTGAGCATAGATGAAGTAAAGAATGAGTTGCCTCCGAATTATGAAGAGCTGAAGGGATCCGCGAATCGAACGTCCAGCTGGAGAGAACGTTTGAACGCCGTGGAGGAGCTAGGTCGGTGGAACACCCCTAAAACGATCGACGTGCTCAAACACAGGTTGAATAACGACACGGTCTATCAAGTTCAAGAGGCGGCATATCATAAGCTCAAGCAATTGGGCGAAGACGTTCAACCGCCGACGAGGAAAAAAGGCGACCTGATAAAAGGCGTTACCAAAATTCTGGTGCGAATTAAGAAAAGCTTGCCGGCAGGTCACTCCTTCGAAGAATTTAAAGAGAAGCTAAAAAAAGATGAGGCTCGACGTCTACGATGCTTACGAAGGCGAAAGAGGCGCGGACTTTGATACGTGGCTTGAAAAAGTGTGGGCTTCGTTATGACTCGTCAACATCGCTCCAAACCTTCCGACCAGGTTCACTCGGAAGGTTTTTTAATGCAGAGAGACTTCGTCCCTCAGCTCATATATACGTTCACCTTATACTTCTTCGGACTAACCCCCCGTATACTTCGTGAACACATGCGTGAAGTAAGCCGGCGTATCGATCCCGACGGCGCTGGCGACTTCGGATACTTTTTTTGGAAGGGTCCTTCAGCAATCGCTTGGCGATCTCGATCCGGTGCTTGTTGATCGCGTCGACGATGGATTCGCCGGTCTCCCGCCTGTACAGGCGGCTGAGATAGCTGCTGTTGACGTGGATATGGTCGGCGATGATCTGCAGCGTCAGATTCCGGTTGAAGTTCTCGCGGATAAACTTCTGCGTCTCGATGACGATATAATTGTGCGGCCTGTCGCTGGATAGGACGTCCGAGAGCTCGACGATAAGTTTCTCGACGATATGCAGCAGGCTATGGATGCTCTTGCTCTCCTGGATTTGCTTGTAGAGAGAGGATTCGTCCCCGGCCTGGATCGAAGCCGCCGGCTGCCCGGTCTCCAGCAGCTTGAAGCAGTACGTGCCGATCAGCAAGCACGCGGCTTTGATGTTCTGAACCGGCTCTTTGGCGAGCCTGTACTTGTCCATCCATTGGTTCAATCGCTGGATGGCCGTGTCGTATTGTCCGGCTTGCAGACATTCGTTGACCTGCTGGGCGACATTATACGGTCTGGCTTCGATCGCCGGGACGCGTTCGGAGCGGGGCGCATAGACCGATACATGATTTTCGTTGTAAAAGCTGCCCTCCATGGCCTGACAGGACTCCGCGTAGGCGGAGGCGAGGGTCGTCACGTCCCGATGCATGCCGCTGATGCCGATGCTGACGGAGAAGCGCATGAAGCTCTCGGCCATGAGCAGAATCTCGTCGCAGGTCTCGGCGAGCGTTCGGAGGCAGTCGTCGGGCCGGCGACCCGGGTAGGACACGATGGCCGACAGCGAATGGGGATTGAGTACGAGCATATCGTGGGGATCCGCTTGAAAAGCGAGAGATAGATACTGCTGAATGGCGTCGGCAAATTTGTGGAAGTCCTCGGAGGCAGCTATGTCCGTCTCGCGGAGGTCCGAGCCGTCATGAATCTCGACGTGAACGATAAAGTAATCGGCCAGCTGAACGCCAAGCTCGCGGACGCCGTTCAAGAGCGCCGCCTGATCGGCCACGATGCCGCACAGCGCGTCCTTTAGAAACTTCTCGCGGACTTCGCTTCTGCTGTCCTCGATCATATTCTCCAGCTGGATCAGCTTCCGCTCGCGGTCTTTTTCCTTCAGCAGCAGCTGCTTGGCTTTGCGGATGGCATCCGGGATTTTCTCGCTCGGATTGGTCTTCACGACGAAGTCGACGGCCTGGTATTGGATGGCGGATTGCGCGTACGTAAAATCGGCGAACGCCGTGAGCAGGATCACCTTGATATGCGGATCGTTCTCGTAGACGAAGCGCGTCAGCTCAATCCCGTCCATGCCGGCCATGCGAATATCCGTCACGATGATGTCCACTTGATGCGCGTCAAGCAGCTTCACGGCCTCGAGACCGTCGCCGGCCTCGCAGACCACCTCGCAATCCAGCGCGGCCCAATCGATGAAGCAGATGAGTCCCTTTCGAATGACCGCTTCGTCATCGACGATCATGACTTTATACATAGGACAATTCCCCCCCGATCTGCAGGTATGCGAACCGTTACTTTGGAGCCTTCGTTCATACGACTCTCGATATCGATGCCATAGGCATCTCCGTAGATCAGCTTGATTCGCTTATTGGTGTTGTTCAGGCCGATATGGTGATGTCCGGGCTTTTTCTTGGCAGCGCTTGGCGCAGGGTCGCCGTCCATCAAGCCGCCTTCGAATCCCAGCCCATTGTCGGTGATCTCGAAGAATATCGTATCGTCTTCCCTGCGAATACGGAGGGTGAGCGTGCCTTTGCCCACTTTTTTCTCAAGTCCGTGTACGATGGCATTTTCCACGAGAGGCTCGATGCTGAGCTTGGGCAGCCGCAGGTCCAGAATCGACTCGTCCTCGACTTCGATCGCGTATTCGAATTTATCGTCGAACCTTTCTTTCTGGATGTACAGGTAGAATCGGATGAACTCCAGCTCCTGGCGAATCGGAATCATGTCCGAGCCGCCGGAATAGATCCCTGCCTGCAATAGCTCGGTCATGGCGGTCACCATCTTGTACACCGTCTCGTCCTTGGACAGCCGGGCTTTGTAGCCGATCGTGATCAGCGTGTTGAACAGGAAATGGGGATTCATCTGCGACTGCAAAAATTTGATCTCCGATTCCTTCACGAGCAGCTGCTTCTCGTATACCTCCCCGATCAGATGCTTGATCTCGCCTGTCATTTTATTAAAGGTGCCGCTGAGCAGATTGAGCTCGATATCTTTGTAAGACGGCATGACGGTGTTGTAGTCGCCCTGCTTGACCTTGTTGAAGCTGTGAAAAAAGGTCGCGGATGAACCGGGTAAAGCGAAGCGATATCAGAATGCCCGCCGCCGTGGACACGGAAGCGATGAGCATAATGATCCATACGTAATTCCGGATGCTGTCGGACAATTTGGAGAGGATCTGCTTTTTGGGAATGCCGACGATAAACGTCAGTTCGGTGCCGCCGATGCTTTGCGACGCGAATATGTAGGGCTGTCCGTCCAGGTTGACATCGTTCACGGTCGTGCTGTCTTTGAGCTGCAAGATCGACGGTTGAACCTGGCGCCCGAGCTGACGCTTATCCGAGCTGGAGTACACGAAGCCCCGATTGTCGATGATGTAGGCCATCGAACCCGGAAAGCCGATGAGCTCCGCGTATTTGGCGGACAAGTCCGCCTCGCTGGTACCGAAGATCAGGACAAGACGCTGCGTCGGAATGTCGATATTCGATACGATGCGAGTGAAGTAAAGGGTCGGATCGCCGGCGCTGGGCGGCAGAATCTCCTTTCCCCTCACTTTGTTTTTGCTAACCGTCCGGTATACGCTCAGATTATGTTGGTTGGTCTGCTCGATATTAGGCTGCGACTTCAGGACGGAGATGAAGTTATCCGCGTCAAAAAAGACATAGGCTGTCGACAGCAGGCTGATATTCCAGGCATTGTTGAACATGAGGCTGTACTTGAGATCCTCCTCGATCTCGCTCTTGTTCAGGAACTTTTTTATAAAAGTCGTCGCCAAGGGAAACGTCCTCGACGGACCAGGTTCTGACCGCTTTGTTGGATAGGAAATGCAGGGACGTATTATCGATGATTTGAAAGGAGTTTTCGATATTGTCGTTGGTCTGATGAATGAGCTGGGATAAATTCTCGTTCGCGTTCTTGGTCAGCATATAAGAGATGCTCCAATGAAAATAAAAGCCGGCCAAGGTCATCGGAAGGAGAATGAGCAGAAAAACGGCAGCGATGATTTTATGACGGATCGGAATTCTCGCCAGCGCATTCAATTGTTGTAAGGGTTTACAATTACGGACATTCGGCATGATGACTGCTCCTCGGCGAACGATACTGAAAGCAAAGCTATTATAATACCATTTGCGCTTCTCCGGATAGGAGAACGTGGTCCATTGGGCCGCGTAGCGGACAGGAAGTCAAAAAAAACATAAGAAAGATAAAAATAACGGCAGAAAAGCCGTGCCGGCCTCTCCGCTTGGATCCTTCCCGGCGCAAGGCATCAAAATAACGCAACACATGATGTCGAAAATCGATTCCCCTTATGTCTTATAATGAGCTCGTAGCGCTACGAGGAGAAACAAGCAAGCGGTTGCAATAGGCATCGGAAATTCTGGAGGGGGAAGAAAAGTGAAAAAAACGATCTATAAAACGGGCGCCGCCATGGCAGGCGCAGCGGTGCTGCTGGCGTCCGTGACGGCATGCGGCTCCAACTCTTCGTCGGGCAACAATGCGCAATCGTCCGCCAGCCCGGCGGCTTCGTCGTCCGCTTCGGCGACGGCTTCGGCGCAAGCGAGCGAACAGACGGCTTCGAAGGCGCCGGTCAAGATCAAGTATTTGACATACCGGGTCGGCACGCACGCTTCGGCCAAGCTGGAAGCGGAGCAGATCAAGCAGTTCAACGAGAAGTACGGCAAGGAAGTCGAAGTACAAGTCGAAGAGATTCCGAGCGATTCGGCTTATGAAGATAAGATCAAGATTCTGGCGGCCTCGGGGGGACATTCCCGACGTGGTCATGGGCAAGAACGGGATCAACGATATTCTGATCAAAGGCAATCTTGCAACCCCTTTCAACGATTACCTCAGCCAGGATCCCGAATGGGCGAAGGAGATCGGCGACGAGGCGCTTGCCGCCAATACCCGCGACGGCAAAGTCTGGTCGATCAGCGACCAGAAGCAGACGGTCGGCTATTTCTACAACAAGGAAATGTTCGACAAGGCCGGCATCAAGCCGGCGCAGACCTGGGACGAGTTCATGAGCAACAACGAGAAGCTCAAGGCTGCAGGCTTCGTGCCGCTGGCGCTGATGACGGGCGAAAATGCGTGGACGACAAACCTGATCCTGGCTTCGATCGTAGGCACCAGCGGGGATGCGGGCAACAAGTTCATGAACACGCTGCACCCGTCGGATTTCAATACGCCCGAGATGATCGGCGCGCTTAATCAAGTAAAAACGATGCTGGAAAAATACACGACCAAGGACGCGCTTGGCGCCGGTTACGCGAACGCGGCCAACAACTTCTGCCAGGCCAAAGCAGCCATCATCGCGAACGGGCCTTGGATGATCGGCGACTTCAGCGATACGACGAAGTGCGCCGCGGGCTTCGACCAGAAGGTCGGCATCGCCGCCTTCCCGGGGAACGGCATGATCTCTTCCTATGAAGTCGGCTACATGAACGGCGGCAAGACGCAGGAGACGCGCGACGCGGCCGAGAAGTTCATTCGCTTCAAGACGGGTCTCGAAGGACAGCGGATCGCGCTCGAATTCGGCAACGTCGTGCCGGTATCCGATCAGGTGCAGCCGTCCGAAGCGCTGAAGCAGAAGTATCCGCTGCTGGTGGAGTCGATCGAGGTCGGCAACCAATCGCAGGTGCACTACGGCTCGCTCGATTCTATCGTTTATCCGAATGTGACGGACGCGTGGAAGCTGCTGTATCCGGAGCTGGTATTCGGCAAGTCGACCGCCGAGGAGATCGCCAAGAAGTTGACCGACATCGCCGCCAAAAACAAATAATTGGCGCAGGAAGCCTGAATCGCGATCGTACGCTCCCGGTTGGCCGGGGGCGTCCGATCGCCCGAAAGGATTTTGAAGAATGACGAATTATAAAGGCTATATCACGCTGTTTTTGTTGCCGACGATCGCGCTTTTTATGCTCGTTTATGCCGTATCCATCGTCATTTTGTTCGGCACTTCGTTTACCGAGTGGTCGACCGGCTTGAAGCCGGCGTTCGTCGGTTTCCGCAATTTCATCGATATGTTCGCGAAGGATACGAGCTTCAAGGAAGGCTTCTGGAACACCGCTATATGGGTGCTGCTGCAGTCGACGCTTCACGTGCTCATCGGCCTCGTATTCGCCATCATCCTGAACATGAAGGAGTTCTATTGGAAGTTTGCCAGAACGGTATTTATGTTTCCCAACATCATCTCGGGGGCGGCGGTCGGCATGCTGTTCCTGTGCATGCTCAATCCCAACTTCGGCGCGGTCAACAGCATCGTCCGGCTGTTCGGCGATTCTGAATACGCGCAGAACTGGTTCATGGACTACGCGACGGCGTTCCTGTCCGTTACGATGACCTGGCTGCCCTATGCGGCCGTCGTGACGATCCTGATCCTGGCGGAGATCGCGGCGATCCCGGACAGCCTGTTCGAATCGGCCCGAATCGACGGCGCCAGCGAGCTGAAGATCAACCTGTTTATCGTCATCCCCATGCTTCGCAACATCATCGGCACCTGCGTCATTCTCGCCGGCACAAGCATGCTGCAGAAGATGGATATCATCATGATGACGACCGGCGGCGGTCCGGGCAATACGACGCTGAACTTGCCGATGTACATCTACAAGACCGCCATGATGGACAACAACTTCGGCTATTCGAATGCGGTGGGCGTCTTCCTCATCGGCTTCGGCATCGTCTTTGTCCTGCTGGTCCGCTATTTATTCAGAATAGGCAGCTCTTCCACGTGAGCGGGTCGATTGGAGTAATCGAATGAAAATCGCATTGGCTATCTGCAAGTATTTGTTCGTTTTCGTTATCGTGCTGCTCTCGCTCGGCCCCTTTTTGTGGATGTTCATGGCTTCCTTCAAGACGAATGCGGAGATTTTGACCAATTCGCTTGCCTGGCCTTCCCACTTTCGCTTCTCGAATTATTCGATGGCCTTCAAGATCGCGCCGTTATCACGCTTCTACATAAACAGCGTGATCGTCGGCATCCTCGGAACCGCCGTTAACCTGCTGATCCTGGGCATGTCCGCCTATGTGCTGGCGCGGTTCCAATTCCGCGGGAAGAAGCTGCTGACGGTCCTGCTGTCTTTATCGCTGCTCATTCCGGGCGCCGCGATGCTCCAACCGCTCTACCTGACCGTGAATACGATCGGACTGTACGACAAGCTGATCGGACTGATCATCGTATATGCGGGGTTCGGCCTGCCAGTCTCGTTATATATTTTATCCAGCTACTTCCTCACGATTCCGAAGGAAATGGAAGAATCGGCTTATCTGGACGGCGCGGGGTTCATCCGCACCTTCTTCAAGATTATTCTGCCGATCTCGCGGCCGGGCTTCGGTACGGCGGCCGTACTGCAATTTCTGCTCTGCTGGAATGAATTCCAGTTTGCGATCATCCTCACGACAGGCAACCAGAGCCGGACGCTGCCGCTGGCGCTTTATTACTTCAAGAGCCAGTTCGCCAGCGACTACGGCGTCATGTTCGCCGCCACGATGGTTGTCATCCTGCCGAGCATCCTGGTCTACATCCTCATGCAGCGACAGGTCATCTCGGGGCTCGCGGCGGGCGCCGTCAAGGGCTAATCGCCGACCCGACCGGCAACGGTCAAAAATAAGAGAGAGAAGGAGATTTCGATGCGGAAAATCAGTTTGACGATGCTAGCCTTGACGATCGTCCTTGGATGGTTGCTGCCGAACGCCTCTTATGCCGAGGTCACTTCCAACTACCAGAACCCGCTCACGGGCGGGGCCGATCCGACCATCGCGCGGGCTGCCGACGGCTATTACTATTCGGCTTCTTCGGGCGATAACAATATTACCTTAAAAAAGACATGAAACCCTTCTCGGCGTAGCCACCGCCAAAAGTAAAATGGTGTGGAAAAAGCCGGATAACTTCGGGTATGTGTGGGGCCCGTACATCTATCGGCTGGACGGAAAATGGTATATTTACTTTTCCTCCGGTCCCGAGAACAGCTTCGGATACGGACATCCCAGCTCCTATGTGCTGGAGAACCCGTCCTCCGACCCTTTCGAAGGCACCTGGACGCTAAAAGGAGAGTCCGCGAACGCGGACGAAGACGGACAGGCGACGACAAAGCAGGGGCTGCTGAATACGCAAGGCTACGGCCTGGCGTGCGGCGTGGTCACCTTGAACGGCGAACCATACTTCACGTATACGAAATACTATTATTTCGACGACCCTAAAAATCCCGGCAACCTGAAGTTCGACGAGAGTCCGACGATCGTCAAGATGAAGAACCCGTGGACGCTCGAAGGCGACGAGACGACGGTCGCCATGCCGCAGTACGACTGGGAAAAAAAGAACGATAACATCAACGAAGGCGCCGCGGTCGTCGAGCGAAACGGCAAAATCTATTTTGCTTATTCCGCGAGCAGCTTCATGAACGATAACTATGCGGTCGGCGTCTCGGTAGCCGATGCGTCCTCCGATATTACGAAAGCGGAATCATGGATCAAACACCCTGTTCCCGCCCTGAAAAGATCGGATGAAAACAGCTCCTACGGACCGGGCTCGCCGCTATTTCTCAAGTCCGAGGACGGTACGGAGGATTGGATTCTGTACCACGGCATACCGACGCACGGACAGGGCGGAGGCAACCGCGGCATCCGGGCCCAGCAGATTCATTGGGACGACGACGACTTTATCAATCTCGGCATTCCGTCCAATCCCGGCACGGTGCTGGGCAGACCTTCCGGCGAGGAAAAAAGCGAAGTTTACGAGGCGGAAGCGGCCAGGCTGTCGGGGGCTTCCAAAGTCGTCGGCAACAGCGCTTATGCGTCGGACGGCGTCTATGTCGGCTTCGGCAACGGCAGCGTGGACGACTACGTCGAATTTACGGTGAATACGAACGCCGAAGGCACGTACGCGCTTGATTTTCGATATAACAACAGTTCGGCGACACCGGTTAATATGCAATTAAGCGTGAATGACCAGGCGCCCGCTCCGGTTGCGTTTGCATCGAATGCCGGTTCCGTCGCCAACTTCAATCTGAAGACGATATACAACGTCAAGCTGAACGCCGGAAGCAATACGATCCGTCTGTCCGGTCAAAGCGAACTGGCGCTCGACGCCATGATCGTCAAAAAAACGGCGCTGTACGAAGCGGAGGATGCGCAACTGTCGGGCAACGCGCAGACCAATACGGACCATCTGGGTTACAGCGGCACCGGGTTTGTCGGCGGGCTGTGGATCTCGGAATCCGCGGCCGCCTTTACGGTCAACGCGCCGCATGCAGGCAGCTACTCGGTGAAGCTACGTTACAGCCTGGGCTTTAACGACGCCAAAGACAGAACGCTCAGCCTGTACGTCAACGGCCAAAAGGTCAAGCAGGTCGATTTCTTTAGCCTGAAGAATTGGGACCAATGGGCGGATCGCTATGACAATGTTTCCTTGAAAGAAGGAACCAATACGATTGCGTACAAGTACGACGACGGCGATACCGGCAACGTCAATCTGGATTATATCGCCGTGACCGAAGCCACGACCTGGACGTACGAGGCGGAAAGCGCCAAAACGACGGGCGCGAAGGACGCGAAGGTCGTGCAGGCGAAGGAAGGCAATACGGGGATCGGATATGTGAACGGGCTGTCCAAAGCCAATTCGTCGGTGGAGTTCGCCGTAGACATGGAGAATGCGGCTTCCTACGACGTCAAGCTCAGATACGCGAGCGAAAATGCGGGCAAAACGTTGGCGCTGTATTTGAACGGCGCATTCGTGAAGCAAATGACGCTTCCGGCAACCGGCGGCGCCTCGGTCTGGAAGGAGCAGATGGAGACGCTTCGCCTGGAGGCGGGCAGAAACACGATCGCTTATAAAAGCGACTCCGACACGGCAACTCTGATCAAAATCGACAGCATTCACCTGAACAAGCGTACGCCCTGGAAGTATCAGGCGGAGGATGCGGCAAGAGAAGGCAGCTTAAACGTAGCCAAAGATCATCTGTGGTACGAAGGCAACGGATTCGTAGGCGGCTTCGAGCAGGAGGGCGACTCGATCCGGTTCGAGGTCAACGTGCCGAATACGGCGTCCTATACGACCACGCTCAGGTATTCGGGCGCGCAGTCGTCCAATATTACGATGACGATGTACGTGAACGAAGACAAGATCAAGCAGGTATCGCTGCCGCCGACGGCGGACTGGGATACGTGGACGGATGCGACGGAGTCGGTTAACCTGAAGGCCGGCAAAAACATCGTCGAGTTCATTCGCGAGGACGGGGACAGCGGCCGCTTCAATATCGACAGCCTGACGATCGATAAATTCAGCGGCGGCTTCATGCGCTCTACGGCTACGAAGATCATTCCGGAAAAAATGGTGAAAATCCAGCCGAAGCACAGCGGAAAAGCGCTGGACGTCGATCGCGTGTCGAGCGACCCGGGCGCGGTGATCAATCAATGGTCCAACGGCGACGGCAACAATCAGCTGTGGCGGTTCCTGGATCTCGGCACGGGCTACTATCAGATCCAATCCGTTCAAAGCGGCCATGTCATCGATATTCTGGCAGGCTCGCCGATCGGGCAGATCGCTCAAAATACGAGAGCGACCGGCAACGCGATACCGGATACGCAGCAGTGGCGCTTGGAACCGGACGGCGACTACTACAAAATCGCGAACAAAAGCAACGGCAAAGTCATCACGGTACAAGATGCATCGACCAAAGACGGCGCGAAGGTGATGGCGGCCGATGACGAGGCGAAGGACAACCAGCGGATGAAAATCGAGATCCGCAACCTGAGCGACAGCGATTTCCGCGCAGTGACGGACATTACGGCCGTGCCGGCCGCCATGAAGACCGGGCAGGCGCTCACGCTGTTCGGAAAGGTGTCGCCCACGAACGCCACGCGCAAGAGCATCGTTTGGCGCGTGAAGGATGCCGGCAAAACCGGCGCCGCGCTCAATGGCAATGTGTTGACCGCAACGAAAACAGGCGCCGCGGTCGTAACCGCCACGATCGAAGAAGGAAGCGCGGTCGGCGCCGCGTACGCGAAGGACTTTACGATCAACGTCACCAGGGACGATGCGGAGCTCAGCTCCGAGCGCGCGGACTACGATCTCGTCGCGCCGGGCGATGTCAGCACCGCGATCGTATGGAATCAAGCAGCCTCTGTCACGGGTGTCGTCTATGGCGGAGCGGACGGGCAGCCGGTTAACCTGTCCGAAGAAGATTACGCGGTTGCGGACAACGTTTTGACGATTAAAAAAGACTTTCTGGCAGCGCTTGGGCTAGTGAACGGCAGCAAGGTCGAATTCACCGTCTCCTTCAACAAAGGCAATCCGGCCGTCTTTACCGTTAACATCACGGACAGCACGGCTCCGATCAGTCATGGCATCACGGTCGAGACCGAGGGATCCGGCACGGCAAGCGCCGATGTGGAATCGGCGGTCAAGGATGCCGTGGTGACGTTAACGGCGACGCCTGAGGCAGGCTACGTTTTCAAGGAATGGCAGGCGATCAGCCCGGCCGATCTGAATATCGCCGGCAACGCCTTCACCATGCCGAACGAAGCGGTTATCGTAAGGGCCGTATTCGAAGAAGTCCCTGCGGCTAAGTATGCGCTGGCCGTGAAGGAAAGTTATGCTTCGGCGTCCGGAACCGGCAGCTATGCCGAAGGTGCGGCCGTTACGATCCAGGCGGGCAGCCGAAGCGGTTATACGTTTGCGGGCTGGAGCTCGAGCGACGGGGGAATCTTTGCAGACGCCGGCAATCCGACCACGACGTTTACGATGCCTGCGCACCCTGTGACGCTAACGGCTGCATGGATCCGTGTCACGGACGGCAGCGTCACGCCGAACGACGGCGGAAGCACCACGCCTGCCGCTCCGAACTATACGGCGGCGATCCGGTTGACGGACGCATCGGGCAACGGCTCCAAGGAGATGACGCTGCCGATTAAGGTTGACACGAAGACCGGAACGGCAGTGCTGGATACGACTTCGAGCAGCGGCCTTGTGCCGAACGTCGGGACCTCGGTCATCACCGTGCCGGCCATCCCGGCCGTAGGAACGTATACGCTGGTCATTCCCGTATCCGAGCTGTCGACGGCTGCCCGGCAGGGCGCGCTGAAGGTGAATACCGACAAGGGCAGCCTCGAGATTGCGTCGAATATGCTGACGGGCGCCACGGGCGTAGCGGTTGCGGCCGGAGCTAGAGCGGAAATCTCCATCGGCCAGGGCGACAAATCCGCACTGTCCGAGGCTGCAAAAACAAGCATCGGCGAGCGGCCGATGATCAGTCTGACCGTAACGGTCGACGGGAAGCCGATCGCCTGGAACAACCCGGGCGCGCCAGTGACGGTGACGATTCCTTATACGCCATCGGCGGCCGAGCTTGCGCATGCCGAGAGCATCGTCGTCTGGTACGTCGACGGCAGCGGTCAGGCGATCGCGGTGCCGAGCGGTCATTACGATGCGAGCGCCGGTAAGGTGACGTTTACGACAACGCATTTCAGCGATTACGCCGTAGGCTTCAATCCGCTCAGCTTTGCGGACGTCGCGGATAATGCCTGGTATAACCAAGCGGTGGGCTTTATCGCAGCAAGAGGCATCACGACCGGCACGGGCAACGGCAGCTTCAGCCCGAATGCCAGCCTGACCCGCGGCGATTTCCTGGTCATGCTCATGCGGGCTTACGCTATCGCTCCGGATGCGAGCCTGCCAGATAACTTCGCGGACGCAGGCAATAAATACTACACCGGCTATCTTGCTGCGGCCAAAAAGCTGGGCATCGCAGACGGCGTAGGCGACAATCGGTTCGCGCCCGACAGAGCGATTAACCGCCAGGAGATGTTCACGCTGCTGTACAATGCGTTAAACGCGATCGGCAAGCTGCCGCAGGGCAGCTCCGGCAAGACGCTGTCCGGCTTCGGCGACGCAGCACAGATCGCGCCTTGGGCGATGGACGCGATGACCTTGCTGGTCGAGACCGGCACGATCGGAGGCCGCGGCGGACAACTGGCTCCTGCGGGCAAGACCACCCGGGCAGAGATGGGCCAGGTACTGTATAACCTGCTGACTTAAAGCTCTTGCATGCAGTGATAGGATGCGACACCGAGGAACCAAATAAGTCAAAACGGGATGAAGCAGAGCTGTCTGCTTCATCCCGTTTTGCGCGTATGGCCATTGCGTAAACCACTCTCAGCCTCGCGCCATCGTCAAAAAAGGCGCTGTAAGAGCCAAAAGTTACGCTACAGCAGCGTAATCCTTAAATGTCCGTTTCCGCCGCTTGCATGCCCACGATCCGGTCGCGGTAATCGCTCGGATGATAGCCGGTTGCCTCTTTAAATATACGGCTGAAATGCTTCCAGTCGCTGTAGCCGACTTGCGCCGCAATATCGTAGATTTTGGCTTTGGGATCGGCCAGCCGCTTCTTGGCCTCCTCTACGCGAACGTTCGTTAAATATTCCAGAAACGTCGCATTCGTGCGAGCCCGGAACAAGCGGCTGAGATGACTCGGGCTGACATAGACGGCCGCCGCGACGTCGCCGATGTTGAGCGCTTCCGCAAATCGGGCGTGAATGAACGACTTGGCAAGCGCCACGATGCCGTATTCGGCTTGCTCGGGGAGAACGGTTCCGAGCCATTCGTTCATTTCGGTCAGGAGCAGCTGAAGGAATTGCTCTTTTGTCCTTGACCATAACAGTTTTTCGACCAGCTTCGGAATCCGGTTGGAGAGGGGAAGACTGGCCGACGGGTAGCTTTTGGCCAATTGGGCGTACAGGAACTGGATCAGCCCCTCGGCAGCCGGGATGGGGGAAGCCGCGTTGCCCTCGAAGAAGCGCAGCAGCTCCGCCTTGAGCGCCGAGAGGACGGTGTCCGCATCGCCGACTTCAATCGCGGATTGAAGCGAAGTTTTGGCCTGAACGGAGAGCGGCGGGGCCGCCATCGAAGCGAAACGATAAATGCCGCTGCGCTGAAAAAGGCGATCGGACAGGGCGCTGCAAGCTTCTCTCTCCAAAGCGCGAAAAGGCGCCGTCCCGCCGGCCGCAGACAGGCCGAAGCTGATCTGGAGCTTGATGCTGTCGGACCAGAACGCGCGAACGGCCGCCGCCAGCGTATCCAGCTTGCCGCCGGCCGCTTCGGGCGTCTCGGCGCCGGCGCCGATCAGCATATTAAAGCCGTCCAGCGGGGAGCTTGCCGGGATAAAATAAAGATCCTCGATCGCATCCGCAGCCTCGTAAATCACCTTCCTGTACATCCATAGGATCATCTCGTCGTTTCCGAGCTGAGACCGTCTCTCCCGCCGCCTTCATCGAGATCGCACGCGACGATCCTTTTCGCCGGATACGCAAGCGCGTCGAACTGATCCTCGCGGACAAACCGGTCGCGCTTGCGGTCGGTCGTCTTCCGCAGGTCGATTCTTCGGAACATGCTCGCTAGATCTTCCTTTTTTGACGGGCTTGAACAAATAATCCTCCGCCTTCAGCCGGATCGCTTGCTGCATGTAAGAGGAATCGTTGTAGCCGGTCAGCAGCACGACCGGAATCTCGGGATGGCGGTACCGGATCGTTCCCGTTAAGGATAAGCCGTCGATCCCGGGCATATGAATGTCCGTGATGACCAAGTCCACGGGACGGGAAGAAAGGATATCCAAAGCTTCGGCGCCGTTCAGCGCGCCGTAAATCTCCCCGCCCGCCGCCGCTTCCGGCAATTCGGAGATGAGCGCGGCCAAGCCCTTCAGAATCGTATCCTCGTCGTCGACGATCAGCACGTTCATCGCGCAAGCCCCTCTCCGTAGTCGAATTTAAGCGGGATTTTTAAGGTCACGATCGTCCCGTTATGCGGCTCGCTCTGAATATACATTTCTCCTTCATCCTTGTAGATCAATCGAATTCTGCGGTAGACGTTCAGCAGGCCGACGCTGCCCGTTTGTCCCGAATCGGCCCCCAGGTCGCTCCAGATCTCGTTGAGCTTTTCCGGGAGTATGCCCCTGCCTTCGTCGATGACGGAGATGGTCAGTTGACCCTCCCTGGCTTTGATGCGAATCGTCACGGCGATCGTGCCCTGCAGGCTGCTGCCGTGAACGATCGCGTTTTCGACGAGCGGCTGGAAGAGCAGCCCCGGCAAATAGGCGGAGAGCGCCGCATCGTCGACGTCGTATTCGATTTGCAGTTGATCGCCGAAGCGAAGCTTCTGCATGTGCAGATAGTTTTTCATAAACGCCATCTCCACGGCGAGAGAGACCATCTCGTGCTCCCGGACGGCGTGGTATCGGAACAAATCGGCCAGCGCGATCAGTCCTTGCTCCGCGGATTCGGCCCGGCCGCTCTTGACGAGATAACGAAGCGTCTCGAGCGAGTTGTTCAGGAAATGGGGGTTGATCTGGCTCTGCAACGAACGGATCTCCGCTTCCTGCTTCAAGATTTTCGATTGATACACCTCGTTGATCAGCACGTGAATCCGGCCCGCCATTCTGCTGATCGCTCCCCATACCCGTCCAACTTCGTCGGTCCGCATCGGGGGAAACGGCATCTGGAAGTCGTTTTTTTCCAAATCCCGCAGACTGACGACCAGAAGCCGCAGCCGCCGGGTCATGCTGTACGCCAGCAAAATGGCGGCAATGACGGCCACGGTCGTGCCCGCCGCGATGCCCGCGATCGTCCACCACTTGACCTGGCTGACGCCTTTGGTGAGGTACTCGGCCGGGATAACGGCGATGACCTTCCAGCCCGTCTGATCGGACTTGGTATAGCTGACGAGATGCCGGATCCCGCCGATCGAGACGAAGCGGGAGTTCCCGGATCGCGACCAATCGCCTCCGCTCAGGCCGAAGTCGCCCTTCCATTCCTCGCCCGCGCCGACGCTTGGATCGCCTTTGGCGTACATCAGCCGATCGTGGTGATCGAGGACGAATAGACGGGTGTCCGGCCCGAAGTTCACGTCGAGCAGCATGGTGTTGATCAGCTGCAGGGAACCGTCGACTTCGAGAAAGCCGGCCACGTTCTGGCCGTCCGGGCTGCGGATGGGCTGAACGATCTTGAATACGGACGGCGTGCCCGGCGTGTCCATGAGCGCTTCGGTGCCGAAAATGACGGGGACCGGGTTGCTCTCGTCGATTTCCGGATACCACGACTCTTTCCTGTAATTCCGCTGGTCCAGCCACACGCCTCCTTCCCCGATCTGATAATAGAACGCGCCGGCATCGTGGGTATAGAGCGTCACGCCGCTTACATATTGCCGCTGCTCGATGTTCAGCTGCCGAATCGCGTCGTTGAGCAGGATGGAAGTCATCAGCGATTGCGGCCTTCGCGCGCCGTCCGATTCGGCTTGCCGGATCGCGCGGCGGATCGCGGCGATGTTCTGCTTCGCCAGCGCCGTTCGGGTGACGTATAGCAGCTCCCCCTGATACGTGTCCAGATGGCGGCTCGTCTGGCTGAGCAGCTGAGGGATATACGCCTTGATCTGATTTTCCATGGAGAGGCTGTAGTAGTAATAGGAGACGATGCCTACCGTGGATACCGTCCCCGAGATCAAAAGAGAATAGACGACGATCAGCTTGGTGGCGATCGGCCAATTGTCGATGGTCCATCGTTGATTGGGGCGCTTCGACGGCTTCGGCGGTTTCAACGGCTTCAAAGGCTTCAAAGGCTTCAACGGCTCTCCTCCCTGAACCGGAACCAAGTGGACGGCGCGGTTATCTTCTATGATGTTTTCAGTTAATCACGATCGGCGGGAATGCGCAATTTGCGGCGCGCGACAAGGTCGGATCGTCCCCCCCATGCGCAAGGATTGACCTATTTCCATGCGCCGTTCTTTTCCCTAACATTAGGCGTATACAAACGGCGGCGAAAGGGGAGGGACGCGTGCTTCGGTCGAAAATAGGGAAGCATAAAATTCTCTATCTGCTTTTTTATCCCGGTCATCATCTACTTTATAACGTTTCGATATTATCCGATGTTCGTACAGGTGCTGCTGGCGTTCAAGCAGTACAATCTGACCGGCGGCATCTGGGGGGAGCGGCTGGGTCGGCTGGGACAATTTCAGCGCGCTGCTTCATCACAAGGATTTTAAGAGAGTCTTTTTTGAACACGGTGGAAATCAGCCTTTTGCGCATCGGGTTCGGATTTTTCCCTCCGATCCTGCTGGCCATTCTGTTGTTCGACCTGGCTTCCTCCCGGTTCCGCAAAGTAAGCCAGACCGTGCTTTACATTCCGCACTTTTTCTCCTGGGTTATCGTGTATGCGATCGCCTATGCGATGTTTTCGAACACGGGGTTCGTGAACCAGGTTTGGAAGGGGCTGACGGGTCATACGATCGCCTTCTTGACGTCCGAGTCCTGGTTCCGGCCGATCCTGATCGGCACCGGGATCTGGAAGGAGATCGGCTGGGGAACGATCATCTACCTGGCGGGCTTAACCGCCCTCGATCCATCGCTCTACGAAGCGGCGAAGATCGACGGAGCGGGGCCGGTCAAGCGCATTTTCCACATCACGCTGCCCGGTATCTCCTCGATTATCGTTTTTCTGTTTACGATCCAGATCGGCTCGATTCTGTACGCGGGCGGAGAGCAGGTCCTGCTTTTCTACAATCCCGTTACGTATTCGGTAGGCGACATCATCGATACGTGGATTTACCGCCAAGGCGTTGCGCAGCTGCAGTACAGCATGGCGACGGCCATGTCCCTGTTTCAATCTTTCTTCGGTCTGCTGCTCGTCCTGGCGGCGAACAAAGCAGCCAGAAAATATGCCGGCACGGGCATTTGGTAGAAAGGAAGCGTGGGTATGAAACCGTTCCGGGGCGAACGCCTTTATCAGATTTTCTCTTTTGCCATCATCGGGCTGCTGTCGCTGGCTTCGGCGTATCCGATCGTATACGTAGTCTCGATGTCGCTCGTCAGCGAACAGGAGTGGATTCAGCGCAATGGCTTCATCTTCATTCCCTACCATCCGACGTTTCTGGCGTACGAGCGGTTGTTCGTCGGAAGCGTGTTTACGAACGCGCTGACGGTCAGCGTGCTAAGGGCCGCGGTCGGCACCGCGCTAACGCTGACCATGACGATGATCGGCGCCTATGTCGTATCCCGCAAGCGGCTGCCGGGGCGGAAGGTTTTCTTGTTTCTCATCCTGGTCACCGTCCTGTTTAACAGCGGGCTTATACCAACTTATCTGGTCGTTAAGGATCTGCATCTGCTCGACACGTTCTGGTCCCTGATCGTTCCGGGCTTGATCGACAGCTGGAGCCTGCTCGTGCTGAAGCAATTTTTCGAAGGCATCCCGCAGGAGATCGAAGAGTCGGCCGAGGTCGACGGGGTGAACGACTGGTCCTTGATGACCCGCATCATCCTGCCGATGAGCAAGCCGGCGCTGGCCGCCATCGGGCTGTTCATCGCCGTGGCCCATTGGAACAGCTGGTTCGACGCTTTCATTTATATCAACCGTCCGGATTGGATGCCGCTGCAATTGATCATGCGGAACATGTTCGCGAACGCGAATATCGGCTCCGACTTCAATCCGACTTCCGTGCTGAATCCCGCGCAGCGCGTCTCGACGGAATCGCTCAAGATGGCGGTCGCGGTGATCGGTACGGTGCCGATCTTGCTCGTTTATCCGTTTCTCCAGAAGCATTTCGCCAAAGGAATGTATCTGGGCGCGGTGAAAGGATAAATGCAGAAACTGACAATGGGGGGAGCAGCAAATGACGAAAAAGCTTGCAAGCGCACTAATGACGATGGCTTTGTTCAGCACGGCGGCATTGACGGCATGCAGCGGAGGCAAATCGGAGACGGACGGTACGAGTCCGAGTCCGTCGTCCGCAAGCCAGACGGCCAGCCAGTCAGCCGGCCAAGGGACCGCGACAGCATCGGATTCTTCTTCGAAGAAAGTGACGATTTCCTTTATCGAGAACGGTTGGGTCAACACGCCGACCGACGACAACGATCCGTGGAGAAAGTGGATGAACGAGACATACAACGTCGACTTCAAGCTGTCCGCCTATCCCGAATCCGATCTCGAGAGCAAGCTCATGGTGCAATTCGCTTCGAACGATCCGCCCGATATGATCTACGCCTGGGATCTGAATACGATCAAAAAGTTATACAAGCAAGGCGTGCTGCTCGACGATTGGACGCCGTATCTGGATAAGCTGCCGACCATGTCGGGAACCTTCTCCAACCAATCCAAAGCGTACGTGAACGAGGGCGGCAAAATGATCGGATTGCCGACGCTGCCGAATCCCAACACGTTTTCGTTCAAAATCAGGCAGGATTGGCTCGACAAATTACAGTTGAAGCAGCCGACGACGCCGGAAGAACTGCTAGACGTTTTGCGCAAATTCACGCACGACGACCCTGACGGCAATCAGAAAAACGACACCTGGGGCATCAGTTCGGCCGGCGCCGGCGCCAATCTGGGCGAGCTGAAAAACCTGGAGCTGATGTTCGGCAAAACCCGAATCTTCGCGGGCAGCGGCCAGGCGGAAAGCGCGATCGTCAACGGCACGCACAAAAAAGCTGCTCGACTACGTCAAAACGATCGTAGACGAGAAGCTCATCGATCCCGATTGGTATACGCAGGGCTGGGAGCAGCGCAAGCCGAAGCTGTTCGCGGGCAAGGTGGGCGTGACGTTCTATCCGGGCGTACTCGTCAACGAGGTGGAAGGCGGCACCGGCTCGACCGGGTCGACGATCGGATGGTTCGAGAACCTGCCGATGCCAAAGGGAGGTCCGGAAGGCGGCAACCTCCCGCCCGGCGCGATTAACAGCGGGATCATCACCGTCTCCAAGGCGGCCGCGCAGGATCCGGAGAAGCTGGAACGCATCCTCAAGATCATCGAAAACACGACTTACCCAAATGACGGCTACTGGGCGCTGCGGTGGGGCGTCGGCGTCAACGGGCAGAAGGTCATGGATGTCGAAGGCGGCGGCAAGTTCGTCAGCCTCAAGGGAGAACTATATCGTCAGGACAACAAAGGCGCCTATGACTGGGGAACGTGGGTCGCCACGGGACAGGACGGCGTGGTGGAGAGCACGAACGAACAACCGGCAGAATCGGATAAAAAGCAGATGAGGCTGGACAAAGAAACGATGCAAATGCCGGCCAATCCGAACGATATGGCGATGCTGACCCTTGATCCGCAGATTGTGTCGGACCTCGATACGCTGCAGAACGAGTTCGACATCAAGTACATCCTGGGCGGCACCAAGGATTATGACGGGTTCGTGAAGCAGTGGCTGTCCGCCGGCGGACAGACCTTGCTTGACGAGGCGACGAAGCAGTTCAAGGCAGCAGGCCTCATCAAATAACGGGGACGCTGGAAGCCCAAGGCTCCGGAGATGGCGGATGCCGCTCCCGGCCTTGGGCACCAACGCTTCGCGGGGGCTTCGCGAGGGAATCGTTAGAACAGGGGGAGAGCGCTTGAAGGTGGAAGAGGGAATGGACTTTGCAGCGTGGCGTACGGATTATAAATGGGGAGCGCCGCTCATCGCGGCGTCCGGTTTGCCGGGCCGATTCGACAGTCACGGCGTCGATTGCCCGTTCGTGTTTTACCACCGGGGCCGCTACATGATGACCTATGTCGGATTCGACGGCTGGGGCTACCAGACCGGACTTGCGGAAAGTGACGATTTAATTCACTGGAGAAGCCTCGGGACGATTTTGTGCCGCGGCGAAGGCAGCGAGTGGGAACGCGTCGGGGCGGCGGGCACTTGGCTGCTGAAGGCAACGAATGACTTGTCCGAGCTCCCCCGTGCTCAAGAAGGTGGACGGGAAGTACTGGATGGTTTATCACGCGTACCCGGAAGAGGGCTATGAAGCCGGACCGGCCGAGATGGGCCTGGCTTGGTCGACGGACGAGGAACTGCGGGAATGGCATCGCCTGGAGCGGCCCGTGCTCTCCTGGAAGGACGGAGCGGACTGGGAACGAGGCGGCCTGTACAAGGCCTGCCTGATCGAGCATGAAGGCATGTATTACTTGTTCTACAACGCCAAAAACGCCGATCGGAGCTGGCGGGAGCAGACGGGCGTGGCCGTGTCCGAGGATCTGCTGCACTGGCGGCGGTACGAGAGCAACCCCATTCTGCCGGTCGTTCCGGAGAGCTGGCAGTCGACCTTCGTGTCGGATCCGTGCGTCGTCAAGGACGGGGACCGATGGCTCCTGTTTTATTTCGGCTACGACGGTTCCCATTCGCAGGAGGGCATCGCCGTTTCCGACAACCTGCTCGATTGGAAGCGCAGCGAAGAACCCATTCTCAGGCACGGCGCACCGGGAGAGCTGGACGAGATCCATGCCCACAAGCCTTCCGTGGTGCGCCGCAACGATGTCCTCTACCATTTTTACTGCGCGGTACGGCCCGTTCGCCCCGATGACCGGACATTAGGCGGAGAATTTCGCGCGATTGCCGTAGCGACTTCATCGCGGATCGATTGAGTGTTTGCCGGAGCGAAGAGACGCGCAGGCGCGATATCGGCGTGCCGGCGTTTTTCGGAACATTGTGCGGGTAGTAAAAACCCGCATCTATACATGCATTTTTAACCGACTCGCGCCACTTGACCGGAAGGCTATCGGATGAATGTTCGAAAAGCGTCTTGGATATCCGTCAATCCATAGGAACGTCAGGGAGATCTGCCCCTGACGTTTTTTTAGGTTTAAGGTTGATTTAAGCCGCAGCCCGCATGATCTAACTAAGACATGAAGCAGTAGACGTTGTCTAATCACTATATGCTCGGCCGCCGAGCGTTCGAGGAGTGTTGATCAATGAAAACGAAAAAAGTAAAAACCCTAAGCGCAGCGACGATGGCCGTATTGCTGAGCGCTGCGATTGCAGGGTGTTCCCAGGCGCAAAGCGGCGGCGGAAATGCCGCGGCTGCGCAAGCGGCGAGCACGCAGGCGGTAAGTACGCAATCTGCGGGCACGCAGTCGGAGTCGACGTCGACGACAAACACGACGGCGGCCTCCGGCGCGGCTTCGGCAGCCGGAACGACCAAGCTGGATACGTCGACCTTGTTCAGCGACCGGGATCTGGAGCAAACGGCGGACCTGACGGCGGCGACGCAAGTGAAACTGGAAAACGGTAAAGACGTGACGATCGACGCGGACGGCGTCTATGTCCTGAGCGGCGACGCGACCGATGCGACGGTCATCGTGGAGGCGCCCGACGATGCCAAAGTGCAGCTCGTCCTGGACGGCGTCAGCATCACCAATGCGGACGCGCCTGCCATCTATGTGAAGGCGGCGGATAAAGTGTTCATAACCTCCACCGACGGTACGAACCATTTGGAAGTCACGGGAACTTATGTGGCGGATGGAGAGACGAATCTGGATGCGGCGATTTTCTCCCGCTCGGATCTGACGCTGAACGGAACCGGGACGTTGGACATCGTATCGAAGGAAGGGAACGGGATCTCGTCGAAGGACGATCTGAAGGTGACCGGCGGCGTCTATAACGTTCAATCGGCTGCCGATGCGCTGGAGGCGAACGATGCCATTTTGATCAGCGGCGGCACGATGACGATCGATGCGGGGAAGGATGCGCTGCACAGCGAAAATGCCGATGATGCCACGCTCGGATATATCTATATGCAAGGCGGCACGCTGAACATCACGGCAGCCGACGATGGCGTTCAAGGCACCAGCCTGGTTCAAATCGACGGCGGCACGATCGACATTACGAAAAGCGAAGAAGGCATCGAAGCGAACTATATCGTGATCAACGACGGACAAATCTCACTGTATGCGAACGACGACGGCATCAACGCCGCGCAAAAGGCGAGCGGCGACGTCGCGATCGAAGTCAACGGCGGCACGTTGGACGTGACCGTGGGCAGCGGGGATACGGACGCGTTCGATTCCAACGGCGATCTATATGTGAACGGCGGCACCATCAAGGTGACGGCGCCGACCTCTTCGTTCGACGCGGACGGCACGGCGCAGCTCAACGGCGGCGATGTCACGGTCAACGGCGAGAAAATCACGGAGATGCCGGTATCGCGCATGGGCGGCGGCGGTGGCGGCAGAGGCGGCAGAGGCGGCATGAGAAGGTAAGGGAGAGCCCCAAATGATGGCTATACAGTGAGATTGCCAGATTTATGCATCATTTTCGCTTCCCCGGGAACGCTATTAATCAAACAATGGGGAGCGACTACAAAATGTGGATAAAGCCGATTCAAGATCCGGACAAAATTAAAAAAGGTTGGCGACATCTACGACAAAGTCGTACAGGCCCATAAAGAATACTTTGACTATTGGCTGCATCACACCCTGTTCCATTGGGACTTCTGGATATCGCTGGCTCTCACGATTTTGCCGTGGGCGGTGTGGATAAAAGTCAGAAATAAGGAAAGCGAGGACCGTTCGTTATTCGTTATTTTCTTTACGGTGATCGTGACTTGCTGGCTGGACTTCGTCGGCACCGATTACGGGCTATGGTTTTACACGGGCAAGGTAATCCCTACGATTCCCGTTTATTTCCCTTGGGATTTCTGCATCCTTCCCGTTTTCATCGCTTTGCTGATCCAGTACAAGCCGCATTTCTCTCCTCTGATCAAAGCATTGGTATTCGCGGCCGTGAGCGCCTTTATCGGCGAGCCTGTCTTTCTTTGGCTCGGTTTTTATGTCATCGTGAAGTGGAATATTCTATATTCGCTGCCCATTTATTTTTTCATTTATTTGGCTTCGCACAAGATCAGTAAAAGAAAAGGCTTTGCGGCGTTTTGACCGCGCGGCTTTATAGACGGGCAGGGACTTAGGTCCCTGCCCTTTATTTTAAGCGGAAGGCTGTTCTTGGAGGTGGGAGGCGCAACTTTATGATCTCGGCACGATGAGACGGGGCGCGATGATTGTTGAAAGGGTTTCAACCGCTATTTGGGATAAGCGGCGAGCGCAAGGACGCCAAGCCCACGGGCTTGGCGTTGCTCACGGTTTTGTCGGCAGCTGTCTTGACAATCTCTTTTATTTAAGTTAGCCTTTATATAAGTAATTTCTTGTATAATAAAATGCTTGTATAAATGCGTTTTTTATGGAGGTGAGCGCTATATTTAATTTGGAATCCTGTTTAGGCGCCGTTACCCGCACGGTATCGGAGCTCGAGAGAGAGGGAAAGCCCGCGCGCAACGTTACGCTGGAGCGCGCTTACGACACGACGCTGGACGATCTGTGGGATGCCATGACCAATCCGGAGCGCCTGCCTCGCTGGTTTGCGCCGGTCGGCGGCGAATTGCACATGGGAGGCCGGTATCAGATTCAGAACAACGCCGGCGGCATCGTTACCGAATGCGATCCGCCGCGTTTTTTCGCCTTGACCTGGGAATTCGCCGGGGGGGTTAAGCTGGGTCGAGGTGCGATTGTTCGCCGAAGGAGAGGATCGGTCCCGCCTGAAGCTGTCGCACATCTGCCCGATCGACGACCATTGGAGAAAGTTCGGGCCCGGCGCGGTCGGCGTAGGCTGGGATTTAAGCCTGGCCGGTCTGACATTCCATCTTGCCGACGGCGATGCGGAGCGGATCGATGAAAATGAATTCGGCGCCTCCGTCGAAGGGAAGGCGTTTATGGCCGACTGCAGCGAGGAATGGCGGCGTGCGGCGGTCGCCGGCGGAGAGAAGGAATCGCAGGCCGGGGCGGCGGCGAACCGGGTTACGGCCTTCTATACGGGCAGCGAGCCGCCGGAGGCCGAATGAACGCATTCGACGTGCTCGGCGATCCGGTGCGGCGCCGCATTCTGATGGCGCTCGCCGAGGGCGAGCGCCGCTCCGGCGATATCGTCGAGATCGTCCAACGCGAGTTCGGCATTTCCCAAGCCGCCGTCTCGCAGCACCTTCGGATATTGCGGGACAGCGGATTCGCCCGCGTCAAGGTCGACGAGCAGCGACGCATCTATTCGCTCGATACAAGGCCGCTGCAGGAGGTCGACGAATGGCTCGATCGTTTTCGCGCCTTCTGGGAACCGAAGCTCAGCGCGCTCGACACCGAGATCGCGAGAGGCAAGAAAATGCGGCAAACGAAAGGGCAGCCGAAAGAATGAAGCTTCATGGGCTTTTCGCGGACAGAACGTACTTGAGATCGGGAGGCATATAAAAGATGGACAAGGTGATTCCTTTCTTAATGTTTCAGGACGGCAAAGCGGAAGAAGCGATGAATTTTTACGCCTCGCTCATCGAAGACTCCGCCATTACGAGCATCGTTCGGTACGGCGCGAACCAGGGCGGGGATGAGGGCACCGTCATGCAGGCGACATTTACGTTAAAAGGCCAGGAATTCATGTGCATCGACAGCAACGTCAAACATCAATTTGCGTTCACGCCATCGTTCTCCATCTATGCGGTCTGCCATACCGAGGAAGAAATCGACGCGCTCTACGAGAAACTGAAAGAGGATCGACAAGCGCTGATGCCATTGGGCGATTACGGGTTCAGCAAAAAGTTCGGTTGGGTGAACGACCGTTACGGCGTGTCATGGCAGCTTAACCTGGTATAACGGCTTATTTGGAATCGGACATGGAGAGAGGCTGCCCGCCTCTCTTTTTTGTTACCGGTAATGGTTCATGATCTCCGCTACGTAGCGTTTAAATTCCGCTACGTAATCGGCCGGCGCCACGAGCTTTATTTCCGTGCCGAAGCCCGCCAGATGTCGAAACCCGATTTGGCTTTGCGGAATCCGGATGGTCGCCGACAGCCACTCCGCGCTATGGGGCGTCAGGCTGCTTCTTCCGTATCTTTCGATGAATTGATCCCTGATCGCGGGCGAGACGAGCGCCTGGACTTCGACGAGCTGCGGCGCGAAGTCTTCGGCGGTCTGCCGATTCATGGCGTCGTCTCGCGGAACGAATGTCTGCTTGTCCAGCGCCAGATTGTCGGTTCTGGACAGCTTGAACGTTCGATACCCCGCGCGCGTCAAGCAGAACCCGATCAGGTACCAGCTCGATTCGCTAAAGTGAAGCTGATACGGCTCGACGGTTCGCTTCGTGGACATGCCGTTTTTATCGATGTAGTCGAAAGTCAGCCTTCTGCTATGCCGGATCGCCTCCTGGCACAAGCGCAAGATGTCCGCGATCTCGTCGCGGCCGCTCCAGTCGTAGAAGGAGAGACGAACGGCGCTTTTTAAACGCCCGGCGTTTACCATCGATTCGATTTTTTTTGATCGTGACTTCGACTTCCCGGTTCACATAGATTTGTCCCAACCCGCCCAGGGCCACCAGTATATTCTCCAGATCGCCGCTGTTCAGAAGGCGCTTGTCGATCTTGTATTCGTCCATGATGCCGTAGCCGCCGTTCGCCCCATGGATCGAATAGATCGGTATATTCGACAAGCCGAGCGTCTCCATATCGCGGAGGACGGTTCGTTTGGAAACGTTGAACAAGCGCGACAGCTCCGTCGTCGAGACGGTTTCCTTTTGCAGCAGAATCATGACGATTGCGATCAGCCGCTCGATTTTATCCATCTTTTTTCTCCCGCCCGGTTGGAATGATGACAATATGCTGTCACCTATCATAGCTTATGCTTCTCTTATAACAAAGAGGAGGCTGTACACATGTCGGTTATCGCATACTTGAATTTTGACGGGAACGCTGCGGAAGCGATCGATTTTTATGCAGAGGCGTTCGAAGCGGACGAGGTCAAGCAAGTGAAGTTCGGGGATCTCCCGCAGGATCCGAACTACCCGTTGCCGGAGCACGAATTGAACATGATCATGGAGTCGTCGATCGCGTTTGCCGGCGGGAAGCTTATGATATCGGATCTGTTGTCGGCGATGAAGCAAGGCTCCGGCGAACTGGTCCGAGGCAACAACGTGCTTATCAGCATCGCGAACGAAAGCCGATCGACGCTGGAACGCTGCTTCGAGCGACTGTCGGTCGGCGGCCATGTGATCATGCCGTTGTCAGATACGCCCTGGTCCTCCTGCTTCGGCATGCTGGCCGACCGGTTCGGCATCGTATGGAAATTCAATAGCGACGCGGACAAGTTTCTGGATCGCGTGCTCGCGATGAAGCCACAGTAAAAAAAGGAGCTGCACGGCTTGCCTATGGAAATTAGAAATTTGCTGGCCGTCAAAACGGCAGCGGAATTAAGGGCCTGGCTCCGCGAAAATGGCGGGACCGAAAAAGAATGCTGGGTGATCGTCGGCATGAAGCCGGCTGCGGATACGTTGCTTTATCTGGACGCCGTTGAACAAGCGTTATGCTTTGGATGGATCGACGGAACGAAAAAGAGGATATCCGAAACCGGGCTTGCGCAGAGACTGTCTCCGAGAAGCAAAGGAAGCGCCTGGACCGAGCTGAATAAAGCGCGGGCCCGCCGGCTCGAAAGGCTGGGGCTGATGACGGAGGAAGGCAGGCGCGTCCTTCCGGATATGCGTCCGGATGCGTTTAAGATCGATCCGCTGATCGAGCAACGGCTTAGGGAGGACGCGGCGACCTACGAGAACTTCACCCGATTCCCGGCTTTGTACCGAGCCGTCCGGATCGATACGATTCAAAGCTATAAGAAGGAAGCCGAATTGTTCGACAAGCGATTGACGAAGTTTATTCAACATACCAAGCAAAATAAGATGTATGGCGAGTGGCATGATGACGGGCGGCTGCTGGCGGATTCGGATTCATACCGATGAAGCCGATCGCTTAGAATGATGCCCCAATCGTCAAACGGGACGAAGCAGAAAAATTTCCTGCTTCGTCCCGTTTGCGTTTCGTGGCTATGGCTACCTTCTTGATGATGGGCGCGGCAAAGCTATGTGACCGCAAGGCTTCCTTTACCGAAACTCGAAGGTGCGTGGCGCTGCGTTTGCGCAAGAGAAGCCAGAAGCTAGATTGTGCTTCAAAGGGACAGATGCTATCATTTCTTTTATATTAAACTCCGTTTACTATAATAAACGCTTTGCTGCGTGCGGACGTCCTCGGATTGACGGATCGGGACCCGGGAATTAAGGTAAAGAAGGGACCGTCCGGCGCGAGGCGTCCGCCTCAGCCACATTTTGTAAACGGTTCCATTTAGCTTGGCAGAACGGGGGATACAATGCGCAAGTTTCGTCTGGCGAACGTAGATAAGAGTCTTTACATCCGGATGCTCGTGCTGATCACGGTGCTGCTGCTAAGCAGCGTGCTGCTCATCTCGCTGCTGACGTATTCGCTTGCGAAGAAGAACAGCTTCGAGAATGCGCAGCAGTCGAACGCGGCCGCGCTGACGCAGCAATTGTCGCTGATCGATCAGGAGCTGGAGTCGGTGAGCAGCCTTGCGGCCAACATTTTGATGACGCAGTCCTATATGTTCGCCGAGTGGGAAAATTCGCTGTCCGTCGGCTCGATCATCGATTTGAACAACTACCTGAAGCAGCAGCGCTCGCTCATCCCGTATATCGATTCCATCTACTTGTACTACGACAAGCTGGATCAGATCATCACGAGCGGTCTGCAAGCGCGTCCGCTTGCCGAGTTCGCGGACCGGGGCTGGACCTCCGCTTACGGCGGCAACGTCCAGCGCACGCAATGGCTGGTGAATCGCGAGACGCACCCGGAAGGCACGGTCGCCAAGGCAGCGGAAGCGCCCGCCTCCGAACGACGCTGGATCACGCTGGTGCAGACGATGCCGCTGATCGGCAAGCCGATCGGCGCGATCGTGATCAACATCGATCAGGACAGGCTGCTGGACGATTACCTGCAAGCCTATTCGTCCAGCGCCGGCGAGATGCTCGTCCTCGGTCCGTCCGGCGAGTTCCTCTACGGCGGCGACGAGCTGCGGACGAACGGGGACCGGATCGTCAAGATCGCGCTGGCGCAGCGCGGCGGGGATTCGATCGTCGCGACCGTCGCGCATCAAAAGCAACTGATCACGACGCTGGAATCGGGGGCGACGCATTGGCGCTTCGTGCATCTGGTGCCGGTCGCGCAGCTGCTCGCGCACATCGACAAGCTGAAAACCGTCGTGTTTTCGGTCTCTCTCCTTTATGTGGCGATTGCAGGCGTGAGCGCCTGGTATTTTTCCCGGCGCATCTATCGGCCGCTGGCGCAATCGATCGCTTATATTCGCAGGCTGGAGGAGGAGACGAGCGACAGCCGCAGCGAGGCGGAGCTCATCGTTTCGGTGTACGATCGCTTGCAGCGAACCCGGCAGCAGGAGCGGCAAAATCATGAGGACATCGTGCGGCAAAGACTGCTGCTCGATATGATGCAGGGGCTGGGCTTGACCCAGTACAAGCACCTGCCGATCGCGCCTTTAGAAAAAGAAGTTTGGTCGGCTTGGGAAGCCCAATATACGCTCATCCTGTTCGAGCCGGAGAGCCAGTCGGACGGCCGAAGGGCGGAGGACAACATCCAACAGCAGCTGTCGCTGCTGGAATGGAGCGATTCGCTCCGCAAGCAGGTGTCGGGCGAGGTCGTCCTGCGCGACGACGGACAGATCGTCGTCATCGTCGGCGGCGAGCCGGCGCCCGACATGGCGGCGCACTGGCAGCGGCAGGCGCTGCATTTCGGCTTGCCGCCGATGACGGTCGGGATCAGCGAGCTTCACCGCGGGATCGACCGGCTCGAGCATGCCTACCGGCAGGCGAACGAGGCGCTGCGCCGCAAGCTGTACGCGGGCCGCGGCGCGATTATCCGCTACGAACGGCTGCAGGACGACGGCGCGGACCGGCTCCAATCGTATCCGGGCGCGATCGAAAAGCAGCTCGTGCAGGCGATTAAAGATAAAGATGCGGAAGGCGTCAGGCAAGGGCTCGACAGCCTCAAAGACTGGATGCTCGAGCACAGGCCTCACCCGGTCGTCATGCAGCAAGCGATGACGCAGATTCGCGGCGAGATGCTGAAGCTGATCGCGGGCTTCGGCGCGGAGGAGCAGACGCTCATCCTGCAGCTCTCGATGCCCGAGCGCCACGACATGACGCTCTACGAATACATTCGGCTGCTTCAGCACATCGCGGACGCCCTGATTGAGCAGTACGCCCGAATGTCGTCCCGGGCGCACGACGCCACTTTGGAGCGCGCCGTTCGCTACATCCAGGACCATTATGAGCAGCAGCTGTCGGTCGAGCAGGTGGCCGAGCATGTGCGCCTGAGCGCCTCCTACGTGAACAAGCTGTTCAAGGAGCGGCACGGCACGACGATCAACGAATACATCATCGAGCTTAAAATCGGCCGGGCCAAACGCTTGCTGACGGACACCGACCTCGTCATCGAAGAAATCAGCCAGCAAATCGGCTACAATACGCTCAGCTATTTTACCAGACTGTTCAAAACGAAAACCGGGATGACGCCCGGACAATATCGCCGGCAGCATGGCGCGAAGCCGGAAAATACCTAGAGAATCAGCGATGATTCTCTTTTTACATAAGAAAACGCGAAAAAGACAAAGGCAAAATCGGCCGATATTCACGGAAAACGCAAAAAAAATCGGAATAACGAAATTGTGAAAGCGCTATCTATTCCGTTACGCTGTGCCTTGAATCGATCGCGATTCCATTTAAGCCAAGGGGGGAAATTCCACATGCAACAAAACATGCGTTGGTGGGCAAAGGCGGCCGCGACGGCGACCATCCTGACATCGGTGCTGAGCGCCTGCTCGTCGGGCAACACGTCCGAGTCGTCGCCCGCTTCATCATCGGCAGCGCCCGCGGAGACAGCGGGCAGCAGCGCGAGCGCCACGGCATCCGCCGAAGCGTCGAACAACGAGCACTATACGATTAATTGGGGCATTCACTTCCAGGCGCCGGGCGTCATCGCCGATACCCGCGTTCAGAAGGAGCTGGAGAAGCGTTACAACGTGACGATCAAGCCGGTCAAAATTACCGATGCGAGCATCGCCGGCGGCGAAGTGCCGGACGTGTTCACGCTAAGCGATCCGAGCGCGGTCGCGGCCTATCAGACGCAAGGCGTGCTGATGCCGATCGAGCGATCGCTGATCGGGGAGCGGCTGCCGGAATACGAAGCCGACATTCAATCGGTGCCGGGCAATTTATTCGCGCCGGCCACCTTCGACGACAAGCTGTGGGCGATTCCGATGTTCGTGACGCTTCGCGGCTACGATTTTGCCGGCCTGTGGCGCACGGATTGGCTTAAGAAGGTCGGCATCGAGAAGACGCCGGAGACGCTCGAGGAGTTCGAGAAAGCCGTATACGCGTTCGCCAAAAACGATCCGGACGGCAACGGAAAGAACGATACGTACGGCTTGACGGGCACGATGACGACGACATGGTCGTCCGGCTTCTACAACATATTCGGCGCGTACGGCGTGGAGCCGACGATGTGGCATGTCCGCGACGGCAAGGTCGTCAACGGCTCCGTCATGCCGGAGACGAAGGAAGCGCTCGCCACGCTGCGCAAGTGGTACGCGGACAAGGTGATCGATCCCGAATTCATCACGGATACGCAGGAGTCGTACCGGACGAAGCTGTTCAACGGCCGCATCGGCTTCATCGAAGAGACGATCGGCCGCCTGTATCGCGATGACGCCTCCACCATCGCCAGCATGAAGGAGATCAACGCCTCGGCGACGCTGGCGCCAGGCGTGAATCCGACCGGTCCCGGAGGCAGCGGCTCGTGGAGCTGGGGCTCCAAGAGCAACTACGTCGTGTTCGGCTCGCAAATGGCCAAGGACCAGGGCAAGCTGGATCGCATTCTGCAGATCATGCGGGATTACAGCACCGACCGCGGGCTGTACCTGCTGCTCAACCAGGGCTATGAAGGCGAGCAGTGGAAATACGTATCCGGCACGAGCGGTCCGACCGAATACCTCGACGGATGGGCCAAGGTCGAAGACAGAGATCAGACAGGCGCGCGCATGTTCGCCCTGGGCGCCATCAACACGAACGCCATGCGCACCGACCTGACGGATCCGGACCTCACGGCCGCCATTCAAAAATACGGCGCGGGCGACAACTGGACGGACGCCACCTACTTTATGGTGCTGCCTTCGGAAGGCATGTACAAAGCGGATCTGACCCTGCTGATGCAGCGCACGTTCGCCGAGATCATCACCGGGCAGAAGAGCCTGGACGACTATGACGCCTACGTGAAGCAATGGTACGCCAAAGGCGGTCAGAAGCTGACCGATGAAGCGAACGGACTGTATGCCACGCTGAAGTAAATCGCCTGAAGCGGTGCGCCTCTTCGCCGGGAGAGCGAAAAGGCGCGCCGTTGAATCCGAATCCGCAGGAGGAATAATGATGAAAGTCAGAATTTTCAGGCGAATTGCGGTTTGGACGGTTTTTCTGACTTTGCTGTGGGGGCTGCTGCCGCCCGCGGGCGGTGTCATTCGGACGGCAAGTGCCGAAGAGAGCGGCAGCTTGACGATTCAAGCCTCGCTGTATCCGAAGCTCGAATGGACCGAGGACGCCGGCGCGTCGCAATACCGATTGACCGTACAACGGCAAGGAGAAGCGACGCCGGAGGCCGTGTACACGTTGCCTGCCGGCGTGCGTTCCCTCGCATTGCCGAACCGTCTTCAGCCGGGCGCGACCTACGACCTGACGGTCGAGTCGGGCAGCGCCGGGAGCTGGACGGCGTGGGCCGAGGATTCGCTCGCGACGCCGGCCGATCGGGAGCAGCTCGTGTCCGACGCGTTCGAGGACGATGCGGTCGGCACGCTGCCGGCGGGCTTCACGAAGTACACCCCGGATGCCAACAACACCGTACAGGTCGTCGCCGACGGGACGCAGCACCGGATCGAGCTGAACCGGTCGGTAGGCTCCGCCGTATACGGGCCGGCGTTCACGTATCCGTTCGGCGCGCCGCTGACGGACGGCATCGTCAGCGCGGAGTTCAGCGTGAAGCGTTCGAGCACGCAGCGCTTCATCTTGTATTCGCTCGGCTACAGCCTGACGCGCTCGCAAAATGCGGCTTGGGCGTTCGTCGACTACAACCGCCATTACTTGAACGATCCGACGTACCGCGACGTCGGCGCGATGAACGCCGATACGTGGTATCACTACAAGCTGGTCGCCGATATTGATGCGGGGACCTACGACTTCTACATCAACGGCGTCAAGGCGAACGCGGCGCCGGTCGCGTTCCAGGCAACCCAGCCGATCCGCGAGTTCACCGTGTACAACTCCGCCGGGCGGGGCGGCGGCGATCTGGCGTATCAGACCGGCCCGTACTGGGTCGACGACGTGACGATCCGCCATTCGCGGACGCCGCCGCGGGCGGTAGCGCCTGCATCCGGCGCGAGCCAGCTCGGGTTGACGGAGACGCTGCAGTGGCAGGACAGCGGCGCCGAGGACTATTCGATCGTGATCGCGCGCGACGCGGCGATGACCGACATCGCATGGAGCGGCGCGGCGGCCGGTACGGCGGACAGCTTGAGCATTCCCGCCGCCGCCGGGCTGGACTACGACACGACGTACTACTGGCGGGTCGTCGCCCATGACGACGGCTGGAGCTGGTCCGCCGACACGGCCAGCTTCAAGACGATGAAGGATCCGGCGGGCCCGCAGGACGTGAGCCGCTATCCGTCGCTGACCTGGACGGCGGTGCCGGGCAGCGACGCGTACACGGTGAGCATCGCGTCGGTCGACGGCACGCCTCAATCCTACGCGTACAACGGCATTGCCGGCACGCAATTTACGGTGCCCTTCGCGCTCGACGCTTCGCGCAGCTATAGCTGGCGCGTGCTGGCGGACGACGGCGTCACCGAAGCGGGCAGCGGCTTGTGGCGGACGGAGGCCGACGACAGCGTCTGGGTGTCGGAGGACTTCGAGACGGCCGCGACGGGCAGCGTTCCCGCGCCGTTCGCGGCATTTGCGCCCGGCACCGTCAGCACCGTGCAGGTCGTCGAGGCGGGCGGGGAGCGCTATGTCGAGCTGAATCGCTCGACCGGATCGACGGATGCGGGCCCGGCGCTCATCTATCCGTTCGGACGGACGGTCGCGAGCGGCACGCTGGACGCGTCGTTCCGCGTCAGACGCGATGCGACCCAGCGCTTCCTCACGTATGCGATGGGCAACAATCTGACCTACAATCAACAGCCGGTATGGGCCTTCGTCGACTACGGCAACGTGTACGCGACCGACCCGACCTACCGGTCGCAGGGCAAGATGGATGCGGATAAGTGGTACGACTACCGCATGGTCGTCGACGTCGATGCGGGCACGTACGACCTGTATATCGACGGACAGAAGACGAACCAGCAGCCGATCGCGTTCCAGGGCGCGAATCCGCTGACCCAGTTCATGGTCTTCAACAAGTACGGCAGAGGCGGCGCGGACAACGGGTATCATACCGGCGCCTACGACGTGGACGACGTGACGGTCGCCTGGCAGCCGACTTCGCCGTCCGCAGTCGGTCCCGTCGACCGCAGCGAGGACACGTCCGTCACGCCGGCGTTCGAATGGCGGGACGCCCACGCCGATTCGTACACGCTCGTCATCGGCAGAGACAGCGGACTGACCGAGGTGACGCAGGTAATCGACGGCATTACGGACAACGCGTACACGCTGCCTGCGTCCGCGGCGCTCGATTACGACACCGTCTACTACTGGAAGGTCGTCGCACACAAAGGAGCCGACAGCTGGTCCGGCGGCAGCGCGGCGAGGCTGACGACGCAGCTCGACGCCAGCGGCAACCGCATGCCCGTGCTGTTCTCCGCGGCGCCGACGGAGGCGAAGCCGGGAGAGATGTTCCAGCTGTTCGGAGCAAGCTTCGATACGGACGACGTGCGGCTGCTGCGTCTGGACGATACGCCGGCGGCCGGCCTCGAAGCTTTGATCGGCGCCGCGGCCGATCCGGAAGCGCTGGACCGCGACGAAGCGGCGGCGATCGGCGAGCCGTACGGCAACGATACGGCGCTGCGGGCGGTCGTGCCGGCTGCGGAGACGCCGGGCATGTACGCCGTATGGGCCGTGAACGATACGCAGTGGAGCGCGCCCAAGCTGCTCAACAAGACGACCGTTTACTTCGCGTCGCCGAATCGCTTGAACACGGCTTCCTCGCGCGAGGTGCGGATCATCGGCAAGCAGCTTGCCGGCGATTCGAACGCGGCTTATGTATATCTCGTCGACGAGGAAGGAGACGCGACGGCGGTCACGCTCGAGGAAGCGGGACCGTACGAGCTCGTGTTCGAATGGCCGCTGGCGCTGGGGCCCGGCACGTACGAGATTTGGACGCACAACGGCTACGGCGGGGCGTACGGCTGGGGAGAGACGCAGACGATCGAAGTCGTCGACGAGCCGTTCTCGACCTACTCGGTGTCGATCGCGACCTACGGCGCGATACCGGACGACGGTCTCGACGACCGGGCGGCCATTCAGGCGGCGCTGGACGCGGCCGACGGCAGCGGCGGCGGAACGGTTTTGGTGCCGGCGGGCACGTACGATATTTCAAATACGCTTCACGTCGGGGAGCATACGGCGCTGAAGGGGCTTGGCAAGGACGCCGGCGGCGAGCATCAATCGGTCATCAAGTTTATAACCGGCGATCCCGTCGGTCCGTCGACAGGCGGCATCGGCAAGGCGATCGTTCGCGTCGGACCCGGCTCGGGCGTCGAAGACCTGAAGCTCGTCGGCAGCGTCAGCGTCGACATGGGCATCGACGTCGAGGACGGCGCGGACGACGTATTTATCCGCAACAACGAGGTGCGCAACTACTTCCCGACGAGCGGGATCAAGGGCTATTACAGCGGCGTCTCGGGCAGCAGCGGCACGACGGATTATTTCGAGCGGCTGCAGATCGTGGGCAATACGTTCGAGGGCTACAACGGCATCAACTTCGACCTGTCCGAATACGGCCGTTTTATCGACAATACGGTGCTGACGCGGCGGTATACGCCGATCGCGTTTACGAGCTCGTCCAAAAACATCATCGAAGGCAACACGATCGACGGCCGCAACGCCTCCGGGGTGAGAGAGGCGAGCCGCGGCATCACGTTCAACACGGGCTTCGACCGTCCGGGCCTGAAGCCGAACGAGATGAACTATGTGTCGGATAACAACATCACCTACGTCGGCAACCAGGCAGCGCCCACCAACGACGGCGAATACGTGCTGTTCGACAACAACGGCGACGCCCCGTTTCCGAACACGCATTATTACGGCGCGGTGGCGGACGGCACGCCCGAATCCTTGACGTTCGCCAACGTGAGCTGGACCGCGAACCAGATGAAGGAGCTGTACGTGCTCGTCGTCGACGGCCGCGGACTCGGGCAATACCGCAAGGTGACGGGCAGCAGCGGCGGCACGATTTACGTCGACAAGCCGTGGGTCGTCACGCCGGACTATCGCTCGAAGGCGGTCGTGGCGCGGTTCCACACGCTTAACCTTGTCGTAGGCAATCATGCATACCTCAACAAGGGCAACAATTTCGTGCTGTGGGGCAACGTGCTCGACAACATCGTGGACGGCAACGAAGCGGAGCAGGGCGGCTCCACCGTGTCCGCGCTCGATCATTCGTCCCATCCGAGCCAGTACGGCGCGGCTTACTACAACCTGATCCAGAACGCGGATTCGCCGGAGGCGGCGATCACCTATTCCGAATACGGCTACGGCAGCACGGCGCGCGCGTCGGTCATCTCGTACGGCAATACGCTGCGCCGCAACGACACCGACAGGCTGTCGTTCCGCACCAACTCGGTGCAATCGGCCAGCGGGAGCGTGCAGGCGAATCTGCTGGAGCACAACAAAGTCGGCAGCGCCATCGTCGTCACCCCCAATGCCAGGAACAACGTGCTGCGGGAAAACGCGGTGTCCGGCGCATGGCCGCTCGTCGCGGACGGCGGCGAGTCTACGATCGTCATCGAGCGCGGACTGCTCCCGGCGCCGTCGGAGGTATCCGTCATCCCGGCCGTATACGGCGTCCAGTTGAACTGGTCCGCGGTGACGGGCGCGGACGGTTACTATGTCTTCCGCAAGCTTCACGGCGCGGCGACTGCAGCGTACGAGCGGCTGGACACCGGCACGGGCGCCGGCCCGCTGGCGGCGACGAGCTGGCTCGATGCGGAGGCGGCGGTCGGCGAGCTGTACGATTATCGCGTGGCCGCCTATGCGGATGGCTTCGGGCAGGGTCATGCCGGGCAGCCGCAAGCCGGGTTCAGCGGCGCGATCACGGCGACGTCGCTGACGGCGGCGGAATGGCAGTGGACCGCTCCGTATGACGGGGAGGTCGAGGCACTCGCTTCGCTCCGCAAGCTGGACGGCTCCGACTACGGCTTCGAGCTGCGAGTCAACGGCAATCCCGCAGTCGGCGCATCCGTGCTGACTTCGGTGTACCAGGCGCACGAACGGATCTCGCTGCAGGCCGGCGACGAGCTGACGTTCGTCTGGACGTCTGCCGATCCGGCGGCCGATGTGCAAGCGCACTACGGCGTGCTGTTCACGCGGGACGCGCCGATTCCGCTCGCGCCGCAGCAGGGTTCGCACGACGTCGTCACCGACGGGGCGGCCTTCTCGTGGACCGACGTGCCGAGCGCCGAATCGTATCGTCTGCTGATCGGCACCGATCCTGCGCTGACGTCGCCGACGTTCGTATACGAGGACATCGCGACGAATTCGTTCACGATGCCCGCCGCAGACGGGCTCGACGAGCTGACGACCTATTATTGGAAGGTGCAGGCGGTGGACGGCTCCGACGTCTGGGAGCGGGCCGACGCGGTGCAGCAGATTCGCACGGCGCCGTACGGACGCGAGCTGCTGTACGCGCAGAACTTCAACGCCTTAAGCGGGCTGCCGTCGGCCTGGACCGTTCGAACGGGCACGACCAGCAGCATCGGCATCGCGGAGGTGCCGGGCAGGTTCAACCGTTCGCTGGTTATCGCCTCCGAAGGCCAGCAGGACGCGCCGAGGCTGACGATTCCGCTGCCGTCGACGCTCGATAGCGGCAAGGTGCATCTGAGCTGGGACGTCATGCATACCGGCAACCAGACGGCCCACTTCCAGCTGTTCCCGGCCAAGGCGCCGGTGACGGCCAGCGGTCTGAGCGGCCTGTTCTCGGCCTACGGCTACTACTACGTAGACTGGAGCCCGGCGTCGACGTATCCGAGCCTGCTGAACCAGTGGAGGCATATCGACATGCTGCTCGATCTTGATACGAATCAGTACACGGTCGACATCGACGGCGTGCGGCTCAAGCTGAACAACGGGACCGAAGTGTTTACGTACGCGCCCGGGGCGATCGATACGCTCGTCCTGCAGTTTTCCTCCGACCGCTGGCCGGCCGTCGTCTACTTTGACAATATCGCAATCATGGCCGTAGAGGAGTAGAGAGATTTGAGCCAGATCCGACTGTTCTGGAAATACAAAGAGCTGAGCGTCATGCTGCTGGTTGCGTTGTCGGCCTTCATTTTGTTCAAGTTCGGTCCGATGTACGGCCTGCTGATCGCGTTCAAGAACTTCAAGGTGGTGGAAGGGGTGTGGGGCAGTCCGTGGGTCGGACTGCTTCACTTCCGCCGACTGTTCGCCGACCCGAACTTCTACACGCTGTTCCGCAATACGATGCTGATCAACGTCTATTTCGTGCTGATCGTCTTTCCGGCACCGATCGCGTTCGCCATTATGCTGAACGAGCTTCGGCATCGTTGGTTCCAGCGGATCGTCCAGACGACGACGTATTTGCCGCATTTTATCTCGTGGGTCATCATTTCCGGCCTTTTCATCTACTTCTTGTCCCCCCAGCATGGGCGTCGTCAATTATGTGATCCAGCTGCTCGGCTTCGATCCCGTCTTCTTCATGGGCGAAAAGCAATATTTGCGGCCGCTGCTGGTGCTGTCGATGCTGTTCAAGGAGCTGGGCTGGAACTCGATCATTTTCTTCGCGGCGATCGCCGGCATCGATCCGCAGCTGCACGAGGCGGCCGTCATGGACGGCGCCAAGCGGTGGAAGCGCATCTGGCACATTACGCTGCCGTGCCTCATGCCGACCGTCGTCGTGATGCTGATCCTGAGCTTGGGCGGATTTTTGAACACGAACTTCGAGCAAATCTACAACTTTCTCAATCCGCTGAACTACGACCGCGGCGACGTGTTCGAGACGTACGTGTACCGCATCGGCCTGCAGCAGTTCCAATACAGCTACACGGCCGCGATCGGGCTGTTCAAGTCGGTCGTCGGGCTGACGCTCGTGCTGCTGACGAACGCGATCGCCCGCAAGGCCAGCGGAGGCGAGCAAGGACTATGGTGAGGAGAGAGACGCAATGAACTTAAAATCTCCGGGCGAAAAGGCGGTCGACGCGGTGCTGTATGCGGTGATCGGGGCGGTGCTGCTCATGGTGCTGTACCCGTTCGTCCACGTCCTGTCGGTATCGTTCAGCGACCGCGGAGAAGCGCTTCGCTACGGGTTTCACTTTTTCCCGAGATCGTTCAGCCTGGAAGCCTACGAGCAGGTGTTCCAAGCCCGCAACATCTGGGTCGGCTACAAGAACACGCTGTTCCGGATGATCGTCGGCACGGCGGCGAGCCTGCTCGTGACCATCCTGGCCGCCTATCCGCTGTCCCGCCCTTACTTTCCGTACAAGCGGGCGTTTACGCTGGTCATTCTGTTCACGATGCTGTTCGACGGGGGGCATCATTCCGACGTACCTGCTGCTGCGCGATCTGGAGCTCATTAATACGCGGGGCGTCTACGTCGTGCTGCATATGGCCAGCGCGTTCCATGTGCTCGTCATGATGAGCTTCTTCCGCACGATCCCCAAGGAGCTCGAGGAGTCGGCGCGCATCGACGGCGCCGGCGAGATGCGGACGCTGATGCGGATCATGCTGCCGCTCACCGTGCCCGTGCTGGTGACGCTGACGCTGTGGAATCTCGTCATGCATATGAACCAGTTTTCCGACAACCTGCTGTACGTGACCGATCGCGGCAAATTCGTGCTGCAGTACGTGCTTCAGGAAATCTTGATCCAGGACCGTCAGGACTCGTTCGGGTCGTTGACGCAAACCCAGGAGCCTCCGGCGCCGGAGAGCCTCAAAATGGCGTCCATCATGGTGGCGATCACGCCGCTGCTCGTCATCTATCCTTTCTTGCTGAAGTACTTCGAGAAGGGCACGATGGTGGGCTCGGTTAAAGGCTGAGACTGCCGGAGCAGGAACAGGTTCAGGATCAGGATCAGGATCAGGATCAGGATCAGGATCAGGATCAGGATCAGGATTAGGATTAGGATTAGGATTAAAGACAGGCGCTTATTCAGCAAAGGGATGAGGGAGACGAAACATGATAGCGATACGCAGTACGCTGCCGCTTGTCGAACCGCCGACATGGGCGCTGCTGGAGCGGGCGCTCATCGCGCGCATGAACGAGGCGGCGGAGCTGGCGATCTCCCGGTACGTCCGCGAGGACGGAACGATGCTGTGGCCGCCGGACGCAGATCACGAGGACATCGACGCGCTCGACGATATGTTCGAGAGCTTCCACAACTGGCCGCTCCTGTATATGCTCGGCGGGGACGAACGGCTTCGGGGATGGTCGCTGCGGCAGTACGACGCGATCGTCAAGCAGTTCGCGGGCGTTCAGACGGGCCACGGCCATCCGATGGTCGTGGACGAGTACGAGCAGGGATACGACTGGTTCCACCAGGGCGAGGGTTACATCTTTTTTTTACTTGCTGAACATGATGGATCCGACTGTTGCGCGTAACCGCGAACGCTCGGTCCGATACGCGAACTTGTATGTGGAAGAAACGGCCGGCAACTACGACGCGGCGCGCAACGTGATCCGCAGTCCGCACAGCGGGAGCATGGGGCCGGGCTGGCGCAACTTCGCCGGCAAGTCGTGGGGCTATGCGAACTGGAAACGGTTCTACGGCTTGCCGTTCCAGGACGTGCCGGGCGTCGGGCGGCTGGACGACGTGAAGGAAGAAGCGGCGGCCGGGGCGATGGGCCAGGCGCTTGAAGCGCGGCAGAGCCGCGGCGACGCGGCGGTGAATCTGGCCGTCACGTCGATGGTGGCGCAGGCTTACCTGCATACGGGCGACGACAAGTACCGCCTGTGGATCGAGCGCTACGTAAGCGGCTGGATCGAGCGGGCGGAGGCGAACGGCGGGGTCGTGCCCGACAATGTCGGATTGGGCGGGCAGGTCGGCGAGTATACGGGCGGGAAATGGTACGGCGGCTACTACGGCTGGACGTGGCCGCACGGCTGGCATGCGGTCGGCTGCGCGGTGATGGCGGCGGCGGAGAACGGCTGGCTCGTCAGCGGCGGCGACGGGCGATACTTGGATTTCGCGCGGCGGCAGCTCGACGCGCTAACGGAGCGGGGCATTGTGCACCGCGGCACGCTGCATGTGCCGTACAAGTACGGCGATCCCGGCTGGTACGACTACGATTTGTGGATCGACAGCGTGCTGCTGGCGGACGGGAGCGCGTCGCGTCCGCACGAGCCGACCGGCAGTCCGGTGCTGTGGCGGGACGGCTGGTTCGAATTTCAGCCGATGGAGCCGCACTTCCCGGCGCATCTGTGGCATGCGTCGATGGCGGAGGCCGACTGGGACCGCGCGGTCAAGCTGCGGCACGCGCACGAAGACGACGCGCGGCGCGTCCGGTCCGGCTTCCGCGTCAAGAAGGACTTCGGCGGCAACGACGAGCCGTGGGCCGCTTACTTGCACGGGGAATACCCGGATTATCCGCTGCATATGCTCCGGCACAGCCTGACGCTGCTGTATTACCGGCTGGCCTTCATCCATCACGATCGGGAGGATCCGGCGTCGTATCGCGAGACGTACTTCCAGTATCGCAATCCGGTCGTGACGGAGGCGCTGTCGCAGCTCATGTGCGGCGCGCCGCGCATGATCTACAACGGCGGGCTGTGGTTCCCGCGCGTGCGGTATTACGATGCGGAGCTGCGGCGTCCCGGCGTGCCGGACGACGTGGCGGCGCTCGTCAGCCGGCTGACGGAAGACGAGGTGGAGCTGGAGCTGGTCAATCTGCATCCGTCCCGCGCGCGGCGGCTGATCGTGCAGGCGAGCGGCTACGGCGAGCACCGGATCGTTCGCGTCCATGCCGGGCAGCTGTCCGGCGAGCTGAAGCTCGCGACGTACGTAGAAGCCGGGGCGCCATGGCCTGCCGCCGAGCGGACGACGCGGACGACGGAGATCGGCGCGCCGGCGTTCGAGGTCGAGCTGGCGCCGGCTTCGCGGCTGCCGCTGGTGCTCGAGGTGGAGCGCCATGCTTACAAGCCGAGCTATCGGCAGCCCTGGGAGAGGGCATGAGTAGAGTGCTTGCGGGAGAGCACTTGAGGAAGCGGATTTCTGGAAGAGGACTTGCAGAAAAGTGCCCGCGGAAGAGGCTTTGCTGAAGAGTACTTGAGGGAGGAGGACTGGAGCGGAAGTGACAGCCATGATCGAGGATATACGAAGCTTTTATTTGCAGCACGGCCGTCGGGACCCGATCCCTTACGGCATCGGCTGCGCGTACGTGAGGGATGCGGCGGTTCACCGCGCCGCCTACGGGAGCGGAGTCCGGTATTTCGATACGTCCTATAACTACGGCAAAGGCGCGAGCGAGGAGGTGCTCGGGCAATTCATTGCCGAGACGGACAGGCGGACCGTGTTCATCGCGACCAAGGCAATCGTCGTGCCGCTCCGGTTAAGCGGTCCGGAGGCGGCGGCGCTTGTCCGGGCGAGCCTGGAGGCAAGTCTCGGGCGGCTGCGCACCGACTATATCGATCTGTATCAATTGCACGAGACGACGTCGCTCCATCAGGCGTTCGCCGAGGACTGCATCCTGCAAATGCTTCAGGCGGCGCGGCGGGAAGGCTTGATCCGCTATATCGGGATCGGCACCGCCAGCCACGAGGTGCTGGGGGGAAGCGGCGGCAAGCGGGGCGTTCGACAGCATTCTGACCTATGGCGACTACACGCCATTGGAGCAGAGCGCGCAAACGCTCATTCAAGAGGCCGCAGCCTCGGGCGTCTGCGTCGTCAACGGCAGCCCGCTCGCCGGCCGGCTGATCTCGCGCGAAGACCCGCTCAGCCTGGCGCTGACGGAGGACGATCATCGGCGGCGGCGCTTGCCCGCCGCGGTCGCCTACCGGGGCTGGTGCGCGCGCGGCGGCGTCGATCCGGTCGGCTTCGCCTTGCAATTTCCGCTCGGCTGCTCGGATATCGCGCTGAATTTATTCGGACCGGCATCGCTCGACCAGCTTGAGGAAAATCTGGACCTGCTGGCAGAGCCGTTCGAGCAGCAGGCGTACGATTCCTGGCTCCGATGGTATCGGGCGTGGCGCGGCGGCGGCTCCGGTCCGGAAGATCGCCGGGAGGGGGAAAGTGGTCATGCGCTATCTTGACAGCCACGTGCACTTCTGGCAGCTCGCGCGGGGAGATTACCGCTGGCTGAAGCCGGGCAATGCCGCGCTCTATCGGGACTATGTACCGGACGATCTGTTCGCCGCGGCGTCGGGGTGCGACATGGAAGGCTTCATCGCCGTACAGGCCGCGGCGACGACGGCAGAGACGGCGTATTTGCTGGCGCTGTCCGACCGGCATGAACGCATCGCCGGCGTCGTCGGTTACCTGAACCCGCTGGCGGATTCGTTCGCAGAGGACTACGGCAGGCTCCGCCGCCATCCGCGATTCGCGGGCATCCGCATCGACCGCGCCATCGTCGAACCTTGCCGCCAGGAGCCGGCCCCGGCGCGCCTGCTGGCCAATCTGGCTCTGCTGGAGCGGGACGGCCTTGCCGTCGATCTGCTGATCGGACCGGCGGACATGCCGGTCGTGGCCGGATGGCTGGCGCGACTCCCCCCGGCTAAAGGCGGCCATCAACCACATCGGTTCGCCGGACGTCCGCCGGGGCGAGCTGGAGCCGTGGGCCACGCGGATGGGCGAGCTGGCGTCGTTTCCCCGCGTTTATTGCAAATGGTCGGGGCTGATCACCGCGGCGGGGGGCGCGGATGCCGAGGCGCTCGCGCCGTATATTGGGCGGACCGCGGAGCTGTTCGGTCCAAGCCGCATCCTGTTCGGCAGCGATTGGCCGGTCGCCTTGACGGCGGGAACGTATAGGGACGTCGTGCGGCTGTTCGAGCGGCTGCTGCCGCAGGCGTGGAGCGAATCGGAGCGGGACGGCGCGAGACGGGCGAACGCGCGGCGATTTTATATGGAAACGGGAGACCGGTCGTTATGAGAGAGAGGCAGCTACATTATGCCCAGCTTCGCGAGGGAGCGGAGGTCGCGTTCCGTCAGCAAGTCGAACGTGAGGCCGCCGCGCTGCGGGAAGGCTGGGAGAGCGAAGGCTTGAGGGAGATATCCGTATTCGCCTGCGGCCCGTACGTGTGCATGTACGCCGAGCGCTTGGACGCGGGGGAAGGTGCCGTCTGGGATTGGCCGCGTTGCTACGAGTCGTATTTGGAGAAATGGCCTCCGGCGGCGCCGGCCGGGAAGCGGACGGGCGGCGCGGACGAGGCGCCGTTCAGGCTGGCGGTCCCGATGATCGATATTTTCCACGACGGGCTTGCGGAAGAGCTCGAAGCCTCGGGCGTCCGGCATCAGCCGGAGGAACGGATCGGCACCCTCGCGCGGTTGAAGCCGGCGCTGGCGTCGAGCTACATCTACTATCACTATCAGCGTCAGGAGGAGACGCCCGGCAGCTTTAATGCAAGCTGCGTCATCGGCAGCGCCGGCGCGCTTCTGTTCAACTACCGCGAGCTGCCGGCCGTCGCGGGCGCGGTCAAACGGCAGGGGCTGCTGAAGACGAATCATTCGCCGGCCGACTGGCACGAGGTCATGGCGCCGCATTTCGATCCGTGGGCGGATGCGAAGGCCGGAGAGGAGCTGTGGCGCGGGATGGAGCGAATCGTATGAAAAGCCTGCTCCTCGATATCGGAAGCACTTCGATCAAGTGGGCGGTCTACGACCGGGAGAAACGGCTGAAGTCCGAGGCTGCTTCGGTGCCGTTTCCGATGCCCGTGGAGAATCGTCCGCCTATACACGAGGTGAGCGCCGAGGATATCGTCCGGCCTGTCATGGACATGTTGCAGCGTTATGACGCCACGGTGGACCGCCTTTACATCTCCACGCAAATGCACGGATATTTGCTCGGCGACGGCAGCGGCGGCTTGCTAACGCCGTATATCTCCTGGCAGGACCGGCGCAGCACGCTGTCCGCGAACGGACGGAGCTGCCTGGTGCAGCTCCCCGTTCGATTGCCGCCGTCGTCGGGCAGCAGCGTCAAGCCGAACTCGCCGCTGTGCGGCTTGTTCGCGATAAAGCTGCTGGAGCCCGAACTGTTTTCGCGGGCGCGGCGCTTTTACACGCTGGGATCTTATATCGCCTGGCGGCTGACGGGCGCGAATGCGACGCATATCACGGATGCGGCAGCTTGCGGGATGTACAACAAGGAAAACGGCACGCCGCAATTTAACCCCTATCCCGAGCTGGAGCTGCCCGAGGCGACGATGAAGGTGCTTCCCATCGGCTTTTGGGGGCATGTAGCGGTGTACAGCCCGGTCGGCGACCACCAGGCTTCGGTGCTTGGAAGCGGGCTGCAGGACGAGCGCGAATACTTGCTGAATCTGGGGACGGCGGCCCAGCTTTGCGTCGTCGCGGAGTCGCATGCCGAAGGCGCGTTCGAGAGCCGGCCGTACTTCGGGGGCCGGACGCTGTGCACCGTGTCCGGCCTGCTTGGCGGCCGGGAGATGGCGGCCCGCTCCGGCACGGCCGGGCTTGCGGACGAAATGACAAGCGGCTACGAGTCCGCGATGATCAAGCTGCCCGCCAGAGCGCGGCTGCTCGTGACCGGCGGAGCGGCCAGGCATCATGGGGCGCTCGTGTCCGCGGTCTGCGATCGGCTGAACGTGCCCTATCGGCTGCGTTCGGATCGCGATGCGCTGGACGGGCTGATCGAACTGATCGATCGGACGGATTGATCGGACGGATTGATCGGGCGGATCGATGCACATTTCGATGAACGGGTTGATGAACGGATTCGTTCGAGCAAATGAAGAAGGTGAAAACGATTTGAAACCCAACGAGATATATGCGGGCACGATGCTCAGCGAGATTCCGCTGCCCAATATGGCCGTGCTGTTCAAAAGCGGCGGACTGGACTTTTTTTATCGTCGATACGGAGCACGGCGGCTTCGACCACGCCGCGCTGTCGGGACTTATCATGACCGCCCGGCTTGCCGGCATCACCGTACTGGTGCGGCTGGCGGATCATGCGCGCAGGGATATTACCCGGCTCATGGACATGGGCGCCGACGGCGTGCTGCTGCCGATGACCGGCAGCAAGGAAGACATCGCGGCCGTCGTCCGGCATGCCAAGTACGCGCCGGTCGGGCGGCGCGGCATCTCGACGACCCGCGGCCATACCTTTTATGCGCCGCCGGCCTTGCGCGATTATATGCGACAAGCCAACGAACGCACGCTTGTATTCGCGCAGATCGAATCGAAGGCAGGACTGGACGCGATCGAGGAGATCGTCGGCCTGAACGGCGTTGACGGCGTCATCGTGGGACCGAACGATCTGGCCTGCGATCTGGATTGCCTCGGGGAGGCAGCGCCGATCCTGGACGCGATCGCCGCCGTCGCGGCGGCGGCCCGCCGCCACGGCAAGGTCGGCGGCATCATCACGTCGGAGCCGGCCTTTCTGCGGCATGCCAAAGCGAACGGCATGGGCATTTACTGCATCGGCAGCGAACTTCATATGCTGAAGCTGGCATGCCGGGGCATTACTCAACAAGTAGAGGAGCTGCAACGATGAACCGAATTCGTCTCGTCCACCGCGACCATCTGAGCTGCGAGCCGATCCTTCGGCGCTGTCCGAACGGCGAGCTGATCTGCGTCGGCCAGGTCGGCGACATCACGGAGCCGGCGCCCGGCAATCGGGTCGTCGTTTTTCATAGCAAAGATAAAGGAGAGACCTGGTCGGAGCCGTTCCCGATCTATCCGGAAGACGGCCGGGCGGTTTACGCCACGGAGCTGATGCTGCTGGACGGCGTGTTTTACGCTTTTTTTGACGCTGCACAACGGTCATTTCGTCAACTGGCAGTGCACGACGATGCAAAGCCGCGACAACGGCTATACGTGGGAGGACATCGGCATCCATCCCGCCCTGCCGAACTACGCCTTCGCGCGCGGGATGATTCGGCTGAGCAACGGCGACATCGTCATTCCGTATCAGCACTACCCGATCTCCCCCGAGGAAAACGACCGTCTGGCGCAGAGCGGCCTGAAGATATGGGAAGCGCGCATCTCGCATGTGGAAAACGGGGTGCTGATCAGCAAGGACAACGGCCGGACCTACACCCGGCACGAAGGGCCGCGGACGCCGATCAAGGGGGGAGGGTCAGCCCAAGTGGAACTGGCCCGAACCGACGCTCGCGGAGCTGTCCGACGGCACGCTCGTCATGCTGCTGCGCGTCAACGAGTCCGGCTGCCTGTGGCGAAGCGAGTCGCGGGACGGCGGAGCCGTCTGGAGCGCGGCCGAGCGCACCGACATCCCCAATCCGTCCAACAAGCCGAAGCTGATCGCCATGCCGGGCGGCCGAATTGCGCTCATCCACACGCCGAACGGCAGGCACGGCATGCTGGAGCGTACTCCGCTGGCGGTCTGGATCTCGGACGACGACATGCGGACCTGGGGCTACAAGCGGACCGTCAGCGATTTTCCCGGGGGCTTCTGCTATGCGGACGGCATCTGCGAGGAGGGGGGCAGGCATATTCGATTCACGATCGAGTACAGCCGCTTCAACATTTTGTTCGTCGATCATGAGGTAGAGTTAGAGGTCGAGGTCGAGGCAGAGGCAGAGGAAGAGCCAAAGGCAGAGGTATAAGGCACAGCCCGGCGGCGAGGAGGGGGAGAGCGAGCGATGAGCGATAACGGACGGCCGATCGAGACCGTCATCTATAAAGAAACGAACGGCGCGCGCCTTAAGCTGCTGGTCTGCAAGCCGGACGGCTGGCACGAAGCGGACGGCCGCTCCGCGGTCGTATGGATTCACGGCGGCGGGTGGCATAGCGGCGCACCGGAGCAATTCTTGCGGCACGGCCGGATGATGGCGGACCGGGGCGCGGTATCCTTCAGCGTGGCGTACAGGCTGCTGCCGAGCCCGGGTACGCCGGATACGGCCGGACGCGCGTCCTCGCTCGAGGATTGTATGGCGGACTGCCGTTCGGCGATCCGCTTCATCCGTAAGAACGCCAGCCGGTTCGGCATTCGCCCGGATCGAATCGCCGTCGTCGGCGATTCGGCCGGCGGCCACCTGGCAGCCAGCCTCGCGGTCGGCCCTGCGGTCGGCCTCGTTGATGGCCGCGACTCTGAGCAGGCTAGCGCGGACGCCGATCGCGAGGTTTCCGCCAGGGCCGATCTCATCGTCGATTGCAACGGCATCGTGGATTTTACGGGGAAATGGAAGCAGATGATTCCGGCGCGGCCGCCTGTCGCCGGATGCGAGGACGACGCTGTTCGCGCCTGGATGGAGAGGCATGAGCGAGCCAAGGCATGGTCGCCGCTCTATCGCGTGTCGGCCGGACAACCGCCAATGCTGATCCTGCACGGCCTGGCCGACGACGTCGTCGCGCCCGAGGATGCCGTCCGCTTTTATGACGCCTATCGATCTGCCGGCAACGACGCGGAGCTGGCGCTGTACCCGGGCTGGCGGCATGCATTTATCCTGTTCGACTATACGGCGGCGGAGACCGAGGTGCTGCGCGCGATGGGGCGGATCGAGGCGTTTCTGGCGCGGCATGGATATATACAAAACTGAGTGGAACGGGAGATGTCGTATAAGGAGCGGCTGATAAAGCAGCAGCAGCAGCTAGTGCTATCCTGCAAAAGCTTTTGCGCGATAGACGGAGCGACGAACGGGTGCGGCTCTCGATCGTGTACTTTTACGCGATAGCCCCATCGATGACGCTTCACTCTTAATCGATTGATCATTTACGCCATGCCGGACTCGTTTGATTTTCGCTAGGACAGGTCAGCCGGATGTTCCGGCTGGCTTTTTTTCTGCGAGAGGGCACCGGACTTGATTCGGACCGGAGGGACGTTATTAACCCGGATCGAGGCTAAAAAAGACCGGCAACCCCGAAATAACGGCCCCTGAGTCCGCAAGCATCTCCCCATCCGTCCGCTACGCCAATGCGCAAATCCAAAAGCCGCAGGCGCTTTTTCCAATGCTCGCATTTGCGACGGAATTTAGCGATCCAAGCAGGAAATGCGAGATTAATGTCGAATTCCTGTGGGTCGAGAAGCCGGATGAGTCATCTTCCTATTTTTCTAAAATGAAAGGGGCGGACTTATTGCGTTATGCGATCGGAAGCGCGGTAATCAGCGCATGTCTGCTGCTCGGTACGACCGGGCCGTCTATTGCACAGGCGGCTTCCTCCCAGTCGAAGAGCGGCGCCGCGGTGAAAACGGCTGACGTGAAGGCGAGCAAAACGTATGCCAGTAGTACCGTCGACCGTCTGAACGTACGGACGTCGCCGAAGCTGACTGCGTCGGTCATCCAGATGATCGGCAAAAGCGGCAGCTACGAGGTGCTGGACAAGCAGGGCGAGTGGCTGAAAATTCAACTGTCGGACAAGCAGGCGGGCTGGGTATTCGCCGATTATATGAAGCAGACGAGCGGAGGAACGACGGGGCAAGTCATCCCTGCGGTCGTCAAGACGAGTAACGAGCCTGCGGTCGTGAAGATCACGGACGTTACGAATTTGCGCAAAGGTCCGAGCACCGAGGACGATATCGTAGGCAAGGCGCAGCCGGGAGACACGTATCCCATTCTCGCCAAGGTAGGGGACTGGTATCGCATCTCTCGCGGTACGAAGGGAACTGCCTATGTGGCTGCATGGGTCGTATCGACGGGCGGCACCGGCAATTCCGGGACGAAGACGGCGACGTCGGTTAGCGGCCGGCAGGTTTATATTTATCATACGCATAATCGGGAATCCTGGAAGAACGTCGCGACGCAGACCAAAGGCTCGTCCATCGACGACCCCAAGGTCAACATCACGCTGGTGGGCGAACGGCTGGGAACCGCGCTTGGGAAAAGAGGCGTCTCGGCCTTCACGGCGGACGACGATATTACGGAGCGGCTCGCTACAAAAAACTTGAGCTTCTCGCAGTCGTATACCGAGTCTCGTAAAATCGTGCAGACGGCGATGAAAGAGAACGCGTCGCTCGGCTACTTTTTCGATATTCACAGGGACGGCGACGTGCCGCGCAAGCAGACGACGGTGACGATCGGCGGCAAGACGTATGCACGAGTGCTGTTCGTCATCGGCATGGGCAACGCGGATTACAAAGCCAACAAGCAATTCGCGGAGGCGCTAAGCGAACGACTGGAGAAGAAATATCCGGGATTGTCGCGCGGCGTGCTGATGAAGGACAAGGCGCACGGAGACGGCGAATACAACCAATCGCTGTCGCCGAACAGCATGCTGCTCGAATTTGGCGGCGCCAACAACACCTTGCAGGAGGCGCTGAATACGGCCGACGCGTTTGCCGATATATTCGCCATGTATACGGGGACGGAGATATAGCAGGATAAAAATCATCCCGAAATATATGGGAGAGCCATGAGCAACCTTTCCTGGAGAGGTGCGTTCATGGCTTTTTCTTCGTTTTTGCCGTTTTATATTTGAACATTCATTCCAATTAGGTTATACTCCCTTCAGAGGGGTTGAGAAAATATGGTTCGCACGAAAGCCTTCGAGCCGTCGCAGGCGTTGGACAAGGCGATGAAGCTGTTCTGGCGCAACGGGTACGAGCGAACGTCCGTCGGCGAATTGGTCGCGGCGATGGGAATCAACCGGGGGAGCCTATACGACACGTTCGGCGACAAGCAAGCGTTGTACGCGGATTGTCTGAACCGATACGCAGAGGTTTATGCGTCCCGAATCGTCGACACGCTGTCGCGTCAGCTGCCGGTCTATCCGACCTTGAAGCTCTTGTTCGACAATGTCGTCGATCTCGTCCATGAGGATCGCAGCAACTGGGGCTGCCTGATGACGAACACGGCCAGCGAGCTTAGCCTGCACGACGACAGGGCGGCCGAGCTGGTGAAGGCGCATTTTCTAAGATTGGAGCAAGCGTTCACGGGATTTCTTGAGCGGGGAAAGGAAACGGGGGAGCTCGCGGCCGACCTGGATGCGCGCGCTTACGGCCGCACGCTGACCGTCTCGTTCACGGGACTCGCCACGCTTGCCAAGACGCAAGTGCCGCGAGACTTTCTGAAGGACGTTATCGAGACGACGCTCCGGCCGTTCAGCAGATGAAGGAAAGGACCTGTCCCTGCCAGGATAGGTTTTTCTTTTGGCTTTAATGGAACGATCATTCCAAATAGAAGGGGGTGACCGCTGCCGTCCAAGGTGACGGGATTCGCAGCTTCAAGATTGGTAAGGAATCATCGTTGATCTCATTCGGAGAGGGGTAACATCGTCCATGAAATCGCTAGGCGAGAACGTTAAAAAGCTGGCCGTCGTCACGGCATCCTATTCGGGCATCGGCTCGGAAATCAGCAAGCAGTTGGCGCGGGAGGGATACGACCTGATCTTCATCGGCAGGGACCGCGGGCGTATGGAGAAGCAGTGTCAAGCGCTCAGAACGTTGGCTCCGGCCAGCTCGATCCGCGCGGTGGCGGCGGATCTGTCCGACCACGGGCAGATCCGCGAAGCCGCGCGTCAGGTGTCGGAAATCAGCTCCAAAATCGACCTGCTCATCCACAACGCGGGTATTCTGCTCGATGGCGTACGTCTCTCTCCCCAGAAGCAGGATCTCCACTATGAAGTGAATACGTTCGCGCCGTACCTGCTCACCGAGCTGCTTCGTCCGCGACTTCGGGCTGCCGGCCGGTCCGTCGTCGTCTTGGTCGGCTCCAGCGCGATGAAGATGGCGAGGAAGCTGGAGCTGGCGGATCTGCCGTCTCCGCGCAGGTTCAAAAAGTTCAAGCCTTACGCGCAATCCAAGCTGGCCGGTGCCGCCGCCTTCTTCGCGATGGCCGACGATTACGAGAAAGACGGCATCGCGCTGCGCGTCGCAGATCCCGGCATGAACCGGACGGCGATGTCGAAGAACCCGGGCGTGCCGGGGCTTTTCCGCATGCTCAGCTTCCTGTTCCAGACGCCCGACGGCGGCGCGAGGCGGATCGTCGACGCGGCGACGAATCCGGGGTTCGGCGCGCGAGGCGGCATCTACATCGAGAAAGGAAGAATCGCCCGCACGCCGCCGCCGGTGACGGATCACGCCGTGCAGCGGGAGCTGCTCGACTTGCTCAGCAAGCATCGATAGCCGGTCCGGCACTAAAGGAACAGGGGAAAACCTTGCTTTTTCCCTGTTTCTATTTCCCCGCCGCTCGATTAAGATGAAAGCGATATAGGCGGAATATGAGGCATCGAATCTAGCGAAGAGGACGTGGCGTCCGTGCATATGATGCTCATCGAGGATGAACCTGACGCGCTCGCGGGCATGACCCGGATCGCGGCCGGCTTGAACCTGCCCGACCTCACCTTGCATACGGCGGACAATGCGGAGAGCGCCCTGCCGCTCATCCATGCGTTCCAGCCGGAGCTTATCGTCACGGACATCATGCTGCCGAGAATGACGGGCTTGGAATTGATCGAGAGCGTCGTGGACGAAGGCGGCTATAAGCCTAAGGTGATCGTGGTCAGCGGATTCAACGACTTCGAATATGCGCGCCAGAGCATTCGGCTTGGCGCGTTCGATTATTTGCTCAAGCCTTTCCGGACCGAGGACTTCAAGGCGCGAATCGAAAAAGCCATCGGCCTGGTGCTGGCGGAAAAGAAGCTGGCGGCCGAAAATTCGAAGCAGCAGTCGCTCGCGGAGAGAGGCAATCATGCGATGCGCGACGAGTATCTCATCGAGTTCTGCACCCGTCCGACGAGCTTGGAGGAGCACCTCTATCAACGTCTTCGATTGTGGCAGATCGCGTGGCTCGCGGAAGCGCCGTACACGGTCATGCTGATGGACGTCAAAGGCTATCCGGACGGCAAGCCCCTCCATCGGGATCACGCGTTGCAAACGTTCGCGATCGGGAATATCGTGAGCGAGCTGGCCGAGGCCCGGTCGTCCTCCGTCCTGCTGAAGGATCCCAAAAACAGGTGGATGCTCATCACGGCCTCCGACCAGCCCGAGCAAATGGCCAAGGAAGCGGTGGCGTCCGTCGGCAGCTATCAGCGGATTACGCTGGCCGTCGGCATCAGCGCAAAAATGCAGCGCTTCGATCAGTTGCACGAAGCTTACGCGCAGGCACAGCGGGCATTTCAAATTCATTCGTTGTCGGACGAGGCTCCGATGCATTACGAGTCTCCCGCCGCGTCCGCCGCCGCTGCGGCCAATTCGATTCCCGAAGCGATCGGGGCCCTGATCGTGAGGGGGGGACAAGGAGACGCTGAAGGACGCCGTATCGGCGTATTTCCGGCAAGCGGTCCTGCAGGGCGCGAATTCCTACGGGCATGAAGAAGTCGTCCGCATTTTGCTCGGCTTTCTCTCCCGGATCCATCTGGCGCTCAAGGACGCCGAAGGCTGGCAGCTCGAAGAGGTCCCCATGCGGGTATGGGAGGAGCTCGACGCGTGCAGGACGTTGGACCAATATTCGAACGTTCTTGTTCAGTACGTGCTGAATCTCTGCCGCAAGACGACGCAAAATGCGGTCATCGCCAGGGCGATCCGAATCATCTCGGAGCACTACGCGGAGGATCTGACGCTTCAGACGATCGCCGACCGCTTGTCCATGCATCCGGTGTGGCTAAGCCAGTCCTTCAAGCGCGAGACGGGGCAGACGTATATGGATTTTCTGACCGAGACCCGGTTGGCGCACGCGAGGCGCCTGCTTACCGAGAGCTCGATGAAAATATACGAGATCGCCGAAGCCGTCGGGTATCGCGATCTGCAGCATTTCGGAAGCGTCTTCAAAAAAGCGCGTAGGCCTGACGCCGAAGGAGTTCCGATACGGCAAATGAAGTGGACGCGAATCGCCGCGGGCGACCTATACCGGAAAATGATCCTGCTCATGTGCCTCTCCGTGCTCCTTCCCCTGGGCGCGCTCGGCTACTTGTCGTACGAGCAGTCCAAAAGGCAAATCGGGTTCGTGACGACGCAATTTCTCGAGGACAACCTGCGGGTCAACGCCAAGGCGGTCGACGACTTTCTCCAAGGCGTGGAACGGCAATCGGAGAGCATCATCGGCTCCGGCGAGCTGCAGTCTTTTCTGCGGCAGCCGGAGCCATCCGCCTATACGGAGGAACTGACCTTCATCAACCGGATGAACGCCTTGATTGCCCGGCTGAAGGGACCTTACGAGCTCTACATCAGGCCTAAGAGCCTAAAAGCGTACCCTAACTACCGGAATCTGATGGGCTTGTCCCGTATCGACCCCGAGTCCGCCTACTTCGAGGAGGCGCTGACGAGGAACGGCCAGGGCAAGTGGGTTCATCTGTGGGACGAGCGGATTCGGCAGCCCGTCCACCTCTACGTCCGGGCCATCCGTTCGCTCGACGACTTCGAGCCGATCGGCATCCTGGCGATTCGCGTACCCGAGTATCTCGTACGAACCGAACTGATCCCGCCTTCTTCCTTCAAAAATTACCGTTTTATCATGGTCGACGAGAAGGATCGCATCGTCTCGCAGCCCTACGAAGGGACGTATCTTGCGCCTTATCGGCCGATCGAAGGCTGGTCGAGCGCGCAGATCGGCCTTCAAGACGGGGGCAGGCTGATCGCGATGCTGCCCGAACGGGATTTGACCGGCAATATCGGCCGCATCAAGAGCTTCACGATCGGAACCGTCATCGCGAGCTTCCTCGTGATCGCCCTGTTCGCGGCGATCGTCATTCGCAACTTCACGCTGCCGATCATGCAGCTGGTCAAGCATATGAAGCAGGTGCGCAAAGGGCTGCTGGAGCCGTTCCGCGCGCAACGTACGCGCGACGACGAGATCGGACAGCTGGTGAACGGGTACAACCGAATGACCCAAGATATGTCGGACCTGCTGGATACGACCAAACAAATGGAGTCGGACAAGCGGCAGCTTGAGATGCAGTCGCTCATCCATCAGATCAACCCTCACTTTTTTTACAACACGCTGGACTCGATTAAATGGAGCGCGGAGCGGGCGGACGTACCCGATATCGCCATGATGGTGACGAAGCTCGCCAATCTGCTTCGCTTCAGCCTGAACAACGGCGAAGAGTGGACGACCGTCGGACGCGAGATCGAGCATGCCAGGAGTTACATGGAGATCGAGCTTCTGCGAAGCAAACGGTCGTTCCAGTTTTTCGTGCAGGCGGATCCGGACGTGCTGGGGCTTCGGCTTATCAAGCTCATTTTGCAGCCGCTCGTAGAGAATGCCGTGAAGCACGGGATGAACCGGATGCCCGAAGGAAAGGGCAAGATCCGGCTTACTGCGAGGAGATCCGGCGCCGCCTTGGTCTTCGTCGTCGAGGATAACGGACCGGGCCTCGGCCAACGCCAGGCGATCGCAGCGGAAGTCGACGCTAATGAAAAAGAGCGCCGGACGGGCGGCTTCGGCCACGGCATCGGGCTGTCCAACGTTCATAAACGGATACAGCTTCATTTCGGCGAGCCGTACGGGATCGAGATCGAAGCGGGCAGGACGGAGGGCTTTCGGATCGCGATCCGCGTGCCGGTTCAAGAGGTCCGGTAGCGCGTCGGGGCCAACCCGCCAATCCATCAATCCAAGGACGATCCTCGGCGAGCCGAGGATTTTTCGCATTATCAGGCCAGCCAGCGTTTTATTTTCCGCGCCTGAAGTCGATAAGAATCCAATGCCAAACCTGAAAATTGCCGTGTTCATCTTCGGCAGGCCAACGGCTACGATGAGAGTGCCCTATCGGATTTCATAGATGAACCATCGAATGGAGGCTGGGATTGATGAGAAAAAGAAAAGCATGGCTGGGCTTGCTGCTCGCGATCGCGATCGTCGTGAGTTTGTGGCAGGTGCCGGGGAAACAAGCTTATGCATCGGGCGAATACGACACGCTAAGGGCCAAGTGGAAGGAGATGCTGACCGGTGGGACGAGCTACAATCCGTCCGACCCCGAGATCGCGCCGAAGATCGCTTCGATCCAAGCGGATGCCGCCGGCGATATGAACACGATGGACGTATCTCCGGCGCGCACGAGACTATGGGCGTTCAACGGAGCCACGAGCGGCGAGATCGCGAAGCTGTCTTACCGGAAGCTGAAGGAGATGGCGCTCGGCTATGCCACGAAAGGCACGTCCATGGAGGGAGATCCGGGCTACCGCGACGCGATCGTCTCCGCGATGGATTGGATGTACGCGAACCGGTACAACGAGACGATCGCGGAATCAGGCAATTGGTGGGACTGGGATATCGGCGCCCCGATCGAGATGACCAATATCGTCATCTTGATGTACGACGATTTTACGTCCGCGCAGCGAACGAATTATATGAACGCGATCGAACATTTTGCAAACGCTTCCCTATATGCTTATTCGGGCGCCAATCGGGTATGGCTGTCCTACCTGATGGCGGTACGCGGCATGATTCTGGAGGACGGCGGCAGAATCGCGGCGGGCAGGGACGGCTTAGGGGACGTCTTCGAATATGTCGCGTCCGGCGACGGCTTTTACCGGGACGGCTCCTTCGTCCAGCATACGAGGTTCGCCTATACCGGCGGATACGGCAAAGACATGCTGAAGGATATCGCCAACCTGATGTACGCGCTGAGCGGTTCGTCCTGGGCGGTGACCGACTCCCGCAAGGACAATCTGTTCAAGTGGGTCTACGACGGCGTCGAACCGCTCCTCTACAAGGGCGCGATGATGGACATGTCTCGCGGCCGCGAGATCTCGCGCAATAAATTCCAGGATCACGTCGTCGGCCACGACGTGCTCCAGACGCTGATCCGCATCTCGCAGTTCGCGCCGCTAGCCGACCGGCTCGCGATTCGCTCGCTCGTCAAGCAAGAGATCGGAGCGGACGCGTACCGCAGCTTTTACGACGACGCCAGCATCGATATGATCCTGCTCGCGCGCCAGATCATGAACGACGCCGCGGTCGTCGCTCGCGGCGAGCTGTCGCTGAACAAAGTATTCTCGGGGATGAATCGCGTCGTGCACGACCGGCCCGGCTTCGGCTTCGCCGTCAGCATGAGCTCCAAGCGCATTCTGCCCTACGAGTCGATTAACGGAGAGAATCGCAAGGCCTGGCACACCGGCGAAGGCATGACATATCTCTACAACGGGGATCTGGGGCAGTTCAGCGACGATTTCTGGCCGACGGTGGACCCTTACCGGCTGCCGGGAACGACGGCCCAATTCGAGACCCAGACCCAGACGGCGAGCGGGCAGGGCGGCGACGTGGCCGGCGGCGCAACGCTCGGCGAATACGGCGTGGCGGCGATGCGCCTTGCGCCGTACGCGCAGACGCTCGACGCGAAGAAGTCGTGGTTCATGTTCGACGACGAGATCGTCGCGCTCGGGGCCGGCATCTCGGCATCGGACGGCAAAGTCGTCGAGACGACCGTCGAGAACCGGAAGCTGAACGCGGCCGGCGACAACGCCTTTACGGTAAACGGCACGGCGAAGTCGACGGCGCTCGGCTGGAGCGAGACGATGACCGGCGTCAATTGGGCGCATCTCGACGGGAACGTATCCGGCTCGGGAATCGGCTATTACTTCCCGTCCCCGGCGGCGTTGAAGGCAAGCAGGAAGGCGAATACGGGCGCTTGGAACGCGCTGAATACGTATGTCGGCTTCAACGACGCCACGCCGGTCACGCGGAACTATTTGAACCTGTGGTTCGATCACGGCACGAACCCCGCTTCGGCGGAATATGCCTACGTTCTGCTGCCGAACCGCACGGCGGCGCAGGTCGGCGCCTACGCGTCGAGCCCGGACATCGCCGTGCTGGAAAACTCGGAAGACGCGCAGGGCGTACAGGAGGCGGGGCTCGGCATCAAAGCCGTGCAATTCTGGAAAGACCAGCCGAAGACCGTGAGCGGGATCACCAGCGACAAGGTCGCCTCGGTCGTCGTGAAGGAGACGGCGAGCGAGATCTCGGTATCCGTCGCGGACCCATCGCAGCTGAATACGGGGACGATCCAGATCGGATTGAGCGCGACCGCGGCCTGCACGATCGAGAGCGATCCGGGCATCGTCGTTCAGCAGACCGCCCCCGGCATCCAGTTCACGGTCGACGTGAACGGCAGCGCAGGCAAATCTTTCGTCGTCTCGTTCAAGAAGAGCGGCACGTGCGGCGGGACGCAGCAGACGACGTACGAGTCGGAAAATCTGCCCTTCGATTCGTCCGGCGACCCGTCGCAGATCGTCGTGTCGGATTCAGCGGCCAGCGCCGGCAAGTGGAGGAAGTATGCGTCGAACGCGGTCGGAGACTATGCGGAGCATGCGCTGAACGTGCCGCAGGCCGGCACCTACAACGTATCCGTGCGCGGCAAGCTGTCGACGGACAGAGCGACGGCCCAGTTGACCGTGCAAGGCATCGCGGTAGGCGTCCCCGTGGACTTCTACAAGTCGGGCACGGCATCGTTCCAGACGATTCCGGTCGGCACGATGTCATTCGCTGCCGGGGGACCGAAGACGTTCCGCTTCACCGTCACGGGCAAGAACGGCGCCAGCACGGACTATGTGCTGCCGCTCGATGCCATTATTCTGGAGCGTATAGGACCGATGCCTGCCGTATCGAGACAGGAGGCTGAGCTGCTATCCGCGTCGAGCTCTGCCGGCGATACCGTAGTCGCCGTCAACGACGGCGGCGCGAGCGGGGGCAAGATGTCGAAGCTGAACGCGAACGCGGCGAACGATTATGTCTCCTACACCGTGAACGTAGCCGCGCCCGGCACGTACCGGATTTACGCGAAAACAAAAAAACTATACGGATCGCGGCATCTTTCAGCTCTATGTAGACGGCGTGGCGCAAGGTACGCCGGTGAACCAATACGCCTCCGGTCAATCGTTCCAAACGGTCAATCTCGGCACGATCAATTTTTCCTCGGCCGGCAGCCGAACCTTCAAATTCCAGGTGACGGGCACTTCGGGGACGGGGTACATCCTCGTATTCGATCGGCTCGAATTGGTGCCGGAGTGACCGCGAGGCGCGGATAACCGCCAATCGATTCGGCGAAGGACGCTCGCGGCCGCCGCGAGCGTCCTTTTCACTAAAAGACCAAGGGGAAACACTTAGAACCCCCTGTTCAAACGAGATCCCCGGGCAGGTAACATGGAGTCAGACCATGAAAGAAGGAGTGACCCCATGAACACGGTCGTCAAAGCCGTTCCCCGCGCAAGCCGCGCGCCGAGTGTCCCGCTGGCCCGATTCGGCAGAGCGGTATGGAAGCACAAAATTTTATACTTGTTTCTGCTGCCGGGGTTGATCTATTACCTGACTTACAGGTATACGCCGATGCTGGGCGCGATCATCGCGTTCAAAGACTACAACATCATGGACGGCATCGCCAAAAGTCCCTGGGCCGATCCCTGGTACAAGCATTTTCAAACCTTTTACGAGTCGCCGTACTTCTGGCAACTGCTGTCGAACACGCTGCTCATCAGCTTATACAAGCTCCTGTTCGGGATGATACCCGGCATCGCGCTAGCCGTCCTGCTGAACGAGATCAAGAACAAGGTGTTCCAGCGATTCGTTCAGACGGTCACCTATTTGCCCCACTTCCTGTCCTGGGTGATCATCTACGGCATCTGCGTCGCCTTCTTGTCGGAGACGAACGGACTGGTGAATCACATGATCAAAGAGCAAGGCGGGCAAGCGATCAACTTCCTGTCCTCCACGCAGTGGTTCCGCAGCATCCTCGTCGGCTCCGAGATCTGGAAGGACACCGGCTGGAGCGCCATCATCTACCTGGCCGCGATCGCGGGCATCGATCCTTCGCAGTACGAAGCCGCGCGGGTAGACGGAGCGGGCAGGATGCGCGGCATCTGGCACGTCACGCTGCCGGGGATCCGGAGCGTGATCGTCCTGCTGTTCATCCTGAAGCTTGGCCAGATGCTGGACGCGGGCTTTGACCAAATCTACATCATGTACAACATTCAAGTTTATCCGGTCGCGGACATCATCGACACCTGGGTGTTCCGCACGGGACTCGAGCAGTTGAACTTCAGCATCGCGGCCGCCGTCGGGCTGTTCAAGTCGCTGGTCGGATTCGTGCTCGTCGTGTCGGCGAACCAGGTAGCCAAGAAATGGGGGGAGCAAATATGGTAACGAGTCTTAGAGACCGCTTGTTCGACTGGACGGTCATCGTCATTTTAAGCTTGTTCACCCTGGCGATCATCTTCCCGCTGCTCTACGTCGTGTCCGTCTCGCTCACGCCTTACAGCGAGGTGCTCCGCAACGGCGGGTTCATTCTCCTTCCGAAGAAGCTGACCTTCGACGCCTATGCGGCCTTCCTGAACGATTCGCTTATTCCGCGGGCTTACGGCGTTACGATCTATATTACGGTAGTCGGCACGTTCCTCAATCTGTTATTCACTTCGTTAATGGCCTATCCGCTCAGCAAAAAAATATTTGCCCGGACGCAAGCCGCTGCTGTTCTTCGTGACGCTGACGCTCCTGTTCAACGGCGGCGTCGTGCCTACCTACCTGGTCGTCAAGTCGACGGGCATGATCAACTCGCTGTGGGCGCTCATCATCCCCAGCGTCATCTGGACCTTTAACCTGCTGATCGTAAAGACGTTTTTCGAAAATCTCCCGACGGAGCTAAGCGAGGCCGCCCGGATCGACGGCGCCGGCGAGGTGCGGATCCTCACCACGATCGTGCTCCCGCTATCGATGCCCGTTCTCGCCACCGTCGGCTTGTTCTACGCGGTCGGCCATTGGAACGAATTTTTCCAGGCGGTCATGTACATCAACGACAACAACTTGAAACCGCTGCAAGTGATTCTGCGCTCCATATTGGCGAGCGCGCTCACGCCGCCGATGGATGCGGAGGACGTCCTGCCGTCGCAGTCGCTGCAGATGTCCGCGGTCGTGCTCTCGGCGCTTCCGATCCTCGTTGTTTACCCTTTCCTCCAGAAGTACTTTACGCAAGGGATGCTTCTGGGCTCGATCAAGGGTTGACATAGACTTTAACTAAGAAAAGGGGAAATCGTATGGGACAAAATTCAAATGGGGGCAAGAGCGCGATCTTCGTCCTTCTGCTCGCCACCGCCCTAACCGGCTGCGCGTCGGGCAATAACGACGGACAAGCGAGCGGCGGAGACGCCGGCCAGAAGGAGGGCAAAGAGAGCGGGGCGCCCGTCAAACTGAACCTGTTCGTCAGCGGCACGAATCTGCCTGCGCCGCAGGAAGACTTTATTCTTCAGAAGCTGAACAAGGACTTGAACATGGACCTCTCGTTCAACGTCGCGGCGCCGACCGAATACGAGCAGCAATTGAACGTGAAAATCGCGGGCGGCAGCGCGCCGGATATTTTCTCCGTATCGAAGGCGCAGTTGCAAAACTACGTGAAGCAGGGCATCCTGCTGGACCTCGATCCCTACCTCGATAAGATGCCGAACGTGAAAAAGATGCTCGGAGAGAACGACTTGAACAAGACGAAAGTGGACGGCAAGCTCTACGGCATTCCGAAACGCGCTTATCTGCCGATGGCCACCTACTGGATTCGAAAAGATTGGCTCGATAAGCTGAAGCTCGGGATGCCCAAGACGACCGACGACTTCGCGAAGGTCGTCCAAGCGTTCACGGAGCAGGACCCGGACGGCAACGGCAAGCGGGATACGTACGGCCTCACGGGCAGCGGCATCGGCAGCCCGGACGCGGTGAACGCGCCGTCCACGTTCGATCCGGTCTTCTCCGCCTTCGGCGTCGCCACGCCGGGTCAGTTCATGATCAAGGACAATCAAGTCGTCTATTCGACGCTGCAGCCGGAGATGAAGGACGCGATCGCCTACATTCGCGATCTGGTCGAAAAAGGCTACGTAGATCCCGAGTTCATGAGCAACGTGATGACGAGGAGCCAGGAGAAGGTGTTCCAGGGCCAGGCGGGCATCGTGTACCTCAACTGGGCCGAGATGTCCAAGGACGAGTTCGTCAAGCAGTACAAGGCGATCAATCCGAACGCGGAATGGGTGCAGCTGCCGGCGTTGACCGGTCCGGGCGGCACCTATCAGGGCAGCTTCGATATCGGCAGTACCGGCGGACGGTATGCGTTCCCCAAGCAGCTGGCCGACGATCCGCAGAAGCTGGACAAGGTGCTGGCGTATATCGACTATATTACGGCAGGACCGGGATCCTTCCTGGTCATGTACGGCTTGGAAGGCGTTCATTTTAACCTCGAAGGCGACAAGGTCGTCCCGACCGACCGCATCTCCGAGACGGGATATGCCTTTAACCATCAGCTGACCGGACGCGACGAACGAAACTATTTGACGACGAAATTTCCGAAGCAGCAGGCTTTGATCGATTTTGCGGCCAATGAACCGCGAATCGAGACGTACAATGAAATGATCCCGCTCCCCGCGGACTTCCAGCTGGCGGACAAGACGCGGTTCGAGATCGAGGAATTGACGAAGTTCGTGTTCGGCAACAGGCCGATGGCGCAATTCGAAGATTATACGAAGACGCTGCAGTCGCAATACGGACTCGATGCCTATCGGCAGGCGGCGGCTGATACGCTGAAGTCGCTCGGGTACTTGAAATGAGGAGGATTCTGGAACCGGCCAGGGAGATTCCCGTGTGGCATGAAGCGGACATCTGCGTGCTCGGCGGCAGCTGTACCGGCGTATTCGCCGCGGTCCGCGCGGCGAGGCTGGGCGCCAAGATCGTCATCGTCGAGAAGCAGAATGCGTTCGGCGGCGTCGCGACCTCGGGCTTGGTCAACATATGGCATACGTTGTACAATACCGAGTTTACCAAGCAAATCATCGCAGGGCTGACTTGGGAGACGATTGAAAGGCTGAAGCGGGTAGGCGCCGTCTCGGAGGAGCAGAAAAGCCATTCGGTCGGGTACGTGCTCAATACCGAGGAGCTGAAGATCGAGCTGGACCGCATGGTCGTGGAAAGCGGGATCAAGGCTTACCTGCACACGATGTTCGTCGCCCCCCTATGCGGAGGATGGCGAGCTGACGGCGATCATCGTGGAAAACAAGTCCGGAAGGGGTGCCATTCGCGCCAAAGCGTTCATCGATGCGACCGGAGACGGCGATTTGTGCGCGCGGCTGTCGCTGGCGCATCGCATGGCCTCGCATTTCCAACCGTCGACGACTTGCGCCAAGATCGCGGGATGGGGCTCGAGCGGAGACACGCAGGACGACGTGACGGGTAGCGACCGCCTCATCAACTTCGATCTGCAGCAAGCTAGGCTTGCCCATCGCGAGGAGTTCGAGCTCCCCGAAGGTTTCGGTTGGGGGAGACATGTGCCGGGAACCCGGGACGTCTACATGTATGCGGGCACGCGGATTTATCACGCGAACAGCGCGGACGGCGACGACCTGACGTACGGCGAGATCGAAGGCCGCAGGCAAGTGCGCGCCGTCATGGATCTGATTCGCAAATACGGTCCGGACAACCGCCTTGCATTGGTATCGCTGCCCTCCTACATCGGCACGCGGGAGACGCGGCATATCGATTGTCTCTACCGGCTTCAAGGGAGCGACGTTCTATACGGCAAGCCGTTCGACGACGCGATCGCCTACGGAAGCTATCGGGTCGATATCCATCATCAGGATAAACCGGGGCTGACGTTCAAATATTTGAACGGCGAACAAGTCTACGTCCGCCCGGGCCATCCGAACGAGGCAGGAAGATGGCGCGGCGCGCTGGAGAAAGATCCGACTTTTTATCAGATTCCTTATCGCTCCCTGGTCCCGCAAGGCCCCTTCGGCAACGTGATCGCGGCCGGACGGATGATCGACGCGGACGAAGAGTCGTTCGGGGGGCATCCGGGTCATGGTGAACATGAACCAGACCGGCGAAGCGGCTGGCGTCGCCGCTTATCTGGCGCTGCATCGTTCGACAACGCTGAAGGACGTTGAAGCGGTCGGACTCCGCAAGGAGATGCAGGCGGGCGGCTCGATCGTGCTTTGAATGATTCGGGCGGCGAATGAGGTTTATCGAATATCATCGAACAAGCGCCGGGCTTCCCTGACCGGCGCTTGTTCTTATTTTCTTCGGTAGTACTTTCCCAATCATTGATCCATTCTTCCTGGTCCCTGGCGCGTCTCCATGCCCAACGTGAAGTTTCCCATTCATGGATCGCTTGCCGCTTCGTCTGGTAGAATCGATAATCGCAAATGTTCCAGGAGCAATACACTTTCCGATACCATTTGCCGTTTGCGGCTTCGTCTCTGTAACGACGAACCGCCTTGCAGGATAGGTTTAGCGCGGGTTATCAAAATAAAGTCGCAACATTCCTTAAACTATGAATGACATACTTCGGGCGAACATCCGCATCGATCGGTTGACCCTGTCGGTTGTAGTAACAAAAATCGATGCCGGCATTGATCGCGCCATAGTAGTCGTCCCGCAACGAATCGCCAATGAACAAAGCCTCGGTACGATCGATGCCTAATTGCTTGAGCGCTTCGTCGAATATTTTTTTTATCCGGCTTCCAGTAACCCACTTCATCCGAGATAATCAGCGCGTCAAAAAAGTGATTCATCCCTCCCGCAGCAAGTCTGCTTCTTTGCGCTTCGCCGATGCCGTTGGAGATGACGGCCAGCTTGTGCCTGCCGTGCAAGTGAGCCAAGACTTCCATGGCGTGGTCTTCAAAGTCGCAAGCAAGGCAGAACGTTTCCCAGTATAACGTAGACAGCAGGTTAGCTTCCGAGTGATCCAGCGCAAGACCTTGAAGCGTATCCCGGAACGAATATTCTAATACTTGATGAATCGTATAGTTGGATATGAGGCGCTCATTCCAATATCGGAAGTTGACGTCGCTGAAAAGCGCCCAAAAAGCGTCCCACGAAAAGGCTTCTTTATGGATGAGTCCGTGCTTTTCTACGGTGTTTTGCATGGATTTGAGTTCGCTCATCGAATAGTTTAACAGCGTATTGTCGAGATCGAAGAGAATCGCTTTGTAGCTCACGTGCTACCTCCCGGAAGGCGATGCTAAGATTTTTAGATACATAGTATGATTATAGTAAGATTATACCTATGAATCGTTCGTTAGGAGGAGGCCGCTTGCGAATTATTTATGCGACTGAGTCGGACTACGACTACATCAAGAAGCATGATCATCATTTGTTAGAGAGCTTAATTTCCCAAAAAAATCAGACAAAGGGCGAGATGCTTGCTGCTCGAGCAGGAACCTTTAGCGATTTTATTTACGAAAAACCTCTCCTAAAAACCTCTGGTAGAAGGAGTGAACGAAATGCCCGTGAGTAATCATCGGTTCCACGCCAATATGTCCGACAACACAGTCGTAAATTATCAATTATTTCTTCCCCGGGACTATGCGTCGACCGAAGCCAATTATCCTTTGATCCTATTTCTTCATGGCATAAACAGGCGGGGAAGCGATATTCAACGGTTGGATGGTTATGGCCTTGCTTGGGTCGCAGAAAACAAACAAGACTTCCCGTTCATCGTCGTGACTCCGCAATGTCCGGCCGATTCCGATTGGACGAAGGAATATGATTCGATCCTGGCATTGGTCAGCGATATTCAAGAGAATCATCGCGTCGACGAGGATCGGCTATACGTAGCCGGATTCAGCATGGGCGGACATGGAACGTGGGATTACGCATCAAGGTCGCCGCAGCTATTTGTTGCTTTTGTGCCGATGTCCGGCTGGTTCGATCCGAGTAAAGCCATGCTGCTAACAGAGGTCCCGATCTGGGCGTTTCATTGCGTGGATGACGACAAAGTCCCCGTATCCGAAACCAAGGATATGGTCCAAGCTTTAACGGCTATCGGAGCGCACGTAAACGTTACCTACTTCGCCGGCCTGCGGCACGATGCGTACAAAGTTATATTTGAAACGTTTAGTAATGCTGTGTTGTTCGAATGGTTGTTAAAGCAAAAAAAAACCGTACAGAGCGGGGAGTGTCGCTGTGATTAGCCTGGGCGCCGATACGATCGTTCTTTTTAAGCAATTCACCGATTGGACGGATACTTTGCGGAAGATCGATGAGCGGATATGGATAGGGCCTATTGCCGAGGGGAAAGCAACCGTAGCGGAGATCATCGCGCATCTGCAGCATTGGGATCGGTATCTTATCGATACGGTTATTCCGGCGTTGAAGCGCGGCGAGGGAATAACGTTTCCCTCGTTCGATGCGTTTAACCGGATCGCGTATGACTATGCCCGGTCGGGAGTGGCAAGGGATCGCCTGCTCGACGAATTTAAGCAAACGCGTCATGCGTTGGTTGAACGCTTGCTGGCCGAGCCTGACGTTGTAGTCAAACACGTAACTGTAAATGGCGTAGAAACTTGTCCGCACACCGGTACGCCCTATTCGCTGCTCTACATCATCCATGAGTTTAACGACCACGACCGTCATCATCAAAATCAAATATTGGCGGTCATCTGACCGGTTTGTAGGGTGTGCGCAGCCGAGATAGCCGGAAAAACCGGCTAACTGGACTGAAAGTCGGTGTGCGCAGCCGAGATAGCCGGAAAAACCGGCTAACTGGACTGAAAGTCGGTGTGCGCAGCCGAGATAGCCGGAAAAACCGGCTAACTGGACTGAAAGTCGGTGTGCGCAGCCGAGATAGCCGGAAAAACCGGCTAACTGAGCCGGATGCGGACGCGCGGAGCCCGAGATAGCCGGAAAAACCGGCTAACTGAGCCGGATGCGGACGCGCGGAGGCCGAGATAGCCGGAAAAAACGGCTAACTGGTCTGAAAGTCGGTGTGCGCAGCCGAGATAGCCGGAAAAACCGGCTAACTGGACTGAAAGTCGGTGTGCGGAGCCCGACATAGCCGGAAAAACCGGCTAACTGGACTGAAAGTCGGTGCGCGCAGCCGAGATAGCCGGAAAAACCGGCTAACTGAGCCGGATGCGGACGCGCGGAGCCCGAGATAGCCGGAAAAACCGGCTAACTGAGCCGGATGCGGACGCGCGGAGCCCGAGATAGCCGGAAAAACCGGCTAACTGGACTGAAAGTCGGTGCGCGCAGCCGAGATAGCCGGAAAAACCGGCTAACTGAGCCGGATGCGGACGCGCGGAGTCCGAGATAGCCGGAAAAACCGGCTAACTGGTCTGAAAGTCGGTGCGCGCAGCCGAGATAGCCGGAAAAACCGGCTAACTGAGCCGGATGCGGACGCGCGGAGCCCGAGATAGCCGGAAAATCGGCTAACTGGACTGAAAGTCGGTGCGCGGAGCCCGAGATAGCCGGAAAAACCGGCTATCTGGACTGAAAGTCGGTGCGCGGAGCCCGAGATAGCCGGAAAAACCGGCTAACTGGACTGAAAGTCAGTGCGCGCAGCCGAGATAGCCGGAAAAACCGGCTATCTCCGCATCCGGTCCAGAGCCGGCATCGCGCATGCCGATCAATCGTTCACCTGCTGCAGCCAACGCCGCAGCACGCTCCCGACGGCGTGCGGATTTTCCTCCGCCAAGTGATGGAAGCCTTTCCCGATATCGCTGAGGGTCAGATTCGGCAAGTTCGCGGTGCACCAGGCGAGCTGCGGCTCGCGTACGGTACATCCGGGCGTGGCGTAGAACAGCAGCTTCGGTATCGGTGAGGACGTCAACCATTCATTGCGCGCGTTCACCGCTTCCACGACCTCGGCCGGGCGGCCTTCGATCGGGATTTGGTTCGGGAACACCCACATCGGCTTCCGGTCCTCGGGCCGGCGGAACGGCTCGCGATACTGCTCGTGCTCCTCGGGCGAGATCGTCCGGTTGATGATCGTACTCGTCATCCCTTCGACGAATACGCTGTTGTCCCGCATGAACGGCCATCCTTCCGCAGGGTCGCGCAGCTTCTGGAACAGGGGCTGCGCCTCTGGGGGAGAGAAGTCGGACCAAGCCGCATTCGGATACAGCGCCTGCGGTTCGAGCATCGCGATCGCTTTGATCTTCCCGGGATGCCGCATCGCATATTGCAAGCCGATCGCCATTCCCCAGTCATGCCCGACCAGCGTGATGTTGTCCAGCTCGAGCTGCTCGATGAACCGGGTCACATAATCGACATGCTCCAGAAACGTATAGCCGATGTCCGGCTTGTCCGAACGGCCCATCCCGATGAGATCGACCGCGATGCAGCGGCGGGTATCCTGCGCATACGGAATGATGTTGCGGTACATGTAGGACCAGGTGGGATTGCCGTGGAGAAAGACGACGGGATCGCCGGCTCCGAGGTCGACGTAATGCAGCCGATGGCCCTTCACGGTCATATAACGCGATTCGAACGGGTAGGCGGCGCCGATCGGCGGCGTATCAGGGGTAGTCAAGGCGAGACAGCTCCTTTTTGTATGGGCGATGGATAGTCATATCCTATCATTTCCCTCGAAGCGCTCATTGTAGAAATGCGACAACCTCCATTTCAGTAATATAAATGTTGGCGGTTTTTCTCACCGTCCTCGTCTTCGCCTTCGTTATACGACTTTTTAAGCTCCGGCTGCACTTCGCTGCGGAAGAACGCGTCTGGCCGGATGCCGGCGAACGATTTGAAGTCTTTGGCAAAATGGGCGTGGTCCGTATACCCGCATGCCTGCACGATGTCCAGGTAGTCGTAGCCGGCATGGCGAAGCCGGATCGTATGCTGGAACCGGACGATACCCGCAAATTGCTTAGGCGACGCGCCGATCAAGGCGTTGAACTTGCGTTCCAGCGTACGCCTGCTTACATACCATTGCGCGGCCAGTTGGGCGATCGGCAAATTTCCCTGCCGCTTCATGATTTGATGCGCCGCGAGCAGGGTCCATCGCTCCTCCTCTTGGTCGCGCAGCGCCGAGATTAGAAATCGCTGCACGATCTCTACGCGCTCCTCCGCTCCGGAAGCGCCGGCCAGCCGCTCCTCCATTTCCCGCACGCTAGATCCCGGAAACACAAGCTCCAACGACACGTCCGCATTTTGAAACTCATGGAGGGGATAACGGGTAAACCGGGACAAGCCCCCCTGGCTTGAAAGGGACGATAACGGTGCCGATGGCGCCGGTGCTGACGTATTTCTTCACCGCCCCGTGCATGCCGGTAATGCCGCTGGAGCCGAGCGGCACCGCGCCTTCTGGCGTCAGCGTCTTCATCGGCTGTCCGTATTGAATGCCGATGACCGTCATCGCGGTCGGCAGCACCTTCACCGGATTCCGGTTGGCGAAGTTGGCCGGGTTCATATCTTCTTGCACAAGAATGCCGTCCACGTAGGGCTGGAGAATGGGCATAGGCGCGAATCGTTGAACGAACATACGCAAGTCCTTTCGCGCCGGCGCCAACGCCGACTGGAAAATGATCGTTCTTCTAAGCTCTTCTAAGCTCTTCTAAGTTCTTCTAAGTTCCATTCTATCCGAACCGGCGGGCGTCATCATCGCCGAATGTCAAAAAATGCTTCCCGAATGTCAAACGGCTCCCCTATGATTCCGAATGGAGCGCGCCTCGCATCTACGGATGCAGGCGCGTTTTATTATGGAAGCCGGCAAGCAGGGTTCCTTCCCCGTCCGTCGAAGTTTTAAAAAAATTGACGACCGCGCTGTCGAATAACGCCTGGCCCGCTCGTCGTCTTCATAGAGGTCAATATCAATCGGGGGGACGCTATGAAAACAGTCATTTCGAAGGACGGCACGAAGATCGGATACGATCGGATCGGCGAAGGGTTGCCGCTTATATTAGTTGACGGCGCGCTGTGCAGCCGGACGAACGGCCCCAACGGCGCTTTGGCCGCGCTGCTGAAGCCGCATTTTACCGTGTACAAGTACGACCGGAGAGGCCGCGGCGAGAGCGGCGACCGTGCGCCTTATGCGGCGGAGCGCGAGGTCGAGGATATCGACGCGTTGATCCGGGAAGCGGGCGGATCAGCATATGTGTACGGCATCTCCTCGGGCGCCGCGTTGGCGCTCGATGCGGCGATGCGACTGCCGTCGATCCGGAAGCTGGCTTTGTACGAGGCGCCGTTCGTGACCGACGACAGCCGCGAGCCCGTGCCTGCCGACTATGAGCGTGCGATGGAGGCGCTGATCCGAGAGGATCGGCGCGGCGCCGCGATCAAGCTGTTCATGCGAAAAGGCGTCGGCCTGCCCGCGCCCATCGTGGCGATGATGCCGCTGATGCCGGCCTGGGCCAAGCTCAAGGCGGTCGCGCATACGCTCCCGTACGATACGCGGCTGACGATCGAACAGCAGCAGGGCCGCAAGGAGCCGCTCGACCGATGGTCGACCGTCCGGACGCCCACGCTGGTCGCGGTCGGCGGCAAGAGCCCGGCCTGGATGCGCCATGGCATGGAGGCGCTCGCCGAGGCGCTCCCGAATGCGCAGCACCGGACGCTGCCCGGCCAGCCGCACATCGTCAAGCCCGCCGCGCTGGCGCCCGTACTGGCGGATTTCTTCCGATAATTCGGCACAAGCATCTCACTCATCCCTAGCGCGAACCGCCCGAAATTCCTCGGGCGGATTTTTTTTATAAAAAAAATTCGCCGGTCTGTCGATTCCGTCGTCAGCCGTTCGTCGCCTATATAGAAGCAGCCAAACCAACCAAATTCGAAAGGGACGTTAAACATGAAAGCACAATTGAACGCTTATATTCATTCTGAGGATGCAAGAGCGCAGGCGGGCTTTTACGCGGAAGCGCTCGGCGGGCGGATTCTGTCCGTCATGACGCTCGGCCAGATGCCGGGCACGCCGTCCGATATGCAGGACAAGGTGATGCATCTGGCGCTCGAGGTGGCGGGCGGGAACCTGTTGTTCCTGGCCGACGCGTACGTCACGGTGCCGAGCGGCGGACGCGCCGTCACCCTGGCGCTTTCTTTCTCGGGCGAAGACGAGGCACGCGCGGCGTACGCGAACTTGGCGGACGGCGGGACGGTCAAGTTCCCGTTCGGGCTGCAGCCATGGGGCGGCCATCATGGAGAAGTCGAGGACAAGTACGGGATCCATTGGCAGATCGTGAAGCAATAAGTCCGCAGGCTCGCAAAATCATAATCGAAGGGATGATTAATCATGATCATCGAACGGGAAATAAACTTGCAGGCAACCGCGCATCGGGCGGATATCTCGAGCGCGAGGCGCTGGACGGCGCGGGTATTGGGCGGCATCGCGATTTTGTTCATGCTATTCGACGGGCTCGGCAAGCTCGTCGGACCGGCGCCGGTCGTCGAGGCGACGCGCGAGCTCGGATTCGCCGAGCACCACTTGGCGATCATGGGCATTCTTAGCTTGCTGGCCACCTTGTTATACATCGTGCCGCGCACCGCTTTCCTGGGCGCGCTGCTGCTAACGGGTTACCTTGGCGGCGCAGTGGCGGCGCAAGTGAGGATCGACGCACCGCTTTTCTCGAATGCGCTCTTCCCGGTCTATGTGGCCGTCATCGTCTGGGGCGCGCTCTGGCTGCGGGACGAACGGCTGCGCAGGCTGCTGACAGGCGGCGCGTGATAAGTAGATGTAATCGACAAGCCCTCGCCGTCAGGCGGGGGCTATTGGTTGTACCTACACCACAGGACCCCCCAGGATGTCAGCCCGCGCACGCCGTGCTGGTTGCGAACATCGGGTCGCGGACCGCGGGTGGGGCTTTTCTTCTAACGCATAGGGAACGCGTCTCGCATTCACGGATGCAGGCGCGTTTTTTTAGGGGAAGCCGCTTGAAGTATGCACGTAGATCAATAGTTCGAGCATTCGTGCGGAATCGGAGTCTGAAGTGTGCACGTAGATCAACAGTTGGCGTGGCTGCTGGAATTTTGCGTTCGAAGTGTGCACCTAGATCAATAGCTGGCGTGTGCACCGGAGATCTAAGTCCGAAGTTTGCACGTAGATCAACGTCTCAGCCCTCCTACAAAAAATAACCCGGGAGCAGTTCCCCCCGGGACCTCTGTCAAAACATCCGCTCCAGCTCCTCCACGATGGAGCTCACGTATCCGACCGCGGACCGGATCGCCGCGGGGCTGTTCATGTCGACGCCGGCCAGCTGCGTTAGCTCCAACGGCGATCGCGTGCCGCCCGCCTTGAGGACGCGCAGCCAGCGGTCCACGGCCGGCTGGCCTTCCGCTTCGATCATTGCCGCGACCTGCGTGGACACCGTCAGACCCGCTGCGTACGTATACGGGTACAGACCCATATAATAGTGTGGCTGCCGCATCCACGTCAGACCCGCGCCAGGGTCCAGCTCCACGGCGTCTCCCCAGAACTCCCGCAGCACCGCTTCCTTCAAGGCAGTCAGTTTGGCCGCCGTCAGCGGCGTGCCGAGCTCCGCCGCCTCGTATACCCGGCGCTGCATGTCCGCCTCCAGCAGATGGGTCACGAAGTTATGATAGTAGGTATTTATGAGCTGCAGCAGCACCCAGCGTTTCAGACGCGGGTCCTCGGATTGCCTGACGATGTGGCGCGCGAGCAGCAGTTCGTTTAAAGTTGACGGGGCCTCGATGAAAAACATAGAAGATCGGGAATTCACGTAGCGCTGCGCCCGCGCAGCCAGCATGAAATGCCCCGCATGACCCAGCTCGTGCGCAAGAAAGAAGACGCTGCGCATCGTGTCCGCCCAAGTCAGCATAACGTAGGCATGCGCGCCGTAAGGGCTGGAGCAGAACGCCCCCGTCGACTTGCCGATATTGTCCGCATAGTCGACCCATCGCTCCGTAAGCGCCGCATGGATGATGTCCGAATATTCCGTACCCATCACGGCCAGGGCTTCCTTAATCAGGCGGCCGGCTTCCTCGATGGTGACGGGGGGACTGAAGTCCGGATCGAGCGGTGCCTTCAGATCGGAGAACCGCATTCGGTCCAGCCCAAGGACCCGCGCCTTCAGCTTGGCAAACCGTCGCATCGCCGGCGCAAGCTCGATTCGAATGGTATGAATGACGTTCTCGTAAATCTCCTGCTCGACCTCTTGCGGTTCCAGGAGCATATGGGTGACCGAGGGGTACCCCCGCAGCCGCGACAAGACCGTCTGCTTCTTCACTTCCGTCGCATAAGCCGCCGCGACCGTATGCCGGTAAGCCGTCAGCGTCTGCGTAAACGATTCGAACGCCGCCCGGCGAAGCACGGGGTCCGGCGACTCCTCATAGTCCGCCTCGAATAAGGCGAACGACACGGGCTTCTCCGCTCCGGCGCCGTCCTTAACCGGGGCGAACGTCATATCCGACAGCTTGCTCCGCTGATAGACCGTATACGGCGAGCCGAGAACCTCGCCGAGCGCCGCGATCGCCGCCTCGGTATCCGGGGATAACGCATAGGGCTTCGTTCGAATCAGCTCCAGCAAGCTTTTGCGATACGCGCCAAGCGCCGGTTCCTCCTCCAGAAGGCGCTCCAGCAGGCCGTCCGGCATGCCCTGCAGCTCCGAGCGAATAAAGGCCAGCGAGGAATTAACGGCGGAGATCAAATCCCCCCACGCGCGCGGAATTCGCTTGAAATTCCGAATTCGTCCCGTCCTGCGCCTGCTGAAGCCTTGCGTACGTGGAAGCCCGCACGAGCTTGACGTGCAGCGTCTCCTGGGCTTGGAGACATTCGGCAACCGTAAGCGCCCCTTCCCCCTAACTTCCCGCGGTAGGCCTGCAGGGCGGGCAGCATTCCTTCGATCTCGACCAGTGCCGCTTCCCAAGCCGCATGATCCGCATACAAATCCGCCAGGTTCCACGTCAGCTCCTCCGGAGCCGACTCCCTCGTCATCCGCACCTTCGTCCCTCCCCGCATTGTTTTCGAATCCCTTTCCACATGCTATCTTGATTGTAAACGAACTTCCGTCCGTGCGACGAAGTTTTTCGCCCTCGGCTTCGCTTGAAGACCTACTACGCGATGGAGCTCATGGAAGCGATCCGGGCATTCATTCAATAAATTTAGATAAGGCGGGGATGCAAAAGTGGAAAGGCAGTTGCCCTTATTTATCGTCACAGGCGCAAGTGGTTCAGGGAAAACATATGTCATCGATGAACTACGAAGAATGATGCCTGATTTTGATATTTTCGACCCGGATCATCTGAATGAATTCATTGGGCACGATTGGGAGAAAAATCGGAATATATGGCTTCGAGTGGCGCGAAATATTGCTCAAAGCGGACGCATGACGATCCTATGCGGAACCATGATGCCTTGGGATATTGAAAGATGCGCGGACTATCCCTTTTTTTAAACATGTATATTACCTAAACCTGCATTGTGACGAAGAAACCCGCGAGAAACGTTTGCGTGAGAGGGATTGGCCGGAGGAAGAGATTCAAAACCACAAAAGCTTTGCGACACGATTGCTTGAGATTGCCGACGAGGCCTATAACCCGCCTATGCCGACTATCGATACGACAGATACGGATGTAACCGAAGTTTCCGCTCGGATAAAAGAGTGGGTTCTCCAATACGTTTGAATAAAACGGAGGGGCAGCTGCGATTACAGATTGGCTTGAGCCGCCATTGCAATCGCCGCCTCCCGCACGCTATAATACTGAATAATTGTTCAGTATTATTCAGCATTCAGGCATTCGTCCCGAAGCGAGGTGATTCCCATCAACAAAAAGCAGCTTCAAACCGAGCAGACCAAGAAGAAAATCGCAGACGCGTCTAAGGCGCTCTTTATCAAGAAAGGCTATAAAGCGACCGCGATCGAGGAGATCGTGAAGGCGACCGGTTGCAGCGCGGGCAATATCTATTACCACTTCAAGAGCAAGGAAGGGCTGTTCCTGCACTTGGTCGAGGAATGGGACCGGGAGTGGGAGGGGACATGGCGCGCGAAGGAGTCGCTCTATGCGACGACGGCCGACAAGTTGTACGGCATGGCCGAGCATCTGGCGCTCGAGCAGCTCAACCATCCGCTGACCAAGGCGATCGACGAGTTCTATCACAATGCCGAGAAAGGCTCGGAGGTGGAAGAACGGATCCGCCAGATGATAAAAGGGTACGTCGACTTCAACAAGCGGCTGCTGCAGGGGGGGCATCGACGCCGGGGAGTTCAAGGCGACGAACGCGACCGCGCTCGGCATGATTCTCGATAGCTTGCTGTTCGGACTGAGCCAGCACGCCCGGCATATGGAGCGAAGCGAGGCGCTGGCGGCCTATCGGCTGGCGGTGGACGTGTTCCTGCATGGGATCGCCTGACCGCCGCTTTCCTTTTTTTTGCCCGCATCTAGAACGAATATTCAGTATTCGTGAACGACATGGAGGACGTTAGAAAATGGCTATCTTAGTTAAACAACAGGGCGCGCTGCTCCTCTTAATGCTGAACCTGTTCCTGGTATTTACCGGCATCGGCCTCGTCATCCCGATCATGCCGAGCTTTATGAACGAGCTTGGCGTGAGCGGCAGCATGATGGGGCTGACGATCGCGGTTTTCTCGCTCGCGCAGTTTCTCTTCTCGCCGCTGGCCGGGCGACTGTCCGACACGGTCGGCCGCAAACGGATGATCGTCGTCGGCATGTTCATATTCGCTGTCTCCGAAGGCTTGTTCGGCATCGCGCATTCGCCGACGCTGATGTTCGTATCCCGGGCGCTCGGCGGCCTGAGCGCAGCGATGATCATGCCGGCCGTCATGGCCTACGCGGCGGACATCACGACGGACGAAGAGCGCGCCGCGGGCATGGGGTACGTGAACGCCTCGATCACGACCGGCTTCATCATCGGTCCCGGCATCGGGGGCTATCTCGCCGAGTTCGGCATCCGCACGCCGTTCTATGCCGCGGGCGTCGGCGGCATCGTCGCGGCCATCGTGACGCTGCTTTTCCTCAAGGAGTCGCTGCCGGCTAAAGGAACCGAGGCGTCGCAAGCCGAGGTTGCCGAGCCGAGGAGCGGTCTGCTGGCCCAACTGAAGCATTCGTATCGCGCGCCTTATTTCCTAAGCCTCGTCATCGTCTTCGTCATGTCTTTCGGTCTCGCCAACTTCGAGACGATCTATTCGCTCTTCGTCGATCACAAGTTCGGCTTCGATCCGAAGGACATCGCCTTCGTCATCACGTTCGGCTCGATCGCGGGCGCCGTCGTGCAGCTCACGATCTTCAGTTGGCTGCTGAACCGGTTCGGGGAAAAGCCGATTATCGCCGCCTGTCTGCTCGTCGCCGGGATCTTCGTCCTGCTGATGCTGTTCGTGCACCGGTTCTGGCTGATCTTCGCGGTCACCTTCGCCGTGTTCCTGGCCATCGACATCCTGAGGCCGACGATCGGCACCCAGATGTCCAAGCTGGCCAAGGACCAGCAGGGCTACGTCGCGGGCCTCAACTCCGCCTTCACGAGCCTCGGCAACATCGTCGGACCGATCGTCGCCGGCGTGCTGTTCGACTTCGAGATTAATGCGCCGTATACGCTAGCGGCCGTGGTGCTGCTGATTTGCTTCGCGGTGTCGATGAAGGGGCAGAGAAGGAGAGGCGTGGCGCTTGAATGAGTATGAGGAATGATTGCTGCGCCGGTATGGTATAATTTTAAGCAAATATAACTAATGTGCCTGGATGGTGAGGTCAATGGATCAGATTAAAGATCTTAAAAAGCTCATTAAACTAACGGGCGACCGCGCTAAGTTAGACGCGAAGGCCAATGATAGTTACATCGTATATAAGACATTAGAAGGACAGATTGTAAAAGAATACAGTGACGGCCATGTTGTAGCTGTAAGTGAATGGTCCCCAAATGCTTGATTGGACACCTATCATGTAGGTATTTGCCGGGTTTGATTACCTTTCAATCGCTGTCGGCAGGAGAGTGGGCATCCATCATCGTTCAAATATTACAGCGATCCTAAGGATGTATTTCAGTTGAAATAACGCTAGGAGAAATAAAAGCCTAGCGTTTTTATGTTCGTTCTATAAATCTATATTTTTTGAAATGCATATTTTAGGACTTAATTCCCTCACGGGATCAAGAAAAACAAACGAATCTCCGCGACCGCTCCGTCCTTGACGTCAAACTCAAGATTTCGCCCGTCCTTATCGCTTAGACGGTAAGCGGCGTTATCCGGATCCGTACGTCCATCGCCAATCGCGATGCCCGGGTAGGTCTTTTTCACCTCTGCAACCGTGCTCCCGACGGAGATTCCCGCAGGTGTCCGATAGGGCTGCGCAGTCGCTTCAATCGATAGGATCCAGAAGGATTTGCCGTTTTGCTTAGGCGAGAACAACTCCACGCGCAGTCCTTCATAGGTCAGTTCCTTTACGAATGAGCCGGTGAGCGTATCAGCGTTTTTCAGCGCTTCGGTCTTCTGCGAGAGCGGCTTGCCGAGCAGGCCTTCAAGATCCGTGCGGTCGTCCCAATCCTGCAGATGAAGCAGCTCATCTCCTACTTTTAATGCAAATGCGGAAGTCTCCTGCGACGCCTCAATGGGGGCTGACGCCGACGAGGTGGATGGCTGAATCGTCTGATCGGCTATAATAGAGGCGCTCTCTGTAGCAACGGCATTCATTTTCGGATTCGATTCGGAAGATGCGCAGCCGATCGCCGTCACGAGAACGCCCGCTAGGATCGCGACGGCGAGCAATCGGTTGAAAATCATCATATGAAATCGGGCTCCCTTACCATCGTTTCCTTAAATTAGACGCTAACGATGAATTCAAAGTTGCTCTCGCGACACGCGAGATTCGTTAAGTCTGAGTATCGCCTACGGGGTAAAGGAACGACATACGCAGCGGGAGGTGAGGGCGATGGCCGAAGCAGACAGCGGCGACACCGGCGAGCGCGTCGTCAGCCGGCATTCCGACCTGCAGTGGCGGAGACGGCGAGCGGAGCTTGCCGAATGGACGGAGCGGCCGAAGGTCAGGCGGAGGGCCAAGCGGACGGCCAGGCTCGGGCAAACGGAGATCGACGCGGAGTTGCACGGCGCGCTGACGCAGTTCAAGCGAATCGGGATCGCGACGGAGTTTTCCTGCGCAGGGGTCAGCGCGCTCGACGAGCCGGAGGATCACTCCCTGTACGCCTACATTACATTCATTTCCACTCCGCTGGCCGATCGGTTCGTGCAGGCGGCGATGGCATACATGAAGCATCGCTTGCTGGTCACTTTCGAGCCTGCGCGCGGCAGGTACGACTGTTCTTCTTTTCTGGTCGGGCACAATCGATCCTTTTGCATGCTGATGGAGAAGTGCGCGAAGGACTTTGCGATTCATCAACTTTAATCCGGGACGAAGCAGAGCGGTTTTCTGCCTCGTCCCGTTTGCGTTTTTTTAATGCTTCTTCGCGAACTTGCTCCGGAATCCCGACGGAGAGAGGCCCTCTTTCTTGGAGAAGAAGGTCGAGTAATGCGAGACGTGATGAAAGCCCACCTCTTCGGCGATCCGGGCGATGGACCACGGCGTTTGCAGCAGCAGCCGCTTGGATTGTTCGAGCCGGTAATATTGGAGGTACGCCATGGGGGTCATCCCGTACACCTTGAGCATCATTTTGGCCAAGTAGTTGGGATGGTAGTTCATTTTCTGCTGCAGCACGGAGTTCGTGATATCGCTTGCATAATTTTGGCGAATGAACAGCTCGATCCGGTCTGCGAGTTGAATCGCGGTGTTGTTGGCGGGCGAGGAAGATTCGCGATTGAGATGCTGCAGGAACGATTGGAAGGTCGCCTGCCGCTTCCAGTTCCGGAGCGATTGCGGCTCGTGCGCCTGCTGGAAGAAGGTCTCGAGCACCTCCAGCGCTTTGGCCGACAGCTTCATATGCTTGGGGATGAAAATGGAACTGACATCGGCGTGATTGAGATACGCCAGCTTTTTTGTGCTCCTCGATTAAGGCCATCTGATTGCCCATGCATTCGTCCATATCCGGGCACACCTGCCAGCTCCCGAAGGTCTGGAAGTGAATCCAGACGATCTCCGTATCCACTTTGCATGGCGCGCTGCCGTAGTGATGGCCGTTCGGCAGGAGAATGAAGGCTTCCCCTTCGCGGACCTCCCAGGATTGGCCGTTCTCGCCGATCGGGAGCACGCCTTTTTGGACCACGATCAGATCGAAGACCCGAATGTCGCTGCGTTCGATATGGGAATCCCCGACCCCGTAATTGGCATAGCCGAAGTCTACGAAATAGGGGATCGGCGGAGAAATGAAGTGCAAGATCGCGGCGTCCATACGCGTTCCTCCCGGGGCTCGAATCGCTCATGTCCGTTTGGCAGGCGATTCTATTTTTATGATACTAGATGCCTTTCGTTATAAAAAGATAAAAGGTTGAAATTATTAAAATTTAGGTTGGATTCATTTGTTTATTTTGAAGATCACTCATGGCACAATACGATTAAAGCGCTTACCAAATTCTTCTTGTCAGAAGACGAACAAAGCTTGCGGGCTTGAAGCAGGCGGGCGCTCGACGTTTGGCTCATATGCTTGGGTATTCCTGGGGGGATGTGTCGAACGGTTAGGCAGTCATGATGCGAATATTAAAGGGAGAGTGGGGCCATGAACACGGGGAAAAGGCTTGGGGCAGGCGTTCTCTTGGCAGCAATGGCAGTGAGTGCCGTCGGCTGCGGGAGCAACGGCAACGACAAAACAAACGCATCATCGCCGGCAGCGACAGGCGGCGCCAGCACCAAAGCGGCCGAGACGTCGACCGCCAAGACGAAGAAGGTCAAGATTACGTATTCGATGTGGGGCAGCGCGGAAGAAGGAAGCGTAACGCAGAAGATCGCGGATAAGTTCAATGCCTCCCAGGACAGGATCGAGGTCGAAGTGGTCGCGATTCCTTGGGAAAATTACATGACGAAGCTCAATACGCAGGCAACGGGCAATCAGCTGCCGGACACGGGGATGCTCAAGGAAGACGGCGTCATCCAGTGGTCCTCCGACGGCATGCTGAACGACGTCAGCGCGATGTACGAAGGCAGCGACAGCAAGCCGCTGGACAGCCTGGCGTACAAGTATCAAGGCAAAACCGTCGCCTACGCGGCCGCCAACGAAGTGCTCCTTCTCTATTACAACAAAGACATGTTCGACAAAGCCGGCGTCGCTTATCCGCCAGCCGCGCTCGATAAGGCGTGGACGTGGGACGAATTCGTAGCGACGGCCAAGAAGCTGACGAACGACAAGAAGGGCAAGCATCCCGGCGAAGAAGGCTTCGACGCGGACGGCATCGTGCAGTATGGCGCATCCGTCGAAAACCTGCCCTGGCAGCTCGAAACGTGGACGCTCAGCAATGGCGGCGGCTTCTATTCCGCCGACGGCACCGAAGTGAAAATCGGGGAAGACGCCAGCGTCGAAGCGATTCAGCGCGTCGCGGATCTGTACCTCAAGGATCATGTCGCGCCGCTGTCCGTCGGCCAGACCGACGACGGCATTCAACGCACCATTATCGCGGGTACGGTCGCCATGGCGACGAACGGCGCGTGGAACGTAGGCACCAGCCTGAATACGGCTAAGGAAGGCGGCCTTAAATACGGCGTTGCCGTGCTTCCTTACATGAAGGATAAAGTGACGCTCAACACGGGCGGCGCGAACGTCGTATTCTCCCAGACCAAGCATCCGGAAGAAGCGATGGAATGGCTCAAATGGTACAACTCCGAGGAAAACAACTGGGGACTCATCAGCTCGGGCATCTGGATGCCGACGCTCGAGAAGTGGTATAAGGACGAAGCCCTTACCCACAAGTGGGTCGACAATCCGAACTTCCCTCCGTACGAAGAATACAAGTCCGCTGTCGTCGATTATGCGCAATCGTCCGCCGCGAGACCGGCCTCCTGGTTCTACACGAATCACACCACGGATTTCAACACCTTGCTCGGTTCGGTTCTGGGAGACGTATGGACCGGCAAGACGACCGCCAAAGACGCGATCGCCAAAAATCTCGACGCCCTGAAGGCGGCGCATGCCGGCAGCAAATAAAAGCTAGAAAGGATGACCGCCGCGTTCGCGCAAGCGGCGGTCGTCTTTTAAACATGAGGTGGGGAGCGAGATATGGACACCATCAATAAATCGGTAAAACGCCGTTCCCGAATCTATTCCGCCGAGGCGCGCGTCGCTTATATTTGCTTGATTCCCGCTTTTATCGGCCTGATTTTTCTAACCTACGCGCCGCTGCTTAGCGTGCTCGGCATCAGCCTGACGAATTGGACGGGGCTGTCCGCGCCCAAGTTTGTCGGCTTCGACAATTACAGGAAGCTGTTTACGACGGACCCTTATATCAAAGATTCCATTGTCGCGACGATCTACTTTGCCGTTTTATCCGTGGCAGGCAGCATGATTTATTCGCTTTTTTGTCGCCATGCTGCTCAATCGCCAGATTCCGGCCAGAGGGTTTTTCAGAGCCGTATTTTATGTGCCCTATGTATTGCCGGCTGCCGCTATATACGTTGGATGGTCCTGGCTTTACGAGGCGAACTTCGGTTTTTTCAACTATCTGCTCTCCGAGGTCGGCCTGCACAAGGTTCTCTTTATCGCGGATTCCAGCCATGTCGTTCCTTCGCTATCCTTAATCTCGGTCTGGTTGGCCGGGAACCTGATCGTCATTTTCCTGGCCGGACTTCAGAACGTGCCGAGCGTCTATCATGAAGCGGCCGAGATGGACGGCGCGAACGGCTGGGCGCGCTTCCGGCATATTACGCTGCCCTGCATGACGCCGATCATCTTTTACAACCTGCTGATGAGCCTGATCGCCAATCTCCAGGTCGTGACCCCCGCGCTTTCCCTGACCAACGGCGGTCCGGGCAATTCTTCCAGATTCATGACTTATCTGATGTACGATCAAGCCTTCGTGAATTACAAGCTGGGCTATGCCTGCGCGACGACCTTTATCATTTTTGCGATTCTTGCGGCTTTCACGGCCGTGCTGTTCAAGACGTCCAAAGGATGGATTTTCGACGAAGGAGGCGACGACGACAAATGAGCGAGGCGGCATACGGAAGAATCAGGAGCAAGAAACGCAAGGATCGGACGGCAAACCTTATTGCGTTGGTCGTCGTCGTTTTGTTTGCCATACTCGTGCTGTTCCCGATTTGGTGGATCTTTCGGACGTCGCTCATGACGAACGCGGAGATTTACAAGTATCCGCCTTCGCTGCTGCCTGCAGACTGGCTGTTTTCCAACTATGAGAAAACGCTGGAGGTTTTCAAGTTTTGGAAGTACTTGTGGAACACGATGATCATTATCGTTCCTTCCTGTTTGGCAGGGACCTTTACGGCCACGTTGTGCGGCTATGCCTTCGCCAGATTGCGGTTTCGCGGGAAAAAATGGATCTGGGCGCTTTGCGTCGGTTCGATGCTGCTGCCTGCCATGGTCACGCTCATACCGCTGTATATCGGGTGGACGCGAGGCTTGGGACTCCATGACAGCTATCTGCCATTGATTCTGCCGTATTTTTGCGGCGGCGGCGCTTTTAATATCTTTTTGATTCGGCAGTTTATCGTCTCCATTCCAAGAGAGCTCGATCAGGCGGCGACGATCGACGGCGCCGGTTACTTCCGCATCTTGTTCAGCATCATCATGCCCGCGATTCGGCCGGCCATGATCGTCGTCGCCTTGTTTATATTCATCGGGCTATGGAACGACCTGCTCCAGCAGATGATCTACATTAACGCCAGCGATAAATTTACGATCGCGCTCGGGCTGACCAACTTCAGAGGCCAATTGAAGCAGGACTGGTCGTTAACGATGGCGGCTACGTGCATGTCCTTTGCCCCGGGCGTCATTTTCTACGTGATCGGTCAAAAGTACTTCGTCGAAGGAATCACGCTGACCGGCATGAAAAGCTAGTCCAAGCCCGCGTCTCCTATCGCACGGTCCCATTGCTGTCCCATTGAAGGAGAGATCGACATGCAGGTTAGACTTAACGATCAGTTTTGGCAGCCCAAGGTGCGACAGACCGCCCTCGTCACGATTCCTTATCAGTGGAAAGCGTTGAACGACGAGATCGAAGGCGCCGAGCCCAGTCATGCCGTGGAGAACTTCCGCATCGCGGCAGGCGAGCAGACGGGCACGTTCTACGGGATGGTCTTTCAGGACAGCGACGTCGCCAAATGGATCGAAGCCGCAGCCTACAGCCTGCGCCAATATCGGAACCCGCAGCTCGAAGGCGTCATCGATGCGGTCGTGGATCTGATGGGAAGGGCCCAGCATCCTGACGGTTATTTAAATACTTACTTTTCGGTCGCTAAGCCCGAGCAAAGGTGGAAGGACTTCGCATTCGGTCATGAGCTGTACTGCGCCGGTCACTTGATCGAGGCTGCGGTGGCTTATTACGAGTCTACGGGCAAGCGGACCTTCTTGGACATCATGTGCCGTTACGCGGATTATATCGACGGGAGTATGGGGCCGGAATCCGAGCAGTCCCATTTGTATTGCGGGCATGAAGAAATCGAGCTGGCGCTGGTCAAGCTGTACCGGGTGACGGAGGAAGAACGGTATCTGAAGCTGTCCCGGCACTTTATCGAGGAGCGAGGCCAACAGCCGAGCTTTCTCAAGGAGGATCCCGGATTCGGCTTCGATTTTAAAGACCGTTGGTTCGAGCTGGACTATCATCAGGCGCACGCTCCGGTGAGAGAGCAGGAATCGGCGGAGGGCCATTCGGTACGGGCGATGTATCTGTACGCGGCGATGGCGGATCTGGCGATCGCATACGGCGACGATACGCTGACCGAAGCGCTTCGCAAGCTATGGGATCAGATGACCTCCAAGCGGATGTATATTACCGGGGGGACTCGGCTCCCAAGAGCATGGCGAGCGGTTCACGCTCGACTACGATCTGCCCAACGATACGGCGTACACCGAGACTTGCGCGTCCATCGGGCTGGCGATGCTGGCTGCCAGAATGCTCCGGCTCGAAATGGACGGCCGATTCGGGGACGTGATGGAGCGCGTACTCTACAACGGGGTGCTGAGCGGCATGTCGCTGGACGGGACTCGTTATTTTTACGTCAACCCGCTGGAGGTTCATCCTGCCGTCGCGCATTATCGATACGACATGCAGCATGTCAAAACCGAGCGCGTACCGTGGTTCGGCTGCGCTTGCTGTCCGCCCAATATCGCGCGGCTGCTCGCTTCCCTGGACACTTATTTCTTTACGCAAGCGGATACGGAGATCGCCATGCATTTGTACGGATCCAACGAGAGCAGCTTTCAGGTCGAAGGCCGCCAGCTGAGCCTGCGCACGGATACGCGTTATCCATGGGACGGCAGCATTCAGGTTCGCGTGCAGGTCGATGAGCCGGCCGATTGGACCCTTTCCTTTCGGATGCCGGCTTGGTGCAGGCAACCTGGCATCCGGGTGAACGGGGAGCTGGCAGCGCTGGATGCGGTCGTCACGCGCGGCTATGCGCGCATTCGCAGAACGTGGATGGACGGCGATGAGATCCAGCTGCATTTTCCGATGGCCGTCGAACGGATCGAGTCGAATCCCAAGGTGCACGAGAACGCCGGCAAAGTCGCGTTGCAATACGGTCCGATCGTTTATTGCCTGGAGGAAGCGGACAATGGCGCCGACCTCACGGACATTTGCCTGGCCCAGGATGCCGAGTTTGTGCCCGAATACAGAGAAGACGTGCTCGGCGGCGTCGTCGTCTTGACAGGCGAAGGACAACGTTCGGACGATTCCTGGCGAGGCGAACTGTACAGGCCTGTCAGCCGGGGCAAGAACAGCGTTCGAATCACGGCGATTCCGTACGCTTACTGGGGGGAATCGGCAGCCAGGCGAGATGACGGTTTGGATTCGGGAGAAGTAAGATGATGGAGGTAAGCCATAAAGGCTCCTACATGACCATCGGACGTGCGATTGCCGACGAAGACGCGGTGCACAAGCGCTAGCGGTTAGTTAGAGCAAAAGCCCCGCCGCCTAGGCCGCTGAAGGCCTACTCGAAGCGAAAGGTACAGTCCCTTGAAAGCTTTGGGACTGTACCTTTTTTTCGCGCTTATCGGCGTTGATTTCTGCGAGGGCTATCCATCGCCATGGCGATACGGCCCCAGACCGTTCATGACATAAGGTCGTACGAGGTCTACAAGCACGTCGGTTCGATCTTTTTCCTCGACATTTAACCAAAAATGCGCAGCGCCATAGATCGCCGAACCTGTCATGGCCGCCATGATTTGTATACGATGCTTGTCCGCCCCATGGGGAAGATCCCCTTTCAGGAAAATGCGGGCTATCGTTTGCTGAAGCATTTTCTTTATTTTTTCATCGACAAGCGTCGCCATCGAATGGGAATCCATCCTGCAGTTCCGATAAAAATCAACGATGTAGCGGTGCGTCGCCAAGATCAACCGGTCGCATATATCCTCCGTGAACGCCTGCGCCTGCGCGACTTGCTCAGGAATCATGGCATCAAAAGCCAGCTCCGTGACTTCGTCGAGCAAAGCGTATTTATCTTCAAAATGGGCATAAAAGGTGGCGCGGTTAATGGTTGCTTTCTGAGCGATATCTTTGATGGTGATGGCATCGAATCCTTTTCTCCGCAATAAATCCCTGAACGCCGCCCGAATGAACTGCCGTGTGCGCAGCACCCTCGGATCTTCCTGATTGACCATTTTCATATCTCCTTGTTACACATCAGATCTTACAATGTGTTGCCTATGCAACGTTCATCCGACTCTGCCGGTTGAATCCATATGCCTGCGATATTAATATCCTATCAAACAGGTGTTGCTTAAACAATCTGTGACTGATTCCATGAAAGGATGGAGCACATTGAACACCAAGCCCTATCGACTTTTGATTTTTGGCGCCGGCGTGATCGGCAGCGTCTATGCACTCCGATTCGCGCAGTCGGGACTGGATGTCACGATACTGGCACGCGGGAAGAGACTGGAGGCGCTGAAAAGGGACGGCATGAAATACAACGATCATGGAACGATTAAGCAAATATCGATCAAGACGATAGAAAAGCTGGATAACGACGATATTTATGATTATGTGTTTGTACCCGTACGATACGATCAAGCCGAATCCGCCCTGTCTGCGATCAAGCACAATCGGAGCAAAACTATCGTCACCTTGACCAACACTATCGGCTATGACGCTTGGCTTGATATCGTGGGCGATCGCTTGCTTCCCGGATTCCCGGGCGCCGGCGGAGACATTAAGGAAGATGTCCTCTACGCCCAATTCGGTTCCGAAAAACATCAAGGAACCGTTTTTGGCGAAATAAACGGACTGACGACCGAACGCGTGAAAGAGCTTGCCCAACTATTTGAATCGGCGGGTTTGCATTACGAAATCCAAAAAGGATATGCTGGCCTTCCATATTTCGCATACGGCGCTCGCGATCGTCAACAAGCATTTCTATACGAACGACGGCATGGCGGATATCGAGACGGCAAGAAGCGCAAGCACGCTAAGCAAGATCGCCGCAGATATTAAACGGAACATTCGCCTGGTCGCGCAAGCCGGAATTCCGGTCATCCCACCCGAAACGAAGGCAATGGGGGGAGTTGCCCGAAAGCGAGATTATTTCCCGTTACCGGCAGATGCTGAGCAATGACTTCATCATCGATGTGAAGCTTGGAAACCATGCCGTCAGCCAAAAAGCGGAAATCTTGATGTTAGACGAGAAGTTCCATCAAAGGATATCCGCCCGGCGATGACTGCAACTTCGCGCCGTCCATTGCGTCTGTATGAATAACAATAAATGGGAGGCGATACATTGAACGTAAATGGAACGAAGTGGGCGTTATGGACCGGAGGACTCTGCGTGCTTGTGCTGGGAGGTACGTTCGTCGTCCAAGCCCTTAGTTATGCCAAGGCCGATCATGCCGGCGTTGTTGTCGCAAAGAAACCTTCCCCCGCGTCCGCAAGAAGAGCGCTCGCATTTTACATGGGTAGATCCTAAGCCGGTGCCGTTAGGCTACGCGCTCAGCCATCCGGCGATACCAGCCGATTCCGATCCGGGACGATAGAAACTCGGTGTACCGCAGCGCTTCTTTCGCAGAGGCGCTTTTTTTGCGCGAACGGCCCCGCTTTTTTGTCCCAGATTGTCCTCTCCTGTTACGAAACAGGTCATTTGCGGTTATATATTCTGTGACCATTAACAAGAGGGGGAAGGGATATTTTTGAGAAAAGCAGGATTCCGTACTTTAATGCTCGCCCTATTGATGGCGCTCGTCGTTCAATCGACGCCGACGAACGCCGCCACTGCCACCTATGCAGACCGTTTGTACTCGCCGATGTTCATCACCAAGATTTCGGGACTCTACTTCATCACGGATTCGTGGAATCATAGAATCATTTACAGCAGAGACGTAAAGCTGCCGATCAGGGAGTGGAAGGTGCTCGACGAATACATAGCCGCTCCGCACTCCATCGCGGGCAACGGCACCATCTTCATCGCCGAAGACACCGGCCGGGATCGCTTGATCGTGTATACTTTGACAACCAAGGGCTTCGTCAGAACCCAGGCGATCAGCGGCATTGCGGGCAGACCGCACCGAACCATCTACGACCCTGCTACTCAGAAGTTCTATGTCCTCACCTCGGACACGCAGAACATGTACACCCTATCCGTCAAGGACGGCCACGTCGTGATCGACAGCAAGAAGAACCTCCCGTATATGGAGGCGTCTTATGTCAGATCCTTCTCGATCATCGACGGATTGATGTACTTTGTAAGCGGACCGAACCAGATCCTGGTCGCCAACTACAAAGACGGCACTTTCTCCTTGCAGCAGAAGTACGATGTCCCGGAAGGCTACCGGGCGATGAACGATATTAAGAAGATCGGCTCCTACTATTACATCACGGTGTACTACAATCGCTTCATTCGACTGAAGGACTTGTCCGACTTTAGCACGGCAGAGGATCTTTATACGAAAATGGGCTTCAAAGGCGTGCCGTATTACATGTCGTACTTCGACGGAAAAGTGTATGTCACCGAGATCGACTCGTATTCGGCCATCCGCTCGTTCAAAGTGTATAACGATGAGATCTCGAAGGTCGACGTGATGCACGATTACGGGCCGCCGAATGCGGCGGTGCTGAATCGGAAGCGTATACTCGGGACGTAAGGCGAATCCCCCTGAACGGTCATCCCGTTTTGGGGGATTTTTTGCGTGCGGCGAATCTTTTACGGCCCCGTTCCGACGGAGGTTACTCGCCAACCTAACCCTGTTTTTTTTTACATAAATCAATGACTCGCCGATATCCGAATCCATCACTTCGTAGAGGGTTCCGTACTTAGGATCGTTTTTGATGTTTCCTTGCCGGACTTCGGCAGCTATGGCTTTGATCGGGTGGAAGGAGATCAGCAGCTGTTTTCTCACGGCTAATTGAGGCGTTATGGACGGGAAAAAGAGAAAATAGACGATGAGTAGGATGATCGCGGCAAGCGCGATTTTACGGGTTCCTTTGGACACGGAGTTCACCTCCACAGAATGAAAAAGCGCTTTTATACGCTTATCATAGCAGGCTTGCGATGGTCAAGGTACGTTTACCCACTCTAGGCATAGGATGAGGTATCCAATCATGAAGGGATGAATGCAATGCAAGCTTTGCCTCAATCCGTTTCGAACCCTACTTATGCCCAATATGTATGGCAGCTGTACCAGCAACCTTATCGCAACTTCGCCTATCCTTACTACAACACGGGGTATTCGCCTTTATATCCCAACCCTTACGGCTATGAGCGGTTCAGCTCTCCACCCCCAGCCGGGCTTGCCATCCAGGATTATGGCAAGCAGCCGCTCGTCATCAACATTGAAAAGGCGACGGAGCAGAACGATACGTTCCGTACCGCCATATGGACCGGGGATCACTTCCAGGTGACCGTGATGAGCATCCCCGTCGGCAGCGACATCGGTCTCGAGGTGCACCCGCATACGGATCAGTTCATTCGGATCGAAGAGGGACAGGGACTCGTACAGATGGGGAAAACGAAGGATCGGCTCGATTTCCAGGCTCCGGCAGCAGAAGGCGATGCGGTCATGGTCCCAGCCGGTACTTGGCACAACGTGACCAATACCGGCAGCAAGCCGCTTAAGGTATACGTCATCTATGCGCCGCCGCAGCACCCGTTCGGCACGGTTCATCCGACGAAGGCGGATGCCGAGGCCGCCGAACGAGCGCGATAAGCTTGAAAGGAACGGCAGCCGACCCTAGCGGTCGGCTTCTTTGCTTGGAGAGGACAAAAATGTATAAATTAGCGAAAAGGGAACGCCTTCTTCCCAAGATATTGGCGATCTGTTGTCCTATACTTGAGGGGGAATGCTCGGAAAGACCCGTAAAGTAAAGGAGAGCGGCGAATGAATCTGTCATCTGAAACGCGAATGTCCTACGATGAGCCGGCGAAGGACTGGAATTCGGCGCTGCCGGTGGGGAACGGTCGACTGGGCGCCATGGTGTTCGGCACGGTCGAAGAGGAATTGATCCAGTTCAACGAAGACTCCGTCTGGTACGGCGGACCGCGGAACCGCAACAATCCGGACGCCTTGACCTACCTGCCCGAAGTGCGGAAGTTGGTGTTCGAAGGCAGGCTCAAGGAAGCGCATCGACTGGCCGAAGCCGCGCTGTCGGCCACGCCGCGAAGCGAGCGGCATTATCTGACGGCGGGCAACCTGGTTATCCGGTTCGATCATCCCGAGGGCGAGCCGTCGCATTACCGCCGGGAGCTCGATCTGGCGTCGGCGGTCGCTTCGGTCGACTACCAATACGGCTGGGCGAAGTACCGCAGGGAAACGTTCAGCAGCTACCCGGATCAGGCGATTTTCATTCGCTTTACGGCGGACCGCCCGGGGCGATCTCCTTTAATGCGCGCTTCGAGCGAAATAAAGGGCGTTACATGGACCGGTCGGGCCGAGCGGGCACGGATACGGTCACGATGAGCAACGATTGCGGCGGGCGGGACGGCTTGACCTATACGGCCGCGGTCAAAGCTGTCGCCGATGGCGGGAAGGTCAGCATCATCGGCGAGCATCTGTTCGTTGAAGCCGCCGATGCGGTGACGCTGATTCTGACCGCGGCAAGCACGTTCCGGTATCCGGAGCCTGAGCTGCGATGCCTGGACGTGTTGAGCGGCGCGGCGGCAGAGACGTATGAGCGGTTAAAAGCGAGGCATATCGAGGATTACGCGCCGCTGTTCGATCGAATGAAGCTGACGCTTGGCTCGCTAGAGGAGGCAGCGAACGACCGATCCGTGGCGCAGCGGCTGGCCCAGGTCGCACAGGGCGCGGAGGATGCCGGGCTGGTCACGTTGTATTTCCACTTCGGCCGGTATCTGCTCCTCTCCGGCAGCAGGCCGGGCTCGCTCCCTGCCAACTTGCAGGGCATCTGGAACGATTCGATGACGCCGCCGTGGGACAGCAAATATACGATTAACATTAACACGCAAATGAACTACTGGCCGGCGGAGTCCTGCAACCTCGCGGAGTGCCACGAGCCGCTGTTCGAGCTGGTCGAGCGCATGCGGGAGAGCGGCAGGGTGACGGCTCGCGAGATGTACGGCTGCCGCGGCTTCGTCGCTCACCACAATACGGATATATGGGCGGATACCGCGCCTCAGGACATTTACGGTCCGGCGACGCAGTGGGTGATGGGCGCGGCCTGGTTGAGTCTGCATCTTCGGGAGCATTACCGGTTTCATCCGGACGAAGCATTCTTAAGGCGCGCCTACGATACGATGAAGGAGGCGGCGTTGTTTTTCGTCGACTTCCTCGTGGAGAGCCCTGAAGGGTATCTCGTGACGAATCCGTCCGTCTCCCCGGAGAATGTCTATCGGCTGCCGAACGGCGAGACCGGCACGCTGTGCTACGGGCCGGCGATGGATACGCAGATTATTACGGAGCTGCTGGATGCATGCATTCAGTCCAGCCTCATCCTGGGCACGGACGAGGCGGACCGCCGCATATGGAAGGAGACGAAGGCGCGTCTGCCTGAAATGAAGATCGGAAGTGGCGGCCGGCTTCAGGAGTGGCTGGAGGATTATGAGGAGCAGGAGCCGGGGCACCGTCATATCTCTCACTTGTTCGGCCTGCATCCAGGCACGACGATCAGTCCGGCTGCGACGCCGACGCTCGCGAATGCGGCTCGCGAGACACTGCTGCACCGATTGGAAAACGGCGGCGGCCATACGGGATGGAGCCGCGCCTGGATCATCAACTTCTGGGCGAGGCTCCTGGACGGGGAGCAAGCGTACGATCACACGATGGCGCTGCTGCGCATGTCGACCCTGCCGAACCTGTTCGACAACCATCCGCCCTTCCAGATCGACGGGAACTTCGGCGCGATCGCCGGCATCGCCGAGATGCTGCTCCAGAGCCATCTCGACCATGTCGCGCTGCTTCCGGCGCTGCCGTCGGCATGGGCGGACGGCGGCATCACGGGCCTCCGCGCGCGCGGCGGCTTCGATGTCGATCTGGCCTGGCGCGACGGCCGCCTGACGGAAGCGCGCGTGACGTCGACCGGCGGCGAGACGCTCCGGCTGCGCACGGGTGCAGGTGTGCCGATCCGGGCGCTGCGACCGGACGGCAATCCGATTGACGCGGCGGCGCAGCACGCCGACGGCTTGCTCGCGCTGCCGATGCGCGCAGGCGAGACTGTGGTCATCCGGCCGCTGTAGCCGGCGAACGACGAAAAACGCTCGTACCGGGGATGGAAATCCCGGAACGAGCGTTTTTGCGTACATGAAGTGTCGATACGACTTGAGCCCTTGGCCTGGCGCGGCGAGCTGAGGCGTGTCGCGGATGGTGCAGAAAGTGCTGGTTGGGACTACTTCAGTTCGTGCCACGTCGCGGATGGTGCAAGAAGTGCTGGATGAGACTACTTCAGCTCGAGCCACGTCGCGGATGGTGCAGAAAGTGCTGGTTGGGACTACTTTAGCCCGAGCCACGGCACGGATGGTGCAAGAAGTGCTGGATGAGACTACTCCAGCTCGAGCCACGTCGCGGATGGTGCAGAAAGTGCTGGTTGAGACGACTTCAGTCCGAGCCGCCTTCCGATGGGCGCAGCTCGAGCTGAACGAAACTGATTAAGACTTCGGCTTATTCGCGTACCAAGCCGAGAACTGCTTCTGGTACTCCGCGATGTATTTGTCGAGCCCAGCGGCCTTGAGCTTGTCGAGCGCCTTGGGGAAGTAGGTGTCGTAGTCGACGAAGCCGCTGGAGATTGGCGCGATGAACTCGGTGTACACGCCGTTCAGCTTGGACTCTTCGTTTTTGACCGCCGTATTGTCGAAGTTGAAGCCCGCCGTCTTGGACAGGATCGCGTCGTCGTCCCAATGCTTGTACTGCTCGATGAAGTCGTCCGGCACGCTCTTCTCGAAGCGCATGAACTTGTCGTTCATCATCATCCAGTCGTCCAGGAAGAGGTCGGACGTCAGCTTCGTGACGCGTCCGTTTTCGTCGATCGTGTAGTCCTTGTCCTTGATGCCGTAGGTGAACAGGTCGTAGAGTTCCTGGTTTTTCTGCAGCAGGTTGAAGAAGGCGACGTAACGCTCCGGGTGCTTGGCGTTGGCCGATACGAAGTAAGCGGTATTATACGTGCCGCGGCTGATCTTCGGCCGGTCGTTTTTGCTCAGGAAGTAGTTCTGTAGCTTGGCCGTCGGCACTGCCTTGGTGATGCCTGCGATGCCTTCGATCGGACGGGTCGCCGTGCCCGGGAAGAACATCGCCTTGCCCGCGTTCCAGTCGGACATGAGCTGCGGCTGGTTCGTGACGGCATACTTCGGAATGATGCCTTTTTTGTACCAGCCGTTCATCAGGCCGGCGTATTTCTTGAACTCGGGCGTTTCGTACCAGCTGATCAGCTTGTCGTCCTTGGCGGCTTCGTTCACCGCGATGAAGTTGTTGATCCAGTTCAGGTTCTGGTCGGTGTACTCGTACATCAGCATGTACGTGGCGTCCGTCGAGGCGAAGCCGATCATGTCCGGATACTTGGCGTGCACCTTGTCGTAGTACTGCTCCAGATCCGCGAGCGAGCCGATCGTCTTCATGCCGACTTCCTCGAGCAGATCCTGGCGGACCATGACGCTGTAGAAGGCGGCCGAGCTGGCGCGGTTGCCGACCGGAATCGCATACTGCTTGCCGTTCTGCTTGAAGGCGTCGAACGAAGCGGCCGCGACGTTGCTCTTCAGATCCGGCGCATACGTATCGACGTACGGCGTCAAGTCCGCATACAAGCCCTTGGATACGGATTTGGACATATAGTTGATGTCGGTGTACGCGGCGAACTCTTCGCCCGAGGAGAGCATGAGGTCCGTCTTGCCGCCGCCGTATTCGGACCAGGGCAGGTAGACGTATTCGATCTCGGCGTTGATTTCTTTCTTCACGAGATCCTTCAGTTCATTGCCGGCGAGCTCGGCCATGCGCTTGGACTGCCCCGTGTAGAACAAGAGCTTCAGCTTGACGGGTTCGGAAAAGTCGGGTTTGGACGCATCGTTCGCGTCGGAAGACGCTGCGCCGGACGATGCCGCGCCGGACGATGCCGCCGGCGAGCCGGACTCGGCGGCGCCGCCTTCGTTCGATTTGGAGCTGCAGGCGGACAAGACGAGCGTGAGGGTGAAGACGAGGGCAAGCAGGGCCCTCGAAGCATTGCGACGTACCATGGAACATGACCTCCTGGATTTGTTTTTGGCGTTTCGGGAAGCGATTTCAGAATACGTTTACATTCCCGCCGCCGCTATCTCAAGAAAGTGAAAATCGTTAAAAATCAACGGTTTGAAGGCCTTAAAAAACATGAAATCGCTTTAGTTTTCTGAACGGAGCGCTCCGTCGTCAGCCTTTAACCGATCCGACGACGATGCCTCGGACGAAGTAGCGCTGCAGGAACGGATACAGAATCGCGATCGGCAGCACGGTGAGGCAGGTCATGGCGAGCTTGGCCGTCTCGAGCGGAGGCGCGATGAGGGCGCCGCTGATCCTTGAAGCATTCCCCGAAGCCAGAAATTGAATGTTAGCCATCATATAGTACATCATGTACTGGATCGTAAACAGCTTTTCGTCCGTCACGAGCATAAGCGGGAGGAAAAAGTCGTTCCAAAACTGCAGCGCGTAGAAGAGCGAGATGGTGACGAGTCCGACGCGGCCGAGCGGCAGCATGATGCGGAAGAAGATCAGGTAATGCCCCGCCCCGTCGATCTGCGCCGACTCGACGACCTCGTGCGGGATGCTTTTAAAATAGTTGGCCTGCAGGTACATCAGGAACACGTTGAGCAGATACGGGACGAACAGCCCCGCCAGCGTATCGTTCAGATGATAGTACTTGGTCGTCAAAATGTACCAGGGGGAGCGTCCCCCCCGCTGAACAGCATCGTGAAGTAGGCGAAGAAGGCGAAGGCGCCCCGGAAGCGGAAGCCTTTGGCGGTGATGACGTAGGCGTAGGCTGACGTGACGAGCACGGCGGATACGGTGCCCAGCACCGTGATGCTCGCCGAGTTCAGGTAGCCGCGGATGATCTCGTCCGATTTGGAGCCGAACATGAATTTATAAGTATCAAGCGTTAAGCCCTGCGGCAAAAAAGGAGTAGCCGTTCGCCGCGATCTTGGCCTCAGACGAGAGCGAGCCCGATACCGCGAGGATGAACGGGATTAAGCAGATAGCGGCGAACACGCCGATGAAGACGTAGAAAAAAATCAGCAGCGTTCGATTTTCCCGAATGGCCATGACGCGTTCCCTCCTGAGAATAGTTTGCTGTCTCTGTCGTACCAGCCGGCCAGCTTGTTGGCGATCAGCACGAGCAGAAGCCCGAAGACGGACTGATAAAGCGTGATCGCCGAAGCGAAGCCGAATTCGCCGGAGCGGATCGCGGTACGGTACACGAAGACGTCGATGATGTCGGTCGTCGGCAGCAGCAACGGATTGAGGAAGGTGACCCCCATGATCATGCTGAGGTCGCCCTTCAGCATGCCGCCGATGCTCAGCAGCGTGAGCAATATTATAGAAGGAATCAGCATCGGAAGCGTGATCTTCGTGATGAGCTGCCATCGGGACGCGCCGTCGATCCGGGCCGCCTCGTAGTAAGACGTATCGACGCCCTGAAGCACCGCGTAGTAGATGATCGCGCCGTGGCCCGCGCTTTTCCAGATGTTCGCCAGCACGAGGACGACGACGAACAGCCATGGATGCGCGTACCAGTCGATCGGCTGCATGCCGATGCCTTCAAGCATGCGGTTGACGATGCCCTTCTCGAAGTCGAGCAGGGAGAACAGGATGGCGCCGATGACGATCCACGAGATGAAGTACGGGAAGAACATCACGCTCTGCGTAATTTTGATATAACCCTTGCTTCGCAGCTCGTTCAGCGCGATGGCGAGCGCCACCGAGAAGAAGGTGCCCGTCAGCATGTATAGCACGTTCAGCATGACCGTATTGCGCGTCGCGCGGATGGCGCTGTCCATGCTCGAGAAGAAGAAGTCGAAGTTGTCGAAGCCCGCCCAGGGACTTCCGAAGATGCCGCCGTTAAAATTGTAATTTTTGAACACGAGGATGAGCCCGCTCATCGGCAAATAAGCAAACAGGATCAGCGCGATCACGCCGGGCAGCGCCAGCAGGAATAGCGAGCTGTCGTTGCGCAGCGACCGCAGCCATTTGCTTCGCCCTTGCGTCTTGGGCTTCGGATAAGCCTTTTCCGTCATCGAGATTCACTCCTTGTCATGCGGTTGGTGGATGGGGCGCCAAAGCAGCTTCGCATCGATGCGTGGACCGAAAGCGCTTTACTGACCCAAGCTTATTCACCCTGAAGGCAAAGCGCCATCTCAAAGAAATGAAATCGCTTAAAAAAATCGAAGCGAAACCCGCCTTCAAATAAATGAAATCGCTCAAAAAAACAAAAACCCCGGATCCGGCGCGGATTCGGGGCTTGCGGTCATCCGAGGTTTGGCGTTAAACGAGGCTTGCGGTCACGAGGCTTGCAGTCATTCGCTATGCTGCACGATATGGTTGAGCCGCCACTTCGTCGGCGTCATGCCGTACCGCTTTTTGAACAACGTCGTGAAATAAGTGCTGCTGCCGTAGCCTGAACGCTCCGCGACAGTGCGGATGTCCAGCTCGAGCTCGTCTACGAGGAGAGAGCGCGCATGTTCCAGCCGGACGAGGTTGACGAAGTCGGGGAAGCTGCTTCCGGTCGATTCGGTGATCAGACGGCTGAGGTACGGCGGGCTGATCGCGAGCTTGTCCGCCAGCGCGTTGAGCGACAGCATCGGATCGGCGAAGTGCCTGCGAATATGGGCGATCGCTTCCCCGGCGACGTCCCGGGTTTGCACGGCGTTGCGTTCCTTTAATTTCTCGTAAGCCCTGAAGCTCAACTGCTCGAGCCAAGCTCTGAGCTCCTCGTAGCCGGCGAAGCTCCAGATTCGCTGGTACAGCTCGAGGAAGTCCGCGTGCCGCGGCATGCCGCCGGCCGCGCCGGTGTCCGCGATCGCGGACAGATCCGAAGCGATCCGCGACAGCGCGATCGTCGCCTGCTCGGCGCGATAGCCGCCGGCTTCGGCAAGGACGCGCTCCACCGCGCGGGGGATCAGCTCATGCTTCTGTTCGCGGACGACCTGCAACACGGCCTCCAGCGTCTGATCCGGCATCGGCGCGTCCGACAGCTGCGCGGCGTCCTCGGCGTAGACGATAGGCGTCCGGTACTGGAACTTCATGTACTGCAGGCAATCTCTCGCCTCTTCGTACAGCGCCTTCAACCGGGAAGGATCGGCGGACAGCCGGCTGACGCCAAGCGCGCCTTGCGTCCCCGGCCAAGCGCGGACCAGCTGCTCGAGCTCCTCCCAACGCTCGCGGGCGATGCCCTGATCGCCGAAGCTGCCTTCGCGCGCCTCGCTAACGATCAGCACGGCCGTCCCCGGGTGCGGGAAGAAGCCGCGGCACGCGCATGCGCCCTCGAACAGCGCTTCGACGGCCTGCGGCAGATCGCGAAGCCGCGCCATCCGCTCGGCGTCGGTCATCGCCTCCGCTTCGCCGATGCGCTCGTCCAGCCGCAGCACCGCGACGCAGAAGGCGGCGCTGCCGGGATCGCCGCCCTTCAGCAGCGGCAGCGCCGAAGGCACGGCTTCGCCCGAGCGGTACGGCGTCGTGAGCCAGGACAGCAGCGCGCTGTCCTCGTTTTCGCGCTTGAGCTCGCCGAACCGGCCGGCGATCCGCTCGAGCTCCCGGTTCGCCTCCTCGAAGCCGCCCGCGCCCGCGAAGGCGAGACGCTCGCCCGACAGGCTGCGGATATTGCCGAACAGCGCGCCGATCGGCTTGTACATGCGATGCGACACAAACGCCGCCACGCCCGCCGCGGCCGCCGCGAGGACGACGCACAGCGCGATCAAGAGCACGAGCGCGTTGGAAATATCGCGGATGCTGTTGCGATAAGACGTCTCCGAGAGGTACCAGAGTCCCTGATTGGCGGCCATGCGATACGTTATCAGCTGCTTGGGGCCGCGGTCAGGCTTCCAGACCATCGTGCCGGACGCGCTGCGCCCGCCGACGATTCGCCGCAGCAGCGCATCGTCGTAGCCGTCGCCGGGCGGACCGCTTTGCATCAAGACGGCGCCTTCGGGGCTGAGCACGGCATAGCGCGTATCGCTGTCCGCGACATCCGAGAAGATGTTCCCCTGAAGCTTGTTCAGATTGGTCGAGATCGCGATGGCGCCGGTGTATTCGCTGTTCGCGTACACTTTGTCGTTGTAGTACGTCATCATAACGGTTTCCTTGTCGCCGTTGTTGAGCGTCGCGGTCCACAAGAAAGGCGAATCCTTGATCAGGCCGTTCCGGATGCGTTCGTATAGCTCCTGCTTCGACGCCTTGCTCAGCGGATTGTTCTCGAACATCATAACCGGACCGTTCGCGCCCATGATATAAGCGTTTTCAAGATAAGGATTGACGGTGAGCGTCCCCTTGATCTGGCTGAGCGCGCTGAACAGCTGGTCGCTCCAGCTGCTGTCGCCGCTCTGCATGACCGAGTTGATGTTCGGGTGGCGGTAAAAGGCGAGCGTATAGTTTTGCACCGAATCCATATATTTGGCGAACACCGTCTCCGTGTTCAGCAGCACGCTATCGTTGGCTTTGTTGACATAATCGATCGTCTTGCCGCGGAACCAGAAGAAAAGGGCGGTAGCCAGCACGAGCACCGAACAGATCGAGATTAACGTCAAGCTCATAAAAAAACCGGATTTTCAGCCGTCTTTCCCCGTTCATGACCATTCGCTCCTTTGTAGAATTACTATAAAGGAAGACGAGGAGAATGTTAACTGTCTATTGCATGGTAAAGGTATGCGCAAAGACAAGAAAGTATAAAAAAATTGAAAAATGAGCACGGGAATGCCAATATTTTAACGTTTTCATCAACTATACTAAAGCTGCTTCTTCAACGTCAGGCAATGGAGGCCGCAGCATGCGCACGTTCCGCAATCCCTTACTCCCCGGCTTTTATCCGGATCCGTCGGCCATACGCGTCGGCGACGACTACTACCTGGTCACCTCGAGCTTCGAGTATTATCCGGGCGTGCCGATCTTCCACAGCAAGGACCTGGTCAACTGGCGCCAGCTCGGCCATGTGCTCGACCGCCCGTCCCAGCTGGACCTGGACGGCATTCTGCCTTCCAAAGGCATATGGGCGCCTACGATACGTTATCATGACGGCGTGTTCTATATGATCACGACGTTTGTCACGAATGACCTCGAATGCCGCAACTTCTACGTCACGGCGACCAATCCGGCGGGCAGCTGGTCCGATCCGGTGTGGCTGGACGACGCGCCGGGCATCGACCCGTCGCTGTTGTTCGACGACGACGGCAAAGTTTATTATACGGGCAACCGGCGACCCCCCCGAGGGCCAGCAGTACGCGAAAGAAATGGACATCTGGCTGCAGGAGCTGGACCTCGCGAGCGGGCGGCTCGTCGGACCGAAGGTCAGCCTGTGGCGAGGCGCGCTCAAAGTCGCCCATGCTCAGGAAGGGCCGCATCTGTACAAGATCGACGGCATGTACTACCTGACGATCGCCGAGGGCGGCACGGGCCACACGCATGCGATCACGATCGCGCGCAGCGCGTCGCCGACCGGACCGTTCGAGGGGTACAAAGGCAACCCGATCCTGACGCATCGCCATCTGGGCCGCGGCTATCCGATCGTGAACGTCGGCCACGGCGAGCTGATCGAGACGCAAAAAGGCGATTGGTGGATGGTATGTCTCGCGTCCCGTCCTTATGGCGGCTACTACCGTAATCTCGGGCGGGAAACGTTTCTCGTGCCCGTCGCGTGGGAGGACGGCTGGCCGGTGGTCAATCCGGGCAAAGGGGTCGTGGAGCTGGAAGGCGAAGCGCCGGATTTGCCGGAGATGCCGTGGCCGGCGGCCGCAGTGCGGGATGATTTCGACGGGCCGGCGCTCGCGCCGTACTGGAACTTCATTCGCACGCCGCGCGGCGACTTTTGGAGCCTCGGGGCGCAGCCGGGCTCGTTGCGGCTTGCGCTGAAGCGGGCATCGATCGCGCGCGACGACAATCCGGCGTTCGTGGGCCGCAGGCAGCAGCACATGTCGTTCGCTGCGGCGACCGCGATGCGCTTTGCGCCGAAGGCGGAGAGCGACGAGGCCGGGCTCGTGCTGCTGCAGAACGCGGACAATCAGTTCCGCTTCACGTATGGCAGCTTCGGCGGGGGCGCGGAAGCGGGCACGGCGCTTCGGCTGACGCAGCGCCGCCGCGGCGAAGAGACGGTGCTGGCGACGGCCGCGTTCGCGGGCGACGCGCTGGAGCTGCGCGTGTCGGCGAACGGCCAGCGATACGCATTCAGTTGGCGGGAGCCGGGCGCATCGGAGTGGCGGACGCTGCTCGAAGACGCCGACGGCACGGTGCTAAGCACCGATATTGCGGGCGGGTTTACCGGCGCTTACATCGGGATGTACGCGGCGGGCCGGGAGGCTGGCCGCGGGGCAAATGGCGAGACTGGCCCGGCGGCAGGTCATGCGGCAGATCCCGAGACAGGCCGAGAGACGGGCAACGACATCGACATCGATAATTACGCGGACTTCGACTGGTTCGATTATGAGCCGGCGGACGCCTAAGGGAGGGGAGCGGGAAATGACGGCACAGATTCATTCGGCACAAGATCAAGCAATAGACCAACAACATCAAGAAAAAGACCAAGCATACCCTGTCCCCGCGCTGCCGGACATCCCGGACCGGACGTTCTCGCTCGCCGACTACGTCGAGGCGACCGATCCGCTCGCGCTGTGCACGGACGCGTTGCAGCGCGCGATCGACGACTGCGCCGCTGCGGGCGGGGGGAACCGTGCGCATCCCGGCGGGCATCTGGCGCACGGGACCGCTCCGGCTGCGCAGCCGGCTGGCGCTGCACGCCGAGGCGGGCGCGATCGTGCGCTTCGAGGCGGATACCGCCCTGTATCCGCTGGTCGCGACCCAGTACGAGGGCCAGTCGGCCGTGCGCTGCCTGTCCCCGCTGGACGGCGAAGCGCTGGAGGACATCGCCTTCACGGGCAGTGGCGTGTTCGACGGCATCGGCGAAGGCTGGCGCCCGGTCAAGCGGTTCAAGATGACCGACGACCAATGGGGCAAGCTGCTGCAGTCGGGCGGCGCGCTCAGCGAAGGCGGCGAGATGTGGTGGCCGTCCGCCGAAGCGCGGGACGGGGAAGAGCTCGTCCGCACGCTGCGGGAGCAGGGCGTGACCGATCCCGAGGCGTACGCGCCGGCGCGGGCGCATCTGCGTCCCGCGATGCTCAGCCTGCGCGGCTGCAAGCGCATATTGCTAGAAGGACCGACGTTTCAAAATTCGCCGGCCTGGTGCCTGCACCTGATGGACTGCGAGCAGGCGACGGTGCGGGATATCCGCGTGAAGAACCCCTGGTACTCGCAAAACGGCGACGGGCTGGACCTGGAATCGTGCCGCCACGCGCTCGTTGAGCGAAGCATGTTCGACGTCGGTGACGACGCGATCTGCCTGAAGTCGGGCAAGGACGAAGAGGGGCGGCGGCGCGGGCTGCCGTGCGAGTTCGTGACGATCCGCGACTGCACGGTATATCACGGGCACGGGGGCGTCGTCGTCGGCAGCGAGATGTCGGGCGGCGTTCGGGCGGTGCGCGTCTCCGACTGCCTTTTTTATGAACACGGATATCGGCATTCGCTTCAAGAGCGCGCGCGGCCGGGGCGGCGTCGTGGAGGACATCGTCATGGAGCGGATCCATATGTCGGGCATTCCGCTCGAAGCGGTGTCGTTCCATCTGTTCTACGCGGGCAAGGAAGGCTCGGAGGGCTACGACGAGCAGACGTACGAGGTGACGGAGGAAACGCCGGTCATTCGCAATATCACGCTTCGCGATCTCACCTGCGTCGGCGCGCAGACGGCGCTGCTCATCAACGGTCTGCCGGAGCTGCCGCTCGAAGGCTTGACGGTGGAAAATTTCATAGCGGAAACGGCCAACGGCGTCGTCGCTCGCCATGCCGACCGGCTGACGCTGCGAGGCTTGCGGCTGCAAGTCGCAACAGAGCCGGAGATCCGGCTGCACGCCTGCACGAACACGGATATCCGCTAGACTTCGGCTTGTCTCGCCGGGTCGGCCTTGGCGAACTTGCGGTACTGCATGGGCGTCAGGCCGCACGCCTGCTTGAACGCTTTGTTGAAGTGCGACAGATGCTCGAAGCCCACGTCGAGCGAGACGTCGGAGATGCGCTTGCGGGTATGGGCCAGCAGGCGCTGGGCCTCCCGAACGCGCAAATGAAGGATGTATTCGCGAAAATGAAAGCCGGTCAGCCGGTGGAAGACGCGGCTCAGGTACGAGCTGCTCAGGTAGAAGTGCTTCGCCGTATCCGCCAGCGTCAGCGATTCGCGGTAGTGCCGCTGCAAGTATTCGGCGATCTCCGATACCTTCGCATGCAGGGCGTCGCGGGAAGCGCCGGCCGCCGCCGATCGCTCGGCGCGTCCGAGCAGGATGGCGAGCTCCGCGAGCAGCGACACGCAGCACGGCTCGAAGTAAGGCCTCGCCAGCGCGCATTCTTCCAGCATCCGTCGCATCAGGCGCTCGGCCTCTTCGCGCTCGCGCAGGTTGAGCGCGAAGACGCGGCACGATTCGCCCGCCTCGAACAGCACTTGGCCGCGCAGCGCGCCGGGCAGCGCGGACGCTTCGTAGTGGATGAGGACGCGCTCGAACTCTGCGATCTCGGAGCTGGCCGTCGAATGAATGACGCCGCCGGCGATGGCGATCAGCTCGCCTTTTCGCAGCGTGATCACCTTGCCGTCGACGAAGTAGACGCGCTCGCCGTCGAGCAGGTAATACAGCTCCACGGCGTCGTGGCTGTGCGGCCGCGGCATCGCGGTCACGCCGTGGCGTTTGATGCGCTGAATGCTGACGCTTCCATTTTCCACGAAATATTTGGGCGTAGCGTCCATCGAGGCAGACATCGTCATTCCTCCGTATCCGGGCAGCGGTTCTTGATCCTAGATTATAATGAATAAGGTTCGCATTGGAAAGGAGTTCATGCCGTGGTGATCACTGTATCCGCGCAAGGAGACGCCGATTATATCCGTTTGCAAGACGCCATCGATTCGCTCGCGACAGCGGGCGGCGCGCCGGTCACGATCCGCATCAAGCCAGGCGTTTACGAAGAGAAAATCACGATTCCGGCCGCGGCGCCGCCGATCCTGCTGCTGGGCGAGGACCGGGATCGCACGATCCTGACCTGGTCGGACAACGCCCATACGCTGGGCGCCGACGGGCAGCCGCTCGGCACGTTCCGCTCGGGCACGCTCAACGTGCTGGCCGAATCGTTCACGGCGGAGAACGTGACGATCCGCAACGCGTCCGGACCGGGCACTGGCCAAGCCGTGGCGGCGTTCGTCGACGCAGGGCGGGCGGTGTTCCGCAACGCCGCGCTGCTGGGCGATCAGGATACGCTTTATACGGGCCAAGGCCTGCAATATTATAACGACTGCTATATCGAAGGGGACGTCGATTATATTTTCGGCGCCGCCACCGCCGTGTTCGACCGGTGCACGCTGCACAACAAGCGGTCGCGCGGCTATATTACCGCCGCTTCGACGCCGGAGGGAACGCGGTTCGGGTACGTGTTCCTTGACTGCAAGATTACGAGCGGCGAAGGCGTGCGGGACGTCTACCTCGGCCGGCCATGGCGTCCGTATGCGCATGTCGCGTTCATCCGGACGGTCATGGACGGTTCGGTAGCGGCAGAAGGCTGGCACAACTGGGGGCAGCCGGACCGCGAGGAGACGAGCCGGTACGAGGAATTCGCGAGTAGCGGATCAGGCGCTGACGCGGCGGCGCGGGTCGCATGGTCGCGGCAGCTGTCCGCGGCGGAAGCGGCGGATTACCGGATTATCGAGATTTTCCGCGGCTGGCATCCGGAAGGGTATTAAGCGAAGGCTGCCGATGAGAAAAGGAAGTGAATCGCGATGAAGCTGGAGCACTATCTGGACGCGCTGAAGCGTCAAGCGGCGGAGAAACGGGCGGCGCGCGGCCTGCCGGTAACGGACGAGTCAAGAGGCAGGCTGGTCGCAGCGTTCGATCGGCTGCTCGGCGAATTTCCGGAGGCCGGTGACGATCCGGAGCCGCAGCTGCTGGAGCGGGTTGCGTGCGTCGGCTACACGCGCGAGCTCGTGGAGATCGGGACAGTCGAAGGACTGCGGATGCGCGTGTATGTGCTGATTCCGACTGGCGGGGGGTTCAGAAACGACGGGGCTTCCGGCGGTCGTCGCCCTGCACGGCCACGGCTACGGCGCGCGCGAGATCGTCGGCCTGAAGCCGGACGGGAGCGAGCGGGCGGGGGCGGCCGGGCTGCACAAGGACTTCGCCGTGTCGCTGGCCCGGCAAGGATTCGTCGCGATCGCGCCGGAGCTGGCCGGATTCGGCGACCGCAGGCTGGATGAGGACATCGCGCAGGGGCCGGGCCAATCCTCGTGCTTCCGATTGGCGGTTCATCTGCTGATGACCGGGCGGACCGTCGCCGGCCTGCGGGTGCGCGAGACGAAGTCGGCCATCGATTATGCGCAAAGCCGCGCCGAGGTGGATTCGTCGCGCATCGGCATCATGGGTATTTCCGGTGGCGGCCTCGTGGCAAGCTTCGCGGCGGCGCTCGATCCGCGCGTGCGCTGCGCGGTCGTCAGCGGCTACGCGAGCTTGTTCGAGGAAAGCATTCTGGATCGCAACCACTGCCTCGACAACTACATCCCAGGCCTGCTGCCGGAAGCGGAGATGCCGGACCTGCTCGGGCTGATCGCGCCGAGAGGCTTGTTCCTGGAGTCGGGCGATACCGACCGCGTATTCCCGCGGGAGCCGGCGCTCAAGGCTTACGAACAATTGAAGCGTATCTATGCCGACTTTGGCGCAGCGGACGCGGTGCAGGCAGACTTTTTCACGGGCGGGCATGAGATTCACGGGGAGCCGGCGTATGCCTGGCTGCGGGAGCAGCTGCAGCTCACGGCAGCGCCCGATACGAAGAGAGGGGAATAAGCGATGACTACCGAAGCTTTGACGAAACAGGCAGGAGCCATGTCGACGAAGATCGCGGACACGATTATGCGGCAGTGCGGGGAGGACGGCTACCATCCGTATCCGCTCGAGCGCTGGGCGTACGTCCCGGGGATGCTGCTGATGTCGATGTCGCGGGCGGGCGCGCAGCTCGGCGACGAGCGCTATTTCGAATTTATGCGCCTGCACATGGACCACTATATCGCCGAGGACGGCACGATCGCCACGTATTCGCTGGAGGAGTACAACCTCGACCAGATCAATCAGGGCAAAAATCTGTTCCCGCTGCTGGCGCGGGGCGGCGAAACGCGTTATGCCAAGGCGGCGGATACGCTTGCGACCCAACTGATCGGGCAGCCCCGCACGTCGGAGGGCGGCTTTTGGCACAAGAAGATCTATCCGTTCCAGATGTGGCTGGACGGCTTGTATATGGCTTCGCCGTTTCTGGCGGAATATGCGAAAGTGACGGGGAGCCCGGAGCTGACGGACGAGGTCGCCCACCAGCTGCTGCTGGTCGAACGCCGGACCCGCGATCCGCGGACGGGGCTGCTCTACCACGGTTGGGACGAAGCGCGCGAACAGGAGTGGGCGGACTCGGTCACGGGCCTGTCCAAGAACTTCTGGAGCCGGGCGATGGGCTGGTATGCGATGGCGGTCGTCGACTGCCTCGACCACATCCCGGTCGCGCATCCGAAGCGCGGCACGATCATCGGCATTTTCGAACGGATGTGCCATGCCTTGGTCCGCGTGCAGGATCCGGCCAGCGGCCTGTGGTACCAGGTGCTCGACCAAGGCGATCGCAAAGGCAATTACCTCGAGGCGTCGGGCAGCATCATGTTCGTCTATGCGATGGCCAAGGCGCTGCGGCTTGGTTATCTGAGCGGCGGCTTCCGCGATGCCATGCTGAAGGGCTGGCAGGGCATTCAAGAGCGGCTCGTGACGGAGGACGCGGACGGCGTGCATCTGCATCGAATCTGCAACGGCGCGGGATTGAGCAAGGACCGCAATGGCACGTTCGACTACTACATTTCCGAAGCGATCGTCTCGGATCACTATATGGGCATCGGTCCGCTGCTGCTGTGCGCGCTTGAGGTCGAGCGTTACTTGGCGCAGGCGTAGTCGGCCGGGTCAGTCATTTTCGCAGCAAAAAAGGAGGAGCTCGCGTGGCGCAGCATCCGTGGGTGCCCGATCAGGGCGACGGCACTTATCTCAATCCGATCGTGCACGCGGATTATTCGGATCCGGACGTCATTCGGGTCGGGTCCGACTTCTATATGACGGCATCGAGCTTCGGGCATCTGCCCGGGCTGCCGATTCTGCATTCGCGGGACCTGGTCAACTGGCGGCTGATCAATCACGCCGTTTCTCGTATGCCGTTAGCCGGATACGACGTGCCGCAGCATGGGGGCGGTGTCTGGGCGCCGAGCCTGCGCTACCATGCTGGCAAGTACTGGATCTACTACGGAGATCCCGACCTCGGCATCCTGATGACGACCGCGGACGATCCCGCCGGAGCGTGGGCGCCGCTGCATCTGGTGAAGCCGGGCAAAGGGCTGATCGACGTCTGTCCGTTGTGGGACGACGACGGCCGGGCGTATCTCATCCATGCGTACGCGCACAGCCGCAGCGGCATCAAGCACAAGCTGAACGTATGCGAGATGTCGGCGGACGGCCGGACGTTGCTGGACGAGGGCCGGATCGTCTACGACGGGACGGACAAGCATCCGACGCTGGAGGGGCCCAAGTTCTATAAGCGCGACGGCTATTATTATATTTTTGCGCCTGCGGGCGGCGTTGCGACGGGGTGGCAGACGGTGTTCCGCTCGGCGAGCGTCTGGGGGCCTTACGAGGACCGGATCGTACTGCATCAAGGTGAAACGGAGGTCAACGGTCCGCATCAAGGCGGCTGGGTGGAGCTGGCGTCGGGCGAGTCGTGGTTCGTGCATTTCCAGGACAAGGGGCCGTACGGCCGAGTCGTGCATCTGCAGCCGATGAGCTGGGACGAAGACGGCTGGCCGGTCATGGGCGAGCGGCGGGCAGGCGAAGCGATCGGGGAGCCGGTGCTGCGCTGGCGCAAGCCGGATGTGGGCGAAGCGTGCGCGGTAGAAGTGCCGGCCACGTCGGACGAATTCGACGCGCCGAAGCTTGGGCTGCAATGGCAGTGGCAGGCCAATCCGGACGTGCGCTGGTATAGCCTGTCGGCGCGGCCGGGCTTTATTCGGCTGCATGCCGTGCCGCGGGCCGGGGAGGGTGGCGGCTTGTATCGGTCGCCGAACCTGCTCATGCAGAAGTTTCCGGCGCCGGCGTTTGCGGCCGAATGCCTCGTGGACGCGACTGGCCTTAAGGGCGGAGACAGCGGCGGATTGATCGTGTTCGGCTACCGGTACAGCTGTTTGGCTGTGCGGAGAGGATCGGCGAACGCTGGAGATGCCGATCACGCCGAAGACGATGCCGATCGCGCGCTGACCCTCTATCTCGCCGCAGGCGACAAAGCGGGTGAAGCCGAGCTGTGGTCGCTGCCGCTGACCGGGACGGAAGGCATCCGTTTGCGGGTCGAGGTGTCGGCCGATGCCAGCTGCGTGTACAGTTACAGCCTGCACGACGGTGCGTCATATGCCGCGATTCCGGCGGAGGCGTTTCAGGCGTCCGAAGGCCACTGGGTCGGCGCCAAGCTCGGCTTGTTCGCGTCGGGTTCCGGCGGCGGGCAGGTGGAGTTCGACTGGTTCCGCGTGTCGGCGCGGGTCGACGGTCAGAATTAAGGAGGGGCCTCGCAGATGATGGAGAAGCCTGCATTGAAGTTTAATTTTACCGAACAACCCATTCCCGGGTATGTGGCCGTGACGCTGGACGCGGATGGCCGCGCGCCGCTCTATGAACCGGCCGTCGGATACGGCTTTGTCGAGGAGACCTGCGCGCTGCCGCCCAGAACCGTACATACCGAAGGCATCATGTCGGATGGCGCAGGCTTCTCGATCGTGGAAACGGCGTTCGACGCCGAACCCGGATTTGAGAGCGACGGATATAACCGCTACGGCATGGCATTCCGCATCGACGCGCCGCCGGGCGCCTATCGCATTCGCGTCAAGCTGACTTCGAACGCCGCGGATGCGACCGTCTCCGTATCGGGCATGCACGGCGACCGCTTGCTCCAGGATGGACACTGGGATGCGGCGAAGCGGCTGCCGACGTGACGTTCATGATCTCTTGAAGGGGTCTCCTTAAAAAAAGTGACCTACACAGGAAAGGCGGGCGCCCAATCGTCGATGTAATGCAGGGTTAATGAACTTACGATCAGGTCGAAAGTCTCGTCCGCAAACGGCAGAGGATCGGTCATGTCGCAAGCGAAAACCGATGCGCGATCGCAGACTCGCCGTTTACAGGCCTCGACCATTTCAGGACTTATATCGATCGCCGTTATCTGCGCCCATCTTTTGATAAACTGCTCCGTATACCATCCCGCTGCTCAACCGGCATCCAGGACGGACATGCGTTCCATATCCGTCGGCAACAGGTCCATCATGGCGGGGCGTTCGTAATACGCGTTATGCCCGCTCTGCGTATCCACCCCTACCTAACAGCAAAACTCTTATTTTCTATTTTTCAAGGGTATCACTAGTTTTAGTCCCGACCATACTTCATCGACGGCACATACCTTGACGTCCACCAAACCAATGCTTAATGCATAGTTCCTTATGTTAACGTCACTTAAATCAGTCAATATCTTTGAAGCTTTCTTCGGCCAAGAAACCCAAATCACGCCTGATTTATTGATCCTGTCCTTCAACTCGTTCAATAAAGGAAATAACTCCTCTTGCGATGTGGAAAATAAATGAACAAAATCAATCTCATTCGAGATCGCATCGCTATGTAATCTCTCCACCGATGGTACTTCGCCGAGTAAAGTGAAATAATGATCAGGCTCCTTCATAAACAAAACCTTTGAACCTGCTTTCATTCCAAGCTTTTTTTACGAGCGGCGTGCCTGAATAACCAACGCTCATCTATTTTCTTGCCTCCTGTGTGTTCAGTGGTTTTCGCCAGAGCTGCGCGATTCCCTCGTTCATTCCGAGGTGACGTTCATCATCGCTTGCCCCTCGTTGTGCTAAAGCCTCGCGAACGTGATGTAATCGACTTGGACAGGCGCGTCCGATGCCATTCGAAGTCCCCGGTTGATCTGTCCCCGGTGATATTGCCCATGCAGGAGGACTTGCGACAGGATGTCTCGGATCGACGTTCGGAACGGAACCCCGCTCTGATTCGCATAGTCGACCATCTCGTCCAACGCGGATTCCTCGAGCCCCTCGATATAGACGCGATATTGCTCGGCGTTTTCCTCGAACATTTTTCGGATCGCCGTCAGGTCTTCCGTTTCCTCCCACAACGAATATTGCGCGCTGCCATTGCCCTGCAAGCGGGACAGCCAGACTTGCTCCGCGACCGCGATGTGCCGTGCCAGCTTCAGAAGGTCCTTGTCCTTCGTCTTGCTCTCCTCGAGCGCATCCAGGATGCGTCCGTCCGCCCAATACATGTGGTCCATCATGCGCTTCATCGTCTTCATTTCCGTTTCCTCCTGTTCGACCAGTCAACGCTACATCCGTTCCTGCTTCGGAGATGACACTTGGATATTTAATCCTATTTATATTCAAATTTGTTAGTCGAACTCCTTCCTTTTCAAGAAAAAAAGCGAACGGTAGGGGGTTACTGCAAAGCGAACGACGATATCAGCAGTCCAGGCTTAAAATATGGAGACAAAAGATTGAGATGTGTGTTGCAGGCATCTCCCAAAGTTTTTCTGTTAACGTTCAACAAGCTGCCGATTTTCTCGGCAGCTTGTTGGTCGCTGAGCTAGCGGTCAGACGATCACGCGGTAATGGAGATGAACGACGCCGCTTCGGAAGCGGCGCTCGCCAAGCAGCTCGAGCCGCATGCGGAGGCTGTCCGGCAATGCGCGCTTACCTCCGCCCAGGACGATCGGATTAAGTCGTAGATGACACTCGTCAAGCAGTCCCGCGCTCATCGCACTCGCAGCAAGCTCGGGGCCGCCGATCGTCATGTCGGCATCTGAAGACGCCTTCAGCCTTCGAATCGCGTCAGGATCGAATTCCCGTTCGACCTTCGTCTTGGCGCTTGCTGCCGCCGGCAGCGTCCGGGAATACACGATCTTCTCGGCCGCTCGCCAGATCTGCGCGAATTCCCGCGTTGTCTCCGGTTGTGCGGCGCCTGCGTCCGCCGTTTCCCAGTACACCATGGACTCGTACATTTTGCGCCCGTACAGATAGGTGCCGATCGTCCGCTGGAAGCCCGTCCAGAACGCATACGTCTCGTCATCGGAGATCGACCAATCGAGCTCGCCGCGCTCGTCCTCCATGTAGCCGTCCAAAGATAGGTTGACAGGATAGATCAGTTTGGCCATTTGAATAATCCCTCCCATTTAGCGTTGCCGGTTAACGGATAACTCGAAAAAATGTTTTAGACGGCAGCTACTTTTAATCGTATCACAATGAATTTTTCCAATTTCTTATGGATTGCTATATTCATGGGTATAGGCATCCGCACAATCCGCTAGGTACCGACCTACATATTTGTAGGCATAAGGCATTTGACCGCGAATAGGGGATGTTCGAATGCACGACGCTCACTCACGAAGCATTGTGTTGCTCGATGTGAAGCAAGGAGACGTCAACGGGGACGGCGTACTTGATCACGTGTATTTATACGGGAATCAATCCGATGGACCCTTTGCCGATCACATTACGCTGATCATTCAAGATGGACGTTCGAACCGCAGCACGGCGGTCAATCTGCCGAACAACGCGGGATACAACGCGAGGCTCTTCCTCGGGGATTTTTCTAAGGATGGCGTACAGGACATTTTAGTCAGCATCGATACCGGCGGGAGCGGGGGATACGGGATCTTCTATCTGTATTCCTTCAAGAACAATATTGTTTACGAGATGTTTGACTTTGAAAAATATAACGAGGCGTATAAGTTCAACGTAAATTATGAGGACTTCTATAAAGTGAGCGTTAGTAATCCGCAGCTTGACGTGCTATTCACCATAGACATTAGCCAAAAGGGATATGACTATTTGTCGCAATATTACGATGACGACGGCAAGCTTAAACGGCCTGTCCAAGGCGAGGTCCTCGCTTTAGGCGGTCTGTTTCCAATCGTGACAAACGAGAGAGGCGTGGGGTACGATTTATTTGCGATACAACGCATTATTGGGACGAGGAACGCCGATACGTTAGGCTATGTCGAGAATCTTTTAATATGGAATGGCACGCAATTTGCATCCTCCAGACTGACAGTAGCTATTCTGGGTTCGAAGTTGATCAGTCTTTTCTAAGACTGTTTCTTCCGCTAAATGGCTTTTCGCTCAACAAGCTGCCGATCCTCTCGGCAGCTTGTTTGTCGCTTTGCTAGCGTTCCGCGGGCTCTTTGATCCGTCGAATCCCTTGCGCGATCGGTTCCCGTTCCCACGCTTCCAGCGAATAGAGCACAGGCGGCGCAGGAATGTCGAACTTCAGATGCGAGTGGGGAATTTCCGTCAATAAGGTGCCGATGGGCTAGAATTAGTTTTAAATCAGCGCGCCGTTTTTTGAAAGAAATGCAAAGCCGTCAGGCTCTGAGAAGTAAGCTAAACGAATCGGAACAGCAGCAGCCATGGATGAGAAAATAAAGTCCTAAAGCTGCTGCTGTGTTATTGAACTAGCGTTCCCCGTGAGTAGTGCAATAATCTAATCTTTAAAATATCCTCTGATAATAAGTAAGAGCCCTAGAATAATGAGAACTATTGAACCTATTAGGAAAATCGGGCTTATATTTTCAATCACATAAGAACCGCCCCCACTAATAGGTCTCATGCGAGCTGCATCATATATTACACCTGCAACCAAACGTAGCGAATAAAGAATGATTCCACTTATAAAGAAAGTGCATCCTACGTAAATATTTTTCAATTAAGTACCTCCTCTGTATGATCTGTTAGTTTGCTCTCAGCCAGTATACAACTTTTTGCGGTTTTCTTTAGTAAACTTTTCAGGACAAGGCGGGCACGAAACCACACCACCCGAAAATTCGGAAGCGTGTTGCAGCGGCCATCAAATACCTCCGGTTACGTCTAAGGTTACTCCACGGTTCCCTAGCTTATACCATCACACTTGTTGAATATTCAATGCCGAGCCCGTACAGTAGTAGTCGCAGCTACAACTCCATAAAAAAATGCCCTTTCGGGCATTTATTGAGTTTCACCTTATTATGGTGTTTTAATAATCATAAGCAAGTGTTTGAGTCGGCGATGAAAACCAGTCTCTATTAGTTGGATGATAAAAGTCACTATTTCCAAACTGCATGCTTGCATAAGCTAACAATGCTGTTCCTGAGCTCTTAATAAAGGCACTGTGTTGAAGCTCTGAGGAGACCGTGAATCTGAAGCAATCGATTGCCTGTTTAGAATTACGGAACATCGAGGATACGAGGAAGCTCGTTGAAAGGATCAAAGCTTACCTGGATAAAACGATCAGGCTTCAAATGAAAGGACTTTATTTTTTATATCGCTTGATGCAAGTGGAGGGGGAAGCTCTCCTGAACGGTGGACACTCCATAAACAGAACTTTCAAGTGGACCCGTCAAGCAGCGCATTCCATCGCAATCGCATTGCGCGCTCTATACTGGCCGCGACGGCGCAGGCCCCGAGCACGACGTTGAGCCACGCCGGCAAATGAATGGGCGAGATGAAAATCCCAAATTGCTGAGCGACCGGAGGCACCTTGGAGACCGCTTCGAGGACCTGTGGAATGGCGAGAACCATCGGAACGATGAGCATGAGCAGCGACACAAATCCGATCCATCGGCTCAATACCGGGTGCGTGCCGTCAAGACGAGCGCGATAGCCTTCCGCGGAGCGTGCATCCGGGATCAGCTGCTGTAAGCTTCCCTCGTCGGTCACAAAGTGGCAACGCTTCATGCCGAACGCTGAGGTCTCTACGATGATCGTTCCTCCCGGCACGGGGAAGGCCGCAGGAAGCTTGGACATCGCGTGATGTTTGCCATCGAGGTACAGGTGCGCTTTGCCCTTGCCGTCGTCCGATTGAAGCTGCTGCCAATGCGGAACGTCGACGGCATAGACGGTCTGTCGGCCATCGTCACGGGTCAACGGAAGATAGAACAAGCTGCGGGCGAACAGCTGCCACCAGCGGATCGGCTTTAGTGGACGCCCATTACCGGCCTGGACGCGTTTTGCGGCTCTGCGCCACTTACGCTTCTTGATCATATTGGACTCCTTTTAACAGGTTCACCGGATGAGAATATTACCCGAGGTTGCCCGTACTTTGATCTTGTCCGTCGTCTCTTGCGGGGGCTCAGGCGCGTTGACGCGTCCGGTCGTGGTCTTCAGGTCAAAGAATCCTTTGAACGCCGGATCGAGCGACAACGTGACGTCGCCGGTACGCACGGAAATATCCAGGTGATCCGAACGCTGCTCCGTCAAATCAATGCTGCCGGACGTTAATTTAAATACGCCGTCTCCGGTAAACCGATCGAACTTGATCTGGCCTGTGCGCAAGGAGACATCGGCCGAACCGTCGACGTCTGCGGCGGTAATATTGCCGAAAGTCCCCTCCACGGTCAAGGCGCCCTGCAGCCCGTCCACCTTGACGTCGCCGGAATGAAAGGAGACGTCGATATTTTCGGCCTTCAAATCGGTAAAGCTGGCATCGCCAGCTTTTGACTTGTAGCTGACCTGCTTCAACCGGGTATCATCCGCCAATGCTACGGTCATCTGCAGCTTGGTGGACTTGTAGTTGGGGGCGACTAATTTCACATCCTTATTCAGCTCCACCTTCAGCGTATTCCCCGCGATCTCCGTCGCTTCCAGCTGATCGATCGTGTGCTGCTGCATGTTGCCGCTGATCTCCACATAATTGGAGCCGTCGGCGCTCGCGATGAACGCCATGCTCACGTCATATTCGCTGTCGACGACGAGCGAATGCAGCTTGCCTTGCGTGAACGTCCACTTTTGCTCGTGAGCAGGCAGCTTGTCGACCAAATCGCGCGATTGACATGCCGTCCCGATGAGGCTCAGAACGATCAGCACCAATATTGGACCATACCGTTTATGATGGGTCATCGATTATTTCCTTTCCCTGTTCGAATGTGTATCAGCGAATCATTTTCAAGATGCTCTTGATCACCTTTTCACTGTACGATTCCAGGCTTAACGCATCCCCCCTTTTGAGGAAGTCCCCTCGCCACAACAATCGCACCCCGAATAATCATGGCAGTCACCTGGGGATCGAAGTCGCCGAATTCTTTCGTCTCTTGTCCTTTGCGGAGAATCTCCTTCAACAAAACGATTAATCCGTCTTCCTCATGAACTTCGGCCTGGTAATACGGGACGTTATCCGGTGTACGGCCATTAATAACGATTTCGAGCAAAGCGTTGCTATTTTCGCCGTTCGTACCCAGATAGGCCAAGCTTGCTTGGATAAAAGCGGTTAATTTCTCCATATATGTTGGCTGCGGCGCAACTTTTTCCTTGATATAGCTTCGCTCATGCTCAACCAGATACATCAGGGTGTTTCTCATCAAATCTTCCTTGCCGGAGAAATGGTAAGAAATGAGTCCTGTGCTAATCTTTGCTTTATTTGCGATCTTGGAAAGACTTGTGCTGTGGTATCCGATGTCCGTCAGAACCTTAATAGCTGCTTTGATAACCTGTTCTCTGCGCGCTTCAGCGATCAGATATTGTTTGGTTTCCATTCGATTCATCCCCTAAAGTTGATTGTTCATTTAAAATCCTGATCGATCAATATTTTTTATTTTATACGCGCCATTTCCTCATGTCAACCAACCCAAACCAGCATTGAGACGATCATGGCTTTCCATCGGGAAAAGGCGAGTTAAGATCATCTATTATAAGAGTTGCAATCCTACGCGGCAGGCATTCAAGCGACTTCTGCTGATGCAGTTATTAGAATTGCATCCGTATCAGGATCCTTTGACTAGTGTCGTTCCTATCTCTTCAAGACGGCAGGCAAATCTAGTTTGTTTTATCAATCATCGGTGCAGTAATATTTTTCAGCTTCAATTTTTCTATTTTCCCGTTGGATTTGATCGTAAGCTCGAACACGCCATCCGTAGTCGGTTTAACGGAAATAAAATCTGAATTCGATTCAGAGGACGTGTGAAAACTTCTAACGCCATGCAATTCCTGAGGATATTGGCTTTCAAACTTGAACCCGTCTCCGCCGACTAGCCGATACTCAATAGGTCCGAATTTTGCGCCTCTGTTTTCTGAAATATTTTGAATGTATATCGAATCAAACAATGAACTGTTGGCTTTAAATATCGAAAAAGGTGGCAAGCCATTCTTCTCCTTTACCATCGTAAACAACTTCATCCGATCGTTCTTTTGTATCGTTATCTGCTTCTTTGCTTGTACATGCTGAAAGAAATAATTGAAAAGATAATACGAGGAATAACAATATTCGATATTTCAAGCGTGCATTCACCCCTCTAATGGATGTTCAAAGCGGATCTGACACTAATAGCCTAAATCGATTAGCCCAACGATTACGTTTTTTTTACGGATCAAACTCCCCACCTTCTGAATCGGAACGCTGAAGATGATCAGCAATGCCGCGAGATAGTCCGTCACCGCCAGCCTCTCGCGCAGCAAGAAGACGATAAAGACAAGCGTGACAAACGGCGTGAAGAAGGTAAAGCTTGCGATCAACGAGGCCGGAGAGTACCTCAGCGCCCGGAAATACAAGAAAAAGCCGAGTACGATATTGCTCATGCTCAGCCATACCACGCCGTAAAAGTCCGTTCGCTGCGGAACGATGAAGCGGGAGGACAGCAGCGTAGCGCCAATCGATAAAAGAAAGGCAACGCTCGTGATCACAAAAGTGCTGACGATCGTATCTTTCTGGTTCTTCTTAATGAAGTTCGTAAATAATCCCCAGCTCACCGCAGCCAAAACCGCGTAAAGGTCCCCTCTGAAGTTCGTGAAATTGATATTGGCGATATCCCCTTTGGTCAGGAGCAGAAGCGTTCCCAGGAAGCCCATCGCGACCGAGAGCATCTTATACCGGTTCAGCTTCTCCTTATGGATGGGAATCGCGAGCAGCACGATAAAGATGGGAAATAAATAATTCAGCATGGACGCTTCTACCGCAGGGATGCGTTCGAGGGATTTTAAATAAAAGAAATCGTATAGAAAAGCGAACGTGCCGCACATAAGCAGCAACGCCAGCTCGGAAAGCTTCCATGAGAACAGGGCGCTTAATTTGCCTTTGATCAGAAAGATCGCTAAAAAAGGAAATCACGCCGATCCCATACATGTAGAACATGACTTGATAGCTGTCCAGATGATGCAAGAGCAGCTTGCTAACGGCAGCCAACGATCCCCACATTAACAGCAAGATCGGCATTAATAGGAAGGGGCTTTTTTGAGACTTCGCTTTTCGAGACTTCGCGTTTCTCGGTTTGCTTGCTCATTGGCGTTGCTGCTCCTTCGCAATCCAAACTTCGCTGTTCAGTTTACCGTAAAGTCGGCCTTATCGGCTACCTGGAATATTAAATGCCCTTTTTCCCCCGACCAGTTTCGTTATTTGTTGTAAATCTAAAAAAGAGTTGTATATTATTTCCTCCTCCTCCCGACTTAAAATAAAAGCAGGAAGCCAAACCGCTGACGGGCCGAGGGGGGAATGGAAGTGCAGTTAAAGAAGAAGCGCTTGTTCGGAACGATGGGATGCATCTTGCTCTGCTCCGCCATGGCGACCGCGTGTTCTTCGGATACGCCGAAGGAGAGCGCCGGCGCGCAGGCAACGCAGACAGCTTCGGCGCTGCCGATCGACCACGCGCAGCAGGCGAAGAAAAAGTTCGATCCGCCGGTGACGATCACGACCGCGATCATTCAGGATCAGAAGGACAATGCGTTCAAGCCCGGCGAGACGATCGAGAACAACGTCTTTACGAAGTGGCTGAAGGACAATATGGGCATCGAGGTCAAATTCGACTTCGTCGTCGGCAAGCAGTCCGACTACGATACGAAGTTCCGTCTCCTGCTGGCGAGCGGCTCGAAGCTGCCCGACGTCATCACGGGCTTGTATGCGGATCAGCTCGACGCCGGCTTGCTGATGCCGCTGAACGATGCGATCGAGCAGTACGCCTCGCCGAACTTGAAGAAGCTGTTCGCGCAGTACCCGCAGGCGTTCGAGTCGGTGACCCGCGACGGGAAAATCTACGGCATCCCGAGATTCCTGTCGGCCGACGAAGGCGGGGTCATGTGGCTGCGCGAGGATTGGCTGAAGAAGCTGAACTTGAAGGCGCCTGCCACGATCGACGAGCTGGAAAAGGTGCTGGAGGCCTTCACGAAGCAGGACCCGGACGGCGACGGCAAAGCGGACACATACGGACTTGCCGTCTCGCTCAAAGAAGGCATGTATACGTGGATGGCCAGCGCGGACCCGATCTTCGGCGCGTTCAGCGACTACATGGCCCCGGAATTCCGCTCGATCGGCGGGTGGTGGAATCCGGACAAGAACGGGAAGCTGATCTACAGCGCCGTCGATCCGTCCGCGAAGCCGTTCCTCGAGACGATGGCAAGATGGAAGAAAGACGGCTATATGGATCCCGAAGCGGGCGTCAAGGATGCGATGAAGGCGATCGAGCCGGCGGTGAACGGCACGGCCGGCGTCATCTTCGGACCGAACTGGATGGGGCAGTGGCCGCTGGAGGATACGGCGAAGTCCGATCCGAACGCCGTCTGGAAAGCGTACCCGATACCAGCCGGCCCGGAAGGCAAGATCGGCCGCGTCGTCCAGATGATCGGCGGCGCGATGTCCTTCAGCAAGGACTTCAAGCATATCGACGCCTGGTTCGCGTACATCAACAAGATGTATGCCCGTCAATTCGGCAAGGACGACCCGTATTACGATCCAACCTTTGACGTCGGCTTTTTCGAAGGCTATGACTATATCAAGTACGACGGCAAGATTATCAAGAACGGCTTCAAGGATAAGGGCGTTCCGGAAAACCTGTGGCCGCTCGCGAGCGGCAAGGAAATGGACATGAAGTACGCGCTGTACGCGCTGAACGGCGCCTTCACGCCGACGGTCCCTTACCTTGGGGATCCAGGGTACGCGAAGTTCGCCGCCGATCCGAACGCGCAGGCTGCCAACGCGGCGGAGGAGCGGGTGAAAAACCTGACCAAAGTCCAGCTGGAAGCGGGCAACGTACGCCAGACGCAGAACGAGGCGGACAAATACAATTCCTTCGAGGGCGCGGCCACCGAGACGATGAAGTCCAAGGGCGGACTGCTGACCAAGCTGGAGTCCGAAGCGTATCTGAAGATCATCTACGGCGACAAGCCCGTCGATTACTTCGACGAATTCGTGAAGGAATGGAAGGCAAGCGGCGGCGATCAAGTGACCGCCGAGGTGAACGCCTGGTACGAGAGCACGAAGAAGAAGTGACGGCGCACGCCTAAACAAAGGGGGGCTTCGGGAGAGGCCCGGTCTCTCGCGACGGCCCCCAAACGAGGAGAAGAGAGTGCGAGCATGAGAGAGACCGGTATTCCGACTGTGCCGGCGCCGTCCGCCACCCGGGCGCGATCCGGTCGATTCGTTTCCTACTGCAGAAGAACCTGGCCGCTCCATCTATTGGTGCTCCCCGCCTTCCTGATCACCCTGGTCTATCAATATTTCCCGATGCTCGGCGCCGTCATTGCCTTCAAGGATTATAAGCCGTGGCTCGGCATATGGGGCTCGGATTGGGTCGGCCTGGGGCAGTTCAGGTACTTGTTTTCATTTCCCGATATCAAGCAAGTCATGTGGAATACGATCGTGATCGCCGTTCTGAAGCAGATCTCCAATATCGTGATCCCCGTTCTGTTCGCGCTGCTGCTGAACGAAGTGAGCAGGGCGGCGTTCAAGAAAACGGTCCAGACGCTCGTATACCTGCCGCATTTTCTGTCGTGGGTCATTCTGGGCGGCATCCTGGTCGACGTGCTGTCGGTCCAAGGGGGGCATCGTCAACCGCTTCCTCGCGCTGTTCGGCATCGATCCGATCTTCTTCCTCGGCAACAACCAATGGTTCCGGCCGACGATCGTCGTCACCGACATCTGGAAGGAATTCGGCTTTGCCGCCATCGTCTTCTTGTCGGCGCTCACGAGCGTCAATCCGAATCTGTACGAGGCCTCGGAGATCGACGGCGCCAACCGGTGGAAGCAGGCGATCCACATCACGCTTCCGGCGATCATGCCCATCCTCGTCGTCGTATCGACCCTGGCGCTGGGACGGATCCTGAACGCGGGCTTCGATCAAATCTACAATCTGTACAATCCGCTCGTCTACCAGACCGGCGATATTATCGATACGTTCGTCTATCGGGTCGGACTCGAGGGCGGCCAATTCAGCTTCGGTACGGCCGTCGGCTTGTTCAAGTCCGTCATCGGCTTCGTGCTCATCGTGATCTGCTACCGCATTCTGTATAAGGTGGCCGACTATCGAATTTTCTAAGGAGGTCGGCCGACATGCTGTACCGCTCCCCTTCCTACAAGGTGTTTACGATCTGCAATTATATCCTGCTCGGCCTCGTCAGCCTGCTCTGCATCCTGCCGGTGGTGCACGTGTTCGCCGTGTCGCTCAGCTCGAGAGCGGCCGCGACCGCGAATATCGTCAACTTCTGGCCCGTCGGCTTCACGACGGACGCCTACAAGCAGACGCTCGCCAACGCCCACTTCCTCCGCGCCCTCTCGATCGGCGTCGAGCGAACGGTGCTGGGGACGGGGATCACGATCACGCTCGTGCTGCTGGCCGCGTATTCGCTCTCCAAGTCGGACCGCTATTTTGCCGGCCGCACCGCCTACGCCTGGTTTTTCGTCGTCCCGATGCTGTTCGGCGGCGGCTTGATCCCGTCCTATCTGGTCGTCAAGGGCACCGGCCTGCTGAACACCATTTGGGCGCTCGTCATCCCGGGAGCGGTGAGCGGCTACTTGCTGATCCTGATGCTGAACTTTTTCCGCACCGTGCCGGTCGAGCTGGAGGAAGCCGCCTTGATCGACGGGGCAGGACATTTCACCACGCTGTTCCGAATCTACTTGCCCGTGTCGATGGCGGGCATCGCGACGATCAGCCTGTTCGAGATGGTGGGACACTGGAACGCCTGGTTCGACGGCATGATTTATTTGAAAAATACGAACGACTACCCGCTCGCCACGTTCCTGCAGTCGATCATCGCCAAAGAAGACTTTAACCTGGCGGGCATCCGGGGGAGAGGACGTCGCGAACATTTCCAGCCGCACGGTCAAAGCTTCGCAAATCTTTATCGGCGCGCTGCCGATCATGGCGGTGTATCCGTTTTTGCAAAAGTACTTCGTCAAAGGCATTGTGCTCGGTTCCGTGAAGGGCTAACATTTTAAGTAAAACACGGAACATTGAGGGGCTGTAGCCATGCCGTCCAAGCTGAGCATCTTTAACAAAATGTTGATTCTGCTGTGCCTGCTGCTCGTTCCGATCGTATTTCTCTATAGCTATGGCAATCAGGTGGGTACCGATGTCATTGAACGGGAAATCAAAAAATCGAACGGCAGCCGGCTTTCGTTTTTTATCCAGCAAATGGATGCGACGGCGGACCAGCTATGGAAGGCGGCCTTCAACCTGAGCCGGGACCCGGACATGCCGAAGCTGACGTTCCCTGCGGTGAAGAATGCGTCCTACGACACGTTAAAAACGAAGGAACTGCTGCAGGAAAAAGCCGAACTGCAGAGCAACACGTTCGGCTGGTCGAACGAATTCACGATTTTCGCGCCCGAATCCGGACAGACCCTCTCGACCAACGCCAAGCTGGCGTACGATGTGTCTTATCTGCAAGGGGCCGAGACGAAGACTTGGAACTACCGGAAGATCGCGACCGACAGCGGGGAAGGGTATTATTTCATTCATTATCTGACGGAGCCTTACATGACGAAGCTGGACCGCAGCAAGGCGACGCTGATCGTCGAGGTCGCATTCGCCGCGGACAATATATCGGCGATGCTCGATCAGCTGCAGCACGGGAGCAGCGGGAACCCGTTTCTCTATCATCGCGGCTATGAACCGATCACGGGCCAATCGGTCGATCGCGAGCTGCTCGCGCAGGTCATGGATCAGTTTCAATCGCTGGAGCCCGCGCATTCCGGCTATAAGGAAATGACCATAGACGGGCGGAGCTACATCATCACGTACGAGAAGTCGGATACGCTCGATTGGTACCTGATCGATTATATCCCGCTGGGGGGAGCTGATGCAGCCGATCACGAACAGCCGCCACCTTTTCTATATCTCCACGGGCCTGCTGCTCGCGCTCAGCTTGCTGGCCGCCGCCTTGCTGTACCGCAACGTGCAGGTGCCGATCCGGGAGCTGATCCGCGGCGTGCAGAAGCTGAAGCGCGGGGATTACTCGGCGAGACTATCGGCCAAGACGAACAACGAATTCCAATATTTATTCCTGCAGTTCAACCACATGACCGAAGAGATCCAGCGGCTGATCGAGAATGTCTTCGCCGAGAAGCTTCGCGTTCGGGAAGCGACGCTCAAGCAGCTTCAGTCGCAGATCAATCCCCATTTTCTGTACAACAGCTTCGCGTTCATCCAGAGCATGGCCCAGCTGGACAACCGGGACGCCATCATCGCCGTTACCCAGCACCTGAGCAAATATTACCGCTATACGACGCGCGTGGAAAAGCAGACGGGCAGCCTGGAAGAAGAGATGGCGCTCATCCGCAACTATCTGGAGATTCATGCCATGAAGATGCATCGGCTGCAGTACGCGATCGACATCGCCCCCGAGCTGCTGCCGATGGAGCTTCCCCGTCTGCTGCTGCAGCCGATCGTGGAGAATGCCATCATTCACGGCATCGGCATGAAGCCGGGCGCCGGGATCATCCGCATCGCGGCCGAGAAAACGGAGACGGGCGCGGATATCGTCGTGGACGACAACGGCGCGGGGCTCGATCCGGACGGCTTGGCGAGATTGCGGGCGAAGCTGCTGGCGACAATGGACGACGAGATGGGCTGCGGTCTATGGAATATCCGGCAGCGGGTCGTGCATCAGTTCGGCGCCGAATCCGACCTGCTGTTGGACGCTTCGCCCCTGGGCGGACTGCGGGTCACGATTCGGATGGTCCAGCATGGGCAATAGCCGCATTTTCTCGATTGCATTCAGGGGGGGATTCGATTTGTTTCATCTGCTGATCGTAGACGATTATCCGGACCAGGTGGAGAGCATCGCCGCTACGATTCCGCTCGAGGAGCTGGGCATCGGCGAGGTTTATAAAGCGTTCTCGGGCGCCGAAGCGCTGGATATGGCGAAGAGGTGTACCGTCGATATCGTGATCACGGATATTCTCATGCCCGGCATGAGCGGTCTCGAGCTCGTGAAGAAGATCCGGGAAGGGTCGAAAACGACCAAATGCATCTTTCTGTCGGGCCACGCCGATTTCGATTACGCGAAGCAGGCCATCGAGCTGCAGTCCTCTCATTATTTATTGAAGCCGGTGGAGACGGACGAACTGATCCGGACGCTGACCGGCGTCGTCGCCGAGCTGCACGCGGAATGGCAGGAGATCGCTTCCCGCCGGCGCGCCGTTAATACGCTGCGGGAGCACCTGCCGCTGCTCGGCGGCGAGCTGCTCAATCATCTGCTGCAGGACAGACGTTATCCGAGAGGGGTGATCGCGGACAAAATGAAGATGCTCGATCTTCCGTTCGCGAGCGGAGATCGGGTCGGGATGTTCATCGTGCGAATGGAGGACGGATTTGACGACTTTGACGATTACGACTTGTCGCTGATGGAATTCGCGGTCGCCAACATCGCGGAGGAGATCTTCGGAGAGCTGTATCACATCTGGCACTGCAAGGATGCCTACGACAATCTGGTCTTTGTGCTGAAAGCGAAGAAGTCCGGAGAGGAGGTGAGCGCGCTACCGAACGACAACGGAGAGGAGGAATGGCGGCCGATCGAGAAGATGGCGGCAAGCTTGCACCGAAGCGTAAGCGTTTACTTAAAGCGCAGCGTATCCATCGCGGTGGCCGAACAGACCGGCTTGCTGCCCGAAGGACTGTCCCGGATGCACCGGATCTGCCTCTTTGCCGTGCGCAGGCAGATCGGCGGCGAATCCGATTTCTTCGTGACGGCCCGGGAGGAGCCGGAGCAGGCGATCGAAGGCGGACTCCGGGTGCCGTACCAACCCCCGCTGCTTCTTCATTTGCTGGAGACCGGCAGCTGGGAGCGCGCGGCGGGCAAGCTGAGCGATATTTTCGCGGAGCTGGCGGAGAAGTGGCCGGAGTCCCCGGAATACGCGCAGGAAGTGTACTTCAACGTCATGGGCGCGTTCCATTACGCGGCTCACCGGAACGGCAAGCAGCTCGGCGACATCGCAGGCGGCGCGACGGATGTCGGGGCGGACGGCAGTATGCAGGTCTCGTCCTTGAAGCAGCTGCGGGATCGGATCCATACCGTCTTCGCCAGGCTGATGGCGGATGCCGAACACAATACGAAGGACTCTCGGTCGATCGTCGTGAGGCGCATCCATCAATTGATCGCCGAGGACGTGTCGCGGGATCTGTCGCTGCAGGCGATCTCCGATCACGTCAGGCTGCATCCGGCCTATATCTCCAAGGTGTATCGCATGGAGACCGGCATGAATCTCGGCGATTACGTCCTGCAGCAGCGGATGGAGCTGGCTGCGGCGATGCTGCTTAAGGACCCGAACGACAAGATCTACGAGATCGCCGAGCGGACCGGGTATATGACGACCCACTATTTCAGCAAGGTGTTCAAGGGCTACTTCGGCATGACGCCCCTCGAGTATCGGGAGAGGCTGAACAAGTAGAGGAGGAATTCATGGGATGCTTCATAGCGGCGTATCGGCAAGGTGGAAGCTAGGCGGTCTTGGTGCACTATTAATTCTTGTCGTCGCGATGGTTGTCTTGTACGCTTCGCCCGTCAGAGCCGCCCAGACGGAGCCGTACAATTGGCAGTCGGTGAGCATCGGCGGCGGCGGCTTCGTCACCGGCATGGTCGTGCATCCGACCGAGCCGGATCTCGCCTACATCCGGACCGACGTCGGCGGCGCTTACCGCTGGGACGCGGTCAATCACAAGTGGATCCAGATGATGAACAAGATTCCGAGCGGACAGTCCAACCTGTACGGCATCGACGCCCTCGCGATCGACCCGTCGGACCCGAACGTGGTCTATGTCGCCGCCGGCAAGTACGATTGGAGCAACGGGGATATTCTCAAGTCGACGGATCGGGGCGCGACCTGGACGTCGAGCGGAATCAACGTCCGTATGCTCGCCAACGGCAGCGGCAAGGATCAGGGAGAGCGGCTCGTCGTCGATCCGAACAACGGGCAGATCCTTTTCATGGGCACGCGGTACGACGGGCTGTGGAAAAGCGCGACCGGCGCCAGCAGCGGCTCCTGGCAGAAGGTGACCGGCTTCCCGGCCGCCGGCACCGCGCCGGACGGCGTCAGCTTCGTCGTGTTCGACAAGAGCGCGGGGACGGCAGGCCAAGCGACGCAGACGATCTATGCCGGGGCTAGAGGCCAAGGCGTGTACCGGAGCCTGGACGGCGGGACGACGTGGACGCCGATGCCCGGCAGCCCGACCAACTTCAGCCGGGCGGTCGTGGCGTCCAACGGCACGCTGTATTTGAGCTGCGACGACGGCGTCGTCAAGTATGCCGGCGGCGCCTGGACCACGATCACGCCCCCGAAGGCGGGCAAGTACGTCGGCATCTCGGTCGACCCGACCAACCCGAATATCGTGATGACGGCGTTCCAGAGCGGCACCAGCTTCCCCGCGCCGATCTACCGTTCGACGAACGGCGGCGCGAGCTGGTCGCAGATCTCGTTCGTCAAGCATCCGGACGTCCCCTGGTGGACGGGGAACTGGTTCGCGGCGGCCGTCTCCAGCCTGACGATCGATCCGGTCCATCCGAACCGGGTATGGTTCACCGACTTCTTCGGCACCTGGCGTACGGACGATATCACCGCGAATCCTTCGCACTGGTATACGTACGAGCAAGGGCATGAAGAGGTCGTGACGTTCGCCCTCCGCAGCACGCCGATCGGGGCGCCGCTGCTGAGCGGACACGCGGACGTCGACGGCATGCGCCATACGTCGCTGAATACGTTCCCGGCCTCCAAGTTCGGCAATCCGTATATGGGCGACACGGTGTCCATCGACTTCCAGGAGAGCAACCCGAACTTCGTCGCCCGGGTGGGCTCTACCCGGTATCAGAACTCGGGCGGGGGCGCCTACAGTACCGACAACGGCGCGAACTGGACGGCGTTCCCCAATCCGCCGGGGATCGCGGGGCGCATCGCCGTATCGGCCGCCAGCGAGACGATGGTGTGGGTGCCGATGTACGGCAGCCCGCTCTACTCCACCGACCGCGGCCAGACATGGACGGCCAGCACGGGCGCGCCGGCCTATACGGTGCCGGACTTCTGGATCTGGTGGCAGCCGCTGGCGTCGGACCGGGTGAACAACAATACGTTCTACCTGATCGAGCGCGCGTCCGGCAACTTCTATCGCAGCACCGACGGCGGAGCGACCTGGTCCACCGCGTCCACGCTGCCGGCATCGACCGCGAATCTGGCGTTCCTAAGCGTCAAGGCGGCGCCAGGCATGGCGGGCGAGGTGTGGGCTGGCCTGTACACGAACGGGCTGTGGCGCTCCAGCAACGGCGGCAACTCGTGGACGCAGCTCCCGAACGTCCAGGAGGCGAAGCTGTTCGCCTTCGGCAAGAACAAGCTCGGTTCCTCCAACCCGACGGTGTTCGTATACGGGAAGGTCGACCATACCGAGGGCATCTTCCGCTCCGACGACCTGGGGGCGACCTGGGTGAAGATCGACGTGCTCGATCCGACGGTCGGCGACGAGGCCAATACGATGGAGGGCGACCGCCAGGTATGGGGCCGCGTCTACATCGGCACGAACGGCACCGGCGTCTTCTACGGCGAGAGTCTGGTGAGCGAAGGGACCGATACCCAGCCGCCGACGGCGCCGGCGAATCTGGCCTCCCCGTCGCAGTCGGCGACGACCGTCAGCCTGACCTGGACGGCATCGACGGACAATACGGGCGTAGCCGGCTACAACATTTACAACGGGAGCGCTTATCTGGGCACGACCACGTCTCCGTCGAGCACCTCGTATACCGTGAGCGGGCTGACCGCTTCGACGGCGTACGCGTTCACCGTGAAGGCGAAGGACGGCGCGGGCAATCTGTCGCCGGCCAGCAATACGGTGAACGTCTCGACCAAGGCGCCGCCCGCGGCGCCGACCAATCTGACCCTGTCGCAGGCGACGCTGACCAGTCTCAGCCTGAGCTGGAATGCGCCGTCCAATATGGCCGGCGTGGCCGGCTACAAGATCTACGTCAGCGGCAAAGAAGCGGGAGCCACGACCGGCACGACGTATACGATGTCGGGCTTGCTGCCGGATCGTACGTATTCGGTAACCGTGCGTTCCGTCGATGCCGCGGGGAGTCCGTCGGCACCGAGCAATACGCTGGCGGCCGCGACGGCGGCGGGTCCGGGCACGGTCTCCTTCACCGACAACTTCGAGGACGGCGCGGCTGACGGATGGACCACGCAGAACGGGACATGGGAGATCGCGACGGTAGGCGGGTCCAAAGTTTACGGGCAGTCGTGGTGGCTGGCGACGCCTGCGTTCAGCACGGTGGATGGCAGCGCCTACGGCAATTACAGCGTGGAGACGACGATCAAGCTGACGATGAGCGACGTCGATCTGGGCGCGGGCATCGTGGCCCGCTATCAGGATCCGAACAACCGGTACAGCTTCCAGATCCGCGCAGGCCGGCTGCAGATCGTCAAGGTGGTGAACGGCACGACCACCGTCCTGGCTGAGAAAAACTTCAACATGGCGACGAATTCCACGTACACGTTCACCGCCGTGCTGAACAACAGCACGCTGGACTTCTACGTGGACGGGTTCAAGGAGCTGTCCGCCACGGACTCGGCGCTCGCCTCGGGCAAGGTCGGCGTCTACGCCTTCAAGACGTCGGTCGAATTCGACAATGTGAAGGTCGTGCGCGACCGCGACTTCACGCCGCCGTCGCCGCCCGCGAATGTGAGGGCGTCTTCGAAGAGCGAGACCTCGATCAACCTGGCGTGGGACGCCTCCGCGGACAACATCGGCGTCACGCAGTATCAGGTGTATCAAGGCACGACGCTGCTGGCTACCGTGACATCTCCCGCCTATGCCGTGACCGGGCTCACGCCCAATACGTCTTATACGTTCAGCGTCAAGGCGAAGGATGCGGCGGGCAACGTGTCCCCGGCGAGCGCGACGCTCACCGTCTCGACGGACGCCTATCTCGTTCAAGCCAGCAAGACGCTGGCCGCCATCTCCGTCGACGGTTCCTTGAACGAATCTGTGTGGTCTATGGCGAAGCAGCTGAAAAAGCCGATCATCGGCACGCCGAACAACAGCGCCGAATTCGGCGTGCTGTGGGACAGCACCTATCTGTATGTCGGGGTCAAGGTGCTGGACGGCAATCTGTACAATTCGGACGTACTGCCTTACTACGACGACTCTATCGAAGTGTATATCGACAGCAACAACAACAAGGGCACGACGTACGACAGCCATGACGAGCAGTTCATCAAGGGCTGGAACGACAGCGCGCTGTGGTTGCAGAAAATGACGGTCAGCGGCACGCTGCACGGATGGGCACCGATCACCGGCGGCTACACCGTGGAGCTGGCGATTCCGTGGAGCTCGCTCGGCCTCACGCCGGCCGCGGGCCTCACGCTCGGCTTCGACGTGGCGAACAACGACACCGATACCGGCGCCGGCAGAGAGAGCCAGCTCATGTGGGCCGGCACGAACGACAACTGGACGAATACGTCGGCATTCGGCAGTCTGACGCTCTCCTCTACCGTCACGGGGGATACGCAGGCGCCGACGGCACCGGCGAATCTGACCTCGCCGTCGCACACCGACCGTACCGTGCAGCTGTCCTGGAGCGCTTCGACTGACAACGTCGGCGTGACCGGGTACAACGTCTACAACGGCACCAATCTCGTCGCGTCCGTCGCTTCGACGACGTACACGATCACGGGCCTCACGCCCAGCACCGCCTACAGCTTCACGGTCAAGGCGAAGGACGCGGCGAACAACGTGTCTGCGGCGAGCCATACGGTCAACGTCACGACCGATGCCTCGTACACGCTGCTGAACGTGAGCAAGACCAACGCCGCCATGACGATCGACGGCAGCTTGAACGAAGCGGCCTGGTCCGTCACCAAGCCGGTCACCAAGGACGTATCCGGCACCTCGAACAACACGACGAAGTTCGGCGTGCTGTGGGACGACACCTACTTGTATGTCGGCGTCTCCGTCACCGACGCGGATCTATTCAACAACTCGCCGGATCCCTACGCCGACGATTCCGTCGAGATCTACATCGACGGCGATCATAACAAGGGCACGACCTACGACAGCTACGACCGGCAATTCATCAAGGGCTGGAACGACAGCACGCTATGGGAGCAAAAAAGCCAAGACGACCGGCGTGCAACACGCCTGGGCCGCGACGACGGGCGGCTACACGGTCGAGCTGGCGATCCCCTGGAGCTCGCTCGGCATCACCCCAACCGTCGGCATGACCATCGGCTTCGACCTCGCCAACAACGACGAAGACGACGGCAACGGCCGCCAGGTCCAGACCGTCTGGTCCGGCGAGTCCACCAACTGGACGAATACGGCTGGGTTTGGGGAGTTGGTGCTGGCGCAGTAGGGTTGTTGGGAGTTGCTAGGCGGTAGGGTGATGGCAATCGAAGATTAAAGAATGAATGAGCGATGAAAAGGGGCTGTCCCAAAAGCCCTTCTGAAGTTGAAGCAGATAGCTGAAATGAAGCCGGAAACGTCAAACGGGACGAAGCAGAGAACTTTCCTGCTTCGTCCCGTTTGCGTTTTTGGTCTATTGCTACTTTTTTTGAGCAGATTATGGGCAAGGCAAAGCCACCCGACCTCTAGGCTTACCTTCTCTAAGCCTCGAAGCAGAAAGCGCCGGAATCCCCGGTTGTTCTTCACCTGGCCGAATACGCTCTCCGGCTCGATCATGCGGCGGACGGACAACTCGTAGCCTTTCTCGCTCCGCAGTCGTTCCCGCATTTCATTCTTTTGCCGCCAGTACCTCAGGCTTACGGATATCTCTCGGTTTCCTTTGGCTTTGGTGCATGCGGCCCTTAGCGGGCAACCTTCGCAGTTTGCGCTCCGGTAATGGCGCGTGCGTATTTCGTAGCCACTCTCCGTCGTCGTTGTGCTTTCGTAACGGAACGTAAGCTTTTGACCGGCTGCGCAGGTCCAACTGTCTTCTTCTTCATTGTAGCTCCAGTTGTCGATCTTTCCGATATCCTTCTTCCAGGCTCTACTCTTTTCTTTGTGGTAGGTACCGTACTTCACGAGCGCGTGTATTTGCTCCTCTTCCAGGTACGCGTAGTTCTCCTCACCGCCGTAGCCTGCGTCCGCAATGACGGTACCCGGCAGCTTGCCCAGCTTTTCTTTAACGCCTTCCAGATGTGGCTTTAGACATCTGGTGTCTGTTGGCCGCTGATGGACGCTGTATCCGAGCACGAATTGATTCTCCGTTCCGATCTGCACATTATAGCCCGGCTTCAGCTGGCCATTTCGCATATGATCTTCTTTCATTCGCATGAATGTGGCGTCCGGATCGGTCTTACTAAAGCTGTTTCGGTCGCCGAATAGCGCCTCTTGATGCTCGTACTTTTGAAGACGCGGCAACAGGTCCTTTCGCAGCAAACGAACCGCTTTCTTGAGCGGCTTGTCTTTAGGCCTCTCCTGCAGTTTTTCTTCCAATCGCTGAACCGCCTGCTCGAGCCGGTCCGCCGTGAACGCCGACGATTCTCCAAGCTCCAACAGATCTGCTCCGGCATGCTCGGCGTCCTCTTGCGCTTCTGCGGCTTCGATGGCCCCGAACAGCGTCCGGACCTTTTCTTGCAGCTTGGCGTGCTGCTTCACAACAGCCTTTTTCCAGACGAACGAATAGCGATTGGCGTTGGCTTCGATCTTCGTGCCGTCGACAAAATAGTGCTCCAGCTGCACATATTTTTCTTCCAAGAGCAGCGCCAGCACAGCCGTAAAAATTTGCTCGAGCACGTCCTTCATCCGTTCCGAACGGAAACGGTTGATGGTGCGGAAGTCTGGCTGCTGGCGACCGGCGAGCCACATGAACATGATATTTTCCCGAATGGCTTTGGCGATTTGGCGAGAGGAGTAGAGGCGCTGGGTATAGGCGTAGATGATGATCTTGGTGAGCATCTTGGGATGATAGCTATGGCGACCGCCGCCGGGATAAGCTGCGTCGAAGATGGCGTCACTCAGACGGTTCACCGCGTTATTCACGATGCGAACGAGATGATTTTCAGGAATATCTGTTTCCAAATCCATTGGCAGACAAAGTTGGTCCATGCTATATTGAATGTACAAAGAAACCGTTCCTTTCGTAGATGGTTGCTCGACACTTCCATTTTACCAAAGGACGGTTTCTTTGTATGTTTTTAAAGCAAAAAACAGGGCTATCTCTCCAGGTCTATTTATGACCCTTTTGAGACAGCCCCTTGTTTGTGGTACGCCCAGCATGGGCGTCATCTCTAGGGTGAAAGTCCCGAACGGGGGCTGGCGAGCGCCTACCCTAGCCAAGGCCAAGGGTGTCCGTCGCGAGATGGAATCTGAAGGAAGCCGGAGGCAAATGCACGGGCCAAGGTATACGAACTGGATTTGAGGCAGGGTTAGTCGGATGAGTTGCCCATACACAACGAAATCCAAAGCCGCCAAGGGCTAGCGCTGTAGACTCCAGTGGTCGCGGGCAGACAGATGACGTTCTTATCTGGGGAGGCCTGTGGGACGAAAAAAAATGCGAAGTCACTTCGTAACCGCAACCGGGAGGTTGCGCTGAACCCGCAGGAGTCAGCAGAGGTCATAGTACGTGAGTACGGGACGCCGGAAAGCGAAAGGACCGAACCGAAAGGAGAGAGGAAACCGATGCGTTCGCGTGATGAGCAAAGACAGCCGAATATCCCGCAAGGGAGCTTGCTGCAAAGAGAAGCGGTGAAGCCGCCAGGGTATGCAGAAGCGCCGAGTTCATCGCCGGCACAAGTCGCCCCTTCCTCTCGCGAAGCGAGTAACGACTTGCTGGAGCGGATGCTCGAAAGTACGAACCTCAGGGACGCGTACAAACGAGTGGTTCAAAACGGAGGAGCGCCCGGTGTGGACGGTGTAACGGCAGCGCAGCTGCAAGCTTACCTGAAAACGAACTGGAAGTCGGTGAAGACCGAACTCCTCGCGGGAACCTACAGACCTGCGCCAGTCAGACGGGTGGAAATCCCCAAACCCGGAGGCGGCATACGGCTGCTGGGTATACCGACTGTGATGGACCGTCTGCTTCAGCAAGCGCTTCTGCAAGTGATGAATCCGATATTCGATGCCGAATTCTCTCCAAGCAGCTACGGCTTTCGGCTGGGCAAGCGAGCGCACGATGCGGTGCGGCAGGCACAAGCCCACATCCAAAGTGGACTGCGTTGGGTAGTGGATATGGACTTAGAGAAATTCTTTGACCGGGTGAACCATGACATGCTCATGGCCAAAGTGGCATGTAAGGTGACGGACAAACGTGTCCTGAAGCTGATCCGTGCCTATCTGAACGCCGGGGTGATGGAAAACGGGGATTGTCAGCGAACGGAAGAAGGAACGCCGCAAGGCGGACCGCTTAGTCCGCTGCTGGCAAACATCCTGCTGGACGACCTGGACAAGGAACTCGCGCGCAGAGGACTGCACTTCGTCCGCTATGCGGACGATTGCAACATCTTCGTGGCAAGCAAACGTGCCGGAGAACGCGTCATGGCGTCGGTGATTCGCTTTGTAGAAGGAAAGTTAAAACTGAAAGTGAATCGGGAGAAGAGCGCGGTAGCCAGACCCTGGGGACGCAAGTTTCTAGGGTTTAGCTTCACAAACCACAAGCAGACGACGATTCGGCTGGCACCGAAGACGATCTCTCGCTTCAAGGACAAGATCCGAGAACTGACGAATCGTACGCGGTCCATGCCGATGGAGGAACGGATAAACCGGTTAAACCGCTATACAATGGGGTGGCTGGGCTACTTCCGACTGGCTGCGGCGAAAAATCATCATCTTGAGCAGTTTGACGGATGGATTCTCAGGCGTTTGCGCATGTGCTTGTGGAAGCAATGGAAGCGAGTGCGAACGCGAATCCGTGAACTGAGGGCGCTCAAGGTGCCGGAATGGGCCTGCCTTGTCATGGCCAACTCTCGGCGAGGTCCTTGGGAAATGTCCCGGAACATAAATAACGCCCTTCCGACCTCCTACTGGGAGGCGAAAGGGCTGAAAAGTTTGCTTTCTCGTTATTTGGAGCTTTGTTAACCTTTTGGAACCGCCGTATGCGGACCCGCATGTACGGTGGTGTGAGAGGACGGAGGCTTGCCGCCTCCTCCTACTCGATTATGTTCGCCTTCATGAGCGGATGTTCAAGCTTAGCTGTGCCTGACTTTCACTTTCAATAAAAATTGGATATATAGCCCGAAATCTAATATATAAATTCACTATTAAAGCAAGGAGGATGACCATGGTTAAGGTAACATTTAGCCTTTTAAAAGAAAGCCAACGCTCGTGATCACAAGTGCTGACGATTGCATCCTTCTGGTACTTCTTAATGAATTTCTTAAACAACTCCCAACTCACCGCCGCTAGAACCGCGAATAGGTCCCCTCTGAAGTTCGTGAAGTTGATATTCACGTTATCCCCTTTGGTCAGGAGCAGCAGCGTTCCCAAGAAACCCATCTCGACCGAGATCAGCTTATATCGGTTCAACTACTCCTTATGGATGGGGATCGCGAGCACGATAAAGATGGGAAGTAAATAATTCAGCATGGTCGCTTCTACCGTCGCGATGCGTTCGAGGGATTTTAAAATAAATGAAGCCATAGAGAAAAGCGAACATGCCGCACAAGAGCAACAAGACAAACTCGGAAAACTTCCATGAGAAGAGGGCACTTAATTTGCCTTTGACCAGAAAGATCGCTGAAAAGGAATCCACGCCGATCCCATACATATAAAACATGACTTGATAGCTATCTATATGATTCAAGCAGCTTACTTACTAACGGCAGCCAAGGAGCCCCACATCAGCAGAAAGACTGGCATTAGTAGGAAGGAACTTTTTTGATACTTCAAGTTTCTCGAGTTGCTTGCTCATGGGGGTGTTGGTGCTACTTCGGAATTTAAAACGTTGGTGTTCAGTTTGCCTGATGTTTGGGTTTGGGGCTACTTAGAATATAAAGCATAGTTTATCTTTAAGATGTTTTCGCCAATCCACTCTAACGTACTAAGTGGATTTATAGAATTTAGGTTTTTGTTATTTATTTATTTATTTATTTATTTATTTATTTTTATCCCTTCCTTGCGGATGACCGACAGCACAGACATAGCCATCACGGAATGTTGAACGAATCAGTGCGGTCAATGACGAAGCAACAGAGTGAAGCTTCTTGTTCATGCTAACGGTCGGGATCACCCCGATGAACTCTAAGAAATCATGGTAAATTATTTGAATGCTTGTCAGAAAAACTTGAATTGTTCTGAAAATGTCATTGACAATATGTATGGCTTACATTTTAACATGATATGTGGAGGTAGATATATCACCATCGACGATATATATGAAGTAAATTGAGATTATTACAAGTAGATACGGCCTCTTAGTTTTACAATTATAAATCGTTAAAGAGAACTACAATAGTATGCCGAAATAAATAGCTTGAATGTGGATTGTTGAGTTATGTAAAGAAAAAGCATTAAAAAGAAATTATTGATGTTTTGAGGCGTGGGAAATATGATTTTGTCTAAACCTAATAAAGAGGAGCAAGTTTAATGGACAATCAAGTTTACAATCAAATCGTAAGTTTCATTTGGGGTATTGCAGACGATTGCCTTCGTGATGTTTATGTGCGCGGAAAATACCGCGATGTTATATTACCTATGACTGTAATCCGCCGTTTGGATGCGGTGCTTGAGGAAACCAAAGATGAAGTGCTAAAAATGAAAAAGATGCTCGACAACGCTGGTGTTACCAATCAAACAGAGGCTCTATGCAATGCAGCAAAGCAGTTTTTTTTGTAATGGGTCTGAGTTTCGTCTTCGCGATCTGACTAGTCGTGTAAGCCAACAGAAATTGAAAGCCGACTTTATTGCATACTTGGACGGTTTTTCACCTAACGTTCAGGAGATATTGAGCAAGTTCAAATTTCGCAATCAGATTGATACCATGGTAGATGCCGATATTCTGGGTGCAGTTATTGAGAAGTTTGTATCTCCAACCATTAATCTTGCCCCGTTTCCAGTACTGGATGACAACGGTCGTATTCGTATGCCTGCGTTGGATAACCACACTATGGGGACGATTTTTGAGGAGTTAATCCGCCGCTTTAATGAGGAAAACAACGAGGAAGCTGGAGAACACTTTACACCTCGCGACGTTGTGGAATTAATGGCGGACTTGATCTTCTTACCAGTTGCCGATCAAATCAAAGACTCTACTTATTCGGTATATGATGGTGCAAGCGGTACGGGGGGGATGCTTACGGTGTCTCAAGACCGTCTGCAAGAGCTTGCTCAGCGTAATAATCGTACTGTATCTATCCACCTTTTTGGACAGGAAATTAACCCCGAAACCTATGCCATAACAAAAGCCGATATGCTTCTTAAGGGCGAGGGCGCGGAGGTAGATAACATTGCTTATGGCTCTACGCTAGCTTCGGATGGGTTCCCAAGCCGTCAATTTGATTTTATGCTCTCTAATCCCCCGTATGGTAAGTCATGGAAAAATGATGCTGAAAAGATGGGGGGGAAGAAGGGCATCCAAGACCCGCGTTTTGTAAACAATTTTGCAGGGATTTCTGATTTTAGCATGATCCCACGCACGAGTGATGGTCAGCTTTTGTTCTTACTCAACAACGCCAGCAAAATGAAGGAAACCACTGAACTTGGCAGTCGTATTGCCGAGGTGCATAATGGCTCAAGCCTGTTTACCGGCGATGCAGGACAGGGCGAGAGTAATGCCCGCCGCTATCTTATCGAGCGTGACTTGGTTGAGGCGATTATCTCCTTGCCTGAAAATATGTTCTACAATACGGGCATCGGCACTTATATTTGGGTACTTTCAAACCGCAAAGCTGGAACACCACGAGAAGGAAAAATTCAACTTATCGATGCGACAAATATGAAGTCACCATTGCGTAAAAATCTAGGTAAGAAAAATTGTGAAATAAACTCTACTATTCGCCATAAGATCCTAGAGTTATTTTTGGATTTTAAGGAGAACGAGTACTGCAAAATTTTTGACAACAGTGCATTTGGATTTTACAAGGTCGTCGTTTTACGTCCGCAGTTGGATGATAGCGGAAAGCCATTGCATGATAAAAGAGGCAAGCTGATCGCTAACAAAGATCTGACCGACACCGAGCAAATTCCGTTGGACTATGAAGGCGGTATTGATGCGTTCATTTCCAAAGAAGTACTCCCTTATGCGCCTGATGCGTGGGTGGACGAAAAGCAGACTAAGATTGGCTACGAAATTAGCTTTACAAAGCATTTTTATAAGCCAGTACAATTGCGCGAGCTTTCGGAGATTGTTGCAGATATTCGTGCTCTGGAAGTTGAAACAGATGGCTTGCTTGGGGAGGTTTTGGGATGAGAGAATGGAAAACTGTGCCGTTTTATGGGATTGCGAAGCCTAAGCAAGTTGTGAATTGCCAAGACCGTGAACTGCTGTCGGTTTATTTAGGAAAAGGTGTAGTACCTTTTTCAAGTCAGACGGCCAAACGGACAAATGTAACCAGTACGGATTTGTCAAAATATCAAGCTGTAGATTATGGTGACTTTGTGCTGAACAATCAGCAAGCATGGCGCGGTTCTGTTGGTGTGTCGAAGCACCACGGAATTGTTAGTCCTGCTTATATTGTCCTTGCGTTAAGTAATGATATATCGAATGACTACGCAAATTACCTTTTTCAAAGTCGAAGTATGGTTGATAAATATGTTGTTTGTTCAAAAGGCGTAGGATCCATACAGCGTAACATCTATTGGGATTATCTTAAACGGGTAAATCTTTTCCTCCCCCCCACTTGCCGAACAAGACCGAATTGTACGTTTTCTTGACTGGAAGGTGGCACAAATAAACCGTTTAATAAACGCCAAGAAAAAGCAGATTGCACTTTTGCAGGAGCAAAAGCGGGCGGTAATTAATGCAGCGGTGAAAAAAAGCAGCGAGGGATGGGAAAGAAAGTCGCTTAAATATTGGGTTAATAGCAATCTTACGTCGTTAAGTTCAAATACAGACCCTGATCTTGAAATTGATTACTTAGATATTAGCGCTGTTGGACATGGCTATATAAAACAAGAACCAGTGCATCTAACCTTCAGAGAAGCTCCTTCAAGGGCAAGACGTGTTGTCAAATATGGAGACACAATAATTTCCACCGTTCGCACGTACTTGAGGTCGGTTTGTTTTATAGACCACGCATATGAACATTGCATTGTTTCAACAGGATTTTCCGTTTTATCACCAAATAAAAATGTCGTTCTTCCGGAGTTGCTTTCGTTTGTACTAAGTTCAGACGAGTTTATCGACGATGTAATTAAAAATTCAATAGGAGTTTCATATCCGGCAATCAATGACAGCAAATTATTGAGTCTAAAAATATCGCTACCTCTTTCGATAGAAGAACAGGAACTTTTGTATAAAAGCATTAAAGAAAAGTTTGATGTCTTTGATAACCTAATTGAGAAAATAAAAAGCCAAGTATTCCTCCTCCACGAATACCGGACTCGCCTTGTTTCTGATGTTGTAACCGGCAAATTGGACGTGAGTGGCGTAGTAGTGCCGCAATACGAAGTGGTGGAGGAAATAGCTGAGAATGACCCGATGGATGATATTGAAGAAGAAATTGATGAATAAATGACAGTACGGGGGTGGTTATAATGCTTGATATAAAAGAGTGGAAATGGGAAAAAGTAAGACCTAAAGATAAGTCAGAGCATACATTGTCATGCCCGTATTGTAACGTGAAGGTTCGCGCTGTATCCGATATAAGAATATTTGATGCTGATACAGGCGCAATAAAGTATCACATTTATAAATGTCCAGAATGTTATATGCCTATCACGATTGGACTCGATGGGAGAGTAATACCGACATCTCAATTTTTGCCTTTTGAAGATATTCCGTATCTGCCAGCAAGAATTGAAAAGATGTATTGTGAATGTAGGAAATGCTTCTCGAATGATTGCTTTTATTCGGTCATAATGGTAGCCCGTACAATGATAATGCATGTAGCCGCAGATCTAGGTGCAGCATCAAATCTTAGATTTATAGAATATATAAACTATTTAGAGAATCAAGGATATATATCCAGACACAGTAGGACTTGGGTCGATAAAATAAGAACATTAGGTAATCAGTATATTCATGAGTTGGATGAAGCTACTAAACAAGAGGCTGAATTGGCAATTGTCTTCATTATGCATTTACTGATCGATGTATATAAATTACCGGAGATGGCGAAATAGGAGGTTGTTTATGGGTACTAACATTAAAGAACAAGGTTTTGAGTCATTAATTATTAATCACCTGGTCACGCAAAATGGTTTTGAGCAGGGTGAAAGCTCAGACTACAACCGCGAATACGCCATAGATGAAACACGATTGTTACGCTTTTTTAGAAGAGACTCAAATTGAACAAATTGAGTTGCTTGAGATTAAAAAAAAACAGACAAAAGTACAATCAATTTCTTAACCGTTTAAGCGGTGAAATCGCTAAGCGCGGTGTAATTGATGTACTTAGAAATGGGGTGAAAATTTATCCTGCAAACCTTGTAATGTTCTATATGACTCCGTCGGCTAAAAATACAGTAGCAAAAAAAATGTTCGAGCATAATATCTTCAGCGTAACACGTCAGCTAATGTACTCCAGGGATAGCACCACTCTTGCGTTAGATTTTTGTATCTTCATCAATGGCCTACCCGTCGTCACTTGCGAATTGAAAAATCAGTTTACCAACCAAGATGTCGAAGATGCAGTACGGCAGTATAAAACCGACCGTGACCCAAAGGAACTGTTGTTTACTTTCAAAAGGTGCATGGTTCATTTTGCTGTAGATGATGCGAAAGTGAAATTTTGCACAAAGTTAAGTGGCAAAAGCTCATGGTTCTTGCCCTTTGACAAAGGCTATAATGACGGCGCAGGTAATCCGCCGAACCCAGACGGTATTATGACCGATTATTTATGGAAACAGATTTTCACGAGGGCAGAGCTTGCGAATATAATCGAAAATTACGCTCAAGTGGTGGAAAGGGTTGATCCTGAATCCAAGGCGAAATCATTTATACAAATTTTCCCGCGGTATCATCAGCTTGCAGCGGTTAAGTCTTTGCTTGCTGATGTAAAAGCGAAAGGAGTAGGACAACGGTATCTAATCCAGCACAGCGCGGGTAGCGGCAAGTCAAACTCAATCGCGTGGCTGGCACATCAAATTATAGGCTTGGAGCGTAATGGAGGAAATATAATCGACTCGGTTATCATAGTTACCGACCGCGTGAATCTCGACAAGCAAATTCGTGACACAATTAAGCAGTTTATGCAGGTCTCCAACACTGTGGCATGGGCAGAGCATTCTGGAGATCTTCGCAAAGCAATCGCTGGGGGTAAGAAAATTATCATCACCACCGTTCATAAATTTCAATTCATCTTGGAGGACATCGGCACGGCTCACAAAGGCCGTAATTTTGCTATTATCATTGACGAGGCGCATTCCAGCCAAAGCGGCAACATGTCCGCTTCTATGAACATTGCTCTTGGGGGTAACTACAATCCCGTTGATGAAACTGAAGATAAAATCAACCGCCTAATTGAAGGACGCAAAATGCTGACCAATGCCAGCTATTTCGCCTTTACCGCCACGCCGAAAAATAAAACACTTGAGATGTTCGGTGTTCCTGCCCCTCAACCGGACGGCACAGTAAAACACGTTCCATTCCATAATTATTCCATGAAGCAGGCAATCCAAGAAGGATTTATCTTGGACGTGCTGCAATACTATACACCAATTAAGAGCTATTATAGGCTTGCAAAAACCATCACCGAGAACCCAATGTTCGATAAGAGAAAGGCCCAGAAGCGCCTCCGTTCCTTTGTTGAGAGTGATCATTTCGCATTGAACACCAAAGCGAATATTATCGTAGAGCATTTTCATGAGCAAGTTATCTCCAAGGCGAAAATCGGTGGCAAGGCCCGCTGTATGTTGGTCACTTCCAGCATTGAACGGGCTATTGATTACTACTTCGCTATTAATCGATTTCTTGCGGAGCGAAAAAGTCCATATAAAACCATTATTGCTTTTTCTGGTGAGAAAGAGTATGACGGCAAACCCCTTACGGAGTCGGCCGTTAATGGCTTCCCTAGCAATCAGATTGAAAAGATCTTTAAAACAGAGCCTTACCGGTTTTTAATTGTTGCAGATAAGTTTCAAACGGGCTTTGACGAGCCGTTACTTCACACTATGTACGTTGACAAGGTTCTAACGGATATCAAGGCGGTTCAGACCCTATCTCGTTTGAATCGTGCTCATCCAGATAAACATGACACCTTTGTTTTGGACTTTGCCAATGAGCCGGATGATATTCAGGAGTCGTTCTCTCGCTATTATCGCACAACGATCCTATCTAAAGAGACCGATCCAAACAAACTCTACGATTTGATTGCTGCCATGGAACAGCATCAGGTTTATACAGAGTACCATGTTGATAACTTTATTGAACTTTACCTCAGTGGTGCGGAGCGCGAAAAGTTAGACCCGATTTTGGATGCTTGTGCCGTTTTGTACAAAGGTTTAGATGAGGACGCGCAAGTGGAGTTCAAAAGCTCTGCCAAGGGATTTGTGCGTACATATGGCTTCTTGGGAGCAATCTTGCCTTACGGAAATGCAGAATGGGAAAAACTTGCTATCTTCCTAAGGCTACTCTTGCCCAAGTTACCCTCGCCTGTGGAAGAAGATCTGTCAGCTGGTATTTTGGAAGCAATCGACCTTGACAGCTACCGAGCTGAGGCTCAGGCAATGGTTTCTATCCAATTGAAGGATTCGGATGCAGAAGTTGACCCAGTACCAACAGACTTTGCCGGAAGCAATCAAGCCCCTGAACTTGATTTACTTACCAACATTTTGTCTACTTTTAATGATCTGTTTGGCAATATTGACTGGAAAGACGCAGATAATGTTCGGGCTCAGATACAGCGCATTCCCAGCATGGTGTCGCAAGATAAAGCATACCAAAACGCAATGAAAAATTCCGATAAGCAAAACGCTCGTATTGAAAGTGATCGCGCTCTACAAACGGCAATCCTCGGAGTAATGTCGGATAACATGGAACTTTTCAAACAATTTACAGACAATCCGTCCTTCAAGAAGTGGCTGGCGGACATGGTATTTAGTGTAACGTACAATACCGAAGGAAAACCCTACGAGGGGCAAAAGACGGTTTAAATCTATTAATACGTTTAAAAAGCCTGCCTCTGTTAAGCTCCTGCCGTTAGGCAGGGGCTGTTTTACACTCACAAATACAAGATATTTCACTATTGCTGCAGCTAACCAAAGAATTGACAGGCAGTGTGTCGTATTGAGTAAAAATGAAAATTGAGAGGACCAAGGGAACCGTCAACCAACGCGTTATATGTGATTATGGAAAGAAAAGTCTTCATACTGTGACATTGGTATTTATATTCTTGTAGTTAGGTAAGCTACAAATATAAAGAAATATTCACTAACCTCTTTTCTTAAAAGGGGGCTCTTTGCGCAGGAACCGGTCACCTTTACGTCGAAATCTAAGAGCATATGTAGAACTTTGTACTACTGGGTAAAGGTGGTTCCCATGAGTTTGCCTGAAAGTCTCACTAATATTTTCGCTCATAAACAAAAGTCATATAAAATGATTCTAATTCTCGCCTTATTGGATGAGATGAATAAAACACAACAACTTGAGATTGGACTTCAAATGATTAAATCCCGATTCCTTACTCTAATGCGAGAGAGGGAAAATCGTGGTTTGCCCGTAGATTCTCCGATAAATAAGGCATCCAGCTGGAAGCAAGTGACGATAAGTCAGATCTCTTCTATAATTGGAACGCCAATCAATACTTTAAGTAGTATCCTCGAACTCAAAAACGAACGCCAGACCCTCAGCTTTAAAGAAGACCTCTACAACACCTGGGACGAAAACGTGCTCAAAGATCTTTATAAGTATGCTTCTAAGGAGCTTGAATTATATCATCAGCGGCAGCCGATCGACTTCTCGTTGCGTGATGCGCTCCAAACTGTAATGTTCCGCTACATAGATCAGAAAAGAGAGCCGTTCAAAAACAATGGCTTCGGTCAGTATGTGCGAAACCAAATTCCCACAGGATTCAGAAGCTATTCCTTCATTCAATCCAATCCCAACCTTAAAGTCCAAGCTTCCGTCGGAATGGGCGTCTGGGCGACGATACCGTGGATCGCAGTCATGGATCGCCGGATCACGGAGTCAACGCAGAGCGGGGAGTATATCGTCTATCTATTCGCCGAGGATATGAGCTCGGTCTATCTTACATTGGCGCAAGGCGTCACTGAGGCGAATAAGAACGGAAAGATCGAAGGGCATAAGTACCTTCGTCAGAAGTCCCGAGAGATTAGGGAGCTTATTCCGCTAGAGGGACTTCGCAAGGACGAAGAAATTGCGTTGACTTCAGGCGGGTTAGGCCGCGATTATCAAGTATCAACCGTCGCTTATTATAAGTACGATCGCGATAATCTTCCGAGCGAAGAAATGCTCCGTGGGGATCTTGAGAATCTCGTGAATAACTACAATCGGTATGTAGACCTAACCTTAAGGACAATTCCGGAAGAGGAGTCAACAGTCGTGCTCAATTTCTCGACGTCTGAGCGTCTCGAAGCAGTTAAGGCCTACATATCTCAAAAGGGTTTTGCGTATCCGGATCGCCTGATTGAGAACTTCTATTTGTCGTTGAAGACGAAGCCGTTCGTCATTCTCGCAGGTGTATCGGGAACGGGCAAAACGAAACTTGTGAAGTTATTTGCCGAAGCGCTGGGTGCAACGAGCGAAAACGGACAATTTGCGCTTATTCCGGTGCGTCCGGATTGGAGCGATCCTTCTGACCTGATCGGTTACAAGGATCTCAACCAGCGGTTTCGGCCAGGTCCTCTCACTGAAGTGATGGTCGAGGCATTGAAGCCCAAGAATCGACAGAAACCCTATTTTATCTGTCTGGATGAGATGAACTTAGCACGCGTCGAGCACTACTTCAGTGACGTGCTGAGTGTGTTAGAGTCGCAGGTGCGGCAAGGTGATCACATTATAACGGATGTAGTCATTCGGAAGTCGAGCTTAATCGATGCGACTGATATCCAACAGTATGGAGATCTCTGCATTCCTGACAACGTGTACTTGATCGGTACGGTCAACATGGACGAGACGACGCATCCGTTTAGCAAAAAAAGTGCTGGATCGGGCGAATACGATTGAATTCAATTATATTCGCTTGGATCAGTACCCTATCAGCGAAGCCACGGATTACCAGCCTCAGCCAGCACCCAATGCTTTTCTTCGATCAGATTATCTTCAGCTCGTAGATGCATACCATTCTACATATCAAACGCTGATTGAAGAAACGACTAATCAACTGGTTGCGATCAATAACATCTTGGAGACCATTCATTCACACGTTGGTTTCCGAATCAGGGACTCGATCTGCTTCTACCTCATCTACAATGAACAAGCTGGTCTTATGAGTCGGGAAGCGGCTTTCGACTTCCAGCTGTTGCAGAAGATCTTGCCGCGTATTCAAGGGAGCAATAGCTCAGTCCGGCAGGTGCTGATGCAGCTGCTTCAGATCACGCTAGGCGCAGACAAGAAGCTGGACAAGAGCAAGCTAGAGGAAGACGCTTCGGAGTTGTGGCGGAGTATCGAGAAGACGGTGGACGGTGCGGCTTATCCGCAATCCGCTCGCAAGATCGTATACATGCTGCGGAGGTTAGATGAAGATGGCTTCACTTCATACTGGCTCTCCTAACCGCGCGGTTGAACTTCTTCGAATCGAGACAAACTGGTTCGATCTCTATCTCCAAGGCAAATCATATCATCCGGCGGTAGAGTCACTACAGCTTCATCGACAAGAGGATGCAGGATGGGTGGAAGCGCAGTTTTATCCTCAATCTCTGATGCCAGAGCTCGAGCTAAGCTCGGTAGCGGTGTTTGACCCGGAGATTCGAGCCTTAAAGCTATGGGCGCCTGGCGATGTTTGCGCGCCGGTATTTTTTTGAGACGCAGTCTTATGAGTTGATCGTGGAAATGAAGGATGAGTCGTCGCTAACGTTTTATCATGACAATGCAAATGTTCGAGAATCGGTGCTTCCAAAGGGGGAAGCGACTGCTGTCAGGCGTTCTTAATTTTCAAAATGAGGTTGGCTATACGGAGCTGGAGCTGCGCAGGGATGGCAAGCCGGTTTTCCGTCTTCAGCTTGAGATCTTCCCCCTCGAAGATGGATTATCGAAGGGACTATGAGGTGATCATGCAGGAGGTCAACGGGCAGATCTATAATCTGTCCTTCGACTTTCTACGCAAGACATATCAGCTCACCGGACTGAAGGAAACCCGTAATCAGAGTTTAACGGAGTTCTTCGTCATCGTTCAACATGTGTTCCAACAGCTCGTGCAGACGGTAGAGCGAATGCAGAGTGCGCCGCATCATCGGATGCGGATGGAAAATCGACTGGTCGATGCCGCGCGTGTGAAGAAGGCTGGTCGAGAAAATATTGCCTTTCTCGCCAAGCGCTCTCACTATCTTGCTCGGGATGACCGGAGAGGAATCTTGTCAATCGAGGAGCAGCGTTATTCGCCGACGCATGTCTTAGAGACGAAACGACATGTCGATTACGATACGATGGAAAATCGATTTGTACGCTGGGTGTTGCTGCGGGTGCAGAATCGGCTTCGGAGCTTGAAGCTGCTGCTAAATAAGAAGGATAGAGCGCCGGATCCTGTGCTGATGGGTAAGCTGGATCGGATGCAAAGCGATCTTCAGCGTCTGTTGAAGCTGGACTTCCTCCGGGTAGGAGAGATGCGGCAAATGACGGTGTCTCTGGTGCTGCAGATGGCGCCAGGTTACCGTGATGTATATCGCTACTATCTGATGCTACTGAAGGGCCTCTCTATTCAAGATGACCTGTTCCGTCTCTCGATGAAGGATCTGGCGCAGCTGTACGAGTACTGGTGTTTCCTCAAAATTCACGAACTCCTCAGCCGCAAATATGATCTGGTGAGTCAGGACGTGGTGAAGCTGAATCGAAGCGGATTGTTCGTGACGTTGGATCGGACGCGTGCTTCTCGCTTGGTATATCGGAATCCGAAAAATGGAGAGATTTTCACGCTCTTCTACAACGCGTTACCGGCGGGCGATCGGAGCGCTACCGTTGCGCAGCGGCCGGATAATGTACTGACACTGAAGAAGCAGGATGCGTCTGTCGAGTACAAGTACATCTTCGATGCAAAGTATCGCATTAACCCGGCCTATGAAGGAACGCCATACCGTCAGACGTATAAGACGCCAGGACCGCAAGAAGACGATATCAACACAATGCACCGATATCGCGATGCGATTGTATATGCCAATCCGCATGTGCAAGGACAGGTTGAAGTGGAGCGGACGATGTTTGGAGCTTACGTGCTGTTCCCGTATCCGAATGAGGAGGAGTATCGTGAGCATCACTTTTACAAGAGTATCGAGCTTGTGAACGTGGGAGCGCTGCCGTTCTTGCCAAGCGCAACGTCACTGATGGAAAAGTTCTTAGATGAGCTTATCCTCGACAGTCCGGAGAAAGCTTATGAGCGTTCGACGCGACCGAGAGGGACGCAGTCGTACTATAAGGACAAGCTGTCAGGGAAGAACGTGTTGGTGGGTTCGCTTCGGCGCGCAGAGCAGCTGCAGGATGCGTTGAAGTATGGATTCTACCATGTGCCACTGAGTAGGTTCGCGAAGCATGGGGATCTGGCGAATCTGGAGTATGTCGCGATTTACCAGTCGAATGCGTTGTTTGGGCGGGAAGCAGCGGGGATTCATATCTTGGGGCGAATTCAGTCGTGGAGTGTGCTGCCGAGAGATCAAATAACGGAGATTCCACTAAGACCGGGGGCATCGCCCAGCGAGCTTTATGCAAAACTGGTTGTGGAGAAGTGGCAGCGCAAGAAGCAGCCGATCATGCCGGGTGGTCATGGTGTGCAGAGTGTGCTGCTGACTTCGGAATATATGTTCCAACGTGCCGTGGAGATTGCGGAGCTTCGGTTGGAGACCGAGGAGCAACTGCGGGATTGGCGAGAGAAGCGTAGGCTTGGCAAGGTTGATGTGAAGTGGGACCAGGTTGATGTAGATAAAGCGATGAGGTTAGAATGGTTGGAACTGGGAGATGAGAACTAGCTTTTTAACTCTTGATCAATGAATATTAGCATCTTAATTCTTATTTAGTATTTCTTTATACCTAAGAGGGAAAATAAGGGATTGTGTCGAATACTAGGTGAAATACGGAAAGGGAGTGTTAATTATGAAGGATAAGGTTAAAGGATTGATTATTGGCTTGGTGGTAGGGAGCCTGCTGTCTTCTTCAGCAGCGATGGCTGCTAGCTCCACAAAGATTGATGTCGTTTTCCAGCAGGTAAAATATATGATTGATGGAGTACAAAAGCCAAGTTCAGAAGCAGCAATTACATATAAAGGGCAGTTGTATGTTCCTTTAAAATATATTACAAATGCTGTCGGAAAGGATCTTAATTATGACAGCAAGAATTCCACAGCTTGGATTGGAAAAAAACCAGGAGCATTTAAATATTTGAGCGATATTAGCTACGCAAGATTAGATGCACAAAGGGAATCCTACATAGATTTCAATCAAAATTACGATAGGAAAAAAATTCAAATTTCTTCTAATATATATCAGAAGGGCATTAATTTTTATTTCTACACTAACGGTAAATCTATTGAGTCAGTAGATTATAACTTAAATGGACAGTACAAGAAGTTTGCAGCATTCGTAGGAATTGACGATGAAACAAAAAAACTCAAATGAAACAGTTACTTTTAAATTTATTGGCGACGATAATGAGTTACTCGCAGTGGCAGATGTAAAAGGTGGAAATAACCCTATTCCGGTTAGTGTCGATCTGACTGGTGTTTTAAAGTTCCGTATTGTTGTTGAAAAACCTGATCCAGAAAATATTATATACGGAGAACTTTATGCCTCGTTGGCTGATGGCAAACTGTTTCAATAATTAAGGATTTGAGCTAGATATAAGCGCCATACGTGGCGCTTTTTAATTTAATGTAGGGTATGCTGGTCACTTTATATCATGATGAAATGGAAGAGGTCCCATGGCAAAACGAAGAAAAAGAAGTAAGAAGGATTCAACTGGGGAAATGATTGCCGGACTCGTATTTTTGTCGGCTATTGGTATGTATGTGTGGAGCAAATCGGCAGTAGCAGCTGTTATTACATTCATTTTTGTGCTCGGTATTTTTATTGCAATCAAGCTAATTATAGATAAACAGCGTGAAGAGCGACTACGAAAGTCTGGAATTTATGATATCGACAAAATGGATGGTAGACAGTTTGAGTTGTATCTCGGATCACTGTATAAGGCATTAGGCTATAAAAGTGAAGTGACACGCTCGACCGGTGATTATGGAGCAGACCTTGTAATAGAAAAGAATGGCGTTCGCACCGTCGTTCAAGCAAAGTGTTACTCCAAAAACGTTGGCATAGACGCCGTGCAGCAAGTGCAGGGATCGAAGGCGCACTATAAGGCGGAGCAGGCTTTGGTAGTTACAAACCGCGGATTTACGGAAGCGGCCAAGACTCTGGCTCACTCAAATGGCGTGAATTTAGTTGACCGCGAGTTCTTAATTAACATGATATTAACCATAAATCCTGAGCAGAAGCCCAACACAATAGAAGTCGCAGCGACAACAGAAAAGACCGAGAAGCCTTGTCCCCGCTGCGGAAAGCCGTTAATACTGCGGAAGGGGCCTAAAGGCGAGTTTTACGGTTGCAGTGCATTTCCGAAATGTCGGCATATTAGTGAGGCTAGCCCACAACGAGAAATGAGAGTGACGAAATAATGAGTACAAGTGTATTTATTGAATACTGGCAAAATATTTTCTCCTCCCCGGACCCAATCGAAGCGATGGGACTTAGTGCGTACGGTAAGGAACTTTCTCAGTTTCAGATTGATACGGCACCTGAACCGTACTATGGCTATTTGCATGAAGACATTGGAAATGATGTGTTGCTCCTCTTGTTGAATCCAGGGGCCAAAGACGAGCGTACGCGACAAAAAGGTTGGAATGATAGCGTTAAAGATCGATATATTCGACTGTGGAAAAAAGTGGAGTACGATAAGAAAGAGGAAGAGCTAAAGACGACAAATCGCTGGAGGGATAAGCGTCTCCAGCAAGCGAGAGGCATTATCGAGGGAGCAGAATTCCTGCATACGATGGAGTTTTTTCCTTTCCACTCAAGAAAGGATGAATTGACCGAGGGGTTCAAGCGTGCGTGGGTCAACGATTTCCCTTTAGCGGACCTGACTTTCCATGCGCTAAAGGATATAGCTGTCAACCAAAAGGTAAAGGCCATTTTCTCAGTCAGTAACGACTGGACGCGTCTATTGGACAAGCATAGCATTCCGCTCATAAAGGAAGTTGTTCTTAAAAAAGCATGGTGGCAAAGACTATTCGTTTGCATTCAAATTGTACCGATTCAGTGAGGGCGGTTTACCGATTTTGTTCTGCGACTTGAAGGGTTCACCTATTAACCTGCCGAGGAATCCTTTCGCGGTTCATGTAGCACAAATTTTACTTGGAATAAAGAATGAGGCCCTTCCGATGGTAGCGTCAAGAAGTTTGTGTAAGTAAGGTATCTCATCGTTATGGGCAACCAGATGTTGTGAAGATGGGGAGCGTAGCCCAAGCGAAGGCGCGGGAGTTCTATTCCGCCATTGCCTTTGCATCAGCAGGGTACCGTTCCTCAAACATCTCAGCGAGTTTTTTCTTTACAACAGAATCGCCAAAGCCACGGATGACGCGGTTCTCGAAGCGTTCGTTGTAGTCTGCGGCTTCGAGATAAACAATCTTTTCGGCAGCGTCCATGTTGGTCAAACTGTTCATCGGTTTAAGACGTTTTCGGATTTCTTTGTTCATCCGCTCGATTGGATTGGAGGTGTAGATGGCGTCCTTGATTAAGGACGGATATTTGTAGAACGTAAGCAGCGTCGGCAACTGCTCCTTCCACGCTTTCATTTCTTTGGGGTACAGCTTTCCCCATTTGGCGGTTACGGTGTCGAAGGCAGCGAGCGCCACATCGTAGTCCGCAGCCGTGTAGATGGTCTTGAGATCAGCAATCACATCCGCTCGGTGCTGGACGCGGATCTTGGGGAAAGTGGCTCGAACCTTGTGCACGACGCAGTGCTGCACGTCGGCCTTCGGATAGGTCTCGCGGAAGGCTTCCTCGAGCCCCGACAAGCCGTCAAAAACGCCGAGCAGCACCTCGGTGGCGCCGCGGTTGTACAGATCCTTAAGTACCTCGCGCCAGCCGTTTGAGCTCTCCTGGCCACCGACGTAAAAGCCGAGGATCTGACGGCGTCCGTCCTCGTCGACGCCCATGGCAAAGTAAATGACTTCGCCGCTCACGGTGCTGCGTTTGAGCTTCACATAGAGGCCGTCCAAGTAGATGACGGCGTAACGCTTTTGCAGCGGACGCTGCTGCCAGGCCTGAATGTCTTCAAGCACGGTTGCCGTAATGTTGCTGACGGTTGTAGGCGAATAGTGGCTGCCGAACATGCCCTCGATAAAGCGCGCCACGTCTCGGGTCCCCATACCGCCTTTGTACATCTGGATCACGGCTTCTTCCAGCCATCCGTCGCGGCGCTGGTATGGCTCGAACACATGCGTCTGAAACTGGCCATTGCGATCCCGTGGCACTTCAAGATCTTCAATGTGTCCGTACTTCGTGTGAAGGCTGCGTTTGTAGTAGCCGTTGCGGCTATTGCGCTGGCCTTCCTGCTCGTCCTCCATGAAGTGCTTAATCTCCGCCTTCATGATGGATTCCAGATTGGCTTTTACAAACTGAGTGACAACATTTTCAAATAGATCAGACAGCAGGTTTTCGGGTATAGTAGTCATCGAGTAGGGTTCCTCCTTGGTGATGTCGCAGTCCCGAGGATACCCTACTTTTTTTGTTGCCTGGCTAGGCTCCAAAACCTGGTACACAAACTACTTTACGTCATCCTTCCGATCGAAGATCCGGTTTTCGAGATCCGAGTACGCTGAAGTAGATTTCCGAAAAGGAGAAAACATGATGGCGGGTACGAAGGATTTAGATTTTGAATTGAAAATGTGCGGAAAAAAGGTCTATGTTACTTACTTCGAACTATGGAACAAACCAGGATTTGACGAACAACCAATTAGGGAGCTCATGAAACAAACTGGTAAAGATGAGGGGGGGCATCAAGATGTGCATCCAAGCAGCACGCAGAATTGCGGAAAGCGGACTGCAGGCTGACGCATTGAAGATAATTGTAAATTCCCCTCGTATAGATAGAGTGGCACGCGAGAAAGCAATCAAACTTCTACAGACTATGTAACTAATCATCATTCAATGGACAGCGGTACCTAATTCCAGGCTACCGCTGTATTTTACTCTGCCTCTTCGCCTAATAATTCCGCGACAGATACATCTAAAGCCTTCGCAACGGCGACCACCTCGTAGTCCTGAACAAGTCGATATTGTCCTTCGAGTCGCGATAAACTGGTAGGACTTATATCAAGCCCAAAGGTCTGCAGCTTGGCTAGAAACTCCTTCTGCTTCATCCCTTTAGCTGTGCGAACGGCTACCACTTTGGTACCGATTATATTCTTATCTCCAGGTGGTTCTTTCCGATGTTTCATTAGATCGCACCTCACATTTAGCCAAATTGTAAGTGAGGTTATGGTTGTTTTAATGCGATATTCGCATTAAAATGAAATAAACCGAATTTCGCAGTAAAATGTAGAATTTAACCGCATAATAGCTGAGCAGAGAGCGATCAATTACGATACAGGGAGGGCCAACCATGCTCCACTTACTCCATCAGTATGAGGAGGAAAAGCGAAAGTTAAACGAGCTGGGGCGCCGATCGCTGGAGCAGGGGATACCATTGTATATGAATGAGGCAGTGCAGGCGCAGAGTCGGAAGGTGGACGAGCTGATCGTTCAGTTGCATAAGAGGAAGGCGGGACGCGAAGAGCGGCTGCGCAAATAAATGAAATCTGAGAAAGGGAGAGGGGTATGGAGGTTCCGGCATGGTTCCGAAATGCAATTCAGCAACGGCTCGTTGAGATTACATCCGATAGCGAGGTAGGTCCTGAGCTGCTGCAGGCGCATATAGATGAGCAGAAGGCCTTTGAGTCGTTGTACGAAGGCATGGATGCGGCACAATTCACCAGGTACATGGCCTGGGAAGATCGGCATCTTTTTAGGAGGGCTCTGGAGAATGAGCGTTTGTACATGGAAGGCATGAAAGACGGAGCTCAGTTGGCTGCAGCACTGATGGCTGATTCATGCAAGACATACGATAAATGAAGTTGAGCCTTGGAGCGTGGTGAAGCGAGTTACTTTGCCGTGCTAATATAGAGCCATACCACGCACTTATGCAAAAGGATGAAAATAGATGCCAATCTACAATAAGCTCGTGCGTGACCGGATTCCCGAGGTCATTGAATCCACGGGCAAGGCTTGCCGGACGCGGATCTTGAATGAAAAAGAATATCATGCCGAACTCGTCGTTAAACTAAGGGAAGAGTCGGAGGAATACTTCGCTGCTAATATTGCACAGGATTCTCTGGAAGAACTTGCAGATATGCTGGAGGTCATCCGCGCATTGGCAATCGTGCACGGCGCTTCGTGGGAACAGTTGGAGGCGACCCGGGAAGAGAAGGTGGCAGCTCGCGGCGGATTCCGGGATCGCGTGTATCTCATCGATGTCAGAGACGCATAAGGAGGGACGACCGAATGTCCATTCGGTTTAGAAGCATGCTCATAACCGTTATAGTCGCGGCGCTTCTCGTAACCCTTTTGTACTATGGCATCGACTATATGAAAGGAAGGACGACTACGCATTCCGACGAGGCCATAGCGACCCATATCGATCAGGCGATTTTGAATGCGCCGATTGTCATTATGGGGATTGTGACGGACGGCAAGGGGGGAGCCCCGGAACTTGAGGCGGGATTCAACGGACCCAACGAAAGAAGATGCTCGCGTGGTCGTTCCCGGAACCGACTACAACGTCACCGTGACCCAAGTATTGAAAGGCAATCTGGAGACGGGAAGCCGGATCAAAATTGCGATAGGCGGCGGAAATTACAAATCTAAAAAAAGCGCCGTTACGCGCGACGGTACTGGCCGGAGAAGAATATATTTTTACCATTGCGCCTAGCAGCGCGGGTGCTCAGCAGTATTACGGCATTATCGAACCGTTCATTTACCAGCTCAAGGACAATCGCGTAGTAGCGATCAGCAATATTGAAAAGTATAAAGCGGCATTCCATGAAACTGAGATCAGCGAGGCTGAATTTTTGGATAAGTTTAAGTAATGATCATGAATTAGAAGGAGTGAACGGACCTTGTACAGCTTTGAAAACTTTAAAGAAGATCTTAGTCATGGAGGAGAAGCGAATTTTACATACAAAGGTTTGATATATGCCATTGTCAGAACCGGCGGCGATAATCCTCTCGATGGTTGGTACTATTGCGATCCGACGAAGTCGCATGAAGAAATCGTTTTTTACGACAATATGTCTTCGCTGTTAGATAACTCTATAATCGATGGAAGAAGTCTGAAAGAGGTATTTAATAGCGATGAGATTGAAGATATTACGATTTGGTAAGGATGACAACAGCTTCGTCCTAGCGGGCGGCACGACACAGATGGGATACATCTTAAAAATCGGACTCACCGTTTTGCTTACCTTTACGATGGTCGCATGCAGGCTGCAGGGATCGGACAAACGGGTCGATCAAGTGTCCGGCTATATTACTGACATTCAAAATCATGAGATCCTCTTATCAGCTGGTCCGGATGGCCAACCTCCCATGTGGTTTTCCAATGCGCCTTCGGGCTTAGAGATCGGACAGCAAGTCACAGTCATTCCGGACGCTCATGTGCCTGTCGCTTTGACCATGCCGCCGCATTTCCAGGCTAAGAAGGTCACTGTCATGGCTCGGGCTTCAGACCATCCTTCCAAGCTGACGGAGCAAGAGGCCGTGCGAAAAGCGATTCATAAGGTGACGTTTCCGTACTATGCCATTGAAGACGTGACTTACAGTTCCGCGAGCGCTGCGTGGGAAGTGCGGGTTCGGGAATGGGTGAACGAAGTATTTGGAAGCGAGAATCCGAAGACGGCTCGAACGATTGTTGTGCGAGAATAATGAAGACGCCGGGCAGATGCGCCCAGCGTCTTTAAAACGATCGCCCACATATGGCCGTGCAAGTCCTAAAAGCCCACTTCAAGCTCGCGCCTATGAATTCAATTGAGCCCTTCCGCTTCATTGCATATAATGAAGGTACCGCCCTTCGGGGAGATCGTTAAGGGAGGCCGCGATGAACGAGACCGCATTTGACGAACCTTTATTTGCAAGCTTGAAGCCGGGCTTAACCTCGTTCTGTTACCGGATGCTGGGCTCCATGGACGATGCGGACGATGCTGTTCAGGAGACGAGTATTCGGGTCTGGCAGAGCTGGAGCACGTTCAGACAGGATTCTTCGTTCAAAACTTGGGTCTATCGGATAGCATCCAACCTGTGCTTGGACAAGCTGAGACAATCCAAGCGCCGCGCGCTTCCCGTAGACTTGTTCGATCCGGCCGCCGCCATCGTGGAGCCGCGCGACACGCTGCCGGACTCCGCCTGGATCTGGCCGTCTCCCGACTTTGGGGGCAATCCGGAGGATCGGCTCGTCCGCAGAGATACGCTTCAGCTGTGCTTCATCGCGCTCTTGCAGACCTTGCCTCCGCGGCAGCGCGCGGTGCTCATCTTGAAGGATGTATTCGAATGGTCCTCCAAGCAAATCGCGGAGACGCTTGCGATGTCGCCGGCAGCGGTGAACAGCGCCTTGCAGCGAGCCCGAGAGACGATGGAGCGGGCGCAGCTTCGCTCCGATGAGCTCAGCAGCATGGATGTTCAGCCTGAGCAAGAGCTGCTGTCCCGATATGTGGAAGCCTTCGAACAATTCGATATCAACGCGCTCGTCACGTTGTTCCACGAGGAAGGCTGCATGTCGATGCCGCCCTTCGAGATGTGGATTCGAGGCAAGGACGACTTGTCCGCCTTTTATTCGCTTACGCGCTGGCATTGCGAAGGTTCGCGGTTTGTGCCCGTTACGGTAAATGGCGGTTATCCGGCGCTGGCCCAGTATATGCCGGACAAAGACGGCGCCGGCCTGGTGCCCTGGGGCATCCACGTCATCGAAGCCAAAGAAAATCAAATCCTACACGTTCAAAACTTTATCAATACCAAATTATTTTCGCGATTTGGGCTGCCTGAGCGACTCGACCGATGAATTTCGGATTTGGCTTACGTCTATATATTTGAGATTAACCAAACGACGAATATCATGAGAGAGGTGTCCGTTCATATGGAAACGAATCAACCAACGAAAGTAACCGTGCAGGCCGTCATTCAAGCCCCCGTCGAGAAGGTATGGCGCTATTGGACCGAGCCGGCGCACATCACGAAGTGGAACCAAGCATCCGAGGACTGGCATGCGCCGAGAGCCGAGAACGATCTGCAGGTCGGCGGCAAGTTTCTGACGCGGATGGAAGCGAAGGATGGCAGCATGGGCTTTGATTTTGCCGGCGTCTACGATGTCGTGAATCGCCATGAGGCGATCGGCTACGCCCTCGGAGACGAGAGAAGAGTGGATATTGCATTCGTCGATCAAGGCAACGAGACGAAGGTCATTGAAACGTTCGATGCGGACAGCAGCCACCCCGTCGAGTTCCAGCAAGCAGGCTGGCAAGCGATTATGGACAATTTCAAAGCGTATACCGAACAAAACTAATCATCGCGAAGAAGACGCCGGAGAGTTGCCCGGCGTCTTTCATTTTGACTCCAAGTATGAAGCTTGCTTTCAGTTATCCTTAACCTTGAGCCGCATCCGTGTTCATGTAGTTGATCGCCCACAGATGGCCGTCCAAGTCCACGAAGCCCCAATGATACATGAACCCATGATCCTCAGGTTCAGCGTGCAATTTACCGCCCAGGGAGACCGCGGTATTCACGATTTCATCGACCTTTTCCCGGCTCTCGAAGGCGAGTGCGATCGTCAGCTGCGCATATTTGCTCGTATCTACGATTTCCCGCTCCGTGAGCGTCGTAAAGAAGGCTTGGTTGATCAGCATGACCTGCAGGTTGTCGCCGATCATGATGGCTGCCGAATTCTCGTTATCGGGGTATTGCGGGTTGAGCGCGAAGCCGATTCCGGTGAAGAATGCCTTCGATTGCGCTACGTTTTTGACAGGCAGGTTCAAGCTCGTGAATGTGGACGTTAATGCCATTTTCAAAACACCTCATCGTCAAATGAATTTGTGGTCCATTGTTGTCTTCGTCTGCATAGACGACAGTCGATTCGGTAATTCATCGGTCTGATTGGTCCGAAAGCCGAAATTTTGAAAATATTTTGTCTTTTTGAGCACAAGGAGTGAATCCCTCAGGAGACCCAAGCGGGATGGATCTTGGCTCGGCATATATTGCGCAAGGCGGGAGTTTAGTAGGTTAGAGAGGTTACACTTTGATAGTAAATTAGACATAAAAAAATGAGTATTGTTAACCAGCAAAAAATTCTCAAAATTTACATAATTCGACTGACTCCTAATAGATTTCATTATATACTTATTTTGTACTAATTACTATTTGTATGGAAGGAGCTGAGAGGGAATAAGTTCGATAGTTTTGGTAAGTTGAGCTGACTTCGTGTAAAAAACTATTAGGAGGATCTAACAGATGAAAAAAGTCAGTAAATCGATTCTTACTATTCTAACAGCTGCAAGCGTAATTTTACCCTCATCTGTATTTGCAGAACCAGCTGAAAGCGAAGCTAATTTAAATTTGTCTGCTGAACAACAGCAGCAATACAACATAGAGAAACAGTATTTGAACGATGTTGTTCATACGATTAACACCACTATTGGGTCGACCGAGGCACTCGACGAATATGGAGAACTTTATATTGATACACAGACTGGATACAAGTTTGTCTTGGCTCTTGCGTCTACGGACGAAAAAACAAATCAACTGGGGGAAAAACTAAAAAGTATCGTACCGAGCGAATTTTTGGAATTTAAATCTGTAAAATATTCAAAGTCTCAACTCGATAAAATGAGAGATGAGATTGCTCAAGATCTTGAAGGATCAGGGGTTACAAACTATGAGATCAATACGAGTGTCAAGGACCAAAAAAGTAGAAGTGAATCTTGAAAGGGAGACACAAGCAAGAGGGAATACTATCGAGGCTTTGTTTGACACAAGTGAAATTGATCAAAGTGTAGTCGATGTGAACTACGACGTAGTTATAGATGCGGAACCAGCCTTAGCAAGAACTGCTAACTTTACTACGATGGGCGGCGGAATCGCAATTGATAATAGCAATTGTAGTACAGCCTTTACGGCAACAAAAGACACTAAGGAATTTTTAGTTACGGCAGGGCATTGTGTCACTAGCATAGGCAGCGCTGCGAAACAGAATACAACCAATGTAGGCACTCAACATCTTAGCGCATATGGCGATTATGGTACTGATGTTGGACTGATACTGCTCACAGACACTTCTCGTAGCATTGGGAATGGATATTATTATAACGGTCTTGCAAATGGGGAGTATGACAAGAATTACACGACTACAACTACCGTTATTAACGGACAATTGATCTGTAAATCCGGTATAAAGACGAGTGTAACCTGCGGATCTGTCACTAATACCAGCGCCACTGTAACTTATGGAACAATCCATCTCACAGGGATGATACAGGCCAAGAAAGATGACGGAGGCCTTGTGTTAGGCGGAGACAGCGGCGGAGTCGTATTCAATCCGTATAATTACGGTCAATTAATTGGTATCGTATCAGGAAGGAGTCTTGCCACCTCGACTCTACCTGAAGGTTATTACGGTTATTTCACGAAAGTTGGCAATGCACTAGCTAATGGTGGCGCTGTAACATTGTACACAAGTAGTTCCACTAAGGCAGTTAACCCGAACAGTTAATCATTTCGTAAGACAGTGGGTGTTAATTAGTCGGGCACCCACTGTCTGCTGCAACAACTCAGCACTGTAAAACGTTTAAAGATTAAACAACATAAGGGGTGCTGAAATGAAGTTAAAAACCATTTGTGCTTTCTTGTTGACCTTTTGCTTTGTTGTTTTGGTGAGCGGGTGCGGGAAGAGTAACGATAATGAGACAGGTACTGAAACAGAAATAAATCATTTATTTTTGATTAAACCAGGTGACCTATCTAAAGCGACGATTATGCTTGGTGATGGTACACTCTCAAAAGAGTTGTCAGAGAAAAGTGACATTGAAGAACTTACAAAGTATTTGGATGAAGCGAAGATTGCCGAAGGTTCTGCAACCGCAGATAAACCGAGGCTGATTAGCCTGCATAAAAACGATGGGACCGTAATTTCAATTGAACTGACGGGAACAGGGACAATTTTCATCGACAAAAATACAAACATTGCTTATACAACAAATAAGCAAGATGTTCCCTTTCTAACCTGGATTGAAAATAAAGAGAAACAATAAGTTTCTCTTTTTGCATAAAGGGAGAAGAGTGGATATTGCATTCGTCGACCAAGGCAACGAGACGAAGGTCATTGAAACGTTTGACGCGGACAGCAGCCACCCCGTCGAGTTCCAGCAAGCAGGCTGGCAAGCGATCATGGACAACTTCAAAGCCTATACCGAACAAAACTAATCTTCGCGAAGAAGACGCTGGGGAAGCACCCAGCGTCTTTCATTTTGAATCCAAGTATGAGCCGTACTATCCGTTAGCCTTAACCTTAAGCCACATCCGCGTTCATGCAATTGATCGCCCACAGATGGCCGTCCAGGTCCACAAATCCCCAATGGTACATAAACCCATGATCCTCGGGTTCCGCGTGCAATTTCCCGCCCAAGGAGACCGCGGTATTCACGATCTCGTCGACCTTTTCCCGGCTCTCGAAGGCCAGTGCGATCGTGAACTGCGAATACTTGCTCGTATCGACGGTTTCCCGCTCCGTGAGCGTGTTAAAGAAGGATTCGGCGATCAGCATGATCTGCAGATTGTCGCCGATGACGATGGCTGCCGAGTTCTCGCTATCGGGGAATTGCGGGTTGAGCGCGAAGCCGATTCCGGTGAAGAACGCCTTCGATTGTGCTACGTTTTTGACAGGCAGGTTCAAGCTCGTGAATGTGGACGTTAATGCCATTTTCCTAACACCTCTTCGTCAATTTGGTTTGTTGTTCATTCGTACCTTCGTTTATATAGACGACAGCCGATTCGGGAATTCATCGGTCTAAACATCGAACTTCTCAAATAAAGAATTCGTCTGATTATAGAATAGGAGGTCGCCATGATGCGGAGGAAACGTTGGAAATGGCCTGTATTCAGTATACTAGGCCTTGTCATTTTTTTACTACTAATCGCTGGTCTCTTTATTAATGATGTCGGATACACAAACGTAAAGCTCATCTGGCTGCTAAATACATCCGATCAATCTATTGTCCGTATGGAAGCTGAAGGAGAGTATCTGACTAAAGTTAAAAACGGAAATGGTCGTGAGTTGCTCATAGAACGAATGGAAAGCGAAGGTTGGACATTCGACCGCCAAGAGGGATCCGGTTATTTTTTTAAAAAAAGCCAATCAAGAAGCGATCGTTACGACCCAACAAAGTTGGAATCGACACTATATTGTGTACGACGTAAATGAGAATGTGGTCGATATTTCGGATGCTCGGAAATGAGCATTATCCCTTTGGCGCAACCTCTCTTACAGCCTCTATGAAACCCATCATGATCGGCGACAGCCACTTGTCTTTATGCCACAGCATCTGCGTATACACGCGCAAGTCCGGAATTTGCCACGGAAGAGCGACGAGCTCGCCTCGTTCGACTTCGGCTTCCGTCACGATCTCCGGCAGGAAGGCGATGTCGATGCCCGAGATCGCGCATTGTTTAATCGCTTCGGCGCTTTGAAACTCCAAGTAGGTGATGCTGTCGATGCCCTCTTTCTCGAAGGACCGGTCGAACATGGTGCGGTAGGGACAGCCTTTTTTCTGTTTCGAATACTACGAGATTGGTTTTACCTCCAGAACGAAATAAAAAGCCCTCTCGGGCTTTCAATGATAGTAGATTATTATGTTAGTAATTAAAGGACATGAGTTAACTCGTCTGGCATACCCTTTCGCCGTGGGTGCAACTAGTTGACGCGCACCATAGGTAGTTTATCAAGTCCGCCAAAACCGGTATCGTCCGCTGTGTTGCCGGAATACATGGTGCCGATGTCTTCGTGGCTACGGATTCCGCCTCCATTTCCAGGGCCTGATCCGGTTTCGGATGCGTTCCCGTCACCCATGCCTTCATTCGAGCTTCCGGGAGCTGCCGCTGTTCCTATTGAGCCTTGCGTATCATAACTAGGCTCGAACAGGTTGGTGCCGCCGCCTACATGGTTTGCGCTATTGGTACTGGAACTTGAGTTCGAGCTGCTGGAGCCATTGTACGAATCGCCGTCGTTCTTACCCCATCCAGGAAGGTGGACTCCGATCTGTTCGAGTTTCCCGCCTAGACCGTTATCGGTACCGCTGCCTTCTTCGGGATTAGGTGTCCCGCCGGTGATTGGGCGTCCTTCGTCGTCGAGTTCCCACCTGGCTATTACTTGCCCTGTTTCAGCGTCATATATGGTTACGTAATGTGCGGTATCATCGGAGTCGTCTCCTTTGCCATCTCCGTGATTATCATTAGAGGAATGCCCTTCTCCCTCGCCAGAAGTTCCTCCTTTTGACGGGCCCTCCGTTTGCGTGTCAGATGAACGTGGTGCGCCTACAGTGCCAGGTGTAACTTGAGAATTTCCCGTACCCTTGGGAAGGCTCCCCATATCAATGCCTATTGTTCCCCCCTGAACCTCCGATTGTTATCTTGCCTGCTAAAATATCCTTGATATCCTTGATTTGGCCACCAATAACAGCCTTCAAAATATCTTTATCCGCGCCTTCTACACCTACAGTAATGAGATAAACATCGACGAGGCCGCCTGTAAGGTCGTCTGCGAATGATTTGCCTGGATCTTTGCCTGTTGCACCATTTAGAATCGTATCCGCGGCCGTTTTTACGGACGTCTTGATTATGGATTTGGCAACAACATCGGCAAGCTTGGAGCTTTCACCCGGAAGCGCCTGCCCTATAATTTCCGTAATTGCAGCACTAGCCGTACCGCGGTCAACCGCGCTAATAATACTGACCTTCTTGCCGTTATCCGAGTCAGCGAGCACTTCGCCAAAGTTGACAGCGCCAGCCGCAGCAGTTGCACCGAGCACCGATGCCGCGCCTTTACCGATTTCCGGTGTAGCAACAACCGTAATAATCACTTTAGTAGCTGCAGAGACTGTATCCTTGATCGTATTGTAGCTGTCAGCAATGTCGGTATAAGTATCGCTAGGCACCCAACCTTTGCCGGGAACATATTCACCACCCAGTCCAGCTTCCCAATTGTCAGCATCCTGAAGAACGCTGCCGCCAGTGGTTGTAATCGTTGTTCCATCCGTATTGGTCTTATCTGCTGCCCAGTTCCAGAAAATTCCGAGAGGGGAAATTCTATTCCCTGTACTAGCTTGGTTGCTGCTGGCCCGTGCTGTATCCGCCGCAAAGCTGATGTTGGCAAAGCTGGTACTTAATATAACGCCAAGAATACTTCCGACAAACGCGACTTTCAGTCGTTTAAAATTCATTTTCATAATTCCCTCCAAGTTTTAATTGAAATTTATCCTCCTAGGCTTGGGCGCTGCACTGTTTTCTAACAACTGCCTCCTTTGTATAACTTCGAACATTTTACGTATGGTGCAAACCCGAATTTACATGGCCTGTGGTTGATGGGATTATCTTAATCCAAGTCTAAGCAATTCAATATACTCGAATTTTTGAGTAGTATCCGCAAAAATGGAGGACCGAGTTGAATGATAACAGCGGTAGATCTCAAAGACTTGTTGGCGCTTCATCATTGAACCGGCTGTAACGAATACAGAGCTGAAACGTATATCGTCTCAGCTCTGTTTTTCATTCCATTTATATGAAATAACGCGTCTGCGCTGCCGATGAATCTGGAAGGGAGGTGTGTCGCGTATGGCCGTGGTCTTGTTTATTTTAATCCTTGTATTTGGCGTGCCGGTGATCGGTAAAATGAATAAAAGAATCGCTCAATTAGAAGAGAGAGTAAGAGAGTTAGAAGGAAAAAATAACATCAATATCCCCCATTAAATAAATGCAGTGGATCCCCATATGGCGGATCCGCTGCTGCATGAGCGCCTATATCCATCTAGCTTAATAAGCACCCCGAATATGTTCGCTGACCTGTTCCCGGTAAAATTTCCGCAGCCGCTCGTGTTCTTCCGCAGTGAACGGCTTCGTGGCCAGCACGCCTAGATTGTCCTCAACTTGACGCACGTTCTTGAACCCCGGGATCACGCAGGTGATCTCCTTGAAGTCCAGCAGCCAGCGGAGCGATGCGCGCGTCATATTGTCGCGGCCTTCGGCGATCCAGCTGAGCTGCGACGCGAGCTCTACGCCTTTGGCAAAGGGTAGGCCGGCGAACGTCTCGCCCACGTTGAAGGCCTCGCCGTTCTGGTTGAAGTTGCGATGGTCTTCGGCTTCGAAGGATGCATCCGCCGTGAACTTGCCGGTCAGGAGACCGCTGGCGAGCGGCAGCCGGACGAGCAGGCCGACGCCGCGCTCGGCCGCGCGGGGGAGGAGCTCTGCGATCGGCTTTTGTCGAAAGATGTTGAAGATGATCTGCAGCGCCTGCACGCCCGACTTTTCCAGACAGAACAAGCCTTCGTCCACGGTCTCGACGCTGACGCCGTAAGCGCTGATCTTGCCTTCCTGCTGCAGCTTGTCCAGCACCTCGAACACGGCGCCCTGCTTCAGGGTCTCGAACGGCGCGCAGTGGATCTGATATAGATCGATCGTATCGCGTTCCAGGCGCTTCAGGCTGTCCTCGCACCACTGGCGAACCCGCTGCTCCGAATACGTCTGCTGATCGTGAATATCGCCCTGGCGACAGAACTTCGTGGCAACGTGAATCTTGTCTTCCTTGCCCTTGGTAGCGCGGGCGAGCAGCCGCTCGCTCTTGCCGTCGCCGTACACGTCTGCCGTATCGAAGAAGTTGACGCCCTCGTCCATCGCCTTGTCCAAGGCGCGGAGCGACTCTTCATCGTTCGTCTGCCCCCATGATCCCCCCGATCGCCCACGTACCGAAGCTGACCTCGCTAACCTGCAAGCCCGTTTTGCCTAGCGGACGTAAGTTCATGTGCTCATCCTCCGATGTCGATGCCATAAAGTGTAGTCGAAAAATATTGTAGCAGATGGGTGGTTGGATGCGCTATCAGACCTGTTAAGCGTTTGTTAATTGACGTTTAGTATATTCTTTATAGTTATAATGCCCCTACACATCGAGGAGGACGATCATGAATACTTTGGCTGCGCGCAGACACTTGATTATTTTATTATTAATGTGTCTGATTTTTCCACAGCTCTATTTGACATCCGCGCATGCGGGCAGCCCAGGACTCATCGTAGAGTCCGCGAGTGCGTCAAATGTCGACGGCAGCTTGGCAAGCGTCGTTTACGGCGAGAATATCAACGGCGACGGCGCTTACGTGGCGGTGGGCGCAAAAGGACGCGTCGTCCGGTCCGGAGACGGATTGAATTGGACGCGTATAATCTTGCCGGCGTCTCTCGATAAAGCCGACTGGAGCAGCGTCGCTTACGGCAGCGGGAAGTATGTGGCGGTAGGCACTGATCGTTCGTCTGGAACTGCTCTTGCCAAACTGATCGAATCTCCCGACGGTTTGTCCTGGACGGAGCACGCCGTTACCGGAAGTACGCTGCAAAAAGTTCGGTATGTTGCCGAGGATGCGGCGTTTTACGCGGCCGGCGCAGCCTGGAACGGGAATAACAGTCAGGATCAGGGCATTATTTTGCGCTCTGCTGATGGAGAGACATGGAGCCAATGGGGCAATATTCCCCGATTTGTGAAAAGCGGTTCAAGCAGTTCAAGTGCCTTCTATTTAGTAGACTTTGTTAAGTTTAAAGGGAATTATGTTGCATCAACGAATTTGTTTACCGGCTATGCCTACTCGACGAACGGGTCGAGTTGGACCACTTCATTTGCTACAGCAATCCTCGGCGACGGTTCCCTTGGATTTTCCATTTATAATAATCAGTTGTACGCGAACTATAAATGGCAAGAAGGTTATATCAGCACGAACGGCGTCAGCTTCGCGCGAGCCGCTTCATTCGACGGCACGATCGGAGTCGGCCAATCCGGATCTGCCTTATATCGTTACGGCAAATCGGGGAAGTTGGATATTTCCACGGACAACGGCGTGAATTGGACGCCGTCGGCCAAGGTATCGAACATCTCGATCTTGTCGTTTGCCTCTAATGGTACGAGTATCGTCGCGGTGACAGGGGCGTTGAACAGCTTGCTTGTGACTGCCGACGGCAGCCAATGGCAGAGAATCGAGATCGATTTGAAGGGCGTTGCAAGCGGAGGCGGCAAATGGGTGGCCGTTGGCGAAGCGGTGCCTTCAGATGGCAATGAAAGCGCCGACGGCGGCTTGTTTACTTCCGAAGCTGGCTTCAACCAGCTTGCCCCATCAACGGCTTTGCCTCCATATTATACCTTCTCCAAGATTGTATACGGCGAGGGGCGGTTCGTCGCCGGCGGCTCTAAGCTCGGCTCAAGCGCAGACGGCGTCAACTGGGCGACGTACGATCTGCCTGCGGGTGCTTCCGGCAAAGTCGTCGGGTTGGAGTACGGCAACGGCGTATTTGTGGCGGTGACTGACGGCGACGATGTGCTGACTTCTCCGGACGGAATTAATTGGTCTTTGGAGACGGAATTAGACGGCGCCTACGCAATGAACCTTGGCTATGCCAACGGCATGTTCTTCGTCTTTGGTTATGGGGGCGTCTGGATGACGGCTTCGAGCGGTGCCGGTTGGACCCCCATGAGTTCTTTGGACGATTACGTTGCGAACAGCGATAGCTTTAGAGATATTGCATTCGACGGTTCCCGCTATGTTCTTGCAGCAGTGGACGGGACCACGGGAGCGCCCAAGGCGCTTTCGTCGGCAGACGCGCCGACCGGGGGCCCGATGACGTGGATCGAGCATGAGATCGATCCTGCGTATTCCGATCTGAGCAGCATGGCCTACGGGGATGGCTACTTTGTCGTCGTCGGTACGGTTTACGATGCCGACAGCAACGTTCATCCCGGAGTCTATTATTCGACCGATGCCGAGAACTGGATATCCATCTCCGAACAAAAGCTTGGCATAGCGGGCAGCACGCTGAACGATGTCTATTTCAAGGACGGCAAGTTTTATGCGGTGGGCGGCGACAATGCCATGGTCGTGCTGGCGTCCGATCCGGTTCCGGTCGGCGACGCTCCTTCGCTCGCAAGCGTCCTGGGCCAAAACGATCTATCTCCCGGAGGCGGGACAGGCACAGCTGCGGATCCGATCACGTGGTCCATCAACGTGGCGAACAGCGTGACGAAGCTGGACATGGCCGACATCGTGCCTGTCGCGGGCAGCGGGACCGTCTATCTCTACGATGATCCGGATTATGCAGGTACAAACAGCGGAGGTTACAGTCTTTCATTCTTGAACCTGCCGGAAGGCGGTTCTTCGACTGCATACATTCAGATCGATAGCAGCGACCTCTTTAAATCCCTCTACTATGCCGTGACGATCCATCGGGCCGGAGCGGCTGCGGATGTGACCTCGCCCGTCTTATCGGGAATCGACGTATCAGGGATTACCCAGTCGGATGCCGCTTTAAAAGCGACAAGCGACGAAAATGCAACGCTGTATTACGTGTTGACGACAAGCGCGACGCCGCCTACGGCGGCACAAGTCGTTGCCGGCCAGAACCACTTGGGAGCGACGGCAATCAAGTCGGACAATGGCGCGGCTACAGCTGCGGCGGCCAAGTCGTTTAACGTAACGGGATTGACGGCAGGCACGCATTACTATGCCTACTTTGTGGCTAAAGACAGTGCGGGGAATGCAAGTCTTGTCGGCAGCAAGGATTTTACGACGACCGCGGCACCGCTTAGCGACAATGCCTATCTCAGCAATCTGATAGTAAATCCGGGCTCGTTGACGTTCGATCCGAATACGGAAACTTATACCGTAAACGTACCGTACGGGACGACTTCGATCGACGTGACGCCGACGGTAGCGGACAGCGGCGCGACCGTGACGGTCCACGGCGACTCCACGACAAGCGGCAGCGCGCGAACGATCACGCTGGACGCCGATGGGTCCACGTTGATCGATGTCATGGTTACCGCCGCTGACGGATCGACCAAGTCTTACAAGATCACGGTTAACGAAACGGCGCCGTTGAACAGCACGATCAGCCCAACGACGGCGACGTTCGATCTGAATTCTGCGAATACGTCGGCGGGGCACTATCAGGATGTCACGACGAGCATGACATTGAACGGCAATGAGCTGTCCAGCATTAAAAACGGGACGACTTCGCTCAGCCTCGGCACCGATTATACGGTCAGCGACTCGACGTTGACGATCAAGAAGACCTACTTGGCATCGCAGTCGGTCGGTACGACGACGTTGACGTTCCATTTCAGCGCGGGATCGACGCAGACGCTCGCGATTACGGTAAGCGACACGACGCCGATACCGGCATCGGGCTTGACGGTCGCAGCCGGCGACCCGAGCGGCGCGAGCAATGACGGCAAGACGAAGATTGAAGTAGGTGGGATGCTGCCGGAGGGTCACAAGCTGATGTACGTCAACTTCGGCAGCGGCACGGTAGTCGTTCCGAAGGTAGGCGACACATTAACGGGCTATGACGAGCTGCCAAGCAACGGCCTGATTCCGGCTACCGACGGCGACAAAGTCGGCGTGGCGGAAGTCGACGCTGATGGCAAGGTCGTGCGCTTCGGCGATGCGACAGCGGTCGTAACGTCCGAGCCGAAGCCTGACGCGCCGAATGTAACGGCGGATAACGATTCGAATACGATCGTCGGCGCTACCGCGGCGATGGAGTATGCGTTAAACGGCGGGTCGTGGACGGCATACGATCCCGGCAATCCGCCGGTATTTCCGGGCACGGCTGAGGTACTCGTGCGCGTGGCGGCGAATTCCGGTACGGACAAGCCGGCAGGGGAGACGACGACGCTGAACTTTACGCTGAATCCGCCAGCAGCGCCGTCTGTATCGGCAAATGACATAACCAACGTCATCACAGGCATCAATGACTCGATGGAGTACGCCATCGACGACGGCAGCTGGATCGCCTACAACCCGGCGAGCCCGCCGGTTCTGAGCGGCGAGCACACGGTCAAGGTTCGCGTGAAGGCAAGCGGCAGTGTGCCGGCAGGCGAAGAGAAGGTCATCGCCTTCACGACCAACCCGCCAGCGGCGCCGTCTGTGTCGGCTAATGACGTAGCCAACGTCATAACCGGCATCGACGTCTCGATGGAATACGCCATCGACGACGGAAACTGGGTGTCTTATGACTCGGCGAACCCACCGGTTCTGAGCGGCGAGCACACGGTTAAGGTTCGCGTAAAGGCGAGCGGCAGCGTACCGGCAGGCGAGGAGAAGGTCATCACCTTCACAACCAATCCGCCAGCCGCACCGTCTGTAATGGCTAATGACGTAACCAACGTCATCACAGGCATCTATGACTCGATGGAGTACGCCATCGACGACGGCAGCTGGATCGCCTACAACCCGGCGAGCCCGCCCGTTCTGAGCGGCGAGCATACGGTAAAGGTTCGCGTGAAGGCAAGCGGCAGTGTGCCGGCCGGCGAGGAGAAGGTCATTACCTTCACGCCGAACCCGCCAGCACAGCCGTCTGTGTCGGCCAATGACGTAACTAACGTCATTACCGGCATCGACGATACGATGGAATACGCGATCGACGACGGCAGCTGGATCGCCTACAATCCGGAGAGCCCGCCGGTTCTGAGCGGTGAGCATACGGTAAAGGTTCGCGTGAAGGCAAGCGGCAGTGTGCCGGCAGGCGAGGCAAAGACGATCTATTTCACCATCAACGGCACTTACAACGTCCTCGGCACGGTCGTGGATGACGCGCCGGAAGCCAACTACAGCGCCGGAGCGACCGTCAAGGTGATGAAGGGCAACGTTCAGATCGGATCGACCGCGACCACCGATGCTGTGGGACACTTCAAGGCAACCGGCGTACCGAACGGCACCTACAATCTGGTCGTCACCAAGGACGATCAGATCATTACGGTCGCCGTGACGGTGAAGGATCAGGATTACGACTTCAGCCCGCGGTTCATCGTACTGCCGAGGGGCAACAAGAACAGTGCGCTGGAGATCAAAGGCGACACGCCTAGTATCGTCGTGGACGGACTGAACGACCTGTTCGCGGATACGCAAAACGTGTACACGGCCGACGATAGGCAGCTTGTCGCGAACGGCGGGTCGGTGAAGATCACGCTGGGCGTAGAGAAGCTTGGCGCTTCCGCAGCAACGGGCGCTTCGCAGTTGCAAAATCTGGCCGGCGGTCAGTCGCTCGACCTGTACCTGGACATGACGTTGACCAAGACGCGCGTCGATACGTCCAATCAAACGACGCGCAGCACGCTGTCTACGGTCGGAAGCCTGCTGAAGATTATCGTGCCTTACGATCTGGCGGGCAAAGATAATGTCACGATCTACCGTTACCATGACGGCGCCGCTCAGAAACTGACGCTGCTGCCTTATTCCGCAGTCACGCCTTCTACGGAGGGCTATATGCTGGATGCGGAGGGCAATCAGATCGTCATCTGGGCGCAAAACTTCTCGACGTATGCCGTCGCTTACGGAACGGTCGGCACGCCTCCTGTCGTCGGTTCGACAAGCGCGAGCTACACCCTTACCGCGATAGCGGGTATTGGCGGCAGCATGAGTCCATCCGGGGCGATCGCGGTGACGCAGGGCGGCAGCCAGACCTTCGCGATCAAGCCGGATGAAGGATATGTCATCTCGGATGTGACGGTTGACGGCAAGAGCGTAGGCGCAGTAGACAGCTACACGTTCGTAAGTGTCACGGCGGCGCATACGATCAAAGCTGAGTTCTCGAAAATTAAAGCAGCCGGACTGCCATTCTACGAAGAAGGCGGCAGCAAGGTGTTCATCGGCTTCGCCACCGACGCTTCGGGTACGATGAAGTACATCGCGCCGAGCGGCAAGACGGTGCAGTTCGAAGCGAACCCCAAAGCGTTCAGAGATATTGCGACTCACTGGGGCAAGTCCTACATCGACTTCGTCACGGAGCGCGAGATCTTCGTCGGTACGAACGAGCGGACTTTCTCGCCGGACACGGGCATGACGCGCGCCATGCTGGCAACCGTCATCGGCCGTTTGTACGAGAGAAGCTATGGCCCGCTGAGCGCGACGGATAAGCACGTTTTCACGGATGTCGATTATGACGGCTGGTACGGCGCTTATCTGGACTGGGCGGCCGGCAATGGCATCATCCAGGGCGTGGGCGGCACGCGATTCGAGCCGGATCGCCAGGTGACGCGCCAGGAGTTGGCGGCGATGCTCTATCGGTTCGCGCAGTTCATCAAGGCGGACACGAGCGTGGCTGCCGACAAGACGCTTAGCTATTCCGACGCGTCCGCGATCGATGCCTGGGCACGCCAAGCGGCGCTGTACATGCAGCAATCCGGCATCATCACCGGTCGGAGCGACAACGCCTTCGCGCCGAAGGAAACGGCGACGCGCGCGGAAGTCGCGGCCATGCTGCAAAGATTTATTGAGACGGTCGTGTAAAAAAAGATAGGGTCACGCTTATCAGGCGAGGCCGCTGTATAAACGAAACGGGACCAAGACTGAGGCGATCCTCAGCTCGGTCCCGTTTTGCTGTAGTAACAGACACAAAGCTACATTAACCCGGCTGCCTTCTTGATCCGCGTTCGCTCGCCGACGATGACCGTCTTCATCGCTTCGGTGCCATAGGCGCCGGCCGTGAAGGCATTCGCCTTTTCGTAGAAAACCATTCGGAAGGAAGTGCCATCCAGCAGGTGCACCCGCAGAAAAATGCCGTATTCGGGCTTGTTGTCTTTGTAGATCGTATCGAAGCCAACCAGCTTCAGCTGCGGCAAATCCCTGGCGAAGACGGCCGACGCTTCCGGCGCGAAGTCGCCGATCGGGCTCCCGTCCATGCCGCTCTCGAGGCTGACCTTCGCGATTTTCCCATCGATGTCCCACAGGTCGCCGAGCGTCTTCGCATTCGGATTGGAATGGGCCTCATACACTTTGCCGCCCGCCATGACCCTGTACGACGGTTTATAGTCGTTCATCGCATAGATCGCCGTGCCGATCGGCAGAAAGGCGGCATCGCCGTTCTTAGCCTGGTGGTCCGTGCAGGCATGATCGTTTAACATATACGAAACCTCGCCTACCTTCTCTCCTTGCTTGGCTTGCGAGACTTCCTTCGTTCCTTCGGAATTGGCCGTGTACATGACATCGCTCAGCATGAGAAAGTCGACCCATTCAATCTCTCCAAGGCACTCTCCCCCTAAGCGCTCCGGGCAAACCATCCTTCAATCCGCAGCCGGACGCGGACAGCATCGCTGCCAGCATGAGAAGCGTCACGCCAAGCCGTGTTAAGATCTGCACGGTCGTTCACCCGTTCAACCGTTTGTTATTGGCAAGGGCGATGGACATTAAGGTCGTGTAGATCGGCTTCGCGTTAAATTTTTTGCCGAATTCAAACTTGTACGATGCGACTGAAATATTGTTGCTCTTGTGATAAGGGGAAGAAATATAGTGGATCGTCACTTCGCAATCGTCGAATCCGGTGCCCGACGTCTCCATCGTCACCTCGTAGATCGCGTCCAGGTGAATCGACACGACTCTTGTTTTGCTGCCGGTCACGCCTTGATGATCGATCAGAATCAGCCGTTCGTCCGTGAACACAAAGGCGTCCCGAATCAGCTTGAAGCCGGTCTGAATCGTCTCGTTCGGCGTCAGGTAAGCGCCGTATTTCTCCTGCAGCTCCTGGACCGACACTTCCGAGTAGTTGTTGAATAATCCGCTGAAAAGACCCATGAACGATAACCTCCTTAGGGTTGAGATGGATACACCATTCGGCACAGTCCCGCTAAAACCCTCCTCAAATGGTAAATCATTCATCTATAATGTGGATGGCGAGTTTTTTTGGCGTTTCGCAAGCTGAACTTGGACGGGGGGAATCGCGTGTACAAGGGGACTGGAAACCGAACTTATAAAATCGTTATTCTAATTTTGCTTCTATCGATGATGCTCATGGATGCCGCTTTACTGATCTTATTTTTGAACGACTATGTTTTATTCTTTTTTAATGAAAGCCATGTGTTGTCGCTGATACTCGTACATTTTGTCATCCTGCTTTTGTTTTCCCTCTCCCATAGCTGGGCAAAGGCGATCCTGCTCATCTCCATGCCAATTGGCATATGTGTCGGGCTTGGGTTGTATCTGTATGCGCATTATGCGCTTCCGCAATGGAGCTATCAACATTTGGATTCTCCTCAGCATGAGCATTCGTTGGTATTCCGTTATCGGACTGCAACGTTAGGGGAGAGCCGCTATTTTTTCGAAATCTATCAGAAGTCCGCCAATCAACTGCTTCTGCGTCATTCTCGATCTAACGATTTCAACTTTGAGCTGCCTTATGGCAAGAAGTACGCCGGCATCCAAAATGTACGCTGGTTAAACGAATCCACGATTGTGTTTGACGTGCAAGGCGTCTCGAAAACCTTATCCTTAAATTAAACGAGCTTGCGCCATTCCTACCCATCTCCAGTAAATGAATATATACTATTATCAATTGGGATAAATCAGTTAAAGGTGTGACAGAGATGGCCTATATGGTCCCGGAGGTTATTCGGACAAGTGCGGCAGCGGGGGAACGTCTACTTTTTCGCACCTTGAAGGAATGCCTGCCGAGCGATTATATGGTGTATTATGAGCCGGAGATTGATGGGAAAAGGCTCGACTTCGTCGTCATCGGCCCGGATCTGGGTTTGGTCGTATTGGAAGTGAGGGACTATACCCCGTCGATGCTCTTCCAAATGGATGATCGCGGATGGCAGCTGCACACCGCTGCGGGTCGCGTGGAGACGGTGCGGAATCCGTACAACGAGGTGCGAGATCACGCGAGGCATGTGGCGAATCAGCTGAGGCAGGATCCCGATCTGATCCAGACGGAAGGGAAGGATCGAGGTCAGCTGAAGTTTGCGTGCGGGTGCGGGACCGTATTTACGAGATTGAAGCGGGATGACTTCATTCGATATGACTTGTACGAGGTCATCGCGCCGGCGTTCGTGCTGTGTCGCGACGAGATCGACCCGGAGGATGCGGGATTCTCGGCAGATGGCCTGATCGATAAAATCCATGGGTTGTTCACGGCGTGGAGCCGCCGCCGCTACCATCTGACGGCGGAGGATATGCGGGCGATTCGGCAGCATCTGTTCGCCGAGGCGCGGATCAGCGCGGAGTTCAGGCAGCCGGCCGAGGACCAGGATCAGCTGCTTCTGTCGCTTCGGCATATCCAGACGACGGATCTGCATCAGGAAAATAGAGCTCGGGCGGAAGACAGGGGCGGGAAACCGGTCGTACTCGCCGGCCGCGCCAGAAGGCTCGCCAAACAGTATCCGGACTGGAAGATTCTCGTGCTCTGCCGCGAGATCGCGCGAGCGCGGACGCTTCGGCAGACGATCGATCGGCTGATGAACGAACCGGAGGATCTGCTGGATCTCATCCGCCTCGAAGAGCAGAAGGCCGGCGCCGCCGTGGAGTCGAACATCGCGGTGTTCCCTTTTCACGAATGGCTAAGGACAGTCCTGAACGGGCGGGAGGCGGACATCCCGGTGCTGATCGAGAAGCTGGACCAGAACGAGGCGATTCTGCCCACTTACGATGCGATCTTCGTCGACGAAGGGAAGAGCTTCGATCCGGAGTGGCTGCAGCTGCTCGGGCTCGTGTTGAATCCGGAGACGCAGCGTCTGCCGCAGGCGGGGAATCGGGCGCAGGGCATGGGACGTCGCGACAGATCGCGTATTCTATCGATGAACTACCGAAATACGGCGCAGATCGTGCAGTTCGCGTGGGACTTTTACCAGCGGCACTCCGCCTTACAGCATAAGGTTCAGAACGGATCCGTCGACGGCGTAGACCTCATCCCCCCCGTACAGCACGCACCGCAAGGGACCGGAGCCGGTCATCGCGCGATGCGATCGGTTTAGCGACGAGCTGAAGAAGGTCGTGGCGCGTATCGCTTATCTGCATGACGAGCAGAAAATCTCTTATGCCGACATGGCGATTCTGTACCGCGTGAAGGACAATTATCACGCCTCTTATGTGGACGCGATTCGTAGGGCGCTGTCTGAAGCGGGCATGCCCTATGACTGGATCTCGGAAAACGAGGATGCAGCAGGGTGGTCCGATCGCGCCAACGAATCGATTAAGCTCTCGACCATCGCCGGCGCGAAGGCGCTTGATTTTCGAGCGGTGTTCGTCGTCAATGTCGACAGCATGCCGTACCCGCTCGAGCAGGCTGAGGAGAAGGAAGTGTCGTTGTTCTACATCGCGATGACGCGGGCGCTCGACTGGCTGTTCGTTTCCTACAGCGGCGAGTCGAAGTTTACGGCGTATCTGGATGAGGTGCTGGAGCAGCGGGGCAAGAAGGGGAAGACGGCGAAGAAGATGGGGTAATGATGAACAGGCCCTCCGGTCGCGGAGGGCCTGTTCGGTGTCTATAACGCCATACATGCGACGCTAAACATGCGGATTGTGCCGCGCCCCTCATACTATCTGCCTCGGTATCCGCACCCGCATGCACGCCCCCGGGATCGTAAGCGCTTCAATCGTTAGCCCGAAGTCGGCGCCGAAGATGAGCTTGATGCGCTCGTCGACGTGCTTGAGACCATAGCCCGCGGTCGGCGTGGAGAGTAGCTCCGATAATCGCTGCGGCTCGATGCCCGGCCCGTTGTCCCGCACGCTGAATTCGATCGTGTCGTCGTGCAGGCGCACCGAGATCTCGATCAGGCCCTTGCCGCCGTCCGTCTTGCGGTTGATGCCGTGCTTGACGGCGTTCTCGACCAACGGCTGCAGGATGAGGTTGATCATGCCGTAGGCGTAGATCTCCTCGTCGATGTCGTAGAGCACGTCGAAGCTGTGCCCGCTCGTCGTCAGGACAATGTCCAGATACGACTGGACGTTGATGATCTCGTCGCGGACGGAGATGATGTTGTCCCCGCGATTGAGCGCGGTGCGATAGAAGCGGGACAGGTTCGTCACCATCTGGCTGATCTCTTGATCGTCGCTCCTCAGCGCCTTCCAGTTGATGAAGGACAGGGTGTTGTACAGGAAGTGGGGCGTGATCTGCGACTTGAGCGCCTTGAGCTCGGCTTCCTTCTGGATGATCTTGTTCTTATAGCCCTCGTTGATCAGCTCGTTGATCCGCTGCATCATGTGTCCGAAGCGGTCGGTCAGCTCGCCGATCTCGTCCCGCGAAGTGTTCTGGATGCGCAGCTCGAGCTCGCCGTCCTCGGCCCGCTTCATCCAGTTGTTCAGCCGGTACAGGCGCCGGATCATGGAGTTGGCGAAGAGGGAGATGATGACGATCAGGATGAGCAGGCAGATGCCGGCGATGATCAGCGTCGCGCTCACGATGCTGCCCGAATCCTCGACGATGTCCCGGTAGGGCACGAGGCAGTACAGGGTCCAATCGGTGCGCGGGATCGCCTGCTTGAGCATCAGCATCTTCGTCCCGTCGATACGCGTTTCGCCCATCCGGCTGTTCTGTATTTTCTCCATCAGCGCTACGGTCTGCGTATCCATCACATGATTGGAGTAGATGGACGACCCCTGGCCATCCATCAGGAACACCCAGTGCTGGCGCAGCGTGTCGGGCAGGTCGGCGAACAGCGTGCGGTTGTTGACCCGGATGTACAGCACGTTGTCCTCGCTCGCCGTCACGGCGGACCGGTCGGAGGCATACAGCTTGGGAAAAGGGCCGGCGAGGAACAGCGAATTGTTCTCGTGATACCACTTCACGCCCTTCACCTTCTCCACGTCCGCGTACCAGGGCAGCGCCTTGATCCGGTCGATCTTGTTGATATACTCGCCGTATTCGGGCAGCTGGCTGTTCGTGTAGATCGACAGCTGGGTCGTATCCTTGTTCAGATTCATCAGCATGTTGAGGTAAGGATTGAGGAACTGGTTGAAGTCCAGATACAGATTGTACAGATCCATATATCGATTGGACAGGATGCGCTGCACGACGTTGTTGTACAGGATGAGGCTGGACATCGTCTCGTAGTGATCCATGTTGGATTGCACGCTCTCCGAGATGACGTCCACGTTCCGCTGGAAGCTCTCGAGCGCCTGCTCGCGCAGGAAGGTCTTGGACTGATAATAGGAGTACATGCCCAGGATCAGGATCGGGATGATGCTGATGACCAGATACGTCAGGATGAGCTTCTGCCGGAACCGCAGCCTGTCGAGGAAGCGCCGGACCAGCCGGATCATGGCAGGTTCCCTTCCCGAATCTGCGTCGGGGTCTTGCCGTAGTAGTTCTTGAACAGCGTGCAGAAATAAGGAAAGTTCGAGTAGCCCACGTCATGGCTGATGTCGATGATCTTGCGGTTGGTCTCCTGCAGCAGCGCCTTGGCCTTGGCCAGCCGGTGCATGGTCAGATACTTGATCAGGCTGAGCCCGGTCTGCTTGGCGAACAGATGGCTGAGATAGCTCGGCGTCAGATACACGCGCTCGGCGATGAGCTCGACGGACAGCTCGGATCGATACTCCCGCTCGATGATCTGGATGACATCGGCCACGACCTTGTGCACGGACTCCGAGTGCGGAGGCGGGGCGGCAGGCGCCGGCTGCGCGCCGCACGCGTCGAAGATGCCGGCCATGACGCCGCGCAGATCCTTCAGCACCGCGGTCTTGTAGATCGTCTCCAGGCTGTCCTTGAAAAAGCCGAGATCCTTGGTCTTGGTGGACTTCAGGATCGAGCGCACGATCTCCGAGCAGATGTACTTCACGTAGATCACGGAGAACCGGTCGCTGTTCCTCAGATGATCGAACAGCGACTCGAAGCGCGTGCGGACCAGCCCGAATTCCTGCCGCTCGATCAGCGCATTCATCTCTTCCAGCATCTGCTCGATATTGTGCGTATCGACAGGCTGCTCCGCCAAGGTCGCGGTCAGCCGGACGCCGCCCTCCTCGTAGAAGAACTTGCTCTCCAGGATCGCCTCGATCTTGCGGTATTCGCCGCGCATGCCCTCCGCGTCGTTGAACGTCTCGCTGACGATGACGCTCGTCTCCTGCTGCGCCCGCGCTATGAACCACGCCATGATCCCGCGGCCCAGCTCGCCGAACCGCTCCGCCGGTTCATCCGCCTGCAGCTCGAGCAGGATCAGACTCTGGTATTCGTTCATGTCGATGATGGAGCTGGGGTAGGGCAGCCACTCGGTCAGGCTCTGCTCGAATTCGGGATCCGCCGAGTCGAAGAACCGCTGTCTCGTATCCAGCATCATCATGCGGTAACTCCGTTCCCCGGACAGATTCCCGTTCGGCAGCACCTGATGCCAGGGCAGCAGGGCATGCCGCGGATCGCCGTCCGTCAGGGCGCCCGCATCGCCGCCGCTGCTGAGCAGATCCGCCAGAATCCGATGCTTTTCCCACTGGATGCTCTTCTGACTCTCCTGACGGAGCGACTGCTGCGCCCGCTCCTCCTCCTGGAGCATCTGCATCGCCTTCATCAGCACGTCGAGGAAGTTGGTCACGTCCACGGGCTTCAGGATGTATTGAATCGCCTGCAGATGAATCGCCTTCTGCGCGTACTCGAACTCGCCGTAAGCGCTTAAAAAAATGATCTTCACGGACGGCTGCAAACCGCGGACCTGCTCGGCCAGCTGCAGTCCGTCCATCTCCCGCATGCGGATATCCGTCAGCAGGATGTCGATCGGATGCTCCGCTATATATTGAAGCGCCTCTTCGCCGCTCGCCGCCTCCGCGATCTGGAGCGCAAGGCCGTATTTGTCGATGAGGAACTTCACGCCGTCCCGCTCGAAGCGCTCGTCATCCACGATCAGTATGCTGTACACGGCCGATGCCTCCCCCTGATTCTCCTCGCCGATGCCTTCCTATTTGATTATCGGGCTGCGCCGAAAGTCTCGTCAACATCGTCCGGAGAACATCGCAGTAAAGTGAAACGAATCGAAGATATGAGAAGAATACAGCGCTTCCAAACCTATGCTACGATGTACCTGCGATTAAGAGCGCAAGTCATGCGCAACCAAGAGAGAGGAGGGGGGAACCGTGTCGGATATCGGCGCACCGACGGCTTACCGCGAGCTCCGAACCCGGGCAGGACCCGGCGAGAGAGCCAGGCGCTTCGTCAAATATCGCGCGCTGCTGCTCATGCTCGTACCCGGTTTTGTTTTTTTGATCATCTTCAATTATATCCCGATGTACGGGGCGATCCTGGCCTTCAAGGAATTCAAGATTATGGGAGGCATCGCGAACAGTCCCTGGGTGGGCATGAAGTACTTCGACAAGGCCTTCAATGACCCCCACTTCTACGTAGTGCTCAAAAATACGCTGATCATCAGCTTCTACAAGCTCTTGTTCGGCTTCCCGGTCCCGATCCTGTTCGCCATCCTGCTGAACGAGCTGCCGGGCCGCCGGTTCAAGCGATGGGTGCAGACGATCTCGTATCTGCCTCACTTTATCTCATGGATCGTCCTGTCGGGCATCTTCATCACGATCTTCTCGCTGGAAGGCCCGATCAACCTGCTGCTCAAGGCGATGGACCATCTTCCGATTATCTTCATGGCGGATGAGCATTACTTCCGGTCGATCCTGGTCGGGACCTCCATCTACCAGAGCTTCGGCTGGGGCTCGATCATCTATCTCGCGGCGATCGCGGGGATCGACCCGCAGCTCCACGAGGCGGCCATCATCGACGGCGCGGGACGGTTCAAGCGGATGCGCTATATCACGCTGCCGATGCTCGTGCCCGTCATCTCGATCATGCTGATCCTGTCCATGGGGTCCATCCTGGACGCCGGCTTCGATCAGATCTTCAATATGTACAACGCGCAGGTCATGGACGTAGCCGATATCATCGATACCTACGTGTACCGGATCGGACTCATCAACGCGAACTACAGCTACTCCACGGCGGTCGGGCTGTTCAAGTCGGTCGTGGCGCTCATCCTCGTCCTCGGCGTGAATCGGATCGTGAAGACGATCGGCGGGAACGAGCACACGCTGTGGTGATGCCGCAGAGCAAGGAGGTTCTACGATGGTGTACCGCAAGAGTCTTACGGGGAAAATGATCGACGCGCTGCTGTACGCCGGCATGGTCGTCCTGATGTTCGTCACGCTGTACCCCTTCTGGAGCCAGATCGTGCTGTCCCTGGAGGAAGGCGCCTCGGCCTATTCGACCGGCTTCATGCTCTTTCCGCGCCAGCTGTCGTTCGAAGCGTATCGCTTGGCCTTTCACTACACGCCGCTCTGGACGGGATATCTCAATACGATCGTCCGCACGGTGCTCGGCGTCGTCCTGATTCTCGTATTCACGGCGCTGACGGCGTATCCTTTGTCCAAGAAGGATCTGCCGCTCAACCGGACCTTCACGGGCTTGCTGCTGTTCACGATGCTGTTCAGCGGCGGGCTCATCCCGAACTATCTGCTCATCAAGAACCTGGGGCTGTTGAATTCGGTCTGGTCCCTCGTGCTGCCGGGCATGATCAGCGCGTTTAACGTGCTCATCATGCGCAACTTCTTCCGGTCGATCCCCGAGAGCCTCGAGGAGTCCGCCCGGGTGGACGGCGCCGGCTACGTCCGGATCTTCGTCAGCCTGATCGTGCCGCTCTCCACGCCGGTGCTGGCCACGGTCGCGCTGTGGGTCGGCGTCGGGCACTGGAATGCCTGGTTCGACAGCCTGATCTACATCTCGGACAGCCGCAAGCAGGTGCTGCAGGTCGTGCTGCGCAAGATCGTCATCGAGAACGATACCTCGAACCTGAACGCGATGATCCAGAAGATGAGCACGAACACCAAGTATACGGGCCGGCAGCTGCAATCGACGGTCATCGTCCTCTCGATCGTTCCGATGCTGGTCGTGTATCCCTTCGTGCAAAAATACTTCGTCAAAGGTGTCATGGTCGGTGCTATTAAAGGCTAAGTCCTTCAAATAGAGCTTCAACGGATCATCGGACAGATCATAAAAAAAGGGAGCGGTATCCAGATGGTTAAACGCATGAAGTGGCTCGCTGCAGGTCTAAGTGTCATCCAGGTGGGACTCATCGTCTCGGCGTGCGGCAACTCGAACAACAATGACAGCCCCTCGCCGGCAGCGGCGTCGGGCACGGCCGGCGCGTCGGCTTCCGCAAGCGCTTCAGGGGAAAAAATGAAGCTCATGGTATGGAACTTCGACGCGGACAAGACGAATCTCAACGGCTACGCGATGAACGCCATCCGGGAGAAGCTGGGCGTAGACCTCGACTTCTACACGTCCACCAACGACCCCGACGCGATCCGGGAGAAGCTACTGCTGCAGATCGCCTCGGGAGACATCCCGGACTGGTGGAAGGAAGTGCCCTTTGCCGACGCCGACAAGTTCGCGGATCAGGGCGCGGCCGCGGAGATCCCGCTGGACCTGCTGGAGAAGAACGCCCCGAACTATATGAAGTGGATGGAGAAGAACCTCGGCCCCGATCCGATGCGCTACGTGAGACGTCCGGACGGCAAGATCTACAGCCTGCCCGTCCTGTGGACGCTCGCCTCCTCCTCCGAGGTACTCGGCTACCGCAAGGACTGGCTGGAGAAGGTGGGCATCACGAAGACGCCGGAGACGATCGACGAGATGGGCGAGGCGCTGACCAGGTTCCGCAACGACGATCCGGACGGCAACGGCAAGAAGGACACCTACGGCATGACCGCCGTGACCACGTCGGGGCAAGGGCCTTCGATCGCCGCGATCTTCTCGCCGGTATTCGGCGCCTATGGGGTGTATCCGGGCGCGACGGTGGACATGGACGGCAAGGCGGTTCGCGGCGAGGTGGAGCCCGGCGCCAAGGAAGCGCTGACCACGTTGAGCAAATGGTTCAAGAGCGAACTGATCGATCCCGAATTCTTCGTCAATAAAGACACCAATCTCGACGATAAGGTCATCTCCAGCAAAGTGGGCGCCGTGGCCCGATCATGGTGGGAATTCATCCAGCCGGAAGCCTTCTTCAGCGGCAAGTATTACGTGAAGCTGCGCGAGCAGGTGCCGAACGCCGAGTGGGCGCTCAGCAGCGGGCCCAAGGGACCGGACGGCAAATTCGGCATCACGGAAGGCAACCCGATGCTCGGCACCGGCATTCAGTTCGGCATCCAGCTCGAGAAGGACCAGGCCAAGATGGCCAAGTACCTGCAGATGTTCGACGCCACCTCGTTCGACATGGATCTCTTCACCAAGATCAAGTATGGAGAAGAGGGCGTCACGTACGAGCGCAAGGAAGACGGCAGCTACGTCTATCTGCCGCCGTACGACAAGGAAGAGGAGCGGACGAAGTTCGGTATCGGCCCATACTACCATGCGCCGGCCAGCTTCAACGATTATGACTTTCAGGCGCCGTTCATGACCCGCAAGGATCTCATGCCGGTCAAGGAAGAGGCCGCGAGCAAGGGCATCGGCAAGTACGACTTCATGACGCCGCTGAGCAAGCCGGTCTATACGGAGTTCAAGGACGCGCTCGACCAGATGACGATCAAGAACTATATCAACTTCATTACGGGCAGACGTCCGATCGGCGAGTTCGACGCCTTCGTCGCGGAGTGGAAGAAGGCGGGCGGCGAGCAGGTGCTGGCGGAGGCGCAGGCCAAGCTGGACGAATTGAACAAAAAATAATACAGAACAAGGCTAGGCAGCGGCTGAAGCGAAGATCGAGGCGATAGAAGTGCGCTCCGGTGTTCGCTTCAGCGCTGTCCGCAGGTTCGCGAGGAGTGTGCATCCCGATGCGTATCGAAGGCGCTTATGAGGTAACGATCGCAGGTCCGCTGCGGAAGAAAAGCCAGCTGAAGGCGGTGGTACGATCGCTCGGCGGCGTGACAAAAGGAACTGAAACTGGAACCAAGGAAATCTCCTATAAATGGTTCAATTCGAATGCGAAGGAGGGAACTTACAACCCGGTGATCGGGGCGGTCCAGGATACGCTGCCGCTCGCCGCCGACGCCGTGGGCCGCTATTACAAATGCGAGGTCACGGTTCGCGAGGATGCCGATGGCGCCGTGCCCCGGTCCGCGACGAGCGATGCCGCAGGGCCGATCGCCGACGTGGAGGGCAATCCCAACACGGACTGGCTGCACCGCGCGCGCTACGGCATCTCCCACCATCTGCTGGCCGAGTTCATGAACCGCGTCGCCGCGGAGCCGGGAGAAGCGTGGCAGCCGGGCGAGTCTTGGGACGCGGTCATTAACGGCTTCGACGTAGACGCGTACGTGCAGCAGGTCGTGGAGACGGGCGCCGGCTTCGTCATCCTCACGACCGGGCAGAACAGCGGGTACCTGCTGTCGCCCAACGCGACGTACGACCGCATCGCGGGCGTGCAGCCGGGCGAGCGGGCTTCGACCCGGGACCTGCCGATGGAGATCGCCGAGGCGCTCGCTCCGCACGGCATCCGGCTCATCCTGTATTCCCCGGCGAATCCCCCCCAGCAAGGCGCACAAGAATGAGGGCGACTTCGCCATCAACAAGGCATTCGATTATCCGGTCGAGATCGCGCCGTCCCAGGAGACGCAGGCCAAATGGCAGGCGGTCATCCGGGAGTGGTCGGACCGGTACGGGGACAAGGTCGCGGGCTGGTGGTTCGACGGCATGTGGTTCCAGGAGGCTTACGACGATCTGAGCAAGCCTTACAACTGGTACAGCCTGGTGAACGCGGCCAAGTCCGGGAACGCCTCGCGGATCGTCGCGTTCAACGCCGGCATCGGCAGCGACATTCTCGTCAACTCCCCTTTCGAGGACTACATCGCTGGAGAGACCAACGAGATCGGACCGCTGCCGGCGGACGGACGTTGGGCGGACAAGGCGAACGGCGTGCAGTGGTTCCACTGGACATTCCTGGGCGAGTTCGTGAAGGATTTGGCCGGATGGGGCAATGCCGGCTTGAACTGGCCGACCGATGACCTCGTCTCCTGGGTGACGGAGGCGGTGGCCCGCGGCGGCGTCATTGCGCTGGACACGAAGGTCAACCGGTTCGGCCGGCTGGACCGGCAGCAGATGGCGCAGCTGCTGGCGATTAAGGACAGTCTGAAGGACAGTTAGGGCCCATATACGTAAAGGAGGCTCATGAGGATGACGAAGTCGATGATGACGATGGGATTTCTCAAGAAAAACGCATTATTCCGGATGCTATTGGTCGCGGCGATGCTGGTCGGACTCGCGATACCCAGGCAGCAGGCGTCCGCGCAGACGTACAATGCCAATACGGACTGGTTCATGCAGGGGAAGTACGGCCTCTTCGTCCAATGGCTCTATGGCGGCGGCGATATGACGGGCGACTGGAATACGCTGGTTAACGGCTTCAACGTCACGCGATTCGCCCAGCAAGCGAAAGAATCCGGGGCGAAGTACGTGATCTTCACGCTAGGGCAGAACTCCGGATACTTCGCTTCCCCCCAATGCGACCTATGATCTGCTGACGGGCAGGACCGCCGCGACGACCAAGATGTCCACGCGGGATCTGCCGATGGATCTATACGACGCGCTCGCGCCGTACGGCATCAAGCTGATGCTCTATCTTCCCGCGCGCACGCCCTCCGACGATCCCGACGTCGGCGACATCCTCGGGGATCCGGCGCCGATCTACGATCATCTGGCCACGCAGGATTTCCAGGCCAAGTGGGAGAGCATCATCCAGGAATGGTCGGACCGGTACGGCTCCAAGGTCGCCGGCTGGTGGTTCGACGGTACGTACAACAACGGCGCACAGTACGGCAAGCCGGACATCTCGCAGGCGTATACCGACTATACGAAGGCGCACAACTTCCAGACGTTCGCGGCGGCCGCGAAGCATGGCAACGCCAATGCCATCGTCGCCTTCGATCCCGGCCTGGCCGTCGATCTGCCGATGACGACGCACGCGGATTATATTACGGGCGAGCAGAATCAGCTGTCCATTCTCCCGTCGCAAGCCAATGCGGCCCCGTATACGAGGTGGATCGGCGGCATTCAGTGGAGCGAGACGGCCTACCAGGGCAACGACTGGAATAGCTTCGGGCTGAAGTATACGACGCCCTACATCGTCGATTATCTGTCGAAGGTGACCAATCAGAACGGCGTGCTGTCCTTCGGCCCGCATGTGGACAAGACCGGCAATATCAACGCGCCGCAGCTCGCGCAGCTGGTCGCGATCAAGAACGGCTTGCTCGGAAAAGGGCCCGGCGTCCAGGTGACGGACGATGCGGATGCCGCGTTTACTTATACGGGAACATGGGGGACGAGCATTCCTTCCGGGACGGGCTATTATAGCAATACCGGCCACTTCACCAAGACGCCGGGCAGCTACGTCCAGTACGCGTTCAACGGTACCAATGTCGTATGGTCGGGCGTGAAGGGGCCGGATCACGGGACCGCGGACGTCTATATCGACAATGTCCTGGATCAATCGGTCAATCTGTACGCCGCCAACCGGTTCGTCGACACGGAGATTTATTCCAAGACGGGCCTGACGCCGGGCAGCCATACGATCAAGATCGTGGCCCGCAGCGACAAGGACGCCGCGTCCACCGACTACTACGTCGAGGTCGATCGCATGAACGTCACGACGGGCATGCCGACGGCGACGGATGACGCCGCGAGCGGCATCGCGTATTCGGGCACGTGGCCGACCAGCATTCCGACTGGGACGGGCTACTACGGAGATACCGGCCACTTCTCGACGACGTCGGCCAGTTATGCGCAGTATACGTTTACCGGAAAAAGCATCGAGTGGTACGGCGTGCTGGGGCCGGACCACGGGAAGGCCGACGTGTACATCGACGGAACGCTGGACCAGACCGTCGACCTGTACAATGCCGAGCGCTACATCGACACGCTGCTCTATACGAAGCGGGATCTGTCCGCCGGCTCGCATACGATCAAGATCGTCGCGCGGAGCGACCGGAATGCCTCTTCGGTAGGCAGCTATGTCGAAGTCGACCGGTTCAACGTCTCGCAGGGCACGCCGGTCGTGACCCGGGACGACACCCATCCGAGCTGGAATTATGCCGGCACTTGGCTCACCAGCGTATCCGGCGTCGACTATTACAAGCATACGGGACACTACACCACCACGGCGGGTTCCTATGCCGAAGCGTCCTTCACGGGGACGAGCGTGGAGTGGGTGGGCAAGTTGGACGCGGACCACGGCAAAGCCGACGTGTACATCGACGGGACGCTGGACCGGACCGTCGACCTCTACAGCCCGAACCGCCATACGGGCATCACGGTATACAGCAAGCAGGACCTCCCCAGCGGGAACCACACGATCAAGATCGTGGCCCGTAGCGACAAGAACGTGATCGCCACGAATTATTATGTCGAGGTCGATGCGTTGATCTATCAGTAAGGAAAGAACCATGTAAACGGGACCGAGCGGAGAAGTTCTCCGCGCAGTCCCGTTTTTGCGTTCGCTCGATGTTATACTAAGGTTATTGCACCAACCCGCGGGAGGATATAAGGCCATGAACAAGGAAGATCAGGTCATTAGCGGCTTCAGGGATCTGTACAACAAGCTGGTATGGCTTAATAAGTCCAAGATGGAAGTCAGCCTGAAGGGGCACAAGCCTTCTGAGGTGCACTGTATTGAATACATCGGCAAGCATGCGGATGCCAACGTGACGAAGCTTGCAGAGCACTTTTACATGACGAGAAGCGCGATCAGCAAGATCGCGAAGAAGCTCATGGAGAAAGGGCTGATCGAGAGCTTCCAGCGGCCGGATAACAAGAAGGAAATTTATTTTAAGCTGACGGAGCGGGGCGAAGCCGTTAATCGAATCCATGAGCAGCTGCACAACGAGTTCCGGGAGCGGGACAAAGCGGTATTCGAGCCGATAACCGAGGCGCAATGGGATCAGATGATGCGCTTCGTGGAGCGGTACAGCCGACATTTGGATGCGGAGATGAAGAATCAGGGCGTCGATCGGACGCCGGAATGATTGGAATTCCAGACGTGAAATGAGGGGCAGCGCATCTCGTTGGAGAAGGGCTGCTTTTTTTTTGCTCTAAATTTTGTTGACAAGGAAACAAAATGACATTACGATTAGCATGTTTCCTGGGAAACAAAATATAAATCGTCAAGGAGAGAATATGCAATGACACTAGATAAAAAGGCGCTTCTATTCGGCCTGATGTCGGTGTTCCTGTGCGGCATCGGCTTTAGCATCGTCGCGCCCGTCGTTCCGTTCCTGGTGCAGCCGTATATCCGCGATCCCGGAGATCAAGCGACCGCGGTGACGCTGCTGACCGCCGTTTATGCAGGCTGCGTGTTTTTTTGCCGCTCCCGTACTGGGCGCGCTGAGCGACAGATACGGCCGTCGCCCGCTGCTCTTGCTCTGCCTGCTCGGCTCCGCTATCGGTTACTTCGTTTTCGGCATCGGCGGCGCGCTGTGGGTGCTGTTCGCCGGGCGTATCATTGAAGGGATTACGGGCGGGAGCATCGGCACGATTTTCGCCTACTTTGCGGACATCATCCCGCCGGAGCAGCGGACCAAGTACTTCGGATGGGCGGGCGCGGTCGTCGGCGCGGGCACCGTCATCGGCCCGACGCTCGGCGGGTTGCTGGCCAAGTTCGGTTATGCGGCGCCCATGTATTTCGGAGCCCTCATCACTTTATTGAACGTTGTTTTCGGATTCTTCTTTATGCCGGAGAGCCTCGCCAAGCCGAACAGATTGAAGAAGATCGCCCCGTCCAGATTGAATCCTTTTGCGCAGCTTGCCGCCATCTTGTCCGCCAAAAATTTGAGCAGGCTCCTCGTCGCAGCGTTCTTGCTCTGGGTTCCCAACGGTTCGCTGCAGGCCCTGTTTTCGCAATTTTCCATGGATACGTTCGCGTGGAAGCCTGCGCTGATCGGACTGATGTTCTCGATCATGGGCGTTCAAGACATCGTATCGCAAGGCTTGATCATGCCCAAGCTGCTGAAGAAACTTGGCGATAAGCAAATCGCGTTCCTCGGGATGGCTGCGGAAATGACGGGCTATGGCTTGATTGCGGCATCGGCTTTGCTCTCGTTCTATCCGCTATTAATCGCCGGTATGTTTGTCTTCGGATTCGGCGACTCGATCTTCGGGCCTTCGTTCAATGGAATGCTGTCGAAGTCCGTGGATGCGAGCGAGCAAGGACGGATTCAGGGCGGCAGCCAATCGATTCAGGCGCTGGCCAGGATGATCGGGCCGATCGCCGGGGGGCAAATCTATGTCTTGCTGGGGCATGAAGCGCCTGCCGTGATGGGGATTATATTGATCGCGGCGGCCATTCCGGTATTATTGGCATTCAGGCAGACGCTGAGGCTGTGACGCTTAACCCGCAAGATGCGCACATTGAAAAGTGCCACCTAGCGGGTTATTTCGGTTATAGCCGCAGCTCCTCGAAAGGGGTGACGGCATGTCTTGAACGCTAAAAGGTACAGCTCCCTTGGAAGCTCGGGAGACTGTACCTTATTGATACTTCTATTGCGCGGTCAGAATTTGCGGACCTTCGGCCGTGACGGCGATCGTATGCTCGTATTGAGCGGCGAGCTTGCGGTCCAGCGTCCGCGCGGTCCAGCCGTCCGCATCGATGGTCATGTTGTAGGTGCCTTCGGTGATCATGGGCTCGATCGTGAATACCAGGCCCTCCTTGAGACGGAGGCCTTTGCCGGGCTTGCCGACATGCATATAGTTCGGCTCCTCGTGCAGGTCCCGGCCTATGCCATGCGCGAGCAGGTCGCGCACGACCCCGAAGCCGTTCGATTCGGCATGCTGCTGGATGGCGCTCGTCACGTCGCCGAGCCGATTGCCGGGCTGCGCCAGCGCGATGCCGAGGTCGAGGCATTCCTTGGTGACGCGCATGAGCTTCTCGGCCGTAGGCGAGATCTTCCCGACCGCATAAGTCCAGGCCGAATCGCCGAGCCAGCCGTCGAGCTCCGCGACCGTGTCGATCGTCACGATATCGCCCTCCGCAAGCGGCTTGTCGCTGGGGAAGCCATGCGCGATCACGTCGTTGACGGAGGCGCAGGTCGTATATTGATAGCCCTTATAGCCCTTCGTGTAGGGCTTGGCGCCGTGCTTCAGGATGATCTCGTCGAAGATGCGTTCGATCTCGTTCGTCGTGATCCCCGGCTGGATGAGCGGGGCGATCGTGCGGTGACATTCGGCCACGACCTGGCATGCCTTGCGGATGGCCTCGATTTCGTGCTTGCTTTTTAAAATGACCATGTCGGATCAGGACTCCTTCGTAATGGCTTGCATCGCGAGCTTGGCGATTCGGTCGACGTCCAGCTCGGAAGTGCCCGCATAGTAGCGCAGCCCGCAGCAGCCGACCAGCAGGGCAAACATATAATCGATACCGTCGTCTGCGCGCCGGACGATCGATTGGAGCGGAACGTACAGCCGATCCATGAATCGTCTCTTGGCGGCTTGCCGATCCTTCTCAGGCAATCCCGCATAATGCTCCGCCGCCATCTTGTAGACGAGATAGGCGCGGGCATCCGACTGCCACAGCCGGAGCAGCGCCGTGCAATAAGCCAACAGCTGCCTGTCGTCCGCGCTGCCGCCGCAGCTTGCCGTCCATTCTGCCAGGGCTTGCTCGCATCGCTCGAAGCCGCTGTCCAGCACGTCCTCTATTAATAAATGCCGGTTCGGGTAGTAATGGTATACCGTGCCGTAGCCGAGCTTGGCTTCGCGGGCGACGTCGCGAATATCGAAGCCGCCTCCCGTATGGAAGTAGGCGCGCGCTGCGGCGTCCAGGATCTGTTCTCTGCGTTGCAAGCGGATGCGCTCGTTTTGTTCTTTGGTGCGGGGGGCACATGAACGCTTGAATCCTCCTTATATAGACCTGCATATTTGTCGATATAAAAATCGTAACGCACGGAGCGGGGATATGCAAGTCGGCACTGGACCAAAAGAGCGAAGTCTCGCTTGGCGGCTCCGAGCGGATCCCTTCATTTTTTGGCGATTTCACCACCGGATGACATTAACTCGCATCCGACTTAACATCGGCCTTCTATAATCTCATTTATTGGCCCTATGCATGAATGAGAGGATGTGCCTTACTTGAGAAAAAGTCAAAAGAGCCTTGCCCGAATCATCGTCGGATCGATGGCGGTGCTATTCGCCGTTCCCTTAGCCGTGCCTGCGACGGCCAAGCATGTCGCGCTAGCGGCCCCGACCGTCCCCGACGCCGACGGCGTGCTGATGCTGGAGAACTTCGAGTCCGGCAACGCCGGGGCCGTCAAATTGAATCCGAAGCGAGTCGTCTCGGCCAGCGCGTCGATCGAGGACGATATAGAGCACGTGAGGAACGGCAACTACTCGCTGAAGATCGATTACGACATGATCGACGTCGTCGACAATCCGTCGCAGCTGGAGCTGGCTCCCGGTGCCGGCAGCATCGCGATTCAAGGCAAACCGCTCAAGGTCGGCCTATGGGTATACGGCAGCAACGACGGCCATCTGTTGACGACCAAGTTCCGCGACAGCAAAGGCTCGTCCTTCACGCCCCAATACTATGCGGACGCGTCCGTCGGCGTGAACTGGACGGGCTGGAAGTACATAGAGGTCGACGTGCCTCAGGACAAGATCGAAGGCAGCTCGCTGGAGCTCTACTTCCAGCTGAAGCAATCGGACATGTCCAAGAAGAACAAAGGCTCCGTCTGGATCGACGACGTCCAGCTGATCTACGAGGACAAGGGGCTCGATCGGGAAGTACCCGCGATTCAGGCCGTCTCTCCGGCGCCGAATGCGCTGCTGACGAGCGACCTGGATAAGTTCGAGGTGAGCATTCAGGACGTGCAAGCGGGCACCGACAAGATGTCCGGCATCGACCCGAGCTCGATCTCGCTCCTCGTAGACGGGAAGGATCTGACGACCCAGTCGGCTTACTCGGAGGAAACGAAGCTGCTGACCCTGCCGGCGGCGCTCATCACGAGCGGATACCACGAGGTGGTCGTGTCTGCCAAGGATCAGGACGGCAATCCGGCCCGGCTAAGCTATTCCTTCACGGAAGATGCCGGCGAGCGCCTCGTCATGTCGGCTCCGGCCGAGGCGGTCAGCAACGAGCTGTACGAAGTGACCGTATCCCTCGCCGGAGACCGGACGAGCAAGTCCTCGAAGGTCGAACTTCAATATGACCCAAGCACGCTGACGGTCGAGCAGATCGTTGCCAAGAACGGCACGACGGCGACCAAGACGTCGGATGCCGGCGGTAAGCTTCAATTCGACGTGAAAGACATCTCATCCGCCGGCGAGCTGGCCACGGTGCAGTTCCGCGTCAGCCCGGATGCCGTGCTGAGCCGCGGCGAGAGCTTCAAGCGCGTGAAGATGAGCGCGGGCACGCTCGCATCGGATGCCGCTGCGGTCTCTTCCTTGGCCCAGCCGATCCGCTATACGATTGCCTTTCCTTACTTGATGACGGTTGAGGGCGTCGGACTGAATTCGACGTCGACCTTCAAGGTGACGACGCATGACGGCACGCCGTTCGCGGGGGCGGACGTCTACCTGCGCGGCATGCTCGAGCAGATGGCCGTCGTGAAGTTAAGCGCGCAAGCGTCGGTGTATGAGGACGACGATACGTCCGAGCCCGTGGTGGCTACCCTTCCCGAAGGCACGCGTGTCTACGGGACCCCGGAAGCGGACCACGGCTGGTTCGAAGTCATGCTGCCCGACGGCGCCACGACCGGGTACGTGGAAGAGACGAACGTGGACGCCGCGTCGATCGTTCCTTTAAACCTGTCCTTGGGCCGGACGGACGAGAAGGGCGAGCTGAAGACGAATCTGACGACACTGGCGCTCGGGACGTACAAGGCGCAAGCGGTCGTCGGCAGCAAGAACAGCGCGGCGATGAGCTTCGAGGTCGTCGAGCCGTACGGTAATCTGAAGCCGGAATACGTACAGACGTACGTGACGGAGGATCTGTCGTCGCAACTGAGCGTGGGATGGATCACGAGCCCGATGGCCCAGGCGAACTACATTCAATATGTGAAGGCAGCCGATTGGGCGAAGGACGCGCCGGCGCCTGACGCCTCGAAGGTCACGACCGTCGAAGCGGAGAGCGCCAACCAAGTGCTCAGCGAGCTGGAAAACGGACCGAAGGGCGAGATCCGGTTCAACACGGCGCTGATCGGGGGCTTAAGCGAGTCGACGGCCTACAAGTATCGCGTCGGCAGCGAAGGCGCGTGGAGCGATTGGTACGACTACGCGACGACGGACGCGAAGACATCCACGCCGGTGTCGTTCGTGTTCGTGACGGACTCCCACGTCAAAGCCGACAACGGCAAGGTGACGTACCAATCCCTCGTTCAGAACGCGCTCGATCAGTATCCGGATACTCAATTCCTGATGCATGGCGGCGACGCGGTTGATGTCGGCGGGGCGTTTGCGGAGTGGAAACGATTCTGGGAAGCTTCGGCAAGCTACGCGACGTTCCTTCCTTCGGCGACGACGCTCGGCAACCACGACGTGAAGGCGGAGGGCAAAGAGGTCTATGCCAAGGGCGCGAGCCTGCCGGACAATGGACCGGAGGCGTACAAGGAGTACGCTTATGCCTACGATGTGGACGATACGCACTTCGTCGTCCTGAACTCCGAAGGCACGAAGGAGCAGATGGCCTTGCAGGCGGATTGGCTGCGCAAGGACCTGGACGGCAACAAGAAAAAATGGACCATCGCGATGTTCCATCGTCCCGTCTACCACACGGAAGCCGGCCGCGGGGATCTTGCGGAGGACGTGAAAATTTATTTTGCCGATATCCTCGAGAGCCGCAAGGTCGATCTGGTCCTCGTCGGTCACGATCACGTGTACGCGCGGACGTATCCGATGGCGGGCGGCAAGGTCGCTGCCAGCGGCACCGGTACCGTGTACCTGGATGGCGGCTCGTCCGGCTGGAAGTTCTACGATGGCGAGAAGTACGATTACCTGAACTTCTCGTACGATGACGACGTGCCTGTCTATACGCATGTTCGAGTCGCCGACGACGCGATGAAGGTCGAAGCCAGAACGCTGACCGGCGAGCTCGTCGATTCGTTCGCTATTGCCAAGACGAGCGGGACGACGGATCCTGGTACGCCAGGACCGGGTACGCCGAACAACCAGACCGGTTCAGGAGACACGGGCAAGACGGTCTACGAGCTGACCGAGAAGGAGCTGCAAGCGGTCCAGTCGAACGGCGAGCTGACGGTGAAGGTGGCCGGCACGGTTCAGCAATTGAAGATCGGAACCGGCATGTTGTCCAAGCTGGCCGCCAACAAAGTCGGCTCCCTGGTCATCCAAGGCGACGGACAGCCGGGCATTCGGATCGAGGCCGCGCAGCTGAGTGCGCCTGCCGACGGGTCCGATCTCGTCCTGACGTGGAAAAAGGAGGAATTCGCGAATGCCGGCGCACTGAAGCAGCTCGCGACGGCACCGAACGCGGAAGCCTCCGGCCGCATAGCCTTCACCGTGGCTTCGAACGGCAAGGCCTTCGCGTATAAGCTGGATTGGAACGGCTTGTCCCTGACGCCTTATACGAATCTGTACCGGGTGACCGACAGCGGCAGCCTGGAACTCGCGGCCTTCAGCATCGTTAATCAAAAGCAGGCGGCGTCTTTGTCCTCGGGCGCGACGTACGCGGCGATTGAAGTGAAGCACGATTATTCGGATCTTGCGGCGTCCCATTGGTCTTATCCGTACGTCCAGATGCTGTCCGGCATCGGCGTGATGCAAGGTACCGGCAACGGGCAGGTAAGCGCGGACAAGAAAGTGACGAGGGCGGAATTCACGGCGATGATCGCCAGAGCGCTTGGGCTGAAGGCATCGGGCGCGGCTGCATTCGCGGACGTGAAAGGAAATGCCTGGTACGGCGCGGCTGTCGCCGCGGCGGCAGAGAACGGCATCGTGACGGGCGACCGCGGCGGCCGCTTCAACCCGAACGCGGACATCTCGCGGCAGGAAATGGCCGTCATGCTCCAACGGGCCCTGGAATATCGCAAGGTTGCCGTTCCTCAAGAAGGCGGCGGCGCGAGCTTTTCGGATCAGGCCGATCTCGCGGATTGGGCGCGCGACGCGGCTCAAGCATTACGCAAGCTTGGCCTCATGGAGGGCGATGCAACGGGCAGCTTCAAGCCGCTTGACCCGGCCAGCCGTGCGGAGACCGCCAAAGTGATCTCGATGCTCTTGTTCCAATAATCGCTCAGGTTGAAGCACAAAGCTGAATCGAAGCTGACATTGTCAAACGGGACGGAGCAGAGAAATTTTCTGCTTCGTCCCGTTTGCGTTTTTGGCCTATCGCTACTGTTTTGGCCGCTCCCGCATTTGGCGCGCATTTGATGTCGACGCCCGCCCGTTTCGTATGGATGCCGGCTCAAGGAGTTTCGAAGGGGGGCGTCGAATCCCTTTGGGTATGGAATTCAGCCCAAGCGAATTAAAGGGGATAATCGGGAAATGGCCAACATACTTGTCGCGGACGATGACGCGCATATTCGCAAGCTTATCGCCTTGTATTTGCGTAACGAAGGATTTGACGTCTTCGAAGCGAAGGACGGCGTCGAAACCCTCTCTGTCCTGGAGCGCTCGGCCGTCGATATGGCGATTATCGATATTATGATGCTGCATATGGACGGCTGGGAATTGTGCAGGGAGATCCGACGACTGTACGCGGACATGCCGCTGCTCATGGTCACGGCCATCGGAGAAGCCGGTCAGAAGGTGAAGGGATTCCAGCTCGGTACGGACGATTATGTGACCAAGCCGTTCGATCCCGTTGAGCTTGTCATGAGAGTAAAGGCGCTGTTGAAGCGTTATCGAATCGCAGCCTCCCAGATCGTTCAACTAGGCGGAATCGTGTTGGACCGGCGAGCCCATAAAGTCGTCCGCGAAGGCGAAGCGCTTCTGTTGCCGTTAAAAGAGTTTGAACTATTATTCAAGCTGGCTTCTCACCCGGGGCAGATCCTGACCAGAGAACAGCTCATCGTTCAAATTTGGGGGATGGATTATGAGGGCGACGACCGAACCGTCGATGTTCATATCAAACGGATAAGGGAGCGCTTCGCCGAAGATGCCGGGCATTTCCGAATCGAGACGGTCCGCAGTCTCGGATACCGGCTCGAGGTGAATAGATGACGAGGTCCTTGTACGTCCGCGTCGTGTTCACGTTTTTGGCGGCCATGCTCATCGGTCTGCTAGTCTCCATTCTTGCCGCGCTTGCGCTATTCGAGGCAAAAATAGACCGGATCGGGCAGAACGATCTGATCGCCGCGGGCGAAGAGATCGTTCGCGTCTATGCGCAGACGCACCCGGCCGATATGGGGGCGTTCATGCAAAGCATGGTGAAGCTAAGTTCCTACTCCGTTCAACTGTACGCCGACGCAGGCGTCATGAGATCGTTCAAGTACAGCGCCGACGCGGACGAGCTTGCGATCTCGCAGGAAGCCGTTCGTCAAGTAAAGGAGGGGACGATCTACCGATCGACCCGCAAGGACAAGGCGACGTTTATCGGACTGCCGTTCCAAATCGGAAGCGAGCGGCAAGCTTTATTTTTGCTGCCCTCCTCCAAAAACGAACCGACGCTCATTCGCTTGATGCTGACCATCCTCTTGTTCGTTTTGATTACGGGAAGCATCTGCATTCTCATCGCCGCCATCTATGTGGTCAAACCGATCAAGGCGCTAACCGCCGCCACCCGACGACTGGCGAAGGGCGACTTCGACGTGAAGCTGGGCGTGAAGCGCAAGGACGAACTGGGCACCTTGGCTCGGCGCTTTAACGAGATGGCGGTCGGGCTCAAACAATTGGAGCGGATGCGTCAGGACTTCGTCTCGAATGTGTCGCACGAGATTCAGTCACCGTTGACATCCATATCCGGATTTGCGAAAGCGCTCAAGGATATGAACGCCATCCCCGAAGAGGAGCGCATTCAGTATCTGGATATCATCCTGACGGAGAGCGGTAGATTATCCAGGCTCAGCGACAATTTGCTCAAGCTCGCCTCGCTCGATTTCAATCGGCAACCGATGGACGATGCCACGTTCCGGCTTGACGAACAGATCAGGCAAGTCGTCGTGAGCTGCGAACCGCTCTGGTCGGCGAAAAACATCGATGTGCATCTGGATCTGCCCCAGGCTGCCGTAATAACGGCCGATAAGGATCAACTCAACCAAGTATGGATGAACCTCCTCGTCAACAGCATCAAGTTTACGCCCGAAGGCGGACGCATCCATGTGCAAATAACCGCTTGCACGGACGCCTATCTCTTGACCCTATCCGATTCGGGCATCGGCATTGCGCCTGAACAACTTGGCCGGGTTTTCGAGCGTTTTTACAAGACGGATCGGTCCAGAAGCGACAGCGAAGGCAGCGGTCTTGGTCTGTCCATCGTCAAAAAAATCGTCGAGCTTCATCGCGGCGACATTCGCATAGAAAGCAAAGTCGGACTGGGCACGAAGGTCATCGTCGAGCTGCCTGCCGCTCCGCCTGTCAAAGCGTAAACCGGTTCACGCTCCGTTCATATTTCTTTCCTACTCTTCCGTATGTATCGCATGGGGGGCTAGGGAGTAAATGAATGGAAGGTGTTGGAACATGAGCGTGATCGGGACGATCGATTCGGTAAAATGGCTGACGGTTTATGAGCTGGCGATGTGCGTCATCAATTTATTCGTGTTGACGCTTTACGCCGTGCCTGTCAAGAAGCATTACAGATGGTTTGATTTTTTACCCGGCGCAGGGATGCTTGCGGCGATCGCAAGCCTTCTGTCCGGGGACGCGACCCTGCTGGCGCTGATCGTCGATTCGCTGACGTTGGCCGTGTTTTTATGCACCGCGAGGAGACTGTATAAGCCTAAGGCTTGGGCCGCTCCGAAGAGGAAGGTATTCCGAATCGTAAGGAGCGTCATCTGCGTATGCGGCGTTGTCCCCATCATACTCGCGTTGGCGTATGCGGGAGTCATGCGGTACAACCCGGTTAGCGATCTTAGCGGATTGAGCTACGCCGAAGCTTTTGTGAAAATGAACGAGCGCTTGTCGCGGGAGTATCCGTTCGGCGAATGGAAGCGCATCGACTGGGAGGCGCTCCGAAGCAAGTACGAGCCGCTATTCGAACAGGCTGAGAACGACAAAAACTTCGATTTGTACTATACAACGTTAAGAGAATACCTGTTCTCCCTGAACGACGGGCATATCAAAATCGTGAACGATAACGTGTACGATGGGAATACGGTGTTTAAAAAAGGAAGTCGGCGGCGGCTTCGGGCTAAGCGCCGTACAGTTGGATAACGGCAAAGTTCTCGTGAGTCTGGTCCTGGAGAACAGCCCCGCCGCCAGGAGCGGAATCAAGCTGGGCGCGGAAATCGTCTCATGGGACGGAATGACGGGAGCGGAAGCCTTCGAACGAACGAGCTGGAGCGAGAACGGAACGGCTACGGATGAGGGGAAAAGGTTCAATCAGGGACGGTTCATGGTGCGGGCGCCGATCGGCAAGGAAGTACAGGTCGAATATCGCAATTGGGGGTCGTCCGAGACGGAACGAACGAAGCTGACGGCGTATGACGATCAATTCGAGACGTTGAAGAAAACGAAGAACAAGCTGACCCCGGCCGACCTGGAGGCATCTCCCATTGAAGGCGAAATGCTTGACAACGGCTACGGCTATGTGAAAATCAAGCATTTTCTTCCCAAGTCAAATGTCGCTTCGCCCGAAAAAAAACTGGCGGACCTGTTGAGGATGTTTAAAGCGAAAAATGCGAAAGGCCTGATCATCGATCTGCGGGATAATCCCGGCGGAGAAGATCAGCTTGCCGCCAATCTGGCCGGCTTCTTCGTCAACAAGGAGAAAATCTATGAATACGTCAGCTATTACAACAGATATACGGGCAAGTTTGAACTGAACCGGAATGAGGTCATCAAGGTCAAGCCTTCAAAGCCTTACTATGACGGCAAGGTAGCGATCTTGATCAATAGCAGAACCGGCAGCTCGGGAGAAGGAATGCCGCTTGTTCTAAAAGGGATGCCGAATGTCAAAATCGTAGGATTTACCTCCACGGCCGGGTCGTTCGGCCTCGTGAGCAGCCCGATCGAGATCAAGATGCCGGAAGGCTACGTCATCCATTTCCCCGATGGAAGGTCGCTCAACCAGGATAAAACGGTCCAGGGCGACGCCGATGCATCCGGCGTAGGGGGCGCGGTTCCCGACATCCAAATTCCCCTCAACGAAGCAACGTTTAAAGAAAGCGTAATGGAAGGGCAGGATGTCGAGCTGAAGTATGCGACCGGCGCGATGGAGAGATAGCATCGGCGGGGCGGTTGCGATCATTTTTGAAAATGGACAGCAAGCAGACGCGCGGCGTCTGCTTGTTTGTCTTTGCTGCGCTTGGCGATGCCGCCGAAGCCTAGCTGCAATTTTCCTTCACTTCGACCCCGTCGTTCTGAATCGTGATCGTGGAATAGCCGGACGCGCTCTCCGTGTACGAGCATACCGTTCGTTGAACCGTGTCTCCGCGCGAATTCGTGTACTTGAGATAGATGCCGCCCTCGCCGTTCATGCGCAGCTTGGGACTGATCACCTTTTTTGTCTCCCGCCTTGATCGTTTTCGCGAAGGTGTGTTTAGCGTTGCTCTTGACCGCTTGGCCGGAGCCGCCGCCGCCCAGAATGCCCGTCTCGACCGAGACCAGGTCGTAATCGGACTGATTGACCACGGTTACGGAGAAGCTTCGGAAGCGCTGGAACAGTTCGTCGTTCGTCCTCCACAGCACGAAGAGGGACATCAACAGGACGGCTACGGCTGCAGGCAAGGCGACCGCGACGATCGCGACTTTCGTGTTTCTTTTCATCATTCGTCATCCCCCCTTCTATAATTAGACACTTTAGGTCTATGGAAAGTTACATCCAATAAACGCGTTGACATGACACTAAAAGGTGTCATATAATTGAAAGCGTCACCAAACGGTGTCCGATCAGAAGGGAATAGAACTTAGGAGAGGGTGTTGTGAGCGACAAGAACCAATTGCGGGACGTGTTTGATGCGATCGCGGATCCGGCGAGGCGCCGGCTGATTCGTCTGTTGGCGGAGGCGGAGGAGATTCCGCTGCACGAATTGACGGAGCAGTTTTCCATGTGCCGGACGACGGTCTCCAAGCATTTGACCATCCTCAAGGACGCCGGGCTGGTCGTCTATCGCAAGGTCGGCAGGGAAACGCGATACAGGCTCAACGCCTCTCCGCTCAGGGAAGTTCAAGATTGGGTCGCTCACCACAGCAAGTTCTGGAACGGAAATTTACGGCGCTTAAGCCAACTATTAGAGGAGGAACGACCATGAGTTTGTCTTTATCCCTGGATTTTGAGTACGAGACGTCGATCGAAAAGCTATGGTCCGCTTTGACCGATTCCAGCAAGCTGGCCAAGTGGATCGCCAATATCCACACCGGCAAGCCGATGGAAAACAACTTCGAGCCGGTCGTCGGTCATCGCTTTCAATTCCGCACGGAGCCTTCGCAGTATTGGGACGGCATCATCGACGGCGAGGTGCTCGTCGTAGAAGCGCCGAATAAGGTGTCCTACACGTGGGCCAGCGGCGACGAGAAGCATACGGTCACGTGAACGCTTCAGGATCTGGGCGACGGCAAGGTGAACCTGCATCTCGAGCAAACCGGCTTCTCCAACGTGCACGGTCTCGAAGGCGCGCGTCACGGCTGGACCCAATGGTGCGGCGAGCTGGAAAAAGCATTGGCGGCCTAAGGCGAGGGGAGAATCGTTCGATGAATATCGTATTGATCGTTCTGCAGAGTTTTCTGATTTTCCCGATGGCGGGCGGCGGCGCGACCAAGCTGGCCGGATCCAAAAATTTCGTCGACATGTTCGATTCGCTGAGATTGCCGCAATGGTTCAGGGTCGTGACGGGGACCGTTCAGATCGTCGGCGCGATCGGACTGGTCATCAGCTATTGGAAGCCGGAGGTGCTTCAGTGGGCGGGCATAGGGATCGCCTTCACGATGTTCGTGGCCGTCCTGGCGCACTTCAGAGTGAAGCATCATGCGAGCAGCGCGGTGCCGGCATTGTTTATCACGCTGGTTGCCGTTGCGCTGATCGTCGTCCGGCAGGTTGCATGAAGAAAAGCGAGCCGTACGGTCGCCGGATGCCGGTGCCTGTGCGGCTCGTTTAATGAACGGCGCACCTTCCGGCGTGACTTCTTAAGAAAAATTTAAACGTTTTCGGGGCAAAACATTAAACATTTCCCGCTAAACTGCATGTAACCGATGCAGAGGAGCGTGGAACGAATGAACGTAAAATATTTTTCGCCCGTATTATGGATCAAGCTCGGCGCCGCCGCCTTGTTTGCCGGCTACCTTTACATATTGATCAAGATCATCCTGTTCAAGTTCGGCGACGTGAACGTCTCCTTGCTCGGACGCCTGATGCTGAAGACGGCCGAGCAGCCAGCCAATATCGTCTATCGCTGGCAGTCCGCCAACCTGACGCCGCTCGTATCGATTAGGGAAAACGTCGCGGGCCTGCCGCACATGCACGACACGTTCAACCTGTTCGGCAACATCGCGCTGTTTATCCCGCTCGGTCTGTTCCTCGGCTTGTTCGTCGGATGCCGTCTGTCCGCCGTGCTCTTCTATGCGCTCAGCATCAGCCTCGCGCTCGAGACCGCGCAGCTGATCTCCGCCATGGGCAGCTTCGACGTGGACGACTTGATCCTGAACACGCTAGGCGGCGCGATCGGTTACGGACTGTTCGCCGGCTCGGGGATTGCACGGGGCAGGCAGACTCAAGCGGGCTGATCGTTATAGGCAATGAATCAAATGGCCATTCCAACAGGGACGGCCATTTTTTTGCTTGCACCTGACGTTACGTCATGAATTACGATGGGGTCACCGGTAACCATCTCGCGCGCGATGAAGGAGCTATTTATGCCATTTATGCTGTCAGAAAAAATGTTCAGTAAGGGAGGCGTTCTCCCATGACGAAGGCCGGCATCCGCGAATGGAGCGGGCTTGCGGTCCTTGCGCTGCCCGCCCTGCTCGTCTCGATCGATCTCTCCGTCATGATCCTCGCGCTGCCGCATATCGGCGCAGCGCTCGGCGCCGACAGCGCGCAGCAGCTGTGGATCATCGACATTTACGGATTTATGCTCGCCGGATGCCTGATCACCATGGGGACGCTGGGAGACCGGATCGGCCGGCGCAAGCTGCTGTTGATCGGCGGCTCTGCATTCATGCTGGCTTCGATCATGGCCTCATTTTCCACAAGTCCCCAGATGCTTATCGCGGCACGCGCGATCCTCGGCATTGCCGGGGCGACCGTATCCCCATCTACGCTAGCCTTGATTAGCAGCATGTTCCGCGACGCCAAGCAGCGCGCCTTCGCCATCGGGATATGGCTGACATGTTCGATGGGCGGCATGGCGCTGGGGCCAGTGGTCGGCGGCGTCATGCTGGAGCACTTCCGGTGGGGCTCAGTTTTCCTGCTGGGCGTGCCCGTGATGCTGCTTCTGCTCATCGCCGGTCCTTTGCTGCTGCCCGAATACCGGCACTCCCAAGCAGGGAGGCTGGATGGGATCAGCGTGGCGCTGTCGCTCGGCGCGATCCTGCCTGTCATCTACGGTCTGAAGGAGATAGCGCAGCACGGGCTGCAAATGACGCCTGCGCTGCTAATCCTGGGTGGCGTCGCCCTGGGCGCGGCGTTCGTATCGCGGCAGCGCAGGCTGGCGAGTCCGCTGCTCGATCTGCGGCTGTTCGCCAGTCCGGGATTCGGCGCCGCGCTAGGGGCCATGTTCGGCGTCACGCTGACGGGAGCGATCATGCTCTTCATCGCGCAGTACCTTCAATTCGTGCTCGGCATGTCGCCGCTTCAAGCGGGCTTGTATACGCTACCCGGGGTGATCGGTTCGATGGCCGGCATGTTTTTCTCGCCGCTGCTCGCGCGCCGGATTCGACCGGCCCGATTGATCGGCGGCGGGCTGCTGGTATCGGCCGCAGGCTGCGTGCTGTTGACCCAGGCGGGCGTCGATTCGGGTATTGCGCTGGTGATCGCCGGCTATATCTGCTTCAGCATGGGGGCTGCTCCGCTGCCGAGCCTGTCGAGCGACCTCGTCGTCGGTTCGGCGCCGCCGGAGAAGGCAGGATCGGCGGCCGCCATGCTGCAGACCAGCGGCGAATTCGCCTTCGCGCTGGGCATCGCGGTGTTAGGCAGCGTCGGAACGGTCGTCTATCGCAGTCAGGTGGCGGACGCGATTCCTGCCGAATTGCCGGCATCCGCGGTACAAGCCTCGCGCGACAGTCTCTCCGGTGCAGTCTCGATCGCGGAAGGCCTCCCCGCGCAAGTCGGACGGACGCTGCTCGCGGGCGCGCGCGAAGCCTTTGCGAGCGGGATGCATGCGGTCGCGGCAGTCTGCGGCGCGATCATGCTCGCGATCGCCGTCCTTGTCGTTATGCGGCTGCGGCACTTAAGGCCGATCGGAGAGACGCAATCGAGCCAGGCCGAGGGCAATCCGGAGGACGCGCAGGGCGCTTCGGTGTCGTAAAGGACGATAAAAATGAGGACCAGCCTAGCGAAGCCCATAGATGCGCCTAGCTCCATAACGCAAACGACCATCCCTTCCGGATGGCCGTTTGTTTAGGTTCGTTCCATGCATAAAACGCTCGCATGAATTGTCTGCAAAAGATGCGAGTACTGAAAACGAAAGCGAGAGAAACGCTGCCGCCCATAATATAGTGTAATCGGCACATGAATTTTACACATTTCCAAATAGGAGAAGCTCTAGAATGGACGAGGCGGAGAAATTTTAGTCGCGTTTCATTTCGGAGGAGCGGGGAGTATGTATCGTCCCCAAAGCCATATGCCCCAAACTGCTACAATAACTAGTACCAGAATCGTAATTACTAGCGTTCTAAACCACCATTTCTGTCGCAGAGAATCACCTCATATCGAAGTTAATCGATCACGAAGAAATCATCAAAGGACTGCCCGTCCAATTCGAACAGCAATCGATAAACGCCAAGCTTTTTATTTGGAGAGCAGCAGATTAGGCATCGAGATGGTAAACACGTCGATCTGCACTTCATTGGCATATTGTCTCCGGTGAAAAAGGTTCTGACGTCGTAAGCGTTCGCGGGAACGTCGAACGAAGACGCGTACGCCGTGTAAAAGATGTCCGAATCGACGGAAGAGAAATTTAGACGATGACGCTGACGGGAATGGCAATGTCCAGGTCTTTGACGTTGGGACAAGTGTTGGCGTTCGATGCGATGTCACCCCCAAATACTCCCGTCCCTTTAAAGGGACGGGAGCATAGGCGTTCATTGAAGCGCGGATCAGGCTTCCATCGTGCCGATATCGATGACGAACCGGTACCGGACGTCCGAAGCCAGCACGCGCTCCCACGCTTCGTCGATCCGGTCGGCGGAGATGACCTCGATCTCCGGCGCGATGCCGTGCTCGGCGCAGAAGTCGAGCATTTCCTGCGTCTCGCGGATGCCGCCGATCATCGAGCCCGCGAAGGAGCGGCGGTGGCCGATCAGCGAAAATACGTTCACGGACAGCGGCTCCGCGGGCGCGCCAACGTTGACGAGCGTGCCGTCCAGCGCCAGCAGTGACAGGTAGGCGCTCATATCGAGCTTCGCGCTTACAGTGTTCACGATAAGGTCGAACGTGCCCGCCAGCGACTTGAACGTCTCCGGATCGCTAGTCGCATAGTAGCGGTCCGCGCCCAGCTTCAGGCCGTCTTCTTTTTCTTGAGCGATTGGGACAGTACCGTGACCTCGGCTCCCATCGCATGCGCGAGCTTCACGGCCATATGGCCGAGCCCGCCGAGTCCGACGACGGCGACGCGTTTGCCTGGAGCGGCGCCCCAGTGGCGCAGCGGCGAATAGGTAGTGATGCCGGCGCACAGCAGCGGCGCGGCGGCGTCGAGCGGGAGGCTGTCCGGAATGCGGACGACGAATTCCTCGGTCACCACGATATGGGTGGAATAACCGCCTTGCGTATAGTGGCCGTACTTGTCGGTCGCGCCATAAGTGCCCGTCATGCCGTTCAGGCAGTACTGTTCCTCGCCCTTATGGCAGTTCGGACATTCTCCGCAAGAATCGACCATGCAGCCGACGCCGACCCGGTCGCCAACGGCATGCTTGGTGACGGCCGCGCCGACTTGGGCGACGATGCCCGCGATCTCGTGTCCCGGCACGAGCGGATATTGAACCGGACCCCACTCGCCGCGGGCGGTATGGATATCGGAATGGCAGATGCCAGCGTACTTGATCTCGATGAGAACGTCATGCGGCTGAAGTTCTCTGCGCTCGATCTCGGTCAGCTTAAACGGCCCTTCAGGGCTAAAGGTAGCGCGTGCGTTAACGGTGATCATCGTAAAACCTCCCGGAAGTTCATGAATGTAGCGGAGCTGCGGACAGCACGCGATTTCTCAGCGAGACAGCGATATAACCCAATACTAACGATAGGACGCCTGCGAGTACGACATACGATGTACCCCATTCGGCGATCAATAAACCGCCGGCCGATGCGCCGAAGGTGACGCCCAAGTTCGCCGACGTTAAAAACAAACCGTTCGCGAAGTCCGGCGCATCGGGCGCGGCGGAGGCCATGACATATTGGTTCATGTTGGACCCGAAGCCGGCCAGTATGCCCCAGACCAGCGTGAGGATCGCCGTGGATACGCTGAACTGTCCCGTGAAAAAGAGCAGCAAGTAGACCGCGGCGAGCACGAACGGAAACGCGATCATTGAGCGTGCCGCGCGCTGCGAGAGCAATCGGCCTGCGACGACGTTGCCGATCATATTGGCGCCGCCGAATACGAACAGCAGGATGCTGACGGCATTCGCGGACAGCTGCGTGACCTTGCCAAGATACTCGGCCAGATAGCTGTATACGCCGAATATCGCCGCGTTGATGAAGAGCACGGCCGCGATCGACAGCCACACGACAGGTTTTTTCAAGACGGATATCTGCGCGCCGTATGACAGTCTTCCCTTGACGGGCATAGACGGCACAAAGAGCAGCGTCGCCATAAATACCAAGACGTTGATCGCGGCGAAAAACGCCATCGCCGCCTGCAAAGAAGCGGCGCTTGCCAGAAAGCTGGCGATCGGGACCCCCGCGACCATCCCGGCGGATACGCCGATGAACACTTTGGATACCGCCTTCGGCGCGTCCTCCTCGCGGACCGAGCCCGCGGCTGCCGTAAAGGCGAGCGAGCAATACACGGGATGCAAAAAAGGCCGGAAGCACGCGGGCGGCCAAGGCGATCGAAAAATCCGTCGCGCACATTGAGACGACGTTACCCAAGGCGAAGGCGCCAAGAACGAGCAGCATGGCCGTCTTCCGGTTAAGCCCCGAGCATAATAAAGGCAGGAGCGGTCCGGACGCCGCGACCGCAAGGGCGAACCCGCTCACCAGCCACCCCGCCTGGGATACGCTGATTCCGTAGCGATCGGCGATGGCGGGCAGCAGACCGATGATGCCCATTTCGGTATTGAGTATGCCGAACACGCCGAAGGTTAAAATGAGAATCAAGAAACGATTGGAACGCGTCAAGCATGCACCTCGCATTTCTTCGCTGTCTTCGTCGACCGGCGTCGCTGTCGCGCAAAGCTCGAGTCGTTTTGTTTAATCAACTCGTGTCTATTATAGAGGGCAGAAGCCTTTGTTCAATGGCTAAAAAAACGCGATCTGTTCAGATGTGAACAGATCGGGTGAAAGTGTTGATTAATAGGGAACCCAAGCGCTGAAGTTTCTCAGGCGCAAGAGGTTCTAGCTGGAAACCAATCGAACCTCATCGTAATTCCTCGAGCGCAAAAAGTTCTAGCCGGCAACAAATCGAACCTCGTCTAAGATCCTCTAGCGCAAGAAGTTCTAACCAGCAACAAATCGAATCACGCCGCAGCCCCAAGGCGCAGGAAGTCCCAACTGGAAACAAACCGCACCTGCTGCAAGCGCCTCATCCGCAAGAAGTTCTAATTAGCAACAAACCGCACCTCATCGCAGATCCTCGCGCGCAAGAAGTACTAACCGGCAACAAACCGAACCACGACGCAGCCCCCAAGGCGCAGGAAGTCCCAACTGGAAACAAACCGCACCTGCTGCAAGCGCCTCATCCGCAAGAAGTCCCAACTGGAAACAAACCGCACCTGCCGCAAGCGCCTCATCCGCAAGAAGTTCTAATTAGCAACAAACCGCAACTCATCGCAGATCCTCGAGCGCAAGAAGTTCTAACCAGCAACAAACCGAACCACGACGCAGCCCCCAAGGCGCAGGAAGTCCCAAATGGAAACAAACCGAGCCCGCCGCCGTGCCTCATGCGCAAGAAGTCCTGAACGGAAACAACAAGGACCGCACTTGCAGCAGGCGGTCACAGGTACCGCAGCGCGGGCTTGTCGTCCAGCCAATGAACCGGCAGCCCGGGACATGCCTCTTGCAGCCGCTCCGCCACGAGCCGCATGCCGGGCGCCTCGCTCTCGGCGTGCCCGACGAAGAGCAGTGCCTTCGCGGCGCCCAGATGAACCGCGTCCCGCACGTACTCCGGCGTCTCCCACTCGGGTCCTTCGCCGGCGACGATCAGGTCCAGCCGCTCCTCGCGCAGGAGCGGCACGGCGAGCCCGCCGCCGCCGCGATAGCCGGCGAGCACGCCGATGCGGCGGCAGACCGCGCCGGGATCGCCCGCGAAGCGAGCGCCGGACAGGCCGAGCCGCGCCTTGACGCGCGCGGCCGCTTCGTCCGCGCGCATCGCCGGGACGGCGAGTACCGCCGCGGCCGGCAGCATGCGTTCGAGCGCCGCCTCCCAGCCCAGCGCCCGGACCAGGCCGAGCGTGATCGGGTCGGGCGCCGGGCGGTGGCAATCATCGTGATGGCGGTACACGTTGACGCCTGCACGGCGGAGCAAGTCCCGTTTGAACGCATAGACGGGATCGTCATCCGGAAGCCGCTCGGGCATACGGTGGCTGTAGTATACGCCTTCGTGGGCGATCAGCAGATTGGCGCCCAGCGCGGCCGCGCGCTCGATGGCTTCGATCGAGGGCATGAAGGCGACTGCGGCGCCGCCGACCGGCGTATCCGGACCGCCGGGTCCGAGCAGGACGTCGACCGTATCGTCGAGGGGCGGCACGTCGCCGCGCAGCCGATCGATGATGTCGCGTATGGCGAAGGGCATGGGGAAGACCCGCTTTCTCCTGAAGTCTGGCGCTCCCATTGTAGTAGACCGCCTATCCGCGGACACCCCCGCAAACCATGGTTCGGCACCGGTTAAAGTTTAGTTTCGTCAAACGAAAGCCGCGTTTGTTAAATTTACAAAGAAACATGCAAAGTTTTGAAAGTGCGGCCAGGACCGTGATGCGCTACAATAGAAGCAGCGAAAACGAAATAATTCCGAGCCGCCTTCGGCGCGAGATATGAAAGCGATTACAACATTAGCGATGATACCGACTACACCGAGTACACCGATTGCATCTATTTCACCGATTGCATCTATTACGCCGACTACACCGATTACATCGACTACACCGATTATACCGATTACACCCATTACGCCGAGGCGAACGAGCCGGACGGGAGGATGCCGTGAGAAAGGTCATTCTGGTGGACGACGAGATGTTCGCGCGCAAAGGGCTGGCGGGCTTGATCCCCTGGGAGCGCTACGGCTTCGAGGTGGTCGGCGAGGCGGAGGACGGAGAGGAAGCGTTGGCCCTGATCGGGCGCTTGTCGCCCGACGTCGTCGTTACCGATATCCGCATGCCCGTGCTGGACGGCCTGGAGATGATCCGGGAGGCGCAGGAGCGCGGCTATCGCGGCACGCACTTCATCATCATCAGCGGCTTCGGCGACTTCAAGTACGCGCAGCAGGCCGTGCGCTTCGGCGTGCAGGATTATCTGCTGAAGCCGATCGACGAGTACGAGCTCATCGCCAGCCTCGTCCGGATCGGCGAGCAACTGAAGCGGGAGCGGGAGCGGCTTGAGGCGGAGGACGCGCTGCGGCGTCCGTCGCTGTTCGAGGCGCTCGTCTCGGGACGCGCGGAGGCGCGCGAGCTGGAAGCGGGCCGGCATACGTTCGGATGGCCGGCGGATTTGGAGTACCGTTACTACGCCGTCGAGCTGAACGACGCGCCGCCGGAGGAGGACGCCGAGACGGCGCTTCGCCGCGCCGGCGACGTCGCGCGCGCGCTCGCCCGCGCCGTGTCGGATACGGCCGCCGTGCCGCATTGCGCCGGCGAGCCTTACGTTCACTTCCGCGACCGGTACGAGCTGGGCCTGCTCGTGCCCGGCGCGATCGCCCCGCGAGAGGCGAAGGCGCTGGGCGAGCGTCTGGCCCGGGCGGCCGGCTGCGGCGAAGGCGTCGCGCCGCGCGTCTATATCGGCGAGGCCGTTCCGGGACTTCGCCGGGCCCGCGAGTCCTTTTTGTCCGCGCAGGAGACGCGGAAGGCCAAGTTCGCCAAGGACGGGGACACCGTCCTTCTGTTCGAAGAGATTCGCGATGCGGAGCCCGGCGCCTGTCGCGAGATCGAGCCCGCGGTATATGCCTCGCTGCTGGAGGGGCTGGAGGAGAATGACGCGGACGCGATGGCGGGCGCCTTGGACCGGATGCTCGCCGCGTTCCGCGAGGAGCGCTTCGCGCCGGATGCCGTCGCCGCGGCCGTATCCCGCGTCGTGTACGGCGCGACGGCCATCGTCCGCACGATGCAGGGCGACGATCGCCGGCTTGCGACGATGAACGCGACGCTCGGCTGGCAGGAGACCCCGCGCTCGCTCGCGGGCCTGCGGGATCTGCTGCTGGCCTTCCTCGCCGAATGCGCCGGTTATATCTCGTCGCTGCGCGAATCGATCGGCAAGGGCGACATCGCCAAGATCAAGGCGTACATCGACCGGCATTTCCACGAGAATATCAGCCTGAAGAGCATCGCGCAGCGCTACTATATGAACTCGGTCTACCTGGGGCAGCTGTTCAAGAAAACGTACCAGGTGTACTTCAACGAATACGTGCTGCAGCTGCGCATTCAAGAAGCGAAGCGCCAGCTCCGGCAAACGGACAAAAAAGGTGTACGAGATCGCGGCGAGCGTGGGCTTCTGCAACGCCGACTACTTCGTCACCCAGTTCGAGAAGGTCGAACGGAAGACGCCGACCGCATACAAAAATGCCATCAGCGAAAAGATTTAATTATCGGCGGTGCGGGGAATGCGAATGGGATTGCGATGGATTCGGAAGCGGGCCTTCAGCTTGAACAACGTCAGGCTGCGCAACAAAATGCTGATCGTCTACTTTTTGTCCGTGTTCGTCCCGGTCGTGCTGACGAACGTCATTTTCTACAACATCACGACGAACAACGTCAAAAAGCAGAAGATGCGGGACATCTCGCTAGCCATCGAGCAGATCCGCAACGACTTCATGACGCAGGTCAACGTGGCCGTCGGCATCTCCGCGGTCATCTACAACGATGCGCTGCTGATCGAGTATTTGGACAAAAATTACGACGTGCCGTCGGACTACGTATACAATTACCAATCGTACATTATCAGCATGCTGAACAAATACAGCCCGGTGTACGAGGCGATCCAGCGAATCACGCTGTATTCGGACAACGATACGCTGATCTACGGCGGGCAGGTCGAGCGCGTCACGGCAAGCACGAGAGCGCAGCCGTGGTACCAACTGGTTCGCGATTCGGCGCTGTCCGCGCCGATCGTGCTGCGGACGGCGTCCGACTATCCCGGCGCGACCGGCGACATGCTGAGCGTCGTCCGCAAGATCGCCGATACCGAAGTCGCTGGGTCATGGGAGAAGTATATGAAGATCGATCTCCATCCCGAAGCGATCAAGGAGATTTTCCATAACGTGACCCTGGAGGGAGACTTGTACCTGCTGCAGGGCAACGAGATTCAGTACACGACCAACCCGGAAGTCGACCTCGCGCAGACGGCCGATTTTGCCGCGTCTCCGGTGTCCAAGGACACGATCGTCATCGGCGAGGACTTCAAGGGCGTCCCGTATCTGTCCGACTGGCGGATCGTGGGCCGGTTCAAGGAATCGGCGGTGCTGGAGGAGGTACGCAAGTCCAAGTACTTCGTGCTATATCTGGCCATTCCCAACGTGCTGCTCCCGACGCTCATCATCATCTGGTTTTCCCGGTCGCTGACCGCGCGGCTGGTGCGCATCCTGAAGCATATGAAAAAGGTGAAAAACCATTCGTTCGAGACGATCGCCCGGCAGGACGCCCAGGACGAGATCGGGCAGTTGACGGCCGAGTTCAACCGGATGACGCTGCAGATCAAGAGCCTGATCCACGACGTCTACATCGCGGACATCCAGAAGAAGGAGCTGCTCATCAAGCGCAACCAGTCGCAGCTGCACGCGCTGCAGAGCCAGATCAATCCGCATTTTCTGTTCAATTCGCTCGAGACGATCCGCATGCGCAGCCTGATGAAAAAGGAAGAGGAGACGGCGCGCATCATTCACAGCATGGCTAAAATTTTCCGCAAGTCGCTCACCTGGGGCAAGGATTGGGTGACGATCCGGGACGAGCTCGACCTCGTCGCGTGCTTCCTCGACATCCAGAAGTACCGGTTCGGGGACAAGCTGGAGTACCGGATCGAAGCCGACGAGTCGGTGCTGGGCCTCCTGATCCCGAAGATGTCCCTGCAGCCGCTCGTGGAGAACGCCAGCATCCACGGCATCGAAAAGCTCAAGGAGGGCGGACTGATCCGCGTCTCGGTCGGCAAGACCGAGGAGGGACTCGTCTGCACCGTGCAGGACAACGGAGCGGGCATCCCGCCGGACAGGCTGGCGTCGATCTTAAGCGAGCTGGAGCGAAGCGAGGAGATGGGGGAGAGCGTCGGCATCAAAAACGTCTATTACCGGCTGAAGCTGTATTACAAGGACAAGGTCGGCTTTGAGGTGTCCAGCCGGGAAGGAGAAGGAACGACGTTCCGCATCGTCGTAAAGGAGGATAGGGAAGGCTGAGCGCCGGCCGGGCTCCTCGCTTGGCGCGGTTGAATAAAAATCGGATGGCTCAACCAAAATAAGCCAGCCTGTCATTCCAACCGCAAAGAGGAGCAGATGAGTTGAGAAACAAATGGATGCCGGCTTTGGTTTTCGTCTTGGCGCTCAGTATGGGCATGACCGGCGGGATCGGATCCGCGCAAGCGAACGCGGGCAAACAGAAGGATGCGTCTTGCCTGACTCCCAAGATGGTGCAATTGAAGACCGATATGCAGAAGGCTTGGATCGACCATACGATCTGGACGCGAAGCTATATCGTCAGCGCGCTGTCGAACCGTCCGGATCAGCAGGACGTCTTGGACCGGCTGTTGCAAAACCAACAGGACATCGGCAACCTCATCAAGCCCTATTACGGGGAAGCCGCCGGCAACAAACTGGCCGATCTGCTGAGGGAGCACATTCAGATCGCGGGCAAGATCGTAGCTGCCGCCAAGGCCGGCAACCAGGCGGACGTGACCAAGCTGGAGGCGGACTGGCACCGGAACGCCGACGACATCGCCAAGTTTCTGAGCGGCGCGAATCCGAACTGGTCGTTTAAGGAACTGCAGGATATGCTCTATACGCATCTGCAATTGATCACGGAGATCGTACTCGACTGTCTCAAGGGCGATTGGAAGGGCGACATTGCCGCCACGGACAAAAACGAGATTCACATGATTCACCTGGCGGACATTTTGACCGAGGGCATCGTCAAGCAGTTCCCCGAGAAATTCAAGCAAACGCATAGCCGGCGCTCGCAATGACAAGAGCTTTTTATAATCGCCATAAGCGGTTATAAAAAAGCTTTTTTTACGCCGCGCAACTTTTTTTGCGAACCGACACGATTGTTGTGAACCGACACGTTTGTAGCCCCGGCGAAAAAACGTTTCTCTAGACCCACTCCGATTTTGCTTGCTAGTATGGATGGTACTGGATAGGGAGCGAGGTACTTCGGAAATGGATCAACAGGAGCGTTACGACAATCTGAAGCTGGGAGAGCGCGGGGCGATCGTCAGCATCGTCGCCTATATCGTCCTCTCGGCATTCAAATTAATCGTCGGCTACATCGCGGGCTCCGAGGCGCTGCGGGCCGACGGCATGAACAACGCGACGGATATCGTCGCGTCCGTCGCCGTGCTGGTCGGACTGCGTCTCGCGCAGAAGCCGGCGGATCGCAACCATCGGTACGGTCACTGGAAGTCGGAAACGATCGCTTCTCTTATCTCTTCGTTCATCATGGCGGCGGTCGGGCTTCAAGTGTTGTTCGCCGCCGTATCTTCGGTGTTCGGCGGGAGCGAAAAGGCGCCGGACCCGATCTCCGTCTGGGCGGGCTTGTTCAGCGCGGCCGCGATGTACTTCGTGTACCGTTACAACCGAAGGCTGGCGGTTCGAATCAACAGCCAAGCGGTCATGGCGGCCGCCAAAGACAACGTCTCGGACGCGCTCGTCAGCGTCGGCGCCGTGATCGGGATCGTCGGTTCCCAATTCGGCCTGCCCTGGCTCGATCCCGTCGCCGCCGTAGCGGTCGGCCTCCTCATCTGCAAGACGGCATGGGATATTTTTCGCGACGCCTCCCACCATCTATCCGACGGGTTCGACGAATCGACCATCGAATCCTTCAAGGAAGCGATCCTGGAGGTCGAGGGCGTCGAGGCCGTCAAAGATATCAAAGCGCGAAATTACGGCAGCAGCGCGGTCGTCGACGTGGTGGTGCTCGTGAACATGGAGCTGGACTTCGCCGAAGCGCACGAGATCGCGACCAGCGTCGAAAATAAACTGAAGAAGACGTCCGAGGTGTACGAAGTTCACGTCCACTACGAACCGGTCGACGTCTCGGAAATGCTGTCTTAGCGGGGGCAGTCGAACGACCGTCGCCTGCAGGGCACGTCAGGCCTTAAGCATCCGCCCAATCTTCCCAGTCATCGGCGGACAGATAGCGCACGTTCGCGTTCACGGCACGGCGTGACGCGACGTTATCAAAAGCGGCCCCGCCTAACAAAAATCGCAAGTGCGCATGGCTCGATGCGATGGTCTCGATCCAAGTCAAAAGCTTTTCCGTATGGCGAGGGTCCGTGACGGAAGCCGCGATGAACGATATGTTCTGGGCTTCGATGATTCCGTCCAGCTCCTTGAGCGGCGTGTCGGGACCGGCGTACAGGACATTTACGCCTCTTTTGCGCAAAAAAAAGGCTGAACGACAACAGTCCGAGATGGTGGCGCTCGCCTTCGGGGCAAAAGGCCAGCACGACCGGCAGGCTGGGATGAATGGGAAAAACCCGAAACAAAGCCGACAATCTCCGCATAATCGTTTCGGAAGCGAAATGCTCCTGAACGACTTTGATTTTCCCCGATTCCCACTCCGTCCCCACCCGATAGAGAACCGGGACGACGATGCGTCGCAGCGTTTCCTCGATATCGTACATGGCAAATGCCAGATCTATCGTTTGATCCGCTTGCGCGGCATTAAAATGGATCAATTCGGCGTATAGCTTTTCGACCAAGTGGTCGTACGCATGGGCATTTACCGGCTGTTCTGCAGCCTGTTCCGCAGGGAGGGACTCGCTTCGCTGAAGCAGTTCCACCGCTTCGCTGATTTTTAGACCGTTATTTTCGATTTGTTCTTTAAGAAAGCCGAGCCTGGCCAGATCCTCCTCGCTTAGCAGACGGTGCCCGCCGCTGCTTCGGCTGGGGGAGATGATCCCGTATCGATTTTCCCAGGCGCGAATCGTGACGACAGGGATGCCGAGAAGCTCGGATGCCCTCTTCATGCTGTACATTTAACGTTCCTCCTCATTGCAATTATACAAAATCCATACAGAATGAGGATGGTTAGAAGCTGAAGCCGGTTCAAACCTCCATTTTTCGTCCCTTCCACTTGACGGAATGCAATACGCGCGCCCTGAAAAGGGAATAGATATGCAGTATCGCGAAAAAAGCGAACAACAGCGGATACATCAAAAACAAGCCCTTGCTGAAATTGCCGCATCTACGTGCGAAACGCAACGTTTGGCCGGCATATGCGGCGTACATTAAGCCGGCGAGCGTCATTGCGGCGGGATTCCACGCCGCGATCGAAGAGATCAGGGCGGCCGCGCTCATAAATCCGCCCGTAATCCAAAGAACGGTCATCGACATGACGATCGGATGGGTGGATTTCGAACCGACGGCAAAGCTTTTGCACCAGCCCTCCACAAGGGTGCCGAAGCCTTCCGGATACATGCGAAAAGAGATGACGCCGCCCCCGCCCAGACAATGGACCGGCAGATCCCGGTCCAGGAACGCCTGTCCTAGCGCCAGGTCGTCGAGCACGGCTCCCTGGATTTTGCGATGGCCGCCGACCTCAAAATAATCGTCTTTGTTGCATAATATGCACGGTCCGAAGGAGCCCGCGGTTTTAAACCGCGTCCCCCATAGGGTGAACACGTTCATGCCGACGATGACGATCACGTTAAAAATAGCCGACAAGTTTTCATACAAGCGATGCACGGTATGGTAGGGTTGGAGGGAGAGGATCCCTTTGGCGCCTTTTTGCGCATAGCAGCCGACCAGCTTCGTCAGGCTGTCGGCATCCGCGAGCGCGGTATCCGCATCGAGGAACAGGAGCCATTGTCCCCTCGCTTGCCGCGCGCCGTGCCAGCAGGCCGCGGATTTGCCCGACCCGGCTTCGACCGTATCGTTGCGCAGCACAGTCGCGCCGAGCTCGCGGGCGATCGCCGCCGTCTCGTCGGTCGAATCGTCGTCCACGACCAGCACCTCGAACGACGGATAGCGCTGCTCCCGCAGCGAACGCAGCAGCGGCGAGATCCGGCCCGCTTCGTTTCTGGCGGGAATAATGACGGTCAGCGACGGCACGGGCCCAGGCTTGCCGGTCGCCTTGAGCGTCGGCAGCGCGCCGAACATGACGAAGCCGGCCGCAAGCGCCAGCAGGCCGATCCCAAGCTGGACAACCTCTAACACGGTCAATGCATTCCCTCCCTGTTCACTTGCCGGAATAGTCGAATTGAATCCCTTGATCGTCCTGGATCAGCTCCTGCGACGCGATGCGGGCGGACAGCAGGACGATGGGCACGCCCGCGCCGGGATGCGTGCTGCTGCCCGTGAAGTACATATTGTCGCAGTGCTTGGCCTTGCTTTGCGGACGCATATGGTTGCTCTGGGACAGGACGGGCATCAGGCCGAAGGTGGATCCGTTGTACGCATTGAACCTCGACTCGAAGTCGCGCGGCGTGATGCAAGTTTCCGTCACGATCTCTTGCTCGATGTTTTCAAGACCGCGTATTTTCTTTAACGTGTTTAGAATATAAGCGCGGTAATCCCGGATCGTCGTCTCGTCCCACTCGTAGTTGGCCGCAGCCAGATTAGACACCGGCATCAGAATGTACAAGCCGTCTTTTCCTGCCGGCGCGAGGGATTCGTCCGCTTTGGAGGCGACGTATACGTAGAACGACCCGTTCGTCAGTTTGTTTCCTTCAAAGATGTCGTTCAGATTTTTTTTCAGATCCTCATTAAAAATAAAATTGTGGACATGCTCGATTTCGTCGTATTTGCGGTTCATGCCCAAATAGAGAAGGAAACAGGAGCAGGAGTATTTCAATTTATCGATCTTTTGATCGGTATATTTTCCTTTCGCCGCCCGGTCCTTCACGAGATTTTTCATGGCGTACGGGAAGTCCGCATTGCATAAGACGAAGTCCGCCGGCACTTGCTGCCCGTCTGCGACGATGCCGGTCGTCTTGCGGCCATGAATGCTGATCTCCTGCACGCTGCGGTTATAGTGAACGGTTCCGCCCAATTCTTTAAAGAGCTTCTCCATCGCCAAAGCCATCGTATACATGCCGCCTTTGATGAACCATACGCCGTACATGAATTGAATCATCGGTATCATCGTATAGAACGAAGGGCTGCGAAAAGGCGATATGCCGATGTACAGCGTCTGGAAGCTGATCAGCTGCTTGAGCCGTTCGTTGCGGATATATTTGCTCATGAATCGGTCGGCCGTATCCAGCGTCTTCAGCTTCATCGCTTTTTTCAGCATCGAGAAGTTGTAGAAGTCGCGGGCTTTGCGGAAGGGCCGTTGAATGATATTGTGCTTGGCGACGATAAAGCGTTTGTAAATCTCGTGCAAATAGAGGAAAAATCCCTCCATGTCCGCTTCGCTGACGCCTTCGATCGTCTTCGTCAATTGCGTCAGGTCGGAGGAGATGTCGAAGGGCTCGTCGGGCTTGTCGTTGTAGTACACCCGATACATCGGATCCAGTCTCTCCATGGGGATGTAATCGTCGGGATTGCGGCCGCATAGCTCGAAGATCTCCCTGTACAGCTCCGGCATCATGACGATCGTCGGTCCCAGATCGAACGAATAGCCGTCCTTTTCGATCCGGTGCATTTTTCCGCCCGGCAACGCCTCTTTTTCGTAAATCTCAACCTGGTATCCCGCATGCTGCAGTCTGATCGCGCTGGCCAGTCCGGCCACGCCGGCGCCGATCACGACAACCTTCTTGTTGTTCATGTGAATGACCTCGTTCCCGTTTTATTCGACGCGGATACGATGGCATCGATGCGTCCGCGATTGTATCGCTGCACGACGATGATCGGCAAGTTAAACGCCGCGGCATACAGGACCATGATCCAGCCCACCCATACGGGGTTCCATAGAAAAAACAAGGGAGCCGGCAGGATGGACAGCCAGTGGGTCAGCTCCGCCCGTTTGGTCTCCGCGGCGAAAACTTTCAGCTCGCCGACGCGCGTGCCGTGCAGCTTCTTTTTTGCCGTAGCCTCTTCTTAATATCGCTGTTCCGTCGATGATTCGTCCCTTCCACCGCTTCACGAAAAAAAGCTGCTGCCAGCGCTTGCCCGATCGCTCCCAGGCGCCCAGCCGAAACCAGAAGCCGTCCTTCAAAAAATAGGATTGGGGAAGCTTCAGGCAAAGGACCGAGATGGCCATGTGGAAAAAGGCCCAGGCGAAAATATCGATCGCGACGATCCAAAAGTTAGATAACGTAACGAGCGGCACGGCAGTCCTCCTCAACCGTTCTGTCTCCCACTACAACAGCCTCTACAACAGCCGCTTTCTGAACTTTCGTACGATCTTCATGTCCAGGGCCGAATAAGGCGGATATTTATCGGATACGTGCCAGTAGCGGTAGGCTCGGTAAGCGGTCTTCGGATAGCTGAACGCCCGAAAGCCGGCTTTGCCGTGATAGCTGCCGTGCCCGCTTCGACCGACGCCGCCAAAGGCGACGCGAGGGTTGGCGCCGTGATGGATAACCTGATTGACGCTGACGGTCGTCGAGCGCATATAGGCCTGGACCCGCTTGATCTGCCGTTGGTCTTGGCTGAACAGATAAGCGGCCAGGGCATCGCGCGCAATCGCCTGCCGCTCAAGCAAGGGCTCCAGATCGCGATAGGGAACGACAGGGAGGATCGGCCCGAAAATCTCCTCTTGCAGGATCGAACTCCCCGGCGGGATGTCGGTTAATATCGTCGGCGCGATAAACAGATCGTCCGCATCGCTGGCGCCCCCAAACCGGATGCGGCCCTGCCCCATGAAGCGCTGCAGCCTTTGAAAATGTGCGGCATGGCAAATGCGCGCATAATCGTTGCTCTCCTCGGGCTTTTCCCCGTAAAATTCGAGCAGCGCCGATTGCATTTCCGCCAGCGTGCGCTCATAGACCGATTCATGTACGAATAGTGTGTCCGGCGCGATGCAGGTCTGGCCGGCATTGAGAAACTTGCCCCAGACGATCTCGCGAACGGCCGCGGGAGAAAATCCCGACGCATCCATGATGCAGGCGTTTTTCCCCCCGAGCTCCAAAATAACGGGAGTGAGCTGCGCGGCCGCCTGCCGGGACACGGCTTGTCCCGTCTGCCCGCTCCCCGTGAAGAAAATGAGATCGAAGGGCAGGGAGGTCAGCGTCCGGGCCGTTTGCGCGTCTCCTGTCACGACGGTCAGCAAGTCAGGGGGAAACGTTCGGCCGACGGTCTTTTGCAGCAGCTCGCTCGTAGCGGGCGCATATTCCGATGGTTTAATCACGCAGCGGTTGCCCGCCGCAATCGCGCCGATGGCCGGCATCAAGGCGAGCTGCAGCGGATAATTCCAGGGGCTGACGATCAGGACGCTGCCATACGGATTTCTATGGGTGCGAATCGCTTCGATATAGCCGAATTTAAAAGAGTAGGCACGCCCCGGTTTCGTCCATTTCGTTAACGACCTGCATACATGCTCGATTTCGTTCAGCAACAACGCGATTTCAAAAGAATACGCTTCGAAGGCAGGTCTTCGCATATCGGACACGAGCGCCGCTATAAACGCCGCTTCATGGTCCAGCAGCATCCGCTTTAGCCGCAGCAGCGTTTCTTTTCGTTCTTTCACCGTAGGGGCAGGCCGCATGCGCGCAGCTTCCTGCTGCTTTTCCAAGACCGCCTGCAGCGCGTCGCGCTCTTGACTATCCATCGCTGGCGTCCCTTTGCACGATTTTATCCCGGACCTGCTGGCCGCTTAACGTGACCATCGGCATCCCGGCGCCCGGATTGACCGTGCCGCCGACGAAGTAGAGATTGTCGTACCGCGTGCTCTGCTTCGGATGCTTGAACCCTTTGTTTTTTTTGCGGTCGGACAAGGTGCCGTAGATCGCCCCGCGATCCGAGCCGTAGACGCGCCTGATATCTTCCGGCGTCCATACGTCTTTGGTTACGATATGGCTGCGCAGATCCGTGAGTCCCATTTTTTCCAATTTGATCAGCACCCGTTCGGCAAAGCGTTCGTAGTCCTGCTGCGTAAAGGGCTTCTCCTGAATGTGGGGGATATGGGGCAATACTTTTAAATTTTCGTAGCCTTCGCGCGTCTGCGCAGCATCCGTCTTATTGGCGTTGACCAGATAAATGACCGGATCGTCGGGCAGCTCATGGGTATGGAAGATTCGAGTCATCTGCCGCTTCATGTTGTCCGCGAAGAAAAAATTGTGGTGGGCAAGCTGCGGATAAGACTTCTTCACGCCCAGGTGCATGACAAGCCCGGAGCTTGCCGGCTCGTATTTCTTTTTAAGCGACTCGACGAAAGGCTGCTCTTCCTGCAGCACCTTCTCGTAGAACGGGATGACTTCCATATTGGAAATGTAATAGTCGGCCGACAGTTCGGTTCCGTCCTCCAGCTGCGCCCCTGCGATCTGGCCATCCCTCTTATGAAGCCGGGCGATGCGCCTGCCGGTATGAATGGAGACGCCCGCTTCCTCCGCCAGTCGCACCAATCCGCGCGCGAGCAGGTGCATGCCGCCGGGAACGTACCAGAGCCCCTGCTCATGCTGCATGTAGATCATCATGTTCAGTACGGCCGGCGCGTCATAAGGGGAGGAGCCGACGTATTTAATGAAGTATGAGAGCATGTCCCGCAGATCCGGGTTGCTGATCCGCTTGGCGATGGACCTGTATACGGTGGAAAACAGATCGAAGCCCGTCAGTGCGTTGAAAACGCCGTTATAACGCGCGATATCCTTCGTATTATCGGCGCCGTGCTTAAAATAGCCTTGCTCCGTCAGCGCGTACAGCTTTTTGGCGTATCGGAGCAACGACTCGTATTCGCGCATATCCCGCTCGTTCAGCGAGGGATTTTTCGATTTCATGTCTGCCAGATTCTCGTACAGATCGATCCGGTTGCCGTTCGGGAAAAAGGATCGCCACTGATGGTTCAGCTTGACGGTGGGGACGTAGTCCTTCATCCGCTTGCCGCTCGCGGCAAACAATTTTTCGAAGATGTGCGGCATCGTCAGAATGGAGGGACCCAGATCGAAGCCGAAGCCATCCTGCTCGAGCCGGTTCAGCTTGCCGCCGATATGAAGGTTCTGTTCGTATAAAGAAACGGCATAGCCGCTTTGTCTTAAGGAGATCGCCGCGGATAAGCCGCCGAGTCCGCCGCCGATCACCAATACGCTTTTATTGTTCAACCGTTCACACACACCTTTCAGCGATTGAAGGGCCATTGACAATCGCGGCGCTAATCTTGATTATGGCATCCGTCGTCACATAGTTTCGCTTGGAGAAACAGTCGTGACCGCTTTCTCTTACGGCATCCAATATCGCTCTGTACAAGCCGACGGATAAAGCGAGCGGCCTTTTGCTGTCGGCGTCAAAAGCGTCCAGGCTGCCGTGAAACTGGTCGTAGAGCGCTTCCGCGTGGTTGGCCAGCCTCTCCCATAAACGCACGAAGTTCTCGTTAATCACGCCTTGCCGCAAGTCCGCCGGGGAATAACGGAAGCGCGCCATTTCTTCCTCGGGCAAATAAATCCGTTGCTTCTGCTGGAGATCTTCGCCGACGTCGCGCAGGATGTTCGTGATTTGCATGGCGATGCCCAGCTTGACGGCCGACGGGCGCAGGTCGTCTTCAGCCTTCGAAGCGAGCACGGGCAGCAGCATCAGGCCGACCGAGCCCGCGACGTGGTAGCTGTAGCTTTCGAGCGCACGCATGTCTTTCGGGCTGGAAAACTCGAGATCCATGAATTGTCCGGCCAACTGGTCGTAAAAGGGCCCGATGTCCATGTCGTATTCCGTGAAAACGTGACGGAGCGCGCGCCACAACGGATGATCGGCTTCGGAGCCCTTCCTGAACCCATCGAGCTCTTCTTTTAACCGCTGCAACGACGCGAGCTTCTGCTCGGGCAGTCCATTCGAATCGGCGCAATCGTCAGCCGTTCTGCAGAACGCGTAAATGGCGTAGACGGCTTTCGCTTTTTCCGGCGGGAGCTGCGAGAAGGCGTAATAAAAGCTTTTGGAATGCTTCTTGATAATGGCTTCGCAATAAGCGAAATCCGCGTGCAACTGCACTTTGTCCATAATAGCCTCCTTTGGACTGAGCGATGACCCGGCAGGTTGGCGGCCTGTGAATGTCGGCGGCGCGCAAGCGGCTTCACTTCGCAAGGACGAGGCGATCGGTCTCCCGAAGCGCCCGAATGTCGGCGGCGCCGATGCCGAACATGGCGATCCTAAGCTCCAGCTCGGCTTGTTCGAGCGCTCGCTGCAGCTTCTCCTCGGAATCGTGGGCCGCCTCCAGCAGGCTGCGTCCGAAGCCGGCCAGATTCGCGCCAAGCGCCAATGCCTTGGACGCCTGAAGTCCGTCGGATAGGCCTCCGCTTCCGATCAAGACGACGTCGGGCAACGCGGCTCTGACCTCCTGAATGCATTCGGACGTCGGAATTCCCCACTCCGCGAACCGTTCCGCCGCCGCTTTTTTGACCGGATCGGATGAGCGCAGCTTTTCGACCTGGCTCCAGGACGTTCCTCCCGCACCCGCCACGTCGATAAATTGAACACCCGCGTCGCACAAGAGCCGAGCCGTCCTCCCGTCGATGCCCCAGCCGACTTCTTTCACGCCGACCGGGACGGCCAGTGCGCGGCACAGCTTTTCGATTTTACTCAGCAGTCCGCTAAAATCCGTGTTGCCGCCGGTCTGGATCACTTCTTGCAGCGAATTGAGATGAAGGACAAGACCGTCGGCCTCCACGATGTCGATCGCTTGCCTGCATTTCTCGGCATTGAAGCCGTAGTTAAGCTGTACGGCGCCCATATTGGCGATAAGGGGAATGTCCGGCGCCAGCTTCCGAACGCGAAAGGACGTCGCCGCTTCGGGATTTTCGATGGCCGCCCTCAGCGATCCTAGTCCCATGGCCCATCCCTTGGCCTGGGCGGCCGTCGCCAGCCGCCGGTTGATCTCGCCGGCTCTCGGCGTTCCGCCGGTCATGGAACTGACCAGGAAAGGCGTCTTCACCGTCCGGCCCAAAAACTGCGCGGATGTATCGATTAAAGAATAATTCAACTCGGGAAGGGCATTGTGTCGGAATCGATAGCGGTCTAGCCCCGTCCCGGCATCTAATCCCTGCACATCTTCGCGCAGGCAGAGATCCAGATGTTCGTCTTTACGCCTGATCGTATCCGTGTGATCCACCTCGATTCATCGCCTGAATGTTCAATGTTGTATAGATTTTGTATAGATTATGATTAGATAATAGCCGATTTTGTATAGCTTGTCCAACGAATATCTTTATACTTTGAAAAAAAGGAGCGTAGGGGCCTGTTCGAGCGGAACCGGACGGAGGTCGCGTCGATAGGTAACAGGCAAAGGGAGCGTACAAGTAGCATTTATGTCCAATAATTCCGCATCCTAAATATCCTAAGTACGATCTTTAGTTTATCCAGTAAACAAACTCGCCGGTTCCCCTTATACTGAAAGTGCTTACAAAAACGATGAATCGCTAGGGAAGGGGTTCGAAAGCAGTGGCGAAAAAACTGTGGACAGCCGGCATGGCTGCCGCCCTGGCCGTATCGATGGCCGCATGCTCAAGCGGCAACAACAACGGAGGCAACGCGTCCCCCCGCCGCGTCAAGCGGCAGCGCGCCGGCGAGCGGCTCGGCATCGGCTACCGCAACGGCGTCTGCGTCGGAGAAGCCGCTCGACAAAGTCACCTTCACCTTCTTCAACGGCGTCGCCGGCGAGAAGGACTTGAACACCAACGAGACGACGATCGGCAAGGCGCTCGAGGATCAGACCGGCGTCAACTTCAAGATCGAGCATCTGGTCGGAGACCTGAATACGAAGATCGGCACGATGATCGCATCCGACCAATATCCGGACGTCATGATCCCGGACGCCGCGATCGAGGAAGTGCTGAAGGCGGGCGCCTTCATCCCGCTCGACGATCTGATCGAGCAGTACGGGCCGAACATCAAGCGCGTCTACGGCCCTTACTTCGAGCGCATGCGGGCCGACTACGGCGGCAAGATCTACTTCCTGCCGTTCGGACCGCAGGTCGGCGAGTACGTGGCGGATCCCAACATCAACCAGGGCGCGTTCTGGGTACAGCGCCGCGTGCTCAAGGAAGCGGGCTATCCGAAGATCAAGACGCTGGACGAATACGTCAAGCTGGTCGAGGACTATGTCGCCAAGCACAAGGACGAGAATCTGACAGGCATGATCACGCTGACGCACGACTGGCGGTTTTTCGCGACCTCCAATCCGCCGATGCACCTCGCCGGCTTCCCGAACGACGGCAACGTCATGGTCGACATCCATACGAACGAAGCCAAGACGTACGCCGGCTCGGAGAACGAGAAGCGCTGGCTCAAGACGCTTAACGATCTGAACGGCAAAAATCTGTTCGACAAAGCCTCCTTCGTCGACAACTACGATCAATATATCGCCAAGCTGACCTCGCACAAGGTCGTAGGCTTCTTCGATTACGGCTGGCAGATCGGCAACGCGATGAACGTGCTGAAGGACGCGGCGAGAAAGGATCAGGCGCAGGACGACTTCGTCTACTTCCCGCTGCCGGTGACGTTCGACGGCACGCACGACCAGTACCTGGATCCGCCGGGATGGACCAGCAACCGCGGCGCCGGCATCACCAAGAGCGCCAAGGATCCCGCCCGCATTATCCAATACTGGGACAACCTGCTGACGGACGACAATCAGGTGCTCAAGAGCTGGGGCATTAAAGGCGAGACGTACGAAGTGGACGACAAGGGCCGCTTCTACCGGACGGCAGAGCAGATTGCAAAGCTCGACGACGCGTTTAACGAAAAGTTCGGCTTCAAGACGTACGATTGGGATTGGCCGCAGTACGGCACTTCGTCCACGCTTGCGGACGGCAACGCGGTGGCGCCGGGCTTCCAGCCGGAGGTGTTCCAGCTCAGCCTGACCGAAGGCGACAAGACGATCCTGGACAAGTACGGCGTGCAGACCTATGCGCAGATGTTCGACAAGCCCGAAGACCGTCCGTGGTTCCCGGCCTGGAGTATCCCCAAGGAGCAGGGATCGCCGCAGCAAATCTGGGAGACCAAGAAGGACGATCTGCTTAAGAAATACTACGCCAAGCTCGTGCTCGCGAAGCCGTCGGACTTCGAAGGCGTATGGGCCGACTATATGAAGGAATTCGGCAAGCTCGATACGGCCGGCTACGAAAAGTGGTACACCGAACAAATCAAAAAAATCGTGGAAGTCGCCAAGTAATAGATGCTTTTCGATAGGAGGGCCAAGCCGGCTTGACGCGCTGCTTCGTGCTGAAGGCCGGCTTTCCTTTCGATTCTTTAGCCCGACGGAAGGAGCAAGAAGGATGGAAAACAACACCGCGCTGTCAACGTCGCCGTCAACGTCGACGTCAAAGCCAGAGCCGGGCGGGCTGAAGCTGTTTTTCAAAAAACTCGTGTCGCAGCGCATGCTGGTCCTGATGTCCGTGCCCTTTGTCATCTGGCTGTTCGTGTTCAAGTACGTGCCGGTGTGGGGATGGACGATCGCGTTCCAGGATTATCAGCCTTCGCTGGCCTTCAAGGACCAGCAGTGGGTCGGCTTTTCGCATTTCCGGTCGCTCTTCTCGGAGGACCGCTTCCTGATCGCCCTGCGCAATACGCTCGCGATGAGCGGCATCAATCTCGTGCTCGGCTTCGTGACGGCCGTGTCGCTTGCCTTGCTCCTGAACGAGGTCCGCAAGGTCGCGTTCAAGCGCGTCGTGCAGACGGTCAGCTATTTGCCTCACTTCATCTCCTGGGTCGTCGCCGCGGGCATCATCCAGACGATGCTGGCGCCGGACGGCGTCGTCAATGAGCTGCTTAAGGCGTTCGGCATGATCGAAAAGGGGCAGGAATATCTGTTCCTCGGCAAGGCGGAATGGTTCTGGGGCATCTTCGGCGCAAGCTCCGTGTGGAAGGACGTAGGCTGGAATACGATCGTCTATCTGGCCGCCATCAGCTCGATCGACCCGGCGCAGTACGAAGCGGCGGAGATGGACGGCGCGGGCCGCCTGAGACGGATGTGGTATATCACGTTGCCGGGCATCAAGCCGGTCATTATCGTGCTGCTCATTATGAACATCGGCTATTTGCTGGAATCGGGATTCGAACCGCAGTACCTGCTAGGCAACGGTATGAACGTCGATTATTCCGAGAACATTGACATATTCGTGCTCAAATACGGCCTCCAGCAGTTCAACTTCCCGCTCGCGACCGCGGCAGGCATGTTCAAGACGGTCGTCAGCTTCATCCTGCTGTTCTCGGCCAACCATATCGCCAAGCGATTGGGACAAGACAGACTGTTCTAGAAGGAGGGGTCCCTATGGCGAACGCGTCAGGCGCGTCGCGGCAGGCCCGCAGCTCGCGCAGGCATGCTTCGGTCGGCGACCGGGTATTCGATACGTTGAATTACGTCTTCCTCACCCTGCTCATGGTCGTGACGCTGTATCCGTTTTTGAATACGCTCGCCGTGTCGCTCAACGCCGCGAGCGATTCGATCAAGGGCGGCATTCATTTGTGGCCCCGGCAGTTTTCAGGCGAGAACTACAAGTTCGTGTTCAACGAGGCGACGATCTACAACGCGACGCTCATCTCGGTGCTGCGCACCGTCATCGGCACGATCGTCACGGTGTTCGCGTCCGCGATGGTCGCCTATACGATCAGCCGGCAGGAGTACGTGCTGAGGAAGGTCGTCACGATCGCCTTTATCGTCACGATGTACATCAACGGCGGCCTTATTCCGAACTATTTGCTCATCCGCGATCTGGGCCTGATCAACAGCTTCTGGGTATACATTCTGCCGGGCATCATCGGCGTGTTCAATCTGATCATTATCCGCTCCTTCATCGAGCAGCTGCCGGAGAGCGTGATCGAGTCGGCGCGCATCGACGGCGCGGGGGATTTCCGGACGTTCATTAACATCGTGTTCCCGCTGTGCCTGCCCGTGCTGGCGACGGTGGCGCTCTTCACGGCGGTGTACCAGTGGAATTCGTGGTTCGACGTGTTCCTGTACAACTCGTCCAACGTCAAGCTGAGCACGCTGCAGTACGAGCTGCAAAAAATATTGCAAAACTCGAACACGACCTCCAGCGCCGAGACGGCGTTCGCGAACTCGTCTTCGGGCGCTTCGATCAAGGTGTCCCCGCTCTCGATCCGGGCGACGATGACGATCGTGGCGGCGGTCCCGATGATCGTCGTGTATCCGTTCCTGCAGAAGTACTTCGTGAAGGGCATGACGGTCGGCGGCGTGAAGGGATGAGATTGGTGAAGGAATAGGAAGGGAAAAAGCCAGGAGAGGAAAGGCGCAAGCGCCTGCGGTATCGGGAGGGAGAGACAAGCGCGATGAATTCGAAAAAAGGGCCGGCGGACGCGAAAAGCGACGAAGAGATGGATAACGGCAAGGGAGCATTCGTCACCGGGCAGTATCCGAACCTGCTCGAACGGTACGGCCATGCGCAGGAGGAGATCGAGGCCAGACTGGCGGATGCGTGGCGGCGGCTGTTCGGCGACGACGAGCGTACCCGGATCTATTATCCGTCCGGTGACGATATGGGTTATATGCTGGACACCGGCAATCTCGACGTGCGGACGGAAGGCATGTCCTACGGCATGATGATGGCCGTTCAGATGGACGACAAGGCGCTGTTCGACCGGCTGTGGCGCTGGACGTGGACGTACATGCATATGAATGAAGGCGTGCATGCCGGGTACTTCGCCTGGTCCTGCGCGCCTGACGGGACGCGGAATTCGTCGGGGCCTGCGCCGGACGGCGAGGAGTACTTCGCGCTGGCGCTGTTCTTCGCCGCGCACCGCTGGGGCGAGGGCGATCCGCCGCTGGACTATGCGGCGAAGGCGAGGGATATTTTGCGGGCCTGCCTGCACAATGGCGAGCAGGGGCCGGGCTACCCGATGTGGAACCGGGACAACCGGCTCATCAAGTTCGTCCCGGAGTGCGCGTACAGCGATCCGTCGTACCATTTGCCGCATTTTTACGAGCTGTTCGCGCTGTGGGCGGATGAAGCGGACCGGCCTTTCTGGCGCGAGGCTGCCGCAGCGAGCCGGGCTTATCTGCCGCTCGCCTGCCATCCGGAGACAGGGCTGGCGCCGGAGTACGCCTATTACGACGGCACGCCGAACGACGAGCGCGGTTACGGTCATTTTTACAGCGACGCCTACCGGGTCGCCGCCAATGTGGGCCTCGAAGCGGCCTGGTTCGGCGCGACGCCGTGGATGGCGCGGGAGGCGGAGGCGATCCTGCGCTTCTTCGCGGACAAGGACCCGGCCGACTACCGGCGCTACCGGATCGACGGCACGCCGTTCGAGGAACCGGCGCTGCACCCGGTCGGCCTTGTCGCGTCCAACGCGTGCGCGGCGCTCGCCGCGCCGGACAGCCCGCATGCGCGCGAGGCCGTCGCGCTGTTCTGGCGCACGCCGGTGCGCGAGGGCGAGCGGCGCTATTACGACAATTGCTTGTACATGTTCGCGCTGCTGGCGCTGAGCGGGCGGTACCGGATCTGGATGCCTGCGGCCTAGGCGCGGCGGTCGGCAGGGTGCATGAAGTTAGCGGTTAGAACAGGAGTCTCTGTTGCAGGAGACTCTTTTTTATTTGCACGGAAGGGGCGCATGAATGATGATCGCCGGTAAAGCCGGACATGAGGCGTATGAGCAAGCATGGTTGGGTTACAGGCGGTTGGAGGACGAGGCGCTGCGCGCCCGGTATGCGGCGGTATGCGGAAGGTTGATCGTGGTCGGCGAAGGCGCTGGGCTGGCTTCGGCGCGGCTGGAGCTGCGCCGCGCGATCAAGGGCTTGCTGGGCTGCGAGCCGGTCGACTTGTCGGCGGAGACCGAAGCCGGTATCGGAGATGAAGGGGCGGTAGGGCCGGCCATTGTCGTCGGACTGGCGGATGCGGTACGTGACATATGGGTTAAATCGGCGTCAGGTGCGGCGGGTACGCAGGCAGGAGCAGGAGCAGGAGCAGGAGCAGGAGCAGGAGCAGGTGCAGGTGCAGGTGCAGGTGCAGGAGCAGGAGCAAGAGCGGGGCCAGGAGCAGGAGCGACGGAAATGCCCGACATGGGCACGTTCGGCGACGAGGACTATGCGATCCGATCCGGCAAGGACGGCAGCATTTATTTGCTCGGAGGCGGCGAGAAGGGCGTGCTGTACGCAGCATTCGGCTTCATCCGCCTTCTGCAGACGGGCGGCGATATTCGCGTCCTCCAAACGGTAGAGCGGCCCGCTTATCCGCTGCGGATGATCGACCATTGGGACAATGCGGACGGATCCGTCGAACGGGGCTATGCGGGCGGGAGTTTGTTTTTTAATGATGGACGGCTGGGCGAACGGCTGGACAGAATTCGCGATTACGCGCGTCTTACGGCTTCAATCGGAATCAATGCGGTGGCCGTCAACAACGTCAACGTTCACGCCGAAGAGACGCGACTGCTGGCGCCCGAACGACTGGACGACGTGGCGCGGGTGGCCGACGTCCTGCGCGAGTACGGGATTGCGCTTTATCTGAGCGTCAACTTCGCCGCGCCGATCGAGCTCGGCGGGCTCGTTACGGCCGATCCGCTGGACCCGGCCGTCGCGGCCTGGTGGCGCGATACGACGGATGAGGTGTGCCGGCGCATCCCGGGCTTCGGCGGCTTCGCCGTCAAAGCCGACTCGGAGCATCGCCCCGGCCCGTTCACCTATGGGCGGGATCACGCGGATGGCGCCAATATGCTGGCGGACGTGCTTGCCCCGCACGGCGGCACGGTCATTTGGCGCTGCTTCGTTTACGATTGCAAGCAGGATTGGCGGGACCGGCGGACCGATCGCGCGCGCGCCGCCTACGACCACTTTATGCCGCTTGACGGCGCGTTCCGGGACAATGTCGTGCTGCAGATCAAGCACGGACCGATGGACTTTCAGGTGCGGGAGCCCGTCTCGCCGTTGCTGCTCGGGCTCCGGCGCACGCAGATCGCGCTGGAGCTGCAGATTACGCAGGAGTACACGGGGCAGCAGCGTCATCTCTGCTATCTGCTCCCGATGTGGAAGGAAGTGCTGGACTTCGAGGCCGGCGACGGCCGCACGGTGGCGGACGCGGCGGGAGGGCGCAAAGGCGGGACGAAAGTGGCAGGGCGCCTGGGCGGTCCGGACACGGGAGGGCGCAAGGACGGTTCGGCGGACGCAGATAGACAGGGCGGCGAGGCAGCGGCCATGGGAGGTTGGCGCGGCGGCCTGGCTGCCGTATCCAACGTCGGCACCGACGCCAACTGGACCGGTCACCTGCACGCGCAGGCGAACTGGTACGGATACGGCCGACTCGCCTGGGACCCTTCGGCAACCGCCGAGGCGATCGGACGCGAGTGGATCCGGATGGCGCTGGGGCCGGACGCGTCCGTCGAAGAGACCGTCATCAAGATGCTCATGGACTCGCACGCCATTTACGAATCGTACACGGCGCCGCTTGGCGTCGGCTGGATGGTCCAGCCGAACCATCATTACGGCCCGAACGTCGACGGGTACGAATATAGCCCCTGGGGCACCTATCACTATGCGGACCGGGCAGGCATCGGCGTCGACCGGACCGTCGCGACCGGAACCGGCTACGCGGGTCAGTATCCGCCCGCAGCGGCGGCCATGTACGAATCTCCGCGCACCTGTCCGGACGAGCTGCTGCTCTTCTTTCACCATGTGCCGTACGACGCGCGTCTCAAGACTGGCAAAACGGTTATTCAACACATTTACGATACGCGCTTCGAGGGCGCCGAACGTGCCGCCGGACTGCTCGCAGCCTGGAACAGCATCGCGGACCGGCTTCCCGCGCGCGTCCACATGGATGTCCGGGCGCGCCTCGCCCACCAAGCCGAGCATGCGCGGGAATGGCGGGACCAGCTCAATACCTACTTCTATCGCAAGTCCGGCATCCCCGATGCCCAGGGACGGACGATCTATTGAGCGTATGCGCAAGTGGCAGATTTGTTTCTATCGGAGACTCTCTGCGCGGGTAAGCTGCGGCGAATCGCGGGTTTGTTCCTATCTGAGACGATCCGCGCTTGGAGGCTGCGGCGAGTAATAGGTTTGTTCCTATCTGAGACTATCCGCGCTTGGAAGCTGCGGCGAATCGCGGGTTTGTTTCTATGTGAGACTTCCCGCGCTTGGAGGCTGCGGCAAGTGACAGGTTTGTTTCTATCTGAGACTACTTGCGCGGGAAAGCTGCGGCGAATCGCGGGTTTGTTCCTATGTGAGACTATTAGCGAGTAGAAGCTGCAATGCAATGCGAGTTTCCCGCGCATGGAATTTGCATGCGGCTCGATGAGAAAATTATCAACATATTCTAATAAATAACGAAATGCTTTGATTCGACGCCGTTTATTTCTCTTCATGGGAAAATTTGGCGTGTTTCAAATATGATATTGTGGGTTCGAGGCACGCATACATACATCTGGGAGGTACTCACATGTTTAAAACCAAGCCTGTTTTGCGCCGAATTCTGTCTGTCGGCTTATGCGCCGCAATCGGCCTGGGCGTCGCTACGGCCGGACAAGTCGTATCCGCCCCGAAGGCGGCCGCAGCTTCTTACTACGATACGAAAATCAAGCATGGGGTGAATCTGCGCGTCAGCGCTTCGGCAAGCTCGGGCGTCATCCGGATGATCGGCGCGGACGAGTCGGTTCACGTCGTCGGCCAGGCGAACGCTTACTGGCTGCATGTGTTCGACCAGAAGGGCAATTCGGGTTATATCTCGTCCAGCAGCGAATATACCAATTACGCCGCGGGCGGGAGCGGCGGCGCGGCGCCTTCCTCCGGCGGCGGCGCGAAGGCCGACCAGGTCGTCTCGATCGCCCAGAGCTATATGGGCCGCGTCAGCTACGACTACGGTACCCGTAACCCGTCCAAGCTCATATTCGACTGCTCGGCATTCACCCAGTTCGTCTTCGCCAAGGTCGGCGTAAGCCTGAAGTGGGGCACGAAGTCCCAGAAGACCGCCGGCTCCTACGTGAGCAAGGGCAATCTGGCGAAGGGCGATCTCGTATTCTTCGATACGATCGGCAGCAACAATGGCGTCATCAACCACGTCGGCATTTACATGGGAGGCGGACAGGTCATCCACGATACGCCTTCCGTCGACGGTCTCCAGATCAGCTCGGTCACTTCCGGCTTTTGGTCGACGCACTACGTGACCGCTCGCCGCGTCCTCTAAACGCCCGCGCATACCAGAAGTTCTCGCTGCATATCTCATACAGACGTCGGGAGCGACAGGCTCCCGGCGTCTTTTCATTCACAAATTTCTGTACTCGCTCGGCGTCAGCCCGATCTCCCGCTTGAACACTTTGAAGAAGTACTTCTCGTTCTGAAAACCGACCATCTCGGCGACCTGATGCGCTTTATGAACGCCTTCCCGCAGCAGCTCGCAGGCCACGCCCATCCGGTAGTTCAACAGGTAAGCCGAGAAATTCTCGCCCGCTTCTTCCTTGAACAGCTTGCTTAAGTAGGGCGGGCTCAGATGGACGTGGTCCGCCAGGCTCTCGAGCGTGATTTCTTTGCTGAAGTTCTGATGGATGTACGCCTTCGCTTTGTCGATCAGGTGCGAATGGCCCTTGTCCTGCTTGGCGCGAACGAGCTCGAAGCAAACGCCCGTCTTCGAAGCGAACCACTGGACGACGGCATCAATGTCTGGGCACGCGTTGACCTGACTGTACAGCGCGAACTCGTCGCCCAGCGTCCCTTCCGGGTCGAAGCCCAGATGGCGCAATATTTTGAACTGGAGCATAATGAGCTGAAAGTGCAGCTTCATCAGCCGGTTGACGTCGATGACGCCCGCCGCTCTGAACGGGGCGAACAGTTCCTCGATGAATTGCAGGGCGGCCGTCTCGTCGCCCTGTTCGAAGATGCGGATCAGGGCCTGCTCTTTTTTCAGGCTGATGGCGTTGAACCCCTGCGCCTCCGAAGCCGCCTCCTGCCGCCGGATCACGCGATTCATCCCCTGCACCATCCGCTGCATGACGGCCTGCTCGGCAGATTCGAAGGAAGGCCGAATTTTCCGCCAATGGTCGACTTCGGCGCCGATTCCGATCGTGGCGGTGATCTTCGTGAAGCGAGAGATGCACCGGTTGATCTCCGCGCATAGCTCGTAGAACCGATCCGGGTCTGCCGCAGGATGGTCCGGCGCATAATTGGTCAGGATGCCCAGCCCGTCCTCGAGCTCGAAGGAATAGGCGATCACGCCCCGATCCGTCAAGATTTCCAGGGCAATATTTTCGAGCGAGAACTTCAGCGTTTCTTTTTCCTTGGAGCCGAGCTCGGATACCCGCGATTTGTAGTCGTCGATGCTCAGATAGAGCACGGTAAACGCGGACGCGGGCAAATGAATGTTCAACTCGCCGAACTTATCCTGGATGTACCGGTCCGACAGGACGCTGCCTCTCGCGAGCTCCAACAGGAAATGCTTGCGCATAAAATGAATGCCCTGGTTCATGGCGGATTCCATGCGTGACAAGCGCTGCCGCTCTTGACGGCCATAGGCGCGCTGCTCCATCGCTTGCGCCAGCGCTTCCTTCAGCTCCTGGTCTTTGATCGGCTTGAGCAGGTAGCCGAACGCGCCCAGACGGACCGCTTGCCGGGCATATTCGAAGACGTCGTACCCGCTGACGAAAATGAAGAGCGCGTCCCACTTCATTTCCTTCACCTTGGCAAGCAGCGCGTGTCCGTCCATGCCCGGCATGCGGATATCCGCGATGACGATATCGGGCCTCTCCCTGCCGATCGTCTCGAACGCCTCGATCCCGTCCCGCGCCTCCTCCACGTCGAACCGGCCGATCGCGGACAGCAAGGTCACGATCGATTCGCGGATCAAGGTTTCATCGTCGACGACGAGTATTTTCATGACGCGTTGGCTCCTTTCGCGTTTGGCAGCGTAATTTTGACGGTCGTGCCGGCGAGCGGCGCGCTCGTAATCTTAAGTCCGAAGGCATCGCCGAAATAATACTTGATCCGGGCGTTGACGTTGGCAATGCCGATCGCTCCGTCGGTGCCGTCATCCATCGATTCCGTTCCTCCGCCCGCCTCCAGCGCGGCGTTGATCTCTTCGATCCGCTCCGGCGCGATCCCCATTCCGGTGTCATGGATATAGATATAGAAGCAATCGTCGTAGGCTTTGGCCGTAATTCGGATCTCGCCTTTTTCCCGTTTGGGCTCCAAGCCGTGGTACAGCGCGTTCTCGACGATCGGCTGCAGCGTCAGGCGAAGAATACGGCAGGACATGACCTGCTCGTCGATGTCGTAGAACACCTCGAAGCGGTCCTGAAAACGGAATTCTTGAATGGACAGGTATTTCCGGATCTGTTCGAGCTCCTCAGAGAAGGGCACGAGGGCGCTCCTCTTGCTCAGGTTGTACCGGAACAGGTCGGACAGATGCTGCACCATGATCGAGGCGTGCGCGTGATCTTTCCGGTCGATGACCGTTTTGATCGAAGTGAGCGTGTTATAGAGAAAATGCGGATTGATTTGATTTTGCAGCGCTTTGAGTTCGGATTGATTGCGCAGCAGCGTCATTTCGTATTTTTGTTCGATCAGCTTTTTGGTGTTTTCGACCATGACGTTAAAGGAATTGCCGATCTGGCTCAGCTCGTTTTGCCCTTTGACCCGGATTCGCGTATGGAAGTCTCCGCGCTGGAACGAACGGAACGACACCATAAGCTTCTTGAGCGGCGTGGTGATGAAGTGCGAGAATGCGATGGAGATGACGAAGGCCAGGACGATCAGGACGATAAACAGCGAGAGATTGATTTTCTTCAGAAATAAGCTTTTCTTTTGCAGCTGGGTGTATGGAATGAGGGAGATGACCTTCCACTTGTAGGCCGAAGATTCGAAGAAGGTCGTCAGCATCCGTTCGCCGTTCAACCGATAATCGAATGCGTTCGCGGTTTTTCCGCCGGACAGCTCGTTGATTTGCCCGACGACTTCCTTGCTCAGCGATCGATTCGCGTAGACCACCTCGCCCGATTCTCCGAGCACGATCGAGATCTCGCCTTGTTCGGTTGCCGTGTTTTCGAGAATGCGCTGGATTTCGTTCACGTTTTGATCGACCAAGAGCACGCCGCTGGGCGCGTACTTGCTCGTTCCCAGATCGATGACGGCGCGCGCGATGGAGAGGACCGGCTTCCGGTCGTTCGCCCGGACGTCGATAAATTCGTTCACGTGCGGCTCGCGCAGCAGGGCGAAGCCTCGCAAGTCCAGCGCCTCCTTGAACCAGGGCGACTGCTCGACCGTCATGAGCGTGGCGGATCCGCTTTGTTTGTCGGCATGGTAGATCACTTCGCCGCGCATGGAGACCAGCGTGATGCCGTCCAGCCGGTCGTTGCTTTGCAGCACGCTCTGAAAGTAACGATCCATCCGTTTGTAGGATTCGAGATAGCGGGTATCGACCTCGGTAGACGGCGTCGTCAAGACCGGCAGCACGTCTTCCAGATTGTTGTAGACGGCCATCGATTGACGGTTCAGACTGTTTATATTTTCATCGATATTTTTGGAGATTTGCTCGATGATCGTCGACTTGTACTTGATAAAGTCCTGCTGTACGGCCGATGCGGACATCTTGTAAGAGAGAAAACCGAAGAACAGGACGGGCACGGAGATGACGAGCACGAATATCAGAAAAAGCCTGTACTTGAGGTTCTGTCTCAAGGGCTTGAACAAGCGGGTCATGGCATGCGTCGCAGTCGGCTGGCTGGTCATCGTCCACCTCGGGTTCTCGAGCGAATGGGGGCTACCGCTATTTTAGCCGATTCTCGTATTCTTTCGTAAAAGATCTTGCAAGCCGATAAAATAGTGTACCTTTTCTTAATTGTTTTCTCCTATGGAAGCGATTCCATTTCAATTATAGTTAGCTCCGTAGCTCACTACCTATCGAGAGGGAAGGGATCAATCGTGCATGTAAAAAAAGTTTCCGGTTTTATGCTCCTCGGCGCCTTCGCTTTGGCTTTTCTGTTCTTGGCATTAACGGGCGGCTCGCAGGTCGCGCAGGCGGCGGCATATACCGGGCAGACGTGGCGGGTGGTAGAGATCCCGCTGACGAGCACGAAATCGTATGCGAATCCTTACCTGGACGTCGACGTCAGCGCCACGTTCACCGGTCCCGGAGGCGTCACGATGACGATGCCGGGATTCTGGGACGGAGGCGGCAGCTGGAAGATCCGCTTCGCGCCGACCGCCGCGGGCACGTGGACGTACGCGACGTCCAGCACCGATACGACGAACGCCGGCCTGCATAACCAGACAGGCACGATCGCCGTCACGGCCTACGCGGGTACGCTGGACATTTACAAGCACGGCTTTCTCAAGCCGAGCGGCAACAATCGGTACTTGGCCTACGCGGACGGCACGCCGTTCTTCTGGCTCGGCGATACGCATTGGTTCGGGCTGTCCGACCGGCTGAGCTGGAGCAGCTCCAACAGCGTCGCATATCCGAACTCGGCGTTTAAGCAGACGGTGGACAAGCGGATCTCGCAGGGCTTCAACGTTTTCCAGACGATGCTGTTCCTCGGGGAGTGGGGGGACAACGGCCCGACCGGCACGAAAAACGAAGGGGGGCATCCGTGGAACCAAACGGGCTTGAGCTCGATCGATACGTCTGCGTACACGTTCGAGGGCGGCAACGTATCCAGCATTCAGGGCGGCGTCGCCGACCCGCAAATGTGGCGATTCGCGATCGACGGAAATCCAAGCACGAAGTGGATTGCGGCGAATAACGCTTTTCCGCAATGGTACGCGCTTGACCTCGGGAGCAGCAAGACGCTGAGCAAGGTCGATACGACGTTCGGGAACAGCGATACGTGGAAGTACAAGATCGAAGGCTCGGCCGACAATGCCGCTTATACGACGCTGGTGGATCGGACCGCGGGCGCGACCGGCGCTTCTTTCTCGGATGCGACGACGGCGACCGCCCGCTACGTGCGCATTACGATCACCGGCGCGACGGGGGGGAAGCAAAGCGTCGATCGCCGAATTCCGGCCCTACGATTCGGCCGGCAACGCCTACTACAACAAGGGACTGTTCAAAGACCTCAACCCGGCCTTCTGGCAAAACGTCGATCAGCGGATGAATTATCTGTCCGATGCCGGCATGGTGACGGCGATGGGGCTTGATTGGGCCCGCTACATGAGCGATTCGAGCTTCCTGAACGACTACAAGCGGGCGGCGCGATACGTGGTGGCGCGTTACGGCGCCTACCCGACGGTCTGGCTGACGAGCGGCGAAGTCGGGCGGGGCGATCCCGCGCAGTGGAGCCAGGTCGCAGCCTACGCGTACGGCCTCGATCCCTACAAGCGGGCGAACTCGCTGCACAACGAGGCGGACAACGCGATCCGCTGGCACGACCAGACCTGGTACGGCTTCGCGGCGCTGCAGGGCGCCCACGGGGAGCTGAAGGACAACCAGTATTGGCTGAGTCAATACAACGCGACGCCGACCAAGCCGATTCTGGAGTCGGAGATGAATTACGACGGCCTCGCGCCGAGCTATTATGTCAGGGAGAGCGCCTGGCATGCCGTCATGAACGGCTCGTTCGGCTACACGTACGGCACGCACGGAGGCTGGCAGGATCAGCTGAACGGATCGGACTGCTGGCAGGGCTGCGGCAGCCGGTGGGACGTCGCGCTCGATTTGCCGAGCGGCGAGTGGATGAGGCATTTCGGCAGCTTTTTCCGGGGCCTCGACTGGAGCGCGACGGCTCCGAGCGCCTCGAGGATCGCATGGAGCGGCGCGCCGACGTCGGGCAGCGCCCAGCCGGCGGTTCGCGCGAGCGCCGACGGTTCGATCGTGATGGCGCATCTCCCGTCTACGACGGCCGCGTATACCGGCACGGTCGGCGGCCTGACGAGCTCGCACGTCTACAACGCGTATTGGTTCAATCCGATCCAGGGCACGTACGCCGCGATCGCGAGCGGGATCACGGGCGTCGCGAGCTGGACGACACCGGCGCAGCCAAGCGTAACGCAGGACTGGGTGCTCCTGGTGCTGGACAACGCGCTGCCCCAGCCTGCCGTCAGCGTGCCGATGACCAAGATCGACGATACGGCTTCGGCCGTTGCGTATGGGGGCACATGGAACGCCGGCAGCCCGAATGCCAATTATTATAACAGTACGATTCATTGGTCGACGACCGCGGGCAGCTATGCGGAGTTCGCCTTCACGGGGACGAGCGTGAACTGGTATGCCTCCCGCAACCCCGCGCAAGGCAAAGCCGACGTCTATATCGACGGCGCGCTGGACGCGACGGTCGATTTGTACGGGGCATCCACGACGGACAGCGCCGTTATGTACGCCAAGGGAGGCCTGACAAACGCCTCGCATACGATCCGAATCGTGGCCCGCGGCGACAAGAACGCGGCATCCAGCGGCTACTACGTGACGGTCGACGCCTTCGAATACGGCGGAGGCTCCGGATCGGGCTCCGCAGATACGACCGCGCCTGCCGCGGTGACGAACTTGGCCGTCGCATCTACAACATCCGGGTCGGCGCTGCTCACCTGGACCGCGCCTGGCGACGACGGCAATACGGGCACGGCGACGAGCTATGACATTCGCTATTCGACGTCGCCGATCACGGCGAGCAACTGGGCCGGCGCGACCCAGGCGACGGGAGAGCCCGTGCCGTCGGCGGCGGGAACCAGCCAGAGCTTTACGGTGTCCGGACTCGGCGCAAGCACGACCTATTACTTCGCGCTGAAGACATCGGACGAGGCATCGAACGTCTCGGCCCTGTCCAACGTGCCGAGCGGCACGACGGCCGCGGCGGCCGCGCCGACGATTGACGATGCGAGCGCGGCAGTCGCATACGCGGGCACGTGGACCGCGGGCAGCCCGAACGCCGCCTACTACAACGGCACCATTCACTGGTCGACGACCGCGGCCAGCTATGCGGAATATACGTTTACGGGGACGAGCGTGAAGTGGTACGCCTCACGGAAGTCCGATCAAGGCAAAGCGGATGTCTATATCGACGGCGTGCTGGACGCGACGGTCGATCTGTTCAGCGCGACCGCATCGCTAAGCGCGATCGCGTATTCGAAGACCGGGCTGGCCGGCGGTTCGCATACGATTCGCGTCGTCGTGCGCAGCGACAAGAACGCGGCGTCCGGCGGATATTACGTCACGGTCGACGCCTTCGAATAGGCGGACGGCTAGGCGAAGTGGATAACAGAATGCACCATTTGATAAATTTCACCGCCTATAACGAATAGGAGCCGCTTGCTAAGATACGGTTAGGATGCATCGCCATCCGGACAGCGTCAACCGATCATGGAGGGGGGAAGTCCATTGAACAGAAAATCAGGTTATTTGCTCGTAACGACGTTGATGCTCGGAAGCGCGCTCTTAAGCGCATGCGGTTCGGGCGGAAACGAGAAAAACGCAAGCTCCGCGTCTCCGTCCGCTGCCGCGGGCTCGACCCAGGCGGCCGCGTCCGAATCGGCTTCGCCGTCGGCGGCTCAGGAAGACACGACGCCGGTGACCATCAAGTACGCCTCGTGGATGAGCAAGGGCGAAGACAAGCCGATGCTGGAAGCGTTCATGAAGAAGTATCCCTACATCACCGTAGAGGATACCGTGCTTGACGGCGCCCAGTACGACAAGCTGCTTAAGACCAAGATCATCTCGGGCGACGCGCCGGACGTCTTCTTGTTCATGAAGGCGGCGCAGTACGCGTCGTACGTGCAAGAAGGCTGGCTGATGGATGTCACGGACGAACCGGGCACGGCCAGGCTGAAGGAGTCGCAGCCGCTCGCCGACTATTATTCGGTCGACGGCAAGATTTACGGTTCGATGGTCAACGGCGGCGTTGAATATTTCCCGGTGTACTACAACAAGAAATACTTCGCCAAGCTGGGCATCCAACCGCCGACGACGCCCGAGGAGCTCTATACGATCTCGGAAAAGATCAAGGCGGACGGCAAGGATCCGTTCGTATTCGGGGGCAAAGACGGCTGGCCGTTCCGGATATTCTTCGATCCGTACCGCAACGCGGAGGACTTCGGCAGCTATCCGACCTACAACGATTCGCTGTACAAGGGCGAGGTCAAGCCCTCGGACCTGTACAAGAACACCTTCGCCGAATTCGAAAAGTGGGTGAAGGCCGGCTACGTCGGCAAGGCGAGCCTGACGATGTCCTACGACCAAAGCGTCCAATACTTCGCCGACGGCAAGGCGGGGATGATCCCGCAGGGGCCTTGGCTGACTGGCCTCGATCCGATTAAAAACGCGAAGGATCTGGAGCTCGGCGCATTCGCCTACCCGTATGCGCCCGTGAACGGCAAGATCCAGGTGCTCGCCGCGGCGGACCGGTCGATCGGCATCTCCGCGAAGACCAAGCACGCGGACGCGGCGAAGAAGCTGTACAACTTCTTCCTCGAACAAGCGAACATCACGGAATATTTGAATTCGCAAGGCTTGACGACGCTGCTGCCCGGCTTGGATCTGACGATCGACCCGGCGCTCGTCGACTTCATGAAGGTCGTGGGCGACACCGGCAAGATCGAGCCTCACTTCAACGCCGGCAGCGTGAGCTTCCCGCCGGCTTGGGACAGCGTGACTTGGGCGAGCTACCAGAATATCCTCGCGGGCCAACCGGTCGCCGACGAGTTGAAGCGGGTGGACGCCGAATTCGCGAAGATTAAGGATCAGGCGGTCAAGTAAAGCATAGCGAAGCGAGGAAAGGAGGGCAGAACGGTCGCCGAGAGGCGCGCCTGCCCTCCTATCGCTTCCCGGGGAGAACGCGATGAAGAAATCGAGATTGCAGCGAAAAGAGTATGTATACGCCCTGACGAGCATCCTCCCGGCGCTCGGCCTGTTTCTCTTGTTTGTCTACTATCCGTTGTTCGTGACCTTTTTTTTATTCCTTCACGGATTGGAACGGGTTCAGCAGCCATTATCGCTTTGTCGGCTTCGACAATTTCGCGACCGTATTCCGCGAGAAGGACAATGCGCTGTCGTTCGGCAACACGATTTATTTTGCCGTGCTCAGCATCGCGCTCGGCACGGTCATCCAGCTGACGCTGGCCGTCCTTATTCACATGAAGCTCAAAGGCCGGGCGCTTGCGCGATTCGTCGTTTATTTGCCGGCCGTCATCAGTCCGCTTATCATCGGGTTGACGTGGAACGCATTCATGCAGTACACGGGGATCATCAACGAATCGCTTGAGCGGGCGGGGCTGCCGGGTTTGGTCGCCGATTGGCTCGGCGATCCGCGCATCGTGAAAAACTCGCTCGTATTCATCAACCTCTGGCAATACACGGGCATCGGCATGGTCATCTTCCTGGCGGGGCTGAGCAGCATTCCGCAGGAGATCAACGAGGCGGCCACGCTCGACGGAGTCTCGGGTTTTCGCAAATTCCGCACGATTACGCTGCCGCTCCTCATGCCGTTTATGACCATCGTGCTTTTCATGGGCATCACCGGCGCCCTGAAGGTTTTCGAGCTGCCGTTCGTGATGACCGGGGGCGGACCCGTCGGCGCTTCGAAGAGCGTCGTGATGTCCATTTACGAGAATGCCTTCGGCTATCAGCGCTTTGGCGTCGCCAGCGCGATCGGCATCGTCTTCTTCGTCTTTATCGCCGGAGTGACGCTGCTGCAGCTGCGCATGACGAGGAAGAGGGAGACGGAGTACTAATGACGTTCAACAATCGCACGAGCCGAACGGTTCGCAGTTTGGCCTATATCGTTCTGACGGCAACGGTCGTCATCATCGTCATCCCGGTGCTGCAAGTGTTTCTGTCCAGCTTCAAAACGAACGAAGAGATCAATCGGGTCATCTCCCTGCCCTCGGGCTTCAACCTGGACAACTACCGCACGGTGTTCAAGAGCTCCGCCGCCATGTACGGCCTTATGAATTCCGTGTCGATTACGTTCGCCGCGATGCTCCTGGCGGTCGTCTTGTCTTCCGTCGCGGGGTATGCGATCGGAAGGAGAAGGGAACGGCTCTTCGCGTTCTTGTACCTGCTCTTCTTAAGCGCGATGATGATTCCCGTCGGCGCCAACCTGGTATCGCTGTATTCGCTCCTGAGGGGGCTGCACCTCACGAATTCGAGGCTGGGCCTTATTCTCGTCAACGCGGCCCAGGCGCTGCCTATGGGCATTCTGCTGTATACGGGCTTCGTCAAGACGATACCGAGAGAGATCGACGAAGCGTCCGTCATCGACGGCGCCGGTTATGCCAAGCGTCTCTCGCTCGTCGTCATGCCGCTGCTGAAGCCGGTGTCGGTTACCTTTATCGTCATCACCTCCGTGAACGTATGGAACGAATTTCTGCTGTCGCTCTTGTTCATCACGTCTGAATCCAAACGAACGATACCGCTTGCCGTTTACACGTTTTCGAGCTCCCACGCCTCCGATTTCGGGGCGATCTACGCGATGCTCGCCATCGCCATCCTTCCGCCGGCCCTGTTCTTCCTGCTGACGCAGAAGTATTTCTACCAAGGGATGACGGCAGGGGCGGTCAAAGGGTAATCCAAATCGACAATCCATGCGGTCGAGGAGCCTGGAGGCGATTCGCGAGGTCATGCAAAATAGTTCAGGGGCTTCCCCGGGTCTGAATGACCTGAAGGGAAGCCCCTGTTTTTGCCTGGCATCGTCTATGTTTTAGGACGTGTTCCTTAGCGCCGCTCCGCCTGCAGCAGCCGCTTCGGCTCCGGAAAATAACCGATTGATACGGCATGATCGATCATTTGGCGAAGATAGCGCTCGTCCGCCGGCGCGCAGCGGATGTCCGTCGCCTCAAGGAATGAGGACGTAGCCGGGCAGCCGTAACGGTAGTCGGAATCCTTCGCCCCGTCGCCCTCGAGCTGGGCGATCGCCAGCTTCACCGCTTCGGGATCCTTGGGCACCGCCGAATCGAATAGCCAATTCGTATATTCCGCAAAGTCGAGCGTCTCGACCGGGTAGCCGAGCGCGCCTAGCATCCCGATCATCCGCTCGTAGCGGACCGGCTCCGGATTGCAGATGTGGAACAGCCGTCCGGCGGTGTCCGGCCGCAGCGCCAGATGCACGATCGACTTGCCCGCATAATCGATCGGGGTGAAGTCTACGTCCCAATTCGCTTTCGGCGCTTTGCCGAGCAGCAGCATCGCCTTGATCATCCGGTAGAACGCGTTGTTGTCGATGTTCTGCTGGAACTTCCCGCTCTCCGCATGGCACGACAGGTTGCCCGCCCGGTAGATGTTGACGGCCAGACCGCGGTCCGCGGCAGCCATGAGCAGCTTTTCCGCTTCGAGCTTGCTTTGCGTGTACAGATTGTCGACCTTCAGGTCCGGATCGAACGCGTCGCGCGAGAGCTGTTCTTCCCACTGCCCGCCCAGCGCCAGATCTTCCGGAATGCCGAGCGTCGAGATGTGGTGAAACCTCACGCCGCGGTCCGATCCTTCGGCGAGCTCGATCAGATGTCGGGTCGCGAGGACGTTCGATTTGTCGAACTGATCCGCGTCCCCGAAATGCCGCACGTCCGCGGCGCTGTGCAGGATCGCGTCCGCGTTCGCGCCGACGAACCGCGCGTCCGCCGGCGACAGCCCCAGTCCGGGCTGCGACAGATCCCCATCCACGACATAGACGCGGCCGTCCAGCAGATCGAGCGACGAAGCGCCGAAGTAATGCACCAGCGTCTTCTGAATTCTGAACTGCGCCGAGTCCGATCCGCTCGGGCGCGCGAGGCAGATGATCTTGGCCTCGCTCTGGACGAGCAGCTCGTAGAGCAGATAAGCGCCGAGATAGCCGGTCGCGCCGGTCAACAGCACGGCGGACGGACGGTCGTGCCGCGACTCCGCGGACGCCTGCCCCAGCAAGGCGGGATGCTCGTCCAACGGGATGACTTCGCCGCCGACATAGGCCTTGCGGGAACCGTCGGCTTTGCCGCTGAGCCGTTCTGCGCGTTCGGCCAGCTTCTCGATCGTCCTGCATTCGAAGAAGTCGTTGATGCCGATATCCGGGAACCGCGGCTTGAGCAGGACGAGCACGTGAATAATCGCCAGGGAATCGCCGCCGATCTCGAAGAAATCGTCATGAATGCCGACCTTGCCGAGGTCGAGCGATTCCTGCCAGGCTGCCGCGATGGCCGCTTGGGTCTCGTTGGCCGGCGGCGCGTAGCTCTCGTCGCCGTACTCCCGTTCCTCCTGCAGCTCGTAGCCTGCGAGCTGCTTGCGGTCGATCTTGCCCGTAGGGGAGATCGGCATGTCCGCCAGCTGAACGATCAGCTTCGGCACGAAGTAGGAAGGGAGCTTCGCGCTCAGCAGCCGCTTGATCTCGGCGGCGGATACCCGCTCACCGTCCTTGGACGTGAAGTAGCCGACGAGCATGTTCTGGCCGTCCTTTTCCTTCTTCGGCACGACGGCGATGTTCTGTACGTTCGGTATCTTGGCAAAAGCGTCTTCGATCTCGCCGATCTCGATCCGGTGCCCGCGAATCTTGATCTGGGAGTCCCTGCGGCCGACGTACTCGATCGTGCCGTCCGGCAGCAGCTTCGCGAAGTCCCCGGACTTGTAGATCAGACTGCCCGGCTCGAACGGGTTCGGGACGAACGCGTCCTTGGTCTTCTCGGGCTGGTTCAAGTAACCTTTGGCCAGCCCCACCGTAGAGATGAGAACCTCTCCGTGAACGTTGACCGGGCACAGCCGGTTCTCCTCGTTGACGATGTAGACCTTGTAGTTGCCGATCGGCCGTCCGATCGGCACGTTCGCCAGGTCGTCCGGAACATAGTCGCGAATCGTATGGGTCGTCGTGCACACCGTGCACTCGGTCGGCCCGTACACGTTCACGATCGCGATGGCGTCCTTGAATTTGCGTTGGAAGGCGCGCACTTGCTCGCCGTACAGCGCTTCGCCGGCTACCGTGATCAGATGGACGCGGGACAGCTTGCGATAACCCTCATCGGACAGATAGGCCGACAGCTGGTTGAAGAATACGGTCGGCAAAATCGCGATGATCGTCGTTCCCGTCCGCTCGACCGCCGAGGCGAACGCTTCGACCGACATCCGCTCGGCGGGGGACAGCAGGTACAGCTCGGCGCCGTAGAACAACGCGCCGATCGTATCCCATACGGAGGCGTCGAAGCTGTACGTGGCGAATTGAGTCAGCACGTCGTCCGGCCCGATCCGGCAGTCCCTGCGGACGGATTCTCCCAGATTGACGACGCCCTCGTGGGCGATGAGCGCGCCTTTTGGCCTGCCCGTCGAGCCGGACGTATAGATGACATAAGCGAGATCGTCCGGACCGGCTCCGCCGTCGGGATTATTCGCGCCCTCGTATGCCGGAAATCCCGCTTCGACGTCGACGATCGCCTTGACCGTCGCGATGCCGTCGCACAACCGTTCCGCGGCCTGCATATACTTGCCTTTCGTCAGGACGAACGCCGATCCCGTATCCTCTACGATATAACGATTCCGCTCCTCGGGATGCTCGGGATCGACGGGAACGTACACGCCGCCGGCCTTCAGGATGCCGATCAGGCTGGCGATCAGCTCCGCGCTGCGCTCCATCAGAATCGTGACGAATTCGCCTTTGCGCAGGCCGCGGTCCAGCAGCATGAGGGCCGTCCGGTTCGCCTCTTCGTTCAATTGCCGGTACGTCCATTTTCCTTCGGCGGAGGAGACTGCGGTCTTGTCCGGATACCGCGCGGCCGCCCGCTCGATCATGCCGTGAATCGTCGCATGGCGATCGTACGCGGCTTCCGTCGCGTTCAGCGCCGCGTAGACCGCGGCATCCTCTTCCGTCAGCAGATCGACGCCCGCGAAGCTCGCGGACGGATCGGCCAGCGCGGCCTCCAGCAGGGCGGCATAATAACGGACGTAGCGGCGGATCGTCGCTTCGCGGAAGAGAGAGGTATCGTACTCGACGATGACGGCCCAGCCGCCGTCGCGCTCGCGCAGCTGCCAATTCAGCTGCTCATGCTCCGCGCGAAGGGGGAAGCCGACGGAGAAGCGGGTCTCGCAGACGCCGTCGAACGGCGGCTCCGGCGCGATCAAGCCGCGGTGAACGGCATCGCGCAAGTCGCCGAACGTCTTGGCCGAGGCGGCGTCGACGAACACGGGCGCGTCTCCGGCTGCCGCCGCGATGCCGGCCGCCATCTCTCGTTCGCCCGACAGGCGGCAGATCCAGGCGAAGTAGACGGCGGCCAGCAAGGCGATATCGTGATTTCCCTCCTTTCTCGATTCCCGGAGCGTCCGGGTTAGTGACTGGCTTAACGCATATTCGATCGTATCGTAGGCGTAAGTCCGGCGATGACGGGGATAGTCCGTCGGCAGCAAAAGAACCGGCTGTTGCGGTCCGCGCGTGGGGTTCAGCTCGGCAGCGGTACGATTGAAAGACATGTTTTTATTGCCTCCATGGCTAGAATGGAGACGCACCCCATCCCAGAGAATAGCGTGCGTCTCGGTTGGATCCGGGAGAGTGCGTATGATGTTGTTATAAGCAGCTGATTCGTTGAACTATCGTTGTACCTTGAAGCGTTCGACCAACTGCTGCAGTTCCGCGGACATGGCCGCCAGTCCCGTCGACGATTCGACGATGGCGCGCATCGATTCCTTCTGGTCCGCGATCGAATCGTTGATCTTGGCGCTGCTCGCCGCGGTCTTGCCCGCCGATGCGGACAGCTCAGCCGAGGTGGCGGTCAGCTCTTCGGTGCCGGCCGACATCTGCTCGGTCGAGCTGGACACCTCTTGAATTTGAAGCGTGACGTTGTTCGTGGCGTTCAGGATGCCCGCGAACATCCGCTCGGCGTCCGAGGCGACCTCCTTGCCGATCCGGACCTCGTTCGTTCCTTGCTCCATGGCGGCGGCGGCTACGCCGATCTCGGTTTGAATTTCCTTGATCAGCTCGGTGATCTGGTTGGCGGACTGCGCCGACATCTCCGCAAGCTTGCGGACTTCGTGCGCCACGACGGCGAAGCCTGCGCCGTACTCGCCGACTCGCGCGGCTTCGATCGCCGCGTTCAGCGCGAGCAGGTTGGTCTGGGTCGAGATGCCCGTGATGATCGCGACGATATTTTCGATCTCCTGGGAGCGGCCCTCCAGCAGCTGGACCGCATTCGTAGTGCGAGACACGAAGTCCTCGATTTGCTCCATCTGGTCCGACACTTGCCTCACGACCTGATTGCCCTCGAGCGACAGCTTTTCCATCTCCGTCGCCTCGTCCGCAACTTTGGAAGCGTTGGCCGCGATGTTCTGAATGACGTTGGCCATCTCGGCCATCGCCTTCGCCCCGTCGCCGGCAGCCTGCTCCTGGGTCACGACGCTCACGGTGATTTCGCGCATGCTGGCCGTCATCGTTTCCATGCTGGCATCGTTCTTCTCGGAAACTTCACGTAGCGATCTCGCGGAGGACGTCAACGCGTGCGACGTTTGCTGAACCTTCGCGATCGTGTCGTTGATGCGGGCGACCATGCCGTTGAACTTGTCGTTCAGCATGCCGAGATCGCTGTTGCCTGTCTTCAGCTTCACGTCCAGATTGCCCTGGCTCACCTGCTCGATGCCCCGGATCAGTTCCTTGATCGGCTTCATCATGCGGCGGGCGACGATAAACTGGATCAACAGAATGACGGCCAGCAGGATGAGCAGGATCGTAATGCCGTAAGTCAGCAGCTTGCTGAGGCCCTTGGATACCGCGCTGGCATCCACGTCGACCGCGAAATAAGCGAACGTGCTTCCGTCGGCGTCTTTGATCGGGTAGGCGATCGTCGTCCAGGTGCCGAAATCGTCAGAGTAGATGCTGGTGAAGGTTGGCTTCCCGGTATGCAGCATGTTGGCGAGCGCATCGGCGACGATTTTCGGCTGCTCGTACATATCGCCGACGTTCAGCTTCGCTTCCTCGAACGCGGTCACGAGGCTGGTCGGCATCGCCGCGATCGACGTTTGATTGCCGTTCGTCAGCTCCGTGCCGAAGACATAGGCTTGGGCGATGTTGGGGTTATTTTTGTTGACCTGGTCGAGGTAAGCCGTGAGCTCCGTTTGAACGGGGTCCTTATAGCTTTTCTCGGCCATCGCCTGACGGATCTTTTCCGGTTCGATGCCCTTGGCCCAGTTTTCGGTGACGACTTTGATCTGACCGCGCAGCTGGTCGATCAGAATGTTCTTTTCGACGATGTACGCGGAGGTGATCAGCGCCGCCCCGATCAGGATGATGTTAATGAAAGATAAAATTAAATTTTTGGAGAAAAAAGACATTCTAAGCAACTTCTTCACTAATCTCCGCTCCTGTTGTATAATTTGCAGTCTAGACCGTTTTGGCTTATCGCTTACCGACTTTGAGACCTGCGTCTTTGGTCATGAAAGCCCTTCAAAAATTGGTTCTCGTGAATAAAACTCCCTCCTTGTCCAAAATTTCCACCCCACAGTTATCGTACTTTAGACAGCCGAAAGTAATAGTTTTTCTAAAGGTTTGTTTAATTTTTTGGAATAATAATCTTATTTACCTATGTAAATTGTTACATAAGTCCTAATGGATAGAGGTTGGCTATCGAAGCTATCTGGCCGCAGTCGCAAAGACAAGGATTTTGCCGGAGTTTGTCGAATCCAAGAGGAGGCCGCCGTTAATCGAATTTCGACGGAGGCACGTTATAGTACTTCTTGAACGCCTTCGAAAAGGTAAACGGATCGGGGTAACCGAGGAAGCCGGCGATTTGTTGGACCGTGTATTTCTTTTGATACAAATAATCGCGCGCCCGGTTCATTTTAATCTGATACATATATTGTCCCGGCGTGATGCCGACGGCTTTTTTAAAGTAGGAAATGAAGTACTTCTCGGATATGCCGGCTAGCGGCGCCAGCTCGCTCATTTTAATCGATTCGTGGAGATGAGCGTCAATGTACCGGAATATCGGCTGCAAGACGTCCAGGTCTCGGCCGGATCTCCTCGGCAAAGTCCCGCTCAGAAAGGCGCCGCTGTACTGGCCTTGTCCATGGAGCTCGATGATCTTGGCGATGACGGCCATCAGGCAAGCCTTCAAATACAGCCGGTTCCCTGGCTTGCCGCTTCGCTGCTCCGATTGCTCGAAGGCCTTGACGAACAGATCGGCATTCTCCCGAATTAAATCCGCGCCGATGATCCCCGAGAGCTGAAAATCGCTCAAAATCCGCTGCTGCTCGCCGATGCCGTAATCGAAGTGGACGTAAATAAACCGGCAGCCTTCCTCGCCGCAAGAAGCGATATAAGGAATCCGAGGGTAAAAAAAAGACCACGTCTCCCGGTCGGGCGGTATGCTCGGTGCCGGCGATGCGAAGCTTCACGGTTCCGGATTGAATGAGCCATAGATCGTAGTCGGCATGCGCCTTATGCTCGATCCAATCCCCGCCGGGAGCGATCGCCCAGCACGACTTCAGGCGAAGCGCGATAAACTCCGAGAGTTCGTTAAAAATCTCCATGTCCGGCACGATCGTTTTCCTCCACCCATAGACATCATGCGTTTTGGACGATTATATCATTGAATTGGCAGGTTGCTGAAAATCATACTTTTTTGACATGAATGCAAAACCATCGCATATTCCGGTTTCCGGCCATTCTCCTATAATGAGGCTATCACCCACTAGGAGGTTCGATCGTGAACGACTCGAACGCGTTTCAACCGAAGGTCGCCGTACTCGGCGCGGGCAGCCTGTTTTTCGGACGCCAGTCGATCTGGCAGATGGTTCACTCCCCCTTATTTGAACAACGGGACGCTTGCCCTGGTGGACACGGACGAAGCAAGGCTGGCTAAAATGGTGAGCCTGGCCAAGGCGGTGGCCAAGGAGAATGGGGTACCGCTGAAGGTGGAAGGCTCGACGAACCGGAGAGAAGTGCTGAGGGACGCCGATTTTGTCGTGCTCAGCTTTGCGGAGGATACGGTCAAATATCGGGGGGATCGACTGTCAGGTTTCCTTGAAATACGGGATTCGCATGTGCTCGGGCGATACGATCGGACCGGGAGGCATCTTCAGGGCCATGAGAGAGCTGCCGGTCATCCTGGCCTGCGCAAAGGATATCGAAGAGCTGTGCCCCGATGCCTGGGTCATCAACTATATCAATCCGTCTACGGTCCATGGGATCGCGCTGAGCCGCTACGCGCCGCAGCTGAAGTCGTTCGCGCTGTGCGACGGCCATCATATGCCGCATGTCAAAGCGAATTATGCCGTCAGGGCCGGCATCATCTCGGATCCAAGCGAATTCAACGCGGAGATCGATGGCCGGTTCGACTTCCGGGTGGCCGGCGTCAATCACTTTACCTGGCTGCTCAAGGCGGAGTACGAGGGGAAGGACGTCGCGCCTCGGATTGCCGAGGCGATGAGAATAGCGGCCGCTACCGAAACCGACGGCGGAGATACGGGCGCCAAAGCGCTCTTTAACGATTCGATTACCTATCAGCTCTACGATATATTCGGCTATATCCCGACCTGCACGGCGCACACCAAAGAATACGTCCGGTATTGGCAGGGGCTCGGGAAGACGAAGGACGCGATCCCGCCGCTGTCGATCTGGGAGACGGACGAACGGTACAAGCGCCATGAAGAGATGTGGAAGCAAGTGGACGGCTTCCTGTCCGGCGCGCTGCCGATCTCGGGCTATATGCAGTCGTTCGGCCCCGATCATGCGACGGATATCATCGAAAATATGGTCGGAAACCTGGGCAGGCGCTTCTTTATCAACACGCTGAATAACGGCGCGGTGTCGAACATGAACGACGACGCGTTCCTGGAGCTGCTCAGCGAGGTGAGCATGGACGGGATCAAGCCGCTGCACGTGGGCGAGATGCCGAGAGGCATACGTGGCATGCAGGAGCTCGTGCTGGACACGCACGAGCTTACCGCGGAGGCGGTCGCCGAACGGAGCTTCGTCAAGCTGCGCAGAGCGATGATGACCGATCCGCTCGTGAATTCGATCCATGACGCGGACATGATCATCAAGGAATTGCTGGAGCAGGAAAAGGAAGTCCTCCCGAAATACTGGTATGAATAAGAGCGGCGCCCAAGCCACTCCAAAAACAAGAACCGCGAAGCCTTGTCGGCTTTGCGGTTTTTGTTTTGGTACGCCCTCAACGAACTTCATTTCCGATCGGTATCGCATCAGTCGCCGCGGTAAGCCTGCTCCAGCTTCGCGATGTCGAGCTTCTTCATCGGCATGAAAGCCTTGGTCACGCGTTCGATCTGCTCTGGCGTGCCGCTGCTCATCATGTCCTCCATCGCGGCGGGCGCGATCTGCCACGACAGGCCGAACTTGTCCTTGAGCCAGCCGCAGGACTCGGCCTCGGGGACGGCGGACAATCCGCTCCAATAAGCGTCGATCTCGGCCTGCGTGTCGCAGCGAACGAGCAGGGAGACCGCCTCGTTGAAGGTGAAGCCGTGGCTGTGCGCGCTGTCCATCGCGGTCAGCCAGGTATTTTCCGCCATAAAGTCGCTGAACATGACCGTGCCTTCCTTATCCGGCGCCATGCCCGGACCGTAGCGTTGCAGCTGTCCTGGACGCGAACGCTCGAATACGGACAAGTAAAGCTCGCGCGCTTCCTCCGCTCTGCCTGCGTTGTCCCCGGTGAACATCAGGGACGGGATGATCGTCGGACGGGGCTCTCCTTCCGGATTGGTCAGCATGAGCTGCCACGTCACGCCGTACTTGTCCCGGATCCACCCGAATCGCGCGCTGAACGGATACTCGCCCAGCGGCATGAGCGCCGTGCCGTCCTCGGCGAGCTTGTCCCATGTCTCGCCCAGCAGCTCGCGCGCGCGGCTCTCCCGGGACGGATCGAAGTTCACGATAAACGAGACGGACGGATTGAACTTGAATAGCGGGCCTGCGGAGATCGCCATGAAGGGCGTGCCCCAGATCGTAAACGACACGAGTTCGGCATCGCCGGAAGGCGTGTCGCGAAGCGTCGTCGCGCTCGTGACGGCAGATTCGGGGAACACGGTACTGTAAAATGTCGCTGCTTCCCTGGCCTCTTTGTCGAACCACAGATGCGGGACGATGCGGGGCGCGGATGAGCTTGCGGTAGCTTCATTCATCGCAATAGCCTCCTTTTTGCTTTTATTTTATCAGGGCTGGATGGGCGGCGTTTCTCATGAATTGCTGTCCTTGAGGAATAAACGTAAAAAAAAGAACATCAATCTAACAAATCTTGAATGTCGGCGTCGAGGGCGTTCTGCTAAAATTGGATTGCGATTTGGATCGAACCGTTTGGTTGAATCATTGGCTGCGGAGGTGCGCGTATGACGGCGGAATGGTCCGTTCGGATGTCAGATTCATTCTTGAAGCAGTATCCGCTTGTGTCCGATATGCCCTTCCAGCGAACGAGAAGCTGGAACTACGAAAACGGCTGCATGCTGACCGCGCTCGAACGCTTATGGCGGAAAACGGGCGATGGGCGATACTTCGATTATATCCGGCTGAATATGGATTTGTTCGTACGGGCCGACGGCACGATCGACACGTACCGGCTGGAAGAATACAACGTGGACCAGATTAATCAGGGCAAGTCTTTGTTTTTCCTGTACGAGCAAACAAAAGAAGAGAAATATCGCCTCGCCATCGAGACGCTCATGACGCAGATGAAAAGTCATCCGCGCACGAGCGAGGGCGGATTGTGGCACAAAAAAATTTATCCGTACCAAATGTGGCTCGACGGCGTTTATATGACTTCGCCGTTCCTGACCCGATATGCGCGAATGTTCGAATGCCCGCAATGGTACGACGAGGCGGCGCACGAGATTCTGCTCATGGAACGGCACGCCCGCGATCCGCAGACGGGCTTGCTCTACCACGGCTGGGACGAGAGCGGCGAACAGGCTTGGGCCAACCGTTCTACCGGCTGTTCGCCGAATTTCTGGAGCCGCGCGATGGGCTGGTACGTCATGGCGGTCGTCGACGTGCTGGACGATCTGCCGCCGGACCATCCGAAGCGCGGACTGATCGTCGGCCTGTTTTACAGATTGGCGGAGGCGATCATCCGCGCGCAGGATGCGGATACGGGATTGTGGTATCAGGTGACGGATCAGGAAGCCAGAACGGGGAACTATTTAGAAGCGTCGGGTTCGGCAATGTTCGTTTACGCATTCGCCAAAGGGGCGCGCAACGGATATTTGGGCGAATCCGCTGCCGAATCGGCAAGGAAAGGCTTCAGAGGGCTCCTTGACCTGTGCGTCGAAAGCGATCCCGACGCCAGCCTGCATCTGGGACGGATCTGCAGCGTCGCCGGCCTGGGAGGGCGGCCGTACAGGGACGGATCGTTCGATTATTATGTGAGCGAGCCGCAGCGGAGAGACGATCCCAAAGGTTTCGGTCCCTTCGTGAGCGCCTGTCTGGAGATCGAAGCGCAATAAGGCAATGTTTAACTCCGCCTGACAAGGCGGAGTTCTGTATCCACAAGGGCGCTCCGCTTGTTATGATGGGAACAAGGGAGGGGTTCGCGGTGTTCCAGATACTGATCGTGGACGACGAGCATATCGAGCGGAAAGGCATCACGCGGTTGATTCAGAAGTACGGGCTGGAACTGGAAGCCGCGGAAGCCGAGAATGGCGAGGAAGCTTTGGAGATTCTGGCGTCCCGCCCGATCGATATTTTATTCACGGACATCAAGATGCCGTTCATGGACGGGCTGGAGCTGTGCCGCCGAGCTCGGGAGCTGTACCCGGACATCCATATGATTATATTCAGCGCCTTCGGCGAGTTCGAGTACGCGCAGCAGGCGATCCAGTATCATATATTCGCTTATTTGCTCAAGCCGATCGACGTGAACGACTTCGTCCGAGAATTCGAGAGCGTGATCGCGCATTGCAAGAAACAGCAGGCGGAGCGGGAGCGCAGCCGGATGATGCTGGCCGGCTATCACAAAGGGATGGAGCATGAAAAGGAAAATGTGCTGCTCGGCTTGATCGGCGGCCGGGACGTCACGGCGGAGCAGTTGGCGCAGGCAGGCATCGCAATACCCGGCAGCGGCATCCAGATGATTCTCGTGGACGTGGACGGGCCCGTGTTCGCCGAGGATCACGACCGTTTCCCCGCGTCCGTCCAATCGTTGATCCCTTCGGGCTTCGAGATCGTCAACCTGAACGAGAGCCAGAGCGTACTGCTCCTATTCCGGACGCCCGGTCAAGAAGGCTTCGAGGCGCTCAGCGCGCTTGGCGATCGGCTCATGCAAGCGTGGACGGAACTGTACGGACGCAACGTAAATCTTGTTATGGGCCGGCCGGTAGCCGATGTTACGGCGATAGCCGACGAGTTCGCAAGCATGGAGCGTACGCTGGAGGAAAAGTTTTTTTTCCAGGAAAGCACGGTGCTGTTCACCGACGAGCGTCTCGCGAACCGGGACTTGTCCGACGCGCTTCCCAAGCTGATGGAGACGATCAACTGGCACATGGATGCCAAGGACGACTTCGGGTTCAGGAAGGGCGTCGAATTGTTCTTTAAGACAATCGAGGGCAACGGGCGCCATTCGGCCATATTCGTCAAGTACCTCTGCACGGAATTGGCCAAGCGGGTGTTGTTAGCCGCAGGAGAGCGCGACGTTCTCGCGTTCAAGCCCTACGTAGAAGAGATTTTCGGATGCAGGTCCTTGTCCGCGCTCAAGTCGCACTTGTACCGTCTGATGGACCTGCTCCAGATGCCTGGCGAAGCCAATCCCCCCCGGATACCAAGAAGGTGATCGACGACGTCAAAAGGCTGATCGAAGATCACTATATGGAGGATATCGGACTCGGATGGCTAGCCGAGCGGGTATTCCTGACCCAAACTTATCTCAGCTACCTCTTCAACAAAGAGGCGGGTCTGACGCTCGTCAAATACATCACGAAGGTACGGATGCTCAAGGCGGCCGAGCTCCTTCGCCATACCAACATGACCATCGCGGACATCGGCGCCAAGGTCGGATTCTTGAACGATTCGTACTTTTGCAAAATATTTAAAAATCATCACGGCATCAGCCCCGCCAAATTCAGAGAGACGAGGCGCTGACATGGCGTTGCTGCTGACCCGGTTCAAAAACCTGCGCTTTAAGCAGAAGCTGATCATATCCTATATCGTCGTTTCCATTATCCCGTTGCTGGCGCTCGGGACTTTTTCCTACAATCAGGCAAGCCGGTTCCTGCTGCGGCAGGCCGAGCAGAATCTCGACGGATCGATCGGCCAGATCGCGACGACGATCAACTACAGGAGCGGGCAATACGAGTCCGTCATTAATTCCATTACGCAGAATATCGTGTTCCGGCAGATTTTTATGACGAATCCGGCCAATTTTCCGGTGCTTTACCGCGATTACGTGGATCCGTTTTTCAGCAATATTCTCAGTTTTAATAAAGACTTGCTGCAGATCTCGGTGTTCACGGACAATAGCGATATCTTGCGCGGGGAATATATCCTGCCCATTGCGCTGCTGGATCGGATGCCGTGGGCAGAGGGGCTTGGAGATGCCGGCTCCACGAAGTGGAATTTGGTCAACGGCAAGCTATTCGCGGTACGTCCGTTCGAAGCGGACGAGCCGCCCCGGGACGGTACGCCCCGGACCGCGCTATTATTTCTCAGCATCGATGCGGACAGCATGCTGCACGGTTTGACCGAGGTGCAGACCGAGGCCTACGGCATCCGAATCGAGGACCGACAGGGCCGGACGCTCTATTCCGCCTACGAAAAGCTCGAGCGGACGGATACGGCCGACCGCGGCGACTATGTTTATATGACGAAGGAAATTCCCGAGACGGGGTGGCGCCTGGTCTGCTTCGCGCCGAAAAAGAGCTTGTCGGTCGATGCCACCAGCATCGTCAATGCGACCGCGCTTATCGTCGTCATTTGCATAGGCGTGCTGATCTTCATCATCGGCTTGTTCTCGAACGGCTTCGTCAAGCGCATCATCAGCCTGAACAAGAAAATGACGATGGTCGAGACCGGCAATCTGAAGATCAGCGTCAGCAGTTCCGCGCGGGACGAGATCGGCCAGTTGACGAACAAATTCGGCCACATGCTGGCGAACGTCAACAGGCTGATCGAAGAGGTGTACCAGAGCAAGATCACGCAAAAGGAGGCCGAGCTCAGGGCGCTGCAGACGCAGATCAATCCTCATTTCCTGTACAATACGCTGTCCATTATCAATTGGAAGGCGCTCGAGATCGACGCGATGGAGATCAGCCAGATTACGAATTCGGTATCCCGGTTCTACCGGGCGGTGCTGAACAAAGGGAAAAGCATCATCTCCGTCGCGAGCGAACTGGAAAACGCAACGGCTTATATGCAGATTCAGCTTATCATGCACAATTACAATTTCGACTTCGCGTGCGACGTCGAGGAAGAACTGCTGCAATACGACATGATCAACATCGTGTTCCAGCCGATTCTTGAAAACGCGCTTGAACATGGCATCGATCAGCTTCGCAAGGGCAGCCGCCGGGGCCGGATCGCGCTGCGCGGCCAAGCCGAAGGCGACGACATGACGTTCGAGGTCGCGGACAACGGCCCGGGCATTCGCGAGGAGCTGGCAGAAGAGGTGCTGACGTCCAGCTCCACGGCCGGGTACGGGCTAAAGAACGTTCACGACCGGATACAGATCCGATTCGGCGCGGCTTACGGCGTTTGGATTCGCGGCACGCCCGGCGAGGGTACGACCGTTTATATCAAGTTCCCTAAATTCCGGGCGCCGAATTCATCCGGCGATTGATCGCAAGAGCCTCCTTCGAAGGCTCTTTTTTTCATCCCTTTTTCCCCGATGCCGCCTCGGCAAGCCCCGTAAAAAGTGACGTAAAAAAAGGAACAGAGATCGAAAGAATGTTGGATTTAGGCAAGCCGGCGTCTTTGCTAGAATTTGAGCATAAGACACGGGAAGAAAGGAGGTAGGGCGTGGATAACAAAGGAATACCGTTAATGAAGCTGATTCGCCGGGATAAGCTGCTCATTCTTATGTTTCTGCCGATTTTCTTGTATTACTTCATCTTTTGCTACTTGCCGATGCCGGGAGTCGTAATCGCTTTCAAAAACTTCCTGCCTGGACACGGGATCTTCGGGGGGAGACTGGGTCGGTCTGCGGTGGTTCGAGCAATTCGTGCACTCCCGGTACTTTTTCCGGCTGCTGCGAAACACGTTTTTAATGGCCTTTTATCCGCTTGTATTCGGATTCTGGATTCCCATTTTGTTCGCCATCTGCGTCGTGGAGATCAAGAACGGCGCGTTCAAACGGTTCGCGCAGACCGTGACGTATTTGCCGCATTTTATATCGACCGTCGTCATCGTGGGCATGATCGTCAACTTCCTGTCTCCGACCGACGGCGTCGTGAACGCATGGCTGGTCAAGCTCGGCATGGAGAAGATCAACTTCATGATGGCGCCCGAGTGGTTCCGGTCGATCTTCACCGCGTCCGGGATCTGGCAGTCGTTCGGCTTCAGCTCCATCATCTATATCGCGGCCATCATGGGGATCGACCAGGAGATGTACGATTCCGGCAAAATCGACGGCGTCAACAAGTTCCAGGAGATGTGGCACCTGACGCTGCCGAGCTTGAAGCCGACGATCGTCATCCTGCTGCTGCTCTCCGTCGGCGGGATCATGAGCGTCAACTTCGAGAAGGTATACCTGCTGTACAACGGCGCGACCTACGAGACGGCGGACGTCATCTCCACCTACGTCTACAGACAAGGGATCGAGTCGCAGAACTTCAGCTTCGCGACGGCCGTAGGCTTGTTCAACTCGGTGATAAGCTTCGCGCTCGTCTACTTGGCCAACGCGATGAGCCGCCGCATGAACGACATGTCGCTATGGTAAAGACAAACCGGCATCCCGGAGCAGCGGAAAGGAGGACGCCGTGAAACAGTCTTTCGCGGATCGCAGCTACGTCCTATTGGTGCATTTCATCACGGTGTTGGCGATTCTCGTTACTTTGTATCCTTTTATTTACGTGATCAGCATCTCCCTTAGCTCGGTGGACGCGATCAACAAAAAAATGATTACCCTGTTCCCGGTCGACCTCAGCCTTGACGGCTACAAAATGGTCCTTCAGTATCCGGAGCTATGGCGCGCCTACGGCAATACCATCTATTACACGGTCGTCGGAACGGTCTTCAACGTGGTGGCGACTTGCCTGGCGGCTTATCCGCTGTCGCGGCGAAGGTTCTTTCTCCGGCGCAAGCTGAACTTTTACATTGCTTTCACCATGTATTTCTCCGGGGGGACTGATCCCGATCTACATGGTCATCACCGAGCTCGGACTTTACAACAGCCGCTGGGCGATGATATTGCCCGTACTTGTCAGCACGTTTAACATCATGATCCTTCGGTCGGCCTTCGAGAACATTCCGAACGAAATATTTGAAAGCGCGTCCATGGACGGCGCGAAGGACTTCACCCTGCTGTTCAAAATGGCGATTCCGCTCACGAAGCCGACGATCGCCGTGCTTACGCTCTACTATGCGGTCGGGCATTGGAACGATTTCTTTAACGCTTTGCTCTATCTGGGCGATCAAAACCTGCAGCCGCTGCAAATTTTCTTGCGGAGAGTGCTGATCATGGCGTCTCCGGAAATTCTGCAGAAGATGGGCGGAGAGACGACGGCCTCGGCGCTCGCCGTATCCACGCTCCAGGTACGCTACGTCTCCGTGGTCGTCAGCATCCTGCCGATCATCATGGTTTATCCGTTCATCCAGAAGTACTTCGTCAGAGGCATTACGCTCGGGGCCGTCAAGGGATAACGGACGGCCGGCGGCCAAATTGGCGGAATATCATACGCTCATAGGGGGCAAGGACAATGAACAAAAGAGTAAAAAGCGCGACTAGCCTGTTAACGGTATCGACCGTGCTCGCGATGCTGGCCGCGGGCTGCGCAAACGGCAACGGGAACGGCAACGGCAACGCGGAAGCGACGAAGCAGGCAACCGGCGCGACGGCGTCTGCAACGGCAGCGGGCAGCGCGCCGGCCGGCTTCGCTTATACCGGGAGCGGGCCGATCACCGACAACAAGTCCGCCACGCTCGGCATCCTGGCAACCAATGCCTGGACCAACAACGTAGATCTCGCTAAGGCGCCGATCGTTCAAGAAATCGCCAAGAGAGCCGGCGTCAACGTCAAGTGGGACCTGCTGTCGCCGTCGACCTATCAGGACGCCATCAGCCCGCGCCTCGCGGCCGGCTCCGACTTGCCCGACATCGTCTATCAGCTGGACCAGGACCAGACGATGAAAAACATTCAAGGCGGCCTGTTCCTGCCTTTGAACGATTACATCGAAAAATACGGCGTGAACATTAAAAAGCTGTTCGAAAAGTATCCGGCGTTGAAGGCGAGCCTGACGACGCCGGACGGCAAGATTTACTATCTGCCGCAGCTGGCCGTGACCAAGAACTATATGCCAACGTTCATGGTGAACGTCAAATGGCTGGAGAAGCTCGGGCTGAGCGAACCGACGACGCTTGACGAATTCACGGAGATGCTGCGCAAGTTCAAGAGCGACGACCCGAACGGCAACGGCAAGCAGGACGAGATTCCTTTCACGGTCGATCCGAAAATGCTGGGCATGGCATTCGGCACTTCCTTCGGGCTGGACCTGTCCAACAACTTCTATGCCGACGACGGCGGCAAGGTTCATTATTCCTACTACGAGCCTGCATACAAGGAATATCTGGCCTACCTGAACGGATTGTACAAGGAGGGTCTGCTGGAGTCCGATTACGCCAGCACGACCGCCGATCAGATCACGTCCAAGTTCTCGCAGGACATCAGCGGCGCGACCTTCAACTTCAGCTGGTACACGTCGATGGTCTACAGCAAGCTGTATCCGGACTACGACGGGAGCAAGCCGTTAATCAAGGGCATCGCGCCGCTTAAGGGCCCGCACGGCGATCAGTTCTACCTCGGCCGCAATCCGATCACGGGCATATTCGGCGTTACTAAGGATGCCGCGGATCCGGAGCTGGCGTTCAAATTCCTGGATTATGCCAGCAGCGACGAGGCCAAAGAAATTTATGCCTGGGGGCTCGAGGGCCAGACGTACGAAGTCGTGGACGGCAAGAAGCAATTCACCGAGAAGGGCAAGGACAACGACTTCATTCAAAAGTTCGGCATCAATCCCGTCAACCTGCCGATCGAACAGTCCGTCGAAGCGACCGACGTACTGGTGGCGCCGTGGCATGCCAAGCTCGACAAGGAAATGGAAAAATACATCAAGGCGCCGTTCCCGTTCGTCTACGCGCTGGCCGACGAGGCTTCGGTCGAGAACACCGTCATGCCCGACATCAATACGTACGTTCAAGAGATGGAGATCAAGTTCATTACCGGCAAAGAAAGCCTCGATCAATTCGACGGGTATATCAAAGCGTTGAAGGGCATGGGCGTCGAGGACGTCATCAAGGGAAGACAGGCACAGTACGACCGCTATCTGGCGGCCAGCAAATAATGGCATCGGCAAACACGTCAAGCGGATAGCGCTGATGTGTTTGCCTGTGTTATGGTGATGAAAACGGTTGCGGGACGGTGCGTCGGAATGAAAAAGGGGATAGCCGTTATAATCGCGCTCTTGCTGCTTGCGACGCTTGCGCTTGCGATCGCCAAGGTCGGCCGGTCGGCTCCCGGTTCAGCCCCGCTGCATGCCCCGGCCGGCTCCGCCAAGCCTGCGCTTCAGCCGGCGACGCTTCGGCTTTTATTTCCCGGCGACAAGCCCGCCGGCCTCGAAGAGGTGATCGGGGCAGTGGAGGCGAAGCTTGCGGCGGACGGCCTGCCGTTCAAGCTCGACTTCACGTTCGTTCCGTTCGACCAATATTGGAACAAGGAGTGGCTGCTCGACGCCACCGGGCAGACTTACGATCTCGGGCTAACCGCTTTTTCCAATCTCGCTAACCTGGTATCCAAGAAAGCCTTGGCACCGTTGGACGACGCCCTGTCGCTGTACGGCGGGAGCATCGTGAAGAACAGCCCCGATTATGCGATGCAGAGCGTCACCGTGGGCGGGAAGATTTACGGCATTCCCCGCGTGATGCCGATCGCGGAATTCCAGAGCTTCGTCCAGATTCGCGCGGACCTTCGCAAAAAGTACGGGTTGCCGGAGATCCGGACCGTCGCGGACATGGACGCCTACCTGGCCGCGGTCGCGAAGAACGAGCCGGACATGATTCCTTACTTTTACGACTCGGGCCGTTTTTTGCTGCGCGAATACGGCGACGTCGCTTTTTTTGGCGGGAGATTACCTGAATTCGCCCGTATATATCGATCCTGCCGATCCGCGGCTGCAGGTCAAGATCACTTACGATTCGGATTTCTTCGCCAGCATATTAGGCAAGCTTCACGAGTGGCAGAGAAAAGGATATACGCCAAACTACGTATCGACGACCTCGGCTATTCCCGATCCGGAGAAAGCCTTCAACGAAGGGAAGTTCGCCGCCACCTGGAGCGTCGTCATGAAGCAGACGGAGCGGATCGACGCCTTCAAGGCGATGCAGCCGCAGGGCGAGCTGGAGAATGTGTACCTGCATCCGGAAAAGCCGAAGTATCTGTTCACGGGCTCCGACAACATTTTGTCCGTCTTCTCCACCAGCCGGCACGTGAACGAGGCGGTGGCATTCATCAATTGGATCAGAAGCAGCCAGGAAAATTACGATCTGTTCTCCTACGGGATCGAGGGCGTCCACTACAATCTGGAGAACGAAGCGATCTCTTATGACCGCATCGCGCCGGACAAGCGCTACGCGCCGATCAGCTGGGCCTGGAACGACATCCGGTTCGTCCGGTTCAGCAAGCACATCTCTCCGGAATACGGAGAACAATTGAGAAATTGGGATAAAGAAGCGATCCCTTCTCCCACGTTGGGCTTCATCCCCGATCTCTCGCCGATCAAATCGGAAATGGCGCAGCTGGACGTCGTCATCTCGGAATATTTGACGTTGCTCTACGACCAAAAGACGGATTGGGACGCGACGATGGACGTATTCAGGCAAAAGCTGAAAGACGCCGGCATTCAGCATGTGGTCGCGGAGCTGCAGCGGCAGTTCGATGCCTTTCACGCGACGCATCGCGCGATGCAGCAGGGATACAAATAGCATCTGCGAAGGAGAGTTTCCATGAACGATATGCAGCAGATAGAGGGGGAAGGGATATTATCCCGCGCTGCCCTCGCTGATGAGGCGCGCCGAAGCGGGCGAGCGGCGCTTGGGATTGCAGGCGGACAGCCTGCCGGCTTTCGACGCGTGGAAGAAGCGGCTGCGCGGCAAGCTGGCCGAGCTGACCGGAATGGACCGCATGCAGCGATGCGAACTGGGGCCGCAGGCGATGGGCGACATCGTTCGCCTCGACGGATACCGCAGGGAGAAATGGCGCATTCAGACGGAGCCGGGCGTATGGATGCCGTTCTACGTCCTCGTGCCGGACGGGCTGGCGGACGGAGAACGACGGCCTGTCGTCATCGCGCCGCACGGGCATCTGGGCGGGGGCAAGGAATCGGTCGCCGGCGTTGCGGACCATCCGGCCGTGAAGCGGGCGATCGAGGAATTCGGATACGATTACGGCGTTCAACTGGTTCGGCAGGGCTACGTGGTCTTGTGCCCGGACGCCCGCGGCTTCGGCGAACGCCGGGAATATTGGATGCAGGGCGACGAGGACGAGCAGGTGCTGGGCGGATCGTGCAATCATCTGAACCATGCGGCGATCGGCATGGGGTATACGTTGGCGGGCTTTATGATCTGGGACCTGCAGCGGCTGCTGGACTTCGTTCCGTCCTTGCCTTACGGAGACCCGGAGCGAATCGCCTGCTGCGGGTTTTCGGGCGGCGGCCTGCAGACGTTATGGCTGGCCGCGCTGGACGAACGCGTACGCGCCGCCGTCGTCAGCGGTTACTTTAGCGGATACCGGGACGTGCTGCTGCTTGGGACGCACTGCGGCTGCAATTATGTGCCGCATTTGTGGGAGCATGTCGATTACGGAGACATCGGCGCGCTGATCGCGCCGCGCCCCCCTGCTCGTGGAGAGCGGAGACCGGGATCGCAATAGCGGGCCGCGGGGACTCGCCAACGTGGAGGAGCAGCTTGCTATCGCCAGGCGGGCGTACGCGCTGCTCGGATGCGAGGATCGTCTGGAGAGCGCCTTCTACGAGGGCGGTCATCGTTGGTACGGCGGACGCACGGTCTCGTTTTTGGAGGCATCGCTATGAGACGCCTGACCGTTTCCGCGCATGGCGGCGGCGATTTCCGGCGGATTCAGGATGCCTTGAACAGCATTCCGGACGATTGCGCGGAACGGACGGTCATTGCCGTCATGAACGGGACCTACCGGGAGAAGCTGCGCATCGACAAGCCGTTCGTCAGCTTGATCGGGCAGGATGCGTCGCGCACGATCGTGACGTACGACGATTTCGCCTTGAAGACCTTCGCGGACGGCGAGCTCTATCACGCCTTTCATTCCTACACGCTGCTCGTCGCCGCGGACGACTTCACCGCGGAGCGGTTAACGTTCGAGAATAAGGCGGGTGCGGGCGAGGACGTCGGCCAGGCGCTGGCCGCTTATGTCGACGCGGACCGGGTTTGCTTCAGGGCTTGCAGGTTTATCGGGCTGCAGGATACCTTGTTCACCGGACCGCTGCCGCCGGCGCCGCGGGATCGGCCGGCGTTTGGCGGTCCGCGGGACCTTTTTCCGAGACGACCGGTCAGGCAATACTACGAACGTTGTACGATCGAAGGCGACGTCGATTTTATTTTCGGCTCGGCTACGGCGGTATTCAGCGACTGCGACATCGTCTCGCGTCGTCCCGGCTGGATCACGGCGGCCTCTACGCCGAAGGGAGCGCGGTACGGATACGTGTTCGCAGGCTGCCGTCTGATCGGCGACGCGCCGGAGAAATCCGTTTATTTAGGCAGGCCGTGGCGAAACGATGCAAAGGTCGTCTTCCTGGACTGCTGGCTGGGCGGGCATATCGCGCCGGAAGGCTGGTCCATATGGAACGAGGCGGAGAGCTTAAGGGATGTCGAGTTTGCCGAATTCGGCAGCTGCGGTCCGGGGGCGGACGGCGGGAGCAGGGTCGGGTGGTCCAAGCGATTGACGCGGGAAGAGGCAGCGGCATACAGCGTTCAGCGCGTGCTCGCCGGGAACGACGGCTGGGACCCCGAGCAACCGTATGACGGCTGGCGGCCATCCGATCGCGGCGCTTCGCGGCCGATTTCGATTTTTTTTGGCGGGAGACTCTACTTTGTCCGAATATGGAGAGGACCTGTACCCGAGGCAAGGCTGGGGACAGGCGCTCCAAGCTTTATTCGACGACCGCGTCGTTGTCGTCAATGAAGCGGCCTCCGGCAGAAGCGCCAAGAGCTTCATTGACGAGGGACGGCTGGATCGGATATTGGACCGGATACGGACCGGCGACTACTTATTCATCCAATTCGGGCATAACGATCAAAAGCCGGACGAAGAGCGTCATACGGAGCCTTTCTCCACCTATCTATCGTATCTGGCGCGTTATATCGACGGAGCGCGCCTGAAGGGCGCGATCCCCGTATTATTCACGCCGGTCCAACGGAGGAGCTTCGACGAGGAAGGGGCGTTCGCGGATACGAACGGCGATTATCCAAAGGCCGTCAGAACGCTCTCGGCGAGCAAGAACGTCCCGCTCATCGATCTGGCGCGGACGACGAAGGCGCTGCTCGGGGGAGATCGGACCGGAGGCCGCGAAAAAATGGTACCTGTGGCTTGAGCCCGGGGAATGGCCCAACTATCCGGAAGGGGCGACGGACGATACCCACTTTTCCGCGTACGGCGCGGGCGTGATCGCCAGGCTGGTGCTCAAGGCCGCCAGAGACATCGATCCGCTGCTGGACCGTGCCGCGCTGGGAGAATCGACCGACGCCGGATGACCAATCGGGGGCTGTCTCAAAAGGGTCATAAATAGACCTGGAGAGATAGCCCTGTTTTTTGCTTTAAAAACATACAAAGAAACCGTCCTTTGGTAAAATGGAAGTGTCGAGCAACCATCTACGAAAGGAACGGTTTCTTTGTACATTCAATATAGCATGGACCAACTTTGTCTGCCAATGGATTTGGAAACAGATATTCCTGAAAATCATCTCGTTCGCATCGTGAATAACGCGGTGAACCGTCTGAGTGACGCCATCTTCGACGCAGCTTATCCCGGCGGCGGTCGCCATAGCTATCATCCCAAGATGCTCACCAAGATCATCATCTACGCCTATACCCAGCGCCTCTACTCCTCTCGCCAAATCGCCAAAGCCATTCGGGAAAATATCATGTTCATGTGGCTCGCCGGTCGCCAGCAGCCAGACTTCCGCACCATCAACCGTTTCCGTTCGGAACGGATGAAGGACGTGCTCGAGCAAATTTTTACGGCTGTGCTGGCGCTGCTCTTGGAAGAAAAATATGTGCAGCTGGAGCACTATTTTGTCGACGGCACGAAGATCGAAGCCAACGCCAATCGCTATTCGTTCGTCTGGAAAAAGGCTGTTGTGAAGCAGCACGCCAAGCTGCAAGAAAAGGTCCGGACGCTGTTCGGGGCCATCGAAGCCGCAGAAGCGCAAGAGGACGCCGAGCATGCCGGAGCAGATCTGTTGGAGCTTGGAGAATCGTCGGCGCTCACGGCGGACCGGCTCGAGCAGGCGGTTCAGCGATTGGAAGAAAAACTGCAGGAGAGGCCTAAAGACAAGCCGCTCAAGAAAGCGGTTCGTTTGCTGCGAAAGGACCTGTTGCCGCGTCTTCAAAAGTACGAGCATCAAGAGGCGCTATTCGGCGACCGAAACAGCTTTAGTAAGACCGATCCGGACGCCACATTCATGCGAATGAAAGAAGATCATATGCGAAATGGCCAGCTGAAGCCGGGCTATAATGTGCAGATCGGAACGGAGAATCAATTCGTGCTCGGATACAGCGTCCATCAGCGTCCAACAGACACCAGATGTCTAAAGCCACATCTGGAAGGCGTTAAAGAAAAGCTGGGCAAGCTGCCGGGTACCGTCATTGCGGACGCAGGCTACGGCGGTGAGGAGAACTACGCGTACCTGGAAGAGGAGCAAATACACGCGCTCGTGAAGTACGGTACCTACCACAAAGAAAAGAGCAGAGCCTGGAAGAAGGATATCGGAAAGATCGACAACTGGAGCTACAATGAAGAAGAAGACAGTTGGACCTGCGCAGCCGGTCAAAAGCTTACGTTCCGTTACGAAAGCACAACGACGACGGAGAGTGGCTACGAAATACGCACGCGCCATTACCGGAGCGCAAACTGCGAAGGTTGCCCGCTAAGGGCCGCATGCACCAAAGCCAAAGGAAACCGAGAGATATCCGTAAGCCTGAGGTACTGGCGGCAAAAGAATGAAATGCGGGAACGACTGCGGAGCGAGAAAGGCTACGAGTTGTCCGTCCGCCGCATGATCGAGCCGGAGAGCGTATTCGGCCAGGTGAAGAACAACCGGGGATTCCGGCGCTTTCTGCTTCGAGGCTTAGAGAAGGTAAGCCTAGAGGTCGGATGGCTTTGCCTTGCCCATAATCTGCTCAAAAAAGTAGCAATAGACCAAAAACGCAAACGGGACGAAGCAGGAAAGTTCTCTGCTTCGTCCCGTTTGACGTTTCCGGCTTCATTTCAGCTATCTGCTTCAACTTCAGAAGGGCTTTTGGGACAGCCCCTTTTTCCTTTGTTTGATCGATCGCCATCAGCGGCTCTTGTTGTACGCTTCGCCGTTCGGCGTCGTACAGAAAAACGGCTACTCGGACTCCGCCAGCGAGCATTCCCGCCATCCGCCGCCGGCCGTATTCGTCCGGTACGACTTGATCTCGAATGCGCCGAGCTCGACGCTCTCCGCGATTCCGAGCGAAGGGATGCGTACCAGGACCGAGCCGGGCGCGCCGGTCGGTTCGAACAGCCGGACGATATAGCCATCCCCGTCCTCCGCCTGCTTGAAGGCGGTCAGCACCGCGCGGTCGCCTTCCAGCTCAACGCCGCTATGAGGCAGTTCGCCGGCGCCGCTCGGGAAGAACGAGAGCGCATACGGACGCTCGTGCAGAGCGAGCGCTTCGCGCTCGATCGCCGCAAGACGCGACTCCCGCTTGCCGGCGTTGAGCCAGAACGTATACGTGCGCTCGCCCTGGTCGATCCGGGGCAGGAACCGGTCCTGCGGCAGGATCGGACGCTCGCCGATCGGGTGCGCGCAGTAGGCGGCGCCGCGAACGAGCGTCGGCCGAAGCGTACCGTCGCCGCCGTCCGAGCCGTAGACGCCGTCGTTGATCAGCGTGACCGCCAGTCCGCCGGCTGCCCGCTCCGCGATCGCCGTCCATTTTTGCGCGACCGCCTCGTCGCCGTTTTGCGGCAGCCGCTGGACGCCGTACGCCGTTTGCCCCAGATATTCATAATCCTCTCCAAATACAGTCGGGATCGACAGCTTAAGCAGCTTGTCCTTCTCCTGCCAGTACAGGCGGACCTGCACTTCGATCTCGGTGCCCTGCTTGGGCAGCAGGTAGGTGAGTACGGCCGCCGAGTCGCCATACGCCAGAAGCGCTTCGACGACGGTCCGCACTTCGCCGTCCTCGATCACGCGCACGGCCGGCAGCGTCTCGTCCTTGACGCCGGAGAAGGCCGTGCCGCGCGCGGGACTCATCAGCTCGAACCGGCCGACGACCGGCTCGAACCGGTCCGTATCCATGCGCCACGGGTCCTCGTTGTCGGCGACCACGATCGGCAGGAAGGCACCTGGCCGCAGGTAGGATACGCCCTCCGCGATATACGCGTCGATCAGGCCTGTCCGGGTGTTGATCTGGATCTGCAGGGACTGCGATTCGAACCGGATCGCGCCGTCGCGCTCGGTCAGATACGCCTTCGGCTTCTGCGGCAGCTTGACGATCCGGCAGTCGAACCTGTTCATGGACGAAGGCGCGAGCTCGGCTTCGAACACGACGCGTTTGCGCCAATCCAGGTTCAGGGCGCTATGCTCTTTTTCGGGCTGGCTCGGCACCTGTGCGCCGTCGCGGTAGACCAGCGGCATGGAAAACTCCTCCGTCCAGTTCTGGTCCTCCAGCATGAACTCGCACGCGAAAATGCCGCGTACGGGATACGGATGCGGATTGTATACGAGAATCGGATACTCGCCCGTCGCCGCTTGCGGCTGACCGGCAGCCAGGGCGAAAAACGCGCGGGCGCGCAGGCGCGAAGCGATCTCCAGGCCGTGGTCGACGAGCCTGAGCGACGCTTCTTCCGCAGGCTGGATCGAGCTGCCCGGCAAAATGTCGTGGAACTCGGCGACCATCAGGTCGTGGAACGCTTCGCCGAGCTCGCGGGCCGGGTACGCCAGCAGCCCTTGAACCGCGGCCGTCGCCAGCATTTTCTCGGTCATGAAGAGCTGGCTTTCCAGCTGCCGGTGCTTCTGCTTGATCCGGATCATCGACGTATAGCAGCCGACGAAGCGCGGATTGAGATCGTCCGCATGGCGGGGGAGATCGGTCGCTTCGCGCAGCTCCGCGAAGTAGGCCTCCGGCGTCGAATGCACGATCTCAACCGGACCCGCATCCATCATCTCGCCGATGCGGTCGAGGTCGAGACGGGAGGGACCGCCGCCGTGATTGCCGACGCCCCACAGCAGCAGACGGGGGCGGTCCTCGCCGTCGTCCGCGTACTTCTCCAGCCATTTCGCGATCTTTTTGTGCGCTTGCCCGATCAGCGTATTGTATCCGTCCGCAATCTGATGCGCGTGCACCTCGGAGCCGTCGAAGCCGACCCAGACGAAGTCGTCCGCCGGACCCGCCGTCTTTTGCTCGGGCCGCATGAACAGATAAGAATCGAAGCCGGATTTGCGCATGATTTGCACCAATCCCCTGGAATGCCCGAAGGAGTCGAAGTTGATCGAGGTCGTCGGCGCTTGTCCGAATTTTTCCTTGAAGTACTGCCTGCCGAGCAGAATCTGCCTGACGAGCGACTCGCCCGAAGGCATGTTGCAATCCGGCTGCAGATACCAACCGCCCATGATGTGCCATTTGCCGAGGCGTACGAGGCTTTGGATCTCGGCAAACAGACTCGGCTCGTACTCCTCGATCCATTTGTACAGCAGCGCTTCATTGTGATTAAAAACGTAGCCGTCGTATTCTCTGCAAAACGATGCGGCGGCCCTGAACGTGGATACGGCCGCAGCCGCGCCTTCCTCCCATTCCCACTGCCATACGGGGTCGAGGTGCGCGTTGCTGATGAGGTGCAGCTTTTTCAAGTCCATGCATCCTTTCTGGTTGGTCGCTTTCTTCCCTTCTATTTTCATTTTGAAGCGCGTCTATGTAAATTCATTGAAGTATCCCTTTTTTTACACTAAAATGACCGGTTCGCTTGTGCTACTATGATAGAAATCAGTTGCGGGAAGGGGACGAGTCTATGGCGAGCGGCATCATGCCGGATCAATTGTACGGAACCGTCAGGGTGAACGACGCCGTCATCGAGATCATCGAGGTGTTGGAGGAGCAGCCTTGGGGAGCCCGCTCGTGTCCCCCTCACACGCATGCGTGGTTCGAGTGCAACTACATCTATGAAGGCAGCATGAAGACGGGCTTCGGGGGACCGCTCCTGAACGTCGGAGCAGGCGAGTTTTTCCTCGTCCCAGCGGGCGCCGAGCATCGTCACGAGTATCTGCCGGAGTCTCCTCACCGGGGCGTCTGCCTGCGATGGACGGTCGCGCCGGCGGAGCCGGCCGCCGGAGGCGGAGCAGGCTCGGTCTATGCCGCGCTCGAGAGATTGCGGGAGTGGCAGCTCGGCTGCTACGAGGATCGCTTCGGCCTGGGCGAACGCATCATTCGGCTGTTCGAGGAGGCGCGGGAAGCGCACTCGCTTGCGTCCGTTCAGCTGACGTTCGTGCAGATTCTGCTGGCGATCGCCGCCGTTCGCCATCCCGAAGGACGCATCGCGCCTGCGGCCGCCGATCAGTCCGATACCGCGTTTCTCCGCAAGATCGAGGTTTACCTGAACGACGAGCGCGCGGAAAAAATGAATGTCCGCAGACTCGCCGACGCCCTGCATGTCAGCTACAACCATCTGGCCCGCAAGTACAAGCGGCTGACCGGCAAGACGATCGTCGGCCGACTGACCGAGATTCGCCTTGCGCGCGCGCTCGACCTGCTCCAGCGGACCGACGCCTCAATCGGCGCGATTGCGGAGGTCTCCGGCTTCGGCGCGGCCCACTACTTCAGCCGGGTGTTCAAGGAGGTCTATGGCGTCAGCCCGAAGACATACCGTCAAGCGCTGCCCGGACAGACATGACGAATGCGAAAGAAACGATAAATGCGAAAGATACGATGAATGCCGCGGGCTTGTACAAGTATTTGCCGATCGATCACCATGAGAGCCTGATCGACATGGAGATCAAGAAGCCGTAGTAGACGCGGGCGCGATCCGCGCGACGACGGGCGAGACGCTCTCCCCGATCAACGCCGACAACCTGCGCAAGGCGCAAGCGATGCCGGAGACGGGACGCACGGCAGGCAAGATCGTACCCGAAGGATTTTAATAGCGGCGCATGAGTGCTATGATCTTTAGATAAGGAAGACAGGGAAAAAGGAGCGGATGGGCGTGCGGGATCGGGAGAGCGGGTACCGGGTTTTGTCCGGACGTAGGCTGCCCGGTCGAATTCACGCTGGACGTGATCGGCGGAAAATGGAAGGGCGTGCTGCTCTATCATCTGAGGGGAAGGCCCGAAGGGATTCAACGAATTCCGCCGAATCTGCCCGGTTGAGCTTCAATTTCGTTGGATCAGTCTCACTTGGACGTGAAAGGAGAACCGCATGCTTATCGGAATCGTACTGGCCGTCGTCTTGGCGGGTGTCGTCGCGGCGTATTGGCTTATGCTGCGCAGACGAAGAGTGTCCGCTGCGCGCAGCGCGAAGGTCGTGCCGCTTCGATCTGTCCGCCGACGGCGGCCGGGCAAGTCGCCGGAGGGCCGGAGCAAGCCGCGAGAAATTCGGGACAAGCCTCGAGAAACGGCGGCAGGGGAGCAAGCGCGACCCTGCTCTTTGTGCCGCGAACGATCCGCGCGGCTTTCATTTTATGTAGACGAAGGCGGCCGTACGATCGGGGTATGCAAAAACTGCCGGCCCAAAGCCGAAGCGCGGGAGCTGGACCGTCTATAGCCTGCCCGGCGTCCCTTCCGCGATATGCGCCATTGCAAAATGATTGCAAAAAGCCGAACCGGACCTTTTCAAGGCCGATTCGGCTTTTTGCGCTGCCGTTCGCTTCAGGATGCACGGCATCTAGACGCGTACGTCGAGGTTGCCGCCCAGATGCGGCTGCGCGATGCTTTGCGCCATTTGCACGATCGCTTGACTGTCCTGCCGCGCGGTGTCCAGCGCTTTGCCTAGAACGGCGATGCCGGCTTGCTGCCGCAGGTCGTTCATCGCCAGTCCCGTCGAGATTGCCGCTATGTCCATGGACGTTCACCTCCCGTTTCCTTTATCGGATCAGGCCGCAAGATCGGTGAATGCAGGACAAGATACGGTCGGTCAAGGGTGCTTGACGGCCGCGATGCGCAATCGACTCTTATTGATCGTCCACTTCCCGTCCTGGTACAGGCGCGGCCTAAGCGCATCCTCGATTTCGTCATAGATCGTGTGGAGCTCCGCCGGCGCGACATCGGCGAAAAAATAGCTCGCGAAGCTGTCCAGCATCGCCCTGACTCCCGCTGGAGCCTGAAGCAGGGAAGGCTGGTCGAAGTGCAGGGCGAATGTCACGCGAAATCCGGTCCGCTCCAGCAGGCCGGCATATTCGCCGATCGTCGGCAGGTACCAGGGAATTCGCCCCTCCGGCCTGTAGCCGCGTGCCGAGAGTACTTGTGCGATCGCATCGGTTAGCGACACGATGTTGCCGCTGCCCGCGAACTCGGCCACGAATCGTCCGCCGTCCCGAAGCGCCAGCCACACGGTTCGTGCCGTCGCCTCGGCATTCCCGATCCAATGCAGCGCGGCATGGGAGAAAACCGCGTCATAACGGACATCCGTCCGATATATACTGGCATCCGCCTCTTGAAGATCAAGGCCCGGATGTCTTTGCCTCGCGCGCGCGACCGATTCCGCAGACAGATCGATGCCCGTAGGGACCGCCCCGGCAGCCGCGATTCGGGCTGTCAGGTCTCCGTTTCCGCAGCCGAGGTCGAGAATTCGCTCCCCGGGGGAGGGCTGGAGCAGGGACAGGACGTCTTCGCCTAGTCGGGACATGGCTGCCGGGCGCGTTGCCTCCGGCTGACGATTTGGGTTGTGATCGGGTTTGCCGTTCATGGATCCCTCTCCTTTATGGTCCATCCTATTTCAATTTTAAGGACATTGAATATCCATAATAGCTCCGAGTTGGCCGGGTCGTCAAGAAGAGGCAGCGAATATGGGGATGCGGTCTGAGACAATGAACCGCTACAATAAGGAGAACAAGATCAATTCGAGGAGTGGAGCCGTCATGGCCGAAGTTTCAGAGCTGAATACGATACTAAGTAGCTTGTCCAAAGATGTGCTGATTCAAATTGTAAGAGAGGTGTGTGAAAAAGATCGCACGCTTAAAAATAGCCTGCTGCTGAAATACGGGAAAGGGAAAACGGATAAACAGCAAGTACAAGCTTTTAAAAAAATGATCGCATCGATCGTGAGAAAGTACAGCGGGAGAGAAAGGTTCATTCCGTATCGGGACGTTTACGGTTTTGCGGCGGAAATGATGAATCTGCTCGAAAATATCGGCGACCGGCACAACCGATTATTAGAGCTTGAATTGATGTCCGCGATGCTGGAAGAAAGCATGGAGGCGCTGCAATACGCAGACGATTCGGGCGGCGACATCGGCATGCTGATCCGAGAATGTATGGGAAAAATAACGCAGCTCGCAGACGAAAGCCGTGAAGATAGCGAGATGGTGCGACTACCTTTCTTCGAACGCCTGCTCGCGTTGAGCGAGAGCGAAATATTCGACGGTTGGGATTCGAACCGTACCGAGGTGCTTGAAGTTTGCGTCGCCTTCGCCGATTTGCCGGGGCCGAGGGATCGATTGAAAAGCAAACTTGAGGAGCTGCTGGAGGCTGGCGCCGGCGACGAATACAAGCAATATGATCGAGAGAGCTTGCTCCAGCTCATGCACCGCCTGCTCCTTCTCGAATCGGAAGAAGAAGCGGAGCGGTATGCTTATGCGCATATTGCGTATCCTTCGTTCCGCGAGCTGATCATCGATCAAGCCGTGGAATCGGGGGGATGATGTACGGGCGATCGAATTGGCCGAAGAAGGAGAACGGCAGGATCGGTCCTGGCCGGGGCGCGCCGCCAAGTGGAAATGCATCCGGTATGAAGCCTATAAAAGGCTCTCGCTTAAGCAGGAGCAGGCGGCGATCGGTAAGGAGCTGCTGTTAGGCGGTGAATACGCCTTATATGAAGAACTGGCAGCCTTAGCTGGTGAAAATGCGCAAACATTCTATCGGGATATCCTCGCGGAATTGAGAGAGACTGACGGCTGGCGTTCCAGAGACGTGTATCTTCGTCTGATTCTGGACAAGAACGATCTGCCGGAACTAATGGATTACGTCCGCGCCACGCCTTCGGAGATCGAAGCGCATGCCGAACGGCTGGCACGCGATTATCTGGAAGAAGTCGTGGAGATCTATGAGAAGCAGATTGATCGCCAAGCGAAAAACGCAACGGATAGAAAGGTCTATAAAGCGGTCTGCGGCGCCATCAAGCGCTTCAAAAAAATCGCCGGCGCGTCCAGGCAAGCGGAGGTCGTCTCCCGATTAAAGGCGGCTTACGGAAGACGGCCCGCTTTTATGGACGAGCTGGGGAAGCTTAGTTAATGGCGGGTTTTGCTTCGATCGCTCTGCTCCCTTTCTCGGTCAACGCATAAAGGATCGCGAGCAGCGGGAGCGCGGCGCCGATCAGCGAAGCGAGCTGCCAGCCGCCATGTGCGTACGCCCAGCCGCCGAGCGCCGAACCGACTGCGCCGCCGATGAAGAAGATCGACATGAACAGGCCGTTCAGACGGCCGCGCGCTTCGCTGCCGAGCGCGTAGACGACGCGTTGCCCAAGCACCAGGTTGCCGGAGACGGCCATGTCGAGCGCGATCGCGGAGACGAAGAGCAGGACGAGCGATGCGGTCGAGTGGCCGTGGAAAATTTGCGGGAGCAACCATGACAGCAGCGCGACGCTCAGGGCGAGCCAGGTAAGCGGTCGGCTCCAGCCTTTGTCCGCGAGCCGTCCGGCGATCGGCGCGGCCACGGCGCCGCCGACCCCGACCAGCGCGAACCAGGCGATGCCCTGCTGCGACATGCCGTAAGCGTCGGCCAGACGGAGCGGCGCGACCGTCCAGAAGAGGCTGAAGGCGCCGAATAGAAAAGACTGGTACAGCGCGCGGCGGCGCAGTGTCGGCGTGCGGGCGAGCAGCGGTACGAGAGAGCGGATCAGCTTGCCGTAGGATACGCTTGGTACCGGACGCCGCTCGGGCAGCTTGCGCGACAACAATACTGCCAGCAGCGCGATGGCGACCGCCGAAGCGGCGAATACGGCGGGCCAGCTCCAGATGCCGGCGATGAAGCTGGCGACCGGGCGCGCGAGCATGATGCCGAGGAGAAGTCCGCTCATCACGTTGCCGACCGCGCGGCCCCGCTGCTCCTCGGAAGCGAGCGAAGCTGCGAAAGGCACGAGCACTTGCGCGACGACCGACGCAGTCCCGATGAGGAGCGACGCGGCCAGGAACAGCGGCGCGTTCGGCGCCAGCGCGGCCGCGATCAGGGCGGCTGTCGCCGCGGCGAGCGCCACGACCGTCAGCCGGCGGTTCTCGACGATATCGGCCAGCGGGACGATGAACAGCAGCCCTGCGACATAGCCGATTTGCGTCAACGTGACGATCAGGCCCGCCGCCCCGGCGGACAGCCCCGTGGAGGCGCCGATCGGTCCGACCAGCGTCTGGGCGTAGTAGAGGTTCGCCACGATCAAGCCGCAGGCCGCCGCCAGCAGGATCGTCAAGCCTCGAGAAATACCGCCGTCTTTCGTTTTTTGTTCGGTGTGCATCTTGTTTCCTCCGAACGATACGTTCTGCATAAATAAATACTGAACGTATAGTTTATTAATTGATGACCTCATGATATACTGAACGCAGCGTTTTGTAAATAGGCGTGTTGATTTTCTTTCAAAGCGTTTTTACGTATACTGAACGTATCGTATTTTAATGTTCACGAATAGACGTTCGAGCATGCGGGAGGGAGGCTATGACGATGCAAGAGCAGAACAAACGGGGGCGGCCGCGGGATCCGAAGACGCAGGAGGCGATTCTGTCCGCGTCGTACGAGCTGCTGCTGGAGGTCGGCTTCGGCGCGGTGACGGTGGAGAAGATCGCGGAGCGCGCGGGCGTCAGCAAAGCGACGATCTACAAATGGTGGCCGAACAAAGCCGCCGTGGTCATGGACGGGTTTTTGTCCGCCGCCTCGGCTCGGCTGCCGGTGCCCGACACGGGCGACGCGTTCGAGGACGTTCAGATTCACGCCGTGAACTTGACCCGATTTTTGACGAGCAGGGAAGGGAAGATCATCGCAGCGCTGGTCGGCGAAGGGCAGTTCGATCACGGTCTGGCCGAAGCGTACCGGACGCGCTACTTCCAGCCGCGACGGCTTGAGGCGAAGGGTATTCTGGAAAAGGGGATCCGGCGCGGACAGCTTCAGGAAACGCTGGACGTCGGGCTCGGCGTCGACCTGCTTTACGGGCCGATCTTGTACCGGCTGCTCGTGACCGGCGAGCCGTTGGACGACGACTATGTGCGGCGGCTGGTGACGAGCGGGTTCGAGGGGATTCGCGCGAAGTAATGTGAAGAAGATGGCGGGACGAGCGGGGGCAAGAGCACGTTAGCCTGCTGACCTTGTTGGACAAGTCGAAAATTCGTGGCCGCTCCCAGGTACTCTTCCTACTCTATTGACGTAGGTCAGTAGATGGGCGGATTCTGACCCGAATGGGAAGTAAACGTCTAACATAGGTCAGTCTTTTTCAGCGCATCGCATCGGTGTCAGCTCCTTGCCTTGCTCATGCGAGTCGCCGCTCAAGCAAACGTCGATTGCAAACACAAAACGGGATGAAGCAGGAAAATGGCTTCATCCCGTTTTGGTTATTTGGCGTCATGATTGAGAAAGTTTGGATAAGCGAACGAGCATCGCAGCCGCTTCGGCACGGGTCGTCGGGGCAGAGGCATCGAAACGTTGGTCTTCCTTGCCAAGCAGTACCGCGTGCAGCGCCGCCGCTGCAGCAAAAGGCTTGGCCCAGGACGGGATGCTCGCGTCGTCCCCGAAGGGGGAAACGGCGGCAGGATCGGCCGTCCACTTCGCCGCGCGGACGATAATGGCCGCCGTCTCGGCGCGGTTGATCGTCACGGACGGCCGGAACGTGCCATCCGGATATCCTTTAACGATGCCGCTATCGATACCGGCTGAGATCGCCTCTCGGGCCCAGGCCGGGATCGCCGCCGCATCGGCGAATCGGGAGATGGCGGCTAAGCCGCTTTTATCGGGATTCAGCCATCTTGCGACCATCACGGCCCACTCCGAGCGAGTAACGTAGCGGTTAGGCCTAAACAAACCGTCGGGTTCGCCCTTGACGAGACCGAGGGCGCAGGCTTCGTTGATCTCCGCTTCCGCCCAATGACCGCGAATGTCGGAGAAGCAGGAGATGACCGGCGGCTTGTTCAGGCGATTAATCGTTACGCTGTAGACGCGAACGACGCCGTTCGCGGCTCTTACTTCGATCTGTATGACGTTTCTGCCGGGCGTGAGGTCGACAATGAGCGGAAGCTTCCCGATCGTACTCTCTCCGTTAACTCGCAGCGTCGCGGCCGGGAAAAGCGGCGCTGCGTTCAAAGCGATGCGCGATTCGGTCGTCGCTCCGCCATAGAGATCGACGTTCATGTCAAAAGCCGGAGACAAGGCTACGGGCTGTGCGGCGGCCGTGATCTCGAGCAGCTTCAATCTGGCCTCCGCCGAAGCTTCGGAAGGCTGCGAAGGGACCGTCGGCGTCGCCGTAAGGACGGTCGCGGTCAGTGGAACGCTTCGATTCCCTGCTGCGTCTACGGCGACCACGGCGTAGACGTACGACGTGCCTGCGGCCAATCCTGTCGCCGCTTGGAACAGGGTGGCCGAGTCAAGGATGACGGGCGTCCCGCCATCCTGCGTCAGCTCGTAATGGTCGACGCCGCGGTCGTCGGCGGCTGCGGGCCAGACGAGCTTAGCGCTCTCGTACGCGACGTCCGAGACGGATAGCGCCGAGCCGGACGGCCAGGTCGGATCGGCGACATCCGGCGCGAGCCCCTTCGTCAGCGTTACGGTCACCGCCGCCGCTGCCGTGCGCGGCGATTCGTTGCCCGCAGTGTCCTCGGCGGTTACGACGTACTTGTACGTTCCCGGCCCGAGGTCGCCGATATCGGCGACCGGGACCGAGCCGTCGGCGCCGCTCGTGCCGAGCGCGATCGCCGACCCGAGCTCGCCCGCATCGACGACGCCGTCGGTGTCGTCGTCGTTCCAGCGGTAGGCGCGGACGGTCGCGCCGGCTTCGCTTACCGCAGCCGCGGCGCCTGCGAGCCGATCCGGCGTGCCGCTGTAGTTGTCGACGGCGGCGAACTTCGTCGGGTCTATCGTCGGCGCCGTCGTATCCGGCACGGGGTCGTCCTCCACAATCGTGACCGTCGCGCTTGTCTGGCCGCCCAGCGTCGCCTCGTTCGTCGGCGCGGATATCGTCACGCCGAACGTTCGGTCCACGCCGGGAACGCCGTTGTCCGCGACCGGAATCGAATAAGTTCGCGTCGTATCGCCCGGGTTGAAGACGATCGTCGCGTCGACCGCCGTATAGTCGGAGCCGGCGATCGCAGAGATGTCCGACGTTTTAATTCGAACCTTCGTCTGACCGTAGGAGCTGCCGGTCCGATTGACGGTCACGATCGCGCTGCCTCCATCCTCGGAGACGGAAAAAGCGGGTGCGGAGAAAGTCAATGCGCCTTCGGCTCTGCTGGTCTTCAGGAAAATCGTATTTCCGCTTAAATTGGCCAAATCAGTAATGCCGTCGCCGTTCCAATCGCCTGTTGCAATGTATCCGGCGAGCGCAAGATCCGACTTGGCCTGGAACGTGCCGTCTCCGTTGCCGTTCAGGAACGAGACAGTACTCCATTGATTCGTGACCGCCAGGTCCAAATGGTTATCTCCGTCGAAGTCGCCCGTGGCGATATCGATCGGATGAGTGCCGGTCGGATACAGGTCGGGCATCTCGAAGGAGCCGTCGCCGTGATTGAACATTACGGCAGCCCCGCCGCCGCTGCCGTTGTCTACGACCGCCAGGTCGGCGTCGCCGTCGCCGTTAAGATCGCCTGACACGAGCTTGAACGGGACTGCGATGCTCCCGTATGTGTTGGTCGTAAAGGTCCCGTCTCTGTTATTCAGCAGTACGCTGATATTCGAATCGGCCTCGTTGGAGACGGCGAGGTCCATATGTCCGTCCCCGTCGAAGTCGTCGGCAGCGACGTAACGAGGAGAACTGCCGACCGCAAAAAAAACAGGCCCGCCGAAAGCGCCGTGTCCATCGCCGTAGAGGACAGACACTCGGGCTGAAGTGGAATCTACGACGGCTAAATCCGCATTGCCGTCTTTGTTGAAATCTGCTTCGGCGATGCCAAGCGGATAGTTGCCGGCAGGGAAGAAGGTCGGAGGATCGAACGTGCCGTCTCCCCCGGTTGCGGAGGATCGATACGTTGTGGGAGTCGCTGTTGCTGACCGCAAGGTCAAGGCTGCCGTCTTTGTCGAAGTCCGCCACGGCGATTTCTCTCGGTTTGGCGCCGACCGGCTGATAGGAAGGCGGGTCCCGAAACGTGCCGTCTCCGTTTCCTTTGAATATCGCGAGCTGATTGGTATAGATATCGATCAGGACCGCATCCTGGAGTCCGTCGCCCGTCAAGTCGGCGAACGCTGCATCGAATATTATAGAATATGGATCCGGCAGCGTATACGAGGGAGTCGCATTTTGAAACTTCGGTCCGGACGCGAACGCGCCGAGCGGAGCTGCCGCCAGGGCGAGCGCCAGCCCGACAGGCAAGAGACCCGCTAGTTTTTTTTTCATATAAGGGAAATCTCCTTTTGACAAAATATGGCCTTTTTCAACATTATACTAGATTCGCCTCCCCGATAAATCCCCCAAACGATTTAACAAATCAGCCCGGTTCGGATAATCCAGCGTAAATAGTCCCCGACTACACTCTAGTTGGAGAGAAAACAACAAGAATATAGACATAGTCCACAATAATCCACGCGGGAGTGAAGGGGAAACCATGAAAAAAGCATTGAAGAGGCAATTGGCCGCGGGTCTTATCTTGTCTACGCTCGCGCTGCCGCTCGCGGCGTGCGGAGAAAAAACGCGGACGGCGCGGAAGCGAGCGCAACTGCGTCGCAGGAGAGCTCCGTAGCGGATCTGGAGGCAAAGGCGAAGGAAGAGGGCTCCGTCGTCAGCGTCGGCATGCCGGACACATGGGCGAACTGGAAAGATACGTGGGCGGATCTGCAAACGAAATACGGCCTTTCGCATACGGATACCGACATGTCGAGCGCCGAGGAGATCGCCAAGTTCGACGCGGAAAAAGACAAGCCGACCGCGGACATCGGCGACGTCGGCATCGCCTTCGGCTCGGTCGCGATCGATAAAGGCGTTACGCAAGCTTATAAATCCTCGTACTGGGACGAAATTCCCGCTTGGGCCAAGGATCAGGACGGTCACTGGATCGTAGGCTATCAGGGCACGATCGGATTTTTGACGAACAAGAAGCTCGTCGTGAACCCGCCCAAGAGCTGGGAGGATCTGAAGAACGGCGACTACAAGATCATCGTGGGCGACGTCACCAAAGCCGCGCAAGCCCAAATGGCCGTGCTCGCGGCGGCGATTGCGTTCGGCGGCAGCGAGACGAACATCGAGCCGGGCATCGCGTACTTCGAAGGCCTGGCGAAGGAAGGCCGTCTCTCCAATGCGGAAGCGAGCCTCGCCAACATCGAGAAGGGCGAAGTGCAAGTGACGCTGCTCTGGGACTTCAACGCGCTGAACTATAGCGATCAGCTCGGCAAGGATCAGTACGACGTCGCGATCCCGACGGAAGGCAGCGTCGTGAGCGGGTACGCCACGATCATCAACAAGTACGCGCCGCACCCGAACGCGGCGAAGCTGGCGCGAGAATATATCCTGAGCGACGAAGGCCAGATCAACTTGGCCAAGGGCTATGCAAGGCCGATCCGCGACAGCGTGAAGCTGCCGGACGACGTGGCCGCCAAGCTGCTGCCGAAGGAAGCCTACGCGAACGTCAAGCCGGTTAACGACTACAAGGCGTGGGAAGAGACCGCCAAGCAGATCCCCCAAATGTGGCAAGAGCGCGTTCTCGTCCACATGAACTAAATCCTAACGGGGCGTCTTCGACTTCGGCCGAAGGCGCCTCTCCGATCCGATAGGAGCGTGGCGCGTTTGAAACGAAGCAATCGGTGGATGTGGCTGGGGCTTGTCCCCTTTTTGGCGATGGTCCTTTTGTTTCAACTAATCCCGGTCGTGACGATGGTGGCCGGCAGCATGAAGCCTGCATCGGGCTCGGGCATTTCCTTCGGCTTCTATGCGCATATTCTGCAGAGCGCCTACTATATGCAGGCGATCAAGAACAGCCTGCTCATCTCCGCCGCGTCGAGCACGATCGGCCTCGTCGCCGGCCTCGCTTGCGCCTATGGCATCACGCGATTCCCTTCTCGCGCGCGGGACCGCCTGCTGATGCTTTCCAATATGACGTCGAATTTCCAAGGCATTCCGCTCGCCTTCGCCTATATCGTGCTGCTGGGCAGCAACGGGGTGTTCACGCTTCTGTTCAAGCAGTGGGGCTGGAGCGTGTTCGCCGACTTTAATCTGTACAGCTGGTCGGGACTCGTCCTGGTTTACGTGTACTTCCAGGTACCGCTGGCGCTGCTGCTGCTGTACCCATCCTTTTACGGCATTCGGGAGCAGTGGCGGGAAGCCGCGTCGCTGCTGGGCGCGAGCAGGTGGCAGTTCTGGACGAGCATCGGCTTGCCGGTGCTGTCGCCCGCCGTGTTCGGCACCGTCGGCATTTTATTCGCGAACGCCATGGGCGCCTATGCGACCGCCTACGCGCTGGTCGGCGGCAACTACAACCTGTTGGCCGTGCGGATCGGTTCGCTCGTGGCGGGCGACGTCGTCAACCAGCCGCAGCTCGGCAACGCGCTCGCGGTCATTCTGGCGCTCACGACGCTGCTTGCCGTCTTTCTCAATCATAAGATGACCCAGCGCGCCCGGCGTCTCGACGCCGCATTCGCCGCCCGACCGGTCCGCAAGCGCCGTCAATCGCCGCCGCGCGCGTGGACTGCCGCGACCGCTGCGAAGGAGGAGCTGTGATGGAAGCCTCGACCAGGCGGGCGGGCCCCGCGCATCGCTCGCTGATGCTGCTGCTCATGGTCTATTTGCTGCTGCCTCTCCTGGCTACCTGCATTTATGCGTTCGCCAAGGAGTGGCAGACGACGGTCTTGCCCGAGAGCTGGACGCTCGAGTGGTTCCGCGGCATGTTCCGGGATCTTCGTTTCCTGGAGTCGCTCTGGACCTCGCTTTATCTCTGCTTGATCGGCGTCGCGATCAGCCTGCTCGTCATGCTCCCCCGCGGTGTTCGTCATCACGCTCTATATGCCGAGGCTGGAGTCGCTCATGAAGGGCATCGTGGTGCTTCCCTACGCAGTGCCCGGCGTCGTGGCGGCGGTCGGACTTATCCGAGCCTACTCCTCCGGTCCGCTCAACATTTCGGGCACGGCGTATATTTTGCTCGGCGCCTACTTCGTCGTCGTGCTGCCTTATATGTACCAGGGCATCCGCAACAGTCTGCTGACGGTATCGGCCGGTCCGCTGCTCGCCGCCGCGGAGCTGCTCGGCGCGAGCCGGATGCGCGCGTTCGCGTCGGTCATTTTGCCGAATATATGGCCCGGCGTGCTCGTCTCCGCGCTGCTGTCGTTCTCGGTGCTGTTCGGCGAGTTCGTGATGACCAACATGCTCGTCGGCGGGCAGATCCAGACGATCCAAGTGTACCTTTATCGGCGGATGGGCGAGAGCGGGCATCTGGCCAGCGCCATCGCGATCACTTATTTCGCGTTTATCTTGATCTTGTCTGCCTTGCTCATGAAGCTGGGCCAAAAAGTAAACGGAGGCATGAAACGATGAGCGACTATCTGGAGCTGCAAGGCATCCGCAAGCGATTCGGGTCCGCGAACGTGCTGGACGAAGTTAACCTGCAGATTCGCGAAGGCGAGCTCGTGACGCTGCTCGGACCTTCGGGCTGCGGCAAAAGCACCATGCTGCGCTGCATCGCGGGGCTCTCGGACATCGACGGCGGCCGGATTTTGCTGGATGGCAAAGATATCGCCAACCTGCCGCCGCGGAGCCGGGAGATCGGCATGGTGTTTCAGGCGTATGCGCTGTTCCCGAACCTGACCGTCAGCCAAAATATCGAATACGGATTGAAGATGCGAGGCGTCGACAAAGCGGCCAGGAAGAGCAGGTCCGAGGAGCTGCTCGCCATCGTCGAGCTGACGGACAAGCGGGACGCATATCCCCAGCAGCTCTCCGGCGGGCAGCAGCAGCGGGTGGCGCTCGCGCGTTCCTTGGCCGTCCGTCCCAAGGTGCTCCTGCTAGACGAGCCGCTAAGCGCGCTCGACGCGCAGATTCGCAAAAACCTGCGGTCGGAGATCCGCGCGATCCAGCGGCAGTTTAACATGACGACGATTTTCGTCACGCACGATCAAGAAGAGGCGCTGACCTTGTCCGACCGGGTGTGCCTGATGAACAAAGGCCGCATCGTTCAGGAAGGCGCCCCGGAGGCGATCTATACGAAGCCCCGGACCGAATTCGTCGCCCGGTTCATGGGCAGCTACAACGTGCTCAGCCGTACGGACGCGTTCAAGCTGTTCGGCAAGGTGGACAGCGCCGCGCAAAGCTTCGCCATTCGTCCCGAATCGGTCTCGCTGCTGAAAGGAAGCGCCGAATCGCTTGGGACGGACCGGCGCATCGCGGAGGGCACGATTCATACCGTATCCATCCTCGGCAACGTCATCCGGTACGGCGTCGAAGCGGCAGGCGTGCGGCTCACGATCGATGCGCTGAACGACGGCCGTTCGCTGCCGCTCGCCGAGCGGAGTCCCATCCGCCTGGCGCTTGACGAATCGCAGCTGCTGCATTTGGAGCAAGAAGGAGCTTAAGGCATATGTCCATCTCGTCGGAAGAACGCAAGCGCGTCATCGTCGACCAGTTGAAGCTGGACGGTCGCGTCAAGGTGCCCGAACTGTCGCTGCGGTTCGCCGTGTCCGAGGAGACGGTGCGCCGCGACCTGCTGCTGCTGGAGCGGGAAGGGCTGGCGAAGCGCGTCTACGGAGGCGCGGTGCCGAGCAAGCAGACCAACTATGAGCCTCCTTATCTGCAGCGTCAGAAGGAAAAGGCGCAGGAGAAGGAACGCATCGGCCGGGCGGCCGCCGCGCTCATCTCGTCGGGGGACACGATCGCCATCGACGTCGGCACGACGACGCTGGAGCTGGCCAAGGCGATCTCGGGCTGCGAGCGACTCACCGTGCTGACCAACTCGCTGGCCGTTGCCTACCATCTTATGGAGTCGCTGAACGGCGGTCGTTTTACCGGCAAGATCATCGTCATCGGCGGCGAGCTGAACCCGGAGCAGCAGTCGATGTCCGGCACGATGGCCGAGCGGATGATCTCGCAGTTTCGGGTCGACAAAGCCTTCATCTCGGTCGGCGGCGTGTCTCCGAACCGGGGCGTCAGCGATTACGATCTCGGGGAAACGGGCATGTCCAGGCGAATGGCGGAGGCGGCCGGACAGACGATCGTGCTCGCGGACGACTCCAAGCTGAACAAGGAAGCGTTCGTGGAGATCGTCCCGCTGAGGAACGTCCATACGATCGTCAGCAACGTCGCCGCGCCGCGGGAGTGGGCGCAGACGCTGCGCGCCCATCGCCTGCAATGGACGGTAGCCAATTAAAGGAGGAGAGCGTGCATGAATCCAACGTCACCGAAGCTCGTCGTCGTCGTGCTCGACGGACTCAGATACGACGCCGCGCGCCGCTATCTGGGCTATATGGAGCATCTGGCCGAGCAGGGCGAAGCGGTCTGCCATAAAGTCCGGTCCGAGCTCCCGAGCTTGTCGCGCCCGCTCTACGAGGTGCTGCTGACCGGCACGCCGGCCGCGCAGAACGGCATCGCGGCCAATCATATCGCGCGTCTGAGCCGCGAGCGAAGCGTATTCCATCTCGCCGCCGGCGCGGGACTGAGGACGGCCGCAGCAGCTTATCATTGGGTCAGCGAGCTGTACAACGCGGCGCCTTTCCAGCCGCTGACGGACCGCCATCAGCATGACGCGGACAAGCCGATCCAGCACGGCGTCTTTTACTTCGAAGACCATTACCCGGACAGTCATCTGTTCGCGGACGCCGAGCATCTGAGACAAGCGTACGACCCGCATTTCCTGTACGTTCATACGATGAACGTCGACGACGCGGGCCACAAGTTCGGCGGCGAGAGCCCGCAGTACGAGGCGGCCGTGCGGGCGGCTGACGGCATGCTGGCGTCTCTCTTGCCGGAATGGCTGGCGCGCGGCTACCGCGTCCTCGTCACCTCGGACCACGGGATGAGCGCGTCCGGACAGCATGGAGGCACGGCGTCCGAGGAGCGAAGCGTTCCGCTTTATCTGCTGGGAGACGCGCGGTTTATGCTGGAGCGGGGACGCGGCGAAGCTGCTCTGCCGCAGTTGCTGCTGGCCCCGCTCATGTGCCGCTGTCTCGGCATCGCGCCATCGCCTGCGATGATCGAGTTGCCGGAAGCGGCATACGCGGCGCCCGGACCGCGTTCCTAGTTTCTTGCGTCCGTGGCAATATTTGGCGATGTCCGGGATTCGCGCCATAACCGGACGGAGTTTTGGATCATGCTGGAGCAGGTGTTACAATGAATTGAACGTACTTAAGGCCAAGGGAGGAAATCTAATGTTGAAGATCGGCATTATCCTGGGCAGCACGCGCGAAGGCCGCCTCAGCCCGCAGGTAGGCGAATGGGTGAAGGCGCTCGCGGACAAGCGCGGCGACGCCGAATACGAGATCATCGACATCGCGGATTTTAAGCTGCCGCTGCTCGGCGAGCCGGGTCAGGACGCTTCCGGTGCCGCAGCATGGACGGCGAAGATCGATAGCTGCGACGGATTCGTGTTCATCGTGCAGGAGTACAACCACTCCATCACGGGCGCGCTCAAGAATGCGCTCGACTACGTGCGCAAGGAATGGAACGACAAGGCGGCCGGCATCGTTTCTTACGGCTCGGTCGGCGGCGCCCGCGCGGCGGAGCATCTCCGCGGCATCCTCGGCGAGCTGTCGGTCGCGGACGTGCGCGTGCATCCGGCGCTCTCCCTGTTCACCGACTTCGAGAACGGCTCCGTCTTCAAGCCGAAGGACGTGCAGGCGACCTCGCTCGGCCAAATGCTGGATCAAGTGATTTCCTGGTCCACGGGGCTGAAGACGATTCGCAAGTAATTCGCTATGTAACGAAGTCTGAACAATCCTGCCCCCTTGCCGGTCGAACCGGCAGGGGTTTTTTGTTCTGCGCGGTTCAGCATGGAATAAGGGTTAAAAGGCAGTTATTTCGTGCGGACTCGGAAGTATGCAGCAGTTTGTTGTTAAAAGGCAGTTATTTTCTTGCGGGATGCGAGAATATGACGTTTGAGCGGGAATTAGGGGCCTTTTGACACTTATTTTTTTTGCGGATATGCGATTGGAGGGGAAATAACTGCTTATTGACAACTATCTCCAGAAAGTCGGTGCTTTAGCGCTCATCAAGGCTCCACTATCGCGCATCGCAACCGGACGCTGTTTGAGCCCCGATTCCCCCCTTTGCTACAATAGGTACAAACCGACAGGGGAAGGAATGTGGTGCATGATCGTCGCTATCAATACGATTAAAGTAAAATCGGGGCATGTCGCGGAAGTTGCCGAGCGCTTCAAAAATCCGAAGGGCGTCCAACACGCGCCGGGCTTCGTCCGGATGGAGCTGCTGACCGAATCGCTGGAGGAGCACGACGAGCTCAAAGTGTGCACGACTTGGGAAGACCGCGAATCCTTCGACGGCTGGGTGAACAGCGATGCGTTCAAGCAGGCGCACGCGCATGCCCGTCCGAAGCCGGAAGCCGGCGCGGAGCCGGCGCAGCATCCGGGGGGGCACGGCGAGCAAGCGCGGCCCGGCGGCGGCATCATGCTTGGCGCGAAGCTGAGCGTGCATGAGGTCGTTTTCGCTTATCCGTCGAATTAATCTTCTACGTGAATGACGCATGCCGGGAACCACCTCAGGTTGAGGTAGGTTCCTTTGTGTTTCTTGACGCATTCGGAGCGGCGAGTTAACCGGAAAAACCGTGCAACGCAAAAAGCGCCATCCGCGCCGGCGCCGCGATAAGCGGGGCCGGCGCGGATGGCGCCATCACGTATAACTCGGTACGAGTTGCACGGAGCTATCGCTTTAATGCCCCGCCAGCACGCTCTCCTCCGCCCGCGCTTCGCCGGAGCCGTTCTTCTGCGCGGCGGGCTTGATGCGGCGGACGAACAGGCTCAGCACGAAGCCGGCGATCGCGAAGCCGGAAGTGAGCAGGAACGTGTCGCCGAAGGCGCCGACTGCCGCTTCGAGGGGGTTCGGGCCTTTGTAGGCGGCCATGACCTTGTCGCTGTGCGTGGCCAGATAACCGGTTAGCCCGGCGACAGCGAAGGAGACGATGACCTGCTGGGCCGAGTTGGTCAGCGGCGTGACGCGGCCGACGAGATCCCGGGGCGCGGTGCTGAGGATGTACGTGTTCATCGTCATCATCGATAGCCCCATGCCGCAGCCGAGCAGGAACAGATTGAGCATGATGACGTAAAGCGGACGGTCGAGCGTGATCTGGGACATGATGAGCAGGGCGGCCGATATAAAAATGGTGCCGGTGATGACGATCGGACGCGCGCCGATGCGATCGAACAGCCGCCCGCCGATCGGCATGCACAGCATGGAGCCGAGCGCCTGCGGCAGCAGGATCAGACCGGTTTCCAGCGGCGTATAGCCCTTGACCTGCTGAAGCATGAGCGGGAAAAGGATGATCGAGCCGAACAGCGCCGCATACAGAATCCAGGACAGGATAATGCCTTGCGTGAAGGCGAAGCTGCGGAATACGCGCAGTTCAAGCAGCGGCTGGCGGTGCCGCAGCTCGACGATGACGAACAGCACCAGCGCGACGCCGCCGACGATCAGGCCGGTCAACGTGCGGGAAGAACCCCAATCCGTGCCGCCTTCGCTGACGCCGAACGCCAGCATGGCGAAGGCGATGGGGCCGAGGATCATGCCGAGGATGTCTAGCGCCGGCGGCTTGCCGCGTTCGAATGCGGGCAGATAGCGCCACGCGACGAAAACGGCGGCGACGCCGATCGGCAGGTTGATGAGGAAGATCCAGTGCCACGAGACGTATTCGACGAAATAGCCGGACAGCACCGGTCCGAGCGCGGGCGCGAGCAGGATCGGGATGCCGAGCACGCCCATGACGGCGCCGCGCTTCTCGGGGGGCGAGATGCGGAAGACGAGCGCCATGCCGATCGGGGCGACCATGCCGCCGCCGATGCCCTGGATGACGCGGAAGACGACGAGCTGTTCCGTATTCGTCGCGAGCGCGCATAATGCGGAGCCGAGCGAGAATAGCACGATCGTCGCGATAAAAACGCGTTTGGAGCCGAATTTGTCGGTCATCCAGCCGGCTAGCGGAATGACGGCGGACAGCGCCAGCGTATAACCCGTGACGGCCCACTGCAGATGGTGGAGCGTGGTGCCGAAGTCGTCGACCAGCGTCGGGATCGCATTGTTGACGACCGTGGTGTCAAGGATAACCATGAACATGCCGATAATAACGGCGAGGAGCGGCGGCAGCAGCTTGAGCAGCGAGAAGGGCTCTGCTTGGGCGGGAGAGGCCGTGCGCGGGTTTGCCATGTGTGTACTCATTCCTTTCTGAATAAGGGCCTGTGCCTTGACGGATTTCCGAATTTCCGTTAACTTTTGACTAAGTGGTTTTAACAAAAACCGTACAGTCATAAAAGGCTACAGGCCTATTTTTATCGTGTTAGGAAGTCTTTGTCAATCCTTATTTTTCAGGAGGGCCCATGAGCATCCTTAAAAACAAAATTATAGAGTCGGCCGAGCGCATGTTTGCGGAGAAAGGCTACGAGGCGACTTCCATTCAAGATATAGCGGACGACTGCAGCATCGCCAAGGGCTCGCTGTACAAGTTTTTTCCTTCCAAGGAGGACCTGTACATCGAGATCATGGAAGTTCATTTCGCGCGGATCATGGAGGATTCCGAACAGATCCGCGAACGGACGGGGCTGTCCCCGCGCGAGCTGTTCGTCGAGGAGATCCGCCATCAGCTCGACTATTTTCTCAATCGCGGCTTATTCGTCGCGAATTCGCTGAAGGAGAAGCCCGCGATTCCCGGCGACAAGCTCGGACTGCTGATGTTCCGCAAGCGCGCCAAGCTGCTCAACTACAATCGGGGCGTGCTGCAGCGTCGGTACGGGGAGGCGCTCGAGCCGCATATTTGGGATGCGGTCATGATTTTGAACGCGATGGCGAAGGAGTATCTTCACCTGATCAAGATGTTCGCCAAGCCGATCTCGGTGCCGGCGCTGGCGTCTTACTTCGCCGACCGGATGGACGATCTGGTCGCGGGACTGCTCTCGCGGAAGGCGGAGCCGATGCTCACGGCCGACCTCATGAAGGAATTCGAGTCCGAGCGGCCGGAGACGCTGCAGGAAGCGATCGAGCGCTGCGGCGCCTTGGTGCTCGAGCAGGCGGCCTCCACGATCCGCGAGCTGAGCGTGCCTAACGCGCGCAAGCGGGAGCTGGAGCAGCTCTTGGACATGCTTCGGGAAGAGGGGGAGAAGGAAGCGCCGCGGCGCTTCCTCGTCACGGCGCTGCTCAACGAGCTGGCGACCGAGCACGAGCTTGAGCCGTACGTGGCCAGAATGCGCCGCTGGGCGATGCAGATGCTGCGGGACTAGAGAAATGCGTTTGGAGCCGGTGGCGAGTAAGGGGATGGCGGGGCGCTCTATAATCGGTCATGCAACGACCGGAATCGAGGAGGAATCCGGCAGCGAGCTTTTTTGGGCGCGATTGCCGAGAAATCCGGTTTTCCGATTACTTCGGCCCCCAACACCTTTCCGCCGCCTAGTTAGTCGGCTCCAACCTCGTACAATCTTCATCGGCGCTGCCGTGGCAATTAGAACGGATACGAACCCTATTGCCTTGTCCATGAGCCGCTTCAGCGGAATGAGGTAACGTTAGAACCCGGCTTTTTAAATCATTTTCTTTTGTTTCCGCTCGGATAAGGAGGAGAAATCGTGCCTCTGACTTGTAACTTTGGCGGAATGCGGCAATAATGGAGTATCGTTAAAAATTAGGAGTGGTCGTTTGAAAAAGCAAAAACCGATGTCGATGGATGAATTGTTAAAAGACTTGCAGGGCCAGCGCACGTTCCAAGAGGATCCGAACCATGTCTCGCTGGATAAGCTGTTTAACGAAGCTTTCATGAGCAAGCACACGAACTTCGGCTCGTTCCTCGCGTTTCTCGAGAAGGGCAACTTCCAGGTATACTCCCATGAGGATATCAAAAACATTCATGAGGAGCTGTGGGAACGGCACGTCGCCAGAGAGACCAACTTCCCCGACTGGAAGTCGATGCTCGATACGGCGAACGCCGAGTACGCAGGCAAAAAAGCTTAGCGCAACCGGCCCGTGGCCCAGCGGAGTTCCCCCTAAGCGCTTTCCCGTCAAGCGGGAACTCCTGATTAAAACGCACGGTTTTACCTCGCCCCGTTCTTTCATATTGCGAACCCTCACGAGAGCGATAAATACGCTATCGTTTTTTTGTCGTATTATCCTTTATAGTAATTATTGGCATTCTACTATAAAGGAGGTTTTTAAAGAGGTGCGCAGTTTTATACATAATGCAATAAAAATACTTATGGCGGGGGCGCTCGCTTTCGGTTGGCTGGTCGATTATCCGCTGACGGCAAGCGCGGCAGAGCCGGATACGACGATCGTGACTGCTCCGCCCATTCTATCGAACAACCCGAATACGATGTTTGTTTTTTCTTCGTCTGCGTCGGGCGTTAGTTATGAATGCAACCTGGACGCTTCTGCATTTATGAGCTGCGCAACGCCTTATTCCGTTTCCAGCCTTGCGGATGGACCTCATACGTTATTGGTCAGAGCCATCGACGGCTCTGATGTCGATCAGAGTCCCGCTTATTACGCCTGGACCGTTGATACAGTGCCGCCGTCGGCGCCGGTCCTGGTTACTCCCCCAAACGGATCGGTGACGAACAATGCGTTGCCAATCTATTCGGGAACTGGCGATCCCAACGTATCCGTGACGGTCGTCGTCGACGGCACATCGTTCTTGCCGGTGACCTCCGATGCTTCGGGCAATTGGTCGTACACATCGGCGACGTCGCTTGCCGAAGGATCGCATACGGTGAAGGCCATAGCGAGTGACGGAGCAGGAAATACAAGTGTGGATTCAAATACGAACACGTTCACCGTCGATACGACGGCTCCGGCAGCGCCCGTTGTGACGAACCCGACAAACGGATCGACCACGAACGATTCGACGCCTGCTTACTCGGGAACGGCCGAAGCCAACAGCACCGTGACGGTCTTCGTGGACGGAAGCTCGATCGGTACGACTACGGCGAATGCTTCGGGCAATTGGAATAAGACACAGCTGACGCCGCTTGCCGAAGGATCGCATACGGTGAAGGCCAGAGCGAGCGACGGAGTAGGAAATACAAGTGTGGATTCAAATACGAACACGTTCACCGTCGATACGACGGCTCCGGCAGCGCCCGTTGTGACGAACCCGACAAACGGATCGACCACGAACGATTCGACGCCGGACTATTCGGGAACGGCTGAGGCCAACAGCACCGTGACGGTCTTCGTGGACGGAAGCTCGATCGGTACGACTACGGCGAATGCTTCGGGCAATTGGAATAAGACACAGCTGACGACGCTTGCCGAAGGATCGCATACGGTGAAGGCCATAGCGAGCGACGGAGTAGGAAATACAAGTGTGGATTCAAATACGAATACGTTCACCGTCGATACGACGGCTCCGGCAGCGCCCGTTGTGACGAACCCGACAAACGGATCGACCACGAACGATTCGACGCCGGCCTATTCGGGAACGGCCGAAGCCAACAGCACCGTGACGGTCTTCGTGGACGGAAGCTCGATCGGTACGACTACGGCGAATGCTTCGGGCAATTGGAATAAGACACAGCTGACGCCGCTTGCCGAAGGATCGCATACGGTGAAGGCCAGAGCGAGCGACGGAGTAGGAAATACAAGTGTGGATTCAAATACGAATACGTTCACCGTCGATACGACGGCTCCGGCAGCGCCCGTTGTGACGAACCCGACAAACGGATCGACCACGAACGATTCGACGCCGGACTATTCGGGAACGGCTGAGGCCAACAGCACCGTGACGGTCTTCGTGGACGGAAGCTCGATCGGTACGACTACGGCGAATGCTTCGGGCAATTGGAATAAGACACAGCTGACGACGCTTGCCGAAGGATCGCATACGGTGAAGGCCATAGCGAGCGACGGAGTAGGAAATACAAGTCCGGATTCAAATACGAATACGTTCACCGTCGATACGACGGCTCCGGCAGCGCCCGTTGTGACGAACCCGACAAACGGATCGACGACGAACGATTCGACGCCGGCCTATTCGGGAACGGCCGAAGCAGGCATCGCCGTGACGGTCGTCGTTGACGGCCTCTTGTTGGGGCCGGTTACCGCCGATGCTTCGGGCAATTGGTCTTACACATCGGCGACGACGCTTGCCGACGGACCGCATTCGGTGCTCGCAAGGGCAAGCGATGGAGCAGGAAATACAAGTGTGGATTCAAATACGAATACGTTCACCGTCGATACGACGGCTCCGGCAGCGCCCCTTATGACAAACCCGACAGACGGATCGACGACGAACGATTCGACGCCGGACTATTCGGGAACGGCTGAGGCCAACAGCACCGTGACGGTCTTCGTGGACGGAAGCTCGATCGGTACGACTACGGCGAATGCTTCGGGCAATTGGAATAAGACACAGCTGACGCCGCTTGCCGAAGGATCGCATACGGTGAAGGCCAGAGCGAGTGACGGAGCAGGAAATACAAGTGTGGATTCAAGTACGAACACGTTCACCGTCGATACGACGGCTCCGGCAGCGCCCGTTGTGACGAACCCGACAAACGGATCGACGACGAACGATTCAACGCCGGCCTATTCGGGAACGGCCGAAGCAGGCAGCGCCGTGACGGTCGTCGTTGACGGCCTCTTATTGGGGCCGGTTACCGCCGATGCTTCGGGCAATTGGTCTTACACATCGGCGACGCCGCTTGCCGACGGACCGCATTCGGTGCTTGCAAGGGCAAGCGACGGAGTAGGAAATACAAGTCTGAATTCGAATACGAATACGTTCACCGTCGATACGACGGCACCTGCCGCTCCTGTCGTGACGAGCCCGGCCAACGGGTCGACGACGAACGATTCGACGCCGACCTACTCGGGCACGGCCGAAGCGAACAGCACCGTTAACGTCGTCGTGGACGGAACTTCGATCGGCACGACGCCGGCGGATGCTTCGGGCATCTGGAATTTCACGCAGCCGACGCCGCTTGCCGACGGCTCGCACGGCGTGTCGGCGAAGGCGACAGATGCGGTCGGTAATGCCGGTGCTGCGTCAACCATTGTGACGTTCACCGTAAATACGGCCGTGTCACCGCCACCGCCGCCACCACCGCCGCCGGCGTACCAGCCATCGCCCCGGCTGGATCAACTGACGGCCAAGTCGACCAAAGATGGCTCGGAGCTTGCGTTGACGCCAAGCTTCAACCGCGAGCAGTTCGCATACGGCGCGGAGACCGAATCGGCAGAAGCGATCGTGCGCGCCGTGCCGTCCATCGCGGGATCGAGCCTGCTGCTCGACGGGGCGGCATGGAGCGGGGAGAGCGCACTGAAGCTAAACGAAGGCGCCAATCGATTCACGATCCGTGTCGCTTCGCCGGGCGGCGCGCAGGATTATGTGCTGACGATCGTTCGCAAGCGGGCGGTCGCCGAATGCCCGTTCGTCGACCTTGACGGTCACTGGTCCAAATCGTATGTGTGCGAAGCTTATGCGCGTTCGATCGTGAATGGAACGGATTCGCAGCACTTCACGCCTGACCGATCGGTCACCCGCGTCGAATTTGCGGTCATGCTCATGAACGCGATTGGCGCGAGCGCGCAGCAGGACGCCGTACCGGAAGCCGCAATCGCCTATTCCGACGAAGGCGAACTGCCGGAGTGGGCAGCACAGCTTGTTCGCGAAGGCACCGCGGCAGGTTTGCTGAAGGGATACCCGGACGGCAGCTTCCGTCCGGGGGCCCGGATCAGCCGCGCCGAGATGGCATTGATGCTTGCGCGAGCCGCGAAGTGGCAGACCGAGGAAGGGCCGACTTCGTTCAAGGACGATGCGAAGCTGCCGTACTGGGCGCGTCCTGCGATCGGCGCCGCCGCCGCGCACGGGATCCTGCTCGGACGGGACAGCGGCAGGTTCGACCCGGCAGCTCCGGCGACCCGTGCGGAAGCGGCGACGGCCCTGCTCCGATTCGTGCAGTCGCTGCAAAAATAAACGCAAATCCATGCTTGTCCGGATTCGAACGCCCCTCGATTGGCTAAAGACGCGAGGGGCGTTTTTGCGCTTTCATCACGAAAATGTATAAAGACGCAAAAAAAGATTTGTCTCGAAATGCCTCCGGCTATTATGATGGACATAGGTCGTTTGCATCAGTCTCGAACCTGTATGGTATAAATGTCATCGCTTGGCAGCTGAATCCGTTACGATGGTACATAAATATTGGCAGCGCCCGCGCACGCCCTCGAGGGACGCCCGGGCGCCCCGGCCAAACAGACAGGATGATCATCATGAAGCTCCAGCCGCTGCGTTATTTCCGCAATCTGTCGACCACGCTTTTTTTGCGCCTTATGGCGGGGTTCTTGTGCATTATCATTCTCCTCGTGTCATTGACCGCGTATGCGCTTTCCGTCTCTAAGAGCAATATCCGGCAGGAGATCGTGAAGTACAACACGCTCATGCTCGACAGCACGATGGAGAACTACGAAAAGCATTTCAATATCATCCGCCAGCAGATGTATCTCTTTTTGTTCAGCGACCGCGTGCAGAAGCTGCAGCGGGAACCGAACTACTCGGACTTCGGCGCCATTATCACGGATATTTTGTCCCAGGTGTCCAACGCGAACCTGTATATTGCCGACATCGTGTTTTATTCCAAGTCGCATCAGTTCGTCATCGACAAGTCGGCGAGCACGACGCCAGACAATTTGTTCGACGTGTTCATGGCCGGCGAGAAATATCCCAAGTCTTTCTGGGACAAGCAGTTCGAAGAGCGTTATACGAATCATATTTTTCCGGCGGACCGATTCTACTCGCATCTCTTTACCGTCAGAAAAGAAGTCGTCGGCGACTACATCCCGATGATCTTCAAGCGCGCGGACAACAGCGACTTTTATATGGCCGTGTTTCTCGACGCGAACAAGATGTACGAGGCGTTTCACCAATCGCTGAGCGACGACTTCATCATTTACGGCACGGCGGGAGAGACATTGTTCGAAAGGTCGCAGACGAGCGCCTTCCCTGCGCTCGATACGCTCAAAGCGCGGAGCGGAGCGTCGTTCGTGCTGGACAACCGGTACCATTTTTACAGAACGGGCGCGAGCGGCATGACCTACATGCACCGGCTGCCCGTCGCGCAGATGGCCTCGCAGACCCGCCTGAACCTGACGCTCGTCGTGCTGGTCGTCGCGGTCGTGCTGTTCAGCATCGTCATCTCGCTCCTGATGGCCGCCCGCATCAACAATCCGTTCAAGCAACTGGTCGCTTCGATCAGGGGGACGAACGAAGCGGCGCCGTACCGATCGAGCATCAAGGAGTTCGACCTGATCGGCAACCAGCTCCAGGACAAGAACAAGCTGATGCGGCAATGGGCGTTCATCCATCTGCTCAAGGACATCCGGGGAGGGAGCGACAGGGACGCCGCGAAGCTGGAATTCACGGGCAAGCCGTTCGTGTTCGTCATGTTCCAGGTCGTCGAGAAGAGAGGCGCGAGCTGGGACGACGGAACCTTCAGCAGCTGGCTCTACTATATGAAGGTATTTATCGAGGACAAGCTCAACCGGGTATTCCCGGACGCGCTGACGAACCAGGTGGAGTACAATCAGATTCTGAGCCTGGTTTTCATCGACCGGCTGGAGACGTTGCAGGAGCTCTTGCGGGAGATGAAGACGGTGTTCGACCAGGACCGGGACAGCGGCACGATCACGATCGCCGTCACTTCGATCTACGATCGGTCCGATCAGATCAGCGCCGCCTACAAGGAAGTGCGGGAGCGGATCGACGATCGCGGCCTCGTGGACGAGACGCAGATCGTGACGTCCTCTTCAAGCCGGGAGACGGAGATCGCCTTCTCCCAGGAAGAGGAGGCCGAGTTCAGGGCGAATCTGAGGGAAGGCCATGGCGAAGTGCTGGAGCGGCTGATGGAGCGCTTCTTCGCGAAGCAGCGCGACCGGGAGCTGACGGCGGCTGCCTGGCTCGGCTTTGCCGCGTCCGCGACGGAACGGATCCGCAGCGTCGCCGCCGACCAGCTCGGCGCGCCCGCCGCGGACGCCATCCTGGAGAACGCGGAGCAGCGCATCGCGGGCTGCGTCACGATCGAGGCGCTCGAGCGACTGCTGCTCGAATGGGTGCGCCGGACGGCGGAGGAGATCGAGGGCAAGAAGGACCGCAAGGATACGGTGACGACGTTCGTCATGAATTACGTCAACGAGCATCTGTCGGAGGAAATTTATCTGGACGCGCTCGCGGAAAAGCTGAACCTCAGCAGCGGCTACCTGTCGACCTACTTCAAGGACAAGACCGGCAAAAACTTCGTCGAGTACGTGAACGAGACGCGCATTGCGCAGGCGGCGACCATGCTCGTAAACGGCCGCGCCAAGATCCAGGAAGTGGCGGAGGCTGTCGGCTATCGCAATATCGCTTCGTTCAACCGGATGTTCAAGAAGTATACGGGCCTTCGGCCAAGCGATTACCGCAAGAGCATGCAAGGCGCTTCGGAGGAATGAAGCCGGCGGCATGGAACGGGAAAAGCCCGTCCTGCCGCCGTTTTTGACTTTTTAGCGGTTGTTTTTTGCCTGTTTTACGGAAAGCTAATACTTTTTTTAATACGCCTCGAAAAAAGTACCATTTTTAAAGACAACCGATTATTTACCGGGCGGGCCCGGAGCGCCTACGATGGGAGCAAGCCAAACGACGGCCGGGGCGATGCCGGGGCCGATCCGTACGGCAAGCACGACGCGCAGCACAACTACATCGCAAGGCAGCCTTAAGACTACATTCGTAAAGGACGGGGTGTCGGAATGAAATCGTTGAAATGGACATGGGCGGCCGCGGCGGCGGTCGCGCTGACCGTAAGCGGATGCGGCAACAACAATAATAATGAGCCGGCCGCGAGCTCCTCGAGCTCGGCAGATGCAAGCCAGACCGCAAGCGCGACGCAAAGCACATCGGCGAGCGCGTCGGCTGCGCTGCCGGATCCGGCCAAGATTCGAATCTTTACGGAAAACAACACGGCGTGGCCGCCCAAGCCCGACTGGGGCGTATGGAAGTGGGTCAAGGAAGAGACCAACATCGACGTCGAGCAGGTACTCGCGACCGGTCCGGAATCGCTGGCGCTGGCGGTCTCTTCGGGCGACATGCCCGACGTGCTGTCCGTATTCCCGAACGACGTTCAGAAGTTCGGTTCCCAGGGCGCCTTCGAGGATCTGTCCAAGCATATGGACCAGATGCCGAACGTCAAGGCGTTCCTCGACAGCCATCCGGACGTCAAGTCCCGCGTGGTGTCGCCGAACGGCGAGATTTACAGCATCATTAACGACGGCGCGGGCGAAGGCAGCCAGATGGTCTGGTTCTACCGCGACGACATTTTCAAGAAGAACAATCTCGAAGTGCCGAAAACGTGGGACGAACTGTATACGGTCGCCAAGAAGCTCAAGGAGATCTATCCGGACAGCTATCCGTTCCTGTTCCGCCACGGTCTTAGCACGCTCGATACGTTCGGGCCTTCCTTCGACATCTATCCGGAGTTCTATCAGGATCCGGCGGACCCGACCAAGATGAAGTTCGGTCTCGAAGACCCGAACGCCAAGACGATGGTCGAGTGGCTGAACAAATTCGTGAAGGAAAAGCTCATCCCGCCGGACTGGCTGACGATGGACTACAAGGCTTGGACGCAGTTCATGTCGACCAACAAAGCGTTCGTCACCGTCCAATTCATCGGCCAGATCGAGATTATGAACAGCCAGTTGACCGACGGCCACCTGCAGTTCATGGCGCCTCCGATCGGCGCCGGCGACAAGCCTTACCTGCCGAAGGGCGGCCAAGAAGGCTACGGACTGGCAGTCGCCTCTACGTCCAAGAACATGGACGCGGCCCTCCGCTATCTGGACTACATCTTCTCCGAGAAGGGCAAGGACATCCAGAGCTGGGGCAAGGAAGGCGAGACGTACACGGTCGTGGACGGCAAGCGCAAGTTTAACGACAACTACAAAGAAGCGAACGACCTGCGCGTCATCTCCGGCATCCAGACCGCCGCGACCTACGGCTGGTTCGACTTCAACGCATGGCTCTCGCTGGTCAAGCCCGAAGAGCAATACGCTTATGTCGAAGCGCCGAAGTACCGGTTCCCCGTCGCTTACAGCCGTCCGAACCTGACGTCCGACGAAGCCGCTGCGCTCTCGACGTCGAACGACCAGCTGTGGAAGTTCTGGACCGGCGAAGTCACGAAGTTCATCAACGGCGACAGGCCGATGAGCGAGTGGGACGCCTTCATCAAGGATCTCGGCAAACACGATCTCGAGAAGGTCCGCACGACGTACCAGACGGCGCTCGATCGTCAGCTCGCGAATACGAAGTAAGCAACGTTAGCAAGCCGCGGGGCCGTGCATCGATGAAGCAGTGCACGGCCCCGTGCTTTTCCTGAAAGGAGTAACGCCATGAAGCAATCCGTCCTTCACCGCATGAAGCGCGACAGAATTTATTTGCTGCTGCTTATTCCCGTGCTGTTCTACTATCTGTTGTTCCACTACGTCCCGATGTTCGGGATCGTGGTCTCCTTCATGGACTACAACCTGTTCAAGGGCGTCTGGCACAGCCCATGGGTCGGGCTCAAGCATTACCGGATGTTTTTCAGCAATCCCGACGCCTGGCTCATTGTCCGCAACACGCTCTTATTGGGTTTATATAAGTTTATTTTCGCCTTCCCGGCGCCGATCGCGCTGGCGATCCTGTTCTACGAGATGCGCTGGAAAAAGTTCAGGCGATTCGTGCAATCGGTCAGTTACTTGCCGTTTTTCCTCTCCAGCGTCGTCTTGTCCAGCATCATGATCATGCTGCTGTCCCCGAGCACCGGGTGGATCAACAAAGCCATTCAATCCCTCGGCTTCGAGCCGATCAATTTCCTGCAGCGGCCCGAATGGTTCCGGACGATCTATATCGCGTCGGATATCTGGCAGATGACCGGCTACGGCACGATCATCTTTCTCGCCGCGCTGGCGGCAATCGATCCCCAGCTGTACGAAGCGGCCCGGATGGACGGCGCGAACCGTTGGAAGCAGACGGTTCACGTGACGCTCCCGGGCATCATCCCGGCGATTGTCATCATGTTCATCTTGAGTATCTCAGGTATTATCAATATTCCGTTCGACAAAGCGTTCCTGCTCGGCAACGCCGGCAATTTGGACACCGCGGACATCATCTCCACCTACGTCTACCGGATCGGCATTCTTGGCGGCGGCATGAGTTACGCTACGGCGATTAATTTGTCCTTGGGCCTTGTTACCATGCTGCTTGTCTACTTAACGAATGTCGCAAGCCGCAAAGTGGGGGAGACCAGCTTATGGTGAGAACAGGAAAAATCGGCGTATTCGACGTCGTCAACTTTTTGCTGCTGCTGGCCGTCGCGATTGCCATGGTGTTCCCGTTCCTGCACATGGCTTCCGTCGCGATCAGCACGCCGGAGCATGTCGTCCGCAACGAGATCAGCTTTTACCCGAAGGGTCTGCAGTTCGACGCCATGAGGGCCGTATTCGAAGACAATCGGCTGTGGATCGGCTACCGCAATTCGATCGGCTATGTCGTCCTGGGGCTCTTCATATCGATGTCCTTGACGATCATGGGCGCCTATGCGCTTTCGCGCCGGGGGCTCGTCTTCTACAAGCCGATCATGCTGTACATCGTATTTACGATCATGTTTTTCGGGGGGCATGATCCCGTTCTACCTGGTGGCGCGATCTTACGGGCTCATGGACACGATCTGGGCGATGGTGCTGCCGAACGCGATCAATACGTACAACCTCATCGTCATGCGGACGTTTTTCTCCGGGATGCCCGTCGAGGTCGAGGAGTCGGGACGTATCGACGGCTTGTCGGACTTCACGGTGCTCACCCGCATCGTCATTCCGCTGTCCAAGCCGGTGCTGCTGACGATCGGCATGTTCTATACCGTCGCGATCTGGAACGACTTCCAGAGCGCGCTGCTGCTGATCCGCAATCCAAACCTGTTCCCGCTGCAGCTTGTCATCCGCAATCTGGTCGTCGTCGGACAAGCGGGCGACGTACTCGAGGCAACGACCAAGGACGGCCACAAGGTCATTCTCGAATCGTTGAAATACGCGATCATCCTGCTCGGCTGTTTGCCTGTCCTGATCATCTATCCGTTTATTCAGAAGCACTTTGAGCAAGGCGCCATGATCGGCTCCGTCAAGGGCTGATCCAAAGCGTCAAAAGGAGTCCGACATCATGAAAACCGTAACGGCAGCCGTTATCGGCGCCGGTGGAAGAGGCAGGGAATACGCGCAGTATGCGCTCGACGAGCCCGGCGAGCTGCGCATTACGGCCGTGGCGGAGCCTGACGCGATCCGTCGCGAAGCGTTCGGCGATCTGCACGGCATCGATCCGTCCATGCGCTTCGACAGCTGGGAGGCGCTGCTCGCGGGACCCCCCCGTCGCGGACGCGGTCCTCATCTGCACGCAGGACCGGATGCACTACGATCCGGCCGTCAAGGCGCTCGCGCTCGGCTACCACGTATTGCTCGAAAAGCCGATGTCCAACGATCCGGGCGAGTGCGTCCGGTTGGGCCAATATGCCGAGCGCACGGACCGGGTATTCGCCATCTGCCACGTCCTTCGCTACACGCCTTTCTTTTCGACAATCAAACGATTGCTGGACGAAGGGCGGATCGGCGACCCGGTCACGATCGACCTGATCGAAAACGTCGGCTACTGGCATCAGGCGCACAGCTTCGTCAGAGGCAACTGGCGCAGAGCCGACGAGTCCAATCCGATGATCCTGGCCAAGAGCTGCCACGATCTCGACATTCTGGTCTGGCTGGCCGGCGCGGACTGCGACACGCTGTCGTCCTTCGGCGGCCTGCGGCATTTTACCGAAGAAAACGCGCCTCCCGGCGCGCCGTACCGCTGTCTGGACGGCTGCCCCGTCAGCGACGAGTGCCCGTACTACGCGCCCGATATCTACCTGAACAACGAGGATAAGGTCTCGGAGCGGATTCTTCGCGGCGCGATCAGCCACGACACGAGCGAAGAGGGCGTGCTGGAGGCGCTTCGCACCGGACCCTACGGCAGATGCGTCTACCGCTGCGACAACGACGTCGTCGACCATCAGGTGGTCGCGATGGAGTTCTCGAACGGCATCACGGCGACATTCACGATGACTGCCTTTACTACGGACGGGGGCCGCACGCTCAAGATCATGGGAACCCGCGGACAACTGCGCGCGCACATGGCTAAAAACACCATCGAGATTTCCGACTTTAAAACGGGACGCGTGGAAACGATCGATCTTCAGTCCACCGGGCTGAATCACGGCGGCGGGGACCGAGGCATCATGCGCGACTTCACGCGACTCGTGCGGGGGGGAGGGAGACGGAGCCAGCCTGTCCTCGGCGGACGTCTCGGTTCAGAGCCATATGATGGCGTTCGCGGCCGAGCAGTCAAGGCTTTCGCGCAAGGCGATACCGATTCGGGATTTGATGGCATCCGTTAGCGTTTAATAACGGCGGCGGCTCTTTACGAAGAGCCGTCCTTTCGGCGGTGCAAAAACGTAAACGCTTACAGGATTTGGGATTGTAAACGGAATCGAAAAAACCGAGATCGAAAGGGATGAAGTGTAGTGACGATGTACGGGAAGTTGAAAAAGCAAACCGCAATTGTATTGGCTTTGACGATGCTGCTTGGCTTGTTGAATCTGTGGCCCGCAAGCGGGGCGCCGCATGCAGCGGCTGCCGACTCCGGTTGGCCCGCGAACGTGCTGGGCGGCACGAACATGCCGTTTCGGCCTATGGATTCCCTCGTCACCACGCAAAATCCGCCCGATTTCAGCTGGCCGTTCGTGACCGGCGCGGACAAGTACGATCTCCAGATCAGCCGCGATTCGTCCTTCGCGACGATCGTGCACGAGAACGACGCGATCCCGTTCAACTACTACAATTTCCCCGTGACCTTCGATGCCGGCACCTGGTACTGGCGCGTCCGCTATCACCAGGCGAGCGGCGCTTGGTCCGATTGGAGCACGGCGCGCAAGTTCCGGATCGACGCGGACAATGTGCCGTTCGCCGTGCCTGCGGTCGACACGCTCATGAGCAAAGTCTCCTCGGCGCATCCGCGCGTATGGACGACGCCGGCCGAGCTGACCGCCTTCCGCAACCTGCGGCTGTCGGGCAATTCCAAGACGGTGTTCGATCAGACGGTCGCCGCTTATAACGCCAGCGCGAACAAACCGCTGCCGGCCGACCCGACCTTCCCCTACATGAACAACGAGGTGCCGACGAACAGCGACGCTTACGTCGCCGCTCAACAGGCGCTCAAGAAGACTGCGGAAGACGCCCTGAACGATATGCAGAACGCAGCGTTCCTCTACCTGGTGACGGGCAACGCCACGTACGGCAATCGCGCCAAGACGCTGCTGCTCAATCTCGCGTCCTGGAATCCGAACGGCGCGACGAGCTACCGGATTCACGACCAGGTGCACCGCTCCATCGCCTATCGCTCGGCGATCGCGTACGACTGGCTCTACGATTTGCTGTCGGAGGGCGACAAGACGACGCTCCGCACGATGATCAAGACGCGGACGGATACGCTCGTCCAGAACTATTTGAGCAATCAAGGGTTTTACAAGTTCCCTTACGACTCGCACGGCTGGACGATCGTCGGCTACATCGGGCTGATCGCGACCGCGATGCTGCACGACATGCCGGAAGCGGCCGAGTGGTACCGGCTGTCCGTGCCGCTGTTCATCAACGTGCTGCCGCCGTGGGGCGGCGAGGACGGCTCCTGGTCGCAGGGCACGGGCTATTGGCAATGGTCGTCCGGCTCGAACAAAGAGCTGATGGACGTGCTGCTCAGCTCGGGCGCGATCAATGTGTACGACAAAGCCTTCTCGCGCAACGAAGGCCTGTATCCGCTGTACATGTTCCCGCATGGCAGCCCGATCGGGGTGTTCGGGGACGACTCGCAATATACGCCGGGCGCGCCTAGCGTCAGCTTGCTGACCCGCATGGCCGATATCTACGACAACTCGCGGCTGAAGTGGGAGGCGGACGCGATCGGCGCCAAGTCGACCGGCCTGACGGATTATTTCTACCGGGCGGACGACGTGGGCAGCCAGCCGCCGGTCGACCTGCCGAAGGGGATCTGGTTCCCGGATACGGGCGCCGTCGCCATGCATTCGGAGCTATACGAGACCGACCGCACGTCGCTGTACTTCCGGTCGAGCCCGTACGGGACGTACAACCATACGATGTCGGACCAGAACGCCTTCGTGGTAAACGCGTTCGGCGAGTCTCTGGCCGTCAAGGCCGGTTACTACGATTTTTACGGCAGCAAGCACCATTCCAACTTCACGCGGCAGACCTACTCCGCCAACGCGATTACGTTCGACGGCCGCAAGGGTCAGGCCAACGACAACATTAATGCGGACGGCAAGGTACTAGGCTTCGTGACGAGCCCGGACTTCGACGCGACGAGCGGCGACGCGACCGCGGCTTACCAGGGCGGATTGTCCAAGGCGGTGCGCCATATCATCTACGTGCGTCCGTCCGTCTACGTCGTGATCGACGATCTGGCGACGACCAAGGACGGCGGCTCCGAGTTCGAATGGAACCTGCATGCCGACGACAATCTGGTCCTCGACCAGGCCGGCAAGAGCGCGACGATCGCCAAGGGCGACGCGAACCTGAAGGTCCAGTTCTACGGTCAGGAAGCTCAGAGCTATCGCACGACCTACGAGACGCAATACCTCGGGCCGGACGGCGTCGCCTATCCGCCGACGGGGAACTTCGCGGGCAAGTCGCAAATTCACGCGGCCTTCGTCACGCCTCGCGAGAACCAGGCCAAGATGATCGCGACGCTGGCGCCGTACAAGCGCGGCGAAGCGCCGGCGAACGTCACGCCGACCGAATACGCGAATTACGTGAAGCTCGCGTTCGAAGACGGCACGACGGTCTATGTCCGCAAGACGGATAGCGGCCTGATCGACACCGGCGCGGACGGCGTGCAGTTCGACGGCGCGGCCGCCGCGGTCAAAGGCGATTCGGCGCTGCTCGTCGTCGGCACCAAGCTCGTCAAAAACGGCGTCGCGCTCATCGATAGCGATTCGCCGGCGACGGTCTCTTACGGCGGCGACCAGTTGTCCGTATCCGCGCAGTCCGACGTTCAAGTGACGCTTGCCGCGTCGGGACTGACCGCGGTGCGCGACGCCGACACCGGCAATGCGATTCCTTCCGGCGGCACGGTCGCGGACGGCATGAACAACCGCGGCGTTCAATGGACGTTCGCGGGCGACAAGCTGACGATGCATGTCGAAAAGGGACAGCGCGCGTTCAAGCTGAACGCCGCGCCGATGCCGGGCCCGCTCTCGCCGGTCACGCTGCAGACGGAGATCGACGGCGTCGCAGGCTCGGTCACGCTGCAGGCGTACCGAGACGTGAACGGCGACAGCGTCGCGTGGGGACAGCTGTCCAACGCGCAGGGTTTCTATGAAGTGCTCGAAGCGCCGGCAGGCTTTTCGTTCCAGAAGTACGGCAAGATCGCGAGCGGCCTCATCGACGCGAACGCTTCGATCCTGCTGAAGGGCGCCACGGGCGTGCTGAAGCTTAAAAACCTGGGCTCCGGCGCGCCGCTGCAAACGCAGCAGTACCAGGATCCGGAGCAGGCGCGGCAGACGCTCGGCATCGAATGGCAGGAAGCCGAGTCGTTCACGCAATGGAACGGCACCAAGCAGCCGACCATTTACGACACGCGTTCGTTCCTCTCGAACGGCAAGGGCGTGAGCAACTGGGATCAGTTCGGCGTGTCGCTCAAGTGGAAGCTGAACGTGCCGGAGGAAGGCAATTACGACCTGGTGGTAAAGTACGTAGCGGGTTGGGACGTGACGACCGCGGATACGGATTCGGTCCGGTACGTGAAGCTCGGCGACGAGATCAAGTACTTCAAGGTTCCGAAAACCGAGAGCTTCGGTTCGACGCCTGAACAGTGGCGCGGGCTTCGGGTCAAGACGGGCGTGCATCTGTCCGCGGGCGTCGTCGACCTGACGATGTATCATTCGCTGGGCGGGATGAACCTGGACTGGATCGGTCTCATCAAAGTCGGCAGCGACGAGATCCGTCCAAGCGCGCCGGCTAACGTGCGAGAGGTCGGGCAAGCGGACGGCCAGATCACGATCGGCTGGGACGCGTCCACGGATAACGCAGCCGTCAAGGAATACGAGATCGAAGTGGACGGCGTCAAAAAGCTGACGGTGCCGTTCGGCACGAACACGGCCACGATCACGGGCCTGTCCTCCGGCGTGTCGTACGCCTTCCGCGTGACGGCCGTCGATACGAGCGGCAACCGCTCGTTCAGGGCGCCGGGGTCGACGCCGCTCGTCATCCAGACGGTGGATACGACGCCGCCGGTATGGGGCGAGGATGCGGCGGTGCATACCCGGTTTCTGTCGAGCCAGATGGTCAGGCTATCCTGGGAGCCGGCCGTAGACAACGCAGGCAAGGTCAGCGAGTACCAGATCTATCGCGTGAACGGCGAGACGCTGCTGCCGGTCGGCACGACAAAGAGCACGACCTTTGACGTGATGAGACTGCAGGCGGGCGGCACGTACACGTTTAAGGTTGAAGCGAAGGACAATCAGAACAACGCCACGACCGACGGTCCGGACGTGACCGCGACGCTGCCGTCTTCCGTCACCCTCCCGGTATACGATACGTTCGACAACTGGACGACGGGAGAAGCCGTAGATAACGGCGGCTGGTCCTATACGAAAACCGGCGGCACGTCGGTGCAAGCCGCGGCGCTGCCCGAAGGCGGCAACGGTCTGGTCGCGCTCGACAACTACTTCCCGTCTACGGACCAGTACGCTTCGTCGCCGGTGATCCGGAGGATCATCGCCAATACCGGCGGCAAGCTGACCGTCGAGACGCGGACGATGTTCTCCAAGGTGGACCATGACGTCGGCAATTATCTGATCGACCTGAGCGGCAACGGCAAAGTTTTCGCCGGCTTCGTCGGCTTCTCGGACGGCGGCATCGGCTTCCAGAAGCTCGTGAACGGCGTCAACACGAACATCCGTCTGGCGGAAGGCTACCAGCAGCCGAAGGACCAATGGATGACGATCCGCTACGATATCGACTTCGACGCCAAGACGTACGACCTGACCGTCCAGGAAGACGGATTGAAAAATTACGGCGGCACGCTCGTCGCAGGCGGTCAGCTCGACCGCGCGACCGGAACGTACCGCGTCGTCGGCATTCCGTTCCTCGATACGAGCGCGACGCTGAAGGGCTTCGAGATGTTCCGCTTCTCGGCGCAGCGCTACACGGGCAAGTATACGTTCGACTACCTGGCCGTCTATCCGACGGCGGCGGTCGCGCAGAGCCTCCCGGCGCCGAAGCTGCGGCTGGCGTCCCAGACGAACACGTCGGCGACGATCGCTTGGGACGCTTCGGGCGACCCGGCGGTGAAGAGCTACGCGATCTACCAGAACGGCGCGCTCAAGACGACGGTGCCGGCGAGCGCGAATACCGCGACGCTCACGGGACTGACGCTCGGCAACGCCTATACGTTCGCGATCCGGGCCGTCGATCAAAACGACAAGACGTCGCCTGAATCGCGCAGCTTGCCCATGACGCTGGCAGGCGCGCCGACGTGGAGCGCGACGGCCGCGCTGAACGCGGACCTGACGTTCACGAACGCCGTACGGCTGGCCTGGGATCCAGCGACAGCAGTCTCCGGTCAGCAGGTCGCATCCTATACGGTGTACAAGTCGGAGGGTACGGCGGCTGCCGTGCCTGCGGGCACCGCGACGGGCACGACGCTTGACGTGGCCGACCTGACGCCGGGCGCGACGTACACGTTCCGCGTACAGGCGAAAAACGCGGCAGGCGGCGAGTCCGGCGACGGACCGACGCTGACCGTGACGCTGCCGGCAACAGGCAAGATGGTGTACGACTCGTTCGACGCATGGCCGACGGGCGAAGTGTCGGACGGTGCCGGCTGGACCTACGCCAAGACGGGCGGCACCTCGGTGCAAGCCGTGGCGCTGAGCGATCTCGGCGGCAAGGGCCTGCAGGCAGTCGACAATTACAACCCGTCCACGGACGCCTACGCTTCGTCGCCGATCATGCAGCGCACGACGAACAGCATCGGCGGACTGGTCACGCTGGAGACGCGCACGAAGTTTTCCAAAATCGACAGCGACGTCGGCCACTACCTGATCGACCTGGCCGGCAACGGCAAGATCTTCGGCGAGTTCGTCGGTTTCTCGGACGGCGGTCTTGGCTATCAGAAGCTGGTGAACGGAACGCCGACGTTCGTCCGCCTGACGGACTACAACGTCTACAAGCAGCCGGCCGACGAGTGGGTGGCGCTCCGCTTCGACTTCAACTTCACGGCCAAGACTTACGCGCTGACCGTACAGGCGGATTCGCTGAAAACCTACGGCGGATCGATCGCCGCGGGCGGCACGCTGGATGCTTCGACCGGCGTCTACCGGGTGACGAACATTCCGTTCATGGATCCGAACAACGTCGCCAAAGGCTTCGATCTGTTCCGGTTCACCGCGCAGCGGTTCACGGGCAAGTACACGTTCGACAAGTTCGTCCTGTACAATACGAACGACGCGCTCTCCTATGTGGCGACCGACGCGACGGCGCCGGTCAGCCAAGCGAAGCTGTCGGCGACAGCGGCGACGTACGGCGGAGAAACGGAGTGGTTCAACGAACCGGTCACGCTGAACCTCGATGCCACGGACGACGACTCCGGCGTCGAGCGGACGGAGTACCGTATTAACGACGGGGAATGGACCGTCTATGGCGGCTCCATCCCGGCCTTCGGCGACGGCGTCTACAAGGTCGACTATCGGAGCGTGGACGCGGCCGGCAATAGCGAGGATATTAAGACCGTCCTGCTGCATATCGACCTGAAGGCTCCCGAGCTTGGCGTCGAGCTGGACCCGGCGACCGTATGGCCGCCGAACAACAAGATGGTCGACGTCCGCGCGAAGCTGACGCCGTCCGATAGCGGTTCGGGCGTCGCATCGGTCGTCCTGACCTCGGTCACGAGCAACGAGCAGCTCGGACAGGGCGATATCGAAGCCCGTACCGGTACGGGCGACACGGCCTTCCGGCTCCGCGCTTCCAGAGCCGGCAGCGGCGACGGCCGCGTATACAGCGTCACCTACACGGTTACCGACAAAGCCGGCAACCAGACAGCCGTGACGAAGACCGTCACGGTACCGCATAACAAATAACGAAAATACGGCAATGACGACGATGACGCATACGCTGTCCGGGAATTAGCGGGCGGCGTATGCGCCTTCGCGCATTTTCACGCAGGAGGAATAGGGAATGAACATCACCATGGGGCTCGCCCCGGACAGCTACAAATACGTATTCGGCGTCTACCATAAGTTCGGCGCGCCGTTCGACCCGGACCGCAAGCTCTCATTGACCTGCGGCCGCCGCGACCGTGCAGCCGCGCAGCTGTTGATCTACGCGGACGAGGAGCTGCTGGTCTGCGTCGGCGAGGACGCCGCGTTCGACGAGCGCGGGCCGATCGACGTCCTGCGCGTGAGCGCGAAGGTGCCCGGACTGGCCGAAGGCAGCGTCCGCGCCAGCCTGGTCGGCCTCGTCGAGGATGACGACCGGCAGCTCAAGTCGGACATCCTCCTGCGGCAGACGTCGCTCCGCGTGGACAGACGGCGAGTGCAGCCGGTCTGGATCGAAGCGGAGATCGGCGAGGGTGCGGCTCCGGGCGTTTATCGGGCGGAGATCACCGTCTACCGCCGACGGATGTTCGAGGACGAGCGGGTGGAGGCGACGCTGACGTTCGAGATTGTCGTACACGAAGTGACGTTGGGTGCGCCCGCGGACCAAACGTTTTATCTCGACCTGTGGCAGCACAACGCCAACATCGCGCGAAAGTACGACGCCGAACTGTGGAGCGACGGCCACTTCGAGGTGCTCGAGCATTACGTCGCTTCTCTGGCTGCGCTCGGACAGAAGGCGGTCTCGCTCGTCGTCTCCGAGATCCCCTGGTCCGGGCAGGCTTCCTGCTACGACCGCATCGATCCCGCCAATCTGTTCGAGTACAGCATCGTCGGCGCGGCGAAGCGGGCGGACGGCACGTGGGCCTACGACTACCGCGCGCTCGACCGGTACGTGGAACTGTGCGAACGGCATGGGATCAAAGACGAGATCGAGGTGTTCGGACTGCTGAACATCTGGGTGTACGAGGATGCGGGCTACGGCGGCATCATTGCGGATCATCCGGATGCCGTACGCATCCGGTACCGCGACGAAGCCAGCGGCACGTACCGCTTCATCCGGGAGCGGAGCGAGTTCGAAGCGTACGTCGTCGCGCTGGAGAAGCACTTTACCGATCGGGGGTGGATCGACCGCGTGCGGGTGCTGGCCGACGAGCCTTCGGACCTGCCGCTATTCCGCAAGCGTCTCGGCGCCATGCGCAAGATGGCGCCTTCCTTCCAATATAAAGCCGCTATCGCCCACGCGTCGTTCATGGAGGAGGAGGGGATCGTCGATCACGTGCCGATCCTCGACTGCGCGGGACAAGAGCATGAGCAGATTATGGCGATGAGGGAAGGAAAAACGGGGCGGACGCTCTATTACGTCGCCTGCGACGTCAAGCATCCGAACACGTTCATCACCTCCCATTTGATAGAGGCGCGCGCCATCCCCTGGATCGTCTGGCAATTGAGGCTGGACGGCTTCCTGCGCTGGAACTACACGGTATGGCCGACCGATCCGCTTCGCAAAATCTCATATCACCATCCTTTTTTCCCGGCGGGCGATACCAACTTCGTCTACCCGGGCCGGGACGGCCGGCCGCTGCTGAGCTTGCGCTACAAGCTGCTGCAGAAGGGGATACGGGACTACGAGATCATCGCGCGCTACGTGCGCGAGGGCGGCGACCGAGAGCGGCTCGATTCGCGCATGCGAAGCGTCATCCGTTGGGAGAGCCCGGCCGATCTGCATCGGGACGCCAGGCGGCGGATCGAGGAGCTGATCTCGCTCGACGAAGCCGACTACGACGGGCTGATCGCGGAGCTGCTGGGCGAGCTGGCTGACGGCCCCGAAGCCCGCTAATCAGAATCAGGACGACGCTTCCTGCCGAGAGGCCGGGGCGCCGCTTCGCGCAACCCACCAGGCGACCGCGCTCCTCGGTTCGAGCGCGACTTCTCCGGCGTGCGGTAACGGCACGGTCTCGCCGCTCCAGAATGCCGTCCATGCGCAGTCCGGCGCGAGAAAGTCCGCAGGGACCTTCTGCGTCCGGCAATCGTCGCCGAGGTTGAACAGTACGAGCAGTCTCTTGTTCGGATCGACCGTCTCGGCCGCCACGATCGGCAGCTCGTCGCCGTCCGGCTCGAACAGGTTCAGCGGGATACCGCGCCGCACGGGATGTTCCAGAAGGCGGGCGAGCAGATCGATGCCGGCGGCGTTCAGCTTCGGGAGCGCGTCTCCGAGCAGGAGATCCCCTCCCGTCACATAACAAGCGAGCAGCAGCGTCCTGGCTTCCTCCAGGTTCATCTCCCTGCCTGCCGCCCAGCCGCCGCCGAGCCCCCACGGATTTTTCGCCAGGCGCCGGTTAAGCTGAGGATCGTCCGTCGTCTCCGGGCAGCGTACGATGGCGGTGTCGGGATCCGTATTGCCGACCGACTCCTGCATCCACCATCTTGCCAGCATCGAGCGGATGTTGTGGCGGATATGACTCCAATAATTGTGGATGTCGCCCGTCGTTCGGTGCGCGTCCGCGATGCCGATGACGGACTCGTACGGCGCGCCGCAGGCGAGCAGATAGGCGTCGGGGCCGATCGCCTCCCGGACGACCTCGAACAGTCGCCGGATCATGCCGGCATGCGATAGGCGCGGATCATGGAAGGTCGAGGCGCCGAGCAGCAGCTGGGCGAAGTCGCATTTGAAATAAGCGAATCCTTCGGCGCGCAGACGCTTGAACGTCTCGCGAATGTGCGCCTCGACTTGCGGGTGCGTAATATCCAGCTGGACCATGCTGCCGTAGCCCGCATTTTCGACAAAGGGGTTGCCTTTCTCGTCGCCGACGAACCAGCCGGGATGGTCGCGGTACAGCGGCGTATAGACGCTCGCCATGAGCGGCGCCGTCCAGATGCCGGGTTCGAAGCCTTCGGCGCGGATCTGCGCGCAGAGCGTCCCGAGCCCCTGCGGAAATTTCCAGCCGGCATCCCAGACGCCCCACTGGCATTCGTAGCCTTCGTCGATGACGATATACCGCAACCGTTCGCCGAAACGTCCCCGCGCCTCCGACGCATTGGCCAGCACGTCCTCGGCCCGGACTGCGCCAGCGCAGTAGTCCCAGCTGTTCCAGCCGGTGATCCGCGCAGTGGGGGGCTCGAACTTCATCGCGGCGAGCCGCTGCCGGATCAGGTCCGCGTATTCGGAGAGCAGCGCGTTGCCGTCGTCCCCCTGCAGCACGATGAGATTCGCCAGGACGACGCGCTCGCCCGGGCCGATGCTGCGCGGCGCGCGGAGATGGAAGCCGAGTCCGAAGGGGCCGTCGCGGTGGGCCTGCGCGTGCAGGACGGCGATATCGACGAAGCAGTCGCCATAGGGCGGCAGCGCGCCGAGCAGGACGCAGCTGCCCGTCCGCCGATGACGGAACGCGCTCACCATGCCTGAGGGTTCGGCGCCGGGCGACCATGCCGCGGGCCGATGGATCGGGCGTACGCCGCATGAGCCGGAGAAGTCGCGGGCATGATGGAGCTGGACGTAGTCCCGCGCATCCAGCGTGTCGCCGAGCCGTGCGGCGGACCACTCCAGACGGATCTCCCGGAGCGATAGCGGTTCGTGGCCTTCGTTGCATACGGATACCGTTTGTACGTCGGTACCGTCGCCGGACGACAGCGATACGACGAGCCGATCCATTCGGAACGTCGGATTGACGTCCGTATCCGATGCCGGGAACTCGCCTTGCTGGCTGCGATCGGCGCATACGGCTGCGACGGTTGCTTTACGGAGGGACGGCCATTCGAATCTCATGTGAATCCTCCTCGTGAAGACGCATGGATCCCGGAAGCTAGACCGGGTCGTATGAAGCTAGCTTAGCAGAGGACTTGAATCTTCGAAGCACGCGATATTGCACTTTTGTATGTTCAAGGGGACGATCGAATTGCTATATTGATACATAAGTGAACGATCGCGACATACGGAATCCAATGATCGGCAGCGAGGGGGCGGTTGAACGTGGACCATGCGATTGAACGGGGGATTTGGCGCCGCCTGGCATGGGTATCGGCCGTTTGCGCGATGTGCGCGGCATGCCTTGGCGGATGCGCCGGAGGCGGCGGAAGGGGAGAAGCGGCGGGCGCTTCGGCGACCGGGCTCAATCCCGTCAACCTGATCTGGTATTATCCGCAATACCAGTCTAATCCCGACCAACAGCTCGTGAACGATGCGGTAAACGAAATCACGCGGGCGAAGCTGAACGCTTCCGTCGACCTGCGCCCGATCGACTTCTCCAATTACGAGCAAAAGCTGAACACGATCGTCGCTTCCGGCGAGCAGATGGACATCGTCTGGACCTCGAACTGGCTGTTTCCATGGACGACCAACGCGAAAAAGGGCGTATTCCAGCCGATCGACGAGCTGCTTGGCCGGTACGGCGGTCAATTGCTCGCGTCCATGGACGAGAAATACTGGAACGGCGGCAAGCTGGGTGGAAAGCAATACGCGATCCCGAACTATCAGATCTCAGCCATGCGTCCGAGCCTCGTCATTCAAAAGCGATTCATCGACAAATACAGGCTGGACGTCTCCAAGATCAAGCGGATCGAAGATATCGAGCCCTTCCTGAAGCAGATCAAGGAAGGAGAGCCGGATATCGTTCCCTTCGGCACGACCAAAGGCTTCTATACGAACCTGCTCTACGGCATCGATTGGATCGTGCCCGTCTACCGGAACGATCCGACGCCGACCGTGCTTCCGGACGTGACGCCGGAGATGCGGGCCAATTTTGCGATGATGCATGACTGGTATATGAAAGGCTATATCAATGAAGATGCCGCGACGCTGAAGGATGCGGCCGAAGCCTATAATAAAGGAAACTCGGCGGTATGGTTCGATATCACGGGCAAGCCGGGCTCCGAAGTCGAGTACAAAGCGGCGGACGGGGGATACGACGTACAGCTGGTACCGCTCGTCCGGTCGGCCTTCGTCGGGGCGGGCAGTTCGATGAACGCGATCGGCCGAACGTCGGCGCATCCGGATCGGGCGGTCATGCTTCTGAATCTCGTGAACGCGGATAAGGCGCTGTACAACCTGCTCGTTTACGGCATCGAAGGCAAGCACTATACGAAGACGACCGGCAATTTCATTAAAGTGAATCCGGACGGCGGCTATTTTACGAATACGGATTGGGTGTTCGGCGACATCCGCGGCGAATATTTGCCCGAGGGATCCCCGCCCGACAAGATCGAGCAAACGATCAAGGCGAACGAAGAGGCGTCTGTCTCCGCCTTCGAAGGGTTCGAGTTCAATTCGGACCCGGTCAAAACGGAGATCGCGAACGTCCGTGCCGTCAACGACGAATATTATTCCGCCCTCGCCACCGGGACGATCGACCCGGCACGCTTCCTGGCGGAGTATGAAGACAAGCTCACGAAGGCGGGAGCCGGCGTGATCGTGCAGGAGAAGCAGAAGCAGCTGGACGCATGGCTGAAGGCGCGGGGCAAGGCGTAGCTGGGCCGGGCAGGTGCAGGTAATAATGTGCTGCATCGTTATTCCAGCCCCAAGGCGCGATAGCGGAACAAATTTCCCCTATGCCGGCCCAAACCGCGGCGCTGTAGCGCGATAGCGGAACAAACTTCCGCTATGCCGGCCCCAACCTCGGCGCTGTGGCGCGATAGCGGAACAGACTTCCGCTATGCCGGCCCAAACCGCGGCGCTGTAGCGCGATAGCGGAACAAACTTCCGCTATGCCGGCCAAAACCGCTGCGCTGTAGCGCGATAGCGGAACAAACTTCCGCTATGCCGGCCCAAACCGGGCGCTGTGGCGCGATAGCGGAACAAACTTCCGCTATTCCCGCCCAAGCACCAGTTTCCAACCAAATAACGATGTGCTGCATCGCTATTCCACCCCAAGCACCGGTTTCCTGCCAAATAACGATGTACCGCATCGCTATTCCCGCCCAAGCGCCGGTTTCCGGCCAAATAACGATGCACTGCATCGCTATCCCCGCCTGAGCACGAGTTTTCCCTGAAATAAGAGCAAGCCACATCGTTACTATAGCCCCACATGCACGACGCTGCAGCCGCGAATGGCGGGAAATTTTCCGTCCGATTCGCGGCTTTTTTCGTTTTCCCGGGCCGCGTGCGCAATCGCGCAGTAAAAAACAAATCGCGCACTCGACCGGAGAGGAAAGTACGATTTCTTCACTTTTCTGCGCCCCAAAACCGCGATATCGTCAGGTCAGAGCTCGTCGCAAGACGCAAATCCAAGCAGCAGGGAGGACGCCGGCCGATGAAACGCGGCAAGTTTTTAAAGTTTGTGAGCAGGAACGGCGAATTGTTTATTTTCTCGCTTCCCGCGATCATCTACATTTTCATCATGTCGTATGTCCCGATGTTCGGCGTAATTATCGCATTCAAAAATTACGTGTACGACAAGGGCATTCTGGGTAGCGAATGGGTCGGTTTTAAAAACTTCAAGTTTCTGTTCGAGAGCGAAAACGCCTATCGGATCACGCGGAACACGGTGCTTTACAACTTGGGCTACATGTTCATGACGACCGTATTTTCGCTGGCGGTGGCCATCTTGCTCCACGAAGTCGCCAAGAAGTGGCTGAAGATTTACCAGACGGCGATGATCCTGCCTTTCTTCCTGTCGTGGGTCGTCGTCAGCTACATTACGATGGCGTTTCTCGATCACCAGAACGGCTTCTTGAACGGCTGGCTCGAGGGAATCGGGCTCGATCGGGTTCAATGGTACTTCAAAGCCAGCGTATGGCCCTACATTCTCAATGCCGTCCATTTATGGAAGGCCATCGGCTTCTCGGCGCTCGTGTATTTCGCCGGCATCCTCGGCATCGACGCTGAACTGTACGAAGCGGCCAAGATCGACGGCGCCAAACGATGGCAGATGATTACCAACGTCACGCTCCCTCAGTTGACCCCGCTCATCATCATTCTGCTGATCATGAGCGTCGGCAATATGTTCCGCGGCGACTTCGGCCTGCACTACTTCATCCCGAACAACAACGGCATGACGTACGCCACGACGGACATTATCGACACCTACATTTATCGGGCGCTCAGCGAGCTGGGGGACGTCAGCATGGCTTCCGCCGTCGGTCTCTATCAATCCGTCGTCGGGCTCATCCTCGTCGTGCTCGCCAACTACACCGTCCGCAAAATCAACGAAGAAAATTCCTTGTTCTAAGGAGGACAGCTCCATGACCGCCAAGACCATGACCGCCAACACCGCGACAGTCACGACAGCGACCGCCAAAAAAGTCTTCGTTCAAATGGTCGACGCTCATCATTCACCTGATTTTTATCCTGATCACGCTTAGCATGCTCGTGCCGTTAGCGCTCGTAGTCATCGTATCGCTGACGGATGAAAACTCGATCCTGCATCACGGGTACCGGATGATTCCGGACAAATTCTCCTTTGCCGCTTACGAATACTTCTTCAAGTCGCCGGACGCGATCCTGCGCGCTTACGGCGTGACGATTTTCGTCGCCGTCGTCGGTACGATCCTGAGCCTGATCCTGACGGCCAGCATGGGCTATACGCTGTCGAGAAGAGATTACGGCCTGGTGCGGCCGACCTCCTTCTATGTTTTCTTCACGATGCTGTTCGGCGGCGGGCTCGTCCCGTTCTACATTCTGGTCACGCAATATCTGCACTTGAAGGATACGATCTGGGCGCTGATCGTGCCGGGGATGCTCAGTCCTTTCTACGTGCTGATCATGAAGGGCTTCATGTCCAAGATTCCGTTCGAGATCATCGAGTCCGCAAAGGTGGAGGGCGCGCGGGAATGGCGAATCTTCGCGCAGCTGATCCTGCCGCTGTCCAAACCGTCGCTCGCGACCCTCGGATTGTTCATCATGTTCAACTATTGGAACGAATGGTTCAACGCGCTGCTGTTCATCGACAACGAGCGGCTGGTGCCGCTGCAGCTGCTGCTGGTGCGGACGATGAACTCGCTCGATTTTATCACCTCGCGGCCCGAATTCGCGCTCGTCATGTCCAACTTCAATCTGGCGAACTTCCCGAAGACCGCGGCCAAGTTCGCGATCGCCATCATGTCCGCGGGTCCGATGCTGCTCGTCTTCCCGTTTTTCCAGCGCTTCTTCGTCAAAGGCTTGACCGTAGGCGCGATCAAGGGATAAGCGCGACCGAATATCAGGATATCCCATTAAAGGCGCTGGGAAAGGCGGTGAAGGCGGTACGGTTGCGCGGCGGCCTTTAATCTATCGATAGGCATCATCATCCAACTTTTCTCGGGAGGGTTCATGTTGAAAAAAACAAACAACGTCAAATTCAAATTTCGGACGACGCTCCTCACGTCGATCTCGTTGGCGGCCGCGCTCACGGCTGCAGGCTGCGGCAACTCCAACAACAATAATACGGACGCTTCGCCCAGCGCAGCCCCGTCCGGCAGCGCCAGCTCCACGGCATCGGCGGCGGCTTCCGGCAGCGCCTCTCCTTCGGCCGGCAGTGAGCTTCCGCCCGTCGAGCTGACCTGGTATTATCCGCAGAACGCGGCAAATCCCGATCTTCAGCTCGTGAACGACGCGGTCAACAAGATCACCAAGGAAAAGATTAACGCGACGATCAAGCTCATGCCGATCGACTTCGGTACCTACGAGCAGAAGATGAACACGACGACGGCGGCCAGCGAGAAGATCGATATCATCTGGACCTCCAACTGGCTGTTCAAGTTCGATACGAACCAGCAAAAGGGCGTATTCCTGCCGCTCGACGATCTGCTGAAGACGCACGGACAGAAGCTGCGCGATTCGATGCAAGATAAGTTCTGGGACGACGCCAAGCGGGACGGCAAGATCTATGCCGTGCCGAACTTCCAAGTGTCGGCCAGCCGTCCGTCGCTCGTGCTTCAGAAGCGGTTCGTGGACAAATACAACCTCGACCTCAGCACGATCAAGAAGATCGACGACATCGAGCCGTTCCTGAAGCAGATCAAGGACGGCGAGCCGGGCATCACGCCGTTCGGCACGACCAAGGGCTTCTACACGGGCCTCATGTACAACATCGACAACAAGGTCGAGGTTTACAGAGACGATACGACGCACACCGTTTTGCCGGACGTGACGGACGAACTGAAGCATAGCTACGAGCTCGCGCACTCCTGGTACACGAAGGGCTACATCATGGAGGATGCCGCGACGCTGAAGTCCGCAGCCGACGCCTACAACAAGGGAACGACGGCCGTATGGTTCGACGTGACGGGCAAGCCGGGCTCCGAGGTCGAGTTCAAGGTCTCCGACGGCGGGTACGACGTCGTGCTCGCGCCGCTGGCGCAGTCCACGTTCACGGGCGCAGCCAGCACGATGAACGCCATCAGCCGCACGTCCAAAAATCCGGAGCGCGCGATGATGTTCCTCGAACTCGTCAACACCGACAAGGAGCTGTACAACACGCTCGTTTACGGCATCGAAGGCAAGCACTACACGAAGACGACGGGCGACTACATCAAGATCAATCAGGATGCCGGCTACTTCACGAACACGGACTGGATCTTCGGCAACATCACGAACGAGTATCTGCCCGAAGGCTCTCCGGCCGATAAGATCGCGCAGACGATCAAGGTGAACGATGAAGCGTACGTATCGCCGTACACGGGCTTTGTATTCGACACAGAGCCGGTCAAGACCGAGATCGCCAACGTGAACGCGGTCAAGGAAGAGTACGGCGCTTCTCTCGGCACCGGCACGCTCGATCCGGCGAAGTACCTGCCGATCTACGAAGAGAAGCTGAAGAAGGCCGGCGTCGAAACGATCCGCGCCGAAAAGCAAAAGCAGCTGAACGAGTGGCTCGCCGCAAACGGCAAGAAGTAAGCGCCGCCTGGCGGATTGATGAACGCGCGGAAAATAGAACGGGGCTCGTCCCCGTCTATTTCTCGGCGCCTGAGAGAAACGAACGATGGGAGCGGCTCGCAGGAAGCCCGCGACAGGCATGGGCAAGTCGGGGCGAACGGCGAGGCATACTGCAAAGCATTCGATGGAACCATAATTCAATCCTTGGGAGGGTTTAGTTTGCTTAAAACGAACATCGGCAAATTCGGTTTCCGAACCACGCTCCTCGCTTCCATCTCGCTAGGCATGGCGCTCACGGCGGCCGGCTGCGGCAACGGCAACAACAATAACGACCACGCCTCTGCAAGCGCTTCCCCGTCGGGCAGCGCCAGCGCGTCTCCTTCGGCTTCCGCCAGCGCGTCTCCTTCGGCTTCCAGCGCGTCTCCGTCGGCGAGCAGCGAGCTCCCGCCCGTCGAACTGACCTGGTACTATCCGCAAAACGCGGCGAACGCCGACCTTCAGCTCGTGAACGACGCCGTCAACAAGATCACCAAGGAAAAGATAAACGCCACGGTCAAGCTGAATCCGTTCGACTTCGGCACGTACGAGCAGAAGATGAACACGATGACCGCCGCAGGCGAGAAGATGGACATCGTCTGGACGTCCAGCTGGTGGTTCAAGTTCGATCAGAATCAGCTGAAGGGCGCATTCCTGCCGCTCGACGATCTGCTGAAGACGAGCGGACAGAAGCTGTACGATTCGCTGGATAAGAAGTTCTGGGACGACGCCACGCTGCAAGGCAAGATCTATGCGGTTCCGAACTTCCAATTCTCCGCCCAGCGCGCGAGCGTCGTCATTCAGAAGCGGTTCATCGACAAGTACAAACTCGATACCAGCACGATCAAGAAGATGGAGGACCTTGAGCCGTTCCTGAAGCAGATCAAGGAAGGCGAGCCGGGCATCACGCCGTTCGGCACGTGGAAGGGCTTCTACACGGCGCTGCTGTACGGCATCGACACGAAGGTGCCGGTCTACTACGACGATCCGACGAACACCGTCCTTCCCGACGTGACGGATGAGATGAGGGCCAATTATGCCCTCGCGCATTCTTGGTATACGAAGGGCTATATCAACCAGGATGCCGCGACGCTCAAGTCCGCAGCCGACGTTTACAACAAAGGAACGACGGCCGTCTGGTTCGACTGGACGGGCAAGCCGGGCTCCGAGGTCGAGTACAAGGCCGCCGACGGCGGCAACGACGTCGTGCTCGTGCCGCTCGGCGAGCCGGTATTCACGGGCGCGGCCAGCACGCTGAACGCGATCAGCCGCACGTCCGAAAATCCGGAGCGCGCGATGATGTTCCTCGAACTCGTCAACACCGACAAGGAGCTGTATAACACGCTCGTCTACGGCATTGAAGGCAAGCACTACACGAAGACGACGGGCAACTTTATCAAGATCGACCAAAACGCGGGCTACTTCACGAATACGGACTGGATCTTCGGCAACATCACCAACGAATATCTGCCTGAAGGCTCTCCGGCCGACAAGATCGAGCAGACGATCAAGATGAACAACGAGGCGCGCGTATCCAAGTATAACGGCTTCGTCTTCAACGGCGAGGCGGTCAAGACGGAGATTGCCAACGTCAACGCGGTGAACGGCGAATATGCCGCCTCGCTGGGCAGCGGTACGCTCGATCCGGCGAAGTACCTGCCGATCTACGAGGAGAAGCTGAAGAAAGCGGGAGCCGAAAAGATCCGCGCCGAGAAGCAAAAGCAGCTGAATGAATGGCTGGCGGCGAACGGCAAGAAGTAAGCTGAACCGATAAGAAGCAATTGAAATACCGACGCGAAAATAGACTGGGGCTCGTCCCCGTCTATTTTCTGCGCGGTACGGGAGGCAACAAGGATGAAAATCGCGCTGCTGCAGGGCAAGGAACAGCGGGAAAAGGTATTCAAGCAGGAGCATCTCGACCGGCTCCGCAAACTCGGCGACGTCGTCGTCAACGAGACGGCCGGCGACCCTTCGGAGGCGCAGCTAGAGGCGCTGATCCGGGACGCCGACATCGCGGTCACGTCATGGGGCTGCGGTCCGTTAACCGCGCGCGTGCTGGACGCGGCGCCGAAGCTGCGGCTGGTGCTGCACGCCGCGGGCTCGGTGAAGCCGATCGTCACGCCCGAGCTGTGGGAGCGAGGCATCCGGGTATCCAATGCGACGGCCGCGTTGGGCCAGGGCGTGGCGGAGACGGCGCTCGGCTTCACGATCGTATCGCTGAAGGACATGTGGCGGCTCGTCCGCGAGACCCGGGACGGCGGCTGGGGCGACGGCTCGAACGTGCGCGAGGTGTACAACGTCAAGATCGGCGTCGTCGGCGCAGGCAAAGCCGGCTCTCACTATATCAAGCTGCTGCGGCAGTTCGACGTGGACATCGTGCTGTACGATCCGTTCGTCGGAGATGAGCAGGCGAAGGCGATGGGGGCGCGCAAACTCGATCTTGAAGCGCTGCTCGCGCAGAGCGACGTCATCTCGATCCATCTGCCTTCCTTGCCAGAGACGCACCATATGTTCAACCGTGAACGGCTGGCGCTTATGAAGGACGATTGCGTGATTATCAATACGGCCCGCGGTTCGGTCATCGACGAAGAGGCGCTGGCCGAGGAGCTTCGCAAGGGCCGGTTTTTCGCTTGCCTGGACGTGACCGAGCCCGAGCCGCCACGGGCGGACCATCCCTTCCGCGGACTGCCGAACGTCGCGCTCACGCCGCATATCGCCGGCGCCGTCAACAACGGGCTGCAGCGGATCGCGCAGTCCGTCGTGCTCGACGCGGAGGCGTTCATGGACGGCGAAGCGCTCGCCGGCGAAGTGCGCGCAGACCAGATGCACTTATTGGCTTGAACGAGAAGGAGGCGTAAGCGCGATGTCGAACTACGTGACCATCAGCTGTCTGGGTCCCCGGCCGCTCGCCGTGCCGGCGGACGTCTCCGACGAAGAGGCGATCTCGCGGATGATCGCCCATTGGCAGGCGCAGCTCGACCGGGTGCTCCCCGACCGGCCGGACCTGATCGTCCTGCCGGAAGCCTGCGACCGGCCGGATCCGCTCGGCTTCCCGCTTGAACGGCGCCTCTCGTATTACCGCGCGCGCCAGGATCGGATTCGCGACTTTTTCGCGGACGTCGCGAAGCGGCACGGCTGCTATATCGCCTATCCGGCGCATGTCGAAGCCGAGGACGGCATGTGGCTGAACGCGATGCAGCTGATCGACCGCGCGGGCGGCGTGACTGGCGCTTACGTCAAGAACCATCTGACGCCCGACGAGCACGTCAAGACGAACATCCTGTACGGCGGGGAAGCGCCGATCTTCGAATGCGACTTCGGGCGGGTGGCGTCCGCGATCTGCTTCGACCTTAATTTCGAGGAGCTGCTGCGTCGCTACGCTGCCGCGAAGCCGGATCTGATTATTTTCCCTTCCATGTACCACGGCGGGCTGATGCAGGGGTACTGGGCGTACGCCTGCCGGTCTTACTTCGCCGGAGCGGTCGCGGGCGCGCCCTGCACGATCGTGACGCCGCTCGGCGAGGTCGCGGCCGGCAGCACGAACTACTATTCGTTTATCACGACCCGCGTCAATCTCGACTACGTCGTGCTTCATATCGACGAGAACGACGCCAAGTTCCCCGCGATCAAGCGTAAATACGGTCCTTCGGTCGTCATCCACGATCCCGGCTACCTGGGGTGCGTGCTGTTGACGAGCGAATCGAAGGACGTTACGGCGGACGATATCGTGGCGGAGTTCGGGCTGGAGCTGATGGACGACTACTTCGCCCGGGCAGACCGGTCGAGGCGCGCGCCGGGTCGGATGGCACCTTGATAGGGAGGCATGCGATTTGAAAATCGGAATCGTCGATCTGGATACGTCCCACCCGAACGCCTGGGTGCCGATTCTGCAGCAGATGGGACACGAGGTGACGGCCGTATACGACGGCGGCACGGTGCAGGACGCGGGCGCGGCCGGCGCGTTCGCGAAGACGCACGGCATCCCGGTCGTCTGCGACCGCCTGTCGGAGATGCCTGCGCTGGTGGACGCGGCCATCGTCCACAGCGTGAATTGGGACCTGCATGTCGAGCGGGCGCGTCCGTTCGCCGAAGCGGGCAAGGCGATCCTGATCGACAAGCCGATGGCGGGCAGCGCGCGCGACATCCGGCAGCTGCTCGCGTGGGCGAGGAGCGGCGTCCGGATCGCCGGCGGCTCGTCGCTGCGCATCTGCGAGGAGGCCGAGGCTTGGCGCCGGACGCGCGATCCGGCGGATCGCGTCGTGACCGCGCTGGCCGGCTGCTCCGTGGACGACTTCAACTACGGGATCCACGCGTACGGCCTGCTGCTCGCGATCATGGGACCGGGCATTGCGAGCGTCAGGTCGGCCGGCATGCACATTCAGCATCAGGTTGAGCTCGTCTGGCGGGACGGCCGCAGGGCATTCCTCAGCGTCGGCGAGACCGCCGGTTACTTGCCCTTCTACGCAACGATCGTCTCGGAGCGGGAAGTCCGGCATATCCAGGTCGATGCGGACAGACTGTACCGATCCTTCCTTGCGGCCGCGATGCCCTATCTGGCGGGCGCAAGCACGAACGTTCCACCCTTTCCGTCTTTAGGCGAACTGCTCGAGGCGGAGCTCGCGGCGCTGGCCGCAAGACGCTCCTTGCTGGAGGGCGGGCGGACGGTCGTCCTCGACGAAGCGGCGGTCTCGTCCGAGCCTGGATACGATGGAGCGGCGTTCGCCGCTCAATACCGCATGAAAGCGAGAGGGCAGACGCGATGATCACGATCAAGAAGACGAGTCTGAATACGGCGCGCGAGCCGCTGGCGGCGCCGTTCGGCTTCAAGGGCGGGTACGTCGACGAGCTGTGGCAGTCCGTCGTCTGCCTGGAGGACGACCTAAGTAACCGGGCGACGGGACTGGGCGTCCAGAGCGTACTGTGGTCCGGCCCCGAAGTGCATGCGCGATGGGGCCACGAGCGGGGCAATGCGTTCATGCAGACGATCACCGCGCACGCGCTGGAGACGGCTGCCGGCATGTCCTTCGGGACGCCGCTCGATCTGCTGGACGGCCTGACCGGTCCGACGCTCGCCTACGCGGACAGGGCGTGGGGACGCGGCAGGCTCCGCGCCACCTTCGGGCTGAACGCGCTCGTGCCGGTGGACCATGCCGCCTGGGCGCTGCTCGCCAGGCGCCACACGGACGCCTCCTTCTACGAGATGATACCTGAAGCCTACCGCTCCGCGCTGACGGCCCGACACGACCGGCTGGCCTGCACGCCGGTCGTGTCGTATGGCATGACGGCGGCGGACGTCGAAGCGCTGCTGGACGAAGGCTACTTCGTCCTCAAAATCAAGCTCGGGTCCGATCCGGACGGCGACGGCGATCCGGACAAGATGCTCGCATGGGACATCCGGCGGCTCGAGGAGATTCACCGGATCGCGGAGCGCCGCGACTGTCCGCATACCGCGAATGGGAAAGTCGCGTATTATCTGGATATCAACGGACGCTACGCCGGCACGGAGCCCTTGCACCGGCTGATCGAGGCGGCGGAACGGACCGGCGCGCTGGACCGCGTCCTGGTCGTGGAGGAGCCGTTTCCCGAGCATGTGCATGCGAGCGTGGCGGACCTGCCCGTGCGGGTGGCCGGCGACGAGAGCGTGCACGACGAAGGGGATGCGATAGCGCGCATCCAAATGGGCTACGGCGCGCTTGCGCTCAAGCCCGTCGCCAAGACGATGAGCATGAGCCTGCGGATCGCCCGGACGGCGGCCGCCTACGGGATCCCTTGCTTTTGCGCGGACCTGACGGCGAACCCGGTCATGGTCGATTGGAACAAAAAACCTGGCCGCGCGACTCGCGCCGCTGCCCGGATTGGACATGGGGCTGATCGAATCGAACGGCGGGCAGAACTACCGGCATTGGGCGGAGATGGCGCGCCGCCATCCGCTTCCGAATGCGAGCTGGATCGGCGCGTCGTCCGGCATGTTCCGGCTCGACGAGGCGTTTTACGCGCGCAGCGGGGGCGCCCTCGATCGAAGCGATTATTACGATTTGCTGTGCAATCTGGATTAGCAATCATTTCAACCGCTGTCATAATGAAGCTTTTCATACGGTCTGTAATGGAGAAAAGTGCGGATTTTGCACTTTTCTCTTCGTTTGTATTCCTGTTAAGGTAGAGATGGAGGGATCAGCCATGACACACTACCTGCGAAAATACAGAGAACGCAAATACTTGATGCGCATCATGATCTCGATCAATCTATTGATCGTGGCGTCCATGCTGGCTTCTTTGCTTTCTGCGTACATGTATTCGAGGAAGATCAGTCTCGATTCTCAGCGCGAAGCCAACGAGAAGGTTCTCTCCCAGATCAACTACAACATTTCCTACATGAACGAGACGGTCAAAAACTTCGCGATCTCCCTCTATTACGATAACGATATGGCGCATCTGCTGTTCAGCCGTGAGCTGGACCGCTTCGAGGATACGCTGCGGATCAACAAGCTCAACAAGACGATCGCCTACAACTCGTTCGTTCATTCCATCGTTTTTTTATAACAGCAAGCGGGATACTTACTTCACGAGCGGCGACGATTCCATCTCGAATCCGAAGAGCAATCTCATGGACATTACGAAAAGCTATCTGGCCGGCACCAAGTCCATTTATAAAATGCAGCTGATGCCGATCGCCTACGCGCCGAACACGGAGCGCCCTGAAAATTCCCAGGAGATCTTTTCGTTATTTATGTACGATTCGCTCGAAGCCTACAACAAAACCGACAGCGCTCTCATCATCAATATCAAGCCGGAGTGGCTCTTCCAGAAGCTCGAGCTGATGAACGCGAGGTCCGACGATCCGTCCAACCGCATCTTCATCCTCGACCAGAACAAGGAGATCTACAGTCCCGTCGCGCCGGCGGACGAAGGACTCTCCGAGCTCAAGGACGAGATTTATAGAAGGATCGACGCCTCGAACCAAGCGGTGTCCCAATTCACCTACAAGCTGGACGGCCAGAAGCAGATCGTAAACTATATGGCGAACGCGTCGACGGACTGGGTCATCGTGGACATCGAGCCCTATACGGGCGTGCTGGCGCAGATCGAGCAGCTGAAAAAGGTGTTCATTACCGTAGCCGCGATCTCCTTTTCCTGGCGCTCCTCGCTTCCCTCTTCGTGTCCAACAAGCTGTACAATCCGGTCAACGTGCTGCTGAAGCAGACCGAGCGCGTGCCTGGCGTGGCGAAGGATCGGCCGCAGGGCAAGGACGAATTCAGCTACGTTACGGATATTTACGACCGACTGGTCGACAAACTCGCCTCGGAGCAATCCAGGCAAGCCGGCAACGAAAATATTATCTGCTCTTATCACCTTCGCAAACTCGTGACGGACAGCACCGCGATTACGGCGGAAGAGCTGCGGTCGTTCCGCGAACGGGGGTACCTCAAGACGGACCTGGAGTGGCCCTTCGTGCTCGGCGTCATTAAGGTAGACGACTACAAGAAGCTGAAAAACACCCGGGGATTGGATCTGAAGCTGCTGCAGTTCGCCGTCTCCAACATCGTGCAGGAGGTCGTCTCCGAGGTCCTCCCTGTGGACGCGGTGGATCTTCGTGAGGAGCATTTCGTGCTGCTGTTCGACATCGGCAAGCCGGACGAGGATACGTACGAGCGAATCTCGGCGTCCATGCGCAAAGCGCAAACGATCGTAAACGATCTCTATCACATTACGTTCACGGTGGCGCTTAGCGATCTCGTTCCGTCGTACGGCGAGCTGACCTATTCCTACGAACGGACGCTCGACTATTTGCAGTATCGGATGAACGTCGGCGCGAACGCGGTGATCACGCCCGATATCGTTCGGGAAAAGCAGGACAATCACGACGCGCAGATCCCGCCCGAGCTCGAACGCAAGCTGATCGAGGGGATCAAGTCGGGCCGGCAAGAGCAAGTCCATCAAGAGCTGGACCGGATTCGGGGCGTCATCTCCGGCATGAGCTCGGACGCGGTCATCCAGTCGGTCGTTCACGTCGGCATCATCATCAAGCAGACGATCCGCGAGATCAACCAGAACAAGGTATCTCCGCTGACGCTCGACCTGCGCTCCGTCGACGGGCTCGTGTTCGAAAAGGAGACGCTCGACGAGATTTTCGAAGCGTTCGTTCAGATTCTGGGCGCGATCTTCGTCGATCACAAGGCCGTCGTCGAAAACAAGGTCCAGGTCATCGTCGATACGATCAAGGACGTCATTCAGTCGAACTACGCCAATACGAATCTCAGCCTCCAGGAGATCTCGGATCTGCTCAAGATGTCGCCGGCTTACGTGGGCCGGATCTTCAAAAAAGTTCGAGACCATATCGGTGGCCGACTATATCAACGAGGTCCGTCTGCAAAACGCGGTAATCCTGCTCGAAAAAAAACAACTGGCAGGTCAACGAGATTTCGGAGAAGGTCGGGTTCAGCTCGCAAAGCTACTTCTTCAAGCTGTTCAAAAAGCGTTTCGGCACGACGCCGAAGGATTACCGGATCAAAAAAATCGATGGGAATGTAAGTGCAATATACTAAAATCCATATCGTTGAGCGCGACAAGGGGGAAAAGTGCAGATTTTGCACTTTTTTCTTTCCCGTCCTGCTACTGTATGAGGTGCGGATTGAACCGATCCGCCATCTGACAAGAGGAGGTATGGTTCTTGTACAAGAAGCAGAGATCGAAGCTTGTTTCCAGCATGGCGGCATTTATGATTGCATTATTGGCTATCGGGGTCGTGCCTGCGCCGGGCGCGCAGGCGGCAACGAATACGTACCACGTCTCGAAGACGGGCAGCGACGCGGCGGACGGCTCGTCCGCGACGCCTTTCCTGACGATCGGCCAGTGCGCGACCGTCATGCATCCGGGAGATAAGTGCCTGATCGACTCGGGGACCTATCGCGAGACGGTCAGACCGGCCGAAAGCGGGACGACCGGCCAGCCGATTACTTACGCGGCGGAGCCTGGCGCGACCGTCGTCGTCAGCGGCACCGAGGAGATCGGCGGCTGGACGCTGGATTCGGGGCATATCTATGTCGCCGACCTGCCCACGGGCATGAACAGCCTGGGCGACCAGAACCAGCTCTTCATTCGGGACGGCAGCGACGTCACGACGCTGTGGGAGGCCAGATGGCCCAATATCGACGACTACACGCTGCCCGAGCTGAAGAAACACGTAGGGATCGCGTCGGGCGGCTCGGAAACGACGCTGTCCAGCGATCAACTGACGCAAGCCGACGGGTACTGGGTCGGCGCGACGATGTGGATGCGGGGCGGCGACGCTTATGACCCGGTATCGACCAAGATCTCCGGCTTTGACGCGGCGACGCATACGCTGAGCTACCCGAAGATCATCCAAAACTTTGACTATATGTGGCCCAAGCAGGGGTCCACCTTCTATCTGTCGGGCCTCCGCAGCGAGCTGGACGCGCCGCACGAATGGTACGTCGACTCGGCTGCGCGCAAGGTGTACCTGTGGGCGCCGGACGGCGGCAAGCCGCAGAACGTCGAGATCAAGCAGCGCCTCAAGACGTTCGATCTGAGCGGGCGCTCCTATATCCATCTGGAAGGGCTGCAGACCTTCGCGGGCAGCATCCCGATGGATGGCGGCGCGAGCTACAACGTGCTCGACGGCATCACGGCCGAATATTTGTACTTCTCCACCGAGTCGCACGGCACGTCCGTCGCCCACCAGCTCACGGGCGGCATCAATATCGGCGGCAGCAACAACGAGGTTAAGAACAGCCATATCGCCTACTCGACTGGCACGCTGATCAACATCGACGGCAGCAACAACCGCATCGTGAACAATTCCATTCACGACGGCAGTTACTTCGCGGCCTACGATCCGGTGGTCAAACTGTCGACGGGCTCCCAGAACCTCATCAGTCACAACGACATGTATAATTCCGGTCGCTACATCCTCTACTGGAACAGAGGAAGCGCGGAGATTCAATACAACGACATCCACGACGGCATGTGGCTGTCCCGCGACGGCGCGCTGATCTACAGCTGGGGCGCGGACATGGGCAACAGCGAGATTCACCACAACCTGATTCACGACAGCAAGGGCACGGACATGAGCGTCGGCTTGTACTTCGACAACTACGCCTCCAATGTCGTCGCCCACCACAACGTTATCTACAACAACAACGTCGGCATTCAGCTGAATACGCCGGGCAATTATCGGCTGATCTACAACAATACGGTCGCGAACAACGACGTGAGCAGCGTCGGGTACTGGGGCTCCGCGCCTTACGACCAGGAGCTGTACGGTTCGAGGGTGTACAACAACATCTTCACGAACGCGGTATCGCTCACGGCGGATACGGCCAGCGGGTACAACACGGTATCGGCCAGCGGCGTGAACTTCGTCGATCCTGCGAATCGCAACTACCGTCTCGGCGCCGGTTCTACGGCCATCAATACGGGGGCCTTCATCGAGGGCATCACGAACGGGTACGCCGGCGCGGCGCCCGACGCGGGCGCTTACGAGTACGGCGGCGCGGACTGGACGGTGGGGCCGGACTTCAACCATCCGCCGAATCCGTCGTATACGCAGATCGTGACGCCTTATATGAACCTGGTCAAGAACAGCGGCTTCGACGGAACGCTGGACAACTGGCTCGTATGGACGCCGGCGACGACGACGCTCGAGCAAGTGTCGAGCATCGCCGGCACGACGGCCTGGAAGAAGAGAGGTTATCAAAACGTTCTGAAGCTGGGCAAGGGCGGCGGTCTCGAGCAGAAGATCACGGGCCTGAAGTCCGACACGGACTATAAGTTCGTCGCCTGGGTCTACAACGAACCGGGAGAGACGATCATCGTCGGCGTGACGCAATACGGCGGAGCCGACAAAGATGTCTCGACCAAAGAAGAGAAGTATACGCGCATTGAAGTGCCGTTCCATACGGGACCGGATATTACGAGCGCGCGCGTGCGCATCTACAAGAGCAACGCGGCGACTGGCTTCTCCTACGCGGACGATCTCGGCTTGTTCGAGACCACGCCGTTCGACTCGGGCGTGAGCGATTCGCTGCTGAAGGAAGTCAGCGTCAACCTGCCGAATCCGGTCTTCACGGCGGGCGACACGGGCACGATCCCGCTCGTCGGCACGCAGCAGAACGGCCAGGCCGCGGATCTGTCCGGCGCCGACGTTCAATTCACGTCGAGCGACAGCAGCGTCCTTCGCATCGACGGCGTGACCGGGGGCCATGCGTCCTTCACTGCGCTGGCGCCGGGACAGGTCACGGTCGAAGCGATCGCCGTCAAGGACGGCATCACGAAGGCAGCCACGAAGGTGATCACGGTGTTCCCGAACGGCCCGCTGGCGCCGATCGGCGACTGGTCGGTGCGGACCTATGGGACCAACAGCCGAGGCTTCGCCACGGTGTCCGGCACGGCCTATAACTTGATCGGCCAAGGCGACAATGTTTGGAACGCGAGCGACGACTTCATTTACTTCAGCAAGCCCGTGCATGTCAACGATCCGAATGCGACGGTCACGCTGACCGCGACGATCGATTCGCTCGGCGCCGGCGACCCGGCATCGGTCGGCCTGATGTTCCGCGCTAAGGACACCGCCGACGCCAAGCACGTGCACTTCCGCACGGACGGCACCGGCAAGGTGCTGCGCTACGTATTCCGCAACGAGGAGAGCATCCTGGACGCGCAGAAGCCCGTAGCCGAGCAGAAGTATTGGGGATCGCAAACCGGCCTGCTGCTCGACTTCCAGGGCAAGAGCATCGCTGCGCCGTTCCAGATGAAGCTGGTGAAGACGGGCAACAACGTTGAAGGGTTCTACCTGAAAGACGGCGCCTGGGTATCCATCGGCAGCACGACCGTCGAATTCGATGGCGGCGACTTCCTCGCGGGCATCGGCATGTACAGCGGCGCGGGCAAGCTGCCTGTCAAGGCGGTCATCTCGAGCCTGGACGTTCAGATCGAAGGCGACGCCCCGCCGGCGGACACGACGAAGCCGACGCTGTCGGTCCAGCTCGACAAGGCGTCCGTCTGGCCGCCGAACCACAAGATGGTCACGGTCGACGCCGCGGTGACGGCGAGCGATGAAGGATCGGGCCTGGACTCGGTCGTATTGACGTCTATCGCGAGCAATGCGCCGGCGAGCGCCGCCAATGACATTATCGCGGCTGTCGGTACGGACGCGCGATCGTTCCAGGTGCGGGCGGAAAAAGGCCGCGTATACACCGTCACCTACACGGCGACCGACAAGGCGGGCAACCAAACCGTCGCGACCGCCACGATCACCGTGCCTCACGATCAATCCGGCAAATAAACAATCGGCCGCAGAGAAGGAGTAATCCCATGACCCACCCCGACGCGCCATTCGAAACAAGGTGCCTGCATTCCCTGGAGAAGGTATTCGCGGATGAACCGCTTCGCGCCGTCCCATACATGCGCGGCTCGGCGCTCAAAGGGGAGACCTACGCCTTCCAGGTCGCTTACCGCGCGCCGAGGCTGACCAAGCGGATCGCCGTAAGCGCGGAATCCCCGCTCGGAGACCGCGTCTCCCTGAGAGCCGTCGGATTGTCGCCGGCTGAGCTGCCCAGCCAGTATGACCACGACGACTACATCCTTCGGGCGACGCCGGGTTTATATCCCGATCCGCTGTACCCGATTCAAGAGGAACGGGGCGTGACCGGTTTTCGCCATCAATGGCGGTCGGTGTGGGTCGCGGTAACGACCGATGCCGATACCCCTGCGGGCAATCATCCCGTCGTCGTCCGGTTCGCGGGCGAGGAGGGCGAGCCGCTGGGGGAGGAGCGCTTCGAGCTGGAGATCGTGGACGCGGAGCTGCCGCCGCAGACGCTCATCCACACCGAATGGTTCCATGGCGATTGCCTGGCGAATTATTACGGCGTGGAAGTGTTCGGCGAAGCGCACTGGTCGCTGATCGAGCGCTACCTGGATACGGCCGTACGTCATGGCATGAACATGGTGCTGACGCCGCTGTTCACGCCGCCGCTCGATACCGCGGTCGGCGGGGAGCGGCCGACGGTCCAGCTGGTGGACGTGACGAAGGACGGGGACTGCTACGTATTCGGGTTCGAACGTCTGGAACGTTGGATCGCCATGTGCGACCGGGTCGGCATCCGTTACTTTGAGTTTTCGCATCTGTTCACCCAGTGGGGCGCGAAGCATGCGCCAAAGATTATGGCCGACGACAACGGGACGTACCGGCGGATTTTCGGGTGGGATACGGATTCCGCAGGCGAGGCATACAGGGCTTTCCTCGGCGCATTTCTGCCGTGCCTCGTTGCTTTTCTCCGCCGTCGCGGTTTGCTGGATCGCAGCTACTTCCACATTTCCGACGAACCGCTTGCCGAGCACATGCCCTGGTATCGCAGCGCAAGCGAGCTGATGCAGTCGCATCTCGGCGAGCTGCCGATCATCGACGCGCTCACCGACTACGCTTATTACGAGCAAGGTCTCGTGCGGCGGCCGATCCCGTCCAACGATCATATCGGCCCCTTCCTGGAGCGGGGGGTTCCGGAGCTGTGGACCTACTACTGCTGCGCGCAATACAAGCAGGTGTCCAACCGGTTCTTCAATATGCCTTCGGCCCGCAACCGCGTGATCGGCATCCAGCTGTACAAGTTCCAGATCGCCGGGTTCCTGCATTGGGGCTATAACTTCTGGAATGCGCAATATTCGATCGAGGCGATCGATCCGTACCGCGTGACCGATGCCGGCTGCACGTTTCCTTCCGGCGACGCGTTCCTCGTCTATCCGGGGGCGGACGGCACGCCGGTCGAATCGATCCGCATGGAGGTGTTCTACGAAGCCCTGCAGGACTTGCGCGCGCTCCAACTGCTCGAAGGCTTCGTGGGACGCGAGCGGGTGCTCGCGATGATCGAAGACGGGTTGGAGGAGCCGCTGACGTTCATCGCATATCCTCATGACGCCGCTTGGCTGCTGGGATTAAGAGAGGCTGTCAATTCGGCGATCAAAGCCCATATCGGTTAATCGAACGCGGCGCAGGACAATCGTCCTGCGCCTTAATTTAAGAAGAGGTGGATAAAAGTGAACGTAACTACCGACAAGGCGGGCAAGTCCGGCGATCCGGTGACCGTCGTCATCGTCGGCGCGGGCAGCCGGGCCATGAACTATGCCTCGTACGCGCTTAAGCATCCGGAGGCGATGCGGGTCGTCGGCGTCGTCGAGCCCAATCCCGTCCGGCGGGCGCATACGGCCAGTCTCTACGATCTGCCGGCGGACCGGTGCTTCGCGGACGTCGACGCGTTCGTGTCCCGCCCGAAGCTGGCCGACGCCGTCATTAACGGGACCCTGGACGCGCTCCACGTGCGGACGACGCTGCCGCTTCTCCGCAAGGGCTACGACGTGCTGCTCGAAAAGCCGGTCGGCGTCTCGGAGGAAGAAGTGCTTGAGCTCTATCGCGTCGCCGAGACGCATGGCCGCAAGGTCATGATCTGCCACGTGCTGCGCTACGCCCCCCTTTTACCAGGCGCTGAACCAGATCATCCAGGCCGGCGAGATCGGCGACGTCATTCATGTCCAGACGGAGGAGAACGTCGATTATCACCATATGGCGACCGCTTTCGTGCGGGGAAAATTCGCGAGCCTGGAGCGGGACGGGTCTTCGTTTCTCATGGCCAAATGTTGCCACGATCTCGATTTGATCTCCTGGTTCAAGACCGGCGTCAAGCCCGTCCGCGTCAGCAGCTTCGGCCGGCTCTCGCAGTTCCGCGAGGACCGCGCGCCGGAAGGCGCCGGTACGCGATGCGTGGCGGATTGCCCGATCGAGGAGCGTTGCCCCTACTCCGCCAAAACGCTCTACGTGGATCGGGGCCTATGGCCGGTATACGTATGGCCCGGTTACCTGGACGGCGTGCGGCTGAGCGACGAGGAGAAGCTGGCGAGCCTGGCGGGGGACAACCGGTTCGGCCGCTGCGTATGGCGCTGCGACAACGACATCGTCGACCACCAGGTCGTCCAGTTCGAATTCGAGGACGGGAGCACGGCGGCGCACAGCCTTGTCGGGGCGACCTCCAAAGCCTGCAGGACCGTGCATATTACGGGGACTAAAGGAGAGATCTGCGGCGAGCTGGAGGAAGGCGCGTTCGTCGTCCGGCATCCCGATCCGTGGCGGGAGGACCGCGTATACGCGGAGCGCAAGGTCGAGATCGAGGTGTCCGGCGAGATGCACGGGGGCGGCGATCACCGGCTCGTCGAGGATTTCCTGCGGGTCGTCCGGGGCGATCCGGACGCCGGCTATTCGACCTCGCTGGCGCATTCGATCGTCGGGCACGTGGCGGGCTTCCGGGCGGACCTCTCCATGGCTGCCGGCCGGACGATCGAGATCGATTGGGACTGCATTCTCGTTTAAAGGAAGGCGGGGAAGGTTATATAGAAAGGAGTTTGAGCCTATCAGTTAAAAATTCGCGAAACGCTTAATGGAGGGATTGCCCGATGGCCGACCAATACGCGATGCAGGATCCGACGAAGCAATATCCGAAGGCGGGACCGGAGTATCAACAGACGCAGGAGCCGCCCGGTCTCCAAGTCGAAATGAACCCGATTCCCGACTGCGGCGAACGGACGTACCGCGGCACGGGAAGGCTCGCCGGACGCAAGGCGATCGTCACGGGGGCGGACAGCGGCATCGGCCGCGCCGTGGCGATCGCCTTCGCGCGTGAAGGCGCCGACGTCGTGCTGTCGTATTTGCCGGAGGAGGAAGCGGACGCGCAGCAGGTGCTCAAGCTGGTGGAAGAGGCCGGGCATACGGCCATTGCGCTGCCTGGCGACCAGAAAGACGAGGCTTACTGCGAGCAGTTGGTGCAGACTGCGGTCGACAAGCTCGGCGGACTTGACATCCTGGCGAACGTGGCGGGCATGCAGCAGTTCGTGCCGGACATCGCCGAGCTGACGACGGAGCAGTTCGACGCGACGTTCAAGACGAACGTGTACGGCTTGTTCTGGTTGTGCAAGGCGGCGATCAAGCATATGCAGCCTGGCAGCACGATCATCAATACGTCGTCCATTCAGGCTTACAAGCCCGCGCCGATCCTGCTCGACTACGCGACGACGAAGGGCGCGATCAACGTGTTCAGCAAGGCGCTGGCGCAGCAGGTCGCGAGCAAGGGCATCCGCGTCAACGTCGTGGCGCCCGGCCCGGTCTGGACGCCGCTCCAGGTCGCCGGCGGCCAGCCGACGGAGAAGCTGGCGAAGTTCGGCGAGACGACGCCGCTCGGCCGTCCGGGCCAGCCTGCGGAGATGGCGCCGGCGTACGTATTCCTGGCGAGCCAGGAATCCAGCTACGTGAGCGGCGAGACGCTGAACGCGAACGGCGGCACGCCGACGCCATAAGCGCAGCCGCGACAGGATCGGCTATCGCAAGCGGGACGAAGCGATGTTTGCTTCGTCCCGTTTTTGCTGTGGACGAGAGACGCTCGCCGCGCCTTTCATTTACCATCTCTCTTCCATTTCGAATATACTCAGTGGGGATGTAACCCATTTGATCTGAAATGATGCGCCATGGCATGGATGAGAGCCGTAAATCGATTGCATCGACGGAAGCCTACATCGAGACCTTCTCGCCGGACATCCAGCTGTTGCTGCAGGACGTCCGGGAGACGATCCGGTCCGCCGCGCCGGAGGCAAAGGAGAAGATCGGCTACCAGATGCCGACGTTCGATCTGCGCGGCAACCTGGTGGGGGGGCTATCGTTTACTTTTACACGATACCGAGAACATCGCCGTCATCGCGCTCATCGCCGCCAAATCCACCTTGTCGATCCCAAAGGAGGGACACCGCGTGAATTTCAACATAGAAGAAGCCGTCGCCATCCTGAGCCGCACGCCGCAGACGCTCGCCTCGCTCCTGTCCGGCCTGCCAGAAGGCTGGCTGGGCTGCAACGAAGGAGAGGGCACCTGGGACGCGGACGAAGTCGTCGGCCATCTGATCGAAGGGGAGAAGACGAACTGGATTCCGCGCCTTGCGTTTATTTTGCGCGAGGGCGAGAGCAAGCCTTTTCCCGCGTTCGACCGATATGCGCACCTGAGCGCGGGAAGCCGGACGACGGAGCGGAAGCTCGAGGAATTCGCCGAGCTCAGAGCCCGCAGTCTTGAGCGGCTTCGGGCGCTCGTCGACAACGAAGAATGGCTGGAAAAGACGGGCGCGCATCCGGCGTTCGGCAAGGTCAAAGCCAGAGAACTCGTCTCGGCATGGGTCGTGCACGACCTGACGCATCTCTCGCAGATCGTCAGGACGATGGCGCTGCGCTACAAGACGGACGTCGGCCCCTGGGTTCAATATCTCGGCATTCTCAACCGGTGAGCGAATCCCTTCGGCAAGCGACAGGCGGCCGGATTTTTCGTTGACGCTCCTCCGCCGCCATAATAGACTGGAAATAAATGATTTGTTTTTAGGGGGAAGTCGGGTTGAGTTCGAAAAAGAGAGCGCTGACGATGGCCGGCGTATTCGTGGCGGGCGTCGTTGGCGGAGCCGCGCTGATGTACAGCGATTCCGTATACGATGCGGTGAACGACGCGCTGGGCAAAGGCGCGACGCAGAACGCCATCGGCAGCGTCGGCGATACGACGTCGATTAATATTAACGGCATGGATCTGGAGACGGCGATGATGGCGGTGCAGTCGAATCGCGCGAGCGCGCTGGAGCAGCAGCTAAAGGATCAGATCGCGGCCGTTCAAGCGAAAAACGATCAAATCGCGAAGCTGAACCAGGCGTTGGCCTCGGCGAACCGGCTACTCGGCGTGTTCGGCGGCGATGCAAAAGCGGATACGCCCGTGCCGTCCAACGCCACCTCGGGCGCGATTGCCGCCGAGCTGCAAACCGCGCTCAAAAACGCGTCCTTATCGGACCCGCTTCCTTCCGCGAAGGGACAGCTTGAGGGACTCATCCAGAAGATCAAGAGCCAGATCGACGCGCTTGCCAATTCCCAGCAGATGGACATGCTCCGGCTCCAGAGCTTGTCGAACAAGCGCAACGAAGCTTTTGACACCATGTCGAATTTCATTCAAAAGATGCAGGATTCCCGCAGTTCGATCATCGGCAATATGAGATAAGCGGGCGGGCACCGCGCGGAAACGGAAGAGCGGCCATGACAAGAGAAGACATCATCGCGTTCCTGGGCGACCACGCCCTGCTGCGCGGCATACCCGCCCCAGAGCTCCGCATCGCGGCCGCTTCGATCGAGCCCGTCTCGTTCGAGGACGGCCGTTCGCTGCTCGTGGAGGGAGATACGGGGACGGATTGTTACTTTATCAAGCGGGGCTCCGTGCAGGTCTCCTCGCGCAATCTGGTGGGCAAGACGCTGCTGCTCGCCGAGCTTGGCCCCGGGGCGCTCGTCGGAGAGATCGGGCTGCTGCGCAGCGAGCGGCGGACCGCGACCGTGACCGCGATCGGCGACGTCGAGGCGCTGCGGCTGGACCGCCGGTCGTTCGAGCTGCTCGCCGAGCGCAGTCCGCTGTTCCACGAGAGCCTGCTGCTCACGGTCCGGATCCGGCTGATCCACCGCTTGCTGCGCAAAGCCTCGATCTGGGCGGACATCCCCCGACGCCGAACTCCGCGGCTTGGCGGAGATCACGGCGGTGCTTCCGATGAAGAAAGGCGACGTTCTCGTTCGGGAAGGCGAAGAAGCCGACCGCTTTTATATGGTCGTCGGGGGGCGCGTCGAAGTACGGGCGGCAGGACGGCGAAAGGCGCAGCTTAGAGCGGGCGACTTTTTCGGGGAAATCGGCTTGCTGTCCGGTACGGTCTCCGAGGCGACCGCGACGGCGGCCGAAGACGGCGAGCTGCTCGCGATGGGCAAAAACGAGTTTCAGTACATTTTGGACTACTATGCGCCCGTGCGCCGGCAGTTCATGGAAATGCTGCGCATTCGGGCGCCGCACCTGAGGCCCCAAGCGGAGAGCGCGGAAGCGCCAATCGTCGTGACCGAGTCCGCGCTGCCCAAGGCCAAGGAGCGATGGGTCGACGCGCTGCTGTGGCTCGGCGGCGGCTTCGTCCTGCTAACCGCGCTCGCCTTGGTCCTGCGCAGCGACTGGCTGAACTTCGCGACGCTGATCGTCGGCGGCTTCGTGGGTCCAGTGACGTTCGTCGCGTATATCCGGGGACATCAGCTGCTCGGCTTCAGCACGCTTCGCCTCGGCTTGATCTTCCTGTCCTCCGCGGTCGTCGCCGTCCCGCTGGCGTGGTATCTGGAGCATGTGTCGCTCTTCGGCGCAGGCCAGAGCGATTTCTCGCGGTTTAAGGTCCCGTTGACGGTATCCGTCATCGAAGAGGGAGCCAAGCTGCTCGTCTGCCTGGCGCTGATCCGGACGAAGCAGATGCGTTTCCTGATGGACGCGGTCGTCTTCGGCGCGGCGGCCGGCATGGGGTTCGCGGCGATCGAGAGCGTGATCTACGGCTGGTCCCATCTCGGCGAAGCCTCGTCGATGGGCATGCTGTCCGTGCTCTGGATCCGGGCGCTGCTGTCGCCCTTCGGACACGGCACCTGGACGGCGATCGCCGCGGCCGGCATCTGGATCGCGGCCGCGGCGCGGGCTACCGCTGCCGGGGCGGATGCGAGGCGGCGAATCCAGCCTTGGAATGCGGCGTTTCTGCTCGCCGCCGTCGTCGCCCTGCACGCGCTGTGGGATCTTCGGTTCGAAGGCGGCCTGGCGAAGGTCGGGATGATGGCCGCGGTCGGGGGCGCCGGAATAGGACTGCTATACTTGCTGGTCCGTACGGGCCGCAGAGAAGAATACCGCGCCTTCTCCGCGCTGAATCCGTACGTCCAGGAGGCTGTGCGGCACGTCGACACTGCCCGGGAAGCGTCGGGCGAGCTTCGCTGCGACGGCTGCGGCACCGTCTCCCCCGCGGGAGACGCGCTACTGCGCCCGTTGCGGACGCGCGCTGAGGGCCAAGTCCTGAATGAAACGCGCCGGCCGCGGAGCAAATCGTCCGATTTCGCCACGCACCCGCGCATCAAACGTGTAACCCTGTAACCCCCCAAGTACAAGCCTTAAAAAAATAGAGTAACGTCTTAGGCCGCTCTTACGTATTCCCGATATAAGGAACGACGCGGCATTGCCGCCGCGCTGTCGGCAGCAGCCGTTTATATGGATATTTTGTTTACAACCCTCGAATCCTAGCATTATATGGTACTATTTAATTATATGAACTGAGCGTCCGATCGATCGCATATTCATAGCATAGCGGCAGAGCGGGCGGACCGGATATCCATACATCGAGGGGAAGGGGCAACTAGCGTTGGCCGGAAAGAATTATTTGAAAATGCTTGGGGTCGTGGTCGGCGCGGCTATCGTGAATATCCTCGCGCTATCGCCCGCCTTCGCCGGCGTGACGATCGGCGGCAGCGCGTTCGAGACGGCGCTGGGGGTGACGCTGCTCATCGCAAGCGTCATCGCGATCGTTTACGGCAGCTACAACTGGCTTTACAAGACGCCGATCGTGCTGACGACCAAGCCGATCAAGACCCGCGAGGACTATGCGAGCGCGCTCGCGCCATACGGCAAAGTCCGGGTGCTCGCGGAGGATATCGCGCTGGCGCTCGAGCAGATGGACCGCATGGACAAGAAAAAAGCGACGCTGTTCAAGGTGCTCCATCAGCGGTTCGATCCCGCCGAGATGAGCTTCTCCAAGTTTTCCGGCGTGGCCGAAGAAGTAGAGAATCTATTCTACTTGAATATAAAGAGCGTGCTTAACCGGCTCGGCGTGTTCGACGAAGCCGAATACGAGCGGGTGATGACGCGCAGGTCGGCGCGCTACTCGCCGAAGCTGCTCCAGGAGAAAACCGATTTTTACAACGAATATATGTCCTACATCAAGCACGCGATCGGCACCAACGAGGAGATGCTCCTGCAGCTCGACAAGCTGCTGCTGGAGATCTCGCGCCTGGACAGCATCGAGCCGGGCGACATCGAGCGGATGCCGGCCATGGTGGAGATCGACTCGCTGATCAAGCAAACCAAGTACTATAAACAGTAAGGGGTGCAAGCGCATTGAGGAGCGGCAAAAAGTTTTTATGGGTAACCGGCATTATTCTGATCGTCGTATTCGCAATCGTGTATATCGGAGTCAACGTGTCCACGAATTGGGGCAAATCCGACAAGCAAGTGGCGACGGAGGATGCGGGCAAGCGGCTGACCAAGCTCTACAACAACATCGACGTCACCACGGAGACGCCGGCTAAGGGACAGATCGACCTGGATCCGGTCGACGTCGCCGCCTCGCTGCCGGATATCGCCAAGTTCCCGATCGCCGTGGACAGCACGACCGCGGACTTTGCTGAGATTTTCTCCTCCACGGAGAAGTCCGGCACGGGCAACGACGGATGGCTGACGGACGTAGCGAACGATTTTAACAAGGCGAAGATCAGCGTGAACGGCAAGACGGTCTCGGTCAAGCTGCGCAATATCGCTTCGGGTACGGCGGCGGACTATATCCGCTCCGGCAAGTACGTGCCGGATGCTTACACGCCGTCGAACGAGCTGTGGGGCGAGATGGTCAAGGCATCGGGCGTCAAGACGCAGCTCGTGACCAAGCGCCTCGTCGGCAACGTGCCGGGCATCGTCATTTCCAAGGCGAAAAACGACGCGCTCGTCCAAAAATACGGCTCGGTAACCGTCAAGACGGTCACCGACGCGATCGCGGCCGGCGAGTTCGCCATGGGTTACACGGATCCTTTCGCCAGCTCGACGGGCCTCAACTTCCTCGTCGCCGCGCTGAAGACGTTCGACGGCTCGAACCTGCTCAGCGACAAGGCGGTCAAGGGCTTCGAAAGCTTCCAGGCGAACGTGCCGTTCATCGCGTCCACGACGCTGCAGATGCGCGATGCCGCCAAGTCGGGCGCGCTAGACGGTTTCGTGCTGGAGTATCAGACGTACGTCAATGCGGCGGACCTGAAGGGCGGCTACGTGTTCACGCCGTTCGGCGCCCGGCATGACAGCCCGCTGTACGCGCTCGGCAACATCTCCGCGACGAAGCTTGAGATCGTCAAGAAATTCGCCGAGTTCGCGGCGCAGGCCAAGTACCAGGATGCCGCCAAGAGCAAGGGCTTTAACGAGCTGGAGGATTACAAGCCGACGGTCGGCGCCGTCGACGGCAGTACGCTGATCGCCGCGCAGAAGGTGTGGAAGGAAAAGAAAAATGGCGCCAAGCCGATCGCCGCGGTATTCGTCGCCGACGTCTCCGGCAGCATGGACGGCGAACCGCTGAACCGGCTCAAAGAGTCGCTGCTTAAGGGGCAGAAGTACCTCGGCCGCGACAACAGCATCGGGCTCGTCTCGTACTCCAGCGCCGTCACGATCAACCTGCCGATCGGCAAGTACGATACGAACCAGCAGTCGATGTTCGTCGGCGCGGTGGACGGCCTGCAGGCGGGAGGCAGCACGGCTACGTTCGACGGCGTCGTCGTCGCGATTAAGCTGCTGCAGGACTACATGGCCTCTGACCCGAACGTCAAGCCGCTGATCTTCGTCCTGAGCGACGGCGAGACCAACGTCGGCCTCAAGCTCAAGGAAGTCCAGAGCCTGATCGCAAGCTACAAGATCCCGATCTACACGGTCGGCTATAACGCGGACATCAAGGCGCTGCAAAACATATCGAGCATCAACGAAGCCGCCAGCATCAACGCGGACACGGACGACGTCGTCTACAAGCTAGGCAACCTGTTTAACGTTCAAATGTAAAGCTCAAGACATAGGAGAGGTGGACGCGAAATGTCATTTTCGATGGAAGTCCCAAGCCAGGAAGAGATTAAGGTCGCGATCGAGGAAGAGGTCAAGCCCGTCCCCGAGGAAGTCGCCAAGCTCAAGGAGCTGGCGGATAACAACGTGAACGCGATCATGTCGCTCGACCTCGAATCGCTCGACAATCGCAAAGGCATTCTGCAGTCGATCGATACGTTCGGCATGAACACGATGCGGTCTTCTTCCGAGAAAAACCAGCTGCTGCAAATTACGGTAGGAAACCTGTCGAAGACGGGAGACGACGGCGGCCAGGTCGCCAAGGGGCTCTCGGAGCTGAACATTCAGCTTAAGGATCTCGACCCGAGCGCGGTCGACTTCGCCAAGCACGGCCTGCTCGGCAAGCTGTTCAATCCGCTGCGCGCCTACTTCGCGCGGTACGAAAAGGCGGACACCGTCATCGCCGACATCATCGTCTCCCTCGACAAGGGCAAGACGACGCTGAAGAACGACAACACGACGCTCGAGATCGAGCAGCAGACGCTGCGCGACCTGACCAAGAAGCTGCAAAAGGAGATCGAGCTCGGCACGCTCATGGATTCGTCGATCGAGCAGCAGGTCGAAGCGGCTAAGGTACGGGGCGAGGATCCCGAGAAAATCCGTTTTATCACCGAAGAGGTCATGTTTCCGCTTCGCCAGCGCCTGATGGACCTGCAGCAGATGCAGGTCGTCAATCAGCAGGGCATCATGGCGATCGAGGTCGTCGTGCGTAACAACAAGGAGCTCATCCGCGGCGTCGACCGCGCCAAGAACGTCACGGTGTCCGCGCTTAAGATCGCCGTCACCGTCGCGAGCGCCCTCTACAACCAGAAGATCGTGCTGAAAAAAATCGAGCTGCTCAACCAGACGACGAACGAGCTGATCGCCGGCACGTCCCGCATGCTCAAAGACCAGGGGGGCGGCGATTCACAAGCAGGCCCTCGAGGCGAACATCTCGGTCGATACGATGAAGCAAGCGTTCACCGACGTACTGTCCGCGCTCGATTCGATCAGCGCCTTCAAGCAGGAAGCGCTGCCGAAAATGCGCGAGACGATCAACCAGTTCCGCGAGCTGGCGGATACCGGGGAAAAGCAAATCCAGCGCCTCGAACGGGGCAACAAGCTGGGCCTCTAAGCATCGTCCGCTGTTTGGGTTAAGATGTTGCATGCTTTGAGTCTAGCGCCATCCCTTATCATTTTATAAGTTCGGCCCGGCACGTCTGATTCCCAGACAGCCGGGCTTATTCATTTGCGCGGTTTTCGGGTATCGCATGTGCGAGTGGGCGGGGTGAGGCGGACTGAGGTGGAGAAGGCATGGGATTAGCGAAATCGCACATTTTTTGTGCGGTTCCCGCGTAGTGCCAGGCAAGCGCGAGGGGAAGGAGACGCTTCTCGGCGCCATAACGCTTGAACTTCCGTTACCCTCTGCTATGATGTAGCTAGTCCAATTGGAAACGGAGTCATTCGCTTGCGGAAATCGTTGCTTATCCTAATCGGCGTTCTATGCGCGGTTCTGTTGTACTTTACGGTCCGGTCGGCGGACCGGGTATTCCGTTCCGACGGGCAGCTTCCGCAGACGCGAGCGGAGCAGGAGCCCCGCTATCGCCTCGTCCTCATCACGCAAGAGCTGGATACGCCATTCTGGAACCAGGTCGCCGCGGGCGCGAAGGCTGAGGCGAAAGCGAGCGGCGCCAGCATCGAGGTATGGGGCAGCTACAACAAAGACCAGGACGACTTCCTGAAGAAGCTCGAGATCGCCATCGACTCCAAGGTGGACGGGATCATCTTGCAAGGGCTGGATACGGAAGCGTTTAAAAATTTGACGAAGGTCAAGGCTGCCTTTTACGGCATTCCCGTCATCACGGTGGGCAGCGATGTGCCGATGGCCGAGAGCCTCCGGAGAACGTATGTCGGCTCCGATCAGTTCGCGGCCGGGCAGATGATCGCCAGGCAGCTGATCGCGGACATGGGGAAGTCGGGCACCGTCATCTTGATGGGCGACGACCGGCAGGAGTATTATCAGCGGCAGCGCATTCAGGGCATCGACGACGTGCTCAAAAAATATCCCGGCGTGAAGACGGCCTATGCGAAAACCGAGGAGACGCGCGAGCAGGTCATCGCCGCGACGCAGGACATGATGAACAAGCTGCCCGACGTCGACGCCTTCGTCGCCGTGAACGCCAACATCGCGGACGCGATGATTCAGGAGATCGGCAGACGCTCGCAGGTAGGGCCGTACGACATTTACACGTTCGACGACAGCTCGGACAGCCTGGACCTGCTTAAGACGGGCAAACTCGACGGCGTACTCGAGCAGTCCCCGGACAAGATGGGAAGGATGAGCGTGAACCTGATGGTCAAATGGCTGAGCGGAGAGGTCATGCCGCTCAATACCGACGGCTACCCGACCGACATCCGGATGCTCAAGCTCAAGGAGGCGCCATGACGAGCATTCAGCGCAAGATCTGGACGCTCGCCGCCATCGTCTTGTTCATCATGGTCGCGATCTGGATGACGCTGACCTACTACAACCAGAAGACGCAGGAGCAGTACAACGATATTTTGCAGCGATACTTGCGCATGAACGAGGTGACGACGGCGAGCCAGCAGACGATCACCGCGCTCAACAATTACAGGCTCGAGCCGACGGCGGCCAACCTCGGCCTGCTCGACCGAAGCAAGGAGGAGCTGCGCAGAGCCAGGCTCGGCGTCATCAATCTTCGGAACGCGGACAACGACTTCGCGATTACCAACTACATGAACCTGATCGACAGTCTGCTCGAGACGATGGACCGTTCGCTGCTCTTTCAATCCGAAAAGGAGTCCGAGGATTCGGCGAACGCCTTTCTCGAAGCGACGCGCATCTCCAAGTACATCTCCGAGATGACGCTCACCCTGATCGACACCGAGCTGAAGACGTACGACCAGTTTTACCGCGGCATCATCGAGCAATCGGCCGAGCTTAAGAAGCTGGGCGTCTGGCTGCTGCTCACGATCACGCTGCTTATGCTGCTGTTTACGTACGGATTTTCCCTGAGCATCACGCGTCCGATCCAGAAGCTCACGCAGGCGGCCAAGGAGCTGTCGCGCGGGCGGTTCGACCTGAAGGTCGAAGTCAAGTCTAATGACGAGATCTCTTTCCTGGCCAAAATGTTCGAACGCATGCGCGTCAATATCAACAACCTGATCTCGGAAATTCAGCAAAAAGCGCAGCTCGAGCGCGAGCTTCAGCAGAACAAGCTCCTCCTGCAGGAGAGCCAGCTGCGCAGCCTGCAGAGCCAGATTAATCCGCACTTTCTGTTCAACACGCTCGATACGCTGTCCAAGAAGGCATACCTGGAGGGCTCCGAAGAGACGAGCGACCTGCTCGCGAGCGTGGCGGGCCTCCTGAGATACAATCTGAAGCGGCTTGACCGCTCCGTCACGCTGTACGACGAGGTCAACGTGCTGCGCCAGTACATGGAGATCCAAAAGGCCCGGTTCACCGACCGGCTTCGGTTCGAGGCGGACATCGACGAGTCGTGCCTGCACGTGCAGATTCCGGGTCTCACGCTGCAGCCGATCGTGGAGAACGCCGTCATCCATGCGGTCGAGCCGAGCGAGGAGGGCGGCACGATCCGCTTCCGGGTGGCGGACGGCGAGGAGCGGGTGAGGATCGAGATCGCCGACGACGGACCGGGCATGTCCGAGGACAAGATCAGGCAGATTCTCGAGGAGCGTGCCGTGGAGACGGAGGGTCATTCGACCGGGATCGGCTTCAGCAATGTCGTCAGACGGCTCCGCCTCTTTTACGGCACCGACGACGTCATGGAGATCGCGAGCGGCCCCGGGGGCACGACGGTCGTCCTTCAAATACCGAAAACAAGGAGGTTCGATAGCGATGACTAGGCTCTTGATCGTGGACGACGAGCAGATCGAGCGGGACGGATTGCAGGCGATTCTGCGAAAAGGCTTCCCCGAGCTGGACATCGCGCAGGCGAAAAACGGAAAGATCGCCGTGGAAATGGCCGCGGAGCTGCAACCCGACCTCATCCTGATGGACATTAAAATGCCCGGCATGAACGGCCTGGAAGCGATCGAGATCATCGCCGAGGCCCAGCCGGGCGTCAAGTTCGTTATGGTCACGGCATACGACACGTTCGATTACGCGCGGTCGGCCATCAAGCTCGGGGTCAAAGACTACCTGCTCAAGCCGAGCAAGGCCAGCGAGATCGTGGCGACGGTGGGCAAGGTGCTGAGCCAGATCGAGGAGGAGCGCAGGTCGGCCGAGACGAGCAAGCGGCAGGAGGCTGCGCTGCGCAAAGTGCTGCCGGTGATCGAAGCCGATATCGTCACGCAGCTGCTGTTCGACCATGTGCACGAGGTGCATCTGGACGAATTGGTCGGCCTGCTCGGCGAGCGCGCGGGCGGCGAGCCGTTCGCAATGTCCGTGCTGCTGCCGGCGGGCGCGGAGGGGCTGTACGCCGCGATCCGGGAAAAAGCGAGACAGGCGGGCGGCGGCTGGGTCGGCGCGATGTACGGGCGGCATATCCCGGTCATCGCGTTCAGGGAACCGGCGCGCTCGTACCGCTCGCAGGCGCTCGCCCTGGCGCGCGACCTGCTGTCTGTCGCGGACGCGGGGATGCGGGGCGTTGCATCGTCCGGCGCGGACCTGTCGGACTCGGGCTTGACGGGCGCGTTGGCGGCCGCGAGTCTGCCGGGTTCGGGCAGCTCGTTCGTCGGCATCGGCGGCGTATGCGATTCGTTGGACCAAATCCGGCAATCCTATCAGGAGGCGCTCATCGCGTCTTCGGATCCGACGCTGCCGGTCAAGTATCGATTTTACGCGGATACGCCCGCGCTCGGGATGGCCCGGGAAGGGCTGTCGGCGAAGCAGTGGGAGCGCCAGTTCTTCGATCGCATCCGTCTCGGGCAATGGGAGCAGATCGAAGCGGACGTCCAGGAGCTGCTCCGGCGGAGCGAGAGCGAAGGCGCGGACCTGCTGCTCGGACAGCAGCGCGCGCTGGAGCTGCTCTGGCTCGCTTCGCGCGTGCTGCTGGAGATGGGCGTGGAGACGGAGTCGCCGCTGTTTTCGGTGCAGGCCCGCGAGTATCGGCAGCTGCGCGCCGAGACCGCCCTGCTGCTCGCGCGGATGCGGCAGGCGTTCGAGACGCACCAGGAGCGGGTCAAGCCGGATGCGATCCAGCAGATCAAGCAGTACGTCTACGAGCATTCCCACGAGGACATCTCGCTCGAGGCGATCGGCAAGCGGGTCGGACTCAGTCCCTTTTATATCAGCAAGCTATTCAAGGAGCAGCTCGGCGTGAATTACATCGATTTCCTGACCGAATGCCGCATCGACAAGGCCAAGAAGCTGATGGGCGATCCCGAGCGCAGCCTGAAGGAGATCACGTTCGAGGTCGGCTACCACGATCCGAACTATTTCAGCAAGGTGTTCAAAAAAATGTGCGACGTCTCGCCCACCGAATACCGCAAAACGCTGCTTGGAAAAAGGGGATCGTAAAGATGGTGCAGTCGTGGATACGCGTCAGGCGAGGGATGAGGCCGCTGCTTCTGATGGCGCTGGCGCTGACGCTGGCATGCTTGGCGGCAGGCTGCGACGGCGGCGGACGGTCGGGCACCGAGCCCGCGGCTTCCGCTTCGCAAGGAGCGGGAGGCGGCGGGGGCGTCGCGCCTTCGGGCCATAGCGGGCCGATCAAGATCGGCTTCGCGATGGACACGCTGCTCGAGGAGCGCTGGCTGCGCGACCGCGATCTGTTCAAGGCGGCCGCGGAGGCGCTCGGCGCCGAGGTCGTCATCGAGGCGGCGAACGGGGACGACGCCAAGCAGATCTCGCAGGCCGAGACGATGATCGGCGAAGGCGTCGACATCCTCGTCATCGTGCCCCACAACGCGGCGGCGACGGCGGCGATCGTCAAGCGCGCCCATTCCTCGGGCATCAAGGTGCTCGCCTACGATCGGCTGGTCAACAACGCCGATATCGATCTTTACGTTTCCTTCGACAATGAGAAGGTCGGCGAGCTCCAGGCCGAGGCGATTCTAAAGCAAGTGCCGCGCGGCAAGTACGTCTATATCGGCGGGGCCGATACGGACAACAACGCGCATATGTTCAAGCAAGGCGTGTTCAACGTCATCCAGCCGAAAATCGACAGCGGCGACATCAGGGTCGTGTACGACCAGTGGAGCAAGGACTGGCTGCCGGCGAATGCGCTGGCCAACATGCGGGCGGCGCTCGACGCGAACGGCGACCGGATCGACGCGGTCATCGCGGCCAACGACGCGACCGCGGGCGGCGTCGTCCAGGCGCTGGCCGAGCGTGGGCTCGCCGGAAGGATCCCGATCGCGGGCCAGGACGCGGATCTCGCGGCCGCGCAGCGGATCGTCGAAGGGACGCAGACGATGACCGTCTACAAGCCGATCAAGCTGCTCGCCGAGAAGGCGGCGGAGCTCGCCTTCAAGCTCGCGCGGGGAGAAGACCCGGGCGCCGACCGGAAGGTCAACAACGGCAAGATCGAGGTGCCTTCCGTGCTGCTCTCGCCGATCGCCGTCGACAAGTTCAACATCGACGAGACGATCATCGCGGAGGGCTTCCATACGCGGGAGGAAGTGTACAAGAACGTGAAGCAGTAGGAACGCCGGCGGTTTCGGCGGAAGATGGCGAATTGTGCGAGAAAGCGTCAGGGACGATGTCCTGGCGCTTTTTCTCATGTTGCAAGCGGGAGAAGAAGCGGAGTGTTAGTGTCAGCGCGAACGCGGGTAGCGACGTGGCCCGCATAGCGCAAAATTGCGCTATGTCGCGGACGCAAGTTAGCGCCGGCACGAACGCGGGTAGCGACGTGGCCCGCATAGCGCAAAATTGCGCTATGTCGCGGACGCAAGTTTCGCGTCGGCACGAACGCGGGTAGCGACGTGGCCCGCATAGCGCAAAATTGCGCTATGTCGCGGACGCAAGTTGGCGCCGGCGCGAACGCGGGGAGCGACGTGGCCCACATAGCGCAAAATTGCGCTATGCCGCGCACGTAAGTTGGTGCCGGCGCGCACGCGGCTAGCGACGTGGCCCGCATAGCGCAAAATTGCGCTATGCCGCGGACGCAAGTTAGCGTCGGCACGAACGCGGGTAGCGATGTGGCCCGCATAGCGCAAAATAGCGCTATGCCACGGACGCAAGTTGGTGTCGGCGCGAACGCGGGTAGCGACGTGGCCCGCATAGCGCAAAATTGCGCTATGCCACGGACGCAAGTTGGCGTCGGCGCGAACGCGGCTAGCGACGTGGCCTGCATAGCGCAAAATTGCGCTATGCCGCGGACGCAAGTTAGCGTCGGCACGAACGCGGGGAGCGACATAGCCCGCATAGCGCAAAATTGCGCTATGCCGCGGACGCAAGTTGGCGCCGGCGCGAACGCGGGGAGCGACATAGCCCGCATAGCGCAAAATTGCGCTATGCCACGGACGCAAGTTAGCGTCGGCACGAACGCGGGTAGCGACGTAGCCCGCATAGCGCAAAATTGCGCTATGCCGCGCACGTAAGTTAGCGCCGGCGCGCACGCGGGTAGCGACGTGGCCTGCATAGCGCAAAATTGCGCTATGCCACGGACGCAAGTTGGTGTCGGCGCGATCGCGGCTAGCGACGTGGCCCGCATAGCGCAAAATTGCGCTATGCCACGGACGCAAGTTAGCGCCGGCACGAACGCGGGTAGCGACATGGCCTGCATACCGCAAAATTGCGCTATGCCGCGGACGCAAGTTAGCGTCGGCACGAACGCGGGTAGCGACGTAGTCCGCATAGCGCAAAATTGCGCTATGCCGCGCACGTAAGTTGGTGCCGGCGCGCACGCGGGTAGCGACGTGGCCCGCATAGAGCAAAATTGCGCTATGCCGCGGACGCAAGTTTCGCGGACGCAAGTTGGTGTCGGCGCGAACGCGGATAGCGACGTAGCCCGCATAGCGCAAAATTGCGCTATGCCGCGCACGTAAGTTGGTGCCGGCGCGCACGCGGGGAGCGACATGGCCTGCATAGCGCAAAATTGCGCTATGCCGCGGACGCAAGTTAGCGTCGGCACAAACGCGGGTAGCGACGTGGCCCACATAGCGCAAAATTGCGCTATGCCGCGCACGTAAGTTGGTGCCGGCGCGCACGCGGGTAGCGACATAGCCCGCATAGCGCAAAATTGCGCTATGCCGCGGACGCAAGTTAGCGTCGGCACGAACGCGGATAGCGACGTAGCCCGCATAGCGCAAAATTGCGCTATGCCGCGGACGCAAGTTAGCGTCGGCACGAACGCGGGTAGCGATGTGACCCGCATAGCGCAAAATTGCGCTATGTCGCGGACGCAAGTTAGCGCCGGCGCGCACGCGGGTAGCGACGTGGCCCACATAGCGCAAAATTGCGCTATGCCGCGCACGTAAGTTGGTGCCGGCGCGCACGCGGGTAGCGACATAGCCCGCATAGCGCAAAAATGCGCTATGACGCGGACGCAAGTTGGCGTCGGCACGAACGCGGATAGCGACGTAGCTCGCATAGCGCAAAAATGCGCTATGCCGCGCACATAAGTAAGCGTCGGCACGAACGCGGGCGGCGACATGGCCCGCATAGCGCAAAATTGCGCTATGCCGCGGATGCGAGTTAGTTTTCCTGCGCCTTAATCACCTGCTCGACCCCGAGCAGAATCAGGTTCAAGCCGAACTCGAACGACCGGTCGGTCCCCATCAGCTCGAACATTCCGCTTTTGAACAGCCTCCGGAACAGTCCCGCATCCTCCTCGCTCATGGCGTCCAGCAGACCAATCATCCCGCCTTTATGGAATTCTCCCTGGTCGTTCATCATCGCGGCCACGTTGCGCTGATGCTGATAGTCGTCCAGCACGAAGTAGTGAACGTAATTCACGAGCGCAAGCACCGTCTGTATTTTCTGCTCCTGCGCAAGCGGCGTCGCTTCCAGGCAGAGCAGCATGCGGTTGGTAAGCCGGATGATGTCCGGCTCGTGCGGGAGCGTCAGCATCATCAGCTGCGTGGAGCAGGGGTACCGGCGGTGCACGTTTCGTATCGTAGTCGCAATGCCCGCGAGCTGCGCCTTCCAGTCCCCTTCAGAACGATACTCCTCCAGGATGATTCGCGATACTTGGTTGGCCAAGCGCTGATAGAGATCCAACTTGCTCTTGAAGTACCAGTACAGCGAGGGCGCCTGGATTCCCAGCCGATCGGCCAATCGTCTCATGCTGAATTTTTCGATGCCGTCCTCTCCCAGAAGCGCCCACGAGGCTTCCAGAATTTTGTCTTCCGATATTTGCGGCTGCTGCTTTTTCATCGATATTCCGCCCTTTGTCTAACGGTGTAAGATTATTCTTTACAGGTTCATAAACCCATGATATCATCTAACACTGTAAGGTTCAATCTAACGGTGTTAGACTGATGCTTGCTGAGTTAGACGGTTGCCCGAAAGTTAGACGAGCGCCTGCTAACTTAGACGGCTGTCTATGTTAGACCAAAGCCTGATAAAACCAAAGAAAGCGGTGACCCGCATGGAATCTGCAAACCTCCATTACTTTGAAAAAGCGCCGATCGCCAAAGCCGTAGCCCACTTCGCCCTGCCGATGATGCTAGGCACTTCAATGGCCGTCATTTACTCCATCTTAAATGCCTATTTCCTTGGTACGCTTAACGATACCGCCATCCTATCCGCGCTCGCGCTCACGCTGCCGTTGTTCGCGATCATTATGGCACTGGGCAACCTGATCGGCATCGGCAGCGGCGCCTTCATCTCCCGCCTGCTGGGAGAGAAAAAATACGAGGACGTCAAGCATGTGTCTTCGTTCGCCTTTTACAGCAGTCTGGTCCTAGGACTTATCGTGATGGCCGTCGGTCTGCCGTTGATTGACCCGATCGTTCACGGACTGGGAGCGACGGCCGATTCGTTCGGATTCACGAAGGACTATGTCACGATTATGCTCATCGGTTCGCCGTTCGTCGTGTTGTTTTTCACGCTGGAAAATATCGTGCGCTCGGAGGGTTCGGCCATCACGTCGATGGTCGGTATGATCCTCAGCGTCGCCGTCAACATCGCGCTCGATGCGCTCGCCGTCTTCGTCTTGCACTGGGGCGTCATCGGCGTCGCGTCGGCGACGGTCGTATCTAATCTGGTCGCTGGCGTCTACTTCGCTTTCCATATGGGCTACAAGAGTTCATTTCTAACCGTCTCGGCAAAATGGTTCAAGGTGAGCAAGGATATCCTGAGCAATGTGTTCAAAATCGGCGTCCCCGTCTTCGTGATGAGCGTATTCCTGGGGGCCATGTCGCTGATCTTTAACCACTACCTGGTCGAATACGGAGAGCAAGCCATCGCGGGCTACGGCATTTCGTCTCGCTTGCTGCAATTTCCCGAGTTTATTCTGATGGGCTTGTGCGAGGGCGTCGTGCCGCTGATCGCCTTTTCTTTTACGGCCAACAAGCTGCGCATGAAGCATACGATCTCCTTTACGATCAAGACGATCGTGGGGCTGGCCGTCGTATTCGGCGTCGTCGTCTATCTCGTATCCGACCATCTGATCGGCTGGTTTACGAACGACCCGCAGTTGATCGAAATGGGCAGCTACATTTTGCACGTGACGTTTCTCTCCTTGTTCATAACGGGCATGACCTCGCTGTTCACGGGGATTTTTCAAGCGACCGCGCAGGGGACCGCCGCGTTTGTGATGTCCGTCGTTCAAGGGGCAACGTTGATTCCCGTGCTTTTTATCGCCAATCGCATGAACGGCTTCCACGGCGTCGTCTGGTCGCTCGTCATCGCGGATGCCGTAGCGTTCCTGGTCGGAGCGATCTTGCTGTACGCGCTGCGGAACAAATTGCAGCCGGATCTTGAGCAATTGGCGCAATAAAACAAAACAAGGCAGTCGCGCAATCGTTAACCGCACCTTCGGGATGCGGTTTTTTGTCATTTCCGGCCAGGATAAAATTTTGCAGGCGGTCGCAAAAGAGTGCTATCGATAAGCGCTTTCACGCGTCTTGTCCGGTGCTATAGTTGGTCTTGTCAGAAAAACCGAAGAGATCGAAAGGGGTTACAACAAATGAAAAAAGGATTCAAATCGATCGCGCTATTGCTGGTCGTCATGATGTTCGCGGCGGTCGCCGCAGCTTGCGGCAAGGATGGAGCGAGCAGCAAGGTGAGCGTGGGTATCGTGCTCCCGACGAAGGACGAACCGAGATGGGTGCAGGACGAGCAACGCTTTAAGGATGCGCTGTCCGGCACGAAATATACGACGGATATTCTGTTCAGCCAAGGCTCCTCCGCCAAGGAAAAGGAAAACGTCGAGACGCTGATCAACAAAGGCATTCAAGTCCTCATCATCTGTCCGCAAGACGGCGACGCAGCGGCGGCAGCCGTAGAAGAAGCCAAAAAAGAAGGCATCAAGGTCATCTCCTACGACCGTCTGATCACGAACACCGATGCGGTCGACTACTACGTCACCTTCGACAGCGTGGCGGTCGGCGCGGCGCAAGCGCAATACCTGGTCGATCACGCCAAGGGTCAAGGCGAGCCGCTGTACCTGTACGCCGGCGCCGCTACCGACAACAACGCGTTCCTGTTCTTCCAAGGCGCATGGCAGACGCTGCAGCCGAAGATCGCGGACGGCACGTTCAAGATCGCGAACTCGAGCGAAGCGGTCGCGCTGAAGGATACGAAGGACCTGACCCGCGAGCAAATGAGCAAGATCATCGGCCAAGTCACCACGAACTGGGACGCCAACGAAGCCAAGAACAAAGCGCAAACGCACCTGACCTCGGCAGCCGCCGACATGAAGGGCGACGTCGCCATCCTGGCGCCGAACGACGGCACGGCTCGCTCCATCGCCGACGTATTCGGTTCCGACAAGGCGATCACGAGCTACGTCGTTACCGGTCAAGACGCCGAGAAGGCATCCATCCAATACGTGATCGACGGCAAGCAATCCATGACGGTGTTCAAGGACGTCCGCACGCTGGTCAAGGACGCGATGGGCATGGCGGTCGATATCCTGAGACGGCAAGACGCCCGAGACGACCGGCTCTTACAACAACGGCAAGGTGGACGTGAAGGCGAAGCAAACGGACGTCATCGTCGTCGACAAGGGCAACGTCAAGGAAAAACTCATCGATTCGGACTACTACAAAGCGGGCGACTTCACGGGACTGTAATCCCAGCCGGCACATAGCAGAAGCGCGGGATCGTGATAGATGCGTCTATCGCGATTCCGCCATTATCGAACGTCGCTGCGCCTAAGGAGTGAAGAGAATGAGCGACTATATTCTAGAGATGAAGAGCATCACCAAGGAATTCCCGGGCGTCAAGGCGCTCACGGACGTCAGCTTCAAGGTCGAGCGGGGAGAGATCCACTGCCTCATCGGGGAAAACGGCGCGGGCAAGTCCACGCTGATGAAGGTGTTGAGCGGCGTTTATCCGCATGGCACGTATTCGGGCGACATCGTATTCGACGGCAAGGTGCAAGCCTTCTCGAAGATCAGCGACAGCGTCAAGACCGGCATCGCCATCATTTATCAGGAGCTTGCGCTGTTCCCGGATCTCACCGTCTACGAGAACATTTTTGCGGGCAACGAAGTGAAGCGAGGCGCCGTCGTCAACTGGAACCGCACGATCGTCGAAGCCAAGCGCATGCTCAAAAAGGTGAAGTTGAACGTCAATCCCGAGACCCTGATCAAAGACTTGGGCGTTGGCAAGCAGCAGCTCGTCGAGATCGCCAAGGCGCTCAGCAAGGAAGTGAAGCTGCTCATCCTGGACGAACCGACGGCCGCTCTGAACGAGAACGACAGCGAGAACCTGCTCGAACTGCTTCGCGAATTGAAGGATCAAGGCATTACCTGCATCATGATTTCCCACAAGCTCAAAGAAGTCATCTCCATCGCCGACAAGGCCACCGTCATCCGGGACGGACGCACGATCTGCACGCTCGACGCCGCCAAGGGCGAGATCACGGAAGGCGTCATCATCAAAAACATGGTCGGGCGCGAGATCGAGGACATCTATCCCAAGCGCGCGAACAAGAAGTTCGGCGACACGATCCTCGAGGTCCGGGATTGGACCGCCTACGACGCTCCTTCGGGCAGAAACGTCGTCAAGAACGCCAACGTGCACGTTAAAAAAGGAGAAATCGTCGGGATCGCCGGCTTGATGGGCTCGGGGCGGACGGAGCTGGCACTCAGCATCTTCGGCAATCCGAAGTCTTATAAACTGCAAGGCGAGCTGCTCGTGGAGGGCAAGCGCCGTTCGTTCAAGCATACGAGCGACGCGATCGAAGCGGGCATCGCCTATGTCACGGAAGACCGCAAGGGAGACGGCCTATTTCTGCTCCAGGACATCAAGAGCAACGTCTCCGCCGCGAATCTGAACGGCATCGCCAAAGGCGGCATCATCAACCAGAACGAAGAGGTCAAGGTAGCCAACGAATACAAGCGGTCGATGAACGTGAAGGCGCCGTCCGTCGAGCAGATCGTCGGCAACTTAAGCGGGGGCAACCAGCAGAAGGTATCGCTCGGCAAGTGGCTGTTCGTCGGTCCGAAGCTGCTGATTCTCGACGAGCCGACCCGCGGCATCGACGTCGGCGCCAAGTTCGAGATTTACACGATCATGAACAAGCTGATCGCCGAAGGCATGAGCATCATCATGATCTCCTCGGAGCTCGGCGAGGTGCTCGGCATGAGCGACCGCGTCTACGTCATGGCCGAAGGCAAGATCAAGGGCGAACTGCCGATCGAACGGGCCAGCCAGGAAAAAATCATGGAGCTCGCCACGCAATAGGAGGTATCATCGATGAATTTCTTTAACGAAGCCAAGTCGCTCATCAAAGTCAACATTCGCGAATACGGCATGTACATCGCGCTGTTCGTGATCATGCTTACGTTCTCCATCATGACGGACGGCCTGTTCATGTCCTCGCGCAACATCAGCAACTTGCTCGACATGACCGGCTATACCGCCGTGCTGGCCGTCGGCATGACGCTCGTCATCGTCATCCGGCACATCGACCTGTCGGTCGGCTTCGCCGCGGGCTTCATGGGCGCGATCTCCGCGATAATGCTGTCGGACTGGGGCGTGCCCGTCTATATCACGATTCCCGTCATCCTCGTGCTCGGCATCGCGATCGGCATGTTCAACGGCGTGCTGGTCGCCTCGGTCGGCATCCCGGCATTCGTGTCGTCGCTGGCGGCGATGCTCATCTTCCGCGGCGCGCTGCTTATGGTCACGGAGAAATCCGGTACGATTATCGTTAAAAACGAGCACTTCAACGCGCTCGGCAACGGCTTTATTCCGTCCCTGGGCGAAGTCGGCGGCCTCAGCGTGCTGTCGCTGATCCTGGGGCTCGTCGTCATCGCGCTCTACATTTACTTTGAATTCGCGAACCGCCGCAACAAGCTGAAGTACGAGTTCGATGTCGTCTCGGGCGGCATCTTCGCGGTCAAGCTCGTATTCGTATCGGCCATCATCGCGTATATCACCTGGATTATCGCCGGCTACAACGGCTTCTCCTGGACCGTCGTCATCATGCTGGCCGTCGTCGTGATCTACCACTTCCTGACGACGAAGACCGTGCTTGGCCGTCATATCTATGCAGTCGGCAGCAACCCGGAGGCCGCGCACCTCAGCGGCATCAGCGTCAAGAAGATCACGTACATCGTCTTCGGCTCGATGGGCATGCTCTCCGCGCTGTCCGGCATCCTGTTTACCGCGCGTCTCCAGTCCGCGACCACGACGGCCGGCACGTTGTTCGAGCTCGACGCGATCGCGGCCGCCTACGTTGGCGGCGTATCCGCTGCAGGCGGCGTCGGCAAAGTCACCGGCTCGATCATCGGCGCCATCGTCATGACTTCGCTCACGAGCGGCATGAACCTGCTCGGCGTCGGCATCTCGTACCAGTACATGATCCGCGGCGGCGTCCTGGCCGCGGCCGTCATCTTCGACGTGCTGACACGCAAGAAAAGAGCTTAATTTTGCAGGAGCCGTCCTGTTCCGCCACGAGATTCGTGGGGGACTGGGGCGGCTTTTTGCTGTGCGGCGGCGCGCTAATCAGGCCGAGCCGCCGCCCCGTTAACCGGATTTTCCGGCTAATTCGGCCTCGCCCCCCCATGCGAGCCGCCGAATTAACCGGATTTTCCGGCTAATTCGGCCTCGCCCCCCATGCGAGCCGCCCCGTTAACCGGATTTTCCGGCTAATTCGGCCTCGCCCCCCCATGCAAGCCGCCGAATTAACCGGTTTTTCCGGCTAACTCGGCCTCGCCCCCCCATGCGAGCCGCCGAATTAACCGGTTTTTCCGGCTAATTAGGCCTCGCCCCCCCATGTGCACTGCTACTCTAAAGCAGGCGATACCGCCGGGCAGTAATCCCACATATTGACATGGTAAATAGATTAGACGATAATAAAATTAGATTGTTGTCTAATCAATCGCGAAGGCTATTTATTAAGCTTTAATCCCTCGGCAAATTACCGGCAAAAAAGAGGAGAGATGCCATGCAACTCGACAAAGTCGTCGCCTACCACAAGGCGCTGGCGGATCCGACGCGGCTGCGGATGCTGATTTTGCTGGCCGGCGGAGAGATGAGCGGGCTGGAGTTGGCGGAGCGGTTGTATCTGACGCCGGCTACGATCACGCATCATGCGGCGAAGCTGCGCGAGGCGAGTCTCATTCACGAGCGGAGGGAGAAAAATTCGATTTTTTTCTCGCTCAACGACTACTTTCTTCAAAACAACGCGAGCGCGGCCGTAGCGCTCATCTACAAAAAAAGCGAAGGAGAAAAGAACGACGTGGAGATCGAGCGGGATGCGCGCCTTAAAGAGACCGTCGTCAAAAACTTTTTCACGTCGGAAGGCAGGCTGAAGCACTTGCCCGCGCAGCTGAAAAAGAAGCTGATCGTGCTGGCGCATCTCGCATCCAAACTGGAGGCGGGGCGGCTGTACGAAGAGAAGGAGATCAACGCGTTCATCAGCGGTTACCACGAAGATTACGCGACGATCCGCAGAGAGTTCATCATGCACCAATTCATGTTTCGGGAAAACGAGGTTTATGAGCTGAATCCGCCGGAGATGTGGGCTAAGACGCAAGCGTGACAATAGATGTCTAAGTTGATCCAAAAAAGGTAAAAGATGCCGGAAAAACCAAACGGGACAAAGCGGAGGATCTCCTGCTTCGTCCCGTTGGCTTATATCAACTCGCCTGCCCGCCACTCGCCACGCATCCTACCGCAGCAGCTCCCGCGCCAGCAACCGAAACACATGGAGGCGCGAAGCCATGCCATGCGGCGTGCTGTTGATCATCACTTCGTCGAAGCCGTACAGCTCCTGGTCCCGGCGGAGCAGATCCGCGACCTCGGCGGGCGTGCCGACGAGATGGAGCTTGCGGTTCTCCCGAATGGCGGCGAGGTCCGACTCGGACAACGGATAGTCGCGCGCTTCCTCCGGCGTCATCACCTGCTGCAGGGAGCCGCGCATGAGCGACAGCCGCATCAGGTCGGCCGGCTTCGCGATGTATTCGGCTTCCTCGCGGGTCTCGGCGACGGTGGCCGAGTAGGTCACGAGGATGAGCGGCTTCGGCATGAAGTAGGACGGCTCGAAGTTATCCCTGTAGGCGTCGAAAATCTCCCGCGTCATCTGCCCGTTGAAAAATTGCGCGAACGAATAGCCGACGCCTAGGCGCCCGGCCCGGACGGCGCTGTTGCCCGTAGAGCCGAGCAGCCACGCTTCCGGCAGCGGCACGTCGTACGGGGAGGCGAGCAGGCCCTCGTACAGCGGGTCCTTCGGCGCGCGATCCGCGATCAGCTGCATCGTCGTCTGCAGCTTGTCGTACAGTTCGCCGGGCAGATGCGCCCGTCCCTCGGCGAGCGCGCGGGTCGAGTAGTGGTCGCCGCCCGGCGCGCGGCCGACGCCGAAGTCGATTCGCCCCGGGGAAAAGGCGCTGAGGGTCTTGAATACTTCGGCCAGCTTAAGCGGCGAATAGTGCATCATCATAACGCCGCCGGTGCCGATGCGGATACGCTTCGTCAGCGCCGCGAGACGCGCGGCGATAACCTCGGGCGCCGTGCTGGCGAAGTTGCGGGTATTGTGATGCTCCGCCATCCACATCCGATGATAGCCGAGCTCGTCCGCGAGTACGGCGATTTCCTCTGCGTTTCGGAGCGCATTCGGCGCATTGCCGCCTTTTACGATCGGCGCTTGGTCCAGAATTCCAATCTTCATGCAGGCACGACTTCCTTTCCCGATTCCAACCTCGTACGATTCTAACGCTATCTTTACCCTAGCACATCTTCGCCCATGAAAAAAAGCGCCCGTAGGCGCCTTCTCGATACTGCCGTGTCCCGCCCGATCGTCCGCGGTTGCGGTCAGGCTTCAGGTCATGTCTATGATCAGGCTGCACCATCAGTCGCCATGCCCGGGCGCGTGATTCCGCATTACTCTTTGATCAGCGAAAGCGCCGTATCCGCTTTAAGCATGTCGTGCTCGACCTGCTTGTCCACGTTATAGGGATGATACATTTCGTTCTCGATCATGTAAGCCGCGATCTTGCGGTGCGTCTCGATCGCCGTGTCCAGCTGCGCCTTCAGAATCTTATGAACCTTGGGCGTAGCCGTCTCCGTTAGCGCGACGGCATAGCTGCGCACCGCGGCCTTCGCCGACAACAGCATGTCGGTCGCGATCGCCAGATCGTCCAGCGGCGCCGTCGCCTTGAGCAGCTCTTCCTTTTTCATCGTCGTCATTGCCATCTCGATCACCTCTTATTGTAGGATGGATTTCAATTCTTCGATCGCCTTGGACGAATTTACCAGATCCTGCTCGATCAACGCCTTCAGCTTCTCGTCCTGTACGAACTCGACCATCGCCCTCGCTTTGGTCGCGCAAGACGTTTTTAGCGTCAGGATCTCGTGAACCTCTAGCTTTTCGTGCAGCGCCAGTTCCTTTGCCATCTCGATCGCTCCTTCCTGATTGGGTGCCAACATCAACATACCCCAACTCCGTTTCGGGATAAACAAGCCCGGCGCGGATGGAAGCTTGAAGTTAGTGGTTAAGTCCCGATAAAACGCCTTTAGGAGAACGGGCCGCCCCAGGGCGACGCCGTCCGGCGCATCCGGGTCTTGCTAGGCGCAGCCGAGTTATCCTCGGGCAAGGACGTTACCGAATCGTTCATGCTCGACACCGAGGATTTCCAAAATGGCATCCTGTCTCTGCGGGCGGAGCTCGACACGGTTTACGACAGGAAGGAAAGTTCGGAGATCGGGCTTGCCCATTCGGAATTGAACCGTTCAAGAGAGACATGAAGCCCCGCGCCGCGGGGCTATTCCGTCATCGTTCGGGGGGATAGCGACGGCCGCGCGCATGCGCCGTTCCTTTGACTGTGGTATATTGAATCATAAATAGCGGAGGAGGCGCCGGCATGCTACCGATTCAAATCGTGGAAATACAGAACAGGATCGATTCGCTCAAGGATCAGGACCTGTACATACACTTGGAATTGACGACGGGCGCTTACGCGGCCCACAACGATAGCAGCAAGCATCCCGCGGCTAACTTCATCACGAACGCCCTGGTTCGCTACGGCATCGGTTCGATCTCCGGCAACGGACCGTATCGAGTCGGATTGAAAATGGAAAAGGGCTGGATCTACGCAGAGGGACTGACGCATTACGACGAGACCGACGCGGAGCGCCTGATCATGGCCGGACACGACAGCTCGGGCAAGCTGGTCGTCGCCCTGCAGCTCAGCCGCGAACCCTTTTAACCTAACGACCGGGAAAGGAAGATATCCATGGAACAACGTATTCTAGTCGTGCTGCCGCATCCGGACGACGAATGCTTCGGCATCTCGGGCACGCTGGCCAAGCACATCGCGGCGGGCGCCCAGGTCACATACGCTTGCCTGACGTTGGGCGAGCGCGCGCGCAATATGGGCAATCCGCCTTTTGCCAACCGCATCACGCTTCCGCAGATCCGCAAGGGCGAGCTCGAGCAGTCCTGCAAGGCCATCGGCATCCAGGATCTTCGCCTGCTCGGCTTTCATGACAAAACGCTCGAATTCGAGGATCAGGACCTGCTGGACCTGAAAATCGGCGAGCTGCTCGCGGAGCTCGATCCGACGCTCGTCATCACCTTTTTCCCGGGCTTCGCGGTCCATCCGGACCACGACGCGACCGGCGCGGCGGTCGTCCGCACGATCGGCAAGCTGGATCCGTCCGCCCGTCCGCCCGTGCACTGCCTCGCTTTTTCGCACAATCACCGAGAGTCGATCGGCGATCCCGATGTCTTCGTGGACGTCAGCGGTTTCTTGAAGCAGAAGATCGCGTCGATCCTGTCGCATCGCTCGCAGTTTTACGTCCCGCAGCTGTTCGAGAAAAATCCGCACAAAAACCGCGAGGTGCAGGAGCGATTCGGCACCGAACGCTTCTGGACGTACAAGTTCGCATAAAGAAGGATGTTCGCCTTCGGGCGCGCGGCCCCGGTAAGCTGCTGGTACCTGGCAAGACAACCAGCAGCTAATCCGGGAACCTCTATACCCACCTCGAGCGCCAACTATTGGTCTACGTGCACACTTAGGCAGGTTACTCCACGCGGTCTCGCCAATTATTGATCTACGTGCATACTTCAAGCGCCGGCCCTCGCCCCTATCGCCTTCTTCAAGCAGAATTTTGTTCTACCAGACTGTCTGATTCCCTCATTTTGTTCTATCCTCCTCATCATTTTGTTGCTGACGCGCGCGGCGGCCTGCATGATACGATTAGCCTGTCGCCTGACGTTCGGCGGTCGTTCATGCAAGCGCTTCACCGGCGCCCGCTGCCGAAGCGGGCGCTCCGCAAGCTGCGGTTCATTCCAAGCGATGGAGAGGAGAAGGTGAATGATGAATTGGAAAAAGCAACTGAAAACGTGGATCGCGGGGCTCGCGCTGGTCTCGCTGCTGCCCGCGGGCACGGGGAGCGCGGCGGCGACGCTGACGCAGGTGCCGTACGCGATGGATTCGAGCAACCAGGCTGGCTGGTGGAGTCCGCTCGAGACGTACGGCACCGGACTGGAGTACGCCTACATGGCGTACAACGCGCCGGGCAGCACCGCGGGTACCCACAAAGTATACATCGCTAGGCGCGACGGGGCGGGGGCGTGGTCGAACATTCCCGTCATGGACGGCGCTGCCGTGGCCGAGTACGCCGACGACAACGGCCACAACCAGCCGTCGATCGCGCGGGACGGCAGCGGACGCTTCCACGTGTTCGCCTCCATGCACGATTCGGCTTGGCATTACTTCCGGTCGGATACGGTCGGCGGCGCGCCGCAGAATCATTCGGCGGACATGCCGGACCAGACGATGAAGGTCACGTACCCGGTCGTGACGACGGCGCCGAACGGCGACCTGTACCTGCTCGTCCGGTCCAGCCAGGATACCGCCGGCAAGCGCACCGGCGTGCTGCTGCGCTGGGACAACGCGGCTTCGACGTGGAGTCAGATCGCGGTCGTCGCCTCTACGCTGAATCGCTCGGTATACCCGGACGACCTGGCGTTCGACGCGAACGGCGACCTGCATATCCTGTTCGAATGGGCGTACTTTGCGGCCAGCCCGCTTCGCCACCAGCTGTCTTACCTTAAATACAGCCCGTCTACGAACACGTTCTCCAAAGCCGACGGTACGCCCGTATCGGTGCCCGTATCGACGGCGACGGCCGACGTCGTGCAGCCGATGGCGCCGACCGAAGTTTACGTGCAGAGCGGCAGCGATCCCGGCGGCCCCGGCGTGCAGAGCGCCAAGCTGACCGTCGATTCGGCGAACAAGCCGGTCATCGCTTACCGGTATCGCGAGGAGGGAAGCACGACGTTCTCGGTCAAGCAGGCGACCCGCGGCGCGACCGGCTGGAATCTGCAGACCGTCTACGACGCCGCCGAGACGACGGCCGCCATCGACGTCACGTGGACGGGCACGCAGTCGCGCGTCTACTACGTGACGGCCGCCGGGACGGATCGCGCCTTCATGGCTGCGCAGTCGGGCACAGGCTGGAGCCAGGCATCGCTCGCGCCGGGCATTCCGATCCAGCGCCTCGCGGTCGAGCGGAACGCGAACGGCGCCGATATCCTGTACCTCGTGGATATCGCCAATCTCAAGTTGTATTACGGACGCAATTAAATAGAGGCGAACGGGAGCGGCGGACGCGCGCACAACGTCCGTCCGCTCTCTTTTTTGCCATCCGTTGACAACAAAAAGAAAGAGCGATTATAGTTAGTGCACCAATGCAACTCGGGAGAGAAGCCTTATGAACGTGTTCCGAACGCTCCGCACGCGCAAGTTCCTGCAGCGAATCCTCCTCAGCTTCATGCTCGTCGTCGTCACCCTGGCGGTGACCGCTTACATGCTCAACGTCAACGCCCGCGGCAAGGTGCTCAGCCTGCAGAACGACGCCGACCGCAAGCTGCTCACGCAGATCAACTACAATATCGAGAACATGAACGGCATCGTCAAGGACATGGCCGTGTCCCTGTTCAACGACGACGAGCTGATCGCGCTGAAGGCGGGGGCCGATTACCGGCAGAGCATCCTGAAGATCGACCGGCTCGATCGCACGGTCGCCGAATCGCCCTACTTGCATGCCGTGGCGTTTTACAACCCGAGCCAGAAGCGCTTTTTCTCCTCGCTTAATCATGGCATGGACAACAGCCGGCTGTACGAGGTTTTAGACGGCTATTTGAAGCAGCATCCGGACGTTCCGAAGCTGCAGCTGATGCCGCTCGATCTGGACGGCGGCGGCAGCGGGATCGACGTTTTCGCCTGTTTTTTGTACGACGGCCCCTCGCTCGGCTCGGTCAACGGGAGCGTGCTGATCCTGACCGTGAAGCCGGACTGGCTGCTGGACAACGTGAAGGCGCTGAACAAGCTCGCGGACCGGGAGAAGGATCTGCTCCTCGTGACCGACGGGGACGGCAATGTCCTCATGTCGAGCGAGCCGCTGTCCGCGGCCCAGATGGCGCTCAAGGACAAGGTGATGCCGCGGATCGCGGCGTCGTCCAGCACGCTCGAAGACTTCGTCTACCGGCACGCAGGGAAGAAGTACAAGGTCGCCTATCTCGGAAAAGGGATGAACAACTGGCGCATCCTGAGCCTGCGCGACTACGATTCGGTACTGGGGAACGTGAACCGGATGAAGTGGACGGAGATCGGGGTCATGCTGTCGGTCGTCCTGTTCGCCGTGCTGCTGTCGGTGTTTTTCTCCCTGCGGCTGTACCGTCCGGTCGGACGCCTGCTCAGCCTGATTCCCGAGGACCCGCGCGGTCACGCGCAGGCCAAGGACGAGCTGACGCTGATCGCCGCCAACTACATGGGCATGGTCGACAAGCTGAAAGGACTGGAGCGGGAGGAGGCGTCCAAGCGGAACATCGCGAAGGTGTACCATCTGCGAAGCCTGCTCGGCGGAAGCGATGCCGTATCCGAAGCCGAGTTCAGGCAGAACAGGGAGCAATACGGCATCGACATCGCGTCGTCCGGCGCGCTTAGGCTCGCGGTCGTCCGTCTCGACAGGCGGGAGACGCTCGTCGCGGCATCGGGCGAAGGCTCCGAATCTCTGTTTACCTTTGCCATCGCGAATATCGGCGAAGAGCTGCTTCGCCGCGACTACGGGTGCGAGTACGCGGATATAAAGGACGGCCATCTCGTCTTTATCGTCAGCGGCAAAGGCGAAGGCGGCTTGGAGGCTCTGGGCGAGCGGTTCCGCGAGCTGCAAGGGACGATCCTGTCTTACTACCGCGTCTCGTTCACGGTCGCTTTGAGCCGCACGTTCGATCATTATCGGGACATCTCGCGTCAATATGCCCTGACGCTTCGGCAGTCCGATTACCGGATGATCCTCGGGCACGGGGCGGTCATCGAGCCGGAGGACATCGAAGCCAACGAGCGCAACGAGCAGTTCCGGATTCCCGGCGAGCTGGACAAGCAGCTGATCGAAGGGCTCAAGAGCGGCGACCTGGCGCAGACGACGGAAGCGATCGAGAGCTGGCAGCGGGCGATCGGCGCGTTCAGCTTCGAAAATATGTTTTCAGCGCTGCTGCAGATGGGGATGACGATCAGCAATACGCTCGGCGAGATCAACCAGTTCAACCTGAACCCGGTATCCGTCGACCTCCACGCGGTCAATCGGCGCCTGGTCGGCACCGAGACGCTGGACGAGGCGCGGGACGTGCTGCTCGCCGTGGCGCGGGAGATGTTCGAGCAGCGGCAGAGCGGCAAGGAGGACAAAAGCCGGCTGATCGCCGACACGATCGCGGAGATCGTGGACAAGCATTTCGTCGACCCGGACTTGAACGTCCAGAAAATCGCCGACATGCTCAAGATGAACCCGGTTTATCTAGGCCAGGTGTACAAAGCGCAATCCGGCGAGACGGTGGTCGACCGGATCAACAGCGCGCGACTGACCCAAGCGAGGCTGCTGCTCGAGCAACAGGACCTGACGGTATCGGAGATCATGGAGCGGGTCGGCTTCGGCAACGAGAGTTATTTTTACCGGCTGTTCAAGCGCAGGTACAGCGTCACGCCCAAGGAATACAGGCTGAAGTCCGCCATCGAACGAAATACGTGAGAAATTGCCCGTCCGTACGCCGGCACGGGCTTTTTTGCTGCTCGCATGGTGGAAGAAGTACCGACTGAGACTACTTTCGACGCGCCGACCGAGACTACATTCGGCGCGCCGGTTGGGTGGATGGACGAGGAAGTGCCAACTGAGACTACATTCGGCGCGCCGGTTGGGTGGATGGACGAGGAAGTGCCAACTGAGACTACATTCGGCGCGCCGGTCGGGCGGGAGTGCGAAGAAGTGCCGACTGAGACTACTTTAGACGCGCCGGTCGCGCGGATTGACGAATTGCTTCATCAGGTTAGCCGGAATATCCGGCTGGCTTGTTTGTCGTGAAGCCGGTCGCGCCACCGGACCTGTACGGCACTGTACAGCGCCTGTACAGCCCGCGAGCCGCGCCGTTACAGCATTCTGGCATACGTACAGCCGGCGTTTACAGGAATCCTGCATATGTACAGTACCGTCCCCGAAGCCCCCCTGCGCTATCGTTAGACCTGCAAGCCGGAGCAACAAGGGCAGCGAGAGAAGCACGGGAAGCAAGGGAAGGAGCATTCGTCATGCCGAACAAAGCATCAGTCGCCCTGAGCGACCAGAGCCGTCCAAGCGCATTAGCCGGTGCGGAATCTCCGCCGGTCGGCATCGCCAACAAGCCGAAGCGCCAGTCTTTCTTAAGAAGAGAGCTCAAACATTTTAAAAACAACCGGGAGCTGTTCCTGCTGTCGCTGCCCGGACTCATCTACAAATTGATTTTCGCGTATCTGCCGATGATCGGGCTCATCATCGCCTTCAAAAATTATCGTTACGATCTCGGGATGTTCGGGAGCAAGTGGGTCGGCCTGGACAATTTCCGATTCCTGTTCACGACGGATACTGCCTGGCGGATTACGCGCAACACCGTGCTGTACAACGCCGGCTACATGCTGATCACGACGCTCGGGGCCTTGTTCCTCGCGGTGCTCATGAACGAGCTGAAGGCGAAGTATACGAAGTTTTACCAGACGGCGCTGTTCCTGCCCCACTTCTTGTCCTGGGTGCTCGTGGGCTACATCGCCTACGCGTTCCTGAATCATTCGGACGGCTTCATCAACCGGATGCTGATCTCCCTCAGGGTTCAATCCTGTCAGCTGGTATCAGGATTCAGGCCCGTGGCCGGTCATTCTGATCGTCGTGCATCTGTGGAAAGCGATCGGCTTCACGACGCTGATCTACTTCGCGGGCATCATAGGCATCAGCGGCGATTACTACGAGGCTGCCCGGATCGACGGGGCGACCAAATCGCAGATGGCGCTGAAAATCACCGTGCCGCTGCTCACGCCGCTCATCATCATCATGCTCATTCTGTCGATCGGCGGCATGTTCCGCGGCGACTTCGGGCTGCATTACTTCATTCCGAACAACTCGGGTTTCCTGTTCTCCTCGACGGACGTCATCGACACTTACGTCTACCGGGCGCTCCGTGAGGTCGGGAACGTGAGCATGTCGGCCGCGGTCGGCTTCTATCAATCCGTCGTCGGCCTGGTCCTGGTGCTCGCCGCGAACGGCATCGTACGCAAAATCAACCCGGATCACTCGATGTGGTAAGGAGGAATCGCAGATGCAGCAAGCAAGTCCGATCCCGCGCACGTTTATCCACCTGTTCTTCGTCATTCTCTCCGTCTTGATGATTCTGCCGTTCCTGCTCGTCGTTGCCGTGTCCCTCACGGACGAACAGGCGCTGACGCAGCACGGTTATCAATTTTGGCCGAGCGTCTTCAGTCTCAATGCCTACCGGTACATGCTCGACTCCCCGGTCATTCTGTTCCGGGCTTACGAGGTGACGCTGATCGTGACGGTCGTCGGCACGATCGTCAGCCTGCTCATTACCGCGATGACCGCCTACGTCGTCTCCCGCCCGGATTACCGGTACAACCGAATGACCACGTTCTACGTTTTTTTCACGATGCTGTTCAGCGGAGGACTCGTTCCTTCTTACATTTTGGTCACGCAGTATTTGCACCTGAAGGACAGTCTGCTGGCGCTCATCCTGCCCGTTCTGCTGTCGCCGTTCAACATCATGGTGATGAAAGGATTCCTGTCGAAGCTGCCGTTCGAGGTGATCGAGTCGGCCAAAATCGACGGGGCGCGGGAGTTCAAGATTTTCTTCCGCATCATTCTGCCGCTGTCGACGCCGGCGCTGGCGACGATGGGACTGCTCATCGCATTCGCCTACTGGAACGAATGGTTCAACGCCATGCTGTACATCGACGATCCGAACAAGGTGCCGCTGCAGCTGCTGCTGGTGAGGACGCTGAACAGCATCGAATTCATCACGGCCAACTCGGACTTCGCCCAGCAGCTGGGCATCGATCTGTCGCATTTCCCGAACAACTCCGCGCGAATGGCGATCGCCGTTCTGGCGGGCGGGCCGATGCTTATCGTGTTTCCGTTTTTCCAGCGTTTTTTCGTCAAAGGACTTACGGTTGGCTCCCTCAAGGGTTAACATATTTGAACCAGAGCAAAAAACTAGGAGGTCACAGGAATGCTGAAAAGAAAAATCGGCTCTACGGCGGCGCTTGCGCTGCTCACCGCTACCGCGCTGGCGGCTTGCGGCAACGACAACAATAACGGGGGCAACGCCGCCGCTTCGCCAAGCGCGAGCGGATCGTCCCCGGCCGCGTCCAGCGCGGCGGCCACGGCTTCGAGCGGTTCCGAGCTCAAGCCGGTCGAGCTGACGTGGTACTATCCGCTGAACCAGATGCAGCCGGACCAGCAGAAGGTCGAAGACGCGGTCAACAAGATCGTCAAAGAGAAAATCAACGCGACCGTCAAACTGAAACCGGTTGCACTGGGCGACTACGTGCAAAAGATGAACACCGTGCTCGCCGCCAGCGAGACGTTCGACATCATGTGGACCGGCTACCTGATCAAGCCGGAGGAGCTCGTCCGCAAAGGCGCGCTGCAGCCGCTCGACGATCTCATCGAGCAATACGCGCCGGCGCTTAAAGCGGATATGCCGCAGTACATGTGGGACGGCCTCACGGTCGACGGCAAGATCTACGGCGTCGCCAACCAGCAGATCAACGGCTCGCGCTACGGCTTCATCATCCAGAAGCGCTTCGCCGACAAGTACCAGCTCGACACCGCCTCTATCAAGAAGATGGAAGATATCGAGCCGTTCCTCGAGAAGATCAAGCAGGGCGAGCCGGACATCATTCCGTTCAACGGCTACTACAACACCGTGCTGCACGACGCGACGTACTGGGGCGTGCCGGGGCTTGACGATCACTTCTTCATCAAGTCGGGCGACCCGACCTACAAGCTGTACCGCTATCCTGAGGAAGAGCTGAACACGTTCAGACTGGCAAGCAAGTGGTACAAAGCCGGTTACATTTACAAAGACGCAGCTACGGCCAAGATGACGGATTACCAGGCGAAAGGCCAGATCGCCGTCGATTTCCAAAACGTCCTCAAGCCGGGCGTCGAAGCCGAAGTCAAAGGCCGCAACGGCGGCAACGACGTGATCGTCGTGCCGATCAGCGACTGGTTCACGAACGGCTACTCCGCGACGACGAACCTGTCGATCAGCCGCACGTCGAAAAATCCGGAGCGCGCGATGATGCTTATCAACCTGATGAACAGCGACGCCGAGCTCTACAACCTGATCAGCAACGGCATCGAGGGCGAGCACTATACGAAGAGCGCGGAAGGCTTCATCACGCCGACGGCGGATTCCAAGTACCGTCCGAACATGGACTTCATTTTCGGCAACGTGTTCAACAGCTACCTGAAGGAAGGCCAGCCGAAGGACGTGTGGGAGCAAACGAAGAAGATCAACGAAACGGCCGAGCTGAACCCGGTCGGCGGCTTCAAGTTCAACTCCGAGCCCGTTGTCACCGAGATCGCCAACTTGAACGCGGTATGGGGCGAGTACAAGAAAGGCATCCAGACCGGCACGCTCGACTTCGACAAGACGTGGCCGGGGCTGTACGAGAAGCTGAAGGAAGCCGGCGAAGAGAAGTACGTCGCAGAGGTTACCAAGCAATTCGAAGAATACCTGAAAACATCGGGTCTCAAAAAATAATCGAAAAATAATCGCATAAGCGGTCCGCGGCAACGAGAAAGGCGCCGAAGTCGGGCGCGGTGTTCCAGACTCATACGTTAAGGAGAGATGGAAACGCATGCACATGAAAAGACGGATGACGGCTTGGCTCGCAGGCTTGATGGTATTGTTCTGCGCTTTTCCGATGATGCAAGTATCCGCTGCGACCGACGAGGCGCCCGAAGCCGGTGCCGTTCTGTACGTCGCGACGAACGGCAGCGACGCCAACGCCGGCACGATCGCCGCGCCCTTCAAGACGCTGGAGAAGGCGCGCGACGCCATCCGCGGCATGAAGGAGAATGGCGGCCTGCCGGACGGCGGCGTCACCGTTTATTTGAGAGAAGGGCTGTACGAGCGGACGTCGAGCTTCGAGCTCGGTGCGGACGACTCGGGCGAAGCCGGCAAGACGATCACGTACATGGCGTATCCCGGAGAGACGGTCCGTCTCTCCGGCGGACGCGATATCCCGAAGAGCGGGTTCGCGCCGGTGACCGACAGCGCCGTGCTGAATCGGATCATCAGCCAGGACGCGAGATCGAAGGTGCTGCAGATCGACCTCGCGGCGCTCGGTATTACCGACTACGGGGTGATGAGCCGCCACGGCTACTATCTGGCCAACGACCTGAGCCAGGTGCCGCCGATGGAGCTGTACGTGAACGGTCAGGGCATGACGCTCGCCCGCTGGCCGAACGAAGGCACGGTCCAGATGGGGGACATCATCGACCCAGGCCCGACGCGCAAGGATGCGGACCTGCAGCAGCGAGGCGGCACGTTCACGTATACGTACGACCGGCCGCAGTATTGGACGCAGGCGGACGATATCTGGCTGGACGGCATTTTCGGCTACAGCTGGGAATGGTCGTACAACAAGATCGCCGCGATCGACACGGCGAACAAGACGATCACGCTGCGTTACGGCGAGATGAGCGGCTTGTACAAGAACTGGTACCCGGACTTCCACTTTGCGCAGAACTTGCTCGAGGAGATCGACGTGCCGGGCGAGTACTACATCGACCGCGGCGCCGGCAAGCTTTACTTTTTGCCGAATGCCGAGTTTAAGACCGCGAATCCCGAGATCACGGTGACGATGCTGAAGACGCCGATGATTAATTCGATCGACGCTTCTTATATCGACTTCAAGGAGCTTATTCTCGAAAACGGGCGGGACTCGGCGGCCGTCATCGTAGGCGGCAGCCATGTGCGCATCGTGAACAGCGAGATCCGCAACTTCACGAACAGCGGCGTGCTGATCAATACGCAGAGCCGGTTTTTCTACAACATCTTCGACGGCGCGCCGGGCACCGATCTCGGTATCGTGGGGTCCCATATCCACCATATCGGCGGTACCGCGGTCACGCTGAGCGGCGGCAACAAGACGACGCTCGCGCCGGGCAACAACTACGTCGAGAACTCGCATATCCACGATTTCGCCTATTATCACAAGGCGTACAATCCCGGCGTCATCCTGTCGGGCGTCGGCAACCGGATGTCGCACAACGAGCTGCACGACGCGCCGCACCCCGGCGTGCTCGTTTTCGGCAACGACCATCTGATCGAGTACAACGAGATCTACGACGTGTGCAAAAGCTTTTCCGATCTTGGCGCGATCTACATGAACGCGGGCGAGACGCCGCAGCAGCGGGGGACCGTCATCCGGCGCAACTATTTCCACGACATCGGCACGAGCAAAGCCGGCGTCGAGGGCATTTATCCGGACAACTTCACGATGGGGCTCAAGATCGAGGAGAACGTCTTCTACAAGATGGGCAACTCCGCCATCAAGAACAACGGCGGCGCGCATATTCTCTCGCGCAACAACATTTTCGTCGACGCGAAGGTGCCATACGACTACGCGGATATCTATCTGGGCGACAAACCGGACGGACAGATCGCGAAGAACTACATGCCGAAGTGGCAGGCGCTGTTCGCCGCGAACAACAACTTCGTCGGCACGCCGTACCTGACCAAGTATCCGGAGCTCGCCGCCTTCTTTGACGAAAATCGCTATTACCCGGATACCAATACGTTCCAGGGCAACATTGTCTACAATCCGACGGTGACCCGGAGCGTGACGACCAACGTGTACGGGGCTTACGACAAGTTCAACCTGGTCCAGTACGCGAACAACTGGGTGACGACGACCGATCCCGGCTTCGTCAACCTGGCGGGCGGGGACCTGACGCTTGCGGCCAACGCCCCGGCCTACACGCAGATTCCGGGCTTCCCGCAGATTCCGTTCGGCGACATCGGCACGTCAGGAACGCCAGGAACGACCGCGGGACCGCACGAGTTTCCGGTGACCGGCGTCGCGGTGTACAACGATGCGATCACCGTCGATCGCTTCAAGTCGGTGAAGCTGCAGACGGCGGTCGTGCCGTGGAATGCCAGCAATCCGGGGCTCACTTTCGCCTCGGCCGATCCGTCGGTCGCCACGGTCAGCGCGGCGGGCGTCGTCACGGGGCAGTCGGTCGGCGATACGACGGTGACTGTCGCCTCGGCCGTCGATCCAAGCCTGACGGCTGCCGTATCCGTTCACGTCGAAGCCGGCGACGGCGTCATGGACCGGACGGACTTCGAGTCCGGGTCGGGTCTGTGGCCGCAAGATGTGAACCGCTCGATTGTTAAGGTCGACGACAATCACTGGTATAAACTGCTGAACAATGCGTCGACGCTCATCAACAAGGATTTTACCGACTACGAGCTGACCTTCAAGCTCAAAACGCCGGAGGTCATGCCGGCCTACGCGACGCTGTACATCTTCGACAAGCAGGTAGGCAGCGGCTCGACGCGGATCGGCTACAAGGTGCGGGAGGACGGCACGTCATCCTGGATTCTGTACAACTCGGCTTGGGCCGTGCTCAAGGAAGTGAAGCTGCCCGGCCAGGATCTGCTGCCGAATACGACGTACGACATCAAGGCGCTCGTCAAGGGTTCGGACTACAGCGTCTACGTGAACGGCGCTTTCCGGATGAAGGGCTCGGATCCGGGGCACAACGCGACCGGCAAGGTCGGCTTCTACGTCAACAACGTGACGAACATGATGTTCGACGACATCCAGTTCAAGGCGTCGACGACCGACGTGTCCGGCGTGATCCCGACGGAAAATCCGGTGCGCATCACCGCCGGAGAGACGAAGCAGCTTGCCGTATCCTTCGATCCGGTCGATGCGGCGAATAAGGGCTTGACCTGGACGTCGGGCGATCCGTCGGTCGCGGCCGTAGACGCCAGCGGCATCGTTACCGCCGTGAGCGAGGGCGAAGCGACGATCACGGCGACCTCGGTCGAAAACGCGAATGCGAAGGCGACCGTTCAGGTCATCGTCTCGAACGTCATGCACTTTACGAACTTCGAGTCGGGCGGCAACGGCTGGCCCGTCGATCCGAACCGCAGCATCTATCTGGACGCGAGCGGGAACCGCTGGTACAAGATTTTGAACGGCGCGACAGGGATATTGGATAAGACGTTCTCGGATTACATGCTCGAGTTCAAGCTCCGGACGCCGCCGACGCTGCCAACGGGCGGGGGCACGCTGTACATCTTCGACCGGCAGGACGCGACGGCATCGACCCGCATCGGCTACAAGATGAAGGCGGACGGCACGTCGGATTGGGTGCTGTACAACGGCAGCTGGGCCGTGCTGAAAACGGCGCCTCAGACCGGATGGGATCTGGCGGCCGATACGACTTACGACGTGAAAGTCCTTGCGGAGGGCGGACATCTCAAGGTGTACGTAAACGGGGCGCTCCGGCTGGACGGCACCGATCCGGGCTATCGCCCGTCGGGCAAGGTCGGCTTCTACGCCAGCGGGTTCGGCTACCTGCTGTTCGACGACGTCCGCTTCTCGGTGTTGCCGCAGGAGCCGGCGCCGGCATTGTCGACGCCGCTCGCGGTGGCGCCCGGCAGCGCGCCGGGCTCGACCAAGGTGACCGCTGTAGCTTCGGATGCGGCGAACAGCCTGCACTTGGTCGTCTCGGCGGCGCCGCTCGCGACGCCGAAGCTGGGCAGCGCGACGCTGCCGGGCGGGGCGGTTCCGCTTGCGAGCGGAACCGCGCTGGAGCTGCCCGCGGCAGCGGCGGGCGCTTACGTCGGCGTCTACGAGACGGCGACGGCGACGGGCAAGATCGCGCGATTCGGCGCGCGGCAGCTCGCCGCCGCCGACATCGCGCCGTATCCGGCGGCCGCGCTCAGCGTGACGGCCGCGCCGGGCACGGCCGCGGGCACGACGCGGCTGGCCGTGGGCGATGTGCCGGCGGGCCATGCGCTGAAGGCGGCCGTGCATGCGTCGGCGGCGGAGCTGCCGGCGGCGCCGGATCTGGGCGGCGAGGCGCCGGAAGGCGCGGCCGACTATGCGGCGGGCAGCGATCTCGCCGCCGCCGAGGGCAACGCGGTCGCCGTCTACGAGCTGGACGACGCAGGCAAGGTCGCGGCGTACGGCACGGTGACGCTGACCGCGGAGCAGATCAAGGGCGAATTGCCTGCCGAGGGGCCGGGTCTGCCCGGCAAACCGGCGCTGTCGAGCGACAACGGGTACGACACGGGCTTGCTCGACGGCGACTACAAGATCACGATGAATCTCTGGTACGGCGAGAACGGCACCGTCTACAAGCTGTACGAGAACGACGCGCTCATCGATACGCAGTCGCTCGCCAGCGCATCGCCGGCCGCGCAATCCGCGGTCACGACGATCTCGGGACGGACCGATGGCACGTATCGCTACCGCGCCGAGCTCATCAACGCGAAGGGCAAGACGACGAGCGAGACGCTCACCGTCACCGTCAAGGACGCGAAGCCGGGCAAGCCGGTGCTGTCCGCGAACAACTGGGACGGCGACGGCAGCTACGACGTGTCGATGAACATGTGGTGGGGCACGAACGGCGGGACGTACCGGCTTTATGAGAACGGCGAGCTGATCGATACGCAGCAGTTGATCGCCGGCACGCCGTCCGCGCAGTCGGCCAAGACTTCGGTCTCCGGTCGGGCGCCGGGCAGCTACGAATACCGAGCGGAGCTTGCGAACGCGGCGGGCACGACGACAAGCGAGACGTTGGTCGTGCAGGTGACGAAGTAACGATTTAAAAAAGAGACCGCTCCTTTGCGACGCGGCTGCGACAAGCGGCCGTTGACGAAGGGGGGCGGTTTCTTTTGTGCGTTCCGACCGCGGACCCAAGAGTCGCTATTCGTGCATTTTCGGCGCTTTCGCGAAGGTTAGCGGACCGGAGAGCCGTTAACACGGCATCGGCGACTTAAAAACGACCCGTTTGTCTGTTTAACGGCTCCTGAGTCCGCAACAACGTGCGAAGGGCCTCATTCAGCGAAAATAGCGTCCCTCGGTCCACGAACAAAGCGGCGAGAAGAAGGCAGGATGTCTTAAAGTCAAGACCGTGCGCGTGAACCTGCTATTCGCGCATCCTGCGGCGGGCGATGTCCTGCGCTTCCCCCCGCCATGTCCGCGATACGGCGCATCTCTTCGTTGGCCTGCTCGGCATAGGCCGCCGCAAGCGGCGGGACCCCGAGGGCGCCGAAGTTGATCTCCGCGGTCAGGAGGGCCGATCGCGCCGCGGCCTCCAGCAGAATCGAGGCGATCGCCAGGTCGGACAAGACGTTTTTGTTGGCGCCTTCGGCAATCCGGAGCGTATACGTCAAGCCTTCCCGGCATTGTGCCATGAGCCGGAGGGGCACCGCGGTCGCCTGGACTGCGGCGTCGCGCAGCGCCGCCCGACGCTGCGCTTTTTCGTCTTCCGTCGCCTTCGGCAGCCGCAGCGCGCTCAAGTATTGGCCGAAAGACGCGATGTCCGCGTGCATCAGCGTCTCGCATTCGGCGCTCAGGCGGGTCATCTCGGCGAGCGTCTCTTCGATCTGCGGCCGAATCGCCGTGAACTTGTCGCCTTGCGACAGCCGGCCGACCATCGACGTCATCGCGGCCCCCAGCGCGGCGACTACCGCGGCTACGCTGCCGCCGCCGGGCGTCGGGTCCGCGCTGCCCGCTTGCCCGATGAAGCTCCGAATCGATTGATCCCACGAGATGTCGCTCATTCGCCGGTCGCCTCCTTTTGCTGCCAATCGATCGCGTCCATCAAGTTCCTGAACACGATCGCGGTCGTCAGCGTACCGACGCCGCCGGGCACCGGCGAGTAGGCGGCAGCGCGATCGCCCGCGCCAGCGGCGACGTCGCCGGCGATGCTGCCGTCCGCGAGCTCGTTGATGCCGGCGTCCACCAGGACGAGGCCGGGATGGACCATGTCCGCCGTCACCGTATCCGGACGGCCCACGGCCACGAAAGCGAACGCCGCGCGAGTCAGATGAGCCGCGATATCCCGCGTGCGGGAGTGGCAGACGGTGACGGTCGCCTGCTCCCGCTGCAGCAGATGGAAGAGCGGCAGCCCGACGGTCTGGCCGCGACCGACCAGCGTGACGTCGGCGCCTTCAAGCGCGTAGCCGAAATGCTTGACGAGCGCGATGCAGGCCTGGGGCGTGGCCGGGTAGAGGCCGGCTTCGCCCGTGACGACGGCGAGCTTGTTGGCGGGCGTGACGCCATCGACGTCCTTGGCCGGCGCGATCGCCCGCTCGATACGGTGCGCGGACAAATGGGCGGGCAGCGGCAGCTCCAGCAGGATGCCTTGAACGGCGGGATCCGCATTGCAATCGGCGATCAGCTGCACAAGGGACGCTTCGGTCGCGTTGGCCGGGAGCTCATGAAGGCGGTAGGCGATGCCGAGCCGTTCCGCGATTTTGCGTTTCGCCTGGGCGTAATATGCGGAAGCGGGGTCCCCCTCGACTAGAATAACGGCCAGCTGCGGCTGCGTGCCGGCTTCCTTCAACCTGTGTACACGCGATCGGATATCGTCGTAGATGCGTTCCGCCGCTTCCTTGGCTTTCATAATCGTCGTCATACCGTGGTCCTCCTTGAATGGGAATGCCGATTTTTAAACGAAAAAGGACCCGCGGCAGGCTCGTATGCGCATACGAGTCCTGCTCGCGGATCCTTTTCTCCCAGGCGAACGGAAGGGTCCCGCCGCATGCTCCCTCGTGGTCGATTCCACTGATCTCGCCAGTCGCATGCGGCTCTATTGCCTCCATAGTACCAGACCGGGCTGCCATTGAAAACCGTTGAGGAGGCGAAGATTGATGTCGGGATTAGGAAGCGGATGGTAAAATAGGGCGTGAGCAGGCTATTGCGAATGAAAAGGAGAGCGGAGCGGATGCAGGAGGAAAAGGTAACGGCGGCGGCGGCGGCGGAGGTAGCCGACTTCATGGACAAGCTCGAGCATCCGATGAAGCGGGAGATCGAGGCGCTGCGCGCGATTGTGCGCGACGCGGACGCCCGGCTCGCCGAGGGCATCAAGTGGAACGCGCCCAGCTATAGCGTTGACGGCGAGGATCGGATTACGTTCAATCTGCGGGGCAAGGGGATGATCCGGCTCGTCTTCCATGCCGGCGCGAAGAAAAAGAATTTGAATATCCGCGCGGCGTGGGGCGAGGACAAGTCCGGACTGCTTGAATGGGCGGCCGACGACCGGGCGATCGTCAAGCTCGCGGGCATGGACGACGTCCGGGAAAAAGAGGACAGGCTGGCGAACGCCATTCGGCGTTGGCTTGAAGCGACGAGCTGAGGGCTGCCGCCGTTCGCTAACCTTTCCCGAGGAAGCGTTTGCCATCTCGAGACGACGTGTGTTAGAATCGAGGTACTTTACGGAACGGAGGGTTGCCGTGTGATAGACTACATCCGAGTTCGCACTTTGGTCGGCTAATGATTAGCGCCCAAGCTCTGCCTGCAGGCAGGGGACTCAGATGAAGTCTGTCTACATTCGAAGGCAACCCGCGCGGGAGCTGCGCCGGTTCGCTTGTTCGCGGATGTTTTGTCGTCCGCCGGCGGCCGGCCTTTGGATAGGCACGATTTCGAGCGCGATTTTCCCATGTCGGGGGGAATCGTGTTTCCTCGATCTGATCACCCTGAACGCAGGCGGACGATGCCTGTGTTTTTTTGTTTTACCGATCATGAGAGGATGATGAGTATATGGAACGAGAAGATATCGAACCGAACGGCCTGGCGCGCGCGATCGTCGTCGGCGTTCAACTGAACAACGCGCCCGGATTCGAATACGCCATGCAAGAGCTGCGCAACCTGGCCGACGCGTGCGGCATCGAGACGGTCGGCGAGCTGACGCAGAAGGCGGAACGGGTGAATTCAGCCCACTATATCGGCAGCGGCAAGGTGGAGGAGCTGAAGGCGATCGCCGCGGAGCTGAACGCTTCGACGGTCATTTTTAACGACGAGCTGTCGCCTTCCCAGATCCGCAATCTGGAGTCCGCGCTGGAGCGCCGGGTCATCGACCGCACGATTCTGATCCTCGACATCTTCGCCGAGCGCGCGCAGACGAAGGAGGCGCAGCTGCAGGTCGAGGTGGCAAAACTCCAGTACATGCTGCCTCGGCTGGTGGGCTTGCGCGAATCGCTCGGACGCCAAGGCGGCGGGTCCGGACTCAAGAACCGGGGCGCGGGGGAGACGAAGCTGGAGCTCGACCGCCGGCGGATCGAGGAACGCATCTCGCATATGCAGCAGGACCTCGAGAAGCTCGTCGCCCGCCGCCAGGTCCAGCGCAAGCAGCGCCAGAAAAACGAGGTGCCTGTCGTCGCCCTCGTCGGCTACACGAATGCGGGCAAGTCGAGCCTCATGAACGCTTTGCTCGCCGCCTACGAGCCCGAATCCGGCAAGCGCGTGCTGGCCAAGGATATGCTGTTCGCCACGCTGGAGACTGCCGTCAGAAGCATCTCGCTGCCGGACCGCAAAACGTTTCTGATCGCGGACACGGTCGGCTTCGTCAGCCAGCTGCCTCACCATCTCGTGAAGGCGTTCCGCTCCACGCTCGAGGAAGTGTCCGAGGCCGATCTGCTCATTCACGTCGTCGATGCGGCCAATCCCGAATTCGAGCAGCATATCGCCGTCACCCGGGAGACGCTGAAGGATCTGGGGGCGGACGGGATTCCGGCGATCTATGCGTACAACAAGGCGGATCTGCTGCCGGACAGCGACTTCCCGCGCGTTGACGGCGACATCGTCTATCTGTCCGCGGCAAGCGGCCAAGGCGTCGAGGAGCTCGTGCAGGTGATCCGGGATTGCGTCTTTGGCGACTATGTCGAGGGAGAAGTGCTCATCCCTTACGATCAAGGCCGGCTCGTCGCTTACTTCAACGAGCATGCAGACGTACGAAGCACGGAGTACGAGGAGACGGGCACGCGCCTCTCGCTAAGCTGCCGGGCGGCGGACTACGAGCGGTACCGCGATTTGTTCGTGGAGCGCTAGAAAAAAGGACGGACCGCCTGACGGCGGTCCGCTTTTCGATCCAGCGGAAGCAAAAGCTCGCATAGCGCATACGGACTTAACGACGGGCGTCCCCGTCCTTTGGAAAAGGGGCGAGTCGCATCTGGAGCGCTTCGCGATCCGCTTTTTTCAGCTTGCTCACGACTGCGTCGTAGGAATGATCGACCATGGCCTTCAGGTCCGCGTCCGGCACGGTGCCGTCGAGGCGAACGGTGTTCCAATGCATCTTGTTCAAGTGGTAGCCGGGGATGACGGCGGCGTATTGCTGCCGGAGGCTTTCTGCGAGCACAGGGTCGCACTTCAAGCTGACGGAGGCCGGCTCGCCGCGCTCGTCCACCAGCGCGAACACTTTGCCCGACACCTTCAGCACGAGCGGCTGGTCGCCGAACGGATAATCTTTAACAGCGCCTTTTTTTGGTCAGGATGTACTTGACCAGCGACGGTACGTTCAAAGGGAGTCCTCCATTTCGAAAACGCATTTATCCTTCAGATATACCACGCCGGGCGGCAAAAGTTAAGTCTTTCCGGTTCGCAAATGGAAGCTTGCTGGGTGCGAAATGCCTGTCGACGGCACGGTACGCTTTCGCGGGGTACGCTTTGCCGTAAAGCTTGCAAATATACATCTCATTCCGCCGATGGCGGCCCTTTTAAACAGGATACCTGCATATGCGCATTTATTTTTTACATCGGCCCCGTTTTCGGCTTTTGCCTTTAAGTTTGCCTGCACATTTGCAGGTTTTTCGTCCGGTGTCGCTGGTCGACAGAAAATACATGTACGGATGCAGGTTTCAACCCGCAAAGCATCGAAAAACGCCGGCACGCACCGAAGTTGCGCTTGCCGTCAATAATCGCCGCCAAACCGGCGCCAAACCTGACGTCACACCTGCCGCCAATCGCCACCGGAGTTGTGATGTCCGACTTCTCTATGCTTTCTAATTCGTAAGAAGGAGCTGTTACGCGATGAGCGAAAAAGACATCGTCGACCGCACGAGGCGGCCGAACACGATCTCGACAATGGCGACGCAGATGGGGCAGCTCGGCGTTCGGCACGGCGACACGCTGCTCGTTCATTCCTCCCTGTCCCGCATGGGCTGGGTATGCGGCGGTCCGCAAGCCGTGATCCTGGCGCTCCTGCAGGCTGTCGGCGAGAAGGGCACGATCGTCATGCCTGCGCAGAGCGGCGACTGGAGCGATCCGGCCGAATGGCAGCATCCGGCCGTGCCGGCGGACTGGCTCGAGACGATCTATCGCGAGATGCCCGCGTTCGATCCGGCGCTGACGCCGACGCGGGGGATGGGGCGGATCGCCGAGCTGTTCCGGACCTGGCCGGGCACGCTGCGCTCCGACCATCCGCAAGTCTCCTTCACGGCCAACGGCAGGCACGCCTCCTGCATCGTATCCGAGCATCCGCTGACGCCGCAGTTCGGGGAGTCCTCGCCGCTCGGCAAGCTCTGCGGGCTGGATGCGAAGGTGCTGCTGCTCGGCGCCGGATACGATTCGTGCACCTGCATGCATCTGGCGGAAGCCCGGCTCCCCGGCATGCCGAAGAAACGCATGGGGACCGCCGTCCTGTCGGATGGGGAGCGGTCGTGGCATTGGTTCGAGGACTATGCGTACGACGCAGACGATTTCGAACGGATCGGCATCCCCTTCGACAAGAGCGGGCATGTCGCGTCCGGCCGAATCGGAGAGGCCGAGTGCCGGCTGTTCGGGGCCAAAGAGGCGGTCGACGCCGCGGCGTCATGGCTGCGCGCGAACCGAATTCCTGGCAGCGACTTGTCAAAAAACGGGAGGGAGGGCAGTCATGACGCTTAAGGAAAGGCTGTTCGACGTCTATATCGGCGTCGACTACTCGGGAGCGGGGCTTCCCGACAAAGCGATCTCCGGGCTCGCGGTCGTAAGCGCCGTTGGCGACGAGCGGGCCACCGTCGTGCGCAATCCCCGTCACCCGCAGGGAAGGTGGTCGCGGTCCGCGCTGCACGGGTACCTGATGTCGGAGCTGGCGCAGACGGACCGGCGCGTGTTCGTCGGCATTGATCACGGCTTTTCGTATCCGCTCTCCGAGCTGGATTATTACGGGCTGCAAACGTGGGACGAATTTCTCGGTTGGCTCTCTCTTCATTGGGACACGCGCCAATCGTCCGTCGACGCATGCAAGAAGGGCGGGGCGCCCTACCGCAACGCCGATCTGCTGCGTCTGACGGAGGCGCGTTACGCCGTCGGGGCCAGCAGCGTGCTGGACCTGGATCGTACATTCGGGCACATGACGAAAACCGTCTCCTACTCGACGCACGCGGGTCTGCCCTGGTTGGCCGAACTCAGGGCTCGCTCGGACCGCAGCAAGGTTCAATGCTGGCCCTACGATCATATTTTCGCGCCCGCTGGCGGGGAGCCCGAGGTCCGGCCGATCGGCGGGCATATTGTGGCGGAGGTTTATCCGAAAATATGCAAGGAACGTCTCGCATACAAGGCCTCGCCTCCGTCCGCGCGGTACGGCAAGGCGCTGTCGGACCACGAGACCGACGCCTTCGCCGTCGCGGAATGGGCGCAGGGGCGCGACCGGGAAGGCGCATTCGCGCCGTATTTCCGACTGGAGACGCTGACGCCAGACGAGCTTCGGACGGCCGCGCTGGAAGGCTGGGTGCTGGGCTGTCTGTAAGCGGGACGGCTCAGGACGGCCCGTCGCGTTCGTACCGCTCGCGATGACGCTTCTTCATCGCCAAATAGTCGGGATCGGTGCGCGCCTCGTCCCACTTCTTTTTGAAGATCGCGGCGGACGCCGCCTTGACCGCGTCGTACCGGTCGGGCAGCTCGGCGCCCCCGTCTGCCGCGTACTTCCGGCCGCTCTTGTGGTTCGCGTAGCGGCGGGCACGGGTGAAGCCCATTTGCAAAAACTTGCGGGCCATGTCCATGCCGACGAAGTCGTACGCGGCTTTGTAGGCCAGGAACATCTCGTAAATTTTCTCCGACGATGCCGCAGCTTCCTCCGGCGTCTTGAATCGCCAATGCGGCAATATCTCGCTTTTGTACGGCTCCACCATCAGCACGCCCTGCTCGCCGCGGCCCACCGCGTACAGCTCGGGATGCGCGCGCAGGTCGAGGCTGGCGTAGTCCAGCGAATAGTCGAACGGTTTCATGCGTTCGCTCCTCCTTCCGGCGGCTCCATGCCGCGCTGCACTTCCTATTCTTTACCTATGCTTTACCCCGTCGGCATCCTTCTCCTCGACTCCGTCGAATCGTATCCCTTTACCGTACGTTCACCGCTCCCGTCCATCGGCAGGCTTGTTTATACTTGTTTATATTTGTAGGTACCCGTTCACAGTGACATAATCGGAGATACAACCGACTTCATTCGCGAGGCGTGATCCATCGATGAACATCTCCAAGCTCTCCTTTCGCAACAAGCTCAAGTCGGCCTTCCTGGTCATCTCGATTTTGTCGATTCTGATCACCGGCCTGTTCTCCTACACGACGACCGCGCGCATCCTGGAGGACAAGGCGCTGACGCTGACCCAGGACACGGTCGCCAAGTCGGCGCAGGTCGTCGACGAGAAGCTGAACAATCTGATGATCGTCATGATGACGTTCATGATCAGCAATTCGTTCCAGACCATGCTGAAGGACGCGGCGAGCGGCAATACGAACGCCTACTTCACGCATCTGTCCAATATGGACAATGTATTCTCCCAGGCCCGCATCGCCGAGCCGCTCATTCAATCCATCTACATCTCCACGCCGATCGGCGACTTCTATCCGTTGTCGATGAACTTGAACCGGTCCGTCGCGTTCAAGGACACGGCGCTCTATGCGCGCGCCGCAAAGGCGAAGCGCAACATCTGGATCGAAGGGCACGAGGACCCGCTGTTCAAGGGCAATCCGCGCGTCGTGTCCCTGATCTTGCTGCCGATCGCCGAATTCTCGACGCGCGACGTCTATGTCGTCGTCAACATCCGCGAGAGCGGTCTGCGCCAGATCGTCGGTTCGCCGGCATCGAGCGGCTCCGAGCGGTTCCTGCTCAATGCGGACGGCGGACTCGTCTACGCCGACGACGATCCGCTTGCCGGACAGACGGCGCACAGCGGCCGCGCGTCGGCATTTCTCAAGAGCGAAGCGGAAGCGGGGTACACGACGGTCCGGCTCGGCCGCGCGGACTATCTGCTCAACTACGCGCGTCTCGGGCTTAACGACTGGACGATCGTGGCGGTGCAGTCCAAGAGCGAGGTGCTGAAGGATCTGGACGCGGTCAAATGGGCGATCCTGCTCATCACCGCGCTCAGCTTCTTCGTTACCTTTCTGCTGTCCGGCTGGTTCACCCGCTATCTGCTCCGCCCGCTCAAGGGACTGCAGCTCGTCATGAAGCGGGTCGAGGGCAACGATCTGACCGCGCGCTTCGAGAGCGACCGCGAGGACGATCTGGCGCAGGTGGGCTACCGCTTCAACCGCATGCTGGAGCAGATCGTCGTGCTGATCGACGAGGTCAAGGCGGCCGAGGCGAGCAAGCGTAACGCCGAGATCAAGTCGCTGTCCGCGCAGATGGATCCGCACTTTTTGTACAACACGCTGAACACGATTTATTGGAAATTGAATCTGGGTCAAATCGAGCCTTCGCAGCGGATGGTCGTGGCGCTGTCCCGCTTGTTCCAGCTGGGCCTGAACAAAGGGCGGGAAATGACGACGCTGGACAAAGAGCTGGATCATGTCCGCAAATATCTGGAGCTGCAAAGCTGGTGCTACGAAAATCTGTTCGACTTTGCCATGGACGTCGAGGACGGCGCGCTGCTCGCCCGTTCCGTTCCCCGGCTTATTTTGCAGCCGCTCGTGGAGAATGCGATTTTGCACGGCTTCAAGGACATGGAGGAGGGCGGCCGCATCGTCATCGAGGTACGGCGCGATCCGGGCGGGGAGGCATGGATCCTCGAGGTCAGGGACAACGGTCGCGGCATGGACGCGGTCGACGTCAAGCAGCTCAGCCGCGCAGAAGGCGAGAGCGGCGGCTACGCGTTGGACAATCTGGTCAGCCGCCTGCAGCTCGTATACGGCGACGAGGCGCGGCTCTCCATCGAGAGCGCGCCGGACAGCGGCACGAAGATCGCGCTGCGCATACCGCTGAGAGGAGAGAGTAGCGATGAAAGACGCTGAACAAGTACGCATGATCGTCATCGACGATATCCGCAGCGTCGTCGCGGGCCTGACCGCGATCGACTGGGCGTCCCGCGGCATCGAACTGGCCGGCTCCGCCTACAACGGCGAGGAGGGAATCGCGCTCGTCGAACGGACGAAGCCCGATATCGTCGTGACCGACATCCGGATGCCCCGGATGGACGGGCTGGCGATGCTGAAGGCGGTTCTCGCGCTGAAGCCTTCGTGCAAGGTCGTGCTGATCACGGGGTACGCGGAGTTCGACTATGCGCAGCAGGCCGTGCAGCTGGGCGCGTTCGACTTCGTCCTGAAGCCTTTCACCGAAACGGAGATCGCGGACGCTGTGCTGCGGGCGAAGGAGAAAGCGCTCGAGGAGCGAACGCAGTCCCTCGGACGCAAGGAGCTGGAGCGCAAGGTGCGCGAGAGCATGCCGCTGCTCCGGCAGGAATACTTTTCGCTGCTCGTCCGCCATCGCACGCCCTGGGAGAGGGCGGAGCCGCGCTGGACGTTTCTGGGCGTTGAGCTTGCGCCCCGGGGCTTCACGGTCATGCTGATGAAGATCGACGGCTTCCCCGAGCAGGTGGCGGACTTGTCCATCCGCGAGGTGGAGCTCATCCGCTTCTCCCTGCAAAATATCGCGGAGGAGACGATCGCGAGGCATGCGGGGTGCGTCGTCTTCCGCGCGGGCGACGACCGGTTCGCCGCCGTGCTGAACGACCCCGGCCTTTTCGGGGCGGACGAGATCGGGGAGCGCGTCTGCCAGAACGTGGAGCGGTACACGAAGTTCACTGTGTCGATCGGCACCGGCGGACGCGTCGAGGAGGTGGCCGAGCTGCCGGACTCTTACCGGCAGGCGGAGACCGCGCTCGCCTACCATTTATATACGGAGGGCAACGGAGCGATCGGCTACGGCAGCCTGCCGAAGAACGATCGGCAGGAGCCGGTCGCCCTCGAGCACAAGGACGAGCTGCTGCTCGTCCTGCGCGCCGGCGGCGCCGACCGCGCGACCGCGCTGCTGGCGGATATGGCGCAGGCGCTCGGGCGCCTTGAGCCGCAGCCGAACCCCGACTATCTGCTCGGCCTGTACGAGGAGCTGGCCGCCGCGGCGATCCGTACGCTGTACGAGCTGGTGCCGCAGCCGGAGCTGCAGCCGCTCGTCGACCGTTACAAGACGCAGCGCGCCTCCGCCGGCGCGACGCTTGCGGGTCTGCAGCAGCAGCTGCGCCTGCTGTGCGCGAGCGGCGCCGAACTGGTGCGCAGCCATGCGCGTTCGGAGGGAGAGGCGGTCATTTACAAGTCCCTCGAGTATGTGCAGACCCGTCTGGACCGCAACGTGACGGTGAGCGAGTGCGCTTCGCGCGCGCACTTAAGCGTCAGCTACTATTCCAGCCTGTTCAAGCGCGTCACCGGCCTGACCTTCACGCAATATGTGACCGGCGAAAAAATAAACCGCGCCAAGCAGCTCATCCTGAGCGGCAAGCCCGTGCAGGACGTCGCGGCCGAGGTCGGCTACGAGGAACGGCGGTACTTCAGCGAGACGTTCAAGCGGGTGACGGGGATGACGCCGTCCGAATTCCGCGACAGCTACGTCTCCGGCGGCGATAGGCCGCCAAGACCGTAAGATTGTCGCCCTGGACAGTCGACTCGCCGTACGTTGCCGCAGCCGGTCCGCGCCTATAATGAACACGTAGCGACAATATACGATCTCAAAAGGGGTAGTTACACATGTGGAAAAAGAGCCTGGGTCTCGGCTTGACGGCCGTACTCGCGATCGGCACGGCAGCGTGCGGCAATTCCTCGAACAACGGTGGCGCAAGTTCCTCCGCTCCGGCTTCGTCCGCGTCTTCATCGTCGCCCGCCGCATCGTCCGCCGCGCCTTCCAAGGCGGCTTCCGGCGACAAGGCGGTCATCACGTACTGGACCGACGACCGTCACGACCAAGAGTATATCAAGTCGCTCATCGAGAAGTTCAATGCCGAAAATTCGGACAACATCGAGGTCGAGCTCACCGTGCTCTCCGAGAATTACAACCAGAGCGTGGACATCGCCTTCTCGAGCAACAAGGCGCCAGACGTTCTTCGTCTGAAGAGCGCCAACACGGAAACGTTCGTCAAAAAAAGGCTATTTGGCGCCGATCGATGAATACGTCGCGGACGACATGAAGACGAAGTTCTCCTCGCTGCTGCTCGACGGCGTCAACATTTTCGGCGGCAAGCTGTACAGCCTCCCGAACTCGGGGCAGACGCTCCGTCTCGTCTACAACAAAGACCTGTTCGACAAGGCCGGCATCGCCAATCCGCCGCAATCGCTGCAGGAGATGGTCGACGACGCCAAGAAGATCACCGCTGCGGGCAAGAGCGAGGGCGCCTACGGCTTTGCGCTCAACTTCAAAAATCCGAAAAGCGCGTTCGACCGTTCCATGCGCGAAATTTTGTCGCTCAGCGGCTATCAGGGTCTCGGCTACGACCTGAAAACCGCGCAGTTCGACTTCAAGCCTTACAGCCAGGTCGTCGAATACTTCAAGCAAATGTGGGACGACGGCAGCGTGCTGCCCGGCGCGGAGACGCTCGACATCGATCCGATGCGCGCCCAGTTCGCGGCCGGCAAGATCGGCATGTACCTCTCGTTCGCCACGGAGCCCGGCGTGTACAAGGATCAATTCCCGACGACGATCAACTGGGGCGCCGCGCTCGCGCCGACGCTCGAGGGCAAGCAGGTCGGCACGTCGGAGATCGTCTCCGCCGGTACCTGGCTCGGCATCAGCGACAAGTCGAAGCATAAGGACGCTGCCTGGAAGTTCATGGAATACATGTATCAGGACGATATCTTAACCGCTTATCACGAGCAGGGCTTCGGCATTTCGGTCGTCCCGAGCATCGCGGAGAAGGCCAAAAACCCGGACATCCCCGGCATGGAAGGCTTCCTGGTGGGCGAGCACGATTCGATCTGGCCGGTCTCTCCGAGCGTGACGCCCGAAGGCGCGAACTATGCCGACGCGTTCTTCAAATACATGCTGAGCGGCGGCGACGTGAGCAAGATCGTAACGGATCTGAATACGCGCTACAACGACGCCTTGGCCAAAGCGGTCGAGAAGGGCGACGTCAAGACGCAGCCGAATCCGTCCTTCGATCCGTCGAAGCTGGGGTCGTAATCTCTAAACTGTAATCGCAAAACTATAGAGAAGGAAGCGGGGGCTTTCGTGCGCGATCGGCGAAGGCCCTTCGTTATCCCCGGAAGGAGTGGAAGACATGACGCGCTGGACCCGTCTGAGAGAAAACTCGCTGCTGCTGCTCCCCAGCGTCATCCTGACCGTCGCGCTTGGCATTTATCCGTTGATCTGGGTGTTGCGCTATATGTTTTACGACTATCCCGGCTACGGCGCGGAGACGTTCGTCGGGCTGGACAACTTCAGGCGGCTGCTGCGCGATGCGGCATTCTGGGAATCGGTGCGCAATACGTTCGTATTCGCGGGCGGCAAGCTGCTCATCACGGTGCCGCTGTCGCTGCTGCTGGCGGTCATCCTGAACGGCAGGCTTCGCGGGCGCCATTTCCTGCGCGCGGTATTTTTTATGCCGACGGTCATCAGCACCGCGGTTATCGCCGTCGTGTTCTACCTGATCTTCAACTCGTACAACGGCATGGTCAACCAGCTGCTCATGAAGTATCACCTCATCGGCAGTCCGTTCGAATGGCTCGGTCCGAAGCATGCGATGCTGACCGTCATTCTGGCGGCCGCGTGGGGCGCGGTCGGCAACTACATGCTGCTGTTCCTGGCGGGACTGCAGAGCATTCCGCACGACCTGTACGAGGCGGCGTCGATCGACGGTGCGGGCCCCGCGCAGCGCTTCTGGCGCATCACGGTGCCGATGCTCGGGCCGGTCATGCAGATCATCATCATGCTGGCCATCATCGCTTCGCTCAAAGGCTACGAGAGCATCATGGTCATGACGGAAGGCGGCCCGATCGGCAAGACCGAGGTCATGTATCTGTATTTGTACAAGCTGCTGTTCCCGGTCGCTACGTCAGGCGCGGTCGTCGACCAGCAGTTCGGCTACGGCAGCGCGGTCGGCTTTACGACGGCCGTCATCGTCGGCATCATCACGGCGGCGTATTACGCGATGAGCCGGAAAATGAACAAGGTGTTCTAAGGAGGCGATTCGCATGAATGAACAAACGGCTGCCATGGGCAAGCCGGTCCCGCACAAGCGCCGGGACGGCGCCGCCTCCGGCCTGGCAGGCGCCCGGCTCGCGGCTGTCGCGGGCCGGACGGTTCTCTGGCTATTTCTGCTGATCGTCGCCGCCCTGACCTTGTTCCCGATCCTGATGACGGTGACGGGCTCGTTGATGACCAACTCGGAGCTGATGGGCGGCGGACATATCCTGCCGAGCGATTTGCAATTTCAAAACTACGCGGAGGCGTGGCGCCAGAGCAACTTCGCCCGCTTCACCTGGAACAGCGTCTATATGAGCGTCGCGGCGACGATCGGCACGTTGCTTGTCGCGGCCGCGGCCGCTTACGTCGTCGACCGCCGGAGCTTTCCCGGCAAGACGCTGTACATCGGGCTTCAGGCGTCGACGATGTTCATCTCGGTCGGGGCGGTCGTGTTGCGGCCGCAGTTCGACCTGATGGTTAAGCTGCACCTGAATTCCTCGCTGTGGGGCGTCATTCTAATCCTCATCAGCGCGCACGCGAGCACCTTTTTTATCCTGCTCGGGTTCTTCAAGGCGATCCCGCGCGAGCTCGACGAGTCGGCGATGCTGGACGGCTCCGGCTTCATCCGCACCTTCTACCGGATCATCCTGCCGCTGCTCGCGCCGGGACTCGGCGTATCGGGCCTGTTCGCCTTCCGCCACGCGTGGAACGAATACATCCTGCCACTCGTGTTCACGCTGACCGATCCGCATCTGCAGACGCTCACCGTCGGCCTTGCCAATCTCCGATACGGCTCCTCGGCGGCCATGCAGCTCAACCTGATGATGGCGGGCGCCTGCCTGTCCATCCTGCCTATGCTCATCGTGTACATGCTGGCGAACAAATCGTTCATGCAGGTGACGGCCGGCTCCGTCAAAGGCTAGACATAGAGATCGTTTAGGAGGGAAACCCATGACTGTATCGACGATCGGCGCGCTGGCGTCCAGCACGCTCGTCCGCCGGCACCCGGCGAATCCGATTCTGAAGCCGGAGGACGTGCCGTACGGGCCGGCGATGGTGTTCAACGCAGGCGTGACCAAGTACGAAGGCAAATATGTGATGGTGTTCCGCAACGACTACGGCAATGCCGCGCTCGGCACGATCGAGCCGCACAGCACGACGAATCTGGGGCTCGCCTACAGCGACGACGGCGTGACTTGGGAGGTTCAGCCTGCGCCTTGCTGGAGCTGGCACGACGAGGAGGTCACCCGCGTCTACGATCCGCGGCTCACCGTCATCGACGGCCGCTGCCATCTGTGCTTCGCGGTCGACACGCAGCACGGCGTGCGAGGCGGCATCGCGGTCACCGACGACTTCAGCCGCTTCGACGTTCTGAGCCTGTCCGTGCCGGACAACCGCAACATGGTGCTGTTCCCCGAGCGGGTCGGCGGCAAGTACGTGCGGCTCGAGCGTCCGTTCCCGGTATACAGCCGGGGCGGCCTGGACCGCTTCGACATGTGGCTGTCCGATTCGCCGGACCTGCGCTATTGGGGCGCTTCCCGTCTCGTCATGGGCGTCGAGCACGTCCCGTTCGCCAACGACAAGATCGGTCCCGGTGCGCCGCCGGTCAAGACGGACAAGGGCTGGCTGACGACGTTCCATGCCGTGGACATCGATCCCGCGCGCGGCAAGAATGGCTGGGAGCCCGCCTGGAGGAAGCGCTACTCGGCCGGCATCATGCTGCTCGACCTGGACGATCCCGGCAAGATCGTCGGCATGTCCCGCGCGCCGCTGCTCGCGCCGGAGGCGCCATACGAGACAGGCGGCGGCTTCCGCAACGACGTCATCTTCCCCGGCGGCATGATTCTGGAGGAATCCGGCGAAGTGAAGATCTATTATGGCGCGGCCGATACGGTGGAGTGTCTGGCAACGGCGGACGTGGACGATCTGATCCGGCTCTGCCTCGAAGGCGAAGCGGGAGGTGCCGGAGTATTATGAGCATCGATAGAGGAGTCGGACCGCATGGGAAAAGCGTGACGCTGCCTGCACAGTCGGTTCCCGTCTCGCACGAGGCCGACGTCGTCGTCGTGGGCGGCGGCGCGTCCGGCATCGGGGCGGCGATCGCCGCCGCCATGAACGGCGCGAGCGTGCTGCTCGTCGAGCAGCGCGGCTACCTCGGCGGCATGGGGACGGTGTCGCTCGTGCCGGCCTTCTGTCCGTTCACGGACAAGGAGAAGCCGATCGTCCGCGGCATCGGCATGGCGCTGATGGAGCGGATGAAGCAGGCGTGCAACGCCGACTACCGCAGCGAGTACAAGGACACGCTCGACTGGGTCCCGATCGACCCCGAGACGCTCAAACGCGTATATGACGACGCGCTCGAGGAGCACGGCGTCCGCACGCTTTTCCACTCCTTCGTCTACGACGTGCTGAAGTCGGCGGACGGCCGGCGCATCGAAGGCATCGTCGTCGTCAACAAGACGGGGCGCTCGGCGATCCGCGCGCGGTACGTGATCGACGCCACGGGCGATGCGGATATCGCCGCGCTGGCCGGCGTTCCGTTCCAGAAGGGCGGGGATGAAGGCGAGCTGCAGCCCGGGTCCATGTGTTATTTGCTGGCGAACGTGGACCGCGCGCGCTTTAACCGCTATCTGGAGGAGACCGGAGACTCCGGACAGCTGCACGCGACGGTCGAGCGGGCGATCGTGGAGGGGGCGCTCCCCGAGGGACGCAAGTCGATCTCCGGCCTGGCCTGGGTGAACGACTATCTCGTCGGCGTCAACTTCGGCCACGTGTTCGGCATCGACGGCACGAAGGCCGAGGACCTGACGCGCGGCGCGATCGAGGGACGGCGGCTGGTCGAGCGGCAGCTGCGGTTTTTTCAGGCGTACGTGCCGGGCTTCGAGCGGGCGCACCTGGTCGCGAGCGGCGAGCAGGTCGGCATCCGTGAGACGCGCCGCATCCAGGGCGACTACGTCCTGACGGCGGACGACTTCATGAACGCCCGCTCTTTCCCGGACGACATCGCGCGCAACGCTTACTACATCGACATTCATCTGGCGAACAGCAAAGCCAAGATGACCTTCACGCACCTGAAGCCGGGGCAATCGCACGGCGTGCCGTACCGCGTGCTGCTGCCGGTGGGCCTCGACAATCTGTGGGTGCCGGGACGCGCCGCCTCGTCGGACCGCGCGGTGCAGGGCTCGCTGCGGGTCATGCCAAACTGCTTCGCCATGGGGCAGGCTTCGGGCACGGCGGCGGCGCTGGCCTTGCGCAACGGGACGGGCTCGCGCGAGGTGCGGTTGCCCGAGCTTCGGCGCCTGCTCGTGGAGCAGGGCGCGTGGCTGGGCGAACAAACGGCGGCCTCGGCGGCGGAATAAAGAATCGGTCATACGGATTGGAGCGTGCAGCGGGATGAAGGGGCAAGGAAAACGCTGGGGGACGCTCGGGGACAGCATTACGGCGGCAAACGGCTACCAGCCGATCGTGCGGGCTGCGCTGGGCTTCTCGGAGGTGCTTAACTACGGCAGGGGCGGCTGTCCGATGACGGCCGGGGGCGCGACCGACGAAGGCGCCACCGTCAATATGGCGGCGGGGATCGATGCCGGCTTGGATTGCGTCACCGTTTTCGCGGGAACGAACGACTACCGGCTCGACAAGCCGCTCGGAAGCCGGGACGGGTACGACCCGCTCACGTTCGTCGGCGCTTACAGGACGCTGATCGAATCCCTGCTGGCTGCGAATCCGGGCTGCCGCTTAAGCCTATGGACGCCGCTGCAGCGCGACAAGGACGGCTACGATATCGTCCGGCCCAATGCGCCGGGACATCGGCTCGGCGACTATGCGGAAGCGGTCTCCGCGCTCGGCCGCGAATATGCGCTTCCCGTACTGGACTTGTATGCGGAGAGCGGGCTGAACCGGCTGACGCTCCCGCTGTTCACGGACGACGGCTTGCATCCGAATGAACGGGGACACGCCCGAATCGCCGCGATCGCGATTCCGTTCCTGGAGCGGATTTAATAGAGTTCTTAACGACGGCCGCAGCACGGCCGGTCGGGAAGCAAGCGCAGGCGATCGCCTGCGCTTGCTTTCGTATTAAAGGGGAAATTCCCGACTACGCTGTTACAGCTCCGACCGCCCGTCCACATAGCCGTCGTCGATGGCCCGCCATAAATAAAGGCAGGCGATGCTGCGGTAAGGACTCCACCGATCCGCGTACCGCCCCAAGCAGCCGGGCGCCTCCTCGGGATTTATGCGTTCGTAAAGCCATTGGGCGGCGCGCTGCAAGCCGGCGTCTCCGAGCGAGAGGACGTCCGGCCGGCCAAGCGAGAAGATCAGGAACATCTCGGCCGTCCATTTTCCGATCCCCTTCACCTGCGTCAGCATGGCGACGGCTTCCGCTTCCGGCAGAACGCCGAGCGCTTCGTAGTCCAACGCGCCCGACAAAGTCCGCCGGGAGAGATCGTGGATCGAACGGATTTTGGCGTACGAGAGCCCGATGCCCCGCAGCGCCTCTTCGTCGTGCGCAAGCAGCGACTCGGGCGTGAGCGGCCCGCCTATTAACGTCGACAACCGCTGTTTGATCACGCCGGCGACTTTGGCGGATAACATCTGAGAGACGATAGAGCCGACGAGGGATTCGTAGGGCGTGCGGCTGGGCGACAGACGAATCTCCCCGACGCGCTCGATTAGCCGCGCCAGCACGGGATCCGATTGCCGCAGATAAAGTCCCTCGGGTGATTCGGCGTGTACGATCAAAGTCATGGGACGAGCCACCCCTCGGTTTGAGCGCTCGGAGGGGGCGGGACGAGGTACCGGACCGGGACGCCCGTTCGCGTCGCGTATTCAATCTCTCCTCTCGTGCTCTCGCCGATATAACCGCCCGGATTGACGACAAAGATCTCGTCGGCCATGTCGATTTTTTGCAAATGAATAAGGTCCAGCAGTTGCTTCTGGGATTCGGAAATTTCGGGACCTTCCGCATGAACGAAAACGCCGACAGAGATGACAACGTTGCCCGCAAGCGTCAATTCGGCGTTGATTCGTTCGAACTCGGACTTGAACCGCGTGGACCCGCACAGCGTGACGACCTTAAAGCTGCCGTTCGGATGTCCCGGGGCATCGTTTATCACCATGGGTAGCCTCCCTCTTGAAACGGGTACAGTTTATTTAATAGTAGCAGAATCGGAAGGCGAACGCTTCGCGGGCCCTAGAAAATTGCCTTTTTTTGCATTTTTGGACGGCGATATGGCGCCTGCGCCTTTCAATCCCAGTCTCAGGTAGGGTATAATGCTTGGCATGACCATTGTACGATACGCTTTAACATAAAGGAGATTCCATGAACTTCAACGACCTTAAGCTCAAGCCGGCGATTCTTAAAGCGCTGAGCGAAGAAAATTATACGACGCCCACGCCGATCCAGGAGCAAGCGATCCCCGTCGTGCTCGCGGGCAGGGACCTGTTCGGCTGCGCGCAGACGGGCACGGGCAAGACGGCCGCGTTCTCGCTGCCGATGCTCCAGCTGCTGAGCGATCAGCAGAAGCCGCCGGGCAAGCGCCGGCCGATCCGTTCCCTCGTGCTGACGCCGACCCGGGAACTGGCGATCCAGATCTACGACAACGTGCGCGCATACGGACGGCATGTCGACATCCGCAGCATCGTCATCTTCGGCGGCGTGTCCCAGAAGCCGCAAGAGGAGGCGCTCGCGCGCGGCGCGGATATTGTCATCGCCACGCCCGGCCGCCTGATCGACCTGATGAACCAGGGATTTATCGATTTGTCCCACGTTCAGATCCTCGTGCTTGACGAAGCCGACCGGATGCTCGACATGGGCTTCGTGCACGACGTGAAGCGCATCATCGCGAAGGTGCCGCAGAAGCGGCAGACGCTGCTATTCTCCGCGACGATGCCGACCGAGATCACCAAGATGGTGCAGACGATACTCTTCAACCCGGCCAAGGTCGAAGTGACGCCGGTGTCCTCCACGGCCGAGCGGATCGAGCAATCGGTCTATCTGGTGGACAAGGCGAACAAGCAGACCTTGCTGCTGGATCTGCTTCGCGACAAGAAAATCACTTCTGCGCTCGTCTTCACCCGCACCAAGCACGGCGCCGACCGCGTCGTCCGCCATCTGGCCAAGGCGGGCGTCTCGTCCGCCGCCATCCATGGCAACAAGTCGCAGAACGCCCGGCAGAACGCGCTCGCGGGCTTCAAGAACGGCACGACCCGCATCCTGGTCGCGACCGATATCGCGGCGCGCGGCATCGACATCGACGAGCTGCCGTACGTCATCAACTTCAATCTGCCGAACGAGCCGGAGACGTACGTGCACCGCATCGGCCGTACTGGCCGCGCGGGTCTGAGCGGCACTGCCATCTCGCTCTGCGAGGAAGAAGAGCTCCCGTACCTGCGGGATATCCAGAAGCTCATCGGCAAAAAGATCCCCGAGATCAAGGGGCATCCGTATCCGCTGGGCTCCGCGCCGGCCGAGCCGAAGGACGAGGCCGACCAGCAGCGCGGCGGGGGCGGGCGCGGCCGTCAGGGCGGCGGCCGTCAGGGCGCCGGCCAAGGCGGGCGGGCTGAGGCCGGTCGCGGCGGCGGCCAGGAAGCGGGCCGCCAAGGCGCAGCCGGCGGCAGGCAGGAAGCGGGCCGTCAAGGCGCAGCCGGCGGCAGACAGGAAGCGGGTCGTCAAGGCGCAGCCGGTGGCAGACAGGAGAGCGGCCGCGGAGCGCGGCCGGAAGCGAGCCGCGGCGGTCGGCCCGACGCGCCGCGCGGCGAGAGCCGGCCGGGCAGCGGCGCCGGCCGGAGCCAAGCGCCGGCGGGCCAAGGCGGTCGCGGAGGCGCAGCCTCGCAAGGGCGCGCGGGCCAGGCGCAGGCCGGCGGCGGGCGCCAGCAGCAGGCAGGGCGGCCGTACCAAGGGCCGCGGCCGTTCTCGCTGAAGGCGCAGCCGACGGATACGCGACGCTCTTAATTGCGGCGCGAATAGCAGGGACGCGCGATATGGAGCCAGCCGCTAGCGCAATAGAGCCGCTTGCACGCTCCATTCGCCCCGGCGCACGTATCCTGCAAATGTGCGCGATACAGCAGGTGCGGCGACTACCGACCGAGGCTATCCTGCAATTCTGCACGATGCAGTGCCGATTCTCACCGGAAACAGTTGTTTGCTGACTTGTAGCATGCAGATTTGCGCGATGCACAAGGCTCAACACGTTACTGGGTTTGCCTATCGCGCACTTTTGCAGATGCCTTTCGAAGGAATGTCTTGCGCGACCCATGGTCGATGCGGACATTCCTTTTTGCCATGTCCGGAGCAGCCACCCTTTCGCCCAAAAAAGGCTCAACCGGAAAAAAAATCATGTCCACACGCAACTCTCATCGACGAAAAAGTCTCAGCTGGAAACAAACCGCATTCAACCGCCGTCCCCATCGCGAAAGAAGTCTTAACCAGAAACAAACCGCGTTCAACCGCCGTCCCCATCGCGAAAGAAGTCTCAACCAGAAACAAACCGCGTTCAACCGCTGTCCCCATCGCGAAAGAAGTCTCAACCAGAAACAAACCGCGTTCAATCACCTCCCCCATCGCGAAAGAAGTCTCAACCAGAAACAAACCGCGTTCAACCGCCGCCCCCATCAGTTGAGTCCATATAATTGTGTAAAATGGATGGCCTCTTGAAAATAAGGAGAGCCATGAAATAGAACCTCGTCTAGAATGGAGTTGTCGAGACAACATTCAAGGGAGAGGGCTATTCATGGCTCAGTATCAGATTACACTAGACGAGGCACTATTGCATCAATTGTTTATTGGACAGGCACGTGACGAGGGAGTGGCCAAGCTGCTGGAGACGGTGCTCAACCAGGTGTTGAAGGCGCAAGCAACAGATCAACTGGAGGCCGAACCTTACGAGCGTACGCAAACCCGTCAAGGCCAGCGAAACGGCAGTTATGCGCGAGGATTAACGACACGGGTAGGCAAGCTGCAGCTGGAGGTTCCGAGGTTTCGAGACGGCCAGTTCTCCACAGAGCTATTCGCCCGGTATCAACGTAGTGAGCAGGCGCTGGTGACATCCCTTATGGAGATGGTCGTGAACGGCGTCTCGACGCGGAAGGTTCAGCGGATTACAGAGGAACTTTGCGGTACAACGTTTTCGAAATCCACAGTGAGCGAGCTGTGTAAGCAGTTGGATCCGCTGGTGGAGTCTTGGCGCACGCGTTCCTTGGAGGAAAAGAGCTACCCGTTTGTCATTGTGGACGCCATGTATGTCAAAGTTAGAGAGAACGGTCGGGTGCGCTCCCGTGGCGTGTTAACCGGCTACGGCATCAACGAGCACGGTAACCGTGAGGTGCTTGGAATTTCCATCGACGATACCGAGTCCGAAGCGAGCTGGAGTGCATTCTTTGAGGGCTTGAAGCAGCGTGGACTCCATGGCGTAGACCTGGTCATCAGCGACACGCATGGCGGCCTTGTCCAAGCGATTAAGCATCACTTTCAAGGGGCGACATGGCAAAGGTGTCAGACGCATTTTACGCGAAATATTCTAGATGTCACGCCGAAGGCACTACAATCCGAAATAAAGGCGGCTCTGCGCTCGATATTCGAAGCGCAGAACCTGGAGAGCGCGAGAAGGCTGCTGGAAGAAACGCAAGAGATGTACCAGGAGAAAGCGCCAAAGGCCATGGAGACGCTGGAGCGAGGATTTGACGACGCCACAGCGGTACTGGCATACCCGGAAGAGTACCGGGTAAGAATCCGGACCTCGAACGGCATGGAGCGAGTCAACCGGGAGATCCGTCGGCGAGAATCGGTTATACAGATTTTTCCGAACCGTGAATCGGTTATCCGATTAATCGGTGCCGTGCTCATGGAGCTCGAAGAATTATGGAGCAACAAGCGCTTCATGGACATGACAAGGTACCATGCGTGGCAGAAAGAGCGTGCGAAGAATCAAAAGTAAGCAACAAAATTCGTCGACGAGGATTTTACACATAAATATGGACTTGCCCCCCCCATCGCGAAAGAAGTCTCAACCAGAAACAAACCGCATTCAACCGCCGCCCCCATCGCGAAAGAAGTCTCAAACAGAAACAAACCGCGTTCAACCGCCGTCCCCATCGCGAAAGAAGTCTCAACCAGTAACAAACTGCGTTCAATCACCCCCCCCCCTTCTTTGATGTTGGCCGCCCGCTGCCGATAAAGAGAAGAGATTAGGACAGAGGAGAGACTTACACAAATGAAAAAACGGTGGTTATGGTTGATGATCGCCTTCGCGGCATTCGCGGTCTTCATGACCTCGGCCCCGCCGGTCGCTCAGACGGTCTCCGCGGTGACGGCGCCTGCCAAAGGCATGATCTACGTGGACGCGCAAGGTAGATCCTATATCACGCTTCGTTCGCTGGACGGTTTCGCAGGCGGGCGGATCGTGCAAGGAGAGAACGGACGTGCCGTGACGCTATCGCTAGGCGAAGATGCGACGCTCGACATGTCGCCAGGCAGCACAGTCGCGACGCTGAACGGGGTCCCCGTGACGCTGAAGGCAGCGCCGTTCAACAAAGGCGGCAGCCTGTACGTTCCATTGACAGCGGTGACTTCGGCGTTCGGGTGGATAGTGCGATGGGAGCGTGACATCGAAGCGGCGCAGCTCGTGGCGCCGGACGGCGATTCGCTGAGACTGCCCGTCGCGAGAGGGAAGCACCCGGCGGACATGAAGCCGGTCGAGCAAGCGTCGGTGCGCTTCAAGGTCGGCGGCAGAACCTACGTTTCGCAAGTCGTGACTGTCGCGCTGCTGCATCCGGAAGTTCGTCTGGACACGGTGCTCGCCGGGAACAAGATCGGCAAGGTCGAGGAGCTGGGCAGTATGGCAAAACGGGCGAAAGCGAGGGTTGCGATCAACGGCACCTTTTTCGACGCCTACACGGACAGCGACTTCAAGGTGCCATACGGCTATATCGCGGGCGGCGGCAAGTTGAAGAAGAACAGCTCCGGCGACAAGCGGGCGACGTTCTTGTACGATGCCGATCAACTGGCGGAGATCGTCCCCGGCCTTTCGTTCATGGAGCGCTTTAACCAAGGCACCGTTGAGGGAGCCGTTCAAGCGGGCCCGCAGCTCGTCGCAAAAGGCAAAGTCGCGCTCGATATCGCCGGCGAAGGCTTCAAGGATCCGAAAATCTTGACGAACGGCGGGGCTCGCAGCGCAATCGGAATCACGCACGACCATCTGCTGCTTCTGCTGACGACGGGCGGCGCCACGATTCCGCAACTGGCGGAAATCATGAGGCAAGCCGGCGCTTGGCAGGCGATGAACCTCGACGGCGGCGCTTCGAGCGGGCTGTGGACGGACGGCAAATACTTGACCAAGCCGGGGCGATTGCTGAGCAACGCGCTCGTAGTGCGAGTCGGCTGAACAAGAAAAGCAGGCATGATATCCCAAAGGGGCCATCATGCCTGCTTTTCTTTGGCCTCAAGCCGCCGCCTTCGCTCTCGTCTTGGCGACGCCCGTCGGGCTCGGGACGGCGATGCGGAAAATGGTGAGCGCCACGACGAGTCCGGCGGTCGCGATATAAGTCCATTTCATCCAGGGCTGGCTCGAATCGGTGCCGAGGAGGAGCCCATGGACCAGGCCCATGAAGAAGCCGGGGAACGCGAGAAAGTGGATGGCGCGCCAGGTTTTTTTGCCGAGCCGCTTCATCATGTCCGACGAAGCGATCAGGATGAGCGTGATATAGAAGCTGAGCGTGCCGATTCCCATCAAATAAGGATGGGTGCGAGCTGCAAAAGGGACGAGCAGCTCCATCGGGCTGTAGCCGACGTACTTGTCGAACATCAGCACCGATCCGTGCAGGGCGCCGAACAAGAAGCCGAACCAGCCGGCGGATTGGTGAAGGAATAGCACGCCTGCGCGGGTTTTCGGCCCGAACAGCTTGAGACTCGTCAAAATGCCGGCGCCCGTCGACACGAACAACAGCAAGTAACAGGTAATGCCGGCCGCGCGGGTCGTCGTCCACACGGTCAGCCAATCAGCCAATCCGTTCATAGCTATCACGCTCCTCCATGACATACGTTTCCAGATCGCCGCCGTAGACGAGCGCGCCGTCGTTTTGAACGCCGATCATCGCGCAGCGGGGGGTTCGCCCGTTCAAGCCATGCCGGACCTTCGTCGGCGCCGAGCAGAAGCGCGCATTTGGCATAAACTTCGGCCATGACCGCGTCCGGCGCGATCACGGTCACCTGCGCCAGATCGGTGCGCGCCGATTGGCCTGTGCGCGGATCGACGATATGATGGCGCACGCTGCCGCCCTGGTCCTGCCAGCGGCGCTTGACCGCGCTGCTCGTCGCGATGCCGGCGCCTCTGCGAAGCGTCAGGCCGGTCGCGTCCCGCTCCGGGCGCCAAGGATCCGCGACGCCGATCCGCCAGCCGTCCGGCGGACAGCCCCAGAGGATCAGGTCGCCTCCGGCGCCGACGGCCCCGATCCGGACGCCGTCCTGCCGGGCCAGCTTCGCCAGATGCCGGGCCGTCCAGCCTTTGGCGATGCCCCCCGAGATCCGCTGCAACGTCCGGTCGCAGCCGGATCGCGCGGCTGCCCGGATCCAGCTCGGCGGCGGAGAGTCTGACGCTCGCCTCCCGGGCTCTGTCGCCGAGCTTATTCGTATCCCTTAACCTGGCGCCGGCCTCATTCGCATCAAGCCTACCGCCGCCATGCGTATTCGCTTTCGCCACCGCGCCGGCAGCGATGCCCGCCGTGCCTTCTTCCGCTTCGGCGGGGCTCAGCCGCTCGAAGCTCTCGCCATATCCGAGCCGCTCCATCACCTTGCCTAAGTAGGGGCTGAACAGTCCGCCGGTCTCGCGATGATAGCGGTCCGCCTCGGCGAGCACCTGATAGAGCAGCGGCGTCGCCAGAAACGGCTTGCCCGCGGCCCGGTTCAGCTTGGACAGCTCGCTGTCAGGCTGGAAACGGCTCAGTTGCGCTTCGGCGAACGCGAACCAGTTTCTCGCTTGCGCCCGCCAGCGAACCGGCAGACCCTGCGTGGCGATCGTCGTATTCATGGCCCTGAAGCTGTCGGTTTCCATTTTCGCCGCCTCCTTTGCGTTAACGATGTGCGTTAAGATGCGTGGGTCCGCATGCTGCCCTGGCTGTCCGAAGGTATCTGATTGTCCGATCCGATGCTGCCCGAGTCCATATCGCCGAATCTGCCTCTGCCGCGGCGTCCGAAGCCGCCCGTCTGGCCATCGTTCGTTTGACCATCGTCCGTTTGGCTCTGCCACTGGTCGGTCACCTGATCGTCGTCTTGCGCGATCGAACTGTTCGATTGACTGCCCGATTGATCGGTCGTCGCGGCCGGCTTCGTGTCGCCGTTGGCCGATACCAGTCCGACGAATCCTGTAAATAAAGCGACGCCCGAGAGCCCGACGATCCATTTAATCCACTTTTGCTGGGCCATAAACGCCCTCCTCTTTTATAAAAGCCTTTAGGCTTGGATCGATGATAAAACTCATTATGCGCCGTCAACCTTAAACGCCCTTTAAACGCGACTGAAAGTTGGCTGAATAAGCGGACGAAGCGAGGCGGTGCCTGCTGAAGATCGCTTCGCAACGCACGCGGCTTCCATTACAATAGAAGAATCACGGACGAACGGGTGAAACGGATATGACAGAAGCAGCTTACATATGGGCGCCGCTTGGCGTAGAGGAGATCCATCGGTTGTTCGAGGACTGGCAGGGGGGCTTGGGGCATCGCGGGCGGATGGGCGCTGGACCTGCACCTCGGCAGGCAGAGCCGGCCACACGACGATATCGACGTGCTGCTGCCGCTTGCGGATTACGGTTCGGTCTATTCGCGGCTGGCTTCGGAATGGGAGCTTCACCTGGCGGAGAAGGGGCGGCTGACCCGGCTCGGCGCGGAGGATCGGCTGACGGAAGAGACCGACATTTGGGCGAGACGCGATTCGCATTCGCCTTGGGCATTTCAACTCATGCTGATCGACGTCGCGGACGGCTGGTGGACGTATCGGAGGGAACGGTCCATTCGCAGGCCGGCGGCCGAACTGTTTTTGCGAACGGAAGGCGGAATTCCTTACCTTAGGCCAGAGATTCAGCTGCTGTACAAAGGAGGGAGCGTCGCTGTGCGCGACAAGGATCAGAGGGATCTAGACACGATGCTCCCGAGCCTGAATGAGGGGGGAGCGCGACTGGCTGCTAGAAGCGGTGCGGGCTCGATTCCCCCAGGGACACGGATGGCTGGAGCGGTTGGAAAAAAAGTCAGCGGCCGGAGGACGCGAAAAGCCGGCGGCGAGCGAGCGTCGCAAAGGGGCGAAGGAGCCAGGGACCGCGGAATCGGCAGGCGTCACGGCCCGGCCCTATCTGAGGCTGATCCAGCGCGCCGGCGAGGCGGACGGCGTCTCGTTCGAGACGATCACGCCGGACCTGACTTACCGCGCGCGAAGGGGCGAGGCGAGCTTCCTGATGACGGACGCAGAGCTCGGCCTTAATCCAAGCTCCGCGTCGGCGCTCGCGCTGAGCAAGTCCGCCGCCTCTGACGCGCTGCGGGCGGACGGCGTGCCCTGCGTCGAGCATGTCTTCCTGCCGCATCCGGGCTATCGGTTCGGCCGCGGCGGCGACGCGTACTTGCGCGCCGAAGCCACGTTCGCGGGGTTCGGCGGCGACGCGGTCGTGAAGCCCGACGACGGCGCGCAGGGCCGGCACGTTTACCGCGTCCGCAGCCCGGAAGAGCTGCGGGAGGCGCTTCGCGCCGTTTTTGCGCTCGAACGGCATGCGGCGATCTCGCCTTATCGGGAGGCGGAGCTCGAATACAGGATCGTCGTGCTGGCCGGGGAAGCGCGCGTCTGGGTGGGCAAGCGGCGGAGCGGGTCCTGGAAGCACAACCTCGCGGAAGGCGCGCGATCCGTAGAGGTACCGATTGCGGTGCGAGAGCGGCTGTCTCCGCTTGCCGTGCGGGGCGCGGCGGCGCTGGACATGGTCTTCTGCTCCGTCGATATCCTTGATACCGCGCAGCACGGTCCGCTCGTTATCGAGATCAACCATAAGGTCATGCTCGGCGACCATTACAAGCAGCATCCGGAGAGGGAAGCGGAGCTGTCGGCGCTATACAGGGACGCGATCGCTTTGCGGTTCGAGCGTCGGTGATCGGGACGTTTAGGATCGAAAAAGGCCGTCTGCTTCCGATGAAGCCATCGGAGCAGGCGGCCTTTGCGCGTCTGGATAGGACGATTTATTGGAAGCTCCTGTTCATGCCGCCCATCGGCGAGAGGTGCTGCTGTTGCTGCGGGAACGAATTGAACCCGCCGAATTGCGAGTGGATCGGCTGCGATTGAATCGCTTGCTGCGACATTTGCATGTTGACCGTTTGCTCCAGCTGGCGACAAATTTGCCCGACTTGCTGCAACTGCTGGATCGCCGTTTGGTGTCCGTGCAGCGCTTGCTGGATCATCTGGGCGGACTTGTGCTCGCGTTGAGCCAGCTCCTCGAGGCGCGAAGCGTTTTGCTGCTCCTGCTGCTGCAGTTGCTGATACATCTGGCTTGCTTGTTGCGTTTGATTCACCAGCTGCTGGATCAGGTGCTCGCATTGGTTGATTTGGCTGGATAGGTTGAAGTTATTCATGTGGCAATTCCTCCCGGACTTGTTGTGGTGAGCCGTGGATTAGCATGGCTTCGGCATTTCCGAATTATGCATAACCCTCTGCATTCCTTCTCTTACAAAAAATGTTTCTCTATGAGGCTAACAATCCAACTATTTTTTACCGAAAAATGATCTCCTCTTTACATTCCGTGTCTAGTTGCGCAGCGCTTCCAACGCGTAAGGTTACCTAATGAATGGCGATTTTTTCATTGGGAGGAATGGAAGTGAAAAGAAATCCCGCGCGGACAAGCCGTCTTCTGGCGGCTGTCTTGCTGTGGACTTCGGTTTTTTCCGGAGGCTATTACCTGGTGCAAGCGGCAGGAAACGACGACTCGACGGGAGCTCCGGAGGCCGTGACAACGGCCGCTTCGGAGACGGGCGCGAATCTGATTGGAGCGACGCAGGCCGTAGGGGGGGGCCAAGGTCTGCTTGGCGAGTATTTTGCCGGCACGGGCAGCTTCGACTTCGGCGACTACAAGGGTACGACGATCGATTCGCAGATCAACTTTACGAATCTCGATCCTGTGCTGCAGAATTTGACGGGCAAGCAAGACAACGCCAACGCGCGTTGGACAGGTCAGCTCGCAGTGCCGCAGACGGGCGATTATACGTTTTACATGATCGGCGACAACGGCTTCAGATTGTGGATCGACGACCAGCCGGTCATCGATCACTGGGTGAACGACTGGGACAAGGAGCAGACGAGCGTGCCGATCTCTCTCCAGGGCGGTACGAAGCACAAGATCAAGATCGAGTACTTCGAAGACTTCGGAGGCTCGAACCTTTACCTCAGGTGGTCCACGCCCACCTTGGCCAAGGAGATCGTGCCGGCCTCGGCGTTTTATCTGCCCGAAGATTATGCGGGACCGGTGTCGGGCTTCATCCCCGCGGACGGCATGAGCGTCACGATGGCTACATATTCGGAACTAAACGCGCCGCCGGCCGGACTGAAGGATCATCTGACCGTGACAGCCGACGATCAGCCGATTCAGCTCCTCGCCGCGGGAGCCGGAACGACGCCATCGTCCCTGACGCTCAGCCTGGGAACGGTCGTGAAACCCGGTCAGCGGCTGAACGTCTCCTATGACGGCCAAGCGGGACTGCAGCTGTCGGACGGCACGCCGGTAGCGGCCTTCCGCTTCACGCCGTCCAACAACTCGGAGGCGGCGAACTTCGAGCCGATCGCCATCGCGATGTCGCTGTACGGCAGCGCCAAGACGAACCGCTCGTTCGCCTGGTACACCCCGTACGACAAGCCGAATGCGGCGCCGGCCAACATTTTGGACAGCATCGTCGAAGTCGTCCCTGCAGGCAAATCATTCGACTCGCAGGACGCGAAGCGCTACGTAGGCAAGCCCGAAGAAACGCGGGTGTTGACGAACCTCAAGATTACGGGCTCCACGACAGGATCCTTTATTAGCCACAAGGTGCTTGTCGACGGTCTGACGCCCGGCACGGCGTATCAGTATCGGGTAGGCAACGACGGGCACTGGAGCGAGGTCGGCAGCTTTACGACGGAGGGGAACGACGACCACAATTACGAGTTCCTCTACATGACCGATTCTCAAGGGGCCAACACCAACGATTACGAAGTGTGGGCTCGAACGCTGGGCAACGCGATGGACGATTATCCGAACGCGAAGTTCATGGTCATGACCGGCGACCAGGTCGATGCGGGCGCGCTCGAGTCGCAGTGGCTGGATTACTTCGGCAAGCCGCAGAAGCTGCTGATGAACCTGCCGCTAATGGCCGCGGTCGGCAACCACGAAGGGCCTTATAACGACAATTACTACTACCATCTCAACTATCCGAACAATTCGATCGAGAAGCCGCTGCCGCCGGGCAGCGTATACGCGTTCGACTACGGCGACGCGCATATCATGGTGCTGAATACGATGGACATGGCTTGGGACGACAATCAAAAGGAATCGTTCAGACAGCAAATCGAGTGGCTGAAAAGAGAAGTCGCGCAGACGGACAAGAAGTGGAAGGTCGTCGCGTTCCATAAGGCGATCTATTCGCTCGGCAACCATGCGGAGGACGACGATATTAAGGCGCTGCGCACGATGCTCTACCCGGCATTCGACGAGCTGGGCATCGACGTCGTGCTGCAGGGTCACGACCATACGTTCATGCGGTCCTTTCAAATGTATGACAACAAGCCGGTCGCCAGCGTTCAGAAGGACGCTAACGGCAACCCGCTGAACCCGGACGGCACGCTGTATATGATCAACAACTCGGCCGGGACGAAGTATTACGACCTCAAAAACGGCGTGGATCGCTATTATGCCGCCGTCTTCGAGCAGCCGTACAAGCCGATCTACTCGGGTATTCGGATGACGCAGGACAGCTTCACGATCGATTCCTACAAATCGGGCGAAGACAAGCCGTTCGATACGTACACGATCGTCCGCAAGGACAGCAAGCCTGCCGCGGTAGAGCGACTTGAGGCTATCCCTGCGGAAACCGGCAAAACGAAGCTTTCCTGGCGCATGCCTGCTTCCAGCGCGGACGACGCGATCCGCGGTTTCCGGATCTATGAAGCGACTGGCAAGCTCGGCGTCAATTGGAGCGTATATGTGCCGGTGGCCGCCGGCCAGACCGACTACAGCTATACGGTGGAAGGGACGAGCGCGTCCAAGGGCTACAAGTTCGCGGTGCGCGCGGTGGACAAGCGCGACAATTCGGATGCGGCTTTCGCGAGCACGGTGGGTCTCGCGCCTGCGGCTCCGACCGCGCCGAAGGTCGACGACGGACGCAATACGTTCGGCTGGAAAAACGTGCCGGACTACGACAAGATTTCAGACTATGAATTCAGCGTCGACGGCGGCGTCTCCTGGCAGCGGGCCACATCCAATCCGCAGCCGGTCGGCGACCGGGATTATACGGCCGGCCAAGTACAGGTTCGCGTTGCAGCCGATGAAACGGTTGGCACCGCAGCAGGCGAAGCGCTGCTCTCTGATACGCCGTTTACGGTGAACGGCAAGCTCGATACGTTTCAGATCGCAGGCGAGCTGAAGCGCGGGGACAAGCTCCAGGCGAACGTTACGGTGGAGCGGCTGGAAGCGTACGACGGCGATGCCTATGTCGTGTTCCAACTGCTCAAGGGAGACACGCCGCAATTGATCAACGCCGTGCCGCTCAAGAAGGACAAGCTCAGCATCGCGCAATACTTCGACGTGAGCGGCGCGCAGTACAGCGTGAAGGTGCTCGTGCTGGATCAGTTCGATAACAACCTGAGCCTGCCCGAGCAGTTGGCGAGAGCGAAGGTGCTCCAGTGACGGAGAGAAAGAGAGGAATGAACGCGGTGAAGAAATATGTGGCGGCCATCATGTTATGGATACTCGCGCTATCGCCGGCAGCCGGCTACGCAGCCGCGCCCTTCGAGCTTGCCGTAAGCGCGAAGGAGGTGCTGCGCGGCGGCACGATCACGCTGTCCGGCACGGGCACAGGCAGCGGCTCGCAGGTCGCGGTGAAGATCGTGAGCCCGGCCAAGACGACCTTCTACGTCGACGTGCTCACGGCAGTGAACGGGAGCTATGCCAAGACGCTGACGATTCCGTCGGATCCGGATCTGGCCCCATACGGCACTTACACGGTAATCGCTGGCTACGGCTCGGACTCGGCGCAAAAAACGTTCGCGGTCGTCGAGAAGCTCGGCGGCGGCAACGAGAATCCAGGCAACGAGAATCCTGGCAACAACAACCCGGGCACTACGCCTGCCAACGGCTCGGCCATTCCTTCGGGAGCCGGCAAGGCATCCGGTTCCGTCGCGCAGCCGGAGCTCACGCTAGACGGCCGTTATATCGTCGGCGCCGATACGATGAACGCCGCCATCAAGCAGTCTGGCGGCGCCGTCACGATCGAGCTACCTGCGGCCGCCCTCAAGAGCGGCACGCCGTTAGAGCTGCCCGCTGCCTCGTTCAAGTCGCTAAACGACAATAACCGGGAGCTGGTCCTGTCCGCAGGCGATGTCGCGATCCGACTGCCGGCCGGAGCGATCTCCGCTTCCGGAGACGCGCAATCCAAGGTGCGGCTGACGCTGAATACCTCGTTGACGGACGATATGCAAGGCCGGCTCGATCGCTTGATCCGGTCCGATGCGTCCTTCAAGTCCACGGGCGTCATCCTTTCGGTAGACATCCAGCTCTTGTCCGGCAGCGCGAGCTCGGACATCCACGACTTGGGCAAGCCGGCCATGGTGACAATCAAGTTGACGCCCGAGCAGGCAGCGGCGATCTCTCGGCAAACGGCAGGCGTCTATTACTTGAACGGCGAACAGGCCGAGTATGTGGGCGGTACGGTCAGCGACGGCGTCTTTACCTTTAAGCCGAAGCATTTCTCGACGTATGCCGTGCTTCAGTACGACAAGCGCTTCGTCGATCTGGCGTCGCATTGGTCCGAGACGGCCGTTCGTTCGTTGGCGGCCAAGCATATCGTCACCGGCGTGGACGCGTCGCATTACGAGCCGTCGCGGAGCATCACCCGCGCGGAGTTCGCCACGATCCTGATGCGCGCGGTCGATTGGAAGGGCGAAGCGCCTACGACGGCCGAAGGTTCGGCCCAGCCGTTTAAAGACGTCGCGGCAAGCCAGTATTATGCCGAACCGGTCGCCATGGCATCCGCGCTGGGCATTCTGTCCGGCTACGACGGCGCTTTCCGGCCCAATGACAAGATTACCCGCGAGGAAGCGGCGGTGGCGCTGGTGCGCGCGGCCAAGTACTTCAGCCTGAGCGGCGGAGAAGGTATCGGCGCAGGCAAATCTTCATTTGCCGACCAAGCCGACATCTCCGCCTGGGCAACCGTAGCCGTCGAGCAAGCGTCGACGCAAGGCCTGATGCAAGGCGACGGGAAGCAGTTCAACCCCAAGAGCCCCGTGGTGCGCGCCGAAGCCGCCGCGATGATCGACCGGCTGCTGCCGGTCGCCACGAACTAATCCAAGTGCGGGAGGATTCGAACCCCATGTTAAAAAAGGTGGATTGCGGCCGCGATGGCTGCGCTGGTGCTGTACGGCGTCTTGTCGTCGGCGGCGCCGGGCGCGGCGCAGGCGGAAGAGACCGCTGCCGACACATATACGAAAACCTGGAACGTCGCCCTGAATTCGACGGCCACGGCTTCCGGCAAGTGCAACGCCAACGAATCGGCGTCCGCTGCCGTCGACGGCAAGCTCACGACCAAATGGTGCGACAATACCAAGGTTAAAAAAGAAATGGCTGAAGCTCGATCTGGGCAAAACCTACAATATCAACCAGTGGGTCGTTAAAAACGCGGCCATCGGCGAATCTGCGAACAGTCCGTTTTGGAATACGAAAGACTACCGCCTTCAACGCAGCGACGACGGCACGGCCTGGGAAGATATCGACGTCGTGCGGAACAACGCGCAGACGCTCGTCGACCGCCAGGTGCCGACGTTTTCCGCGCGGTACGTCCGCGTCTATATCGATCAGGCCGCTTACGACAACAATACGGCGCGCCTCTACGAGGTCGAGATCTATGGCGTCGAAGCGGACCAGATTCCCGCGGTTCCGGCCGCCGATCTGCTGCCCGTCGATTACGTCGATCCGTTCATCAACACGCTCGGCGACAACGGGCAGACCAATCCGGGGCCGACGATGCCGTTCGGCCTGGCTTCCGTCGGTCCCGACGGCGACGGCGGCGCCTTCAGCGGCTACTACTATCAGGACCGCTTCCTGAAGGGCTTCTCCCAGCTTCGCTTCAGCGGCGTAGGCTGCAGCGGCGCCGGAGGCAACATCCTGATGATGCCCGAGACGCGCTCTTTTACGAAGAATAGCAGCGAATACAAGCAGCCATACGACAAACGCAGCGAATCTGCTTCTCCCGGCTATTACGGCGTGACGCTGTCGAGCGGCATCAAGGTCGATCTGACCGCCTCGGACAACGTCGGCTTTCACCGCTATACGTTCCCGGGGACGGATACCGGCTCGGTGCTGGTCGATCTGTCTAACTCTTATGCAGGCATGGTGGACGCCAACCTGAAGGTAGAAGGCGCGAACGAAATCAGCGGCATGATCCAGTCCAAAAACGTTTGCGAACACGGCTATTATACGATCTATTACTCGATCCAATTCGATCACGACTTCGACTCGTATTCGTCCTGGCAGGGCGATTCGGTCGGCGCCGTGGCGACCCGTACCGGCTCCAAGAGCGGCGTATGGTTGAACTTTAACACGAAAAACAACGCCGTCGTCCAGGCGAAGGTCGGTCTGTCGACGATCAGCGTCGAGCAGGCGAAGTACGAGCGTTCGCACGACATCCCGGACTGGGACTTCGAGGCGCAGCATCAGCGCACGCGAAGCGCCTGGAGCGACGTTTTGAGCAAGGTCGAGATCAAGGACGACGACGAGGAAAACAAGCGGGTGTTCTACACCCAGCTTTACCATTCCTTCCTTCATCCGAAAAACGTAACGAGTTCTAGCGGCACGTTCCGCGCGGGCAGGGACGAGAACACGATCCGCCAGGCCGCCGAGCTGGGCGAAGACTTCGAGTATTACAACGGCTGGTCGACCTGGGACGACTTCCGCAAGTATGCGTTGTATTCGGTGCTCGATCCGAAGCGGTACGAGAACATGGTGAAGTCGATGGTAGACTTGTACAATACCAGAGGCTCATATGTGCAGTGGGGAGACGGCTACTGGCCGAGCCCGACCGTGCGCAACGAGTTCAACGGCGCGGTCATTCTGGACGCCTACGCGAAGGGCTTCGCCGACTTCGACGCGTACAAGGCGCTTCAGGGCATGGCGGTCGACACGGACAACTATACGGTGAGCAACGGCGAGATTTCCGGCAAGCTGGAAAAGGCGTACAGCGCCTACTTCCCGATGAAGCTCGCCGCGATGCTCGGAGACAGGACGACCTACGAGAAGTACAAGGCGATCGCTTTGTCTTACAAATCGCTGTGGAACGCCAATCAGGAGGACGAAAAAGGCGACAAGCGCGGCTTTTTCACCCCGAACGCCCAGACGGTCGCGAGAGGCGACGTCACGGCGGTGGACAAGTACGCTTACCAAGGGAACCTGTGGACGTATCGTTGGTTCGTGCCGCAGGACGTCGGCGGGCTGGCCGAACTGATGGGCGGCAAGCAGGCGATGGCGCAGGATCTGCAGCATTTCTTCGCGATCGACGAATACATGGCGATCAACGAGCCGGATTTGCAGGTTCCATATCTGTTTAACTACCTGGGGCACCCTTACCTGACCCAGTATTACGCGCGGGAATTCACGACGGAAGCCGTCACGCAAAAGTATCACAACCATGGTCCGTATGCGTATCCGATTCAGTCGCGCGTCTACCGCGACGATCCGGAAGGCTACCTGCCATCGATGGACGACGATGCGGGCGGCATGTCCTCCTGGTTCGTCTACAGCGCGATGGGTCTTTACCCGGCCAATCCGGGCGATCCGTATTTCCTGATCGGCTCGCCGATCTTTGACGAGTTGACGCTGCACCTCGACGGCGGCAAGACGTTCACGATCAAGGCGAACAACGTTTCGAGCGAAAACCGCTTCATTCAATCGGCGAAGCTGAACGGCGCCGACTTCAATCAGGCCTGGATCAACTACGACGACATCATGGCCGGCGGCACGATCTCGTTCGAGATGGGCGCGACGCCTAATACGAGCTGGGGCGCTGCCGCAAGCGCAGCTCCGCCGATGGCCGACTATGGCGCGACCGTAGACAATGCGCTGGCTCGCCGGACGCTCGTTCCCGCGGGAGCGGAGTGGAAGTATCTGGACAAGGGTCAGGCGGCAGCAAGCGGCTGGACGGGACTCTCGTTCGACGATAGCGGCTGGGCCGCCGGTGCGGCGCCGCTCGGCTACGACAGCAAAAACTATGCGAAAACGAAGACGAGCTACGGCCCGGATGCCAACAACAAGTATCCGACCACGTATTTCCGCAAGACGTTCGAGGTGGCGGATCCCAAGGCCCCGATCCAGCTGAACGCCAGTCTGATCCGCGACGACGGCGCGATCGTGTACCTGAACGGGCGCGAGATCATTCGCACGAACATGCCGTCGGGGGCCGTTAGCTACGGCACGTATGCTAATGCGACCGTCGGCGACGAGCGCAATACGAACGTGTATTCGATCGATCCTTCTTACCTGGTCGCAGGCCAAAACGTGCTTGCCGCAGAGGTTCACCAGGTGAATGCGACCAGCTCGGACATTGCCTTCGATCTCGGGCTGGAGGCCGTCGTTCCGATGGTCAAACCGTCGGCGCCGACCGCGCCGGTTCAGGACGATACGGCCAATACGTTCGGCTGGACGTACGTTTCCGGCTTTGAACAGGCCAAGGATTATGAGTTCAGCGTGAACGGCGGACAGAGCTGGAAGCCGGCGACCGCCAATCCGCAGACCGTCGGACCGCTCGCCTTCCGTGCCGGTCAGGTGCAGGTGAGGATCAAGGCCGACGATACGAGGGGTGTGACCTCGGGGGCGGCATTGCTCTCCGATGCGGCTTATACGTCGGATATTCAGTGGAACGTATATGATCTGCAGGCTGACGTCGGGCGTGAAGGCAATATGGACGTCCGCGTCACGGGTACGCTGAAGGGCGATTATGAGGGATCTGCATACGCGGTCATCCAATTGATGGACGGCAACGACCAGGCCTGGGTGAGCAGCGCCATGCCGGTCGAGGCCGGCGGGTTCGAGGTATCGCAGATTTTTAACGTAAACGCCAAAAAGTTCAAGGTAAACGTATACCTGGTCGACGCGTTTGACGGCGACATCTACGATTCCTTATGGCTCGCCGAGCCGGTCGTATCGGAGCCGGAGCAGAAGCCCGCGCCGGGCGAAGTTCCGCCCGAGCAGCCGGAGCCGCTGCCCGATCCGCTGCCGATTCCCGTCAAGCCGCCGCTGCCGCCGCTCGATCCGATTCAGCCGGACGAGCCGCCGGCGACGGAGCCCGGTCTCGTGCAGTTCGAGAGCCGCAGCGAGTGGAGCGCGGCCGTGAATACGTTTAACAACCGGCCTTTGCAGACGGAAGACGGCAACGGCGGCACGGTCGTCGCCAATACGTTCGACGGCGCATGGCTCGCGTATACGGATGTCGATCTGGGTACCGAAGGCGCCAACCACGTTACGGTCGAATACGCGGCTCCAGCCGCGAAGGTCCCGACCGACGCCAGGCTGGAGGTTCGCCTCGGCAGCGTGGACGGCGAATTGCTTGGCACCGTCGCTCTTCCGAGCACGGGCAGCGCGTGGACGTCGTACAAGACGGCGGACGCGCAGTTTGCGAAGACCGTGGCCGGCAAGCAGACGCTGTATATCGTGATGCATGGCAGCACAACGAGCGGATTGCCATACATCGGCAACTTCGACCGGATGACGCTCTCCAACTGGAAGCTTCGCAGCGACTACGCCAAGCTGGAGCTGGAGAAGTACGATGAATGGTCGAACGACTTGAATCCCGGCAACAGCCGACCGCTAAATGTCGAGGACTTCAATGGCAGGAAGCAGGTTGCAAATACCTACAACGGCGCTTGGCTGGCCTATAAGCATCTGGACTTTGGCGATACAGGCGTGAATAAGTTTAGTATCGAGTATTCGGGCAATAGCGGAAGAGTACCTGCAAATGCAGCTGTAGAAGTACGGTTGGGCGCTGTGGACGGTCCGCTGCTTGGCAAGGTGGCAACGCCGCCAAATGCGAGCGCATGGGGAACGTACAGTACGGTTTCGGTCTCCCTGTCGCAGACACTCAAGGGAGTCCAGGACATCTATCTCGTGCTTACCGCCTCGACGGATTCGACCTATCCGTACGTCGGCAACTTCGACAACGCGGCATTTACGTTCGAGACGCCGCAGCAGCCGGTGCGGACCGACTATGCCAAGCTGGAGCTGGAGAGCTACGACGCCTGGTCGACCGCGTTGAATCCGTACAACAATTCGCCGCTTGGCACCGAGAGAGGCAATAGCGGCATGCAGATTAAAAATACGTTTAACGGCGCGTGGCTGGCATTTAAGCGCATGGACTTCGGCATTGCCGGCGTCGACCAAGTCGCGATCGAGTATAGCGGCAATACCGCCAGCTGTCCGGCGGATGCGGCGGTCGAAGTGAGGCTTGGAGCTCCGGACGGCGAGGTGGTCGGCAAAGTTCTGACGCCGCCGACAGCCGCCGGATGGACAACATACAAGACGGCAACGGCTAACCTGACGAAGAAGCTGTCCGGCGTAAAGGATGTGTATTTCGTACTCACGGGCACGTCGACCTCCACCTACAAGTATATCGGCAACTTCGACAACGCGGCCTTCGCGCTCAGTGAACCGGACCTCAACGTCGAGTTCGAGAGCCGCAGCGAGTGGTCGCCGGACAAGAACACATTTAATAACGATCCATTGAAGACAGAGACCAATAACGGCTTGACAAACGTCGGCAACACCTTCACTGGCGCGTGGCTGACCTACAAGGATCTCGAATTCGGCACGCTCGGCAAAAATTACGTCGACATCGTCTATGACGCGCCGACGAACCGGGTGCCCGCCGACGTCGTCGCAGAGATTCGGCTGAACGACAAGAACGGCGAGCTCGTCGGCACGGTCAGCCTGCCGAATACGGGGGGCGGGTGGGGCTCGTACAAGACCGCCGGCGCCGCGCTGAACCGGACGCTGACCGGGAAGCAGACGCTCTGCGTCGTATTCAAGGGCAGCACGACATCCAGCTTGCTGTATATCGGCAATCTGGACATGATGATTTATTCGAGGAAGGGCTAAGTAAGGTTAGACGCCGCGGCATTGCCTTCGGGTATGCCGCGGCGTTTTTGTGTATTTATCTGAATTGTAATACTTCCGCCATGTATCTATTTGTCCCGTGTTGATAAGCTGATTTCAGCTTAGATAAGGGGGCAACGGAAATGTCGGTCAATTCCTACTTAAGTTCATTAAGCAGTCTGCTTGTCATTAATGACGAGGAGCGTAACAAAATTACAACTTCAATCTCCACCCTGTCAAAGAGATTGCAAACTTACTTTGGAAGCAGTATTTCCGCACATTTCGTGTTTGGCTCCTATACAAGAGGAACGATTTTGCCCAGGAAGGCTGACGAGGAGTCGGACATTGATATAATGGTCGTTTTCAATGACAGTGTTCGAACTGGTTCCAGCTATTAAGAAATGGTGGGAAACTTTATGCATTCCATCCCGGAATAATCCACTTGGTGAGTGGATAGAGACAGATCCGAATCAATTTAACGCCCGATTGACCCGAGTAAATCAGCAAAATGGGAATTTAATTAAACCACTCATTCGTCTGGTTAAGCGTTGGAATGTAGTAAACGGATATCCTTATCCCTCCTACCTTCTGGAAAAGCAATTAAGTGAACGACATTATTTTTTTGACACAAGTATTAAGGACTATCTGGTTACTGCTATTACTAGTCTTAGCTATAGTTGGATGGATCCACAATCAAAAAAAAGATAAAGTGGACCGAGCTAAACGAATCATCGGGAACGTGGTTTCCTATGCAAATGCAGGTCGCGGAGATCTAGCTGAATCCGAAATCAAAAAAGCTTATTCCAGATTTCCATTAGGAGGTGAGAGTCTGATGAGCCAAACCCGCGTCGATTCGTTAAGTAAGTACTACAAACAAGCGCAGTCTTCTAATTTGGCCGGATTGATTTTTTTCTGGATTTCAGTCGCAAGTTCGTTTGTCGTTCTCTTCTTGCAGGATGGTACAGTTAGAGATACGACTAATATTCTTTTTTGTTGTAGCTACCTTCCTGTATGCTTTCTTTTCAAATTTGACGAGCCTCTATTTTTTAAGAAAAGCCGAGACAAAGCGTGCTACCCATCTGATTTCCAATTCGTTAAATGTCAGTTTAGATGAAGAAGAAACCAACTTGTATTATAACAACCGCCAAGTACCGTCTATTGTTCGTTTGGGATTAAACGTATTTGAAAATAGTCTGCACTCCAAGGGAACAGCTTCAATAATGGTCAAACGCAACTTGTCCGTTATTTTAGTCTATTTGGTGATTTGGTTATTCATGTTGCTTAACCGTGAATCTTCGCTTGATTTGCTAGCCTTGCTGTCCCAAACCTTGCTTACTACTACGATTATTACAAATTTCATAAAGCTTGTTGTGCTAATGTTTGGGTTCGAGCGTTCATTCCAAGACTGTCGAAATTTATTTTTGACCGGCATTCAAGAAACACCAGAGTTTTACGCTCGAATATTGCAAATTTTTACGTATTACGAGTCTCTTAAAGCAAGCATGGGTATTACGCTTTCCTCCCGTATATTTGATAAATATGTAAATCCGACATCAACCATTAAGTGGGAACAGATCAAACACAATCTTCAGATCGAATGACAAGACAATTGAAATATAAAAATGGCGACTTTTTTCTCTGTAATGGTATAAAATAGGATAAGATAGGACTCGAAATGCAACCAATGTACTACTAAGAGAATGGGAGCTATAACAATGCTGACAGGCGAAGTGCGCAACAAAGTAGACAAGATATGGACCGACATCTGGGCGGGCGGCATCACAAACCCGCTGACCGTTATAGAGCAGCTTACTTATCTGATGTTCATCCGTTCGCTCGACGAGAAAGAGTTGGAGCGCGAGAGCTTCGAGGCGATCAGCGGCGAGCAGGCGGACAAGATCTTCCCACAGGACGAAGACGGGCAGAGCATGCGCTGGAGCAAGTTCAAGACCAAGGATCCCCGCATCATTTTCGATATCGTCGGCACCAAGGTATTTCCGTTTATCAAGGCGATGAACGGCCAGGAGGCCTCGGCCTTCTCCCGCTATATGCAGGACGCGATGTTTCTGATCCCGACGCCGCAGGTACTGCAGAAAATCATTACGGGTCTCGACGAGCTGTACGAGCATGATATCCAGAACCTCGACATGCAGGGCGACCTGTACGAGTATATGCTCGGCAAGCTCGCGACTTCCGGCCAGAACGGCCAGTTCCGCACGCCCAAGCATATCCGTGACATGATGGTACGGCTAATGGCACCGACGCCGGAGGACAAGATCTGCGATCCGGCCTGCGGCACCGCCGGCTTCCTCGTCTCGTCCGCCGAATACGTGCGCGAGCGTTACGAAGCGGAGATGACGAGCGAGCAATGGGACCATTTTGCCGGCGACATGTTCACCGGGCTCGACACGGACCGCACGATGCTGCGCCTGTCCGCGATGAATCTCATGCTGCACTCGATTACGAATCCGCACATTAACTACGTGGACAGCGTGTCCAAGCAAAATCTTATCTCCGCCGAATACGACGTGATCCTCGCCAATCCGCCGTTCACCGGCACGGTCGATGCCGAGAGCATCCACGACAACCTGAAGGCCGTCACCAATACGAAAAAGACCGAGCTGCTGTTCGTCGCGCTCTTCCTGCGTATGCTGCGCAAGGGCGGCCGCTGCGCCTGCATCGTGCCAGACGGCGTCCTGTTCGGGACGACTAACGCGCACAAGTCGCTGCGCAAAGAGATCGTTGAGAACCACCAACTGCAGGCGGTCATCTCGCTGCCGAGCGGCGTGTTCAAGCCATATGCGGGCGTCAGCACAGCCATCCTGATCTTTACGAAGACGGGCGCGGGTGGTACCGATAAAGTTTGGTTCTATGACATGAAGACTGACGGCTACTCGCTGGATGATAAGCGCTCACCGATCGCGGCGAATGATATCCCGGATATTTTGGCGCGCTTCCATAATCTTGAGAACGAAGCTGGCCGTCTGCCCACCGAGCAGAGCTTCTTAATCGACAAGTCGGCGATTGAGGCGAACGACTATGATCTGTCGATCAATCGGTATAAGGAAGTTGTGTATGAGAAGGTTGAGTACGATCCGCCGGCAGTGATCATGGCGCGGCTGGATGAACTGAACGTGAAGATTTCCGCCAAGATGGAGGAATTAAGGGGGCTTCTTGGTGAGTAAGTGGGAGAAAGTGAAGTTGGGAGATATATGTGCTATTAACCCTCCAAAAAAATTCATTGGAAAAGAGTATGGAAGTATCCTTTATTCCAATGTCTAATGTATTTGAAGATGGAAGGATCATTACTGATAAAAAGAGAGTATTTTCTGAGGTTAGCAGTGGTTATACACATTTCATTGAGGACGACATCCTTTTTTGCGAAAATAACTCCATGTATGGAAAATGGAAAGGGAGCGATTGCACGGGGACTGGTTAATGGATTTGGAGCGGGCTCAACAGAATTTTTTATCTTGCGGCCTGAGAGGCAACGAGTATCTAGTGAATGGATATATAGAGTTATATCTCACGAAAAGTTCCGCAAATTAGCTGAAAAAAATATGACAGGCAGTGCAGGACAGAGAAGGGTGCCAAAAGCTTTCCTTGAAAACATTCTAGTTCCACTGCCTTCAATCGTGGAACAAGATCATATTACGAAGACGTTACAGACTGTCTCAGAACTCGTTTATATGTACAAAATGAAGCTTGTTGACTGTGAAAACCTAGCAAAGTCAACTTTTAATGAAATGTTTGGCGACCCGATTATTAACGAAAAAAAAATGGGATATGAAAACTATTAATGAATTGTGCAGCAAAATTACTGATGGAGAGCATTTGAACCCTGTTTTCGCAGATTCTGGTGTTAAAATGCTCATGGCAAATAATATTCAAGATGAATTGGAGTTAACAAATTGTAAATATATTTCAGAAAGTGATCATAATAAATTTACTATGAAATGTAATCCTGAATTTGGTGATATTCTTATGGTCAGTAGAGGAGCGACAATTGGACGAGCTTGTATAAATAACACTACCGAAAAATTTAGTTTGATGGGTAGCGTAATTCTAATTAAGCCAAACATCAGTTTTATCACTAATCGTTACTTATTGGCTTGGTTAAGACACGATCAGATTAGAGACCGCATTGCTAATACTTCATCAGCAAGTGCGCAACAAGCAATTTATATGAAAGATTTAAAGAAAAAAATAATAATGTGCCCACCCCTCCCCCCTCCAAAACCAATTCGCCGCCATCGTCGCCAAAATCGAGGAGCAAAAAAGCCCTCGTCAAGCAGGCGATCGACGAGACGCAGCTGCTGTTCGACAGCTTGATGAGCAAGTATTTCGACGACTAAGCCGGGAGGTAGCGCGATGGCTGCCAACTTTGAATTTCTGAAGGGACAAGCCCAATACAAGCTGTTCGCCGAGGCTGCGATCGAGGCGGAGAGGGTGCTGGAGACTTCCCCCGCTATGTCGGCGGTGGGGAGCCGCAAGGCGTTCGAGCTGGCGGTGAAGTGGGTGTATGCAGCGGACCGCTCGATCACAATGCCGTACAAGGACAATCTGCAGGCACTCATCCATGAACCGTCCTTCCGCTTCGCGATGGACAACCGAACATGGGGCAAGCTGCCTTATATCGTGAAGCTGGGCAATCTGGCAGTTCATACGGACAAAGCAGTCAGCCGCAGCGATGCGGTGCTGTCTTTGTCGTCTCTGTTCGAGTTCATCCAATGGCTTGACTACTGCTACGGCGCGAACTACGAGGAGCGACAGTTCACCGAATCGCTGATTCCGGCGGCCAAGGTCGAATTGGACGAAGCCCGCATCAAGGAAAAGGACAGTCTCATCGAGCAGAAGGACTCCGAGATCGAGGCGCTCCGCGCGAAGATCGCGGCGATGAGCGAGCAGCTCACAGCGGACAAGGCGCAGCACCAAGAGGAGCGCAGCTTCACGCCGGAGGATGTCTCGGAGTTCATCACGCGTAAGAAGTATATCGACGTCGATCTGAAGCTGCTCGGCTGGACGTTCGGCGACGATGTGCGGGAGGAGGTGCCGCTCGTCGGCATGCCGAATCCAGAGCAGACGGGCAAGGCCGATTATGTATTGTACGGTCGGGATGGCCTGCCGCTCGCGATCATTGAGGCGAAGCGCACCTCCAAGGATCCGAAGATCGGAACCCAGCAGGCCAAGCTATATGCCGATTGTCTGGAGCGAATGACGGGCAGACGCCCGATGATGTTCACGACGAACGGCTTCGAGACGAACCTGTGGGACGACCTGTCCTCGCCGCAGCGCCGCGTGAGCGGTCCCTTTTCCAAGTCCGATCTGGAAAAGCTCATGCAGCGCCGCAGCGAACGACGTCCGTTAAGCGACATTCCGATCAACGACCAAATCACCGACCGCTACTATCAGAAGGAAGCGATCCGCGCGGTTTGTGAAAACATCGGCACCGGACATCGCAAAGCGCTGCTCGTCATGGCGACGGGCACCGGCAAGACGCGGACGGCGTCCAGCCTGACCGATGTGCTGTCACGCGGCGGCTACGTGACGAACGTGCTGTTCCTGGCAGACCGTACGGCGCTCGTCAAGCAGGCCAAGGAGGACTTCAAGCACTATCTGCCTGACATGTCGCTGTGCAATCTGCAGAGCAACAAGGAGGACAAGTCGGCGCGCATCGTGTTCTCCACCTATCCGACGATGCTGAATGCGATAGACTCGGCCAAGACTGACGACGGCAAGCGTCTTTTCACGCCGGCCCACTTCGATCTCATTATCGTCGACGAAGCGCACCGCAGCATTTTTAAAAAAATACCGGACGATCTTCGAATACTTCGACAGTCTCGTCGTCGGCTTGACGGCGACGCCCAAGACCGAGGTCGATCGCAATACGTACGACTTCTTCGAGCTGGAGAGCGGCGTGCCGACGTATGCCTATCCTTACGAGACGGCCGTCGAGGTCGATCATGTGCTCGTTCCGTATCATAACATCGAGGTGACGACGAAGTTTCTGGAGAAGGGTATCGCATACGACGACCTGTCGGAAGCCGACAAAGCCCGCTACGAGGAGGACTTCACGGACGAGGACGGCGAGATGCCGGATTATATCCCGTCCCCTGCCGTCAATGAATTCATCTTTAATCAGGATACGGTCGACTACGTGCTCGAGACGCTGATGAACCGGGGCATCAAGGTGGCGGGCGGTGACCGGCTGGGCAAGACGATCGTATTCGCGCAGAACAAGAAGCACGCGCAGTTCATCGTCGATCGGTTCAACAAACTGTACCCGCAATATAACGGCAAGTTCGCGAAGCGAATCATCTCCGAGGACAGCTATGCCCAGTCGCTTATCGACGATTTCAAAGTGGAGACCAAGGAACCGCATATCGCAGTCTCGGTCGACATGCTCGATACCGGCATCGACGTGCCGCAGATCGTCAATCTCGTGTTTTTCAAGCGCATCCGCTCCAAAACGAAGTTCTGGCAGATGATCGGACGCGGCACCCGGCTGTGCCGCGATCTGTTCGGTGACGGGCAGGACAAGACGGGGTTCGTCATTTTCGACTATTTGGGCAACTTCGAGTTTTTCCGCCAGCACAAGGAAGGACTGCCCGGCAGCGAATCCCAAAGCTTGTCCGAGGCGATCTTTGCGAAGCGCGTGCGTCTGATCCATTATCTGCAAGAAGCGGCATTCGCAGAAGACGCCTATCAGGCGATCCGCCAGTCGATGGTAGATACGGTGCTCCAGCAGATCCGCGCGCTGAATCCGGAGCTTGTGTCGGTCAAGCTACAGTTGCAGCATGTCGAGAAGTTCAAGCATGCTGGCGCGTTCGTCTGCCTGTCCGACGAGGACAAGCGGCACCTGATCGCCGGGCTTGCGCCGGTTGTCTACATGGACGACGCTGACGAATATGCCAAGCGCTTCGACAGCTTCATGTACGGCTTGATGCTGGCGCAGATCGAAGGAACGGCGCAGTTCAACCGGGGCAAAAAGCAGCTCGTCGAGACGGTCGGTCAACTCGCGAAGCGAGCGACCATCCCGCAAATCAAGAGCAAGCTGGCGCTTATCCAGACGATCGCGACGGACGAATTCTGGCAGTCGGCCGACGTGCTGACCTTTGAAAAGGTGCGCGCAGAACTACGGGACCTGATCAAGTTCATGGCCGAAGAAGGCGGCGGGAGCCGATTCGTCTATACGAATCTGGCGGATGAGGTGCTCGCCGTCGAAGAAGGCAAGGCGATGTACCAGGCGTACGAGTTCGAAAACTACAAGCTGAAGGTGAACCGCTTCATCGAGCGGAACCGCGATCATCTCGCGATTCACAAGCTCCGTCACAACCTGCCGCTCTCGGCCGGCGACTATGAGAGTCTGGAGCGGATCTTCACGGGCGAGCTCGGCACCGCGGAAGACTATGAGCGGGAATACAAAAACACCCCGTTCGGCCTGCTTGTGCGCAAAATCGCGAAGCTGGAGACAGAGGCGGCGAACGAGGCGTTCTCCGCGTTCATCAGCGACCAGTCGCTCTCCCAGCAGCAGATCGTGTTCGTGAAGAAGGTCATCGACTACGTCGCGCAGAACGGCTACATTGATCAGGTGTCCGAGCTGGTCAAGCCTCCGTTCGACAAGCCGATGAGCTTCATCAAGCTGTTCGACGGGGCAAAGCAGCGGCAGCTCGTGGAGGTTGTGAACCGGATTAAGGATAATGCGGTGAAGGTGCTGGGCTGAGCTTGTTTCAACTCCGCCCCGGCCCTAATGAATCTATACAATCCCCCCTCTCTCGATAACGGTCTTCGTTTCGAAGACGGGGGGATTTTAACGATGTACGCCGATCAAGCGTTAAGAGTGTCTATTCACTCCGAATTTACGTTTCCTGACAGGATGGTTGCCGCAGGAGCGATATACCGGTGCAAGATGCTCAGACACAATCTTACGAACACTAACGGAGGCACGCATGGACATTCAAAGAGTTGAAGAAATATTCGCCATTCCAGACACGGCAGAGCGGTGTCAACGCGTGCGCGATGAGGTGCAGCCGATTCTCAAAGAGATGATGAGTTCTTTTCAGATTGCTTATGGGAATCAAGCATCGGAACTACTGGATTATCACCTTCAAACACCTGAATCGACGCTCCGAACAGCGATGGGTGATCTGCGCAACCCGAAGTATGCCGACGGGGCGCGAAATGCCGGGAGGCAAGCGTTTGCGAGACTGATCGACAGGCGGTATTTTCAAACGGAATTCGGTGTGCTTACGCTGGAGCTGAATGGTCCGGAGAGGGTCTTTAGAATTATGATGGCGAGCAGCTTTTATCCGTTCTGGGACGGTGTTCGTTCCCTGGAGCGCCAAGCTAAGTTAGAACAGATTATCTCGCTGCTTCCCGCCGGGGCAGAGATCTGGGCAGGCGACAAAAACGTCAAGCTAGGTGGCAAAGAAGAGCTTGTTCCGTACATATTGAAGGCGGAAAAGGATCGCGGCAGGCCATGGATCTATGTAGGTCGACAAATTCCATTCGACCGTTTCGCCGAGAAGGAGCAGGATTGGAGCGCGAGAATCTGGGAAATCTGGTGCGATCTGAAGCCGATTCGTGATTTTATCTCACAGGAAGCCTCCGTCCACGCGTTGTCGGTTCGCATCGCGGATCAGCTGAATCAGAACGAGGAGACGCTATCGGTTCAACTCTATGGACGGAGCTACGAGATCGTGTTCGAAGCGACGAGCAATAAGAGGTCGAACCAGCCCCGGCAGAGGTTCGGTATTTACGACAAGGGCCAACTGTTGACGAACGGCACTTTGCAGAGTTTGTTGCGGGAGCCGCATGAGGTGCTGGGCGTCGTAGTCGACAATCACGGCCATCTATATACTCAGCTGCGCAATCTGCATGGAGAAGGGAAGGTCGAGTGGTCCGGGACGAAGAGCTTCAGGTACCCGAGAGTTAACGGACAAGATTTGAATAAATGGTATCAGGAAAGGGCAATTGAAGCGCTTCAGGCGCACGGGTTTCGACTGGAGGGAAACGAATTTTATATCGGGACGTGGGACAACGATCAATTCCGGTTCGAAGAGTCGGTAGCCGAGATCAAGAGGCGGCTGATTGTGGCAGCCGTTCTGTTTGCGGACTGCGCGGAGAAGATCATGCTTCCCCGTGCGTCTGTCGAGAAGGCTTCCACGGCCGATGCGCCCGAGCAGGCGTTCGATGAGTACGAATTGGCGATCAAGCAAGAGACTTACGAACACAACTTCGATCTGATCTCTATTCTCTCTAAGTACAGGATAGCCCTTATACGTATCCCACTTCGATCGTCCGAGATTTCCACTTGAATCTGGTCAGTCTGGAGGACAAGCACTTCGTCATTCTGAACGGGATCTCGGGGACGGGGAAGACGAAACTGTGCCTGCTCTACGCCAACGCCGTGTACGGCAGGCCGCTGGATGCGCCGAACCCCTATCTGAAGGTGATTCCCGTACGACCGGACTGGACGGATTCGACTTCGCTATTCGGATACTACAGCGCATTAGAGAAACGTTATGTGCGCACGCCCTTCCTCAACGCGGTACTCCAGGCCGTTCAGGAGGGCAAGCCAATGTTCATCGTCCTGGACGAGATGAATCTGGCGCGTATCGAGTACTATCTGAGCGATTATTTAAGCGCCGTAGAGTCTCGGCAACCCATTCGCTTGCATGCCGAGGATCATATTAGAGACGTGCCTCAAGAGCTGCAGATACCGCGTCATTTATATGTGATCGGCACGATTAACGTCGACGAGACGACGCATGGGATCTCGGACAAGGTGCTGGACCGGGCATTCGTCATGACGTTGTCGGACGTCGATCTGGAGGGGTACTGGCTTCGCGCGCCGGCTAAGTTCAAGTCTGCATTGCCGGAGGAATGGAACCTGATTCAGAAGCTTCATGACGAATTAAAAGCCTACGACCTGCACTTCGGCTATCGGACGGTAGACGAGATGCTCCGCAAGCTACATGCCAACGCCGAATTGCCGCAGGAGATTCGCATGGAAATGAAGAATGCAGTCGATCGCGTCATAGCGGAGAAGGTGCTTCCCAAGATTCGGGGCGATGAGCGGATCGGCCATTTGCTGGAACAGCTCATCGCGTGGTCTGGTTCCGAATTCGGTGAAGCGTCGGAGTCGTTGGGGCATTTGCTTCGAATGAAAGGAGAACTGGATCGATATGGCGCAGCCCAGTTCTGGAGATGATCTGGAATTCTTGTGTCCGGATACCCACGTCTGGACACAGCTTGAAGATATTCGGCTGGAAGAAGCAAAGGTTTATCGATGGAGATCGACTTATTCGTTGCCGTTCCGGCTCCTGATCAACGGCATGCCGCTCCCGATGTCGAAGACGGCCTATGGCTGGGAGGGCGAATGGGGATCTCCCTTCCAGTCCGGACAGGTCACGTTCATCATCGAGCAGACAGAACGGAGAGCGCTGCCGGCCTTTATTTATTCGGACAACCGCAAGTTGACGGAATCCGAATATGAGCGGATGATCGCCGATATTCTCGAGGAAGCCGCCGCTTGTTATGCTCATCAGGGAGCCCGTCTGGGGTTCGACGGCGACGGGATCGCGCGCCGAATCTCGCTTGCGCAGTGGGATTACATCGATCGCTCCTTCCATCGCCTGCAGCGCATCTTCCGCGATATCCAGTCGAAGCCGCTGCGAAGGCTGAAGCGGACGGAGCAATGGATTCGCCGGGAGAACGTCAAGCATGTGACGCCCGGACTTCTCGCCTGGTCGGAAAGACATGCGGGGGGCGGCATGACCGAGGAGATCCCTGTGCCTGAACTGATCTGGGACGGTATCCGGAAAGACGACTGCGATGTATACGAGAATCGGGTGCTCCGCAGGCAACTGCAGGAACTGTCAGGGTTTCTTCGGCAATACCGAGCACTGGAAATGGAAGGCGTCAGTGACAAGGCAGCATTATACGACGACCGCATCGCCTACTGGTTGCGATCCCCCTTCCTATACCAAGTGCGATCGCACGAAGGTCCCATCGTCATCTCGCAGGCCTTTCGCAAGCACCCTTCATACCGCCTTTGGTTCGATTGGTTCAATCGACTGCTCTGGTTCAATACGTTCAAGGTCGGTATGAAAAACGCAATCCCGCTTAAAAACACCTACGAGTTATATGAAATCTGGGTGTTTATGAAGATGGTGGGCTGGCTCCGGCAAGCGGGATGCCTACAAGACGCCTCGGAGCTCTTCTTGCTGGAACAGGATCGGCTGGTGCTCAACTTGTCCAAGAAAAAGGAGAGCAGGATCCATCTCTTGGGCGGCGCGACTCTGGCCTATCAGCGCGAGTTCAAACGGTCATCTGAAAACTACGTCACCTATACGCACGCCATGTATCCGGATATTGTCCTCGAGTCGGATGACAAACTCTATGTATTCGATCCCAAATACCGGCTGGATCACAACCTTCCGATGGCGCTGGGCGAAATGCACAAATACCGGGATGGCATCATCCGCGTAACCGATGGAACCAGGGCTGTGGAGGAAGCGTTCATCGTGACGCCTGCTGAGGGCGTAGACAGCTCCCGACTGTTCGAAGAGGACTATCGCGATCGGCACAGGATGGGGGCATTCCGGCTGCGTCCAGGCTTGGAGGAATCGGTAATGAAGAAGCGGTTATTGAGCTTGTCCGCCACTAATAACTTGCGTAAGGGTGAGGATCATGCAGAGGAAATTTCCGCAAATCATTAGCGGGAGAATACGTCGCTTTAAGTCGCAAGATGATAGTTATCATTTCGATGAGACGGGCCAATGTTATTTAGTTCGGGATAAGACATCCATTCATTTTGGAAATTCAGGAAAAGTAATCTGTAACGTAGTCATGACTCATCCTGGCTCCTTCGCATTTGTGAAGCAAAAAGGATGGATTCATTTTTTGAACGGTAAAGGAGATAATCACGCCTTTGAAAATCAAGGATTCCCGGTCCCCCCACCATGCAGAACTTGACTGCTGTATTGATGCGTGCCGCGAATGTGAACTCGTGTCATCATCGGCTTTTTAAAGGAAAGTTTGTGCCGATTGTCGATCAGGTTCTTAGGGGGCAGATCGGTATCCTTCCAAGACCATTATGGCTTTAGAAAACAATTGGCCTTCCCATCCGGTGAATGGGTTGAAAAACGACACTTGGGCGATCAAGCTGTCGAAAAATAGATGGGATACCGAAGTTAGCTCGATCCATTATGCTGCCCTTTGTTTGCAATGCGATGGCCTGTTTGGACAATTCGAGGTGCTGCGAAGAGCAACCTCGTGGGCTAAGTTCCACGATTATAACCTAATATGCTTTGAGAGAGCCAACTGCAGAATAAGCCTAGAACACTGGAGAGCTTGTTTACTCCCCCGATATCCTCCAGCCCCTGCCCGTACAGCCGCTGGGCGTTGCCGATCAGCGTCTGCGTGCCGACGATGAGGATGCAGTCGGGCACGGGGCCGGCACGCAGCGCCTCCAGCGCGTCGGCGAGCAGCGGGTAGGCGGCGCTCCCGTCCGGGCAATAACGCCTTGCGACATCCAGCGCATCTTCGGGGAACGCAAGATGGCTCACATCAGGCCGCGTCACGAGGATGCGGCTCGCTACCGAGGCCAGCGTCTTGATGACGCCGGCATAATCCTTATCCTTCGGCACGCCGACGACGGCTGCGACTCTCGCGCCGGCGCCAAGGCCGAGCGAACTTACGACGCTCGCCAGGTAGGCGGCGGAGTCGCGGTGGATCGCGCCGTCCACGATTGTGAGCGGCTCGCGGCTCACGATCTCGCAGCGGCCCGGCCATTGCAAGCCGGCGAAGCAAGTCGCGACCGTCCCGGGATCGAGCGCTGTGCCCGCGATATCTTCGCAGACTTGGACCGCGATTGCGGCGTTGTCGGCCTGGAACGCGCCGAGCAGCGGCAGCGCGAGGCCCCGGTACAGCGCTCGTTCGGTGCGGACGTCGAACGTCGTTCCGCGCGCGGACATCGCGACATGCTCGGCGGCGAACGCCTCGCCAGCGATCGATATGCGCTCGCATCGACAGGACGCGCCATTATGCGCGATCGTCGTATCCATCGCCGCAAGCATATCTCCATTCGCCGATTCCGTTTCCGCACGGTCATGCCCGATCGCCGAATTTTCGGCCGCCGCCAACGCCTTCTTGATGGCGTCGAGCGCGTCCTCGCGCTGCGCTCCGACGTACAATCGCGAGTCCGCCGACTTCACGATCCCCAGCTTATGCCGCACGATATCTCCGAGGCCTGGACCAAGCTCGCGGACATGCTCCTCCATGATCGCCGTGACGACGGCCGACTCGTTCGCCAGCACGTTTGCGTCGTCATACCGCCCGCCTCTCCCGCATTCGACGACGTTGATGTCGGTGCCCTGCTCCGCAAACCAACTGACCGCAATCGCCAGCGACACGCCGACAGGACCTTGATAAGTCGCCGCGTCCAAGCCGCGTTCGACTTCGGCCCATGCGGGCTCGATCCGCTGCGCGACCCGCACGAAGTCGGCTTCGCCGATCGCGCGCCCGTCGATGCGAATCCGCTCCCGGTAGTCGACGAGATGAGGAGACGTGAACAAGCCCACCTTATAGCCGAGACGACTCAGCAGGGAGGAGACGAGACGCGAGGTCGAGCCCTTCCCCTTGCTGCCGGTCACGAGCACGAAGCGTCTCCCGCGGTCCGGCGCGCCGAGCAGATCGAGCAGGCGGCGGGTCAGCTGCGGCTTTCGAACCCGCTCATCGCCGGCAGACGGCAGATGGGGAGCCGCGCGCAGATACGAGCGGTAGATAAGGTCCTCGGCCTCGCGTTGATTGGCGATCGGCATGGGTGTACGGACGCTCCTTTTATCGTCAGGTGGGATGCGGCGAAGGGGCGAGACGGACACAGGAGCCGCTATTTGCGCGTAAATCCTGTTCCTGCACGCGGTTATGGCTCAAATAACGGATGCTCGGTCCGCCGCGGCAATGTGAATCGCTCTCCGGCCGCTAATCTATTCCGTCCATTATAGCAAAGCCTGCGACCTCCGCCATAACAAGAAGCTGCTACGCCGGCCGTCCAACGCCACCATCCGCCAACGCTAAACAGCCCTCCGCTCGACCCCGAGCGAAGGGCTGTGCGCCATCGTACCGCTTAAGGCTTCAGCACGACCTTGATGCACCCGTCTTCTTTGTCGTTGAAAATCTTGTACGCGTCGCTCGCCTGGTCGAGCGGGACGCGGTGCGTCACGATCTCGGTCGGGTCGAACTCCCCGTTTACGATCATGTCGAACAGCTTCGGCATATAATGGATGGCCGGCGCCTGTCCCATTTTCACGGTCAGGTTGCGCTCGAACATGTGGCCCAGCGGAAACATGTTGTACAGCGCGCCGTACACCCCCGTCAGCTGGATCGTGCCGAACTTGCGGACCGCGTCCATCGCGATATCGATCGCGCTTAGCGTGCCGCCTTGCAGCTTCAGCTTCTGGCCGATTTTCTCGAGCGCGTTCTTCTTGCCGTCCATGCCGACGCAGTCGATGACGACGTCCGTGCCGCCGCGGGTGATCTCGCGGATGTGCATGGCGACCTCGTCCTGTTCGTCGAAATTGATCGTTTCGACGTTGTTCATCTTACGCGCGTGCGCGAGCCGGTAAGGAACGTTGTCGACCGCGATGATGCGCATCGCGCCCTTCATGGCGGCGAACTTCTGGACCATCAGCCCGACAGGTCCGCATCCGAGCACGGTCACGGTGTCTCCGGGCTTCACGCCGGCATTCTCGACGCTCCAATAGGCCGTGGGCAAGACGTCGGACAGGAAAAGCAAAGCTTCATCCGGCAGCTCGCACGACTGCGGAATGACAAGCGGCATGAAATTGCCGTAAGGGACATGCAAGTATTCGGCTTGACCGCCCGGGTAGTTGCCGTAACGCTCGGTGTATCCGAGGTAGCCGCCGGAGTCGATCTCTTTGAGCGGCGGGTGGGGATTCGAATTGTCGCACTGACTCTCCATATCGTGTTCGCAAAAATAACATTTGCCGCATGACACGTTAAAGGGGATGACGACCCGGTCGCCTTTTTTTGACGCGGGTCACTTCGGGTCCGACCTCCTCGACGATGCCCATCGGCTCGTGGCCGATGACCGCGCCCTTATGCGCAGGCATGCCGCCCAGATAGATGTGCAGATCGGAGCCGCAGATCGCCGTTGACGTGATGCGCACGATGATGTCGTCCTTATGCTTCAGCTTCGGATCCTCGACCTCTTTGACCTGGATGTCTTTGCTTCCCTGAAAAGTTACCGCTCGCATGCTCGCATATCCTCCTTCGGCGTATTGGATTTCTGGCGAATCCTTATTAAGTACCCTGTAGGATGACAAATTCAGCATGGATTAATCCGGGAGCGCGAGGGGTAAAGTTGAATATCACCTGACAGCAAACGGAGGTATCCCATATGTCCATGACCGTATACGGCGTATTCGACACGAGCAAGGAAGTCATCGACGCGATTCAGTCTTTAAAAATCAGGGGGCATTCCGACCACGATCTGACGGTCGTCGCGGACCGCGAAGAGTCGTGGAGCCTCGGCAACCTGGGACAAGCGGCGGATCTGGTCGAGGTGGAAGGCGCGGGGGCAGGCTCGGACTCGCTGCTCGGCAAGGTCAAGCGGATCATCAAGGCGGGCGGAGACAGCGAGCTGTCCGGCCGCCTCGAGGAGATCGGGCTCACGAACGGCGACGCGATGGAGTATGCGCCGGAAGTGGACAAGGGGCGTTTTCTGCTGTTGATCGGCCATGACAACGGGCTGGTCGACGATGTCGTTGCCAGCTCCTCCGCCGACGACAACGTCGCGGACAGCGCGATCCGCAATCAGGCGATCGACCGGGAGCTGCCGCGCATCCTGTCCGAGGACGGACCGCTGCCGCCAAGCGAACGAATCTGACTTCGAACTCGAACGGCTCGGCGCCACCGCTCCGGAGCTGACGACCGGTCGACGGAGCCGCGTCCTGTAAGGGGGCGTGGCTCTTTTTGCGTACCCGCGTTATAATGAAAAAAGCTTGCAGCGCGACAAATCGCGACTAACAATGGGGTGCGATGAGTATGACACAATCCAGCGACTCGAATCCGTCCGCGTCCGCGGACAAGCCGGAGCAGAAAAAGATCAGTCTGGCTGAAGCGATGAAGCAGCGTCTGGCTCAGAAAAAGCAGGCCGCGGCACAAGCCGGCGGACAGCAGAGCGGCTTTTCGACCGACGTGAAGCAGATGCGCAGCCAAATCAAAAAGAAGCCGAACAACCAGAAGAAGCGTACTGGCGTCTGAAGCGTTCTTCGCAGGGTTCGGCCGAAGCCCGGACGATTGGCGGTCGGGCTTGTTTTTATTAAAACGGAAGTAGGATGAATATGGCAGATCATATGAAGCTAGACGGCGAGTGGCCGGCTTTGGATTGGCCGCAGGCGCTGAAGGATGCTTTGATGCCGCAGACTCGCGAATCGCTGCAAAGAATGGCGAGGCTGCTGAGGATATACGATTGGGAGAACGAAAAGGACAAAGACGCGCTTATCGACGGGCTCGCGCCTGTATTGGCCGATTATGCGGCCGAATCGACGGCGCTGTGGGACGAGGAACGGTGGGCGTTGATTCGCAGGTTGGTGAAAAATAACGGCCTGATGGCGGAGCCGCCGCAGTCCGGCCCGGTCGCTTACTATTTGGCCGAACGCGGGATCGCGTTTCCCGGCGAGGTGAAAGGCAAGAAGTCGCTGGTTATGCCGACCGAGCTGGTCGAGCGGTTCGCCAAGCTGGAAGGGCTGTCCGGCACGCCGGCGCAAGTGAAGCGCAACACGGAACATATCAAACTCACCCAGGGGTTGCTGTACTATTACGGCATCCTCGAGGAACCCGAGCTGGAGGCCCGCTTGATCGCGCTGACGGGAGAGACGCCGGAGGACGGCCCTGACATGTTCGAGGTGCTGGTCGACGCGCTTGACTTCCGAGCTATGTACGATCTCGACGAGGATGGTCTATTTGCGAACCTCGACGTCGAAGAGCCGCAGGAACTGCTGCGCATTCAACAGGCGCGGGGGGAATCTGCCGTATCGCGAGTTTACCAAGGCCGAACTGCTCAAAGCGGGCGAACCTGAATACGTCGAGCGGACCAAAGCACACCAGGAGCTGGCAGGGTATTTAGCCCGCGAGTACGCGGTGGACAAGCAGGAAGCGGACATGATCGCGGAGATCTGCGCGGATACGTTCAAGAACGGCAAGTCGATGAGCGCGGCATTCGAAATTTTGCAATTCGAGTATTCGATCGAAGACGCGCAAACGGTCGAAGAAGTCGGCGCGCTGCTCGCCCGGCTGAACAACGGCACGAGGCAATGGGTGTTGAAGGGGCATCGCCCGGACGAGCTCAACATGAGCGTCGGCGGCGGCGTGCCGTCCAACGTTCTGGCGATGCCGCAGCGATCGCACCACGCGGACGTCATCTCGATCCAGACCGGCCGCAAGATCGGCCGCAATGACCCTTGCCCCTGCGGCAGCGGCAAGAAGTTCAAGAAGTGCTGCGGCGCCGTCGGAGACTGAGCCGCGAGCAACCGAAAAATACCCTGAAGGTCTTCCGCTCCGGATGGAGAGCGGCGGCCTTCAGGGTATTTTGCAATGATTCACACCAGCGTCGTCCGCAACGCCTTTACGCTTTAGCCTTCAACGATTCGGCTTTGGCTGCCTCCAGCTCCGCCGCCGCCTGCAGGCCTGCCTGGTTCAGCAGGTTCCAGGGCTTGTTGTAGTGCGGCTGGAAGAAGAAGTCGACGAACCCGAGCTCTTCCACGGTCATCCGGTTCTGGATGCAGACCGACAGCGTGTTGGCCGACTGCGTGAGGTCCGCCTTCGACAGTACTTGCGCGCCGAGGAGGCGTCCGCCGTCCGCTTCATAGACGAGCTTGATCAGCGCCCGCTCGTAGGTCGGCATGAACTCCGGACGGTAGTTGTCGCTGACCGTCGTCGTCCGCACCTTCAAGCCCGTATCGATGGCGGCTTGTTCGGTCATGCCGGTCGAAGCGATATTCAGGTCGAACATCCGGATGCCCGACGTGCCTTGCGTACCCATATACTTCACGCGCGGCTCCATGATGTTCATGGCGACGAGCGTCCCCATGCGGACGGCGTTGGTCGCCAGCGGGATATAGGCGGCCTTGCCCGTCGGGTTGTAGCGGATCGCGCAGCTGTCGCCGGCGGCGTACACATCCGGGCAGCTCGTTCGCATGTACTCGTCGACGACGATCGCGCCGTTCGGGAGCATCATGACTTGACCTTGAAGCAGCTCGGTATTCGGGCGGAAGCCGATGCAGAGGATGACCAGGTCCGATTCGTACGAGCCTTCCGTCGTGACGACGCGGGCGACTTGGCCGTCCTGCCCCTCGAGCGCTGTCACCGTCTGGCCGAGCGCGAGCCGCACGCCGCGTTCTTTCATGTCAGCCTCGACGATGTCGGTGAACGCCTTGTCGAGATACTTGAACATCACGCGCGGCGTATTGTCGATGAGCGTCACGGTCTTGCCGAGCTGATGGAACGCTTCGACCAGCTCGACGCCGATATACCCGGCGCCGACGACGGTGATCCGCTTGGCGGTGGCGGCCTTTTCGATAATCGTCTGGGCATGCGCATAGTTTTTGCAGAGCAGCACGCGATCCAGATCCATGCCCGGCATCTGCGGGACGATCGGCCACGAGCCTGTCGTGACGACGAGCTTGTCGTAGCTGTCGACGAGTACCTCTTCGGTCTCCAGATTGCGGACGGTGACCGACTTGTATACCGTGTCGACGGCGAGCACGTCATGGCGCATACAGGTGTTCACGCCGAGCTCGGCGAGCGTGTCGGGATGGGCGTAGAACAATTCTTCCGCGTTGCGCACGACCCCGCCCACATGGAGCGCGATGCCGCACGACAGGAACGAGATATTATCATTGCGCTCGTACACGGTAATTTGAGCGTCGGGGTAACGTTTGGCCATTTGGATGGTGGCGGCGGTGCCGGCGTGGGTGCAGCCGATGACGACGATTTTCATAAGGAAGTCCTCCTTGGATTCTTTTATTGTGATAAATTTCACATACTTGGTTGAAAGGGGAGCAAAGGTCCATATCTGCATGATACAGCTCTTTGCCCGACTAGGTTGTGATATAAATCACAATGTCTTGTTGAATCCAATATACGCCACCTACGAACGGAATGCAATAGGGGTAGTGAAAATAATCACAAACTTTTTTTGGTTGTAAACTTCGCGATTGTGGGGACTTTGGATTTGGGTTCGAGTATGCGCACAATGCCGAGTCGGAAGTCGGATAACAGGTGCTCCTGCGAGAACTCTAACTGTATGCTGACGGGCAACGTAAACCCTTATCCTGCAAAAGTGCAGGATAGAGCGACGGCATCGTTTGTCGTTCGGAGCCATCGTGCAAATGCGAATGTGCATCATTCAGGGGCGTGGTTTTGCGATGGGAGCTGTATTCGAGCATGTATCATGCAGATTTGCGCGATAAATACGCCAAAACCGTTTTGTCGGCTCGCTATCTTGTATTTTGCACGATGGGGGGAGGGGGACCGGTGCGGGGGAGTTGGGATGGCCAGCAAATACGGCGATCCCGCGACCAGCCGCGAAGCGCGCGGCGGCCTCCGACGCGCACGCGCAAGAACCGCACAATAAATGCGCGGTTCCTCATCGCTTTTGCTATTTGATCTGCCGCCAAGTCACTTCGGCTGCTCCGGCGGCGTCTCCGGCGGGATCGCGTCGGGCTTAACGTCCGGCGGCACGGCGTCCGGCTTGACCTCGGGCGTCGGATTTTGCACGATCTCCGGATTCGGCACGACCGGCGAGATCTCGGGGGAGGTCGGAGGCGTGATCTCCGGGGTACCCGGATCGAACTGCGGCAGCTCAGCGGCATAATCTTTATATTCGGACATGTGGCAGCACTCCTTTTTTTGTCGCTTGGTCTCCATTACCCAATCGCAGGGCAGCCTTAACGGGAACCGGGACAACAAACATTGGCACTTAGGTCTAATGACGGCAGGCTCGGCGCTGTGATATGCTGAATGAAATAAACGGCAACAGGGAGTTTGACACGCGATGGAATTTGCGAGAGCTTCATCTGTATTCAACGCGATGGAACCGATCGTCGTGAGTTTCTTCGAGGAGCATATTCTGCCCAACTATCCGCTGAAGTGCAGCTGCGAGAAGTGCACGACGGACATCATCGTCCTTACCTTGAACCACCTCAAGCCGCAGTACACGTCTACGCAAGCGGGCCAAGCCTACATCAAGGCGCTCTATATGAATCCCCAAATGCAATCGGACATTTTGCAGGAGCTCGCGCGCTCCGTACAAACCGTGGAGTCCAAGCCGCAGCATCAGCCCCACGAATAGCCCCGAACCGCCTCGAAGGCCCGCCTTTCTCGGGTCTTTTTTTTTGCAGCCTGCACCGTACGAATCGCGTCCGTCCCTCGCGCATGCTCCGGTTTGCCGCATTCGGGGTAATACATAAAGGAGGATTGAGGCCTCGGGCCTCAGCCATAATAAGGAGACGATCCGAACAGAAGCGAGGGGACCGACGATATGGCGCTTACCGACGAGCAGCGCATCACGCTTCACGGGTTCAACAACCTGACGAAGACGCTGAGCTTCAATATGTACGACATATGCTACACCAAGACGAAGGAAGAGCGGGAGGCGTACATCGCCTACATCGACGAGCAGTACAACTCCGATCGGCTGACCAAGATTCTGAACGCGGTGGCGGAGATCATCGGCGCCCACGTGCTGAACACGGCGAAGCAGGACTACGTGCCGCAGGGAGCGAGCGTGACGCTGCTCGTCTCGGAGGGGCCGATCGTGGAGGTGCCGACGGAGTCGTACGAGGAGTCGCCCGGTCCGATGCCGGCCAATGTCACGTTGCAGCTCGACAAGAGCCACATCACCGTTCATACGTACCCCGAATATCATCCGAGCGAAGGCTTAAGCACGTTCCGCGCGGACATCGACGTCTCGACGTGCGGCGAGATTTCTCCGCTCAAGGCGCTGAACTATCTCATCCACTCGTTCGACACCGACATCATGACGATCGATTACCGGGTGCGCGGGTTCACGCGGGACATCAACGGACACAAGCTGTTCATCGACCACGATATCAATTCGATCCAGAATTACATTCCCGACGGCGTGATCGAAGCGTATGATATGATAGATGTCAATGTGTACCAAGAGCATATCTTCCATACGAAGTGCAAGCTTCGCGAGTTCGATCTCAACAACTACCTGTTCGGCTACACCAAGGACAAGCTGAGCGAAGCCGAGCAGCAGGAGATCGCGGAGCGGCTGAAGATCGAGATGGACGAGATTTTCTACGGGAAAAACATTCGCTAGTCGCAAATGGCGAGGGGGGGAGCTGCGATGGGACTTAGAGAGGACGCGGCAAGGCTGAAGCAGGATATCGAAGACGAGCAGAACGCCAAGCTCCGGATCGCCCTGTTCGGGCAGCCGGGCTCGGGCAAGTCGTCGCTCATCAACCAGATCGTCGGACAGCCGGTCGCGCGCACGGGCGTGACGACCGACACGACGGTCGAAGCGCAGGTCATCGCGCACGAGGAGCTGCTGCTCGTGGACTTGCCGGGGTACGGGACGTCCCGGTTCCCGCCCAACGAATGGATGGACCGGTTCCGGCCGGAGGAGCTGGACCTGTTCCTGTGCGTGTTCGCGGGCAAGTTCCACGAGGCGGACACCGCCTTCTTCAAGGAGCTGCGGGAGAAGGGGCGGATCTGCCTGTTCGTCCGCAACAAGCTGGACGATCTGTGGGAGGAAGGCCGCACGACGGAGGAGCTGCAGGCGGAGATCGCGGCCGACGTGGCGCGCCAGATCGGAGAGCCGCAGCAGGTGTACTTTGTCAGCTGCCGGACCCGCGAGGGCTTAAGCGAGCTGGTGGATGGGATCAAGGCGGCGCTCGAGCCGGCGCTGCGGGAGAAGTACGCGCGTTCGGCCAAGGCGTTCAGCCTCGCGCATCTCGAGGCGAAGAAGGAAGCTTGCGAGAAGTCCGTATACAAGTACGCGGGGCTCGCCGCCGCCAATGGCCTCAATCCTGTGCCCGGCGTGAACGTCGGGGTCGACATGTCCATCATGTACAAGATGTTCGCCGAGATCCGAGCCTCGTACGGACTCACGGACGAGAAGGTGAATAAGCTGATCCCGTCGCTCTTGCCGCTCGGCAAGCGGGTGCTCGATTACGGCACGAAGGAGGGCATCATGCTGCTCCTGAAGAAGTTCGCGGGCAAAAGCGCGTCCACGGCCGTCGGCCGCTTCGTGCCGATCGTCGGCCAGGCGATCGCGGCCGCCGCGGGCTTCGGCATGACGCTCGCCGCCGGCAAGTCGTACCTCAACGACTGTCACGAGCTGGCGGAGCGGATTCTGGAGCGTGAGCTCGGAATCGAGCGCCAGCCGTGAGCGCGAAGGCGAAGCGCGCGGCCGGAGGCGCGGGCAAGGGCGAGGTGAAGGGAGAGGTCAAGGGCAAGAGAGAGGGCGCTGGCGCTGGAGCGGAGCCGACGGTGCTGGAGCGCAATCTGAGGCGGCTCGCTTCGGAGCTCGCCGTCATCCCGCGCACCCGCAAGGTCGCTATATTGGGCCAGCCGGGCGCGGGCAAGTCGGCGCTGCTGGACCTGCTGACCGACCGAAGCTGCATGCCGAGGCCGGTCGTCGGCCAGCGCACGGACGCGACCTCTTGGGCGCACGACCCGCATACCGCGCTGATCCATAAGTGCGGGGAAGCCGTCTTCGTCGATGCGCCCGGCTATGGCACGGCCGCGCATCCGGCGGAGACGTTTTTTCGTCTGTTTCCGTACCGCTCGTTTGACCGTCTCGTGCTCGTCTTCAAGGATAAGCTGCATGCCGCGGACGACCGGCTGCTGGCCGGCATCGCGCGGACGGGACTCGCGGAGCGAACGCTGCTCGTCCGCAGCTTCGCCGACGGGCTGCTGCCCGAGGAGCGGGAGCCGCTGCGGCTAGAGCTTGCCGGGCGCTTCGCCGGACCGATTGTATTTTACAGCGCCAGAGACCGCGGCGGATTGGACGAGATCGAGCGGTTCTCGCTCGGCCCGTCGGCCTCCTGAGATTCGTATCGTTCCGGTTAGGGTATGATTTAGACAATCGTCCGCGCATGGCGGATACGCGTCTGATGTCTCATGCCAAAGGAGCGACCGGGATGGATAGGGATCGTACCCTGCAGGCGCGCAAAGAACGGCTTTGGTGCGTAAACCGGTTAAGCGACGAAAGGCTGTATGCGCGAGTCGCCCCGAGCGTCGTCGTCGGGGAATCGCGATTTTTGAACGGTTTGGCCGGGCGGCTTCGCCCGGCTCTTTGCGTTGCGTTGCGCCGCGTCGAGTCGCTATTCGCATCCAAGCTTTCCTTGGGAATGAACGTCCAGGCGAGCACGCATAATACAGGAAGATCGGAGCGGAAAGCCGGCGCTGAGCCGGACCGCCGCGCCTGACCCTGGCCCGAAGGAGGATGAACGATGGACGAGGGAGGCCTCACGCTTCATACGGACAAGTATCAGATTAATATGATGTATGCCCATTGGGTACAAGGGACGCTTAACGAGCGGGCCGTGTTCGAGATCTATTTTCGCAAGCTGCCGTTCGGCAACGGCTATGCCGTCTGCGCCGGCCTCGAGCGTATCGTCAGGTACATCGAGACGCTCCGGTTCGGGGAACGGGAGATCGAGTACCTTCGGCAGCAAGAGGAAAACTATGCGCCCGGTTTTCTCGAAGCGCTCCGGTCCTTCCGCTTCACGGGCAGCCTGCATGCGATGCCGGAAGGGACGCTGGCCTTCCCGAACGAACCGCTGGTCCGCGTCGAAGCGCGCCTCTTCGAAGCGCATCTGGTCGAGACGGCGATGCTGAACTTCCTTAATTATCAGACGCTGATCGCGACGAAGGCTTCGCGAATCAGGCAGGTCGCCCCGAATGACCTGCTTCTGGAATTCGGCACCCGACGGGCGCAGGAAGCGGACGCCGCCGTATGGGGGGCGCGCGCGGCCTATCTCGCGGGCTTCCATGCGACGTCGAACATGCGGGCGGGCATGCTATTCGGCATCCCGTCTAAAGGCACCCACGCGCATGCCTGGGTTCAGGCGTTCGGCACGGAGGAGGAGGCATTCCGCAAATACGCCGAGGCGCTGCCGGATCAAGTGACGCTGCTCGTGGATACATACGACACGCTTCGCAGCGGCGTGCCGAACGCGATCCGGATCGGCAAGATGCTCGAGGCCTCCGGCAAGCGGATGGTCGGCATCCGGCTGGACAGCGGCGACTTGGCTTATCTCTCGCAGCGGGCGAGGGAAATGCTGGACGACGCGGGGCTCACGTACGTCAAAATTACCGCCTCCAACGACTTGGATGAGCACATTATCGACAACTTGAAAAGCCAACGCGCGCGGATCGACGTCTGGGGCGTCGGCACGAAGCTCATCACGGCCGCCGACCAGCCTTCGCTTGGCGGCGTGTACAAGATGGTCGCCATCTCCAGGGACGGCTTCATCGAGCCCGTGATCAAGATCTCGGCCAATCCGGAAAAGGTGACGACCCCAGGCCTGAAGGACGTGTACCGGATCATTAGCCGCGACACGGGGAAGGCGGAGGGAGATTACATCGCCCTCAAAGACGAAGAAGACATTCGCGAAGGACGCCGGATCAAGCTGTTCGACCCGGTGCATCCCTACATTCACAAATATATCGACCATTACGACGCCGTACCGCTGCTGAAGCCGGTGATCGTCGATGGCGAACGCGCGGGTCCGCTGCCTTCGCTCGACGAGATTCGAGATTACCATGACGAACAGATCGCTCAATTTTGGCCGCAATACTTGCGAAAGCTGAATCCCGAGCTTTATCGAGTCAACTTGAGCGAAAAAGCTTGGAAGCTGAAGATGGATTTAATCGCTAAACATACACAAACCGAACAAATGTAATTTCCAGTTACAAACATTTAATGGTAACTGACATGTCGATGACATGTAATAGGAAGGTGGGAGGATGAATTGTGGATAAACCACAAAAGAATTCGCTTTCATTTATCACTTTCCATCGGTAAAGGAAAAACGCGTTAAAGAATAGCCGCTTTTATACGCTAAATCGTGTAAAAATTATTTCAACGTTTGATTAAAAAATGTGCAAATAATCATAGATTTCTTCAGAATCTTGCTTTATAATCGCCTAGGAGAGAGAGCATCCGCTAGAAAACTGGAAAAAGTATATGCGAATTTTGCTCGATCAAAAATCTGGGGAGGCCAGTACATGAAGACAAGGAAGATTGTGTCAGGTATTCTTACGTTGACGCTGCTCGGCGCTTCGTTGGTTGCTTGCGGCAACAACAATAACAACGCAGGCAGCAGCGCAAGCGCTAGCTCCGGCGCAAGCTCGTCCGCAAGCGCGAGCGCGCCATCCAGCTCCTCCGGCAAGACCGAACTCGTAATGAACTACCGTGCGGATCCGCCGGCGCTGGACGTATCGATCGCGGAGAGCGCCGCATCGTTCACGATCCTCGGCGCCATCAGCGAAGGTCTGTATCGTTTGGATAAAGATTTGCAGCCGCAGCCGGCGCTTGCCGACGGCATGCCGACCGTCTCCGCAGACGGACTGGTCTACACGGTCAAGCTGAAGTCGGGCCTCACTTGGGCGAACGGCGATCCGCTGACCGCGAAAGATTTCGTATATTCCTACAAGCGCACGCTGGATCCGAAGACCAAAGCGACTTACGCGTTCATGGTCGCTTGGATCAAGGGCGGCAACGATGTACTGACCGCCAAGGACGACGCGGCCGTCAAGGCTGCGCAGGACAAGCTCGGCGTCGTCGCGAAGGACGACACCACGCTGGAGATCACGCTGGACCACCCTGTTCCTTTCTTCACGGCTCAGCTGGCGTTCCTGAACTTCTACCCGCAGAACGAGAAGTTCGTTTCCGCGCAAGGCGACAAGAGCGGCGCGGACGCGGACAAGGTGCTCGGCGCCGGTCCGTTCAAGCTGACGAAGTGGGACCACGAGCAGCAGCTCGTGCTTGAAAAGAACGACAAGTACTGGGATGCTGCCAACGTCAAGCTGACGAAGGTCACGCTGAACATCGTTAAGGATACGGCCACGGGCCTGAACCTGTACGAGACGGGCGCCTCTGATTATGCCGACGTCAAGGGTGACCAGATGCTCGCTTACCAAGACAAGCCGGACTTGCAAATGAAGAAGGAGCTCGTGACGGGCTACCTGAACTTCCAAGCGACGAAGGTTCCGGCGTTCGCCAACGTCAAGGTTCGCCAAGCGTTCACGATGGCGATCGACCGCGCAGGCGTAGCCAATCTCGTTCTCAAGAACGGGTCCGTCCCTGCGACCGGCTTCGTGCCGGCCGGCAACCAAGACGGCAACGGCAAAGACTTCCGTACGGTCGTAGGCGACACCGAAGCGACATTCGACGCGGCTAAGGCGAAGCAACTGCTGGATGAAGGCCTCAAAGAATCCGGCGCTACGTTGCCTAAGCTCTCCATCATCGGCGACGACACGGAGACCGGCAAGAAAATGCTCGAGTACCTCGTTTCCCAATGGAAAACGAACCTGGGCGTAGACGTCACGACCGAACCGCTGCCGCACGCGAACCGTCTGGATCGCGAGCTGTCCAAGAACTACCAAATCGTCAGCTCCCTGTGGGGCGCGGACTACAACGATCCGATGACGTGGCTCGACATGTTCCTGACCGGCGGTTCGTTCAACACGCAAGACTGGTCGAACGCCGAGTACGACAAGCTGGTCAAGGCCGCTCAACTCGAGACCGACAACGCGAAGCGCGCGGACGAAATGGCGCATGCCGAGAAGATCCTGCTGAGCGAAGCCGCCGTCACGCCGCTGTACTTCCGTTCCTCGCCGTTCGTCATCAACCCGAAGCTGAAGGATCTCATCCTGCCGCCTTACGGTCCTGATTTCGAACTGAAGTGGGCTCACTTCGAAGGATAAGAAAAGCGTCAAGCTTGCATTACGACTAACGCATCTGGTACAGTCAACGCCAACCATGAGGGAGGCCGTTCTTGAACGGCTTCCTTCCTGTGCTTGACGCTCGTAAATTCCATTGAAGGGAGGGTTTTCCATGCTGAAGTACACCTTGCGCAGATTTATTTATATGATAATTACGCTGTGGGTCGTCGTCACCGTCACGTTTTTCCTGATGAAGCTGCTGCCGGGCAATCCGTTCGGCGAGAACGCATCGAAGCTGTCGCCCGAAAATCTGCAGATTTTGCGGGAGCAATATGGCCTGGACAAACCCGTCTGGCAGCAATACTTGAAGTACATGGGTCAAGTCGTTCAAGGAGACTTGGGCGTCTCTTATCAATATCCGACGCGCGATGTCGTCGATATCATTAAGCACAACTTCCCGGCATCGCTCGAGCTGGGGATCGAATCGTTGATTTTTGCCGTCATTATCGGCCTCTTACTTGGCATTTTCGCGGCGCTGAGGCACAACAAGGCCGGAGATTACACCGCGATGCTCATCGCGATCATCGGCATCTCCGTACCTTCGTTCGTCATCGGGCCGCTGCTCTCATACTTTGTCGGCGTTAAATTGGGTTGGCTGCCGCCCGGCTTGTGGAACGGACCGGAGCACCGCGTGCTGCCGGCCCTCGCGCTTTCGTTCGGCACGATCGCGATTCTGGCCCGCATGATGCGCGCGTCGATGCTCGACGTCGCCAGCCAGGATTATATCAAGACCGCCAAGTCCAAAGGGATCGGCGGAAACGCCATCGTCTGGAATCACATGATCCGAAACGCCATTTTGCCGGTCGTCACCATTCTCGGTCCGATCGCGGCCAACGTCGTCACGGGTACGCTCGTCGTCGAGACGATCTTCTCCGTGCCGGGACTCGGCCATCAGTTCGTGCAGTCGATTCTGACGACGGACTACACGATGATCGCGGGCCTCGCGATTTTTTACGCGGCTATATTGATTTTCGTCATGTTCATTACGGATATCGCGTACGGCCTGGTCGATCCGCGGATTCGGTTAGGGGAAGGGGAGATAAAGAGTGGAGGAAATCGCAAAGAGCCAATTCGAGCCGGCGGTCAAGTCTGGCGACAGAGAAGCGATTCTTCGCCCTTCCGTCAGTTACTGGCAGGACGCCTGGCGGCGTCTGAAGAAGAACAAGCTGGCCATGGCCGGGCTTGTCGTCATGATCATCGTTACGCTGCTGGCCTTAATCGTTCCTCTCGTCAGCGGGTACGACTATGAGACGCAGAACCCTAGCGCCGTCAATCTGCGACCTTCTGCCGCCCACTACTTCGGCACGGACGATTTCGGCCGGGACCTGTGGACGCGCGTCTGGTGGGGCGCCCGCATTTCCTTGTTCATCGGCATTATGGCTGCCTTGCTCGACCTCGTAATCGGCGTTCTGTACGGCGGCATCTCCGCCTACTTCGGCGGCAAGGTCGACAACATCATGCAGCGCTTCATTGAAGTCATTTACTCGATCCCGTATCTGCTGCTCTCCATCTTGCTATTGATGGTGCTCGGACCGGGCGTATCGACCATTATATTGGCTTATGCGATCACCGGGTGGGTTTCGATGGCCAGGCTCGTGCGCGGTCAGATGCTCGTGCTCAAGGAGCAGGAGTTCGTGCTGGCTGCCAGGGCGCTAGGCGCGAAGCCGTTCCGCATCATCCTGAAGCACCTGATCCCGAATGCGATCGGCGTCATCGTGGTACAGATTACGTTCGTCGTGCCGACGGCAATCTTCGCCGAAGCCTTCCTGAGCTTCATTGGCCTCGGCATCAAGCCGCCGCTGGCATCGCTGGGCAACCTGCTGAGCGACGGCGCGGCATATATGCGCTATCATCCGCACCGGCTCGTATTCCCGACGATCGTATTCAGCATGATTTTGCTCAGCTTCAATCTGCTCGGGGACGGCCTGCGGGACGCGCTCGATCCTAAGATGAGAAAATAAGGAGGAGAGTCCGATGAGCACGCCTCTATTGGAAGTGAACAACCTGCGCGTATCGTTCAAGATGCACGCGGGCGAGGTACAAGCGGTTCGCGGCGTCTCCTTTAGATTAGATAAAGGCGAAGTGCTCGCAATCGTGGGAGAATCGGGCAGCGGCAAGTCCGTCACGGCTCAGACGATTATGCGTCTGACGCCGACGCCTCCCAGCTATATTAAAGAAGGTTCGATCGTATACGAAGGCAAGACCGATATTACCAAATTGAGCGAGTCTCAGATGGGCAAGGTTCGCGGCGCCGAGATGGGCATGATTTTCCAGGACCCGATGACGTCGCTGAACCCCACGATGACCGTCGGCATGCAGATCGCCGAAGGCATCCGCAAGCACGAGAAACTCTCGAAGAGCGCGGCGCTCGCCCGGGCGATCGAGCTGCTGAAGCTCGTCGGCATGTCGAATCCGGAAGGCCGCATCCATCAATATCCGCATGAGCTGTCCGGCGGCATGCGTCAGCGCGTCATGATCGCGATCGCGCTGGCCTGCCATCCGAAGCTGCTGATCGCCGACGAGCCGACGACGGCGCTCGACGTGACGATCCAGGCGCAGATCATGGACGTCATGCGCGACGTGCAGGAGAAGACCGGCACGTCCATCATTTTGATCACGCACGATCTCGGCGTCGTCGCCGAGCTCGCGCAGCGCGTCATCGTCATGTACGCGGGACAGGTTGCCGAACAGGGCAGCCTGCACGATATCTTTTATAATCCTCGTCATCCTTATACCTGGGGACTGCTTCAATCGGTGCCTCGCCTCGACAGCGACAAGAAGAGCGAGCTGTCGTCCATTCCGGGCACGCCGCCGGATTTGTATGCGCCGCCTAAAGGCTGCGCGTTCGCGCCGCGCTGTCCGTACGCCATGAAGGTGTGCATGGACAACGATCCGCCGCAGTTCGAGATCGACGGACCGGCCCACACGGCCAAATGCTGGCTGAATCATCCGGACGCCCCCAAGGTAGACAGGCCGATCGAGACAGGGGGTGCCGCAAATGTCTAATGCGCCTATTTTGGAACTGACGGATCTGCGCAAGCATTTTAATCTGTCCGGCGGCCGCGTGCTCAAGGCCGTCGACGGCCTGAACTTCAACGTGCTGCGCGGCGAGACGTTCGGCCTGGTCGGCGAGTCTGGCTGCGGCAAGTCGACCGCCGGCCGTACGATCATGCAGCTGTACGAACCGACGTCCGGCAGCATCAAGTTCGACGGCCGCGACGTGAGCAAGCTCACGAAGTCGGAGCGGATCAAGTTTACCAAGGAAATGCAAATGGTGTTCCAGGATCCGTACGCTTCGCTCAATCCGCGTATGACCGTCGGCAAGATCATCGGCGAAGGTCTCGAGATTCACGGGTTGGCCTCCGGCCGCAAACGCACGGAACGCGTCGCGGAGCTGCTGGACGCGGTCGGCTTGAACGAAGAGCACGCGAACCGCTTCCCGCACGAATTTTCCGGCGGTCAGCGCCAGCGGATCGGCATCGCGCGCGCGCTCGCCATCGAGCCGAAGTTCATCGTGGCGGACGAGCCGATCTCCGCGCTCGACGTGTCGGTACAGGCGCAGGTCGTCAACCTGTTCAAGAAGCTCCAGCGCGAGCGCGACCTGACCTATCTGTTCATCGCGCATGACCTGGCGATGGTCAAGCACATTTCCGACCGCATCGGCGTCATGTATCTGGGCAAGCTCGTCGAGGTCGCCGAGTCGGACGAGCTCAACGAGAACCCGCTGCATCCGTACACGCAGTCGCTGTTGTCCGCGATCCCGCTGCCCGATCCCGAGCAGCAGAAGTCGCGCGAGCGCATCATCCTCAAGGGCGAGATCCCGAGCCCGTTGAACCCGCCGAGCGGCTGCCCGTTCCGCACGCGCTGCCCGCACGCGATGGACGTCTGCGCCAAGACGATGCCCGAGTTCAAAGAAGCGAAGCCAGGCCACTACGTGGCCTGCCACCTCTATTAATAGTAATCGTATGCCACGCGCCGGAGGATACGCCTCCGGCGCGTTTTTTTTGTCCGTCCTCCGGTACGTCCGTTGGCTTCAGGTGAACCATATGCGCCGTAACTTCGATTAGCTCAAAGTACCCCCCGAGTAACCCAGGCAACCACCGAGCAACCCAGGCAAGCCAGGCAACCCCGGCAACCCCGGCAACCCCGGCAACCCCGGCAACCCCGGCAACCCCGGCAACCCCGGCAACCCCGGCAACCCCGGCAACCCCGGCAACCCCGCGAGTCTTGCGGTAAATAAGTGTCGAAAAGCAATTAATTTTCTGCCTGGTCATATAGCTTTCAATATAAGTGTTAGAAAGCAACTAATTTCCGAATTTTGGGCATTTCCCGACATGTTTTCGTGAATTAATTGCGTTTGAACACCTATTTCATCGAATCTGCGATTATGCGTCGAAATAACTGCTTTCTAACACTTAAATGTTACGCACTGCGATGACCCCCTACGAGTCAATCGGAGTTACTCCTTCTAACTGGAAGCTTACAGTGGAGCATGGACCGGGCAGCATTGTACTTTGCGCTTCATAACCATTTCCAGGCGGATTCGTTGGCTTCATATCGAACGATGCGACTGCCCTCGGCTCCGCGCGATTCGGTAAATAAGCCTGAACGACAGAGATAGACAAGCGCGGCTTTAGCGGCTCGGTGGCCGATTCGCAGATGCGTCATCACGTCGATGGGACGAATCGGGCGCGCGAGCATGACGGACATGCGGATAATTTCTCTCTCGATCAGTTTGTCCGTCCCGAGCGGACTCGCTTGCGTTTGAAAACGGGCGAACAACAAGCGCAGCAGCGTCACGCACAGCTCCGGCCTCGCGGCCACATCGTCATAGGCGAAGCTAACGACTTGATAGCCCATCGCGGTCAGGAACGTCTCGCGGTTCAGTTCATTGCAGTATTTTTGCCGGTCCATATCGCGCACGTGCGGGCCGAAGCCCTTAATCTCGATGACCAGCTTCACCGCTAGTCCGATCCATACGAAGTCGCAAAAGTACGACAATCCGCGCCAATCTCTCACCTCGTACTCCGGGTGCAAACCGTCAAAGTGTCCGTGCAGCTTCCACCATACGTTTTTGCAAAACAGCTTCTCCGCCTCGCGATGCCCTCGCTCGAGTCTGCCTCTTCGTTCGCCCGATCGTGCAGACAGATGCTGCGCGATAAATGCCTCGTGCGCCTGCTCGAATCCCATCGACTCCAACCTCCCGGCCAAAATAAAAACGCCCCGTCGGCAATCCCCGAAGGGATGCAGGCGGGACGTTCTTCGTCTCGATAGTTACATTATAGAAGGGAGACCGTATGCCGGCAACCTGAGATTGGACGCGTTCGTCAACTCCTGCTGCTTCTGCTGGTCTGCTAGTCTGCTACTCCTACTTCAACCCCGCCCAAGCCGGCTCCCGGATCTCCAGCCAGCGGTTGCGGATGTCGAGAATTTCCCGGTCGGGGAGCTTCCCCCTTGGCCGCATACCCGATGTTTTGCCGGAAATGCGCCAGATTGGTCGTGCCTACGATGGCGCTGTCGACGTAGGGGACGGATAGTACGAACCGGAGCGCCTTCTCCGCGATAGCATCGGAGTCGTTTTTCAGAAACGGATAATTAAGCTTCTCCAGCCGTTCTACGTATGGATCCGGCGCATTCTCGAGACCCTGCCTGACCCAGACCGCATTGGCGATCGGCCGCTTCGCGATGATGCCCATGTCTCGCTTGGCCGCCTCGCTGACGGTGAGCTGCAGCGCCTCCTGGTCGGCGATGTTGATCGACGTCTCAAGCGCATCGAAGACGCCGGTATTTACCGCGTACAGCGCATCCGTGCTGTCGCCGCTGTAGCCGATGTATCGCGTCAGGCCTTCCCGCTTCAGGTCGCGCAGCGCCTCGATCAAGTCGCCTTGGCGAAGCACGGCCTCCGAGCAGCTGTGGATCATCATCAGGTCGACGTAGTCGGTTCGCAGATCCCGCAGCGTACGCTCGATGCTGGGCCGCACGTTGCGAACGTCCCAATCCGGATAGGGGAGGCCGACGCTCTCGCCTTCGCCGAGCTTGCTGAAGACGTAGTATTCGCTGCGCCTGCTCGATACGAGCTGGCCGATCAGGCTCTCGCTGCGCTTGTAGCTCGACGCGGAATCCAGCACGTTGACGCCTTTGTCCAGCAGCGCATTCAAGAGATCGCCGACCTCGCGGTCGGTTGCCTTCGAGCTATCCATGCCGATCTCGGCGCTGCCGAAGCCGAGCACGGACACCTTCATATCGGTTTTGCCGAATTTACGCGTCTCCAAATCCCATTCCCTCCTATGAGTCGGATTCTTGATCGTGCTACCCCTTTGTACCCTTGAAGGCGGTCCCTCACGCATGATAACCGTCGAAATGCCCGCACGAGGCGCTCACCTTTGGGCTGGTCCCCGCATATGTTGAAGCAGGAACATTGCCTGAACGCTTTGCCTGGACGCTTTGCCTGGACGCTTTGCCTGCACGCTTCACCCGGACGCTTCGCCTGATCGATTTTCCGCCTAACGCGTTTTCCGTGCGACCGAAGAGGCCCGGTTTCGCTTTTTTATACCGCCGATGTTAAAATGTAAAGAGCTAGTCCGCATTCGGAAGGAGATCTGGAAGATGGCGAACACCTACGTGTACACTCGCAGAGAAGAAGTGGCCAACGCCATTACGCACGGATTGGGCGCGGTGCTCAGCGTCTCGGCGCTGACGATCCTGATCGTCTACGCCAGCCTGTACGGGACGGCCTGGCACGTGGCGAGCTTCGCGATTTACGGCACGACCATGCTTCTCTTGTATACGGCTTCGACGCTCGTTCACGCCCTCCGGGAGGGCCGTCTGAAGGACTTGTTCGAGACCTTCGACCATTCGTGCATTTATTTGTTCATCGCCGGCACGTACACGCCGATATTATTGACCGTGCTTCGCAGCCCGCTGGGCTGGACGCTTTTCGGCCTCGTATGGGGGCTTGCGATCGGCGGCGTTATTTTTAAAGCGTTTTTTACGAAAAAATTCCTGTACTTGTCCACGTTGGTCTACATTCTAATGGGATGGATGATCGTTTTCGCCTGGGGACCGCTGACCGCGGCGTTGTCGACGGGCGGGATGCAGCTGTTGATCGGCGGCGGACTGCTGTACACGGTCGGCGCGATCTTCTACGTTTGGCGCGGATTTCCCTACCACCACGCCATCTGGCATCTATTTGTGCTCGGCGGCTCGATCGCGCACTTTTTCGCCATTCTATTGTTCGTTCTGCGGATTTACTGATATTTCCCCCGGAAATGGTAGAATGGCCCACTAAACCGTATTTCTTACCGGGGGCAACGCATGATTAATACGCTGATCGCCAACTTTGCTTTGCTGACCGCTTTCCTGTTTTTCTTTAACGCCCTATACGGCAAGCACGAAGCCGACGGCGCCAAGCCGCGGCGTATCGTCGTCTACGGAGCGATCTCCTACGGTTTGTTCGCCCTCGTGCTCATGTACTTCAGCGTGCGCCTCGACGCGCATGCGCTTCTCGATTTCAGACAATTAATGATTATTTGCTCGGCGGCTTTCGGCGGACCGCTCGCAGCGCTGATTACGGCGGCGTTCGTCATGATCGGCCGCATCCTGATGTTCGGCGGCGTCAACGACGCATCGCTGATCGCCAGTATCTCGGCGCTCGTATTGGCCGCGGGCAGCGGCGCCATGAGCGGCTGGCTGCCTCGGCGGCCCGGGCGCTTTTGGCTGTACTCGATCGCGCTCTGCATGCTTTGCACGGCGATTACGTTCTCCATTCTGCTCGGGGAACGCGCCATGGACATTTTGCCTCCTTATTTTGTTATCATGGCCATCGGCGGCATCGTCGTCAGCGGTTTGACGGCTTACTTCTCGACGGCTAACCGGCTGCAGCTGGAGCTTCGCGCGAGCGAGAGGCGCTTCAGGCAATTGCATATGCTGCAGCAGTCGATCTTGCAGTCCGCATCCGAAGTGGCGATCGTCGCAGCCGATCTGACGGGACGGGTCACGCTGTTCAACAAAGGCGCGGAAAAGCTGCTCGGCTACGATGCCGACGACGTCGTCGGACGTGCGATACCCCGATTGCAAGCGGCGGTTGGCGTCGATATTGCAGCGGACAAGCCCGGCTTTACTCAGGCAGGAGCGCGCGACACCGACGCGCTCTCCGCTTTCGTGCAGCGGATGATGTACGGCAGCGCGGAAGAGCAGGAATGGACGATCGAGCGTACCGACGGCACTGCCTTCGCCGCGAACGTGATCGTATCGCACGTGCTCGATTCAGATGGCGAAGTCATCGGATATATGAGCGTGTCCACGGATATCACCGAGCGTAAGCTCGCCGAGGAAAAGCTGAAGGAAGCCAACAGTCTGCTGCAGAAGCTTTCCCTGCTCGACGGCCTGACGGGCATCGCGAACCGGCGGCGATTCGATCAGGCGCTTCGCGCGGCATGCATGACGGAAGGCTCGACGTTATCGCTTATTCTTTTCGACATTGATTATTTCAAAAAGTATAACGACGCGTACGGCCACCAGGCCGGCGACGATTGCCTGATTCAAGTCGCGGCGTCCACGATGGCTTGCCTGCGTACGGGTACGGATACGGCGGCCCGGTACGGCGGGGAGGAATTCGGGGTCATATTGCCCGGCGCGGAATCGGCGGAGGCGATGGCCGTCGCCGAACGAATCCGCAACGCCGTATTCAACCTCGCGATCCCGCACATCAACTCGCCCGAGGGCGTCGTCACGCTTAGCCTGGGTGTCGCGTCCCATCGGACCGTCGGCGCCGGCGACGAACAGCGTCTGATCGCGCTAGCGGACGCCGCCCTTTACGAGGCGAAGCAATCCGGCAGAAACCGCGCAATAATGGCCAAGACTTCCGCTTACAGACCTTCGTCCCTTTGACCGTGAAAGCGCTACTTTAAGTGGAGTCGGTTTGGAATGCGCTTTCCGCGTTTAATTAGGGGTATGCGGTTTGACCATGCTCGGCGGGGGGGGCGATCGTGATAAAGCATCATATCAATAGCTGGACGTTTGAAAAATGGATGGGCCCGTTGACGTACGTAGAGTGGGATGCGCGCGCATCGGCGCTCGCGACGAACGTCGAGGCGCAGCCCGAGCGGCTTGGACTGGCTGAACTAATCGCCCGTCTCGGCGCCGAAGGATATGGCGGTATCGAACTCGCCTATCCGCATCTGAAGGACCGATCGGCCGAGGGCCTGGCCGAATTAAGGCGGATCTCGGCGCTCGCCGGGGTGGAGCTGAACTCCCTGCTGCTGGACTTCGGCGATCCGGGCACGGCCGACGCAGCCAGGCACGACGCGGAAATGGCGTTGTACCGCGAATGGATCGACGCCGCCGCCGCGGCGGGGTTCCGCAGAGTTCGCATCGGAGCGGGCGACGGCGACGACGATGCGTCGTTCGCCCGGGCGGCCGAGTCGCTATCGCTGCTGTCGGCTTATGCGGGGCATGCGGGGGTCCGGGTCGTCACGGAAAATCTCGGTGCTTTGCTAAGCCGATCCGACCGGGTGCTGCGCTTGCTCGAGGAGACGGACGGCAGCGTCGGACTTACGGCTGACTTCGGCAATTTCAAGCAGGACAAGTATCGCCAGCTCGAAGCGATTCTTCCGCATGCCGAGACCGTCCATGCCAAAGCGCGGGAGGATGGAGGCGGCCGGCTGGATTCCATGGACTTCAGGCAATGCGTCCAGCTCGCGCGGCAGGCGGGCTACGAAGGACCGCTCTCGTTAACGTATTTGGGCGGCGGGGAGCCTTGGGCCGTGCTAGCCGAGATGAGAGAGCTGGCGGCGATCAAGCCTTCGGAAGCCCTGAGACCCATGTAGCCGCGCTTTTAACAATTGCATATAGACAAGACCGCATACAGCCCGCACGCTTCGTTATTGGAGCCGCGATCATGCGCGTCTTGAACGACCGCGGGCTGGAGCCTGCGGTTTTTTGCTACGATTCGACGCCAGGCGTTTTCCGCACACCCTACAACCAAGGAGGAGATTGGCATGCAGAGAGGAACGACCGCCGTACAGACGCCGGCATTCGTCGCTTCGTACGATTATCGCGCCCAGGAAGGAACGGAGCGCTACTTCGATTATGCGAGGACCGTCGCGAGAATCGCGGGCTTGCTCTCGGACCGCTTCGGTTGCGAATTCAAGCGCTACGACCAGGCCGATCAGGGAGACGTATGGGACGGATTGGCCGAGGACATCGAGTCGGATTATCCGGGCCTTGTTCACCTTGCATCCGTCTTTGATCTGGTCGAATCCAGGCAGATCTCATTCGAGCCGAAGCTCGGCGAGACGAACTACCGGATGCGGCCCTCGGTTCGCAACAACCTGTTCGTTTATCCGGAATACCGCGTGGCGCTGGTCCGGATGCCGATGCTCGTCCACTTGGGGCTGCTGGCGACCGAAGATTTGATCTTCGCGCCCGACGACGAACAGCTCAGCGCCTGTCTCCAGGCGATGCAGCTGCGACGCTCGGAGGAGCGCAAGATGCATGTGTACACCGACACGCGCGAAGGTCTTCAGCATTGCCGCGAGCCGATCTCCCAGGCCATCCCGCGGGAAGAGGTGGTGATGGACGAGACGCTCAAGCAGCAAATCTTCCGCTCCGTCGACGAATTTTTCGGCGGCGACCGGACGTTTTTCGAACAGTACCAGATTCCTTACAAGCGAGGCATCCTGCTCTACGGCAAGCCGGGCAACGGCAAGACGACGCTCGTCAAATCGATCGCGGGCAGCGTCGAGTCGCCGGTCTTTTACTGGCAGATCACCGAATATACGAACAGCGAGTCGATCCGCGAGGTTTTCGCCGCCGCCGTCAAGCAGGCGCCGTCCGTGCTGGTCATCGAGGACATCGATTCGATGCCCGATTCGTGCCGGTCGTTTTTCCTGAATATTCTGGACGGGGCAACGGCCAAGGAGGGCGTATTCCTGATCGGAACGACCAATTATCCGCAAAAAATCGATCCCGCGCTGATCAATCGCGCCGGCCGGTTCGACCGCGCATACGAGGTCAAGCTGCCGGACGAGGCGTTGCGCCTGGCGTATCTGCGCCGCAAGGGGTTGCCCGAATTGGCCGGAGAAGAGCAGGCCGTCCATGCGGCGGAACGTACCCAAGGCTTTTCGCTTGCGCAGCTCAACGAGCTGTACGTATCCGCGGCCTTGCAAAAGCGATACGACGATCGCATCGACCTGGAGCAGCTGGTGCTCGGACTGCGCAGCGACCTGGACAAAGGGCGCAAGCGGGATTGGCTGAACGGCACGGACTGGGGCGGCGCATCAAATCGCATTGGATTCCAATAAATTTACTTGGAATAATGTTTAGCGTGCAGGAATTTGGCGATAAGAATCGAATTGATACATTGTCGAATCTTACCAATCCTGAGGAGCGTGACCTTACTCATGTCCGAGCAACAATATCAACCCGAAACGCTGGCCGTCCATGCCGGCCAACAGATCGATCCGACGACCTTGTCGCGCGCTGTGCCGATCTACCAAACTTCGTCCTACGGCTTCCGCGACGCGGAGCACGCGGCGAATCTGTTCGCGCTGAAGGAGTTCGGCAACATCTACACGCGGCTCATGAACCCGACCTCGGACGTGTTCGAAAACCGCATCGCCGCGCTCGAAGGCGGCGCAGCCGCGCTCGCGACGGCGTCCGGCCAGGCCGCTATCACCTATTCGATCTTAAACATCGCCGGCGTGGGCGACGAGATCGTGTCGTCCTCGACACTGTACGGCGGCACTTATAATCTTTTTTCCACGACCTTGCCGAAGCTGGGCGTAAACGTCAAGTTCGTCGACGCTTCCGATCCGGAGAGCTTCCGCGCGGCGATCACCGACAAGACGAAGGCGCTGTACGCCGAGACGATCGGCAATCCGAAGGGCGATGTGCTCGACATCGAAGCGGTCGCCAAGATCGCGCACGAGAACGGCATTCCGCTCATCGTGGACAACACGTTTCCAAGCCCGTATCTGCTGCGTCCGATCGAGTGGGGCGCGGATGTCGTCGTGCACTCGGCCACGAAGTTCATCGGCGGCCACGGCACCTCGATCGGCGGCGTCATCGTCGACGGCGGCAAGTTCGACTGGGCGGCCAGCGGCAAGTTCCCGGGACTCACGACGCCTGACCCGAGCTATCACGGCGTCGTCTATACCGATGCTGTCGGTCCGATCGCGTACATCATCAAGGCGCGCGTGCAGCTGATGCGCGACATGGGCGCCGCGATCTCGCCGTTCAACTCGTTCTTGCTGCTGCAAGGTCTGGAGACGCTGCACTTGCGCATGGAGCGCCACAGCTCGAATGCGCTTGAGGTAGCGCGCTATCTGGAGAATCACCCGCATGTGGAGTGGGTCAGCTACACCGGCCTGCCAAGCCACGAATCGTACGAGCTCGCCAAGAAGTACCTGCCCAAAGGCCAGGGCGCGATCCTGACGTTCGGCATCAAGGGCGGCGTAGAAGCGGGCAAGAAGCTGATCTCGAGCGTGAAATTGCTGTCCCACTTGGCGAACGTCGGCGACTCGAAGTCGCTGATCATCCACCCGGCCAGCACGACGCACCAGCAGCTGTCCGAAGAGCAGCAATACGCGAGCGGCGTCAGCCCGAACCTGATCCGCCTGTCGATCGGCACCGAATCGATCGTCGACATTTTGGCGGATCTCGGCCAAGCGATCGAAGCGAGCCAGCAGTAATTCATAGCTTTGCGTTTTCGGAAATTTACGGACGATCTCCGCGGCTGCCCGTCGGCTGCGGAGGTCGTTTTCCTTTGCGCGGGGAATATATAAGGAGTAGGCCCTGCAATCGGCGAACGGAAGGCGGTCCGACATGGAGAATAAGCTTCGGTTCCGCAAAGACGGAACATTCAAAATCGTACAATTCACCGATCTGCACTGGCAGAACGGCGAGACGGATGATCTTCGGACACGACGACTGATGGAACGGGTGCTAAGCGAGGAAAAGCCGGATCTGGTCGTCTTTACGGGCGACATTGTCTTTAGCCTGGGCTGCCGGGATCCGTATGCGTCCGTCGCGCAGGCCGTAGCGGTCGTGGCGGAGAGCGGGACGCCGTGGGCGGCCGTCTTCGGCAATCACGACAGCGAAGGCGACGTCTCGCGCGACCGGCTGATGGAGACGCTGGTCCGGCAGCGGGGATGTCTGGCGAGCGCCGGGCCCGAATCGGTCCAAGGCGTCGGCAACTATGCCCTAACGATCGGCGGATCGAACGGCGATGCGCGCCATGCGCTTTATTTTCTCGACTCCGGCAGTTATTCCGACCTGGACCGGATTCCCGGCTACGGTTGGATCCGCAAAGATCAGATCGACTGGTTCAGGGAGAAGGCCGCGACGTTGCGGCCGCAGGGCGCTCCCTCGCTGCCCTCCCTCGTCTTTTTCCATATTCCGCTTCCCGAGTACAAGGAAGTCTGGAGAACGCGGCCTTGCAACGGACGCAGATTCGAGGATATTTCCTGCCCCAAGCTGAATTCGGGCATGTTCGCGACGCTTGTCGAGGCGGGCGGCGTGCTCGGCACGTTTTGCGGTCACGATCATATCAACGATTTTGAAGGGACGCTGCACGGCATCCGGCTGACTTACGGGAGATCGACGGGCTATCATACCTACGGCAGGCTGGGATTTAAACGGGGAGCGAGAGTGATCGAACTGAAAGAGGATGGCGCGCGTTACGAGACTTGGATCAGGCTGGCCGGAGGCCGCAAGCTCTCGGCGCCGAGAATCCACAAGTCTCGCAAGAAACGCCCGTAAAAAAAAGGATCAGCGCCCTCGCTTGTGCCCGGCTTGCGGCAGAAGGAGCGGCGCTGATCGGCCTTCTTATTCGGTTGGACTTGGGTATACGGCTTGCGGACCCACTCGCTCCGCAGCGCTTCGGGATTCAGTTTGCCTTCGCGCACGGCTTTTTGCCTCGCTTTTTTCGAACCTGACATTCCCATGCGGGAACACCTCCGTTAATCAAGATTAAGCACGATTGTATCGCATCGTTCCGCGCTTCGCAATAGGAATCCGATCGGCCGCCGATTCGCTCTCCAGGCCCATTGCGGACTATAATAGAAAGAACGATAGAGCGAGGAGCGCTGCATAACGATGCCCCACTTATACTTTAGAGGCTTGTCCGTCGAACAGGTTCAAGCCATCGGCGGTTCGCTGGAAACCGAGCTGTCCGCCATCATAGGCTGTGAGCCGAGCGATCTTATGTTGGAGGTCGTCCATACGACCTGCATAGCCGGAGGCCGGATTGCGCCTTCCTATCCCTTTGTCGAAGTCGCTTGGTTCGAACGCGGCCGCGAAGTCCGCGACGCGGTCGCGCGCTGCCTGGACAGGCATATCCGCGGCAGCGGCGTGCCGGAAGTCGAGGTTGCGTTCCGCAGCTACCGGCCGTCCGATTATTACGCGAACGGCGAGCCGTTCGGCGCCGATCCTGCGGAGGAGCTCGAGGCCTTGCTCGCGGACAACGCCAAGCTGAAGGACGATTTGGCCCGCGCGCGCAAAGCAGCGGCCGCCGCGACCGCGGGATCGATGTCGACCCGCCTGCGGGACGCATTGAGAGAGTAGCCGACCGGGAGGATTCATAGATGATCGTTTTTTACTACTTGCTGGCGGTCAACCTGATCGCGTTCCTCATCATGGGCTACGACAAGACGAAGGCGATGCACAAGGAGAGGCGCGTGCCGGAGAAGCGGCTGTTCCTGATCGCGACGATCGGGGGCGCGCTCGGCATGCTGCTGGGCATGCGCTTCTTCCGCCACAAGACAAAGCACCGCTCCTTCACGGCGGGCATTCCTGCCCTGCTCGTGCTGAACGCGGTGCTGGTGATGGTCTGGTTCGGTCGTTAGTCTAGCGCGGCGGCCAAGTTACCTGGCGTCGTCCGGATCCGGGGACGGATCGAGTCCGACGACGTCGGCCAGCTTCAGGTCGCTCGGCTCATGAATGCCGGCCTCGGCGCGCAGGGCGTCGAGCGCTTGCTCGAGATCGTCCTCCTTGACGATAATATAAGGGCTTTCCCAGCGGCTCTCGAGGGGCAGCACGTTTAGCGTGTCCGGCTTCATTTCCTTCACGTTGTAGATATAGTCGCGGAGGATCGATTTGGGAATGTCGGTCTGCACGTTTTTGCCGAGCAGGTCGAGCACCTTGCCCCACTGCAGCACCCCCTGGAAGGAAGCGAGCTTGTCGGTGAGCTGGCTCAGCACTTGCTGCTGGCGCGCGTTGCGGGCGATATCCGAAGATTCGGCGGTGCCGCGGTTCGACTTGCGGTACCGGACGAAGTCGAGGGCTTTGGCGCCGTCCAGATGCTGATAACCCTTTTTCAGATCGATGTTCGTGCCGTCGGCATTATCAACGTACCGCATATCCATGTCGACGTCGACGTCCACGCCGCCGACCGCGTCCACCAGCTTGCGCAGCCCGTCGAAGTTGATCATGATCATGTAATCGATCGGGAAGTCGAACAGGTCGCTGTAAAATTCCTTCGTGTTTTCCATCGCGGTATCTTTGTCTTTGTTGTAAAAATAGGCGTAGTAGTAATTGGCCTTGTGGGTGCCTAGGTCCTCGGGCTTAAGCTGAAGGTCGCGCGGCAGAGAAATCAGGCTTGCCGAGTTGGTCTGCGGATTAAGGCTGCCGAGCATGAGGACGTCCGTATTGAGCGTGCCGCCGCTGCCTTCTCTGAAGTCAATGCCCGCGAGCAGGAAGGTGACGGGCTTCTTGATCAGCTCGCTATCGCTTGCGTAATCCGCGTCAATCCGTTGTTCGTCGGATGTTCCGGATACAAAGGCGGAAGGGGAAGGAGAAGGCGCGGGCGCGTCGCCGGCCATGAGGTTGATGGTATGATTCGCTTTATACACCAAGTATCCGGCATAGCTGCCGACGATGACGACGAGGGCACCGACGACGATCCCCGCGTATTTTAGCGTTTTGCGCACCCATGTGCGTTTGTTTTCGGGCGTATTCATTATGATCCTCCGCATGATTTAAAATTAAAATGACGGCAACCCTTTCTATTTTAGGGCAAACGCCCTAAGAGTAAAGAAAGAAATTCCACATTATTTGACGATTTGAAGACCGGGCGGGTTGCGGATTTCGGATGCCTGCCGAGATGTTTCGATAAATGCAGTTTTTGTTATAATAAAGATTGTTGTTTGTAACTAATGATGTGTATGCGAAAAGGGGGATATCGGTGAGCAAACCTAATCATTCGGCGATCCGTCATCAGGTGATCTTCGATCTGAAGCATGAGAAGGGGTCTGCGGAAGCGGATCGATTCCTGAAGGACGGTTGGCGTATACTTACCTCCATTCCGGCCGTGCGAAACTTCGAGGTATTGAAGCAAGTCAGTCCCAAAAACGATTATACATACGGCTACTCGATGGAGTTCGCGTCGCAGGCCGATTATGACAGCTACAACGCGCATCCCGCTCATGTCGCGTTCGTCGCCGAGCGGTGGGAGAGCGAAGTGACGCGGTTCCTGGAGATCGACTTCGTCCGTGATTACGGCGCCGAGGAGGGTCAAAGCGATGCAAATTAATCTGTCGGGCAAAACCGCGCTCATCACGGGCGCCTCCGGACAGCTCGGCCGCGTGATGGCGCGCACGCTGGCGAGCTGCGGCGCTAACGTCGCGATTCACTATCGGGGCAACGCCGCCAAGGCGGAGGAACTCAAGTCAGAGCTCGAGGAGATGGGCGTGCGCGCGCTGACCGTGCAGGCGGACGTGACCAAGCTGGACGACGTGCTGGCGATGAAGGACACGGTAAATGCCGGACTGGGCGCCGTCGACATCGTCGTCGCCAACGCGGTTATCCAGTATCAATGGACGAGCGTACTGGAGCAGGCGGTCGAGGACTACGTCGGCCAGTTCGAGTCTTGCGTGCTGCAGAGCGTGCATCTGGCCAAAGCGTTCGTACCGGACATGATCGCGAAGGGCGGCGGCCGGCTGGTCGGCATCAACACGGAGTGCGCGATGCAGAACTTTCCGACGCAGTCCGCGTACGTCGCGGGCAAGCGGGGAATGGACGGCGTGTATCGGGTGCTGGCCAAAGAGGTCGGCGAGCATCAGATCACCGTCAACCAAGTGGCGCCCGGCTGGACGATCAGCGAGCGCGACCGGGAAGCCGGCACGGAGCGGAGCGAGTCCTACGAGAGCACGGTTCCGTTGAAAAGGCGCGGCACCGACCAGGAGATCGCCAACGTCGTCGCGTTTTTGGCCTCGGACCTTGCGAGCTTTATTACCGGCGCCTACGTGCCGGTTAGCGGCGGCAACGTGATGCCGGCGATCTGATGCCAGCGATCTGATGCCAGCGATCTGATCCGGCCGACGCGGTTATAAGGCAATTTCGCGTCAATCTTAAGGTTGTGGGCATCATGGATTTCCGCGCCGATATCGGTTATGCTGTCGTTGACGAATCGACCGATGGATCTAAAGGCGGGACGCGAGATGGAAATCCTGAACGAATTGCGGCACATAGATGAACAGAAATTGTTGGAATGGCTTGACCAGTACCGCGCTTACGGCCCGTTGCCGGGCGTTTTACTCACCTTCCTGAAGTCTTTCGTGCCGCCGCTGCCGACCATCCTCATCGTGGGCGTGAATGCGGCGGTGTACGGCTTATGGCTCGGCTTTCTCTACTCTTGGATCGGCATCGTGCTGGGCTGCCTCGTCACGTTCGCCGTCATCCGCAAGATCGCGGACCGTCCGTATTGGCAGCGCTGGGCGGAGCGCCCGCGGGTGAGCAAGGGCATGCGCTGGGTGCGCCGCAATTCGTTCAGCTACGTATTTTTGCTCAGCCTGTTCCCGGTCGGACCCTTCGTCGTCATCAACATCGCCGCGGCGCTGGCCCGCATGCGGTTCCGCTCGTTCCTGGTCGCGATCATGCTGGGCAAGGCCGTCATGGTGTTCGTAATCTCCTTCATCGGCCACGATCCCGCCCAGTTCCTCCGCCATCCGGAGCAGGCGCTGTACGCGCTGCTGTTCGTCGCCGCCACCTGGTGGATCGGGCGCTGGGTCGAGACCTACGGGATCAGAAGGACGGAGAGGCGTGAAGACGGTTTGGCAGAGGAAGAGAGACTCGCTTAGCGTGGTTTCTGTAAACGAGAAATGCGCGGCTGCGGCCGTCGGTTGAGCGGCGAAGGCGGCTGTAAGCGAGGAATGCACGGATACTGCAGAATCATGCTACTGTAAGCGAGAAATGCGCGGCTGCAGAGGGCTAAAGAGCAGTGAAGGTAGATGTAAGCGAGGAATGCGCCGTTGCGGCGGAGTTGCGTAAAGTTTTCTGGACAAACTTCTCCCGACCGGCATACAATAATTCCTATAGGTTGCAGCGTGAAGCACACGCCGTTCGTCTCTTCGGAGCGGGCGGCGTTTTTGCGTTCAGTTATTTGAATCGAGGCAAGGAGGAATGATTGTGGACGCCAATGCGCAAATCGAGCAATTCATCGAGAGGCAACGAAGAGAGGCCCGCGGAATGAGACGGGAGATGCTGGAGAAAGATCTCTACGGGACTCGCATCTTACTATCGAAGCTGCTGTTTCCGGTCCCTGAAAACGCTCGAAGGCCTTGTACTGGAGTATGAGATTTTATCGCAAAACGGTGTGAAACTTTACGCGGATGCCTTCTTTGAACCGCTGCAGCATGTTTACGAGTGCGAGGGATTCGTGCCTCACGTGGAAATGAAGACGAGAGAGCGCCATGATTTTGCGCAGAGCAGACTGCGTACATTTGCTGCCAAGCGTTTTGTCTATGTGCCGTTCAGCAGAGACGAGTTGGAGAAGAAAACCGAATCATGCAGGCGTTCGTTGTACGAGATCATCGGTGAACAAGCGATGTCGCAGCAAAGAGGCAAACTGTACTTGCTTCCGATTGTCGAGCGGGAGCTTCTGCGGTTTGCGCTTCACGTTTCGAACCGTTTTTCGCTGCCTGCCGCATGTCAAAGTCTCGGCATAGGAGAAACTTCTGCTAGAAGGCATTTGCGCGCGTTGCATGACAAACGGCTGCTTCGTTCAGTAGGGAACGGAGATCGGCGCCTTCATTACTATCAGAATACGGACGCGGGTCGGGCGTGCTTTTTCTGACAGTTATAAAAAAATCCCCCCGAACCCCGCACCAGCGGAGTTCGGGGGATTAAAAATCAATCCTGCAGCCGGCCGCGCGCCCAGACGCCGCGCAGCTCGAGCGCTTCGTCCAGCAGGAGCACGTCCGCGCGCTTGCCGGCTTCGAGCGAGCCGGTGACGCCGCCGAGTCCGAGCTGGCGGGCGGCATTGCCGCTAGCCATGGCGCTGGCGGTCGGAATGTCGATGCCAACCTCGCGTACCATGTGGCGGAACGCGCCGATCATCGTGAGCGTGCTGCCCGCGAGGTTGCCGCCGTCCTTCAGGCGGGCGACGCCGCATGTCAGGACGACGGGCAAGCCGCCGAGCTCGTAGCCTTCGCCGTCGGGCATGCCTGCCGCCGCCATCGCGTCGGTGACGAGGATGACCTTGCCGTTGCCTTTGGCGCGGGCGAGCACCTTGATCGCGGCGTGGTGGACGTGATGGCCGTCCGCGATGACCTCGGCGCTGATCCGGTCGTCGGAGAGTACCGCGCCTACGGTGCCGGGATTGCGGTGGTGAAGCGGCGTCATTGCATTGTAAGTATGAACGGCGTGCCGAAGTCCGCGGTCCGCGGCGGCGACGATCTGCTCGTACGTCGCGTCGGTATGTCCGGCCGACGGCACGATGCCGTGCGCAGCCAGCCGCTCGATATAATCTAGCGCGCCGGGCAGCTCGGGCGCCAGCGTCTGCAGCTTGAGGACGCCCGGATAACGGGAGACCCATTCGTCCAGCCATTCGAGCTGCGGCGGGCCGATGAAGTCCGGATTTTGCGCGCCTTTCCACTTGAGGCTGACGAACGGGCCTTCGAGATGAACGCCCAGCACCTGAGCGAACGGCATATCGCCAGCCATATACCGGCTTGCCCGGTCGATCATGGCCGTCAGCTCCTCGCGCGACGCGGTGAGCGAGGTCGCCAGCAGGCCGGTCGTGCCGTGCCGCGCATGGAACCGCGCGATTGCGGCGATGCCCGCCAGCGACTCGTCGGCATCCATGAAGTCGTGCCCGGCGCCGCCGTGCACGTGGACGTCGACGAAGCCGGGAAGTACCCAGCCGCCGGCGCCGTCGACCCGCTCTGCGCCTGCCGCCGCATCCGGCAGCGGATCGGAAGGCCCTCCGATCGCGGCGATCTCCGCGCCGCGCAGCCAGATCCAGCCGCCGTCCAGGACGCCGTTCGGCGCGACGATGCGGGCGTTCGCGATTAGCGTCCCCTTGCCGCCGGCTTGACCTTCGGGGCCGCTCATGGCAAGAGCCTCGCGGCGGCGCGGTCGAGCAGCACCGTCAGACGCGGATGCGTCTGCAGCAGCGAAGCCGGCACGTCGGTCGTGATCGGGCCGGTCAGCGCCCGCTTCGCGATCTCCGCCTTATCCGCGCCCCGGATGACGAGCAGGATCGTCTTGGCCTTCAGAATGCTGCCGATGCCCATCGTAATCGCCCGCTTCGGCACGTCGTCGATCGAGTCGAAGTACCTTGCGTTCGCCTTGAGCGTTTCCTCCGCGAGCGTCACGACGTGCGTGCCGCGAACGAGATCGGTATCCGGTTCGTTGAAGCCGATATGGCCGTTATGCCCGATACCGAGCAATTGAAGGTCGATCTGTCCCGAGCGCTCGATCATCTCGTCGTATGCCGCGCATTCTGCGTCCGGATCCGCGGCGTTTCCGTTGGGCAGATGCGCATTGGCCCAAGGGAGGTCGATATGGTCGAACAGGTGCTGGCGCATGTAGGTGTGGTAGCTCTCCGGGTGATCCTCCGGCAAGCCGACGTATTCGTCGAGATTGTAGCTGACTGCGTTTCGGAAGCTCACGAGCCCTTGCTTGTAGTTGCGGACGACCTGCTCGTAGATGCCGACGGGCGTCCCGCCGGTCGCGAGGCCGAGGACGGCCCGCGGATTCGTCTGAACCAGGCTCACGATGATATTGGCGCCCGCTTCGTTCAGCTTTTCGTTGTCGTCAAATACCAACAGATTCATGACGGATTTCTCTCCCTTTTACCTGTATATTGGCGCACGGTCTGGAACGATCGCTCCAGCCTCGGCACATACTCGTCGAAGTGCTCGCTCACGAGACCCGTGAACAGCACGTCTACCACATGAAGCTGCGCGATCCGGGAGGCCATGTCGCCTCGACGCATGCCTGCTTCCGAAGATGAGGTGAAAAGGCGAATCGAAGCGTGCGAGGACAGCGTCGATTGCCCGAAGCGCGTGATGGAGATGGTCGTGGCGCCTCGCTCCGCGGCATAACGGAGCGCGTCGATGATTTCGAGCGTCTCCCCCCGAGTACGAGATGCCGACGGCGACATCGCGCTCGGTCAGCGAGGCCGCGGAGGTCAACTGCATGTGATGGTCGGAGAAGACGGCGGCCGCCTTGCCGATACGGATCAGCTTGTGGAAAAAGTCCTCCGCGACGAGCCCGGACGTCGCCACGCCGTACAAGTCGATCCGCCCGGCTCCGTGAAGCGCCGAGATCGCCGCGCGCAGCTGCTGCAGGTCGAGCAGGTTGGTCGTATCGGTCAGCGACCGGACGTGGTTCGCCGTAATGGCCGACACGATGTCCGACAGCGGATTGCCCGCGACGATATCCTGATACTGCCCGGCCGCAGGCTGGCTCGCGAGCTCGGCCGCCAGCTTCATCTTGAAGTCGGCGAAGCTCTGGAACTGCATCGCGCGGCAGAAGCGGGACACGGTGGCCGAGCTCGCGCCCGTCCATTCGGCGAGCTTCGAGATCGTCATGCCGACCGCTTCGTGCGGATGCCCGAGCAGCTTCTCGGCCAGCTCGCGCTCCTTCGGATGCAGCGCGTCCAGCCGATCCTCGATCGCTTGCAGAATGCCCATGCGACCTTGCCTCCTTATTGCTCAAGAAAATATGTTACTTATAATTCGAATTATATAAGAAAAAAAATTTCTTGTCTATTAATAGATAACAACTATCAAATCTATAATTTATATATATTTATATCGATAAGCCGAATTTGATAAGCTGTCGGTAAATCAATCCGACATTTTGAAAGGCGGCAAATCGCATGAAAGAGAACAATGCAGGGAGGCAAGGTGCTTGTCGCGGATTATAACCACGAGAAAATCGAATGGTCCCCCCGAGCCGCCGGACAGCATGAAAAAATTTTACGCGGCTTATATGAAGTGGCGCGCGGACGCGGGCTTGGACAATGCGATCGCGGACCGGCTGCCCGCTTTGATGCGCGACGCGGGCTTGCGCGACATTCGGATTTTCCCCCAGCACGAAGAGATGAATCGGGGACAACCGGACTTTGAGGCAAGGGCGTCCATATGGGCGGACGCGGCAGCCAGCAGGGGGCCTCAGATGGCGCGGGACGGATACGGCACGCCGGAAGCGTGGGAGCAAGCCGAATCCGAGTACAGACGATGGGTGGCCGAAGCGGCGATCTCGATCAAAATGTATATGCTAGCGGCGGAAGGCATCAGGCCCGCATGAAAGGTCATTTTCCCGTACAAGTCGCACCCACAGCTTAGCCATTCCCGCCGGGAACGGCACAATACGTCGACCGGCGGCTTCGTCAACATGCATGGCGGACGCCTATACGGCCCCGGCCAATACGGCAAAGGTACGCGTATCTCTTTACATCACGGGGCTGAACGGCACGTTCTACTTGGACTTTCTCGCTGACTTGATTCATGGGGGTTGGATTCGGCTTGTTAAAAAGAAAGCCCGCCTTCCGCGATTAGCGGAAAAAGCGGGCGTTTTCATGCGGATGAGCCGAAATCAATAGCTTTTCTCGTAATCCACGATATTCCTCGCAGGCTTTCCCGTCGCCAGATAAGTTTGCAGATTTTCGACGAACAGATCGGTCATGCGCGCCTTGTATTGATCCGTGGCACCGCCGATATGCGGCGTAATAATGACATTGTCCATCGCCCAGAGCGGATGGTCCGCGGGGAGCGGCTCCGGCTCGCACACGTCGAGACCGGCGCCGGCGATCGTGCCGTTCCGTAGCGCCTCGGTCAATGCGTCCGTATCGACCGCCGTGCCGCGGCCGATGTTGATGAAGAGGGCGGACGGCTTCATCGCCGCGAACCGCCCGGCATCGAACAGTCCGACGGTCTCCGCGGTATGCGGCAAGACGTTCACGACGACGTCGCTCTCGGCCAGTACGTCGTCCAAGCGTTCCGGAGGATACATGGCCTCCACATGCGGGGCGGGACGACCGCTGCGTCTAACGCCAAGCGTCCGCATGCCGAACGCCTGCGCGATGCGCGCGAGCTCCGCGCCGATCTCGCCTGCGCCTATGACGGCAAGCGTCCGGCCGCGCAGCTCGCCGTAGCCGTCCGAACGCGCCCATTTGCGCTCATTCTGATTGCGTACGGCATGATGCAACTGGCGGGCGAAGGCTAACAGCATCGCGAACGCCGTCTCGGTCATCGGCACCGGATGCACGCCGCTCGCGGTCGTCAGCACGACGCCGCGCGCTTCGAGCTCGCTAAGGGGCAGGTTGTCGACGCCGGCTGAACCTGTCTGCACCCATTTCAGCTTGCGTGGGTTCCCGGCGCTCTTTTCCCAAGCGGCCTTCCACCATCCGCACAGCACCTCCGCTTCCTCCAGCAGACCGGGGTCCAGCTCCGCCGGCTTGCCGAAGATGACATTGCAGCCGGGCGCCGCGGCTTGAATCCGCCGTTCCTGCTCGGGATCGAACCCGAACAGGCTGACGATCGTGCGCATATCGATTCCTCCTTCCGATTTCTCCTATTGTACCGCGGAAGGCGCTTTTTCCCAAAGCACAAATGACCGAGCCCGCCCTTGCGGGCAGTTCGGTCATTTGTGGAGTCCGCGACGGGCTTAAGCGCCCGGCCTCAAGCGGCCGGCAGCGGCAGCAGCTTCGCGAGCGAGGCGCTGTCTATTTTGGACAGCCTGACATAGCCGCTGCCGTTCTCCTTCACGAGCTCGTAAGCGTCGGCATCGCCGGCCCATACGTAGTAGACATCCGTCACCCGGTCGCCGGCCAACGCCGACAGCTTGTACGAAGGGGAGGACGACATGGCGACGCTCTCCTTCTTTTCCCAGTCTGCGCCGTCGAGTACCGCGTCGACCTTCTTGGCGTTCTGTTCGCTGATCTGCATGAACGGCTTGAAGTCGCTGCCCGAAGGCAGGCTGATCAGAAAGCCCGGCGCATCGGCAGCCTCGCCGTCGGAGGCGGCAGGGCTGGAAGCCGAGTCCGGGCCGGATGCCGTAGGTGTTGCATCCGAGGCCGAAGGCGAGGCAGGCAAGGTCGCGGATGCCGTCGCAGAAGCGGATCCTGAGGCTGGCTGGGTGGCTTCGGGCGCCAGGGAGGCGGACGAAGACGGATCGGCGTTCTTATCGTCATTCGTGCAGCCGGCGGCGGCTAACGACACGGATAGGAGCAGCGCTGCAGTCGTAATTCGGAGTTTCATGGCGGTTCTCCCCTTCCGGAGCGTGATACTTTTTAGACGAATGCCGGACAAAAGAAGTTGCGAGTATGGGAGAAATAGGAAAATGCGTAACCGTTCGAAACGCGCTGCATATAGACGAAGCCGGCTCCTGCTGCATCTTGCGGACGTGTTATACTGTTGGTTACACAGAGATGAAAAAGGAGGCGTTCGCATGTCGGCGATGCCGGTGGACCGGACGATCCCGGATATTAAGGCGGCGCTGCGAGACCGGGGAGGCGCCGTGTTGGTCGCCGCGCCGGGCGCGGGCAAGACGACGCGGGTGCCGATCGCTTTGATGGGAGAGCCGTGGCTCGCGGGCCGCAAGATCGTCATGCTGGAGCCTCGGCGCATCGCCGCCCGCAGCGCGGCCGAATACATGGCGGCGGGACTCGGGGAGCGCGCGGGAGCGCGCGTCGGCTACCGGGTCCGGATGGATACGAAGGCGGGTCCGAAGACGGTCGTGGAGGTCGTGACCGAAGGCGTGCTCACGCGAATGCTGCAGCAGGACCCGTCGCTCGCGGACGTAGGCCTCGTTATTTTCGACGAGTTCCATGAGCGGAACTTGAACGGCGATCTCGGACTCGCGCTCTGTCTGCAGGCGAAAAACCTGTTCCGCGACGATCTTCGCCTGCTCGTCATGTCTGCCACGCTCGAGCCGGGGCCGGTCGCCGGCATGTTGGGCGATGCGCCCGTTATTGAGAGCGCGGGCATCATGTATCCGGTCGATACCGTCTATCTCGATCGGAAGTCTGACGCACCCGTCGAGCGGCTGGCGGCGGAGATGACGGCGCATGCGCTTGCGCGGCATGAGGGAGATGCGCTCGTCTTTTTTGCCGGGTTATGCGGAGATCCGGCGAACGGCCGCGGCCTTGTCGGCGCGTCTTGACGGCGCGGGGATGCAAGGCGTGGAGATCGCGGCGCTCCATGGCAGCATGCCGCCGGGAGAGCAGGACCGCGCGCTCGCGCCGGCCGCGAACGGCGGTCGGAAGATCGTGCTCGCGACGCCCGTGGCCGAGTCGAGCCTGACGGTCGAAGGCGTTCGCATCGTCGTCGACGGAGGGCTGATGCGGGCGCCCCGCTTTTCGCCGCGGACAGGCATGTCGCGGCTTGAGACGGTCCGCATTCCCGCGTCTTCGGCCGATCAGCGCCGCGGTCGCGCAGGACGCGTGGCGCCGGGCGTCTGCTACCGGCTGTGGACGGAAGAAGAGCACCGGCAGCTCGCGCCGGCCGGAACGCCGGAGATTCGCGAGGCCGATCTCGCGCCGCTGGCGCTCGAGCTGGCCGTGTGGGGCGTGTCCGATCCGGCGGAGCTGGATTGGCTGGACGCGCCGCCGGCCGCGGCCTATACGCAGGCGCGGGAGCTGCTGTCCGCGCTGGGCGCCATCGGCGCGGACGGCGCGCCGACGCCGCACGGCGCGGCCATGGCCCGCTTGGGCGCGCATCCGCGGCTCGCGCATATGATGCTGCGCGCGCAGCCGCTAGGCCTCGCGGCCGATGCCTGCCGGATCGCCGCGCTGCTCGGGGATAGGGACCCGCTGCAAGGCGGCGACGCGGACTTGTCGCTAAGGCTTGCAGCGCTGGCGGCGGGGGACGGACGCATCGAAGCCGGCCGCCGGGAACGTCTGCTGGCGGAAGCGCGCCAGTTCGAGGCGCAGCTCAAGACGGCGGGCGGCGAGGCTGCAGGGGCCGGTTCAGGCGCGGGAACCGGCCCGGTCGCGGGTTCCGGCTCGGTTGGGAAAACCGCGGGCCGTTCGGCGCAGCATGCCGCGTACGATTGCGGCCTGCTGCTGGCTTTCGCTTATCCCGACCGAATCGGCAAGCTCCGCGGGAGCGGCAAGTTCACCCTGTCGGGCGGCAGGGGGGCCTACGTGCCCGAGGGTCAGCCGCTTGCCGGCGAGCCCTGGATCGTCGCGGCGGAGCTCGACGACCAGGGGACCGAAGGACGGATTCGCCTGGCGGCGCCGCTGCGCGCCGACGATCTCGAGCGCCATTTCGGCGATCTCATCGCCGAACGTCGGGCGATCGCCTGGGAATCGGGGGCAGGCGCCGTCCGGGCGCGGCGGACCATCTCCCTTGGCGCGCTGACGCTGCGCGAAGGGCCGATTCCCGATCCGGACCCGGTCGCCGTAAGCGAGGCGCTGCTGAGCGGGATTCGGCTCGAAGGGCTCGACCTGCTTCCTTGGTCCAAGGCATCGCGCCAGTGGCTGGAGCGCGCGAGATTTTTGGGGCTTCACGATCCCGCAGGCTGGCCGGATCTATCCGACGCAGCGCTGCTGGACGGTCTGGCGTCTTGGCTCGGACCGTTCGTCGCCGGCATGCGAACGAGAGGAGACCTGCAGCGGCTGAGCCTGTCGGAGGCGTTGTCCGCGATGCTCTCCTGGGAGCAGCGGCGGAGATTAGACGAAGAAGCGCCTACGCATGTCACCGTGCCGAGCGGTTCCCGATTGCCGGTCGATTACGGCGATCCAGCCGCGCCGGCGCTGCACGCGAGGCTTCAAGAGCTGTTCGGATGGCCCTCCTCCCCGCGGATCGCGGGAGGGCGGGTGCCGCTCACGCTGCACCTGTTGTCCCCGGCGCAGCGGCCGGTTCAGGTCACGCGAGATTTGGCCAGCTTCTGGCGGGAGGCTTACTTCGAGGTTCGCAAGGATTTGAAAGGGCGATACCCCAAGCATTACTGGCCCGACGATCCCTTGCAGGCGCAAGCGACGAGCCGGGCGCGCCCTCGAACATAGACTCCCTTTATTTTCCTAGTATGTGATATGATCGGTTCAGGCGCGCACGCGCCGGCTTATCGTCTTGCGCGATGGCGATCGGGAGGTTGCTCGATGAAAATTTTCTTTATTTTTGTTCTGCTTTCATGGCTGCTCGGCAATCCGTTTTTGGCTCTTATCGTTATGCTCGTCATTTTATACTTGCTCGACCGCCGGTTTTTGGGCATTACGCCGAGCCTGCTCAAGCCGTTTAAGCGACGCAGCCGCGTAAGCAAGCTGAAGCGTCAGTTGCTGTTAAATCCGCACGACACGCCCGCGAAGTCGGAGCTCGCGCATGAGTGGATCGGGATGCGCAAGTTCGAGGAAGCGCGGAGCTTGCTGTCAGGCATGGAAGACCGAATGACGCAATCCGCCGAATATTGGAGCGATCTGGGACAATGCGAGCTGGCGCTGGGGCATTTGGAAGCCGGGGAAAAGCATATGCTCGAGGCGTTGGAGATCAATCCGCGCGTTAAATTCGGTCTGCCTTACTTGCTGCTCGGCGATGCCTGGGCGGGCAAGGACGACGAGAAGGCCGCTTCTTATTTGCGGGCGTTCCAGGACGTGCACGCTTCGTCATGCGAGGCTTACTACCTGTTGGGGAAAATCTACGATAGGCTCGGGGACCGGGCCGGCGCGAAGCAGGCCTATCGGGATTGCGTGGGCGTCTATCGGACGCTTCCCCCGTTACATGAAGCGTCGCGAGCGCAGATGGGCGCTGCTCTCCTCCGTTCGCAGCCGTTGAGTCTTGCCGCCGCCCTGTCGCGGAGCCGGCCATTAAAAATGCAGCGGGACCATGAATCGCGGTCCCGCTGTCTTTCATTATTTTTTTAATCCGCCAGCGCGTCTTCTTCTTCGGATGCGTCGTCCTCCGCCGAGGCTTCGGCATCGTCCTCCGCCACGGCTTCAACTGCGTCTTCCGCGTCCGATTCGGCCGCCTCTTCCATTTCGATCGATGCGGCAGGCGCGTCAGCTTGGACGGCCCAGTCGTCCGTCAGTACGGCGTCTTCGACGGCGGGAGCCGCTTCGACCTCTGCTTCGTCCGAATCGTCAGCGGACGCGACGTCCTCGGTATCCTCTGCGGAAGCCTCCTCGCCAAGCTCTTCCGTATGCGCTTCCAATACCTCTTGGTCCAGTTGCTCTTCATTCGTACTCATAGCGCTCTGCCTCCTTGGCGATGTTCGGGGCATGTCCCCGATTTCAAAATAACACGAAGGTCCCGGCCTGAATACGGGTGTAAATTGACGCTATTTGTCCGGAAGCATCGAAACGGCAGTCTGTAATCAAATTGTAATCCGATCCGACCGGAACCGACAAAACCTTCCTTTCGCGGCGTTTGGCAGGAATCGACGAAGGGACGCGAACGAAGCCGGACGCTGGCGAAATTGACATCCATAAGCGGTTCACTTATATTGTGCGAAGAAGAACCTAAGAGAGTACGGAGTTGAAGCGCATGAGCGGGGCCGGACGCAATCGGCAGGGCAAGCCGAAGCAGCATAAAGGACAGCAGCAGGGAAGCCGGGGGACGTCGCAGGGCGCGCGCTTCGGCGGCGACGCGAATCAGCAGCGGGGACGGGGCGGTACGGGAGCCGGAGGCGCGGGGAGCCGCAGGGGGCAATCGGAGCAAAGCCGGAGCGGGACGGGCAGAAATGGATCCGATCGGCCGAGAGCAGACCGGAGCGGCCGCGACGGTGTCGGCAAAGGCGGGCGCGAGCAGGCAAGACCGGTTGCGGACCGAGGATTTTCCGGTGCGGGACGCGGAAGCGGCGGTATTCGAAGCCGCGCGAAAGGCAATCCGCTTGCGGACGGATACGGCGCAGGGGGCAAAAGCGACAAGGGCCGCGGCCGGACTGAGCCGCGTGCGTCCGTCCTTGCCGGCATGGACGATTCCTTGCTGAAGCTCGGGCGCCGCAAGGCGGAGTGGATGGAGCTTCGTCTCCCGGGAGAGCTGGCCGCAGCGCCGCTTCAGCAGATCATGAAGCATACACCGCTGGCGCCGAAGCTCGTTTCGAAGATTGCGCAGACTAAAGGCATCGTGCAGCAAGGCTCCTCGCTGAGGCTTGCCTTGTTTCCGCGCGAGGCACGGGATTTTCCCCCCGGACTGGATGGAGCTGAACGTGCTGTACGAGGACGACTTCACGCTCGTCGTGAACAAGCCGTCCGGCTACGAGGTTCATCCGAGCGAGCGCGGCCAACGGGGAACGCTAGCGCACGGCGTCGCCGCGTACTACGAGATGACTGGACAGGACGTGCGCATCAGGCACATTCACCGCATCGACAAGGAGACGACGGGGCCCGTTTTATACGCCAAAAACGAATTCGCGCACTACCAATACGACAAAGCGATGCGGGAGAAAGAGATCGAGCGCATTTATCTCGCGCTGGCGGAGGGAGAGCTCGCGCAGGATCGGGGTACGATCAACCTGCCCATCGGACAGGATCGCCACCATTCGACGCGCCGCCGCGTGAGCGAGACCGGCGATCCGGCCGTCACGCATTACGAGACGGTCGAACGATTCGAAGGCTACACGCTCGTGCGCTTGCGCCTGGAAACCGGCCGTACCCATCAGATCCGCGTGCATCTCGCCGCGATCGGACACCCGCTGGCGGGCGACGGTCTCTATGGCGGCAAACGGACGGTTATTTCACGGCAGGCGCTGCATGGCGAGCGGCTGATCTGGCCGCATCCATGGACTGGAGAGCGGCTGTCGGTCCGCGCTCCGCTGCCTGCGGACTTCGAGGCGGCGCTGGCCAAGCTGCGTGCTGGAGAATGAACATTCGCTTGCTTCTTTACGCTGCAGATTGTATTTTATAAGCAAACGAAAGATTGCATGGTCCTGAAGCACAGGCCGTTCGTCGGAGCAGATCCGGCGGGCGGCCTGTTTTGATTTTCAGAGGGAAGAGATGATGAGCATGAGCACGGATCCGGCATTCGAGCGCGCTTATGACGAGATGATGGAGAAGGCGATCAAGGCGAGCGCTGGGGAGCGGAAAAGGAGGCTGCTGCTGGACAGGTTTAACGAGAAACTGCTGGCCCAGCAAGTTTGGTGGGAGGTAAGAGGCGATCTCGCGGGCTTGATTCCCGAGATGGATATCACGGATCTCAAGGACGGCACGCGATTTAGCGATTACGGCTTCCTCCATCCGATCTGGCGTCCTCGAGGATTGCTGATGGAGGCAGATGCCTTCGGCACGCACTTACGCGACGTGAGCCGATGGAAGTATGCCGACAATCTGGAGCGACAGAATCATTTGCTTATCGATGGCTGGCACCTGCTCCGCTTTTCGCGCGACGACATGCTCGAAAAACCGAGGCGCTGCCAGCAAACGCTGCTCGCTGCGCTGTCGGCCTGGGGCTTCATCGCTCCCAAGGACCGGCCGAGGCTGAACGTGTACGAGCGGGCGATCTTGCATTATGCGCGGGAGCAAGCCGGTAACGTGAAAGTTGGGGAGTTGGTCGAACAGCTGCAGGTCGGCTATCGTTCAATCGGAAAGCACACACTCGCACTTGAGCAAAAAAGGGTTGGTCATTCTAGAGCGCTCTGCTGCCGAGCGAAAGCACACGCACACTTACCGCTAAAAAAATCCCCCCGCCTCCCGGCAGGGGATCCATTAAACGTGTCCAAGCCTTCAGCGGCACAAGGCCGCCGTCAGCAGATAAGAGATGGTAGACTCCGCGCCGCAGTTGACGTTGGGGCCGTTCTCCTGAAGGCCGTCGCAGCCGCTGCCGTCGCGTTCGTCGGCCATGATGGCGCCGAGATCGTTGTCGCCGAAAAACCATTGGAGGCAGCGATTGCGCGCGACCCGCAGCTGCGCCGCGTAGTCGGCGACCTCGATCGCATGCGCGTCGGCTTCGCTTGCCGTTTTGGCTTCGCCGCGCTCCTCCGCCGGGCCTTCCTCGGTCTCGGAACGGACGGCGAGCGCGATCCCCACCTCCGGCGCGCGGATGGCGCCGGTGCCGCGGAATCCGCTCGTGCCGCGGTCTCCGCCCGTCGGTCTAGCATCCGCGCCGCCTTGCGGAGGCACGGCTTGATCGTAGGCGAGCAGCAGCGCGACGCCCTGCTTGCCCGCTTCCTCCAGCGCGATGGCGCCTTCCTCGAGCGCCAACGCCAGCTTGAGGATCTCGAGCGGCTGCTGGTCCCATTTGCTGCTGCGCGCACGGTTGCGCCAGCCGGCATTGCCGATCGGCCGGAACCACCCTTCTTCCGCGGTCATCGCCGCTTGCAGGGAGGAAAGGCTGTCGAGACCGATCTCCAGCGCTTCGGGCGCATGGGTCACCCGGTAGGATCGCAGCAGCGCCCAAGGAAGCACGCCGTTGCCGTAGCTCATCTGCGGCTCGAACCAGCGCCATTCCTCGTCCGAGTGGCGCAGGAACGTTTCGATCAGCTCGTCTTGAAAACGCACCACGTGCGTCTTGAGCTGCTCGCGCCAGCCCGGCTTGAAGGAGATCGCGCCGAGACGTTCGCTCTCGAGCGCATGCGCGCAGGCCGACAGCGCGTAGGCTTTGCCGCGCAGCGAACCGAGTCGCCCCAGCGTAGGCATGGCGCATTCGAACATTGACTTCGCCGCGTCCTTGTGCGAATCGGGCAGTCCGACCCAGGCGCTGACGCAAGCCCAGATCGAACGTCCCTGGCAGTCGTACGAGACCGATTCGGACTCCGGAGAGCGATCATAGGCGACGTTGTTGTGCCACCAGCCGTCTTCTTTTTGCTGCCACAGCATGAACGATAAATAAATGGATGCCAGTTCGAGCAACTGAAGCCGATCGGCTTCGCCTACCTCCGCGCCGGGCACGTCCCGCAGCCATTCGGTGACAGCCCAAAGCGATCGCGCATTATCGTCCGTCGTATAACCTTCGCGTCTGCGGGGCGTTCGCCCGAGCGCGTGCTCGAGCAGCCCCGTATCGTCCGTCATTCGCCGTAAATGGGTAAAAGAGGGCGGATGGCTCCGCCCCTTCGGGTTATATAACATCGGCCATCCTCCAACGTTTCTCCGCAGCGGTACGTTCCAGCAGCTGCAGGTATTCTTGGCCCACGACCGGCCATTGCATGCTTTTGCCGATATCGGCAACCATCTTCTCGCACAGCTTGAGCTTCTCCGGATAGGAGAAGAGCTCGATCAGCTTCACGCTCCAAGCCTCGACGTCGCCGTACGGGAGCAGGAGCTCCTCGCAGCCTTGAAGCAGATCCTTCGCGTAAATATAAGGCGTGCTAAGCACCGGCCGGCCTAATCCGACCGCGTAGGCTAGCGTGCCGCTCGTGATCTGCTGCATGCCGGGATACGGCGTCACGTACAGATCGCACGCTTGCAGCAGGGACGTGAGCTCTTCTTCCGGGATATAACGATCGATCATGCGCACATGATGCTGCAGGCCGAGTTCCTCGATCAAGGCGTTCAACTCTTCACGGTAGGCTTCTCCTTCGTGCTTGCGCACTTCGGGATGCGTCTGTCCGGCCAGCACGTAGAGCAGATCTGGCACGGCCTTCACGGCGGCGGCCATGGAGCGCAGGATCAGCTCTACGCCTTTGCTGCGGCTGAGCAGGCCGAATTGGAAGACGACCTTGCGTTGCTCCCAGCCGTATTCGCTGCGCGTCCGGATCCGGTCCGCTTTGCTCGGTACGGGCGTTCCGTGCGGGATATAAGAGATCTTCTCCAGCGGGATGCCGAAGTTGTCGTTCAAATAACCGATCGCCTTGCGATTCATGACGTGAATGCGGTCGCTTCGGTTCGCGATTTCGGCTTGAACGGCGGCGTAGGGCTCTTGCGGGTTTTCGAATACGGTATGGAAGGTCGTGACGACCGGTTTGTTCAGCCTGTTCAGCAGCTCAAGCGCGTAGGAGCCGGCTTCTCCGCCGAAGATTCCGAATTCGTGCTGAAGGGATACGATGTCGACGGCGCTTCGGTTCAAATAATCCGCCATTTTGCGGTATTCTTCTTTATCGTTTTTAAGAAGGGGATAGTGCCAGCTTTCATTATAAAGCTCCAGCTCGTCTTCGTTGCACATGGCGACGATCGGATCCGGAAAAATGCCGTTGTGGGCTACTCGAACCGCTTCCCGAAGATGGTGCGTGTACGTGGCCAAGCCGCATTTCTTCGGAACGTAGGTGCTCACATAGGCGATTTGAAAGGTTTTTGGACTCATTAAAATGTCGCACCTCCAGCTTGTAGTAGCTAATCTGCTAACTTCAAAGAGTAGCTTCGGCGACTGAGACGCCGGAGCCGTAAGCATGCTCGCTGATCCGCGACGAATCGGCGACGACGGATCGGGCAGGCACGATCGTTTTGGAGATTCTGGCGCCTTGGCCGATGCTGCTATGGGAGCCGATGACCGAATACGGACCGACGATCGCTTTGTCGCCGATCTTGGCATACGCTCCGATCACGACGGGGGGCACGAGCAGCACGCCTTTGCCGATGACCGCGCCTTTGCCGATCCAAATGCCTTGTTCGTTCATTTCCGTACCGCTGATCGAAAGCGGAAGCTTGCGGTCAAGCAGGTCCCAGTGAAGCTGGGCATAGCTCTCGGGCGAGGTTGCCATCATGCAATAGGTATCCGGTATGTAGCCGGAAATCTTGCTTCCATTGCCGATCAGGAGAGGAAATGTTTCGTTTTCCAATGAGACGTGCCGTCCTTCCGGGATGTGCGACAGCGCGGATTTACTCATCATATATACGCCCGAGTTGAGAAGGTTAGACGGCGCATTCTGCGGGCTTGGCTCCGGGACGAGCGAGAGGACGTCACCTTCGGATCCGACCTTGGCGATTCCGTACGGCGAATCGCGTCCGCTCGGCGTCAGACAGAGCGTCGCCAGCGCGTCCCGTCCGGCATGGAACGCCATCGCCTCGTCGAGGCGAAACGCGTGAATGGCAGCGGGGTGAAAAACGGCGAACCGGTCCCGAAGCAGCGGCTCGGCCACCTTAATCGTACCCGCCGTGCCGAACGACTCCCAACCGGTTAGATAAGCGACGCGCATGCCAAAACGGGATCCGTCTCCAAGCAGTCCCATCAGTTCTGGCCCGTCTTGCTGACCGACCGCGACGACGAGTTCGAGGACGCCTTGCTCGCGTCCCCGCGAGACCAAATGCTCGATCCATGGGCGATTGACGACCGGGGTCGTCCACGCTCCAAAGCGGCTTGCCGCCGGATTCGCGCCGAGTAACAATGCTTGCATGGGCGTGTCGACCTCCGTGACGGGGATTGCCATCGCCATACGGCGCAAGCGGCATGTACTTTACTTAACGCATTTCGACGGCCGATGAAACAGGAATTGTCAGAAATTCATGCATTTCGGTTCCCTCATCCGAACGAACGGTCGGGCGAACGCAGCAAAAAGGCAATCGTTGCGGAATGGCCCCGCAGCCGATTGCCTTTTGCGATCTTGCCCTTTCTCGGGTACAAACGCTTCTTATATATATGCGCATTTAAGCATTATATTAAGAAGCGATTTACCGGTCGCCGGCGCGTTTGCGCGTTATAAATTCCGGCGACGGCCGAAGATGAGCGAAATGACGAACAGGATCAGGAACAGGAAGAAAAGGAACTTGGCTACGCCGACAGCTGCGCCGACGATGCCGCCGAATCCGAAGATGGCAGCGACGATGGCGACGAGCAGGAAAATAAATGCCCAGTATAACATAAGAACGCCTCCTAAGTATGAAAGATGGTCATACCTTGCGGGATCGTGGCGGGTCGGGGATGGCCGAGCTCTTTCAATGAACGACTCTACCGCCTTGCCGAACGGACGCCGCGAATTTTCGCGAATTTCATATCGTCCTGTCCAGCCCCCGCTAGTTTCGAGCATCGGTATGATCTTGCTGCATCCTTACCACTGCCCTGACCCGCTGAATCACCTGCGGATCGAGGCAAATTAATCCTACATTAACTTCTTGATTTTACGTGCGGGAGGACTTTAAGCTTCGCCCCGGAGAAGCCAGGAACGTCGTTTCGCCGCCAGGCGGCAAGGGTAATTGACGATATGCAAGAGACATTCGAAATTCCCGAGAAAGGAAGGTGATACGCATGAGCAACCAGGCATTGATGGCTTGGAGCGTCGTCGTCGTCGCGATCAGCTTCGCCGCCCTTTGCGTATACTTGATCGTCACCTTGAAGGCGGCCCGGGAGACGCTGGTCTCCGTACAAGGCACGATCAAGGAAGCGAATCAGACGGTAGGGATGCTGCATACGAAGGTCGAGGACTTGACCAACAACGTTAAGGTCATTTCCGAGGACGTGAAGAACAAGATTCGTTCGACGGACGACTTCTTCCACGCGGCGCGCAATGCCGGAACGACGCTGAAGGAGACGACGGGGGCCGTAAGGGATATCTCGTCGACCTTGTCCCGTGCGGTCAGGCAGCAGGTAGCCGCTCTCGAGCCCGGTCCCGAACACAAGAAGACATGGACCGAGTGGTTCAAGATTGGCATGAACGTCGTATCGGCCATTCGAAGCGCCAAGCAGCAGAACAAAGAGGAAAAAGCGGTGCTCGCGGCAGAACGGCAGGAAGAGGAACATCGCTTGTACGACAGCGCCGCGTACGTTCCGGAACCGTTTCAGCCCGGCTCGCATCGGGTATATAACGGTCACAGTCACAACTGACGATTTTGATTGAAGGTATAGTCTTAGCCGATAAGAAGTAAGACAAAAATAAGAAGAACGGACGAGGAGGAATCGATATGGATAGGGCTTATGCCAAGCTGGTGAACAACGGACTCGAAGCGTTTGACACGGTGAAGGATTTGCACCGCCAAGGCTATAGGGAAGAGGAAATTTACGTCCTGGCGCACGGCGAGAGCCGAACGGACCGAATCGCTGACGTGGCGAACGCCAATACCATCGGCGCCTCCGAAGAGGGCGTGATCCAATCCGTGGCGAACTTGTTCAGGGACCGTGGCGACGAGCTCAGGTCGAAAATCAAGTCGCTCGGATTCGACGCCTCCGAGGCGGAGCAGTACGAAGCGGAGCTCGATCGGGGCAAGGTGCTCGTTCTCGCGAAGCATTGATCTCAAAGCATTGATCTCGAAGTTGCATTTCTCGCTTTCCAAGATTAGGGAGGCTGGTTGACGGGAATAAGGAATGAGAGGCATTCGCCTGCTCATTCCTTATTCCCGTTTGCCGGCTTTGCTTTACACCGGCCATCCGCTGCGATAACTTTAACGTATGATACAGGCGAGGAGAATTGGACAATGAGCATTTTAGTCGTAGACGACAATCCGATGAACGTGATGGTTGTCCGGGAGATGCTGAACCGATCGGGATACGAGGACGTGCAGATCGCCTATTCTGCCGATGAGATGTTCGATATCCTAAGGTCTGACAATCGAAGCGCCCAGGCGCCCACGGCGATCAATCTAATCCTGCTCGACCTGATGATGCCCGGCATGGACGGCATCGAGGCATGCGGCTTGCTTCAGAAGGACGAACGCCTCCGCGATATCCCCGTCATCATGGTTACCGCGATCGGCGATTCCCGCAAGCTGGCGGAGGCACTTGATGCCGGAGCGACGGACTACGTGACCAAGCCGATCAACAAGATCGAGCTGCTGGCGCGAATTCGATCGGCCCTTCGCCTGAAGACCGAGCTCGACTGGCATAAAGAGCGGGACCGGAGGCTGCACGAGGAGCTGAGCCTGGCAAGGCAGGTCCAGGAAGCCGTCATGCCCAACGACGTCGACGGCGAAAATCTGAGCGTGCAGGCGTACTTCCGAGCGTCGGAAGGGCTGGCGGGAGATCTATATGCCTGGCATGCGCTCGATTCGAATCATTATTTGATCGCCATCATGGACGCGATGGGGCACGGGATCTCTTCCTCGCTAATCAGCATGTTCACCGCGTCGGTACTGCACGAAGCGATGCGCACGACGGTGACGCCGAAGCGCATCGTCCACGAGCTGAACCGGCGCCTGCTGCAGCTTCAATACGAGAACGAAATGGTGCAATACTACTGCACCGGCATTTGCGCCTGGATCGATCTGGAGAACGGGATCATCGAATACGTCAACGCCGGCCACCCGCCGGGCCTTATCACGAGAGGAAACGGCGGCACGCAGCAGCTCTCCGCGACGGCGCCCCCGATCGGCATGTTCGAGCAGATGAACGTGCAGATGGAGACGGCAAGCATACGAACGGGAGACGTGCTTCATCTGTTCACAGACGGGTTGCTCGATTTGTTCCCGGGCGACATGGAGCAGCGAATCGAGCAGCTTACGGGCACGATTATGGAGTCCGAGGGCGACCACCAAGCGCTCGAAAGCCTGCTCGTCCAGGAATCTCTGGACCGGCGGCCGGACGATCGCTGCCTGGTCAGAGTCGAAGTGAAAAAGGCGATGCGATAGAGGGCCGCATAACGTTGATGGCATCTTTACATAGCGAGAATGAGTGACATCTCCTTCTCGCCTGGCAGGCCGACCGACGGCGAATCATATAAAGCGTGGTGTTATATTGACCGATTTTTTTAGATATAAGTCCCTATGACGAGCTCTTGGAAAAAATCGAGATCGAAAGCCTCCTGGAGGCGGTGTTCAAGCGGTACGGCTACGATTTCCGCAATTATGCTTATCCGTCGCTACGCCGCAGAATATGGCATCGCGCGTCGATCGAACAGCTCGATACGATATCCATGCTGCAAAATCTCGTGCTTCACGATCGCGACGCGTTCGAGCGGCTCTTGGCCGATCTGGTCATTCCGGTCACGGAGATGTTCAGGGATCCAGGCTTGTTTCAGGTTCTCAGGTCGCGCGTCATGCCGATCCTGAAGCAGGCGTCGTTCATTCGCGCCTGGCATGCGGGCTGCGCGACCGGCGAAGAAGCCTACTCCATGGCCATTTTGCTGGACGAGATCCGGATGCTGAATCAGGCCCGCATCTATGCGACGGATATCAGCGAAACGAGCCTTCAACGCGCCAGGCAAGGCTTGATCGCGCAGGAGCGGATGAGCCTTTACGCGCATAACTATGCGCTGTCCGGGGAAAAGAGCCTTTCGAATCCTTTTACGAAACGAATCACGGGCAAGCGATGCTGCATGCCAAGTATCTTGAACGAATCGTCTTCGCCGAGCACAATCTGGTGACGGATCGTTCGTTTAACGAATTTCAGATCATTTTTTGCCGGAACGTCATGATTTACTTCGATACCGGACTACGCGAACGGGTGCATTCGCTGCTTTACGAGAGTTTGTCGCCCGGCGGCTTTCTCGTTCTCGGCAACAAGGAATCCGTCGCCTTCACGAGCTTCGCCGGACGCTATGAGACTTGGAACGACGAGCACCGGATCTATCGCAAGCCCGGCTGACACTAGCGTAGGAATCGGCGCGCGCACGGTTCAAAGCGCCATCCCTCGGGTAAAATTAAAAAAAAGGCGATGGATTCGTTTACCGCCTATAAGGAGGGAATGGCCATGGGAGTCACGATCGGCATTTTTGAAAGCGAACAACGCGTGTTGGACGCCGTGGAGCTGCTCCGCGCGAACGGCGCGCATCGAGACGACGTGCGCGTCATCGTCAAGAGCGAGGAGAACGTGCCGCTGCTGTCCGCCAGCGATGCGATCCAGGTCGAGAGCATCGCCGGCATCCAAGAAGCCAGGGATCGGTCCTATGGCGACCGCGACGGAGACGGTTCGTGGGGCGATGAAGGCGTGCTTCCGCTTCCGGCGGCGGGCCTCCTGGCAACGCCGCAGGTTAGCGGAACCGGCGGATACGTCGGCGGCGTCGTACCGGCGGGCTTAGCGGCAACGGGCTTGGTCGGGCGCGGCGGCGGATTGCTGGACCTGGACGGCGACGGACCGCATACGGATGACGTGCTGTCTGATCTGGGCCTGCCGAACGGCGACGCGGACCGACTCGCCGACGAAGTGAACGGCGGCCGATACCTCGTGGTCGTCGGCGAGCGCCCTGACGACCAGGCCGGCAGCCTTATGAGCCAAGCGGGGGCAGTCGAAGTCATTCATTGACGTCAGCCGCAACTCAAAAAAAGAACCGGTCTGCGTTACTTCGGCAGACCGGTTCTTCGATTGCGGAGCCCGACGAGATCGTCCAGCGGACTGATTTTGCCTTGAAGCGCGTCCAGCAGAACGTCGCACGCGAGCATGCTGTATATGGCGCCATTGCCTCCGTACCCTAGCGCGATATAGCGGCCCGGTCGCTCCGGGTCCTCCCCGATCCAAGGCAGATTATCCTTTGATTCGCAGAATGCGGCGTTCCAAGCGTACGCCGGTTCGAGCGGCAAATCGGGAAAAAGTTTACGGGCTTCCTTGAGCAACCGGTCCGCATATTTGTTCAATTCGCTTTGGGACGCCACGGGCTGGCGGATATCCTCGTCGAAGCCGCCGATCACGACGCGGCTGTCAGGCGTCGTCCGGGCATACAAATAAGGCCTTGCGGTTTCCCACAGCAGCCATCTCTGGTGCCAGTCGGCCAGCGAAGGCACGATTCGGGTCGCGATGGCATAGGTACGGACGAACTTGACGCCGAGCATGCTAATGTCGGCTATCTCGGGACGATACCCGACCGCGTAAACGACGGACGAAGCCTTGATGGCGCCCCCGGAAGTATGGCACAGCAAATCGCCCTTCGGTCCTTCGACGGACTTTAAGGCCGTATTTTCGTAAATGCGCGCGCCCTTTTCCGATGCTTGTTCGGCGAGCCTGATCGCGAAGCGGTAGGGATTCAACTCGCCGTCGCCGTTCGTTACGATCGCCGCAGGCTTGGCGAACGGGAATATCGCGCGAATGCCGCCCTCGTCCAGCCAGTCGACGCTGAAGCCGTTCGCGCGAAGGATTTCATATTCTGACTTAAGCTTCTGGACGTCGGCGGAGGAGCTGGCAAAGTAAAAGCTGCTGCGCCTCTTGAAAGACACGTCCGCCGGGAGTCTCTCCGCGAACTGGCACAAACGCTCTAAGGCATTTTTGCACGAGCGATAAAAATGCACGGCCCGATCGTCGCCAAGTTGAGACAAGAGGTCCGTCAGCATGATATCATTGGAATATTGTAGTAAACCGGTGCTGGCGGCAGAGCTGCCTTCGCCGATTCTTCCTTCGTCGATGAGGACGACTGACATGCCGGCTGCGGTCAAGACGTCGCATGCCAGCGTGCCGGTCAAGCCCCCCGCCGACGATCAAAACGTCGCACCGTCCGGATTCGCCGGAGAGGGGCGGGTACCGGGCAGGCTCGCCGCCGGCGGAAGGCCAGAGCAAGGAACCGAAGTATAGCGGGTGCAATCGAACGCCTCCGTCAAGTGGGATTCGTCCAAGTATTACCCAAACGGGCGCCGCTTAGACGAGCGGCAGCAAGTAGTAAATTACCAGATACAGTACGCCGAAGAAAATGATCAAATATGCGGCATACTTGATGAAGGTCGACCAAACCATGCTGGAATCCGACTTTTCCTGCACCTCGTGCCTTTCGATGTCGACATCCTTGTTCATGTTGTTCAGCTCCTTCGTGAAATGTTATCCTGCGTTGGGATATGCTTCTTTACCCGACCGCCAACGGCCCCAAACAAAGGGCTTTTCCCAGGATAAGGCTGTTTCAATAGGCGAAAGCGAGGGGTAATAAAATTTATGAATAACGGAGAGGGGTTTCGTATGCAAAACGAAAAATTGACTTTTCAAACAGAAAATCTGGACGGCCTGACCGTCGTTCGGATCGCGGGCGAACTCGATCTCGAGGTTGCATCGCAGATGCGCTCCGTGATGGAGCCCCTAGTGGAATTGTCCGACCGCAAGCTCGTACTTAATCTTCGGGACCTCAAATACATCGACAGCACCGGCATCGGTATTCTAATCAGTATCGTGAAGGCCCGTCATGCTCGCAACGCCCCGTTCGGAGTAGAAGAAGTGCCTTCGACGATTCAAAAATTATTCGACATGACGGGGATCACCCCGTTTTTGGCCGCTACTCCAAATGCTTAACGCGAGCGAGCAATTACATTCCGAAGGGAACGAGGACGAAACAACGATGAGAAACGATGGGACAGTGACGCTGACGGTACCCGCCAAAGCCGAGTTCGTTGACATTATCCGCTTGACCTTGTACGGCATAGCCGCCAAAATGAAATTTTCATTCGAAGAGATCGAAGATATGAAGGTTGCCGTCTCGGAGGCTTGCAACAACGCCGTTTTGCATGCCTACGACCATTCTCAGCCGGGCCAGATCGAGGTATCCTTCACCATCATGAACGAAGACCGTCTCCAGATCGCGGTGAGCGACTCGGGCGTCAGCTTCGAATCGGTGACCGATCGGTCCACGTCCACCTTGCATGGAAAGTCCATCGATGAAATCCAGTCGGGCGGATTGGGACTTTACTTGATGCAAGCGTTGATGGACGAAGTGGAAATCCGAAGCAATCAAGGCACGAGCGTCATCCTGACAAAACGGCGGCTGGCGCAAGAAACGGTATGAGTCTTCAATCGAGCGCCCGTCTGCCCGACGACGCGATCTTGAAGCTGCTGGAATATCAGAAAACGCTGCGAAACGAGTTGGCCGAGGATCTGATCCGGCACTACGAGCCGCTCGTTCGCATGGCCGCGCACAAAATGTCGCGCAGCCATCTTAGCTTGCAAGAAGATTTGTTCCAGGTCGGCCGGATGACGCTGTTCAGGCTGCTCAAGCAGTTCGACCCCGATCTGGGCATGCCGTTCGAGCCTTATGCCATGAAGAGCATCGTCGGCCAGATGAAAAATTATCTTCGCGATAAGTCCTGGTACATTCAAGTGCCGCGGCGGATCAAGGAAAAGGGACTCGTCGTGCAGCAAGCGATCGACGAGATGACCGTACGCCTCGAGCGCTCGCCGAGCGTCGAGGAGATCGCCGAATTCCTGGAGATGAGCGTCGAGGATACGCTCGAGGTGCTGGCCGGACGCGAGCTGCATCACTACGTCTCGCTCGATACGCCGGTATCGCAAGAAGAAAACACCGCCACGCTCGGCGAACTGATCGGCTCCACAGCCGACGACTTTGCCGGCGTCGACCGCCGCATCGATCTACAGGAAGCGATGATGAAGCTGAAGCCCGAGGAACGGCAGGTGCTCTTGCTTCTGTACGAAGAAGGGCTGTCCCAGCGCAGCGCCGCCGACCGACTGCAGGTGTCCCAGATGAGCATCTCCCGCATCCAGCGTCGCGCCATCGAGAAGCTGAAGGGCTGGCTTACCGAACCCGGCGACGACGAGGATTCCGATTAATTCCAATTCGATCGACTGTTTCTATCCTCCCGCCGCCGGGTAATAATCGGTAAGCTACACCATTCACTTCGCCGAAGGCGGTGGACATGATGACAGTTAAATATCGAATCGAATGCTTCGAGTGCGACATCGTGGTCAGGCAAAAAGACGAGGCCCATACACTTAGCATCCAATCCCGCAAAACGCCACTTGGCAACGGCAACCGGTTAGCCGAATATGCATCCGAGCAAGAGGCCGTACACGCGGCGGATCAACTCTGCCAGTCGTATACCATTGCGAGGGAATTCGGCTACCATCTCTCCGGTGGGGAATTCGTCAGAGACGGCGTTCCTTCCATCGAAGTCGTATCGCTGCTCAATCAGGAACTTGACGCATCCGATCTGAAGTCGCTTCTCAATCGGGAAGCCATCAAGCACGGCATTCAGCAGACAGGATGAAACCGGTTGCAACATAAATGAGGGCCTCGTCAGAGGCCCTTTTTTTAATGCGCTTGTCGTTGCTCGCCTTCTGAGCTCGGGTCTTCAGGCTTTCTCCTGGATCGGATCGCTGACGAGGCCTTCCTCGCTTAGTTCGCTCCCTGTCTTGACGCGCTCCATGTCGCGGCCCAGACGCTTCAGATCGTCGAAGTCCTGCACCATCGAGCCGTTCATCGCTTCTTCTACGGAGCGAGTCTCGATCGGACCGGAGGGCCGGCTGTCTTCGTCAAGCCGGTAATCGGCATTGGCGTGGTCCGTCGTCGCATCCGTATTCACGACGGCACCTTCCGCGACGGCCTCCCGAACGTCAGGCTGATTGGATTCATTCATCTCGATCGCCCCTTATCGTGAATTCGCACAGACAAAAGCCAATCCCGAGCGAGCTCGGGGTTGGCTTTTGGGAGTTATTCAGTTCGGCTTCGTGGATTCCTGGAGGGAACCGGTGATGTCGTCCTTGGCGCCGTTCATGCTGTCTTTCGCGGTCGACAGTGCCGTTTTGGTCTGGCCGATCATATCCGAAGCCTGTTGGCCGACTTTGGAAGCCAACTCTTGCGTTTTGGTTCCCGCTGTGGAAACCCACTCCTTCGATTTATCCATGGATTTGCTATATGCGTTCATCAGATCCTGGCGCGTTTCTTTACCTGGCTTAGGAGCCAGAAGCAACGCTGCCGCTGCGCCAACTACGCCGCCGATAACAACACCTTTAACCATTCCTGCCATGTGAATTCCTCCTTGTAATGGCTAAGCCATTTTGTTATAAGCGTTAACGTCCTGCATGAGCTTTTTTTACCCTTGCGGGTAGGCGCTGAATCAATGCGGACTTTCCGCAGGGCGTGCTTTAGACTACAATAGGTAGCAGATGATCAAAGAGGGCGAGGACGTTCATGGAATCACAAGAATACGGCGGCAGCCTGTCTTCGTACGGCTTGCACCGCGGCGAATCGGAGCGGGACAGAAGGCCTTGGGGCCGGATCGACTTAATTCTGATCGGGCTTCTCATGCTCGTCTCGGCCTGGCTGTCGCTCCACGATCTGGGCAACCGGCATGCGCCGCAGACGTTCTGGCGCCCCGACGTATCGGGCGAGGGCTTCGTAGCCGACTTCGGAGAGCTGCGCCAGGTCGGCCGCATCAGCCTGTACGAAGGCCCGGGTGCCGCTGGCGAGACGCAGATCGATGCTTCGGCCGACGGCGTGAACTGGTCGCCATATCTGACGGTCGAGCACAAGACCGGACGGGTGTTCACCTGGATAGCGGAGGACAAGCCCGTCAGCGCGAGGTATATGAAGTTTACGGCCAAGCATACCGGATACAGTCTTTACGAAGCCGGCTTCTTCGAAGCGGATACGAAGGCGCGGATCGCCATCGCGAATATCGAGCCTGCCGGCGCCAAGGGAGAGACCTCGGCGGGCGGCGGCGAGCAGGTATTCGACGAGCAGGACGAAGCGCCGTACCGGCAGGACTACCGCAACAGCATGTATTTCGACGAGATCTATCACGGCCGTACGGCCTACGAATTCATCCATGAGATCCAGCCCTACGAATGGACGCATCCGCCGCTAGGCAAGTGGCTGCTTACGTTCGGCATCCGTCTGTTCGACATGACGCCGTACGGATGGAGATTCATGGCGGCCGTGTGCGGCACGCTCATGGTGCCCGTATTTTATGCAGCCGCAAGAGCGATGTTCCGCAGCACGAGGTATGCGTTCATCGCGGCGCTGCTGCTGGTGCTGGAGGGCTTCCATCTCGTCCATTCGCGGATGGCCAACGTCGACGTATTCGGCGTGACCTTCACGATATTGATGTACACGTTTATGTACAAGTACGGAGAGAAAAATGGGGAAGCGGGGGCTTCGGCCGAAGCTTCGGCTATCTGGCGCTGTCCGGCATTTTTTTCGGATGCGCGGCTGCGGTCAAGTGGAACTACATGTACGGCGGCGCGGGCCTTGCCGTCCTGCTCTTCCTGGCGCTATACAGACGCTGGCGCGAGTCCCGCTGGGAATACGGCAGCGCGTACTTCAAGAAGCTGACGCTTACGCTGCTGTCTTGCTTGATCTTGTTCGTGGCGGTCCCTGCGGGGATTTATGCGGCTTCGTACATTCCATATGAAAAGGCGACCAAGGCGGACGACGGGCTGAAGGATCTGCCGCGCTACCAAAAAAGACATTTACAACTATCATAAAGGCGTCAAAGAGAAGCACCCGTACTCGTCCAAATGGTATACGTGGCCCGCGATGCTGCGTCCGGTCTGGTATTACGGCGGCAAGGATCTGGCGAAGGGGGGATGCGCAGAGCATCGCGGCCATCGGCAATCCGTTGATTTGGTGGGGCGGCTTGGCGGCCATGCTGCTCTCCTGGTGGCTGGGCGCTCGCAACAGGGACAAGGCGGTGCTGACGATCGCGGTCATGTATTTGTCGTTTTACGTCCCGTGGATGGTCTCGCCGCGCAGCATCACGTTCCTGTACCACTACTTCCCGATGGTGCCGCTGCTGATCTTGTCCATCGTGTGGATGCTTCGCTGGGTGGAGCAGCGCTGGTACTACGGCAGGACGTTCACCGTGCTCGTCGTCGCAGGCGCCGCCGTCTTGTTCATTTGGTTCTATCCCGTCCTGACCGGCATGACTATCAGCCGCGAATGGATGAACTTCGGCATACGGTGGCTGCCGAGCTGGGGATTTTAATCGACATGCCGTGCCGTCGCTCAGGCGCGTGAAGGAGGAAGCCGCATGGCTGCTGTGGTGACGCTGTCCGTCGTCGTCCCGATGTATAACGAGGAAGAGGTCATAGAGACCACTTATGCGAAATTGACCGAGGTGCTGGAGGCGACGGACGAGAGCTACGAGCTCGTATTCGTCAACGACGGCAGCAGGGATCGAACGGCCGCCATCGTGCGCGGAATCTGCGCCCGGGACGCCAGGGTGAAGCTGCTCGACTTCGCGCGCAACTTCGGCCACCAGATCGCCGTGACCGCGGGCATGGACCACGCTTCCGGCAGGGCCGTCGTCCTGATCGATGCGGACCTTCAGGACCCGCCGGCGCTCATCCCGCAGATGCTGGCCCTCTGGCGCGAAGGCTACGACGTCGTCTATGGCAAGCGCATCTCCAGGCAAGGCGAGACCTGGTTCAAGAAAACGACCGCCAAGTGGTTCTATCGCACGTTGGCGGCGATGACCTCGGTCAACATCCCGGTCGATACCGGCGACTTCAGGCTGATGGACCGCAAAGTGTGCGACGCGCTGAGCGGGATGCGCGAGCGCAGCCGCTTCATTCGCGGCATGGTGGCCTGGGCGGGCTATCGCCAGATCGGGCTCGAATACGCGCGGGAAGAGCGCTTCGCCGGCGAGACCAAATACCCGCTGCGCAAGATGGTCCGGCTGTCGCTCGACGCGATCACCTCCTTCTCGACCAAGCCGCTCAAGCTTGCGGGCATTCTCGGCTTTTTGCTGTCGGCCGCGGGCTTCATCTACCTGATCGTCGTCATCTGCCAACGCATCTTCACCGACACGACGACCGCGGGATGGACGTCTCTTATCGTGATCAGCCTGTTTTTCCACGGGATCACGCTGTCGCTGCTCGGCGTGCTGGGCGAATATATCGGCCGCATCTACGAAGAGTCGAAGCGGCGGCCGCTCTACCTGGTGGCGGACAAGCTGAACTTCGAAGGCGCCAGCGAGGATTCGCGCGAGCCGCAGGACCGCGCGCCTTACGCGCTGCGGAGATGATCGCATCGTTGAAAATCAAAAAACGGGACATCGCGGAGCGTTAGCGCCGCCGTGTCCCGTTTTTTTTTCGCTTGTCCTATAGCGCTGCCGGTACCGCGTCCTCGCCTTCCCGCCCGGCCGCCTCGCGAAGCAGCTCGATCATATGGCGAATGGCGGGATCGCGCCATTTTTTGCGGTGAATGACGATCTGCGTGTAGAAGGTAATGTCCGGGTGGGAAAAAGGGAGCCGGATCAGCGTGCCCTCCGCGAGCTCCCGCACGACCGCGATCCGCGGGAGCAGCCCGATGCCGAGCCCGTAGGAGACGCACTGCTTAATCGCCTCGAGGCTGCCGAACTCATGGTGCACGTCGTATGCGACGCCGTGCTTGCCCAGCAGCTTTTCGAAAGCGTTGCGGTAGGTGCACGTATGCTCGGTCGCGATGTAGGACTGACCGTTCAAGTCGGCGGCGCAGATCTGGACGGCCTGCTGCAGCCGGTGTCCGGGGCTCGCGACCAGCACGAGCTCCTCTTCGCGCAGCTTGATCGCCTCGATGTCCTCTTCCTGGATCGGCTGGTCGAGGACGATGCCCAGGTCGATATCGCCGGCCTTGATCAGCTGCAGGATCTGGGTCTCCGTGATCGGATGCACCTGAAGGTTGATCTCGGGATAGACGCGGCGGTACTGGTGGAAGACGGGAGGCAGGAAGTAGGAGAAGAGCGATTCGATCGTGCCGATATCCAGATGTCCCTTGGCCGGCCTGGAGATCAGATGCTTGGAGCTCTCGTACAGCGCCAGGATCTGCTCGAACGTATCGCGAAGCTGCTCGCCGGCGGAGGTCAGCCTCATCGATCTGCCGAACCGTTCGAACAGGATCACGCCGTATTCCTGCTCCAGCTTCTGAATGTGCGTCGTGACGCTGGACTGCACGTAGCCCAGATTCTCGGCGGCCTTGGTGAAGCTGTGGCATCGGGCTACTTCTATGAACGACCGGATATAAATAAAGTCCAAGTTTGCCACCACCTGTCTAAGGACGGATCAGTGACTGCGCAGCGAGCCGAGCAGCATGAGCGCCAGCCGGTATGCCGACAGTCCGGCACGGGGGCGCCTCGTCTCGCGAACATGACGTTCGACGGCCCAGCGCCGCTCGCTAATTTTGATCTCGTTCTCCCATATTTTATAAGCCGTGCGGTCCTGGATCAACAATTAAATCGCCCCCCTCGGTCTTTGGTTGAGGAATATCTTAACACCCTCCTCAGACCGGCGGTTATCGAGCGATTTGCATGCCGATTATCAATATTTTCGATGGAAACGCCATCAACGGAACGCAGTCGGCGCTTGGGAGCGAATTCGGGTCAGGAACGCAAGGTATCCGTCCGATAGCTTGTCGGCGTCGCGCCGAACGCGCGCCTGAACTGCTTGGAAAAATACAAGGCATCCGGGAACCCGACCGAGGAGGCGACCTGCTCGACCGTCAGCTCGGGCCGCTCTCGCAGGAGACGCTTGCCGCGGTCGATCCGGATGCGCGTCAGAAATGCGATCGGCGTCACGCCGGCGTGCCGCTTGAACAAGCGGGACAAATAGGCCCGGTTGTAGCCGAGCGTCTCCGCCATCGCCTCGATCGACACCGGCTCGGCGTATTGGGTGGACAGATAGCCGATGACCTGGCGAACGAGCTCCTCGCCGTGCGTATCGGCCATCGGCGGCTGTTCCGCGCGCTCCGCGTCGGCCGACATGAGAGAGGCGAGCAGCAGATGGAGCCGGCCCGCGGCCTCCAGCGAAGCCGAAGGGCTCCTCGCGCGGAAGGCGTCGTAAATCTCGCGGCATCGTTCGCCGGGCGCCCGGGCGGGCCCTGTATCGACGATCAAGCGCTCCGTGCCGAGGCCCGCTTCGGCCAACAGCGACTCCGCCCGATCTCCGGCGAAGGCGACCCAGCGGTACCGCCAGGGATCGTCCGCGTCCGAGGCGTAGCTGAACAGGCGTTTGGGGCGGATCAGAAACGTGTGGCCGGGACCGAGCGCGTGGACGCGGCCCTCGGTCTCGAAGACGCCATGCCCGGAGATCACATGGTGCAGCAAATAGTAATCGACGACCTTCGGTCCGACGCGGTGCGTCGGACGGGTCTGGCTCTCGCCCGCGAACAGCGCGGCAAGCCCTTGGGGGGAGCGTGCGCGCGGGATTGGAGGCTACGCGGTAGTCGGGGGCTCGGTTCATTGGGGATCCGTCTCCTTGTCGGGCATCTATTCGCGATTGTACCGCACGAAGTCACATTTCTCCATAGAGACCGCATTTCAAGCCATTTCCCGTTCGCGGCTTCGGGCGTTATACTGGTAGTAAATCGCAGCCCCAATTCAGGAGGAATCCCATCATGCCTCATTATCCGAACCTTCGCGAGCAATTCATCAACCGCCTCGGCGGGGGCGAGTCCGACATCCGCATCTTCGCCGCGCCGGGCCGCGTGAACCTGATCGGCGAGCATACCGACTACAACGGCGGCGCCGTCTTCCCGGCCGCGCTCACCTTCGGCACGACGCTGCTGATCCGGCCGCGCGCGGACCGTCAGCTGCACCTGGCATCGACGAATTTCCCGCAGTCGCGGCTCGTCCCCGCGGACGATCTGGCCTTCTCCGAGGAAGACGACTGGACCAACTATCCGAAGGGCGTCGTCTGGGAGCTGGCTCAGCGGGGCATCTCGCTGTCGCGCGGCTATGACATTCTCTATCATGGCGAGATTCCGAACGGAGCCGGGCTGTCTTCGTCCGCTTCGATCGAGGTCGTCACGGCGTTCGCGCTGCTGACGCTCGAAGGCCGCAAGACCGACACGGTCGAGATCGCGCTGTGGTCGCAGCATGCGGAAAACGAGTTCGTCGGCGTCAAGTGCGGTATCATGGATCAATTCGCGGTCGCCAACGGACGCAAGGATCATGCGATCCTGCTCGACTGCGACACCTTGAAGTACGAGCTCGTACCGTTCGAGTCGGGCGACTATAAGCTCGTCATCGGCAACACGAACAAGCGCCGCGGACTCGTCGATTCCGCGTACAACGAGCGCAGGGCGCAGTGCGAAGCGGCGGTCGGAGATCTGCGCGCGGCGTTCCCCGAGCTGACGCTGCTGGGGCAGCTGACGCTCGCCCAGTTCAACGAGCACGCGAATCTGATCTCGGACGAGATCGTCCGCAAGCGCGCGCGCCACGTCGTCGAAGAGATCGACCGCGTCGGCCGCTCCGTGGAAGTGCTGCGCCAGGGCGATCTGGCCGCCTTCGGGCAGCTGATGAACGCGTCGCACGATTCGCTGCGCGACTTGTACGAGGTGACGGGCGCGGAGCTCGACGCGATGGTGGCCGCGGCGCGCGAGGTGCCGGGCGTGCTCGGCTCCCGCATGACGGGTGCGGGCTTCGGCGGCTGCACGATCTCGCTCGTGCACAAGGATAGCACGGAGCGGTTCACCGCCGAGGTCGGCGAAAAGTATAAGGCGGCGACGGGGCTGACGGCGGATTTTTACGTATGCGACATCGGCGACGGCGTTCACGAAGTGAAGGAGGAGAACTAGAATGGCGGTATTGGTAACGGGCGGAGCGGGTTACATCGGTTCCCATACGGTAGCGGCGTTGCTGGACAAGGGCGAAGAGGTCGTCGTGCTTGACAACCTGTACCAAGGGCACAAGGAAGCGCTGCTCGGCGGCAAGCTGTACGAGGGCGACCTGCGCGACGAGACGGTATTGGACCGGATCTTCTCCGAGAACGAGATCGACGGCGTCATCCACTTCGCGGCCAACTCGCTGGTCGGCGAGAGCATGACCAATCCCGGCAAATACTACCATAACAACGTATACGGCACGCTCGTGCTGCTCGAGGCGATGAAGAAAGCGGGCGTCTCCCGCATCGTATTCTCCTCGACCGCCGCGACGTACGGCGAGCCGGAGAAGGTGCCGATCGACGAGTACGACCGCACCAAGCCGACCAACGCCTACGGCGAGACGAAGCTGGCCATGGAGAAGATGATCTCCTGGTTCGACGTCGCGCACGGCATCAAGAACGTGTCGCTCCGCTACTTCAACGCGGCGGGCGCGCACGAGAGCGGCAAGATCGGCGAAGACCATACGCCCGAATCCCATCTGCTCCCGCTCGTGCTGCAGGTCGCGCTCGGCCAGCGCGAATTTATCTCGGTGTTCGGCGACGACTATCCGACCGAGGACGGCACCTGCATCCGCGACTACATTCACGTCAGCGATCTGGCGGACGCCCATATCCGCGCCCTGAACCGACTGCGCGACGGCGGCGAGAGCGCCGTCTACAATCTGGGCAACGGAAAGGGTTTTTCCGTCAAGCAGGTCATCGACGTATCCCGCGAGGTGACCGGCCATGAGATTCCGGCCAAGATCGTGCCGCGCCGCTCGGGAGATCCCGCGGTGCTGATCGCTTCGTCGGAACGCGCGCGCACGGAGCTAGGGTGGACGCCGAAGTTCGCCGATCTCCGCCCGATCGTCGAGAGCGCCTGGGCTTGGCACTCGGCGCATCCGAACGGATACGGCAAGTAAAGCTGCGGGCGGCACGGCGAGGGACGATGCGCGATGCGCGCGCTTCTCGCCCGGCTGCGCCGCGCCAGGCAACAAGGGAAGCCTAGAGCAGACGAAGGGATGACGCGAGATGAGCAACAGGGGCGAAGCCGCCGCGGACGCGAGCGGCATGACGGAGGCGCGCAGGGACGAGGTCGGATCGCTGATCCGGAGGCTGGTGCGCTTCGCGCTGGAGCGCGGCATGATCGGCGAGCTTGACGAAGACTACGCGCACAATGCGCTGCTGGACTTATTCGGGCTGGCGGGGCCTGCGGGCGGACCGCTGCCGGAGGAGACGCTGGACAGTCCGGTATCCGTGCTGGAGCCGCTGCTGGACGCGGCCGCCGCGCTTGGGCTGATCCCGGACGACACGACCACGCAGCGCGATCTGTTCGACGCCCGGATCATGGGGCTGCTGATGCCCCGTCCGTCCGAGACGTCAGCTGCGTTCGACCGGTTGTCGGCCGCGGACGGCGTACGCGCGGCGACGGATTGGTTTTACCGGCTGAACATCGACTCCAACTACATTCGGATGGACCGGATCTCGAAAAACGGCTATTGGCTCCATCCGACGGACGACGGGGAGCTGGAGATCACGGTCAACCTGTCCAAGCCTGAAAAGGATCCGCGGGAGATCGCGCTGCTGCGCAGCCTGCCGCAGACCAAAGTCGATTACCCGAAGTGCCTGCTGTGCCGCGAAAATGTCGGCTACGCGGGCAGGCCCGATCATCCGGCGAGGCAAAACCTGCGGATTTTGCCGCTGACGCTGCGGGGGGGACGGTGGTTTTTCCAGTACTCGCCTTACGTGTACTACAACGAGCATAGCATCATTCTTCGGGGCGAGCACGTGCCGATGCGTATCGTGCCCGAGACGTTCGAGCGGCTGCTGGACTTCGTGGACGCGTATCCGCACTACTTCGTCGGCTCGAACGCGGACCTGCCGATCGTGGGCGGCTCGATCTTGAACCACGACCATTTCCAGGGCGGCAGGCATGTGTTCCCGATGGAAAAGGCGGGCGTGGCGGAATGGACGACGCACGGAACGGAGCGCGGGGTGCGCGGCGGGATCGTGCAGTGGCCGATGTCGGCGTTGCGCTTGCGCAGCCGCGATCGGGCGGCGCTGCTGCGCGTGGCGGCCGGGGTGCTGGCCGATTGGCGGGCTTATAGCGACGCGGCCGCAGACGTGTACGCGGCGAGCGGCGACGTGCCGCACAATACGATCACGCCGATCGCGAGGCTCGCGGAGGGCGGCGAGTACGAGCTCGACCTGGTGCTGCGCAACAATCGCACGAGCGACGAGCACCCGGACGGCATCTTCCATCCGCACCGCGAGCTCCATCATATCAAGAAGGAAAACATCGGCCTGATCGAAGTGATGGGACTCGCGGTGCTGCCGGGCCGGCTCGACGCGGAGCTGTCGCAGATCGCGCAGCTGCTGACGGGCGAGATTGCCTACGATCCCGCTGCGATCGGCGGCGGTCGGGGGGAAGCGGCATCGCATCCGCTCGCGAAGCACGCGGATTGGATCGCGGAGCTGGTCGCCGCGCACGGCACGGCGATGGCGCCGGACGCCGCGCGGGCCGCGCTGCAAGCCGCTGTGGGCGACAAGTTCCACGCCGTGCTGCGCGACGCCGGCGTGTTCAAGCAGGATGCCGCCGGCCGGGCGGCGTTCGACCGGTTCCTGGCATTCGCGGGCTTTGGGCCCGGCAGGGCCGTGTAGGCTGCAAGCCGCATCGGATATCGCAAAAACGCCTTCGTTGCCTGACGGCGACGAAGGCGTTTTTGTTGTGGCGCGCCGGCTGTTTCGCGCAACAAGGATATGGCGTATCGTAATTTCCGCCATATGATCCGTTAACAGCCCCGTTTAACCCCGCAGCTTGCCCAACTCCGATACGAGCGCCTCGACCTCGCTGATGCTGAACCGGTCCTTGGAGGCGACCATGTCGTAAATATCCTTGAGGTCCTCGTAACGATCGGCGTTGAAATGCGACGCCTGCATCGCTGCGCCCGATGCCATCCGCAGCTTCGTCTTGATCGCTTCGATCATATATTCTACGTTCTCCTGTGTCGGCTTGGTCAGATCCATTCGCGCAGCATCCTCTCTCGGTATAAGCTCACCCCATTGTATCACAGCGAAGCCTTCTCCGCGCTGGCATAACCGAACGTCGCATGATACGCTGTAACGAGAACAAGCCATTTCCGAAAGGAGCAGGACGATGACCGCGAACGGCGCCCCCGGGGCCTCTCCTTTCTTTTTTGCCGCTTCCGGCGCGCAGGAGCTCGAACGGTTTTTTCGAAGCGCGTTCGTCCGGCATCGCGGCGAACCGATCGTCTTCCTCTGCATCGGCACGGACCGCTCCACCGGAGACTGCCTCGGCCCGCTGGTCGGCACGATGCTGAAGGAGCGCGGCGTCGGCGGCGTGATCGGGACGCTGCGAGAGCCTTGCGACGCGGACAGGCTGGGACGCGAAGCGTCGGGTTTGCCCGCGGACGCCATCGTGATCGCGATCGACGCCTGCCTCGGCCGGCCTGAGAACGTCGGCAAGTTTCTGCTGGCCGAAGGACCGCTTCAGCCCGCGCGGTCGGTGGGCGCCGCGTTCCCGCCGATAGGCGACTATAGTATCGCGGCCGTCGTGGGCGAATTCGGTCCCAAGCCGTACATGACGCTGCAGACGACCTCCCTGTATGCCGTGATGGAGATGGCGAAGCGGATCGCCGAAGCAGGGGCCGCCGCGCTTGCCGCCGTTCGGTCGGAAGCATGTGAATCGCGCGGCGAAGCGCATGAGGCGGCATTTGAGTTGGAGGACGACAGTTCGTTAAAATAATAAAAAACGGCGGAAGGATGTGCTGGCATGGCTCGCAACCGGCTGACATTGAATAACGGGCTCGAAGTCTCGTATCTAGACGAGGGACAAGGCGCGCCTCTGTTGCTGCTCCACGGCTACTGCGGCAGCGCAGCGTATTGGGACGACGTGCTGCCGCTGCTGTCGGCGCATGCGCGGGTCGTCGCGCCCGATGCGCGAGGCCACGGGGAGACCGCGGCGACCGGAGGGTCGTACGCGATGGAACAGCTGGCGGAGGACGCCCTGCGGCTGCTGGATGCCCTGAATATCGGGCAAGCGTTCGTGCTCGGCCATTCGATGGGCGGCTATACGGCGCTGGCGCTGGCCGAGCGCGCCCCGGACCGGCTGCTGGGACTTGGCTTGCTGCATTCCACGACCTTCCCCGACGACGAAAACGGCAAGGCAAATCGGGAAAAGGTGGCGGCGCGCATTTCCCGCGAGGGCATGCAGGGACATATTCGCGACCTCGTGCCGAAGCTGTTTTCGACTGACAACCTGGCGCCGTTGCAAGCGCAGGTCAACCGCGCGCTGGCGATCGGCTTCGGCACGTCCGCCGAAGGCGGCATCGGGGCCGCGCTAGGCATGAAGGCCCGCCCCGACCGGCGCGGCGTGCTTGAATCGCTAGATGCGCCGATCCTGCTGCTGGCAGGAGAGTCGGACAATGTGATCGGACCGGACAAGCGGTTCCCCGTCTCCGGTCCGAACGTGACGCATGGCTTGCTTGAGGGCGCGGGACATATGGGGATGATGGAGCGGCCGGCGGCCTTCGCGGAAGCGATCCTGGCATTCGTCTCCGCCGCCGGAGAGAAGAGAGGGGGAAGCCGATGTTTGATCGCGACTACTTTATGCGCATGATCAATCAGATGTCGGTCGCCTTCGGCGCGCTGATGGGGCTCAAGCAGCAGGGCAAGCACGAAGAAGCGCTGCTGCTGATCGACGAGTTCATGAGCAAGGAGCTGCGCATGCGTGCCAGACTGGCGCTGGGACTGTCGGATGCGGACCTGATCGCGATGTTCGGCGGCGGGGGCCGCTCGGATGCCGAGGCGATCGGGGCGATCGGCGCCTTTTTGCAGGAAGAAGGGGACGTGCTGGCGGACATGGGCCGCGAAGCGGAGAGCTTGCAGCGTTTGGAAAAGGCATTGCGCCTGATCGGTTACGTCCTCCGCACGCACGGCCCGGTCGAGGGGCTGGACCTGGAGCGGCGCATGGAGCGCCTCGTCGAAGGTCCTGCGCGCGTGGAAGGCGCCGCACAGACGCTGCGCGCCGCTTGGGAGTGGCAGGAGCACGCCGGACGCTATGCGGACGCGGAGAACAGCTTGTACGATCTCTTCGACGCCGGGGACGCCGGCACGGAAGAAGGCTTATCCTTTTACGAACGAATGAAGGCGTTGGATGACGAGGCGCTGGGGCGCGGCGGACTTTCGCGAGACGAACTGCGCGAAGGCGTCCGCCAATGGAACAATCTGACGAAGGAGACGGCATCATGAGCGCGGAGACGACTACGGAGGAATTGAAGGCCCTCGTCAGGGGGAGCGATCGAGGAGGGCAAGCTTATCCAGGCAACCGTCAGCCAGCCGCGCAGCAAGGCGGAAGAGACGCGCAAGATTGCCGTCCGCCCCGTTCTGTTGAAGGGCGAGCTGCACTACCAATTCGAACGGTTCGCCGGCGCGAAGGCGCTTCATCAGAATCTGGCGCCCGCCGATGCCGCGGACGAGCTGCTTCGGCTCGTCCAAGCCGAGTATCGTCAGACGCTGCTCAAGACGCCCGAGAACGACATCCAGATTCTCGTCAGCAAAAAGGGCAAAGCCGCCATTCTCCGCGGCGCGCCGACGGCCAAGGCTGCGGGAGCCGGAGGCGTCGCTGCGCCGGCGCCTTCGCACAACCGAACCAAAACTTACGTGCTTCCCGAAGGGGAGCCGGTGCCTTTCCTGGAAGCGCTCGGCGTCATGACCCCCCGAGGGAAGAGTGCTTAAGGCGAAGTACGATAAGTACCGGCAGATCAACCGGTTTTTGGAGATGGTGTCCGACGTCGTTTCCCATTTGCCGACCGGCCGGGAGCTTACCATCGTCGACTTCGGCTGCGGCAAGTCTTATTTGACGTTCGCGCTGTATCATTTGCTCGCGATCCGGGAGCGACTGCCCGTTCGCATCATCGGACTCGACCTGAAAGCCGACGTGATAGAGGACTGCGCGAAACTCGCCGACCGGCTGGGCTGGGATCGCCTGCGGTTCGCGGTAGGCGATATCGCGGATTATGCGGATGCCGATCGGGTGGACATGGTCGTGACGCTGCATGCTTGCGATACGGCAACGGACGCCGCGCTGCTTAAAGCCGTAGGCTGGCAAGCGTCGGTTATTTTGTCGGTGCCTTGCTGCCAGCACGAGCTAATGCGCCAGATCGAGCAGCCGGTGCTAAAGCCGCTGCTTCGGCACGGCATTTTGAAGGAACGGTTCTCCGCGCTCGTCACCGATGCGGTGCGGGCTCAGTTGCTGGAAGCATCCGGCTACAAGGTGCAAATGCTTGAATTCATCGATTTGGAGCACACGCCCAAAAATTTGCTGATCCGTGCCGTCCGCAGCGGTTCGCCGGTCTCGGCGCAAACCTGGCAGGATTACGAGAAGTTCCGGGATTTCTTATCCATTTCGCCTTATATGGAAAATAATATGGAATTTAAAGTAATTAAATAGATAAATTAAAGATTTGTATTTACAAGGTTTGCCAATCGTCTTGTCGGCAAAATCCTGCCTATGTTAGAATAAATCAATTGCCCCGGGTTAATGGGTTAGTCCTTCCATGAAAAGGTGAGCCGATTGGAATTTGTACGGCCAGACTTTCTATTATTCGTTTGTCTGTTTGTGCTGCTCGGCCTCTTCATTGCCCTTAACCCGATTTCCAGAACGCACAAGGTTTATCTGGCATTCCATTTTATTATGATGCTATGGCCGTTGGGGCAAGTCGGCGTGCGCTCCACGGACATCCCTTCCTATCAGCATTTCTACTTAACCGTGTCTTTCGTCGCGCTAAGTTTGCTTGGGCCAGGATGGCTTGCTTTCGTACTGTTTTTGACCAAGCGCACGCACTATTTGCGAAGGCCGCCCCGCATGGCCGCGTTTCTCATGCCTGCCTTCCTCTGCGCCGCCTCCGCGATCGTCAATCCGTTCGGCCAATTCCTGAAGCCGGAAGACGGACAGTACGGGGACAGGGAATACGGACCGCTTTTTTTGGATTATGACTTTCGTCCAATTCGCGTACTTCTTTATCGCGCTTCTTCATATGTACAACGCCCACCGGACGGTGCGATCGCTCAACGAACGCAAGCAGCTGGCGACGTCCTTGCTCGGCATGTTCGTTCTAACGGTGTTCGCGGTGCTCGACCTGCTGTTCAACGTCGTGCTGTCGCCTTGGCTCGGCGTGGTTCAAGGGCTCACCTCGACCGGCATCGTCTTGTCGGACGTCTGCTTCGTGATCGCGATCTACCGGTACGGCGTATTCGATCTGGTCGACACCGCCAAGCACAAGATATTCGAGCAGGTGGAGACGGGACTTATCGTGATCGACGAGTCGTGCAAAGTACTGGATTTCAACCGCAGCGCCGTCGGCTTCGCGCACCCCGTCAAGGGCGAGACTTTCGACCTGGAGCGGATCTTGCTTTCCGGACAGCCCGCGAACGACGTGAGCGATTTCCTGTTTCGGTACCGGCATCATCCCGGGGATCGGATTCGCACGGAGCTTCTGCTGACGGACGGGCCTTATAGATCGGTCTCCCTGCAGATCTCGCCGCTGCTGGATCAGTTCAAGAGCCTGCAGGGACGGATCGTCGCCTTCTACGACGTCACCGAGCAGCGCAAGCTGATCGACGAGATGAACGAGAAAAACGAAGCGCTTCACGAGCGGAATCTAGAGCTGATCGCGATACAGGACGAGCTCTATCGGGCCAACAAAAAGCTGGAGAAGGCCGCGATTACGGATGGCCTCACCGGTTGCTACAATCGCACCTTTTTCCAGCATTACGTCGAGCATGAAGCCTTTCTTTGCAAGCAGCGAGGCATCCCGTTCTCCATCCTGCTTTTCGATATCGACCACTTTAAACAGATCAACGACCGGTACGGCCACCTCGTCGGCGACCAGGTGCTCCGCGAGACGGCCGAAGCCGTGCGCTCGACGCTTAGAAGCCTCGACCTGCTGGCGCGTTACGGCGGCGAAGAGTTCACCGTGTTCCTGCCGCAGACGGATCGGGACGAGGCACAAGCTGCGGCAGACCGCATTATGGCATCCGTGTTGAACAACGGCGTGCAGGTCGCAGGCGACACGATACGCGTCACGATCAGCATGGGGATCGTCACCGAAGGGAGCGATGAATCGGCAGCGGCTTCGGATGCCGGCTCCATTCCGACGGATATCGCTGGGGAATTGCAGGCCTTGTTCGCGAAGGCGGACGTGGCGCTCTACAAGGCCAAAAACGAAGGACGCAATCGGGTCGTCGTCTCGTAGTACCGTGAGTCGAATGGGAAGGAGAGGTCGGAAAATGGACAATCGCGGACTTATGACCGGTCTGGCGGCTGCGGCGCTGGTCAGCGCGGCCGTCGGCGCGGCCGGATTGGCGCAGCGGTATATGGCATCGGCCGGGAACTACGCGTTGTGGGAAGCTGCCGGCTTCGCGCTTGTCTTGTTCCCGGTCTTCGGTATATTAGGCACACAGTACGACCGGGTGAGGCGTCGCGCGGACCGCGACAGCCTGACCGGGCTGTGGAACCGCAGCTTCGCGCATCGCTGCATCGTCGGCCTCTTGAAGCAGGCGGAGGCGCGACGCAAGCGCCTTGCGGTAATGTTGATCGATCTGAACGACTTCAAGCTGATCAACGACGGGCTCGGACATGCCGAGGGGGACAGGGCGATCTCGATGGCCGCAGCCGCTTTGGAGGATGCCGCGGCCCGCGGCGAGATCGTCTGCCGCTGGGGCGGCGACGAATTCCTGCTGCTGTGCCCATACGCCGATCGGCAGGAAGCCGAGTCGCTGAAGCGCGCGATTGACGAACGCATGGAGGGGCTGTCCTTGCACTGCGGGTACCGCATGTCGGCATCCTGCGGGTATGCCTTCTATCCGGAGGACGGCAGGACGCTGGCCGAGCTGTCGGCCGCTGCGGATCGGCGGCTCTACGACAGCAAACGCGAAGACAAGCCTTTGCCGGAGCCGCGCAGGCTCGAAGCGTGAGCGTCGGTCGGGATCGGCCGGGGCAGAAGGATGGGAGCGGGCAAGAGGCGACAGCCATTGAACGGCGATCTTGCGAACCTTAATCTGCGAACGGCGATTTTGCGCACCTCGATCTGCGAACCGCGCTTTGCGGCTGCCTAGACCAAGCCCTGTTCGAAAACGGCACGTGCCGTTATTCGGGAGAGGGTTATTCGTGTTTTGCGAAGGAGGAGCGAAGCAGCGCAGTGCAGAGCGGAGTAGAACCGTGCTTGCGGCCGGCCGGCAAAGCCGCTACGCTAGAGACATGACGCTGACCGAAGCAGAGGTTTTCCATGATCTATAAATGTATATTGCGATCTTCGTTCGCGCTTGCCGGCGGTTTACTGTTTGCTTTTGTTTTAGGTTGGGCCGCATATCGGCAAGGATTGTTCTACGACGCGGACTTGTACGGCTTGGAGGCGGCGCTGCTCGTCGCCGCGGCCGTCTCGGCGATAGCTGCGATCGCCGCCGGACGAGCGCTTCCCTGGTGGGCGCTCGCGCCGCTGGGTCTTGCGGCCGCCTATGGTTGCGCCTGGCTGGCGGGGCCGGCGTCCGTCAAAGGGACGGCGGACAGCCTGCTCCGATGGTGCGCATACGGCGCATGGCTCGCGCTGGCGGCGCTATTTGCCGCGCGTCGCGGCGGAAGAGCGGCAGGTCACGTCGCCTTGCATGCCGCAGGCCTGTACTTCGTATGGGGCGGGCTGGCGGGCTGGTTCGGGTGGATCCGTTATCCGGACATCGTCTACCGGTCTTCGGATGCCGCTTTGTCGATGACCGGCGCGCGTCTGGCCGGCTTTCTCCAATACCCCAACGCCTCCGGCGCCGTTGCGGCTTTCTTCGCGCTTGTCCTTTGGCAGCAGCTTGGAAGGCCTGGTCGCGCTGCGAGCGTATTTGCCGCCGTTTCGCTCGTGCCGGCGCTGACCGCGCTGCTGCTGACCGAGTCGCGAGGCGCCATGCTGGGGCTTGCCGCCGCGGGACTCTTGTCGCTGCTGGCGGCCTACCGCCGGGACCGCCGTGGCTACGGACTCGCGGCCGCAGGACTTGCCGCGCTTTGCGCGGCGGTCGCAGCCAGGTTCGCCTTCGGCGCGATGGAGGCCGGGGCGCCGGGCAGCGGCATCTGGACGCTCGCCGCGATGACGGCGGCGTTTGCTTGGGCGGCGTTGCCGCTGCGGCCGCACGCGGGGCCGCGGGCATCTGGCTTTTTCGCAAGGCTGCGCCGGCAGCTCACCCATATTTGGGGCGGCGCGGCGGTCTTTGCGGTTTGCGCGACGATCGCTTATCTGCTGATTGCCTCCGGCGGCGGCTCGGGCGGACGCGCGGAAGGCAGCCTGGAGACGGCCGGCGCGCGCACGCTTTATTACGCGGACGCACTGCGCATGTTCGCCGACCGTCCGCTGCTGGGAGCGGGGGGAGAGACCTGGCGCATGCAGGTAGGCTTGTACCAGCGCGGGCCGTATATCGGTAACGAGGTGCACAGCGGTTATCTGGAAGTGCTTATCGACACGGGAGCGCTCGGGTTCGCCGCGCTGCTTGCGATGCTGATCGGCTTCGCGGTTATCCTTTGGCGCAAAGGCGCCAGGCTCGTATGGGGTCCAGCGGCTGTTTTTCTGCTCCACGCAGGCGTCGATTTCGATTGGTCCTATGCTTATATTTGGCTGCTGCTGCTCTTCTGGCTGTCGCTTCATCTGTCGCTGCCGGCGCGCGAGCCTGTGCCGACGCGCCCGCTGGCTTCCATGCGCACCACAAGCGCCTCAAGGACCGCGCGCATCGTCCGGCTGGCCGTTCCTGCTCTGTTGTTGCTTGCGACGGCGATCGCCGCTGCGGCGCCGGCTAGCCGCTACAAGTCGGCGGCCGGCGCCTACGAGGCGGCGCAGACCGCGAGAGGCGACGCGGCGAAGCTCGCGCTGCTCCGCGAAGCCCAGCGGGACAATCCGCCTTGGAATCGGCCTCGCCTCGAAGCTGCCGCGCTGCTGCCGGCGGCCGAACGGGCCGATAGGCTTTTGGACGGCCTGCGCTACGAACCGGATTCGCCGACCATGCATTACGCGATCGGGATGGCGTACGCCGATTCGGGCATGGTGCGGGAGGCGGAGACGCACCTGAAGGAGGCGCTGCGGCTTGCCCGCTTCGATCGCGATTCGCAAAATGCGGTTATCGCCAGATTCGCCACGCTCGCGCAGCAGTTGAAGGATGGAGGGGACGAAGAAGGCGCCAGGCAGGCGGGACTCGCTGGCATCGGCTTTTTCCAGCGGTACGGAGAGCTGTACGCGCGGCAATACGCCGGCAAGCGCAATCCGTGGTCCGGCACGGAGCTGTTCGTCTCGGCCAAGGTCAACGCCGCGAAATGCGCGATGCTGGCCGGCCGACGCGAGGAAGCGGAGCCATGGTTGCGGGAGGCGCTTCGCGATGGGGACGCGGATTGGCAAAAAGAAGCGCAAGCCTTGCTGGATTCCATTGGCGAATAAAAAAAAGCCCGGCAGCATCCGCATCGTTATCGACGCGGCGCTGCCGGGCTTTTTCGGCGGACATGCCCGGCGCATCAACCCCCCGAACGCGTCCCGAAAAGCGCGGACGAGACGGTCTTGCTCGATCTCCCATAGGTTCGCGATATCGGAGGCGACTTCGGCTTCCCACCAGTCCGCCAGCTTTTTGCGGTCGCTGCGGTGCTCGTGGATCCACAGCAAATTGAGCATGACGCGGCGGACGTACAGTTCCTCCGCTTCCTTCACCTTGGCGTCGGGCACGTATGCCTTAAGCCGCTTTACGGTCCGGTAAAGCTCGTTGCCGCACGCACGCCTAATGACTCTGGCGGTTGGCAGCGAGCCGGCGTGCTTGCCCAAGTCGTTTTTCATGCACAAGCGCTCCTCTCCGCGTTAATCTATGCGGGAGAGGAGCGCGGGGTTACGAGGGCGCCGGTCCGAATGCCTTTCGATCGCGGCGTTTATTGAACGACGAGATATCCGACCATCGGGACGCCGTCCTTCGGATCGCTGTGCGTCTCGCAGACGATCGCGTAGGTGCCGGCTTCCTGAGGCGTGAAGCGGACGATCGTCGTTTTTCCTTTGTTCACGGTCGCCTTGACGCCGAGTCCTTCGATCGTGAAGGGATGCGACTCTCCGTTCACGCCGGTGATGCGAAGCTCGACGGGTTGTCCTTTTTTGACCGGGATCGTGCCGGGATCCCAGCGATACGCCTCTAACTCTTGCCCGCTGTCGGTCTTCGAAGTGAATTCGGTCGTCACGATGTAACGGACCTGCACGTCCGACGGCGGAGGCGCGGAAGCCGCCTGCGACCGGTGCCACCCTGCGTAGGCCGCGCCAAGCACGACGATCGCCAGGGCGGCGATGTACCATTGAATTCTTCTTTTGCTGATAAACATGACTCTGCTCATATCCGTTCGCTCCTCTTCGGCTTTGTCCTACTGCATTTGTATGCGCAGGCCCGTCCCCGCATGACAGCGATGTTTCTACCGGACTCCGCGCCAAGTAGAATCGGGACGTGCGGATATGCTAGAATAAGAAAGGTCCCGGCCCCTACTTATATCGCGTTTGTCCTACGACGCAAATACGATGAAGAGAGCAGGTACATACGTTTATGATGGATACGGTTCACGAATGGCTTAACCAACTGCTTCAATGGATTGAAAGCCTCGGCTATTTCGGCATCGTCATCGGCCTCGCCATCGAGGTGATCCCGAGCGAGATCGTGCTCGGCTACGGCGGCTATCTCGTGTCGAAGGGCGACGTCAACTTCTGGGGCGCCGTCGCATGCGGCGTGCTTGGCGCGTTGATCCAGCAGTGGATTTTGTACGCGATCGGACGCTACGGCGGCAGACCGATCGTGGATCGCTACGGCAAGTACCTGCATTTGAAGGCCAAGCACGTCGACAAGTCCGAGCAGTGGTTCCTGAAGTACGGCCCGATCATCGTGTTCACGGCCCGATTCGTTCCGGTTATGCGCCAGGTGATCTCGATCCCGGCAGGCATGGCAAGGATGAATCTGTCGCTGTTCAGCGGCCTTACGCTGCTTGCGTCCATTCCGTGGTCGATCCTGTTCGTCTGGCTGGGCAAGTCGCTGGGGAGCAACTGGGAGCAGATCGACGAGAAAGCCGCGCCGTATGTTCGTCCGATCATTTTGATCGCGCTCGCGGTGCTGATCGTTTACTTCGTTTATATTTATTTGCGCAGACGGGGCAAATCCATTTAACGGGTTTGCTTTCTTTTCGTATTTGCGGGTTTTCCTTTTGGCGCAGGGATTGCTACAATAGGATCAAGTTCATTTACGTTGTCGAAACGAGGGATATCGCATGAGCCAACAGCTCGCACACAAGTTTAACCAGGGCATCTCGCCGCGCGCTTTTATGGACGGGATGGAGAAGAACAAAGAAGCCTTTAACGCCAATTACGACAACTTCGCATGGCCGGACGCGAAAAGCCAGGGATATTTCGAATCGCTGAACAACCGCGACGACCTACGCGCCATGATCATCACCGCGGACTGGTGCGGCGACGCCCTGCGCAGCGTGCCCGTCGTGTTCCGCGCGTTCGAAGCCGCCGGCATCCCGACCGAGGTGATGATCATCGAGCAGCACTTCGATCTGATCGACCAGCACCTCACGCTTGGCGGACGTTCGATTCCAATCGTCCTCATCACGGACACGGGCGGCGCTCTCTTGGGCAAATGGGGACCTCGTCCGCAGCATGTCCAGGATGTCATGATCGCCTTCAAGGAAGCGAACCCGGACAATCAGGCGCCTGCTTATCAGGACAATCTTGCGGCCGCGCGCAAGGAGATCGTCAAGCAATACGGCGATGCTTCCGAGTACACGCCTGTCATCCTTTGGGAGCTGCAGGACGTGCTCGAACGCGTCTAAGGGAGCATCGCGATGCTGACTTTTCAAGCCTTCCCGCTCGGGCCGCTCCAGACCAATGCCTATGTGGTCGTCGATACGACGCGGACGCGGGCGATCGTGATCGATCCGGGTACCGCCGATCCGGCGCTTTTGCGCAAAGTCGCCGGCCTTCAAGTCGAGGCGATTTTGCTCACGCATGCGCATTTCGATCATATCGGCGGCGTGGACGAGCTTCGCGCGAAGTGGAGCTGCCCCGTTTATCTTCATCCGCTGGAAAAAGACTGGCTGACCGATCCGGCCAAGAACGGCTCCGCCCGCTGGAGCGACGTGACGGCCCCGGTCAAAAGCGGTCCGCCGGATCATAGCCTCGAGGACGGGCAGAAACTGCAGTTGCTCGGCGAAACGTTCGAGGTACGCCATACGCCAGGTCATTCTCCCGGCAGCGTGAGCTTCGTATGCGGAGATCTGCTATTCGCCGGAGACGCCTTGTTCCGGCGTTCCGTCGGACGTACCGATTTGCCCGGCGGTCACCAGGATACGCTCACGAAGTCCATTCGCAGCAAGCTGTACGCGCTGCCGGACGATACGCTCGTCTTGCCGGGCCACGGTCCCGCGACGACGATCGGAGAAGAAAAACGGGAAAATCCTTACGTTCCCGCGCTGCCTTAAGCGAAGGCGTTAATGGATTTCCCGGGAAATTGTCGAAGAATGGTAAAAAAAGGGGTTTACAAGCCCTGCATTACTCTGCTATATTGGCGGTACGAAGATATATGTATAGCAACGGCTGCGAAGAACGCAGGCGACAGAGAGCACGGTCTCTCTTGCGCCTGCGTTTTTTTGTTTGCCGTCGTCAAGGGAGGACGAGACGTTTGAACAGAGGGAGACAGATACGGATCAGCGTATCCGCGGCCGTATTGTCCGGTTTGCTCGTCTACGGCGTTTATTTGCTGCAGATGAGGCAGGTCAGGCTGACGGAGACGACGGAGGTCGTCGTGCCCAAACAGTTCGTGCCCGCAGGCACCTCGCTTGGCCGCGAGATGCTGACGAAGCTCCGATTGCCTAGCGGCGCGGTTACCGGCGAGATGATCGTCGACATGGACGAAGCGGACGGATTGGAGTCCTCCGTTCCGCTCGGCGGCGGAGAGCCGCTGCTTAGATGGAAGCTGGACAAGTTCAGGCTGCTGCCGCGCGTCGGGGAAGCGACCTTTCAGGTGCCTCGGGACTACGTGAAGTCCGTCTCCAGCGGCATTCGGGCGGGCGACCGGGCGATCGTATACTTGTCGGCGGAGGACGGGGCGTCGCGCAGGCTGTTCGCGGAGCCGGTCGTCGTGGCGGCGGTCAAGACGGCTTCGAATCAAGAGATCGACAACCCGAAGAGCTCGAATCTATTGTCCATGGCCGAAGGGGACAAGGAGCGAATGTACGCTTCCCGGCGGGACGCGAACGGCAGCATCGATGCGGTCAACCTGAATTTGACCGAAGCGCAGTGGCTGGAGCTGGACTCTGCTTGCAAGGACGGGAAGTCCAAGCTAATCGTCGCCTTCGACGCATCGTCGTTCGAGTCGGGGGGAGGCGTCGGGCTCATGAGCGGCCAACGGGGATCGCTGATCGCGTTCGCGGGCTCGACGCCGAATATCGGGACTTCGCTCGCGGCGTTCGGGACCGCATACCGGATTGCCTCGGTGACGGGCAAGCGCGTCGGCTATTTATGTCTGAACTTGAAGAGTGCGAAGACGCACTTGTACCTGGGTATCGATAGACCCGAGATCACGCTCAGCGGCATGCGCCCCGAGCTGAAGTCGGGCACGCTGACGGGAACGAAGCTCAGGCAGTACGCGTTCGCGCCTTCCCGGCTTGAAGGGCTGCATGTGCTATTCGGCAACCTGGCGAGAGACCAGGCCGAGTATTACGAGCCAGAGCAGATGGACACGCTGCTCGCGGCCGCGCGAGAAGCTTTTGACGTGACGGTGGCCGACGTGAGCGCTTATTGGGACAACGCCGCGACGGTTTGCGCCATGCGGACGGCGGATCACCGTTGTCTGGTGACGACCGGGAGCCTGACGCACTTCCAGGAAGACGTGAACCGTTGGACAGGGCAGGTCGGCTCACAGTTCGGGCTGTCGCTTGCGAATTATCATCTAGTGCTGATGCAGAGCAAATACAGGCACGCGGGGGGGATTTGGGATGAAGGAAATTCGTAAGGAAACGGGAGCCATTTCGCTATCCGAATTGCAGCTCGCGGAGAGCGTGCATTTGCAGCTCGACAGCGGGCGTCTGGACGAATGGCTGGCGGCGGACGAGCGTCATGCCTCCGCTTTCGATCCGGTCGCGGGCAAGCTGCTGCGTCAGTTGAATTGGGAAGAGCGGCTAAAGCGCACCGAGCGGCCTTGGCTGCGCAGGCTGCTGCAGCATCGGAGCAGAGGCCGATGACGGCTGTTTATCGCCAAGCCGGCGAAGGTCAGCTCGAGGAGCGGCAGCCAGACGCGTCGGCCCGCTTCTCCGCGGCGGCTTATGCGGCGCGGCTGCAGGAGTATGGGCAAGGTCCCGTTCCCTACGGCACTTCGGACGCGAGCGGTTTGGGTTCCGGCGGGCAGGACTTAGGCGCCTTGACGGAGGAAGCCCGGCATTTGCTGGCGGCGCCCCGAGGCTTCAGCGACGAGGACCGAAGACGTTATGCGGAAAAGCTCAATCGGGCCGTGATCGGGTTTCCGCAGGAGCGGCAAGAGCTACTGGCCATTTTATCCGATTGGATCATCAAAAAACGCCTTCAGCATGCCAGCTTCGGCCCGCTGCCTTACGGTTCGCTCGCCGAAGCGCTGTTCGCGGAGGTTATCGGCCTGAACGTGCTCGAGCTCGTCCTTAAGGATCGAGAAGGGCTCGAGGAAGTGCAGGTCGTGGGGACGCGCATATTCGAGGTAAGAGACGGCGTGGCGACCCGTTCCGCCTTCAGTTTCAGTACAATCGCGCAGGTGGAGCGGATTCAACAGAACCTCGTGCTGTTCAACGACGATTCGATCAGCCCGCGCAAGCGGTGGGCGGAGGTGCTGCTTCAGGACGGCTCGCGGGTGACGATGACCGGCTTCGGTTTTACGGCGCAGCCCTCGCTCACGATTCGTTTCTACACCGTGAGGCGATTCGATCTGCAGACGCTGCTCCGACCTGAGTACCGTTCGATCGACGAGTCCGTGTACAAGCTGCTCCGCTGCATCGTGAAGTCCCGTTTCAACATGGTCGTGATCGGAACGAACGACACTTTGCATGTAAACTATACATTCCAGATGATTTCGTGATCGGTCCCTTTTGGATGCAAAACCACCTGTAAAATTACCCTGCGAAGAATCGTCTTTTGCTCATCCTCAGTCAAGTAGTCCCACATTTCACCTACGCGTTTTATTTCCTCGTAATCGACAACTACGGGCTTCTCCGTATCCTTAATATCGTCTAGTTGTTGGTCGAGCGCATCCTTTTCTCTCTCGAGCTTCGCTATTCTGCCGGTCACAGTCGAAGCCTTGAGGCCAGCCTGGATTGCGTCGAGCAAATTGTTTATCTCGCCTTCAATGGTCTTGATTCTGCTCTCCAGCGCCTTTCGTACATGGTCGTTCGATCCCTGGCTTTGTTTATTGATTTTGTCGCGTGTTAATTGATCTGTATCGTCTATGCCCTTAATGCGGTCGATGACAAACTTCTCGACCTCATGTCGGCGATGGAATCCTAAAGTGCATTTGACATGTCCGTCTTTCGTCCTCCTCTTGATCTGTTGCGCAGCACAGGCACAGAAGTCATATTCATAAATCTTGTTTGGCTTCTTTCGGGTGATGTTAGACTGGATAATGGGGCCGCCGCATAATCCGCATCTAAGTAGCCCTGTGAGTAAGTACGCGCCCTTTGGGGATAACCCATCTCTACGGCGCTTCATTTCCGTCTGTGCGGCCTGCCACTCGTCCGTGGTTACAATGGGGTCGTGGTTTCCCTCGAACAGCTCATCGCCGTGCTGGAGCTTCCCTGCGTACGTCGGACGGGATAGGATGTTCTTTACGATCGTATTATCAATGAACCGTGACGTGCGTTTTGATGCCCACATAGCGATGGACTCGCGAGACTCGCCTTTGATGTACCGGGAGAAGATTTCACGAATGACCAATGCTTCTTCCTCAACGATCTCTAATTTTTCGAGCTCCTTGTTGAACGAATATCCATAAGCGACATTGCCGCCGCCCCATTTACCGCTGCTGATACGTTGGCGTCTGCCGGTCGATGTGCGCTCGATGATCATATCCCTCTCAAGCTGCGCGAAGACCGCCAGAACGCCGATCATGGCCTTCCCGAGCGGCGTAGATGTGTCGAACGGCTCCGTAGCCGACTTGAATATAACGCCGTTGCTCTCGAACACCTCTTCCAGCAGATAAAGGACGTCTTTTTGCCTACGAGACAGCCTGTCAAGCTTCAGTACGACCACGGCATTGATCTTCTTTTCTTCGATATGCCGGATCATGCGTTTAAGGCCCGGCCGTTCCATGTTCGTACCGGATTCCCCATCGTCCATATATACGGTAACGTCATTCCATCCCTGGGCGGCGCAGAAGGCCATTAGACGCTCTCTCTGGTTGTCGAGGGAATAACCCTCTACCTGATCCAGCGTACTTACACGGGTGTATATAGCGACTCTGATTGGCATGTCTGATGGTTTCATAGTGCAGGCCTCCAGGATGTAGGTATCGTATGTAATACATACGAAGTAATATCATTCTACGCAGATACACGGATATAAGAAAACCCCCCGAGCGGGGGTTATTTGTTTTCAATTATATTAGCGAGTTTAGAATGGCTTTGCTCAAATTCATTTGTAATTAATAAATATGTTTCATACTCTCTTTTCGCCCTAACTACAGAATCGTTAGAAAGCAAACTAGCGCGAACTTGATCGTACTTTGATTGTAACGATGAACCATTGTTTGCAGGCTTGGCCTCCTCATGAATATTATCTTTAAGTAAAGCGACTACTTCAAATAGTGACTTAGCTGCCTGATATAAATTATCCGCTGAATCCATAGTATCTTTATCGCTCGACCAAATATCGTTTAAACTTTTGGATTCAGCAACAACTTGGTTTACTTTTTTCAGTAACATATCAGCATCTGCAGGTTCCATGTAATCGATGTTTGGATAATTCAGTTCTGAAGCAATTTTGCTAAGGTTTTCGTATGCTTTTTTGGGAATCCGCTACATATTTCTTTTTTTTCCTCTAGAAGAATGTACTGTTTAGCTTTTTCTAATAGAGCTAATGCGTCTTTGTTATTCGGATCTTCTATCAACGCAATTTCTAAACTAGACTTCGCCTCGGTGTAATTGCCTTCCAGCAAATTGTCTTTTGCCGACCTCATTTCTTTTTCAAACCTATTTTGCCCACATGCTGTTAATACGAAGACCAATGCAAAGAGTGTTGTTAGTATCCTACGCATAGAAGTTCTCCTATGAAATATTTGTTTGTTTTACATATCGGAAGTCAATCTTATGTATTTTATAGTCCCACTTACAAAATTTCCGGAAAAGTCAAGCGAGTAATCTTAAATATACCAAAAGTCCCTGAATATTCTGATTCATTCGCTATATAATTGGGTTTATCAACATTTGATGCGCTTTTATGAACTTGTACTTTCATACAAGTCGCTACCGGGTCGGGTGGAGAATTACTCTCCGTGCCCGTCGTCAACTTCCCATTCGTACAAATCGTCCATTGGTACTTCCAATAAAGTTGAAAGCGTCTTCATGGTAACAACGCCCATCTTTTTCCTGCCTGATACATAGGCTGACATATTCGCCTGAGAAATCCCCGTTTGTTCGCAAAGCCATAACTGGGTCATCCGTTTTTCTTTAAGCAGTTGACGAAGCAGGCACCGACCGGGCGTAACCCGCATCGATCTGCTCCTTATTCAATTGGTATATTTATGTTCTCTTGTACGCAAACGCATGTTCGTATATTATTGGACTATACTAACAGGGGCGGTGTGCTTATGGAAAACAAAAAGAAAGAAGTTGATTTAATTGAGTATCTAAAGCGATATGGACTTTATGAAAAGTGGATTAGTTTAAAGAGCGATTCGTCCGTAAAAAAAGCCAAAACGCCCCTAGCCTCGTCTTCGGTAAGCTCTTTTCCATCTACTTTAATATTATATTTTTTTTAGGATGTCCTCTGTAGTTTTAATATTAATATCTTCATGGAGCTCGCTAATAGCGTCTCTGTGCTGAGGATCGTCAACGGAGCCCATTAAATAATCGGTCGAAGTTTCATACAACGACGCCAACTTCACCAACATTTCGGTGTCTGGATCTCTCAATCCATATTCATAATTAGCATACGTACTCATCTGTTTGAGGCCGAGCCGATCGGCCGCATACTTTTTAGTCCATCCTCGTTTCTCTCTTTCTTTCTTCAGTCTATCCCCAAGCATGGACACTCAGAACGCACCTCCTATTCAATATTTAATTGTACCACCGTTACACGGATAATATATTTAGTTACACGATAAGTGTTGACTTACACTTTATGTGTATGATATTCTACGTTTAGAAGTTACACGAAACGAATAATCGAGGTGATGAGATGAACAAGAAATTGCGACAACTAAGATTGCAAAAAGGAGTAAGTCAATCGTTTATATCTAAGAAGTTAGGCTATGCTCACCCCAGCGGATACGCCAACATAGAGATGGGGAGGAACGGTTTAAGCCTTAAAAACGCTGTAATCATTGCAGAAATCCTTGGAGTTGACGTAGCTGAGCTTTCTTCTGACGAAAAGTTACACAATTCGAATAAAATAGGCGCATAAACACCATTCCAAATTATACCTCGAATAGTCAAGGCGGTGAACTATTTGTCTCAACTGGCTTTATCAGATGATCTGATCGAGATAACGGCCGAGATCAACAGTTACAAACAAGTAGCAGGACAAGCGGTATTCGAGATCGGCAAGAGACTTAAGCATGTAAAGGAAAATGATCTTGCTCATGGTCAATGGGAATCATGGCTTTGCTCGGTAGATATGAATCCGAGAACGGCTAGGGCGATGATGCAAGCTTATGAGCAATTTGGAAATCGGCAGACGTCTACCGCTTTGCCGACAGGGAAGATATTCGAAATGCTCTCGCTTCCAGAATCAGTAGACCGCCAACAATTCATCACCGAGCCGCAAACGATCCCATCAACTGGAGAACAGAAGACAGTCGACGACATGACAGTCAAGGAGCTTCGCGAAGTTAAGAAAGCCCTCCAAGAAGCCGAGCGACGAGCGGCACAAGCCGAAGCTACAGCCGACACCGAGCGAAACCGAGCGCTCCACGCAGAGAAGCTATTCAACTCCGTAAAGAATCAGCCGCCGCGAGTGGAGACGCGAGTAGTCGAGAAGATCCCATCGGACTATCAAGACTTAAAGCAACAAGCGGTCATTGCTCAGCAACTTAACGCCGACAACGTAAAACTCCAGCGTGAAATTAATAACCTGAAACACGAACATGCAGAGAAGACATCCCAGCAACAAAATGACTTCCATGCCATTCGGAAGATGAGGGAATCGTTCAAGAACATTCTTTCACAGGTTAACCAAGAGCACTACAACGCCAAATACTTCTTTGAACAAACCGGATCTACGCCACAAGCTCACGAGTCAGTAGACGCTTTTCTGAAAGAATTCAACGATGTCATTGACCAGATCTTCCGCGATTGGAAGGAAAAAACTCATATCAAAGTATCTTAGGGAGGAATTTCAATGTCTAAGCAACTCGTAACGCCAGCACAAGAGCTCCAGATCCTGCTCGAAATGAGCCGCAATCTTATCGGTAAAGCGGAAGACCACGAGACGCGCATTACAAAAATCGAAAAGACGATGACGGTTGACTCTCGTGCTTCGCTCAACATCAAACAACGCGCAGAACGTCACGTAACGACAATCCTCGGCGGCAAAGACTCACCCCGTTACAAGGAACACTATCGCGGCACTATTCGCAAACTATGGCATGCCTACTGGAATAACTTCGGCATTACAACCTACCGCGACACTCCGGCGATGCTATACGACCAAGCGCTTGATTTCATTGATAAATGGCGTCCCATCGCCGAAGCAGCCTAAAGGAGGCCCACCATGAGCAAATCCATATACGACTTCCCCAAAGAAACGCAAGACATCGTATGTGAAATCCTCGCTAAAGCAGCAATAAGGAAAGCGCAAGCTAAAGCAGCAGAAAAGGCAGAGAAGGGCGCTTAACGTGGTGTGCACCGAAGAAGACACCGCAATAGACCACATGATCGCAACCTTTCGTGCAAAGTACCGGATGACGCTAGAACAACTTATGGAGGTGGACGAGCATGTCCAAGCTGGTGGAACTGGACCCCATCTGCAAGTGCGGCTGCAATCGGAAGATCCAGGTGAAGGAGTTTCGGACGCATGAGGGCGAGTGGGTGTATGAAGAATCTTGCTTTATGCGGATTGCTTACTCGGAAGGATGGATTCAAAAAAGTAAGCTGATCCGGCCCCCACTTCGTTAAGCTGATTCGGTCGACTCGAAGCCAAAAGGAGCGATGAAAATGTTGACCATGAAAGTATCCCCGGAACTGCTGAAAGCCCATATCGCAAAGCTAAATCAGGGAATCCTCGACTTCTCCGAAGTGGAAATGAATTGCCGCGCCGACTTGGTTCGCTTCGAAGGGCTTACGGTTGAGCAAGCCGCAAGCATGGATGAAGACGAAATGTACCGATTCCTTGATGTCGAGCCTGAACATGACGACTGGGAACCCAATAATTACGGATTCACCTGTTCCTGCGGTAGCAAGGATTTGAAGATGCAATGGATTAACGGTTATCCAGGTCGCTATTCATCGGACGACGGATACCTTTGCAAGTGCAACTGCGGAAAGGAATTCTTCATCCATGAATGTGCGCTTGACGTGGATTTTGATGATGAATCGGAGGCGATTTAGATGAGTAAATACGAAACGCGCCGGCCGGGACACAAGGTACACCATCAATTTGGGAGAGGTGAAGGTAAGTAGATGCCGCCATATTGCGAAAAGCATAAGAGATTTTACGAAATGATTCTGGTCAGAGGGTTCTTGAGATGCCAATGCACAAAATGCCTTGATGAGGAGCAGAGACGATGAATGAACGTGCGATTGACAGAGTGATGGAAGCCATGGCGCGGTTCATGTTGAATCCTCAGAACCCGGCATTCGCTGGCCGTGACTTCTTGGACATCGTTGGCGAGTATGGGCGCGAGGCGCTTCTCGATTGGGAAGAGGATAAACAAGCGCGTGAAGAACGTGAGGCTGCTGAGCAGCCGGTCGAATGGAGGCAGACGGCATGAAATACCAAAGCAGCATGAACGTCATGTTATGCATCGTCACTATGCAGCTTATGGCAATCATATTCTTGCTAGTCGACATTAAAAATTCACTTGGGAGGTAATGAAGATGCCAACGAAAGATCGCCAATTTCAAGAACTCAAGACACACTTTGCACGACGCCCTTGGAATTACGGCTTTAAGAGAACGACAGCCAAAGGCCCGGCACGTTTTGACACTGGCCTGATCAAGCCCAGCATACGGAGGGAAGCATGAACAACTTCAATATTGTCAGCAAGTGCTGTCATCAACCGATTGTGCAGGGTTATCGCCGCGAGTATCCGTTTGACCCTTACCACTATGTAGACGTGAAGTATGACGCTTGCGATGGGTGCGGATTGGAGATCGATGGCTACCTTTACGCAGATGAAGAGACGGGCGAGATCGTCGGGGATGGGATGTAGATGAACAATTCAGCAGCAATCGGCTACATGATCTTGGCAGCTAAACGCTTGGGACTGGACGTTGAGACGATCAAGCAGCTCGACCGCATGATGTACGACATGATGGACGTTAAGTCTGAGGAAGAAGCCGAGGAAGGTATATCGGAAGTCGTGAACCTTTATCTCACCCTCGCAAAGCACACCCGTAGCCGTCGAATGAAGGTTTGGTTAGCCCGGAAGCGCCGGGATCAACTGATAAGGAGATGGGGCAAGTGAACGTGCCGGATAACGACTTCTTCACGCTTTGCAGACTGGTTAGCGACGCCGAGGACTGGTACGAAAGCGGACAGATGGATGCCGTTGGTTCATATCTCAAGGATATGCAGCGCATTTTGAACAATCAAAAAAAGCTCCGTTGCACCGGAGCCTTGGAAATCACACAACCAAAGTATACACGATCTTAACTGGTGACGGAAGGAGATACCGACATGTCCGACAAAACCTCGCTCTATAAGAAGATCAGCAACGTCATGAAAGAAGTATCTTACCTCTCCAAAGACGACAAAGTAGAGTTCAATAACACCAAATATAAAGCAATCTCAGAAGAGAAAGTCACCTCTACGGTTCGTGCAAGCCTCATCCAGAACGGCCTAATCATCATCCCCGTGAAGCAATCCCACAAGCGTGAAGGCACCCTTTCAACGGTAGACACCGAGTACAAAATCATCGACATCGACACCGGTGAATACGAGATCATCGTCAGCTCGGGAACCGGCGCAGATACGCAGGATAAGGGCGTCGGTAAGGCCATGACCTACAGCTATAAATACCTGTTTCTCCGCACGTTTGCGATTCCTACCGGCGAAGATCCTGACAAGATCAGTAGCGCCGAACTGGACGATAAGCAACGCAAGGCAGAGGAAGAAGCCAAGAAGCCGCCGCCAGCACTCCGGGCCAAGTGGAAGCTTGCTAAAGGCGACATGAAAGGCTTTGACGAGTGGATGACGGCCCAGCAGGAGAAAGGCAAGACGTTCGAAGACATGGAAACGACGCTTGATAAGCGCATTGAAGAACTAAAGGAGAGTGCTTAAATTGAACCGGGTTATCTTGATCGGACGAGCTACCAAGGATTTTGAACTGAAATACAGCCCCAGCGGAACGGGCATCGCAAATGGAACGATCGCTGTTGATCGGCCGGTCGCACAAGGCAAGGAGAAAGAGGCCGACTTTATCAACCTCGTCGCCTTCAAGCAGCTTGCCGAGACTTGCGCCAATTACATCAAGAAGGGACATAAGTTCGCAGTCGAGGGTCGCATTCAGGTCCGAAACTACGAGAACAACGAAGGCCGCAAGGTGTATGTGACTGAGGTCATCGTCGACCGTGTCGAGTTCCTCGAGCAAAAGCAGCAGAACGGCGGCAATCAATCGCAGGATCGGAACGCACCGCCGCCACCAGATGATGACGATTTGCCATTCTGACCGTCTAAAGGCCCCTAGGAGGCGTTGAAACATGGAGCTACTCACTATTACCAAGGAAATCATGGACACGGCTCACAGGCTCCAGAACGCCTCCAAGGAGATATTTTTCCTAGGCAAGGAGAAGGCCGAGTCGGAACGGGTATACCGCCGCGCTTTGATGATGGAAATTCTCAAACTGAAAGAGGAGAAGATGCCAGCCACTCTCATCAATGACGTTGCTCGGGGGGAACGTCGCCGATCTGCTGTTCGAACGAGACGCGGCAGAGGTGAAGTTCAAGGCGGCTATGGAGTCCATGGCGGCTCTCAAATCCACTTTATCGGCGCTACAAAGCGTGCTTCGGATACAGGAGGAAACAGCGGCATGATGTACTCCAAAGCCCATCAAACCCGTTGGAACAAGGTAGACAAGCCCAAGGTAAAGCACAAACGGAACGCGCCCCGGTTACGTGATCGTGGCCGGGTGCGTCCCGAAGTCTACCAGGAAGCGTATGAGCGCGCTGGCGGCTGCTGTGAACGTTGCGGATACATAGACGGGTCAGTTGATCCATCGGGGCAACGTTGGGGCCTAGAGGCCGCACACATCGTCAGGCGCAGGCATCTTGAAGAGACGACGGCGGAAGATATCGCAATGCTCTGCGGCCCATCGGTTAATTCCGGCACATGCCACAATTTCGCGGACTACACACGAGCCGGCCGCGAATGGCTCATCCAGTACGGCAAATACCTGCGCAAAGGCGCATAAAGGGAGATAAGACAAATGAACCGAGTTTACCGAAGCGAAGGAAAATACAACTGGCTCAATCCATCCCAGGTCAGCGGACAATATGTATTCACGTTTCGTCCAGATGCGCCGGAAGGACTGCAACGCTCGTTTTTGATCGACATCGAGAAAGACTACACATGGACGGGAACGCCGTACGAAGTAGCGCTCAAACTGCAAGAAGTCATCGACTCCTACTTTTTCAACACGGATCAGCCCAAGATCAAGGCGGTCGTCGAATACCTCGAAAAGTGGGATGACAAAGACCGCTATGACGCATTGGTCGAAAAGAAGGCGAAGCTGACCAAACAGCTCGCCGAACTGGACCGGGATCTCGCAGAGTATGACCCGGCCGAAATGGAGAACTGGACGCCTGAAAGCTCCGAGTCGACCGAACAACCTAGCGAAGCGGCAGCCGAATCCTGATTTAACCCCCCAACTCATCCATAAAGGGAGATAGAGATATGAAAGGTGAAGCCGTAGAGCTTAGAATTCACCCGGCGTACGATATCGGGACCATCAAGGTCTGGATCGCATGTGACGAAGGCGAGTCGGACGAAGTGAAGCGCCGCAAGGCATATGCGAAGCTGAAAAGGCTGATTGAATCGAAGTCGTACGAAAGCTTGATCATCTTTTAAGGCCCACTAACCGCCAACACATCCAGCACATCCCTAAACGCCTTAACCTCAATCCTCATCACATCAGCAGGGGTGAGACGGGCGATCAGAAAGCGCTCAAAGCGTCTCACCATATCGGACGTATGTTCGTTCTCGGCACAAAATTGGTAAGCGAGTTCGGTCATTATGTACACCTCAACTGGATTATAAACCAAACGCATGTTCGCGGATAGAAAACAATTAACAGGAGGAATCGGTATGCAACAACTCAAGGTAGCTTTGAAAAAGAAGGGTGCTCACACGCTTGAGCGGAACGAACATGGAGTCTGGACATTGGACGGCACGGTGATTGACCAGGAACGGGCTATCGTTGAAATGGCAGACGCCGTTAACGACCTCGGCTACTGGTGCCAAGTGGCGAAGGATGTACTGGATGAGGAAGACTACCAACTTGTCCAGACGTCTTACGAATACGACCCTGAGAACGATTAGGTCTTGCAGCGAAGCTGCCATCGAGTCGACCGAAATACTTAACGCAGTGGAGGCCGACCCAGGTCTAGATCATAAAAGGGCTAAGCCCTAAGGAGGCATATACGGATGAACTGGCTCATCACGCTATACAACGACGTCGGCGTACCGATTGCTAGGGAACAATACGAAGGCAAAACGATCGACGTAGCATTCGAGGAGTTCGTGACTCATACGCCATGGTCTGGAGAAGGCATCACGGTTACGATCCAGCAGCAGGTAGAGGAGGCACCCCAATCATGACGGATACGGTAAACAAGCAGAAGCTGCTGTACGATCTCGATACACAATTCGTTAACACTCCGTACGGGGCGGTATCGGCCAAGATCAAAGAAATTTACAACGCAGTCAATTCGGGCAAATATGACGAACCCACCCCATCCACCCCGGTACAGGGATACCGGGAGGCGCAGAGATACCGCGAAGCGCTGGAGACGATACGAGCGGAGTTTGACGCATGGAACAATCCGGGCGCAGCTATCAACGTGGTACGCGCCTTTATCGACCAAGCCCTCTCCCAGACGGACATACAGCCTAGTGGATGGTACTGCGCACGGTGCAAAGAAACTGTACCGCCTGAAGCCGTCACCTATGACGAGCGCCACGATGAACGGTCCGGGGGATGCGGAATGCCTGTTAATCCCGGCGTCAATAGCACAGAGGACCAGCCCGGACCAAGTATCAGCTCGACGCGGTTGATGCTGTCCAGCACAGAGGAGGAAGAGACGGAATGAGCGGCACTACTATGCTCGCAATCATCGTCGTTTTGCTCATCGGGGTCATCGGGTTTTACATTGACGATTCCAAGAGTAGCGGCAACTATGGCTTCGCGAAGGGATTTATGTTGTACCTCATCATCGCTTTATGCATCGCCGCCGGAGTCTTGATGGGCGAGACATTTTGAAGGGAGCAGACTCCAAATGAGCGATGACACCCATATTAACCTGGACACGATACGGCAGGAAGTGAAGGAGCCTTTAGGATCATGGGCAGACCGTCAGGAGATGCTCCTCTATCTCCTAGACCAGCTAGACGAATACAAAGTTCACTTTGACGCGGCGACGCATGCCGGATGGCAGACCGCGGAACATTCCGTTCATCTGGGCCTCGCACTAGAGGCGGCGGAGGCGCACAACGCACTCCTACAAGCCCAGCTAGACGCCAAGGATACGGAGATAAAGGCGTACAAAGAAGCCGCCGAGCTTATCCGAAAGGATTACGACTTCGCAGAGCTTGCGTTTGCGGGAAAGGACGCCCAGATAGCCGAGAGAGACGCCACAATCGCCCGGCAGACTGCCGAGATCAAAGTTCTGAAACACGCAGCACAAGCAGCCGAGCGGTCCGTCGACGAGTATCATGCGATCACGATGGAGCAGGCAAAGGAATTGGGCGAGTTGGAGGCCAAGCTATCCCTAAAGGAGCCAAACACATGAGCGAACAACCATACATGGCTAGAGGCTCGTTACCGGGCTATGGGACGCTGCTGTGGCTGCAAGACAGGGCAGAGCAGGCGAATCGGTTAGAGGCCGAGGTAGAGGCGCTAGAGGCCGACAACGAGCTTATGCGCACGTTTTTACGCAAGTTTATCAGCGATTTATGTTGGAGTATTGATGGCGGCGACGTGCAAGGCACAGCGGAGGAGATGGGGCTAATCGAGCCTGTCTCCTATGACCCGGACGTTCATGGAGAAGTGGATTACGCCGAGCCGGGAGACACGATATACACGTTCGCAGGACCTCTAATCAGGAAGGAAGATACCAATGCGTGAGTATAAATTCCGGGGACTGAAGAAAGACGGCGAATGGGTATACGGTTACCTTGTCGTTAATACCTATACTACCGCCCTTCACGGGACGCATAAATCATATTCGATCCATTCTGAAGGTACAGCGTATGTAGTCGATCCCGAAACGGTAGGGCAGATGATCGCGGAACGAGACGGTGTTGAGTATTTTGAAGGCGATACCGTCAAATACATCTCCAAAGAGCAAACAGGAACGAGAGTGAAGTACAAAAGACGAGGCTACGATACTTATGCTGAATATAGTGACATAGAAGTCACGGGAGTCATCGCTAGAGGCGAACACGATGGCATGCTTACTTGGATTGTGAAGACCGATCAATGCACGAAATATGAGAGCTACTTTTGGGGCGAAGGCAGGCGATCCGACCAGCCTCGAATCATCACCAACAATTTAACCAAGCCATTCAGCGCTAAGCGCAAATACGAAATAGTTGGCTCTCCCCATCTACTGGAACAGGGGGAGAAGGAATGATCATAGCAAGTTCACAAATCAGCAAGAATGGGTCATATACCGCCGAGCATCTATCTTTCGAGGGTGAGTCGTTTATCCGCATGATGAACGGAAATGCGACAGTGATGATACTCGACACGGACGAAGCTTTGAACCTAAAGCACCTGCTCGATACGGCGTTGCATGGAAAAAAGTACTCATGGCAGGTTGAGGGGGGAGGAGGAATGAAACAAAATATCAGAGCAATCCAAAAAAACATACCTGAACACCGCTGAGAGGACGACGTTTACGCTCTGGCATCCGCAAGTCAGGCACGAAGGTAAATGGTGCTTCCTGCCGGCGCTGCCCGAGGTGACAGGTACGAATAAGCTTCGGATCATGGATGCCCCGGACGAGCTTACCGCGCTTGAACAAGCATTAAACGCCTATCGGAGGATTGAGGGAGGAAAGACACTATGACCGTATACGATCGGATAATCTGGTGCGTTGGCTTCCTGACCCTCACTAGTGGCATCGGAATATTAATTTGTGGCGGAAAAGTCTACGTAAGGATTGGCGGACGAGGAAGAAGCCGCAAGAAGAAGGAGCCAACACTATGACCAGTACCGAGCCTATGACCTATAAGCCGGGGCCGGAACACCATGAAGCATAACTATGTGTACCTGATAAGTTTCATGCTTCGATACGCGGCTAGAAGGGCGTTAAAACGCTGATACGGCCGCCGCTACGCTGAGTATTTCGGTCGACTCGATGGCAGCTTCGCTGCAAGGAGCAGAGAGTTACTTTTCCTCTCTCTCCTTGGCCCACTCAGTCATTACTTTGTTAATCAGATAACTAACTGATCGTTCATCTTCCTGAGCTGCCTTAAGTATTTCTTTATATACCTGAGTATCTAACGTAATGGTTGTACGCGTTTTATTGAATTGCTCCTGCGCCATAAACTCACTTCCTAAGACGATTTGTATCACATTGTATCATATCCAATTTTTTTTGAGTCAGAACATCACATCGTATATACACTATCACATACTATGTGATACAATGCGATTATCAGATTAAAGGGAGCGAATAACCATGGTAGAGAAAGTTGAGTTTTTCTTGAACGACACATTCATTAAGCCATTTAACTATGTGGAAGGATCGGAAGACGGAAACTATCTCTTCTACACTGATGGAACACGCACTGCTGCTTTCGAAATTGAAACAGGCGACCTTTTCTTCGCAGAAGATAACGACCTGCATTTCATCAACGATGATTACTTGTCCAAATGGACTAGAAAGATGTTGAACCCATAAAAGAGGATGCAGAAAGAATCTTCCTCTCGAAAAAGCCTGATGCTTACGCCTGGAACATAAACCAAATCACATAATGGAGGCGATCCCATGAAATCGGCTACGGTACTGATGCGGGTTGACCGTAACTTTTTTGGCCCGCATCGACGCTCGGTGGCAAGCCGAAAACTTCAAGACGCGAACGGAATACATCATGTACCTGATCCGCAATGACGTGGCTGATAACAAGGCGGTGTAAGCCGTGGGTGGTTCTTTTCAGACAAGCAGAGATATATTCGACAATCCAATCTGGAAGAACATTGTTGATTTCCGCCTATTCTTCCTGATATATGGACAAGCCGTATTCGCAGAAGAAGGCGTGAGGCTTGCGGAGGACTTGGTTTTGCAACGTGGAGAATGGTGCAGATCCATCCGCAAAATTCAAGAAGATCTAACCTACGTCGAGAATCGGCAGATCAAAACGTACTCAACGTCCGTGATAAGCCGTTGCATTAAGAGGTTAGAAGCATCGCAGAGGATATGCACGAGATCGCATGAACTTGGAACAGTGTTCACAGTGCTGAATTACGATCAGTACCAAGGGTTCGGAGGTTCGCAAAAACAGAACTTGGAACGGAACTTGGAACAGTCGGGGAACAGTCGGGGAACAGTGGAGGAACAGTCGGGGAACAATAATAAGAATGTAAAGAATGATAATAAGGAAAATAAAGAACCTAAAACCAATAGTCGCAAACGAGTTTACGACGAATCCGAAGTTGCTTATCTGTCTGCCAAGTATCTTTATGATCAGATCAATCTGCACGTGAAGGAGATCAGGAAGCCCAATCTTCAAAATTGGGCTGACGATATGCGCAAACTGATCGAATCCGACGGACGCGAACCGATACACATAGCCCGAGTCATCGAATGGGTTGTGAAGGACACGTTTTGGTCAGGCAACATACTGAGCGCCAAGACGCTTCGAGAGAAATGGGACAAGCTCGTAATCCAGATGGAAAGGGGAGGAAGCAATGCAAAGTATGGGCGAAATGCTCGGGGACATACAGAAGAGGATCGACAAGCTGCGTTACGGGACGACGACCTCGCCAATGTCATCCGACCAAACTTCGATAAAATGTCTGAAGTGCAACGACAGCGGCTCGAGGAGTACATTCACAACACATGAAGACCCGACCTACATGTACAAGGGCAAGCCTATGAAATACGAGACGGCATCCGTGATTACGTGTGAATGCCATTACGACAAAATGAACGAGAAATACGCGGCCAATATCACGTTTAACAAGCAGGCAAAAGAGTACACCTTTCAAAACGCCATTATCGATGCGTACAACAAGGACGCCATGGGCGCGGCTGCAGATTTTGTTCGGCATATCAAAGCGCACCAGGAAGAAGGCACGTGGCTGTACATTCACGCTGACACGACAAAGGCGCAAGGCATGAAAATGAGCGCGTACGGAACCGGCAAGACGTATCTCATGCAGTGCATTGCGAACGCCCTAGCCTATCGAAACATCCCGGCAATCTACGTTGCGGAGGAAACGCTGTTCGGGGAGATCAAGGCGACATACCAACGCAAGTCCGAGGAAAACGAAATGGACGTGCTTCGCCGCTATTACACCATTCCTATTCTCATGATCGACGACTTATTCTCGGCGAACTATACCGATTGGTCCGAGGGTAAGCTCTACAGCATCATCGACTCACGCTATAACGAGAACAAAATCACAATCATCACCAGCAACTACGCAACGGGACGGATAGAGAAAAAACTGCCGGAGAACGGCGGCAAGATTGCAAGCCGGATCTTAGGGAAGTCGGTCATGATCGAGATGATCGGAAAGGACAGGAGGCGGAAGCCAGCGTGAAACATAAAAATAGGTTTCGGGATGGCGAAGTCGTATTGCTGCTAGAGACGGGAACTCCTGTGACGATAGATCGCTGGTCGTACGAACCTAACATGAAACGGTACACTTACTCCATCGTTGAAGAACCCTCGACATTCTTGTTTGAAGAGGAACTGGTGCCAGTTGAATAATACAAAAGCTACTGACGCTGGAATGGTTTTAAAACTGCTCGGCAGAAGAGTCCGAGAAAGACGTGAGCGCCTATACTTTCGCCAAGAGGAACTTGCAGAACTAATAGGTGTCACACGGTCAAGTGTAGCGAACATCGAGACAGGCAGACAGAACGTCGGAATAGAGCGACTTGTGCAGCTTGCAGACGCGCTAGGGTGCGACTTGTCCGATTTGTTGCCCAAAATACGCCAAGGGGGGATAAGGAATGATCCTATTTGTGAATCAAGTGGGAAAACGTTGGTTCCTAGTAACCGGCAAGGGAGTGGACGTGGAGGCCAGCTTCGCAGTAGGCATTAACCACGTCGAGAACCCCGAACAATCTCGCGTAGCAGGATACAAGGTGTACGATTGGGTGCCTAAAAAAACGATGGACGTTGACGGGTAAGGGCGCCCGGAAACACAGAGATTTCGTTATCGAAGCTATATCCTCCATGCTTGGAGGAGAATCGGAATGATCGAGTGGAAACGATACCCTGACTATCAGCCGCCAAGCCATTCGCAATGCCTTGTAACGAATGGGAAGTGGTTCAAGATTGCCGACCACGCCCTGAGATACAAGCGCGGATCTAAGACAAAAGGTTACAAGTGGGAAGCCGTCGATGGCGTCCTCTTGGACGGTGTAACGCACTTCGCATTAATTAACAACCCACCACCGCCATGTTCGGATTGTGGCGGCGCAGGAGGCTACGAGCATGGCACAGGCCCGACAGGTGGATGGTATACCTGCCAAAATTGCGACGGTACGGGAAATGAGCCGGAGGAAGGACAGGCGATATGAACTCACCTTTACCATTCGATGACTATCAACTGGAGGAACAAGATTTCGAAGAGTTCATCCGGCGCGGCCGCGAAGAACAAGAATGGGAATTTAGGTACGAGAATCGACAGAACGTCAACCTGAGGGAGAGATAACGATGGATGATGAAGTTAAGATGCTAAGGGACAAGAACAAAAACAATACCGAAGTCATCCTAAAAATGCTTGATGAACTCATGGAGGCCCGCGAAGAGAGAGATAAATATAAAGCACTATACGAGAACGGACAGAAAGGTTACAAGGACCTTTTAAAACTATCCGCATCCCTGGAGAGGCAGAATAACGAATTACTCGAAAAACGCAAAGAATGCGAGAGCGATCAGAAGAACATTAGCGACCTATTCAAACTATCTTCTCCAACGGATAGGGATAGCTACGAGTTGGAAATGATCTATAGCACTCCGCTCGACAGGAGAAGATTGACCGAGTTCTTGCAGAATCAAATCACCAAACTAGGAAAAGAATGCCAAGCCACCAGACGACAAGGACCGAGCTTTAAGTATGATGCGTTTTCTCATATCCACCACCTATTAACGGAAGGTTACTTCGATCTTGTACTTGTGCGAAGCGACATCGAAACGAACGAATAAGCCCAGTGAAACGGAGGCCGGATAAACATGCAGCCAACATATTCGATCACAATCAATAGTTTTGTATACCGCCAGCACCTGCCGTTAAAAAAAGGCAATCAAAATCGTGGAGAGACTGCAGGACAGCGTACTCGGACTAGCGATGGAGCGCGAGACAACGGCGAGGGAGCTGAGATGAGAGACCTCATCGAGACAGCAATGTTCTGGCTCGTGATGGCTGCTGGATCGGCTGGACTTATCACCTTGCTACTTTTCTTGATTCACCAATGCGTACAAAGGTCGTTCGAATACCTCGGAATCATGCAGGACTATATCGAGTTCCTAAAACGCAGACGGGAGGGCCGCACATGAGCAAATACGGCGCACGCAAGACAATGGTGGACGGCCACAAGTTCGATTCTGCGGCCGAGGCTCGCTATTATTCCCAGCTCAAGCTATTAAAACGCGCCGGTAAGATACGAGACTTCATCCTCCAACCTCGATACGTGCTGCTAGACGGATATAGGCACCCGCAGACGGGGCGTAAGGTGCGAGGGGTGGAATATGTCGCAGACTTCCTCATCAGCTATCCAGACGGCTCCCAGGAGGTCGTAGACGTCAAAGGAGTCCGCACGGAGGCGTACAAGATCAAGAAAAAGCTTTTCGAGAGCAAATACGGCATCCCCATCAAGGAGGAACGAGCATGACAGATGCAGAGCGTATTGTTCACTACGAGGACGAGTTGAAACGAGCAGAACAGCGATTGGAATTCATTAACGTTCCGTGTCCTGCACGTGACCGCCAAGAAGGGGTTGTAAAGGCGTTGAAAGAGCTGTTGGCCGGATTATACCAAAAGGTATCTTAGAACGCGCCTACGAGGCGTATAGGAGGCGAGAGAGTGAACAGAGGAGCGATTCTAGAAATGCAACCTGGAAGAGAACTGGACGCGCTCGTATCAAAGACGGTGTTCGGCATGGAAAACGTCGGCTTTATACCGTATTCAACGTCAATTGCCGCCGCATGGTCAGTGCTCGAGAAGATGGAGCAAGAGACGAAGGTGTCGGTATGGTCCGACAACAACCGGAAATGGGCATGCGAGGTCGAATACATGATCCACGATGATTGCGACACGGCACCGGAAGCGATCTGCAAGGCCGCATTGCTGTACAAGCACAACATATTCGGCAGAGGCATAACAGACGATCTGATCCCCCCTGAAGTCCAATGCCTAAATATCGTTTCTCCATACGCGACGGATCGTACAGCCGAGAAGCAGACTACGAGATCCTAGAGAGTGAACTCACACCGCCACCGCACCTGATCTTTGATAAGCGCTTTGATGATCCGCGAGAGTTGCTGAAATACCGGAACAACGTCATCAACCAACGCCTGCAACGATGGGCATTAGCCTACACCAAGCCAACCTGGAGGGAGATACCCGATGAGCAGAGTCAACAAGGTAACGCCGATCGTATCGATCAACCGCCTCCGAAATGAAAAGCAGAAGCGTGAGCAGGAAGCGAAGAAGCGTAAAAGCAAGCAGCAGCCATTCGATCCGGGTCCGGGAGGAATAGCGTGAACCAAAACAGGAAGCTAGCTATGCAAATCTTTGCCCTGTTAGCTATATCGATCTTATTCGGATCATGCGCAGGATGGTTAGTAGGGTGGCTGGTATGGCGATGAACGGCCCCGTGACCAGCTCCAAAATGACAGCCGCCGACCACGCCATAGCCGATAAGGCGCAACGAAAAGTGTACCGGGATTCATGCGGTAGGGTGATCGAAAAGCCCGTCATACTGCCGTACAGAAGGCGTCAGTAGTATATACGAATTCGGAAGAAAATGTTATACTAGGATGAGAAAATGAAAGAAAAACGGACATTTACTTAACTTTTTGGACTTTTGAATATTAACCAACTGAAAAAGGGGAATTGACATGCCGACGATTGAGGAATTGAAAGCGAAATTGAACGATCTGAGCGTCCAGATCCAAGAAGGATTGAATGCCAACGACATCCCAAAGGTGGCGCGCCTGCAACAGGAGTACGGAGACGTTCAAGCGCAGATCAATCTAGCCAACCAAGAGACGATTATTGCAGAAGCGACATCGGAGGAATCAAACGTGAGCATTTCCGTAGCTGGGTTCAACGTCGATTTCCGGGCTGTCACTTCGAGCGAGGCGAACTACCAGGCGTTGGCGATTGCGTACCAACTCGAGAAAATGGAGATCGACGACGCTCACGAGGCGAAATTGCAAGCAGCCAAGCAACAGGCCGAGCAACTGAGGCGGGAACTGGATGAGGCGCGCGCCGATCTGTCGGACGTTCGTGGAAAGCTCGAAGTAGCAGCGAACACGATTACGGATCTCGAGATCGAGCGCGACAAGTACAAGACAGAAGCAGAGACGGCAAAGGCGCAGGCGACGGGCTCGGACACGAAGCGACTGCCTAGCAACGTTGACGGTGGAGCAGCACTGGCAAAGGCAATCGCGGCCGCAAACGCTGAGAAGCAAGCAATTTACAACGTTGTCGAAAGCGGTATGCACAGCACTGCGCTTGACGCTCTGACGGACGAGCCTATCGAGTTCCTGACGATCTACAAGGGCAAATACCGGGTGGTTACTCCCGAGGAGGCTGCCCGATTTCAAGAAGAGCGCAAGTCCCAAGAGGCCGCTGCTGCCGAAGTTCCGGCGTCTGATTCCGTGGTTGAGGAATCTAGCGAGTCTCTAGCACCCCCGGAGGTGCCCCAGTTTCAGTATGACGAGACAACGGATGCACAGCCTACCGACGGACTGGCTGAGGGGAACATGGGAGAGCAGACGGAAGGAACAGCAGTTGCGCCAGTTACGCGAGAAGAGTTCGAAGCTCTGAAAGCTCGCGTCGACCGGATGGAAAGCGGACAAGCAGCAGCATAAATCCATCACCAGTAAGGCGGCTCTAACACAGCCGCTTTTACTGTCACTAGAGAGGGGGGAACGAACACATGACAAACGACCAACTCATCCAACTATTGACGGACTACAAATCCTATAAATTCGCTCTGAAGAACGTCGGAAAGCAGGATCTCGGAATACCGCTGTATCAGGCAGAGCGTATGCGGATGCTTCCCAACGAGTGGGACGGAACGAGGTATGCGCGAATCGTCGAAATGATCGACGGGGCGATTAACGAGCTGCTGACGGATGATCAGCGCATGGTTATAATGCGTAAGTATATCGACCGCGAGAATGCCTCTCTGACGAAGATCGGTAAAGAGAAGAATATTCACTGCTCTAGCATTTCCCGGTGGCACACAGAGGCGTTGCGGCGGCTGAGGGTGGCGCTAGAACCGTTGACCTCTACCGAATGGGAAATCACCAACGTCGATCACATGCTTAGCGCATAAACCTTGCAATAAATCCGCACACATGTGCAAGGGATAACGGGGTATAATTTTATCGTGGGGAATCGACGCTGAGCCGTTTAGCTGTGCGGCGACTGCACACTAGCGGCTCACTCGGTTTTCCGAACATAGCTAACAAATCCATATCCAATACAGGAATCGGGTGATCGTACCCGGTTCTTTTTTGTTTTAGGGGTGAACAAGGTGAAGCGTCTAAGATGTTGGATGGGCGTGCATCGATACAAACAAAAGGCCGGGGCAGAATGGTCATATGTTTGCATGAGGTGCGGCAAGGGTGGCTATGTGGGGCCTTTCGAAATCGATGATAAGGCAACGGCAATTGAGATCGAAGCTATCGCTAATCAATTGACGATGAATGCCATCCGATCAGTCGAATCGGTTCACCATGATATGCTGCGGCGCGTACAAGCAGAACTGCACGTGAGAGGTATTGAAACGGAGATGCGTAGCGTCTTACTTACATACACATTGACGGTTAAACGGCCGAAGGACATCGAGTCGAACGAATAAGCCTAACGAAGTGGGGGCCGGATGGCTAGAACCATCACCAAATCATGCCTACGATGCAAGAAGCCCATAACAGGACCACCACAGATAAAGCGATGCGAGAGCTGCAGGAGAAAGCAGTACGGGGAGGACGAGCCCAATGAAAGCGACAATTAACGGAGTGACGGTTGAAGGAACACCACAGGAGATTAACGAGTACATGCGGCTGCGAGAAGAAAAGAACACGCAGAACACGGACTGGATCAAGAAGCAGCTAGAGGGAGCGATTACTGGCCGCAAGTGCCCGAATGCTCCATATCCATGCAACTGCAGCGGCGCGTGCAACGGCGTAGGAACTTACGCGTACGTGATGAACAATCAAAGCAAATGGCCGGGATTACAGGGTTAATACAAAAATGTGCGTAAATTAGTGCAAATCGCATTGATCTACCTAGCACTACTAATCATCACCATCATCTATTTTGCAGTAAGGACGATAATCGGGAGGTGAGTGACTGATGGCAGCGGAAAAACTGCAAGAAAATCTCGCATATGTACCAACAAAAGCAGAATTGAAACTGCTTGAAGTCATTGTCGATCCTGCGAACAAAGACTTAAACGTAGTTGAGAAGTGCGAGATGGCCGGGATTAGCCAAAGGCATTACTACGACATTTGGAAAAAGCCCGAATTTGTTACCTACTACAATAAGCTAAGGATGGACCTGGTTAAAGCGCATGTCGGAGACATCCTGAATGCAACGATACGGTTTGCTACAGAATCCGCAAGCAACCATAACGACCGAAAAATGCTGCTAGAGATGGCTGGCATATACACCGAGAAGAAAGAGGTCAAGCAAGACATCACTGCCGAAGCAACGTTAAACGTCATTTTTGATGCGGGTATGGGCTAATGGCGACACTAGTCATTCCATACAAGCCGCAGCCGCGACAAGCGAAGTACCATCAAGCCAAGGACGTGGACGAGCTTCTATATGGCGGCGCAGCTGGCGGAGGGAAGTCAGAAGCTACGATTTGGGACGCGCTTAAATATGCGTTGCAGTACCCGAACAGCCGGCAGGTCGTATTCAGGCGGACATTCCCCGACTTACAACGATCGATCATCATGCGGACGTTGCAGGTGTACCCGAAGGAACTGGGGAAGTACAACCAGTCAAAGCATGAATGGGTGTTCATCAACGGCAGCGTGATTGAGCTTGCCTACTGGGACAACGATTCGAACTACATGAACTACCAGGGCGCGGAGTACGATCAGATCCGTTGGGAAGAGTTAACGCAATTCGAGGAACGATGGTACGTATACATGCTTTCGCGTCTCCGGGGAAGCAAGCCATACCCGAGAGCGGTAAAGAGCACAACCAACCCAGGGGGGCGTCGGCCACTCATGGGTTAAGCGTCGTTTCATCGACATTGGTCCACCTGAAGAAGTACACGACGTGCAGGAATACGACGACAACGGCAACCCATTACACTGGCCGGAAGGGACGCCGAATGCAGGTCAGCCGATCAAGCGTAAGCGAATCTTCATCCCGGCCAATGTGTTTGATAATAAAGCTTTAATCGAGAATGACCCAGGGTATGTGGCAAGGCTCATGGCGCTGTCGGACGCAGAACGCAAGCAGCTCCTTGAGGGTGACTGGGATACATTCGCCGGCCAATACTTCAGCGAGTTCAGCCGCGCTATACACGTCGTAGAGCCATTCACCATTCCGAGTGACTGGAAACGGTTCAGGATGATGGACGAGGGCTACAATGACCCGTTTGTATGCTTGTGGGGGGCGATAGATCGCGAAGGGAACTTGTACATCTACCGCGAGCTGATCCAATCCAAGCTGTTATCTAGCGAGCAGGCGGACAAGGTAATAGCGATGTCTCCACAAGATGAGCACATCGACTACACCGTAGGAGATACATCGTTCTGGAACAAGGGAAAGACGAGCGGAGAGGCACCTTTCGAGGTGTTCGCTCAGAAGGGCATACCGATGATCCAAGCTACCAAAGAGCGCGTCAACGGATGGAAGCGTGTGAGGGAATGGCTACACCCATTCGATGAGACGGACCCGGTCAGCGGAGAGACTTACAAGGCTGCGCGGCTTAAGATATTCAACAACTGCCGGGGCTTGATCGAGGCGCTACCGAGCATGGTCGTAGATGATACGTACCCCGAGGATGTTGCAGAGCATCCTTTGGACCATGCGCCCGACGCACTGAGGTATGGAGTGATGAGCAGGCCGTCACCGACCAAGCCACTTCCAAAGGTTCCGGACATCAGCCCTGAAGCAAGAGTGCGCCGAAACATCGCCAAGCAAGGTAAGCCAAAAAAAGGGTATAGCAGCCGTTTAATGGGTAAATGTAAATGACAATATCCAGGGGGTGCAACCATGATCACGCTTGAATCGGGCATCGATATTCCGGCCCATCCCGAGCAGGTCGGCGTCAAGATCACGCAAGACGATGTGTACGGCGAGGACATCATTGCCAACCTTGTATTTGATCGCAAGATCGAGAATGAGGTGCATCTAGTGGTGCAGCAGTTCCAAAACGCATTTGCTGAGCTGGAGAGAGTCAGAAAGAAGCGCGCTGACGATGCCGAGCGGAAGCAGCAGAAAGAGAGCAAGAAATGACCTATACCGTCTACGCCATCCTGAGCGCCGTTATCGGCGTTCTTTTGCTGTTTATGCACAAAGACAGGCAAGACCACCGCAGGCACGTGGAGAGCCTGCAGGAGGAGCGTCAGAAGCTGCTAGATCGCATTCAAGCGCCTAGTTTCGACCATTACAAGCAGGCCGAGGTTAAGGTCATCAAGGCGCAGAAGGAAGAGCCAAAACGGGAAGGGGATTTGATACCGGTATGATCCAGGTTGGGTTCAAGTACAAGGGCGTTGATTGCTGTGTGTTTGTCCACCCCGATGCTATAGAGCGTAGCTCGCCAGAGACGGTAGCACACTCCTTAGTTCACGAAGTGCTCGCATGTGTGAAAGAAGTAGACAGGGGGGAACCACCATGAAACTATTCAAGCTTGAGATCGGCAACACCATCGCATACGCCGCTGCGGAATCACTCGAAGAGATGAACGAGAGGAAGGCAGAGGTAGACAATACATTCGCATTCCTGCCAGTCGATGTCTCCGAGCTGACCATCCCGGGGTACGACATCATCCTGACGCCGCAGGAAGGCACAGAAGGCGCTGCAGACGGCACGACGCCTAAACGTAGAGGGCCAAAGCCCAAAACGGCTGAATAAGGCGCAAAGGCAGCGAAAGGGGGTGTGAAATGGACGATAAGAAGACGTTGAGCGAGACGGAATGGGTGCAGAAGGTCGAAGAGCTGAAGAAGCAAGGCGAAGATTGGGCGATGCGCAAGCAAATGCTCATCAATCTGAACTATTACGTAGGCAATCAGTGGATCGGGTGGGACAGATCAGCCCGGACTATCCGAGAATTACCGATCGATGACGGTCAGGAACGCATCACTCACAATGTTATCGGGCAAAGGGTACAGGTCAAGCTAGCCAAGCAGACCAAGAACCGCATCAAATACGACGTTACACCAGACACGAACGATCAAGACCGGATCGAGGTAGCAAAAGCCGGCACGAAGTTCATTCACTCCTGGTGGGACGAAGAGGAAATGGACCTTAAGACACGCGATATACACCTTAACAACGACGTTAAGGGATATTGCGCGGCTAAGGTCTTTTTTTGATCCCGAGGCAGGGCAGGACATCACGCCTGAAGAGGGCGAACCGGGCTACGAGAAAGATATGCAATCCATCCATACCGGCGAGATTCGCTGCAGGATATGCGATCCGCTAACACTGTTCATTGACCCAGCGGCCACGACTGACGACGAAATTCGTTGGATTGTCGAGGAGAAGCCGCGAGACATTGATTACGTCAAGGAGAAGTACGGCAAAGAGGTTCAGGCGGACGAGAACGTATCGTATGCGCCGAGCTTCGACGTAACGCAGCAGTATTCCAACGGCATTGATGCCACGAAGAAGAATAAGCACATGGTCATGGTCCGCGAACTCTGGATGAAGCCGTGTAAGAAGTACCCGAATGGGCTCAAGGTGACGACGACACGGTCGGAATACTTGGACTCAGACGAAAACGCAGGCGAGATCCCGTATATCATCTTCGGCGACATCCCGATCCCGGGTAGCGTGAAGTACAAAGCGTTTATCGAGGCGATGCTGCCCATTCAGCGCAATCTCAACATCATGCTGACGATGATGGCGACGAACATGAAGAAGATGGGTTCTACCAAGTGGCTCGTGCCCTTGGGAAGCAACGTCGACGAGGATCAGCTAAACGACGAGATCAGCGGCATCATCGAATACAACGCCTCAAATGGTGGCGCGGTGCAACGTGTGCCGGGTGCGGATCTACCGAACGGATTTGACCGGGTGATCGAGTACTATAACCGAATGATTGACGACATGTCTGGCGCTCGAGAGGTCAGCCAAGGGCGATTGCCTGCCGGTCTGGACACCGCATCCGGCTTGCAGCTCATGGTTGAGCAGGAAAACGAGAAGATGGCCGTCAACTCGCAGAACTACGAGCGCGGCATGAAGAAACTCCTCAAACGCGTGCTCCGGCTGATGAAGAAGCATTACACGGAGGAGCGGATGGGACGCATTCTTGGGGCAGACAACGAGATCGAGCTTGTCAGCTTCACCGGATCGGACCTGAGCGGCGAAGAGGACATTAACATCATTCAAGGCTCGAGCCTGCCAGAGATGAAGTCCGCGCAGCAAGAGCGCATCTTAACGCTGTGGGACAAGGGCGCGATCGTCAACGACCAGGGGCAGCCAGACTCCAATACGCTCCTGCGAATGCTTGGGCTCGGCGACTCCAACGAGCTGTTCGAGCAAAAGCAGCTCGACGAGAACAATTCCAAGATGGAGAACAAGCAGTTTGAAGACACGAACCAAGATCCGCAGGCACAAGAACTTGTGGCGCAGTATCTGGCCGAGTGGCAGGCATTCAACATGAATACGCAGGAACTCGCTATGCAAGGCGTACAGAACCCACAGCTACCGCCGCAGCCGATCCCCGGCATGCCGAAGGTGTGGGACTCTGACGACCACACGGTGCATCTGTACAATCACAATCTGTTTAGGAAGTCGTCGGTTTACCGGCAAGAGCTTACCGATCAAATGCGAGCGCTCGTTGATATGCACGTACAGCAGCACATCGATGCGATCAACGCTCCGGCACAAGCTGAGATGCAACAACAAGCGGCGGCGGCACAAGAGCAACAAGCAGCACAAGCGGAAGAGGCCGACAAGCAGCATCAGAGGGCGCTCGAGATGAAGCAGGTGGACAACCAGGCCAAGGCCAACAGCGAGGCTCTACGGGCGAATACGGCGCTTCAAACAGCACAAATGAAAACAAGGCTTTAACGGGGCTATCGCAGAGCAGCGGTAGCCCTTTCATCTGCAATCTAATTCGTTGCGGCGTTGATCGTGTGGAGTTGCGCCGCCCACACAAGGAGGATTTTATATGTTCGAATTCCGATTACATCCCCTCTATGAAATGGATGGGGATATTGGTGCTGCCCCTAGCGTTGAAGGGACGACCGAAGAGGTCGTTAGTGAAGGGACCGCCCCGACACAGGAAGCACCAGCGGAAGAAACACCCACGGAAACCGAAAGCTCGTTCGCCAAGCGCCTGCGTGAGCATAGCGAAAAGGCGATCAAAGCTGAACGAGAGAAGTGGGAGCAGGAAGTACGCGAGAAGTACGGCGACTACGATGTGCACAAAGAGCTGAGCGCTTATCTCCAGGAACTTAACGGAGTAGACGCCATGACGCTCAAGGAGCAAATCGAAATGGAACGCCTACAACAACGCGCAGAGCAGAACGCGATCACACCGGAAATGCAGCGCCGCCTTGAAGTTCTGGAAGAAAAAGCGGCCAAAGCGGACGAGATCGAAAAGCAGCAAGAGCTTCACAACTGGTACACCAATTTTAAATCCGAGATCGCCGCCTTCGCATCCGAGAAGGGCGCGAATGCTGACGAGATCGAGGCTTACATGATCGAAAACGGCCTGCAGAACTACCAAGTGGCTTACAAGGCACTCAGGGCCGAACAGCTCGAACAAGAGCTTACGCAGGCCAGGGAGACGGCCGAGAAGGCGAAAGAAATCGCCGTGAAAGAGTACCTCGAGAGCAAGAAGGGGCCGCGTGTTGAAGGCTCTGGCAGTCCTGGTGTTGTGCACGAAGATACATCGAAGCTTTCATGGACTGATTTGCGCCAGCGCGCACTAGACCGCATCAAATCCCAACAACAATCATCCTAAAGGAGTAATGTACAATGCCAGCAACACTCTCTACAATCGCCGATGCTCTGAAAGTCGACTATATCCCGAAGATCCGGGAGCAAGTCAACAACGGCTCGAACTACTTCATCCAGCAGCTCATGAAAAAGGCTGAGACGATCGGCGGGGGCGGCAAGAACTTCAACATCACCCACCACTTCGGACGCAACTCCGGCGTCGGTTCGGGCACGGAAACCGGCACGCTGCCTACGGCCGGCAACCAATCCTACAAGAGCTCGACGGGGAACGTTGGTTACATTCATGGCCGCCTGCAGGTATCTAACGCGGCGATCCAGGCGACGAAGAAGGACGCGGCCACGTACCTGAAGGAGATGGAGGCAGAAGTTAAGGGCCTTGTAACGGACATGCAGAACTATGTCCGTCGTGCATCCCTGGGCGATGGCACGGGCAAGCTCGCTACGTTCGCTGTCAACACGACGGTTAACACGTTGAACCTCGACAACTCAAAGGCATTCTTCGTCGGCATGGTGATCGACATCGTAAACTCTGGCGGCACGGTGACGGTACCGGGCAGAACGGTAACGTCTGTTGACCTGATCGCAGACACGATCACGATTTCCGGCGCAGCAGTTACGACGGCCGCCACCGACTATGCCGTGGTTTCGGGTACGCTGAACCTTGACCCGATGGGCCTTTCCGGTATCATCTCGGCAACGTCCACGCTGCAAGGTCTCGCACCGGGAACGTACTCGTGGTGGAAGTCGAATGTTATCGCAATCAACGGCGCGATTTCTGAAGCAGCTATTCGTCGAATGATCGACTATATCGACATCGCATCCGGCAAGAAGGTCGAGTGGATTTCTGCCGGTCACGGCGTACGCGCGGCATATGAAGCGCTTTTGCAGTCGAACAAGCGCTACGTAAACTCGATCAAACTGGAAGGCGGCTATGATGCCCTGGAGTTCGACGGCTTGCCGATGGTAGTCGACCGCTACATGCCGGACAGCACGATCTACGGCGGCAACTGGGACGACCTGGGGCTGTACCAAACGTCCGAACTGGACTTCATGGAGGAAGACGGCTCCATGTTCAGCCGTGTCGCCAACACGCCGGCGTATGAAGCTACGGCGTTCTGGTACTACACGATGGTCTGCCACGCTCGCAACGCGTTCGGCGCTCTAACCGGGGTGACCATGGCGACGGGCTACTAAAATATGGAAATTAATTAGGTTTGGAGGGTCCTAGAGGCCCTCCTTTCTTATGTCTCAGGGGGGATTATGATGAACCGGCACTATTTCGAAGGCTATCAACGCGTTTTCATCAACGACATCAACGATATTGAAAAACGGCTGCAGGAGTACGACCCGGACCTGTACGTCATGCACAAAGAGGCCGATAACACATGGCTGATTATGGACGGCGTTACAGAGACGGCGATCATGAAGATACCACAGTCCGGGTATTCCACGCTTGACGCGAGAGTATACCGGCGCATTCGGGAGATTCATACGGTCACCGGGTTTTCGGCTACAAAGGCGGTTCAAGAGTCCGATGCGGCACGAGAACGCAGGCAGCAGCTTGAAATCGATAACCTGGCGCGTGAATACGCCAAGGACATGCACCGGCCAGTGAAGGAACTTGCCTATTACGGCAATGCGGGGTGATCAGGTTGAACCTGGGACAGGCCAAGACAAGGGCCGTACAGCTCATTAACGAGTACTCCAACAACGGGGCGCTCATTTCCGATGTGAAGAACGCCGATTACCGGCTACGCATGAACAATCTGGCGGATTATTGCCAAGGCGAGATATCCGACAAAGTCGGAATCGACGCTACATACAGGCTCGATACCACGGCGACATCGCCAACCGTTACAGAAGACGGCTACGACAAGTACGCGCTACCCGTTGACATCAAGGATTTCCGTAACGTCCGCCTGAACAGCTATCCTTTTTTATGAATATAAACTCGAAGACGGGCTGTTTTGGGTCAACTCCGGGCTCTCTGGCGTCTTCACGCTCCGTTATTACCGATATCCGACAACAATCACCGACACAACGACGGACGATACCGAGTTTGAGGTTGATCCATATACGCAAGACATGATCCCTTACTATCTTGGCGGCATGGTAATCGCTGACGAGAATGAGGGGATCTCCAATAAGCTGCTCAACATCTATTACGAGCGTCTCGGCAAGTCTTTTAAGCGCGAGATTGAGTATCCCAAGCGCGGCAGATCCGTAGTGAGGTGGTAATATGCCGATTTTCACGAGCGCCAGCCCGCCGAAATCCTACGAACTGAGGTTACAGGCGATAAACGGAGGCGCGAGCTATAAATACGATCCGACGCAGCTTCGGGACACACAGTCGCCCTACATGCTCAACATGGTCGCAGACGATCAAGGAACGCTCTCTAAGCGCGATGGACAAGGATACGTCTATGCGTCCTCTCTCGGTGCAGGTGGCGTTAACGGGGCGTATGGACGCCTTTTCGGAGGCAATAAGATATTCGCTTGGGGTGCGGCTATCTACCGACAGAGCGGATCAAGCGCGCCTGTAGCTCTCATAAGCGGCCTAGCGAACAGCAAAGGGTCGTTTTTTGCATTCAACGGTAAACTGTACTACCTGAACGGCACGGATTACATCGTCATTGACTCGTCGCTGACGGCATCGCAGGTTACAGCCGCCGCCTATGTGCCGACGCTTACGATGTCCAATGCGCCAACAGGTGGGGGTACGCCTTTCGAGCAATTTAACCTTCTTACACCGGCCTTTAAAGCCTCGTACAGCGCCAATGGTACGGCAACGGCTTACACCCTACCGCTAACGGGATTGGACGCCACAGCAGTCACAGCGACGGTTAACGGCGTTGCAAAGGTAGAGACTACAGACTTCGCGGTAAACCGAACGACCGGGGTTGTCACATTTACCGCCGCACCATCGAGCGGAACGAACAACGTGGTGATCACGGCGTACAAGACGATCAGCGGCAACATTAACCGTATCAAGAACTGCCGGTACATTATCGACTTCGGCGGAGATAACGACACGCGCCTGTTCCTATGGGGTAACCCGAACTACCCGAATCGCGTGTTCCGTAGTGGGCTGCTAGATCCCACCTATTTCCCGGAGAATGAATACTCGGACGTAGGGAGCAGCGCAGAGGCGGTTGTCGCGTGCGCGAAACATTACGATAAACTCGTTTATCTGAAAGAACGAAGCATCGCCTTTACAATCTATCAGAACCCAGTCACTCAAGGCTTTTGGGGTGCTGATCAGATCGGCGCGTCGTTCCCCTTGTACTGGATCAATGGCGCTGTAGGGTGTGATATGCCTGGAAGCGTCCAGGTCATCGACAATAACGTCGTGTTCGGCAATTCCGAGCTCGGCCTATTCGTCATTGTGCAGGTTTCGATCCGGGATGAACGCAATGTAAGGCCCATCAGCGGCAACATCAACGGCGCATCGGGCCGTCCTGGGCTGCTTGATCTTGGGAAGACGGCCCTGACAGCAGCGACAAGCGTAGACGATGGCTCGAATTACTGGATCTGCGTCGGCAATCAGGCTTATGTGTGGAACTACAAGCTTTCGCCGTTCGCTAATACTGGAAATACGGCGGCAGACGAAGAAGCTTTAGCTTGGTTTCCTCAAACAAACATCAACGCGGCATGCTGGATTCAGGACAACCGAACGATTTATTACGGTGATCGGACCCTAGGCCGGCTTGTAATGTTTTCAACCGTACTGAGTGACTTTTCTGGCGCTATCAACGGTGTATGGCGGTCAAAATTGTTCAATTTCGGCATGCCGGATTGGTACAAGACCGTTTCCTACCTGTGGTTTACAGCGAAAGCCGGTGGATTTAGCTTCTTTACGATCAAATATATAAGCGAGAACGGTCAAACTTTGGACCAAGAGAGCGTAAACGTCAGCTCGTTCCGCTGGGATCAAGCGACATGGGCTAACTGGTCGTGGGCGGTCAATCAGTATCCGCCGCCTGTCCGTATGAAGCCCAAGCAGAGGAAAGTCGAGTACTTCCAAATCGAATTCAGCAACAACACGGCGAATCAGAACTTGACGCTGCTGAGCCTTGTAATTCCATATGTGGCCGTGAAGAAAGTTAAATAGGGGAGGTGCCTCATGACATTTTCATTCAATCCGCCTGATGGCTATCGCAATACGACTTCGTTTCCAACAACGCCGGCGAGTGAAACAGCATTTCGAGACTCTATGCAGTCGCTGCTTGATCAATTAGCGGCCGAATTAAACAGCGGTGGGTCATCGGCCATTGGAATGAGCGGAATATTGCGTCAAGGCATCATTAACGGCAATTTCCTGGTCAATCAGCGCTCAAAGTTGGGAACCGTAATCCTCGCTGCCGGCGCATACGGGCATGATCGCTTCAAGGCTGGCGCGAGTGGATGCACCTACACTTTCACAACGACTGGCGGCGAATCAATCCTTACAATCACGGCCGGTTCGCTGCAGCAGGTGATCGAAGGAACGTCCTTGCAGTCTGGCAATTATACGCTATCTTGGCAAGGCACAGCGACAGGGAGGATTAACGGTGGCGCATATGCCGCTTCAGGCATCACAGCCTTGCTTCCCGGAGGCACAAACGTAACCGTCGAATTTGGTGTCGGGACGCTCTCGCGAGTACAGTTTAATGCCGGGTTATCGGCTATGCCTTTCCAGCCTCGCAGTTTTGCGGAGGAATTGGCCCTTTGCCAGCGTTATTATCAGACCTGTTACACGACAGGATTCGTCCCGGTGCAAAAACTGGATAACGCAGCCGGAGAAGTCGCTTCTGCCGAAACAACCGGGCTTGCATCTACAAAGGTAAACTTCTTCACTCGGATGCGCATAGCTCCAACAACCATCGTCTACGACTACAATGGAAGCCCCGGTAAAGTCTCGACTGCATTTGCAGCAAATTCAATTGGAACCACCGTACTAGCCAACCGCATTACAGATGCAGGGTTTACCGGGATATCAGATGGAGCCAATCCGTTTACCGTTGGTACTAAATACTGGTTCGGCTGGACAGCAGACGCTGAGCTTTGAGGAGGGAAGACATGGACGGATACAACATTTATATTCGTTTAGGCGCAAACGGAATTATCCAACAGGGTTTCACATCTGCTTTTGAAGAATCGCAGAACGGCGATATTCTCATCCAAGAAGGCGGTCCGCGTCATTTCTCGCAGGTCTGGCCGGAGTTGCTGACAAACGATCGCGGACAGTACCGGTACAAATGGCAAGATGGGCAGCGCGTGGAAAGATCACAGGCAGAACTTGACGCAGAGTGGAACGCTCGCCCTCCTGCTCCGCCAACACTGGAAGATCAAATCAAACAAATGCAGCAGGTGATTAACGATCTCATCTTTGGAGGGATGTAATCATGTCTACCGTATACTTTAACTACTTCATGGGACAATGGCTGCTTTATCAGGTTACGGCTGAACAGATTCAATCCCTCGTACCGCGTAGGCTGACCCAACAAGAGGCGGATACGATCGTAAACACGCCGCAGCCGACACAGGCTGTTGCAGAAACTTCTGGCGAATAATGGGTTTCGCCTGATATTATGAGGCTACCATACCTTTAGTAAAGGGGTAGCGAGATGAAGAAGAAAATTGCGCTTGGCGTGCTCGCTTTTTCTCTGATTGCAGGAACAGCATACGGGGCAAATAAGGGCATTCAACTCGTCGTCAACGGTCAGACGGTCAAAGCAGAGGCGCAGATCATTAATGGCGTGACAATGGTGCCTGTTAGGGCCGTTGGCGAGGCATTGGGCGGCTCTGCTTCCTACGACAAGGCCAATGGCCGGGTAACAGTTACGACGCCTCCTGCGGCATCTGAGGGGCTTACGCTAGAGCAGCTTAACAAGATCGGGGAGAGCGTTGGTCTGGTGTACGTATATGATGCTTCGAATAACCTGCTAGGAACCGGCTCAGGCTTCATCACGCACGGCGATGTGTTCGTTACAAACGCGCATGTGGCCGGCATCGGTTCGACCATTCGGGTAGAGTTCAGCAGTCAAGACGCGGTGACGCTGCAGACCAAGGACGCGCTGTTCAATGACGCCAAAAAAGGATCTGTTTGGCATACGCTTGCCCGGACATCCGTCCTTGCAACTGAATACGGCCGTGCCAGAGAATCGAGCGCATGTATACGACCTTGGGTTCCCTCATAGGCGGTTCACGATCACCGAGGGACAGGTTAAGTACAAGCTTGCGGACTTCGATGCTTCTTTGATCGTACACGATGCCGCTACCGACCACGGCAGCTCAGGCGGAATTCTGATTGATGATTCGGGGAAAGTCGTCGGGATTAATGGTTACATCGAAGAAAACCTAAACCTAAACAGCGCTATCCAATCCAAAGTGCTCGAGAGTTTATTGAACGTCTAAAACGGGTGTGATATGCTTAGAATAACAAAAGAAGCCGGTGGGCCAACACCGACTTCCTGCACAACTGCTTCGGTGGACGTGCCTCCAACTGAATCAGATGGAAGAAATGACCTGTCCCCTGGCTCGAACCTGGGCAGGTCATTTCCGTTTATTCAAGTAAGTTAGCAACGCCAGCACAAACATGCCGAGCATCATCACTTCTTGGAACGAAAATGTCATAGAATCACCTCCAATCTGGAGGCGTCCTATCCCACCTAGGCGAGTCGTACAAACTATATAATACCATCTTCTGCCACCTTCCGGGTGGCTTTTTCTATGCCAAAAAAAGGAGGGTCAAGCATGGCAACAATGACGCAAGCGCAGATTACGGCCGAGCTTCAGCGCAAAGCCGCAGCAGGGAAGCCGCCTTCGGATTCGGCGAATTTAGCGCAATACAACGCCATCAAGGCGACAACGCCGTCAACAACCACAAACACGACAACAACTAAGACGAACACAGCAACAACCAATACCGGAGCGCCGAAACAGCCTGTTGCGCCACAGCCAGCAGCAGCGGCAGGTACAGCCTCCAGAACAGGTACAACATCTTCAAATGCTCAAGCACTATACAACACGGTCAATCCTCCTGTTACGGGCAACGGAGGAGCAGACTACAACACGTCGGACACGGTTACCAGACTGAAAATGATTGCCGATTCAAAGAAAGTGCAATCAGATCCAGCCTTTCGGCAAAGCGAGATTGAGCGGACTAATGCAGCGATTGCGGCTAGGAAGGCGTCGGGCCAAGACACGAGTGCTCAGGAAAAGTACCTTCAAACACTAACTGGTAAAACTGCAGGTGTCTTGGAAGGAGCAGGCACCACACCAGGCAATACAGCCGTTCCGGGCGCAGGCACATTCGCTTCTACTGGCAACCAAGCCCTAATCGAACAGCTCTACAACAACCAATATGATTCGCAGCTACAGATGCTCAAGAAGGCCAGAGATATGCAGCTACAAGGCCTGAACTCGCAGGAAACGCAAGCGAACCAATCGGCGTATGATTCGCGCAATCAAGCTGATGTGGTAAACATGCAGAACGCGCAGAAACTTCGGGAGTTGGTGGCGAACAACGGCATGACCGGCGACGGCCAGAACATCACCGCCAATGTCGGACTGGGTGCAGCTCGCCAAGGTGCTCTGAACGACATCAATCAGCAGCAGTCAAACGCGCTGCAGAACATCTCGGAGCAACGGTCTTTGATCAATAATAACGCCTCTGCTGACGATCTGGCGTTGTTGAAAGAGATTCAGGCGGGCAAGGCCAATGCGTTGATCAATAACAACCAATATCTCGACGATAGAGCGCTTCAGCTTGCACAACTCATGGGTGTCTATAACGGACAATCAACGCTGGCAGGTAAGCAGCAGAATATCAATAACGCCTTGGCATACGGCGACCGCGCTGGCATGATCTTGTCGCCTCAGTCTGACCCGTCCGGGTATCTCCGGCAGATTCAGGCCGGGACTGCGCCTCGTACGCTTGAAGGTACGAATCAGCAGTTTAACCAAGGCATCACAATGGCGGGATTGACGGGATACCTGCCGGACGGCACGAAGACGTCGGATCAACAGCAACGGGATCTTCAGAATCTATGGACGGTCGCACAGCAAACAGGGACCATCCCGGATTCGTTGGCGAGCATGTATGGACTTCCAAAGGGTACGAAAACGCAGGACGCATACCAGTTTGCTCAGAACATGCAGCTTAATCGGGATCAATTGTCACAAGGCAATACGCAGTTCTGGGCGAATTACAATCAGGACGCTAGTCAGTTCCAGAAGTCGTTGGATCAAAAGAACGCTACACAGGCTCCTTCGGCTCAATCCGTGGCTGATTATACGGATAAGATGGTAACGCGCGATGAGGATGGGAAAATAGTAAATACAGATTCGTTAGCATCGGTCATACTGAACTCCGGGCTCGACAGTTATAATATGTGGTTGATGTACCAACGATATGGCATCCCTTGGAACGGCCAAGTGCCTGCTAAGCCGGCGGGAAACTGAGTAGCCCCTCTAGCGGCGGAGGGGCTTACACCAACTACTACAAGGCTGATAAGGACGCGAAAGCGAACCCGAAGAATTACGCCGCAGCTTCGGGTGCAATTAAAGCAGCCATTGCCGATGGTGGGTATGACTCATCGTGGACGAGGGCGGTTGAAGAATTGGTCGCTCGAGAATCTAGCTTCAATAGCAGCGCAGCAAACCACAAGTCGTCGGCTAAGGGGTTATTTCAGTTCCTTGACTCGACGCGCAAGAACTACGGCGGCTCGAAGATTGATTGGTCTGATCCGTATCAACAGGCTGTTGCTGGCCTGAAGTATATTAAGGATAGGTACGGAACACCCGAAAAAGCGCTAGCTTTCTGGGACAAGAACGGATATTACTAGGAGGATGATGTAGGATGATGACTGCGGATGAATTTATCAAAAAAAGAGCGAGAACGATTGAACGGGTCCGCAGTCTCCGCCTCGTCCTCTTCTAGCAACAAGGTAACGGCGGATGACTTCGTAAGGCAAGAGCGAGTAAGGCTTGGTATCGATAAGCCAGCGCCAACGGCCCAAACCCAAGTAGCGCCGGTGTCCAGTACATCAAGCGTTGTCCGCAAGCCGGTCGAGCTGCCGACCATGGGCCTTACCAAGATCCAGCAGGATCAGAAGGCGGCCACGCAAGGAAACGACGTGGTAACTACACCACACGAAGCACAGAAACTTGTGCAGCCGAACACAAGCCCTCGCTTGCCGTATCAAAACGCAGAAGCGGACAAGACGAAGAAGACGTTAACGGACATTAAGGCGATTGTGCCGGGTGTCACTGTGAACCGTGATCTTCTGGACGAAATCGGAAATCGTAGCAGCAATAAAGCCGTTGCGTTCCTCCAGGACGTCAAGAGCGCCCATGATAACGCCATTAAGGGCGTCGGAAACTTCATCGACAAGGGATATCAGGTAGCCGGTCAAATCACGGGCGGCGTGACCGGTATAACTCCTGCCAAGGCCAAGGAAATCGGGGATGGGATGGGGCTTAAAGCTCCATCCTTTGTCACGTCTAGCCCTGTATTCCAAGAGCCGCAGGACAAAGCAACGAAAGTCGCCGGGAAGATTGGCGAATTCTACGGAATGGCTCTTCCTGGTGAACTGGCTGAACGCTTCGTAGCTAAATCGATCGGCAAGAACATCACTAACAAGGCGCTTCAAACGGCCGTACGTGGCGCTGTTGCAGGCGCGGCAAGCACTGCACCACAAGACGCGGTAAAGGTGGCTACGGGGCAGGAAAGCACTGGTGATGCGTTATTTAACACGGCCCTTAATACAAGCATTGGTGGAATCGCCGGCCCTGTGCTTACGGGCATCGGCGCACTTGCTCGAAAAGTTGGGGAGAATGCCTCTAAACGCATCGTAGAGAACACAATCAAAGCCACGCAGTCGCTTGATGAGGTAGGCCGAGAGGCGAATCTAGTAAATGGCGCGAAGAAGAGCATAGTGGACATTGACGAGCAAATCGGAAACCTGAATCGCAGCAATCCGAACTATGCGCAGGAACTTGAGGCACTGACCAACGACCGTAATGCGACGATTAGCTACGTTCGAGGGTTCGAGCCCGACTTTGAAGCTTCGCCGGTACTGACGCCTAGGGCTGTTGAGGCGGCAAGTCGTGCAGTTCCCGTTGAAACGCCGGCGCAAACATCTCCGAAGACAGCTGTCAGGTCGGGACCTGTCACGCGGTCGGCTCCTACTCTGACTAACGCCAATCCGAACGTAGCTGAACGAGGGTTCGTGCGGTCGCTTGAGGAGTCCAATCAGCTAGATGTGCCTACGTCCGTGGGGCTAGCCAACTCCAAGAAGCGAAATTACGACATCATTACGAATGACGAAGCTGTAGCGATGGCGAATAAGCGAATTACAAACGACATCGACAAAGCTGAATCGTTCGTTCTCGGGTCAGGCAGGCCAACGGCAGAGAAGACAGCGACAGGAATCCGCCTTATTCAAGAACTGCAGAAGCGCGGACACACCGAACGGGCTGTAACTGTAGCTGAGAAAATGGCTAAGCAGCTTACCGAGGCCGGTCAAGCCGTACAAGCAGCCTCCATCCTCGATCGGCTCTCGCCTGAAGGGGTGCTGATTCGCGCGCAACGCAAAATTCAGGCGATTAATGAGACGCTGCCGAAGAATGCGGAGGACTTGAAACTCAGCACCAAGGACGCGGACAAGCTCCAAGAGGCCGCGCAGATCATCGGTAAGTCTGCGGATGACAAAGACCGTGCCGCTGCCGTAGCGCGCCTTATGGACCGTGTGAAGGACGGACAGAAGCTGATGCCCGAGGAACGGCAGACGCTGAAGGAGTTCATGGACGATCTGAAGACGCTGCGGAAGAACAACAAGCCAGAGAAGCCGCCTCGAGAAGAATTGTCCGCGATGCGAAAACGGGATAAGCTGGTCAATCACCTGGAGGAAGAGGCAGCAAAAGCCCGTGCAATTTGGCAGGCAAAGCGCAATTTAGGGTTCGCGGCCAAGCTGGACGAACCGGATCTCGTGCTACTTGCTCGAATGGCAGCACCATATATCGTGAAAGGCGCGGTCAAGATTGCCGATTTCACAGAGAAGTTGGTTAGCGAGTTCGGAGAAACGGTGCGCGGATCGGCGCAAGACATCTACGACCGGGCCGTTCAGATCAACGGAAAAGGCATCACACGCCGGGAGCTGGCGAATGTCGAGCGCATCGCGGAGAACTTTATCAAGGGCAAGAACCTTGAAGCCAACGACGCCAACTTCATCCGTAGCATGGCGAACAAGGTAGCCAATCTGAGCGGTGAAACGCGCCGTCAGGCGTCACAGGATCTACAAGCCGTGCTGAATAGCTACGAGCGCGTAGGACTTGGCAGAAAGCTTTCTACGGCCCAATATATCGCGATGCTGCTTAACCCGTTGACTCAGGTTCGGAATATCGTCGGCAATGAATTGCTGTATCGTCTCGAGCGTCTTAACCGCATGATCGCAACGCCGGTCGATATCGTCGCTTCAAAGATCACAGGTGGCCCGAGAACGGTCACCTTCCGCAACGGGTGGGGAAACTACTTTAGCCAGGCTCAAGACTATTGGGGAAGCCTTGGAGAAGGACTGAAAGCAGGATGGCGCGGCGTAGATCCCGAAGGCGTACAGTCCAAGTACGATATCGGAGGGCTATCTTTCCGAAGCAAGTACAATCCGTTGACGTACCTGGAAAAGACGCTAGGAGCTGCCCTGAAAGGCTTTGACTATGCCGCCTATCAACGTGCGGTAAAGCAGCGGCTTGGGGAAATGGCGTACCTTGATGCGATCAACAAGGGTGTGAAGGGCAAGGACAATATCCGGGCGCACATGGAAACGTTCATGACCAACATGGACGACATGACGGAGAAGCTTGCGAACGACTACGGCGAGTATGTCACGCTGCAGAATGACAGCATCCTATCCCAAAAACTGAGCGGATTCAAGCGCGGAGCCAACAAAATCAGTACGTTCGGTCTGACATCCGACTTCGGCGCGGGCAACCTCATCCTACCGTTCGCGAAGACTCCGGCCAACCTTCTGCTGCGGGCTATGGACTATTCGCCTATCGGAATCGGGAAGGCACTCCATCAACTCAATGACGTACTGCGAGCGCGGGAAACGGATCTCACAAGGGCTGACGTCATCCAGTCGGTGACACGGGCGCTTATGGGTACTGGATTTGGCGCAGTCGCCTACTGGCTTGCGGACAAAGGTGCATTGACCGGATCGCTCGACAAGGATATGGACGTTCGCAACCTTCAAAAGCTATCAGGACAAGCGGACTTCCAGATTAACGGCTCGGCTATCGTCCGTATGCTTGATGCCGTAGTCAGCGGCGGCGACATTGATGCGGCAGCCAAGATGAAGCCAGGAGACACGCTATGGGCATACTCTTGGGCCCAACCTACGTCGGCACCGATGGCAATCGGTTCTAACATCGCTCAGTCCGTAAAGGACGACAAAGGTGCACTCAGCGTGGCCGCAGACGCGGCGTGGGGCGGTCTGAATACGCTGCTTGATAGTTCGGTCCTGTCAGGCATTCAAGAGGCATTCAAAACCAGTCCAGGCGAAGACAACACGTGGAAAGCGGTCATTACGAACCTCGTCAAACAGGTGCCGGGCATGTACAATCCATCGATTGTGCGCCAGATCAATCTAATGTTCGACGACAAGGTGAAGGAGACTTACGATCCCGATGCTTTGACGAAAACGATCAATCCAACGCGTGCGAATATCCCATACCTTGCTCAGAAGTTGCCGCAGCGTGTAAGTACGCTAGGAGAGCCGCAGACGAAGCTTAATTCCTTCGTTGACGTATTCCTCAGTCCGTCTCAGCGGAGCATTTACAAGCCTACCGCGGAAGCGCAGTTCGTTATTGATCTGCTGAAGGAAACCGGTGATAGCTCGCTTGCACCGCGAACAGTTGCCAAGTCCCTAAAGGGCACGGACAAACTCACTGGAGAAGACAAGAAGGTCGATCTGACGCCTGAACAGTACGTTAAATATCAAACGCTCGTCGGTCAGGATCTGGTCAAGCGAATTCAGAAGATCAATCCATCGCTGTCCACGGAAAAGAAGGCAGAGAAGATGATGAAGGCGCTGAACGAATCGGGCGAGTATGGACGTAACATTATGAAGAAAGAAGTCGGTCTGAAGACGCCGGGCAAGAAGTTTAAAACCGGGTTTTAATGGGGGCGCCACATGAAAAAGAATAGAAAGTCAGAAGACCGCGACGAGGTATGGATAGACCTCGAATGCGGTCTTTCTGTTAAGGTGGAATCGGAATGGATCTTGTCAGTTGGGCCCTTACCACAATCGGAAGCCTCGCAAAAGAAGGGTTAAGGCTTGCAACGATCCTGTTCATCATTGGCAATCTGCTGCGGATAAAGCTTGTCCAGGACTACTTATTGCGCCATATGCCCCGGCGATTCAGAAAACTGCTCAGTAACGGCGGCACTAATTCATTGCTGCAGCAAATATTAACCGAACAAAGAGAGCTGAGAGCTCGCGTGGAGGTTTTAGTATGGGATGCAGGCTTGAGAAATGGCTGCGAGATTGGCCGGCAGAGTACGTTGCTGCCATTGGCTGGTGCGCCTGCCCCTACCACCGCGTATACCACACTCCAAGCGGAGATATCCCCATCAAAAAGGAGCGAGATGAAAATGTCACAAGGCATCCTGGCAGGTAAAAAAGAAATTCCTCGCGTTCGTTATTACAGTCCTGATTAACGGCTTAAACGATACGCTGGGGCTCGATCTCAGCCCGAATACGCTTCAGGCGGCAACCTATATCGGGGGGCGGACTCATCGCCGTTGAAGGGCTTCTGGACGTGATTCGCAGCTTATCGAACCACTTCCTACAGAAGAAGGTCGTTTCTCAAACGGTCGTCACTTCGGACACGGGAACGGCGGTCACCACGACTACGAATGCGGTAACGGACATCGAAAAATCGTACCACGGAGCGTGAGCCATGTTTCCTATTGAGCAGAATATCCTTGGCGGGCATTACGACCGAGAGGGACATAAGCCCATTGTGATCGTCAATCACATCTCAGTCGGTTCGTTTAGCAGCGTCAAGAACACGTTCCAGAACCTCTTAAATCAGAAGTCATCGACGTATCTGAACGGGCGTGACGGTCGCATTATGCAGTTCGTGGAGCTGACCAAGCGCCCGAAGACGAACGGCAACATACGCAGCCCAAAGGCTCCTATCGTCCTGCAGATGGGGGCCTTAAACCCGAACTTCTATTCCATTACCATCGAGAACGAGGACGCCTACAACGACGATACGCCGGGTGTAGAGGGAACGCTAACCGAGATTCAATTCCTGTCGCTTTGCTGGCTCCATAAATGGATTCAGACCGAGGTGTTGCGGATCTACGGGCATAAGATCGCGCTCAATTCGAGTCAGGTCATCGGGCATTTTCAGATCGATTCCATCGGTAAGAGTCAATGTCCCGGCCCTAAGTTCCCGTGGACGCGCCTATATGCGGAGCTGGCGATTGCGGATTCGATGGATCTCGAGCATTACGAAGAGCGCATCGACTATCTTCAAAAGAATACAACGGATCGCGTCCTAGCCTTCGCGTTCTACGACCGGGCCTTTGATCTAAAGAGCAAGCTAAACGATCCCAAGTATGGAGGTGCGGCTAGGGCCAAGCTTGAAAGCCTTCTGCAGGCCCTTATTATGCTTGGTAAGCAGGCGACCACCGCTGAAGAAATCTTTGCAGTAATAAAGGATCTGTACAACAAAGCGAACCAGGGGAACTTCATGGGCGAGGCTGTTCGTAAGTTGCTCGTGATTGCTGCGTTGGCAAAAGAAAAGGGCCTCCTTTAATCGGGAAGGCCCTTTTTTATGCGTTTGCAACCAATCCGCAAAATGGACGCAATTTTTGCAACCACTTTACACTTTAGCTGATTTTCTGCATTTCACTTTACATGGATATATTTTCTAATCCTCCATATAAGTCTTCTTGTTCAGCACCTTAATCCCCGATATTTCCTTGGCAATCCCATCGAGCTTATCCTTCAAGTCTTCCTGCAGGATCTTCCTCTTATAAGGAAACGACTGCTTAACCCGTTTAATCGATGTATGTACATATATAAGAGGGTCTTTTTCGTCATCGTCGATTTTGACCACGAACATACCATGATCGCGCATCTCGGATTGTGTAAGCTTCAGCCGGTCGTTGAACATGCTGCCCATCATCTTGGTCATCTTCATCCGAATGCCTCTATTGGGCATACGAGGATCGTCCAATGCCGCCAGCTCAGCCTTGGCCTCTTTGATTAGATATGTAAGGTGGACGTAGTCGCGAAGCAGTTCGGTTTCGATTTCATTCATGATCATCACCCCGTACTTAGTATATACGGGAATGTGTGTTCTTATCAATTCAATAATAGTTTACATGTAAAATGTCTCTAACCGGTCCGACGAATACGGGCAAGACCCATTTGATCAAGGCATTGATCGCGGCGATGCCCGACGAGGAGCGGATCGTGACGATCGAGGGCAGGTTCGAGCTGAGGCTGCAGCGGGATTTTCCCGACAAAAACGTCATTGAGTACGAGGCGGACGAGGACGATCCGCAGCACGGCCCGCAGCAGGCGTTCAAGCTGGCGCTGCGTCAGTCGCCGCAGCGAATCTGTCACGCCGAGATTCGCGACGCGGATGCCAACATCTATGTGCGCGCTTGCACGCGAGGACACGAAGGCAGCATCACTTCGGTCCATGCGAACAGTCTGGAGGACGTGCCGGACGCCATTACAGACATGTGCATGCTTGACGGAAGGGCCATGAATGCTGTCCGATTAACCCGCCGGATCGCGGAGCACGTCACGCAGATCGGGTTCGAGATGCGGATGGTCGGCAGCAGCCGGAAGCTGGTCAGGATCGGCGAATACATCTACAGCGGCGATACGGTCGAGGTTCGGGATTGGGCCCGATATGACGAAGGCCGGGATGCTTGGGTGCTCAAGGCGGAGCTGTCTGAACGCGCTTGGGAACGAATCGGCAGGTTCGATCCCGACAGCTGCGTCTGGCTTCGCGGCGAGCGAAGGGCGAGTTTATGTTGACGGCGGGGCTCGCAGCGGTAGGCTGCTTGTTGTTTTTGCTGCTATTCGCTTCGCTAAAGGCGTTGTTCGCCTTGGCAGAGGATCGCCATAGCCGTTCAAGGCGGCTTGGCAGGAGCGAGGCGGAGGATACAGCCCAACAAGTGAGCATCGTCTGGTTACAGCCGTTGTTCACGCATTTGTCGGACGTTCTTTCTGCGTCCGGATGGCGGGTCAAGCCAAGCGCGTTTTGGAAGCTGGCCTTCGGGCTGGCACTCGGGGGTCTCGCGGGAGGCGCCATCGTGTTCCAATCGTTGCGCTCGGCGGCCTTGCTAGGCGCGATGCTTGCCGTACTGCCCTACAGCCTTTTGCGGATGTCGCTGATCAACCGCCAGATTTCCGCCCGGCTTAATTTTTTGCCGGCGGCAGAGCTCTTTTATCAATGCTACCTCGTGAACGGCTCCAGGCACGTTCGCACCGCGCTGCAGCGGATGGTCGAAGAGCGGCAGCTGCCTGGCGATACGCAGGCGATATTCGAGGAACTTTATCGTCAGCTGAACATCCACCACGATGACGAACGCACTCTGCGACGATTTTCGATGTCCATCGGTCATATTTGGGCGGATTATTTCTCCAGCTTGCTCGCCGTTGCGTTGAGCGAAGGCAACAACATCGCCGACAATTTGCGGGAGCTCATCGACGATATGCGAAAAGCGCGAATGGATGACCATGCGGAGCGCCACCGGCTGCTCGAGATCCGTTTGGCCAACTTTACGCCCCTGTTTTTCCTGGGACTGTTCTTAACCATCAATTTCAGGCTGAACGCCGAATCCAGCGCCTTGTATTATTTGTCCGATCCGGGCGGTCGGAGCATGCTGCTGAATGCTCTGGTACTCATTTTCGGATCGTTTTTGATGGGATTGTATTTGTCCAGGCGAAAGATGTGAAGGGGCGTCGCAGCAGCGCGGCAAAAGCGCTTCTTTCCGGTCTGGCATGGGAGGTGAATCCGGTTGGCGGGAATGAGTCAGACCCTATACACGGCCGTATTATGGCTGGTCCAATTTATAGCGGGCGCCGTCGGCGTCGCATACGTTTTGCATGCGGTCACCTACCGAAAACCGCGATGGCGGATCGCGTTCGGCAACTGGCGCAAGCGCGGACCGCCGCAGTGGTGGCTCCGGGCGGCAGGCTGCAGTACCGACAGCACATCCTTGCAGGAAAGGCGGCTGCTGCTCGCCGGCTGCGGCATAAGACTCGAGCCGGCCGTCTATTTGGCATCGAGGAGAAGCCTGATATTCGTTTGCGTCATATCAGGCGGCGCAGCGGTGGCTTTCGGGTCGTTCGGCATGTTATCCGATGTCATGCTCTGGAAGGCGCTTCCCGTTATCGCCTTACCGGCAGTCGTCGTCGCCTTCGACAAGTCTTTGCTTGATTCGTTCAAGCGTTATCGAAGCGATCGGATTCGCAGGGAATTGATTGCCGTCATGAACCAGCTGATCTATTACATGGGCTCCCGCCTGCACCTTCACGGCAAGCTTATGCGCTGTATGCCTTACACCCGAATCATACGTGGAGATTTTCAACTGCTGCTGAACGAATGGTACTACGACGCGGACAAAGCGCTCCTTCGCTTTAAAGAGAGACTGGGTACCTCAGAGGGCTACAGCTTCGCCGAGACGATGCGGTCGATGCGCCTTCACGAGAGCGACGAGGTATACCGAATGCTCCGGGACGTGCTGGCCGAGTACAAGGCGAGCATCGAACTCGCCAAGGCGGGGAGAAAGGAGACGGCATCGTACGCTTTGTTCGTACTGGCAGGGCTCCCGATTCTCTATACCTTTCAAATTTTCCTGTACCCGTGGGTACGGGAGTCTCAGAAACTGTTCGAAGTGTTGAAGCCCTAGCGAAAAGCGCTGCGCGGCAATCCGGCCGAATGGAAAGGAGGTGCTTTCATAATGCGGAATATTTTGATCACTGTCATGATGCTGATCGTCGTCGCCTTGATGTTCAATGGGATCGTCGCGAACGATACGACCGGGACGAGAGCGCGTATCGAGACGCACGGCACGACGGCCAATACGACGCTTGGATCGATGGAGCCTTAAGAAATCATGTCCGGAGGCAAGGAGGAGTTCGTCATGAGACAGCTGCTGATGACCGTGATGCTCATCGTGACCGTCGCGCTCATCTATATTAACGTGGCTGGAGGGGAAACGGGGACCAAGGCTCGTATTCGCGATTCAGGCGCGGGAATGGCTGGCGCGATCGCCCGGATCAGTCCATGAGGCAGCTGCTTGTCTTTGTTCTGTTCGCTACCTTGTTCTGTTGGTTAATGTTCTCCCCGGTCTATAAGCACGTGGTCGTACTTCGTCAATCGCTGCTGCAGCAAGAGGTCGATTATTTGCTGGAGGTCGGGGCGAGCGGGCGTTACGGTTATATCGATGCGGCAATGATCGTCGAATCGCGGACGCGATTGTCCGGTTACGGATTCAGGCCCGAGATTCTCGAATACGAGGTGACGACGGCGAGCGGCATGCCGGGGACGGACTCGGCGGCTCCGCTTCAACGAGGCGACGGCTTGCGGCTTGTGATCCGTTATCCGTACGACGGTTTGATGGACATCGACAGGCTGATCGGCGTAGATCCGCCTTCAAGCATGGCCCGAATGGCGGCCGCGGGCATGAAGATGAGCGAATACGTGCCCTAAGGCGAAGGGAGGGTATCTCCTATGCACAAGTTGCTTTTCAGCTTCCTGATGATCGTTGTCTGGTGGCTGCTGCATGCGATGCAACTCGAAGAAGAGACGGCGTTGGGCACCTTGCATGAAGGCAAGCGGGCCGTCGACCGGGCGGCGCATGCGGCAGCGCAGCAAATGGACGAATTGAAGCTGGAGGAGGGCACGGTGTCCATCGATTCCGCGCGAGCCGAAGCGACTGCGCGTGCTTATCTTGCAGCCAATTTACGGCTCGCTGCCGATTTATCGCCCCTTGAGGGGGGAGTGGTTGGAGACGGCGCCAGAGATCGTCGAATTCGCCGTGATCAACGAGCAGTACGCCTTTCCTTATACGTATCGCAATTCCGCCTACAATTATGAGGTTACGCTACGGCGGCCCGGCGTCGTTATGATCGTTCACTTCGCTTGCCCGCGCGTATTCGGGATCATCGACCCGATCGAATGGGATTTGAAAGGGGCCGCCGAGCTGGTATTCGCTTAAAGCACGGTAATATTATGCCGCGAGCCGTAGGATTGTGACACGATCCGATATCGGTCTGTCCTTTAAACCGATCTTCCGCGTACCCGCATGTGATAAACTAGGGAAAAAGCGCATGCGATAGGGGGATTCGATTTGAACGAGATTGGGTCGGCGGAAGAACTTGCGGAGAGACGGCACCGTCTTCAAGGGCTGATGACGGCAGACGGCCTGCAAGCTTGTTTGATTACGCAGAACGTAGGCTTGTATTATTGGTCGGGCTCGATGCAGACCGGCTATTTGTTTATACCTGCGCAGGGCGAGCCGACCTATTATATCCGCCGCAGCTTGAGTCGGGCGATCCGGGAGTCGGCGGCGAGGACCGTGCCGCTCGGTTCGTTTCGCTCGTTCGGCGACGCGTTGGCGCGCGACTACCCGGAGCTGTTCGCGGAAGGCCGTCGTCCGGCGGTCGGCGCAGACCTGGACGTATTGCCGGCGCAAACTTTTTTGCGTCTGCGGGAGGCGGCGCCGAATGTGGAGCTGCTCGATGGTTCTGCGATGATGAGGCGGGTCCGTTCCGTGAAGTCGGCTGGCGAGATCGCGCTGATCGAGACGGCGGCCCAGGCGGCCGCGGCCGCGCTCGAACTGGCGCTCGGCCGGATTCGCGAAGGCATCACGGAGCTAGAGGTCATGACGATCCTCGAGAGCGAGATGCGCAGGCACGGACATATCGGTCTCATGCGGATGCGCGGCTACAACCAAGAGATCATGACGGGGATGGTCGCTGCGGGAGAAGCGGCTGCCGAGCCCTCTTACTTCGACGGACCCGCAGGCGGCAGAGGGTTGACGCCTGCGGCGCCGCAGAGCGCCAGCCGGAGGCCGATCGGCGCCGGCGAGCCGATTCTGCTCGATATCGGCTGCTGCATCGACGGCTATACGATCGATCAGACCCGAACGGCGGTCATCGGCGATCTGGACGAGGAGTTATTGCGCGCGTATGACGTCTCGGTACGAATCCTCAGGCACGTCGAGTCCCTCCTGCGACCCGGCGCGTCTCCTGAATCGCTGTATGCGGAGGCGCTTCGGCTGGCGGACGAAGCCGGATTGGCCGCGCATTTCATGGGCTTCGGCGAGGATCAGGTCCGCTTTCTCGGCCACGGCATCGGTCTCGAGATCGACGAATGGCCCGTTCTCGCCCGGGGCTTTGCCGATCCGATCGAGCCGGGCGTCGTGCTCGCGATCGAGCCCAAGTTCACGTTTCCCGGACGCGGCGTCGTGGGTATCGAGAACACGTACGCCATTACCGCCGACGGCTTTCGGACACTGACGGCATCGCCGGAGCGGCTGTATCGTCTTCCTATTCATCCCTGACAAGTCTATTGGTCTTGCACAATCGTCGCGTTATCTAGTAGGATAGTAGGATAAGCAGCTACGATTTATGTCCGCTTGATCAGGGGAGGGGAAACGGCATGCTGAAGCTGGGGGAGAAGATCATCATCGTAAACGACCGTTTCGAGCAGAACATGCCCGTCGGCGAATACGGCTACATCATCGCCTATGACCGCAACAACGACAGCGCCTTCGACTATATCATCCGGGTTCCGAATGCGAACCGTCAATATTATGTGCCCGCGTCCGACATCGAGCTGGAGGAAGTGCTGCTCGAGCTCGAAGCGGAGCGGATCGGCCGAGAGGCGCTTATCGATTATGCGTTGGCGACGCACAATGCGGAGCTGTTCAAGCGCATCATGAACGGCGAGATGGAAGAGGCCGAGGAGGAGACGCCTCGCGAGGTGCAGAGTCGCGAGGAATTCATCCGGCTGGTTAACTTGAAGGCGTGGATTTGAACGTTACTCCATAAAAAAAAGGCTCCATAAAAAAAAGCTTCCGGGCCCGCTTTGAAGCGGATTCGGAAGCTTTTTTTATGATCATCTGGCAGCGTAGATTAACGCTGCGGCGCGGCGGTCTTGACCTCGACGTCGATATCGCCGCGGGTCGCCCTGGAATAAGGACATACTTGATGCGCCTCTTCGGCCAGCTGCTGCGTTTGGCCGGCATCGAGACCGGGCACGGAAACGTTAAGCGTGACGGACAATCTAAAATCCGCCGCATCCCCTTTGAATAAGGACACCTCGGCCGCTACCTCCGAGCCTTCCGTTTCGATGCCTTTGTTTTTGGCGATCATCTTCAACGCGCTGTGAAAGCAGGCTGCATAACCCGCCGCGAACAGCTGTTCGGGGTTCGTCGCGCTGTCGGCCGAAGCCGATGGCTGGGACAGCTTTAAGTTCAGTTTGCCGTCGGACGATTTGACGAAGCCTTCGCGGCCGCCCCTTGAGGTCACTTGCGCCGTGTAGATCTTGTTCATTTTCACATCGCTCCTAAGTTAATCAATTTAGACGGAGACAATTGAAGCGGTACGTTCGAACCTGACGGGCATAGGCACGGGCGACGGCCGGCCGAATAGATAGCCCTGCATGAGCGGTACGCCCGCCTCGCGCAGATACCGCCACTCCTCCTCGCGCTCGACCCCTTCAGCCAGCACGACGCCATGGAATCGCGAAGCCCGCTCGAGCACGTTCTCGATTCGGCGCTGCTTGTCCGCGTCCACGTCGCACCCCGTGACCCATTTGCGATCGAGCTTGATGTAGTCCGGCTGAAGCTGCTCCATTGCGTCGACGGTGGCGAATTCGTCGCCCAGATCGTCCATGGCAAGGCGGATGCCCATATTGCGGTATGCAGCGAACACTTTATTCAGATGCTTCACGTCGTCCAGTCGCTCGGTTTCTACGACCTCGAACACGAAGTCGGCCGGATCCATGCCGCTCATGATGATTCGTTCAAAGGTTTGTTGCAGGCACTGATCCGGGCGGTAGATCGAAGACGGCAGGAAGTTAATGAACTTCTTGACGCCGGCCGGCAGCTGCCGCGATGCGACCCGGATGGCGCTGTTCCGCGCCTCGCGGTCCAGGAACGAGTGAAGGCCGGCTTCGCGAGCCGCTTCAAACAGCTCCGACGGCCGGAACGGCGGCTGCTCGGGCAGCGGACGAAGCAGCATTTCGTAACCGATGGGTGTGCCGCTTAATTGCACGATGGGCTGCATATAACTGGAAAAACGACGGTTCGCGATATAATCGACGACGCGGTGGGATCCGAAGCCGGTCAGCAGACGCGCCGCTTGCACCCAGCCGTCGCTCTCGTCCTGATCCGCCGACGCTGCCGGCTCTTCGAAGAAAAATCTGAACTGCACCGATTGCTTCTGCGCGTCCGTCAGCTTGCGATCCGCGGCGTTGAGCATCTGCAGGAGCTGCTGGTAGTGATCGTACCGGACGCTCCAATAACCCTCTTTCCCCGGAGGACCGAGCAATTCCGTCAACGTCCGCGCCGCGCCTGCGTCCCTGTCCGCTCTGAATTCGACGTAGCCGCTGTCGCGCAGCGGCGCTTGTCGTTCTAAAGCTTGACTACTCAACATCAAGACAACCTCCCCCGATTTTATAAATGGCGTAAAGCTCCGACTATTCGATCTAAGTATTTCCCCAATAATCGCCTTTATGAAACAATTCGGAATGTCCGCGCGCATTGAGTTCCCCCGGCATGTCCGATATAATAATGAGAATTGAAAGGGTACTGAAAGCAAAGGAGAGAAACGGTCTATGAGCATCACCACTAAGGACGTCGAACACGTCGCCAACCTGGCGCGCTTGACGCTTACCGAAGATGAGAAAGAGCAATTTACGGGACAATTGAACGCCATCCTTAAATATGCCGAAAAGCTGAACGGCCTCGACACGTCCGGCGTCGAACCGACGAGCCACGCGCTGCCGATGTCGAACGTGATGCGCGAAGACGCGCCTAAGGCTTCCTTGCCGATCGAAAAGGTGCTTCGCAACGCGCCGGAGGCCGAGGACGACCAATTCAAGGTTCCGGCCGTACTGGAATAGAACAACTCCGAGGAGGAAGCTGCATTGTCGCTGTTTAACCTAAGATTGTCCGAAGTGCACGACAGGCTTCATCATAGAGACTTGTCCGTTCGGGAGCTCGTTCAGGCTTCCGTTGCCCGAATTTCAGAGACGGACGCGAAAATCGGCGCCTTTCTGACGCTGAACGAAGAAGGCGCGCTCGCCCAGGCCAAGGCCATGGACGCATCGGGCGCGGCCGAGCGGGGGCTGCTGTACGGACTGCCCGCAGGGATCAAAGACAACATCGTTACCGAAGGTCTTCGCACGACCTGCGCAAGTCAATTTCTGTCCAACTACGACCCGATCTACGACGCGACCGTCGTGGAGAAGCTCAAAGCTGCCCAGTCCGTCACGATGGGCAAGCTGAACATGGACGAATTCGCCATGGGCGGCTCCAACGAGAATTCCTCGTTCCAGCTGACGCGCAATCCTTGGGACACCGAGCGCGTGCCCGGCGGTTCGAGCGGCGGCTCGGCAGCGTCCGTCGCAGCCGGCCAAGTTTATTTTTCCCTTGGCTCCGATACCGGCGGATCGATTCGCCAACCCGCCGCTTATTGCGGCATCGTCGGATTGAAGCCGACTTACGGCCTCGTTTCGCGTTACGGCCTGGTGGCCTTCGCGTCGTCGCTCGACCAGATCGGTCCGCTGACCAAAAACGTCGAGGATTCGGCATACGTTCTTCAGGCGATTGCAGGTCACGACAAGCGCGACACGACGTCGGCGAACGTCGAGATTCCCGATTATACGGCAGCGCTGACCGGCGACATCAAGGGCCTTCGCATCGGCGTAGCCAAGGAATACCTAGGTGAAGGCATCGATCCGCAAGTAAAGGCGCGCGTCATGGAGGCGCTCAAGACCTTTGAAGCTCTCGGCGCCGAATGGGAAGAAGTATCCCTGCCGCATACCGATTACGCGATCGCTACTTATTATTTGCTGGCCTCGTCCGAAGCATCCTCGAACCTCGCGCGGTTCGACGGCGTCCGCTACGGCGTCCGAGCGGAAGATCCCGCCAATCTACTGGACCTTTACAAGAAGTCCCGCAGCGAGGGCTTTGGCCCCGAAGTCAAGCGACGGATCATGCTGGGCACGTACGCGCTCAGCTCGGGCTACTACGATGCTTACTATAAGAAGGCCCAGCAGGTCCGCACGCTCATCAAGCACGATTTCGATCAAGCGTTCGAGCGCTTCGACCTCATCGTGGGACCTACGGCGCCTACGACGGCGTTCCGCATCGGCGAGCAGGTCGGAGATCCGCTCACGATGTACCTGAACGATATTTGCACCATCCCGGTGAGCCTTGCAGGCGTGCCGGCGATCAGCGTGCCCTGCGGTCTGGCGGACGGCCTGCCCGTCGGACTTCAGATCATCGGCAAGCCGTTCGACGAATCGACCGTGCTCCGCGCGGCCCACGCCTTCGAAGGCATGACCGAATTCCACAAGCTGCGCCCGGCGCTCTAATAGGAGGAACAACCACTCATGTCCACCGTATCCCCATACGAGACGGTCGTCGGCCTCGAAGTGCACGTGGAGCTGCACACGAAGACGAAGATCTTCTGCGGCTGCGAGACCTCGTTCGGGGCGTCGCCTAACAGCCATACGTGCCCCGTTTGTCTCGGCCATCCGGGCGTGCTGCCCGTTCTGAACCGCCAGGCGGTCGAATACGCGATGAAGGCCGCCATGGCCATCAACTGCGAGATTGCCGACTGGTGCAAGTTCGACCGCAAAAACTACTTTTATCCCGATTCGCCCAAGGCTTACCAGATCTCCCAGTACGACGAACCGATCGGCTCGAACGGCTGGATCGACATCGAGGTGAACGGGCAGTCGAAACGAATCGGCATCACCCGGCTTCATCTGGAAGAGGATGCGGGCAAGCTGACGCATATGGACGGCGGCCTCGGCTCGCTCGTCGACCTCAACCGCGTCGGCACGCCGCTCGTCGAGATCGTATCCGAGCCGGACATCCGATCCCCTGAAGAAGCGAAGGCCTATTTGGAAAAGCTGAAGGCGATCATGCAATATTGCGATGTATCCGACGTTAAGATGGAAGAAGGCAGCCTACGCTGCGACGCCAACGTCAGCATTCGCCCTTGGGGCCAGGAGAAATTCGGCACGCGTACCGAGCTGAAAAACATGAATTCGTTCCGCGGCGTGCAGCGCGGCCTTGAGTATGAAGTCATGCGTCAGTCCGACGTGCTGGACAGCGGCGGGAAGGTCGTACAGGAGACGCGACGTTGGGACGAGTCGCAGGGCAAGACGTTCAGCATGCGCTCCAAGGAAGAGGCGCACGACTACCGTTATTTCCCCGATCCGGATCTCGTAAGGGTGCAGATCGACGCGGAATGGAAGGAACGGGTTCGCGCTTCGATTCCCGAGCTGCCGGACGCGCGACAAGCTCGCTATACGCAGGAGTACGGCTTGCCTTCCTACGACGCCGGCGTCATCACGTCCTCCATGAAGCTGGCCGACTTCTTCGAGGAATCGCTGAAGTATACCGACGACGCCAAAGCGTCGGCGAATTGGATTATGGGCGATCTGCTCGGGTACTTGAACGCGAACAATCTGGAGATCCAGCAGGTGCCCATCACGGGCCAAGGACTAGGTGAGATGATTCAGCTCATCGCCAAGGGGACAATCAGCTCCAAGATCGCCAAGACCGTCTTCAAGGCGATGCTGGAGTCCGGGAAGCTGCCGCAGCAGATCGTCGAAGAGCAGGGGCTCGTGCAGATCAGCGACGAAGGCGCCATCCTGACGATCGTCGACCGGATCGTCGAAGCCAACCCGCAGTCGGTCGAAGACTTCCGCGGCGGCAAAGACAAGGCGATCGGCTTCCTCGTCGGCCAGATCATGAAGGAGACGAAGGGCAAGGCCAATCCGGGCCTCGTCAACAAACTGCTCATGGATCGTCTGAAGAATTCATAAGATTGGCTAAAGGCGGCATACCCGACAGCAGGGAAGCCGCCTCTTTTAAAGCGTTCACGAGGAGTTGGAGCGGATGCCAACGATTGAGCGGCTGGACCTCACTATCCATGACAATGCCAGCGATCTCTGGCGTCTTCAGCACGCCGCTTACCGGATCGAAGCGAAGCTGATCGGCGTTCCCGATCTGCCTCCTCTGCACGATACGACCGCTTCACTGCAAGCTTCGGAGGAGACGTTCTGGGGGTACAGAGACGGGGACGGAGAGCTGATCGGCGCGATCGCGGCCGAGATTGCCAAGGACGGCTCGGGCGTCATCAGCCGGATGATGGTGCACCCCGACCACTTTCGCCAAGGAATCGCGGGAGCGCTGATCTCGCATATGATGCATGCATGGGATCAAGTCGCTGTATGGGAGGTCACGGCCGAAGCGCGCAACCTTCCCGCGATCGCGCTGTACGAGAGATACGGCTTTGAGGCGGTCGACACGTTCCATCCCCGGGAAGATATAACGATGATCACCATGAAGCTGCGAGCCAAGACCTAAGTCGGGCATCCCTCCCCCGACGGGAAGCCGTTGCCGCTTCAGGCGATCCGCTAGTAAAATGTGACTTATAAGGCGTGATACTGATTTGGACAATCCATGGGTAATCGACGACTGGCACCTGATGCTTCGCCTTCTGCTGTCCGCGTTGCTCGGCGCTTTGATCGGCTACGAGCGCGAGCGCAAAAACCATGCTGCAGGCTTACGAACGCATACGCTCGTCAGCTTGGGCTCCTGTTTAATCATGCTGCTCTCCATCTACGGCTTTTCCGAATTCACCGGGCAGTATGGCGTGAACCGGGACCCGGCACGGCTTGCCGCACAGGCGATCACGGGCATCGGCTTTCTCAGGCGCCGGCACGATTTTATTCACGGGCAAGTCGATCAAAGGCTTGACGACGGCTGCGTCGCTGTGGGTCGTCATGGCGATCGGTCTTGCGGTGGGAGCCGGCTTTTACGTGGGCGCGTCGTTTACGGTTTTTTTTGGCGCTCGCGGTGCTGTGGGGGCTGAACGTCGTCGAAAAACGATACGTCGCGCATCCCAGAGAGTTTTTGTTCACCATGTCGGCGCAAGCCGATCGGGAGCTCACGGAGCCGATTCGTCTGCTGCTGGAAACGAAGGATGCCAAGCTGATCAAGGTTCAGTTCGACGAGAGCGCAATCGAGACCAGGGGTGAGGGCAGCATCCGGATCCGGCTGACGATCCGGCTCGGCGATCCGCTGCAGGCGGTCTCGCTAGCCGAACAGCTGCGCAGGCTAGAAGGCATTCGGACCGTGTCCGCGGAGTAGCGCCAAAATTGATGTCGGGGGATGAATGATGAATAACGAGAACCAAGATTGGCAGCAGCCGCAGGGACAGCCGTCCGATACCACGCAGGCTTCCGGGGAAACCGTCTGGACCGATCCGGGCACCCTGCCGTATCCCCCGGGCTACGAGCAAAGCGCAGCGGCATCGATCCGCAAAAAAGAAGAGCAAGTTCCTGGCGGGACTGTTTGCTTTTATTTTCCCGGGGACCGGCTACATGTACTTAGGGCTCATGGGCAAAGGCGTCATGATGATGCTGCTGCTCGCGCTCAACATTTGCGGCGTCGTCTTCGTCGTCCAGGAGATGGAAGGGAATGTGCTGACCGTCGTGCTCGTCAGCCTGCTTCTGCCGATCATTTACTTGTACAATATTTTCGATACGCTGCAGAGCGCCGAGGCCGTTAACGAACGGATCGCTTCGGGAGGCTACCTTTATCGCCAACCGCCTTACGGCTGGGACGGGCGTCCCGCTTCCCGCGCCGAAGGCGACTCGCGTGCGTTCCCTGCGCTCAGCCTCGTGCTGCTGGCAGCAGGCGCGGCCATTCTGCTCGGGTCGTCCAACATTCGCTGGCTGTTCCATTCGGCGGGTGCGATGATCGGCGCGATCGTATTGATCGGTGCCGGCGCTGCGCTCTGGTTATGGGAAAACCGGGGCCAGCAGGGCCGCAAATCTTGAAGATTAGGAAGGGCCGTCACCCTCGTGGCGGCCTTTGCCATTGACAGCGCCTTTTTAAACCGCTTAAAATATAATTTAACCCGAAGGAAAGGCTGTGAGGAGCATGGAAACCCGGATCTATCATGCCGTGGACCAGCTCAAATCCGGAGGCGTCCGGATGACGCCGCAGCGTTACGCGATACTAAAGTACTTGATGGAGTCTACCTCGCATCCGACGGCCGACGATATTTTCAAGTCGTTGTCCCCGGCATACCCCAGCTTAAGCGTGGCTACCGTCTATAACAACCTGAAGCTGTTCGTCGACGCCGGACTGATTCGGGAGCTGACTTACGGCGACGATTCCAGCCGTTTTGACGCGGATTTGTCCGATCATTATCATGCCATCTGCACCGGATGCGGCGCGATGGTCGATTTCGATCACGATCCGGTGGTAGAGGTTGAACGCGCGGCCGCAGAGCGTACGGGGTTTCTCGTGCAAGGACACCGTATGGAGATTTACGGTCTATGCCCCTCTTGCCATGGGCGGGTGTCCTGATTTTTTCTATCGACTTGACGAATATGAGCATAGATCGCGCCGGACATCCGGCGCGTTTGTTATATCGCGGGCAAATATTGGTCGAAACCTCTGACGCTTTTCGTTCGTCCTTTTATAGAGTAGAAATAGGAGAGTGAGAGATTGCAGACGACGATGATAGGCGGACGCGGCAAGCGGCGCAGAAAAATGACGCCGATCTTAGGCCTCTTGCTACTGTTTTGCCTTTCCGCCGCGGCAGCGGCATTCGCTTGGTGGTCATCCCAACCGAACCGGGCTCACGAAAAGCCTGATTACATGGCCAAAGCGAATCCGATTATGAACAAGGGAGACTGGACCGGCGATTATGCGATGGGCGAAGGAGATGGACTATGGATCCCGCTTCCGCTCGCCAAAGAATTGATCGGAGACGGCGTGCGTTATGAGGCGGAGACAGAGTCCGTTATTTTAACCTCGGATACGACCGTGCTTCATTTTAAGACAGGCAAGCTGGGCGCGACGCTCAACGCTAAGCCTTTTAATTTGAGTTTTGGCGCCAAAAAAGACGGAGGACGGAACGCTTTATCTGCCGTTTGCGCCGCTCCAGCAGCTCTTCGGATTAACGGCCGTGACGGATGCGACTTCGGGCATCGTTACCTTGACGCAGCCGGGGCTGGCCATTCAGAAAGGCGAAGTGCGGGCGAGCGGCAAAGACGCCAAACTGCGCAGCGGCGCGGGCAAGTCGAATCCGATCGTGGAGGAGCTGCAGGCGGGATCTACCGTCGTGGTGTGGGGAGAAGAAGAGGGCTGGTATCGCGTTCAATCTTCCGATGGTTTTCTTGGTTATGCGAGCAAGCGGGACATCGCGCTGGTCGGCGTCGAGGAGACGGCTTCAGGCGCCGTTACCGAACAGAATGAACCATACGTGCCTTGGAAGGTGACCGGCAAACGCATCAACTTGACCTGGGACGCGATTTATAACGTTCTGCCGGATCCCGCGAAGATCGGAGACTGGAACGGCGTCAATGTCGTCAGTCCAAGCTGGTTTTCGCTAACGGACGGCAAGGGCAATATTCATAGCAAAGCCGACGCGGCCTATTCTGCTTGGGCACGGAACAAAGGCATGCAGATATGGGCAATGTTCGGCAATTCTTTTGAACCGGATATGACGCACGATGCGCTCTCCACGTATGCTTCCCGCAGTTCGATGATCCAGCAGCTGATCGCATACGCGCGAACCTTCAGGATACAGGGCATTAACCTCGATTTTGAAAACGTATATACGAAAGATAAAGACAATCTGATTCAATTCGCTCGCGAGCTCACGCCGCTTATGCACGAGCAGGGTTTATCCGTGTCGATCGACGTGGCGCCGAAGTCCAATAGCGAGATGTGGTCGGCCTATCTCGATCGGGGTCGCCTCGCCGAAGCCGTCGACTATTTGGTGTTGATGGCGTACGACGAGCATTGGGCCGCGAGCCCCGTGTCCGGTTCTGTCGCTTCGCTGCCATGGACGGAAAACGCCATTACGAAGATTTTGAAGGAAGACGGCGTAGCGCCAGGTCAATTGATCCTTGGCGTTCCGTTTTACACGAGAATATGGACGGAAAAGACCGACGATAAAGGAAAAGTCGAGGTGTCGTCCAAGGCCATCGGAATGGACGCAGTGCAGCAGCTGATCGAAGACAACAAGCTGACGCCTTCTCTTTCCGAAGAGACGGGACAGCACTACGTCGAATTCAAAGAAAACGGCGCACTGCAGCGTATTTGGCTCGAAGACGAAGCCTCGGTTCAAGCGAGGGTGCAGCTCGTCAAAAAGTACAAGCTGGCCGGGGTGGCTTCCTGGAACCGCGCGTTTGCGTCGGATGGCATTTGGAGCGTGCTGGACAAGGCTTTGCAAAGTTATCCGTAAGTCTCCGCGATTGATTGCAACAGAAAGGGCGCTTGCCGCGAGATACGGCGAAGCGCCCTTTGTTATGCCGTCGTCGACGGAGATGATTCGCGTTCCTTCCCGATCGAATCGTTCGTCGCCTGGGAGGCATCCCAAGTCAGGATCGTGTGGCAATACATGCACCGGTCGGTTTTACCGAGCATTTTCGTACGCTTGCCGCACTCCGGACATTCGATGACCGGCGCGCTGGTGGATAACATGCCGACCCAGAAATAGATGAACATGCTCGCTCCGCAGGTGAGAATTCCGATGACCATAAAGATCGCGGCGATGATCTTCCCGACTTGCCCGAACAGAATGATGCCGCTTGTCCCGAGCACCATGAGTCCCATCCCGCCGAGCACCAGCAGCAGGCCCCAAGTTCGCAACGTCGATATTTTGCTGGCCTTCATTTTCATTGCCTGATTGCCCCCATGATCTTAATTCGCCTATCGGCAGGAAACTTGCGCCCGGCGTAGAATTAAAATAAATTGTCGAGCTATTCCTCGAATAGAGATATCTCATTATAGCCTACAAATAGCAGGCAAGCCACTTCAAAGCCTGACTACGGTGGTGAAATTTCATGAAGCGTCTCGAAGACACCAATCTATTTTATACGGCACTGTTCGGCTCCGATGAGCGACTCTGCGGGCTATTGCTCGTGAAGAACCTCGAAGGCTCCCCTTCCTTGATCGGCGGGATGGATCGTCTGATCCTTGCTCTGTACGAAGACGGTCATATCGAAGGCAAAGCGCCTGAGGAGCATTGGAAGTGGAGCGACATGACGATCATGGTGCGCAGATCGACGCCCGAGCGTCTTAACGCCTGGATCGCGGGCGGCGAGCATTGGCAGCCGTTTTTTCAGTGGCTCACCAACGGCGAAGTGTTGTTGGACAGGGACGGTTATCTCGCCAACACGCGGGATAGACTCGACCGTTGGCCTGAACAGCTGCGAGAGAGACGTCTCATCAGCGAGTATTCGCGATTTTTAGGCGCATACCTTGAGGCGAAGCAGAATTTGAAAGACCAACACGCGATGGATGCGTATACGAATATATTGGCGGCGCTGAATCATTGGGCCCATATCGCTATTATAGAAGAAACGCTCCATCCTGAGCCGAGCGTATGGGAGCAGGTAAGACGCGTAAACCCGGGTATTTTTAAATTGTACGACGAATTGACCTCAAGCGGGGAAACGATGGAGCAACGGGTGAATCTCGTGATCCTTGCCGTAGAATTCGCCGTGCTGACCAAGATGAAGACCTCATCGTCGCTGCTTCTGCGCATTTTGCAAAGCCGCCCGGAACCTTGGAGCCTGTCCGAGCTGCAGGATCATCCGGCGCTTTCGGATCTCCATCTAGAACTGACTCCATTGCTCCGCAAGCTCGCGCATCGGGGCTATGTGGCTGAGACCACGAGAGGGGTCAAGGAACATGGCCTTCATTTGCTCGATCTGCGCTATACCGCGTCCGGTTTCGAATAATTGCATAGATAACGAAGCGAAGCCCTCCTCTGAGGGCTTCTTTTAACGAATAAACCATTTACGTTAACAATGCGAAGCAATAATGGCGACTCGATCGGCATTCAATGCGCACGACATGCATATCGCGCCGCTTGCGAGATGACCAAGGGAAAGCTATAATCTTTCTTGTTGATAACGATTATCATTATCGTAAATGAGGAGCGGATCTTAATGTGCCGAAATTCTTCCCATATGCAGCATTTGCTGTTTCACCACTCCGCGGTCCGAACGCTTGAAGATCGCAGGCTTCTTATTTCTCCGGCGGGCCGCGGTCTTTGGCGTTCGTCCGAAGAGGAAGGATGGGAAGCGTTCATGGAAGGAATTCCGCAGAAGGTTCACGTCAATCGTCTCGAGCCGGCTTCCGGTAATGCGATAGTCGCTTGCACGAACCATGGTCTATTTAGACTAAGCGACGACCGGTGGTCCGATCTGCGTCTGCCGTTTGTCTGTTATGCATACAAAGAAATCGGCGATATCGGGTTTGCGGCGACGGATCGAGGGCTGTGGTGCCTTACGGAGAAGGGATGGAGAAATATCGGATCTACCGAAAATCCGGTATACGATTTGTTTGCTACGCCTCACTTTATCTTTTTGGCTCTGCCTTGGGGAATTGCCATGTACGATCGTCTGACCTGTGCGTGGGAGCAATTCGCGCTAAAGACGGCGATCGTCCGCTTGGCTGCGATGGATGGAGCGCTTCTGGGGATCGCCGAAAGCGGGGAGATTGCGCTTGGGGATTTGAAAGGCGGCTTCGACCGGTTCCGCATGCCCGGCATATTCGCTTTTAACGCAGTTCGGCTGGGACAAAGCCTTTTCTTTTGCACGGATCGGGGCCTGTACAGAGCGGCGAAGCTGCGCGGCCAGTTTTCGCTGTTATCCGTATCGTTAGGGTGCCCGGTGACAGATGTGGATCTACTTAAAGGTCAGCTGCATATGGCGACGCTCAACGAAGGTATTCAGACCATTCCGTGGAGTTAAAACAAAGCTCAAAATAAATCGATATTGGTGTTGACTGGGCATGGACATCTGTGATAAATTAGTTCTCGCCGCCTTCGACAGAAGGATGCGGCGAACGGCAGCGAAAAAGAAAATGCCGAGCGGTTTAAAAAAATGCTTGCATTGAACTGGACTGCTGTGATATATTATTCAAGTCGCCGCTGAGAGGCCGCCGAGCAAGAGGCCGAGAGCGAAGACAAGATTGCTCCTTGAAAACTGAACATCGAGCGTTAAAACAAACGGACGCTGAAGCCTTTCGGGGCTGAAGCAAAAGTTATACCAGCAATGAAATGAGCAAGTCGAACTACCTATGCGTCTTTTGACTATCGTCGTTTCTAACGAAACGTCTTTCGTCAAAAACGCTATTATGGAGAGTTTGATCCTGGCTCAGGACGAACGCTGGCGGCGTGCCTAATACATGCAAGTCGAGCGGATCTTGTTTGCAGCTTGCTGCAAACTTGGTTAGCGGCGGACGGGTGAGTAACACGTAGGCAACCTGCCCCAAAGACCGGGATAACATTCGGAAACGAATGCTAAGACCGGATAGGCAGCCGGGTCGCATGACCGGGCTGAGAAACACGGTGCAAGCTGTGGCTTTGGGATGGGCCTGCGGCGCATTAGCTAGTTGGTGGGGTAACGGCTCACCAAGGCGACGATGCGTAGCCGACCTGAGAGGGTGAACGGCCACACTGGGACTGAGACACGGCCCAGACTCCTACGGGAGGCAGCAGTAGGGAATCTTCCACAATGGGCGCAAGCCTGATGGAGCAACGCCGCGTGAGTGAGGAAGGCTTTCGGGTCGTAAAGCTCTGTTGCCAGGGAAGAATAAGGATGAGGTAACTACTCATTCGATGACGGTACCTGAGAAGAAAGCCCCGGCTAACTACGTGCCAGCAGCCGCGGTAATACGTAGGGGGCAAGCGTTGTCCGGAATTATTGGGCGTAAAGCGCGCGCAGGCGGTCTTTTAAGTCTGGTGTCTAAGTGCGGGGCTCAACCCCGTGATGCACTGGAAACTGGGAGACTTGAGTGCAGAAGAGGAGAGCGGAATTCCACGTGTAGCGGTGAAATGCGTAGAGATGTGGAGGAACACCAGTGGCGAAGGCGGCTCTCTGGACTGTAACTGACGCTGAGGCGCGAAAGCGTGGGGAGCAAACAGGATTAGATACCCTGGTAGTCCACGCCGTAAACGATGAGTGCTAGGTGTTGGGGGGGGTCCACCCCTCGGTGCCGAAGTTAACACATTAAGCACTCCGCCTGGGGAGTACGGTCGCAAGACTGAAACTCAAAGGAATTGACGGGGACCCGCACAAGCAGTGGAGTATGTGGTTTAATTCGAAGCAACGCGAAGAACCTTACCAGGTCTTGACATCCCTCTGACCGGTCTAGAGATAGACCTTTCCTTCGGGACAGAGGAGACAGGTGGTGCATGGTTGTCGTCAGCTCGTGTCGTGAGATGTTGGGTTAAGTCCCGCAACGAGCGCAACCCTTGGATTTAGTTGCCAGCACTTTGGGTGGGCACTCTAGATCGACTGCCGGTGACAAACCGGAGGAAGGCGGGGATGACGTCAAATCATCATGCCCCTTATGACCTGGGCTACACACGTACTACAATGGCCGGTACAACGGGCTGCGAAGGAGCGATCCGGAGCCAATCCTACCAAAGCCGGTCTCAGTTCGGATTGCAGGCTGCAACTCGCCTGCATGAAGTCGGAATTGCTAGTAATCGCGGATCAGCATGCCGCGGTGAATACGTTCCCGGGTCTTGTACACACCGCCCGTCACACCACGAGAGTTTACAACACCCGAAGCCGGTGGGGTAACCCGCAAGGGAGCCAGCCGTCGAAGGTGGGGTAGATGATTGGGGTGAAGTCGTAACAAGGTAGCCGTATCGGAAGGTGCGGCTGGATCACCTCCTTTCTAAGGAGCCCTTCGGGGCAATACGAAGTCCGTGGCTTTAACGCTCGAGTTCAGTTTTGAAGGAGAAATCCTTCAGTGCGTACCGCACGAACGCGTTTCTAGCGAAACGCTGCCTCTTGCGGCACGGACGAGACGATCTTCGATCGCTCGTTTGCACCTTGAAAACCGGATAGCGAAACGAAAATGCGCAAATTAGAAATTCTCATGCAATGCCTTGTGTGGTTTAGCCGACAGGTTAAGCTATTAAGGGCGCACGGAGGATGCCTAGGCGCCAGGAGCCTAAGAAGGACGCGGCGAACAGCGAAATTGCCTCGGGGAGCCGTAAGCAGGCTTTGATCCGGGGATGTCCGAATGGGGAAACCCGGCTGGGGTCATGCCCAGTCACCTATGCAGTGAATCCATAGCTGCATAAGGAGGCACACCCAGGGAACTGAAACATCTAAGTACCTGGAGGAGAAGAAAACAAGAGTGATTCCGTCAGTAGCGGCGAGCGAAAGCGGATTAGCCCAAACCTGAGAGCTTGCTCTCAGGGGTTGTGGGACGTCTCACATGGAGTTACAAAGGGATAGGTTAGGCGAAGAGATCTGGAAAGGTCCGGCATAGAAGGTAAAAGCCCTGTAGCCGAAAGTCTATCCCCTCCGAGACGGATCCCGAGTACCGCGGGACACGAGAAACCCCGTGGGAATCCGGCAGGACCATCTGCCAAGGCTAAATACTCCCTGGCGACCGATAGTGAAGCAGTACCGTGAGGGAAAGGTGAAAAGCACCGCGGGAGCGGAGTGAAAAAGAACCTGAAACCGTGCGCTTACAAGAAGTCAGAGCCCGATCTAGGGGTGATGGCGTGCCTTTTGTAGAATGAACCGGCGAGTTACGTTTACGTGCGAGGTTAAGTCGGAGAGACGGAGCCGCAGCGAAAGCGAGTCTGAATAGGGCGCTTTAGTACGTAGTCGTAGACCCGAAACCGGGTGATCTACCCCTGTGCAGGGTGAAGGTGAGGTAACACTTACTGGAGGCCCGAACTCGTGAGCGTTGAAAAGCTCTGGGATGACGTGGGGGTAGGGGAGAAATTCCAATCGAACTCGGAGATAGCTGGTTCTCCCCGAAATAGCTTTAGGGCTAGCCTCGAGATTTAGCATCATGGAGGTAGAGCACTGATTGGGTGCGGGGCCCGCCAAGGGTTACCAAGTCCAGTCAAACTCCGAATGCCATGGATGTATGCTCGGGAGTCAGACGGCGAGTGCTAAGATCCGTCGTCAAGAGGGAAAGAGCCCAGATCATCAGCTAAGGTCCCCAAGTGTGTGTTAAGTGGGAAAGGATGTGGAGTTGCGAAGACAACCAGGATGTTGGCTTAGAAGCAGCCACCATTTAAAGAGTGCGTAATAGCTCACTGGTCGAGTGACTCTGCGCCGAAAATGTAACGGGGCTAAACACACCACCGAAGCTATGGCATGTACACTTTGTGTACTTGGGTAGGGGAGCGTTGAATGCGGGTTGAAGTCGGACCGAGAGGACCGGTGGACTGCATTCAAGTGAGAATGCCGGTATGAGTAACGAAAAGACAGGTGAGAATCCTGTCCGCCGAAAGCCTAAGGGTTCCTGAGGAAGGTTCGTCCGCTCAGGGTAAGTCGGGACCTAAGGCGAGGCCGAAAGGCGTAGTCGAAGGACAACAGGTTGAAATTCCTGTACCACCGTAATCCGTTACGAGCGATGGGGGGACGCAGGAGGGCAAGAACGCGAGCTGATGGAATAGCTCGTCCAAGCAGTGAGGGGTGTGTGTAGGCAAATCCGCACACTAATACCTTGAGCTGTGATGGGGAGGGAAAATTACAGTACCGAAGGTTCCGTGCTCACGCTGCCGAGAAAAGCCTCTAGCCAGGAGAAGGTGCCCGTACCGCAAACCGACACAGGTAGGCGAGAAGAGAATTCTAAGGCGCGCGGAAGAACTCTCGTTAAGGAACTCGGCAAAATGACCCCGTAACTTCGGGAGAAGGGGTGCCTCGGTAGGGTGAATAGCCCGAGGGGGGCCGCAGTGAATAGGCCCAAGCGACTGTTTAGCAAAAACACAGGTCTGTGCGAAGCCGTAAGGCGAAGTATACGGGCTGACGCCTGCCCGGTGCTGGAAGGTTAAGGGGAGCGGTTAGGGGCAACCCGAAGCTGTGAACCGAAGCCCCAGTAAACGGCGGCCGTAACTATAACGGTCCTAAGGTAGCGAAATTCCTTGTCAGGTAAATTCTGACCCGCACGAATGGCGTAACGACTTGGGCGCTGTCTCAACGAGAGATCCGGTGAAATTTTAGTACCTGTGAAGATGCAGGTTACCCGCGACGTGACGGAAAGACCCCATGGAGCTTTACTGTAGCTTGATATTGAACTTGGGTACGGTCTGTACAGGATAGGTGGGAGCCTAGGAAGCCTGAGCGCAAGCTTAGGTGGAGGCGCCGTTGGGATACCACCCTGATCGTATCTAGGTTCTAACCTGTCACCGTGAATCCGGTGAAGGGACCGTGTCAGGCGGACAGTTTGACTGGGGCGGTCGCCTCCTAAAGCGTAACGGAGGCGCCCCAAGGTTCCCTCAGAATGGTTGGAAATCATTCGAAGAGTGCAAAGGCATAAGGGAGCTTGACTGCGAGACCTACAAGTCGAGCAGGGACGAAAGTCGGGCTTAGTGATCCGGTGGTACCGAATGGAAGGGCCATCGCTCAACGGATAAAAGCTACCCTGGGGATAACAGGCTTATCTCCCCCCAAGAGTCCACATCGACGGGGAGGTTTGGCACCTCGATGTCGGCTCATCGCATCCTGGGGCTGAAGTAGGTCCCAAGGGTTGGGCTGTTCGCCCATTAAAGCGGTACGCGAGCTGGGTTCAGAACGTCGTGAGACAGTTCGGTCCCTATCTGTCGCGGGCGTAGGAAATTTGAGAGGGGCTGTCCTTAGTACGAGAGGACCGGGATGGACGCACCGCTGGTGTACCAGTTGTTCCGCCAGGAGCATCGCTGGGTAGCCAAGTGCGGGAGGGATAAGCGCTGAAAGCATCTAAGCGCGAAGCCCGCCTCAAGATGAGATTTCCCAGTATGTAAGACCCCTTGGAGAACACGAGGTTGATAGGCTCGGGGTGTAAGCACAGCAATGTGTGTAGCTGACGAGTACTAATCGGTCGAGGGCTTATCCTACGGTTTGCTTATCGAGCAGACCACGGCAAGCCACACAGGCAAGAGAATTTCTAAGCGTAGGTTCGTTTCGCATCCGGTTTTCAGGGCGCAAGCTCTGTAAAGCTGCAAAGCTGATTGGCTTATGCCAAACAGTAGGTCTGGTGGTAATGGCGGAGGGGTCCCACGCGTACCCATCTCGAACACGACCGTTAAGCCCTCCAGCGCCAATGGTACTTGGACCGCAGGGTCCTGGGAGAGTAGGACGTCGCCAGGCCGAGCAGCACAATTTCATATATATTCCCTGATAGCTCAGTTGGTAGAGCACTCGACTGTTAATCGAGTTGTCACAGGTTCGAGTCCTGTTCGGGGAGCCATCATGGAGAGATGTCCGAGTTTGGTCGAAGGAGCACGATTGGAAATCGTGTAGGCGTCACAAGCGTCTCGAGGGTTCGAATCCCTCTCTCTCCGCCAGTTTCTTACTTGCATGCGGCCCGTTGGTCAAGCGGTTAAGACACCTCCCTTTCACGGAGGTAACGGGGGTTCGATTCCCCCCACGGGTCACCATCTTTAAGAAGCCTGAATCAGAAAAATATTTTGATAAAGGGCTTGCATGAATAAGGCGATATCGGTTATGATATGAAACGTCGCCCAAATAGTAAGACTTACTAACGACGCGGGGTGGAGCAGCCCGGTAGCTCGTCGGGCTCATAACCCGAAGGCCGCAGGTTCAAATCCTGCCCCCGCAACCAACTTTATCCCGGAGTTATCCGAGATCCCACATGGAGCTGTGGTGTAGAGGCCTAACATGCCTGCCTGTCACGCAGGAGACCGCGGGTTCGAATCCCGTCAGCTCCGCCATTTTCTTTCTTCGTAAGATTGTAAAATGGCTCGGTAGCTCAGTTGGTAGAGCAGAGGACTGAAAATCCTCGTGTCGGCGGTTCGATTCCGTCCCGAGCCACCATCTGAGTAATGCCATATGGTTATGCCGTTGTAGCTCAATTGGTAGAGCAACTGACTTGTAATCAGTAGGTTGGGGGTTCAAGTCCTCTCGACGGCACCATTTGTTTTACAGTCATGGAGGATTAGCGAAGTGGCCAAACGCGGCAGACTGTAAATCTGTTCCTTCGGGTTCGGTGGTTCAAATCCATCATCCTCCACCATTTTTACCTTAACATTATAGGGGCATAGTTTAAAGGTAGAACAGCGGTCTCCAAAACCGTTAGTGTGGGTTCAATTCCTGCTGCCCCTGCCAATGAAACTCTATAATATGGCGATCGTGGCGAAGTGGTTAACGCATCGGTTTGTGGATCCGACATTCGGGGGTTCAATTCCCCTCGATCGCCCCATCTTTACCTTATTGGGGATTAGCCAAGCGGTAAGGCAACGGACTTTGACTCCGTCATTCCTAGGTTCGATCCCTAGATCCCCAGCCATTTTGCGGAAATAGCTCAGTGGTAGAGCATCTCGTTGCCAACGAGAAGGTCGCGGGTTCGAATCCCGTTTTCCGCTCCATCTAAGTTCTTGGCGCCATAGCCAAGTGGTAAGGCAGAGCTCTGCAAAAGCTCTACCCCCAGTTCGAGTCTGGGTGGCGCCTCCAACTTCATATTCGCGCCCTTAGCTCAGCTGGATAGAGCGTTAGACTACGAATCTAAAGGCCAGGAGTTCGAATCTCTTAGGGCGCGCCATTTTTTATTAAGTCGAAAATTTAATCATGCCGGTGTGGCGGAATGGCAGACGCGGCGGACTCAAAATCCGCTTCTCGAGAGGGAGTGGGGGTTCGAGTCCCTTCACCGGCACCATAACTACTTATTCAAGAAATTTATGATTTCTTGTTTTTTTTATTTTCATAGAGTAAGTACCGACAGACGATCGCTCTTCGATCGCCTGTTTTTTTGATAGAGAGGCTCATATCGATTTGTCGCATTTGGAAGCCTATAAGTATAATAATCGAAGCGTCATCGGTCGCGACCCGAGCGCTAGACGACAGGTTGGCGTTCCTTCGGATCGCCGCGCCATCCGGAATCTCGCTGAGCAGTCCGCGGAGCAAGTCGGGCGTCCGTTCCCGCCTGGCCAGCAATTCTACTCCGTCATGAGCGTAGCGGCTAGCGGATGCTGGACGGATGAAGAAGCCTATTTGCTCACCGTTCGACCGATCGATACATCTATCATACGGACTTATCGTGCCCATACGGTGGAGAAGCGCTGCGAATCTCTTATACATGCGAATACAATCTGTTCGGACCGAAGGAACTGACGCTTGAAGGCAAGGCAGAGACAGATGCAAGAAGATAAATTCAACGCTTGTTAAGTTAGTCACAGCGCAGCTGCGCCCTCTTGCCTATAATGAAGCAAAGAAGCCGGCCGAAGCTAAATAGCCTCGCGCGGCAGCAGTTTAGGGGGCGTTGGCATGGATTATGTGAAGCCGGGTCAGATGTTGGAGAGCTTGATTGCATTGGGGGAAACAAAATCCAAGTTGCCTGTGACGCAAAAGCTCGTACGGAGCGGATTGGCGGGCGCGATACTCGGATGTGCGACGACCCTAGCCCTCACCGCTTCCGTGCAGACGAACATGCCGATCGCAGGCGCCGTCTTGTTTCCCGTCGGGTTCGTCCTTATCCTGCTGCTGGGCTTAGAGCTCGTAACCGGAAGCTTCGCGGCGCTTCCGCTGGCCGTGCTTAAAGGACGGACGAGCGCGGGCAAAATGGCCTCGAGCTTCGCATGGGCACTCATCGGGCACGTGATCGGCGGAGGCCTATACGCGGCGTTATACACGATGGCTATCACGAAGATGGGCCACGATATGAGCAACCCGCTCGTGCAAGCGGTCATCTCGGCGGCGGAAGGCAAGACGAATGCCTATATCCATCTGGGTGGCGACGGCTGGATGCTGGCTTTCGTCAAGGCGGTGCTTTGCAATTGGATGGTCGCGCTCGGCGTCATCATGAGCTTGTCCTCCGCGTCGACGATCGGCAAGATCGCGGCGATGTGGATGCCGATATTGCTGTTTTTCGGACAAGGCTTCGAGCACTTGGTCGTCAATATGTTTCTATTGCCTGCGGGCCTTATGCTAGGCGCTAACTATTCATTTGCCGACATGCTCGTGTGGAACTGGATTCCGGTATTGTTGGGCAACTTTGCAGGCGGAGCGATATGTACGGGATTGCTGTTCTACCTGGCCCATCGAGAGAGGACTGCAGAGCGGGCAAAATAGACAGTTAGCTACGATAACGAGCATGGAAAAATGCTACAGCGCATAGCGAACAGGAAGAGGGCCGGAATCCGCATTCCGGCCCGTTTATATTCAACCCGCATCCAGACTTGGAGGCCTATACTGCACAGAGCGCCAGCAAAGGAGAAGTCCGATAGCAAGGCGGCATTTCCATATCCCGTAGGAACCGATGCAACAGCTCTATGCTTTAAGTATGCACATGGGGCGGCACCTTTTTTACCTTTGTCGCCTCGTTTAGGCGAGCGCCAGTTTTTGACTTTGTTCCAGGCATTCGTGATGGAGTGCGTATACTTTTTGCATTCCGGCTTGTTCTTGCCTTCACGGTCGAATGCGAGCGTCGCGTTGACCTCGCCGCCCAGCACGACGATGATGCTGCTGATGTAGAGCCAAGTGAGCAGCACGATGACGCCGCCCAGACTGCCGTACGTTTTCGTGTAGTTGGCGAAGTTGCTGACGTAAAAGGCGAACAGTCCCGATGCGACGATCCAGCCGATCGTCGCGACGAGGGCGCCCGGCAGCACTTCCTTAAATTTCAGATGCCGGTTAGGCACGTATTTGTACATGGCCGTGAATACGAGCGCGATGATGGCGATCGGAATAACGAACTGCGCCACGGACCATACTTCGTCGAAAAAATCGGGAAGCGCAAACGTCTTAAAAATCCACTGGCCGAGCCAACGGCCGAATACGAGCAAAGCCAAGCTGCTGAAAATAACGAGCGTGAGGACGATCGTCACGATAACCGACAGACCTTTCACCTTCCAGAACGGACGGGTCTCCGGCTCGTCGTAAGCTTTGTTCAGCGCACGGATGATGGCATTGATGCCGCTCGAGGCCGACCACAGCGAACCGATGATCCCGAAAGACAGCAGCGCGCCGCTGCGGTTTTCTTGTATGTTTTTGATCCAATCTACAAGCACCTGGCTGTTCGATTGCGGCAACACCTTGTTCAGGGCGTCCAGCAGGTCCCAGGTCGTGAACGGCGTGAACCCGATCAAGGCGATAAGGAAAATCATGAAGGGAAATATCGCCAGGATTAAGTAATAAGTCAACTGGGCGCCCATCGCGGGCACTTCGTCATCCTGAAAGCGGCAGTACAGATTTTCGGCAAAGCGCAACGTCTTTTTTTTCGTTTTTTTTGTCCATCGTCCTTTCCTCCTTGCCTGGGTAAGGGATCGACCGCCGCAACGAGACGACGGTCGATCGTGATTCGCGGCCTCAAGACGATTAGGATTGCTGCGCCAGCTTCACGAGCATATGCGCAAGCTTGTGCCGCTCGTCCTGATCGCCGACCTTCCACAGTTCCTGCAGCAGATTCTCCTCGGCGTTGCGGGGATCTTCATGCTGGGCCAGATAGTCCGCGACTTTCTCCGCGACCTGCGCAAGCTGCTCCTCGGACAAGCCGAGCGACTCGCCAAGCGCGATACGCTTGTTCAAGTAGCTTTTGAACGATTCGAAGTTGCTGAGGATCTCGTCCTTTTTTCGGAGCGTCCATTCTAGAGATCGTATCGCCCACTTTGGACGTGTCGATTCGCTCTTCCTTATCGATGATATGCGGGGTTTCGTTCATTTTGAATACCTCCTTTGAAAGTTAATGTCATTGTGCGCCATCCGCCGGACATTCTATCCGCACCGCCGCGAGGCGGTCGGCAGAAAGCCTGCCCGGATTACTTCCTATTGTCCAACTTGACCGCCGATGAAACCGAAGTACAATGAGGAAATGGGAAAGGGGCGAGGAACGGATGCGTTTAGAGGATGGCGAATGGCTGGAACGGCACAGCCGGTTGCTCATGGACAGCTACCTCAATTTAACAGGGAAATCGTTGATTGATGCGAATTTGGAGCCACGCGCGGCCGAGCTGCTATACGAAGCGCCGTTCGCGCTGTTGTCTCACGGGACGGAGGCGGATCCGGTGCTGAACTACGGCAACCGAACCGCGCTATCGCTATGGGAAATGAGCTGGAAGACGTTTACCGGGATGCCGTCCAGGCTGACGGCGGAACCTCTGGAGCAAAGCGTCAGGGAAGCCTTTATGGAGAATGTCAGACAAAAAAGGATATTCCGACGGATACGAAGGCGTCAGAATCTCGGGCAGCGGCAAGAGGTTCCGTATCGAGCAAGCCGTGGTCTGGAACCTCATTGACGAAAAAGGAGCGTACCGAGGCCAGGCGGCGATGTTTCCAAGCTGGACTTGGCTATAAAAAAAGGCTCGGCCCTGGGTAACGGGACCGAGCCTTTATTAATAGAAATCAGAGTGCGCTGCCGCCGAACAAAAATCGCTTTTCCCAAGTCGTGCCGTCGATCATGTCGATACGAACGCCGCCGCTGTCCTTCGAATAAGTTTGCAGCATCTTGCCGTTCCCCAGGTACAATGCAACATGGGTAATTTCCGCATTCGACTTGACCGAATCGCCGTAAGCCGAAGCCGACGCGCCGCGATAGGACATGAAGAACATCAGGTCTCCTCGATTAAGCTCCCGCCAATCGCGCGAGACGGCCCCTTTATTCTTGACATAAACGCCTTGGCGCCGCGAATCCGAAGGCAGCTCGATCCCATCCGCATTGGAGAAAATCCATTTGACGAAGTCCGAGCAGTCGAACGTCGAGTCGGTGCTCCGGTCGGAACCGTACTCGTAAGGCGTTCCTATATAACGCATGCCTTCTGCAATAATCCGTTCAACGTCGGATGCCGAAGCGGTCGAACTGCCGGCTGAAGCATCGGTCTCGGGGGAAGTGTCTTCCGAAGTCCAGGCGGAGCCGATGTCCGGCGCATCGGCGGCAGAAGCGAAAGCTGCCGGCATAGCCGTCCATATGGCCGAAGCCGCGAGCAAGCCGGCCGCCCCGACCATCAAGCGTTTACGTAACATCCAAACACCTCCCGTTCATGGTATAGACAACGCTAACATAGACCGGTGGCCAAAGGTACCCGCAAATGTTGGCACCTTAAGACCGTGCCGGCCCCCGACTGCAGTCCAGGGCCAATTCCGTGCGCGGGTCCGTTATCCGGAGGCGTCCGAACGTTTACAATGAGTTTGTGAGGTAAAGCAAACAGGAAACGACGCAAAGGGGTGAGACGAGTTGAAAAAGAACAGTGGTTGGGCAGTGGTGCTGATCGCGTTGGGCGTGCTTCTACTCTTCGGAAAGCTGGGTCATTTGGTCGGATGGATCATCGGCCTGCTCATTCCGATCGCGATCATCGGTCTCGGCGTGATGGCTTGGCGCAACGGTTACAGGCTGATCGGCATCGTCATCGGCATCATCGGCGGCTTCATGCTCCTGGGCAAGCTGTCGGTCGTAATCTTCTGGGTCGCGGCGATCGGGCTGATCGTGCTGGGCATATCGATGCTAAGCGGCAAAACGGGTCGTACCCGCAGATGGTAAGCAAAGGAGGTTATCCATAACAATGAGCGTAGTCAAACGAGTGCGGGATATAACGGTCGCAACGCTGAACGAAAGGCTGGACAACGCGGAGGACCCCGTTAAACTCATCGATCAGTTTCTCTGGTCGACGCATCAAGAAATCTGCCAGTGCGAGGTGCTGCAGCGGCAATACGCCGCCCACACCGACCAGATGCACAAGCAGTTGAAGGACGCGCAGCTATGGGCGCAGCGCCGCGAGGAACAAGCGCTGACCGCGCTGAAGGCAGGCGAGGAAAACGCCGCGAAGCTGGCGCTGGCCGACAAGGTCGCCCATGAAGAACGGGCGGAGCGCTATCAAGGCTTGTACGAGCAGAGCCGCGGCGAGTTGCTGGAGCTGGAGCAGCTGCTGCAGGAGCTGCGGGACGAATACCGCAGCGTGTACGACCGCAGGCAGTTTTACATCGCCCGCATGGAGTCGCTGAAGCTGCAGCAAAGGCTGAACGCCCGCTTCGCACCCGGGAGCGCCGATCCTTCGCAGATGTTGCGCAAGGTGGACGACCGGCTCACGGACATGGAGCTGGAGACCAAGAGCCTCAGGGATTTGCGGCGGATGGGCCAGGAGCTCGTCTACCAGGCCGGCACGGTGGTCTCTCAAGCCGTGGACCGCGAATTGCAAAATTTGAAGCGCAAGCTGGAACAAGGAGGAGGGTAAACGATGCGCAAGCTGTATAGATCGACCCGCGACCGCAAGCTGTTCGGGGTGTGCGCGGGACTCGCCGACTACCTCGGCGTGGACGCAACGCTGCTTAGAATCCTGCTCGTCATCGTGACCGTCTTCTCCGGCGGCACCGTGCTGTTCGTCTATATCATCGCCGGGTTCATCATTCCCCGCGATTCGGACTTCGGCGGCGGCAGCGCCTTCGGCGGTCCGCATGCCGGCCATGGCGGCTGGGCGCCCCCCTCCACAGCACGGCGGTTGGACGCCTCCCCAACAACGTCCGCCGGCACCGCCCGCTTCCTCCTGGAACGCCGGCGGCGCATGGCCCGGTCCCGGACCTGCCGCCCCGGCAGCCAGGCCCGCTCCGCAAACGGCCGCTCCATCCTCGCAGGCATCGTCGACGCTCGACGCGATGATGGAGGATATCGAGAAGAAGGCGCTCAAGAAGGAAATCGAAGAACTGAAGGCCCGCATCACCAAATTTGAACAACAATCGAAGGGAGAATAATACAATGGGCGTATTTCAAAGAATGAAGGACATGACGAAGGCATCGGTGCACGAACTGCTGGACAAACTGGAAGACCCGGTCGTAATGCTCAACCAGTATATTCGCGACATGGAAGTGGAAATTCGCGACGCCGAAGTGACGGTAGCGCGACAGATGGCGGCAGAACGCCGGCTGAAGCAGCGCCTTGACGAGGCGGTTCGCATCTCCGCGGAGCGCATCGGCCAAGCCGAGCAAGCGCTGCTCGCCGGCAACGAGGGCATCGCCCGCAAGCTGCTCGAAGAGAAGGTCTACTACGAAGGCCAGGCAAACAGTCTGCAAGAGCTGCACAGCCAAGCGAGCGCGCAGGTCGCCGAGCTGACCGGCCAGCTGCACGAGATGAAGGAAGAATTCTACAAGCTGCGCAACAAGCGCAACGAGCTCGCCGCCCGCGCCCAAATGGCCAAGGCGCGCAAACAGCTGGCGCAAACGAGCCAGACGCACACGATCGAGAGCGGCAACGCTTCCCGCGGCTTCTACCGGATGGAGGAAAAAATCCTTCAGATGGAAGCCGAAGCCGATGTCGCCCGACTGCCTGGCGCGCCGTTCGGCGGCGTATCCGTCGCACCTTCCTCCGTCGATCCGGCCAAGGCCATGAAGGTCGACCAAGAGCTGGCCGCGCTTAAGAGCCGCATCGCGCCTCCTTCCGAATCGGCCGAATAAGGAACGTCGACTGGCGGCATTCACGCCGCAGGAAACATGTGGTATGCTAGCAAGGATGCTCGCCGAAGGCCATAACGGACGATCCCGTCCGTTATGGCTTTATCCGCGATAATAAGGCAATAGGCCGCAGCGCAGACGATCGTACGGAGAGGAGGCGGCCGATATGAAGAACCTGAACTTGTCCAAAAAAGTCGCTGGTGTTCATCGCCGCCGGACTCTATCTAGCCGTCGGCGCCATCGCGGGCTTCGCGACGGTTAACGCGGCCATTCTTCTGTGGCTGGGCATCGAGCGTTATCGGCAGGACCGAAGCCGGCTGTCGGTCGCGGTCATCGCCGTCAGCGCCATCGTGCTGGTCGTCAACCAGATCGGACTCGTGCTCGCGATCGGACTGATCCTCGCGGCGATCTACTTTTTTGCGCGTACGGCCGTCCGACCGCGTCGGCTTCGTCAGCAGGCCGAGGCTCATTCTCAACATGAGGCAGGATCGGCCCGGTTGGGTGCTTCGTTCGATGGGCTGCTGGCATCTGTACGGCGAGGTCAGGCTGGACCTGACCGGGGCGGTGCCCGAGGAAAACGCGACGAACGTCGTCTTGCAAGGCATCGTCGGCGATATTGAGATCGTCGTCCCCGAGGACTACGGGGTGCAGGTCGAGGCCAACGTGCTGCTCGGACAGGTGACGGTCGACGGTCAAGGGGACGGAGGCATGATGCGGCGCATGTCGTGGAGCTCGCCGGGCCTCGTGAGTCAGGATCAGCAGATCAAACTGCAATTCAATTATATTGTCGGCAACATTCGCATCAGGCCGATCTAAGGAGGAGCGCACAATGGTCTGGCGTCATATCGGCGAAGCTGTTTTGTTCTCCCTCGGGATCGGCTTCGTCGTCATTTACCTGTTGGAAAGCCAGGGACTCGCGGCTCCGTTCGAGTCGTGGTCGACCGTCATCACCTTCGGCCTCACCGCAGTCGGCGTCCTCATCGTGGCGGGCGTCGGCTTCGGTCTGTTCAGAAGCCTGCCCACGCGCAGCCGCATCGAGCAGATGCGGCATACGCTGCTGCTGATGGAGCGGGGCAGCCCGATGCAGCCGCAACCGAACATGGGCAAGGACGAGATCGGTTTGCTCGCCGAACAGCTCGTTCGTTTCAGCCGGAAGTGGGAGGAGCAGGTCGCCTCGCTGCAGCGCCTGTCGACCAACAATACCGAGCTTGCGGCCAAGGCGCGCATGAGTGCGGTCGTCGAGGAGCGTCAGCGGCTCGCCCGCGAGCTGCACGACGCGGTCAGCCAGCAGCTGTTCGCCATCTCCATGACGGCTACCGCCGTCGGGCGGACGATGGACCAGGACTTCGAGCGGGCGAGGCGGCAGATCGCCCTCATCGAGGAGATGTCGTCCGTCGCGCAGTCCGAGATGAGGGCGCTGCTGCTGCACCTGCGCCCCGTCCATCTGGAGGGCAAGCGGCTGTCCCAGGCGGTGCCCGAGCTGGTGAAGGAGATGCGGGCCAAGGTCGACATCGATATCTCGCTCGATATGGACGAAGACCTGCCGCTGAACAAGGGCATCGAGAATCATCTGTTCCGCATGGTGCAAGAAGCGCTGTCCAACACGCTCCGGCATGCCCGCGCGAACAAGATGGACATCGCTTTACATAGAAGGGGAGACACCGTCAGGCTGGCGATCCGGGACGACGGCGTCGGCTTCGATCTCCAGGAAAAGAAGCACGCTTCGTACGGTATCGTCAGCATGGAGGAACGGGTGAACGAGCTCGGCGGTTCCCTGAACATCGCCAGCGCGCCGGGAAAAGGCACGCGCATCGAGATTCGGGTGCCGATCATGACGGAAGAGAGAGGGTGGGAAGATGGCGGAGCAACAGCCGATCAAAGTGCTGCTGGTCGATGATCACGAGATGGTGAGAATCGGACTGGCCGCCGTATTGGGGACCGAGGAAGGCATCGAAGTCGTGGGAGAAGCGGGCAACGGTCAAGACGGACTGCGGCTCGCAAAAGCGTACGATCCGGACGTCGTGCTGATGGACCTGGTCATGGAAGGCATGGACGGCATCGAGACCACGCGCCGTCTGCTCGAGCAGCAGCCGGAATGCCGCGTCATCGTACTGACGAGCTTTCTCGACGACGAAAAGATGTATCCGGTCATCGAGGCAGGCGCATTCAGCTATTTGCTGAAGACGTCGAGGGCCAGCGAGATCGCGGACGCGATCCGGGCCGCTGCCCGCGGCCAATCGGTGCTCGAATCGCAAGTCGCCTCCAAGATGATGAACCGGTTCAGACGGCCCGCGCAGACCGAGGCGCAGCCGCACGAGGAGTTGACGGACCGGGAGATGGAAGTGCTTCACCTTATCGCGCAAGGCAAGTCCAATCAAGAGATCGCGGACGAGCTGTTCATCGGCATCAAGACGGTAAAGTACCATCTCACCAATATGTTCAGCAAGCTCGGCGTCGAGGACCGTACCCAAGCGGCGATCTACGCGCACCGCAACGGGTTGGCCGAATAGCCCGCCACCCGAAAACAAAGCAGCCGCATGAACCGCGCCAAGCGCGCCGCATGCGGTTTTTTTAATGCCGGAATGCGCGCCTCAAGTCCGAAGTTCGACCGTGATCGACAATTTTTTTTATTTTCTGACGGTAAATATTACCTTGCGTTAACGATTCAGGGCTACAATAGGTAAGAAGCAGGTTGTCAGTGGAGGCGGCTACCATGAGTAAATGGGTAAAAAGTCTTCTGAATCCGGCATGCATCAGGACGATCGTCGGGGGTTCCCGCGAGGGAAACGTCGGCATGCTGGCAGGGCGGCTTGGTCCCGACAGAGCGACCTGGCCGAAGAAAAAGCTGAAGCAGTGGATGGAAGGCCGTCCCCAAATCCAGTGGGGCTGGCAGGGCGAGCGTCTGCTGCTGCTCGCCGTGCGGCTGCCGGAAGACGAAAGCCGGCGCCAAGCCGTCCGGCCCGAGCTCGAGGCGCAGCTTCGCGCCATCCTTGCAGAGGACAGGGGGGGACGAAGCCCAGATCGGCTTCGGATATATCCTGCTGCCTTCAAGAGCCCACGGACACAACGCGGAGCAACTGCTCATGGAAGGCATGCTGGAGGCAGGCGCGCTCGCGTACAAATCGCTGGAGGAAGCCAAAGCCAGCGTTCCGGAACCGGCAGCGAAGCCGTCGAAAAAGACGGCAGATACCAAATCGTCCGAACCGTGGTCGGAGGGCGAACCGGGACTCACGGTCGGGCGGCTCGCGACCGCGATGGCGGCCATGCCCCCCCGAGACGCCGGTCTCGGCCGCCGCCGAGTGGTTCGAAGAACAGCCGGACAGCCACAGCATCGTCGTCGTGATCGCGGGACAGCCGCGCGGACTGATCACGCGGGACAGGCTGAACCGGATGCTGGCGTCCAAGTTCGGCATGCCGCTGTATTGGAATCGGACGATCGACAAGATCATGGAGAATGCGCCGCTCGTCGCGGAGGCGGACATGCAGGTGGAAGCCGTCGCCCGTCTGGCCATGGACCGCCCGGACTCTCAGCTTTACGATACGGTCATCGTGACCGAGCAGGGCAGGTACGTAGGCGGCGTCACCGTCAAGGCGCTGCTCGAGTCGTTCGCTTCGCTGCAAGCCGAAGCGGCGCGGCGCGTCAACCCGCTTACGGGACTGCCTGGCGGGGATATCATCCGCCGGGAGATCGAAGCCCGCATCAAAATGCGCAAACCGTTCAGCGTTTATTACGCGGATCTGGACTATTTTAAATGGTTTAACGACAGCTACGGCTATAGCGCCGGGGACGATATGATCCGTTATACGGCTTCCGTGCTCGACGGGAACCTGAACCAGGAGGACGGGAGCGATCATTTCCTGGGCCATATCGGGGGAGACGACTTCATCTCGATCAGCGATCGCCCCGATCCCGAAGCGCGCTGCCGCGCCTTCATCGACCGGTTCCACGCCGGCGTCGACCCGATGTACGGCACGGCTCGCCCGACGACGGTGATCGACAGGCATGGCAGCGCGGTACAGCAGCCTGGCGTATCGCTGTCAATCGCCGTTATCCGCTGGGACGGGTCGGGGGTCGTCAGCCACGAGGAACTGTCGCGATTGGCCGCGGCGTGCAAGAAAAAAGCCAAAGAACTGCCGGGAAGCGCGTACGCCGTCATCGAGGCATTCGCAGCATCATTCGAAGAACGGGCATAAGACGGCTGGAGGAGGAGACACGATGGCGTTGGGAACGTATCCGGGGCCGGGCATTTCCAGGGTAGCGGACAGAGAGGCCGCCCTGCTGTACTTCTATTGGAGCGGCGCTGCGGGGAGCGCGGCCTCGCTGATCGAGGCGAGGTGGAAAAAGAGAGCGGAGGAGCTGCTTCAGGAAAGCTTCCCGGAGCCGGCCAGGCCGTACGCGGCGAAGTGGCTGCACAACGACCTGATGCTCTTTTTCTGCGCGGCCAAGCAGGAGGAGCCGGGCCGCTTCAGACGCGAGCTGATGCAGTCCGCGAGGGCGTACAAACAGCGGCTGCTGGAGCCGGCGCTGCGGGAGGAGCTGCCCGGCATGCCGTCGCTTCGCGCAGGCTGCGCGTTCGGCGAATTCAAGCGAGGAGAGGCGACCGGGCGCAAGCTGCACGAGATGGCGCGTGAGGCGATGCAGAGCGGGCAGCACGAGGACGCGCTGGACGACGCGCTTCGGCTCGGCGAATTGGAGCGGCTGCTGGAAAGTCAGGCGCTGCGGTCCGTCTATCAGCCGATCGTGGACATTCGCGAGCGTCGGCCATTGGGTTACGAGGCGTTGTCGAGGCCGACGGACTCCGACGTCTTCAGCGGGCCGCTGCCGTTATTCGAATTCGCGGAACGCGCAGGCAAGGATTATGCGCTCGACCGCCTTGCCCGGGAGCGGGCCATCTCGGGCAGCGCCGGCCTTGCGAAGGATCAGAAGCTCTTCCTGAACCTGTCCCCCCGCATCATCGACGCGCCTCAGTTCGCGCCTTGGAAGACGCTGGCGCTGCTGGAGTCGCACGGGCTGACGCCGGATCAGGTCGTCTTCGAGATTACGGAGCGGTCGAGCATCCGGGACTTCGGCTCGGTGCAGCGCGTGCTGGCGCATTACCGGAGCCAGGGCTACAAGATCGCCATCGACGATGTCGGGGCGGGCTACTCCTCCTTGCTGTCGATCGTCGAGCTCAGACCGGACTACATCAAGGTGGATCGATCGATTGTCAGCGGCTTGCATGCGGATACGTTCAAAGAGCATATGCTCGGCACGCTCGTCGAAGCCGCCGACCGCATGGGGATCGGACTGATCGCCGAGGGCGTGGAGACGCAGCAGGAGTTGGACAAGCTGATCTCGATGGGCGTTCCTTATGCCCAAGGTTACCTGCTCGGCCGGCCGGGACCGATGGCTGACGATCGGCGCTAACAAGCGCCGGATCCACAGATCAATCTTAGCGCGCAAAAGAACGAATACCGTCACCGGGAGTGACGGTATATTTATTATCCGACCGTGACCGGAAACTCGACTGGCGTCGTGCGAGCTGCCGCTAGCTGCCAATACTTTAGCTGCGGGACGCGTTCGCGTTCGAAGGAGACGGCGACCGCGGCGTAGAAGAAATTATATGCGAGGCGTTACGAAGCCGGTTGGGGGAAGGCAGGACGGGCTAGCGCGCTCGACTTGGAGCACCAGTTTGATGAGGCGGCAGAGGGAAGCGCTGAACGATTGGACTTCGATCGGCATGCGTTTGAAACGTATCCCCTTGCTTCAGGAAGCGGTCAACCTTCGCAGTGTACCGAGTTTAAACGATATCCCCTTCGAACAGGACATGAGACCAACGGGGATCAGACGTCGTTATCCGGATTTTGATCAAGTTGATACCTAAGCGAAGAGATATCGATAAAAGAAAAGGAAAGAGGCTATGCCTGATTGAAGGGGATACCGTTCAAACGAATAAAAACAGCTTCACCTGAGCGAAAGGGATACCTTTCAATCGAAGCAGTTCAGAATCCCGAATCCGATCGGCGGAGACTAGCCTATAATGGGGAGCGTGCGAAGCGTGACGGAGATGAAATCGCGATTGGCGGAAGTGCGGTTGAAGACGGCGGCGGCTGCCTGGTCGGAGCCGCTGCTGGATAGCGGATTGTGGAACCACGGCGATATCAGGAACAATTTTTACGCGGCATCGGCTCTGTTCGCGATCTGCTGCGATCCGGAAGCCGAGGCCCCCTGCGACCGGCAGGCGGGCAAAGAAAAGGCGTCCGGCGTACTGCTGACGGTGCTGTCGCTTCAGGACGGCGATCCAGGCAGCCCGACGTACGGACATTGGCCGCTCGGCTTGCATCCCGAGCCCCGGCTCGCGCCGATCAATCCGCTGCCCGCCGAACTCATGGGCTGTCTCTTGATCTGGTTCGCGGACCGTTACGGCGAGGAAATGGGGCCGTCGCTCGCCCAGGCTGTCGATACGGCGATCGACAGATTGTACGGCAGCGCTTACTACCGGGTCGCGCAGCGGACCTTCGGCCATCATGAAGCGAAATACACGGCTGCAAAGCTGCTGCTCGGGGAGCGGTATGCCGACGCGGATCTTCGCGAAGCGGGCTTGCACGACCTGCGATTGACGCTAGCGCGCGTGCGGGAGCAAGGCATGGCTGAATACGGCGCCCTCCCGTGGTTCTGGCACTGGGTTCAAGCGTTCGTATGCGTGAAGGACGTCGTACGGGACCCGGCCGTCCAATCGGGCGCCGCCGAGCTGCTGGATGCGCTGTGGACTTATCGCGCGCGGCATTATCTGGGCGGTGCCTGGGCGGGAGGGCGGATGCGCAGTCTGCCTGCCGACCTGCCGCGAGACGGCAACGTCGCCTTCGATTACGTGCAATTCGGAGATTTCGCGCTGCCGGATCCGCTGCCACGGGTCGAGTATGCGGGTTTTCTGCTGCATGTGGCGCCGGCATCCGCAAGGCGAGAGGCGCTGGATCGTTCCGCGACAGCGGAGACGAAGCGGCGCATCCATCCCGTGGGCGAAGCCCGGTCGCCGCTGCACAGCTATTTATTCAGCGCGAGCGGATTCGCGGTCGGCGGACTAATCGAGCGGGCGGCCGAGTTCGATAACGAGCAGCATCGCTGGGAAGTGACGTTGCCTCTCTCCGCCGTCGAGGGCGCGAACAGACTCTACTTTTTCCCGCGCGGAGAAGGGTATTCGCCGGGCGATCCGCGTCATGCGTCAGATGGCGGAGAAACGCTTTACCACCGCGGGACGGCGATCGCGCTGTACCCGAAGGCCGGGGACGGAATCGCAGGCGTCCTGCCGAAGGGCGAGTGGATCTTCCGGGAAAGCGCGTGGTTCGGGTGCGCATCCGGCGTGCTGCTGGCTGTTTATCCGTTCGGGGACTGTAAGGCCGTCGAGTCGGCGAGCCGCTTCAACTGCGAGGGCGCACCCGGCCGTCACGGATTCGTCGTCGAGGCGGCCGACGCGGCGCAGGCGGCGAAACGATTGGGCATCGTCGCGCAAAGCATCGATTCCAAGGGTTTGCTGCGTGCCTATGGCGATCGGATGGAAGGCCGGCGGCCGTCTTGGACGGGCGAGGGATCGTCCGGCGATGCGTTTGGCGTCGTCTATGAGACGCTGGAGGGAGACCGGCTCGAACTGGCAGCGACTGCGGCAGAGACGCCGCTGCGCAGGCTGAACGGGGCTGCGCTCGACTTGGCCGACTACGCGGAGGGAATCTAGCGGTTTTTCCGTCTTCTAAAAAAAAGGGACGCGCAGCATAGCGCTGCAACGTCCCTTTTCCAAGATCGCATTTAAGCTTCCGCGCTGAGCAGCAGGCCGGTATCGGGATACAGCGACTGCAGCTGCATTTGATCGGTATAGATCGCTTCGCGGATGGGAATCATCCGCCAAGGGGCTTGCTCGGCCAACGGCTCGGCGACCCTGCGCCAGCCCATGGGCGAATAGGCGGCGGAGAGGCGCTCTCCGATACTCGGATCGAGCTGAAGCTCTTGCTCCGATTGGAGGCTTCGGCTCAAGCTCTCGGCCTTGTCCTGAAGCTCGGTCATCGCGGCGTCGGACGGACTTGCGTACACTTTGTCGACGGCGTAATTCACTTCGATCGCCTGCTTCACGACGGACGAGGCGGCTTCGGCGGCGCGCTTGACGTGAGAGGGCAGCGGCGCAGGCGCGGGCGCGCGTCGCGAATCGTCTTCATCGCGAACGTACCGGTACGATTCCTCGTCGAGTACTTCCTGGAACGGCAAGAGCGGCGTCACTCGATTGACGGGGGTTACCCGGGACGTAAGACGGGCGGGTCCGTACAAGCTGTTGAAACGTATGGCCATAATCGCTGACCTCCTCCGGCATTCGGCCGTAATTTCCTATTTTAATAAGTTATGCTGAATTACCCGGTCCGCATGCGCTTGAAACACCGGCACGGCGGTTGTCAAAAAAAGCCAAAAGAATAGCTTAGCGAAGTCAATTATGATAAACTACTGTGCATGAGTAAGGGTCAAACTTGGGCTTTAAAGCGATGCAGTCCGACAGAAGCTGCGGCGATCCGGCCGGAGTTCGGGCGAACGCTATCCTACCGCATAGAGAGTTGAAGAACGAATGACGGACCAATTGATCGACAACGTAACCGCGGATGGCGCGGTTTACTTTATCTTCGGCGCGACGGGCGACCTGGCTCGCCGCAAGCTGTTCCCGGCTTTGTACAGCCTATACCGCGAAGGCAAGCTAGGCGACAAATTCGCCATCGTCGGCCTCGCGCGGCGTCCGCGCACGGACGAGCAGTTCCGCGAGGACGTCCTCGAATCGATCAAGGAGTTTTGCCGCTACAAAATCGGGGAAGGCCAGGAATGGCAGGACTTCGCGGAACGCTTCACGTACCATTCGCTCGACATCGGCAACGTGGACGGTTTCCGCGAGTTGCAGGCGTCGACGGAAGCGCTCGAAGCGCGCTATTCGATCGCCGGCAATCGCCTCTTCTACCTGGCGCTCGCGCCTGAGCTTTTCGGCACCGTTTCCAGGAATCTTCGCGACGGCGGCATGCTGGAGAGCGCGGGCTGGCACAGACTGGTCATCGAAAAGCCGTTCGGCTACGACTATCCATCCGCGTCCAAGCTGAACGAGGAGATCCGGCACGTGTTCAAAGAGGAAGAAGTATTCCGGATCGACCATTACCTGGGCAAGGAAATGGTGCAGAACATCGAGGTCATTCGCTTCGCGAACGCCTTCTTCGAGCCGCTCTGGAACAAGCAGCATATCGCGAACGTCCAGATCACGCTGTCCGAGACAGTCGGCGTCGAAGAGCGAGGCGCCTACTACAACAAGTCGGGCGCGCTGCGCGACATGGTGCAGAACCATATGCTGCAGATGCTGACGATGATCGCGATGGAGCCTCCGAGCCATCTCGATCCCGAAGCGATCCGCGACGAGAAGGTCAAGGTGCTGCGCTCCCTGCGCAGCTTCAAGTCCGGCGACGAGGTACGCGAGCGCGTCATCCGCGGCCAATACACGTCGGGCGAGCTAAGAGGCCAAGCGCTCAAGGGTTACCGCGAGGAAGATTCGGTGCCCGCGGATTCGACGACCGAGACGTTTTTCGCTGCTCGTCTGTTCGTGGACAATTTCCGGTGGTCGGGCGTGCCGTTCTACGTCCGCACGGGCAAGCGGCTCCCGGTCAAGTCGACCGAGATCGTCGTCGAGTTCAAGAACGTGCCGGGCAACCTGCTGTTCGCGAGCCGTCAGCAGCTCCAGCCGAACCTGCTGGTCATTCGCGTCAATCCGATGGAAGGCATCTACATCCGGATCAACGCCAAAAAGCCGGGCAACGAGATGACCGTGCAGCCCGTGGCGATGGAATTCTGCCAGAGCTGCCAGGTCGGCATCAACACGCCTGAAGCCTACGAACGTTTGATCTTCGACGCGGCGCGCGGGGATTCGACCTACTTCACGCGTTGGGACGAGCTTGCGGCCGCCTGGCAGCTGGTCGATCCGATCGCGGCCGCCTGGCAGGAGCATGCCGCCGATCTTGCCCACTACTCCGCCGGCGCTTGGGGACCGCAGCAGGCGCACAAGCTGCTGCATCAGGACGGCTTCCATTGGTGGCCGGTGAACGGACAGGACGAAGACAACGTCATCTGGGTCAGCAACACCGGCAAGTAATGCAGAGAGGCTGCCCGCCTGCGCGGGCAGCCTTTATTCGGAGGAGGAGACAACGGATGCCGCGTATCTACGACATCAGCATGACGATCGAAGAAGGCATGCAGGTATGGAAAAACTACGAGGCTAAAAAGCCTAGCATTACAAACGTGCAAAATCACGATCAGGGCAAGCCGCACGAGAGCTTGCTGACGATGAACGTTCATACCGGTACGCACGTGGATGCGCCTCTTCATATGCTGGCTGGCGGCGCCACGATCGAGACGATCCCGCTGGAGCAGCTGGTCGGACCGGCGCGCGTGCTCGATCTGACGCATGTCAAGGATTCGATCACGAAGGATGATCTTGTGCCGTTCAACATTCAGAAGGGCGAGCGACTGCTGTTCAAGACGAGCAGCTCGTACAGCGAGGAATTCCTGATGGACTTCGTCTTCCTGCGCGAAGACGGGGCGCGTTACCTGGCCGATATCGGCATCGCGGTCGCCGCTACGGACGCGCTCGGCATCGAACGGGCGCAGGCGGAGTACCCGACGCATCGCACGCTGATGCGCGCAGGCGTCGTCATCGTCGAAGGCTTGCGGCTGAAGGAAGTGGCGCCGGGTTCGTACTGGCTCGTCATCGCGCCGTTGAAGATGACCGGGATCGATGCGGCGCCGGCCAGGGCGCTGCTGATTGGCGACTAACTGAATGTGTTCGACAGAATCGGGACGCTGAGCGTCCCGATTTTATTTTGCGGAAATGGCGGGTTGGCGTGCGCCGTTTGGCGGATATCGATGCGCCGAGTCCGAACTTCTCGTCGGCCTGCTCGGTCTCGAGACCGAGTATGCGCAGCTACCGCAGACGGAAGCGGATTTCCCTTTACACAATTACAATCAATTTCGCGGCCTGTTCCATTCGCCCCTTTATAACGTAACAGTGTTATGTTATACTGACTGTAGAGGTGAGGAACATGGAGCGCGAATTAATCTCCAAAAAAGATCTGCTGGAGCTTATGGGCATCTCCTATGGCCAGCTGTACCGCTGGAAGCGCAAGCAGCTGATCCCCGAGGAATGGTTTATCCGAAAGTCCACGTTCACGGGGCAGGAGACGTTTTTCCCGAAAGATATGATACTGGCGAGAATCGACCGAATCATGAACATGAAGGAAGATTTGTCGTTGGATGAGCTGGCCGGCAAGCTTTCTCCTTTTCATGAGGATCTCAGGTTGAACAAGCGCGAATTAATGGAACGTAACATTGTTTCGGAAATTTCGATCAATCGGCACAGCACGCCGGCGCAGTTGAACGGTCAGGAAGCTTATTCGTTTGCGCAGCTGTTGTACTTGTATGCGACGGATCAGCTGCTGTCCGCGGGAGAGATCAGCCTTGACGAGAGCGGCTTGTTAATGGAGACGCTTCGCGATCATTTTCCCCGCTACGAAGGCAAGCCGTGCGAGCTCCTGTTCATGCGGAAGATGGGCGTGTCGATGTTTGCGCTCGCGGCAGTGCCGTCTGCGCTGTATTTCGATGCCGGCGTGAAGACGGTTGCCAGGCTGCAACTGTCGGAGATCGCGGAGCAGTTGAGGAGCAAGCTGAACTAAGGAGAGGATGAGCAGCGATGGCTGGCGAGATGATCGGCGATTTGAAAATGGACGGCATCGGAACGGCGGCGGGCGGTGTCTACAAAAACGTGGCGCTCAACGGCGTCTGCAAGGTGGCGGCCGATGTGGAAGCACAGGTATTCAACGCGGACGGTCGCATCCGCGTAGAGGGCCACTTGACGGCAAACGAGCTGGACCTCGACGGCACGCTTGACGTCGCGGGCGGCGTAAGAGCCAGCACGGCCGCCATCGACGGCGTGATCACGGTTAAAGGCGCGTATTCGGGGCGGCGGGTACGCTTAAACGGCATGCTGACCGTCGACGAGGATTGCGAGATGGATATGATCGAGGGCGAAGGCGCATTCAAAATCGGCGGGCTGCTCAACGCGGGCACGATCGATCTCAAGCTGCAGGGCAGAGGCACCGCGAAGGAGATCGGCGGCGAGTCGATCCGCATCGTCAAAGGACGAACCGGCGCTTGGCAATCGATCTGGCAGCGGATGCTGCCGAGCTTTGCGCAGGAGCTCATCGTCGATCTCATCGAGGGCGACGTGATCGAGCTGGATCACGCGACGGTAAAAGTCGTGCGGGGAGATCGGGTGGCGATCGGCGAAGGCTGCGTCATCGACCGCGTGGAGTACCGGACCGAGCTCCGCAAGCATCCGTCGGCCCGAATCGGCGAGGAGGCGAAAACAAATGGCTAATCAGCGGCGGCCCGCATTAAAAATGGTCGGCACGAGCTCTTCGAACGGAGGCGCCTTCGGCCAAGTGAAGGTCACGGGCGAGTGCGAGTTTCGCGGAGACGTGGACTGCAGCAAGCTGGCTTGCACCGGCAGCGTCGAAATACGCGGCGGGTTAACGGCGGCAGCTGTAAAGCTCACCGGCACTTGCGGCGTCGATACAAACCTTGCGGGCGGAGAAATCGAGGGAACGGGCGAGATCAAGGTAAAGGGCAGTTTGCGCGGCGAAAAGTTAAAGCTCTACGGCCAGCTCGCCGTGGATGGCGACGCGGAGCTCGGCGAGGCTGCGCTGCGCGGCGCCATCGTCTGCGGCGGACTGCTCAGCGCCGAGCGCCTGGAGCTCGGCTTGTATGGCCCGAGCTCCGTAGGCGAGCTCAGGGGGCGGCAAGCTTCGCGTACGGCGCAGCCGGATGAGCGCCCTCAAAAATTGGGTGTCGCCTTCGGGAGCTGCTTCGCTGAAGGCGGGCACGATCGAGGGCGACCAGGTGGAGCTGCAATACACGGAAGCCGATGTCGTAAGGGGCGGGGATGTCGTCATCGGTCCCGGCTGCGTGATTGGGCGTGTCGAATACCGGCGCGAGCTTCGCGTAGACTCGCGCGCCAAGGTCGGTCAGCGCGTACGCATTTAAATCGATATTTATCGTTAACGGGAGGATTAATCATGAGCGCTTCGCAAAGCAACAAGCTGGGCATCGTCCTCGCCGGACTGATGCTCGGCATCTTCGTGGCGGCCATCGACAACACGATCGTCGGTACCGCCATGGCGACGATCGTCTCCGAGCTCGGCGACTACGACAAGATCGTCTGGGTCACCTCGGCGTACCTCGTCACGGAAATGGCCGGCATGCCGATCTTCGGCAAGCTGTCCGACATGTACGGCCGCAAGCGGTTTTTCATCTTCGGCATGATCATGTTCCTGCTCGGCTCGGTGCTGTGCGGAACGGCGACGAGTATTACCGAACTGTCGATCTATCGCGCCATTCAAGGCATCGGAGGCGGCGCGCTCGTACCGATCGCCTTCACGATTCTGTTCGACGTTATCCCTGTCGAAAAGCGGGGCGGCATGTCGGGCATCTTCGGCGCCGTATTCGGCACCTCGAGCCTGGCTGGGCCGCTGCTGGGCGCTTATATTACCGACCATGTCCACTGGCGCTGGATTTTCTACATCAATCTCCCGCTGGGGCTGGTCGCGCTGGCGCTGATCGTCTTCGGCTACAAGGAATCCCGCGTTCATCTGAAACAACGGATCGACTGGTGGGGCGCCTCCACGCTCGTCGGCGCGGTCGTCGGCCTCATGTTCGCGCTGGAGCTGGGCGGAGGCACGTATGCATGGGACTCGGCGCAGATCGTCTCGCTGTTCGCCGCGGCGTTCGTCCTTTTCGCGGTGTTCCTGTACGCGGAGACGAAGGCGGCGGATCCGATCATTTCCTACGGCATGTTCCGGCAGCGGCTGTTCGCTTCGAGCACGGTAGCGGGATTGTTCTACGGCGCGGCGTTCATCACGTTCGCGATGTACATTCCGATCTTCGTGCAGGGCGTGAACGGCGGCTCCGCGACGAATTCGGGCCTCATCCTGCTCCCGCTGACGCTCGGCTCGGTCGTTTCTTCGCAGATCGGCGCGTTTCTGGCGATGAAGACGTCTTACCGAAACGTCATGATCTTGTCCGCCGTCATCCTCGTGATCGGGGCGGCGCTGCTGTCGACGATCACGCCGGACACGTCGAAGGCGACGCTGGTCTGGTACATGATCGTCACGGGCGTCGGCGTCGGCTTCTCGTTTTCCGTGCTCGGCATGGCCAGCATGCACGGCTTCGGAGCCAACCAGCGAGGCTCGGCGAGCTCGACGATGTCGTTCGTGCGTTCGCTCGGCATGACGGTCGGCCTGACCGTCTTCGGCATCATGCAGCGCAACTCGCTCGCGGACAAGATGAAGGAAGCGTTCGACGGCGCGGACAACGCGCAGGGCGCCGGCGCGGCGCTCGGCGACATCCGTCAATCGTTGACGCCGGAAAATCGCGCCAATATACCCGAGGAAACGCTGCACAAGATCGTCGAGGCGTTGTCGTCCTCGATCTCGCACATGTTCCTGTGGTCGCTCGTGCCCGCGGGGCTCGCGCTCGCCGCCGTCTTTTTCATGGGCCGGTCGAAGCTTGAGATTCCCGGAAAAGGGGAGAAGCCGGAGATAGCGGCCGGCGGGCATTGAGCGGCAGTTCGGAGGCGCGGCATTGGGCAAGATTCCAGCCTCGCATTTCATATTGAGTTCACAAAGCGGTCGTAAGATGGCGACAGTTCAAAGCGCGGAGATGCCATCCAAGGCGGCGGCTCCGCCGATTTAAAGGGGTGTAAACGCAAATGGCTATGGCTCGACTCGCGCAAGCCGCGATCGGACGCAAAAACAACAAAGCGCTCGTACTGACGGGACTGATGCTCGGCCTGATTTTCGCGGAGCTCGACGAGACGATCGTCTCCACGGCGATGCCGACGATCATCCGGGACCTGCACGGGCTGCCGCTCATGGGCTGGGTGGCCGGCATCTACATGCTGTCCATGACGCTGTTCATGCCGATCCTCGGCAAGCTGGCCGATCTCTACGGCCGCAAACGCGTCTACCTCGCGTGCATCGGGCTGTTCATCGCGGGTTCGTTCGTCTGCGGGCTCGCCCAATCGATGCCGATGCTCCTCGTCGGACGGGGCATTCAAGGGATCGGGGCAGGCGGGCTGATGCCGCTCGCGATGGTCATTTTAGGCGATACGTACGAGCTCGAGCAGCGCGCCAAGCTGCAGGCTTTGTTCGGACCGCTGATGATCCTCCCGCAGCTGCTCGGACCGACGATCAGCGGCGAGCTCATCTCGCACGTCAACTGGCATTGGATTTTCCTGATCAATCTGCCGTTCGGCATACTGACCGCGGCCGTCATGTGGTTCGGGATGGTCGAAAAGAGAGGCGAGGAAAAGAAGAGGATCGACTGGCTCGGCGCCGCGACGCTCATGCTCGCGCTGCTCTCCCTGCTGCTCGCGCCGGTGCTCATCGAGACGCAGGGGCTGTCGTGGAGCTCGCCGCTTATTATCGGCATGCTCGTCCTGTGCGTCGTACTGACGGCGCTGCTCATCTGGATCGAACGGCGCGTGGAAGAACCGATTATCCCGCTTCATCTCTTCCGCAACCGCAACGTCGTCGTGCTGTCGAGCATCGTGTTCATCCTCATGCTCGGCGTCATGGGCACGTTCGCCAACTTCCCGTTTTTCGCGCAAAACGTCATGGATCTGTCGCCGAGGGCTTCGGGGTATTTGAACCTGGCGTTCATGGGCGGGGCGATTCCGTTCAGCATCCTGGTCGGCTTCCTCATCACGCGCGTCGCATACCGCACGATTTTTATTCTTTCGTTTACGCTGCCGATCATCGCCTTGGCGTTCATGCTGCAATTCGACATCGACGTCAGCGTCATGTTCGTCGTCGTCACCTTCGTCATTATGGGCGTCGGCCTCGGCGCGTTGTTCGGGGGAGACAATCTGATCGTCCAGGAGTCGGTCAGCAAAGAGGAAAGCGGGATCGCGCTGTCGACCGTGCAGCTCTTCCAGTCGATCGGGGCGTCGATCGGTCTCAGCGTCTTCGGCTCGCTGCTGGCGGGCGACATCAAGTCGGGCATTGCGGGTATCGCGGATCGATTGCCGGCGGGCACCGCGGGCGAGATCCAGACGGGCGGTATCCCGAAGGGACTCGCGCCGGATCTGCTCGAACAGGTGAAGACCGCGTTCGCGAGCGCGTATCACAATTTGTACGTCATCTCGATCGTGTTCGTCTGCATCGCCTTCGTGCTCTGCTGGTTCCTGAAGAAGGAAGTGCTGCAGAAGCGGGAAGACGGAGACGCGCCGCTGGCGCATTAAGCTGCGGATTTATCGGCAAAGGACAGGAAGCCGCGTTGCACCTCGGGGTGCAATGCGGCTTTTTTACGCGTGCGGGTTGAGATACTTACCTGAGGTGTCGCTCTTGCATGCACGCTCACCGCCGCCATAGCGCAAAAATGCACTATTTTCGCCGCATTCCCTTTGCTCGCGCCACGCTCGCCTCCGCCATAGCGCAAAAATGCGCTATTCTCGCCGTATGCCCTTTGCTCGCGCCATACACGCCACCGCCATAGCGCGAAAATGCGCTATTCTCGCCGCAGGCCCTTTGCTCGCGCCACGCTCACCGCCGCCATAGCGCGAAAATGCGCTATTCTCGCCGCCTGCCCTATGCTCGCGCCACGCTCGCCTCCGCCATAGCGCAAAAATGCGCTATTCTCACCGCCTGCCCTTTGCTCGCGCCACGCTCGCCTCCGCCATAGCGCAAAAATGCGCTATTCTCGCCGCCTGCCCTTTGCTCGCTTCACGCTCATCGTCGCCGCCATCGCGCAAAAATGCGCTATTCTCGCCGCCTGCCCTTTGCTCGCGCCACGCTCGCCTCCGCCATAGCGCAAAAATGCGCTATTTTCACCGCATGCCCTTTGCTCGCGCCACGCTCGCCGCCGCCATAGCGCAAAAATGCGCTATACTCGCCGCATGACCCGTAGATCGCAGTCGTTCACCTCCCTGGCCGGGCACAATATGCTATAATGTAATTTGCCATATTGTCCAAGAGAGGAATCCGTGATTCATGAGCAAAGCGATCCGCGACGAACTTAAGCAGGAAGTGGCGAAGCGCCGCACCTTCGCGATCATATCCCACCCCGATGCGGGCAAAACGACGCTGACCGAAAAGCTGCTGCTGTACGGGGGCGCGATTCATATTGCCGGCTCGGTCAAGGCGCGCAAAGCCGCCCGTCACGCGACCAGCGACTGGATGGAGATCGAGAAGCAGCGGGGGATCTCCGTCACTTCGTCGGTCATGCAGTTTCAGTATGCCGGCAAAAACGTGAACATCCTCGACACCCCGGGTCACCAGGACTTCAGCGAAGACACGTACCGCACGCTGACCGCCGCCGACAGCGCGGTCATGCTCATCGACGTCGCCAAGGGCGTCGAAGCGCAGACGATCAAGCTGTTCCAGGTATGTCGCAAGCGGGGCATTCCGATCTTCACCTTTATTAACAAGCTCGACCGCGAAGGGCAGAATCCGTTCGAGCTGCTCGAGGAGATCGAGCGCGTGCTCGGCATCCGCTCGGTGCCGATGAACTGGCCGATCGGCATGGGACGCGAGCTGTGCGGCGTTTACGACCGCATGAAGAAGCAGGTCGAGCTGTTCCAGGGCAACGATCACTCCACGATCGAGGTCCGCCCGGCCGCCGACTACAACGATCCGGCGATCCGCGAGATGGCGGGCGATTATCTCGCCGACCAACTGGCGCAGGATCTCGAGCTGCTCGACGTCGCGGGCGACCCGTTCGACTACGAGAAGGTCCGAGCGGGCGAGCTGACGCCGGTCTTCTTCGGCAGCGCCGTCAACAACTTCGGCGTGCAGACATTCCTCGAGAACTTCCTGCAGCTCGCTCCGGCACCGACGTCGCGCCGCACGACGGACGGCGAAGTGGAACCTGACGACGAGAAGTTCTCGGGCTACATTTTCAAGATCCAGGCGAACATGAACCCGGCCCACCGCGACCGTATCGCTTTCTTGCGCATCTGCTCCGGCAAGTTCGAGCGCGGCATGTCGGTCAAGCACGTGCGCGCGGGCAAGGACATTAAGCTGTCCCAGCCGCAGCAGTTTCTCGCGCAGGATCGCGACATCGTCGATACCGCCTATCCGGGCGACATTATCGGCTTGTTCGATCCGGGCATTTTCCGCATAGGCGACAGCCTCGCCCAAGGCGCGAACCTGACGTTCGACGAGCTGCCGACGTTCTCGCCCGAGATCTTCGCCAAGGTATCGGTCAAAAACGCGCTCAAGCAGAAGCAGTACCTCAAAGGTCTGGACCAGCTGACCGAAGAGGGCATGGTGCAGGTATTCCGCTCGATCGGCCCGTTCGAGGATACGTATCTCGGCGTCGTCGGCCAGCTTCAATTCGACGTCTTCGAGTACCGGATGAAAAACGAGTACGGCGTCGACATCCAGCTCGCGCGCACGCAGTTCCAGTTCGCCCGCTGGATCGTCGCAGACAAGCTCGACGCTTCGAAGTTCCGCATCAACTCGACGCTCGTCAAGGACAAGAACGACAATAACGTCGCGCTGTTCGAAAACGAGTACGCGATGCGTACCGCCGTGGAGCGCATGCCCGACGTAAAGTTTCTGGAGACGGCGCCGTAAGGCCCGACGTTTCGCTTTTCCTCAGATTAAAGACAGGTCCCAACAAAGGCCGCCCCCCGCGACGCACACGGGGCGGTCTTTGCTTTGGCGCGCCGACATTGTCGGTTGTCCCAAAGGACGGGGTTCGGCTATAATGAAAGCCATATACAAGTTTGGGGCAAATCAAGGCAAAGGAGCGGACCGAATTGGCTACTTTAAAGGATATCGCGGATCAAGTGGGCGTATCGATCTCCACGGTGTCCAGAGTCGTCAACAACGATACGAGTCGTTCCGTCAATGCAGACACGCGCCAGCGCATATGGGACGCGGTCGCGCAGCTTGGCTACAATCCGGGCAAGACGGCGAAGGACGGCGCGGGCTCGAAGCGCGGGATATCCGCGCGGCAGCCCGATATCGGCAAGGTCGGCTGCATCGTGGCGGTTAATCAGAACAAGTACAATCATCCGTACTTTTCTCCGATTCTCGAGGGCATCGAGCGAGGCATTCAGGAGCACGGCGGAGAATTGGCCTATATACACAACGGCGAAGATCTCAAATCTCCCGAGATGCTGCAAAAGGTGATCCAGGACGGCGGGGTGGACGGCATCATCGTCGTCGAGAGCATCGATCCGGTCGTCTACGACGCGATCAAGCGCCATATCCCTTGCGTCGTCGGCATCGACGTATCCGATCCGTCCATTCCGAGCGTCGGCTACGACCGGCTGATGGCGGCGAAGCATGCGGTGCAGCATCTGATCTCGCGGGGGCATCGGCATATCGGCTTCCTCGGCGGCTCCGGCAGGTCGCTCGACATCACCAAGGAAAAAAGATACCGCGGCTACAAAGAAGCGATGGACGAAGCCGGACTCGCGATCCATAAGGAATGGATCCTCGATACGGAATGGAATGCGGAAAAAAGCTATACGCTGATGAAGCGGACGCTCGAAAAGCCGGCCAAGCTGCCGTCCGCATTTCTGGCCGCCAGCGACATGATGGCGATCTCGGCGATGCGTGCGGTATTCGAGAGCGGTCTGCGCATCCCCCCAGGATGTCGCCATCGCCTCCATCGACAATATCGACTTCGCCGAGTACGCGACGCCGCCGCTGACCTCCGTACATATTCCCAAGTTCGAGATCGGTTGGGTGGCGGCCAAGACGCTCGTCGACGTCAGACAGAACAAGTACCCGCTTCCCGTCAAGATTACGCTTCCGTTCGAGTTAATGGCCAGACAATCGACCTGATGCGGCACCATTCGTACACCCTGCCCGTTTATGCGGTGCAGGGTCTTTTGTTTTCCATAGCATTTTGGATATATTTGCGGCAAAATATAAGAAAAATTTGCGTGAAAAGCGGTTTGTGCACATTCTCCAAATTAAAGGCTCTGCAAGCGCTTAGATCAATGAAATCCGAATGTTAGATTGTGCTTCCGTCATAAGTAATCGTATTTTACGAATATTTTCGCCAAATAAAGTCCAAATAACCAAGGAAAAATCCATCCAAATTGCATTAAAAATCCTTGACGGTTTTCCGATATTCGAATAATATTTAAATTGTAATCCAAACAAATAAAGTTTGGCGCAAAAACATCGGAGTTGGGGGATACGATATACGATGAATAAAATTCGGCTGGCACTGATCGGCGTAGGGGATATGGGGACGGGCCATGCGATGGGATTCGATCAAATCGAAAACTGCGAGATCGTCTGGGTCGCGGATCCGAGCGAATCCAACCTGGCAAGGGCGATGCCGTACATAAGAAGAAACAATCCCGGTATCGTTGCGAGTTACCTGGAATTGTTGGAACACCTCGACACCTTCGACGCCGTCGTCATCTCGCTGCCCAACTATATGCATCGCGATGCGGCGGTACCGTTTATCGAACGCGGCAAGCATGTGTTTCTGGAAAAACCGGTCGCGCCGACGCTCGGCGAATGCGACGAGATCATCGCCAAGGCGGAAGCGGCCGGCGTGATCCTGCAGATCGGCCTCACTTACCGTTACTCGAACATCTATCGCCGGATGCGCAGGGAACTGGATGCCGGGCGGCTGGGAGACGTCACCATGATGTGGTGCAAGGAATTCCGCGATCCGTTCCCGCCGGTGGACTGGTTCTACGACGCTTCCAAGTCGGGCGGCGCGCTCATCGAGAAGGATTGCCACCACTTCGATATTTTCAACTGGATGATCGATTCGAAGCCGCGCCGCGTATTCGCTTCCGGCGGCCAGCACGTGCTGAAGGACGGACAGCCTAACGTGATCACCAACTCCTACACGCACTACGAGACCCGGACGCTCACGAGCACTTCGATCGTCGACCATGCCTGGGTCATCGTCGAATACGAGAACGGAAGCAAGGCGAATCTCGGACTCTGCATGTATCTGAAGCCGAGGAACCTGATGGACGAAGGGCTCGAGATCGGTCTGCTCGGCAGCAACGGCGGCCAGATGATCGCCAAGAAGGACAAGACGATCGACATCTTCGGTCCCGAGGACAGGAGCCGCGACCACATCGATCTGGACCACGAATCCGATTCGGTGAACGGCGGACATACCGGCAGCCAGCGGCAGCGGCACGCTTTCCTGAATTCTGTCGCCACGGGCGAAGCGCCTTATGCCAACGGCCGGATCGGCCGGGATGCGCTGCTCGTCGCGCTTGCCGCCGAACGTTCCATCAAGGAAGAACGTTACGTCTACATCAGCGAGCTGAGCTAAGGCCGACAGACAGGGGGAGTCCGCAATGACCTCGAGGTGGAAAGAGGAAGGCACGTTTTTGTTGTTTATCCTTCCTTGGATCGTAGGTTTTCTCGTGTTTTTCGTCGGACCGGCCGCGCTGAGCATGATCTACAGCTTCGCGGATTACAACTCGGTGACGCCGCCGCAGTGGATCGGGTTCGACAACTACCGGGACTTGTTCAAGGATCAGATTTATTTGAAAAGCTTCGGCAACACGCTGTATTTCGTTTTTATCGCCGTGCCGATCACGGTCATGTTCCAAATTCTGATCTCCGTCGTGCTGAACGTCGAGATCAAGGGCATCCGCTTTTTCCGCACGATCTATTACTTGCCTTATCTGGTTCCGCCCGTCGCGACGGTCATCATCTGGCTGCTGCTGTTCGGCACGGACGGCGGCTTCGTCAACCAGCTCCTTGAGGCCGTCGGCATCCCGAAGGTGGACTGGTTCGGCTCCGAAGGATGGAGCAAGCCGCTGATCGTGACGATCGGCATCTGGAGCTCGGGCGGACCGGTCCTGATCTTCCTCGCCGCGCTCAAGGGCGTGCCCGCCCAGCTCTACGAGGCGGCACGCATCGACGGCGCCAGCCGAATCCGCCAATTTTTCACCATCACGCTGCCGATGATCTCGCCGACGATTCTTTCTCGCTGGTGCTGCAGATGATCTACTATTTCCAGATGTTCACCGAATCCCGCCTGCTGAACAACGGGGGCCCGGACTACTCCTCGTCGACCTACATGCTGAATACCTACAATACCGCATTCCGCGACATGAAGTTCGGCTATGCGATGGCGCAGTCCTGGATTCTGTTCGTCATCATTCTGATCCTGACCTGGATCGTGATGAAAACGTCGAACCGCTGGGTCTACTACGAGAGCGATAAAGGGGGGCGACGCATAGGCATGACTTACCGATTCAAAACGCCGCTGCAATACGTCGCGCTGCTCATCGGCCTGTTCATCTTCGCCGGCCCGCTGTTCTGGCTGCTGTCCACGATGCTCAAGACGCAGGAGCAGACGTTCAGATATCCGCCGGAGTTTCTCCCGCATCCGTTAACGCTAAGCGCCTTCGGACGGCTCTTCGAATCGATGCCGCTCATGGGCCGCTGGATCGGCAACTCGTTCGCGATCGCGGGCTCCGTCGGTCTCGGCACGATCCTGTTCTCCTCGCTGATCGCGTTCGGGTTCGCCCGTACGAAGGCGCGTTCGCGCAAGTTCCTGTTCGCCATCGTGCTGGCCACGCTTATGATTCCGGCGCAGGTGACGCTGATTCCGCTGTATCTGCTGTACCGGGATATCGGCTGGTACGATACGTGGCTGCCGCTCATCGTTCCGCACGTACTCGGCAATCCGTACTTCATCTTTTTGTTCAGGCAGTTTTTCCTCACGATCCCGCGGGAACTGGACGAAGCGACCTACGTCGACGGAGGCGGGTACTGGACGATCTACTCCAGGGTTATCTTGCCGCTGTCCAGCCCGATCCTCGTGAGCGGCTTCATCTTCTCCTTCGTCTTTTCGTGGACGGACTTCTTTTCCCCGCTCATCTTCATCCAATCGGAAAAGCTGCAGACGCTCAGCGTCGGCCTCCAGATGATCATGGGCCAGACTTCGCACGACTTCCCGGTGCTCGCGGCCGGTTCGTTCCTCGCGCTGCTGCCGATCGGCGTCATCTACTTCTTCGCCCAGCGCTACTTCATCGAGGGGGTGGTCATGACCGGGATCAAGTAATCCCGGCGGCACCCGTGAGAGCGCATCAAGGGGCAGGTCAATCATTCATCCACGTACAAGGAGGGCTCAACATGCAAACAAAGAAACGGATCGTGCAGCTCGCGGTACTGAGTCTGATCGGAACGATGAGTCTGGCGGCATGCGGCAGCAACAACAATGAAGGCGCGCCTTCGTCTCCTGCGGCTAGCGCTTCGGCGAGCGCTTCGGCGCCGGCGGCGTCGGGTTCGGCATCGGCCGGCGCATCCGCGTCGGATATCTCCGGCAAGGTGACCTATGCGCAATGGGGTACGAACGTGGAGACCGAGCAGACGAAGGAGCTGCTCAAGGGCTTCAGCGAGAAGTATCCGAACGTCGAGGTCGAAGTCGTCAGCAAGGACTGGGGCACCTACTGGACGGCGCTGACGGCGCAGGCCGCGGCCAAGGACCTGCCCGACGTCTATAAGATCAGCTACGCCTACGTGGACAAATACGCCAAGATCGGCGCGATGAAGGATCTGACCGACCTGATCGCTTCTTCCGGCTTCGATACGAGCAACTTCGAGCCCGGCGTGCTGGCCGCCCACCAGGTCGACGGCAAGCAGGTATCGCTGCCGCGCGACGCCAACACGATCGTGCTCTACGATAATAAAGGGCTGTTCGACGACCCCAAGACCAATCCGTCCGGCGCCGCTTATCCGGCGGGCGAGCTGACCTGGGATCAGGCGCTCGACATCGCCAAGAAGATGACGCTCGACAAAAACGGCAAGACGGCCGCGGATGCGGACTTCGACGCGAAAAATATCGTGCAATGGGGTCTGACCGTAGATGCCGCCGGCTCCGCCGACTCCGTGCTCGAGCCGCAGATCGAGTCCAACGGCGGCAAACTCGTGAACGACGACAAGTCGCTCGGTCTCGAATCGCCGGAAGCGAAGCAAGTGCTCGAGTTCTATCGCGATCTCATCACCAAATACCACGTAACCCCGACATTTAGCCAGAGCCAGTCGCTCGCCAAGGAGCCGTTCCTGACGATGACGACGGGCAAGGTCGCGATGAGCTTCGCGGGCTCTTGGTCCGCCAGCGAATTCACGAAGGCGAACATCAAGTTCGACACCGTGCTGCCGCCGAAGTTCAAGGAGACGAAGACGGTCGTACAGGTCGCAGGCAACGCAATGAGCCCATATAGCAAAAATGAGCAGGCGGCTTGGGCGCTGCTGAGCTGGCTGGGCGGTCCGGACGGACAGATCGCGCTCGCGCAGCAGGGCCAGTCGATCCCGGCCAACAAGGCGGCCGCGGAAACGTACCTTGCCAAAGACGAGGGCTACAACAAGCAAACGTTCATCGATGCGCAAAAATACGCGATCTCCGCGCCGTTCTTCGACGGCAAGGAAAAGCTGCTGTGGGAAATCATTCCGCAAAAGCTCGCGCCGCCGCTGTCCGGCAAAGGCGAGCTTGACGCCGCGGTGAAGGAGATCGGGTCGCTTTACGGCAAGTAAGACAATAAGCGCCGGCGGACGCTTGACGTGAAGTCCGCCGGTCCGAACGGCATACCACGAGCAATACGTATAACGCATAGACAATGGGAACCGCACTTCACTTTGATTCAGTCTGTCAAAGCCTGCAGAACCCATTGTCTTTTCTTTTGCCTTTTAAAGCGATTGGCAGACGGGATGAAGGAGGATGCGTGGGATATGAAGCTGGATGACGGAATGAAGGTGGATGATGGAATGGAGATGGATGTCGGAGTGAAGGCGGACAATGGCATGAAAAGGAAGCGCTCGCATCTTAAGCGATGGCTGTCGGCGGGGCTGGCTTTGACGTTGGCCGCAGGACTGGCGCCGATAGTCGGCGGGGCGACGGCAGCGACGGCGGGGGAGGCGTCGGCGTTGGCGGCGCATGCGAGATTCACGGGCGCGCCGGCGGAATGGGATGCCGTTGCGGCGGACGAGACGGCGGGCGGAGGCGCGCTCAGCCTGCTGAAGGGCGTGCAGCGCGGCGGCATGCTGTATTTGCTGGCCGAGGGGACTGCCGTCGATCCCGGCGGCGTCTTCTTGATCGACGCGGACGATGATTCGGCGACAGGCGCGCAGGAGGCGGCTTGGAGCGATGCGACCGGCATCGATTACCGGATCGTCGGCACGCAGGTCCAGCGATATGCGGACGGGGCATGGATGCCGGCCGGTACGGCGGCGTACGCCAATTCGGGCGCGATCGCCGAGGCGGCGGTCGACATCGGGCTGCTGGGCTTGACCGCTTCGGCCCCGCTGAAGGCGGCCTATGCCGAGCCGGCGGCCAACGCGTTCCTGCCGGATGCGGGCAAGCCGATGCTGGCCGTCGAGGCCGAAGCCGCCGCCTTCGGACCCGATCCGGACATCGCGGTCGACGGCGATCCGGCGGATTGGTCCGGCTCGGAGCCGGTCGCCGTGTCCGCGGACGGGCTCACGAAGCTGTACGCCGCGGCGAACGGCGACACGCTGAGCGTCATGGTCAGCGGCAGGATGGGCGACTGGAACGACGTCTTTATCGATACGGACCATAGCAAGGACACCGGCTTCACGACGAACTGGCTGTGGCCGGATTACGGCTTCGACTACATGACGGAAAACGGCGCGCTGTACGCCAGCACCGGCAGCGGCTGGGGCTGGAGTCAGCTCGCTGCGGAAGGCGTCCAGTACGCGGCGTCCGGCTCGGGCAACGGCAAAGTCATCGAGATGTCCGTCCCGCTCGGGGAGCTCGGAATGGCGGCCCCCGCGCCGCTATATATCGGCTTTAACGTCGGCGAGGTGTATGCGCCGGCACCGGCCGCCCAAGCGGCGAAGATCGTGCCCTCGCTGCCCCGCGTGACGGCGGACGGCAACGACGCCGAGTGGTCTGGCATCCGTCCGATCGCGACCGGCACGGGCAATATCCGGGATCTGTCGGCGTTCGTGAAAAACGACAAATTGTATGTGCTCGCGCACGGCTACGACCTGTCTGGCGAGAAAAACCTGTTCATCGACGCGGACAACGATCCGGAGACCGGTCATCAGGGCTGGCAATACGCCGCTACCGGCGCCGATTATCTGGTGCAGAACGGCACGGCATACAAAAGTACGGGCAGCGGCTGGAGCTGGGAGGCGCTCGGCGCCGCGGAGAGCGTCGTGTCGAGCGTATACGCGCCGGCCGGCGAGAGCGTGCTGGAAGCGGCCGTCGACATGAGCGGCTGGGAGGCTTCTTCTACGGTGCGGGTCGCGCTCGGCGTCGGCGCCGACTATGCGCCGGCGGCATCGGGCGCCGCGCGCTATCCGGCCGCCTTGTCCGAACGCGGCGCCCAGATCGCCGTCGACGGCCAGGACGGCGACTGGTCGGACGTCGACAACAAGGCGGCGTCGAGCGGCGGCTCGATTCGGCTGCGCGCGCTACGCGACCGGGAGAAGCTGTACTTGCTGGCGCAGGGCAGCGGTCTGAACACGCAGAACGAATACTTCATCGATGCCGACGGGGACGGCGCGACCGGTCTGCAGGATGCGCGCTGGCCGGGCGGCGGCATCGATTATAAAGTGTCTCGCAACACGCTTTATCGATTCGACGGCGCGGGCTGGACGGCGTCGGGCAAGGTACAGAACGTGCCGGATGCGGGGAACGATCTCGTCTACCTCTATCTGGATCAGATCGGGGCAACGACGGATAGCGGGCTTAAGGTCGCTTATGCGGCGAAAAACGTATTGGCGCTGCCCGGCGTCGGCCGGCCGATGCTGGCGGTGCAGGCGTTGGCCGAGCAGCCGTCCGAGGCGGGCGTCTACTATCCGCGCGAATCGTTCGAAGTGCTGAACAATCCGTACACCGGCTGGGTCGCCTGGGCGCGGGACGTGCCGAAGAAGGCGCTCGGCGAGCCCTATGCGCAGTCGCACAGCATGGTATATGCCGGCATCAGCTGGCGGGAGCTCGAGCCGGTCAAGGGCGAGTTCGACTGGGCGGGCATCGAGGAAAAGTACCAGTTCGCATACTGGGCGAGCCTCGGCAAAAAAATCAATCTTCGTATCGTGATGGACACGCCGACGTCGGATCCGGCGCATAAAGACATTCCCGACTGGCTGTACGACGAGCTGGTCGAGGAAGCGGGCTCCGCGGACGGTGCGGGCAAATGGTACGACTCGTCCGAGATCGGCGCGGGCTTCGCGCCGAACTACAACCTTCCCGTGCTGCTCGAGGAGCACGAGCGGATGATCGGAGCGCTCGCCGCCCGCTACGACGAGGATCCGCGCATTGCCTACGTCCAGATCGGTTCGCTCGGCCACTGGGGCGAATTTCACAACTACCCGGAGCCGCTGTCGGGCAAGTTTCCGAACGTCGCCGTATCCGACCGGTACGTGCAACACTATCTGGACGGCTTCAAGCACAAGCTGCTCGGCATGCGCAAGCCGTTCCCGATCGCGGCGGCAAACGGCCTCGGGCTGTTCAACGACGTGTTCGGCGACAAGGGCTCGACGGAGTCCTGGCTAAGCTGGATTCGCGACGGCTGGTCGGACATCGGTCTGTATATCGAACCGGGCGAGAGCGCGGCCGAAGCGCAGGCGGCGTCCAAGATGCCGGATTTCTGGAAAACGAGCTTCTCCGGCGGCGAATTCACGAGCGGCAATCCGCTGCTCTCGCTCGCCGACGGCAGCATCGTCGAATCGCTCCGGGAAGCGCGGCTGTCCCATACGTCGTGGCTGGGGCCGTCCGCGCCGTTGGACTACGAAGTGGGCAAGGGCGGGATCACGCAGGAAATTCAAGAGAACATGGACACGTTCCGCAAGACGATCGGCTACCGGTATGTATTTAATGCCGTGAAGCACGACGGCGAAGCATCTGCGGGCGACAAGATCGAAGTGAAGACGCAGTGGACAAACAAAGGCGTCGCGCCTTTTTTATTACGACTGGCCGGTCGCCGTCGCGCTGGCGGATGCGGACGGACGGATCGTCGCGTCGAGCGTCACGAAGGCGAGCGGCGTCGATATTCGCGGCTGGCTGCCGGGCGATTACGAAGCGACGCTGCCGCTGGATATCCCGGCAGGACTCGCGAGCGGCGAATACCGGGTGCTGGTCGGCATCCTCGATCCGGATACCGGCAAGCCGGGCATTAAGTTCGCGATCGAGGGCGACCGGGGAGACGACTGGTCGGCGCTGGATACGATCCGGATCGCGGGAACGTCGGCGCCGCCGTCGCCGCCCGGATCTCCGCAGCCGACGCCGACGGCGGATGAGGTGCAGCAGGTCGCGTCGCTGCCTGCGCCGGCCGGCGGCAAGGCGACGGTCGCGATCGCAGCCGGCAAGACCGAGGTTCGGGTGCCGGCGGATGCGGCGTTCGCGCTCGGCGAATCGCTCGCCTTCGCGGACGGCGGCTTCTCGCTCGAGCTGCCGCCGGGCGTATTGAAGCAGCTTGCCGCGCTTCGCGGGGCCGGCGGCTGGCAGGGCGGCGAGCTTTATGTCGTCAGGCGGCCGGGGGGCGAAGCGGCGGCGAAGACGCTGGCGGCCGCTTCGACGGCGAGCGCGGTCTATCGCCAGGCGGGAGACGCGTACGAGCTGGAGCTCGGCGTACGGAGCCCTGCCGGCGTCAAGACGCCGCTTCACCAATTCGACGAAGGTCTGAAGCTGACGCTAGAGCTGGCTGGAGGCGCGGATCGGACGCTGACGGGCATTTATGCGATTCCGGGCGTCGGAGCGCCTGAGTACGTCGGCGGTGCGGCCCGAGGCGATGTCGTCACGGCGACGGTCAAGCATTTTAGCGTGTACGCGGTGTTGGCGCTCGACCGCAGCTACGAGGACGTGTATGCCGGACATTGGGCCGCGGGCGGCATCAAGTCGCTGTCGGCGAAGCATATCGTCCAGGGCGTCGGCGGGAACCGGTTCGAGCCGCTCCGCGCGGTGACGCGGGCCGAGTTCGCGACGATGCTCGCCAAGGCGGCGGGCTTTGCGCCGACGGCGGACGCGCCTGCCTTCCCCGACGTCCCGGCCGACGCCTATTATGCTCCAGCGGTCCGCGCGGCTGCCGCGTTCGGCATCCTCCAGGGCAGAGACGACGGCCGCTTCGGGCCTTCCGATCCGATCACGCGCCAGGAAGCGGCGGTCATGCTGCTTCGCGCATACGAAGCGGCGCATCCTGGCGAGGCGGTCCCGACGTCCGCCCAAGACCGGTCCGCATTCGCCGATGCCGGAGCGACTGCGCCGTGGGCGGAGCCGGCGATCGGGTTCGCGATCGACTACGGCCTGCTGAACGGACTGCCGGGCATCGGACTCGCGCCTGCAGGCATCGTCAGCCGGGCGCAGGCGGCCGCCATGCTCTCGCGGTGGCTGTCCATTTAAGCGATCCAACTGAAGAGAGCCGTACCTTCGCGGTACGGTTCTTTTTTATTTTGGCGAGGGAGGCGTGGACCGCCTATCGTGTAAAAGTGCGCGATCGAGACGTGCAACCTCCGGTCGGCTTGGCTATCGCGTAAAAGTGCAGGATTTTTACCCAGAAAGCAGGGGATCTCGCTCAGAGAGGCGAACTAACGAGCGCTTTTGCGAGATAGATTGCAAAAAAACATCAGGCTGGCCGCCGATGATATACTTTTGCGCGATAGCGCCTGTGGCTATCGAAAACACCCGCATGGTTCAGCCCTGCGCTACTTGTCCCCGCGCCTCCCAGGCTTCCGCCAGCAACTCCGAATTGATGCCCGCGCCGGCCATCGCGCCCATGGCGGCGGCCTGGATGAGCTGATTCATCTCGGTCGCGATGTCGCCGGCGACGAACACGCCAGGCACGCTCGACTTGCCCATTGCATCGATCGCCGCTACGCTGCCGGTCGGGGTCAGCTCACAGCCGAGCGCTTGGGGCAGGTCGGAGCCGGCCACCAGCGTCGGCGCGAAAAAATGCCGGCGCAGGGAACCGAGAGGCCGTCTTCGAGCTCGACCCGGCTAACCATGCCGTTCTCGGAGACGATCCGGCAGATCCGCCCGTCATGCAGCGGAATGTTCCGTACGTGCAATTCCTCGCGCTGCGCGTCCGTCAGCTCGTGCGGACCGTTGGTGAACAAGCTGATACGGTCCGACCAGCCATGGATCGTCTTGGCATAATGAAAGATGTGTTCGCCTTTGGCAATGACGGCAAGCTCTCGATCGCGCAGCTCCCAGCCGTCGCAATAAGGGCAGACGAACGCGCTTTTTCCGTATACGTCGATCAAGCCCTCGATCTCGGGCAGCCGATCCTTTTTGCCGACGGCGAACAGCAGCTTTTTAGCGCGGTAGCTATCGCCCTTCTTGGTCGCGATCTTGAAGTCGCCGTCCGCTCCGGCGATCTCGATGGCGATATCCGCGACGAACCGGACGGAAGGGTATGCGCCGATCTGCTCGACGGCGATACGTCTGAATTCGTCGGGCTTGATCCCGTCTCGCGTCAAAAATCCGTGCGACTCGTGCGTGACGCGATTGCGGGGAAGCCCTTCGTCGATCACGATTACGTTTTTTCTGGCTCTCCCCAGCACGAGCGCCGCATTCAGTCCAGCCGGTCCGCCTCCGATGATCGCCGCATCCAATAACTGATCCATGTGCATGCTCCTTTTGGTGATATCATAGATTCTTAATATCCATGATTATAGCGGACGGTCGGTGCATTATGCAATCGTTTTTTTGCGCGCGACCCAAAATCGAACAAGAAACGGACAACAATGCGTGGGCGGCAAGCGTTATAATGGAAGCGATTAACCCAATCGCGAAGGAGTATGATGATAAGCGTGAGCAAAAATCGGATCGGCTTGATCGGCTGCGGCAATATCAGCGCTATCTACTTGAAAAACCTTACGGCCTCGTCCGATGTGCAAGTCGTGGCGTGCGCGGACATCGACGTCGAGCGTGCGCGCTCGCGCGCGCAGGAGTTCGGCGTGCCGAAAGCATATACGGTCGAGGAGCTGCTCGCGGACCCCGAGATCGACATCGTCGTCAACCTGACCATCCCGGCTTCGCATGCCGAGATCAGCCGCCGTGCGCTCGAAGCGGGCAAGCACGTTTACCTGGAAAAGCCGCTTGCGGTAGAGCTCCAGGACGGCCGCGACGTCGTCGCTTTGGCCGAGTCCAAGGGACTGCGCATCGCCTGCGCGCCTGAGACGTTCCTGGGCGGCGGCATTCAGACCTGCCGCAAGCTGATCGACGAAGGCGCGATCGGCCGGCCGATCGCGGCGACGGGCTTCATGATGGGCAGCGGTCCCGAAGCCTGGCATCCGGATCCGGTGTTCTTCTACCAAAAGGGCGGCGGCCCGCTGTTCGACATGGGCCCGTATTATTTGACCGCCTTCATTTTCCTGCTCGGCGGTATCCGCCGCGTCACCGCATCCGCGGCGATTTCGTTGCCGGAGCGCATCGTCGGCAGCGGGTCCAAGAAGGGCGAGCGCATCCCTGTCGAGACGCCGACGCATATCGCTGGCGTTCTGGACTTCGCGTCCGGCGCGGTAGGCACGCTGATCACGAGCTTCGACGTCGCGGCCGGCACGAATCTGACCAACATGATCGAGATTCACGGCACCGAAGGCACGTTGCGCGTACCAGACCCGAATACGTTCGGCGGTCCCGTCAAGCTCAAAAAGCCGGGCGGCGACTACGAGGATGTATCCCTCTCGTTCGGCTATGACGACAACATGCGCGGCATCGGCGTCATCGACATGGCGCGCGCCATCGCCGAGAACCGCCCGCATCGCGCATCCGGCAGACTGGCGCTGCACGTGCTCGAGACGATGAACGGCCTGCTGCAGGCGTCTGCCGAAGACCGGCACATCGCGCTCGAGCCGCTCGCCGAGCGTCCGGCGATCATGCCTGAAGGCGGATTCGAGTAAGGCTGCCGATCATGCCCTGAGCAGTAGAAGCCCGTACGGATTAAAGCCGTACGGGCTTTTTCGTATGATCTACGAGGATAATGCCGCCGAAATGGCCAACCGTAATAGAAACATGTAAAATTTGGGTAAATTCAATTGATTCTATTTTGAAATATCCCAATTCGTACATATCGGAGGGTGCCGAACGTGGCCAAAGATTTGAACGAGCAACTGAATGACTGGCATCGCAAGAGGGACTACGGCAAAATCGTCGACGCGATCGAACGGATCCCCCCCCGGATGAGCGGGACTACGCGATTATCAGCCACCTGGCCAGAGCTTACAACAACCTCGATCGTTACGAGGAGGCGCTGACGCTGCTGCTGTCGGTGGCCAAGCAGGGCGTCGCGGACGCGCTGTGGCATTTTCGGACCGGATATTCCTACTACTATCTGGATCGTTACGAGGAGGCGATTGCGGCATTCGAGCAGGCGATCCGCTTGGATCCTTCGGATGAGCTGGCGAGAAAGCTGCTTCGATTGAGCCGTACGGAAGCCGAGCGGCTCCTTGCCAAGCCGATGCCGACCCGCGTCTTCTCCGGAGTGCCTTTCGAGCCATTGGACTTTTCCTGTTTTTGGGAAGACAGCGATTATGCGCGCGAAGCCTTTGTATCGGATCCGCCGACAGACGAGCTGATCGCCGAGGTGGAGGAGGAGCTGGGCTACAAGCTGCCGGCCTCGTATATTCACCTGATGAAGCTGCAAAACGGAGGCATTCCGCGCAACACGTGTTTTCCGACGAAAGAGGCGACTTCCTGGGCGGACGATCATATCGCGATAACGGGCATCATGGGGATCGGCAAGGACAAAGACTATTCGCTGTGCGGAGCGTTCGGAAGCCCGTTCATGATCGAAGAGTGGGGCTATCCCGACATCGGCGTCGTATTTTGCGACTGCCCGTCCGCCGGCCATGACGTTGTCATGCTCGATTACCGCGGCTGCGGACCGCAAGGGGAGCCCCAGGTCGTACATGTCGATCAGGAGCGGGATTACCGCATCACCTTTCTGGCTTCGAACTTCGAAGATTTTATCCGCGGGCTGGTAAACGAGGATACGTACGACACTTCGGAAGCGGATACGGAGCAGGATCTGCTGCGCGTGCCCGCCGGCCAGTTTACGACGTCGCTCGCGGAGCTGGGCGGCCATGAGACCGAAATCGAAACGGAGCTGGCTCCCTTTAAGCTCGTCCGGCACGGCGATAGCACCTCCGTCTTTTTGAGCGCCGGCATTTACAAGCAGGATTTGTTCCGCTTGCGGGAGGAAGAAGGCTTCGAAGGCAGCGGCTACGATTGGGCTTCGCTGGCTGCCGTGTTCCTGGAGGAGCGAATGCCTGAACTATCCGGCATCGTCCGGTTCGATCCCGAGGCGGGCATGTTCAGCGCTTATTCCGGCGACCGGGAGGCGATCGTCCGCTTCGCCCACGCCTTTAAGTCCGCCTGCGAGGACGACGTGCTGATCCGGGACCTATTCTCCCGGGCCGAATTGGACTGACGACTCGGCATAGGCTCGAAAACGGCCAATTGCGCCGCAACCGCATAGTCTCCCCATCGAACTCCCAATGTTGCTCCTGCGAGGGCGTTTGTGGAATACTATTCTTATTGTAATGTCGGGGGAGAGCTGGCAATGGAAAAAAGGCTGTTGATTCGTAATGGCAAAATCGTGCTGCGCGGAAGCGTGGAGCAGGCTGATATTTTCGTCGAAAACGGACGTATCGCAAGCATAGGCGGCGGGACGGTCCCGAGCGGGAGCCTGACGACCATCGACGCGGAAGGCGCTTATGTGATGCCGGGCCTCGTCGATATCCACTGCGACGCGATCGAAAAGGAGGTCGAGCCGCGCCCGAATACGCTATTTCCGATGGAGATGGCGTTTTTGCAATTCGAGCGCAAGCTCGCCGGACATGGCATTACGACGATGTACCATTCGTTGTCGCTCGGCGTGGGCCTTAGCCTGAGGGGCGAGCATCTCGTGTCGGAGATGATCGGGACGATCCGGCGGCTTAGCGGCGCGCGGTCGATGATTCGCCATCGCGTGCACCTTCGTTACGAAGTGTCGCACCTAACCGGCTTCCCGCTCGCCGAACGTCTGATTCGCGAAGGGCAGATCGATTATTTATCGCTGATGGACCATGCGCCGGGTCAAGGTCAATATCGCCGTCCGGGCGCTTTTGAGCGATACGTCATGAAAAATCAGGGCGTCGACGCGGAGGAGTGCGAGCGGATCGTCGAGGAACTGCAGGCGCGCAGGGCGCTGATCGATTGGGATAAGCTGCGTCGGCTTACCGCGTTGGCCCGGGATCACGGCATCGCCGTCGCTTCGCATGATGACGATACGCCTGAGCAGGCGGACCGGTCGATGGCGTACGGCGCTTCGATCAGCGAATTTCCGCTCAATCTCGAGACGGCCGCATACGCTTCGGGAAAAGGAATGAAAATATGCGTAGGCGCTCCGAACATCGTGCGCGGGGGTTCCCACGACAAAAACCTGACGGCGATGGATGCCGTCAGGGCCGGCGCCGCCGACATCGTTTGCTCCGATTATCATCCGGCGTCGTTGCTTCAATCGTTGTTCGCCATGCATGCCGGTGGCATTCCGCTCCATGAGGCCGTGCGGATGGCATCGCTCGAACCGGCTGCGGCGCTCGGGCAAGCCGCTAACGTCGGCACGATCGAGCCCGGCAAGCTTGCGGATCTGCTCGTCGTCCGTACGATCGGCGGCGTGCCGGTCGTCACCGATACGATCGTCGAAGGGACGGTCGTGTCGCAGACGAGGGATTACCGGATATAAAGGGGATCAGGAGGGCGAGTGCACGCCTTCCGCTCCCTGGGTTCGCGCCGCGAGCTGGGCATGCAAGGTGTTGACCAGCTGCTCGCGCGTTTCCTCGGCGCTATGGGTCCAGATCATCTCGAATAGCACGCCGATGCCGGGCAGCGTTACCTCGGCATTGCCGATCGAATCTTCGATCGTGGCCCTGAGCTCGGCCTTGCTCTTGCCTTCGACGCGTTTGAAGATGGCTTCTCGCAGGGTGATGTTCATGGCTCTGATCCTCCTCGAAGCGGTCGTCCGCAGACCGGGGCGTGACCGGGCCTGCCGCCCCTATAGCGTCTCCGTCCCGAATGGCGGTTATCCGGCGCGCGGGTCCGTGTTATAATGGAAAACACGAAAAGCGAAGCCGGCAAGGCAGCAACGAGGAGGAACCTTCGGCATGGCCAAGGGCAAAAAGCAATTCGCCGTCATCGGTCTCGGTCGCTTCGGCGCAAGCGTCGCGCAGTATCTGGCGAAAATGGGATACGAGGTGCTCGCGGTCGACGAAAACCAGGAGCGCGTGCAGGATATGGCCAACGTGGTCACGCACGCCGTCTCCGCGGATTCGACCGACGAGGAAGCGCTGAAGGCGCTCGGCATCCGCAATCTGGACGTCGTGGTCGTCGCGATCGGACAAGATATCCAGGCGAGTATCCTGACGACGCTGATCCTCAAGGACCTGGGCGTGCCGAGAATTATCGTCAAGGCGCAAAACGAGCTTCACGGCAAGGTGCTGAGCAAGATCGGCGCCGACAAGGTCGTATTCCCCGAACGGGATATGGGGCTGCGGGTCGCGCATCATTTAATATCGCCGAACATTATCGAGCATATCGAGCTTTCTCCGGACTACAGCATCGTCGAACTGCAGGTGCCTTCGAATATGGCGGGCAAGACGCTGAGGGAGCTCGACTTTCGCGTCAAATTCGGATGCAACGTCATGGCGATCAAGCACGGCGGGGAAAAGATGGACGTGACGCCGCGCGCGGACAAGCCGCTGCAGCGTACCGACGTGCTCGTCATCGTCGGCAACAACGGACAGCTGACCCAATTGGAGCAAGCCTATGCCAGCCTTTGAACCTGCGATCTCATCCGTCGCCAATCCACGCGTAAAGGGATGGGCCAAGCTGTCCGAGCGCAAATATAGGCAGCAGAGCGGGCGCTTCAAGCTGGAGGGCGTCCATCTGGTCCAGGAAGCGCTCGAAGCGGGTTGGCCGCTCGAGGCGGTCGTCTTCGACGAGGGATACGGCCTGCCCGAGGAGCTGATGCCGTACGCGGAGCGCGCCGGATCGGGCGATGGGCCTGCCGCGATGACGGCGTGGGTCCCGGTCTCGCCAGACATCATCGAGAAGTGCAGCGAGACCGAGTCGCCGCAGCCGGTATTCGCGGTGGCGCTGAAGCGAAACGCAGACGAAGCCGCGCTCTTCGGCAGCGGCGCGAACGACCCGATCGCCATGCAGCGCAGAGGTCCCGTCGTCGTGCTCGACGGCGTGCAGGACCCCGGCAACGTCGGCACGATCGTGCGCTGCGCGGCGGCCAGCGGCGCCTCGGCCGTCGTGCTCGGCAAGGGCACGGCCGATCTTTACAATGCCAAGACGCTGCGCGCCACGATGGGCTCGCTCTTCCGCGTGCCGACAGTCGAGGCCGATCTGTCCGAGCTGCTGTCTGAAGCGAAGCGGCAGGGGGGCGGTCCTGTACGGAACGAGCCTGCAGGCAGAGCTTTCCTGCTACGAGATCGACCTGACCGGCGGCGACGTCTGGCTGCTATTCGGCAACGAGGGCGCGGGGCTGTCTCCGGCCGTACAAGCGATGATCGATCGCGCGATTATTATCCCGATGACCGGATATGCCGAGTCGCTGAACGTTGCGATGGCCGCTACGGTGCTGCTGTTCGAGGCGCAGCGCCAGCGGCTGGCCTAAACTCGCCTTTCGCTGGCGAAATAGGAATATCACAAGGAAGATTAAGCGAAATTGAGCAAGGAAAGACCAAGCCATCTGCTGAAACCTTAAAGGAATTAAGGAAGAGGTTCCAAGTTGATTCGAATTGGCTTTTTGATGAGTTGGACCCTTGAGGACATTTATGTTCTTGAGGGTCTTTATCTTTGTACTGATAAATGAAAGTTGTAGACTGAGAAATAAGGTGTTAAACCGAGAAAAATAAATAATAGATGGCAGTGAGGTGTTAAGCTCCTTCGGTCCCGCTGCAGTTGCCTTGAGAATAGATGAGCGTAATTTAATAGGTGCGATGCGTGATTATGTGCCTTTAACAGATAGGGGAGCACAGCAAGCTGAAGAACTCATAGACAGTTATCCGTATCTTGCGCATTGCGATTTGATTCTGTCTTCTCCGTACACTCGCTCCCTACAAACGGCTGCAATTATGAACAGGAAATTGGGACTTCCATTACATGTTGAATTTGACTTGCACGAGTGGACACCTGATAATTGGCAAGCCCCGGCTATCGAAGAAATTATCGAGCTGATGAAGGATTATAAGAAACATAATGGGATCTATCCAGCGGGCGAAAGTTAAGTTTGGGAACTTGAAAAATACTGTATTTTATAATGAGCGTCGAATTCGATCAGGAGGAGCATAAAGGGGGCTATACTTCCGACAATTATTGCTCCTTCTGTCAGTTTTAATAAATTAGAAAAAAGCGGAGATCAAAAATCTCCGCTTTCTTGAACAGAATCCATTGTTTTTTCTATAGCTGTCGCTTAATGAAGCGTCTTAGGGAAACCTTCACGCCATGAAGCGAACCGCGGACTCCAACCATTCCGAAGTGCCTTTGTATTAAGCGCTCCGCGTTCTCCTCTCACGCTTCCTGGCATTGTCTTGGGTTCTGGAGCGTTAAGGGCTTTCGCATAGACAGGCACCCATTCGGTACCCGCTGCCGGATCGCTATCCACAATGTTATAGGTTCCTGTGGGCCATTCCAGCGCCAAAACAGCTGCAGCTGCGGCGTCTTCTGTATGAACAAAAGAAGTGATGCCGTCAGTAGCAGGCAAGTTCCCCATTCGAACTTGCTCTGCGAACAATCCGTCCGAACCGTACCAGGTCCCTTCACCGTACAGCACGCCGTATCTAAGAATGACATGCTCCGGCATTTCCGCAGCGGCGGTTTCCAGTGCATGAACGCCATGTACGCTTGTTAGTTGCGGTTCCGGAGCCTCAAAGTCTAGTGGACAATCCTCCGTTGCCGGCCCTTCTCCGGGCGCATAGGTCATGGTGATGCTTTGCGCGATCATCCGGCGAACGCCAGCGGCGAGCGAAGCATCCACTAAGTTTCTCGTTCCCTCCACGCGAATTCTTGCATTGGCGGACGGATCCATAGCCTGCAGCGAAGTCAGTTGGTGAATGATCACCTCTGGGGATGTTTCGGCAAGTACGCTGAACAGATTCTTGCGATCATATACATCCGCTTGGACGAATGAAGCTCCAGCTTTTTTTTAGGCTTTCTGCATGCTCCGGGTTGCGGATTAGCCCAACCACTTCATGTCCCTTTTGTACGAGCATCGGAATAAGCGCCCTCCCGATGACGCCGCTTGCTCCAGCAACTAAAATCTTCATTTGTTACTGCCTCCTTTACTGTTTGTATTTAAGACCCATTTGTTATCGCATTTGTGACATAAGATGCGACAAGCGCTAAACTAAATGGAAAATAACAAATAAATCGTATGAAGAGCTGTATGGAATTCGATAAGGTTTAGCAGAATAATGGAAGGAAGCAGTATAATAACGGGACATGAAAACCTATCATTCGAAATTTAATAGATTCGATTGAGATAAGGAGTTGCAAGGGATGTTGGATATGTCGGCGGTCGAATCGTACCGTCCTCTGCTGATGACGCTCGCCTACCGGATGCTCGGTTCCTTAAGCGAAGCGGAAGACATCGTGCAGGATGCGCTGGCCGATTATGCAATGACTGTGGATCGCGGCAGCATTACGCACGAAAAAGCTTATTTGGTTCGAATGGTCACCAACAGAAGCTTGAAACTGAAGCAATCCGCGCGCAAACGCCGCGAGTTCTATGTCGGGCAGTGGCTCCCGGAGCCTGCCATTGCCGATGGCGGGATCGGCGGTGCGGCCGCAGCCCTCGGATCCGCAACCGGAAAGAACGGAAATCCTGCCCATTACATCGAGCGGCAAGAGAACATCACATATGTGATGCTCGTTATGCTGGAGAGGCTGACTGCCGTCGAGCGCGCGGTCTTCCTGCTTCGCGAGACGCTTGACTTCGACTATGGGGAAATCTCGGACATCGTGCAGAAGTCAGAAGCGAATTGCCGTAAAATTTTCAGTCGGGCAAAAGAAAAGCTGCAAGGCTTGGCGGGAGAAGGCGGCGGCGCGGAAGCGATCGATCCCATGCGGCGCAACGAGGAACAAGCATGGGCTATCGCCAAAGCGTTCTTGCAGGCGGCCGAGACCGGAAATTCGTCCGCGCTCGTGGACATGCTGGCGCATGACGCCGTACTCGTAACCGATGGCGGCGACAAAGCTCGCGCGGCGATCAATCCGATCGAGGGCAGCGAGCGCATCGCAGCATTTTTTATCGGTAACGCGCGCAAAGGCACGATGGGCGATTCTTTCTTGCCGGTCGACGTGAGCGGCCAACCCGGCTTTATCGTTATCCAGGACGGCCAGCCGGCCATGGTCATGGTGTTCGGTTGGGATGCGGAAAAGCGGATCTCGCGCATTTTTATTATTTTGAACCCTGACAAGCTTGAGGGTGTCACAAACCGATTCGCCGCTTGGTCTTAGATAGCGAAAGTCGATGCAAGCAGGTCGGCACTACTATTTAAGGAGTGATTGGCAATGGAACCCAGAATGTTGTTGAAAGAGGTTAACCCTGCGGCTTTCACGGCGATGGTCGGACTCGAAAAATTTCTGGATGGCGCAAGTCTCGACAAAAAACTGAAGGAGCTTGTAAAAATACGCGCTTCGCAACTCAACAGATGCGCCTTCTGTCTCCAAATTCATACAACAGACGCCCGCAAGCTGGGTGAATCGGAGGTTCGCATTTACACGCTTAACGCTTGGCGAGAAACGTCTTACTTCACCCCGCAAGAGCGCGCGGCGCTGGCGTTGACGGAAGCCGTCACCCTGGTCGCATCCAATCACGTTCCGGACGACGTGTACGAAGAAGCAGCCCGTCACTTCAGCCAGCAGGAGATCAGCGAGCTGCTGATTGCCATTATCACAATCAACGGGTGGAACCGCATCGCAATCACGACGGGCTTGACCCCTCCGGCATAATCCATGGCATCCTACTATTGGAGAACGATAGAGGAATAACAACAGCGGCAGTCCAGGACTTTATTTTCTTGTCCTTTGCTGCCGCTGCTATCTATTAACGCTTCAGTCTAAAAGTTATTTTAAAAAGCTGCCGATTCTTCGATTCAAATCCCCGCTAAATCAACAATTCAAGTTTAATTCTTAAAACAAATAAAGGACTGAATTATATGAACAGTTGTACTTTTCTCATATCAATGGCGACAATCGATGATCTTGATGAACTAACAATTTTGTTTAATGAATATCGGATGTTTTACAATCAGGAATCAAATATTTCAGCTGCAAAGGAGTTCTTATTTGAACGATTTGAACACAGAGAATCCATTATCTTCGTTGCTAAAGATCTGAATCACAATAAAATAATCGGGTTTACTCAACTGTACCCTTCATTTTCTTCAGTTTCTATGCAAAGATCTTTCATTTTAAATGATCTGTATGTACTTTCGGATTTTAGAGGTGCAGGAACTGCTCGGGCATTATTAGAAGCTGCAAAAGATTATGCAAGAAGCATCAAAGCCAAGGGATTAGCACTCTCAACAGCGATTGATAATGTAAGAGCACAAGGGATTTATGAAAAAAGTGGCTATGAAAGAGATGAAGAATATTATCATTATTTTCTAAAGGCCTAGAGAGGCAATAAATTCATTGCCAAAGTCATAGTAGTTTCTACAAGGATTGTGCTATCGGAGAACGTAATTTCAATCTTGACAGGCAGACAGCTGGAACGCGATCAGCTGCCTTCAGTCATTGAAGTATCGGGAGTTTTACGTGGCGGACAAGTGATTCGAATGAATAATCCTGCAGCTGACTATCAGCTGTTTTGGCTATATGTATGGTTGGTCCCCCGATAGGTCCCAACCTGCACAACTTAAAGGGGATGCCCCTCAGCTTACCATATCAAAGCTTGCCAACGGATTATAATGAACAACAAGGCCTACATGACTCTAAAGTCAGGAGCTTGTGAAAATAGTTGCTCCAAGTTGTGCCAAATGGTCGTTACAATAACATGCTAATCGGTCGTTTTTGTGCCAAAGTGAAATACAACTCACAGCGGCCTTCTTGTGTTCGTGACTCCCCCCAAACGCTCCACACGCTGGCTCAGCCTGGCAGGCGGAGCTTTTTTTTTACGTTTCTCACGTGCATGCGCACTGGCGAAGAGAACATCGCAAGGATGGATAAGCGTCAGCACGACATCGACTTCGACGTCGCATGAGGCAGACGAGGCGGACCCATTGGCCCAAGAGGGGAAAGTCGAAACCTCTTTTCGACGGGAGCTTGATGAATTAAGATAAAGAACAAGTTTTGTTGTAAGCGTATACAGAATAGCGGCTTTAGCGGGCTGAGGGGGGATGTCCATGTTTTCCGTACATTGGAACCGATTTTTCCGGTCTTTTTTTCGGTCGCTTAAGGTGGAAGCTATTCATCTTTTTCCTCGTCTTGACCGTCATTCCCGCGATCGTCACCGGCAATCTGTTGTATAACAACGCGTACCGGGGGATCGAAGAGAAAACGGGCTTGTACTCCGAGCAAATCATGGTGCAATCGGCAGGCAGGCTCGATGCGCTGCTGACGGGCATCGAGGACATCAGCCTGCAGATCGTCTCGTCGATCGACATTCAGCAGCTGGTGAATCGAATGGCGGACGCGCCGGACGCCGCGACGGAGCAGCGGGAAGCGGAGCAGCTGAAGCAGAAGCTCGGACAGATTCTAAGCTCCAAGCGGGAGATCGTCGGCGCGCAGCTGCTCATGACCGACAAGGAGCTGGCCGTGACGTCCGGGGAGAAGATGGTGCCCAGCGACTACAAGCTGTCCGAAGAATACACCCAGGCGCTGCTGCGTCCGGAGCCGGTCTACTGGCGGGGAACGATCCAGAACGAGAGTCCCTCCATGCTGTACGAATACATTACGACACTAACCCGTAAGCTCTACTCCGCGAGTGGCAGCGTGATGGCGACGCTCGTGCTGGGGACGAAGGAGTTCGCGCTCGCGGACACGTTCTCCTATATCGATCTGGGTCCGAGCGGATTCGTGTTCATCATGGACAAGGACGGCAAGGTCGTCTCCCATCTGAGCAAAAGCAAGCTGACCAAACCGGCGGAATATGCGTTTGTTCCCCGGATCGTTCATGCCGGGGAAGGCGATATGCGGATGTTCCCCGCCGAGCTTGACGGGGAGAAGTTCATGGTCACCTACGCGAAATCGACCGCGACCGGCTGGTTCGTCGTCAGCGCGATCCCCTATTCCTATCTGATGGAGCGGATCGCGGCCGTCGGCAAGTTTTCCATCCGTCTCGACATCGTCCTGTTCGTGATGGCGACGCTGATCGCGCTGTGGATCTCCTATAGCATATCCAGGCCCGTCCAGCGGCTGGCGGCCGCGATGAGAGCGGTCGAGGGCGGCGATCTGAAGGTGTTCGTCAACCTGAGGAGCACCAACGAGATCGGCGTGCTCGGCAACAGCTTCAACCGAATGATCAAGCGCATCAACCTGTTGATCGACAAGGTGTACGAGGCGGAGATTCTCCAGAAGGAAGCGGAGATCAAGGCGCTGCAGTCGCAGATCAATCCGCATTTTCTGTACAACACGCTCGCGGTCATCGACGGTATCGCTTCGGTGAAGAAGGAGAAGGAGATCAGTGCCATTACCCAGATGCTCGCCGACATTTTCCGATACAGCACGAGCGGCAACGATCAGGCGACCGTCGAGGAGGAGCTAAGCCAGCTGCAGCGATACTTGAACATTCAGAAATACCGTTACGGGGAAGATCTGCGCTGGCAGTTCATCGTGGATCCGCAAGCGCGCAGCTGCCGGATCGTGAAGCTGCTGCTGCAGCCGATCGTGGAAAATGCAGTCATACACGGCATACGCAAGGCCGGCATGATCAAGGTCATCATATTGCCGAGCGGCGATCACCTCTCCGTCTCCATAGAAGATAACGGGAGAGGCATGACGGACGAAACGCTCCAGGAGCTGCTGCTTCGGCTGGAGACGGCGAACCGGCTGCAAAGCAAGGCCGAAGGCGGCAGCCATATCGGACTCGCGAACGTGAACCACCGGATCAAAAGCTTTTACGGCGAGCGCTTCGGATTGACCGTCGTCAGCGCCGAGGGACTCGGCACCAAGGTCAGCTTGACGATGCCGATCGTCAAAAACGAGCCGGCGCCCGGGCAGGAATAAAACAAATGCAGAAGGAAGGGAAACCGCATGCAACTGAACGTCATGATCGTCGACGACGAAGCCTATATCCGCAGCGGCATCAAGGCCAAGATCGATTGGGAGCGTATGGGATTATTCGTAGCCGTCGAAGCGAGCGACGGCGCCGAAGCGCTGCAGGCCATCGAACGAGGCGGCATCGATCTGGTCATCACGGACATCACGATGCCGGTCATGGACGGGCTGGCGCTCATTCGCCGGGCGACGGAGCTTGGCAGCGCCGCGAAGTTTATCATCGTCAGCGGCTACGGCGAATTCGAATACGCCCGCACGGCGATGAAGTACGGGATATCCGAATATTTGCTCAAGCCGCTGAAGTCGGAGGAGCTTGAGGCGTCCCTCGAACGGATCAAAGCGGAGTGCCTCGCCGACGAGCAAGCCTGGCAGAAGGAGAGCGCGAGCCGGGAGGAAACGAAGCGCAAGGAGGAGAGTCTGCTGCACTGGCTGTCCGGCAGCTATACGCGGCCCGGAGATGGAGACGGGGGGAAGGCGCCGCAGCCGGCTCCCGAATGGGCGGCGGGCAGCATGCTGGTCGGCGTGATGAAGGCCGATGTGCTCAACGACGTTCACGACGCGCAGGTGCCGGGGCCGGGGGCGGGGCGGACGCCGACGTTTTACCGCGACGTGGAGACCGCGTTTCAGGCGTTGAGCGAACAGACCGGCGGCTGCTGGGTCGTTCGCAGCGTCAGGCCGGAGCATGATTTCATTGTTTTGTTCCAACCGGCGCTTCCCGGCGGCAAGGACAAGCTCATTCGGGCTTTGGTCCCGTTCTTGGAGCAGCTCGAGCGCAAGATCGGCGTCCGATTCACGGTCGGGCTCGGCTCCGTCCACGATCAGGCCGAGGCGGTCAGAGATTCCTACAGGGAAGCGCTGTTCGCGGTCAAGGAGCGAATACTGCCCTGGACGGGCAAAGTCATCGATTATGCCCGCATTCCCGTCAGAGCCGACAAACCGAACTTTAGCGCGGACACGAGGCTGCTGCTCCGTTTTCTGAAGGAGAAAAAATGGGACAAGGCCAAGGCGCACATCGACCATATGTTCCGTCAGGCCGTCCAAAAGAAATCGCTGTCCAACCACAACGATGCGTACGAGCTGTTTATCGAAATTTATTTTACGATCAAGCAGTTTTCCCAGGAGGAAGCGGCGGTGCATGCCGATGCGGGGGCAGCGCATACCGGGGCGGACCTGACGGACATCGTATCGGCCTTTTGCCACACGGATCAGATGACGGACTGGCTGTATCAGTACCTGGAGTCGGCCTGCCGGCACCTGATCGGCGGACAGGATGCCAGCGGCAAGGAGATCGTATACCGGGTCAAGGCGTATATTCGGGAGTTTTGCAGCTCCGATCTGACCTTAAACGCAATCTCCGAAAAATATCACATCAATCCGATCTACTTCAGCCGAATTTTCAAGACATACGTCGGGGAAAGCTTCAACAGCTATATCACGAGGGTGCGGATGGAAGAAGCGCGTTCGCTCATGGGCACGACGTCGCTGCGGCTGCAAGAGATCGCGGAGATCGTCGGCTACGACGATTCGAAGTATTTCAGCAAGGTGTTCAAAAAGTTTTTTGGCGTCAGTCCGAGCCAATACGCGGAATCGCAAGGTGCGCAGACGAAGGAAGACAGTGCCGCGAACGACGCTGCCGCGATCACGAAGGTATAAATTTTGCACATCACAAGTTAATTCTGTGCGTCTGTCCGAAAGCGTTTCCATGATACCCTTGGTTCAGAACCAAATGCAGTTCCAACTTTCTAGGGAGGCTAATCTATGAAAAGAAGCGTTGCGGTCGTCTTGAGCGTCATCCTGGCATCGGTGCTGGCGCTGACTGCCTGCGGTAAATCGGAATCTTCGACCGGATCCGGTTCGGCGGGCAATCCGGATAAGATCAAGCCGATCGTCGTCGGCGTCAGCAACGGCTACATCGGCAACGGCTGGAGGACGCAAATGACGGAAGACATCGAAAAGCTGGCCGAGGACTACAAGCAAAAAGGGTGGATCGAGAAAATCATCGTCCAGCATGCGGGGCTCGACGTGAACAACCAGATCGCGCAAATCCGCAACATGATCAATGCCAAAGTCGACCTGCTGCTGATCGATCCCAATTCGGAGACGGCGCTTAATCCGATCATCGAGGAGGCGGTCAAAAAAAGGCATCAAGGTGATCACCTTCGACCAGCCGGTGACGACGCCGAAGTCGATCAATGTCGTCATCGATCAAGTGCAGTTCGGTAAAAATCTCGCAGAATGGTTCGTTGAAGCCGTCGGGGAAAAAGGCGATGTCGTGATCGTGAGCGGTCTGGCGGGCGCCTCCGCGAACGTGAACCGCCTTAACGGCATGCGGGAGGTGCTGGCCAAGCATCCCGACATCAAGGTGCTGACCGAGGTGAACGGCAACTGGGACGAAGCGAACGCGCAGCAGGTGACGTCCAACCTGATCGCGTCCTATCCGAAGATCGACGGCGTGCTGACGCAGGACGGCATGGCGCTCGGCGTGGTGAACGCCTTCCTGGCCGCGAACAAGAAGCTCCCGGTCATCACGGGCGAGAACAACGTGGCGTTCCTGAAAAAGTGGAAGGAGCTGAAGGACAGCCAGCAATTCAGCACGTACGGCCAAAACAATCCGCCGGGCATCGGCGCCACGGCGCTCGGGATCGGCGTCCGCATGCTGCAAGGCAAGACGAGCAAGCTGCCGATGCAGGACAATACGTTCTACTATCCGATCGGCACGCACATTAAAAACGATACGCTCGAAGCCGAGCTGAACAAAGTGGCGGACAAACCGGACACGTATACGCTGGACGAATGGCTGTCCGAGGAGCAGCTGGACGCTTACTTCGAATGAGCCCGATGCCGCGCTGACGAATGAATACGCAAGCGAGGAGGGGATACCGCGGTATTCCCTCTTTTGCAGGGCGCATCCGGAACGCTTGGGCGCGGCGTAAAAAAAGGAGAATGGCCATGCATTTACTTCGAGCGACATCGCTTCGAAAAACGTACGGCGGCATAACGGCGCTGAAGGACGGCAACCTGGAATGCAAGCGCGGCAAAGTGTGCGGGCTGCTGGGCGCCAACGGCTCCGGCAAGTCCACGTTTTCCAAAATGATATCGGGGGTCGTGACGCCCGACGACGGAGACATCTGGTTCGACGGGGCGCATGTCCGCATCTCGTCGCCGCAAGAGGCGAAAAAGCACGGCATCATCATGGTGCACCAGCATCTGAGCCTGATCCCGGAGCTGACCTGCTGGGAAAACATGACGCTCGGCTTCGAACCGGTGAGCGGGATGGGATTCCTGAACAACGCGCAATCCCGCGAGCTGGCCCGCACGTATTTGTCCAAGTTCGCGCCCGGGCTGTCCGTGGATCGCAAGGTGAAGGACCTCTCGCTCGCGCAGAAGCAGTTCGTCGAGATCGCCAAAGCGGTCGCGCAAAAGCCGAAGCTGCTTATCCTGGACGAACCGACCGCGCCGCTGGAGCAATCGGAGGTCGAGAAGCTGTTTGCCGTCATTCGCGAATTAAAGGCAGAAGGCACGTCGGTCATTTTTATCTCGCACCGCTTGTGGGAAATTAAGACGATCTGCGACCACGTGGTCGTGTTCCGGAACGGAGAAACCGTCGGGGCGATCGATTTTGCGACCGAGGAAAAAGACGAGGACGCCATCGTATCGATGATATCGGGCAAAGATCTGCAGCTCGTGAAACATAAAGCCCAAACCGGCGGCGCAGCCCGCAAGGAGCGCCAGCTGGAGGTCGAGGCGCTCGCGCTTCGCCAATCGCGGACGCCGGTCCGCTTCGAGCTCGGCAAGGGCGAGGTGGTCGGACTGGGGGGGCTGCAGGGGCAAGGTCAGGAGCAGCTGCTGCTGGCGCTGTCCGGCCTTCATCCGTCGGGAAGCGCCCGGATCACGCTGGGCGGGAAGCGGCTGAAGCTCAGGCATCCCAGAGACGCGGTGCGCGCCGGCATGGTGCTCGTCCCCGGCGACCGGCACAAGGAAGGGTTGTTCCTGCAGCACGACATGCTGCTCAACTTGATCTATCCGCAGCTCGCCGTCCGGAAGACGGGCTTCTTCCTGAGCCGCAGGCGGCTCAAGGCCGAGGCCGAGCAGATCATCGGGCGATTGAACATCGTGCCCGCCGACACGGGCAAGGTCGTGCAGTTCCTGAGCGGCGGCAACCAGCAGAAGGTCGTGGTAGGCAAGTGGCTGCCGCTCGCGCCGAAGGTGCTGCTGCTGAGCGATCCCGCCAAAGGGGTCGACGTCGGCGCCAAGAAGGAATTGTACGATACGGTCAAGCAGCTCGCGGAGCAGGGCACGTCCGTCTTGCTGTATGCCAGCGACTATGAAGAGCTGATGGCCATATGCGACAGGGTGCTCATCCTGTTCGAGGGCCAGATCGTCGATCAATTGATGCCGTCCGACTATAGCGAAGAACGGTTCGTGGCCGCATCCCTGCGCTCGGAGACAGCCGCGGATCGTTCGCCAATCGAAGCTTGGGGTGAAGCGAAGTGATACGAACGCATGGGCTTGAAAACATCCGCCAGTCGGGCCTGCTGCCGATCTGCGCGATCTTTATCGTCGTCGTGGCGGTCAATGCCTGGCTGCAGCCCGGATTTTTTTCCTTCGACGTGTTCCAGTCGAATCTGGCCAGCTTCACGCCGCTCGTGCTCGCGAGCATGGCGCAGGCGGTCGTCGTCCTGGCGGGCGGCATCGACATGTCGATCGGCATGTCGATCACGCTCGGCACGGTCGTCATGGCCGCCACGATGGGAGATTCGCCGGGCAGCATCGCGCTTGGCATCGCGCTGTCGATCGCGGCGATCGTCGCCGTCGGCGCGCTGAACGGCTGGACGGTCGGGTATTTGCGGCTTCCCGCCATCATCTCGACGTTTGCCGTATCCGCGATTTGTTACGGGGCATCCCTGCTCATCATGCCGCAGCCGGGCGGGTACGTGCCGTCCGTTTTTTACGAAACGTATCAATCGACGATTCTCTACGTGCTGCCGGTATCGCTGGTCGTGATCGCAGCTGCCCTGCTCGTATGGGGCTACGTTCAGAAACGAAAAATATACCGCTATATTTACGCCGTGGGAGGCGATGAATCGGCCGCCTACGCCAACGGAATCTCAACCCGGAAGGTGAAGCTGGCCGCCTTTCTGATCGCGTGCGTCTTAATCGCGCTCACCTCGCTTGTCGTCATCTCCCAAACCTCGACGGGCGACGCAAATATCGGCCGTTCCTACACGCTGAATACGATCGCGGCCGTCGTCATCGGCGGGATCAGCCTGCAAGGCGGCAAAGGCAGCGTCTTCGGCGCGGTGCTCGGCGCCTTCATCATCGGGTTCATCTCCAACATCATCTTCTTCGCGAATCTGTCCTCCTTCTATCAGGATCTGATCAAGGGGCTTATCATCATACTGGCGCTGACGCTGTCTCTTCTTCCCGCGCTTCGGAAGAAAGCGTTCGCCTGAAGGAGGCTTCATCGACTATGAGCATGACCAACGCGCAGACGCGCGACATGAACGGACCAGGGGCGGCGCTTCGCGGCATACGCCAGATCGGCAGCCGCAAGGTGCTCGTCGCCTACCTGCTCGTCATTCTCATCTTTATCGCGGGGCAAGTCGTCTCGCCCGGCTTCGCCGCTTTCTCCAACATCATGAACGTCCTGAACATCTCCGCGCTGCTCGGGCTCATCGCATTGGCGCAAATGCTGGTCGTCCTGTCCGGCGGCGAGGGCATCGACCTGTCCGTCGGCGCGATGGCCTCGCTGGGGGCGGTGCTGGCCTCCCAGATGCTGAACGGCGCGGACGGCAACCTGCTGCCCGCGATCGCCGTCGTCCTGCTGGCGGGCTTCGCCATCGGGGCCGTCAGCGGGGCAGGCATCGCTTACTTCAAGGTGCCGCCGCTCGTCATGACGCTGGCCATGGCCAGCGTCATCCAGGGCGTCGCCCTCGTATACACGAACGGCCAGCCCAAAGGCATGGCTTCTCCGCTCCTGAAGGAGCTCGGCGTCGGGAGAACGGCAGGCATCCCGAACCTGGTGCTGCTCTGGATCGCGGTCGCGATTGTCGTCGCCGTGTTCCTGACGCGCACCAGACCGGGTCAGGCGCTGTACGGCCTCGGCACCAACCGATTGACGACGGAGCTGTCCGGCGTGCGGACGAAGGTGTTCACGACGGCGGTATACGGCGCGAGCGGCGCGATCTCCGCGATCGGCGGCATGATGCTGCTGAGCTATACGGGCACCGCGTTCCTCGATATCGGCTCAAGCTATATGCTCCCGACGATTATCGCGGTCGTGATCGGCGGCATCTCGCTGGCGGGCGGGCTCGGCAGCTACAACGGCACCGTCGCCGGCGCGATTTTGCTGACCAGCCTCAGCAGCATTCTCGTCACGCTTCGGATGGGCGAAGGCGGCCGGCAGATCGTCTACGGCGTCATCTTGCTGCTGCTGCTCGCCGTATACGGGCGGCAGAAGGTCAAGTGAATCATTGCCGTCTTCAAAATAAGTAAGCGCGTTCATATGGTATAAATAACACCCCCAACAAGTTGATTTTATGCGTCGGCTTCGGGACGCGGGGATCTTATGATAGGGGTGTAAACGAAGCGCAAGGCAGAGGAGGAGGGTGTCGTTTGGCTGCCATTGACTTAGATCTGAACATCGACCCGGTCATGCCGAGCCGCAAGGACTTCCGCATCGGCTGCATCGGCTCCGGCATGATCATGCGGGATTGCCATCTGGTGGCCTACCGCGACGCCGGCTTCAATCCGGTCGCGATCGCGTCCCGCACGTTCGAAAACGCCCAAGCGGCGGCAGAGCTGCGCGGCATTCCGAAGGTGCATCGCTCCTGGGAGGCGCTCGTCGAGGACCCGGACATCGAGATTCTCGATATCGCGCTTCCGCCGGACCGGCAGCTGGACGTCGTCCGATTGGCTGCGAAGCAGCCGCACATCAAAGGCATCTTGTGCCAGAAGCCGCTGGCGATGAATTCGGCGGAAGCGCGGGAGATCGTCCGGCTGTGCGAGGAGGCGGGCATCAAGATCGCGGTGAACTCCAATATGCGGTACGACCAATCGATCCGGGGGCTGAAAACGGTACTCGAACGCGGCTATCTGGGCGAGCCGGTGCTGGCGACGATCGAGATGCGGGCGATTCCCCATTGGCAGGAGTTCCTCCGCAAATACGACAGAATCGAAATATTGAACATGGGCATTCACCACATCGACACCTTCCGCTATTTGTTCGGGGACCCGGAGAAGATCACGGCGGTGACGCGCCGGGATCCGCGTACGGCCTTCAAACACATCGACGGAATCTCGCAATATACGTTCCAATACGCCAACGAGCTGATGGCGACCAGCCTGGACGACGTATGGGCGTGGCCGGGCGAAGGGACCGAGAAGGACATTTACATCAAGTGGAGAGTCGTCGGCACAGACGGTCTGGCGCAAGGCTATATCGGATGGCCGTATCCGGAGCGTACGCCCAGCACCCTGGAATTCACGACCCGGCAGGCCCCGAACGAATGGTTCCGCCCGACGTGGGACAAGGTTTGGTTTCCCGATGCGTTCCAGGGGACGATGGGGCAATTGCTCCGGGCCGTCGAATCGGACGCCGAACCGGAGATCGGCGGCAGGGACAATCTGAAGACGATGGCCGCGGTAGACGCCTGCTACCTGTCGATTGCCGAAGGCCGCACCGTCGCGTTTTCCGAAGTCGCAGGCTCAATTTAATCGAGGAGGCACGCATTCATGATCAACGTGGGCATTTTTAACGGTTACTATCCTTATACGCTCGACGAGACGATCTCCCGCATCAAGAAAGACGGCTTTAACTGCGTTCAGCTGGACCTGTCGTTCAAGGACCTGGACACGACGCCGGCGAATCTGACGAAGGAGAAGGCGAACTTCATCCGGGACGCCTTCCGCGACGCGAATCTGCCGATCGTCTGCATCTCGGGCTACACGAATCTCGTCCATCCCGATCCGGCCCAGCGCGAGCAGAACGTGAACGAGCTGAAAAACCTGCTGCGCTATGCCCGCGACCTCGGCACCCCCTACGTGATCAGCGAAACCGGCACCTACAACACGGAAAGCGACTGGGTATGGGATCCGAAAAACGGCACGGAGGAAGCGTACGAGGACATTCGCCGCACGCTTGAGGAGCTGGCGAAGTTCGCCTACGACCATGGCTCCGTGTTCCTCGTGGAAAATTACATCCAGAACATCATCGGCTCCGTCGACCAGCTGGCCCGTCTGTTCCATGACGTGAACCATCCGGGACTCGGCCTGCTCATGGACCCGACCAATTACTTTACCGGCCACAACATCGGCCGCGTGGACGAGACGCTTAATCACATTTTCGACGTGCTCGGGGACCGGATCAAGATCGCGCATGCCAAGGACATCAAGCCGGCGGAGGACACGGGGGAGAAGCACGCCGACATCGACGCCACGGAGTCCCATACGTTCCGCGGCGCGGGCGCGGTCGAGCTGCCGGCTCCGGGGCTCGGCATCCTGAATTACGATCTGTATCTGGCCCGCCTGTCCAAGCTGCACCCGAACATTCCGATTATCATCGAGCATCTCGACGAGACGGATATCCCCCGTGCGAAAAAGTTCCTCGACGGCAAGCTGAAGCGCGCCGGCGCCTGAGCCGCCGCCTTGCGAATGAATGGACGATGATCGAACGAGCGCGGATTTTCGCGCTTGTTCTTCTTTTTCTTTGAAAGGCGGGCGCGCAGCGGACTCTTTCGTCGGGAGAAGCTTTTATTTTCGGATGCCGAGTGGTAAAATCCACTTGATTTGCATCCCCCGATGACAAGGAGGGCTGGCTCTGCCCACCATCAAAGACGTAGCCCGGCTCGCCGGCGTATCCGTCGGGACGGTGTCCAACGTCCTGAACGGCAACACGAACAACGCGGCTTTAATCGCGAAGGTAGAGTCCGCCATGCAGCAATTGCAGTATCGGCCGGATGCCACCGCGCGGAATTTAAAAAATACGATGAGCAACGAAATAGCGCTGATCTTGCCCAATATCGTGCATCCGGACATGCAGACGCTGCTGAGCGCCATCGAGACGGAGCTTCGGGAGAGAGGATATCATCTCCTTCTCAAGATTACGAACAACAACCCCATCCTCGAAAAGCAAAGCCTGGAGCAGTGCCTGGAGCAGCGGGCGGGGGGCATTCTTCTGTATTCCGATACCCGCCCGGGCGAGCTTCTGGAACGGGTGCCCGGCGAGACGCCGGTCCTGCTGATCGGCAAGCGCGGCAAGCACGACGTCATGGCCAATTCGATCGTGATCCAGTACGACAAAGCGCTTGAAGAGGCGCTCGCGCGGTTTGACCGCCAAGGCGTGCGGGAAGTCGGCCTCATCCTCGAACGGGAGATTTTGCACGGGAACAGGGTGATGGACATCTACGAGAAATACGGCGTCCGACAAGACCTCGTGCACGTCGTGGACTTCAGCAAGGAACGGGGGTTTAAGGCGGCGTACGAGCTGCTGGATCGCAATCCCGGCCTGAAGGCGATCATCACGAGCAACTACCTGATCTCGGAGGGCACGCGCAAGGCGATTCGGCTGCTGCAGCGGAAGGACGTGGCCCATGTCACGTTCAAGGAGCAGAACTGGATCGAAGACGAAGGCAACTATGCCGCGATCATCGCCGTCTCGTTCCGCAAAGTCGCCGAGGCGGCGGTACGGAAGCTGATGACGGCCATCGACAATCCGCATACGTACGAGCCGATCGCCGAGCAGGTGGAGGCGGAGCTCGTGGAGACGGCCCCGCTGCTGGCCGGTCTGGGCAGCCGCAAGACGGCGGACACGCTGCGTCTGGCCATGTTCGACAGTCCGGCGGCCGAGGCCCTTCGCATGCTGTCGCAGCTGTATACCCGCGAGACGGGCGTCCGGGTCGCGTTCGAGATGCTCGGCTATCGCGAGCTGCGCGAGCGGCTCTTTGCGCCGGAATCCCGGCGCGAAGCGACCGACGGCTTCATGATGGACATCACCTGGGTGGACGGACTCGCCCGGAGCGGGATCGCGCTGCCGCTGGACGAATGGATCGAGGCGTCCGCCGGCTATTTCGAAGGCTTCGTGCCCGGCACGGTCAAAGAGTACGGGATGCAGGGGGGAAGGCTGTACGGTCTTCCGTTCATGTCCGGCACCCAGCTGCTGTTTTACCAGAAGGATCTGTTCGAGAATGCGCAGCTCAAGCGACTGTTCAAGCGCAAGTACGGCGAAGAGCTGGCGCCGCCGTCGACATGGGCGCAATACAATCTGATCGCGGAGTTTTTCACGCGGGAATACAACGAGCGATCCCCGGTCAAATACGGGCAGGTCGGCGTACAGGGTGCGAGCGTCTACACGACCGTATCCTTTCTGAACCGGCTGTGGGCGTACGCCAGCGACATTTTCGCCGACGACGGCAGCGTCGTCCTCGCGAACGGCAATGCGGTGGCCGCGCTCAAAAGCTTGGCGAAAAGCGCGCAGTTCGCGCCGAAAATGCCGATCGAATCGTGGGACGACGCCGTCGAGCGCTTCAAGCAGGGGGACAGCGCCATGGTCGTGCTGTACGATTCGCATGCGGTGGATATCAACGACTATACGAAATCGAAAGTGGCCGGCAACGTCGGCTATGCGTTGATCCCGGGCCGCACGCCCGTATTGGGGGGCTGGAGCCTGGGCGTCGATGCGCGAAGCCGCTGCCCCGAGGCCGTCGCGGATTTTTGGATGTGGGCTTGCGGCAACGCGAGCGCGATTCCCGGCTCCCTGCTCGGCGGCTCTACGCTGCGGCAAAATTACTTTTCCCGGCGGGACCTTGAAAATTTGTATCCCTGGAAATCCCTGCTGCCGGAAAGCTACGCGATCAGCCGCAAACGGATCGTGCCGGCGTCCTTCCAGGGCCGCAACATCGAAAACGAAATTTACAATCGGATCGTGGCGCAAGAGATCAACGATGCCGTCCTGGGCGTCCGCAGCGAGGAGGAAGCGCTGCGCAACATCGAAGCCAGAATCAAAGCGCTGCTAAACACGACCGACGCGGGAAAAGAGGGCTGAAAGCGCAATAATTCGTTATTGCGTCAGCCATTTTCCTGTGATAAAGTGAACTTGCGACCATTCGTGAAACGTTTCATGAACAATATATGAATATACCGGATTGGTATTTTCAGAGCAGGGAGTGATCGAATGCCATGCCCAACTACGCAGCGGTGAACATTCATGAGGAGGGGTCGCAGGTCATCGAATTGTGGGACGAAGCGCGCGAGGCGATCGCGGCGGTGATCCCGGAGCTCGGCAACAATTTGTACCGCTTCACCGTCAGCGGCCGTCCCGTCATTCAGCCGCCCGCGCATTTGCCGGATTTTTGGCAGGATCCGTTCGTTCCGTTCCAGTACGGCATTCCGATCTTGTACCCGCCGAATCGAATCAAGAACGGCACGTTTACGTTTCGCGGACGCCAGTACAGGCTGCCGCTGAACGAGCCCGACAACCATCTGCACGGGGAAATTTGTTCAAGGGTCTGGGAGGTCCTCGCTTACGGCGCTTCCGAGGAGGCCGGCGCTTATGTGACCTGCCGCTTCCGCTATACGGATCATCCCGAGATCGTCTCCTATTTTCCCCACGAGCTCGTATTCGAGGTCACGTACCGGCTTTATGAAGGCGCTCTCATCATGGAGAGCTCGATCGTGAACGAAGGGAAGGACGAGGCGCCCTTCGCCTACGGCTTGCATCCGTATTTCCCGATATTCGTCGAGGACGGGGAAGCGGTCGTGCTTCAGGTTCCCGCGGCCAGAGAGTGGCCGGTCACAAGCGAGGCGTTCGTGACGGGCGAGCCGGCGCGCACGGCGTATGGCGAGCAGTTAAGCGAGGGCGTCGACCTGAGAGATTATCCGATATCGGGTTGCAGCCTGATCGAGCTTGCGGCGGATGACCGCGTCTGCAGGATCGGCATGACAGCGCGCGGCTACACGATCGCCTACCGGATCGACCCGGGCTTCCCGTTTCTCGTGCTGTTCCGCCCGCATTGGGCGTCTGCCTTTTCGCTGGAGCCGTATACGTACGTCACGGATGCCTTCAATCTCCCTTACGCGCATGACTTGACCGGGGCGAAGGGGATCGGGCCGGGAGAGACGCTCAGCTTCGCCAACCGCTTGTGGATCGAGCATTGAACAACGATACGACGTCGAGCGATCGACTTTGAAGGAGGCGCTTTAAAATGGCTGCGACAGCAGACAAAAGAGACTACAGCTTGACCGGACCGGAAGGCAAACGCGCGGAGGAGAAAGGACTGGTCGCCGCCGACTGGTATCAAACCCCCCATCCCGCGGGCGCAGATGAAGGCGCTCATGAAGCGCAAGAACGGACCGGCGATACGGGATACGATCATCTGGTTCGGGGGGGCTGATCGTTCTCGGATATCTGGCGTATCTGTCCTGGGGAACCTGGTGGGCGGTGCCCGCGTTTTTGGCCTACGGCATTCTGTACGCGACGCCGGCCGACTCCAGATGGCACGAATGCGGCCACGGCACGGCGTTCAAGACGCCGTGGATGAACGAGGCCGTCTACCAGATCGCTTCGTTCATGATGCTCCGCTCGGCGACGCCCTGGCGCTGGAGCCACACCCGCCATCATACCGATACGTTCATCGTCGGGCGCGACCCTGAGATTTTGACGGAGCGGCCTCCGGTATGGAAGGTGCTCATCATGGAGGTGGCCCACCTGTACGGCGGGCCGAAGGAGCTCAAGCGATTTTTCCTGCACGCCGCGGGCAAGGTGGATCGCACGGAAAACGAGTACATTCCGGCCTCCGAGCGCCGCAAGACCTATTGGGAAGCCCGCATCTACCTGTTCATTCTGCTCGCCGTCGTCGCGCTGTGCGTGTTCACCAAAAGCGTTTTGCCGGCCATGTTCGTGTTTTTGCCTTCTTTCTACGGCTCGATCATCGTCATTCTGTATGCCATGACCCAGCACCTCGGCTTGTACGAGGACGTGCTGGACCACCGCCTGAACACGAGGACGATGTATTTGAACCCCGTCCTGCGGTTCCTGTACTGGAACATGAACTATCATATCGAGCACCACATGTTCCCGATGGTGCCGTACCATCAGCTGCCGCAGCTTCACGAGGCGATGAAGCACGATTGCCCGGCGCCGCGGCCCGGACTGTTCCCGGCCCTGAAGGAGGTGTTCGTCGCGCTGCGAAGGCAAAAAAAGCGACCCTGCCTATGTCATCGTGAAGCCGCTGCCGTCGACCGCGAATCCCTATTACTACGGCGTATCGAACGTTCCGGACCCCAAATGGCGCACAAGCTGAGGCCGGCTCGGCCGCATGTTACAAACGCATACTTTCCAAACTCATAAAAGGAGCTGGACACCATGGCGCAAACCGAATGGATCGAAGCTTGCGAAACGGACGACATCGAAGAAGAGGACGTGATCCGGTTCGATCACGGAGACCGGACGTTTGCCGTCTATCGGACGGATAAAGGCGATTTTTACGCGACGGACGGCTATTGCACGCATGAACGGTTCCACCTGTCGAACGGCCTGGTCATGGGCAGCACGATCGAGTGTCCCAAGCACAACGGCCGCTTCGACATCCCGACCGGCTCCGCCAAGCGCGCGCCGGTGTGCGTGGATCTGAAAACGTATCCCGTCAAAGTGGAAAGCGGCAAAGTTTATATCCAGATCTGACTGCTAAGGAGCAACCCTCATGAATAATTACGGAATGGTCATCGTGGGAGCGGGCGAAGCCGGCGCACGGGCGGCGGCGGAATTGCGTTCGCGCGGCTGGACGGGCGAAGTCACCCTCGTCGGAGACGAGCGTCACGCGCCTTACGAGCGCCCGCCCCTGTCGAAGCAGGCGCTGTCGGGGGAAGAGGCGCCCGCGCCCGTCACGATCCTGGATCGTCCGCGGCTGGATGCGCTCGGCATCCGGCTCGTGTCAGGCGACGCCGCCGTCCGGATCGACCGCGCGAGCCACGAGGTCTTGCTCGCGGGCGGCGGCAAGCTGCCCTATGAGCGGCTTCTGCTGGCGACCGGCGCCAACCCGCGCAAGCTGACCTTGCCGGGCGACGCCTCCGGCGACATGCTGTATTTGCGTAAATTCGAAGACGCGCTGGCGATTCGAAGCCGTCTGGCCGCCGGCAGGCGGATCGTCGTCATCGGGGGCGGCTTCATCGGCCTGGAGACGGCGGCCAGCGCCCGCGCGGCAGGCTGCGAAGCGACCGTGATCGAGGTGGCGCCCCGAATTCTGATGCGCGGCGTGCCCGAAGCGATCGCCGCGACAGTGGAGGCGCTGCATCGCGCCAACGGCGTGGACTTCAGGATCGGGATCCCGATCGACAGCGTGAATCGCGAGGACGGCGAATATGTCATCGCGCTGGCCGACGGCAGCCGGGTGCGGTGCGACGCCGTCGTCACGGGCATCGGCGCGGTGCCGGAGACGACGCTGGCGGCCGAATGCGGCCTCGAGCTCGACAACGGCGTGAAGGCGGACGAATGCCTGGCCACGTCGGATCCCGACATTTTCGCCGCCGGCGATTGCTGCTCGTTCCCGCATCCGCTGTACGGGAAGCGTATCCGGCTGGAGGCGTGGCGCAACGCGCAGGACCAGGGCACCCATGTCGCCGGCAATATGCTCGGCGACCGCGCCCCTGACGGGGCTGTCCCGTGGTTCTGGTCGGACCAATACGACCGGACGCTTCAGGTGTCCGGACTGTCCGAGCCGTCCCATACGACCGTGCTGCGCGATCTGGGCGAAGCCGGCAAGCTGTATTTTCACCTCGACGGCGACGGCCGCCTCGTATCCGCCAGCGCGATGGGAACGGCCGGCATCGGCAAGGAGATTCGTCTGGCCGAGATGCTCATCGAGCAAAGGGCCCACCCGTCCCCGGAATCGCTGGCGGATGCCGGAATTCGTTTGAAGGCGCTATTGCGGGCCTAATTGACCCTCTATCCGAAAGGAATGAATGCTTTGCAATATAATCCGTTTGGCAAACTCGGCACGCGCGTGTCCCGGCTCGGCTTCGGCGCGATGGGACTCGGCGGCGTGTTCGGCGCCTTCGACGAGAAGGACCTGATCCGCTCCGTCCTGCACAGCCTCGATCAAGGCGTGAATCTGATCGACACCGCGCGCAACTACGGGGAGTCGGAGCGCATCCTCGGGCTGGCGCTGAAGGAATGGAGCGGCGAACGGCCGTTTATCGCTTCTAAAATCCAGTCGAAGGGTCCAGGCAATCTTGGCTGGGGCCAGCCGATCCCCGTGGAGACGGCCTTTCCGAAAGGATGGCTGCGAGAGAGCACGGAGACGTCCCTCCGCCTGCTGGGCGTGGAGACGATCGACCTGATGCAGCTCCACCAATATTGGCCGCAATGGGACAAAGCCGATTACTGGATGGAGGAGCTGCTGCAGCTGAAGCAGGAGGGCAAGATTCGAGGCATCGGCATCTCCTTGCCCGACCAGCGCCACGATCTTGCGCTGACGCTCGTGCAAACCGGGAAGATCGACGCCGTACAGACGGTGTTCCACATTTTCGATCCGCTGCCCCTGGACAGTCTGATCCCGATCTGCCAGGAAAACAACGTAGCCGTCATCGCCCGCTGCATTCTGGACGAAGGCGGGCTGACCGGCTTCCTGAAGGCGGACACCGTCTTCGAGGAAGGCGACTTCCGCAAAAACTACTTCGACTACTTGCCGCGCGGCGTCTATATCGACCGCGTGAACAAGCTGAAGGAAGCGTTCGTGCCCAAGTACGCGGGCAGCCTGGCGGAGCTGGCCATCCGGTTCGTGCTTCAGCATCCGGGCGTGACGACGGCCATCAGCTCCATGCACGTGAAGCAATATGCCGACGAGAACATCGCCGCGGCAGGCTGCGGGCCTCTGCCGGACGACGTGTTCGAAGAGATCCGGCGCCATTACAGATGGGTGAGAAACCTGTATGAAACCAAGTACTGGAACTAAGGTTCTATGGGCGGAGCTGCTGCCGCACGAATTCAAGCAACGTCAAGAGGCATGCCCGGTCGTCTATCTGCCGCTTGGGCTATGCGAGCCGCACGGGCAGGTCAGCGCCTTCGGTCTCGACACGATCAAGGCCGAATGGCTGTGCGAAGAGGCGGCGCGCAGGGAGGGGGGCATCGTAGCCCCCTCCATGGGCTATCACATCCACGAAGCGGGTTACCACGCGAGATGGCTCGAGGAGGAGGTCGGCGAGGAAAATCCGCACATGACGGGCATCCCGCCCGCCGTGATGCTTCATCTCTTCCTGTATCAGCTGCGCGCCTTCGCGAATGCGGGCTTCTCGACGATCGTCGTCGTCAGCGGGCACAGCGGGGGCAATCAACTGGACCTGCGGCTGGCGGCGGAGCAGTTCATGAAGCGGGTGCCGGTGCAAGTGTGGGTGCGGAGCGACCCCGAACTGGTGGAGGGGCTGTACGAGGGGGATCATGCGGGCTCCTGATGAGATCTCGCAGCTGATGTACCTGCGTCCGGATCTGATCGACATGGAAGCAAGGGTGCTTGAGGATCAAGCGGGCTCCGGCGGCCGGCTGGCGCTGGCGGCGGACGCCGACCAGGCGACTGCCGAACGGGGCCGGGCGATCATGGAGGCCTGTCTGGACAGCTTGTGCCGGGAGGTGGACGGGATCAAGGCGGAGCTCGGGGGAGGCGCGCTTTCCTCCGGTGGATTACGGGACGGTCGAGGAAATCTGGGGCGTTGTATGGCGTTCCGCAGCGGACTGGACGACGGCTCGGCCTTGGCCGGGCCAGGCGGCGGTCACGCCGCAGTCGCGGTGGAAACCCTACGAACGCCACGCGCCCGCCGGGCATGAATCGGAGATTTAACCGCGGGCAAGCGACGAGGGCGATGCGACTGCGGGGGCGAGCACGGGGATGGATACGGGGATGGACGCATCCCCGTTTTCTTTTTGTCTCCGGAGCGAACCTGCCGTTCTCGCAATGTGAAGGCTCTCATTATATTAGATTGCAGGCGTGGAGGAGGGGGACGCAGTATGGGCAAGACGAAGCATACCGGACCGATGAAGCTGCCGGGGCGGCCCGATCCGAAGCTGTGGGTCAGCCGGGTCCCGTTCGGACTGGGCAAAATCAAACCGAAGCATATCCGCGATACGTTCAAGGTGGCGTGGGACAACCGCGACAATCTGCCGTATGCATACCGCATCCTCACCCAGGGCGTATGCGACGGATGCGCGCTCGGCGTCTCCGGCCTGTACGACCGGACGCTGGCGGGACCGCATGTGTGCACGACAAGGCTGAACGTTCTTCGGCTGAATACGATGCCCGCGATCGAGCCGAGTGTGCTGCATGCGGACATCGAGGAGCTGCGCAAGCTGGACAGCACGCAGTTGAGGAAGCTCGGCCGGCTGCCTTATCCGCTCGTCCGCGAGCGAGGGAGCCGCGTCTTCCGTCGCGCGTCGTGGGACGAGGCGATGGACCGGATCGCGGCCAAGATTCGCGGCATCGATCCGAAGCAGCTCGCGTTCTACCTGACGGCCCGGGGCATCACCAACGAGTCCTATTACGCGGCGGCCAAGGCCGCGCGCTATATCGGCACGAACAACATCGACAACGCGTCGCGAATCTGCCATTCCCCTTCCAAGACCGCGCTGAAGCGGTCGCTCGGCATCGGCGCATCCAGCTGCAATTACAAGGACTGGATCGGCACGGACGTACTTGTGTTCTGGGGCAGCGTCGCGTCCAACAACCAGCCCGTCTCGACCAAATACATGTACGCGGCCAAGCGCAAGGGCACGAAGATCATCGTGATCAACCCGTACCGGGAGCCGGGCATGGAGGACTACTGGATCCCGTCCATTCCCGAATCGGCGCTGTTCGGCACGAAGCTGGCCGACGACTTCTATCAGGTGAACATCGGCGGCGATATCGCGTTCATGCACGGCGTCATGAAGGCGTGGTTCGATATGGAGGAGGCGCGTCCCGGCTCCGCGATCGACCATGCGTTCGTCCGCGCGCACGCGACCGGCTACGAAGCGCTGAAGGCGCATGTCCGACAGCAGGATTGGGAGCCGCTCGAACGGGCTTCCGGTCTGCCGCGGGAACGGATGACAGCATTCGCCGAGCTGCTGGCCCGCGCCCGCTCGGGCGTGTTCGTATGGAGCATGGGGCTGACGCAGCACCGGTTCGGCACGGACAATATCTCGCAGGTGGCGAACCTGGCGCTGCTGCGCGGCTTTATCGGCCGCGCGCATTGCGGCGTCATGCCGATCCGGGGCCACAGCGGCGTGCAGGGCTCCGGCGAGATGGGCGCGGACCCGTTCAGCCTGCCGGGCGGCGAGTTCGCGGGCGACGACGTCGGCCGCGTGGAGCGGCTGTGGGGCTTCGAGCTGCCGCGCTGGCAGGGCGACATCGTCGGCGTGTCGCTGGAGAACGCGCTGCTGCCGGACGCGCACGAACGCAAGCTAAAGGTGTTCTACACCTCCGGCGGCAATTTTCTGGAGACGATGCCCGATCCGGACTTCGTCCGGCGCTGCCTGGAGCGCGTGGATGTCCGCATTCATCAGGACATCGTGCTGAACACCTCCACGCTCGCGGACGCGCGCGAGGAAGTATGGGTGCTGCCGGCGATGACGCGCTACGAGCAGCCGGGCGGAGGCACCTCGACCTCGACGGAGCGGATGGTCTACTTTTCGCCGGAGATCGAAGGGCCGCGGATCGCCGAGGCGCGTCCGGAGTGGGCGATCTACGGGGAATTGGCCGCGCGGGTGAAGCCGGAGCGCGCGGAGGCGGTCCGCTTCGCAGACGCGGCCGCGATCCGGGCGGAGATCGCGAGGGCGGCGCCGAACTACGACGGCATCCAGCATCTCTCCCGGCGAGGCGACGTATTCCAGTGGGGCGGCGCCTGGCTGTGCGAGGACGGCGTCTGTCCGACGCCGGACGGCAAGGGCCGGCTGCTCCCGATCGAGCTGCCCGAGCGGCGCAAGCCCGAAGGGAGGTTCTACGCCACGACCCGGCGGGGCAAGCAGTTCAACTCGATGATCTACGGGGAGAAGGATCCGTTCAACGGCGCGGGCCGGTACGACGTGCTGATGCCCGCGGACGACGCCCGCGAGCTGGGGATCGAGGAAGGGGGAGGCGATCGTGGCGTACAACCGGCACGGCACCTTCCACGGGCGGGCCAAGTTCGAGCCGCTGGCGCAAGGCAATATCGGACTGTATTGGCCGGAGAGCAACGCGCTATTTCCGAAAGGGGTATACGAGCCGTTCGCGGGCATTCCGGAATACAATGCGTACGTCGTCGTGGAGAAGGCGGAAGCGTACCATGCGTTGAAGGATGCCCGTTATGTGGAAAAACGCGTGGCGGAGCTGGAGCTGGAGCCGCCGGAATGAGCGGGAGCGCCAAGCAAGAGGAGGGTACCGTCATGAATCCGAAGGCAACCGCGGTCTGGCCGACGATCAAGGTCGTCGGGACGGACGTCGCCGAGCGGGAGGACGCGATCGCGGAGGAGTATCCGCTGACGATCCGTCTCGACGGCGAGGAGTTCGCGACGCTCGTCTGCTCTCCGGGCGAGCTCGAGGACCTCGTCGTCGGCTTTCTCGCTTCGGAGGGCGTCGTCCGCTCGGCGGACGATATTCGCGAGCTGTCCCTGGACGAGGAGCGGGGCTTCGCCTACGTGAGCCTGCATCGCCCCCAATCGACCGGCAAGGACTTTTATTCGAAGCGGCTCATCGGCTCCTGCTGCGGCAAGAGCCGACAATTTTATTTCCACAACGACGCGCGCACGGCCAAGACGGTCACCGGAGGCATGAACGTCACCGCGGACGAATGCCTGGCGTACATGCGGCAGCTGCAAGAGAGCTCCTCCGATTTTCATCTCACCGGCGGCGTGCACAACGCGGCCCTGTGCCGGGACGGCGCGCTCGAGGCACAGCGCTCCGATATCGGGCGGCACAACGCGCTGGACAAGCTGTTCGGCCACTGTCTCCGCCATCGCGTACCGGCCAAAAGCCATGCGATCGCGTTCAGCGGCCGCCTGTCCTCCGAGGTCGTGCTCAAAGCGGCGAAGATCGGCTCGCCCGTCCTGCTCTCCAAGTCGGCGCCGACCGGTCTGGCTCTCCGGCTTGCGGACGATCTGGGCATTACGTGCGCGGGCTTCATCCGGGGGGAGCTCGCTGAACATTTATACGCATCCCCGCCGGATTTTGCTGTGAGTAGGCATCCCCGGCGCCACCCGCGGCTTTAGCGACTGCGGTATTCGCTTGGCGTGAGGCCTGTCACCTGCTTGAAGATGCGGCTGAAATAATAAGGATCGGGATAGCCGACCCGCTCGCCGATTTGCTTGACGGTCCAGTCCGGCTCGCCGGCGAGCAGCCGCTTGGCTTCCTGAATGCGAAGCGTGATCACATATTTGGAAGGCGGCTCTCCCATATACTTGATGAATATTTTCGTCAGGTATGACGGATTGAAGTTGAACTGCCGCGAGATGTCCTCCAGGTTCAAATCCCGATCGAAGTTGTCCTTCAAAAACTGCTGTACCGATTGTACGATCTCCTCCGGGGTGTAGGCGTGGTTGTCCAGCGTGGTCACCTTCGCCGCATTCCGCTCTCCCCGCTCCTGCTGCACCTTCATTTTGATTTTCGCCAGCACCAGCTCGAGCTCCCCGGTCTTTACCGGCTTGAGCAAGTAGTCGACGACCTCGTGCTGCAGCGCGTGGCGGGCATATTCGAATTCGTTGTAGCCGCTGATGACGACTTTATGCACGTGCGGGAACTTGAGATGCGCGACCCGGATGACCTCGCGGCCGTCGAGGATCGGCATCTGAATGTCGGTGAACAGCAGGTCGACCGGCGTGCGCGCCAGCCAGTCGAGCGCTTCTGCGCCGTCAAGCGCGGTGCCGACCACCTGGAACGCCGGATCGGCGGCCTGGATTTTTTTGACCAGATTTTGCAGGATCAGCTCCTCGTCCTCGGCTACGACGGTACGGATGATGACCGGCTGTTGTTCCATGTTCCGTTTCCTCCCGTTGTCGACATTCCGCCGATCGTCACGATCGCGCCGCCTTCTGGCGCATCTTCGATGCGGAACGTCATTTTTTCTCCGTACAGCATTTTCAGCCGGATATAAACGTTCAGCAGCCCCATGCCGCCAAGACCCAGGTTCAGGCGCCCGGCCGGTCTGATTGATCCGCTCCACGGCCTCCCCGAGCCGAAGGCGGGCGTTCTCGCCGAAGCCGGGGCCGTTGTCCCGCACCTCCGCGTACCACATCGCTCCCTCGGCGTAGGTCCGAATCCGGATCTGCCACGGCGGGACGCCCTTCGTCCCGTACTTGACCGCATTCTCGACGAGGGGCTGGACGATCAGCTTGGGCACCTGAACTTGACCGAGCGCCTTGTCGGCGTCCAGCGCGAAGGACAGACGGCTGCCGTAGCGGAAGCCGATACACCGCAGAAACTTTTCCGTATGGGTCAGCTCCGTCTCCAGATCGACCAGCGAGTCGCCGTCCGAGGAAATATACCGGAGCAGGTCGGACAAGTTTTCGATCATGCCTACGATCTCCCGGTTCATATTCTCTTCGGCCATGACGCCGATCGTCGCCAGCGTGTTGTACAGGAAATGGGGATTCATCTGCGACTGCAACGCCAGCATCTTGGCCTGCAGCTCCTGCTGCTGGGCGAGCAGCAGCTCGTCCATGGAGTACTTGAGCCGCTCCCCCATTTTTACGAATGCCAGCTGCAGCCGGTCCAGCTCGTTCAGCCCGCTGGTCAGCTCGACCGGGGTGGGCGACGCGATGCTGTCCAGATTCGTGGATTTGATGAGCGCGTGCATGCGGGCGATCGGCTTCGTGATGCGCTGGGCCGCCACGAACGTCAGCAGGAGCGCGAACAGCAGTATGCCGACGGAAAACGCGATAAACGCCTTCGTAAAGGTGCGAAGCGGCGTAAAAAGCGACTTCTCGGACAGGATGACGGCCGAATTCCAGCCCGTGAATTCGGAATGCGCGATGGCGAACAGCTCCCGCTCTCCCGTGGCCGGGTTGACGATCGAACCGCCGCCGGGGCGCTCCCTGAACTGCCGGACATAGGCCGACTCCGCTTCGTGGCCGGGCCCCGCAGGGTAGATCAGCTCGCCCTGCTCGTTGTAGACGATCACGCCCTCCTGCCGGGACTGAACGATCGTCTTGAACAGATTGACGACCGACTGCTTGACCTCGACGATCCCTTCCGGCGTGTTGTACCGGTCCATGAACAGGCGGAGGAGCGAGATGGAGTAGGCGTCCTCCTGCGTCGGCAACACGTGGGTGAGCTGCTCGTCGCGCTCGGGAATCGTGATCACCTTGCCTTTCTCGTTGGCGACCACTTCCTTGTACCAGGGCATCGTCACCAGCGACACCGCCGTCCGACGATTATCGAATCCCGAGCCGAACATATTGCCCTGAAAGTCGTACAGATTGACCTGCTGCACGGGCATGGCCGGCCCGTTGGCGGCGACGAGAATCTCGGCGAGCTCCTTCGTATTGGCGATGTCTTCCGCGCTGCTCCCGCTCTCCTCGCTCTTGCCGGAGAACTTCAGGAAGCGCTCCTTCACCAGATTGGAATACAAAATATTTTGCGAAACCGTATCCATTTTTTGAATCTCCAAATCCAGCTTCTCCTTGACGGACAAGGAGGTGCCGGAGATCGAGTCGGCCGCCTGCTTGCGGAGCGTGTCGGAGGACCACAGGTAGAAAAGCAGCAGCGAAATGGTCAAAATCAGCGCGATAATGACCGAGTAGGCAACGAAAAGGACCGATCGGATAGACCTGCGCCTGAACATGCGACACCTCCATGCCCCCATTGTGCGTCTTGTCCGGCTGCCTTGTCAAAGGGGGGCGAAGGTAAAATAAGTGCAAGGCAGATGGTCGGTTTTCTGCATGGCGGGGAGATGGCGCCGATTTTATAATGAAAACGCAACCAAAACAAGTAAGCGCATTCAGATTGCTCAGGTTTGGAGGGGTTGAGTTTGAAAGACAGGACGTATCCGTATTACTTCTCGCTCGGCGCCATGCTGCTCTACGTCCTGCTGCTGGTGTTTCCCGGCGTCGCAGGCATCCTGTACGCTTTCACGGACTGGAACAGCTACGATTCCGCCGTTCACTTCATCGGCCTGGACAACTTCAGGCAAGTGTTCTCGGGAGAGAATATGTATTTGTCCTATATCAAGAATACGCTCGTATTCACGGTATCGACGATCTTGCTGAAGACGGTGATCGGCTTCTTCCTGGCGCTGATGCTGATCAAGGGCGTCCTGCTCAAAAACATGCACCGCGCCGTCATGTTCATGCCCGCCGTCGTGCCGATGCTGATCGTCGGCCTCATCTTCAAGTCGGTGCTGCATCCCGACACGGGACTGCTCAATACGTTCCTGCGCGAGGTCGGACTCGGGGCGCTCGCGCAGCACTGGCTGACCGATCTTACGTGGGCGTTCAAGTCCATCATCGCGGTCGACGTCTGGAAAGGAGCGGGCTACATTATGGTCATCCTGCTCGCCGGGCTGCAGACGATTCCGAAGGACTACGACGAAGCGGCGGAGATCGACGGCGCCGGCTACTGGAGCCGCATCTGGCACATCACGCTTCCGCTGCTGGCCCCGGCGCTGACCGTGTCGGTCGTGCTCAACATGCTGTACGGGCTGAAAATTTTCGATACCGTCTACGTGCTGACCAACGGCGGCCCGGGCTATGCGACGGAAGTCATCTACACCGGCGTATTCAAGGAATTTTCGATGGGCCGCTACGGCGTCGGAACGGCGTTGTCCACGGTGCTGTTCATGTTCATGACCGTGCTCGGGTATTTCGTCGTCAAATGGATGGGCAGAGAGGGGGGAGGCGCGATGAGCCTGCGTCTTGTCAAACGATGGTCGCTGAACGCGTTCGTATGGATCGTGAGCGCCGTCACGATCGCGCCGCTCGTGCTGATCCTCATCAACTCGCTGAAGGATTCGGCGCAAGCGAGCTCGATGGGCATGGATCTGCCCACGTCGCTGCACCTGGACAACTTCGCGGTCGTGTTCGAGAAAGGGAAGCTGTCCCAGTCGCTCTGGAACAGCCTGCTGTATGCCGGCTTGTCCACCGCGCTGTGCGTCGTGCTCGCCGCGCTGGCCGCCTACGTCTATTCGCGCAAGCCGAATCGCCTGAACCGCTTCAGCTACATGTTCATGCTGCTGGGCCTGGCGATGCCGCTGAACTATTTCACGCTGACGAAAACGATGCAGCTCCTCCATCTGATCAACACGCAGACGGGCATCATCCTGCTGTACGCGGCCGTGCAAATTCCGCTCAGCGTGTTCATCCTGTACGGCTTCGTCGGCGGCGTGCCCAGGGAGCTGGACGAAGCGGGCATCATCGACGGGTGCGGTCCGGTCCGTCTGTTTTTCGAGATTATTTTCCCGCTGCTGAAGCCGGCGGCGGTGACCGTGTTCATCCTGGCCTTCCTGAACTCGTGGAATGAATTTTTGCTTCCGCTGTACTTCCTCAATTCAGCCAGCCAGTGGCCGATGACGCTGTCGGTGTACAACTTCTTCGGGCAATTCCAGATGGACTGGAATCTCGTCAGCGCGGACATCGTACTGACCAGCTTGCCTGTCGTCGTGCTGTATTTGCTCGGACAGCGGTCCATCATCGCAGGCATGACGGCAGGCTCGGTCAAAGGCTGATGCGGGATGCGGCTTGCTGTAAGGCGTGCGGTGCTGCGTGCCGAATCGGCGCGCGCGAAGACAGGCCACGGCCGGCGAGGTAAAAAAAAGTGCAAGCAAGAGAACGGAATCGTGCATTTCAAGCGGTTCGGCAGCGCCGTTAAAATGAAAGCGCAAACAAAAATAAAGTCTAAGGGGAATCCTCAGATGAAAAAAGCGATGGGCATGCTGACCGTACTCGGATTGACCGCCGGCCTGCTGGCCGGCTGCGGAAGCGACAAAGATGCCGCGTCTTCGTCTTCCGGCGCCGCCGGCACAAGCGGAGCCGGCACGGCCGCGGCCTCCGAAGCGCCGAAAGAAAAAGTGACTTTGACTTATACGGCCAGCCAGGACTGGATCAAGGAATCGGAAATGCAGCTGGCCAAAAAGTTCGAGGAGCAGACCGGCATCCACATCGATTATCAGATCGTGCCGGCCGATCAGTATCAGAACCTGCTGAAGGTGAAGCTGAACTCGAAGGAAGCGCCGGACATCTTCGGCGGCCAGGACGGCAAATTCGATCTCGGTCCCTTATACGACGTAGAAAACAACGCGGTCGACCTGAGCGGGGAAGAATGGACGAAGCGGGAAAACAAGCTGTTCCTCGAACAAGCGACCTGGAACGGCAAAGTATACGCGCTGACCATCTGGGATCCCACCTACGACTATTACGTGGTGTACAACAAGAAAATTTTCGAAAGCCTCGGGCTTCAGGTTCCCAAGACATACGCCGAATTCCTCGCGGTGTGCGAAGCGATCCAGAAGTCGGGCGTCACGCCGATCTACGAGCCGGTATCGGACGGCTGGCACCATGTGCTGTGGTTCCCGGAGATCGGGCCCAAATTCGAGGAAGCAAGCCCGGGCCTCGTCGACAAGCTGAACGCCAACCAGGCGCAATTGGCCGACGTGCCGATCATGGAACAGGCGCTCACGCAGTTTTCCGAGCTCGTGAAGAAGGGCTACATGGGCAAGAGCTACTTCTCCAATACGTTCGCGGATACGGAGAAAAACATGGCCGGCGGCAAGTTCGCGATGACGGTGCACAACCTGGGCCTGCCGGCGACGATCGAAAAAGCGTTCCCGGAAGTGAAAGCGGATACGTTCGGCTACTTCCCGATCCCGCTCGTCGACAACCAGATCATGAACATCGCGCCTGCCGCGCCGAGCAAGTTCATCTATTCGGGCTCCAAGCACATCGAAGAGGCGAAGAAGTACTTCCAGTTCCTGACGGAGCAAGAAAACCTGCAATATTTCCTCGACAACGAGCCGCGGTTCCTCGCGCTCAACTTCGAAGGCATTCAAGGCCGCTTCACGCCGGAGCAGCAGCAGTTTTTTGACACTTACGGCGCGAAGCAGGGCTCCGGGCTGCAGATGACGGCCAAGTACGTCAACCCGCAATGGATGGATATCGGCAAGGACATGAGCGCGATGATCAGCGGCGCGATGCAGCCGAAGGACGTGCTCAAAAACGCCGACAAGCGCCGGATGGAACAGGCGAAGGCGGCCAAAGATCCGGCCTGGCAGCAATAAACGCACGGCAGCAGAGCCCGTCCTTCACCGGGGCGGGCTTTCTCTTGGAGCGAAAGGAGGGCGCGCATGATCGAGAGATCGCTCTGGGTCGCGACGCTGCGGGCGGACAAGGTCGAGGACTACGAACGGCTGCATGCGCGGCTGCCGGCGGAGATCGCCGCCCAGCTCGGGGACAAGGGCTTCGTACGCCTCGATATTTACCGGCACGGACTCGCGCTGTTCATGACGTGGGAGGTCGATCCGGGACGGGCGAAGGCGGGCCGCATCGTGCGCGAATCGGCCGAGCGCGCGTGGGATCGCCTGACTGGCGATTGCTTCGCGGAAAGCTGGAGACAGGTTCCCCTGCTGTTCCGACTGTCGGACCATCTGCATAAGGCATCACAACTCGAGGGACAAGGGGCGGATTGATATGGCGCTTGACTGGCAAGGCAAAACGGCGATCGTGACCGGCTCGACGAGCGGCATCGGCAAAGCCGTCGCAGAGAAGCTAGCCGCGCACGGCATGCGTACCGTCGTTCACGGACGCAACCGGGAAGCGGGCGAGACGACGGCTGCGGGCATTCGGGCCGCCGGCGGTGAGGCGCTGTTCGTGCAGGCCGATCTGCTGGACCCGGAGGCGCCTGGGAAGCTCGTCGACACGGCGGTCTCCGCATGGGGCCGCGTCGACTGCATCGTGAACAACGCGGCGCTCGTGTGCAACAAGCCGATCGCGGATATCCGCCACGAGGATTGGGACCGTCTCTTCTTCGTCAACCTGAAGACGCCGTTCTTCCTCGTTCAGCGGGCGCTGCCGTGGCTCGCGCAGAACAAAGGGACCGTCGTCAATGTCGGCTCGATCAACGGTACGTTGAACAAGCCGGACAATGTCATATACGACGCGATCAAGGCGAGCCTGAACCATATGACGCGCGGGCTGGCGCTCGATCTCAGGGACCGGGGCATCCGCGTCAACACGCTCATGCCGGGCGGCGTCGCCACGCCGCTCATCGACCAGTGGTTCCACCAGATGTACGACGATCCCGCGGTCGCGCAGCGGCTCGCGGACGAGGAGAAGGCGAAGCCGTTCATGGGCGCGCCGGAGCAGATCGCCGACGCCGTCCTGTACTTGTGCGGCGGCGGCGCTTCCTGGATCAACGGGGCCGTCATTCCGATCGACGGCGGCTACAATATCGGATGCTAGGGAGAGGCGGGAGCGATCGTGAAAATCATTGACGTGAAGGCTTATGCCGTCAAGCAGGAGGTCTCCATTCCGTTCAAGTGGCGGAAGGGTTTGCCGCAAGGCTCGCATTTGAACGAAATGGGCATTTTGCGCGTGATCACGGACGAGGGGATCGAAGGCGTGGCGGTCGCCCAGCGCGGTCTGATGACGGTGGACTATACGCAGCGCCGGCTGAAGGACTTGCTGATCGGCAAGGACCCGCTGCTCAAGGAGCGGCTCTGGCACGAGATGTGGGAGCTCGACCGGGCCGAGGAATTCCAGATTTACTACATGGGACTGCCTGACGTCGCGCTCTGGGACATCACGGCGAAGAAAGCGGGCATGCCGCTGTACCAGCTGCTCGGCGGCTCCCGCGATCGCGTGCAGGCTTATGCCTCCACCGTGACGTACGATACGACGGACGAATATCTTCGGGTCGCGGACTACTGTCTTGAGAAGGGCTACCGCGCGATCAAGCTGCACGCTTGGGGCGACGCGCGCGCCGACGCCAAGCTGTGCCAGGCGCTGCGCAAGCACGTCGGAGACGACATTTGCCTCATGTACGACGGCTCGGCCGGCTTCGACCTGCAGGATTCGATCTACCTGGGCAAGGCGCTCGAGCAGGCGGACTATTACTGGTACGAGGAGCCGATGCGGGAATTCAGCATCTGGAACTACAAGAAGCTGTGCGACGAACTCACGATTCCGGTGCTCGCTGCCGAGACGTCCGACGGATGCCATTACAATGCGGCGGACTTCATCGTACACGGCGCCTGCGACAGAATCCGGACCGGCACGGTGCTCAAGGGCGGCATCACGGGCTCGCTGCGGATCGCCCACCTGGCGGACAGCTTCGGCATGAAAGCCGAAATCCACGGCGGAGACCAGGTGAACGTGCAGCTCGCCTGCGGGATCGGCAACAATACGTTTTTCGAGGTGCTGGCGTGGGGAACGGGGCCGATCGGATTCGGCTACCCGGTTGAGGAAGACGGCTTCATTACCGCGCCGCAGGTGCCGGGAATCGGTTATTCGTTCGACTGGGAAGAGATCGAGCGCAAGGCTTACGCCAAAGTGTAGCGACGCGAAGCCGAAGACATCGTCCAAGAGGAGCGAAAGCCGTCATGAGAGCCGTTTACTATCATGGAAGCAAGACGCTTGTCGCCGGGGAAGCGGCATCGGTCCCCCCGGGACCGGGGGAGGTCCGGATCCGGGTCGCCTACGCCGGGATATGCGGAACCGATCTGCATATTTATCACGGCCATATGGACGCCAGGGTGACGACGCCTCATATTATGGGCCATGAGATGTCGGGCGTGATCGAGGATGTCGGCGCGGAGGTGAATGGACTGCAGCCGGGCGATCGCGTCACCGTCATGCCGCTGCATCCGTGCGGAGACTGCCCGGCTTGCCGGGCGGGGTACGGACATATTTGCCATCGCCTGAAGTTTTTGGGCATCGAGACGCCCGGCGCTTATCAGACGCTGTGGACCGTCCCCGCCTTCGCCGTGCTGCCGATTCCCGAGTCGTTGAGCCTGGAGCTGGCCGCGCTGCTCGAACCGCTGGCCGTCGCCTGCCATGACGTCCGGATCGGCGCGGTGCAAAAAGGAGAGCTGGCCGTCGTCATCGGCGGCGGTCCGATCGGCGCGCTGATCGCGTTCGCGGCGCGGGAGAACGGGGCGCGCGTGCTCGTCTCCGAGATCAATCCGTACCGGCTGGCGCTGCTCGGCCGTCTGGGCTTCGAGACCGTCGATCCTTCGCGGGAGGACGTCGCTGCCCGGGTGAACGCGCTGACCGGCGGCGCCGGGGCGGACGTCGTCTTCGAAGTGACGTCCTCTGCCGCGGGCGCCGAGCTGATGACGAAGCTGCCTCGAACGCGCGGGCGGATCGTCGTGGTCGGCATTTTCAGCAAGCCGCCGGCCGTCGACTTGCATCGGTTCTTCTTCCGGGAGCTGCAATTGTTCGGCGCGCGCGTATACGAGAGAGAGGATTTCGTGCGCGCGATCGGTCTGGCGACATCGGGACGGCTCCCGCTGGCTTCGCTGATCACGGACATTTTGCCGCTGGAGCGGCTTGCGGACGGGTTTAAAAAAATGGAGAGCGGCGGCGACGCGATGAAAATCCTGCTGCGCTGCGCGGAATAGAGCCGGGAGGTGCGTCCGCGATGAGAATCGATGCCCATGCGCATGTATGGAATATGGACAGAATTCGTTATGAATGGCCGACGCCGGACGAACCGGAGCTGTACCGCAGCATCGAGCCGCCCGAGCTGGCGCCGCTCCTTCGGGAGGCCGGCGTGTCGGGCGCGGTGCTCGTACAGGCTGCGGACGACCGCGCCGAGACGGATTATTTGCTGGACATGGCGGCAGCGCACGACATCGTCAAGGGCGTCGTCGGCTGGGTGCCTCTCGATCGGCCGGACGAAGCGGGGAGGCAGCTGGAACGACTGGTTAAGAACCCGTATTTTAAAGGCGTCCGCCATCTCATCCATGGCGAAGCGGACCCGGACTGGGTCGTGCGGGACAACGTAGTGGAAGGGCTTCGCGTGCTGGCGTCCTTCGGGCTGACGTTCGACGTCGTCGCTGTATTTCCCGACCATCTGCGCCACGTGCCTGCCTTGGCGGAGAAGGTGCCGGGGCTGCGCCTCGCCTTGGATCATTTGGCGAAGCCGCCGATTGTCGATGCCGGCGGATTCGGCGAATGGGCATCGCAGCTTGCGGCGGCTGCGGCCTATCCGAACGTGCATGCGAAGCTCTCGGGCCTGAACACCGCCTGCGACTGGGCGCGCTGGGACGCTGAGGATTGGCGGCCGGCCGTGGAAGCGGCGTTTCGGGCATTCGGCGCGGAGCGGCTCATGTTCGGCAGCGACTGGCCCGTCGCCAATCTCGCGGGCGATTACGGACGGGTGTGGGAAGCGACGCTTCGCAACCTGGAGGGGCGATCGGCCGCAGAGAAGGAAGCCGTACTGGGCGGTACGGCGATCAAGTTTTACGAACTATCGTAGCATGTACGCCATCTGACGGAACTGCGATGCCGGAGGCCGCGAACCGCTTAACACCGGAAGACGAAAGCAGAAACGGAACGGAGCGATAACAGTTGAAAAGCAGTTAATCGGCGCGCTGAACCGGGCTGGGAAGGAATAAATGTCCAACCGCAATTATTTTGTTCAAAACCGTGTCAAAATGTTCGAAGGTGAGAAATTAAGTGCGCTACAACACTTATTTGCCTAAAGAGCGTTGTGATCAAAGGAAATAAATGCGTTTCGACAGCTATTGGATAGGCGGCGAGATCCCCCCGCACGCATCGCGCGACGGTGCGTGGACAAGATTCGTCGTTTATTAACATTATTTACAGTTTTTATTTCAGAATCTGCTGACCGCAGGTTCTTTTTTGTTTATTGATGCTGTCGATGCCTTCGGTGGATGCATCATCACGACATGAGGATCCGTCATCGCCATTTAAAGTCCGCGTTGATAAAATGAGCGTGCAGTGCGACATCCGCGCAACATTGCGTTAAGCAAGTTCTATCATTTTAATACGGGAGGCGAGCCTATTCGATTACGTTGGTATAGGAGTGACAGCTGCATCCTTGCTTTAAGTCACCGCATTTTTGATAGCGCTTCCAAATAAGCAAAAGGAGCTGGACTTATGTTTAAACGTCTTTCGGTCTGGTTACTCGCATTCGTGCTTTGTTTGCCGTTTCTGTCCATCGCTCCGAATGGCGCGAATGCCGCGCCCGCGAACGGAAACTTCGGATTCGCAACCGGTTATTCCATCTTAACGATGAGCGATGCCGATATGAACGCCTGGCTGGATGGCATGTCGGCTACGGGCGCAAAGTACATTCGCTTCGACTTCAGCTGGGGTTTCGTACAGTCGGGCGGCTCCGCATCGTATGACTGGTCGCAGACGGACCGCGTCGTTAACGCGGCGATTGCCAAGGGCTTCAAGATCCTGCCCGTTATCTCCCATCTTCCCGGGTGGGCGGGCACGCCAGCCACCATGAACGCGGCCAATTTCCAGAATTTTGCGTACAATCTTGGGCTGCGGTATATTCCGAAAGGCATCACGGAATACGAAATGTGGAACGAGGCGAACATTCAAGGCTTTTCCCCGCGAACTACGTCAATAAAATACTGATACCGGGCGCAAACGGCATTCGTCAAGCCGCGACGCAATTGGGTGCGAGCGTCACCGTCGTATCGACAGGGTTATCGCCGGCCGCGACGAACGGCGTGGACTGGTCGATGCTGGACTATGTCACGGGCATATACGCGAACGGAGGGAAGAACTACTTCGACGCTTTAGGCGTACATCCGTATACCTGGCCGAACGACCCGACAGTCATGACGAATTGGAACTGGCTGCTGAAGACGCCCGAGTTGTACAACGTCATGGTCGCAAACGGAGACGGCAGCAAAAAACTGTGGGTGACGGAGAACGGATTTCCGACGAGCACGACGAACGGCGTCACGGAAGCGCAGCAAGCCCAATACATTGAAAGCGCATACAATACTTGGAAGTCGTTTTCTTTTGCGGGCGGACCGTACTTCATGTATTCGTATAAGGATGTGGGTACGAACGCCGCCAATCCGGAAGATTTCTTTGGTATCGTACGCTATAACGGGACGTTGAAACCTGCTCATGCCACGGTCGTCAATCTGATCGCGAACAATCCGAATTCGGGGACGGCATCGGCGTTGAACATCACCGGCCCGATTACGGTGGACGGCAGTCTTAGCGAGTCCGGCTGGACGGTAGATACGGGCGTCAACAAAGGCGTGAGCGGCACGCCCAACAACACGGTTACTTTTGACGTCATGTGGAACAACAGCTACTTGTATGTCGGCGTCAAAGTGCTCGACGGCAACCTGTACAAAGATTCGGCCAACAGCTGGGAAGACGATTCGGTGGAAATTTACGTCGATCCCGGCAACAATCACGCTACGGCGTACGACGCCAACGACCGACAGTTTATCAAAGGCTACAACAACGCTGCCTTGTTTGAAAAGAACGGCAATACTTCCGGCGTGCTGCACGGCTGGACTGCGATCGCGGGCGGATATAGCGTGGAATTGGCGATCCCTTGGAGCAATCTGGGCATTACGCCGTCCGGCGGGACGACGATCGGCCTCGATATCGGCATTAACGACGACGACAACGGCGGCACCCGCGACAGCCAGCTCGTATGGAACGGTACGATCGACAATTGGACGAATACGGCCAACTTCGGCGATGCCGTATTGTCGCCGACGACGACCGGTGCGCCGTTGACTTATTACCGTATTCAGAACCGTTGGAAGGACACCCAATTCCTTTATGACGGAGGCACCCGTGTCTATTACGGCAGCGGGACCGGAGATTCGTACTTATGGAGCCTGGAGACGTACGGCAGCTATACGCGGATTCGCAACAAAGCAACGGGAGAATATGTGAACATCAAAAACGGAGCGACCAACGTAGAGAGCACGGCGATCGCGGCAAGCGACGCCTCGAGCCACTGGACGATTGCGAGCTCATCCGCGACGACGACGGCCAAATCGATCAAAAGCGCATCGAACAACGGTTTTATCAATAATGAGACGCAGCTCGGATACGTTACCTGCGATCGAACGACCGTCCCGTCCGATACGTCATGGTCTTCCGAGCAATGGTTCTTCGTGCAGCAGTAAGCGCTCGCAAGAAGCTTGCTGCAGGTTTGCAGTTTGCGGAATGAATATGATTCTTCCAACATTGGCTAGACGGAGTTAACGACCAAGTCGGATGAACGAGTCGCCGTCAGCGTATTAATCTAAAAGGATATTTTACTTCAACTTGCACAGGGAGCAGGCCTTCGCGGCGCTGCTCCCTGTTCTGGCTTGGATCGTGTGAAAGGGAGCGGGTCGTAATTTTTTTATCCGCAAAAATAGGAGAGAAAGCTTGACAGACTTCATAGTACCGGAAAGTTACAAATCTATTTTAGGCATTTCGAAATTTAGATCGAGGCGTGAGTTGTCTGCGCAAACCGTCGAGGTTAGGTATTCCAATGAAAAGAGGATAGAAACATTTCGCATGGCTGTATTGTAATCGCTTAATATTCGTCCACATTCGCAATCGATCTCTACCTCGAAAAAAAAACGGAGGTGATATATTAACGGGGCAATATAAAAAGATTGGAAGGGGAATTGATTTGAACAGGAGATGGAATAAAGTTTTGGCGCATGTGCTGATCTGGTGCATGGCCGTCGTTTCGTTCCCGTTTGTCACGGCTTCAAATCCGGTTTATGCAGAAGAGCCGATAGAAGCGCCGGTCGCGAAGGCGGCTGCGACAACAGGCAACGCCACCCCGGAACGCATCCGGGACGGCGTTATTTTGCACGCCTTTGACTGGAATTTGAGCGTCATACAGGAGAATCTGCAGGCAATCGCCGACGCAGGCTACACGGCGATTCAGACGTCGCCGATCATGGGCAGCTCCACCGGGGGGACCGGCTGGGCTTCGTCCTATTCGCCCCGCAATATGGTCGCCGGCGGCAACGGCAATAAATTCGGCGACAGGGACGCGTTCGTCAGCCTGACCTCCGCCGCCAACGCGCTCGGCATCAAGGTCGTCGTCGACGTGATACCGAACCATATGGGCTCCGCAGCCAACTCGGATGCCCCGTGGAATGACAGTACCTACTTCCACAATGTGACCGGCAACGTAGGTTACAACGACCGTTTCCTGCTGACCCAGCCGGAGATGATTAGCGGGCTAAGGGATCTGGACACGCACGCCAAGTTCGTTCAAGACGCCTACATCGCTTACTTGAAGGACATCATCGACGCCGGCGCGAGCGGTTTCCGCTATGACGCCATCAAGCATATCGAGCTGGACGACGACGCGCCCTCCCCGGCGAGCATCGCGGCGGGCGCTGCGAATCCGAGATATACCGACGGAAAATTCGCCAGCGATTACGTGAAAAACGTGACCGGCGCCGTCAAGGCCTACCTGGAGGCGAAAGGCAAGGTCAACTTCCAGTACGGCGAAGTGCTTCAAGGGGGGAGACCCCAACATGGACAGGATGCAAGGCTATGCCAAGTATGTCGACCTGACCGCCTCCAAGTACGGGCATGATGTACGCGGCGTCCTCGAGGTAGGGGATATCGGTCGTCTCGACAAATGGGCGGATTACGGCGCCGAGGGCCTGACGGCCGACCGGCTGGTGCCTTGGGTAGAATCCCACGACACCTACAACAATGAAGGCGAGTCCCTGAGCTTCAGCCCCAAGCAGATCCGACAGGGCTGGGCGATGATCGCCGCCCGGAAAGACGCTTCGCCTCTCTTCTTCGCCCGTAACGTCAATGCCGACGGCACGCAGCGAGCCAACGTGCGGACTGCGGACAACGTCGCCAACAGCAAGCCTCAATGGACGCATCCCGAGGTCGTGGCCGTCAACAAGTTCCACAACGCGATGGCCGGGCGGGACGAGAATCTGGTAAGTCTCGGCAACACGGCCGTCATGATCGAGCGCGGCACGACCGCGGCGGGCGGCGGCGCGGTGCTGGTCAACACCAGCAAGACCGACCGCGTGCTGGGCAGCGTGCCCGTGAAGTTCCTGAAGGACGGCTTCTATGTGAACGTGCTGAACCCGAGCAACATATTCACCGTAGCGAACGGCAGAATAAGCGGGACCCTTCCCGGCAACCCTGCCAAAGTATCGAATACGGACACTAATCCGAACGCCGGCCTTGTCGTGCTGATGGAACGGGAGAGCGCAGCGCCCGCCATTCTGGCCGCCTTGCCGAGCGACGACGATGTCATCGCGGGCAACAGCTTTACGGGCAATCAGCTGAAGCTCAGGCTGTCGGCGGTCAATGTGACCGAAGCCATGTATGCCGTCAACAACGGCGTCGCCGCGAGCTTTGCCAACGACGACACCATCACCGTGAGCGGCAATTACAACGATCCCATCACCGTGACGTTGATGGGCAGGGCGGCCGGAGGCAACTGGATGACCCGGGAATTCACCTACACAAGGGTAGAACCCGAAAAAGCGCCCGCGCCTCCGGTCGCGGAGCCGACGCACGTCAACGTTTATTTCTCCATCAACCGTCATGCGAACTACCAGGCGTGGGGCACCTACACCTACGGCGTAAGGGCTTATACATTTAATCCCGAACTGTTCGGCGGATGGCCCGGCGGCACGATGACGAGAATGAAATACAACGGCGCCGACACCCATTGGTACATGATTAAAATGCCGCGGGCTGCCGTCGGCGGAATCATCTTCAACACCCGCACCAACGCGGACGTTCAACAGCAATCCAATCAACCGGCGATCACCGCCTCCATGCTTAACAATGAGCAGTTGTATTTCTATGGTACCAGCAATACGCTGACGAACTATAACATCAACGGCTCGTCCGATACCGGCAACAACGCACGCGCCAACTGGGACACGGCGTTTGCCGCAGGCAACAACATCGGCTATGCGGCCAGCGGCGTATTCCCGCCGGGACGCAACGGCGTGATGTTCGACACGTCGGGCGGCAGCGCGGTCGCCAATCAATACGTCCGGGACGGCGCAAAAGCGACCCGGCCGGCGACCGATCCGACGCGCGGCGGTTACCTGTTCGACGGAAAATGGTACACCGATGCGGCGATGACGCAGGTATACGACTTCGACAAGCCGGTGGTCAACACCCTCGGCGAAGATCAAATTTACGCCATGACGCTTTATGCCGGATGGATCAAGCTGGATGCGGACAAAGCCTTGGTCGATTTCAATGTCCAGGGCGGCAGCCCGGTCATGTCCGTTGCCAACGTCGTATACGGCACGAAGATCGCGGCGCCGCAGCCGCCGGTCCGGAACGGCTATACGTTCGGCGGATGGTACAAGGACGCGGAGTTCAAGAACGAATGGAACTTCGGCACGGATACGGTGGCGGCGTCGACGACGCTGTTCGCCAAGTGGAACCTGGTATCCTACGCGATCGCTTATAGGGACGGCTCAGCATCCGCCGTCATGCCGGGCACCGAACCGGCTGCCTATTCGATCGTCACCCCGACGCTCGACCTGATCGCGCCGAGCCCGAAGGATGGTTATACTTTCGTTGGCTGGTTCACCGATCCGCAATTCAAGCCAAGCTCCAGGCTTAACAGCATCGCGGAAGGCTCCGTGGGCGATCTGACGCTGTACGCCCGCTTCGATGCGAACCGCTACAATGTCGCGCTGGATCCGCAGAGCGGATCGGGCGGCACGACAAGCGTATCGGTCTCCCATGGCGGCAAGCTGCCGATTGGCATCGCCACGCCGGAAAGAGCCGGCTACGTGTTCAGAGGCTACTATGAAAACACGGACGGAAAAGGCCAGCAGTACTACAACAGCAACGGCGGCCGCGTGTTCGAGGGCAACTGGTCGACCGCGTCCGTCACCAGTCTTAACGCGCACTGGGTGCTCCAGGGGGGATCTGGACGCCGAAGCGGTAACGGCTGCGGTCGCGGCGCTCGAAGTGGGCTACGCCGAGGGCGACGATGCGGCGCTTGTCACGGATAACGTGACGCTGCCGACGACGGCAGCGGGCGATGTCGCCGTCTCCTGGTCGAGCGACAAGCCGGAGGTCATCAGTGCGGCGGGCGCAGTCGTTCGTCCGGCGGCAGGCGAACCGGACGCTGCCGTGGTCCTGACCGCGACGTTGACGAAGGGCGAAGCGACCGACAAGAAAACCTTCGCGGTCGTCGTCAAGTCGATGACGATCGAAGACCGGACGGCGCTCCGCCAGGCGATCGACGCAGCGCAAGCTTTGCTGGACGGGGCGGTCGAGGGCGCAAACCCGGGACAGTATCCGGCAGGCTCCAAGGCTGCGCTGCAAGCAGCCGTCGCTGCGGCTGAAGCGGCATACGGCAATTCGGCCGCTACGGCGCAGCAACTGGACGATGCGCTGGCATCGCTGGCATCGGCGGCGGATGCGTTCAAGAAGGCCGTCATTACGCAAGGTCCGGTCATCGTACCTGATCCGGCAACGCCGACGCCAACGCCAACGCAAACGCCAAAGCCGACACCGACGCCGGCCGACGGCAACAAAGTCGTTACGACCTTTAATGACGAAGATCTGAAGCGGTTAAGCGGGGATCTGGTTCTCAGCGCAGCGAAGGACGCGACGCGGGTTCTGCTTCCGATCCGGGCTGCCGACCTGACCGGCAACAAACCGATCCGGATCCAGTTTAACGCCATCTCCATCGAGCTCCCTGCAGAAGTGCTCAGCGAAGCGCAATCGAGCGCGGCAGGTCAGCCGACGGACAAAACGAGGATTGCGCTGGAGGCTGCGCCAGTCTCGCAAGCGAGAGCGGAGCCAATCCAAAATGCCGGTCTTCTGAACCGCGCTGCCGTCCAGGTAGTCGGACAAATGTACGAATTCTCGCTGTCCGTCACGACCGAAGGCAACGAAGCGAAGAAGATCAGCGAATTCGCAAAGCCGCTTACGCTTCGGTTCGCGCTGGAGGGAGCCGTCAATCCGGATCTGACGGGCGTCTACTTCATCGGCGGCCAAAATGAGCTTCAGTACGCGGGCGGCAAGATCGAAAACAACGTCATTACCGCGCAGGTCCGTCATTTCAGCACCTATGCCGTACTAGAAATCAACAAGCGCTTCAACGACGTAAGCGAATCGAACTGGGCTTCTCCGGCCATCAAGTCGCTGGCCGCGAAGCAAATCGTAAACGGAACGACGGAGACGGAATACACACCGAATCGTTCCGTGTCGAGAGCGGAATTCGCGGCTTTGCTGACGAGATCGCTCGGACTCCAATCGACGGGCTCGAATCCGTTCAACGATGTCAAGAGCGATGCATGGTATGCGGACGCAGTGACGGCCGTATACGAAGCGGGAATCGTAACCGGCCGCGACCCGCAGACGTTTGAACCGGCCAAGACGATTACCAGGCAAGAGGCTGCCGTGATGCTGATGCGCGCCTATGCGTTCCAAAGCGGGAGCCGCGACGTTCCGGCGGCAGGCACCGTCTTCTCGGATCAGGCAAACATCAGCGCATGGGCTCAGGATGCCGTGTCGCAGGCGAGTGCGCTGGGTCTCCTGAAGGGCAAAGGCGCTAACGTCTTCATGCCGCAGACTTCCCTGACGCGGGCAGAAGCCGCACAAATCGTCTACGCGCTTTTGAATAGCTAATGATTGCAGCCATAAACCCTAATGCCGAAAGGTACGGGGTTTATGGCTTGCTTATCATTCCATATTCGCAATCCGTGATAATATAAGGGAAGATCGGGAGGGAAGATAGTGAAATTAGGTTTTGCATCCAAGCGCTTTCGGCAATTCACGTTTAAACACCGGATTATTTCTATATTTTTCCTGATCGTTCTGATCCCCTTCGTTTGTCTGGGATTGGCTTCGCTCTTTACCATCAATTCGATCCTCGTCAATAAGGTCGGGACCTCCCTGCAGAGCAACCTGAAGCAAGATTTGCTGATTTTGGACAATACGTTAAACAACCTGAATCACGTATCCCAGCAGCTCGCATTCGGCGGAGGAACGAACCGGATCCTGGAGCAGCTGCAGGAAGAGACGAGCCGATTCGAGATTATAAGACTTCGGAACGAGATGAAATACGAGCTGAACGTCGTTACCTTTTCAAACCCGAATGTCGGCTTGACGCTATATTATAATCAGGATACCGGCGAATACGATTTTGAAAATTTTATGGTGCGAGAATCTTTTTGACCCGAAGTTGCTTCCAATTATGGAAAGCTATCCGGAAATCACTTATTTCGGTCCGCATAAAAGCTATAATAGATCGTCGAACCAGTTGGTTTTCAGCATCATGCGCAAGGTAAACGTGGCTAATCAGGACATTTACTTGTACGTGGAGACAGGCTTCAATACGGCTCAGAAGCTATTGCAATCCAAACCCTCGGATAGCAGGTCGCGCGAGCTCCTCATTCTTAATAATGACGGCAAAATTACGTATACCCAGGATGAAACGCATTTTCCGCTAAACAGCTTATTTCCTGCGAGCGACAAAAAAGCGGCGTCGGGCGTATATGGACACGCCGTATGGCATAAAGAAACGAGCAACCAGGGCTGGAGTCTCGTGTCGGTCGTGCCCGAGAAGGAATTGAACCGGGAGAAAAACCAGTGGTTTTTGCAAATCGCGTTATATTTCTTATTATTCGAATTGGCCGCGATCGGTCTCGCCGTATTTTTGTCGAGAATGGTCTACAAGCCGCTTGAACGATTCAACATGGAGATCAAAAATTTGGTGCAATCCAATGCCAAGGATAATACCGAATTAACGAATATACCAGAATTCGATTATCTCCTCTTCAAGATTCGCGTAATGAAGAAGAAGGTATGGGAGCTGTACGGGGAAATCGAACAGAAAGAAAAGAGAAGAGCGGATTTAGAGGTTGAAAAACTGTTGTATCAGATCAATCCGCATTTTCTGATGAATACGCTCGACACCGTGCATTGGCTGGCGATGATGAACGGGCAGGAGGAAATCGACAAACTGACACTCTCCCTCAACAAACTGCTGCAATATAATTTGGGGAAAATGGGCGGGGGGAACGACGATCCAAGGCGAGATCGAAGCGCTGAAGGAGTATTTGCAGCTTCAGAAAATCAGGTACGACTTCCAGTTCGATGTCGATATCGACGTGGACGAGGAGGCGATGCAGCTGGAGATCCCGCGGTTCATCCTTCAGCCGTTGGTTGAAAACGCGCTCTATCACGGCGTTAGCGACGACGGTTACGTTCATGTCGATATTCGGTTAAATGAAGAGCTGGAAATTAAAGTACAAGACAATGGGGTCGGGATGACGCCGGAGAAAATCCGGCAGCTGCTGAACGACGATCCTCTCGACGGGCAGAAGGTAGGGATGGGTATCGGCATGAAGTACGTCATCCGCATACTGGAATCAAACTATGGAGACCGGGCGAAGTTTACGATTAAGAGCGAGATCGGCAACGGCACGACCGTTTCCCTAAGCTTGCCTGTTTATAGAGGTGAACACCCATCATGATTCGCGTCCTGGTTGTCGACGATGAAAAAATGGTTCGAATCGGTCTGGTCAACTTCATGCCTTGGAAGGAATTCGGAATGGAAGTCGTAGGGGGAAGCCAACAATGGCGAGAATGCGCTGAAGTTTATCGAGAATAACAAGGTGGATTTGCTGCTGACGGACCTATCGATGCCTGTCATGTCGGGCATCGAGTTAATGAAGGAAGTAAGCAAGCATCACCCGCATATTCAAACGGTCGTGTTGACGCTACATACCGATTTCGAATACGTACAGGAGGCGCTGCGGCTCGGCGCCATCGATTATATTGCCAAAACGCAGCTCGAGAAAGAGCAATTCGAGGATGTGCTGGGGAGAATCGCTTCTTTATTGGATAAGAAAAAGCTAGGCGTCCAACAAACGGAAAAAACGCAAGTCGATCGGGTTTATGTCGTTTATACGCTGAATCAGCATGGCGACGATCCGAAATGGGACGCCTCCTTGCCCCAAGACGCCGTTGAGGTCGAGATGGGGGTATGGTACTGGCACGATGTGCCCGCGGGCGCTTGGACATCGAGCGCCGGGCATGCCCTCGTTTGCATTCGCGACCTGAAGGAGCTGGACCGCAAAGCGATCGTGCAGCTCATTCGAACTTATCGCAGAAACGGTTTTTTTTTACGATTATGATCCGGCGCAGGCGCTTCTTGATATCGGGCGGGACGAGATCGTGAACATCGGGAAGGACAGCGGTCATGATCTGAATGAATTGAAAAGAAGATGGCTGTCCCCGGATTGGCTTTACGACGACCGTATTTTCGAGCAGATGCTTCAGGACCTGAAGGACGTCAAGCTTCCGCCGATTCGATTGACCCGATTGTTTTTCTCGCTGACGGACGAATGGAACCGGCTATACGGGCAGGCAATGGGAAGCCTTGTCGCGATGGAGGATTCGTTTCATTGCTTCTTGCAATTTCAGGAGTGGCTATGCTGCGCAAGGGATGCGATCCGGCAGGCGAATATTAAGCCGCAGTTTTCCCTCGAGATTCAGAACAGCATCGCGAAGGCGACGAACTTGGCCCAAACGATGATGAGCCAATCTTTGACGGCAGGCGAAATGGCGCAAATGGTCAATATGAGCAGCAGCTATTTCAGCCAATGCTTCAAACAGATCGTAGGTAAAACGTACACCGATTATTTAAGGGATATCCGCATGGAGCGGGCCAAGCATTACTTAATGAACACGACCAGGACGATCCAATGGATCGCGGAACAAGTCGGCTATAACGACGATAAATATTTTAGCCGTCTATTTCGAGAGCACGTCGGCGTGCTTCCAAGCGATTATCGACAAGCGAGCATGCACGACAGGCACAGCTGAAGCAGGCGCAAACGAAGTAGAAATTCGTCCGAAAACAGGTTAGACAGTTTTCGGACGAATTTTTTATTTTCATCATCTTCATCGGATTGTCATCCTCATTGGCAAGGATCTTCTAACGCGGCCAATGCGCATGACAAACTATAATTAACCTGCAAGGATGCGAAGTGAATAAACCATCTGGGGGAAAGAAAATGAACAAGAGTTTCAAGACCTTGGCAGTTGGTCTGACCGTTGCATTCACCTTGGGCGCATGCGCAAGCAACAACGCGAACAATAACGCGGCCAACAGCGCAAGCCCTGCAGCAAGCAGCAGCGCGAGCGGTACCGCGAGTGGTTCCGCGAGTGGTTCCGCGAGTGGTTCCGCACAAACGGATGCGGCCGTCGATCCATTGGGCAAATTCCCTGAACCGGTCGAAGTATCGCTAGGCAGAAGCGTCGATCCTACCTACAAATACGAAGGCGAAGACACTGCCGAGGACAACGTGTATACGCGTTGGCTCAAGGATTCCTACAACATCGTAGTTAAACACGAATGGGAAGCGGCTCCGGCCGATTACGGTCAAAAAGTAAGCTTGGCGATCGCAAGCAATAACCTGCCGGATGCGATGCTCGTCAACGAAACGCAACTGAGACAAATGGTGAAGGCCGGCCAGCTAGCCGACTTGACGGATGTCTATGACAAGTACGGCGCAGAACGGCTGAAGCAGATCTACAAGACGAACCCCGGGCTTCTTGAAGGCGTAACGTTCGACGGCAAGCTGTACGCGCTGCCTGAGACGACGCTGCCTTCGGCGCCGATGACCTGGATTCGCAAGGACTGGCTCGACAAGCTCGGACTCGAAGCGCCGAAGTCGCTGCAGGATCTCGAGAATATTGCCAAAGCCTTCAAGGATAACAAGATGGGCGGGGAAAACACGCTTGGTATCGTAGGCACGCAGCAAGGCGGTTCGCTGTATTCCACGTTCCTGTCGTCCGGCGACCACTTCATGAACTTCTCTCCGTTGTTCTTTGCCAACGACGCCTATCCAGGCATTTGGGTGAAGGATGACAGCGGCAACGCGGTGTATGGCTCTACGACGGCCGAGACCAAGAAAACATTGACACTGATGCGGGACTGGTACGCCAAAGGAATCCTCGACAAAGAAATCGGCCTGAGAAAGAGCACGAAAGAAGCGCTGACGAGCGGGCAAGCGGGCATCTTCTTCGGACCATGGTGGTCGCCGTACGATCTGCAGGACGCAATCAAGAGCAATCCGGATGCCAACTGGAGACCTTATGCCGCGCCGCTTGACGATGCGGGCGTATTCAACTCCAACCAGGCGACGGGCAGCAACTTCATCGTCGTCAACAAAAAATACGAGCATCCGGAAGCCATTATTAGAATGCTGAATCTGCACGTGTCCGAAAAAGCCGACAGCTATAAAACGGCCGTAGGCAAAGAAATGACCTCTCAGGAAATTCCGCTGTTCCTGATCATGGGCTTCGGCGATCAGCTGCAATACGCGGTAAAAACGACGCAAAAGGTGCTTACGGGCGAAATGAAGCTGGAGGAAGTCGACAAAGTGAACTACGGCTTCACCTACGAGCTTGCCTCGCACGTTAAAAACATTAAAAAAAGAGCCGTTCGACAACTACGATATTCAATACTGGGATCAAAAAAACGGATCCGGATTTCTTCGCCCACGTCTATGCGCATCTGAACGGCGGATCTACGTTCGTCGACGCAAACGTCAACTACGTGAAGAGCATCGCCACGGCGCAAACGAAAACGATGCAAACGAAGTGGACCAACCTGAAGAAGCTGGAAGACGAGACCTTCCTGAAAATCATTATGGGCGTCGCTCCGGTGGACGAATTCGATACCTTCGTCAAGAAGTGGAAGCAGCAAGGCGGAGACGAAATTACCGCGGAAGTCAACGAACTGAAATAAAGGATCGTGATCAAGGCGAGTGGCAGCTTCACTCGCCTTGATGATCCTGTTAAGGAGAATGAATATGCTTGAGCGAGGCGTTTCTAAACATTATTTTTTTGATGCTCCTCCCCGGACTGATATGGCTCGCGCTTTATAACCTGCTTCCTATGTATGGCGTGTTGATGGCCTTTAAGGACTTTAATCCGGGACTAGGCCTATTCAAGTCGGAATGGATCGGTCTGGATAACTTCGAGTACATGTTCCAGCTCGACGACAGCAAAGTCATATTCAAAAATACGATCGTGATCGCGCTGTTTAAAATGCTCGGCAACCTGATCGTTCCTTTCGTTTTTGCGCTTATGTTAAATGAAGTGAAGAACAGGCTGTTTACCCGTTCGGTTCAAACGATCGTGTACTTGCCTCACTTTTTGTCTTGGGTTATCATCGCAGGGATTATGCTGGATATCTTTTCCTACTCCGGCCCGATTAATCAGGTTCTCTCCCTCTTCGGCGCGGAGCCGATGCTGTTTTTCGCGAATCCTACCCTATTTCCTTGGATGGTTGTTTTCAGCGACATTTGGAAGGAATTCGGATTTGCGGCGATCATTTTCTTTGCGGCTTTAACCTCCATCAACCCTGAAATGTACGAAGCGGCTGCCATTGACGGCGCATCCCAGTTTAAACGGTTGACGCGTATTACGCTTCCGAGTATTTTACCGGTCGCCGTTCTGCTTGGTACGCTTAGTCTCGGGAATATTCTAAATGCCGGATTCGATCAAATATTCAATCTGTACAATCCAACGGTATATTCAACCGGCGATATTATCGACACCTGGGTTTATCGGGCGGGTCTCATCGATATGCAATACGGACTTGCGACGGCGGTCGGCTTGCTTAAATCGGTCGTGGGCTTGGTTCTCATCTCGGTTTCTTACACGCTCGCTTACCGTTTTGCGAACTACAGAATTTTCTAAGAGAAAGACGTGATCACAATGGTAGAGGATCGTTCCGCTGTCGCCAGACTGTTTAACGGAGTCAATAAAGTTCTGCTGATCGTAATCACGCTTCTATGCATCCTGCCTGTCTGGTATACGCTCGTCATATCCCTGAGCGACAGAGCGGCCGTAGCGGGCGGCGACGTGTTTTTTTGGCCCCAGGGCTTAACGTTCAATTCGTACGCAACCATCATCGAGGACGGGCAGTTTTTCAAGTCGTTCTTCATCTCGGTAGAGCGCGTCGTCCTCGGGGCGATCATTGCTTTTTTCGTCGTGCTGCTCATGGCCTATCCACTATCGAAGACCGCTAAGGAATTCAAGCCTAGAAATATCCTCATGTGGCTATTAATCTTTTGCATGCTGTTCAGCGGCGGCCTGGTGCCTTGGTACATGACGATGAAGTCGCTGGGCATGATCAACAACATTTGGGGATTGGTGCTGGGAGGCGGGCTGCCTGTCTTTAACGTCATTCTCGTCATGAACTTCTTCCGAAACCTGCCGAAGGAAATGGAAGAATCCGCTTTGATCGACGGCGCGGGCCCGTGGCGCATCCTGTTCGGCATTTTCCTGCCGCTTTCTACGCCGGTCATGGCGACGATCCTCGTATTTACGATCGTCGGACATTGGAATGAGTTTTTCCAGGCGCTTGTGTTAATGACGAAAAACGAAAATTATCCGCTGCAATCGTACATCCGTCAAGTCACGATCGTGCTTAATCCTGCCAAAATCGATGCGGAATCGGCCAAGCGGCTTGCGACCATGTCGAACCAGACCTTGAATGCGGCGAAAATCTTCATTTCCATGCTGCCGCTGCTCATGATTTATCCTTTCTTCCAAAAGTACTTCGTAAAAGGAATCACGCTTGGTTCGGTTAAAGGCTGACGGTGAATTTGTTCATTTATTGATCAGAAGGAATAGGAGATAAATCACTTGCAAACTAGCGAAACGATCCATCCCGATAAAATCGAACATCAGGAAGCGCCCAAAGTTGATTGGCACGTCGGCGCGATCCAGTCGGTACAAAGCGAGCAGGGCGTATATGTATTCCGCGGCGCACACGCGTCGATTATGCTGCAGCCGGTCAACGATCATGTGGTTCGCGTAAAGCTGCTGCTGGATCATGCGCTCGATTTGAAGTCGACGATTGCAGTTCAAAAAAGAGGCTTATAACGCAGTTGACGCGCGGTTGGATGAGGAGCCGGAACAGTATAAGCTGGTGCTGCCGGCGCTAACGGCGGTCGTGCATAAACCGGATGCCCGAATCGATTTTTACGATGCGGAAGGCGAACTGATCTCCCGGGAAAAAGAGCTGTACAGGGCGGGACGGGGCGAGTACGGCTTCCGAAGAGCGATGGTGGCAGACTCTCATATTTACGGCCTGGGGAGAAGACGAGCTTTCTGGATAAAAAAAGGCGAGAAGTACGACATGTGGAATTCGGATGTCTTCGATCCCCATGTGCCTGAGATCGAATGCTTGTATGTATCCATTCCTTTTTTCATTCATTTCCGCTACGACCGGCCTGCTTACGGCATTTTCCTCGATAATCCGGGACGTTCCACGTTCGATATGCACACGAGCGATATTGCTTACACGGTCCAGGTCCATGCGGGCACGATCGATTATTATTTTGTTTACGGACCTGAGTTGAAGGATGTCGTACGGCGGTACAGCGGCTTGACGGGGCGAATGGATCTTCCGCCCGCATGGGCCATCGGGTATCATCAGTCCCGCTACAGCTATATGAACCAGGAAGAAGTCATGACGCTGGCAAGGAACTTCCGAAGCAAGAACATCCCTTGCGACGTGATTTACCTGGACATTCATTATATGGACGAGTACCGCGTGTTCACGTTCGACCCGGTGCGTTTCCCGAATCCGAAAAAGATGATCAACGAGCTGGGCGAGATGGGCATCAAGATCGTTCCGATCGTAGACCCGGGCGTCAAAAAAGGATCCGGAATACGCGCCTTATATCGAAGGAACGAAAAACGATTATTTCTGCCGCAAGCTGGAAGGCGAAGTGTTCATCGGCAACGTATGGCCGGGAGCGAGCGCATTCCCCGACTTCACGGAAGATCAGGTACGTTCCTGGTGGGGAGAGCAGCACCGTTATTATACGGAGCTCGGCATCCACGGCATTTGGAACGACATGAACGAGCCGGCCGTGTTCAACGCCTCGAAAACGATGGACCTGGACGTCGTCCACGGCAACGACGGCGACATGAAGACGCACCGCGAGCTTCATAATCTGTACGGCATGCTGATGTCGATGGCGACCCAGCAAGGCTTGAAGCAGCAACTGGACGGAGAGCGTCCGTTCGTGCTGACGCGCGCAGGCTATGCGGGCGTACAAAAATACGCGGCGACGTGGACCGGGGATAATCGCAGCTTCTGGGAGCATCTGGCGATGGCAATCCCGATGGTGCTCAATCTCGGCTTATCCGGACAGCCGTTCGCCGGACCGGATATCGGCGGCTTCGCCCACAACGCGACGCCGGAGCTGCTGGCGCGTTGGACGCAAGCGGGCGTGTTCTTCCCTTACTGCCGCAACCACAGCGTGCTGGAGTCGATCCGACAGGAGCCATGGTCGTTCGGTTCGGAGGTTGAAGATATATGCCGCAAGTACATCCGCCTGCGCTATCGGCTGCTTCCTTACCTGTATACGCAATTTTATGAAGCGCATAAGACCGGACTGCCGATCATGCGCCCGCTCATTCTGGAGTACCCGAACGACCGCAGCGTCTTCAACCTGTGCGATCAGTTCCTGGTCGGAACGAGCTTGCTCGTCGCGCCTATTCTCCGTCCAAGCACGGAGTACCGCCCGGTTTATTTGCCGGCAGGAGAATGGATCGATTTTTGGACGGGCGAGCGCCACGAAGGCGGTCGCACGATATTAGCGCATGCGCCAATCGACGTACTGCCGCTGTACGTGAAGGCGGGAAGCATGGTGTCCGAGCTTGCGGAGGATCAGTGGAAGCCGGTCATGAACGAGCGGGCGACCGTTACGATAAGCGTATATGCCGGAGCGCCTGGGACCGAGTCTGCCGGGCGGTGGTATGAGGACGATGCGCGTACTTATGCCTACGAGAACGGCGGCTTCAACCTGCTGGAGTCGACGGCGGTATTTCATGAAGACAAGCTTTCCTTGAACCTGGCTTATGCGTCCAAAGGGATGAACGGCGATCGCGATCGGCTCCATCTTCAAGTGAAGTCGATGAATTTCGCGCCTGCGGCCGTTCGCACCGGACAGGCAAGCTTGGAGGAAGCCGGCGGCAGTTGGTCCTACGACGAAACGCTTCGGACGCTCAGCTTGCAAGTACCGAATTCGTTCGACAAGCTGGAGTTGGTCATACAAGGTTAATCCGACGAGAAAAAGCTCCGCCCTCAAGCTCCGCCCTCAGGCTCCGCCTGCCCGGCGGAGCTTTTGTCGTACGTACGTCCCGCTCGTATTCGTTATTTCGCGTTTTTCGCCGAAAAAGGGTTGACCGGTCAAAAAAAAGGCCTATTTGCGACGGGGAAGTGGTAAAATCAGGGGATAAACCTTGTTACTGGAGGGATCCCCTATGAACGGCTTACTGCCCTCGCTTGCGCTCATTCGCGATATCGAGGCTTCGGAGATCGCATTCATGACGGATCGCATGCTGGCGATTCAGGACAGACCGGGCAACCCCGAAGGCGTCGAGATCGCGCGCTTCGGGAATGCGACGAGTTTTTACAGCAAGACGATGCCTTGGCCTGCCTTTAACACGGTGAAAGGGCTCGTCGAGGCGGATGCGGATGCGATCGATTCGATCGTCGCTTTCTATCGAGAAAGGGGACGGGCCGTTCAATTCGAAGCGGTACCCGCTTTGGCGAGCCCGCTCGTTCTGAAGAAACTGACGGAAGCGGGATTTTATCCCTCCGGCATTCATACGTCTATGTATATGGAGCCCGAACGGCGAGAAGAAAGGCAGGAGGAGCCTGGAATCATTCATCATTCGGGCACCGGTGGGGGTTCGATCTCGATCGAGCCGCTTCAGGAGGATCAATTGGAGCTGTACGCGTCCGTTCATTGCAAAGGAACCGGACTGCCGGACGCGGGGATCCCGTCTGTCGCCGCGAACAACCGCGTGCTCTATGGCCGGCCGGGATGGCAGTTTTATCTCGCTTTTGCGGACGGTGTCGCCGCGGCGGCGGGCGTTCTCTTTATCCAAAACGACAAAGCCTCGTTCACCTTCGCGGCCGTGCTGCCGGCCTATCGGAACAAAGGGCTCCATCGGCTGCTCTTGGACAGGAGAATCGACGCGGCGCACCGGAACGGTTGCACGATCGCCGTAAGTCAGTGCGCGTATCTATCCCAAAGCCATCGGAATATGGAGCGGGCGGGAATGAGGCTCGGATATGTGAAGACGACTTGGACGCGGTTGGACGATTGAGGCAATAGGGAAATCGGGGAACAAGGGCACGAAAGGGGAGATCGTTTGCGAAAGGCATTCTTCGGATGGTCGATCGTCATTCTTATTATCGCAAGCTGGGCCTATAACATTCATTATCATCGAACGAACCGGTTGCCGGAAGGCCGTTTTTTATCGCATCTCATCGAGGTGTCCGATTCGCCAGGGGACTCGTTCATGCTGTATTACATCGCGAACAACGACGACAAGCGGCTGCCCGTATCGGTATCGATCGAGGGACTGCCCGCGTTGCAGTTTTATCCGACTTCCGTCTATATGACCTTTAGCAATCAGAAGCTGTATCGGTTGATCGGGCATTTCGATGCGGGCTCGGATGATCCGTCGTCCGCAGCGGCAGGGCCGCTCACGATCCATTCGGTCGACGTCTACTGTAGCGACGGCACGCTGGAGAAGTCGGATATCGGCGAAATGATCGTGTACCGGGAGGATATGGGGAGCGGCGGCCCGATTGCTCAATCCAGCGCTTCAGGGTCCACGGATGGCACAAATACGGCCACGTTCAGGGTGAACAAACCCGTCACGGCGAATGGATTTAGCTCCGCTTTTCTGAACGAACTCGGCTCAGCCTTTACGTATGAACTGTACTTCGGAACGGACGCGGCCGTCTTTCCGCGCGAGATCGAAGCTGGCACGCCGATATCGCTGATGGCAGCTTTTCCAGTACCCGCGAATTCGCAGCTTTACCTGCAGCCCGTAACGATGCGGCTCCGGCTTGAATATACGGATGAGGCGGGCATCAGCCGGGTTCAAATGATTCCGATGGAGCGGCATCCTTATCCGACGCAGGCCGCCATTCGCGAATACGTCAAAGCGCAGAGGAGGGCGGCGAAATGAGGACCGCTTGCTCGCAGATCGCCTGGGGATTCGGGCTGACGCTGTTCGATTTTCGGATTAACGGTTTTGACCTGCTGCCGGACGTCCTTGGATTTATTTTAATTTTGATCGGTCTCGCCAACATGCCGGACCGTCAGCGCGAATTCGGGATCGCCATGACGGCGGCGGCGGTTATGCTGGCGTTGTCGATCGCCGAGCTGGCGGGCGCGATGCCGGCGACCGTGACGATCTCGCAGTCGGATCGCTCGTATTCGCTGTCCGCGCTGTCCGCGATCGGACTTTCGACGCTATGTATGCTCGCGCTGCTGTACGGCATATGCGAGGGATTTGCGCGGACGGCCGCATCGATCGACCGTTTGGAATTGGCGCGGTCGTATCGCGCGGCATGGCAGCTTAGTCTCGCGATGGGCGTCATTATGCTGTTCGTTCTGCCGTTCGGGTTGAACGGTTCGATCGGTTTCTTGCCCGTCATGACGGTGCTTGCCGGCATAGGCCAATTCGCGGCGGGGATCTGGCTCATCGTGCTCGTTCGGAGATTCGGACGCGAGTACGCGGCGGCATAGCTGAGGGAGCAGAGGCCAAAATTTTGAGGTTATTCGCAAGACGATCGTCGTCGCCAGCTTCTTGCCGGCGGCAGGCATCGTCTTTTTTTTTTGCTCGGACGCATCGTTCTCCGGCAATCGGGTAGGGGCCGCTCTTGATATGATCATAAGGCCTGGTCCTTATGGTCGACGCATAACATACGATATACCCTAAGACGTGAATTTTGATCCATTGGGAGGGGGATCGTACGATGGCGGGAAGCACAAATTCTTTTGATCTGCCGGAGCCCACTAACCTATCGGCTAGGAGCGAAGGGGATTCCGTAGTTATTTCCTGGGAGGAAATTCAAAGCGAATACTTGACCGGTTATAACATTTTCGTCGATGGCGCGTTGCAAAACGCGGAGCCTGTCAAGGCGACCGAATTCGCGCTATCCGGCTTGGAGCGAGAAAAGTCCTACAAGGTAACGGTATCCGCCGTCTATCAGTCGCAACAGGAAGAAGGAATCGACGTATCGCCGGCAGTCGTTGCCGCCCCTGTCGTTATCAAGGGGGGTTCAAACAGTTGGAGGTCCGAGCGCCGTGTCTATACGTTGGGAAGCGGTAAGTTCCGCTCCATTGCAAGGATACAACGTCTACGTGAACGGACAGTTGGCGAATACGAAGCCGATTCAGAATACCGAGTTCAATGCGGCCGGATTAAATTATGGCACTGCCTACAGCTTCGAGGTCAAAGCCGTCGATCGGACCGGCAAGACGATCGCCTCGAGCGGGACAGTGCCGGGAACGCCTAGCCATTATCTCGTCGAGCTCTCCCGATGGAATATTCATAACGACGGCACGGACCCGGCCGGAACGACGGACGGCCTGAACCGAATGCTCGCTTGGGCGAGCGGCGAGCGTATTCAAGCGATATATGTTCCCGCCGGAACGTACCTGATCGCCAAGGACAAACAGATTAATATCGCAGCGAATATGCTGTGGGAGCTTGCGCAGAATGCGATCGTTCAAAAGGAGACGAATGGCAAGGAATCGTACAAGACGCTGTCGATCGGATACGGCGCAGACAATGTCACGATTAGGGGAGGGGCGTACAAAGGCGACCGCGAAACGCACGACTTCTCCGGCAAGGATAGCCCGAGCAGCCCCGGTACGCATGAGGGCGGGTACGGCATCGTTATCGAAGGGGCGCAAAACGTGACGATCGAGGGCGTGAAGGCGACGCAATTTACAGGCGACGGCCTCGTTATCGGCGGCGCGGCACAGATGGGATCGGATCTTTATGCGGGTAATTTCGAGTCGGGCGGGTTAAACGCGGCCGGCGCTCCCGTCGTTGACAAAAATAAAATTCGCACGGTCAAGATGTATTCGCTAACGAAGCCTCAATTCGTCGATCAAGGGTACTTTGAATTATCCAACTGGCGCAATGCCTCGTCATTCGAAATTTACTTTTATGACAACAAACAATTCTTTATCTCTAAAACAACCACCAAAGTAAGAGTCCGAATCGACATCCCTAAAGGTGCCGCTCAGATGCGGATCGTCATTAATCAACCAAGCGCCGCTGGCATCTATGGCGAGTATTGGCAACGACTTCAGGCGGGAAATACGGTCGTGCGCGATTCCGAGTTCGCTTTCAACCGACGCCAAGGCATTACGGTCGGGGGCGGCGACCGTACGTTAATCGAGAATAACCGGATTCACGATATGAACGGTACGGCACCGATGTCCGGCATCGACGTCGAGGGCGGGTTCGGCGAAAACGGATTCTGGAATAGCAACATTACGATTCGCGGAAACGAATTTTGGAATAACGCCCGCTATGATGTCATTCTATACGACGGACGCGGCGCTGTAATCGATAACAACCATTTGTCGTCGAAAGGAGCGATCGGTCTCGCCGTCTCTGCCAGCTTCGCGGGGGATACGGTGGCGAAGAACAATCATTTTGATGGTACGCGGATATTGGCTTACCACGACGTTCAATTGTTGAACAATAAAATGAACGATTCCTATATAAACGTTACGGGACCGAACATGATTATAGACGGATTGGACATCGTCAACGGGACGCTGAATACTTCAGCGGCGGCGGACGGGGATATCGCGGCATCCAACGTATCGATTACGATTGCGGACGATACGAAGGAAGGCGGTTTGTCCGTATACGGCACCGGAGCGACGATCTTCCGCAACGTCAAAATAACGGGGCCGTCCAAGCTGCGCTCGTTCGTCGGAGGATCCACGGCGGCCAATACGTTCGACCGATTGCAGGTTCTGAACTACAATTCGACTTACGGTGTGTCCCTTCCGGCTGGTACGTATACGGATTCTTCGTTTGAAGCGTCAGAGGGCGGACAAATGGGAGCGATCGGCATCAGTCTTCCGGCGAAATACGTTTTTGATCGCGTCAGGTTCAGAACCAATTCGACTTCCGGATCTGTCGGGATAATCGTTCAGCGGGCGGGAGCGGACGTCACGATCCGCAATTCGCAATTTGAAGTGCTGGGCGACAGCCAGCCGGTGTCGGTTCAGACGGCGGACCGTTTCGTTTTCGAAAATAACGTAGTCCAAGCGATGAACATGCAAAGAAAAACGTTGGAGCTAGTCAGAATCAACGACTACTGGGATCGCGGCAAACCTTACGACGTCCTCGCGTCAAGGATCGAGGGGAACGTCATCAATGCCAATATTGCGGTGATCGGCATTCAGACCGCATACGCCGGTATTGGGGCGCCGCCGTATACGATTCGGAACAATACGCTTAACAAAGCCGTCCTGTCTTTAAAAGCGAATGATATCATAAGCGGGAACATCGTCAATCCCTGAGTTTTTTTTGTTCTTTATAAAGAACAATCGGCGTGTTATATTCATGAATAATGAACATAACGCAAGGAATTTATAGGAGGATCAGGGATGTCCGGTCGTTATAAAGAATGGGCGTTTTTGACCGAGGCGGTCGGGGAGATGGACGAGAAAACGCTCCCCTACTTGCTTCGGCGGCGCGCGACAGAATCGCCGAACGATATTGCATTCAGCTTTCCGGAGGAGCGACAAGAATACTCTTGGCTGAAGGTATGGCAGGAGACTTGGCGCGCGGCGCAAGGGCTGATAAAAGTCGGGATTCAAAAGGGAGACCGCGTCGCGATTCTGATGCCGGGGCGGATGGAATGGATTGTCTCTATGCTCGCGGCGGCCTGCACGGGAGCGGTGATCGTGCCGTTCAACAGCTATTCGGCTAAGGATGAGCTTCGGGCGCTGCTTGCCGATGCGATGCCGGCCGTACTGATTATGGCCACTACCGGTCATCGGCAGCCATACGCGACGATTTTAAGCGAATTAATGGAGGAGCAAGGCAGGCTCGGACGCGGCGCTTCTTGGATTCCGAAGCATATTTTTATCGTGGACGAGCCCAATGACGTTTTCGCTCCTTTCCGCCCCTATTCGGAGCTGCTCGCGATATCCGGTCCCGAGGAAGAAAAACAACTGATCGAAAGGTGTCGGTCCATTCGTTCGGAGGACCCGCTCGTTCTTCTATATACTTCCGGAACGCTAGGCGTGCCTAAGGGCGTCCTTCGCACGACGGCCTCTTTCCTGGTCTCTTCCGACAATGACCGTGCCGCCGGCAAGCGGAGAGGCGCTGACATCTTCAGACGATGGACCGACCGCGTATCAAGCCGATTCTCCGTCATGACGTTGCTGCCGCTTTATCATCTCGGCGGATTCGCCACGATTATTACGAATCTCAAAGTATGTAACATCCGCATCGTCATGTTGAGCCGTTTCCATCCCATTACCGCCCTTACTATACTTAGTGAAGGCAAGTACCGGTTTCTGGTCGGCACCCCCTATATGATCCAACGGATGCTCAACTGCGGCGAGAGGGGAAAATTCGATCTTTCGTCGGTGCTCGGGGTTATATTCACCTCCGCTGCGGTTAACAACGAGATTTTGCAGCGCGTCTCGCGAGATTTGAACCTGATCTTTTTTATGGTTAGTTACGGTTCATCCGAAGCGGGAGCGGTATCCAACGGGATCTGCTTGCTGGAACGCAGAGGCAATAAGCTGTTGCGCCTGATGATCAGGCTGTTGAAGCAGGCCAAGTTTCTTAGCGGATCCATTTCCCCCTCGGGAATTCGAGAACAGCGCGCACAGCTTGGCCGGCAAAGTGGATCGGGGAGTGGAAGTCAGGATCGTCCATCCCGAGACCGGAGAGGAGCTGCCTGTTCTTGAGCAAGGAGAGATCCAAATTCGGAGCCACAGGGTGATGAAGTACTGCGACGAGGAGAGCAATCGTGCAAGCTTGACTGCCGATCGCTGGTTTCGTTCGGGAGATCTCGGCTTCCTTGACGGCAATCGTCATCTGACGATAACGGGAAGGATGAAACGGATGGTCTCAAGAGGAGGCGAGAAGATCTCTCCCATCGAGATCGAGCGCATGCTGCTCCTGCATGCGGATGTGGAAGACGCATGCGTTGTCGGCGTTCCGGACGATTTGTACGGCGAACAATTATGCGCTTTTATCGTTCCAAGACCGGGGCGGCATCCGACTTCGGGTCAAATGAACGAATCTTTGAAACCGCATCTGTCTTCCTTTAAACTCCCCAAGTACTACATACACGTATCGGAGCTTCCTCTTTCGCCAACGGGAAAGGTTGCAATTGCCAAACTGGAGCGACTGGCCTTAGAAAGCGTCGGAGAACTGAAGGAATATGCGTAACTATTATCCTGGCATTACGCTGTTCAAGATGACGGGAGCGTTGCTGGTCGTGACGGCCCATGCGCTGCTAATCCCCCCTCATGCAAGAGGTGCCCGAACAGCAGTACCAGTTCGCGCTATTGGCGCTGCGGGTTATCGTGCCCTGCTTTTACGTCGTTTCCGGTTTCCTTGTCTACCAAGGGTGGTCGCACGCGGCGGCTCCGGGCGCTTACGTGCGTAAATACGTGACGCGAATCGCGATCATTTATGCCTTTTTCTGCTTGCTCTTCATGATAAGGTTTACGTTTCCGGCGCTGCAGACAGGAGGGCTGGGGCTAAGCAATCTGTTCCTGCAAACGAAGATCCTCGTCTATGCGGTATTTTTTGAACGGTCCTTTCCTGCAGCTTTGGTACATCCCGCCGCTATTGTTCGGGATTCTGATCAGTTATTGGCTATGGGCACGGAATCGATTGCTTATCGGCATGATCGCGGCAGGAGCGGGATACGCGATATGTCAGTGGACATCCGGGTCGTTGAGAGAGTTTAAAAGCGATTTTTCATGGGGGCCATTTTCGCTGCTGGAGGGATATCAGGACGACCTGATCAACTTGTTTACCAGGTACTTCGGTTTCGGCTTAACCTTCGTTCTTTTGGGAGCCGTACTGGCCCGTAAAGAGCGGCCTTTCCTCAAGCTTAAGCCAAGATCACTATGGATGCCTGCTATCGTCCTTACGCTTTTCGAGACGGGACTCCTTCTTAGCTTCGCCGACTGGAACGAAAAATACAAGCTGGCGTTCTGCCTGATTCCGAACACGATTCTCCTGTTCTACGGGATTCTTCGCGTGCCGCTAAAGGAGCTGCAAAAGTACCATAAGGCGATTAATCTATTCAGCATCATCGCTTTCGTGTGCCATATCCCGCTGATGGAGCTGAATTTATTCGCGCTAGATTGGGATCGCGCCTCAATGAGCGGGTTTCAAGGGCTTTTCTACCTGCTGCTGACCTTGGCGGAGTGTTCGGCTATCACGTGGGTATGGATAAAGCTGCCGGCAAAAAAAGAGCGTCGTGCTTGATTCATCCCATTTCGTCATTTACATTTGGCAAAATTTGTTTTAAAATAACCTTCAATAGGCTGTGGTTCTATAGAACTAGTGATAGAGGTGTGATATAGATGACTAAATTTTCAAGAATGGCGCTCTTCGTTGTTGTAATAAGCGTCATGCTGTTCCCAACATCGGCCTTCGCATCTTCGAATAATTCATCCAGCACTCATTCCACTTCGTACTTCTCTTCTTTTACGAGTACGATCGCCTGGTTGTTCACGGGCAAGTCCAGCGCGTCGAATCAAGGGAACGACAAAGGCAACAACAACAACGATAAAGGCAACAGCAACGATAAAGGCAATAACAACGATAAAGGCAACGACAAGGGCAACGACAAAGGCAACAATGACAAGGGCAACGACAAAGGCAATAACAACGATAAAGGCAACAACAACAACAACAATGACCATGACCATGATTCCGGTTACGGGAATCACGACGGCGGTTTCTGGGATTGGCTCAACGGCAATGACTGCGATGACGACGAGTGGGACGATCCGAAGTACGACTCCTACAGTATCTGGAAGAAATTCTATTGTTATTGACTTGATGCTCGCCGCTGGCTGGTGCCGGCGGCTTTTTTTACGACTGTCCATTCTGCAGGATGCCGATATTTAGGAAGAAAGCGAGGACTTAAAAGTGAATGTAAAAACGTATTGGAGACGAACGGTTCTATCGATGGCGCTGTCGCTGACCGTATTGATACCGGGGGCGATTCCAGCCTACGGCCAAGTGAGCGAGTCCACCCCCGAGCCCTATGTCATACAGCCCGATAAATGGGGATTATATACGGATGGCACGCATGCGACCGAGACGACGAACGGAATCAATAAAGCCCTGGAGTGGGCGAGCAAGAACGGGGTCAAGGCGGTCTTTCTCCCGGCGGGAACTTACCTCGTCGCCAAAGAAGGCCATATTGCCATGGTGTCCAATATGACCTTCGAATTGGCAGAGGACGCGGTGTTGCAGAAGGAGACGAACGGCAAAGAGCGATACGAGCTGCTTTATATCGGCTACGGCGTTCATGATGTCACCATCAAGGGCGGCACGTACAGAGGCGACAAGGATACGCATAATTATTCCATGAAGGACAACAAGTACAGCGCCGGAACGCACGAAGGCGGTTACGGTATCTTGCTTGAGGGCGCCTCCGATATCACAATCGATGATGTTAAGGCGATCAATTTTACGGGAGACGGTGCCATCTTTCAAGGGAAAGGCACAATGGTATCGGATTATTATGAGAATGGCTTCGTTTCGGGCACATTCGACGACCAAGGTAAAAAAGTCAAAGACGCGAAGAAGATCCGTACCTCCAAAGCGCTTTATTTTAGCAATCCGATATTCAAAACGGCTAGGATGTTTGAAATATCCAACTTGATGCGACTACCTCGAGCATTCGAAGTTTATTTTTATACGTCCAATGGCGTATTCCTCAAGAAAATTACGGCTCAAGGGAGAGAATCAGATACCGATTCCCGAAGGGGCGGACCACTTTTATCTGGCGTTTAACCAATCTACTGCCAAAGGCGCGTATTTCGAATACTGGAATCGTACCGTCAGCAAAGACGTAGTCGTGACGAACTCCGAGTTCGCCTTTAATCGGCGCCAAGGTATAACCGTTGGCGGAGCGGACAACGTTTTGATTTCGAATAGCACCTTTCACGATATGAAAGGAACCGCGCCTCAATCGGGGATTGACGTTGAAGGCGGTTTTGAGGTGAACGGCTATTTTAATAGCAACATCACGATACAAAATAATGATTTCTACAATAATGCGGCCTACGATGTGATCCTGTTCGATGGCAAAGGGGCCAAAGTAGAAGGGAACCATCTGGGATCTAAAGGGGTTATCGGACTTGCCGTTTCGAATCCATTCTCCGAAGCCGCTATAACCGATAATCACTTCGACGGCACTCGGCTTGTTGCGGAGAATGATGCGACCTTTCTTGGGAATACGATGAATAATTCGTACACCACGATCTCCGGGCCAAACATAAAAATAGATGGAATGGCGTTTATCGATTCGACGCTATCCGTTAGCTCTAAGGTTGCGTTCGGGGTCGAAATCTCGAATGTTAACATTTCGGTCAGCAAGCAAGTCGATGCGGGCTTTACGATTTGGGGACAACCCATTCGCGTGCGCAACATGACGATTACCGGCGAACCGGCGCTTCGTTCAATCACGGGAGGCGCTGCGGGGGGGAGCATTTTCGAGAATCTGAAGGTCATTGGATACAATGCTAAATACGGAATCTCCCTTTCACCCGGCAAGTACACGGGATGCCAATTCGTGTCGGGGGATACCGGGCAATTCGGCTCCATCTCATTAAAACTTAAAGGCAGCTATGTATTTGACGGGTGTTCGTTTGAATCCAGCGAGGCCTCCGCAACGAACCTTCTCGCAGAACAGCCGGACCTGGATCTGACGATTAGAAATTCGACCTTCGAGCTGCTCGGCAACACGCAGGCAGTCAGCGTCCAAGCAGCCAAGAGCGTCGTCCTGGAGAACAACACGATAACGGCAGAGCATCTGTCTTCCATGAAGGTCGAACTCATAAAAATAAACGATTACTGGAAGAGGAACGAAAAACACGACGTCAAAAAAGGTTGTCATTAGCGGGAATACAATCAAGTCAAATATTGCGGCCATCGGCGTTTCTACGGTCTACGCAGGCAAAGACGCGCCTGTGTATTCCATTGAGAAAAACAAGCTGATCAAAGCCACGATGGAGACGAAGCCCAACGACTTCAGAAGGTTGAATCAACTTATTAAATAGTTTCCAATTAATGGGTAGAATTGGTCGCTGTGGCGTCCGTCGATTCCAATGTAATAACGGTGAGCTCAGGCCTGCATAAAAATCGGATGGGATAGGAGGAGACTCCTATCCCTCTATTTGTATATAAGTACATCTCGTCTTCGATCTGATATAAGCCCTCCGGGTACCGTTGAGCAAGATCGGGCAGTATGAGGGGGCCAATAAGCGGAAGTCTTACCTGGCCGCCATGGCTATGCCCCGACAGTTGAAGGCTCACCCGGTAAGAGGCGGCATATTCGGCTAAATCGGGTTCATGAGCCAGAAATAGCGTAAACGCCGCCGGGTCATGCTCGCGGCCGCCTTCCTCCGCCAGGGCGGAGTCTAGATTCGGACTGCCCTCCAAGGCGTCGTCTAAGCCTGCTATTCGGATTTGACTGCCGTCATGCTCGAGCGTAACGGAACGATTGCGAAGCAAGGTGAAGCCGCTGCTTGAAAGGACGCGCTCCACGTCTTTTGCCCCGGCAGTATAGTCATGGTTGCCCAGCACCGCCCATTTTCCCAGGGGGAGCTTCAAGGAGAGATAAGAGGCGAATCGTTGACGATTCATTGGACTTTACCGATGCATGAAAAAGATCTCCGGTAAAACAGATGAGATCCGGTTTAAGTTTTCTGATGCGCGCTATCAATTGCTCCAGACGATGGATGCCGAAGTGGAAGTCCAGATGGATATCGCTAAACTGAACGATCTTCTTTAAATGAAACGCTCGGGGGAGACTTGTATAAGGAAGTTGAAGGTAGTTGGTCTGAATCCATTTCGGCTCAATCCATCTTGAATAACTCAATCCGGTTATTGGAGCGGCCAGCAATCCCGCAAGCCACCTTGTACTTATCTTCAAGAACGTGCTACGGCTGATCGGTCGGTTCGGATCCAAACGAAGGGCCCCCTTTGCTAGCTTGTATTATAACATGGGCGGTATAAAGAACAAACGACGGCCATTTGAGCCGTATTTTCATTGACATGTTCTTTATAAAGAACTAGAATAATTAGTGTTCCAATATCGTCCATTATTTAGGCAAGCAGGTGAAGTGTTGGAAGAGACTTTTATTTCAAATGGTCGGAACGCGGTTGAGACACCCATACGAGAGATTAACGTGAAAGAATGGTTTGACGTTATTCAGAGGCGTTGGTGGATTGCCGTTATTTGCACCCTCATATTCGCCGTATTAGGAGGGCTATATAGCACTCGCACCGAGACTCCCCTATATTCCGCTTCCTCACGCATCGTTATTAAAACGGAAAGCAGCGAACTTCTCGGAACGCTTAAGGCGTTCGCTCGCGAGCCGATCGTCATGGGACAAGTAAGAAATTCATTGCAGTTAACGCGCTCGGTTGGATTTCTTAGAAGCCAAATCAGCATTAGCAGCGTTGACGGTTCCTTGATTACGTTAGTCACCGCCGTTGATGCCGATCCTGATCTGGCCGTACAGATCGCTAATGCCACTGTAAAGGCTTACTCCGAGCAACTGACGGATGTTTTCCCGGGAGCGGCGGTTCGCGTCCTGACCGAAGCAGAGCCGGACGAGCATCCAAGTCCCATCAACCCTCCAAGCAATCGAGCCTTTTACATAAGCATATTTGCCGGCATAGCCATCGGGATCGGAATCATCTTCTTGGTCGACTCGCTAGACGACTCGATTCGAACCAGGCGCGATGTAGAACGGCATTTGGATACGGCGCTTCTTGGACAAGTAACGCGATTCAAGCGCAAAGAATTGACCGGCCGCGGCACTCGCAAGCCGGTGCAGAAACGAGGCGAGACGACGATTGGCAAATAAAGAGAAGGAACCGCGAAAAGCGTTTGTCAACGGATGCCTAGCCTCTTATCATAACCCGTTCTCGAATATCGCCGAACAGTATCGAGAGATTCGCAACAATATCGGCTTTGCCGCCGGCGGACAGTGTCGATCGATCGCCGTCACTTCTCCTTCCGACGGAGACGGCAAATCGACGGCCGCCGTGAATCTGGCGATCAGCTTGACCCAGAGAGGCGAACGCGTTCTCATTATCGATGCCAATATCCGTAAACCTATGTTGCACTACTTATTCGAAGCGCCCCTCTCGCCGGGGATGACAGAGGTAATTGTCGGACAAAGCATTCCTAGCGATGCTATTCAACAGACGGGTATCGAAAATCTGTCCCTATTGCCAGCGGGGGCGCTGGTGCATGGCGCTACGGATATGACCGATTCGCAGGCGATGACCAGGCTGTTAGAGCAAGCAGGGGAATCGTTCGATGTCCTGGTAATGGACTGCCCCTCGATCTTGGAATCGTCGGATGCTTGTTCGCTGGCGAGCAAGTGCGACGGTGTCGTTTTAATGGTAACAGGAGGCCGCACGCATCGGAAGAAGGCTTTGCAATCGAAGAAGGCATTGGATTTTGGGAAGGCGAAGCTGCTGGGCGTCGTGCTGAATCGCAACAAGAAATATGCCTTCTGATTATGGCGATTTCCTTTGTCTTAAAAGATTCGTTCTTATAAAGTTCGAATCTTTCTTTATGAAGAACGGGCTTTAACGGCGTTTTAAGGCCGTATGCCCGAACAATTGAGGTGGTGGGGACTTGTGAATTACAAACAGAGGCTTGCCTTTCTTATTGGAGTGGATTCATTGATCGTCTTATCGGCCATCTTTATTAGCCGATACCTCGTCTCCGTTCCCTTGGATCTGTTCTCGACTCCGCTGATCATTACTTCCATCGCGTTATTACTGAGCCATCATTTGTTTGCCCTGGTATACAAGCTTTACAAGAGGGCGTGGGAGTATGCCAGCGTCGGCGAGTTAATCGCCATAACGAAAGCAGTTACGCTATCGATCGCGACGGCATCGGTCGTTCAACTGATTTTCCTCCAAGAGGTATACATACGTCTGCTAATCGTCACTTGGATGCTGCATGTTTTATTTATCGGCGGCTCCCGCTTCTGTTGGAGAATCGCTAGAAACTTCTTGTTCCAAGCGCCGGAAGGTCAGCACAAGCGTACTTTGATCATCGGCGCGGGGGCAGCCGGTACGATGCTCGCGAGACAGCTTCTGCTGGACAATTCCGAAAAAGAATTGATGCCCATCGCATTCGTCGACGATAATCCGGGCAAGCATAACCTAAGTATTATGGGGATTCCCGTAGTAGGCGGGACCTCCTCCATCGAGAAAGTAGCGAAGGAACTTGCTATCGATTATATCGTTATCGCGATTCCTTCGCTGAACAAGCAGCAGCTAAAGACAATCTACGAGGAGTGTTCGAAAACCTCGGCCAAAACGCAGATCATGCCGATGCTTGAGCATATTGCGACAGGGAAAGTATTGGTCAGTCAATTCAGGGACGTACAAGTCGAAGATCTGTTGGGACGCGAACCTGTTGAACTTAATCTGGAGAGCATCTCGGAATTTGTGACGGACAAGGTCGTGCTCGTCACAGGAGCCGGCGGATCGATCGGCTCGGAAGTATGCCGCCAGATATCGAAGTTTCATCCTCGTAAGCTGGTTCTTCTGGGGCACGGCGAGAACAGCATTTATTCGATAGAGATTGAATTGAAGGTCCTGTTCAGAGATTCGGATATTTTATTCTATACGGAAATCGCGGATCTTCAGGACGAGAAGAAGATTAACGCCATCATGGAGGAGCACCGCCCGGATGTCGTCTATCACGCTGCGGCCCACAAACACGTTCCGCTCATGCAGCGCAATCCTGAGGAAGCGGTCAAAAATAATGTAATCGGCACATTGAATGCGGCAAGGGCCGCGGATCGCGCCGGTGTCGGCATTTTTGTCATGATCTCGACGGACAAGGCGGTTAATCCGACCAGCGTCATGGGCTCGACCAAGCGAATCGCCGAGATGATCATTCAGCATATGGATCGGACGAGTCGGACGAAGTTCGTCGCCGTTCGGTTCGGCAATGTGCTGGGAAGCCGAGGAAGCGTCATTCCATTATTTCGAAAACAGATCGAGAAGGGCGGACCGGTGACGGTTACTCATCCGGATATGGTGCGTTACTTCATGACCATCCCGGAAGCCTCCCGGCTCGTTATTCAGGCAGGCGCATTGGCGCGGGGAGGAGAGATATTCGTCCTCGATATGGGTGAACCGGTCAAAATCGTGGACCTCGCCAAAAACGTCATTCGGATGTCCGGCTACTCCGTCGAAGAGATCGGCATCGTATATACAGGCATGAGGCCTGGGGAGAAGCTTTACGAGGAACTTCTGAAAGAGAACGAGGTTCATGACGTTCAAGTATATCCAAAGATTTATATCGGCAAGTCGACTGAAGTCGACTTTAAGCGAATTGAACGGATGCTTCAAATCTATCCTACGCTATCCATCCTTGAACTGCGGCAGTTGTTGCTCGATTTGGCCAACAACAAGCCGGAAGAATCGCTATTATCGCCCGTTACCATATAGAAGAGCGAACAGGAGTTGTAGAAGGTATGGCTAAAGTGAAGAAGGCGATTATTCCTGCTGCCGGTCTAGGCACCCGCTTCCTCCCGGCTACGAAGGCGATGCCGAAGGAAATGCTTCCTGTCGTAGATAAGCCGACGATTCAGTATATCGTCGAAGAAGCGATCGAATCGGGGATCGAAGACATTATTATCGTTACCGGCAAGGGGGAAGCGCGCGATCGAGGACCACTTCGACAATTCATTTGAATTGGAGCAAATCTTGCTGGAGAAGAAGAAGTACGATTTGCTGGACGAAGTACAGAAATCGGCCAAGTTGGTCGACATTCACTACATTCGTCAGAAAGAACCGAACGGTTTGGGCCACGCCATCTGGTGCGCAAGGAAGTTCATCGGACAAGAGCCGTTCGCGGTATTGCTCGGCGACGATATCATCTCCGCGGAAAAGCCTTGCCTCAGACAGATGATCGAGAAGTATGAACGCTACAATTCCTCGATTATCGGCGTCCAGCACGTAACGGACGAAGAAGTGTCGCGCTACGGCATTGTCGACGGAAGATGGGTGGAGGATGCGCTGTACCAGATCAACCACCTCGTGGAAAAGCCCAAGCGGGGAGAAGCGCCGTCTAACTTGGCTATCATGGGACGCTATATCCTGAATCCGGGCATCTTCGATATTCTCGGCAATCAAAATCCCGGTGCCGGCGGCGAGATTCAATTGACCGACGCCATTGCGACGTTTAACCAAACCGAAGCGGTTTATGCCTATAACTTCGAGGGCACGCGTTATGACGTCGGCGAGAAAATGGGCTTTATTCAGACCACGATCGAATTTGCCCTTCAAAGAGAAGAATTGCGTTCCGAACTGCTCAGGTACTTAACCAGGGTCATGGAGAGGGAAGCCGAACATGCCGGGTAAGGTGCTTTTTTTGTGCAACGGTGGACTATCATTTCCGCGCTTTTCATCTTCCGATCATGGAGTGGTTCAAGCAGCAAGGTTGGGAAGTTCACGTCGCCGCACAGGGAAAGTTGGAACTTCCTTTCGTCGATCGGAAGTTCAATATTCCGATCCAGCGTTCGCCCCTGCATAAAGCCAACTTTACGGCCTATCGACAGTTGCGATCGATCATGCAAGAACAACGCTACGATATCGTCCACTGCCATACGCCGATGGGCGGCGTGATTGCGAGGATGGCAGGAAGAAGCGTTCGCAGCAAGGGAACGAAGTTGATCTACACCGCCCACGGATTTCATTTCTGCAAAGGTGCGCCTCTTCCGAATTGGTTGATCTATTATCCAATCGAGAAAAGCTTGGCTCGATTTACCGATTGTCTCATTACGATCAATGATGAAGACTATCGGCTTGCGAATCAGCGGCAGTTCAAAGCCGGGCGGATCGCGCAAGTCCATGGGGTCGGCATCGACACGGACATGTTTCATCCCCTCTCGTCTTCGGATCGAGCGCTAAGGAGGCAGGAATTCGGCTACCGGAACGAACAATTCCTGATGTTCTATGCTGCCGAATTCAATGCGAACAAGAATCATCGCATTTTAATCGAAGCGTTAGCGCGAATAAAGGAGCGCGTCCCTTCGATAAAACTGCTGCTCGCCGGAAGAGGGACGCTCGAGACCGAATGCAAACAATTGGCGTCCGCTTTGGGCGTAGAATCGATGATTGATTTTCTGGGGTACCGGGATGACATCTCCAAATTGCTGCCCATGTGCGATGTTGCCGTGTCCGGGAGTTTGAGAGAAGGGCTTCCGGTTAATATCATGGAGGCGATGGCTTGCGGACTCCCTATCGTAGCTACGCATAACAGAGGGCATTCGGAACTGGTGGCGGACCAAATTAACGGTTATTTGACCGATCCGCGCAGCGTTGACGACTTTGCATTACGAATCTCCCAATTAGCGACTATGGATGACCTCCGGCATGAGATGGGCGCGAAGAGCTTGGAACGAATCAAGCGTTACACGCTTAGCAGGGTTAAAAGCGAATTAAGCGAAATCTATTTTTCCTATATGCTGCAACAATCGACAAGCGAGGCTGATGATCGAGTATGGAAGGCCCAGTAAGAGTCCTGCACGCAGTCGTCAATATGAATCGGGGCGGCGCGGAGACGCTGATCATGAACTTGTACCGCAATATCGACCGCGATCGCGTACAGTTCGATTTTTTTGACCAGCAAACCCGGCGTCTTCGATGAGGAGATTGCGGCTATGGGCGGCATCGTTCATCGAATTCCGCATATTACGGACAATGGGCATCGCTCCTATTCGAGAGCGCTTCGCCGATTTTTCGATAGTCATCGACATTATCGGACTGTCCATTCTCACATGGACAAAATGAGCGGACTCGTACTATTTGCAGCGAAAAAGGCCGGAATCCCGATACGAATCGCGCATAGTCACAATACGATGAGCGAGGGAGGATATGCTGCACGGCTCTATAAGTGGTATATCGGCAACCGAATCGCTTCGTCCGCTACGGTGAGAATGGCCTGCTCCGCGGCGGCTGCAGCGTGGTTGTTTCCGAATAAGGCCGGGGATACGCTTATCTTGAAGAACGGCATAGAGAGCGGCCGCTTTGCTTTTCAAGCGGAAGTCCGCGAGCAAGTTAGAGCGGAATTGGATATTTCATCCCAAACCTTCGCGGTTGGCCACGTGGGGCGCTTTCTGCATCAGAAGAATCATGCCTATCTCGTTGATCGTTTCGCAGAACTTTTATCGAGACACGAAGATTCCGTTCTTGTGCTGGCGGGAGACGGGCCGCTTCGCTCGCAGATCGAACAAAAAGCCCGGGATTACGGAATTCAGTCCAAAATAAGGTTTCTCGGCGTTCGAAGCGATGTGGACCGGTTAATGCAAGGATTCGACGTGTTTGTATTCCCTTCCTTTCATGAGGGACTCCCCGTTACGTTAGTCGAAGCTCAGGGGGGCTGGCTTGCCTTGCGTGATCTCCGATTCCATAACGAACGAAGTGGACATGGGGCTGGGGCTGATTCATTCTTTCCCGCTGGATTCGAAGGAAAAGTGTCAAAGCAAACTCATGGATATCGCGAGGCAAAGGGGTTCCAGATCGATTCCGCCAGACGCTTTGAATCTTAAAGGCTACGATATCGCGCAGACTGCTCGTTGGGCGGAGCAATTTTACAGGACTGGAACGAGGTGACGCATGAGAACGTTAACGGTATTTACGCCGACTTATAATCGGGCCTACTGTCTCCATCTTGTTTATGAGAGCCTCGTTCGCCAAACGAGCAGAGATTTCGAATGGCTTATTATCGATGACGGATCTACCGATCATACCGGCGAATTGGTCTTGCTTTGGATGTCCGAAAACCGGATACCCATTCGTTATCACCGGCAGGAAAATCAGGGCATGCACGGTGCGCATAACTCGGCTTACGAAAGAATCGAGACGAAGCTGAATGTCTGCATCGATTCGGACGATTACATGCCTGACGACGCGGTCGAGAAAATCGTCGATTTCTGGATGCGCCACGGCAGCGATGAAGTAGCTGGGTTTGCCGGTCTGGATTGCTACAAGAACGGATCGATTGTGGGGACTCGATTTCCCGAAGGGCTGCACGCTTCGACTTTGTACGATATTTATCAACGCCATGGAGTCACCGGCGACAAAAAGCTTGTCTACCGATCGGAATTGACGAAGCAATACCCTTATCCCATTTTCGAAGGGGAGAAGTACGTTGGTCTGGCCTACAAATATCATATGCTGGACCGCAAATATAAATTGCTGCTGATGAATGAAGTGCTTTGCGTCGTCGAGTACTTGCCGGACGGTTCGTCGCGCAACATGCTGAAGCAATACAGAAAAAATCCTAAAGGCTTCGCTTTTTACCGTCAACAGCTCATGCTGCTGCCGTTCGCTAGCCGGGCTTTCAAGTTCAAACAAGCGGTTCATTACGTATCCAGCAGCCTTCTATCGCGGAACGCCCGTTGGTTCCGGGAGACGCCCGCCAAGTTCTTGACGTTGATGGCGCTTTTGCCTGGATTGATGCTCTACATCTTCATCCTTAGAAAGACGTCAATCTTGAAGGGCTAAAGGGACTCGATCATGACCATACTCTGGCTTACGCTTCTAACCGTGTACGCGTTCGCCTTTTTCGCTCGCTATTTTTCCGTTCCCGATCCTTTAGGACCGGCGTTGGTTAGGCCGAACAGACTTCTGGCAATCGGAGTTGCCGGCGTGTTGGTCGCCGTAGCTGGCTTGCGCAACAATATCGGCGATACTTTCTTTTATATGCATGCCTTTCAAGTAAACGATTTTAGCTGGTACTCCATTTTAAAAGAGAAGGATATCGGATTCGGCATCTTTCAGAAAGTACTCAAGAGCTATACCGACGACCCGCAGGCTCTCGTCTTTATTATAGCGTTAGTCACGGACATTTTTATCGTGCTTGCTTTATATCGTTATTCCAGGATGTTCGAAGTTGCCGTTTACGTGTTTATTACATCCGGGGCATTCATCGTATCGATGAACGGAATGAGACAATATTTGGCTGCAGCCTTAATCTTTTGGGCGACCCAATATTTGCTGACGAATAGCTGGAAACGTTACATGCTTATTGTTCTGTTCGCTTCCATCTTTCATCAGAGCGCGCTTATCATGGTGCCGATTTACTTCCTCGTGAGAAGAAAGGCATGGACGCGTTCAACGTTCATCCTTCTGGCGTTAGCCATTCTCATCGTATTCGGCTTTAATCAATTTCAAGGTCTGTTATTTGCGGCACTACAAGATACCTCCTATGGAGAATACAAGAACTTCCAAGAGGGCGGAGCGAATTTGATTCGGGTCATTTTCTATATCGTCCCCCCTCGCAATCGCTTATATAGGACGGGAGAAGCTGCGTGCGCTGAACCCTCGTATCGATATATTCGTTAATATGTCGTTGATTGGCGCAGCTTTGATGATTATCGCTACGCAGAACTGGATATTCGCAAGAATGGCCATCTACTTTTCTTTGTACCAAATCGTTCTTGTCTCTTGGATCATAAAAGTATTTAGATGGAAAGATCAGAAGTTGGTTTACCTCGTGCTCGTTGCGATTTATTTCCTTTATTTTTTCTACGAGAATGTCATTACGTTGAATATTCAATATCGAAGCGATTATATTACCTGGTTCAGCTAAGCGAGGGATGACAAGATGAGCGCGACCCGGATTCCGCGTACGATCCATTATTGCTGGTTCGGCAGGGGACCCAAGCCCAAGAAGATTCAGAAATGCATGCGAAGTTGGAGCAAGCACTTGGGGGACTATCAGATTATCGAATGGAACGAAGATAACTTCGACATCGGCGCAAACCGGTACGTGAAGGAGGCCTATGAAGCGAAGAAGTATGCCTTCGTCAGCGATTATGCGCGCTTGCACGCGCTCTACCACCAGGGCGGCATCTACTTGGATACGGATGTCGAAGTCATCAAACCGCTTGATCGCTTCCTCGCGCACGAGGCGTTCTCCGGATTCGAGGACGAGAAGTTTTTGCAGTCGGGGACGATGGGCGCTATTCGAGGGCACTCCTGGATCAAGGAACTGTTGGACTATTACGATGGTCGAAGCTTCCTCCGTCCGGACGGCACCCTCGATACGACGACGAACACGGCCGTCATTAGCCAAATTTGCGAAAAACACGGATTGAAATTGAACGGTCGGCAGCAAAAGCTCTCGAACGGGGTCGTATTCTATCCGAGATGCTACTTCAGTCCCTATGATTATATTAATGGCGGAAGCTATCGGACGGCGGAAAGCCATACGATTCATCACTTCGCGCAATCTTGGCTTCCGCTTCGCGTAAGGCTGAGAAGCCAGGCCAAACGAGCGGCCAGCCGGATTATAGGTCCGAATAACATCTCCAGACTCCGCAAGGCATTGACATCCGGAGGAAGCTCGCATGAAAAGAACGTTTGACCTGCTTGTTGCGGTGCCGTTGCTCATCGTCACGCTCCCGATCCTGCTCGTAACGGCCATTTTGGTCCGAGTGAAGCTGGGATCGCCGGTCGTATTCAAGCAGCAACGTCCCGGCTTGCATGGCAAGCCTTTTTTACATGTATAAGTTCCGATCCATGACGGACCAACGGGACGACCAAGGCGTGTTGCTGCCCGATAGCATCCGATTGACCCCGTTCGGACAGAAGCTGCGGAAATGGAGCCTGGACGAGCTGCCGCAACTTTGGAACGTCGTGAGAGGCGATATCAGCCTCGTCGGTCCCCGTCCGCTGTTGATGGACTATCTTGCTCTCTATACGCCTGAGCAGGCGAGAAGGCATCTTGTGAAGCCGGGTATTACAGGTTGGGCGCAAGTCAACGGCCGGAATGCGATTTCTTGGGAACAAAAGTTTAAACTGGACACGTGGTACGTCGATCATCGCAACTTCAGATTGGACATGAAGATTCTTTTCCTTACCTTTAAGAAAGTGGTACGATCAGAAGGAGTGGCAAACGGTCAGCACGTCACCATGCCGGTCTTCCGGGGGACAACGGACCAACATCGAGAAATCGGAGGATAAACGGGATGCAGCACAACGGTCGGATTTATCTGTCGGCGCCGCATATGAGCGGTAAAGAGCAAAACTATATTCAAGAAGCATTCGACACGAACTGGGTGGCTCCCCTCGGCCCCAATGTCGATGCCTTCGAGACGGAGATCGCCGCATACGCGGGGGTCGCCGGGGCTGTGGCGCTAAGCTCGGGAACGGCTGCCATCCATTTGGCTTTAGAGCTGCTAGAGATCGGACGCGGAGATCGCGTATTCTGTTCGACGCTAACCTTTATCGCTAGCGCGAACCCGATTCTATACCAAGGGGCGGAGCCCGTCTTTATCGATTCGGAGCCGGATACGTGGAACATGTCGCCGGAAGCGTTGGAGCTGGCGCTCGATGAAGCCGCTCGCGCCGGCAAGCTGCCTAAAGCGGTCGTTGTCGTACATCTCTACGGTCAGAGCGCCAAGATGGACCGAATCTCCGATCTGTGCGCCCGTTATGAAGTGCCGATCGTGGAGGATGCCGCCGAATCGCTAGGATCGACCTATCGGGGAGCCAAAAGCGGCTCCATGGGGCAGTTCGGCATTTACTCTTTTAATGGAAATAAGATCATTACGACTTCCGGCGGGGGGGATGCTGATCTCCAACGACGTGCAAGCGCTGACGAAGGCGCGCTTCCTCGCTACGCAAGCACGCGATCCTGCGCTGCATTACCAGCACAGCGTAATGGGCTACAACTACCGGATGAGCAATCTTCTGGCAGGCGTCGGCAGAGCGCAATTGGAAGTGCTGGACGAGAGAGTGGAAGCGAGAAGAGCGATATTCGAAACCTATCGCGATGCTTTTGGAAGTCATCGAGGCGTTCGCTTCATGCCGGAACTTGCCGACACGCGTTCCAACCGCTGGTTGACGACGTTGACGATCGACAAGCAAGTGACGGGGCTAAAGATACCGGATCTGATCGGGGAACTGTCCGCGCACAACATTGAAGCGCGTCCCGTCTGGAAGCCGCTTCATCTTCAGCCTTTGTTCCAAGGCGTTCGTTATTATCCGCATGAAGAAGGGACAAGCATTTCGGACCGGCTGTTCGAAGAAGGCGTCTGTTTGCCCTCCGGATCCGGCATGAACCGTTCGGAGCAGAATCGGGTCATCTCCATCGTGCATGAAGCGCTCTCGGCGGCAACGGCAAATGTATAAAGCGATTCAAGCCAAGCCTCTATTTAATAGAGAAAAAGCGGCAAGGGAACGTGTTAAAGATATCGTTCCCCTGCGGTACGCTTTCGAATAACCCGGGCAGGCGTTCCGTAAGCGATGCAGTAGCCGTCGATATCGGTCAGCACCGTCGCGCCCGCTCCGATCACCGTATGTTCTCCGATCGAAGTGGAATGAATGATGCGGGCGCCTATTGAGATCGCAGCGAAGCTGCCGATGCGAACGTTGCCTCCGGTGGCCGCGTGAGGAGCCAGGGAAACGAAGTTTTCCGTTGCGCTGTCATGATCCAGCGAGGAAAGGGTATAGAGGACGCAATGTTCGCCGACGACCGCATCGCTGCCGACGACCGCCCCCGCCATGATGACGGAACCGTCACCGATCGTTGCTCCCTTTGCAACCGAAGCGTGAGGGTGAACCGCGCTGACGAATCGACAGTCGCTCCGAACGGAACGTATGGCCTCCGCCGCGCGAGCGCGAAGCCAATTGTCTCCGATTCCGACGATGACGCCCGTTATGCTCGGATCTTGGGCAAGATAGTTCTGATCCCCTAGAATTTCATATCCATATACTCTAGTTCCCGCTGCTTTAATTCCATCCAATAACCCCGCGATACGCCAGATTCCTGACCGCTCTACGATATCGATGATTGATTTGGCATGACCGCCGGCACCAAAGATAACTAGATTCTCCATAACCAACCCCCCCTAAGCTTCTCAAATTCGATGTTCTTTATTAGGTCCTTCAAAGATGATTAGATGAGGCTTGTTTCATTTTATTCGGTCGACGTGCATCTTGGCAACAGGATCCAATTGCATCGTATGCTGTTCTTTATAGCGGACTTGAACGTATAAAGATTCATAAAGTGACATTCTTTAACCGATAATTGACAACTTTACAGCTCCAATGTTACGCTGTAATTGTTCGTTAAAAAGAACAACATGTGCGGCGACAATCATGCTGTTCGCCTATTAGCATTACGAAGGAGCAATTCCATGAGCAGCACGTCCCCCCCTTCAATTGCAAGGGCTGCCGATCGAGATCCGGCTCCTTCTTGCTTTGATTGGAGCTGAGAATCAATCCGATTCGACGGAAATTCCGGACGCACTTTTCGACGAGACCGACTGGAATACGTTTGTCGATTTGGCCAAGCACCACAGGGTAGATCCCTATCTCTATCATCGAATCAAAAATTCGCCCGACCCTCGCATTCCCGCGAGTGTCGTTAAATATCTTCAGTCGGAATACCGCCGAAATACGTTCCTCATGCTCCAATTAAGCGGCGAGATGCAAGTCATCGACCATCATCTGTCAGAACGCGGGATTCGCGCGCTTTTTTTAAAGGGGCCGGTGCTTGCGGTAGACTTGTACAACGATTTGTCTCTGCGAACTTCCTGCGACTTGGATCTGCTGATCCCCCTGCAGAACCTGCCGCAAGCAGAGGAACTGCTGACCTCTCTAGGATACGTGAAGGACGAATACATACATACCGTATTGAACGATTGGAAGTGGAGACACCACCATACTGCGTTCTATCACCCGGTTAAAAACGTAAAAGTAGAATTGCACTGGAGATTCCACCCGTCCCCGTCCGGGGAGCCCGACTTCGAAGATTTGTGGAACCGCAGAAGAATAAGCACGATCAGCAGCCAACCGATTCATTATTTAGGCCGGGAGGATTTATTTCAGTTTCTCGTATCGCACGGCGCGAGACACGGTTGGTCGCGTTTGCGCTGGCTGCTGGACATTCGGCTATGGCTGCAACAACCGAGAGATACCGATCGCTTGGTCGCATTGCTGCGCAAACATGGTTATTACCATGTCGGAGGGCAAGCGCTAGTGCTGGTTTCTAACGTGTTCGGAGATCCGGTGCCGGGCGATTTGGCCCCTATGGCCGATTTGCAAAGGGCGAAGCGGCTTGCTCAGGATGCGGTGTTTTATATGGAGCGTGTCGTGAACTTGCATACGAATCCCGTACCAGAGGATGTCGATCGTTTTCATAAGCGGCATTTGTACGCTTTAATGGCATTTCGGCATAAATTGACGTTCGTGATCAGCTTTCTGTTCCCGTATCCGGAAGACGCGGAGACGCTGCCGTTGCCGAAGGCGCTGCACGCACTCTATTTCCCGCTGCGTCCCTTCCTATGGGCATGGCGGAAGATGGCGGGTGTCCGTCAATGAAAAGCGTTTTGATCGCTTCTTACGATATGGACGTGGGCGGAGTCGAGCGAAGCTTGGCCGGCATGCTGGACCGTTTCGATTACCGTCGTCATTCCGTCGACTTGATGTTATATCGTCATCAGGGAGACTTCATGGCGCTGCTATCCGATCGGGCGAACCTTCTTCCGGAAGAACGCGCCTACGCGACTTTCCGCCAATCCGTAGCAGAGGTAATGAAAAACAGGCACTTCGCGATCGGAATCGGAAGAATATTATCCAAGCTTCACGTTAAGTATCTTGGCGAGCGGAGAGGCATCCCCGAGCCTGGCTACTATCAGATGCAGCTGATGTGGAAATACACGCTTCCTTTTCTCCCCAAATCGAAGGCGAAATACGATGCGGCCATCAGCTACTTATGGCCTCATTATTATGTGGCTGACAAGGTAGAAGCGAACATGAAGATCGCCTGGATTCATACGGATTATTCGACGATCGCTACCGACCGGGAGATGGACCTGGCGATGTGGAGCAAATTCGATTCCATCGTTGCCGTGTCCGAAGCCTGTAAGGAGTCGTTTCTCGCCAAGTACGGCGAGCTGCGGGAGAAGGTCGTCGTGATCGAAAATGTCGTTTCTACCGAAGCGATACGCAAGCTGTCGAACGAGCCGACGGATAACCCGATGGAGCGGGACGATCGCTTTAAATTGATTACGGTGGCCCGGTTATCGCATGCGAAAGGAATCGACAACGCCGTCCGGGCGATGAAGCTGTTGAACGACAGAGGCTTGGACCGGATTGTCTGGTACGTTGTCGGCTATGGCGGGGACGAGGACGCTATTCGGGAGCTGATAGCCGACAATCGTCTGGAGGACCGCTTCATTCTGCTTGGAAAACAGACGAACCCTTATCCCTATATCCGGACGGGCGATCTATACGTGCAGCCTTCCAGGTACGAAGGCAAGGCGGTGACGGTAACGGAAGCGCAGGTGCTCGGCAAACCGGTGTTAATTACGAACTATACGACGGCGGCGAGCCAAGTCCGCAACGGTATCGACGGTTGGATTGCCGAACTGTCCGTAGAGGGGATTGCGGACGGGATTGAGCGTCTGTACAGGGACGAGGCGTTGCGGTCGGAGCTGTCGGCTAACTGCTTAAGAACCGACTATAGCGGGAGCGAAGGTTTGGAGAAGCTGTACGCAAGCATAGCCTTAGCCTCCAAGAAAGGCGGGGCTTAGCGCCATGCGAGTCAAAGTGAGCATAATCGTACCTGTATTCAATTCGGAGCCATTTCTGGCCGCTTGCGTCGATTCGTTACTGACCCAGTCTCTGTCAGCGTGCGAGTTTATTTTCATCAATGACGGCTCCAGCGATGGAAGTGGAACGCTGCTTGATCGGCTGCAGCAATCGGATCCCAGAATTAGAGTGATTCATCAAGCGAATCAAGGCGTCAGCATGGCTCGCAATGCCGGACTGGCCATAGCGAAGGGCGAATATATCGGCTTCGTGGACTCCGACGATACGGCAGCGCCGGATCTGTTCGAGAGGCTTTATCAAGCGGCGACGGCGCATCGTTGCGATGTGGTCGTATCGAATTTCATCAGCGAAATGGGGGAGCATCGCGTTGAGACCCGCTATCCTTTTCCTGCGGGAATCGCGTTGGATCGAGAATACGTGGAGGCCGCCGTGCTGCCTTATTTTCTGAAGTCGGACGACCTCAATACGGTATGCACCAAATTATATCGGACGGAGATCATCGAAGCCGACGTTATACGTTTTCCCAAGAGCGTGACGCTTGGCGAAGACGGCTTGTTTAACATGGAGATATTCTGCCGTGCCCGTTCCATGTTCTATCTCGATTACGCCGGATATTTATACAAGGAGAGACCGGGAAGCGCCACGCGCAGCATCGGAGATAAGGATTACTTCAGAAGAGCGATCGAAGTTTTCGAGTCGGATCCGCCTGAAGCATACAAGCAACTGATGAACGAAGCGGACATGCGCAGTCTCAAAGCGATTCGTCTCGTCCATACGATGCTGTCGCTCATCCATATTTATTTCGCCCCATCGAAAGATATGGGTATTCTGAAGCGCTATCGCTACGTTCGGAATGCCGTTCGCCACGCGGCCGTGCGGGATTCGTTGCCCATTTACTGCAAAGCCGAATACGCCTCCCTGGGAGGCTATCAACGACTGATGGTTAAATTGTTGCGCAGAAGGTCCGTTTCCGGCCTTTATGCGTTAGCTTGGTATAGCAGAATGAGAAACCAGTAGATAGGGGGAGTCGCAAATGAAGGTATTGATGTTTGCACACGGAGGCAGCTTGAATAGAGGGTGCGAAGCGATCGTTCGCTCCTCCACCGCCATTATTAAGGAGAAGTTGACAGAGTCGAAGGTGTACCTTGCTTCCGGGAGGCCGGATACGGACCGCGTCATTACGCAATTGGATCATATTTATGACGGGGCGGATCGCAAGATTAAGCCTTACACCCCAAGTTGGTTGCTGTCGGCGTTGCGAATTAAGTTGCTGAAGGACGAGTCCTACGCTTTAGGCAAGATTCACCGAAACATTATCGATCGTATCCGTGACGTTGACATTTGCCTCTCCATTGGCGGAGATAACTATTGCTACGGCGAGCAGCCCGGTTGGTACGAAGTGGATCGTCGCGTGAAAGCGCAAGGTAAAAAGCTTGTCCTCTGGGGATGCTCGATCGGCGAAGAGGACATGTCCGAGCGCAAGCTGGAGGACCTGAAGCAATTCGACCTCATCCTGGCGCGGGAGACGCTGACATACGAGATGCTGACCGGGAAGGGGCTTCGCAACGTGAAGCTGATCGCCGATCCGGCCTTCACGATGGCGAAGGAGGAACTGCCGCTTCCCGACGGCTGGCAGGAAGGGAACACCGTGGGCCTTAACTTCAGCCCTCTCGTCTGGTCGCGCAATAAGGCTTCGAGAGAAGCGGTTCGCGAGCTCATCCAGCATATCATTCAAACTTCGGATATGACGATCGCATTGACCCCTCATGTCATGGAGACTGGCAACAACGATTACGAGGTTCTAAAAAATTATTACGAAGAGTTCAAGCATACCGGACGGCTCGTCCTACTGCCCGACAATCTGACGGCGGTCCAATATAAAGGCTATATCGCGAGAATGCGCTTCTTCATCGGCGCCCGTACGCACGCCACCATTGCCGCCTACTCGAACTGCGTTCCTACCATGGTTCTTGGTTATAGCGTGAAGTCCAAGGGAATCGCCAAGGACATCTTCGGAGAAGAGAAGCTCGTGCTCGGCATCCAGGAAATCGCCGAAGGAAGCAAGCTAAAGAGCAAGTACGACGAGATGGTCGCCGAAGAGAGCGAACTAAGACGCAAGCTGTCGGAGTCGATTCCCCGCGTTCAACGAATGTCTTATTTAGCCGTAAACTATCTGAGCGAGTTGGTGTGAGGGCTATGAAAAAAAAACTGCTCTTTATCATACCGAGTTTATCCTCGGGTGGCGGCGAGCGAAGTTTAGTCAACTTGTTGAATCAGATTGACTATAGCGAGTACGAAGTGGACCTTTTTCTTTTGAACCACCAAGGATTATTCATGGAACACTTGCCTGGCGAAGTAAAAGTGCTCCCGCTTCCGGAGCAATACCGATTATTCTCGCAGCCTGCGCACCAATCCGTATTTATGCTTTTAGCAAAAGGTTACTATAGGGTCGCGTTTAATCGAATCTTATATAGCATTAGGCATCGATATCGGGACAACCTTTCTATTCGCGAGCAATACAACTGGAAGTACTTATCGGAATGCTTCCCGCCGTTTGACGATCAATATGACGCCGCCATTGGATTTTTGGAAAAGACCTCCACCTACATGTGCGTAGACAAAGTATCCGCTCGAAAAAAAATCGGTTGGGTTCATATCGACTACGATCAAATGGGGATGGATGCGTCTTTTGACGGTTTATACTTCCGGAAACTGCATCAAATCGTTACGGTTTCGGAAGAATGCGCCGCCGTTCTTCATAAGCGTTTTCCTGAAATAAGCAAAAAGGTCAGCGTCATTCACAATATCGTATCGCCGGCGGTGATTCGCCGTTTAGCTGACGCCGATCGCACGGACGTTTTTTCAAGGGGAAAAAAAGAGGTCGTGATTTTGTCGATTGGAAGATTGCATTATCAAAAATCTTTTGAAACGGCTGTCGAAGCGTGCAAAAAATTAATCGACTGGGGCTACGACGTTCAATGGAACATCATTGGCGAGGGAGTAGAACGAGCTCCATTAATGGAGCTGATATCAACAAACAACTTGGAGGCACATTTTCATCTTTTAGGATTAAAGTCAAATCCCTATCCCTATCTTCTTCAGGCTGATATTTATGTGCAGACGTCGAGATTCGAAGGGAAGTCCATTGCCATCGATGAGGCCAAGATCATGAACAAGCCGATCGTCGTTACCGACTTCAGCACGGCCAAAGATCAGATCAAAAACGAAGTTGACGGATTGATCGTCGAAATGAACGCCGAAGCAGTCGCGAGAGGCGTAGAGAGACTTATTAACGATGAACGACTTAGGAAACAGTTGAGCGACAATTTATCGACTCTCCAACTCGGAACGGAAACAGAGATTGATAAATTGTATAGGTTGTTGGCCTAGGAGGCAGTCCGTGAAGACAAGCATATTGTTCGTCATGAACAAATTAACCGTTGGCGGAGCTGAAAAAGCATTAATCTCTTTGCTCGAGACCATCGATTATTCTAAATACGACGTAGATTTATTTTTGTTTAAACATGAAGGCTTATTTATGAACAAATTGCCTCCACAGGTTCACTTGCTCCCGGAACCTCCCTTATATGCCTATTTCGATATGTCCATTAAGAAGGCTATCATGGGTGCCTTGAAAAAAGGCAAACCTCTATTAGCTATTTTTCGAGTGCTTGTGGGATACCTATTTCGTACGGATAAGAGGCCGGCCGTACGCGAGCAGCGATCATGGAAGTATGTATCGCACGCTCTTCCTAAGCTAACTAAGAACTACCATGTAGCTATTGGTTACTTGGAGAAAAATCCAATTTACTACATTATCGATAAAGTCAATGCCGCTCGAAAACTTGGTTATGTACATAATGATTATAATAAATTAGGCATGGACCCTGAATTAGACAAAAAATATTTTGCTAAGTTAAATTTTATAGTTACGGTATCCGAAGAGTGCGGCAGCGTGTTAAAAGAACGCTTTCCACAGTATGCGGACAAGGTAAGAGTCATTCAAAACATTGTCTCTGCCGAAGTCATCCGGAGAATGGCTGCAGAGAAAGCTGAATGGAATGAAAACGGGGATACAGCCTTTCGGATAGTTTCTGTCGGTCGGCTTAACGAGCAGAAGGGCTTCGATCTTGCGGTGGAAGCTTGCAAGCTTCTTCGGGATGCAGGCTGCGACCTGAAATGGTACGTAATCGGGGAGGGAGAAGAGCGCGGCAAGCTGGAGGCGTTAATCAAGCAGAAGGGTCTTGAGAACAACTTCATCTTGCTCGGTCTCCGGGAGAACCCCTATCCTTATGTAAAAGAAGCCGATATCTATGTGCAGCCTTCCAGATTCGAAGGCAAGTCGATCGCGATAGACGAAGCTAAAATCCTTCATAAGCCGATCGTCGTAACCGACTTCTCAACCGTTCGGGATCAGATCGCATCGGAACGCAACGGTCTTATCGTGAAAATGAATGCACAGGCGATCAGTGAAGGGGTACGGCGCCTGTTGGAAGACGCGGGACTTAGAGCGGCGTTCGCCAGCCGGCTTGCCGAAGAGACTCTAGGCACGGAGTCCGAGATCAAGAAGCTGTACCAATTATTTTAGAGAGAGAGGGGCGCATATGGTTTATTCGATTATTGCATCCTGTTTACTTATCGTTGTTCTAATCGTCCTCGCCGTCGATCTCGTTCCGATCGCGAGAACTTGGACGGGCAGAATATATATAGGGAGATACGCCAGTACCGAACAATGGGTGTCATCCATCACCCGAATCGGCACGAAATGGCTGAAGCGGACGCCCACAATTAAAGTGACGGATAACACCCGATTCGTTTTGTTGGATATGTTGAAGGGGAATTACGCCAGGAGCGCGATACAGCATTGGCAGGAGGCCGCGCTCCTGTTGGGAATGACGGAGCAGTTCCAGCATACGGGTGAAGATGCGGATGCGCGCAGACAAGTGGATTCTTTCCTGGCGGCCAAGTTCAATGACAAAGGCGAATGGCGCGATACGCCGCAGCATGTAGACGGGGCCATTCTGGCATATGCGGCAATGACATGGCTATCCGTCGATCAGGATAAGTACCGTCCGGCCTGGGACGCGACTTGGCACATGATCCAGCAGCATCTGGGAGAGGATGGCACGGTCATGTATCGCAAGGCGATGAAGGATTATCGTTATGTCGATACGATCGGGTTTATTTGTCCTTTTCTCGTCGTATACGGGTTAAGATACAATCGCCCGGAATGCATACAGTTAGCCGTCAAGCAAATCAAAGAATACGAGAAACACGGAATGCTGGAAGAAGCCTTCATTCCTTGCCACGCATACCGCATCACGAATCATGCGCCGCTTGGTTTGTATGGCTGGGGGCGGGGACTAGGGTGGTTTGCCATAGGGCTTATCGATGCCTGGAGAGAGCTCCCGGCCGGCCATGAAGCGAAGAAGGTTTTGGAGCAGACGGTGATCCGGTTCGCTCGGGCAGCCGCAGGTTGTCAACAGGAGCGAGGACAATGGAACTGGACCGTAACCAGACCCGAATCTCGGGCGGATTCTTCTGCGACCGCGACTTTAGGTTGGTTTTTGATCAACGCAGCTGAGATTGAAGAAGTCTCGAGTCTTGCCTCGGCAGCCGCTGAGAAGGCGATCCATTATCTGATGACAATAACGAGACGCGACGGCGCCATAGATTTCTCGCAGGGGGGATACGAAAGATATCGGCGTGTATTCCATGTTGTTCGACATTTTGCCGTTCGCGCAGGGGTTCGGCATCCGAACGGCTCACGTGTATCAACGTTCTAAGGGCGGGAGCCGGCGATGAGAGTAAAACATACAATTGTCAATATCGCAGCGGGGATTGGCAATCAACTCGTCATTACGCTGCTTAGCTTCATCTCAAGAACCGTATTTATAAATAGCCTTGGTGCCGAGTATCTGGGGGTTAACGGGCTATTTACGAATATTCTGGCTATGCTCTCTCTTGCTGAAGCCGGCATTGGGGCCAGTATCATGTACAGCTTGTATAAGCCGGTCGCGGACAATGATCAAGAGAAGATCAAACGGCTCATGCGCTTGTATAAGTATGCCTATCTTGCCATAGCGCTAGTCGTAGCCGCGCTTGGTCTAGCGTTGCTTCCGTTTTTGGACTTGTTCGTTAAGAATACCGAAGTACCGAATATTACGGGAATATACTTGATTTTTCTGCTTAATACGGTAACGCCATATTTCTTCTCTTACAAGAATGCCTTCCTGAATGTAGCCCAGAAAGGATACATCGTCACGATCGCATTTACGATCTCTTCCGTGGTCTCCTCCTGCCTGAAGATTGCCATCCTTTACTACAGCAAAAATTACATTCTCTTTCTCCTGGTCGACAGCGCTCTGAATTTACTCACCGCTGCTTCATTGACGTTAATCGCGAACCGAAAGTATCCGTATCTTCGTCAAAAGGTATCCGGCCAACTAGACGCCGAGACCAAAAGCGGCATTGTCAAAAACGTTAAAGCGATCGTCCTGCAGAACATCGGGAGCTATCTCGTTCTCGGTACAGAGAACATTTTGATTTCCGCCTACGTCAGCGTAGCGGCAGTCGGTCTCTATTCCAATTACAAAATGCTGATCGAGATTGGACGAACGTTTATTTACCAAGTGTTTAACAACATGTATCACAGCGTAGGTAATCTTGTGTCGCAGGAAAGCGAAGAAAAGGTCTATAGCGTGTATAAGGTCATGCTTATGCTTAGCTTCTGGCTGTACTCGCTGTGCGCCATTTTGTTATACATCTTAATTCAGCCTTTTATCCGAATTTGGATCGGTTCAGACTATTTGATGAGCAATGCCGTGCTGATCCTGCTTCTCTTTATGTTCTTCGAACGGGGGATGCGCAACTCGATCGCAACTGTAAAAACGACTTCGGGCATTTTCCATGAGGATCGATTCGTTCCGCTGGGTCAAGCCGCGATCAGCTTGCTGGCTTCATTCCTTCTAGTCAAGCATATGGGGATAACGGGAATCTTCCTAGGATCGCTTATAAGCGCAGCAGCGCTTCCTTTCTGGACGACGCCTTACCTCGTGTACAAGAAAGTATTCCGCCGCTCCATCTGGCAGCACTACAGACTTTATGCCGCTTACCTTGTTGTCGGTTTAGGCGCATTTTTCGCAGCGAAAAAACTATCGGACTTCATTCACCCGACTGGTTTCGTTCCTCTCATTGAAAAAGGGGGCATTACCGTGTTGGTTGTATCGGCGATCTATTGGTTGGTGTTCTTCCGGACGACGGAATATGCCTACTTGGCGGGGATCGTCCGCTCGATTCTGGGCAAGTTCTTTGGGAAGACTAGAGCCAATTATAAAGCGGAGCTTTGAGGCTGCTAGCGTTGTGGAGCAGGCGATTAGCGAAAAATGATACTGTATCGGGAGTGAAATAGTTCTAAAGATAGTGGCGGATATAGATTCCGCCTATTTTTTTCGGATTACGACACTCATTCGACAAAATAAGACAAAAAAAATCTTTAAAATCGAGACAAGATTCGACGACATTAATTCGCAAGACTCATATATAATGAGAATAGAACTGCTAATAAATGGCGACGATGAAGTGCGTTTATTATCTGGGCACCTTAAACGCGTGGAGTCAGTGGTGCAACCGGCCGATTTCAATATCGGAGGCTTGAAATCAATGGAACTTATCCAGAATTTGAACGAACAACAATTGGATCCGCAATGGGTAGCGCTTATTCTTGATGCGCGCGAAATGGGAATGTCGATCGATGATATTCGCAAATCTTTGTCTAACTTCCAAGAAGCATTATCTATGATAATGCTGCCGTAACGGATCCAGGTTTACGGAAGTGCGGTTGTTGTCGTCATTTCTGATTTTTCCACTTGTTGAAATCAAGAAATTCCCTGAACTGCTCGATGCTCACGCCCGAAGCCATGGCCTCTTTCACGAGGCTTGCCCATTCGACGTCCAGGGAATTGATTGATTCGGCGGCAGCTTGCTTCTCTTCGGATTGAAGAAACTCCTCTACCGAAATCCCGAGAACAGCGCCTACCTTCTCGAGGAATTGGATAGACGGATTTTGTTGAATGCCTCGCTCAATCGAGCTGAGGTAGGATTTGGCAACCGAAGCCTTTTCCGAAAGCTCGGTGAGCGAGAGTTTCTTTGTTTTGCGAAGCATCTGGATTCTTTCTCCGATCATGCGATTCCCTCCATTATGCCTTGATTGCTCGCCAGTCGTCTGAAGACGCCGTTTGCGTCAGCTATCAACTCTTCATATGTACCCTTCTCGGCTACAGTTCCGTCTTGAATGACGACGATTTGATCGGCATTGCGAACGGTCGATAGGCGATGAGCGACAACAAGAACAGTCATAGAGCCTTTTAAACGCTCCAGAGACAATTGAATATTACGTTCATTCTCGGTATCCAGCGCGCTTGTTGCCTCGTCAAGGACGAGAATGGACGGTCTGCCAATAATGGCTCGCGCCAATACGATGCGCTGGCGTTCTCCGCCCGACAATCGTATGCCGCGTTCTCCGATAACCGTATCGATTCCTTGCGGCAGCTTGCGAACGAATTCATCGGAGGAGGCAAACGTTAACGCTTCCCATAACCGATCCTCACTGGCGTCGGGGTCGATCATGAGCAGGTTCTCGCGGATCGTTGCGTGATATAAAAAAGGGATCCTGGGCAACATAGCCAATGGCACGACGGTAAGCCAACAAGTTGTGTTCGTTTATCGATTGTCCGTCAACAAGAAGTTGGCCGGATTCGCCTGTCATTAAGCCCATTATGACATCGATTAAGGTGCTTTTGCCCGCTCCCGAACTGCCGACGATTGCCGTCATTCGATTAGCGGGAATCCATAGATTTAAATCCTGAAGGGCGTAGACCGGTTGGTCGTAGTGATATCTAAAGGATAAGCTGCGGCATTCGATTCCTTCGGAGATGCGAAGAGGTTTTACCGCTTCTGCTTTATCGTCAGCATTCAGGATTCCCAGCTCGGACCACGTCATACATTCATCGTTGAGTTTTTGCAAGGCTAGGAACGCCGGTAAGGCCGAGGCCATCTGTTCCAAATTAGATTGCAGGCTCGTAAATCTAGGCCATAAACGAGCGAACAACAAGATTACAATTAGTATACTTTGACCTTGAGTATGAAAGTAATGATACGAAACGAAAATAAAACATGCAATAAGCAATGAGGAGGATAATTTGTAGAGAAATTGTGAATTCATCCTTAGACGAATATATTCCAGCTGTTCTTGCATCGTGCCATAAGTCAGATTTTGGAGCCATTTCAACCACGATTGTTCTAAAGTATTGCTTTTGATATCTTTAAAGCCATTGAGTTGATCCGAGATCCCTGTTAAATATTGTTGCGCAAGCTGGGAGCCGCGGCTTCCTAAGGCTTTGGATTTGCGAATGTACCGTTGGGACAATAACGCGAGCAGGGCGCCGCAGCAGAGAATAGCTACGGTCATGCCCGGAGAGATCCAGAAGGCTACGCCGATCTGAATGAGCGTGAACAGAAGCGAAGTAATGAACGTCAGGAACAAATTGATACCGCCCATGACACGTGCCAGTTCTGTCGTTAACAAGTGTACGAGCTCGGATGTACGCCTGCTTAAATAATATTTCCATTGAACGCCGAGGAGAACTCGATAGGTGTCGTACCTGAGTTTACGGCTGTAATTTTGCTGAATGACCATGTTTCGGATATTTATCGTCCGATAGAGAACGTTTTGGCCAATGACAACGAGCAAGTAGATTCCTAAAATAAGGAGGATTGCCGTTGACTGCGGGAATCGTTGAAGTTCGCTCAAGAAGCCGAGACGTCCGAGCGATTCCGGATCGAATGCGATGATGCCGCTTACGCCCAACATGGGTACGAGCAAAAGAAGGCCTGCGCTCTCTAAGAAGCTATTGATAACCATCCCGATAATATTCACGTAGAGCTGCATGCCGCTGTGATGATGAAGCTGCTTCATATAATAGGCGAACGATCTCATTAGAGGCTCCTTGTGACCTTGGCGAATTTCTCGACGACGGTGAAGCGGAACATCTCTTCCGCGCCCGTGACATAAAAAAGAGCCGCTCCTCAGCCAGGCATGCGCGATAAGTTGTCCCGCCTCATCTCTTGCCACTCCGAGATATAAAGTGCTGTCGATACGGCGTCTAGCTAACATTTTCAGTCCGGCAATCGCTCTGACGAGGCATTTGCTATCCCAGATGGTGTAGCGACTCATAATGTTTACCGCGCTGGAGATATGCTTTAACGTCAAAACCGCTTCCTCTCGCTGGTGAAGCTCGGATGTCTCCGACGCCTTTTGACCCAACTTAGGAGAGATTTTCGCGAATGGAAATAACAGCAGCAATCGGGCCCATCCCAGATAGACGTAGGCTTCGATAAAGAGCAAGGCATCTCGTCTATTCAATTTGAAGAACAGCAGGATGTTTTTAAAGCGGTTCATGATGCCGAAGCGCGGCAAATCAAGCCTTCTGACCACAGGGTGTCCAAGAAAGACGCGACATGCGCGCGGCAAGTCTCGGGTTCCACCTCATATTGCGCGAGAAGATTATCGATTAATTGTTGTACGGTGCAAGGCGAGGCTAGCAGATCCCAGATGCGTCCGCCAACCTCGCCCAAGTTATAATATTTTCCCTTCTGTACGCTAAGCATGACTTTTTCCCCGTCCATATCGCTAACGATATGATCTTTCGATTGCTCGATTCGATCGGTCGGCGTCCATTGAACCGGCTGATTATTCATCGCGCTGTCCCTCCTGATAGATAACATTCAAAATACGATCCGCCGATTCGCGAGCGGAAAAAGCCTTCGTCGATCGACCGATCCGATAGACGTCGATTCGGTTCACGAACTTGCTAAGGGTGCTGAAATGCCATGCCATCAATCCTCCGCGATTCACATAGAAATTGCGGTACGTATGATCGAAGAACATGTAATATCTTTCCATAACGGGCACTGGCGCAATGAATGGATCGTCATCCGTCTTGACCAATTCGAATACGCCGGCAAGCGGAAGCGGCTCCCGATGGAAATGATCATGCGCCGGGACGGCGAACTTCGTCTCTCGATTGTAGATCGGGCGGCCCTCCGCGCGGAATATCTCAAGGGCGTCCAAGCTCTCCTGCCACAGTTTCTGTTGCGGGTAAGAAGGAAAGGCGAGTGGGCCTTGATCCGAGAGGACGATCGGAATGACGTCGTCGCTAAGCAGCTTGTAGCCTCGATCCAATAAAACGGACGATAGCGTCGACTTGCCAGCGCCCGATTGTCCGACGATGGCATAGGCTCGGCCATCCACGGCAATGCAACTTCCGTGAAGCGGGAGAATCCGCTTTTGAAGCAAAATAAGCCCCATTCCCGTACCGAGGATGTACATTCGCAGACGCTCCTCGGCGACTCCGGGGAAAGGGGAGACGTGAATCGTATGTCCGCCTTCGGCAGCGAAAAGGCCCACTTCGGGAACGCTGAACAAAACCTCGGTATCAAGCACCGCAAAGTAGTCTTCCGGCCCTGCATGCTTCTGCCAAGTTTCCTCCAACGAACTCCGTCTCACCATAACCCCTGACTCGGGCGTGTACGTCTTGCCGTCGCTAGCGAACAGCTCAGGCAGGGCGATCTCGCTCCGCACCTGGAGGCCGAAAGCCGTATATAAGAAGAGACCATTCGTTGCGGTCACGGATCTTCACTCCAAATAATGCTGAGATAGCACATGTTCGCCTCTTTGGGGGGAGGCGAACATGCGTCTAGCGGCCTAGCTATCGCCAGGTACGCGCGGCAGGGTCGGATCGAAGCTGACGGGATCGTCGCGATCCGGTTGGTAGCGGTCCAGTACGCCTTTGCCGGGACCTGCAGCAGTCATGTTTACGTCCAGCACTTCAAGAGCCGGTTGTTTCCATTCTTGTTTAGCCATGTTAGAGTCACCTCCCTTCAAAGGTTCGCTTCATGAAGCGGTTGAAAATTAAAGCCCGCATCAAGAGCCTAAAGTCTTCGTCAAATACGTGATCGGCGCGCGGCGTGCCTCGAAGCTTGTCCAACGAAGCCGTTAGCTGTGCCGTATTCAGGTATTGCTTCGCGTGAGGCTCCTTGATCAGCTGCTGCGCTTCGGTAATGAAGCCGTTCCATTCCGGCATCATTCGGTGTACGCCGTCGGCGCCTTGCACGCCGCGCAATCGCCTGTTAAAGCGTACTTTATTGGGCAAATAGCCTTCCGTCGCCCGCCTGATGAGTCGACGATCCACGCCGTCGCGAACGAATTGGTCATCGGGCAGGGAGAGACAAAAGCGCAGAACGCGAAGGTCGTTCGTCGGATCCCGTCCCCAGACGCCGTACTTCAACGAGAGTCGCGTCTCGCTTGCGCCGTTGATGTTCCAGTAGAACAACCGCTTGTACAGATCGTCCCGTACGTCGTATGCATTCTGAAGCTGCGAGCCCAATAGGCTCGGCCCGTACGGCTCCATCCGCTCGAAGACGCCGCTGCGCTTGGCGAATTGCGGATCGATGAGGGAGGGAGCCGTCTTTTTTGGCGAGATCATACGAGCGATGCCCGGGAACGTCATTAGAGAGACCTGGCCCAGCAAGCTGCTCTTCCGAGCGCCGTGATTCCTGCAAAACAGCACGAATTCTTTAGCGAATTGCATCCATCGGAATTGACGAATTAACCGGGCTTGATAATCGATCGTATGCCCCCAAGAAATCGACCAGTTGCCGCGTTGGCCGTTGAGGACGACGCCGACCCCATGCTTGCTCGCCTCTTCGAAAATCCCTTTGAGCCAGTACGTATTTTCGTAATACTTATAAGGCATTTCTAGCAATTCCAGCCAGTCGTCCACTTCGGAAAGGGGGGCTCTTGTCCGGAAAGTTCAAGTAATGAGGCTCTATATTTCCGACATGATTGACGATTGACCGGATAAACGGACGTTCGTCCGCCATGCGGTTCCTCGAGGCCGTAAAGTCTTCGAAGTCGTCGACGGGATAATAGCTAAATGTGTGGAGCCGCTTGTTCTCCCGCTTAAGCGAACGGACGGCAAAGCTGACGACCGAACTCGAATCAAGTCCTCCGCTTAGCTGCGATCCGAGTTGAAGACGGGTACGCGAGCAATCGTTCACGGCGGTCGTGAACACATCGCGAAAAGCTTCCTCGTATTCTTCATCCGATTTGAAGCGGATCGCGCCGGCATTCGGACGAATCTCGCAAAATTGGGATAGCGAGATTCGCCCGTCGATGACTGAAAAGCTGTGGGCGGGGGGCAGCTGTTCGATGCTTTTATAGACGGTAGACTCGCAGTCGATTGAATCGACCGTGATCGGGATGGCCAGATAATCGGCGATCCACTGTTCGTTCGGTTGCTTGTCCGTGCCCGGCAATGCAAGCAGCGGTCCGATCGTGGTACAGAAAGAGAGCGCTTGTGCAGATCGGTGGTAATACAGCGTCCGGCTCCCGGAGAAGTCCCTGGCTCCGAACAGCATCCCTTTCCTCTCGTCCCATAGGATAAAGGCGAAGTCGCCGATCAGGTGACGGGGAGCATCCTGGCCCCATCGATCGTAAGCCAGAACAATCAGGAGACTGTCAGGCATCGAGAGGCGATCTTCCCTCGGCACGCCGAGCTTCTCGAAAAGTTCCGCGCGATTGTCGATAATGGCGTCCGCCGTAATCGCGATCGCGCGTTCCCTGTCGTAAAAAAGGAAGCTCCTCGTTAACCGATTCGGGCGTAATCCATTGCGCGTGGCAGCCTAGGAACACTTTTTCGGATTGCCAAGTATGCACATCGTCGGAAGGATAGCGTTGCAGTTCTTCCATGAGACGCCGGCCGGATTCGACTCCGAGAGGTTCTCCAAGCAATTGATAAATGCCGGCTATTGCGCTCATTCGCTTCCTCCATCCGATATGCAATTGTGTAGAGAAAATCAGTTCGATTCGATCCGCCTGTTCGTTCGAAAGAACGAGCACGTTTTCGAAAGATCGTATAAAGTTAAAATAGAGCGAATGTAGTTCCAAATACATGTTCTTAATAACGAACGTGATCTCAGAGTAACATTTCATGTAATTCGTTGTCAATATTCGTAGAGTCATGCGGCAATGAGGGGGCATGGCATATTTTTTGCTGTCGTTTGCTTTTTTTGTTTTTTAGGTTGTAAATGAACCGATACTGCATTAATATAAACCCATACAAACTTATTTGAACATAAATAAACAATCGGAGGTTTTTAAACCCATGGAAAACCGTTATGCGTCCCATCCCCGTGAAGTCAAGGCATTCGACACGGCGCGCTTGCGCGAGGAGTTCCTGATCGAAGAGATGTTCAAGCCGGACCAGCTGACGCTGACTTACACGCATGTCGACCGCTTTATCGTCGGCGGCGCGCTGCCGGTAAACGGCACCGTCAAGCTGGAAGCGGACGCCAAGGCGATCGGCGCGGCGACCTTCCTGGAGCGCAGGGAGATCGGCATCATTAACGTCGGGGGCGCGGGCAGCGTGACGGTCGACGGCGAGGTATACGCGCTGGCTAGCAAGGACTGCCTCTATATCGGCCTCGGAGCGAAGGAAGTCATATTCGCGAGCGAGGACGCCGCGCAGCCTGCCAAGTTCTACATGAATTCGACGCCGGCGCACAAGACCTACCCGACGGTGAAGGCCGCGATCAGCGAAGCTTCGCCGAATCACCTGGGCAGCTTGACCAACTCGAACGAACGGACGATCTACCGGTACATCCACACCGGCGGCATTCAGAGCTGTCAACTGGTGATGGGCATGACGCTGCTCAAGGACGGCAGCATGTGGAATACGATGCCTAGCCATACGCACAATCGCCGTTCCGAGGTTTATTTCTACTTCGACATGCCCGAAGACGGCGTCGTCTTTCATATGATGGGCGAGCCGCAGGAGACGCGCCACCTGGCCGTGCGCAACGAGCAGAGCGTCATCTCGCCGAGCTGGTCGATCCATAGCGGCGTCGGCACGGCAAGCTACACGTTCATCTGGGGCATGGCGGGCGAGAATCAAATTTTCGAGGATATGGATCCGGTAGCCATGAAGGATATAAAATAGAAGGAAATCGCTAGGATTGGAGATTCGCAATGAACCCTCTGCGCAGACACGAGATGATCATGGAGATGCTGCTGGCCGCGAACGAGGTCACGGTGGCGGAGCTCAGCGAACGGCTTGAGGTGACGGGGAAAACGATCCGGGAGGATCTGGCCAAGCTCGAGGAAAAGGGGCTGCTGCAGCGGATGCACGGCGGCGCGGTGCTCGCGCAGGCCGACCAGCTTGGGATCCTGTCGTTCAAAAATCCGGTCGCGCGTCACGCCGCCGAGAAGGCGGAGGTCGCGAGGCTGGCGGTGTCCCTGATCGAGCCTAACGATATCGTCGCGCTAGACGGCGGTACGACGACGCAGGAGATGGCCCGGCAGTTGCCGAACCAGCCGATGACCGTCGTGACCAACGACATCGTCATCATCAGCGAGCTCGTGCGCAAGGACGCCATACGCCTTGTCGTGCCCGGCGGCTACCGCGTGCGCAACATGCTGGTCGGATCCGATGCCGTCGCATACGTGCGCAAGCTGAATATCCGCAAGGCGTTTCTCGCGGCAACGGGGGTTCAGCCGGACTCCGGCTTCACGATCTATACGGGGGGAATTCAGCGAAATGAAGCGCGCCCTCATCGAGACTGCCCAGCTGTCCTACGTGACGGCGGACCATCACAAGTTTGGACAAGGCGCTTTGTTCACGTTCGCGCAGCTGACCGAGGTCGAGGCCATCGTCACCGATGCCGGGCTCTCGCCCGGGTTGGCTTCCCAATACAGGCAAGCCGGCGTGAGATTACTTATTAACCAAGAGAAGGAATGATAGAGCCATGTTGTTCGATTTAACAGGCAAGACGGCGCTCGTCACCGGCGCTTCCGGCGGACTGGGCCAGGCGATGGCGATCGGTCTCGCGGAGGCCGGCGCCAAGATCGTCGCGGTCGCGTCTTCCAATTGCGACGCGACCGTGGCGGCCGTCCGCGAGGCGGGCGGGACGATCGAGCAGATCTCCGCGAATCTGAGCGAGCTCGACGGGCTGGAAGGCGTGTTCGAGAAGGCGCTGGCCTTTTTCGGCGGCGTCGATATTCTCGTGAACAACGCGGGCACGATCCGGCGCACGCCGGCCGCCGATCATGCGGCCAAGGACTGGTTCGACGTCATCGATCTGAACCTGAACGCCGTCTTCTTCCTCAGCCAGCTGGCCGGCCGTCATATGATCGCGCGCGGCAGCGGCAAGATCATCAACATCGCCTCGATGCTGACGTTTCAGGGCGGCATCAACGTGCCAGGCTACACGGCGAGCAAGCATGGCGTCGCTGGCATCACCAAGGCACTGGCAAACGAATGGGCAAGCAAGGGCATTCAGGTCAACGCGATCGCGCCAGGCTACATGACGACCAACAACACGGCCCCGATCGTCGCGGACCAAGCCCGCTACCAGTCGATCACCGACCGTATCCCGGCAGGCCGCTGGGGGCAGCCTGAAGACATGAAGGGGCCGGTCGTGTTCCTCGCTTCCGCCGCGTCCGACTATCTGAACGGCCATGTGCTGTGCGTGGACGGAGGTTGGCTGGCGCGATGACGACGGGCAGAGAGCAGAGCGAGCTGATGAAGTCGCTGGCGGCGAGCAAGATCGTCGCCATTATCCGCGGCATCCCGGAGGACAAGGGAGACGCGACCGCCGAAGCGCTGGCCGAGGGAGGCGTCGTCTTCCTCGAAGTGACGCTGAACACCGACGGCGCGCTCGGCATGATCTCGCGGTTCCGCGAGCGCTACGAGGGCCGCATGCGGATCGGCGCCGGCACGGTGCTCGATCTGGGCCAGGCCAAGGAAGCGGCCGCGGCTGGCGCGGAATACATCATCTCGCCGAATCTCGATCTGGAGGTCGTTCAATTCGGCGTCGAACAAGGCATCGAGGTATGGCCGGGCACGATGACGCCGACCGAGATCGTGGCGGCTTACAAGGCCGGCGCATCCGCCGTCAAGGTATTCCCGCTGGGGAGTCTTGGCGTCGGTTACCTCAAGGAGATCCGCGCGCCGCTGAATCATATCCCGATGGTGGCGACAGGGGGCGTGAACCTGCAGAACATCCGGTCCGTGCTGGACGCCGGCGCCGTTGCCGTCGGCCTGGGCGGCAACCTGGTGGACAAGAAGCTCGTCGCGGACGGCGACTTCAAGGCGCTGGCGAAGCTCGCGCGGGCGTATGCGGACGAGGTTGCGAAGAGTTAGATGGAAAAATGATTCCTTTCGGTCGGCTCATGCGCTGGCTGGTATTTAAATGGCGATTGATTAAGCCTGTTCGGACGGGTATGCTATAGCTATCGAACGCGAGTGAAGCACACCGCCTCTCCTAATGGAGACGGCGGTTTTTTGCGTTCTCCGTAGGAAGGGGGAGATAAGGTCATGGACATTTTTGAAAAGCATCATGCGGTTTGGTTGGCCGACCAAGCAAAAAAGCGAAACGGAGAAGCGCGTCGTCGACTCTTGGAAGGACACGGAGAGTCAGAGAAGCTGTTCGCTAAGGAGATCTGGTGGCCGCTGAACGGCAGCCTCGATTTTCTGCATGCCGAATACGAAGTTTCGAACCATCGCGACGGCTCCTTCTACCTTGACTTTGCTTTCGTACGCCCGCCGCATTTCGTCGACTGGGAGATCGACGATTTCTCGACGCACGGCAAGCATGTGAATCGTCGTACCTTCGAGTATGAGCGGGACCGGCAGAATCAACTGACGTTGGTTTTGGCAGGAAGTACGCGGTTACGCGCAAACAACGACGCGGCGCATTCTTATCTAGCGATTAGCGCGATAATCTTGATAAATAAAGATGCGACGTACCCTTATTCCGCCCAGACTGCTTTGCCCCGGCTAGAATAATGACACGTCGCATTTTAATTCGCTACCACTTGAACCTGCCTACCGCCTCCGTCAGGCTGCCGACGACCTGCTGCAGCGAGGCCGCGGCGCTCGCGATCTCTTCGCTGAGCGAGAGCTGCCGGTCAGCGGACGCGGCGACGAGGTTCGTCTTGCTCGCGTTTTCCTGCGCCGAGCGCGAGGCCTGTTCCATGCTGGCCGCGACTTCCTCGGAGCCGGCGGACATCTGCTCGGTGACGGCCGAGGCTTCGGCTACCTGCATGGCTACCTGCTTGACGGACCGGACGATCTCCGAAAAGTCACGTTCGACCTCGTCCATCGTCGCGCCGCCGTTCTCCGAACGCGCGAGCGTCGCGTCCATATGCTCGGCTGCGCTCGCGATGCCGTTCTGCGTATCTTCGATCAGCTCGTTGATGACGTGGGCGGACTCCATGGAGCTGGCGGCGAGCTTGCGGATCTCCTCCGCGACGACGGCGAAGCCGCGGCCGTGCTCGCCCGCCCTGGCGGCTTCGATCGACGCATTCAGGGAGAGGATGTTCGTCCGGGCCGCGAAGCCGGTGATGTTGTCCGCGATCGTGCCGATGCGTCCGGACTTGTCCCGGAGCTGCTCGACAATCTCGGACAACTCTCTGACGGAGGCGAGGATCTCTTCCAGTTGAAGCCTTAGCGTACGCACCTTGCCGTTGCTCCGTTCGGCGATGTCTTCGGCTTCGGCCGTATGCCCGGAGATCGTCCCCATGCTGTCCGCGATGCGGCCGACGCCGTGCGCCATCTCTTCGATCGCTCTGCTGGTCTCCTCCGCGATGGCGGATTGGACCTCGGTCTGCGTCCGGACCTCGCCGATATGGGCGACCGTCTCGTGCGTAGCCTGGGCGGATTCGGCCGCGCCGGCCGCCAGCGTCTGCGAAGAGGACTCGACGACGCGCGTGTGCGAGGAGATGCTCTCCGCGAGTCCGCGAATCTGCGCGATCATGCCGTCGACCGATTGGTCGATCTGGCCGAGCTCGTCCCGTCCGTACTTGTCGAGCGGAGCGAAGGCCAGATTACCGGCCGCGACCGACCGGGTCTTGCGCAACACGTTGCCGATCGTCCTGTTGAGCGTGAGGATGAGATCAGGCGCCGGAACCGATGAACACGATCCAAATGGCGATCAAAGCGACGTAGACGGTCGTGGACGTTGACTTCGTATCTTTGCGGATCTGGCCCGTCTCGTCCTCGGCGTACTTGGTCATGATCTCGCCGAACGCGCCGACGCTGTCCCGGCCTTGCCGGAACTTGGCGAGCAGCACGCTCTCCTGTTCGGGGTTGATCTTCTCCTGCTGCAGCGTGACCGACGCTTGCTGCGACCAGACGCGGAATCCGTTCTGAAAGTTCACCATGATTTCGCTGATCGTCTGTCCCGATTTCGGATCCGCCAGTTTTTCCAGTCCGTTTTGCTTCATGATATCCATCGCGTCGGCAATCGCCGCGTTGATCGTTTTTACTTTGCTCCGGTAATCGGCGAGCGTCGCCTTCTCTTCCTCGGCCGGCAGGTTCGCGTAGCGGATCTGCAAGTAGTCGGACAGCGCTTGCTGCATATCCCGGTCGGAGCTGAGCACGGACACCGTCGAGCGGTAGGCGGTCTCGTATAGCGTATCGGACAGTCGATTGGTGTTTGAACCGATTAATTGGAGCAAATATACGGCCGTGCCGGCAAACAGCAGCAAAGGCACTGCGAAAAGCAAAATTAACCGGACCTTTACTGAGACAAACATCGTAGATCGCTCCCTTATTTCCCTGATGTAGATGAGCAGCGCACTTCCCTGCCTTGTAATTATCGGGAGCGGGCCGTTGAATAAGAAGAGGGTTTGTAAAATAATTATTAAATTCGAACAAAAAATTAGCTAAATATTCCTCATTTTTAATAATAAATTTACAATACTAAGAAAATAGCCAAACAAAAAAACGTCCGAGGCAACCCCGAGCCAGTATCGGGGATGCTTCGGACACGCGTTTTCACAAGAATGGATGGGCTCAAAATCGATTGACGCTACCGCCTCCCCGCCGCGTCCGCGAATTCCGCGCGAATGCGGGAGAGCAAATCACCGTCGGTCAGAACGTCATAGGCGGTTAGCGCCAGCGTCTTGGCGCCGAACGCCATGCCGTCGTAAGCCCGGGGGGAGCTGCGCGGCGTCCCTGAATTCAACCGAGTGCAGCGCGTAAGGGGCGTCGACGACCTTGACGTAGCCGTGCACCGCGGGGCAGCGCAGCGAGACGTTGCCCAGGTCGAGGGACCCGTTGTCGTGGCCGGTCGCGATCTCCTCGGCTCGGACGCCGCCCTCGATCAGGTTGGCGGTGAACGCATCGGACAGCGCTTCATTCGTGCGAAGCTCGTCGTACGAATATTCGTAGTTGCTGACGGAGAGCCTGCTGCCCGTCGCGAGCGCGGCGGCCTCCGCGCAGGCGTTCACCTTGCGGACGAGCTCGTCCGTATAGGCGCGGCTCTTGGCGCGAACGTAAAACCGGGCGGCGGCGTAGTCGGGGATCACGTTGGGCGCCTGTCCGCCGTGCGAGACGATGCCGTGAATGCGGGCGTCGCTCCGCGTCTGCTGACGCAGCGCGCCGACGCCGTTAAACAGCTGGATGACCGCGTCCAGCGCGTTGATCCCGTCCTCGGGATTAGCCGCGGCATGCGCCGCCTTGCCGAAAAATTCGTATTGAAGCGCGTCCATCGCGAGCGAAGAGCCGGAGCGCTCGAAGCTGTGGTACGGGTGCGCCATGAGCGCCGCGTCCACGTCGTCGAACAAGCCGGCAGCGGCCATGTCCACCTTGGCGCCCTTGGTCTCCTCGGCCGGCGTTCCGTATACGCGGAGGGTGCCGCCGGTCTTCGCCAGCAGCGGCAGCAGTCCCGCAGCCGCGCCGAGCGCCATCGTGCAGATCAAGTGATGCCCGCAGGCGTGCCCGATCTCCGGCAGCGCGTCGTACTCGGCGAGCAAGGCGACTGTCGGCCCCGGCTTGGCGGACCGGTACTCCGCGACGAACGCCGTCTCGAGTCCGAGCGTGCCCCGCTGAACGGCGAAGCCGAGTTCCTCCAACGCTTCCGTCAGGCGGGCGGAGGCCAGCTTTTCCTCGTGGCCAAGCTCGGGGTGAGCCGCGATAAAGGCGGCAAGCTCGCGGAGCTTCGGGGCATAGGCATCTATAGCGTCGCGGATTCGCGATTTATCGTGCTGCAGCTGCTCGTTCATTCGGGTTCCTTCTCTCTTTTCCATATAAAAAGGCATCTACCGCGAAGTGTAACATATTCGCGACTTCAGTTAAAATGAAGAGGTGGGATGTCGCATAATTATAGTCTTCATGACACGAAATTGCATTTAAATCGGATGTTGGTCCATGCTATCTTGTGGTAGTGTCGTATATTTGAAGGGAGAGGGCAGTCAAAATGATTCGAATCGGCATGTTAAGCTACTGGCACGTACACGCAGAGGATTACACGAAGCAGGTGCTAAGCCATCCGAATACGGAAATTGCCGCGATTTGGGACGAACTGCCCGATCGGGGCGCGGAGAAGGCCGCCAAGTACGGCGTTCCATTTATCGCGAATCTGGATGAACTGCTCGCGCGCGACGATATCGACGCCGTCGTCGTTGACGCGCCGACGAATATGCACAGGGACGTCATGGTAAAGGCGGCACTTGCGGGCAAGCATATTTTCACCGAAAAAGTCGTGGCCCCGACCGTGTCCGAAGCAAGCGAGATCGCAGCCGCCGTCCGCGATGCCGGCGTTAAATTGGCGGTATCCCTGCCCCGTCTCTATGAAGATTATACGCAATCCATCCTGGAAGTGATCGCCTCCGGCAAGCTGGGCCAACTGACGCTGGCGCGCGTAAGGCTGTCGCACAACGGCTCGACCGCGAACTGGCTGCCTGCGCATTTCTACTCGAAGGAACAATGCGGCGGCGGCGCGCTTATCGACCTGGGCTGCCACCCGGTATATTTAGTACGTAAATTCCTCGGTCTGCCCGAGTCCGTAAGCGCTACCTTCGGCTTCGTCAGCGGCCGCGAGGTGGAGGATAACGCCGTTGCCGTCTTCTCTTATCCGAACGGCGCGGTCGGCATCGCGGAAGCCGGCTTCGTGAACAGCCACTCGCCGTTCTCGATCGAGCTCCACGGTACCGACGGCACGCTGCTGTACGGATTCCCGGAGGAGAAGATTCTGGTGCGAAGCAACCAGGATACGGAAAAGGCTTGGACGGAGGTGCCGGTAGGCGACCGGCTGCCGTTCGCGTTCGAGCAATGGGTCGGCCATATCGAATCGGGCACCGAGGCGACTGAAAATATCGCGTTCGCGCTCGATCTGACACGTCTCATGGAAGCCGCGAACCGTTCGGCCGCCGAAGGCAAATCCGTGCGCTTGTCCGACCTGCAGGGCTAATCGCCGATGAGCGGCCAAGCCCCGAACCGGACCGAAGCGCCGCAGGCCGATCGCCGGAATGGCGAGCCGCCGTTCGCCTTTGCCCGCATGAAGCGCCGCTGGGACGCGCTGGACCGGCTTGACCTTCGGTTCCGGTGGGGCGGCCTCGGCATTCGGGTGCTGCGCTGCCATCTGACGAGTTTCGCCCCGGGTCAAGTCATTGCGGCGCACAAGCATTCGGAGTATGAATTTCATTTTATTCCGAAGGGCAAGGGAACGTTGGTCGTCGGAGACGCGACCTACCCGCTCCAGGAAGGCTTGTTCTATCTCACCGGTCCCGACGTCGTGCACGAGCAGATCTCGGGCCCGGAAGAGGGCATGTACGAGCTGTGCCTTCACTGCGAAATCTTGAGAGTGAACGACGCCGGAGCGGATGCGGAGTGGGGGGATCCTCTCGAGCGGAGGGAGGCGGACGAGTGCCTGGCCATTTTGCAGACGATGCCCGCCGTGCCCGCGCTCGACCGCTATCACGGGATGAACGCGTTTTTGGACGCTTATCGGGCCTGGGAGGACCAGCCGGTCGGCTTCTATACGACGCTTAAGCAGCACATCGTGCAGATTCTGCTGCGCGCCGCCCGCGCGCACGCTGCGCCGGAGGCAGCCGGCAGCATTCCCGCGCGCGACATGAACGACCATCGCTTCAGGCTCGCGGTCCAGTACATCGAGGACAACGCGGCCCGGCCGATCTCGCTCGACGAGGTCGCCGAGCGGGTGCAGGTCAGCCCGCGCCAGCTGCAGCGGATCTTCCGGAGCGAGGGCGGGACCGCGTTCCGCGACTGGGTGGAGCATGTCCGGCTGCAGCGGATTGCGGAGGAGCTGCTCAGCTCGTCCAGCCCGGTCGAGGCGATCGCGGCCGGTCATGGGTACGGCAATCCGAACTATCTATACCCGGTATTCAAACATAAATTCGGCATGACGCCTTCGGCTTATCGCCGTTTGCACGGCATCAGGCAGCCAGGCGCACCGGAAGAGGAGAAGGATCATCATGAGCGAAAAAAGAGTTAAAGTCGGCATTATCGGAACGGGCGGCATCGCGCGTTACCACGTCATGGCTTATCGCAAGCTGCCGTACGTAGACATCGTGGCGGTCGCAGACGTAATGCCGGGGAGGGCGCGCGAGTTCGCCGAACGCGAAGGACTCGTCGGGGCGGGCGCGTACGACAGCCACACCGAGCTTCTCGCGCACGACCTCGACGCGGTCAGCATCTGCACCCCGAACGCTTCCCATCACCGTACGAGCGTCGACGCGGTGCGCGCAGGCAAGAAGGTGCTGCTGGAAAAACCGATGTCGGTTACGCTTGAAGAAGCGCTGGACATGGTGCAGACGGTGAAGTCCCACGACGGCATGCTGTCGATCGGATTCCAGCCGCGCTACGATCCGAACATGAAGCTGCTGCAGGACATCATCCAATCCGGACGCCTCGGCAACGTTTATTATGCGGAAACGGGCGGCGGACGCCGTCGCGGCATGCCGGGCGGCACGTTCATCAGCAAGGCGCTCGCAGGCGCCGGCGCGATGGCGGACATCGGCTGCTACTCGCTCGACATGGCGTTGAACACGCTCGGTTATCCGCGTCCGGTATCGGTATCGGCGTTCACGTCGAACCATTTCGGCACGAATCCGTTGTATCATCCGGAAGCCGCCAAGTTCGAAGTCGAAGACTTCGGCGTGGCGATGGTCCGGTTCGACAACGACCTCGTGCTCCAGTTCAAAATCTCCTGGGCGATGCACATGGATACGCTGGGCGCCACGATGTTCCTTGGCACCGATGCCGGCCTCAAGGTGACGCCGGCGGGCACCGGTCCGTGGTCCGGCGTCTGGGACGGCGCGATCGGCAGCATGACGATGTATCACGACGACTTCGGCGGCCACACCTCGACGGCCGTGCCGCTGATCGGGCATTCGCTTAATCTGTTCGACGAGAAGGTCCGGGACTTCGCCGAAGCGGTGCGCGACGGCCGTCCGGCTCCAATCCCGGCGGAGGAGATCCTGATCCAGCAGGCGATCATCGACGGCGTGCTTCGTTCCGCTGATCAGCGCCGCGAGGTTGAGATCAAGCTGCCGAACTAACCGGGCAGGCATCTATATAAAAGGAAGGCCGTATCTTCGTCATTCGAATGACGGAGGTACGGCCTTTTGAAGCGTTAGCGCCGATTACGGCGATTTCAGTCGGCCCGTTTGTCCGTACGCGGCTTTGCCGGCTTTTCTGGCTTTCCTGGCTTTTCTCCAGAAGGGCGGCGAGCAGGGCGAGCTGCAGCCGGGCACGATGTGTTATCTGCTGCTTGGCGGCGTCGACAAGCGCCGGTTCGACGCTTATCTCGAGGAGAGCGGAGATAGCGGCCAGGTCGGCAAGCTGGTGACGCTCGCGCAAAGCAACGGCGACCTGCCGGAAGGCCGCTAGGAGGTGTCGGGCTTCGCCTGGGCGTCGAACGAACTCGTCGGCGTCAACTCGGCCATGTGTACGGCATCGACGGCACCAAGGCCGAGGACCTTACGCGAGGCGCGATCGAGGGGAGGAAGAACGTGCAGACGCAACTGCGGTTTTTGCGGAAATACGTACCGGGGTTCGAGGGCGCGCATCTCGTCGCCTCGGCGAAGCAGGCAGGCATTCGCGAGACGCGTCGGATCGTCGGCGATTACATGCTGGAAGCCGAGGACTTTTTGGAAATGCGGAGCTTCCCCGACGATATCGCGAGAAACGCTTACTTGATCGACGTGCACATGGCGACGAGCAAGGGCCGCATCGGTATCCGGCACCTGCCGCCGGGCGGTCCCACAGCGTGCCGTATCGCTGCTTGCTCCCGCAAGGGCTCGACAACGTCTGGGTGCCGGGCCGCGCGGCGTCGGCCGACCGCGTCGTCCAAGGCTCGCTTCGCGTCATGCCGAACTGCTTCGCCATGGGTCAGGCAGCGGGGACGGCCGCCGCGATCGCGGGCCGTACCGACGCATCCTCCCGCGAGGACGACGTCGGAAGGCTGCGGGGGCGCTTCGTCGCGCAGGGCGCAGGACTGGGCGAGGGAGCGCCTGACGCAGCCGACCCGATCGGATTCTAGCGCGGTGGCCGTCCTAGATAGATACGATTTCGGTGCAGGCGGATCAGGCTCGCGAGAGCGTTTCTGGATAGGAGCGATTTCGGTTGAGGGCGCATGGGGTTCGCTAAAATGTTCTTAGGTAGGAACAACTACGTTGCTGGCGCATCAGGTTCGCTAAAGTGTTCCTAGATAGGAACAACTACGTTGCTGGCGCATCAGGTTCGCGAGAGCGTTCCTCGATAGGAACGATTTCGGTACAGGGCGCATGGGCTTCCCAAACTAATTCCTAGCTAGGAACAGCTTCGACTACACGAAAACGAGATGAGGCAGACTTACAACGCTGCTTCATCCCGTTTCGCTTGTTTTAGGCGATTCTTTGCAAACGCTCAGAGGGCACCCGAATCATGCCGCGAAGCACCTGCGCGTCGCGGAAGCAGAAGGGTTGCAGCTGATTCTTACCATGCGCGACCTTCGCATTTTCGCCGCAGTTCCCCGCTCCAAGGCCGGCGAACCGGCCGAGCCTATTTCCGAACTTGTTGGCAATTAGACGGGTATTCCCCTTTAAAGACTTGGAATGGAATGCGTTAAAAGCGACTAACGGTTCGAGGGCGCCGGACCGGCGATTTTCCTCACTTGATGGATCGAGATTTTGTCCCCGTTTTCCTCGTGGTACAAAGTGGCGCCATGAACGTGATCGATGAAGAGGATGCCGTCGAGGTGGTCGATCTCATGCTGGATGCAGCGGGCCAGAAAGCCCTCGGCATGGATCGTCTCGGTCTCTCCCTGCCGGTTCAGCGTCGTGATCGTAATCTCGTTCGCCCGCTTCACGATGCCTGCGTAGCCCGGAAAGGACAGGCACGCTTCGGCCCCTACCTGTTCACCTTTCATCTCCAAGATCTCCGGGTTCACCAGCTCGATCAGCCCGTCGCCGCAGTCCATGACGATCACCCGTCGCAAAATGCCGATCTGCGGCGCGGCGAGTCCCGCCCGCCCGTCCGTCGCGTACAGCGTCTCGGCCATGTCGTCCAACAGCTTTTCGATGCGCGGCGTGATGCCGTCGGCAGGCTTCGCCTTTTTCCGCAGCAGCTCATCGCCGAACGGCAGTATCGTTCGAATCGTCATCCGAGTTTCCGCTCCTTCCAAATATAGCTTTATTTTACCGTCTGCATGCAGTTTTGTGAACCGTCTGGCGCATGAGAAGCGTGCGGCAGGCGAGTCGATTTATCTATGGCATGCTGAAATTTATCGAAAGAATGGGAGGTTGTTTTACTTGAAAATTCCATTTATGCTAATAAAATAAACTCGGCGGCTGGAGGATGGCGATGACGAGAAAAAGAGCGTATTTACTGATTATGGCGGCGCTGCTATTGTCGTTGCCTGGATTCACGCGGACTGGGGCTTTTCCCGCGCACGCAGCAGGTATCGCAACCGCAGGGTCAAAAGCCGAGACTCCGGTCAAGCTGATCGTGACCGTAGGCGAAGAAGCAGGCGTCGAGATCTATGCGAAGATCCGGCAAGGGCAGACCGTCGTGCCCTTCCGCGCTTTTTTCGCCGCGCTCGGCGGGCAAGTGAAGTGGGACGACGGCAAGAGTATCGCGACCGCGACGTTAGACGGCTCTACCGCCTCGATTGCGGCCGGCGCGTCCACATTCGTCTTTAACGGCGAGATATATCTTTTAAACCAGCCCTCTTCGATGAACGACGGCACGCTTTATGTCCCACTCAGATCCGTCAGCCTGCCGCTTGGCGCCAGCATTGCGGCGGGCGGATTCCCGCTAACCGTGCGCGTGCATTACGAAAAGGCCGAAGAGGAGGAGTCGCCCGACGAGCGACTGGCGCAATGGATGGAGGACGTCTTCGAGCATCACGACGCGTTCATGGACGGACTGGGCGTGATGCCGTTAAGCGGAGACGTGGTAAACGGGCGGATGGCGATACAAATCCGGAGCTATGGGGATGTGGAGAGGAAGCTCGGCGATGCGGAGCTCTCCGCAGTCAGGGCTGCAATCTACCGAATTGCGGGCGAGGAATTTCCATTGGAATTGGAAGTCGTCGAGTGCTGCACCCGTGACCCCGACATTCAAGGCGTCGTCAAAAAGGTCGATGCGGCCCGCAAGTTCATTCAGGTGTCGGGGGCGTATCGCGGCATTGAAAGTGAGTATCCGATAAATATTTCTCTATTCAAGGATGCGAAGCTGCTTGTGGACGGAGTCGAAGCCAAGCCCGATTTCACCGAAGAGATGGTCGGAAAATCGGTCAGGGCTTGGTTAGCGGGGATCCGAACGAGTGCTGATGCAGCGGTTAAAGTCGAGTTGACTTAACGCTGTTCATTGCGTACTACGGAGAGGACCGGCGATCATGCGATCGCCGGTCCACTTGCGCATCCTTTTCCCTAACCCCTCAGTTTTTCTTCTGCGCGGCGATCGCCTCGGCGAGCTCGTTCAGCTCCGTCCAGCGCTCGAGCAGGCCGTCCAGCTTCGCCTCCTGTGCGGCCAGTTCCGTCGTGAGCTGCTGCAGCCGGTAAGAGTCGCTCGCGGCGGCTTCCATTTGATTGCCCAGATCGGTCATGCGCGCCTCGGCTTCGGCGATCCAACCGTCGATTTGCTCGTAGTCCTTTTGGTCCTTATAAGACATCTTGAGCGCCTTGCCGCTCGCGCGCGCGTCGGCAGCGCCGCCTGAAGCCGAAGCTGGCGAATCGGGTGCCGCCGGCTTCTTTGTCGTCGAGGGAGACTGCGCCGCGGCCTCGAGCGCCTGCTGCTTTTCCGCATAGGCCTGATAGTCCGAGTAATTGCCGGTATGCTGCCGGATGACGCCGCCGCCCTCGAATCCGAATATCCGGTCGACCGTCCGGTCGAGGAAGTAGCGATCGTGCGAGACGACGAACACGACGCCGGGGAAGTCGTCCAGATAATCCTCCAGCACCGACAGCGTCGCGATATCCAGGTCGTTGGTCGGCTCGTCGAGCAGCAGCACGTTCGGCGCCTCGGTCAGCACGCGCAGCAGTTGCAGCCGTCGCTTTTCCCCGCCGGACAGCCGGGAGATTTGCGTCCACTGGGCCGAGGGCGGGAACAGGAACCGTTCCAGCATCTGCGCGGCCGAGATTTGCTCGCCCTCCGCCGTCGTGATCTGCTCCGCGCCTTCGCGGATATATTCGATCACCCGCAGGTTCTCGTCCATTTCCTCGTGCTCCTGGGAAAACCAGCCGATCCGGACGGTGTCGCCGAGCTCCACCGCGCCGCCATCCGGCTGCAGCCGGCCCGCGATCAGCTTGAGCAGCGTCGATTTGCCGCTGCCGTTGCGGCCGACGATGCCGACCCGGTCCTCCGGTACGGCCGTATAACTGAATCCGTCGATAAGCGTGCTGTCGCCGTAGCGCTTGGTCACTTCCTCAAGCTCCACGATCTTGCGGCCGAGCCGGGAGGAGGCGATGGAGATATCGAGCTTGCCGCCCGCCGCTTTAGGCGCGCTGGCCTTCAGCGCCTCGAACCGGTCGATGCGCGCCTTCTGCTTCGTGGAGCGGGCTTGGGCGCCGCGGCGGATCCAGGCCAGCTCGTTGCGCAGCAGGTTTTTGCGCTTCGCTTCGGAAGCGGCCTCGCGTTCCTCGCGCTCGAGCTTCAGCTCCAGGAAGCGGCTGTAGTTCGCTTCATAGAAGAAAGCGCGCCCGCGGTCGAGCTCCAGGATGCGGTTGCTCACCCGATCCAGGAAGTAGCGGTCGTGCGTGACCATGAGCAGGGCGCCGCGGCGCTTCTGCAGCATGCTCTCCAGCCAAGCGACCGATTCGTTGTCGATATGGTTGGTCGGCTCGTCCAAGATGAGCAGGTCGGACGGCTGCAGGAGAGCCGCGGCCATCGCGACGCGCTTGCGTTGACCGCCGGACATCGCGTCGACGGGCTTCTCGAAGCTGGTAATGCCGAGGCGCGCCAGCGCGGTCTTGGCGTCGGTCTCCATCGTCCAGGCGTCCAGCTCGTCCATTTTCTGGCTGGCCGCGATCAGCTTCTCCTGCAATCCGGCCCGTTCAGGCTCGCGATTCAGCGCTTCGAGCGCAGCGCCGTATGCGCGCAGCGCGGCGAGCTGCGGCGAATCGCCGCCCAGCACATGCGAGAGCGCGGTCTCGCCGGGCGCGAAGACCGGATCCTGCGCGAGCATGCGGATGCGCGTGCGTCCGGCCGCGCTGATTCGGCCCGCGTCCGCAGGCTCGATGCCCGCGACCGCCTTCAGCAAGCTGGACTTGCCGGTTCCGTTTACGCCGATGATGCCGATTTTGTCGCCTTCCTCGATGCCGAAGGAGATGTCTTCAAAGAGGACTTTGTCCCCGTAGCTTTTCGTCAAATGTTCGACCGTAAGGATCGTCGCCATGAACGTTACCACTCGCTTTATATAGGAGATGACAGGAATTAAACGTATCATAACATATTCCCGGCGACGGCCGCTTACCGGCCTTCCGCGTCGACGTAAAGGGTCCCTGTCCGGCAGCCGAAATTTTTTTTTGAATTTGGACTTGCTTTGGGGAGGGGCAACGTGCTATATTATAAAAGTTCTTTACAGGTCCTTAGCTCAGCTGGCAGAGCAGTTGACTCTTAATCAACGGGTCGTGGGTTCGATCCCCACAGGGCCTACCATCCCGTAAACGACGAGAACGGCGGCGATTTTTTCGCACCGTTCTCTTTTTTTTATCAGGGCGAGGAACTGGAGCGAAGAGCACGGCCTAATCGTAATTGTAATCGTAGTCGTCATGACGCACCGGTCGCGTAAGAAGCGGCGTAATTCTCGGGGAGTTGAGAATGTCGTGAACAAACTGAAGTGCAGGATCAACATATCCGCAAACAAAGGCGAAGGACACATAAGCCAAATTATAACCGGGTTTTTAATGCTAAAAGAACAGGGGATTATCGATCTGGAAATTAATCGTTCCCGTAATCATCCCTTCACAGGAATTGTTGAAGTCATCGTTAACGATAAAATCAACGTGTTGTATGATATGGCGGACGGGTATAATTTTGACTTGGGCGAAGTTCAGGCGTATGCGAGGAAAACAGCCTTCTATTTCAAAAGAAGTTATAATGAAGAATACAATAATCGATATGATTTCGGTTCGCGTATTTATCCATTGGGATTGAATTATCATGTAACGATGAAAAATAATATTCTTGATAAGCCTTATGAGGCTAATCTAGCCCATCGCATAAAGTGGTACATAAAGGAACGATTCGGCAACAATTATTCTCAGCACTTTTATGTCGAAAAATTTGAAGACACGCCAAAACCCAGCAACGCTTCCCCCTAAAATCTTGTTTGCCACTCGCACATGGAGCGGCGAAGGCGAACGGCTTAACGCCGAAGAAACGAGGTACATGGATGACATGCGAGCGGAATGCATACGAAAATTACGCAGGGAGTTTGGCGAGAGCTTTGTCGGGGGGATTTTCCTCCCGGGAATATGCGAGGAAGAACTATGCCGACTGTCTCTTAGACGAGTCTGTAACAAGCCGAATGAACTTTATGCGTTTGGTTAAAAGTTCGGATATTTGCATTTCTACGATGGGCTTGTGGGAATCGAACGGGTGGAAATTAGGCGAATACGTTGCGGCAAGCAAGGCCATTGTTTCCGAACGGTTGAGATACGCGGTTCCGGGAGATTTTAAGCCTCGTCAAAATTATTTGGAATTCATAAATGCCGATGATTGCGTGGAACAAACGGTGAAATTAGCAAGCGATAAAGACCTCATGTATGCCATGAAAGAGAATAACTACAACTATTATAAAAACTTCCTTCGACCGGATAAGCTAGTTCTTCATAGTTTATTCACCATATTAGAAAAAGAAGCGATTATACAAAGCAGCTAGCGGAAGGTCGCCCTCACGTTTGGCAAAGGGTTGAGCAAGGGGAGCGGGCTCGCAAAAAGAATTTTTTTAAAAAAAGGCTTGGCATCCTTGTCCTGGCTGTGTTATATTATAAGAGTTCTTTACAGGTCCTTAGCTCAGCTGGCAGAGCAGTTGACTCTTAATCAACGGGTCGTGGGTTCGATCCCCACAGGGCCTACCACCTCTAAAGTTCAAGAGCAGCGACGATTTATCGTCACTGCTCTTTTTTGCGTTCGCTTGCTTTCGACGCGACGCGCGCATGCTGAAGTTCGCTCCGCGGCTTGACTTTCAATTATCCTAATAATAGGATTTCCCTAAGAAGTTCAACGAACGGAAGGAGGGGTAACGATGGAGCCATTAGAGCCGATGGACGACGGGACGGCAGACGATCTTCGGTTGTTCCGCATATGGTCACGCGCCTCGCGCGCGATCTTCAGCAACGTCGGACGGGATATCGAGAGCCATGGGCTCAGTCCCGACAACTTCATGATTCTGGAGCTGCTGTACAACAAAGGGCCGCAGCCGATCCAGAAGATCAGCGAACGGCTGTCGATCCCGAGCGGCAGCATCACGTATGTCATCGACAAGCTTGAGAAAAAGGGCTACGTCGAGCGCCGGCAGAGCCAGGAGGATCGCAGAACTTCCAACGCCGTACTGACGGATGAAGGCCGCGCCTTGTTCGACGATATTTTCCCCAAGCATGCGGCGATGATCTCGCGCAATTTGTCCGTCGCCTCGCCGGACGAAAAACGCGCGCTCGCCGAGCTGCTCAAGCGGATCGGGCTGCACGCGGCGGCGCTGGGGGGAAGGGCGGGACGGCTGTTGATCCGAGACATCCTCCGCACAATAATATGTCCCAAGCAATTCATCTTTTCAGGCGACGACCGAAGACACGCTCCCCTTCGTGGACCGGAACAGAGAAAGAGGGCAAGGTGCGAGCCTCTGCGGAGACCGGAAGCGGATTACCCCTTTGCGGCCGTAGCGTCGAACCCGTGAGCCGTTCGCGTCGCCGCGTCAGTAAGCGATACCGTCTTATCCCCGTTACCGGATACCGATGAGGACTTCGCCCGTCATGGGTCGGTTTGGTGCCGATGCGTGTTCGCGCAGGTCGAATTAAGGTGGAACCCCGAGCTTGAACGCACTCGTCCCTTTGAGGAGCTGTACGTCTTTGCGTTCAAAGCAGCACGGCGCACTTGATGGCGCAAACGATCCGGCCGACATCGAACGCGAGATGGCCGCGGATCCGCTCAAGCTGGCGTTGATCCGGAATCTGCCGTCCGACGCCGTCATCACGGTCTACGAGCAAGGCGAATTCGCCGATTTGTGCCGGGCCCCATCTGCCGTCGACCGGGCGCATCAAAGCGTTCAAGCTGATGAGCGTGACGAGCGCGTACTGGCGGGGCGACGCTTAAAACTAAATGCTGCAGCGCATTTTCGACACTTCGTTTCCCAAGGAAGCCGATCTGCTTGAGCATCTGCGCCTGCTGGAGGTAGCCAAGAAGCGGGATCATCGCAAGCTCGGCAAGGAGCTCGAGCTGTTCATGTTCACCGAGGAAGCGCCGGGGCAACAGGGATGCGAGGGAAATGACGGTCGCGAAGCTGATCGATCGCATGCGTAGCGAAGTTAGCCGCCGTTCGTCCGAATAGTTTGTCCATTTTATAGTAGAAATGCCCTATCGATCGTCCCGTCTGCGGCTCGTCAATCTCGTCCGCATATTTGGTCAAGTCCCCTCATAGGAATGAAGCATGGACTAACCAATCGAAGAGGGGTTGATGTGATGCTTCGCAAGCTGCCGTGGATCGCGGCTGCCCTGGTGCTCGTCGCGACGTTGCTGTCGGGATGCGGCGCGGGCAAGAACGCCGATTCGGTCGTGAAGGATCTGACCAAGTTGTCGGACAAGATGGACAGCTACCAGGGAAGCGGCGTCATGACGCTGCATACCGGGCAGCAGCCGCAGGCTTACAAAGTTGAGGTGTGGTACCAAAAGCCTAACTATTACCGCGTCGCGCTGACGAGCGCGAGCCGCGACGTGACGCAGATCGTGCTTCGCAACGACGACGGCGTGTTCGTCCTGACGCCGAGCCTGAATAAGAGCTACCGTTTCCAGAGCGACTGGCCGGACAACCAGGGCCAAGTCTATCTGCTGCAGACGCTTCTGCACAGCATCGCCGTCGACAACTCGCGCCAATTCGCGGCGGAGAAGGATTCTTACGTCTTTAACGTGATGGCCGGCAATTATCAGAACGGCTCGTTCGCCCGCCAGAAGATCTGGCTGGACAAGAGCGATTATTCGCCGCAACTCGTAGAAGTGACGGACACGAACTCGAACGTGCTCGTGGACGTGAAGTTCGACAGCTTCGAATTCGGCAAAAAGTTCGACAAGTCCGCGTTCGACATGCAGCAGAACCTCGCGACGCCAAAGGGTGGAGCCAGCACGACCGGCGCGGTGCCGGATGGCGCTTCGCCGGACGCGAGCGGCAAAGACGGTACGGCCGCAGACCCGGCGACCGTCGATCCGGCGGTCGGAACGGACGGCAAAGCCGCCGAACCGGTCGTCGAAATGGCCGCGATCGAGCCCGATCCGCTCCTGCTGCCGCAAGGCGTGACGCAAGTGGAAGCGCCTTTCGACGTGCAGCTCGGCGATGGCGAGCAAGGCGTCATGCTGCGCTACAGCGGCACCTACGATTTTTCGATTATCGAGTCGCAGTCCAAGGACCGCGCCGTCTCGACGCTGGCGCAGACCAAGGCGCTCGACCTCGGCTTCACCGTCGGCTTCCTGACCGAGGACGATACGCAGTCGCTGTCTTGGACGTACGACGGCGTGGACTACCGCCTGACGACGGTCGATCTGCCGCATGAGGAGATGGTCCGCGTCGCCCAGGCGCTCGTGGATCAATCCGGCAAGTAAAGCCTTCTCTCATTAATTTCTCATTTACCGCCCAAAGCCGGTCCTAAGACCGGCTTTTTGGCATCCGAGAGACGGATAGCCAAGCATTGGCTGCCTCTCTTGCGTTGACAGTAAGGTCCTCGCCCGGTAACATTACCTTATTCAGGAAGCAAACTGTTTTCTGGCAGAAGTAGGTGACGTACGTGGAAGGATATTACAGGCCGACGGTTGCCGCGATCTCGCTTGACGCGCTGCGCGCCAACGTGACCGCGTTCAAGTCGCGCCTCGCGCCGGGCACGAGACTGCTCGCCTCGGTGAAGGCCAATGCATACGGCCATGGCGCGGTTTGGACCGCGCGAACGGCAGCAGAGGCCGGCGCGGACTATCTCGGCGTCGCCTTTCTGGACGAAGCGCTGCAGCTGCGCGATGCGGGCATCGATACACCCGCGCTCGTGCTCGGGCTGACGCCGTCCGACGCTTTTCAGATCGCTCGCGAGCGCGGCATTGCCGTGACGCTGTATCGCGAGGATCAACTCGATGCGATCGAACGTATGCCCGTAAACGGGACGAAGCTCAAAGCGCACGTGAAAATCGATTCCGGCATGGGCAGGCTCGGGATTTTGCCGGGTCCGGCCGCCGAGCGTTTTTTGGAGAGGGCCTTCAAGCTGCCGCAACTGGCTGTCGAAGGCATGTATACCCACTATGCGCGAGCGGACGAGAGCGACAAGAGCTACACGACGATGCAGGCCGAGCGCTTCGCCTCGGTCGTCGATTATGTCCGGCGGGCGGGACTGCCAGTGGAGATCGTGCATGCGGGCAATACCGCCGCGGGCATCGATCTGCCTCCGCAGGTAGGCGGCATGCTGCGCCTGGGCATCGGCATGTACGGCCTTTATCCGAGCGGGGAAGTCCGGCACGACGAGATTGCGCTCACGCCGGTCATGTCGCTGCGCACGCGACTCGCGCACGTCAAGACGCTGGCGGCCGGAGAGGGCATCAGCTACGGCACGAGATACTTCACGGAGAAGCGCGAATCGATCGGCACGCTGCCGATCGGCTACGCCGACGGCTTCAGCCGGATGCTGTCCGGCAAGGCAGAGGCGCTTGTAAGAGGCCGGCGTCATCCCGTCGTCGGCTCGATCTGCATGGACCAGTGCATGGTGCGGCTGGACGAAGGACCTTCCGGCGCCGCGGAGCCCCTTGGGCGCCCGACGAGGAAGTCGTCTTGTTCGGCCGCCAGGGCGATGCGGTGCTGCCGGTCGAGGAGCTCGCCGACAAGCTGGGCACGATTAATTATGAAGTGACCTGCATGATCGCGGCCCGCGTGCCCCGGGTGTACTTCAGCGGCGGCAAGGTCGTCGGCGTGGCCAACCCGATATTGCAGCGGTAGCGGCCCTTCGATGCGTTCGACATTTTTATGCCGTCAAGCAGGAATGACGCGCGGACGGCGCGAATGGTATGATATTCGTATATTTCCTTTCAGCGAACGAGATACTGGGAATTATTGCAGCATGGACATTTTTGGGGGTGCGTGTTCGGTGGCCAATTTGCACAATACGAAGCGGATTATGATCAGTCTTCCCGATCATCTGCTGCGCGAGGTGGATTATGTCGCGGCGAACGAGAATTCCAATCGCAGCGAAGTCGTCCGCCAGGCGATGAAGCAGTATCTGGTCGACAGAAAAAAAACGCTTGATCCGCGACGCGATGCAGCGGGGATACCTGGAGATGGCCAAGATTAACCTGAACATGGCATCCGAGGCGTTCCATGCCGAGGAAGACGCCGAGAGCACGCTCGGACGGCTCGTGAGCGGGGTGTAGCGATTGATCGTCAAACGCGGGGATGTGTTCTACGCGGACCTGTCGCCTGTCGTCGGGTCCGAGCAGGGCGGCGTACGCCCTGTGCTCGTCATACAGAACGATATCGGCAACCGGTTCAGTCCGACGGTCATCGTTGCGGCGATCACGGCGCAGATCCAAAAGGCGAAGCTTCCGACGCATGTGGAGATCGAGGCCAAGGAGCACGGGATGGAGCGCGACTCGGTCGTGCTGCTCGAGCAGATCCGCACGATCGACAAGCAGCGGCTCACGGACAAGATCACGCATTTGGACGAGGAAATGATGCGAAAGGTAGACGAGGCGCTGCTCATCAGCGTCGGTCTGATCGATTTTTAAGAGCGGTTCCTTCTCGAAGAAGGGACCGTTCTTTTTTTTTGCACAAAATATACCACTAATTCGACAAACGCATGCTTGCTTCGCGCAGGTTCTTTGCTGCATAATAGAGATAATGCGGTGAAGCACTAAAGTATTTTCGGCGTGGGAGGAATCATGAGTACCTACGAGCTAGATGCAAGGATGCGCATTTTGCTGGCCGCCAAGCGGCTGTTCGCGCGGCAGGGCTTTGACGGGACGACGGTTCGGGCGCTTGGCGTCGAATCGGATACGAATCCCGCGCTCGTGTCCTATTATTTTCAAGGCAAAGACAAGCTTTTCGAAGCGCTGCTGGACGAATTTTTCCCGAAAGAGCTCGTTCGGGAGACGATCGCGGCGCCGCTGGAGCCGATCGCGGGACTGAAGGTGGTCATTCGGGAGATCGTGAAGTTCCAGCTCGAGGATCCCGATCTCGTCCGCGTGATCCAGAACGAGATCGGCAACGAGACTTGCAGGCGCGATTTCATTCGGGAGTATTTGACGCCGATTTGGGAGAAGATCCGGTCGCTGCTCGCCGAGGGCAAGCTGCGCGGCGTGTTTCATTACCGCTCGCTCGACAACGCCTTTCTTTATCTCTGGGGCGGGATCACGTACAGGCGCGAATTCAGCTTCTTCGATCCGGTGCTGTCGGAGCCCGTGCCCGACGCGGAGCGGCTGATCGAGGATATGGTCGGATTCGCTCTTGCCGCGCTGCGCTGCCCCGACAACGACCGGCCCGAGCTCGCGCTTGACGCCGACCCTGCGGACGCTTCCTGACGGAAGCGTCTTTTGTTATGATGGGAAAAGACTTGACCAGAGGGAGCCGACGTACCATGAATGAAGCGACATTGCCGGACGCGAAGCTTGCGGCGGAGCGCATGATCGCGCAGATCGCATCCGAGCTTAGCTTGAAGCCTGCGCAGGTGCGCACGGTGGCGGGACTGCTCGACGAGGGCAACACGATCCCGTTCATCGCCCGCTATCGCAAGGAGATGACCGGCGAGCTTGACGAGAACGTCCTTCGGGCCATCGAGGAGCGCCGCGGCTACCTGAAGCAGCTCGAGGAACGCAAGGGCGAGGTGCTTCGCCTGATCGACGAGCAGGGCAAGCTGACCCCGGAGCTGTCGAAGGCGATCGGCGCCGCGGCGAAGCTGCAGGAGCTCGAAGACCTGTACAGACCCTACAGGCAAAAGCGCAAGACGCGGGCGAGCGTGGCCAAGGAGCGAGGGCTAGAGCCTCTGGCGAACTGGCTGCTGTCGCAGCCTCGGCAGGGCGATCTGCTGCGCGAAGCTGCCCGGTATATTGACGGCGACAAGGGCGTCGGCAGCGCGGAAGAAGCGATCCAGGGCGCGATGGATATCGTGGCCGAAGGCATCGCGGACGACGCCGACATCCGCAAGTGGGTGCGCCGTTTTACCTGGGACCAAGGCGTGCTGCAGTGCAAGGCCAAAAATGCCGAGGCCGAATCAGTATACGAGATGTACTACAAATACAGCGAGCCGGTCAAGCGGCTGCCTCCGCACCGGGTGCTCGCGATCAACCGCGGCGAGCGGGAGGACGTGCTCGGCGTGGGCATTGAGGTGCCGTCGGAGCGCGTCGTAGCCGAGCTGCACAGGCGGACGCTGCGCGGCCCGTCTCCGGCACGCGACGCGCTCGCCGCGGCGGCGGAGGACGCCTACAAACGGCTGATCGCGCCATCGATCGAGCGCGAGCTGCGCGGCGAGCTGACGGAGAAGGCGGAGGAGCATGCGATCTCCATCTTCTCCGAAAACCTGCGCAATCTGCTGCTCCAACCGCCCGTCAAAGGGCAGGTCGTGCTCGGCGTCGATCCTGCCTACCGGACCGGGTGCAAGCTGGCCGTCGTCGACGATACGGGCAAGCTGCTCGAAGTCGCCGTGTCCTATCCGACGCCGCCGCACAACAAAAAGGCGGAGGCCGAGGCGTTGTTCCGCAGGCTGATCGGGCAGTACGGCGTGACGCTCATCGTCGTCGGCAACGGCACGGCTTCGCGCGAGACGGAGCAATTCGTCGTGTCGGTGATCAAGGGTATGCCTGAGCGCGGGCTGCAGTACCTCATCGTGAACGAGGCGGGCGCCAGCGTGTATTCGGCTTCCAAGCTCGCGCAGGAGGAGTTCCCCGATCTCGACGTCGCCGAGCGCAGCGCGGTGTCGATCGCGCGCCGGCTCCAGGATCCGCTCGCGGAGCTCGTGAAGATCGAGCCCAAGGCGATCGGCGTCGGACAGTACCAGCACGACGTGTCGCAGAAGCGGCTCGACGAGAGCCTCGGCGGCGTCGTGGAGTCGGCGGTCAACCATGTCGGCGTAGACGTCAACACGGCATCGCCGTCGCTGCTCTCGTACGTATCGGGCATCAACGCCACGCTGGCGAAGAACATCGTCAAGGCGCGGGAAGAGAACGGGAAGTTTACCGACCGCAAGCAGCTGCAAAAGGTGCCCCGGCTCGGCGCGAAGGCGTTCGAACAATGCGCGGGCTTCCTGCGCATCTCGGACGGCGCGCATCCGCTCGACCGCACGCCGATCCATCCCGAATCGTACGGCGTCGTGGACAAGCTGTTCAAGGCGCTCGGACTGAAGCTCGACCGGATCGGCACAGACGAAGTCAAGGAGCGCCTGCGCGGCGTGAACGTCGCGGAGACGGCGGCAGAGCTGGGCGTCGGCGTGCCGACGCTGCGCGACATTGTCGACAGTCTCCAGCGCCCGGGACGCGACCCGCGGGACGAGCTGCCGGCGCCGATTTTTCATACGGACGTCCTCGATATCGAGGACCTGAAGCCAGGGATGGAGCTGACCGGCACGGTCCGCAACGTCGTCGACTTCGGCGCCTTCGTCGACATCGGCATTAAGAACGACGGTCTCGTGCATATTTCGCAGATCAGCAACCGGTTCGTGAAGCATCCGACGGAAGTGGTCGCCGTCGGCGACACGGTCAAAGTGTGGGTCATGAGCGCGGACCTGAAGAAGGGCCGCGTCAGCTTGACGATGAAAGGGCCGGCGGAGGCTTAACGCCTTCGACCCGCGCAGGACAGACAGCCGCCCCGAATGCGGCGCAGCTTGCTGCGTCCGCATTCGGGGCGGCTGTCAATAATTATAGATCGTATGATTCAAACCGGGACGGTCGGTTAGGGACGAGGGCCTGCGGCCGCATCCTTGGCGGGCTGTCGGTAATAAAAGAACCAGCAGTCGTTCAGCATCTTGATCTGGCGGCGGTCCTTCTTCTGGTAAGCCCTCATCATCTGATTGCACAGCCATTGCGGCATAGCCGTCGTCCTCCTCCACTGTCATGCTGTACTAATACCTTATGGAGAGGCGAGGCGAACCGTGCAGGTCCGACTGACGGAACGTGGGCAAAAGTTGGGCTTGGCGTCGAACGTCGGCGACTAGAGGAGGCCTTCTTCCTCGTACCACTGCTCGAGCTGCGCCTGCAGCGCCCGAATCTCGGTCAGCAGCGAGACGAGCGGGTACTCGCCTTCGCGTACGGCGGCGAACGTCGCTTCGAGCTCGTTGACGTAGTCCATGCCGCCGATTCGTTCGGCCGCGCCTTCCATTAGCTCCAGGCTGCCGACTTCCGCGACGGCTCTCGGCAGCGCCGGGACGTTGTCCGCCGTCAGCTTGGACAGCTCTTTGTGCAGTCTAAGGTTCAGCGCGCTAAGCTGATAAGCGTGAGACGCGGGCATCTCGACGAACAGGAGGCTGCCGTCGGCGCGCTGAAGCAATACATGGGTCATGTCGGGCATGAGTCAGATGGTCTCCCCTCGGCAAATTCTACTTGACAGTGTAGCCCAACCCGAGGCTACAATTCAAGTAGAACAAGGCATAGTTAGGAAGGCAGGCTCCGTAAATGGACAACCGGGAATTGCAGCAGTGGGTGGAGGCGTTGTCTCTTCAATGGTTCGGCAGGCCCTTCCTGCACAAGGCCGCGTTCAACGGCAGGCTGAGGACGACCGGAGGCCGTTATTTTACGAAAAGCCATAATATAGAGATCAGCCCGCATCAGCTCCAGATCAACGGAGCGGAAGAGACGGAGCGCATCATTAAGCACGAACTGTGCCACTACCACCTGCACCTGCTCGGGCGCGGCTATAAGCACCGCGACGCCGAGTTCAAGACGCTGCTCGCACAGGTTGGCGCCACGCTTTACTGTCAAGCGCTTCCGGGCGCGCGCCGCAGTTTGCCGGTCCGTTATCATCTGGTGTGCCGCGCCTGCGGCATGTCGTACCCGCGCAAGCGCAAGACCGATCCCCGCAAGTACGTGTGCGGCCGGTGCAGAGGCAAGCTGCGACTCGAAGAAGCCGCGCCGGAGCAGGCCGCTTCGTATGCAGGACAGGTGGCTCAAAATTAATTATAAAAAAGTTTGGGACGGTGCTTGACTCCTTAGAGGACATATGATAAATTAATCAATGTCGCTTTTGAAGAAAACGTTCCCTGATAGCTCAGTTGGTAGAGCACTCGACTGTTAATCGAGTTGTCACAGGTTCGAGTCCTGTTCGGGGAGCCAACATGGAGAGATACCCAAGTGGCTCAAGGGGACCCTCTGCTAAGGGGTTAGACTGCGCAAGTGGTGCGAGGGTTCGAATCCCTCTCTCTCCGCCACCACAGCGACATGACAAAGGATTGCCGAATAGGCAATCCTTTTTTTATTGTACGCCCAGCATGGGCGTCATCTTTAGGGTGAAAGTCCCGAACGGGGGCTGGCGAGCGCCTACCGTAGCCAAGGGCAAGGGTGTCCGTCGCGAGGCGGAATCTGAAGGAAGCCGGAGGCAAATGCACGGGCCAAGGTATACGAACTGGATTCGAGGCAGGGTTAGCCGGATGAGTTGTCAACACACAACGAAATCCAAAGCCGCCAAGGGCTAACCCTGTAAACTCCAGTGGTCGCGGGCAGACAGATGGCGTTCTTATCTGGGGAGGCCTGCGGGATGAAAAAAAAAAAAAAAAGCGAAGTCATTTCGTAACCGCAACCGGGAGGTTGCGCTGAACCCGCAGGAGTCAGCAGAGGCCATAGTACGCAGACTGTTGCAACAGCTGCGGAAGGGCCGAACCGAAAGGAGAGAGGAAACCGATGCGTTCGCGCGATGAGCAACGACAGCCGAATATCCCGCAAGGGAGCTTGCTGCAAAGAGAAGCGGTGAAGCCGCAAGGGTATGCAGGAGCGCCGAGTTCATCGCCGGCACAAGTCGCCCCTTCCTCTCGCAAAGCCAGTAACGACTTGCTGGAGCGGATGCTCGAGGGCGCAAACCTGAGGGACGCGTACAAGCGAGTGGTCCAAAACGGAGGAGCGCCCGGTGTGGACGGTGTAACGGTAGCGCAGCTACAAGCTTACCTGAAAACGCACTGGGAGTCGGTGAAGACCGAACTCCTCGCGGGAACCTACAGACCTGCGCCCGTCAGACGGGTGGAAATCCCCAAACCCGGAGGCGGCGTACGGCTGCTTGGCATCCCGACCGTGATGGACCGACTGCTACAGCAAGCGCTTCTGCAAGTGATGAATCCGATTTTCGATGCCGAATTCTCTCCAAGCAGCTACGGCTTTCGGCCAGGCAAGCGTGCGCACGATGCGGTGCGGCAGGCTCAATCCTACATCCAGAGCGGACTGCGCTGGGTCGTAGACATGGACCTGGAGAAGTTCTTTGACCGGGTGAACCACGACATGCTCATGGCCAGAGTGGCACGTAAGGTGACGGACCAACGCGTCCTGAAGCTGGTTCGCGCCTATCTGAATGCCGGCGTCATGGAGAACGGGGTTTGCCAGCGAACGGAGGAAGGGACGCCGCAAGGCGGACCGCTTAGTCCACTACTGGCAAACATCCTGTTGGACGACCTGGACAAGGAGTTAACGCGCAGAGGACTGCACTTCGTCCGCTATGCGGACGATTGCAACATCTTCGTAGCCAGCAAACGCGCCGGAGAACGCGTCATGGGGTCGGTGGTTCGCTTTGTAGAAGGAAAGCTAAGACTGAAAGTGAACCGGGAAAAGAGTGCGGTAGCCAGACCGCGGGAGCGAAAGTTTCTAGGATTTAGCTTCATGAACAACCGGCAAGCGACGATTCGATTGGCACCAAAGACGATTTCTCGGTTCAAGGACAAGGTCCGGGAACTGACGAACCGTACGAAGTCTATGCCAATGGAGGAACGGATAAACCGGCTAAACCGCTATACGATGGGGTGGCTGGGCTACTTCCGGATGGCTGCTGCGAAGAAACACCTCGAGCAATTCGATGGCTGGATTCGTAGACGGCTGCGCATGTGCCTGTGGAAGCAATGGAAGCGAGTGCGAACGCGCATCCGCGAACTAAGAGCGCTGAATGTACGGGAGTGGGCCTGTTATGTCATGGCCAACTCCCGGCGCGGCCCTTGGGAAATGTCCCGGAACATAAACAACGCCCTTCCGACCTCCTACTGGGAGGCAAAAGGGCTGAAAAGTCTGCTTACTCGTTACAAGGAGCCTTGTTAACCTTTTGGAACCGCCGTATGCGGACCCGCATGTACGGTGGTGTGAGAGGACGGAGGCTAGCCGCCTCCTCCTACTCGATTGCACTGGTCGGTCCGGTCGGAAACGAATTCCTCACTCGGGTCGCCAAAACTTCGATCAAGTCTCGACCAGAACTAAATTCCCCACGCGAAACGCCAAAACGACGAACAAGTCTCATTTAGCAACAAACGCCTCGCAACGCACGGTGCGAAGCGCTCGCTGACCTCGATTAGAAGCAAATCGGATAAAATGAAGTCCTGTCGGCAGTGGCGGGCATTAAACCCCAAACGCTTTTTTGACAGCAGGCTCTCCACTAGCGGTCCGTCTAACCTGCGTCGGCCGCAGCAACCCGGCGAGCGGGTGCGTCTCCCCCCGCAGGTGCGCTACGAGCATGCTCGCGGCGAGCATGCCGTACACGGTGCCGTTGCCGCCATAGCCGAGCGCATGGAAAAGTCCTGGCATCTCCGGATGCTCGCCGATGAAGGGAAGGTCGTCCGGCGATTCGCCGAACGCGCCGCACCAGGCGTACTCGGCCTCGAAGCGGCTGCCCGGGAACAGCGCCCCAAGCTCGGCGAGCAGCTTGTCGGTGCGCTCCCGCAGCGCCCGCTCGCCAGTAGAGGGATCCGGCATATCCTCATCCAGTCCGCCGGCGACAATCCGGCCGTCCGGTGTCGTGCGGAAGTAAAAGTAGGGACGCGCCGTTTCCCACATCATCAGGTCCCGGTTCCATTCGTCGGGAACAGAATTCGGCGGCGTCGCCAGCGCGAACGTCCGGCGAAGGTTCGGTTCGCTCTCGGCGGCCCCCTCGATGCCGGGGAGGTAGCCTGTCGCGCGCACGACCGTACGTGCGAGGATCTCGCCGCCATCGCAAGCGAGGACGAACCAGTCGCCTCTCTTGCGTACGTTCGCTACGCCCGTATGCTCGTACACGCGGACGCCGCAGCGCGCTGCCTGCGCGATTAAGCCGTTGGCAAGCCTTACGGGATTGATCTCGGCGTCGCCGTGCGTCACGAGAGCGGCGGGATAACGCGCTTTAAAGGCGGGGCCGACTCCCGCCGGGAAGCCCCAATCCGCGTCCAAGCCGTGCCGGCGGAGCATCTGGTACTCCCGGCGCAGCTTGGAAGCGTCTGCGTCGGAAGCGGCGCAGTAGAGACTGCTGCGCGAGCGGTAGCCGCCGTCCTGGGGGATGGCGGCCGCCAGCAGGCCGAGATCGTTCACGGCCTTGCTGCAGTGCGCGTAGAATGCGACAGCGTCCATTTCGCCGATCCGGTCGGCCAGCTCGCTCACCATGATGTCGCTGGAAAATTGAATAAGGCCCGTGTTGGCCGCCGTACTGGCGGAGGCTACGCGCTTTTCCTCGACCAGCACGGCGGGAATGCCGGCTTCGGCGAGCGTTGCCGCGCAGATCGCACCGGTCATCCCGCCGCCAATGATGGCGACCTGCGTCATCGCGCGTTCCCGAAGGGAAGGATAGGTCGGGAAGAAGGACATCGTTTTCGGCCAGTATAAGGTACCGTCGTGCAGCTTATGTTCGTTCATGGCGAATAGCCCCTTTGTCGAATCCGTATATTACTTCATGCTTAACCGGATACGACGATCGTTGAAACGAGGGGGGGGACGCGGGCGTTACAGCCATTTTTTTCGCTTGTAGAACCACCAGAGCGACCCTGCGATCGTAACCATGATCAGAAGCACGGCGGGATAGCCGTATTTCCAATGCAGCTCAGGCATATCTTGGAAGTTCATACCGTACAAGCCGACGACGAAGGTCAGGGGGGAGGAAAATGGAGCTGACGATCGTGAGCGTCTTCATGATCTCGTTCATCCGATCCGACTTCATGCCCAACTGAAGCTCGAGGAGGCCGGACAGCGACTCGCGGAAGCCGTCGATCGAATCGAGCACGCGCGAGACGTGATCGTAGATGTCGATGAAGTAAACGTCCGCTTCGGCTCTGGTGTAAGGGAATTGATGATGCGTCAGCTGCGCGAGCGCCGCTTTTTCGTCGGCCATGATGCGCCTGACCGTATGCAGCTTCCGCTTGAGGCGGAAGACGTCGCCGGCGATCTTGACGTGCGGATTGCGGAAGACCGCCCGCTCATGTTTGTCCAGCACGTTCTCCACCTTGTCCGTCAGGTCCGCGTAGTCGTCGACGCAGCGGTCGAGGAGGCGGTAGAGGAGGACGCCCGAAAAGCTCATGAACCGCTCCGGCGCGGCGCGGAAGTCTCGCTCGGCCGCGTCGACCGAGCTCGCGGACCGCGGCGCGACCGTGATGACGTAGTTGGGGCCGATGACATGCTCCATTTCGATCGTCGTCAAATCCTGCCCGACCTCGAAGAACGTGAGGAGCAGATGCTTGTCGTAACGGTCGAGCTTGGGGCGCTGGTTCAACTTGACGCAGTCCTCGACGATGAGCGGGTGACAGCAGAACACGTCCCGCAGCACGCGCTCGATCTCCTCCTGCGAGGCGGCGATCAGCGGCACCCAGGCGACTTCGCCTTCATTCGGCACCCGGACCTCGGTCTCTTCGACGCGCTGCGTCGATTCATTATATAGAAGCATTTGAGTCATGAATGGCGCCCCTTTCTTGGTCTTAGCATACACTACAAAAAAAACTTTTAAAAAATTGCGCGAAGGTACTTGCGAATCCCGGATTCGTGTTATATAATCATTTTTGTCGTCTGAAAGAGATCGCGATGAACAAGCGATTCGGTGCTAATGCGGCCCGTTGGTCAAGCGGTTAAGACACCTCCCTTTCACGGAGGTAACGGGGGTTCGATTCCCCCCACGGGTCACCAACTTCAGTACGAGCCATTAGCTCAGTTGGTAGAGCACCTGACTTTTAATCAGGGTGTCGAAGGTTCGAGTCCTTCATGGCTCACCACCTTCGGTCAGCAGGATCGGATGACAGTAAGAAAGATGCTCGAAGAAGTTCCCCGGCACTGCCGCTTGGAGAACAGCAACAATTTTATTATGCGGTCGTGGCGGAATGGCAGACGCACCAGCTTGAGGGGCTGGCGGTAGCAATACCGTGGAGGTTCGAGTCCTCTCGACCGCACCATAACTTAAATGACAAAATCCCTTGATGCATAAGGGATTTTTTTTATTTTTACCGGAGCGGTGAGGATTCGATTGTAGGGGAACTTTCGTTTTCATATTGGCTCGTGGAAGGAAATGCGTACTCTAAACGGTTCATCCGCTTGATTTACGGATGCATTAATTTATCGATCGCTACAAGCGTATTGGCTAGATATTTTTCGTATTGCTTTAACCTATAATCTTCACGAGTTTTTTGATAAAATGAAATCCATTTACGTAAATCTTCAGCATGAGCTTGTAATTGTTGGAGCATCGCGCCATCGTCTAGATACAAGAAGTTCTCTCCCTCAAAGAAAAAATGGCTATGCTCATTCTAGATACCCACAATTTGCCCGGGTGCTTCGGCTCTTCCAAGAAAGCAACATCCTGATTATGTAGCTATTATCCTATTTGTATAGTACAATAAAGTTTAGAAGCAAACAAATCGGAGGACAATTATACGTCATATAAACTCGTCGGTCACTTAACGCATGCGTTGAACGAGGCCCGAAAGAGTTCGGAAGATATTAATGAACGAGCGATTCAGCTCAGACAGCATGCGATTCGACTGCAATATACCGCAAATAGTGCAGCAGAAATGGCTGCGTTGGCTGTGGAAATGCTTATGTCCTCCTCTGATTTAATGATGAACAAGAGCTTGACGCAAGCCAGCCGTGAAGCGATCAAGCAAGCTGCTGATAGCGCGGAAAAAGCTTCCAATGCAATATTGGAGGCAAACGAGCTTGATGTCCAAGTAACCCAAGCATTCAGCAACTGCAATCAAATCGGAGTGAAGTTGGCGGAAGCCCTTTGCGAGGTTGAGTTGACGCTATAAATAAATCTCTTACTCCGCCCGGGGGCATAGGCTCTCGGGCTTTTTTTTTGTTTACGGATACCCGCGCCCATCGCTCCTATCAGTCGCCAGGTTCCGGCCTCTTATTCAGGGGCCTCGTCAGGCGGACAAGATATAAATTTTTGCCCACCGGAGCAAGCCCCGGCGAACAATCGCCGGGGCTTTGCTTCTACGTTTTTTGTATTTCTAACTACGCGATCCTTCTCGTAAAAACAACCAATCGCTCTTGATGCTCTTTCTTGGAGCGGCTGTATTTTCCGGAGCAGGTGATCAGGTTCAACCGAGCCTCGTCCGTTTTTCCGAAGATTCGGGAAAGCGGCGCTTCCGTGGTTTTAAACGATTGTACGGATTCAACCGCGAACTCAATCGTCCCGCCGTCTTTGTTTTTAACGACAACCACATCGCCCTGGTGAAGCTGCTTTAAATGAAAGAATACGGCGGCGCCTTTATAATTATCATAATGTCCATCCATCACTGCGTTTCCGATCGCACCGGGGTAAACGCCATTTAATAGATATCCAACGGTTTTATCGTCTTTGGGTACGTCCATCTGCCCGTTATCCTTGACGTTCACGGGTGCGACTTCTGCATGCAGATCGATAGCTGGGATATAAATTCTCGCCGGAACGATTCCTTTTGTATCGATGGATTTCTTCGGTTTTTGAAGCGCCAACGGTTTATGAATAATATCGGTATCGGCTGAATCGGTTGCCTCTGAAAGTCTGTTCTTCATTTCCAGCAATTGATTATCACGACGATGTATAGATTGGCTTTCTTGGCTTTCTCCTTCTTCGGGGGCTGAACAGCTGGCCATGACGAGAACGATCACGATAGCGACCGCAAGCTTTAGGATGATTTTCATAAATGATAAAGGAGGGGCACCGCATACCCCTCCTTATTTCTATTCCGTTTGCTCGCTAGCGCCGCCGAAACCGGTTTTTGGCAGCTTCGTAACATCCTTGGCCCGCAAGCTTTTAGAATGAAGACTTTTGCCTTTATCTGTCGCTTTTGGCTTAATGATTTTACCTTTTTGGGACTTGGCCTTGAGCTTGTGCTCTTGCATTTTTTTGTGGTGCAGCTTTTTTTCGTGGAGCGACTTCGCATGCATTTTTTGTTCATGCTTCTTCTCTGCAACGGGCGCTGCGGCGTACGCAGCCGAACCTGCAGTTAGTACCATACATGCCGTTAAGACCGCTGCAACTGTTTTTTTCATGTCGAACCTCCCGAGGTTTGATGGGGATATCCGCCCCGATATTAAAATGTCCAAGCGCATCGGATTAGATAAGCGAGAAATGATTCCACCTCTGCCGCATGAATGGCGAACGCACGACGCATATTAAAGGCCAGGAGGTGAGACAGCTTGTTAAAACCATTGGGAATGGCGTTCATGTCGGCGATGCTGGTCTTGTCGATGACGGGCTGCGGGCAAATGAAAACGAAGTCGGTCAAGCCTTACGAGCATAATGTCGGATCGACCGATCATAACGTCTTGAAGGAAGGCGCGGGCACTTCTTCGAATAAGGCGGCTTCGGACAAAATCGCCAAACACGTGTACGCGGTCAAGGGCGTCAGCAAAGCGACCGTCCTCGTACACAACCGGGATGCGATCGTCGGCATCGACGTCAAGCACGGAGAGAACGCGAAAACCGTCGAAAACCAAGTGCGCCAAGCGGTGGAGCGCTCGGAACCGGGCTATGCCGTTCACGTGACATCCGACAAGCAATATCATGCGCGTATTCAATCCCTGAATTCGCAAATGAAGCCGTTGGACGGGCATCCGGTTCGCAACTTTTCCGAAGATGTAGCAACGCTGCTGCGCGATATCGGACAAACCGTTTCGGCGCCGTTTCGTTAACCGCAAATGACCGTGTAACACCGCCCGCAAGGGCGGTGTTTTTTAATGCGCTGGCCAAACGCGAGCGAAACGCAGAAAACAATTGACACTTCCTTAAAAATCAAATATGTTATCAATAAATTGGTCAGACAACTTACTAATTTAATCAGATAGGAGATACGGTTTCTTGCTTAAACCATTAAAGCGGCAAAAGCTGCACGAGTCGATTTCGGAGGAAGTCCTGAAGTACATCGCGGACCACGGCCTAAGTCAAGGGGATCGCCTGCCGCCCGAGCGGTTCTTTTGCGAGCAGCTTCAAATCAGCAGGGCTTCGTTTCGGGAGGCCATGAAGAAGCTCGAGGGCTACGGCATGATCGAGATCAAACCGGGCAGCGGCATGTATCTTCGAGCCGAGAAAACGATTCTGGGGGAAATCGCGGATCTAAAGCTGCGCGTCTCGAACGAGAAAAGGTCGCTGCTGGAAATATTGGATCTGCGGGAAATGATGGAGCAGTACGCCATCGAACAGATCGTGAGCCAAGGTCAGGGCGCTTGCCTGGAACAACTGGAAGCCATTATCGCGGAGTACGACCGGAAGCGGGAGCAGGGAGAAATTCCCCGGCAAGAGGACTATCTGTTCCATAAAACCTTATATGAAGGCGCTAACAACCGGCTTCTGCTGAAGCTGTTCCAATCGATCGAGGATCTGGAAAATCTGTGGTCCGCGCAAGTCATCGACGCCGTCGACGCGCCGATCTTCGGCAGAGAGACGGAGCCGCTTCATCGGCAAATTCTCGAGGCGATGAAGAACGGCGACGTCAAATCCGCCAAGCGCTTCATGCGCAAGCACTTCGAGATTCTTCGAGCGGATTTGGACCGGTTGGACGAAAAGCTGTTCCAATAACCGAATGGACTTATCACTAAACGACTGGCAGGTGGCCTATCATCGCACACATGGACGATTGCCTCGAAATGCTGCATAATCCGCCGGCTGAAGCGAAGGGCTTCACGCGTTGGTGGTGGTACGGCGCGGCCGTAACGAAGGAAGAGATCCGCCGAGAGCTTGCTTTCATGCAAGAGGCGGGGCTGGGCGGGGTCGAGATCCAGATCACGTATCCCCTTCAGGAGGATTCCGAAGCGCAGGGCATTAAAAATCGCGCTTATTACTCGCCCGAATTTATGGACATTCTTGATTATACGCTAGCGACCGCAGCGGAATTGGGGCTATTCGTCGATATCACGCTCTGCTCCGGCTGGCCGTTCGGCGGCCCGTTCGTCCCGTACGACATGGCGCCGGAGATCCTGATTCCTTATCAAATCGACGTCATCGGACCTTCCGAATACGAGCAGGACTTCACGACGATCTTGCCCGGCGAGCCGATTAAGGCCGTCATGGGCAAGTTCGGGAACGGCGCGCTGCTCCCGGATACGCTCCAGGATATTACGGCGCATCTGGGCACGACCTGGCTGCACGGCTGGCAGTGGGGTCACTGCATGAACAAGGTGAACATCCCGGAAGGGCATTGGAAGATCTACGTCTTTATAACGAATATGTACAAACAGCAGGTGGGCATACCGGCGCCTGGAATGGAAGGGTACGCGATCGATCACTGCCGCAAGGACGTATCCGACTTCTACTTCGCGCAACTGGGCGACCCCTTATTGGAACGGCTGGGGAAAGGACGCATTCGGGCCTTCTTCTGCGATTCGATCGAGCTCGGCGGCAACAACTGGACGGCGATACTGCCCGAGGAATTCGCGATACGAAGAGGATATGAGCTGACGCCGTTTATGCCGGCCTTATGGGGGAACATCGGCGAGATCACGGCGGATATTCGCTACGACTATTACAAGACGTTTTCGGAATTGACGATCGACAACTTCTTCCGCAACTTCACCGAATGGAGCCACGCCAGAGGCGTCAAAACCAGAATCCAGGCGCACGGCACTTGGGGCGATATTCTCCAGGCCTACGCGGCTGCCGATTATCCGGAGGGCGAAACCTTCGGCGCGAACGACAAGTACGAGGTGAACACGGTGCATCGCAGGCTGGCATCGTCCGCCGGTCATGTGTACGGTCGGTCCGTGATTACGAATGAAACGTTCACGTGGCTCCGTTCGCCGCGTTTCATGGAGACGCTGGAGATGATGAAAGCGGCGGTCGACGCGGTATTTCTCGACGGCATCAATCAAATCGTCAATCACGGGTATTCCTACTCGCCGGAATCGGCAGGGAAGCCGGGCTGGGCCTTTTATGCTTCCTCCTTTATTTCGCATAACAATACGTGGTGGGAATACTACCCGATGCTGTCCTCGTACATCCATTCGGTGTCTGCGTTCCTGCAAGCCGGGGAGAGCTACGCGGAGGTCGGGATCTATTTGCCGCAGGCCGACATCTGGTCCGCCATGCCGCTGGCCGAGCTGCATATGGCGATGAAGCTGGAGGCGCATATCGGTAAAAGCTTGGTCAATCGCGTGCAAAAATCGGGCTACTATTTTGATTTTCTCAACGACGAAGCCATTACGCAGCTGTCTCGCATGACTGCCTCGGGACTGGCGCTCGGCGCAAACCGTTACAAAGTAATGATCCTGCCCTTCGTCACCCGCCTGCCGCTCGATACGGCCGACAAGCTCCTGACGTACGTATCCGAAGGCGGCACGTTGATCGCCGTCGCGGAGCGCCCCCGCACGGCGCCGGGCTATATGGACAGAGAGGCGAACAATCGGCGTCTCGGCCAGGTGCTGGGTGATCTGTTCCATCAGGAAGACGGCGTCTGGAAGACGGTGGGAGAGGGGAAAACGATCGTCGTCGAGCACGAGGACGAATTGGTGACGCGGCTTCGGGAAGCCGAGACCCCCGACGTCGAGATCGAATCGTTAGGGGATGCGAGCGGCACGAACCTGGCTGCGCAGACGATCGGTTACGTGCACCGGATTCATCAGGACGGCCATGTGTACTTTGTGGCGAACGTGAGCGGCGAGGAGCAGCAGGCATACGTTCGTTTCAAATACGGGGGGCCGATCCGCGACCGTGCTCGATCCGATGACGCGCCGGGCGCTGCGACGCATCCAGCTTCCGCCGGAGAGCGAGACAGCGAGCCTTGCGCTCGCGTTCGAACCCTTCCAGTCTTTGCTGATCGTGTTCGGCGAAGCGCTCGCGGATGCGACCGGCGCCGCAGATAACGGGGAACTGCCGGAAGCGCGGCAGCACACCCAGTCGATGGACATCTCGGATCGCTGGACGCTGCGCATTCCCGAAGCCGGCTTCGAGCAGGCGCTTGAGCAGCTGCAGACGTGGGAGCGGTTCGCTGACGTACGATATTACTGCGGCAGCGCTTTTTTATGAGAGAAAGGCGACGATCCCGGCGATCCGTCCGAATCAGCGCGTATGGCTGCAGCTGGAGGACGTCCGCGAGGTGGCGGAGGTGTTCGTGAACGGCCGCAGCGCCGGCGTGCTCTGGAAAGCGCCGAGACGGCTGGATTTGACCGATTGGTTAGCGGAAGGCGAGAATGCGCTGAGCATCAAAGTGACGAACGTATGGATCAACCATATGCTCGATTCGGCGCTGCAGGAGCCGAAGCCAAGCAGTCCGCTGTCGGAAAACTGGCCTTATTTTACCGAAAAGATCAAGCAAATCCGCGACAGACGCCTGTACGGCCATAAAGAAAGACAGCAGGTTCAATCGCCGCTGCCTGCCGGCCTTTCCGGGAAAGCGACGCTGCAAATCGTAACGCCGGAGTAACCAACCTTGGGAAGGGGGAAGCACCGTGCGAGGTCTAAGGGGGAAGACGGCCGTCGTGACCGGCGGCGCGCAGGGATTGGGAAAAGCGATCGTCCAGCGCTTAAGCGAGGAAGGCTGTAAAGTATGGATCTTCGATCTGAAGCCGGACGGCGAAGAAACGGCAACAAGCATCCGGCAAGCGACGGGAAACCCCGTCTACTTTGTCCAGGCGGATATCGCGGTCGAGCGGCAGATCGAGGCCGCCTTCCGCCGCGTGGCCGAAGTGTCGGACAGCGTCGACATTCTGGTCAACAATGCGGCCCGCTTCATATTGAAGGGCATCGATGCGACGTCGCAGGAATGGAGAGCCATTTTGGACGTTAACGTCATCGGGACCTCGCTCGTTACGCAGTATTGCTTGTCGCTCATGAAGAAGACGGGCGCGGGCGCCATCGTTAATTTATCTTCCGTCAGCGGCTTTGTCGGGCAGAGCAGCTTCGCGACGTACAACGCGACCAAATTCGCGATTCGCGGCTTAACGAAGTGCTGGGCGATCGATCTGAGCCCTTTCCGTATTCGCGTCAACAGCGTCTGTCCGGGCTACATCCGAACCGAGGCGTTCGAAAACAGCTGCATCCAGCTCGGAATCGATCCGGAAGAGGAAAATGCGCGCATCTCGCAGCTTCATATTCTGGGCCGGCAAGGAACGGCGGAAGAGGTGTCCGGCGTCGTAGCCTTTGTCGCGTCGGACGACGCTTCCTTTATTACCGGCGAAGACCTGATGGTCGACGGCGGGTATCTGGCCAAGTAGCCATGACGGACGGGAGAAGTGAAGGATGCAGGCATTAATCTATCAAGGGCCGGAAAAGCTGACGTTTGAAGAAGTCGACGTGCCAAGCATCCGGCCGAATGAAGCGCTCGTCAGGGTAGAAAGCGTCGGCATCTGCGGCAGCGAATTGGAGGGCTATCTGGGACACAGCAGCGTTCGCGTGCCGCCGCTGGTCATGGGGCACGAGTTTTGCGGACGAATCGCCGCCCTGGGCGATCAGGTCCGCGGGCTAACGCCGGAGGACAAAGTCGTCGTCAATCCGCTCATGGCCTGCGGTACGTGCGCGAACTGCCGGCGGGGCGCGTACAACATCTGCCGCAACCGCAAAATTGTCGGTATCCATCGGCCCGGCGCTTTTGCGGCGTACGTCGCGGTACCTTTCGAGAACGTGATTCGGGTGCCGCAGGACATGGATGCTTCCCTGGCTTCGCTGGCCGAACCGTTAGCCGTAGCCATCCATGCGATCAAGCTGGGTTTTAAGCCGCTGGACGATTTGCTCATTTACGGCGCCGGACCCATCGGGCTGCTATGCGTGGCGGCCGCCCGGCAGATGGGTGCGGGCAATATCGTCGTACTCGACCTTCAGCCGGCCAGGCTGGCGCACGCTGAAAGGTTTGGCGCGATCGGTCTATCTCCGCGGGAGATCGAGGATCGGCGCGAAGCGCTCTTCCCGCAAGGGATCCCGGTCGCGATCGATTGCGTCGGCGTGCAGGCGACGAGAGAACAAGCGATGAACCTGGTGGATCCCGGCGGCGCGGTCATTATGGTGGGGTTGGGCCAAGGCAATTCGGAGCTGCCCATGAATCATCTGGTGAGGCAAGAGATCTCGCTGATCGGATCCTATACGTATTCCCACGAGGATTTTCGGCAAGCCGTCGCGCTTTTGACGCGGGGCGACATCGCCATCGAAGGGTGGACGGAGACGCGTTCGTTGGATGAAGGTCCCGCTGCTTTTCGCGAGCTGGCGGAAGGCATTAGCCGATTTTCCAAAATCTTTTTTGAAGCCCTGAACCCTCCGATCGCCGCAGATGCGCAACCCGGCTCCGACGTGATAGAATGGGCGCAATTCATACGAACCGCCCGGTGAAGCGAGCTTGGGAGGAGATGCGGCGACATGCGGTTGTGGAACAGTCTGCACACGAAGTTTTTCCTGACGTATTCGCTCATTGCGGTCGCGATCATTCTATTGGTCTGCATGCCGATGTACGTCTACTTGAAAAACAATATCGAGAAGAACACGATCTCCAGATTCGACGAGACGGTCTCGAAAATCAAGGATCGGCTGGACGAGCGCGTCAACCAGTTCGATGTCCTCAGCCAGCTGCTTTATTGGTCGTCGATCTCGAACGATAGTCCGGCGGTCAACTACTTGAACGGGCTGGCGAGCTCCCAGGATTTCTACGAACGGTACCAGCTGCGAGGCGCGCTCAAAAGCTTCGTCACGATGCTGTCGACCGTGTATCCGGACGCCGTCAATATTCGCTTATTCACGATGGAGGGCGATCTCATATCCGACAGCGAGGACGATCCCACCTCCGTCGGCCCGTACGAACAATACGAGGAGCTGAAGCGGATCGCGGCCACCAACGGTGAGACGCTCTTGAGCTATGAGCCGCGCGATCCCTGGAATGCGACGAACGGCTACCCTGTATTCGTATTCAGCCGCATGCTGCTGCCGTGGGAGACGAGAGCCGGCATGCTCGAGGTCATGATCAAGGCGGACGAACTTGTCGACCTGGAGACGCTGAGCCAGATCAAAGGGGCGCAGTTGAACCTTTTTTTCGGGGACGCGATCATCTATTCGACCGATAGCGGCCATAAGGGACTCACGCAGGCCCAGCAGCAGGAATACGGCCGTTTGAAGCAGCAGTCCTCCGCCGGGAAATACCCGTTCATGGCGAAGTCGTTTGGAGATAAGCAGTATGTTTTTTTCAAATCGAACGATCCATCCGATTTTTCCGTCATGCTGACCGTTCCCAAAAGAGTCGTGTTCGCTTCCTTGGTCAATTTCCGCAACGTCGCGATCGCCGCCATGCTTCTTCTTATTCTGATCTCGGTCGCGCTGTTCTACATTTTATCCAGAATACTAACCCGCCCGCTTAAACAGCTGAAAAGAACGATCGACCGGATCAGTCTGGACGAGAACGACGAACAACTCAATATGGACAATAAATACGAGATGGACGAGATTCACCTGATCAACCGTTCCTTCCGCAACATGAGCGAGCGGCTCAAAAATTCGCTGGAGGATACCGTTCGGTTCCGAACGCTGCAGCTGCAGGCGCATTTCGATATGCTGCAGGCGCAGATCAACCCGCACTTCCTTTTTAATATGCTCGGGTTCATCCAGTCCAGCGCGGAGGATCGCAATCTGAACCAGGTGAGCGCGCTCAGTCAAAATCTGCTCGGCTTTTTCCGGTACTCGATCTCCACGCAATCCCCGATCATCACGCTGGAGAAGGAGCTCGCGTTTACGATTCAATATCTGGAGCTGATGAAAATCCGCTTCGTGGATAAACTCCGGTACCGGATCGAGGCGGACCCGATGCTCGCCAATCTCGTCGTGCCCAAGCTGATCCTGCAGCCGCTCGTCGAGAACAGCATTCAACACGGCTTCAACGAATCCACGAATAGCTTGGAAGTCGTCGTCAGCGCTTATATCGAGTCCGCGCATTGGATCATCCGGATCGAGGACAACGGCGTCGGCATCGCGGAGCAGCGACTGGCCCAAGTCATCGCGAAGGTCGAAGACTATCTCAAGCAAATGCTCTCCAGCGCGGAAGGCGAAGGGATGTCCCAAGGCGGCATGGGCGTCGCCAATTCGATGGGCCGGCTGAAGTTCATGTTCAAGGACAACTTCGCGTACGAGATCGAAAATCGGGAGGACGTCCCGGGCGTTCGCATCCGCTTGCGGGGGCCTCTAAGACGGTAAGCCTGCTGCAGCCAAGCACTCAACTATAGGAGGGATGCACATGCGCATCATGCTGGTAGACGACGATCCGTTCTCCATCGAAAAGCTCAGAGCGCGCATCCTGCAGCTTAGCGAACAGCTCGGCACCGTCTTCGAGATCGTCTCCGAATGCTACAGCGGACAATCCGCGCTGGAGCAAATGCCGCTGACGAATCCGGACACGGTGTTCACCGATATCCAGATGTCCGCCGTGAACGGCATCGAGCTGGCCAAGGCGATTCAGGTCCGCTCTCCTTCCGTTCACGTCGTCGTCATCAGCGCCTACCCGATGTTCGAATACGCGCGCGAAGCGATGAAGGCGAACGTGGTCGAATATTTGCTCAAGCCGGTCGATACGGCGGCGCTGCGGGAAGTCCTGCTCAAGCTGCTGGACATGAACCGGAACCATAGCTACAACAGATCGAAGGAGATCCTGCACGGGATCCTGAGCGGGGCCCTTGAAGGCGTGCTCGAGAACGGCGCCGTTCAGGCGATCTTTCCTTTCAAGGGCTATCGGATGCTGCTCATCCAGAACGTCGAAGCGCTGTACGACGTCAGACTGCTGATGCCGAAGCGCGATGTTAACTTTGAGCCGATGCGCCGCGAGCTAAGCGAGCAGATGGAAAAGCGGGAGCAATGCTGGTTCCTGCCGTCGGACGACCGCAAGTCGATCCTGCTGATCTTCGGCTTGTTCGACCTGAATCCGGGCCGATTCCCGCCGCTGCTCCAGGCGACCCAGCGGTGCTGCGCGCGCGACGGCGTCCTCCCTACCGTCGTCTATAGCGACCCGTTCGAACGACTCGAAGAGATCCGCGCCTTGCACAAGCGGCTCTTCATGGCGCTGTCCGAACGGATCGTCATCGGCAAGCCCCGCGCGGTCGCCCTGGAAGCCGAGTTCGCGGAGCCGGCCGCGCCGTTCTCCGCGACGGACGAGAAGCGGTTCGTCCTGCTGCTGCAGAAGCGGGACGTGCCGGGCTTGAAGCGTTCGATCTCGGACTTGTTCGACAGCTGGGAACGGCAAGACTGCACGAGCATGATCGTGGAGATCCATCTCAAGCGGATCGTTCACTTGTTCGAGCAGCAATACCGCACCTCGTCGGTATCGCAGTTCAAAACGCTGGAGACGCGAATCGAGGAGCTCGTCGACACGTGCCGCACGTTCGGCGAACTGAAGGAAGCGTTCTTCACGATGCTGGCCAGCGCATTCCGGTTCGCGGGCGAGGGCGCCGGGGACGGAGACGCCAGGCAATTGTTCGACAAGATCGAAATGTACATCTCCTCCAATATCGGCCAACCGCTCTCGCTGCAGACGCTAACGGACCATTTCCATGTTTCCCGGACGGTCATCTGCAACCTGTTTCGCGATTACAGCCATAAATCCTACGTCGAATACTTAACCTCGCTTCGGATGAAGATCGCCCAGGACCTGATGCGCGACTATCCGAAAATGCTGAACAAGGAAATCGCCGAGATCGTCGGCTATACGGATCAGAACTATTTCAGCCACGTGTTCAAGACGGTCACCGAGATGAGTCCGACGAGGTACCGCGAAAGCTTGAACCGGCCCGGCGAATAGCCGAATCCAACCGCTTTGCGAACGGCTCTGAATGATCGATCGCTATCGTCCGGGGCCGTTTTCGCATGCTTTAAAACCGTTCATATTTGAAGATGCGGCAGGACGATTTTCTATTCCTCGCGGATGGAAGCGGTTCTACAATGAATCCAAACCATTTTAAAAAAGGCGGTATCCCCGATGAAGCTCAGCTTCCGCATTCTCGTTCCCCCGATACGAATCGGAGAAAAGATTCAGGGAATTGCTCGACTTTTTTAATGAAGCATCGCAACGCCGTCGACGAAATTATGTTATTCACCGAGTATTGGCATCAAGGCTATAACCCGCTCGACTGGTTCGGCGAGCTGTGCCGCATCATGAAGGATCGGCTGACGCGGCTGCGCGCGAGCGGCTTCCATAACGTTGGCATCAACATGCTGGCGACGCTCGGCCACTTCGACGAAGCGTGGGACTGGCTGCCCGCGATCCCGTTCCAGGGGACCGTCGGTCGGGACGGGTTGACCTCCAAAAGCACCTTTTGCCCGAATTCGGAACCCTTCCGCGAATATATCGCCCGCAAGTATACGCTCGTCGCGGAAGCCGGGCCGTCGTTCGTCTGGGTCGACGACGACATTCGCATGTTCGGTCTCGGTTCGACCGATTATGCTTGCTTCTGCCCCGTATGCATCGATATCTATAACCGGAAGCATGGCACGTCGTATGCGCGCGAGCAATTGGTCGACGTATTGAACGCCCCGGACGGCGGCGAGGCGCGGGAACGGTGGGTACGGCAAAACGCCGTGTCGATCGAACGGCTGCTCGCGCATATCGAAGAAGCGGTGCATCGCGTGGACGACAAGATCGAGCTCGGCCTGATGACGGTCAGTCTCGGCATCTCGACGTATACGGGCGTGGACTATCCGAGCTGGTTCTCGGCGCTGAAGGCTGGCAGAGCCAGGCCGGGCGGCGGTTTCTTCGACGATGCCAAGCCGTTCGGACTCGTGCGCAAGGCGCATGAGATCAACCGGCAGATCGCGCACTACCCGGAATTCGTAAATGACATCCAGTATGAGCTCGAGAATTTCCCCTTTCATCGTTTGTCCAAGTCGGTTCGCATCACGCTCGAGGAATGCACGGCCGCCATCGTATCGGGGTGCAACGGCGTCGCCTTCGACGCGCTGAGGGGAGAGCTGGGCTCGCTGGAGGAATACCACGAGCTGATGGACGCGATCGAGGCGATCCGGCCCCGCTGGGCCGAAATCGAACGGATCGCGGGCGCATACGGGACGGGCGGCATGTATCCGGCATTGTCCCCTCTTCACGAGGCGAGAAGAACGGTGGACAACGGCAATTGGTTCGACAGCCTGTCCGTCGATAACAGCCTGAACTTCTATACGCTCAGCGAGATCGGCTTTCCGCTGTCCATGAACGCGGCGGAGGCCCGCGGCACGATACTGAGCGAGAACGCGGCGGAAGGCTACACGACCGAGGAGCTGCGGGAAATGCTCCGCGGCGGCGTATTGATGGACGGCAAATCGCTGGAGATTCTGACGGCCAGGGGACTTGGCGAATATTGCGGCGCAGAGATCGTGCGGACGTACGACAACGGCGTCACCGAGGTGTTGACGGGCGACCCGCTGAACGGAGACGACGCCGGCGAACAGCGCGACGTCAGGTTCTCGATGAAGAAAGGCATCGCATACGAGCTGAAGCCGACAAGCGACAAGACGAGGGTGCTCAGCAGGCTCGCGAGCTATACGAAAGACGAGCTGGGTCCCGTGTCGACCGTATACGAGAACGAATGGGGCGGCAGGGTCGCCGTTCAAGGGTATGCGCCGTGGCAGATGATCCACTCGGGCTTCAAGCGGAAGCAGCTGCTCCGAATCGGCGAATGGCTGTGCGGCGGCCGTCTTCCCGCCTTCATCGACAAAACGCTGCGGGTCGTTCCGTTCGCCAAATATGCGGCGGACGAGAGCGGCTGGCTGATCCTGCTGCTGAACGCTTCGTACGACGAGACCGGGCCGTTCGAGGTCAAGCTGGGTTATCCGCAGGCTGCCGGCAAGGACATCTATGAGCTGCTGCAAGGCGGCACGAGCGTCAAGCATCGGCAAGGCGGCGCGCCGGCCGGCGAAGGGCGGCAGCCGACGCTGTCCGTAGACAATGTCGGCGTCTGGCAAAGCCGGATCTTCTATACGCAATAATACGATTCGCGGGGTGAACCGAATGAGCGACAAGCTGGCGCTTTACGAATTGAAGACGGAAAATACCGTCCATCCGCTTGGTATCGGCAGCACGCAGCCTTTGTTCGGCTGGAAGCTGGCATCGGATCGGCGCGCCGAGCGGCAAACCGCCTACCGGATCGTCGTCGGCCGCGACGAAGAGCGGCTTGGCCGCGAAGCGGGCGAATGCTGGGACAGCGGCAAGGTCGAATCCGACGAGACGCTGCAGATCCGCTACGCGGGCGAGCCTCTGGTGTCGGAAACCCGCTATTACTGGAAGGCGATGGCGTGGGACAAAGACGGCAGAGCTTCCGAATGGAGCGCGCCAGCGTGGTTCGAGACGGGACTGCTCCGTCCCGAAGAGTGGGCAGCCGAATGGATCGGCGGCGATACGGGGCGCAATCCGCTGGCGGGAGCCAAGTGGGCGTGGCATTCCCTCGATCTGCCGGGGAGCGGCGCTACCGCCGGCAAAACGGCCGAAGGAGCTGCCGATGACGCTGCAGACGGCGCTGCCGATCGTACTGCCGACAGCACTGCCGATAAAGCTGCCGGCCATTCGCCGCGCCTCGTTCATTTCCGCAAGACCTTCCAGGTGCCGGAGGGCAAGACGGTTCGCTGCGCGTTGTTCCATGGCACGGGCGGATCGAAGTTCACCGTCTTCGCGAACGGAAGCACGATCGCGAAGCTCAATACGCGCTGGAAGCAGGATTGGACGTCCCCGTTCGTCTATATCGACTTTACCGCCAAACTAAGAGGCGGAGACAACGTCTTGTCATGGATCGTGGAGCATGCCGAGTCGCGCGAAGCGGGTATCATCGGCAAGTTCGAGCTTGGCTACGACGACGGCTCGGTCGAGACGATCCTGACGGACGAGACATGGCGCGTAACGGCCGAGGCGGACGCGACGGACGTGACGGCGCCGGACTGGAAGCTTGCCGATCACGACGATGCCGCCTGGGGCATGTCGCGGACGATCGCGTCGTATGGCGACGCGCCATGGGGCGCCATTCGCCGTCGCGGCTCCGCGCCGTTGATCCGCAAGGAGTTCCAGGCGAAGCAGTCGGTGAAGTCCGCCAGGCTGCATGTCGCCTGTCTCGGCTACTTCGAGGCGCATCTGAACGGGCGGCGGCTCGGTGACGGGCTGCTTCAGCCGGATTATACGCAATTCCCCAAGCGGACGTACGCGATTACGTTCGACGGCACGGAGTTGTTGAACGAGGGGCTGAATTGCATCGCGTTCGAGCTCGGGCGCGGCCATTATGCCTACGGCAAAGATTGGATCGGCGACAACTTCAGCCGGCCGGATCCCGCCACGGGCACGATCGAGCCGAAGGTGCTGGCGCAGCTGCGAATCGAATACGCGGACGGCACGAGCGAGACGATCGTCACCGACGGCTCGTGGCGAACGAAGGACGGACCGACGGTCGACGACAATATCTGGTACGGCGATAAATACGATGCCCGGCTCGAACGCGACGGCTGGCAGCTCGCCGGCTACGCGGACGACGACTGGACGGCCGCAGCCACGATGGCGCCGTACGAGGGCAGCGTCGAGTCCGCCTTCGTCCCCCCGATTCGCGTCGTAGAGACGATCTCCTGCGAATATCTGTCGAGTCCGATGCCGAACGTCTACGTCTACGATGCCGGTCTCATCACGACGGGCTGGGCGAAGCTGACGGTGCAGGCGCCGAGAGGCACAAGCGTGAAGCTCGTCTACGGGGAGATTCTCCGCGAGAACGGCTCGCTCGATATATGGAAGGAAGGCTACGACCATCAGTTCTGGGAAAATCCGCAGGAGGACGTGTATATCGCCAAGGGCGAGGGCATCGAGACCTGGGAGCCGAAATTCAGCTACAAAGGCTTCCGCTACATCCAGATTGAGAGCGCCGCGAAGCCGGCATCCGTCGAAGCGCGCGTTTTCCATAACGATCTGGATACGATTGGCGCCTTCGACAGCTCTAACGATTTGTTCAACCGGATTCATGAGGCTATGAAAAATACGATGCTCAACAATTTCCACAGCATCCCGACGGACACGCCGTTCCATGAGAAGCGGGGCTGGACGGGCGACGGGCAAGTAATCGCGGAGTGCGCTTCGATGAACTTCGATATGTCCGCGTTTTTCGCCAAGTGGACGCAGGACATCGCCGACTCGCAGCAGCCGGCAGGCGAAGTGGCCCATACGTGCCCGGGGCCTTTCCTGTACCTGACGCCAACGCCCGCCTGGATGAGCGCCTTCGTCATCGTGCCGTGGACGTTGTACGAGTATTACGGCGACAAGGAGACGCTTCGCAAGCATTACGACGGCATGAAGCATTACATGCAGTACGAGCTGAGCCGGCTGAAGGACGGCGTGAGCTCCGACGAGAGCTATGCGGATTGGGCCGTGCCGGGTCCGTTCATCGGGCCGGAAGGCGGCACGCTGCTGGCGACGGCATACGTCTGCTACAGCTGCTCCCTGATGTCGCGAATCGCCGGCGTGCTGGGCAAGGCGGAGGACGCCGCTTATTATGCGGATGCGCAAGCGCGTCTGGCGAACGTCGTTAACGAAAGGTTCTATGCGCGGGAAGACGCCGAATATCACACGGAGATCGAGGCCGGCTACCGGCAGACGTCCAACGTGCTCCCGGTGGCGTTCGGCATCGCGCCGGAAGGCGAGATCGGCCGCGTCGTCGATCGCCTGGCGCGCGACATCATGGAGGACAAGGACGGGCATCTGGACACGGGCTGCTTCGGCACGAAGTATTTGGCGCCGGTGCTGACCGAGCATGGACGGGGCGATGTCGCGTATACGCTCGCGACGAAGGAGACGTTCCCGAGCTGGGGCTATTGCCTGGCGGAAGGCGGGACCTCCTTCTGGGAAGCGTGGGAGTCGAAGACGCGCTCCTACGACCACTATTTCCTCGGCACGATCGACGACTGGTTCTTCAAGCATCTGGCCGGCATCAAGACGACGTCCGACGGCTATAAGACCAGCGTCATCAAACCGTATCTCTTGGGCGATATGACGTTCGCCGGCGGCGCGATCGAGACGGTCCGGGGGCGGATCGGATCGGCGTGGCAATCGACGGCCGAGGGGCTCGTCCACGAGGTGACGGTGCCGGTCAACACGACGGCCTTCGTCTACGTGCCCAAGGCGGGAAGCGGGAAGCTGACGGAGGGCGGCCGCGCGGCGGATGCGGCGGAAGGCGTCCGGATCGTCGGAGAAGACGGGCGCTATTGGATGCTGGAAGTCGGATCGGGCAGTTACCGTTTTGCGTGCGGTTGATCGCGATTCGCATACAAACTTGCGTTCAATATTCAAGAAGGGCCCGTACGTTTTTCTATATATCAAGGGAATGTTAGGACAGTAAAATGAAGGAGCGATCGGCAAGCCGGATGGATTGAGCCGGGAAGGAGCGCCTCGCGGGGACGTTAAGCCGAAGACTGAAGGAACAAGGTACTAACGTTCACTACAAAAAAATGGGGGTTAAAAGTCGATGGCAAACAAACGAAAGTTATCGGTCTCGCTTGGTCTCATTCTAGCGTTATCCACCACGCTGGCGGCATGCGGAGGAAATAACAACAATAATGCGGCCGGTGAAAGCGCTTCTCCGAGCGGCTCGGCTCCGGCTGGTTCGGCTGCGGCATCGGAATCGGCAGCGCCTGCCAAGGATCCCGTAGAATTGACGTTCATGGGCCCGACCTCCTGGATGGCCGGCTCCGGGGTTCAGGATATGCTCACAGCCTATGAGGCCGCTACCGGCAACAAGATCAAGCAGGAAGTCGTGCCGGACGATCAATACCTCAACGTCATGAAAACCAAGATGTCGACGAACGACGCGCCGGACCTGCTGTTCCACAATAAAGGCTTTAACTATATTCCCGCCAATTTCCTGGAGCCGATCACCGGCCCGATCCTGGATCGCATCGACCCGACGGTCGCGGCCGTCACGACGATCGACGGCAAATTCTATCAAGCGCCGGTCGCTCCGCATAGCTTCTACGGTATCATTTACAACACGGAAGTGTTCGATAAGGCCGGCATTAAAGTGCCGCTGAAGACGTATCAAGAATTCATCGCGGCAGCCGATAAATTGCTCGCGATGGGCGTCACCCCGCTCGGACTCGCGGGCAAATCGACCTGGACGGCCAACCAGCCCTACCTGGTCGGCGGCGCTTACGTGTTCGCGAAAAATCCGGAGCTCGCGAAGCAGATCTCGACGAACAAGCTCAAACCGGCCGATTCGCCTGAATATCTTGAGATGGTGAACCGTTACGTGAGCTTGAAAAAGTATATCGCGAAGGACTACTTGTCCTCTGACCAGCCGATTATCCAAAAGGGACTGCTCGACGGCACGATCGCCATGGAATTTTATCCGGACGTCACTTACGGCGATTTTGAAAAGGAAGACGCGGCAAAAGCGGAAAAGCTCGGCTACATGCCGTTCACGCTCGGCGACGATTATATCGCCGCTACGTTCCCGCCGACGGACGAGGCCGCGATGTCGATTCCCGTCAACGCGAAGCACAAGGCCGAAGCGAACGACTTCATCAACTTCGCGACGCAAAAGGACAACTTTATTTTGCTGAACACCAAGGACGGCACGCCGGGTTCGGGCATCTCCCCGTACAAGGACTTCACGGTCGGCCTGAATCACTTCCAGCAATCGATGGCGGACATGATCGCCGCGAACAACATTCCAGCGGCGCCGTTCCTGCTCGGTTACCTGGACCCCAACTTCCAGCTGGGCGACTTCAACAAGCACGTGAACGACATGATGGCGGGCAAGGCGCCTGCGCAAGCGCTTGACGATTGGTACAAGGATTACGCCAAGGTGAACAAAGCCGCCAAAACAGAAGGTTTCTAATTAGCCGTAAAAGGGATAATCCGATGAGCCATTCAGGGGATTATCCCTTTTAAGAAAGGGGGTTGCCATGGTTCCCAAAATGATCTTGCGAAATTATCCGATCTTTTTTTATCGTTCCCGCGGTCATCCTCTACACCGTGTTTTCGGTCGTTCCGAGTTTTGTGGGGCTAGCGGCCGCATTTACGGATTGGTCGACGTTTTACCTCTTGAAGCCGACGTATGTCGGCCTGCAAAATTTCAAGGATTTGTTCGAATCCACCGGGTTCCTCGCAGCGATCAGGCACACGCTGCTTTACACCGTTTTGCACACGATATTCGTTATCGCGCTCGGTTACGGACTCGCCATCATTCTGAACAATCAGGTGAAGTTCAAAAACGCGTACCGGGTCATCATCTTCTCGCCGGTCGTGATCAACCCGCTCGTCATCTCCCTGGTGTTCAGTGCTCTCTATAATCCGACTTACGGTCCCATCAACGCGTTCCTCAGAAAAATCGGCCTCGGATCGCTCGCGCAAAACTGGCTGACGGAACCGAAAATCGCGCTGTACGCCGTCATCATTATGGGCGTATGGGTCGGCTTGGGGTCGACCGTCGTGATCTTCCTCGCAGGCCTGCAATCCGTGTCCGCGGACTTCTACGAATCGGCGACGATCGACGGCGCCGGCGGGCTCAAAAAATTTCGTTATATCACGCTGCCTTTAACGATGCATGCGCTCACCATCAACACTTTGCTCGTGCTCATATCCGGCCTGAACGTGTTCGGCGAAGTATACGGCCTGACCAACGGCGGACCGAACGGAGCGACCGAGGTGTTCGGCACTTTCATTTTCGCCAACTTCTCGCAGGGCTTGTACGGCTACGCGGCGGCAGCGGGCCTTGTCTTCACGGTTGTGGTTAGTATCTCCAGCTTCACGCTGCTTGGCTTGTTCAGGAAAATGGAGGTCGAATACTAATGCAGCTGCTTAGGAGATGGAGGCTTACGCCGACTCGGGCGATTCTGGAGATTTTGATGATCGTCGTCGCCCTTTGTTATTTGATCCCGATCTGGATGGTGTTCTCCAACTCGCTGAAGGATTCCACGGGAGCCGGCCTCATGGGCTTAGGGCTGCCGTCCAAGCCGGTGTGGGACAATTACGCAGTCGTGTTCAGAGAGTCCGGCATTTTAAGAGGCTTGTATAACGGCCTGCTGCTGGGCTTGATCACGGTCGTATCCAACGTCGTCGTCGCCTCGATGTGCTCCTTTTATCTGGCAAGAATCAAACGGAAGATTTCGACCTTCTTTTACAACTACTTTATCGCGGGCTTGATCGTTCCGGGTTCGATCATCCCGATCTATCTGGAAATGCGCATTCTTCACTTGAACAACACCTATATCGGTTTGGTCATGCTGTTCGTGACCGCCACGCTCCCCTTCGGCATTTTTCTCTTCACAGGGTTCATCAAGACGATTCCGCGCGAGATCGACGAAGCCGCGATTATCGACGGCAGCAATCCTTATCAGCTGTATTTCAGGATCGTTTTTCCGCTGTTAAAGCCCGTAACCATTACGGTATCGATATTCGTCTTCATTGCCGTCTGGAACAACGTCGCTTATTACCTGTACTTCTCCAAATCGACGCAATATCCGCTGCCGCTCAGCATTTACTCCTTCTTCGGGAAGTACAGCCAGAGCTGGAACCTGGTGTTCGCGGACATTCTGGTGGGCATCATTCCGTGTTTGATCCTGTTCATGTTCGCGCAGAAGTACATGGTGTCCGGCATTACCGCCGGCGCCGTCAAAGGCTAGATCGCAATGACCCTGGCAACGATCATTTCAAATGCGAAGAGGAGAGGATTCGGCATGAACATTTTGGCGATCGGCGCGCATCCGGACGATATCGAAGTATTTTGCGCAGGCACGCTGCTGAAATACAAGCAGCAGGGACACCGCATTTTCATCGCGCTCACGACAAGCGGCAACATCGGCTCCAACGAATACGACACCCGGGAAGAAATCGCGAAGGTGAGGGAGCAGGAACAGCAGGAGGCGGCGACGCTCTTGGGCGCGGAGGTGAAGTTCCTGAGGTTTGACGACCAGGGCTTGCAGGACACGCCAGAGACGAGACGCGCGGTCATCAACGCGATCCGCTGGGCGAATCCGGACGTGATCCTGGCGAACTATCCCGGAGATCCGAGCACGGATCATGCCGTCACCGGAAAAATCGTAAGCGAAGTCATCCTGTCGATTCCAGGCAAGCTGATTCCTGCGGACGAACCGCCGATCGCCAAAAATCCTTCCCTCTTCTTTTACGCGACGCCGGTCGGCATTGGCTTCGAGCCGGAAGCGTACGTGGACATTACCGACGTATTCGAGTTGAAAAAAGAAGCTTTGGCCCTGCACAAGAGCCAATACGCCTGGATGGACGTGTATCAGACCCACGGCTTGCTCGACATTTTGGAGATCACCGACAAATTCAGAGGGCTGCAAGCCGGGTTCGTTTACGCCGAAGGCTTTAGGGCTTTCCGGATCCACGGCTATATGCCGAACTTCAAATTACTTCCGTAATGATGGAGGGCTGCCGAATATGAAGCTGCAATACAGCATGGCTCATGAGCCGCTGATCGATCGGGCGGCGAGGGACGCGTTAGTCGAACAGATGAAAGAAGCCGGCATTCAGAAAATTTGGATCGCCGGATTTTTCTCTGGCAAAATGGTCGATCTGGATGAACTGAAGGAAGCGAAGGCATTCGCCGAATCGCACGGCTTCGAGGTCGGCGCGGTCACGATCCCGATCGGTCACCCGGGCAACGCGCTTAATCCGGACGATCCCGACCTAGACCTGGAGATTCCGAAAACCTGGCATTACCGGGTGGACAATCTGGGAGAGACGGTGTATTTCTGCGGAGCGATCGACCGCTGCCTGATTGAGGACAACGCCAAGGCCGCCAGGCTGCTGCGCGAGGCGGGCTTCAGTGAAGTATTCCTGGACGACGACCTGCGCGTCGGCAACTTCAACGCGTTTATCGAAGGGTGCTATTGCGATGCGTGCCTGTCGGAATTCAACGGGAAGTATAATCGCTCGGAAACGAGAGAGTCGCTCATGGCGCAGCTGACGAAGAAGGTCAACCCGGAATTGGCGAAGGATTGGGTGGCCTTCCAATGCGACAAGGTTACGGCTGTCATGGAAGCGACAGACCGACAAGGCGTTCAGGCCGGCATCATGGTCATGCACTTCGGCGACGAGCGGCATGGGATCGACATTCCCGCCATTCGCAAGCGGATTCCGGACGCCCTGTTCCGGGTCGGCGAGCTGCAATTCAACGACGGGAGCTTTACGAAGCCGTACGCCAAAGCGGAAGAAATGCTGGGGATCGCCTATCATCTGAACTTCCTGGATAATAAGCTCGCCTACAGCGAATCGACCATTTTCCCGCCTCGCTCCCTCAAGGAACACAACTTGGTGTACAAAGCGAAAATGGCCATCGCATCCGGACTCGAGAACGTTCTCTTCATGAGCGGGACGTGGGTGCTGGAAGAAAGCTATTGGAAGGCGATCGCGGAAGCGCTCCCGGCGTTGCGCGCCCTGGACCGGACGACCGCAGGCTTAAAGAGAAGCTATCCCGTGCATCTGGCCTACGGCACGCACGGCGCCTGCGCGGAGCCGATCGTCCCGACCGGCCTGCCGGTGCTCGCCGGGCTGCCGGTCAAGCCGGTCCGGGCGGATCAGGACGGCGAAGGCGGCCAGCTGCTTCTGTTCATCGGCGATTATGAGCTGACGGCGCAATGGGAACAAAGGCTGCCCGCCTATCGGCAGGTGCTGTTCGACCGGACGGCCACGGAAAAAAACAAGGCGGCGCTGGATCGGCTGATGCCGGAGGCGGCCAATCTGACGCTTTGGGCGCATGAAGCGACGACGCGGCCTACCGATGACGATGTCTATTTGCTTCAACGGCGCATAGGCACGGACGGTTGGCTTTTTCCCCGGGTCGTCGAGGGAAGCGGCATCGGCTTGATCTGGCTCGAAGCGATCGGGACAGTCCTTTTATACAACCTGCTGGAGACCGAAAACCGCGGCACGGTGACGCTGGCGGGCAACGCGTTAGCCGTTTGCTTAAAGCCATTGTCCTTCGCGACGATCGACGCCGAGGGCAAGTGGACCGAATACGATTCCCAAGTCGAACTCGGAGGTTGACCATGCAAAAACGGATATGGCAATGGACGGGGTTGAACGAAGTGACGTCTGGCGCAGCCGAGCGCGAGCAGCCGGACCAGGGCGAGGCGGAGATCCGCATCGCGTCGATCGGCATTTGCGGGACCGACCTGCATATCATGAGCGGCCATGCCGGCTTCGGCGAACCGCCGCTCCCGCTTGGCCACGAGCTGGCCGGCGTCGTCGAGCGGATCGGTCCCGGCGTAGACGGGTGGGCGCCGGGAGACCGCGTCTGCATCGATCCGCTGATCGGCTGCGGCGTCTGCCGCGAATGCCTGAACGGCAACAAGCATCGCTGCGCGCGGTCCGGCGAGATCGGGCTGCACTTCCCCGGAGGCTGGCAGGAATATCTCGTCGTGCCGGCGGCGAACTTGTACCGCCTGCCGGATGCCGTCAGCTTCGAGGAGGCCACGCAGGCGGAGACGCTGCACTGCTGCCTGGGCGGCATCGATAAACTCGATATTCGCCTGGGATGCCATGCCGCCGTCATCGGAGACGGTCCGACGGGCTTATATTACGTGCAGCTGTTAAAAGCAGCCGGCGCGAGCAAAGTCAGCTTGTTCGGCATGCGGGAAGGACGGCTTGAACTCGGGCGCCGGCTCGGGGCGGACGTCACCGTCAATTTGCGGTCGGCAGATACGGCCTCGGACGCGACAGCGCCGGAGACGCAGGATATCGCGATCGATGCGGCGGGCAACGAAGCGTCGCTCAAGCTCGGCATCGAGCTGCTGAAGCGGGGCGGCCAGCTGCTGCTGTTCGGGCTGCCCGGCCATCCCATCCAGGCGGACATCCAATCGGTCGTGCTGAAGGAGCTGACGCTGGCCGGCTCGACCAACGCGCCGCAGGTGTGGCCGCGCGTGCTCGAATTGATGGCTTCGGGCGGCGTAAGGGTGAAGCCGCTCATCACGCAGCGCTATCCGTTCGAGGAATTGGATAAGGCGATCGCATTCGCCCGAAGCGAGCCGGATGAAGCGGTCAAGATCATCGTCAGTCATTCACAAGTTCTAGGAGGAACTGAGCTGCCATGAAAATAACGGCGATCCATACCAAGATGATCAAAATTCCGTTTCACAAAGGCGAAAAATGGTCGGGCGGCACCCGGTACAGCGCGCCTTCGCTCATCGTGCAGATCGAGACGGACGAGGGCCTGATCGGCATCGGCGAATCGGTCGGACCGACGATCCCCGTCATTCAGACGGTCGTGGACAAGGAGTTCGCCCCGTTCTTGATCGGCCGCGATCCGATGGAGCTGGAGTCGATTCTTCATCGCCTGGAAGAGTACTGCGTCAACTGGAAGCAGATCGGCTACTACGGCATGGCGGGCGTAGAGATGGCGCTGCTGGACTTGCGCGGCAAAATTCTGAACACGCCCGTCTACAACCTGCTGGGCGGCAAGGTGAAGCAGGAGGTCGCCTTCTCCGGTTACATTTTCATCGACAAGCCGGAGAACAACGCCGAGGAAGCGCGCAAGTTCGCCGCCGCGGGTTATACCGAACTGAAGCTGAAGGTCGGTCGCGACATCGACCTCGATACGCAGCGCGTCAAGGCCGTGCGCGAAGCGGTCGGGCCGAAGATGAAGATCCGCATCGACGCCAATCAGAACTGGAGCGTGCCGACCGCGATCAAGGCAATCCGCAAGATGGAGAAGTACGATCTGCAGATGGTCGAGCAGCCGACGCGGTATGACGACGTGGACGGCATGGCCGCCGTCGCCCGCGCCGTCGACGTGCCGATCATCGCCGACGAAGGCTGTGCCACCTACGAAGATGCGCTGCGGCTGATCGATAAGCGCGCTTGCGCCTGTTTCCTGGTGTACCCGTCCGAAGCGGGCGGCATCCTCAAAGCCAAGCAGATCGTCGATCTGGCCAACCACGCGGGCATCTGGTGCGTGACGGGCAGTTGGGCCGAGACCGGCATCGGCACGCTCGGCAACGTACACATGGTCGCTTCTTCGCGGAACTTCCCGTTCGCGAACGACACGCATCTGAAGTTCATGAAGGGCGATCTGCTTCGCGAGGAGCTCGTCTTCAACAACGGCGCCATCGCCGTGCCGGACCGTCCGGGCTTCGGCATCGATCTGGACATCACGAAGCTCGACCGCTTCGGCGAGAACTTCGAGCGGGAAATGGTGTTCTACGATCCGCAGGATCCGCAGTTCCAGCCGCGCATCGGGCAGCTTTTGTAAGTGGTTCGCCCCGTCATTTTAAAATTGCTGGCCGTCTCCGTCTTGTGGGGCTGCAACTATGTGGCAAGCGCTTACCTGCTGCGGGAGTTTTCGCCGATCCTGCTGGCTTTGTCCAGGCTCGTGGTCACCTCGCTGTTTCTGTTATGCGTAGGATGGATGAGTCGGACGGTGAAGAAGCCGACCAAGCGTGAATGGATGTGGCTCGCGTTGGTCGGATTGACCAGCTCCCTGATGTACCAGATCTTCTATTTCATCGGACTGACGCACACCAGCGCGGGAAATGCGGCCTTGATCATCGCCCTGTCCCCGATCGCCACGACGTTTTTGGCACGGGTTTTTCTTAAGGAAAAGGTGACGGGCTTTAAAGTAGGCGGTGCGCTGACGGCGCTCGTCGGCGTCGCGGCCATCGTGCTTAACGGCGGCAAAGTCACTGGCGTCTCGCGCGGAGACTTTTTCATTTTGCTCGCGATGCTGACGCTGGCCGTAAGCGTACTGCTGATCCGGAAGGCGACCGAAACGATGAAGTCCATCGACGTAACGATCTATTCGACGCTCATCGGTACGGCGCTGTTGTTCCCGGCCGCGGGGGTCGAGTGGGCGCAGGGCCAGCAGCATGCCGGAGGCAGCCCTTTTACCTGGGCGATGCTCGTCTTCGTCGCATTAATCGCGCAAGGCCTGGCCGGCTTGTGGTGGAACCAGGGCATCTCCGTGGCCGGCGCTTCGACGAGCGCGATGTTCATGAACATCCCGCCATTCGTGGCGATTCTTGTGGCCTATGCCGCGCTCGGCGATCCGATTCGGCTGACGCAGATCGCGGGCGGCGCGCTGATCGTCATCGGCGTTGCCGTATCCAACAAGAAGCTGGCGGACAAAGCGATTTCAACCGGCACTGTTACCGGAGGATAAGGAGGCTGGGGGATATGAACGGATCGACTAGCGATACGAAGGCGCTGCGATGGCATTCGCCAGACTGCGCCCCCTTCCAAATCGCCGGGTTCGCATGGTGGCAGACGGAGCGAAAGTATCGTCGCCTGCCCACCGTCGGGCCCGGCGTCATTCGCGAGATTCTGGACGAATTGGCGGACAACACGTCGGGCGGACAGATTCGCTTTGCGACCGACGCCACCCGGCTGGTCATCAAGGCCAAGCTGTTCGCGCCGAACACCGCCGAGCATGTGACCGCGACGGCGGTCAACGGCTTTGACTGTTATTTGGGCAAGCCGGGCGCGCAGCTTTATTACGGGACGACCCGGTTTGCGCATGACGCAGCCGAATACGAATACGTTTTTTTCGACAACCTGCAGCCTGAAATTCGTTATGTAACGCTGAATTTCCCGTTGTTCCAGGGCGTGCGCGACGTGCAGATCGGCATGAACGCGGAGGCCGGCATTTTCGAATTTCCGGCTTATCCGACGCAGCGCAAGGTCGTCCTGTACGGAACGTCGATTACGCAGGGCGGCTGCGCGTCGCGTCCGGGCATGTCGTTTACGAACATACTGAGCCGCCGCTTCGACATGGAATTCATCAACCTGGGCTTTTCCGGCAACGGCAAAGGCGATCCGGAGATCGCGCGCATGATCGGCGACATTGATGACACGTCTTTAATCGTCGTGGATTACGACGCCAACAACGTGCATGCGGACGACCTCATCCGCACGATGCCCGAGTTTCTGCGCATCCTCCGCGGCAAGCACGCCGAAGTGCCGATTCTCGTGCTGTCGCGGATTCCCTACGGCTATGAGCATACGAATACGGCTTCCTATGAGGACCGCGTCGTCAGAAGGGATTATCAGAGGGAGCTGGTGGCATCCTTGCGGCGTCAGGGCGATCGCTTCATTCATTTCCACGACGGAGCCGACCTGCTGGGCGAGATCTGGAACGAATGCACCGTTGACGGCGTTCATCCGACCGACCTGGGCCATATGCGGATCGCGGACGGCTTGACGCCGCTGCTTCGAGGGATTCTGCAAAGCCATATCTGAAAAGGCATACCTGCAAAGCCATACGACCTTCATTAAGGGAGAAACGGGAGGCGGGAACGATGACGGATCGGGCGGAGCTATTGTACGATGCGCGAAATACGCTAGGAGAAGGGCCCTGGTGGGATTCGGACAACGGTTGGCTTTATTGGACCGACATTACGGATAAGAAAATCCATCGGCTGGCCCCGGAATCGGGGAGCACCGAAGCGTCAGTATGACGCAAGAAGTCGGCGCATTCGTTCCCGCGCGTACGGGCGGCTTTATTTGCGCGATGCGGGAAGGCTTCTACAGGTACGACCCGGTCTCGCAAGCGGCCGCGCCGATCGTCGAGATCGAGACGCATCTGCCCGGCAACCGGTTCAACGACGGCAAATGCGACGCCGCGGGGCGTTTCTGGGCGGGGACGATGGACGAAAAAGAGGAGGGCCCGTCCGGCGCCCTCTATTGCCTGGAAGCGGATCTCGGCTGCCGCCGGGTGCTGACGGACGTCACGATCTCCAACGGCCTAGCCTGGAGCGCGGATAACCGGACGATGTACTACATCGATTCGACGACCCGGGAAGTCGTCGCGTTCGACTACGATCTCGGAACGGGAAGCTTGACGGCGCCAAGGACGGCTGTCCGGTTCGGCGACGACGAGGGGCTCCCGGACGGCATGGCCATCGACCGGGAGGGCATGCTTTGGATCGCGATCTGGGGCGGAGGCAAGGTCATTCGCTGCAATCCCGCGACCGGCGCGCGCCTCCAGACCGTCCTCGTCGACGCTTCGCACGTGACCTCCTGCGCGTTCGGCGGCGAGCGTCTGGACGAATTGTACATCACGACGGCCAGGCAAGGCCTCAGCGAGCGGCAATTGGCCGACGAGCCGCACGCCGGCGGCGTATTTCGCTTCAAGACCGCTACCCAAGGTTATGCAACGGTGCCTTTCGGCGGATAGCGCCTTTCCAACCGTCTTGTCCCGAAGATCGGCAGATCCGGCGGCATACCATTACATCAATCGGAGTGAAGTCCCATGCGCATGCAGACGATGCTTGCCCATTTCGGCGAAGAAACCTTTCATGGGGCGGTCGTGCCTCCTTTATTTTTGAATTCATTGTTTACGGCGAATTCGTTTGACGAGATGAAGCAGTCGGACGCGCCGTACCGTTATTCGCGCATGGGTAATCCGACGACGGACATGCTCGAAAAAAAAGCTGGCGGCGCTCGATAACGGGGAAGCCGCGAAAGTGTTCGCGTCCGGCATGGCGGCTGTCTCTACGACGCTGCTCCATTTTTTGAAGCAGGGCGATCATGTGATCTGCAGCTACCCGATCTACGGCGGCACCTACGCCATGCTGTCCGGATGGATGGCGCGTTATGGCGTGACCTGCGATTTCGTCGACTTCCGCGACCTGGACAACATTCGCGGCGCCGTGAAGCCGAACACCCGCATGCTGTATACGGAAGGTTACTCTACGATGTTCATGGACGTCTTCGATCTTCGCGGCGCGATCGCCATCGCCAAAGCGCATGGCTTGGTGTCCGTCATCGACAATACCTGCGCGACCCCGGCGACGCTCAAGCCCCTGGATTGGGGCTTCGACGTCGTCGTCCATTCGTTATCCAAGTATTTGTCGGGTCACAGCGACTTGACCGGCGGCGTCGTCGTCTCCAGCCAGGATACGATTCGGAAGCTGACCGCCATCGAGATCGGCGTGATCGGAGGCGCGCTGCCCCCCCTTTTGACGCCTGGCTCGCCACGCGGGGTCTTCGCACGTTCGGACTGCGGATGAAGCAGCACGGCGAATCGGCCATGCGCGTAGCTGCGCTGCTGAACAGCCACCCCGAGGTGGAACGGGTGAACTACCCGCTGCTGCCCGGCCATCCCCAGCATGAGCTTGCCGTCTCCCAGATGAGCGGGCCGACGGGGCTGCTCAGCTTCGAGCTGCGCGGGGGAGAACCGGCTGTGCGCAAGTTCATAGATAGCCTGCAATGGTTCAAGATCGGCGTCAGCTGGGGAGGCTTCGAGAGCCTCGTCTACGCGACGGCGATCGGCTGGCAGCGGGACGCGGTCGCCGGGACCGAGTACGAGAGCAGGGTGGATAAGCTGGTGCGGTTATCCATCGGTCTGGAGGACGCGGAAGATTTGCTGGAGGACGTAGAGCGGGCTTTGTCACGAATTTAAAGGGCTTGGCGCGGAAAAGAGAATAAGCGGGAAAGGACCGGCAACTACGGATGAATAGAATAGCTTTGGTCAATTTTTCGACCGTCGATTATACGATCGAGGAAAATATCCTGCGTCAAGCCGGCTACGAAGTGGACGTTTACGACGGCGTGGCGACGGCGGATTTGCCGGATACGGTCAAGGATGCCGAGGTACTGGTCGTCCAGCTGCAGCAAGTGACGGAAGCGCTGCTCGACCGGATGCCGAGCCTGAAGCTGATCGCCCGTGAAGGCATCGGCCTGGACAGCATCCCGGTGCAGGCCGCGAGCAAGCGCGGCATCACGGTCATGAACGTGCCGGACTATTGCCTGGAGGAAGTGGCCGTTCACGCCGTCAGCCTGCTGCTCGCGTCGCACCGCAAGCTGTTCCCCGCTTCGACGCTCGTTCGCGGGGGCCAGTGGACGCGGATGCCCGAGCTTAAACCGATTTTCTCGTTGTCGGAGCAGACGCTCGGATTGATCGGAATGGGACGGATCGGGGCCCAGGTCATCGCCCGCATGCAAGGCTTCGGTTGCCGGATTATCGTGAGCGATCCGTACTTGAGCAAGGCCAACGTCCCTGACGGCGTCGAGCTCGTAACGCTGGACGAATTGCTCGCGCAGTCCGATCTGATCTCGCTGCACTGCCCGTACGTGGAAGAAACGAAGCACATCGTCAACCGGCAAAGCATCGCGAAAATGAACAAGAAGCCCGTGCTGATCAATGTCTCGCGCGGGCCGCTCGTACATGAAGGCGACTTGCTGGATGCGTTGAACCGAGGGGATATTTCCTTTGCGGGCCTGGACGTCTTGACGGAAGAGCCGCCGGCCGACGATCATCCGCTGCTGCATCATCCGAAAGCGATCGTCACCAACCATATCGCCTGGTACTCCGAGCAATCCGAAGCGCGGCTGCGGAATCTGACTTCGACTCGCATCGTCGACTTCCTCGAGGGAAGGGCGATTCCGAACGTCGTGAACAAAAAGGACTTGTGAGAGAAGCGAGTGTATTAAAGAATACTTCGCATCGGCGGAAGCCGCCGTTTCGCTGAGAGGCTTTATGTAGTGCCTCTTGTCGATTGTCGGCAGCGTCCTGTAAAGAAGCTGTTCCATAAGTCATGAGCTGACTTACGGGGCGGCTCCTTTGTTTTTCGGCAACCTGCTCTCGTGTATGAGGGAAGAGAGGGCAGGCGAGCGGGCTGCGTTACGAGAATAACGCAATTTTGCGCTATTCTTGAGTATCGCGTGAAAGGCGGGTAGGTGGACGGGGGCCGTGGGTACGAGAATAGCGCAATTTTGCGCTATTATGCGAATTGCAAGAGCGGCGGTGGAGTGGGCGGGGGCCTTGGGTACGAGAATAGCGCAATTTTGCGCTATTTTGCGAATTGCGTGATCAGCGTGTGAGAGGGCGTGGTCCGTGCTGCGAGAATGCCGCTGTTAGTACCGCGGGTCTCACGATGAAAAACAACAAGCAAAAACGGGATGAAGCTGGGAATTCCTCTGCTTCATCCCGTTTGCGTTATCCTACCTTTCAAATAGCGCGTCGCTTATTCGTCCACCATCCGGTTCGTGAGCGAGCCCAGCTTTTCGATCTCGATCGTGACGATATCGCCATGCTTCAAGTACACGCGCTCTTCTTTGGGAAGGCCGAGGACGACGCCTTCCGGGGTTCCCGTCAGAATCACGTCCCCGGGATACAAGGTCATATGCTGGGATACATAGCTGACGATCTCGTCGCAAGGGAAGATCATGTCCGAGGTGTTTGAGTTTTGCCGCACTTCTCCGTTCACGATGGATCGCATGGCAAGCGCGTTCGGATCGCCGACTTCTTCGGCCGTGACCAGGTACGGGCCGAGCGGGCTGAATTTGTCGAGCGATTTGCCGAGCAGCCATTGGTGCGTGCGCATCTGCAAATCTCTCGCCGACAGATCGTTCACGCAGCAGTAGCCGAACACGTAGTCCAGCGCTTCGTCTTTGCCGACGTATTTGGCGTCCCGGCCGATGACGATGGCGAGCTCCGCTTCGTAATCGACCTCGCTCGTCACCCGGTTGGCGAGCGGGATATCGTCGCCATGCGCAGCGAGCGTGTTGCCGAACTTATTGAACAATATCGGATATTCGGGAATCGGCGCGTTCGATTCCTCGGCATGCTTGCGATAGTTCAAGCCGATGCAGATGATCTTGCCCGGATTCGTCACGCACGGGCCGAATCGAACGTCGCTTTCCTGCAGCAGGTAAGCTTGCGGCCCCGCCGGAATACGCACGATATAACGTTCGACCGCGGCGACGGCTTCTTTTCCTCCGCGGATCAAGTCCATGACGTCGGCAGGCACGCCTTGTGCCGGCACGGCTTCGAGCGCTTTGCGCATGTGTACGATTTCTTCTCCTCTGAGAACGCCTAACGCGAGCTCGCGGTCTTCCCTGATCGTTACGAATCTCATCTCTTAAGTCTCCTTATCGCAGTCTAATGTCATTATGCATTTTTGCCGAACGTCACGCCACCGTCGATATAAAGGGGCGATCCCATCATGAAGCCGGCTTCGTCCGAGGCAAGGAACAGCGCGGCGTTCGCCACGTCCTCGGGCCTGCCGAGCTCGCCGCTGAGCTGGCGGCTCTTGATCGCCTCGATCGCTTTTTCCGGATCGTCGTAGGAGGTCTTCAAATAGTTTTCGACGAACGGCGTGAAGATGGTGCCCGGCAGCAAGGCGTTCACCCGGATGCCGTAAGGCGCGTAGTCCACCTGCATCGACTTGGTCAAGGCGAGGACGGCGCCTTTGGAGGCGGCGTAGGAGGCGCGGCGGGCAAGCCCGATCTCGGCGATGCAAGACGACATGTTGATGATGCAGCCGGATTTGCGCGCCATCATGCTCGGCAGCAAGTATTTGCTCGGCAAAAACACGCCGGCGATATTGACGCGCATCACTTTGTCCCATTGCTCGAGCTCCAGCTCGTGCAGCGCCCCGACGCCGCTGATGCCGGCATTGTTGAAGAGCACGTCGACGCGTCCGAACGCTTGAAGGGCGGCCTGCGCCATACGTTCCATGTCATCGGGGGGACGTGACGTCGCCGGGGATGAACGTGGCGTTGCCCCCCGTTTTTGTTGATTTCGTCAACCGTCTCTTGGCCTTTCGCCCGATCCAGGTCGTTAATGATGACGGACGCGCCTTCCTGCGCGAAGCGCAAAGCGGAGCCTTTACCGATGCCGGAACCCGAACCCGTGATCAAGCATACTTTTCCGTTCAGCCGCATAATCGGTATTCACATCCTTTAGTTTATTATATAAAACTAACTTTACTATATAAAACTAATATATCATCCCGCATTTGCGCTGGTCAACGTAAAAAAAAGAACCCGCTTTCACGCGCTCGAGGCGGCGAAAAACGAGTCCTTAACCGAACCTGATCTTCGATTACTGCAAAGAAGACAATTGCTCAGCCAACCGCAGTACTTCCTTCCGGGCATCCGGCTTCTTGGCTTCCCAGCGGGGGAGCGGCATCGTGAAGCTGACGGCCGCGACGGGAACGCCGCCCGGGTCTTTGACGGCGGCCGCGATGCACGCGATCCCGTTCACGACCTCTTCCTCGTCCACGGCATATCCGAGCTGCCGTACTTGCTCCAGCTGCCCGAGCAAGGCATCCACGTTCGAGGCGGTTTTATCGGTAAACCGTTCGAACGCGGCGTTCGCGAACAACGTCCGAACCCGTTCGTCCGGCATATTCGCCAAGAGCGCTTTTCCCATCGCCGTCGCATAGGCGGGAATCCGCATGCCCGGCTCGGAGACGAGCCGCACGGGCGCAGGCGCTTCTTTTTTCGCCAGGTACAAGATATGGATTCCTTCCAATCGGGCAAGCTGCGCCGTCTCGCCGATCCGTTCGGCCGCGCCCGCCGCCAAGCGCTGAAACTGCGCGACGAGATCGATGCCGGAAAAATAAGCGCGGCCGAGCGTAGCGAATACGGGGCCCAGGGCGTAGGTTTCGCCTTTTTCCCGATTCACCCACTGTAGCGTCTCCATCGTCTGCAGAAGCGAAAACATCGTGCTTTTGTTGATTCCCGTCTCGGACACCAGGTCCATCATCCGCATTCGGGAAGGGCGGGCCGCGATGCAATGAAGTACTTCATGCGCTCGTTCAAGCGCCGGCACCCAATACTTGCGATCTGTACGCTCCATTTTCTCACCAGGTTTCTCTGATAAACTGGGTTTATTATATCACAAGCACCTTTTTCCCATAACGCCTTCGTTATTTGGTAGAATAGGAGAGTTGACTGAAGGAGGTAGACCGAATTGCCAGAGGTAAAAAAAACCGGGAAAGAAATATAAAGCCAAACGTCCGACGCGCGACGAGTTCGAGCTCGAGGAAATGGGAGAGCGCCTGGTGGAGGCCAAGCAGGAGGACAGCACCGTCGTTCTGACGATATGGGACGAGCCGGAGCCCGTTCGCGGCCGGATCGTGAAGCTGGACGCGCGCACGAGATTGGTCCACGTCCAGACGCTCGAGAAGCTCGCCAAGCTGCCTTTCCTGGACATTATGCGCGTCGATAACCCCAGAGATTGAACGCGTTTCCGGTATACAGGGATTTGGTAAGATAGGAAGAACCAAAGGGCGAACGCGATCCATTCTAAAGGCGGGGACGCCTTGAAAAAGATTCGACCGATCCTTTTCATCAGAAATCGAACGAACTCCCTATTCCTGAAGCTGCTCGCGGGCTTCCTATGCATCGTCCTGCTGCTCGCCTCCCTGACCTTCTACTCCGTCTCCGAATCCAACTGGATCTCATCAAAAAGCAGATGCTGCTGTTTTTTTCGAACGAGAAGATTTTGCTGCTCCAGAACAAACCTGTGAACACGCTCTATCCGGAAATCGTGCGCGAAATCCAACAGTGGACGACCGTGCCGTATTATTACATCAACCATATCGTGTTTTATTCCAAACCGAACGATCTCGTGCTGGAAAAGGAAACGAGCACGAACGCCAAAGCGATGTTCGGCGTCTTCTATAACAGCTTGGATTACCCGCTTGAATTTTGGAAGAAGCAGTTTGGGGAAAAGTATACGTCGGTCAAAGGGTAAGGCGGCCAAGAAGGCCGCCCCGCTTAATCCAAACGCGTCCAATCGAACAGCACGCCCATGGCCGAGCTGCGGTTATTCATTACCAGGCCGTACGCTTCCGGCGCATCCATCGGCGAATACCGGCGATGAGCGGCGCGATATCCATGCGGCCCTGAATGAGGTAACGAAGGAAAAGTTCGGACATCGCGGGATGGTCCCACTCCCGGTAATTTTTGAGGGCATGGATGCCCAGAATCGAGACGGAATCCGATACGACGTTCGGCCCGAGCGTTTGCTGCGAGGGCACCGAAGTATCGCCGAGCAGCACGACGCGACCGAACGGCTTGACGAGCAAGGTGGCCTGGGCAAGAACGGACGGATGACCGGTGACGTCGAATACGACGTCGAGCATTTTACCTCCCGTCGCCGCGCGGATCGCTTCTCTGGCTGCTTCCGCGTTCATGGGCAGCGGGCGAATGCCCGGCTTTTTCGGCAGCAGGTCAAGCCGGCTCTCTGCCGGATCGATGGCGTAGATTTCCAGGGCGCCTAACAAATAGGCGTAGCGGAAGGAAGAGCTGTTCTCGCTGAACGACGCGCATTTCGAGTAGATCGTCGCCGGCGTTCTGGAGGCGCTCGCCGGTGCGGGCGTCGGCATGGCCGGGGAAGCTTAATCGGACGTTCGGCAAAGCCCCCCGTCAGCTGTAGCTGATGGGGGGCTTTGCATGGCGACTGTTGCTGAACGGATTCAACTTTGGCGGCATTTTCGTAAAGTACGCGGTTGTACGCTATATTGTATGGTGAACGACCATGCGGAACGGCTGCATCCCTGCGGGAGAATGTCTTCGAATAATTGTGATTAAGCTATAAACGAGGTGGCTATATGACGATCAACCCCTTATCCCTTTCCTTTTTTCAAAAGCCTACGCTCGAACTGGCTCGTTCGCTGCTTGGGATGCTGCTCGTCAAGGAGACGGAGCTCGGTATCGCCTCCGGATGGATCGTCGAGACGGAAGCTTATATCGGTCCGGGGGACCGTGCCGCGCACAGCTTCGGGGGCCGAAGGACGCCGCGAACGGAAGTGATGTTCGGCCCGCCGGGTTATGCGTATACGTACGTCATGCATACCCACTGCCTGTTCAACGTGGTCAGCGGAGAGCACGACAGTCCGGAAGCCGTATTGATCAGGGCCGTCGAACCCGTGGAGGGTGAAGCGCTCATGCTGGAACGCAGAGGTCCGTTGAAGAAAATCCACCATCTGACCAGCGGACCGGGCAAATTGACGAAGGCGCTGGGTATCGGCATCCAGGATTACGGACTTCCGCTGGACAAGCCGCCGCTTTATATCGCGGAGGGAAGACCCGTGTCGTCCATATCGGCAGGACCGAGGATCGGTATCGACAACAGCGGCGAAGCGAGAGATTACCCGTGGCGCTTTTGGGAGACGGGCAATCCGTTTGTGTCGAGGAAGGGCAAGTGAAGCGGGAATCGAGAAGGGAACGCTCCGCGCTTGCCCACGATTTGCAAACGCTTGCAGTACAATCGGTCGACCTGCTAAACTAAACGTATTCCAAGCCGCAAATCACGGAGCAGCGGGCTGCTTCGGGTCGGCGGCTTTTTCATTTCCATCGCGGCTGAGACGGAGGTTGACGATCATGGGCAAGACCAAGCATTCGGGACGAACGAAGCTGCCGGGAAGTCCGGATCCCAAGCTGTGGGTGAGCAAAATGCCGTTCGGCCTGGGCAGGCAGAAGCCGCATCATATCCGCGATACGATGAAGGTCGTCTGGGACAATCGCGACAATTTGCCTTACGCGTACAGAATCTTGACGCAAGGCGTCTGCGACGGATGCGCGCTCGGCGTGTCCGGCCTTTACGATCAGACGCTGATGGGCCCGCATCTGTGCACGACCCGGCTGAACGTACTGCGGCTGAACACGATGGGGCCGATCAAGCCTGACGTTTTGCATGCCGATATCGACGAGCTCAGGCAGATGAACAGCGCCAAGCTGCGAAAATTGGGGCGTATTCCCTACCCGCTCCTACGAGAGAAAGGCGAGCGCAGCTTCCGGCGCGCGACTTGGGATGAGGCCATGGATCGCATCGCCAGCCGCATTCGCGGCGTAGATCCGAAGCAGCTGGCCTTTTATCTGACCGGGCGCGGCATTACGAACGAATCGTACTACGCGGCTGCCAAGGCCGCTCGCCTGATAGGCACGAACAACATCGACAATGCGTCGCGCATTTGCCATTCGCCCTCGAAGACCGCGATGAAGCGGTCGCTCGGCATCGGCGCTTCCAGCTGCAGCTACAAGGATTGGATCGGCACGGACGTGCTCGTGTTCTGGGGAAGCGTAGCTTCGAACAATCAGCCGGTGTCCACCAAGTATATGTACGCCGCCAAACGCAAAGGCACGAAGATCATCGTCATCAATCCGTACCGGGAGCCGGCGATGGAGGGCTACTGGGTGCCGTCGATCCCCGAATCCGCGCTGTTCGGCACGAAGCTGGCCGACGACTTTTACCAGGTGAACATCGGCGGCGACATCGCGTTCATGAACGGCGTGATGAAGCATTGGTTCGAGATGGAGGACGAGCGGCCGGGCTCGGCGATCGATCACGCGTTCGTGAAGGCGCACGTAAGCGGTTATGAAGCGCTGAGGGAGCACGTGCGCCTGCAGGATTGGGCGGCGCTCGAACGGTCGTCGGGTTTGCCGCGCGAGCGGATGGCCGACTTCGCGAAGCTGCTGGCCGGCTCGCGCAGCGGCGTCTTCGTCTGGAGCATGGGGCTCACCCAGCACCGCTTCGGCACGGACAACATCTCGCAGGTCGCCAATCTGGCGCTGCTCCGCGGCTTTGTCGGCAGGGAGCACTGCGGCGTCATGCCGATCCGCGGACATAGCGGGGTTCAGGGCTCCGGCGAAATGGGCGCGGATCCGTTCAGCCTGCCCGGCGGGGACTTTCAGGAGGAGCATGCCCGGCGGATCGAGGCGCTATGGGGATTCGAGCTGCCGCGCTGGCAGGGCGACATTGTCGGCGTGTCGCTCGAGAACGCGATGCTGCCGGACGATCACGAGCGCAAGCTCAAGGTGTTCTACACGTCCGGCGGCAACTTCGTCGAGACGATGCCGGACCCCGACTTCGTGCGAGCATGCCTGGAAAACGTCGACGTGCGCGTTCATCAGGACATCGTGCTCAATACCTCCACGCTCGTCGACGCGAAAGAGGAGGTGTGGGTGCTGCCCGCCATGACCCGGTACGAGCAGCCGGGCGGCGGCACGTCCACCTCGACGGAACGGATGGTGTATTTCTCGCCGGAGATCGAAGGTCCGCGCATCGCGGAAGCCAGGCCCGAGTGGGAGATCTATATCGATCTGGCTGCCCGCATCCGTCCGGAGCGGCGGGAAGCCGCGGCTTTTGCCGATGCGGCCGCCCTCCGGGAGGAGATCGCCAAGGCCGCGCCCAACTACGACGGCATTCAGCATCTGCGGGGAAGCGGCGACGTCTTTCAATGGGGCGGCGCCTGGCTGTGCGAAGGGGGTGAGTTCCCGACGCCTGACGGCAAGGGGGAGGCTTCTGCCGATCGAGCTTCCGGAGCTTCGCAAGCCCGAAGGCCGGTTTTACGCGACGACGCGCCGCGGCAAGCAGTTTAATTCGATGGTGTACGGCGACCATGACCCGTTTAACGGCGCCGGGCGGTACGACGTGCTGATGAACGCGGCGGACGCGGCGGGGCTGGGCATTCGGGAGGGAGATGCCGTCGTCGTCTATAACCGGCACGGCGTTTTTCACGGCAGGTACAAAGCGGCGGCGATGGCCGCAGGCAATCTCGAGTTGTATTGGCCGGAAGGCAATATGCTTTTTCCCAAAGGCGTCTATGAGCCCCATGCGGGCATTCCCGAATATAACGCGGCGGTCGTCGTAGAGAAGGCGGAGACTTACCATGCGCTGAAGGACACGAGGTACGTGGAGAGGCGAATCGAGGAATTGGACATCGGCATGCCGGAATAAGCGCAAGGGGGACGGAGATGGAACGACCTTCGATCGTAAAATGGACCGCGACGAAAATAAAAGAGGGACTCGTCTCCGAGCGGGAAGAGGACGTGGCGGCCGAATATCCGCTTACGCTGATCGTGGACGGCGAGGAGTTCGCGACCTTGGTCTGCTCGCCTAGCGATCTGACCGATCTGGTCGTCGGCTTTCTCGGCTCCGAGGGCGTCATTCGCGTCCGCGAAGATATCAAGTCATTATCGCTGGACGCCCAAGGCGGATTTGCCCGCGTCGAGCTCGTTCGTCCGCAATCCACCGCCAAGGACTTTTACTCGAAGCGTATGATCGGCTCTTGCTGCGGCAAAAGCCGGCAGTTCTACTTTCAGAATGATGCGCGCACGGCTAAAACGCTGACCGGCGGGCTGCGGATCCCGGCCGAACGCTGCTTCGAGTGGATGTCGGGACTTCAGGCGGCTTCGGCCGAGTTCGCGGCGACGGGCGGCTTGCACAACGCCGCCCTGATCGACGAATCGGGAGTGGCGGAGGCGAGGGCGGACATCGGCCGGCACAACGCGCTCGACAAGCTGTTCGGCCACTGCATCCGCCATCGAATAAACGCGCGAGACCGGGTCATCGTGTTCAGCGGCCGCCTCTCCTCGGAGGTCGTACTGAAGGCCGCCAAGATCGGCTGCCCGCTGCTGCTGTCCAAGTCCGCGCCGACGGATCTTGCTCTCCGGCTGGCCGAGGACCTCGGCATCACCTGCGTCGGCTTCATCCGCGCGGATTCGCTGAACGTGTACACGCATCATCGCCGGATTATAATGACGTAAGCCGGCCGCTCTCTGCGCGATCCGTCAGATCAGCCCTTGCTCCTTCAGCCATTGCTCCGCCACGGCGCGCGGCTCCTTGCGCTCCAGGTCGACCTTCCCGTTCAGCGCGGACATCGTCGCGTCGTCGATTTTGCCTGCCAGCAGGTTCAGCGTCTCTTCCAGTTCGGGATGCGCCTTCAGCGTATCGTCGCGAATGACGACGGCGGCATAGTACGGCGGGAAAAATCGCTTGTCGTCCTTGAGCGTCTTCAGTTTGAACGCCTGGATGCGCCCGTCCGTCGAGAAGGCGTCGTTGACGTCGGTCGTGCCTTCCTTGACCGCGCCGTACGTCAAGCCCGGGTCGAGCCCGGTCACCTTTTTGAAGTGCATGCCGTAAGCGGCCTGCAACCCCTTGAAGCCATCCTCCCGCTCCAGAAACTCATGCGTCGCGCCGAGCGTCAGCTCGGACGAACGCGCCGCCAACTGGGACATCGTGTCGATGCCGAGTCGCTCGGCGGCGTCGGCGCGCATGGACAGCGTGTACGTATTGTTGAAGCCGAACGGCGGCAGCCAGGTGATGCCGAACCGCGTTTCGTAGGCTTCCTTAACCTTATCGTACGTGGTCTGCGGATCTCCTCCGATAGGCGCCTCGCCCAATACCGACGACCACCCCGTTCCCGTATACTCCGGGTACAGATCGATGCTGCGGCTCGCGAGCGCGCTGTGGGTCACCTGGGAGCCGCCGAGAAACGGCTTGCGCACGACTTTCAGATCGGTCTTCGCCTCGATCAAGGAGGACAGCATATGGACGAGGATGTCCTGTTCGGTGAAGTTTTTGCCGCCGACCGTGATCGTCTTGCCGCCTCCGACTCCGCCGAATCCGAGCCCGCCGCGTCCCAGCAGGCTCGTCGCGATCGCCGCGACGAGCAGGATGCCGAGCGCGATCTCGACGACCCGCGCGAAGCGATTCGTCCGTTTGCGGCCGACCGGCCTTAAGCCTGGAGGCGTGACCGCCCGTTCCATCCGCTCCAGCAAAAAAATCCAGCAGAAGCGCGAGCAGGGCGGCGGGAATCGTGCCCGCCAGGATCAGCTCGGTGTTGACCGTCGAGATGCCGCGGAAAATGAGGTCGCCGAGGCCCCCGGCGCCGACGAGCGAGGCCAGCGTGGCGACGCCGATGACCATGACCGTCGCGGTGCGTATCCCCGCCATGATGACGTTCAGCGCGAGCGGGAGTTCGATGCGCCACATGACCTGCATGCCCGTCATCCCCATGCCGACGCCGGCTTCCTTGATCGGCTTTTCCACGTTCATGATGCCCGTATACGTATTGCGCAGAATCGGCAGGAGCGCGTACACCGTCAGCGCGATGATGGCCGGCACCCGGCCGATGCCGACGAGCGGGATCATGAAGCCGAGCAGCGCGAGGCTCGGGATCGTCTGGAACAGCGAGGTCAGCCCGATGACGGGAGAGGCGAGACGCCGGAAGCGCGTCAAGGCGAGTCCCGCCGGGACCGAGATCGCGATGGTGATAAACAGCGCGATGAACGAGATTTGCAGATGCTCGAGCGTTGCGCGCACGATGTCGTCGCGCCGGTTGATGAATACGTCCCAAAGATTCATGGCGGCCTCCGTTTATATCTGCTTCAGCAGGGCGTCGATCAGGCTGGAATTGGTCACGAGGCCCGCGATCTGGCCGTTGGGATGGACGACGGGCAGGTAGCTCATGCCGTGCTGCTTCATGACGTCCACCGCATCCCCGACGCTCGAGCCGACGACGACGTTCGGGATGTCGGCCCGCATGATTTCCTGAAGCGTCAGCTCCTCGTTCCGGTAATTTTCCTCGAGCGCTTCTCTCGATACGACGCCCTGCAGCACGCGATTCTTGTCGAGCACGAGCAGGCCGTTGACGCGATGCTGCTTCATGAGCTTCGCGCCGTGCGCGAGGCCGCGAGACTGGTACACCGTCACGGGATTCCACAGCATGACGTCCTCCACCGACAGATGCTCGGAAGCTTCGTTCAATCGGCCTTCGCCGATGAAGCTGCGGACGAAGTCGTTTTTGGGCCGTCGCAGGATACGCTCGGGCGTGTCGGCCTGAACGATCTCGCCGCCCTTCATCAGGACGATACGGTCCGCGATCTTGAGCGCCTCGTCCATGTCGTGGGAGACGAATACGATCGTCTTCTTGACGGTCTCCTGCAGCCGGATCAGCTCGTCCTGCAGCTGTTCGCGGCTGATCGGGTCGAGCGCGCTGAACGGCTCGTCCATCAGGATGATGGAAGGCTCGGCCGCCATCGCCCGGATGACGCCGATCCGCTGCTGTTGGCCGCCGCTCAGCTCGGACGGGTAGCGGTCGCGATACTGTTCGGGATCGAGGCCGACCATGTCCATCAGCTCGTCGATCCGGCGTTCGTACGCCTTTTTGTCCATGCGCTTAAGCCGCGGCACGATCGCGACGTTATCCTTGATCGTCATATGCGGGAACAGCCCGATATGCTGGATGACGTAGCCAATATCCCGTCTGAGCCGCACGGGATTGATCTTGGAGATGTCTTTGCCGTCGATGGAGATCCGGCCGCTCGTCGGCTCCACGAGCCGGTTGATCATCTTCATCGTCGTGGATTTGCCGCATCCGCTCGGGCCGATCAGCGTGACGAGCTCGCCTTCCCCGATCTCGAGGTTGATGCCCTTCAAAGCGCTGGTGCCGTCCGGATACTTCTTGGTGACGCCGTCAAATTGGATCAAGCGCGTTCGCTCCCCGCCGTTTGCCCGTCCAAGCGAGCGATAGTGCGGGTAGTATGCCCATTTCTTGCAGAAATAACTTGGACATGCACAGCTTGCAGCGACTAGTGCGTACGTGAGCGAGGTCATGCGTCGAAAATAGCGCAATTGTGGGCTATGGCGGAGATGAGTGTGTGCAAACGAGGGGCCAGGCAGCGGAAATAGCGCAATTTTGCGCTATAGCGGAGACAAGTGTGTGCAAGCGAGGGGCCGTACAGCGCGAATAGCGCAATTTTGCGCTGTGGCGGTACGATGGAGGAGACGAGTTTGTAAAAGAGAGGGTCCATGCGTCACCATAGCGCAATTTTGCGTTATGGCGACGCGATGGTTGCGACAAGTGCGAGTGTCGCCAGGATGGTTGAAATTCACACGTATGAATGGTTTCGCTTATGGCTCCTCGCGAACCCAAACCTGCATCTCGCCCGGCTCGCGGTTGCCCCATAGCGTATAGGGAACGGCCACGATCCGGCTCGGCGTCCGCGTCGGCGGCTCGCTGCGGTACAGCGCGCCGCCGGCGTTCGCCGGCTCTTCGAGCCGCAGCCCCTCGGTTTCAATCAGAATGGCGCCGGCCAGGCGTCCTTCGCCGGCCACCTCCCGGAGCTCGGATCCCGCGCGAATCGCCAAGGCGGCCAGCGGCGCGCCGTTGTCGGCTTCCTCCAGGCAATAGACGAGCGGACCGCGCTGCAGCGCGACGCGGCCGGCGTTCGCGCGCACTTCGGCGGCGGCGTAGATCCGCCGGGGCCGCATGTCCAGCGTCATGCCGAATACGTCGCCAGCCTGCCAATCCCGGCGCAAATATGCATAACCGTCCCGAATCTCCGGCGTTGCCGGCTCCCCGTTCAACGTGAACGAGGTATGCGCGGACCAAGCGGGCACCCGCACGGCGAGCGTGAAGTCGCCAGAGCCCGCGGCTTCGGCCAAGGTCAGGCCAACCTGGCCCGCCCACGGCAGCCCGCTCGCCATTCGTACGCCAACCTGTCTGCCGGCAATCGTCAGCTTCGCCTCCGCGCCGATATGGAGATGCGAATAAAGCGTGCCTTCGCCGGCGGAGAAGGCGTAATGGCCGAGCGACGAGAGCAACCGCGCGACGTTGGGCGGGCAGCAGGCGCAGCCGTACCATTTTTGCCGAACGGCCTTCACGTGATGCTTGCCCGGATTGCCCTCGCTCGCCGCCGGCCACACTTCCATCGGATTAACGTAGAAAAAATGCTTGCCGTCGGTCGCCATGCCTGCAGTGACGGTATTGTACAGCGCGCGCTCGAGCACGTCCCCGTACTCGCCCTTGACCTCGTTTTGCAGCATGCGCTGCGCGAACATGATCAGGCCGATCGACGCACAAGTTTCCGAATAGTTCGTGTCGTTGGGCAGGTCGTAATCGAACGTAAAGGCTTCGCCGTGGTGGGTGGAGCCGATGCTTCCGTTGACGTACATCTGTTTGCGGACCGTATTGTCCCACAGCCGCCTGCAGGCGGCGAGCAGGCTGTCGTCGCCGCTTCGAACCGCCAGGTCGGCCATCGCGGCATACATATACATCGCGCGCACGGCATGGCCGGTCGCGACCTCCTGCTCGCGGACGGGCTTGTCCGCTTGATGATAAGATAGCGACGGCGGCGTTTTCTGCACGACGCCGGGCGTCCAAGCGGAGGTACGGCCTCGCGCTTCCCATTCTTGGTGGAAGAAGCTGGGCTGCCGGCCCCGCTCGTCGATGAAGAAGCCGGCCAAGTCCAGGTACCGCCTTTCGCCGGTCGCTTCGTACAGTTTGACCAGCGCCAGCTCGATCTCCTGGTGGCCGTCGTAGCCCCGAATCTGGCCGGGACGGTCTCCGAACGTCGCGTCGATATGATCGGCCAGGCGGCAGGCGACGTCGAGCAGCGCTTTTTTGCCCGTCGCGCCGGCGTAGGCGACCGCGGCTTCGATGAGGTGGCCGGCCGAATACAGCTCATGGCAGTCCGTCAGGTTCGTCCATCGCTTGCCCGGTTCGGCTACGGTGAAGTACGTGTTCAGGTAGCCGTCCGCTTGTTGGGCGGCCGCGACGAGCGAGATCGCCTCGTCCGCGACCCGCTCCAGATCGGCGTCGGGCGCCGCGGCCAGCGCGTAGCCGACGGCTTCGAGCCATTTATACAAGTCCGTATCCTGGAAGAAGAAGCCGCCGAACGCGCCTTCCTCGATGCCCGCCGCGATGCGGAAATTCCGGATCGCATGGCTCGGCTCCGCATCGGCGACGCGGTCGTTCAGCGCTTCCCATTGATAGGGAATGACCGTATCGCGCACGAGTTTGACATAGGGAGACCAGTAATCGTCCTTTATACTGACATTTTTAAGCTCGATAGGGCGGGGGAAAACAGTCTGTTCTTGAAGAGCCAATTTGTTCACGCTCCATCTTATAAATTGTGATCCAATCGCGCCGCGCATCGTATCGCGATTCGCTGCTTCCCTATTTTAAGACAGTTCAGGCTCCCTTGTCGGTAGGCGATCAGGTATAATAGGTGTCAAAAACTGACCTCAAATCGAGAGGCGGAGAAGAGGGACGAGCGGGATGCTGCCTTTATACTTGAACGAGCCGTACCGGCTGCAAATGGGCGGACATTTCCTGTCGGACGAGACCTGGTCGCACATGGACCGCACGATCGCGGACTATGAATTGATCGTCGGCGTTTCAGGCGTCGTCTTCATGGAGACCGGCGGGAGCATGTACGAGGTGCGGGCAGGAGACGTTCTGTTTCTCATGCCCGGAGAGCGCCATCGCGGCTATCGGCTTTCTAGGCCGGGCGTTTCTTTTTTTATTGGTTCCATTTTTTCGTTCCCGAAGCCGGGGGAGAGGCGCCTGCGGGTCAGATGCCGCGCTACGCGAGCTGCCCGAACCCGAGCCGGGTGCATATTTTGGCGCGTCAGCTGCTACATGCGGCCAACGGCGGTTACCGCATTCGGGGGGCGGGAGATTACTTTTTGACGTGCCTGCTGATCGAGCTCGCCGACCAGCTGCAGGATTCCGACGGCAGGCCCGCGCTGGACGCCCAGCTCTACGAGCTGCTCGCGTGGACGCGCCTTCATGCGCTGGACCCGGATATTACGGTCGGCCGGATCGCAGACCACGTCGGGTACAACAAAGACTACCTGTCCCGCATGTTCAAGCGGCGCTTCGGAGCTGGCCTGCTCGACTACGTTCACGGCTTGAAGCTGGATGCCGCGAAGGAGCTGCTGGCGAGCGGGAAGCTGGGCGTCAAGGAGATCGCCGGCCGCGTCGGCTTCGGCGACGACAAGCAGTTCGCCAAATGGTTCAAGCGGCTCGCCGGCGTGACGCCGACCGCCTATCGTCAGGCGTTCGGGGGCACCCGTCTCAACAATCGTTAAGACCGCGGCCGCCGTTGCATGAAAAAAGCCGCGTGCTTCGCGGCGTTTTCTTTAGGCATTCGGTTTCTTGTCAGCGGCTTCGCCCGTTCTGGATCCGATCAAGTAGCCGATGATCGTCGACTCGACCGGGAGCACCACGAGTGTCCACAAGTCCTTCAAGCCGAAGTCCGAAGACCGGTTCTGTTCGGGGACGAGCGTGTAGACGAGCGCGATGAGCAGCACGCCGAGCGCGATCGTGCCGACGATGTAGAGCCGGACGTTTTCCCCCGAGCCGAAAAATCGCCCCAAAAAAACCAAGCTCTGCTTTGCGTTTCTCGCTCTCGGCGTTCGCCGCGATGATCTTGCTGGCGACCTTCGGATCTTGAATCTCGATTTTGTTCACGGACCCTGGACCCCCTCGCCGGCGAAAAACGTAAAGGACAGCACCCATGCCGTCGCTTCGTAATTGATCGTCACTTCATAGCTCAGGGACAGCCTGCGATTGTTCAATACGCCAAGATGGATCATGTCGTCGTTGCCCGTCGGCTTGCCTCTGGGGAAGTTGATGCAGGCGATTCGGACTTTATTGTGCTGCACGAGCCGGATGTCCGTCTCGAAGTCGTCCCGTTCGGGCTCGGTTTCGATGCAAAACAAAAACGTGAGCGGATCGTTTTCCTCGGATAACGTGATCTCGATCGGATTCATCTTGTAGGCGAACACCCTGCCGTGATAGACGACCTCGAAGCCGCCGGAATGAATTCGCATGCGCATGTCCCCCGTCCCTAGATAGACTCGCGGATGTTTTATTGTACGAGCAGGGGGACGGTCCTATGTTCATTTCGATCGTCTCGAACGGACAAAAAAAAGACGGCCGCCCGGATCGTCGGATCTGTCGGGCGGCCGCTTGGAAAGGCCGGGATGCGCTTATGAATGTTTGCGGCCTAGCGTGACGATCTCGCAAGGACGTACGGTCAGGCGGAGGACGCCGTCCGCGTCGGGCGCGAGCTTGCCTAGCTCCTCTTCCAGCACGTTGCTCAAGAACCATTCCGAATCCGCGTCCGCTTGCAGCGCCAGCGTTGCAGGCGTGCCGCTCATGTTGAACCAGCGGTAGAAGCAATCCTCTCCCTGGATGCCTCGTTTGACGGCGGTCAGCGCCAGACGCTCGCCCGTCCAGGAGAGCAGGCTATAAGCGGCAGGTAACGAACCGGCATGAGCGTCCGTCTGAACGGCGAGCCAGGGCACTTGGAAGGCGTACGCTTCCTGGGCGGCCGCATAGCGTTCATCGGCGCCGCCGTAGGGGATGATCGCGAGCTCCGCTTCTTGCGCGCCGAGGCACTGCGCCTCAGGCGTGGGAAACACGCCCCAGTCGCCAAGCTCTCCGACCGCCCGGAGGAGCGTCACGGCGATCGTGCCGCGGCCGTCGCGGAGCACCTCGTACTCGTTCAGTCCGACATTTGCGACGGCCAATCCGCGATTGCCGTGGTCCAGGGCGGCGAACGCCTGCTGGTGCTGCGCGTTGTCCGGATTGCGCCATTCGGCGGCGGGCTCGTTCGGACGCTTGGCAATCTCGTAGACCGAGTCGGCATAGTGGACGCCGGACGCCGCCGCATCGGTCGGAAACCGCATGCGAAGGCGATGATCCTTGGCGTGATTTTCATAGCGCACCTTCAGCTTCATGGCTTTGACGCCGCGCTCCACGGTGACGAGCGTCGTGATGACGAGCGGCACGGTTCGCGCGGACCTCCCGGCCTTGCGGTCCGGCAGGAACGTCGCCGTCGCGCGCTCGCGCTGCAGCCGCTCATCCGCCTCGGCGGGAATCTCCCAGCGATGGACGATCTCGACCGTCGTGCGCCAAGCGGTGCGCGAGACGAGCCGCGTCTCGGCCTTCAGCGCTTCCGTCGCGAGCGTCTTGCGGCCGCCATCCTGGACGTAGACATATTCGTTGCCGATATCGCCCGAATTTTCGAAGACGCCGAGGTCGCGATAGGTCTCTCGGGTTTCTTTGTCCGTCAGCGACAAGCTTCCGTTAGGCCCGACGGCGACGGCGATATATTCATTTTCCAGCAAAAGGTCGGATGGGGCGGCGGCAACGGCTTCCGTCATCTCGACCGCGGCCGCGACCGGCGCCGCGACGGCGGGATCCGCGTCTTCTTCGCGATACCATGCATACGTCCGGTAGCCGTTGGAAGGAACGTTGTCCGCGCCGAAGGTGACGCGGATCCGTCTGGCCATAAACGGCTGCCTGAACTTGTCGTCCGGCAGCTCGTAGCCGAACCGGACGCCGAGATCCTCGATCTCGGCATCCACGGGTCGGCCTTCGTGGTCGACGACGGCGCCCCCGTCGATTCGGACGAGCTCCATGGCCGCGTAGGCTTCGGCCGGCCCGATGTCCGTGGACGCGCGGCGCGCGACGTCGAGCTCGACGGACACGGTGCCGGACCGCGCGGCGCCGGCGAAGTTGAACGCGACGAACGGCACGTGCGTGTCGCCGCCGAATCGGGACGTATCGATGCGCGAGGCGATATAGGCGACGCTCCGCTCCACGATCGGCTCCGCCATGTGCCGGCTTTTGGCGAAGCGGGTCATCATCTCCGCGTGAACCTCGTCCACGCTGCAGCCGCAGATGCTGTCGTGCGGATGGTTTTGCATGAGCGTCTTCCAGGCATGGACGAGCAGCGGCGTCGGATGAGGCATGCCCAGCGACGCGGCGAAGGCGGCCGCAGGCTCGGCGAGCCGCTCGAGCAGGATCTGGCCTTTAGCGTTGGCCTGCTTGATATATACGCGGCTGGATGCGGTGTTCGCCAGCGTGAACCAGCCGTCCGTGCGCTGGCTGCGCAGCTCGCCTTCGACGACGGTCAGCTCGCGGTCGGAGGCGCGCTCGACGGCCGCCACGTAGGAGGCCAGATCGCTATGCACGAATTCATAGCCGGGGTACAGATCCCGGGCCGTATGGAGCGCAGCGGAGAGGTCGGTCTGCACGGGCTGATGATCGCATCCGTTCATGAACAGCAGCTGCGACGTGGAGGCGAAACGTTCCGCGTCCGCTAGCTTGGCATCCCAGTATGCGCGGGCCGCATCGGGATCGACGGGGATCTCCATGCCGTTGTTGTACCAATTGGCGAACAGGATGCCGAGCACCTCCGAGCCGTCCGGAGAGCGCCAGACCATCTCGGAAAAAGGCGATTCGTAGGCCGCGGAGTCGGAGACGGCATTGTTGAAGCCGGTCGGCTTGACGCCGCGTCCGAAAATCGCGTTGGCGATGCGGGCCTGACGCATGAGCTGGGGCGCCTGACCCATATTGCCGAAGGAGTCGGGGAAATATCCGATCTTCGCCACCGGGCCGTAGCGTGCGGCCTCGCGGTGACCCACGAGCAGATTGCGTACGTTGGCCTCGCCGCTCGTCAGAAATTCGTCCTGCAGCACGTACCACGGACCGATCGCGATCCGTCCTTCGCGAATGAATCGCGTCAGGCGTTCGCGATTCTCGGGCCTCACCTCGAGGTAGTCGTCCAGAATGATCGTCTGGCCGTCCAGGTGGAAGCTCCGGTATTCGGGATCGCGCTCGAGCGTATCGAGCAGTACGTCCATCAGCTCGATGAGCCTGACGTGATGGCGCTCGTAGGGCATATACCATTCGCGGTCCCAGTGCGTGTGAGAGACAATATGCGCGACAGGTTTTTTCATCGCTGTGCACCTCCGTTTAATACGAATATACAAGATGGCAAAAGGTTGTTATAATCGAATCATAGCTTTGTGTTAAAAGGTTGTAAACCCGGTAATGCGTCCGTGAACGAATAAAGTTGTATAAAAGTAATATTGGTGAGGGGGGGAGGACGCTTGGACCATACGGAGAGCCGGAGCCACAAGCGGACGCCGCTGTACGCCCAGATCGAGTCCTACGTGCGCGACCAGATCCGTTCGGGGAAATGGAAGCCGGGCAAACGGCTGCCTTCGGAGAACCAGCTCTGCAAGCAGTTCGACGTCAGCAGAATTACGATTCGCGGCGCCATGGACAAGCTGGTGGAGGAGGGCGTCGTTTTTCGCATTCAAGGCAGAGGCAGCTTCGTCGCGGAGGAAGCCGGGATGGGCGAGCCGGCGAAGTACGCTTTCGGCAGAGAGACTTCCGGAGAACGGGAGCTTCAGGCGGTGGCAGTGATCCTGCCGCGGCTTCAGGGCATGCTGACGACCAGCTTGCTCGCCGGCGTGGAGCGGGCGCTCGAGCCTTCGCGGTTCAGGATGCTGCTGCTGACGACGGACGACTCCCAGGAAAAGGAGGAGGTCAAGCTGCAGGAGGCGCTGCGGGCCGGCGCGCGCGGCGTGATCGTCTATCCGGCGGAGGGACGGACATACAGCGAAGAGATGCTGCGGCTCACGTTGGACCGATACCCCATCGTCGTCATCGACCGATACGTGCGCGGCGTGCCGACCCATTGCGTCTGCTCGGACCATATCGCGGGGGCATACGAGGCGACGGAGCATCTCCTGCGTCTCGGCCATCGGCGGATCGGCTTCGTGACGACGCCCTACGAGGGCACGACCAGCCTGGAGGAAAGGCTTGAAGGCTTCCGTCAAGCGCTGAACGACTACGGCGTCGTGCTGGACCGAAGCCTCGTGCTGGAGCGGGCGGAGCCGGACGCGATCGCGAATTTTCTCGCAGCCGCATCGAACGTGACCGCCTTGTTCGCCGTCAACGAGCAAATCGGACAGATTGCGATCCGCGCCGCGGAAGCGGCCGGCATGCGCGTTCCCGAAGATTTGTCCGTCGTCTTTTTCGACGATTACGACCATGCCGACGCCGCCAGAATCCCCCCGACCTGCGTGGCGCAGCAAGGCGATACGATCGGGTTTGAAGCCGCGGGCCGTCTGCTGTCGCTATTCGCGAATCCGAATCAGGAGCGGAGCATGGTACGCATTCCGACGCGGCTTATCGTTCGGGCCTCTACGGCCGCTCCGAAGAGCGGCGAGCAAGTGGAGCGAGATGCAGCATGGGATCCGTTATAAATTCTTGCGGTTTTATTCGAACCGGCGTCTACTCGCGCGGTCGATACGCTATGATTAGTGTCTAAAACTCGCTGGAAGTGCAAAGAGGGGAGCCTGACATGAACGGCATCACCGTAAGAGAACAGCTGGAGGCGTTGGCGGAGCCTGACTATCAAAAGTTTGCTTCGTCGCTCATTCCGAACATCGACAATCTGATGGGCGTCCGCCTGCCGGCGCTGCGGCGAATCGCGATCGCGGCGGCGCGGAGCGACTGTCGGGCCTGGCTAGAAGACGTCGGCAGCGAGGCTTTTGAAGAGATCATGCTGCAGGCGATGGTCATCGGATACGCCGAGATGGAACCGGAGGAGCGGCTTCGGTACGTGGCGGACTTCGTCCCGAAGATCGACAATTGGTCGGTATGCGACCGCTTCTGTCTCGGCCTAAAGTTCGCGCGCGACAACCAGGCCCCCCGTATGGACGTTTATTCAGCCGTATCTCAAGTCGGCGCGGGAGTACGACATCCGCTTCGGCGTCGTCATGATGCTCGAGCATTTTATCAACGACGTTTATGCGGACGACGTGCTGAGGCTCTTGGACGAAGTCTCGCATGAAGGGTATTACGTGAAAATGGCGGTCGCCTGGGCGGTCTCGATATGCTACGTGAAGTTCCCCGAACGGACGGAAGCCTACTTGCGGGGATGCGCGCTGGACGATTTCACCTTCAACAAATCGCTGCAGAAAATCGTCGAGTCCTACCGGGTAGACGCGGACGCCAAGCAGCGGATCCGCGGGATGAGACGCAGCGGCAGGAGACGGCAGGAAGCGCCGGATGCAAAGGGGACGAGCGAGCCGGATGGCTCGCCCGCCCCATAAACAAAAAAAGCCCAGCCTCCGTCAACCGGAGGCTGGGCTGTTCACCATCGAATCAGGCGTCGAGCTCGCCCTCGCGCAGACCCAGCGGCAGCGGCGCTGGCCGCTCGCACGTGCTGTGCATGCGGTAGCGCACGCCTTGTTCGGCTGCGTCGTGGAAGCCGTGCATCGCCTCGAGCACGTGATAGGCCAGCTCGCCGTTCGCGCGATGCGGTCGGCCGGTCAGGATCGCTTGGGCCATGTCCGCGGCGCCGAGGCCGCGGGCGTTGTCCGCGTAGCCGTGCGTCAGCGGCAGCTCGGACCAGTCGCCGGCTCCGGCGCGGCGAATGCGGATCGGACCGCCGAACGAGTTCGGATCGGGTACCTGGAGCGTACCGCCGCTGCCGTAGATCTCGATGAAGGGGAGCTGCGCGCCGCCGGGGGCGTCGAAGCTCGTGAGGATCGTGCCGATCGGGCCGGCCGCGAATTCCATGATGCCGGCGACATGGGTCGGCACCTCGACTTCGATCTTCTGGCCGTTCTTCGGCTTGCTCGTGATCGTCCGCTCGGGATACGAGACGCGGGCTGCGCCTGTCACGGCCGAGATCGGGCCAAGCAGCGCCACGAGGGCGGTCAGGTAGTAAGGACCCATGTCGAACATCGGCCCGCCGCCCGTCTTGTAGTAAAACGCGGGGTCCGGATGCCAGCTCTCATGCCCGCCGCCGACCATGAACGCGGTCGCGCCGATCGGCGTGCCGATCCAGCCGTCCTCGATCAGCTTGACGCAGGTCTGGATGCCGCCGCCCAGGAACGTATCCGGCGCGCTGCCGACGAGCAGCCCCTTCTGGCGGGCGAGCTCGACGACTTCGCGGGCTTCTTCGCGTTTGACCGCGAAGGGCTTTTCCACGTAAACATGCTTGCCAGCTTGAAGCGCCTGCAGGCACACGGCCGCATGCGCCTGCGGAATCGTCAGGTTGATGACCATTCGAATATCCGGATCCGCGAGCAATTCTTCGACGGACAGGCCGCGGATGCCGTGCTCTTCGGCCTTCGCCTTGGCTCTGGCGACGTCAAGGTCCGCGCAGGCGACGATCTCCATCGAGCCGAAGCGCCCGCCGTTCTGCAGGTAGATGCCGCTAATGTTGCCCGTACCGATAATGCCGATCTTTACTTTGTTCCCCACCGTACCGTTCCCCTCTCGATCTTTTTCCAAAATTACAGCTGGTTGTCCTGCATGCCCGTATACGCGCTGTCCGCGGCATAGTCGTCCGCGCCGGCGGCCTTGCCCTCCGCGCACCACAGGAAGCCTCTGCGCATCAGCTCGGACACTTCCGGCAGCGCGACGATGTTCGCCTGATGGCCCAGCGAATTGTAGTACACGCGCCCCCGACCCCAGCGCTTCGTCCATACGACCGGCATATCGACGGCTTTGTTGGGCGAATGCGGTCCCGGTGCGATCGGGAATCGGGTCGTGGCCAGCACCTCGATCGCCGGATCAATATGCAGGTAATATTGCTCGGTGCTCACGGTAAAGTCGGACATGCCGGCGACGAGGGGGGCTCGAGCTGTGCTTCACGTTGACCACGTACTCGGTGCCGTCGTTCCCCGGATGCGCCACCCATTGGCCGCCGGTCATGAACTGCCAGTCGGTGTTCTCGCGGAACGCGTCGCACATGCCGCCATGGCAGCCCGCGAGCCCGGTACCGGCCTGGACGGCGGCGGAAACGTTGTTCACCCATTCCTGCTCGATCTTGCCCATCGTCCAAGCCGGGACGATCAGGTCGAGGCCCATGAGCTTTTCCTTGTCGGCGAACGCTTCGAGCGTGTCAGATACTTCAACCTCGAAGCCCTCGGCGGCCAGCATCGCGCGGAACAGCTCCGCGACCTCCTTGGGCTGATGGCCGTCCCAGCCGCCCCATACGATCAGCGCTTTTTTTAGTCATGTCATATCCCGTCCTTTCGATTGCGATCCTTCAGCAGGATCGCCTTATGATGAGTTGCGTGGGCAGCAGTATGTCTTCCGCGGCGGGCTTCGAACCGTTTGCATGATAAGCCGCAGCGCCTTCCGCGACTTCTACGCCGCTCGAGCCCCCGCTCTCGCCGGACAGCCGGGCCATTACCGACTCGGCGGCAAGCCGTCCCATTTCGTAAAACGGCACCTCTACCGTCGTCAGCGGCGGATCGGTCAGGCTGGAGGCGTCGGAATTGTCGTAGCCGATGACGGGCAGACGCTCCGGCACCGCGACGCCGCGTTCGCGCAGCCCCTGGATCGCGCCGATCGCCATCCGGTCGTTCGCGCATAGCAGGCCGTCCAACGCCTCAAGCCGATCGAAGATCGCGCCGGCGGCCTCTTGACCGCTTTTGCGGCTGTAGTTGCCTTCGAACTGAATCGCCGGGTCGGGAGACAGGCCGGTCTCGGCGAGCGCTTGCCGGTATCCCTCGTAGCGGTCCGCGCTGTTGGAGTAATGCGGCGAGCCGTTCAAAAAGCCGATGCGGCGATGGCCGGCGTCCAGCATATACCGTGCCGCCGCATAAGCGCCCGCCCGGTGATCGGCGCCCACGCAAGGCAGTCCCGGCCGCGCATAGCGCTGATCGACGACGCAGCAGGGCAAACCTTCGTCGGCGAGGGCGAAGACGGAGGCCGCCTCCTCGGGCAGATCGCTGGCGCCGAGAATCAGGCAGGCGTCGACCCTGCGCGTCCGGTACAGCGACACGTAGTCGTACCGCGCTTGCGGGTTGCGATAGAGGAGCAGGAGACCGTACCCGGCCTGATGCAGGACGTCCCCGATGCCGCTCAGAATCTCCGAAAAGTAGTAGGTGGAAAACAGCCTGACCTTCGGCACGTGCGGCAGAACGACCCCGATGTTGCCGCTTCTTCCTTTGGCGAAGCCGGAGGCGAGGGCGTTCAATTGGTAGCCCAACCGGTCGGCGGCGGCGGCGACCTTGCGCCGCGTCTCCTCCTTGATCGGACCGACGCCGTTCATCACGCGGGACACCGTCGCCTCGGACACGCCGGCCAATTCGGCGACTTCCCTGCGCGTAGCCATGCGTTTCGACTCCTCTCCCGCCGCGTTCGCCGCGTTTTTTCTTCCTAAAACCCAACAATGTACACGCGTACATTATGCCATCGGCCGGCACCCGAGTCAATCGGATCTTTTTGCGGGATCTCGGAGATCGATTTCGAGATCTTGCGATTGTAATCCGGAAGCCTTACGGGCGCTCCGGATTGCGGGTATACTTGGGGGGGAGGTGATGCAGATGGGCGTCGACAACAGGAATAGAACGTATGCGGGAGCTGCGCCGGACGAAGAGCAATGGAAGGCGATCGTCGGCAATGACGCGGCCTACAATGACCGGTTCCGGTACGCGGTCATGACGACGGGCATCTTCTGCCGGCCTTCGTGCAGATCCAGGGCGCCGAAGCGGGAAAACGTACGGATCTTCGCGGATTCGGAGCCGGCGCTGAGCGCCGGGTACCGTCCGTGCAAGCGGTGCAGGCCGACCGACCGGAAGCTGCCGGATGCGGAATGGGTGGGTCAGATGACGGCGTTCATCGACCGCTGTTACTACGAGCCGATCACCCTGGACCGCCTCGCGGAGCTGTATCGGGGCAGCCCGTATCATTTGCATCGTATTTTCAAACGGATCGCGGGCGTCACCCCGGTCGAATACGTGCAGCGTACCCGAATCGCGCGGGCGACCGAGCTGCTCGAGACGACGAGCATGCCGATGGCCGAGATCGCCGATGCGGTGGGCTTCGGCAGCGTTCCTTATTTTATTACCGTATTCAAGCAGAGAACCGGCACGACGCCCAGCGAGTACAGGAGGCTAGGATGCAGGCCGGCTTACGAGGAGGTGTCGGAATGACGGATTCGCAAAAGGGTCAAGTCGTCCGTTGGACGCGAATCGCTTACGGAGAGTGGCGGCTGCATGCCGCGGCGACGGATCGGGGCCTATGCTATGTCGGTTCGCCGGACATGCCGTTCGAGCAGATGGAGGCTTGGGTGCGCGCCCGGATGCGGGGAGCGGAGCTGGTCCGGGACGATGCGGGGCTGGCGCCGTACGTGCGCGAGCTGACCGAGTACTGGGACGGCGACAGGCGTACGTTCGAAGCGCCCGTCGATGCACGGGGAACCGCGTTCCAGCAGGCCGTGTGGCAAGCGCTGCTCGGCATCCCTTACGGCGAGACGCGCTCTTACAGCGAGATCGCGGCCCTCGTCGACAAGCCTTCCGCGATGCGCGCGGTCGGCGCGGCGATCGGGGCCAACCCGGTGCTCGTATGCGTGCCCTGTCACCGCGTCATAGGCAAGAGCGGGGCCATGACCGGCTATCGCGGCGGGCTCGGCATGAAGACGAAGCTGCTCGAGCTGGAGCGGGGAGGTCAGGCTTAAAGTTGCGGCGGGTGGCTGCCGGTTATCGGCCCCATCTTGCATTCAGTAAAGCAATCGCCACAGATAAAACGTCGCATACGACTCCCAGCCGCGCCAGCCGGCGGACAGCCGCAGGATCTCCTCGTGGGACGGCTTGGCGTCGCTGCCCGTCGCATGACGTATCGCATGATGCAGGCCGACGTCGTCGATCGGAAAAGCGTCCTTCATCCGCAGACAGCGCATCAGCACGTAATTCGCGGTCCAAGGGCCGATGCCGCGAATGCGGACGAGCGCTTTTTCGGCCTCGCCGTACCCCAGTTCCTTCAGCATCTCTTTGGATATTGCTCCAGTGGCGATCAGCTCCGCGACATGAATCAGATACTCGCATTTTTTGACCGTCAGCTTCAGCGGCAGCAGGTCCTTGACCGCCAGGCCGGCGATGACGTGAGGCTGAGGGAACGTCCAGTAGGTTTCGCCGGCGCTGACGACTAGGCCGCCGTACGCTTCGACCAGACGCGCCTTCAACGTGTAGGCGAAGGCCAGGTTGATCTGCTGTCCTGAGGATGCCCCACGCCGTCGCCTCGAACAGATCGGGAATGCCCACCAGCCGCAAGCCTCGATGCGCGGAAGCAGCGGCAGCCAGGAGCGGATCGTCGGCAGCCACAAGGTAGAAAGGCTCGAGATCCGTGTCCAGATCGAGCCATTCGCGAATATAGGCGATCGCGGCCTCCCGGACGTCCTCGCTCGGAATGCCCCGATCGCTCGCAAGGGCGACGTTCAGCCCGCTGCCGCGAGCGGCGCCGATCTCGACGATCGGCGTGCCATCCAGCGGGAGCGCCTTGTAAAGGCGGCCGTCCTGAATGCGGTGAAGGCACTCTTTGGGCGAGCGCGCCAGATAGCCCAGATTAGCCGAAAAGCGATAATCCTCCGGAACGGAGATCGTTAACGTCGGTTCGAATGGCATTTTCATCATCCTCCGTTGCCATTGTATCGCAAAGCGGGGGGATTTCGGGATTTTGTTAACTTGCAGCGAGGTGACGCCTGCCGTGAGCCCTCAGCCCAACGTGCAATACAAAAAAGCCCAAGTCGCTGCTGAATCGAGCGATGGGCTTTCTGGAAGATTATACGCATACGCTGAATCCGTATGGCGGCTGCGCTTTTGGCTGCTCTTATTGCTACGTGAAGGGCATGCCGGTCGCGGCGTTCCGCGAAGAAGCCTGGGGCGCGTGGGTGGACGTCAAGCAAGGCGCGGACGAACTGCTGCGAAGGGAGCTCGCCCGCGCCGCGGCCAAAGGTCCCGTGCGCATCTTCATGTCCTCCAGCACGGATCCGTACCAGCCCGCGGAATATCGGGAGCAAGTCACGCGCTCGCTGCTCGAAGCGATGGCGGAGGCGCCGCCGGACTTCCTGCTCGTGCAGACGCGTAGCCCGCTGGTGACGCGCGATATCGATCTGCTGCTGCGATTGGGCAGCCGCGTCCGGGTGAGCATGACGGTCGAGACCGACCTGGATACGGTTCGCCGCGTTTTTCCCCTGCCGCGCCGCCGATCGCCGCGCGGCTCAAGGCGCTCGCCCGGCTCAAGGAAGCAGGCGTCCCCATCCAGGCTGCGGTCGCGCCGGTACTGCCCAGCAGCGAGCGCTTGCCGGCTTTGCTGCGGGCGGTGACGGACCGCGTCGTCGTGGACGACTACGAGATGGGCGACGGCAGCGGCGGGCGGCGAACGCGAAGGTTGGGGCTCGAGCCGTTGTACGCGCAGCTCGGCATGACCGAGTGGCATTCGCCGGATGCGTGGCGAACCGTATACGAACGGCTTCGAGCGTGTTATCCCGAAGACGAGCTGAAGATCAGCAGATCCGGCTTCGCGCCTTGATTGACATTCATGATCGCCGCGTCGACGTTCATCGCTCTGAAGGCTTCACGTTCACAGCGCCGAGACGCGGTTTTTTCCTTCCGCTTTGGCGATCGCGAGCGCCTTCTCCGCACGGCCCACCAGGTCCGACGGACTCCCTTCGCGAACGTCGGCTTCGACGGCGACGCCGACGCTTGCCGTCAAGTACTCGCCGACGCCGGGCTGCGGATGCGGAATTTGCAGCGAGATGACCGTCTGCCGGAGCTGATCGGCCAGCATGTCGACACTAGCGCGGCCTTCCGGGGTCGGCTCCTCCGCGAGCGTCAGCACGAACGAAGCGCCGCCGTACCGGGAGACGACCGCATTTCGCATATTCCCGACCGCGCTCAGCGATTCGGCGACCCAACGCAGACAGTTGTCGGCGCCTTGATAGCCGAACATGGCGTTGTAAGACCGGAAATTATCGAGGTCGAGCATAATGATCGCCATCGCCTGGCCGTTGTCCGCGCTTTGCCGCCAACCTTTCGCCAGGTTTTCGTCGAAGAAACGCCTGTTCGGCAGTTCGGTCAGGCTGTCCGTATGGATGAAGCGGGACAGCTCGCGCGTTACTTCCGTGAACAGATTTTCCTCGTCGGCGTCTCCCGACGCTTCCCGGGCAATCGCCATGATCGACGGTTTGCCGCCGTAAACGACATGAGCGAGCGTCATATCCAACTCGACCGGCGCGTCCGAGACGGATTTCATTCGCAGACGGCAGGACCGGAGCTGCGTCGCGGCCGCTCCGATGCGTCCGAGCATGTGAGCCAGCTCGGCTTCGGACGACGGGTCGATCCAGTCCGCGAGATCGCGGCCGATCAATTCCGTCGCTTCGGACACATGCAGCAGCCGGGCGGCCTCGAGGTTCGCGAATACGATTCGGCCTTCGGTCAGCGTGACGAACGCGACGGCCGAATATTCCATGAGCTGCAAATACCGCGACTCGTTTTCTTTCAGCGTGCGCGCGTACAAGATCGACTTTTCCTCGGCCAGTCTCAGATCTTCTTCGGTCTGCTTGAGGGCGATCGACTTCAGATCCGACAGCGTATGAAGCTCCTTCGACTCCCAGGGGAGCGACGTATTCGTGACAACCTCCTGCCATGCCTCGAACGATTTGCGCGGCGAGATCCGATAGCCTTCGCCGACGCGTACGACGGCTTTGGCAGGGTCTCCCGCCCAGGTGACCGTCTGTACGACCTCCGGCCTGAACCACAGAATATGGTCGCGATAGTCCGAGGACAACGACAGGAAGATGACGCCTGCCGCCTTGTCCGGATATTCGGCGGCCTGCGGATAGACCGAAGAGAGCCGATTCGTATGGTACGCGTAATCCTCCGCTTGCTGGCTGAGCCAGACTGCCAGCTTGACGATTTGGGCCGCGCCCGGCGTGCTGCCGAACAGCAGCAGTCGTCCCTTGTACTGTACGGCCGCGCCCGAGGCGTTCATGACGGACAACAAAGCGTCTTCGTCCGCGGTCAGCTTGTCCTTCAACTGATCCGGCGTACCCGGCGCGCCGAATACGCGGGCCAGCCGCTGCGCCAGCGATTTGAGATGCAGCTCGCCCTGGTAGTCATCCAGCTTCTGGCGCTGGTGAAGTTCGCTGGAAAAAAACGAACCGAGAAAATTGCAAAGATTGCGTTGGCGGTGCGGCACGTACTTGGGCGACTCGTGATGGCAGGCGATCATGCCCCAGAGCTCGCCGCCATGAATGAGCGAGATCGTCATGGTGGCGCCTACGCCCATATTTTTCATATACTCGATATGGATAGGGGATACGCTTCGCAGCACGGACAAGCTCAAGTTCAACGGTTTGCCGGACGGTTGAAGCGTGGGGACGACCGGCACGGGCTCGTAATCCATATCCACGATCGTACGCACCCAATTGCGCACGTACAGTGCCCGGGCCTGCTTCGGAATGTCCGAAGCGGGGTAGTGATGGCCAAGGAAAGGTTCCATCGTACTGTTTTTCGCTTCGGCGATGACTTTGCCGTTCCAGTCCGCGTCGAATTCGTAGACCATCACGCGGTCGTAGCCGAGGATGTCCTTGACGAGCTCCGCGGCTACCTGACTGGCGCCGGCCCGGCTATGCGTCCGCTTGATGCGCGTGAAAAATGCCTGGACCCATTCGAAATCGTCCACGACGGGCGCGTCGTCGTTCGTGGGGCGCTCCAGCTCGACGACCAAAAGCTCGTCGCTGACATGAAAGATCGCGAAAAATTCGGCCGATCCGTCCGGCAGATCGATCGTCATCTCCAGGAAATGCTGCTTGTCCCCTGCGGCAGGACGGACAAGCGATTCCTCGACAAACGCGAGTGCCCGTTCGCCGATAACGGCGGACAACGGCTGTCCGAGCAGCGACTCCGCAGGCGTTCCAAGCAGCAGATCGACATTGCGGCTGCATTGAACGACCGTGCGGGCATCGTCGTTCGCCGCGACGAGCAGCGCGCCGTGAGGCTGAATCATGCCGGGGATATGAATCGGTTCTTTTTCGCAGTTGGTCAGGTCGATCGGCTCGTCCGTAAAGTCGCCTTCGGTCAGCAGCGAGCGATTCAGTTCGTTTTCGAAGTTCTGATCGTAATCATCGGTCATTATACACCAGCCTTTTTCGAATATTTATCGGGATACCGTCCCGTTCGGCGCTTCAATCCAATCGCGCAAGCTGTCGAAGGTCTGGCCGGCCGAAGCCAGCATCTCACGTTCATCCTCTCCTGTGCGCGCCTGCGCGGTCAGCAGCTCGCGGAACTCGGCCCAGCGCTCGCGGACATCCGTTCCGTAGCTGTTGAAGTAGCGGGCGTTCGTCTCCGGCGAGACCGGCAGATCCTTCATGAGCAGCTTGGTCAGCATCTGGCCGCCTAACGTGGATCCTTCGAGCACGTACATGCATCCGAGAATGCGGGGGGAACGACGACAGGTCGGGAAGCGATTGGCAGAGCGGCAGGTCATCGACCGCGCGCGCGTCCAGGCCGAGAGCGTGCAAGTCCGCTTCGAGCAAGCGATGCTTCGTCCGGGCGTCTATATCGAACCGAAGCTCTTCCCACTCCGGTCTAGCTTCGAATGCGCGTTCGAGAGGGAGGATGTAGCCGTAAAACAAGGCCAGGTATTCCCTGTATTGCTCCAGCGATATCGTATGATCCAACATCGCCGACGTATATTTGTTCTGCTCCGCACGTCGGTGCTGGGGCGCGGTTCGTTCTTTAAGCTGCGTTAAAATATCGGACATCGGTAACGATCTCCTCCCATCCTGCTTTAATAGTAACAAATTCATACTGCTAAAAGCGACCAACGGGGAAAATTAACAGCGTTTGGAATGTTAAAAATGTTTAATAATTCTATATAAGGAGGCGTGTAGCGGTGCGGATGGAACTCGTAACATCCGGAGAGATGCGGGCGATCGACGCAAGCGCGATCGAGGAGATCGGCATTCCGCAGGAGGCGCTCATGGAAAACGCGGGACGTGCCGTCGCGGAGGAGGCAAGGCGTTTTGCCGAAACCGCGGGCAAAGGCGCGGACTTCGGCTGGCTGATTCTGGCGGGCAAAGGAAACAACGGGGGAGACGGGCTTGTCTGCGCTAGACACCTACGGGACATGGGCTTCCGCGTCGCGGTGCTGTACGCCGAGCCGCCGGAGCGGATGCAGGGTGCCGCTGCGCTGCAGCGCGACATCGCGAGCCGGCTTGGCATTCCGGCGCGCGTATACGCGCTGTCCGATACTGGAGCCGATGCGGCGAACGCCGGCTGGTTCGCCGGATTTGACGGATTAATCGACGCGCTGCTCGGCACGGGGAGCGCAGGGGAGCCGCGCGCGCCTTACGCGTCATTGATCGAAGCGGCCGTACAGAGCGGCCTGCCGGTCGTCGCGGTCGATATACCGAGCGGATTGAACGCGGATACCGGCGCCGTCGCGAAGGCTAGCATCCGCGCGAAGGTAACCGTGGCCCTGGCCTACGCGAAGCGGGGGCTCCATCAGCACCCGGGCGCCGGGCGAGCGGGCGAGGTCGTCGTCAGGCCGATCGGCATTCCCGCCGATGCGGCCGAGCGGGCGGGCGTCCATACGTATTTATTGAACGCCGAATCGCTGAAGGCGAAGCTTGGACTGTCGGTCCCGCTGCCGCGGAAGGAGGACTCGCACAAGGGAACCTACGGCCATGTGCTGGTCGCGGCGGGCTCCGCGCTCATGAGCGGCGCCGGACTGCTGAGCGCCCGCGCCGCCCTTCGCGCCGGCAGCGGGCTGGTAAGCTGGGCGCAGCCGGCGGCGGCGGCGCCGGGACTGCGGGGCTTCGCGCCCGAGATCATGCTGCGGGCCGTGCCGGACGAGGGCGCCGGAGAATGGCGGCTGGTGAAGCCCGAGCGGCTCGCCGAAGCGGCCGCGGGCGTAGATGCGCTCGTCGTCGGCCCCGGCATGGGACGTTGGGACGGCGACGGCGCTTGGCTGCGCAACCTGTTGGAACGCGTGGCCGCGCCCGTCCTTGTCGACGCCGACGCGCTCAACATGATCGCGGACGCCGGCGCGCAGCCCGGCGTATGGCCGCGGCGCGAGGCGCCGACGGTCATCACGCCTCATCCCGGCGAGATGGCGCGGCTCGCGGGCATGACCGTGTCTGAAGCGCAGCGTGACCGAATCGGTCTCGCGCGCGAATACGCAGCGAGGCACGGCGTGACCGTCGTGTTGAAGGGCGCCCGCACGGTCGTCGCCTCGCCGGACGGACGAGCGTTCGTCAATACGACCGGCAATTCCGGCATGGCGACCGGGGGCTCGGGAGACGCGTTGGCCGGCATCGTCGGCAGCTTGCTCGGACAAGGGCTGAACGCGCTTGAAGCGGCGGCGTACGGCGCATATTGGCACGGTCTGGCGGGAGACCGCGCGGCCGCGTCTCGTCCGCAGGCCGCTTCCCTGATCGCAGGCGACATCATCGAGGCGTTGTAGGCTCGCATTCGGGCGATTGCTGACGAATCGTGCTAGAATAGAAAATCATAGGGCTGCGCGGCAGCGGAGAGGAGCGAATCCATGACCGCCATACGAAAGATCGCATCGGCTGCCGGACGCGCGCGGGCTTTGCTTCTGACCGCGGCTTGCGCCGTTTTCCTGTTCGCGCACGCTTCGTCCGAGGCCGCCGCGGCCACCATGTACGACAAGTTCAAGGATATCTACCAGACGCCCGAAAAGGTGCAGGAGCTGCAGGAGCAATATATAGAAAGCCAGCAAAAGCTGCAGGAGCAATCGGAGGAGCTTAACCGGCGCACCGAAGAAATGAAGAGCCAGACCGAGCAGTATCTGGCGGAAACCCAGGCGTTGAACGAACGCAACAAAGCGCTGGCGGAGCAGAACGACGCGTTGAACGCCCAGCTTGCCGCCATGGCCGAAAAGCAGCGGGCGCGCGCGGCGCTTACCCGCAAAACGATCTACGGCGTCGCCGCCGTGCTGGGTCTGGGCTTGCTCTATTTGCTCACGATCCGGCTGTGGCGCTATTCGGTATGGCGGCGGCAGCGCAGCGGCAGCTGGAGGACCTAGGCGATGGAGATCACGACGCCGGCGCCGCTCGGACAGGTACGCATCGCATTGGACGAAGGCGAGGCGCTTCATGTTTTGCATCCCAAAGCCATCGTCGCCTTCCAGGGCAGGCCCGCGCAGCGGGAAGACCGCATCATGGACTTGGCGAACGCGTACCGCAAGCGCAAGTGGGTCCGTTCGCGCCTGGCAGGGCCGGCCGAGCTTATTCTCGGCTTGCCCGCGGGCTGCAGCCTGACCGTGGTCGATATCCCGGAGGACAGCGACCTCATGTTCAACTTTCGCCATGTGCTGTTTTACACGGAGGGGCTTCGGATGCAGAGCCGCATCCAGAAGATCAAGACGGCGTGGATCACGAGGGAGTGGGTGCGCATGCGCTTCTCGGGGCCGGGGCGCGTGGGCGTATTCGCCTCGGGGGACCTCGCCTCGGTCGAGCTGGATCCCGAGGTGCCGCTATATGCGGAATCCGGCGCGCTTGTCGCTTATCCGGAGCGGGCGGACGTTCGGCTGTCCGTCTACGGCAATACGCTCGCCAGCCAGCATATGAACGTGCAGTGGGAGCTGACGGGGCGCGGGCCGGCCTTGATCCAGGTCGGCTCGCCGGATCCGGGACTGGCCGAGCAGCTGCACGGGGACGGATGGTTCAAGCGGCTGCTACGGGAGGTGCTGCCGTTCGGCAGCGTTTATATCAAGTGAGGACGGACAAGGCAGGGGCGCGCGGTTAGCGCCCGTATGCCTTGTCTTCTTTTCTGCCGCGCACGAACATCTGCAGCGAACGCGTCGCGCAGGCGAGAGAGACGAGGACGAACAACAGCGCCCAAAAAAAGCGCGGGAACGCCCGTCGCGTTCGCCAGATTCGTCGCGTCGCCGGCACTGGATGGACTGCCGAGCGCGGTAAGCGCCAGCGAGATCGGACCGAGCGCGGATTCTTCGAGCGTCAGGAAGGCGAGCAGCAAGTAATAGAAGCTGCGAATCTTCGGGCCCGAGAAATAGCATCGTCCCGGTCAATGCGATAAAAATCGCGAGCCAGGCCATGCCGAATCCGCCGTGCACGAACAAGACGAGCATGACGGCCGCGACGGCGACGATAAGCGCGAGCCCGAGCCGCTGCGCCTGCCGGCGGTGCAGCGCGAACAGGAGCAGAGAGAACAACGAAGCGCCGATATAGCCGGACATGGACACCGGGAGCGACGACCAGGACGAGGCGAGCCTAGTATAGGTGACGCCGCTGTGATCCGAATGGAGCTCGATGCCGAGCACCTGGCCCGACAGCAGCAGCGCGGTGAGCGCATGGCTGAATTCGTGCATCGTCGTGTCCAGATTACGGAAAAAGGAAGAGAACGGAATCAGCCGCGTCAGGAAGACGGATACCGCCAAATATAAGAGGGTCATGAGCCATTTTCCCATAGCGGTCCTCCGTTATCGCTTTTTTTAATTCGTATTATACGAGAAGGAGAGTGGAAACGGCCAATAAAAAAAACGCACCCGGTCCGGGTGCGCGACGATGAGGAAGGAATAGACGTCAGCGAGTCACGCTCTTGCCGCTATAGGCCCGGCGTTCGGCGCGCTGCGCGGGAGCCGCGGCTTGCACGATGGTGAACACCCCGACGAGAGAGACGATGCAGCCCGCCACCAGCATCGTGACGCCGACGCCCGGACTTACGCCGGTGGCCAGCAGGACGGATGCGGCGACGACATCGGCCAAGCACAGCATAAACAGAAAGGTAGAAGACATGTCGTACCTCCGAAGTCGTTTGATATACAGCATATACCCGCCAACCGGGCGCGGCGAATCGCCGATCCGCAAATAGCCCGTCAAAAAAAGCCGCATCCTGATTCGAAGCGGCCTTTCAAGCGAAATCGTATGCACCGGAGATCAGAATTGCTTTAACGTCTTCAGATGAACCCAGCGTCCGGAGCGGGTTTTCACATACAACGTCCGGCCGAAGCATTTGCCGTGAACGAACATATGGATCGCCTCCAGTTTCCCGTAGTGGAATGTATGTCTTTTTACCCGGGCCTATCGAAGATTAAACCAAGGAATGGAAAAAGCCCGCCGGCGGAATCGCGCGGTCGGGCTTCGGGTTATAAGGCTTGGAGGCGTCTTCGGTCAAGAACCGCCCAGATAATGCCGGATAAAGGCTTTGGCTTGGTCCGGGTGCTTGGCGTTGCCGCGGATGCCGGCTATGAACTCCGTGGTCCCTTGGAGGCCTAGCGCCTTCATGAGGGACGAGCCGCTCAGATCCACGCCATATACGCGTTCGGCCGTGTCCGCGTCGGTCTTGGACTTGACCTGGACGTTCGCGGGAAAATCGTCCCCGTCAAGCGGCAAAAGTCCCTCTTGCGGCGCCAGCTTTTCGAAGTTGACCTTGTCCATGATGTACAGGTCCGATTTGTCGGTCATCAGGACGAGCATGCTCTTCTGAAGGAGCGCCATGTCCTGTTCGCTGCGGGTCTCGGCGGGCACGTACGTGAGACCTGCGACGACGCGCTTCCAGTCGGGGAACTGCTTCAGTATATCCGCCTCGACGTTCGTCATGTCGGGATTAATGCCGTCACCGTACAAATAATTGCCGAAAAACATGACCGAGACGTCGACGGGAGGCAGCTTGGCGAGCTCCGCCTGCTCGTGACGGTGATCGACGTAGCTCTTGATGCCGTAACCGATGGCGATGAGAAGCACGATGGCGCCTAAAATATGAAGCTTGTAATAATGGAAAAAATGCGCGCGCTTAACCGCGCGAGCCGCCTTCTTCGGATCGCCGCCGTAAGTCTCGCGGGCGTAAGCGTCCTTGGCTTGCGCTTCCTCGTAATCCTTGATGAACCGGTATGCGGCATTGACCTTGTCCTCGTCGACGCGCTCGCCGGCCCCCGCTTCGCCGTGCTCGCGCATCTTCTGGGTGCGCGCCCGCCGCGTGAGCAAATAGTAGCGATTGTCGAGCGCTTCCCGGTCCGCGTCCTCGGGCAATCCGAGCTCGGCGTAGGCTTGCTTCAGCTTGATCAGGTCATTCTGTTCTTCCATGAATAGAAAGTCACCTTCTGTCGATGAATGCGTTATTTCCAGTATACGCGATTCCGGGCGCGGCTTCCACTTCGCGCGACCGATGCGATAAGATGGGCAAAGACGGGAGGACGCAACGATGGAAGCGCATAAAGGATTGTTCCATGAGGCGTGGAAAAGCGGCGATGGCCGCCCGCGCGTCCATGCTTATTATTTCAAGGAGTGGACGGTCTACCGGATGGATCCGCATACCCACGATTCGACGGAGATCATGTACGTGATGGCCGGGGAGTGCCTGGTCGCGATCGACGGGGGGCGCGGCAGGGAGTCGGTTCATCCGCTTCGCAAGGGAGATTTTATTGTCCTGAACGCAAACGTCCCGCACCGTCTTCAGGTCGACCGGGCCTGCCGGATGCTGAACGTGGAGTTCGATCTGGCGGCCGCCGACGGCGTCGTGCCGCCGCTGCGCAGACTCGCCGAGGAAGACGCCTCGCTGGACGCCCTCCTACGGTCGCCCGGTCCCAGCGCGACGCTCACCGATCCCGACGAGGTGCTCCATGCGCTGAAAAGTCTCGTGCTGGAGCTCGATCTGCAGGGCGACGACGGCGGCGCCCTGGCCCAGCTGCTGATGGCCCAGGTGCTCTTCCGGATCGCCAGACTCCTCGCGGAGAGCCGGCAGGCCGGAATTCCGCAGACGGATCTATACGTGAAGCAGGCAATCGCCTATATGCAGGAAAACTACGACCGCGACATTAGGCTTCGGGATATCGCCGCCGCGGCAAATCTGCACCCGAGCTACCTGCAGCGCTTGTTCAAGCGGCAGGTCGGCGAGCCGGTCACGGCCTATCTCACGGCTCACCGGATGGAGCGGGCCAAAATGCTGCTGTCGCATACCGATATTCCGATCGCCGATATTTGCGAATACGTGGGGGTGGCCAGCCGGTCCTACTTTCATGCGCTATTCAAAAAGCATGCCGGAATGACGCCGGCCGAATATCGCTCCGCGCAAGACCGCCATCGGTGGAACATTAACGAAAAGCTGTAATTTTAGACAATCAGGACCTGGAATCGGCTGCAATTCTGATAACGCTTCCTCCATAGCGGTCGTTACAATGGCTGTAGGAAAGCCAGCGATCAAGCGAAGGCGAATATCAAGAAGGAGGCTGATTGTTCCATGTCTTTCAAGATTGCGTTTATCGGCGCGGGAAGCATCGGATTTACGCGGGGCTTGCTCCGCGACTTGCTGAGCGTGCCGGAGTTCGCGAACATCGAGGTTGCGTTTACGGATATCAATGCGCATAACCTCGAGATGGTCACGCAGCTGTGCCAGCGGGATATCGAGGAAAACGGGCTCGCTATTCAGATCTCCGCCGCGACCGACCGCAGAGAGGCGCTGAAGGACGCGAAGTACGTCATCTGCACGATCCGCGTCGGCGGGCTCGAGGCGTTCGCGACGGACGTGGACATCCCGCTTAAGTACGGCGTCGACCAATGCGTCGGCGACACGCTTTGCGCGGGCGGCATCATGTACGGACAGCGCGGCATCGCCGCGATGCTGGACATCTGCAAGGATATTCGCGAGGTCGCCGCTCCGGACGTCACGCTGCTGAATTACGCCAATCCGATGGCGATGCTCACCTGGGCCTGCAACAAGTACGGCCGCGTGCGGACGATCGGCCTGTGCCACGGCGTGCAGGGCGGCCACTGGCAGATCGCGCAGGCGTTCGGCCTCGAGACGGAGGACGTCGATATCGTCTGCGCGGGCATCAACCACCAGACCTGGTACGTCCAGATCAAGCACAACGGGGAAGACCTGACCGGCAAGCTGCTCGCGGCTTTCGAAGCGCACGAAGACTTCAGCCGCACGGAAAAGGTCCGCATCGACATGCTGCGGCGCTTCGGCTATTACAGCACCGAGTCGAACGGTCACCTGAGCGAATACGTACCCTGGTACCGCAAGCGTCCGGACGAGATTAACGACTGGATCGATCTCGGCAGCTGGATCAACGGAGAGACGGGCGGTTACCTGCGCGTCTGCACCGAAGGCCGCAATTGGTTCGAGACCGACTTCCCGAACTGGATGAAGGATCCGGCGCTGAAGTACGAGGCGGGCGAGCGCAGCCACGAGCATGGCTCTTACATCATCGAGGGCCTGGAGACCGGACGCGTCTATCGCGGCCACTTCAACGTGATCAACGACGGCGTCATCGCCAATCTGCCTGCCGACGCGGTCATCGAGGCGCCCGGCTACGTCGACCGCAACGGGGTCTCGATGCCGCGCATCGGCGACCTGCCGCTCGGACCGGCCGCCGTCTGCAACGTCAGCATCTCCGTGCAGCGCCTTGCCGTCGAGGCAGCGGTGCACGGCGACGACAAGCTGCTGCGACAGGCATTCATGATGGACCCGCTCGTCGGCGCCGTCTGCAATCCGAAGGAGATCTGGCAGATGGTCGACGAGATGCTGGTCGCCCAGGAGCAATGGCTGCCGCAGTACGGCGCATCCATTGCCGAGGCGAAGGCGCGTCTCGCGGCAGGCGGCCTGCTGCCGACGCGCGAGGGCTACCGCGGCGCGGCGCGCCTGCACGTCAAGACCGTCGAGGAGATGCAGCAGGATCGCGAAGCCGCCAACAAGAACGCGGGCGAAGCGGATAAAGGCAAGGAACGCGCTTCGGCGCAATAAACGAACGGGCCGGCTCCCTTAGAAGAGCCGGCCTTTTGCGATTCGAGCCATTGGCGTTCAAGGGAGCGTCATCGCTTTAATGCCGTGATATACATCCGAACAACATTCCATAAACGAGGGCTGGGCAAGCATCTGATGAACAAAGCGATCGAAATCGCGTCGGATCGGCATAAAAAGAAGGTTTGGTTAGGCGTATGGGAGAAAAACGAAGGCGCGATCGCCTTCTATCAAAAAATGGGGTTTGTTCAAACGGGAACGCACGTCTTCCGCTTGGGCGATGAAGAGCAAACCGATCTCGTCATGACCCGGTCGCTCCTTTAAAATAACGGGCATTCCCGCTCCTAGCCGCATAGGCGGTAATAGGGCTTGAAAATGCGCTCAACTCTTTTAATAGCCGCAAGATGTCGGGAAAAATCGAAGGGGAGGCCCCTGCGGACCTTCGCCGGCCGACATGGTATGATGATAGCACTAGCGACGAAGCAAAGGCGGTATGGCATGAACGAAGAGCGGGATGCGAAGCGGATCTTCCTGTCGTACGGAGGCAGCACGATCCGGATGTACCGGGCGGGCGAATACGAGGCGTACAAAGCTTTCGGCGCGTCCCCCGAAGAGGAAGCGCGGTGGCTCGAGGAGTTGATCGAAGGCTTGGCGGGCGAGCTGTCCATCAGAGGATGGGACGCTGCGGGCCGGCTGGAGGAGATCGCGAGAGAGCGGAAGGACGCGAGGCCCCTCGAGCGGACGATCAAATTCGCGGCCAGGCATCTGATGAGCGCCGATAGCCTCGTCAAGCTGATGTACGCCGAGCGGATCGTCGCCATGCTAAGCGCGCTGAAGGAAGTTCTGCCGGTGGCGAAGCTGCACGAGTCGATTCGAACGGCCAAGCTACTGCTGGACGATATCGTCGAGAAGCCGCTGGTCCTGGACGCCGGACATGATCTGGGGGCGCACGGGATGAAGGACAAGCGGGCTCTGAACCGGCGCGCAGAGCAGACGATCGAAGCGCTGAAGCGCGTGCTGGACGGCGGACGCTAGGCGCGGTCGCCTACCCGCCGCCTCTTTTTTTGGCCTCCGAGGGCGTCATGCCTTTGATCTGCTTGAACAGCTTCGTAAAGTAGTTCGGATTGTCGATGCCGACCCGCTCGGCGATCTCCGTCACCGTGAGCTCGCCTTCGCGCAGCAGCCGGTCCGCCACGTTCATCCGGTGCTGGTTGACGAACTCCACGAAGGTGCGCCCGGTCGCGTTTTTGAACACTTTGCAAAAATGATACGGATTCAGGCTGACGAGCCGCGCGGCATCCTCGATCGTCAGCTTGTCCGCATAATGCGATTCGATATGCAAAATGAGCGACTTGAAGCGATCCATCCGCCGGCCGGTCCGGTCCGCCTGCTCGCCGTCCCGTTCCGGCATGCAAAAGCGCGCCGCCAACGCGAAAATCTGATACAGCTTCGCTTTGACCACCAGCTCGTAGGCGCGCTTTTTCCCCGCGAACTCCTCCCCGATCTCCAAGATACCGCTACGTATCGGTTCATATTGGGCTTCGTCCGCCGCGAACTTGACCGGAAGCCGCTGGCTGCCTTCCGCGAATGCGGCCAAATAGCGGTCATGCAGCGGATCGACCGGGAGCCCTTGGAGCAGAGAGCGGTTGAAGACGAGCGACCAGTATTCGACCGGCTCCTCCGTCAGTGCGTATCCGACGTGAAGGCCGCCCGACGGCACCAGTAGCAGATCGCCGGGCGCCGTCTCGTACGGCTGGCTGTCGATATGGAAGATCGCGCGTCCCGACACCGTATAGATCCATTCGAAATGGTCGTGCCAGTGCAAATAGAGCGCGCTGCGGCCGACGGCGCCGGGCGGGCAATGATTGCGGAACAGATTGACGGGATAAGCGCCGTCGCTCAGGTAAGTATCCTCTCTTAATTCCGGCGAATGCATAGAGCGCCGCGCCTCCCTCCGAGATGCCCAAGATCGGGCTATATAATCGCAAGATTGTATAGAGAACGAGCGCAAGCATAAGGCTATAATCGACCTAGTTCATTCAATATAGCTTAGGATCGGAGTGGATTCAATGAGCGGACAACAGGTCGGCGCGGCGATGGGCAAGCATACGGGCATCCGCATCGGCACTTTGGTGGGCGGCGGCGACGCGGCGCGGGTCATCCCGCAGATCGCGCCTTACGGCTTTGAATCGTTTAACCTGACGTATTGGCAGACGACCGGCGGCGCCGATCTGGCGGAGACGGCTAAGCGGGTGAAGGAAGCCATCGGAGATCGGGATATCGTCATCTCGGCTGTAAGCGTATTCGGCAATCCGCTGACCGGCCACGGCGACAATGCGGATACTTTGGCAAGTTGGGAGCGGCTCATCGATCATGCGCACTTGTTCGGCGCGAGTATCGTATCCGGCTTTACGGGCAGACTCGTAGGCGAGCCGATCGACGCTTCGATGCCGAAGTTTGCCGAGGTGTTCGGCGAGCTGGCGCGCCGCGCCGCGGACCGCGGCGTGCGCCTTGCGTTCGAGAACTGCGACATGGGCGGCGACTGGCGTTCGGGCGACTGGAACATCGCGCACAATCCGACGGCCTGGGAGATGATGTTCGACAGCGTGCCGCTGGACAATATCGGGCTAGAATGGGAGCCCACGCATCAGATGGTCAGCCTGATCGATCCGATTCCGCAGTTGCGGAAATGGGTGGACCGCGTTTTCCACGTCCACGGCAAGGACGCGACGATCGCCTGGGACGTCGTACGCGAGCACGGCATTCACGGGCCGAAGCCGTTCGTCTGGCATCGAACGCCGGGCTTCGGCGACACCAACTGGTCGGACGTCATCACGATCCTGCGCCAGTCCGGCTACCAAGGCACGATCGACATCGAAGGCTGGCACGATCCGGTGTACAAGGACGAGCTGGAGATGACGGGGCAAGTGCACGCGTTGAACTATTTGAAACGGAGCCGCGGCGGCGACTTCGTGCCGAATCCGGTATAAGGGAGCGTTGAACGAAGATGAGCGCAGCATTTCGAATCGTGGTCGCCGGCTGCGGCGGCATGGCACGGACTTGGGTGGAATACGCGCTGGCGCGCGAGGACGCGGAGATCGTCGGGCTCGTGGACATCAAGGCTGAATTCGCGCAGGCGATGGCGGACAGATATAGCTTGAACTGCGGCATTTATACGGATCTGGCGCAGGCGCTGGCGGAGACGGGCGCGAACCTCGTGTTCGACGTGACGATCCCGGCCAGCCACTTCTCGGTGTGCAGCACGGCGCTGAATGCAGGCGCGAACGTGTTCGGCGAAAAACCGATGGCCGAGACGATGGAAGCCGCGCGCGACCTGATCGGCATCGCGGATCGAACGGGCGGTTCCTACGCGGTCATGCAGAACCGTCGCTACGACGCGAACATCCGCGCGCTGCGCGGTCTCGTGCAAGGCGGCGCGATCGGCAAAGCGGGTTACGTGGGCGCGGACTTCTTTATCGGCGCGCACTTCGGCGGCTTCCGCGACGCGATGGACAGCCCGCTTATTTTAGATATGGCGATTCATACGTTCGACCAGGCCCGGCTCATCACCGGCGCGGATCCGGTCTCGGTCTACTGCCACGAATTCAACCCGCCAGGCTCCTGGTACGCGGGCAACGCGTCGGCGATCTGCGTGTTCGAGATGTCGGACGGCTCGGTCTTCTGCTACCGGGGCTCCTGGTGCGCCGAAGGCGCGCAGACCTCCTGGGAATCCCAATGGCGGGTGACAGGAGAGCGCGGCACGGCGATCTGGGACGGCGCGGGCGCTCCCTATGCGGAGGTCGTCGCCGCCGGAGACCAGGAGGGCAAGTTCATCCTCGGCTACGAGCGGGTCGAAGCGTCGTTTGAATGGGAGGGACGGTCCGGGCATCACGGCTGTCTCGACGAGATGTTCGCCTCCCTCGCGGAGGGACGGCGCGCGGAGACCGATTGCCGGGACAATGTCAAGAGCATGGCGATGGTGCTCGGCGCGATCGACAGCGCGCGGACGGGCGCGAAGGTCGATCTGCGAGGTTACTATTAAGCTGGATGCTCTCCTTGCGGCGTAGACTGCGATCTTCTACTATGTAGAAGTAAAAGGTTGTTAATCGCAGGAGGCGAGAGAGTCGAATGGCACTCATTCAATGCAGTTTTTTCGCGCAAACGCTCGGTTTGAACGTCGGCATGAACGTCGTCATCCCCGAACGCAGCTACGGCATCGGCGTGGAAGCGGGCGGCGCGCCGTCGGGGGACAAGTATCCGGTGCTGTACCTGCTCCACGGCTTGTCCGACGACCATTCGATCTGGCTGCGGCGTACGTCCGTCGAGCGTTATGCGGCCGAATACGGCATCGCCGTCGTCATGCCGGAGGTGCACAGAAGCTTCTATACGAACATGAAAAACGGGCTCGACTACTGGACGTTCGTCAGCGAGGAGCTGCCGCATGTCGCGCAGTCGCTGTTCCCGATCTCCGGCAAGCGGGAGGACAACTTCGCCGCGGGTCTGTCGATGGGCGGCTACGGGGCGATGAAGCTTGGGCTGCGCGCGCCGGAGAAATTCGCCGCCGTGGCAAGCCTGTCGGGCGCCATGGACATCCTGGCCTTCGATCATGAAGGTAGCCCGCTTGCCGACAAGGAGTACAAGTGGATCTTCGGCAGCAAGGAGGAGGCCGCGGGCTCCGACGATGACCTGTTCGCGCTCTCCGAGCGCGCGGCCGCCGCTGGCGTATCGCTGCCCAAGCTGTATCAGTGCTGCGGCACCGAGGACTTCCTGTACGCGCAAAACGTCCGGTTCCGGGACCACGTCCGGTCGCTCGGCATCGCGCTGGACTATGAGGAAGGCCCAGGCGATCACAATTGGGGCTACTGGGACGCGCATATCCAGCGCGTGCTGGCATGGCTGCCGCTGCGGCGCGGCAACGTCTAAAAAAGGTTAACGTCAAACGGGATGAAGCGGGTTAGCGACCGCTTCATCCCGTTTTTCGTTGCTGGAGAGATAGCACTCCCCCTATGTAGTCCTATCTGGCACTTCTTCGCCTCGACTTGCGCTTCGGCCCCGCCATGTATTCCTATCTGGGACTTCTTCGTCTCGACTTGCGCCTCGCACCCGCCATGTAATCCTATCTGAGACTTCTTCGCCTCGACTTGTGCCTCGGCCCCGCCATGTAGTCCTATCTGGCACTTCTTCGCTTCGGTCGACGTCGCAGTTCCGCCATGTCGTTCCCACTAGCATCTCATAACCAAGGTCTGGGCCGCGAATGCGCAGTATAGAGCAGCTTGTGCGCGATATGGTGCAGGATCATAAGTTTGCGGAGCATTTTTGTCCGATTTTTAACTCAATATGCCGATTTGGTTAAAGCGTTTAACTTAAATCATGGGATTTTTTTTATAAAATAACGCTTGAAATCGCCAACATTCCTTTTTATAATCACATTGTAAGGTTAAACGCTTAAACTAACATAAATAAACGGATTGGCAACAGCCCGCAGAAGGTGACCCCATTGAAACGCATTACCATTCGTGACGTGTCGGAGCGCGCAGGCGTATCCACGGCGGCCGTGTCCTACGTATTGAACGGCCGGGAAGGCAAGGTGTCGCAGGAGACCGCGTCGAAGGTTCGCCGCGCGGCCAGCGAGCTGAATTACATTCCCGATTTTTCGGCGCGAAGCCTGGCAGGCACCCGATCGAAGCTGATCGGCGTCGTCATCCCCCAGACGGAAGATCAGAAGCAGTTGCTGCTGCAAAACCCGTTCTACTCGGAGCTCGTGTGCGGCATCGAAGCCAGGCTTCGCCAGTCCGGCTACCACATGATCCTCTCGGGCGTCGACAAAGGCGAAGGCTATCTCGATACGTCCATGCAGCGCAATCTCGACGGCGCGATCATCATGGGCATCTATCAAGAGAGCTTCTACGACGACCTGAAGCGGGTCAAAGTGCCGATCGTGCTTATCGACAGCTACGTGAACGACAGCTATTTCCAGACCGTATCGATCGACGACGAAGCCGGCGGCTACATGGCGACCAAGCTGCTGATCGACAACGGGCATACGAACATCGCGCTGGTGACGGGGCTGATCCGCAAGGACGGCGTCGTCGAAAAACGATTTCTGGGCTACAAGCGCGCGCTCAAAGAAGCCGGCCTGTTTTACAACTCGGACTACGTGTTCGAGCACTCGGTCAGCTACGAGTACGGACAGGAGGCGGCAGCCGCGCTAGCGGCGGGACATCCCGAGATCACGGCGGTATTCGCGACAAGCGATCTGGTCGCGCTCGGCGTGCTGAGGGGGCTGTCAGACGCGGGGAAGCGAGTGCCGGAGGACGTCTCGGTCGTCGGCTTCGACGATATTCCCGTCGCCCGGATGTGCAATCCGCCGCTCACCACGGTCCGGCAGAACATCGTCGCCCGGGGCGCGATGGCGGCGGATCGGCTGCTCAAGGCGATCGAAGAAGGCGAAGATTCGGTGGCGGACGATCCGAGCGTCGCGCGGCTGGAGCTCGCGATTCGGCAGACGGTGCAGCGGCTCATGCCGAACTGACCGTTAGACCGTCGGAGGACGAGGACAATGGATGTCCGCGTTTCCTCGAAAGAAATGAATGCGGTTACATGCCGGTAAACGATGCCTGGAGGTGATCGCGTCGGCGCTCCCGCCGACTATTCGATCTGCCGATCGATGGATCATATTCTGAAGTCCAATGCGTTTCTATTGAAAAGGAGAGGGTATCATTGCGGACCAAAAGCGGGGCTCTGCTGCTGCTCGGCACGACGATCGTGCTCAGCGCCTGCGGCGCAGACAAAGAGAATAACACGGCAAGTCCTTCCGCGGCTTCGCCGCAATCGTCTTCAACGGCCTCGGCAACGGGTTCGGCCACGGCCGCGCCGTCGGATTCACCGGCGCCATCCGCCAAAGATCCGGTCACGCTCAAGCTGATGACCTACACCGCTTCCGGCCAGGAGCAAACGCTCAAGGCGATGATCGACGCTTTCCAGGCGGCAAACGCCGACATCAAAGTGGACTACGAGGTCGTCCCTTATGCGGACTACACGACGAAGCTGAACACGCTGCTCGCCGGCGGCAGCGCGCCGGATTTGTTCGAAGTCGGCTACGAGAACTTCCTGACGTACGCGGCCAAAGACCAACTGCTCGACCTCACGCCTTCCATCGCGGCGGACAGCTCGTTCAAGCCTGACGTCTACAAGAAGCTTGCTTATGACGCGTTTAACTACAACGGCAAGCAGATGGGCGTGACGGAGAGCTTCTCCGACGTCGTGCTCTTTTACAACAAGGACCTGTTCGATGCCGAAGGGTTAGCCTATCCGGACGCTTCGTGGACCTGGAAGGAAGAGCTGACAGCGGCGCAGAAGCTGACCGACGCCAAGAAAGGTATCTGGGGCACATACGCCCCGATCCAATTTTACGAATTTTACAAGACGATCGCCCAGAACGGCGGCGGCGTATGGAGCGCGGACGGCAAGCCGACGCTGAACAGCCCGGCCAACGTGGAGGCGCTGCAGTGGATGATCGACAAAGCGTCCAAGTACAAGGTGTCGCCGCCGCTTAACGACGATACGTTCAACCAGCCGGACGCGGACCTGAACGCCTTCGTGAACGGCAAACTGGCGATGGCCCGGTTCGGCATCTGGAACTTCGCCAAGTTCAGCGAAGCGAAGTTCAACTGGGACATCGCGCTGGAGCCGGGCAATACGCAAAAAGCGCACCATTTCTTCGCGGACGGCCTCGTGGCGGCGAAGACGACGAAGAACGCGGATGCCGCTTGGCGCTTCATGAAGTTTTTCACGAGCGCGCCGGAGGCGGTATCCAAGCGGATCGAGGCGGGCTGGAGCATCCCGGCGGTCACCGACCCGGCGGTGATGGACGCTTATTATAAGCAGAAGCCGCCGGAGTCGAAGCAGGTCGTGACCGACGCGCTGGATTCGCTCGTGCTGCCGCCCGTCGGCCCGAAGCCCGAGAAGTGGGGCGAGTTCACGGCCGCCGTCGGCGAAGAGCTCGACAAGGCGAAGCTCGGCCGCTCCTCCGCGCAGGAGGCGCTCGACGCGGCGCAAAAACGAGTCGAAGCGCTCGTGAAGTAGACATCTCCCATTATTCAGGAGACGAGAAGGCCGCCATGCGGCGGCTTTCCCTCCTCGCCTGACGGAAAGGAAAGGGTGGCATGGTCGGACAGCGCAAGTGGAGCCGCCGGACGGCTGCTATCGTCTTTTTAACGCCCGCCTTGCTTTGCTTGCTGGCGTTCCAGTTGCTGCCGATGGTATCGTCGATCCTCATCAGCTTCACCGATTGGGATCTGTTGACGCATTGGACGAAAATGAACTTCATCGGTTGGGACAACTACGCGCAGGTGTTCAGAGAGGAAAAGTCTTATACCGCGATCCGCAACGTTTTCGTATTCCTGCTCGGTTATCTGCCGTCGATCGTCGTGCTCGGCACGCTGCTCGCGGTGATGCTGAATCGTCCGATCCGCGGCGTGAAGGTGTACCGGGCGGCCGTGTTCGTACCCGTCATCACGTCCTGGGTGGCCGTATCGATCGTCTGGCGCTGGCTGCTGAACGGTCAGAGCGGGCTGATTAATTATTTGCTGTCGCAGGTGGGGATTCAAGGTCCGATCTGGCTGCAGGACGACTTTTGGGCGATGATCGCGATCATCCTGGTGACGCTCTGGAAGGACATCGGCTTCGTGTCCATCATTTTGCTGGCGGGGCTGCAGGACATCTCCGAGGATTACTACGAAGCGGCGGAGCTCGACGGCGCGTCTCCCTGGAGCAAGCTATGGCGGATCACGGTTCCGCTGCTGTCTCCGACGCTGTATTTTGTCGTGACGATCTCGCTTATCAATTCGTTCCAGCTGTTCGACCAGGTGCTGATCATGACCAACGGCGGCCCGGCGGGCGCGACGAGCACGATCGTCGAGCAGGTGTACCGCAACGCTTTCCAGTTCAACAAGATGGGCTTCGCCGCCGCGCAATCCTGGGTACTCCTGCTCATCATCTTCGTTTCGACCTTGGTGCTGCAGCAGGTCCAACGGAGGTGGGTCGTCTATGACAGGTAGGAAAAAGAGCGCGGCGGACCTGGCGGCGCATCTGTTCCTGGCGCTGCTCGCGGTCGCGCTGACGTTTCCGTTTCTGTGGATGCTAATGGGCGCCTTCAAGGACAATCTCGAAGTGGTGGCGATGCCGCCGCGCCTATTGCCCTCGAGCTGGAACTTCGACAATTTCTCCAAGATCGAAGGCTACTTCCCGCTGTATCGATTTTTCGCCAACAGTGCCCTTGTGGCCGTCGCGACGACGCTGCTGCAGCTGGCGATCTGCACGATGGCGGCTTACGTGTTCGCCAAGATCGCGTTCAAGGGCCGGCAGAGCGTGTTCATCCTGTTTCTGACGACGATGATGATCCCGGCGCAGGTGACGCTCGTGCCCCTGTTCATTTTGTTCTCGCGCACCGACCTGATCGACACGTACGCGGGTCTCATTTTGCCGGGCATCTTCAGCGCCTATGGGACTTTCCTGCTAAGGCAGAGCATCATCACGATCCCGAACGAGCTGATGGAGGCGGCCTTCATCGACGGAGCATCGTACTACCGGGTGTTCTTCAGCGTGATCGTCCCGCTCGTCAAGCCGACGCTGTCCGCGTTGTCGATCTTCGCGTTCATGAGCTCCTGGAACAACTTCCTGTGGCCGCTCATCGTGGTGAACAGCAAGGAATTGATGACGCTGCCGCTGGGCCTCAGCAAGCTGCAGGGGCAGTGGTCCACGGAGTGGAACCTGCTCATGGCCGGCAACGTCGTCAGCTTCGTGCCGATCTTTATCGTGTTCCTGTTCGCGCAGCGCTACTTCATTAAGGGCATTACGATGACCGGCATCAAGTAATCGGCCCGCGGAAGCGCGGAGTAGAGGAGGGATTAGCGGCATGACCATCGTAAAATTGGGACTAATCGGACTTGGGGGCATGGCTGGCGTCCATGTCGGGCAGCTCGCGGGCGTCGCGGGCGTCCGGCTGGCCGCCATCTGCGACCAGGACGCCGCCAAAGTCGCCGACTGGGCGGAGCGTCATGGCATCGAGGCAGCGTCGCGCCATACGGACGCGGAATCGCTCATCCGCGACCCGGAAGTGGACGCGGTGCTGTCCGTCACGCCGAACGACGCGCATTACGAGATTATTCGTCTGTGCCTGGCGCACGGCAAGCCGCTCATGACGGAGAAGCCGTTCACGCGGACGTACGAAGAAGCGGCTAGCCTGAAGCGGCTCTCGGCGTCGAATTCGACGCCTTGCATGGTCGGCTTTTCTTATCGCTACGTGCCCGCCTTTCGGATGGCCCGAGAATGGATCCGCGACGGCCGGATCGGCCCCGTTCGGCATCTGTTCGTTCAGTATTTGCAGCAATGGGGCGGCACGCCGTTCGAGACGAAGATGAACTGGCGGCTGGACCGCGCGATCACGGGCACCGGCACGCTGGGCGATCTCGGTTCGCATATGATCGACGCGGCCCGCTTCCTGGTCGGAGAACCGGCCGAGGTCGCGTCGCTGATGCGCAACCTGATCGGGCAGCGGGAAGATCCCGCGACCGGGGCCATGGTGGACGTCGACATCGACGACTTCGCCGCGTTTACCGCTTTGCTTGAGCCTGGCATCCCTGCGGTCTTTCAAACGTCGCGCAACGCCTTCGGCTCGCAGAATCAGTTCGAGATCGCCGTATACGGCGACACCGGTACGCTTCTTATGAACTGGGATCAGGGCGATTATCTCACCTGGATTCACCGCAATGCCGAATGCAGCGAGGTCCGGGAGCGGATCGCCGTGCCGGCTCGCTACAAGCTGGCGCAAATGCAGGACTTCGTCGATCTGGTGCGGGGCCATGTCCGCGAGGAGCTGCCTACGCTGCATGACGGCTATATGAACCAGAAGATATTAGAGGCGGTCGTGCGGTCGAATCGCGAGCGGCGATCCTTTCGGATCGAAGAACTGGATCAACTGAACGAGGGGGAAGGGACATGAAGCAAGCGACGCCGCGCGTGACGATCTGGAACGAATACCGCCACGAACGTTCGAATCCGGACGTTCAGCGGATTTATCCGGCGGGCATTCACGAAGCGCTGCGCGAAGGGCTCGCGCCTTACGGGTTCGGGCTGGTTACGGCGACGCTGGACGAGCCCGAGCATGGTCTGACTGCGGACGTGCTGGCGCGCACGGACGTGCTCGTCTGGTGGGGACACCGGGCGCACGACGAGGTCGACGACGCGATCGTCGAACGCGTTCAGCGGCGCGTGCTGGAAGGCATGGGGCTGATCGTGCTGCACTCGGGGCACTACTCCAAAATATTCAAGCGGCTCATGGGCACCTCCTGCGCGCTGCTGTGGCGGGAAGCCGACGAGAAGGAACGGCTGTGGGTCGTCAAGCCTTCGCATCCGGTCGCGGCGGGACTGCCTCCTTATTTCGAGCTGGAAAAGGAAGAAATGTACGGCGAGTTTTTCGACGTGCCCGACCCGGACGAACTGGTGCTGGTAAGCTGGTTCGAGGGGGGAGAGGTGTTCCGCAGCGGATGCGCGTACGGCCGGGGACACGGCAAAATCTTTTATTTCCGCCCGGGACATGAGACGTATCCGACTTATTATAACGAGCACGTGCTTCGTGTGATCGCGAACGCCGTCCGCTGGACCGCGGACGAGCGGGGCGCGGCGCCAAGATTCGGGAACGTGCAGCCGCTGGAGGCGATTGCCTCCAAAGCGTAGGCGGGTAAGCTTCTAATTCATACAAGATCAAGCCTCGAGAATGCATCCGGTTTCTTCAGAAGCGGGAGATTCGCATGCTCGAGGCTTTTTTTGTCATCTTTAAGTCAGAATATTCAAAAAAATAATCGGAAATGGGGAGATCGATGATGAGAAAATGGCTGACGGCCGGGGGATTAGCTGTACTGATCGCAGTCGCTTCGTTTGCGATTTACGCCGTAGCGAACGAAGCGAAGCCCAAGGCTCGTGCCGCCCCACAGGCGGACGCCGGCCAATCGGCAAGCATCGTGGCGACGGTGGGCGAAACGAACATTACGAAGGACGAGCTGTACGAAGCAATGCTCCGGCAAGTGGGCGCGCAGACGCTGCAGGAGATGGTCATCCGGCGGCTCGCGGACGAGCAGGCTGCGGCAAAGGGGTTGACCGTCGGCGTGGAGGAGCTTGAGGCCGGCATGGACAATATGCGCGGCTCGTTCGCGTCGGAGGCTGATTTTCAAAGCTATCTGAGCTCCGTCGGGCTGGACGAAGCGGGCTTCGCGTCGCAGATCAAGATGCAGCTGCAGATTGGCAAGCTGTTCGCGTCCGAGCTGAAAGTGACGGACGAGCAGGTCGCGCAGTTTTACGCGCTGAACGAGGCGTCGTTCCATCACCCTGCGCAGGTTCGTTTGTCGCACATCCTGGTGAAGACCGAGGACCAGGCGAAGGAATTGTACGGCGAGCTCGCCAAGGGCGCCGACTTCGCCAAGCTGGCCGCCGAGTTTTCGGCGGACGTCGCGACGCGGGAAGCGGGCGGCGACCTGGGCTATCTGTCGGCGGGACAGACGGCGCCGGAGCTCGAGCAAGCGGCCGGGCAGCTGAAGACAGGTGCCTATAGCAAGCCGGTCAAATCCGCGTACGGCTATCATTTGCTGAAGGTGACGGATCGCAAGCCGGCATCGACGGAGACGGCCGACCAGGCCAAGGATCGGATCGTGGAGCTGATCCGGCAGCAGCGGCTGAACGAGCTCGTGCCGCAGTGGCTGGCGGGCTTCACCGCGAGCGGCGAAGTGACGGTGCGCATTCCGAATCCGAATCCCGGCGCGTATACAGAAGGCGCTGCTGGCATGGACGGCGCGGACGCGAAGGCAACCGGTACGCCCTGAAGCGTCCATCCGGCGCGACTGGAGAGGAGGGATGCGTCATGTAACGGAAAGCGGGCTAGTCGAGGGGCGGGTAAGCAGACTGCTTGCGCAATACGACATTCATTTTGGGAAAGGGGTATTGACGTTATGAAAACAAGATGGCATTCCCGTCTGGCATCGGCGCTGTTGCTCGGATTGGTCGTTCTGCTGGCGGTTCCCGCGAACGCGTTCGCCATCTCCGGCGTTTATCATGCGCCATACGGCACGGACGATCTGTACGACGTCCAGCTGACCGAGCGTTATCCGCGGGATCCGGTCGCAGGCGACACGGTTTACCTGAAGCTGACTACCTGGCCGATCGAGAGCGGGCAGGCGACCTGGATCACCTGGACGAAAAACGGCACGGCGCAGTCGGTCATCAACGGCACCTGGCAGTACAACAGCGGCAGCAACAGCTATTGGCAGATCAACATGGGCACCTTCGCCAAGGGCGACGTCGTCACGTATACGATCCATGCGAACAAGGATGGCGCGAACGAGAAGACGATCGGTCCGTTCACGTTCACGGTGACGGGCTGGGAATCCGTCGCGAGCGTGAGCGGCTATACGGACGGCGGCAACAAGGTGACGCTGAGCGCCACGCCGAATACCGGGACGATGTCGCCCAAGATCGGCATCTCCTTCCAGGCGGCCGACGTGTTCCGCGTGCAGCTGTCTCCCAAAGGGACGGGTACGCTCGCGACGGGACTCAGCAATTATACGTTTGCCGACAACACGACGTACTATCTGATCAGCACGAGCGCGCTCAAAATACGGATCGATAAAAATCCGTACAAACTCAGCGTGTACAAGCCGGACGGCACGACGCTGATCGCGCGCGAATACGACAATTCGGTCAATAAGAACATGGCGTGGCTGACCGACGGCTCGAACGTTATCGACAAAGCGCAGGACAACCTGTATTCGCCGACGAGCGAGCAGTTCTACGGCTTCGGCGAGCATTACAACAACTTCCAAAAACGCGGCTATGACGTGGACACCTACGTGTACAACCAGTACAAAAACCAGAACGACCGGACGTACATGGCGATCCCCTTTTTCATCAACACGAACGGCTACGGCATTTACGTCAACTCGACGTATTATTCAAAATTCAAAATGGCGACCGAGCGATCGGATATGTACAACTTCACGGTCAATACCGGCGGAGGCGCGAATTCGCTGCTGGACTACTACTTTATATACGGCAGCGATTTGAAGGACGTCGTCTCCAACTATACGGACATCACCTACAAGCCGGCGATGCTGCCCAAGTGGGCATTCGGCCTGTGGATGTCCGCGAACGAGTGGGACCGGCAGTCGGAGGTGACTTCAGCGCTCAGCAGCGCGAACACGAACAACATTCCCGCCTCGGCGGTCGTGCTGGAGCAGTGGAGCGACGAGAACACGTTTTATATTTTCAACGACGCGACCTATACGCCGAAAACCGGCAGCGCGGCGTTCTCGTACGGCGATTTCACCTTCGGCACGAAATGGCCGAACCCGGCCCAGATGGCGACCGACGTCCACAACGCCGGGATGAAGCTGGTGCTCTGGCAGGTGCCGATCCAGAAGTATACGAGCTACGCGTACACGCAGAAGGACAACGACGAGTCCTACATGGTGTCGCAAGGCTATGCGGTCGGCGACGGCAGCGGCGGCCAGTATCGGCTGCCCGCGGGCTCGTGGTTCGAGAACAGCCTGCTGCTCGATTTCACGAATACGGCGGCGAAGAATTGGTGGATGTCCAAGCGCGCCTATCTGTTCGACGGCATCGGCATCGACGGTTTCAAGACGGACGGCGGCGAGATGGTGTGGGGCAGGTCGCTGACATTCAGCAACGGCAAGAAGGGCGACGAGATGCGCAATCAGTACCCCAACGAATACGTCGGGGCGTACAACGCGTATGCGCTGTCCAAAAACGCCAACGCCGTCTCGTTCAGCCGATCGGGCACGAGCGGGGCGCAAAAGAACCAGATTTTCTGGGCGGGCGACCAGGAGTCGACGTTCGGCGCCTACCAGCAGGCGGTGCTCGCGGGGCTGACAGCCAATATCTCCGGCGTGCCGTTCACGAGCTGGGATCTGGCCGGCTTCACTGGCGATGCGTATCCGACGGCCGAGCTGTACAAGCGTTCCATCGCCATGGCGGCTTTCTCTCCGGTCATGCAGTTCCACTCGGAAAAGGCGTCGCCTTCGCCGAGCGAGGAGCGTTCGCCTTGGAACGCGGCATCCCGTACGGGCGACTCGACCGTCCTGACGACGTCGCAGAAGTTCATCAACGCGCGTTATAACCTCATTCCGTATTTGTACAGCGAAGGTAAAAAATCGAGCGACACCGGCGTGCCGCTGATGCGCGCGATGGTGCTCGATTACCCGGGCGATACGAATACGTACGGCCTGACCGCACAGTACATGCTGGGCGACAATCTGCTCGTCGCGCCGGTCGTGAACCAGGGCGAGACGAACAAGAGCGTCTATCTGCCGGCCGGCGAATGGGTCGACTTCTGGTGGGGCGCGATGCGTCCGGGCTCGCAGACGATCGGCTACTATGCGTCCGTAGACGATCTGCCGGTGTTCGCCAAGGCGGGCGCGATCCTGCCGATGAACCTGAATAGCACGTATACGGTCGGCGGCACGATCGGCAACGACCTGACCAACTATACGAATCTGACGTTCCGCGTCTTCCCGCAGGGGACGACGTCGTACAGCTGGTACGACGGTTCGACGACGAAGACGATCACGTCGACCGAGAATTACGGCTCGGACCAAGTGACCGTGTCCGTACCCGCGCTGACGACGACGAGCACGCTGCAGGTGCAGACGAAGAAGCCTTCCTCGGTGACGAAGGACGGTTCGGCGCTGACGCAGCAAACGACGCTGAGCGGTCTGACCTCGGCTTCGCAGGGCTGGTATTACGACACGGTCGCGAAGCTCGTTTACGTCAAAATCTCGTCCGGCGCGTCCGCGCGTTCGGTCGTGCTGAGCGGCGTCGACAAGAACGAATACGAAGCCGAGTTCGGCACGCTGAACGCCGTATCCACGAACACCGACCATACGGGCTATCTCGGCACGGGCTTCGTAGACGGCTTCGCGACCTCCGGCGACTACGTCGATTTCAAAGTGTTTGCGCCGACGGCGGGCACCTATTCGATCGACGTCCGGTACAGCGCGGGCGGCGGCGCGGCGTCGAGAGCGATCTACAAGAACGGCACGAAGGTGACCGATCTCTCCCTGCCGGCGACGGCGAACTGGGATACGTGGAGCACCGCGACGACGACGGCGTCCCTGAACGCGGGTCTCAACACGATTCGCGTGCAGTACGACGCGGGCAATGCATCGGGCATTAATCTGGACAATGTGGCCATCCGCTGGTAAGCGACGGTTCTTTTAAAATGGAAGGAGAGGCTGCCGATGGTGCGTCATTTCTACGGAAGTTTGGCTAAAAAAAAGCGCGAGTCTGCTCACCGCCGTCCTGCTGGGCGCCGCCTTGTTCGCGCCTTTGGGCGCAAGTCCGGCGTACGCCTATGTCGGCGCGCTGGGCAACGTGACCGCCAGCAGCGTGTCGGGCGACACGCTCACGCTGACGATCGACAACGGCGCGGAGCCGAGCGACGATATTCTCGAGATCAAGGTGCTCTCTTCGGGCATCGCGAAGGTGGACTACCGGCCGAATTCGGTCGCCGCCAGCGCCGACACGCCGATGATCGACGCCTCTAAAACCTGGAGCGCGGCAGGCGCTACGATCAATACGGCCGGCGATCCGATTACGGTGACGACGGCGGATATGAAGCTCGAGATCGCCAAGAGTCCGGCTCGTCTGACCGTCAAAAAGTCGAACGGAACGACTTTGTTCTGGGAGCCGTCGTCCGGCGGCGTCTTCTACGACGGCGTGCGGTTCCTGCACAATACGGCGGACAATATGTACGGCATCCGCGGCTACAACGCCTTCGAGGACGGCGGCGACCTGCTTCGCAACGACAACAGCCACGGCGCCCATGCGGGCGAGCAGGGCGACGCGGGCGGTCCGTTCATCTGGTCGACGGCCGGCTACGGCGTGCTGGTCGACAGCGACGGCGGCTATCCGTACACCGAGTCGGCGACGGGCAAGATGGAGTTTTACTACGGCGGAACGCCGACGGAGGGCAGAAGGTACACGAAGAACGACGTAGAGTACTACATCATGCTCGGCTCGCCCAAGCAGATTATGAGTTCGTATTCCGACATTACGGGCAAATCGCCGATGATGCCCAAGTGGTCGCTCGGCTTCTCCAACTTCGAGTGGGACACGAACCAGACGGAGCTGCTCGCGAACGTGGACACGTACCGGGCGAAAAACATTCCGCTCGACAGCGTCGGCCTTGATTACGACTGGAAAAATTACGGTCAGGACAACTACGGGGAGTTCACGTGGAATACGACGAACTTCCCGAGCGCGTCCACGACGGCGCTCAAGACGACGATGGACGGCAAGGGCGTGAAAATGATCGGCATCACCAAGCCGCGCATCGTCACGACCGACCTGTCGAGCCATACGACCCAGCAGGCGATCGACGCGAATACGGGCGGCTATTGGTACCCGGGACACGGCGCGTACACCGATTATTTTATTCCGGTCACCGTGCGCAGCATCGACCCGTACAATTCCGCGGAACGCGCCTGGTACTGGGATCACTCCAAAGGCGCGTTCGACAAAGGCATCGTCGGCTGGTGGAACGACGAGACGGACAAGGTGTCCTCCGGCGGCACCACGCTCTGGTTCGGCAATTTCACCACGACCCATTTTTCGCAAGCGATCTATGAAGGACAGCGTGCCTATTCCTCGACGAACCGCGTCTGGCAGACGGCGCGGACCTACTATCCCGGCGCGCAGCGCTATGCCACGACGCTGTGGTCCGGGGATATCGGGATTCAATGGTACAAAGGGGAAAAAATCAACTGGGCCGCGGGCATGAAGGAGCAGCGGGCAACCATGCTGTCCTCCGTCAATATGGGGCAGCCCAAGTGGGGCATGGATACCGGCGGCTTCAACCAGCAGGACGGCACGACGAGCAATCCGTCGCCAGAGCTGTATGCGCGCTGGATCCAGTTCAGCGCCTTCACGCCGGTATTCCGCGTTCACGGCAACAATCATCAGCAGCGCCAGCCCTGGGTGTACGGCAGCACCGCGGAGGAGGCGTCCAAATCGGCCATTCAGCTCCGTTACGGGCTGATGCCGTATATGTACGCCTATGAGCGGAGCGCTTACGAGACGGGCGTCGGCCTGGTCCGTCCGCTCTTGTACGATTATCCGACGGATACGAACGCCAAAAACAACCTGGACGCCTGGATGTTCGGCGACTGGCTGCTGGCGTCGCCCGTCGTCGACAAGCAGCAGACGTCCAAGTCCGTCTATTTGCCGACCGGCAACTGGATCGACTACTTCCGCGGCACCGCCTACGCGGGCGGGCAGACGATCAGCTACCCGGTCAATGCGAGCACGTGGAGCGACATTCCCGTGTTCGTGAAGAAGGGGGCGATCATCCCGACGCAAAAGGTGTTGGACTACACCGGACAAACGTCGGTGTCCACGATCAACGTCGACGTGTTCCCGGACACGGCGCAGACGAGCTTCACGTATTACGACGACGACGGCACGACCTACAACTATGAAGGCACCGGGTTCTTCAAGCAGACGATGACGGCGCAGGACAACGGCGCGAGCGGCATCTCGTTCGGCGTCGGCGCCAAGAGCGGCACGTACGCGGCGCCGGTCGCTTATTATCTCGCGGCCATTCACGGCAAAGCGGGCACGGGCGTCACGATCGGCGGTTCGAGCGCGACCTCCTATGCCAGCTTGAACGCGCTGCGCGCGGCAGCGGGCGAGGGCTGGACGAAGACGAAGGACGTCTACGGCGACGTCACTTACGTCAAGCTCGCGGCGGGCGCGGCATCGGCCAAAAACGTCGTCGTCAGCGGATCCGCGACGGTGACGGACACCGCGACGCAGTACGAGGCCGAGGACGCTTCTTTGTCCGGCAATACGGCCTCGACCAAGGCAACCGTCAACAACAACCACAGCGGGTATGCGGGGACGGGCTTCGTCGACGGGCTTGGCAATGCCGGCGCGGCCGTCACTTTCTACCCGAACGTGGCGACGGGCGGCGATTATGCGGTCGATCTCCGCTATGCCAACGCCACGGGCGCGGCGAAATCGCTCAGCATTTACGTCAACGGCAAGCGGGTCAAGCAAACGACGCTTGCGAACCAGGCGAACTGGGACACCTGGGCGACGCAGACCGAGACGATCCCGCTCGAGGCGGGCCGCAACAGCTTGTCGTACAAGTACGACAGCGATGCGGGCGACACGGGCAATGCGAACCTGGACTACGTCAAAGTTCCGTATGCGGCCGCCGTTGCCAAGTACGAAGCGGAAAGCGCGAAGCTGTCCGGCGGAGCAGGCGTGAATAAAGACCACTGGTACTATTCGGGGACCGCGTTCGCGGACAACCTGAGCGCCGTCGGCGGGCAGGCCGAATTCCGGGTCAACGCGCCTGCGGCCGGCACCTATACGCTGGCGCTGCGGTACGCGAACGGCACCGGTTCTACCAAGACGCTGACCTCGTACGTGAACGGCGCGAGCGCAGGCTCGGTAAGCTTCGCGAGTCCGGGCGCCAACTGGAACGTGTGGCAGGACGTCGCCAAGACGGTCACGCTGAACGCGGGAACCAATCTGGTCGCCTTCAAGTACGATGCGGGCAACAGCGGCAACGTGAACCTCGACCGGCTGCTGGTCGCCTCGGCCACGCCGGGCACGCCGGAGTCGGAGCTGAACCTGCTCGACAATCCTGACTTCGACCGGGACACGGCCTACAACAGCAACTGGTCGGAATGGCATCCGACCGGGCAGACGCTCGCGTTCGGCATCGACAGCGGGTCGGGCACCAATCCGCCCGAGTCGCCCTGGACGCAGGACAAGCGCGCGTTTTTCTGGCTCGCGGGCGCCTATCAGCAGAGCATTCACCAGGTCGTGAGCGTGCCGGTCAACAACGCCAACTACAAATTCGAAGCCCGGGTCCGGCTTAAAAATACGACGCCGACGACGGCCCGCGCGGAGATCTCGAACTACGGCGGCACGGCGCAATACTACAATATCTCGAACGACGGCGTATGGAAGTATATCAGCATCAGCAATATTTTCGTGACGAACGGGCAGGTGGACGTCGGCTTCTATGTCGATTCGCCCGGAGGGACGACGCTGCATATCGACGACGTGCGGCTGACGAAGATGTGAGTTGGCGAGCTGGGCGGATGCACGCTAGAAGGCGCGTGCGCGTTCAGGAAGCAAGCGCGAACGGGTTCGAAAAAGGATTGACGACGGGCGCCCGGCCGTGATAATTTAGAAATATATTCAAACGTACGGCATGCGGAAGCACCGCTGATTTCGATGGGGACATCGAAATTGGCGGTGCTTTTTTGTCGTTGCCGGCGAAAGGGAGGAGTTGGGAAAGATGGGGATTCGGCTGGTCGTCGCCGCGCCTCAGCCGGGATACGCGAGCCGGCTGGCGCTTTATTTGAAGGAACGGGATCCGCAAGCGGAGATCGCGGCTTTCACCCATGCGGACGCGCTTGAGCGTTATTTGCAAGCTGGGCGCGGAACGGATCTGCTAATGGTGCAGCAGTCGCTGCTGCCCGCTGTCCGGCAGATGCCGCCGGGCGGCGCGAAGGTCGTCGTACTTACCGAAGGCGGGACATCGGGGGAGTACGATGGACTGCCTGCCATCGCGCAGTATCAGTCGCTCCCGCGCCTCTCAGCGGAGATTCGCAGGCTTGTAGGGGCAACTTCGGACAAGCCGACGGAGGGGGGCTGAGCTATGGACCGTCTATTCGGCCGGCGGAGGCGCGGGCAAGACGACGCTTGCGCTTAATATTGCCCGACAAGCTTCGGAGCGCGGATATAGCGTCATGTATTTGAATTTGGAGGCGCTCAGCGGCATCGGCCCGCTGCTTGGCGGTGGAGAGCCGGACGGGCTGTCCCGGCTGCTGTACGAGCTGTCGGCGCATCCGTCATCGGCTCAGGCGCGGATTCGCGGTCTTGACGCGCGGAGATCGGCGATCGGCGCGGGCTGCCTCGAGTCGGCCGACAATCCGGCCGAGCTGCTGGCCATGACGCCGGAGCGCTTGGAGACGCTGATCGAAGCGCTGCGCCGTTACGGCGGCTTCGATCTCATCATCGCAGATCCCGATGGCGGCTTCGCCGCTTGGCAGCAGCGTTTGCTTGAGCTCAGCGGCAGGATTTGCTGGATCGCGGCAGACGACGCCCAGCTGCTTCGCAAGACGGAGTCGATGCTCCGGGAGTGGGGCGATCGGCTGCCCGACCTTTTCGGCAAGTCAATGTACATTCTGAACAAAGCGTTGGGGGAAGCATCGTCTGACATGATGCGCTTGACCGGTGGAGCACACTGGCAGTCGCTGCCTTATGTTCCGCAGTGGAAGCGCGTCTCCGACATCGGCGCGCTTCTGGGGTCGGGCGCGTTTGCCGGCGGCGTCGACCGTCTGCTCGACGCGCTGGGCTATGCCGGGCCGGCCGGACGTTCCGAGCCGCCGGACCTATCGGCCTATGCGCTGCGACCCGAGGGGCGCCGTTCGGGCGACGGCGAGCTTCGCGAGCCCGTAGCGGCGGGAGGCGGCGGTTACGCATGGTCGGCGCGGGGCTGAGGCCGGACGAGATCGCGGCCGTACGCGAGCGCGTCCGGTCCAGGCTGGCGTGGGATGCGGCCGTGAGCGATGCCGAGCTGCGGGCGCTCATCGAAGGCGAGCTGTTCGCGGAGCCGCGCATGAGCCGGCTGACTTCGGCCGAGCGCGAAGCCGCCGTGAGCCGATTGTTCCATTCCTTCAGAGGCTTGGATGCGCTCCAGCCGCTGCTCGCGGATCCGGACGTCACCGAGATTATGATCGTCGGCCACGATCGGATTTTTTTCGAGAAAGGGGGGCGGCTCCAGCGCGCGCCGCTCGGCTTCGAGAGCCGCGAGCGGCTGGAGGACCTGATTCAATCGATCGTCGGGCAGGTCAATCGGATCGTCAACGAAGCGTCTCCGATCGTGGACGCTCGGCTGCCGGACGGCTCCCGGGTGCACGTCGTCCTGCCGCCGGTCGCGCTTCAAGGTCCGACCGTCACGATCCGGCGGTTTCCGGCCCGTCCCCTCGGCATGGACGAGCTGGTGAAGCTTGGCGCGATCTGCGCGGATGCCGCGGCGCTGCTGCGGCGGCTCGTTCAGGCCAAGTACAACATTTTCATCAGCGGCGGGACCGGTTCGGGCAAGACGACGTTTTTGAACGCGCTCGCCCGTTGGATACCGCACGACGAGCGCATCATTACGATCGAGGACGCCGCCGAGCTTCAGATCCCGGGCATCGCGAACCTCGTCTCGCTGGAGACCCGGAACGCGAACACCGAAGGAAAAGGTCGGATCGGCATGCGCGAGCTCATCCGGGCTTCGCTGCGGATGCGGCCTGACCGGATCATCGTCGGCGAGGTGCGCGGCGAGGAGGCGCTGGATATGCTGCAGGCAATGAATACCGGGCATGAAGGCTCGTTGTCCACCGGCCATGCCAATACGGCCCGCGACATGCTGTCTAGGCTGGAGACGATGGTGCTCGGCGGCTCGGAGCTGCCCGTCCCCGTCGTGCGGCGGCAGCTCGCCTCGGCGCTGGATATCGTGGTTCACCTGAGCAGATTGAGGGACGGCAGCCGGCGCGTCGTCGAGATCAGCGAGATCGCGGGTCTCCGTGATGGAGAGGTGGAGCTGAACCCGCTCTACTTGCTGAAGGAGGAGAGCGGGACGAGAAGGGACGTTCTTCGTCGGGCGGGCGAATTGACGAATGTGCGCAAGCTTCGCGGTTGGTTGGAAGCGAGCGAGGAGGTGACGGCATGAGCTTAACGGATTACCGCGTATATGCGCTCGGCCGATCCGAGCGCATATACGCGATGGCGGGAGCCGCCTTCGTCGGTTTCGCGGCCGTATGGCTGCTGTATCGCCAGCCTTGGGTCGCGCTGCTCGCGACGCCATGCGGCTGGTACGGACCGAGGCTGGTTGCCGGACATTTACGGCGGCGCAGGCAGGAGCGGCTGCGGCTGCATTTCAAGGACATGCTGCAGACGCTGTCGTCTCTGCTGTCAGCCGGCCGCTCGGTCGAGACCGCGTTCGGCGCGCTCGAAGCGGACATGGCGATGCTGATCGGCGATCCGCATGCGCCGCTGCTCCGGGAGATTCGCGCGGTGACGAACCGGCTGCGCAACGGAGAGCCGCTCGAGCAGTCGCTGAGCGATCTTGCCTTACGCAGCGGCGTCGAGGAGATCGGGAATTTCGCAGAGGCTTTTCGCATTTGCAAGCGCTCTGGCGGGGATCTCGTCGAGGTCATGCGGCGCACCTCGGGGTTGATCGCGGAGAAGCTCGAGGTCGAGCTGGAGGTCAGCGTCTTGATCGCCCAGAAAAAATTCGAGTCCAGGCTCATGATGGGCATGCCGTTTGGCTTCGTCGGGCTGCTCGGCTTTTTTTGCCGGCGATTATATGCAGCCATTGTATCGGGGAGGCGGGCTGCTCGTACTTACTTTGTGCTTGGCCGCATTGGCAGGCGTATGCGCGTGGATGATGCGCATTATGGATATCCGATTATGATGCGCTTCGCGCTTGGAGGATTCGCCTTACTGCTGCTTTCGTGTCATGCAGCTTTGCTCGCGTACGTATATCGCAGTCGCGCTTGGAGCAAGCCTAGGCACTTGTTGCTCGATCCGATGCATGCGTTGATCGGCAGCAGGCGCTTATGGGCGCGCATCGCCCCGAGGCTGCATCGCGAGCAAGCGGCGTTGTCCGCTTTGTCAGGCGGGCGTGACGTCTCCGCCTTGCTGTCGCGGCATGCCGCCGTATGCGCCGCCTACGCGTATACGGCGCTGATGGGAGGCGCCATGCTCGGCTGGCTCGCGGATCGGGCCGAATTGCTGGGCCTTGGCGCGGCGATGGCGGTCTTGCTGCCGCTCATGAAACGAAAAGAATTGTACGGCAAGCTGGAACAGCGCAGGCACGAGATCGTCATGGAGCTGCCGGAGATGCTGAATCGGCTGCTGCTGATGGTGGGCGCGGGCGAAAATGTGCTCCGTGCGCTCGAGCATTGCCTCGAACGCCCGGCAGGCGCCCGGGACAGGTCGGGGCATCCGCTCTATGCGGAGCTCGAGGCCGCGGTGACGGCGGTGAAGCGAGGGGAGTCCTTCGTTTTCGCCTGGGAGGAATTCGGCCGCCGATGCGCCGTGCCCGAGGCGAGGATGTTCGCCACGACGCTGCTGATGAACGCAAGACGCGGCGGCGATACGTTCGTGACCGCGCTGCGGGAGCTGTCCCGTATCCTGTGGGAAAAGCGCAAGGCTGCGGCCAAGACGCTCGGCGAACGCGCCTCCTCCAGGCTCGCGTTTCCGCTCGTCGTCATTTTTCTCATTATTTTAGTCCTTGTCGGGACGCCTTCGATATTGCTGATGGCGACTGAATAATTTCATTTTCAATAGGAGGTTTATTACATGAATATTCGCCGTCTTTCATTCAAGCTCGGTACGTACGCGCGCGGCAAGCTGAACGCTTTCTGGAGGAACGAGGAGGGACTTGGCACGCTGGAGATCGTGCTGATCGCGGCGGTGATCATCGCCATCGCCATACTGTTCAGAGATTGGATTCTGGATTTCCTGGATCGGCTGTTCGGCAAGGTCGAGGACAAGTCGGATTCGTTTTTTAGTTAATAGAGATGTTCGGCTTTATTCGTCTTCATGCCGCTCTTCTCTCGGTCCGTCATCGTTGGCAAGGCTATATCTTCTCCTTATGGCGTCAGACCTCCGGGTCTTATTCGCTGGAGGCGAGCATGCTGATGCCGACGCTGCTGATCGTTACGTTTTTGCTCCTGTTTTATGCGCTGTTTACCGCCCAGAACGCGATCGTCCATTACAAATCCGCCGTTGCGGCGGAAAGGGCGGCCTTTAATTGGAGTCACGCGGAAAGCGAGTTCGCGACAGGCGCTTACGAGGACGGCCGGTACGACGGATTGTACTGGCGTCTGACCGACGACGCGCTGCTGCAAGGTCTATTTGGCTGGACGGCGGACGAGTCGGCGGATTCGCTGACTTTCCCCGGAGCGACGGATCCTGGAGACCGTCTGACGCTGCGCAAGCTGCACCCGGCCGTCGAAGCGATGGCCGTTAATTGGCGCGGCAGCATCCGTTACGAGCGAGGCGGCCTCCAGCGGGAGATCGCGGTCTCGGCGGAGGATCCGGGCGAGCTAAGCCCGCTAGCTTTGCTGCGCGGTTCATCGGTTGCGTCGTCCGAATCGTCGGCTCCGGTGACGGAGCCCGCGGAATGGATGCGTACGTTCGACCTTGTCCGTTACTACACGGGCAAGGTGAAGCGGGAGGGAGGCGGCGCCGAGACCTATATCGGCAAAGCAGGCTCTATATTGGGGAGGAAGGCGGATGCGCAGTCGCAATAAAGCCTGGGGATACGGAGGGGTTAAAAATCGCCTGTTCCGGTTTGGACGAGCGTCCTCGGGAGCCGTATCCATATACATGGCGGCGGTGATGGCCGCGATGATCTTTCTGACGGGAACGCTGATCGATTTCGGCCGCATCGCGGCTTTTCGCCAGCAGGCGGAGCTGTCGATGAAGGCCGGCGCAAGAGGCGTATTGTCCGCATACGATCCTGCGCTATACGAGCGGTACGGCTTGTTCGCGATCGGAGGCAGCGCGCCGGAAGCGCTGCTCTCCGAAGTGCTAGAAGGGCATCGGGATCCGGAGGATGCGGCCGCGTTGCGTTTGCTCGATACGGCTTGGCGCGACGAGGAGGTCATCGAGAGCCGGCCGCTCGGTTCCCACGCCGTGTTCAAGCGTCAGGTACTGGAGGAGATGAAGTACAAGGCGCCGATCGACTTGACGCTTGACTTGGCTTCGCGGTTCAAGGGGTTGCCTGCTTTGATGAAGGAAGCGAAAAAAACGTCCGATCTGCTCGAAGACATGCGTCAGGCTTACGAGAAACGCGAGGCTGCCTTAGATCGCGCGCTGAACCGCCAGATCGAAGCGGGCGAAGCTATCGCGGACGCTTTCGAAGCGATCGTCCCGCGGCCGCCGGTATCGATGACGGGAAGCAGGTCGGCCGGCGACGTTCAGGATATTGCGGACGCGGCTTTAATGTACGGCGATTATGCGGCGAAGCGAGCCGAAGATGCGGCCAGAGCCGAAGCCCAGCGTCAGCGGGAGGCGGAGAAACTGCGCCGGGAGGCGGAAGAAAAATTAAATGGGGCCTCACCCTCGTCGGGAGCATCCCCGTCGAATTCGCCGACGCCCGCTTCCTCGGACGGGCCGTTGTACGCCGCGCGGATCGAGGCCTACGAACGCGGGATCGCCAAGTTGGCTAGCCGGCTGCGGAACAAGCCGGTACAAGCTACGTCCACGCTGGAGAAATCGCTTGAAGCTGCCCTGAAGGATGCGGAGGAAGCCGAAGCGGCGAATGCGGAAATGTCGCGAATCGCGGCCGAAGCCGGGCGCGCTGCCGATCAGCCTGCCGATTGGCCGGCGGAGACAGGCGAGGGGGAGCTTCGGAGGCGGCGAGGCGGGCTCTCTGCAAGAACTTCGGCGCACTGCCTCGGACCTGGTATTGCCCGACGATTACTGGAGCCGCTACAAGGAAGAGCTGGAAGGCATCCGCAGTGAAGGCGCCGGCTTGCGCGAAGCGGCGCAGTCGATGGCGGTCTCCTTGGACGCGGCGCCAGGCTCGTCCGGCATGGACGGGGCGCTGCGCGGCAGTGCGGACCGCCTTCAATCGCTGCTGGCAGGCTTCGCTGACAAGTATGGAGGTTCGGGAAGCGTCACGGCCGGACGTCGCGAAGCGCTTAAGTCTCAAAGATCGGGCGAGGAGGAGCGCCGTTCGCTGGAGAATCAGTCGCGGACCGCCTGGTCGGGCGCTACCGCCTTTCTCGCCACGCTCGCAGGCATGCGATCGTCGCCGGAGGAGAAGCAGGCATTCGAACGGCTGGATTGGCTGTACCATCGAAACTTAACTTGGAACGAAGGCCAGGAAGAAGCAGCCCCGGCCCGTCTTCCCTCGGATGCGTCAGAGGGACGCAAGGCGGCTTTCGCATCCGCGGACGGTTGGCTGGATGCGCTTGGAGACGGCGTGACGGGGATGCGTGACGCCGTCTATTTCGCGGAATATTCTTACTCGCGTTTCTCTACGGCAGAGCCGTCCGAAGTGCGATCGATGCTGGACGGGGGCGGAGAGGGCCTGCTGATGCCAGGCGAGCAGGAAAACGAATACGTATTGTACGGACTGCGCAATCCGGCGGCGAATATTGCGGCTGCATACGGAGAATTGTTTGCGCTGCGCCTCGCGATCCGTACGATGGAAGGGCTGATCGAATGCCGCTCTTACGGGCATCCGCTGGTCGTGCTTGCGGCTGCCGCGCTTTACGGCATTACCGAAGCGCTGAAGGATATTCAAGGCCTGCTGGACCGGGGCGTCATAACCCTGTCCAAATACGCGAAAATCGATACTTTCTATAAGGATTACATCCGGCTGTTTTTACTGCTGCACGGTAGCTCCGACGGGCAGACGGCCCGCAGGATCGCTTTGATCGAGGCCGCGCTCGACGTAGATCTCCAGGAAGCCTATACCTACGCAGGCGCGCGAGGCGTCGCCTCGGTGCGCTTATGGTTTTTGCCGGGCGCCGCCAAACTCGCGGGGAAGAGCGTATCCTGGCAGGGGACGGTGAAGGGAAATCGCTATGAGACGGCTTTTTCGGCGGATAGCGCTTATCAATAAAAAGCAGGCGGGCAGCGAGGGAAGCTTGACGCTCGAAGCCGCGCTGACCATGCCGACGGTCATGATCTGCGTTCTCTTCTTAATCTACTTGATTCACGCCTCGATTGTCGCCATGGCGCTTCAAGGCGCTCTGTCCCAGACGGCCAGGCAGACCGCGGCGATATGGTACCCCTTATCCGAAAGTATGGCAGAAGCGGGCGATGCTGCAGGCGCGGGCGCGGACGCAGGCGCCTATACGCGCTGGAAGGAACGGCTGGCGGGGCCTCAGGAAACGGTCGGCAAGCTTGCCTCTTATTTGCCCGAACCGCTCTCCGATTGGGCGGAACGCTTCGCTTCAGGGGACTGGTATCCGGACGCCCTTCTGGCGAAGGAAACGCTGGAGCCCCGCGTCGCCGACAGGCTAAGCAAGTCCATGCTGCCCGCTTCGCGAATGAAGCTGGTCCGCGTTGATTTGCCGGACGCACGGGATCCTGCCAAAGCTTATTTGACGCTGGAAGCGGAATACAAGCTGCCGTTTTCGTTCCCTTGGTCCGGGCGGCCGCTCATTGTTCGGGCTTCCGTCAGGGAGCGGGTTTGGACGGGGGGAGAGCGGCTTGCCGGGGCAGCTCCGGAGCCAGGCGGCGAAGCGGGCTCGCTCGGTTTCGTTTCGCTCGAGCCATCGCCCGTTCAGCGCGGGCGCAGAGTGACCTTGGTTTTACGGGCGGAACCCGGTGCTGCAGTCGATCTCAAGGTTGTTTACAAAAGCGGCCTAAGTCAAGCGAGGCATCTGGGCGCGGCGACGGCCGACGCGACAGGGCGCGTCTCTTGGACATGGCTCGTATCGGGCAACACGACGCCGGGCGATTGGGCATGGGAGGCCTCTTATAGCGGAGGGAGCCTTCAACAGCGTTTCGAGGTGCAAGCCAAATCCGCCGGAAAGGGAGGATAACCGTGGATACGATCGTAATGTCGGCGACGGCAGCGCTGCTTCTTCTCGCCTGCTGGAGCGATATCAGGCGAATGCAAATATCCAATTTGCTGTGCGTCACTTTCGCGGCGGGCGGCTTTATCTTTCAAATTGCCGCTTACGGCCCCGCTCGCGTCTGGTGGACGATCGGAGGAATCGCCGCCGGGGCGATTCCGTTTGGGCTGCTTCATATCGCCAAAGGCCTGGGTGCCGGGGACGTTAAGTGGTTCGCCGCATACGGCGCATGGGCCGGCGCTTCTTCGGCGCTGCACCTGGCCGTCTTTTCGCTGTTGTTCGCGGGCGGGATCGCCGCGCTCTTGCTAACGTTAAAAGTGCCGATCGTACGTCCATGGGCGCTTAAGTTCGATTGGCCGTGGGGATCGCATCCGTCGTACGCGGGCAAGGGCGCGAAGTTTCCTTTTATGCTGGCCGTCGCGCCTGCGTACGTCCTGCTTGCGTTCTCCGGGGGGATAACGCAATGAAAATGTAACGACGGTCGAACGAGGACGATAAGGAGGGGAATCATGAACGAGCTGAAGACGAGATTCGAGCAGCGGCGGGGGCTATGGATGGTGCTTGAACGGACGTCGGCGCCATGGCGGCGGGAGGATCTGGACGCTGTCCAGACGGGTATGCTGCAGGCATGCGAGATACCCGGTCTTCTGCCTTTGACGGTAGAAGAAACGGATGGGCGAATCGGGCTGCGTTATCGGCTGGCAGGCAGCAAAATGCTAAGCCAGACGCTCCGGGCCGAACGCTGGACGATGACCGACGCGATGGCTGCTTTGTGCAAGCTGGCAGAAACGGCTGAGCAGTGCCATGACCATATGCTTGATTTTACTCGCCTGTTGCTGCGAGACGAATACATTTTCGTGGGGAGCGGATGGCATGACTTGCGGTTTTCCTATTTGCCGCTTGCAGACGACGCACCGTCGGCAGATAACGAAGGGGGACTTGAGCGCCTAATCGTCAGATGGGTCATGCGCGCGGAAAATCCGGACGGCGCAGCCTTGCAGCAACTGCTCGGAATGGCGGCTTCGGAAGGCTTTGTCCCCTCGTCATTGCGTGCCTTCGCTCGACGCTATCTGTGCGAGCGCGCGGAAGAACGCGCCGGACGCATAAGCCAAGCCGCGGATCAAAAAGAGGGGATGTTCGTTCGAATAGAGCAGACCTCGACGCCTGCCGCAGTCCAATCGGAAGGGAAGGCGCGCGCGGGGGCGATCGGGGTTTTACCTCGGCCGGACTGGCCCGGCTTGGCGCCATCCCGGACGCCCGTCCGAATGGAAAGGGAAGCCGGCGATTCCTCATGGCATCGCTTGAATGCCCTCTCGCCCGAGCATAGTCCGGGCATAGCCGTTGTCGGAGGGGGAAGTAGATGCGGCGGAAGGAACCGGCCTGATGCCAGGCGGCATGAGCGCCGCCAGGTGGCGCTCATGGCTCGTGGCGCTGTCCGCGATCGCGGCAGGCATTGCGTGGAAAACCCTTTACGCGGGCGCCCCGGGCACGCGCGGGCTCGCGCTGTCTCTAGGCGCAACGGCGGCTTGCGCGGGCTTATGTTTGTTATTGTGGAACGGATGGACACGGAAGGAGGGGGCGGAATCGTATCGCGAGATTGAGGCCGGCCCCGATTCGAGCGAACCGGCGCCGGATCGGATCGCTTCTTTTCCGGCATGGCCGGAGCCCAAGGCAGAGGAGAAATCTCGCGCGCCGGACGTCGTAACGTTCGCGAGATTCGAATCCTACTCCGAAGAATCGGATAGCTCGAGGGCGGCGTCTGAGCCCCCCTTTAATGATCGTCCCCAGACGGAATGGCTGCCTGCCAAGCGGGAAGCGACGGAGCTGTTGGCTTCGCCGCAGGCGGCAGCTTCCGCGGTATGTTACCTGGAATGGGAGTCCGCGGAACGGCCGTGCAAAATACCGCTGAAAACCGAATCCCTCGTGATCGGACGTTCCCGGGACGCGGCTCAGCACGTAGATGAATCGGGGGGCATGTCCAGAGCGCATCTGGAGATGATGCGTGAGCAAGGAAGATGGCTGGCCAAGGACCTGGGGTCTCGCAACGGCAGTTGGCTCAACGGCAGTCCGATGGCGCCGTACGAAGCTTATCCGCTCGAAGCGGGCGATTGCCTGCAGATGGCCGGATCGATCTACAGGTTCCATGCGCCAAGCGAGGCGCTGCGGAACTAGCGCACTAACGGCGATCCTTCAAGTCTCGAAGAGCGCCTTCCAGCTTGGGATGCCGGAAAACGTATCCGTGCGCCAACGCTTTGCGCGGAATCGCGAACTGCCCGGCGAGCAGCAGCGCGGACATCTCGCCGAGCGCGGCGCGAATCGCCCAAGCGGGCGCGTGAAGCCAATACGGGCGGCCAAGTACCTTCGCCAATGTCCTGCCGAAGGCGTCGTTGTCTACCAAATCGGGCGCGACCGCGTTGACGGGACCGGAGATCGCATCGATATCCAAGCTGAGCAAGATGAGCCCTACGATATCGTCGATGTGGATCCAGGGCATACCTTGCCGGCCAGAACCGAGACGGCCTCCGGCGAACAGCTTGGTCGGCAAGCTGAGCAGCGGGTACGAACCGCCGCCGTTGCCCAGTGCAAGACCGATCCGCAGCTTAACGATGCGTTCAATCGGGATGCGGTCGGCGGCAGCCTCCCACTGCACGATCGTCTCGCTCAAAAAATCCTCGGTACGCGGGGGCGCGCTCTCGTCGAAGGGCATAGGATAACGTCCGCCGGACGACTCCGAATGTCCGTAAAGCGAGATGGCGGAGGCATTCACGAGCACAGAAGGCGGGCTCTGCATCCGTGCGACGGCATCCGCGATGCGTCCGGCCGCTTGGATTCGGGAGGAAAGGATGAGCGCTTTGGATTTGGGCGTCCATCTGCGACCGATCGTCGCTCCGCTCAAATTGACGATAGCGTCTAGGGGTCCGGTCAGGCCAGGATCGGCCAGCCACGAATCCCAAGTCGCATAAAGCAAGCCTGCGGCTGGCGCCGCAGGCTTGCTCCGGGTTATGATCCATACTTCGTCTCCGCGGGCGGAGAGGGCTTCGGCCAAGGCGGAACCGATAAATCCGGTACCGCCGCACAGCACTGCGCGCATGGGCTCACCTCATGGGAATGACATGAATTATTGCTTGTCGATCGAGGTGATGACGTACTGCTCGATCGTCTCGCTGTCGCCTTTGATCTCGTTGATCTTGTACTTGAACTTGACCTTCAGGCCGTCGTCCCAGGTCGACAGCTTGTCCGAAGTCGCGTCATCGATCTGATAAGCGCGGACGCCCTCGGCGCTCTCGATCTCGATCGAGTGATTGTCGATTTGTCCGTTGTACGTACCTGCCGATTCTTTCTCGTCGACCGCGCCGGAAGGAGCCGCGGCGGAAGGCGACGCGTCAGGCGACGCGGTTGCGCTGGCGTCCGGCTGTGCGGACGGAGAGGCGTCAGGCGACGATGCGGGGGACGCAGAAGCGGATACGCTAGGCGAAGGGGAAGCGTCGCTTCCGTCCTTGTCGTTGCTGCAGGCCGTGCCCATGAGCAGCATGGCCAGAACGGCGACGGCCCAGGCCGAGTTTTTACCGTACCGATTCAGTTGATTGAACATACCAAGACCACCTCCGAACGATCGTGCGGCCGTCCTGTCCGGACGAGCCGCTCCTTATGTTAGACGACGGGAGGGGCCAAAGGTTTCGTTTTTTCCGAATCGAGCAGATGGGCGTACGGCGAATAATCGATGCCGTTGCTGTCCAAAAAAGCTGATTAAAAAAGGCGTGATCGCGCTTCGGCGTCGCCATAATATAACCTTTAATGCAGTGCTCTTCCGTTACTTTTCCTTCGCCGCTCTCGACGGCGAGCTGGCCGATCTGCGCGGCGATCGAGTGCTTGGCGATGTCGCGGAAGGCGTTAGGCACGGGAGATACCAGCTTGTCCAGCATGGCCTTCGACTCGTCGTTCCAAAGCGGGCGGCTGAGCTCGACCCAGTGGTTCTGCCAATCGAGCTTGGATTTGCCGTCGGCTTTCGGCAGCACCTTCAGGAACTTGCGAAACATGAAAAAGCCGCCGATGCTCATGAAAACGACCAGCACGACGCCCCAAAACGCGATAAAGTACATAAACCAATCGGGACTGGATTTCATTTTTGCGTTCACCTCGCTTCCGAAATTATATCGTATTTCTACCAGTCTGTCCCGCGAAAGAGAAAAGCCGTCATTCGATTCTCGCGCTATTTCCGCAACGGCGGGCGTGTCCTTCCGGAGGCGATTTTTCGTTTAAAAGGCGGCTCGCCGCAGGGCTTGTTTACCGTCTTTGGCGGACACGGTCTTCTAGATTTATTTCGGCGTTCGCGCTACAATAGATTTTGATTTGAAGGGACGGGCCTAGGCAGCAAAGGGCGCCGCATACGGAGAGGAGTAAAGCCATGCTGAAGATCGGTTCCCACGTGTCTTTTTCGGACAAGGGATTGCTGACGGCGACGGACGAAGCCAAGTCCTACGGCTCCAGCTCGTTCATGATTTACACGGGAGCGCCGCAGAATACGAGGCGCAAGCCTATCGAGAGCTTGTACATTCCCGAGGGAAGAGAAGCGATGTCGGCTGCGGGAATCGGCGAGATCGTCGTCCACGCGCCTTACATCGTGAACCTCGGTTCTTATAAGGAAGACACGTTCGAACTGGCCGTCAACTTCCTGCAGGAGGAGGTTCGCCGGACCGACGCGATCGGCGTAAACAACATCGTGCTTCATCCGGGCGCCTACACGGAGAAGGATGTCGAATACGGCATCGCCCGCATCGCGGAAGGACTTAACGAAGTGTTGGACGCGACCAAGCATACGAACGTAAACATTGCCCTGGAGACGATGGCCGGCAAAGGCACCGAGATCGGCCGCAGCTTCGAAGAGCTCGCCGCCATCATCGAGCGCGTGCGCGACAACGGCCGGATCACGATCTGCCTCGATACTTGCCACGTGCACGATGCGGGCTACGATATCGTCGACGATCTGGACGGCGTCCTGAAGACGTTCGACAGCCTTATCGGCCTGGACCGCATCGCCGTCGTTCACTTGAACGACAGCAAAAACCCGCGCGGCGCCGGCAAGGACCGCCATACGCCGGTCGGTTCCGGCTGGATCGGCTACGAGGCGATCAACAATGTCGTCAGCCATCCTTCGTTGGCCGGCAAGCCGTTTATCCTCGAGACGCCCTGGATCGGCAAAAACGCCGGAAAAGAGCGTCCGATGTACGAGGCCGAGATCGCGCTGCTGCGCGGCGACGTCGATCTCCGCTTCGGCGGCGAATTCCTCGAGGACGTAGCGCGTCTGCATCATTTCTTCAGCAAGCAGGATATCGATCACCGCGCCTTCGTGCTGAGCACCTGGGAACTGCTGAAGTCCGACGCCAAAGCGCGTAAGGCGGATCCGCGCGAACCGCTCGAACGTCTGTACGATCTGGCGATGGAGCATCGCGTGCTGTCGGACGATTATAGCGAAGAAGCCGTGAATCAGCGCTTGACTGCGTATCTCGCCGGCAGGGAATGGCTCGCCAAAGTATAAGGAGCCGACGGCGAGACATCGTAAGAAAACGAAGCAATCGATAGAGAGGCAGAGGAACCCGTCATGACCCAGAATGTCTACCAACACCAGGACAGCAAGGGACGCGAGGAAAACGCGAATCGTGCCCGCATGCTGATCTCCTGCCCCGACCGGCCGGGGATCGTCGCCGCCGTCTCGCAATTTCTGTACGAGAAAGGCGCCAACATTCTTCAGTCGGATCAATACACGACCGACCCGGCAAGCGGCATGTTTTTCATGCGGATCGCTTTCGATCTCGGCAATCTCGAGCAGAACCTGCCTGCGCTGCAGGAAGACTTCGCGAGGATCGCCGACCGGTTCGAGATGCGTTGGAGCGTTTATCGCGCGGTTCGGCGCAAACGCCTCGCGATCTTTGTCTCGCGCGAGGACCATTGCCTGCTTGAATTGCTCTGGCAATGGCAGGCCGGCGACCTTGACGCCGAGATCAGCATGGTCGTCAGCAACCATGACGACATGCGCGGGCTCGTCGAATCGTTCGGCATACCGTTCCATCATATTCCGGTCACGCCGGAGACCAAAGCCGAAGCCGAACGGCGCCAGCTAGAGTTGACCGCGGGCAAGGTCGATCTGGTTATTCTCGCCAGGTACATGCAAATTATTACGCCCAAGTTCATCGAGCACTTCACAAACCGGATCATCAATATCCATCACTCCTTCCTGCCGGCTTTCGTCGGCGGCAAGCCGTATCACCAGGCTTACGACCGCGGCGTCAAGCTGATCGGCGCGACGGCGCACTACGTGACCGCCGAGCTTGACGCGGGTCCGATCATCGAGCAGGACGTGCAGCGCGTCAGCCACCGCAACAACGTGGACGAGCTGAAGCGCATGGGCCGCCACATCGAGCGGATCGTGCTGGCCAGAGCGGTGAAGTGGCATATCGAAGATCGCCTGGTCGTGTACCAGAACAAGACGGTCGCCTTCATCTAAACAGAGGCGAAGGACCCCATACGGACGCCTGTACGGATAAAGCCGCTGGGCAAAGAAAACGATAATCGTAAGTCCGCGTCGCGCGAGATGCGGACTTACTTATGAGGAAACTTTCCACTTGTCCGTACAAGTGCTGTGGCAAACGGGCAACCCCCATGTTACAATAGGCAAGGCTGAACTGCGGCGATTTAACGAATTAACGCATAATAACTATGCAATGCAGATAGAGGAGGTCATTACCAAAATGACAGCAAACGCAAATACGATCGAGCAACTCTCCGTTACGACGATCCGTACGCTCGCGATCGACGCGATCGAAAAGGCGAAGTCCGGACACCCCGGCATGCCGATGGGCGCGGCGCCGATGGGTTACCAGCTGTTCGCCAAATCGATGAAGCACAATCCTTCCCAGCCGAGCTGGATCGACCGCGACCGTTTCGTCCTGTCCGCGGGCCACGGTTCGATGCTGCTGTACTCGCTGCTGCATCTTTCGGGCTACGATCTGCCGCTCGAAGAGCTCAAGAACTTCCGCCAATGGGGCTCCAAGACGCCAGGGCATCCCGAATTCGGCCACACGGCCGGCGTCGACGCGACGACCGGACCGCTGGGCCAAGGGATCGCGATGGCCGTCGGCATGGCGATGGCGGAAGCGCAATTGTCCGCTACATACAATCGCGACGGCTTCGATCTGATTAACCACTTCACGTATTCGATCTGCGGCGACGGCGACCTTTCCGAAGGCATCTCCTCCGAATCCGCATCGCTCGCCGGCCACTTGCAGCTCGGCAAGCTGGTCGTCCTGTACGATTCGAACGATATCTCGCTGGACGGCGAGCTTTCCCTGTCCTTCTCCGAGTCGGTAGCCAAGCGCTTCGACGGCTACGGCTGGCAGGTGCTGCGCGTAGAGGACGGCAACGATCTGGCCGCGCTGGCCAAGGCGATCGCCGAAGCCCAAGCCGAGACGAGCAAGCCTACCCTGATCGAAGTGAAGACCGTGATCGGCTACGGCTCGCCTAATAAGGGCGGCAAGGGCGGCCACGCAGGTCCGCACGGCTCGCCGCTCGGAACCGAGGAAGCGAAGCTGACGAAGGCGTTCTACGAGTGGGATCATCCTGAATTCTTCGTGCCCGACGAAGTGCGCAGCCACTTCGCAGAGGTCAAGAGCCGCGGCGAGCAAGCGTACGCCGCATGGGAAGAGCTTTTCGGCAAGTACAAGTCCGCTCATCCGGAGTTGGCTCGGCAGTTCGAGGACGCGCTCGCGCGCAAGCTTCCGCAGGGCTGGGACGCCGACCTGCCGAAGTACACGACCGAGGACAAGCCGCTCTCCACGCGCGTCGCTTCGGGCAACGCCCTGAACGGCCTTGCGAAAAACGTGCCGAACCTCGTTGGCGGCTCAGCCGACCTGGAAAGCTCCACGATGACGCATCTGAAGGGCTTGCCGGTGTACAGCGCGAAGGATTACAGCGGCCGCAACATTTATTTCGGCGTCCGCGAGTTCGGCATGGCGGCCGCGATGAACGGCATCTCGCTGCACGGCGGTCTTCGCGTATACGGCGGCACGTTCTTCGTCTTCACGGATTACCTGCGTCCGGCCGTGCGCCTGGCCTCGATCATGGGGCAGCCGGTCGTATACGTCCTGACGCACGACTCCATCGCCGTAGGCGAAGACGGCCCGACGCACGAGCCGATCGAGCAGCTTGCTTCGATCCGCGTCATCCCGGGTCTGACTGTCCTCCGTCCCGGCGACGGCAACGAGACTTCCGCGGCATGGGCGTACGCGCTAGAGAACACCGGCAATCCGGTCGCGCTCGTCCTGACCCGTCAGAATCTGCCGATCCTCGAAGGCACGGCGGAGCTAGCCCGCGAAGGCATCAAGAAGGGCGGCTACGTGCTTTCCGAAGCGGCCGGCGAAGCGCAGGGCATCCTGATCGCGACGGGCTCGGAAGTACAGCTTGCCGTCGCTTCCCAAAAGGCGCTGGCCGAAAAGGGAATTCACGTGCGCGTCGTCAGCCTGCCGAGCTGGGACCTGTTCGAAGCCCAGTCCGCCGAATACCGCGAAAGCGTGCTGCCGAAGGGCGTCAAGGCGCGTCTGGCGATCGAGATGGCTTCGCCGTTCGGCTGGGAGCGCTACGTCGGAGACGGCGGCGCCGTACTCGGCATCTCCACCTTCGGCGCCTCCGCGCCGGGCGACCGCGTCATCAAGGAATACGGTTTTACGGTCGAGAACGTCGTCGAGCAGTTCCGCAAGCTGATCTAACCGCAGGCTGGAGCGCAATCGGCGGTCGGACGAATGAGTCCGCGAATCCCGAGCGCTCCGATGCGGAGCCGGCCCCCCCCAAGCGGGCGGCCGGCTTTTTGCGGCGAAGGCGCGTTAGCGCGTTGCATAGGCAAAGAAGGTGCTCGCACCGCGACCCTTATTACAACCGATATGAACCCAACCCACTTTTAGGAGGCCATTATTCCATGTCCCAATTCGATCAAGTCAGCGTCGTAAAGCAAGCCAACATTTACTTCGACGGCAAGGTAACGAGCCGTACGGTCAAGTTCGCGGACGGCACGCGCAAGACGCTGGGCATCATGCTGCCGGGCGAGTACGAGTTCGGCACGGACCAGAAGGAGATCATGGAGATTCTGGCCGGCGAGCTCACCGTTCAACTGCCGGGCAGCGAAGAGTGGATCTCGATCTCCGGCACCGGCGAATTTACCGTACCGGCGAATGCCAAGTTCAAGCTTAAGGTAACGCAGGTCGCCGACTACGTCTGCTCGTACCTGGACGCCTAAGTCCGACTGCGTAAACGCATGAAAATAAGCCTTCGGCGCCTCATTGCGCCGAAGGCTTATTCGTTTTAATGGCGAACCCGCGGCGTCAGCCGTGCGATTCGATATATTCCTTGAGCTGTAGCCGCTGGTACAGGGCCAGCCCCGACAGCAGGCAGCCGTAGTGGAACTGCCCTTCCTTGCGCTCGATGCGGATGATGCGGGCCGTCATAGGCGGCAGGCTGGTCTCCTGCTGGAAGTGAATGACGACGAACATGTCTTTCTCGAGCGGAATGGAGCTGGCCACCTGCAAGCCGTCCTCGGAAACGTCGTTCAGCACGGCGTCGACGCTCTGGCCGGCGAACGAGCCTGCTTGCTCCCATTGATAGATGGAGATCATGAGCGGGATGTTCAGCGCGACGCGCTTCTTTTTGCGGCGGTCCGCATCGGTCTCCGCCTCTTGTACTTCCGCGGCAGCGGAAACTTCTTCGTCGGCGCCCTTAACCCGCCCGATCCGTCCGCCGATCCACTGCTCGTACAGCTTGGCCAGCGCGGCAAGATCCTCTTCGCCGTAGCCCGCCGAGGCGCCGGCCTGGAACAGGCTCTTGGACGCTTCGAGCATCGGCGTAGGAACGCCGAGACCGTCGGTCAGCGCGGAGGAAAGCTTCAGGTCCTTGAGCATCAGAGCAAGCGAGAACTGAACGCTAAAATCGTGGTCGATGATCTTCGCGCCCTTGAGATCGGCCTGCTTGCTCGCAGCGCCGCCGCCCTGGACGACCTGCAGGAAGGAAGAAGCGTCGATGCCGGCTTTGGCCGCGATGGCCATGCCTTCCACGAGGCCGGCGGCATTGATGCCGACAATCGTGTTGTGGGCAAGCTTGGCAGCCGCTCCGCTGCCGCTCGGTCCCATGTAAAGCACTTCGCGGCCCATGGCCAGCAGCAACGGCTTCTGCGCCTCCACGACTTGCGCGTCGCCGCCGGCCATAAATAGAAGCGTGCCGTCAATCGCTGCGGGCTTGCTCCCCGTCACCGGCGCATCGAGGAAGTCGCAAAACGCGTCCGCGGCGTCCCGTGCAAGCCGGCGCGCCAAATCGGGCGATACGGTGCTGCTGTCGATGAGCACGGTGTTTGGCTTAAGTCCGGCGAACACGCCCTCGGTCCCGTAATACACTTCCTCCACCGCGGCGTCGTTGCTGATCATCGTCAGGACGACGTCGGCGACGCGCGCCGCCGCGAGCGGCGTAGCGGCTTCCTCGGCTCCGAGCTCGAGCAGCTGCTGGGCCTTGCCGGGCGTACGGTTGTAAACGATAACCTGATAGGACTTGCGGAGCAGGTTCGCGGCCATAGGCAGACCCATCGTTCCGAGTCCGATAAATGCGATCGTTGGCATATTGATTTCCCTCCCAGGGTTCAATCCGATTCTTACATTATAGGAGAAGTACGAGTCCGTGAAAAGCATCGTGCGCTCGCCATATTTACAATCGTTGCCACCCACTGCGCGCGAGTCACATAAAAACATATAAAAACGTCTTTATTCCATGTATCCGCACATTCGATTCCGGTATGCTAACTGGATAGACTAATACTTGAGGAGGCTGACATGGCGATTTCATTCGACCGTGAGCGTCAGACGTTTCATCTGCAGACGCCGAATACAAGCTACATAATTACTGTTGTCGAAGGCCTTTATCCCGCACATGTTTATTGGGGACCCAAGCTTAGAAACGCCTCATGGCCGGGCGGCCTGACGCTGCGCGAGCGCGCGAGCTTCAGCCCGACGCCGAATCCGGACAAGCCGTCGCTGTCTCTCGACACGCTGCTCCAAGAATATCCGGGCTACGGCTCGGGCGATTTCCGCAGCCCCGCTTATCAATTCGGCCTTTCCGACGGCTCGACGGTCGCGGAGCTCGTCTACCGCGATCACCGCATCTTCGCCGGCAAGCCGAAGCTCGAGGGCCTGCCCGCTACTTATGCGGAGACCGACGATGAAGCGGAAACGCTGGAGCTGACGCTGCACGATTCGCATTCCGGCCTGATCGCGATCCTGAGCTACACGACGTTCCGCGATTCGGACGCGATCGCCCGCTCGGTCCGCTACGTCAACGAGAGCGCCGATTCCGTCCGCATTCGCCGTGCGCTGAGCGCCAGCGTCGACTTCAACAACGACGATTACGAGCTGGTGCACCTGAACGGCGGTTGGGCGAACGAGCGGAACCTCTCGCGCAGAGCGCTCGTCCAAGGGCAGCAGGGCATCGAGAGCCGGCGCGGCTCCAGCTCCCACCAGCACAACCCTTTCGTCGCGCTGGTATCGCCGAATGCGGGAGAAGAGCAGGGAGACGCCTACGGCTTCAGCCTTGTATACAGCGGCAGCTTCGCCGCCTCCGCCGAAGTAGATCAATTCCGCACGACGCGCGTATCGATCGGCATCAATCCGTTCGACTTCGAATGGCTGCTCGAGCCGGGCCGATCGTTCCAGACGCCCGAAGCCGTGCTCGTTTACTCGAACGAAGGTCTCGGCGGCATGAGCCGGACTTATCACCGGCTGTATCGCAGCCGTCTCTCCCGCGGCGAGTTCCGCGACCGTACGCGTCCCGTGCTCGTCAACAACTGGGAGGCGACCTACTTCGACTTCGACGCGGACAAGATCGCGGCGATCGCGGAGGAAGGCAGCCGGCTCGGCATCGAGCTGTTCGTGCTCGACGACGGCTGGTTCGGCTACCGCAACGACGACACGACGTCGCTCGGCGACTGGAAGGTCGATCTGAAGAAGCTGCCGCAAGGGCTGGACGATCTGGCGAAAAGGGTAAACGCGCACGGTCTTCAGTTCGGCCTCTGGTTCGAGCCCGAGATGATCTCGCCGGACAGCGACCTGTACCGCGCGCACCCGGACTGGTGTCTCCACGTCGAAGGCCGCAGACGTACGCAGGGTCGGCGCCAGCTGATCCTGGACCTGTCGCGCGAGGACGTATGCGACTATATCATCGACACGGTGGGCGGGGTACTGGCTTCGGCGCCGATCGCTTACGTCAAGTGGGACATGAACCGCAACATGACAGAGATCGGCTCCGCGCTGCTGCCGCCCGAACGCCAGCGCGAGACGGCGCACCGTTATATGCTCGGCTTGTACCGCGTGCTCGAGACGATCACGTCCAGGTTCCCGCACATTCTGTTCGAGAGCTGCTCCGGCGGCGGGGGGCGGTTCGATCCGGGGATGCTGCATTACATGCCGCAGACGTGGACGAGCGACAATTCGGATGCCGTATGCCGGCTCAAGATCCAGTACGGGACGAGTCTCGTCTATCCGATCAGCTCGATGGGCGCGCACATATCGGCCGTGCCGAACCACCAAGTGCACCGCGTCACTTCGCTCAAGATGCGCGGCGACGTGGCCATGTCCGGCAACTTCGGCTACGAGCTGGACCTGACCAAGTTCACGCCGGAGGAAAAGGAAGAGGTCAAAGCGCAGGTAGCTGCCTATAAGGAGCTGCGCGAACTCGTGCAATTCGGAGACCTGTATCGCCTCAAGAGCCCGTTCGAAGGCAACGATACGGCATGGGCGATCGTCTCCGCCGACAAGTCCGAGGCGTTCGTCGCGTTCTTCCGCGTGCTCGCCCAGCCGAACGCGCCGATCGACTGGCTGCGCCTCGCCGGACTCGACCCGAACGCGGATTACGAGATCGTCGGCACCGGCGAGCGGTTCGGCGGAGACCAGCTGATGTATGCAGGCCTTCCGGTACCGCAGCTGGAGGGCGATTTCCAGAGCGCCACCTGGCGAATCAAGCGCGTTTAATATTTTCCTTCTCCTCATACTAAAAGCCTTCAAGCGAGCGCCTTTTATCCGGCGTACGCTTGAAGGCTTTTTTTGACGGCCTGCGCGAATAAAAAAGAACCGGTCGTTCAAACATTAGGAAAGAGAACCAGCAAGCGGGAATCGGGAGGCGGCCGTCGGATGATTGTAAGGCTCGGATTTAGCGTGGCGCTGTTCGCGGCGCTCGCCGTCGCCCAAGGCGCCTCGGTCAAAAAAATGCGGGGCAAGGAACTCGCGGCTTTTACGCTGCTCCTACTGCCCGTCTTGTATCAGGACGCGATCTATGTGAGACAGGCCGATTGGCCGAGCCTTCCGGAATTGATGGGCGTGCTGCTGAAGACGCCGGCAGCGGCGCTCGACCGGTTCCTGGCGAGCGGCGGGAACGGATGACCGGGCGCAAGGAACAAATCACGCCCGGACAAATGTCCGTTCTAATCACCGCCACCACGCTGGGCTCTTCGATCGTCTTCATTCCGCATCCATTGGCACACTACGCGGGGCAGTACGCCTGGATATCGGCCTCGCTCGCCGCCGTCTTCGGAACGCTCATGCTTGCCGCCGTCCTGTACCTGAACCGCGCTCACCGGGGCCGCAGCATCATGGAATACAGCGCGGCGCTGTTCGGCAAACCCCTATCCGGCCTGATGTTTTTTATCGTGCTGCTGATGCTGCTATTCGCCGTCTCGGCGATCGTTTCGGGCATCGGCGACTTTTTCAGCGGCGTGATGATGAAGGAGACGCCTGCTTATATTTTTAATGCGACGAGCCTGTTCGCGGCCGCCGCGACGGTGCGCGCGGGCATCAAAGTAACCGCCCGCATGTTCGTGCTGCTGCTGACGGTGATGGTCGCGTTTATCTCGGCCGTCCTCGTCCTGGCCATCCCGCTTTATCATTCAGGCATGCTGCTGCCGATATGGCCGCGAGAGATGGCCAGGCCGGTGTTGCACGGCTTATTGTTGACGGCAGGCTTCCCGTTCGGGGAGATCTTTCTCTACGCCCTGCTCATTCATCTCGTGCCCGCGGCGCCTGGCGCCGCGCCTTGGCGGGGCAAGCTGTACAAGGGCTATGCGCTTGCAGCGGCGCTGCTGATTATGGCCGTTCTGTGCTCGAGCATGGCTTTCGGTCCCGCTTCGGACGTTTTTATCTATTCGCTGTTCAAGCTGGCCAGCGAGATCCATATCGGAGATATGATGGAACGTACCGAATCGATCGTAGGCATCGCCCTCATCCTGGGGTCGTACATGAAGGCGACGGTCTATCTGTACATGTTGAATCTGATCGTCAAAGGCTGGCTGCCGTTCAAGGACGAACGGACGGCGGTCTACCCGTTAGCGCTGATGTGCCTCTTCCTGTCCCTTACGCTTTTCGACAGTCCTGCGGACTTTTTCTCGCAGGTTTACGTCATTTGGCCGTTTGCGGTGCTGCTGGTTGGCGGAACGTTTCTTACGCTTCATGCCGGGATGACCGCGATACGGGGAACGGGGAAAGGGGCATAGCCGGTATAACGGAAAGGAGGCGCGGCAAGGTGACCCAGAAGACATCCGATAAGGCGCTGTCGAGGGAGCTTCGCATGAATCGGGCGAAGGCTTGCGCTTTGTTCGACCGCTGCCAGGACGTGTCCATCATCCCGCTGGGCGGCGGGCCGGAGGGGGAGGCGGTTGCGCTCATCGTTTATTGCTCGTCGCTCGTGGACGAGCAGGAGAGCAGAAGGATCCGGCTGCTGCTGGCCGAACCGCTGCTGATGGAGCTTGCTGGGGACAGCCCAGCGGCGTCAGACCGCGAATTGAGCTTGCGTGAAGCGGGCGCGCGCCATCAGGCCGAGCTGTTCGACGAATGGGACGCGATCGAGGAAAAAGTTTGGCAGGGGTATTTGATTTTGATTGCCGAAGGATGGACGCTGGCGGCCGGCTTCAGGAGCGCCGGATTGACGAAGCGACAGGTGATGGAGCCGGTAAACGAGCCATCGGTCCAAGGACCGCGGGAAGGCACGGTGGAGACGCTGCCTGTCAATCTGGGCATGCTCCGCCAGCGAATCGGAACGTCCCGGCTAAAAATCGAGTATGTCACGGCCGGTACGGTACTTCGCACGGACATCGCGTTTGCTTATTTGGACGGCACGGTCGATGACGGCATGCTGGCCGCATTCAGGGAGCGGATCGCCCGGATCGCGCCGTACGAAGTGTTGGACACGTCGTTCGTCGAGGATGCGATCCAGGACTCCGACTGGTCGCCCTTTCCGCAGCACCGCTATACGGAACGCACCGACACGGCGGCCGCATCGCTTCTGGACGGGAAAATTCTCGTGCTGACCGACAATTCGCCGATGATCCTTATTTGTCCGGCGCTGTTCGTCGACTTCTTCGCCACGAGCGAGGATTATTACGTCCGTACGGCGTATGCGACGATGATACGCCAGCTCCGCCTTCTCGCCTTCGCGATTGCGCTTACGCTGCCGAGCGCGTACGTGGCCATGTCCACCTTTCACCCGGAGCTGATTCCCAACATCCTGCTGCTCGCCATTCTGGATGCGCGGGAGGGGATCCCGTTTCCCGCGATCGTCGAGGCGCTTATTATGGAGACGTCCTTCGAGCTGCTCCGCGAAGCGGGCATACGTCTGCCGAGACCCGTAGGCTCCGCGGTCAGCATCGTCGGGGCGCTGGTCATCGGCCAGGCGGCGATCATGGCGAAGATCGCCTCGCCGATCATGGTCATCGTCGTCGCGTTGACGGGCATCGCGTCGTTCGCCATTCCGCATTACGAGATGGCGATCGCGATCCGGCTGCTGCGTTTCCCGCTTATTCTCGCCGCTAGCTTCATGGGCGGATACGGGCTCATGCTCGGCTTTATCTTCATCCTGCTGCATCTCTGCTGCCTGGAAACGTTGGGGCAGCCTTATTTGTCCTCCCTCGCGCCGCTCAAGCTTCGGGATCTTCGGGACGTGTTCGTCCGCGCGCCGCTCAAGACGCTGATGCGTTCGCCCCGCAACCGCAAGCTGCATGCCGGCGGCCCGGGCAGAAGGGAACAACGATGAGACGGCTGCTGCGTTGGATCACCGCGCTCGGCTTGCCGTTGTTGACGGGCGGCTGCTGGAGCGGTCATGAGCTGACCGATTGGGGCTTCGTGCAGGCGGCGGCAATCGATTTGACGGACGACGGCGCGATTCGCATGACGACCCAAATCTACAAGCCGACCGGCGGCACCGAACTCGGATCGCCGTCCAAGGGCGGCCAGACTTACGTCAACACGGATACGATCTCAAGTTCGCTGTTCGGCGCCTCCGAGGACATTGCGATCGAGCTGGGGCGTCGTCCGCAGTGGAGCCATTTGCAGGTGCTCCTGATCGGGGAAAAGGCTGCAGGCGCCATGAACATCAGGCGGTTCACCGATTTTTTTTCCCGGGGCGAAGGGCCGCGGGGGACGGTGTCGATGCTGGTCACCAAAGGCGAGGCAGGCGCGTTTCTGGCGCAGCGGCCGTTAATCGAAAGGACAATCGCGCAGCAGTTCCGAAGCACGGAGGCGAACGCGTCGAAGTATACGGCCAAAACGAGAGACTTCACGTTATTGGAGCTCACGATCCGATCGATGATGCAGTCTAAAGCCGCAGCGTTGCCCTATGCGGTGCTGCAGCCGGGCCAGCCGCCTGTCGCGGGCATCGCCGGACTGGCCGTCATCCGCTTTCCGGAGGGTAGGATGGTCGGCACGCTGCCGTCGTCGGATTCGATTTATTTGTCCATCTTGAACAACCGGTTCGCGAGAGGCGTGCTCGAGCTTCCCTGTCCCGCCAGCGGCGCCGGCATCGACGCCTATCACGCGACCGCCGCCGAGACGCGCATTCGCCCCGTAACGCGCGGCGATTCCGTCAGACTGGAGATTCGTACCACGCTGGACGGCGCGATCGGGGAGCTGACCTGCACGAAGGTGGAAACCGAGAAGGATATCGAGCGGTTTAACGCAAGGCTCGCCGCGTACGTAGAGGAACGGATGACGGAAACGATCGAGCATCTGAAGGAGAAGCAGACGGATCTGCTGGGGACTGGAGACTGGCTTCGCCGTCATGCGCCCGCCAGATGGGCTGCCTGGTCCGGCGATTGGCCGCGCCGCTTCGCCCGCATCGACTATCGCATCCAGGTGCGGGTCGGACTCGAGAGCACCGGGATGGAGATCGGCAAGCCGGTCAATTGATCCGCGAAAAGCGGGGCTCCCGAAACGTGCGTCAGAAGACGCCGATTGGCGTTTTCGCCATGTTCCAGCTTGACAGGCGCGCGTATTGCCCCTCGCAGGCCCGGTCGCGGTTGCTTGTACCGAAGGCGAAATTTGGTTATTCTAAAGCTACGTGCCTACCGGACGCGAACGATGGAACCTGAAAGGGGCAATACGATAATGGCTAAAAGCATTTCTCTCGACTATTCCAAGGCGCTGCAGTTCATCGGGCAGCACGAGATCGACTATCTGGCTCCGGCGGTGAAGCTGGCGCACGAGCAGCTCCACAACGGCACGGGCACAGGCTCGGACTACCTGGGCTGGATCAATCTCCCTTTCGACTACGACAAAGAAGAGTTCGCCCGCATCCAGGCGGCGGCGAAGCAGATTCAATCCGACTCCGAGGCGCTCGTCGTCATCGGCATCGGCGGCTCCTATCTCGGCGCCCGCGCGGCCATCGAGATGCTGTCGCACTCCTTTTACAACACGCTCTCCAAGGAGCAGCGCAAGACGCCGCAAATCTTTTTTTGCAGGCAACAACATCAGCTCGACCTACGTGACGCATCTGCTGCAGGCGCTCGAAGGCAAGGACTGGTCGATCAACGTCATCTCCAAGTCGGGCACGACGACCGAGCCCGCGATCGCCTTCCGCATCTTCCGCGAGGCGCTCGAGCGCAAGTACGGCAAGGAAGCGGCCAAGAAGCGCATCTACGCGACGACGGACAAGGCGCGCGGCGCGTTGAAGACGCTGGCGAACGCCGAAGGCTACGAATCTTTCGTCATCCCGGACGACGTGGGCGGACGCTATTCGGTGCTGACGGCCGTCGGCTTGCTGCCGATCGCGGCCGCGGGCATCGACATCGAAGCGATCATGAAGGGCGCGCAGGACGCGGCCACGGCGCTGAACAATCCGAATCTCGCGGAGAACCCGGCGTACCAGTACGCCGCCATCCGCAACGCGCTGTACCGCAAGGGCAAGGCGGTCGAGATTCTCGTCAACTACGAGCCCAGCCTGCACTTCGTGTCCGAATGGTGGAAGCAGCTGTACGGCGAGAGCGAAGGCAAGGACTACAAGGGCATCTATCCGGCTTCCGTCGACTTTTCCACGGACCTGCACTCGATGGGGCAATTCATTCAAGAGGGCAACCGCATCATTTTCGAGACGGTGCTCCAGGTCGGCGAAGTATCGGAGCAGATCGAGATCCAGAGCGACGCGGACAATCTCGACGGCCTGAACTTCCTGACGGGCAAGACGCTGGACTTCGTGAACAAGAAGGCGTTCGAGGGCACGATCCTGGCGCATACGGACGGCAACGTGCCGAACCTGGTCGTTCAGCTGCCGGACCTCACGCCGCACAGCTTCGGCCAGCTCGTTTACTTCTTCGAGATCGCTTGCGGCGTCAGCGGCTACCTGCTGGGCGTCAATCCGTTCGACCAGCCGGGCGTCGAAGCCTACAAGGTCAACATGTTCGCGCTGCTCGGCAAGCCCGGCTTCGAGGAGAAGAAAAAAGAACTGGAAGCACGCCTGTAACGCCCGAGCCGCGCATCTCGCACGGATGCCGCGCCAACCGCTTCGGACCTTCGTCCGGGGCGGTTTTTCATTATGGGGGATCATGGTAAACTGGGAGGACAAGCATCTGAGCAAGGCCATCGGAAAGGAAGTCGGAGCATGCTGGCGCGATACGCCACCGTAGCCGGATACGGGGAACGAGAAATCGTCATTAAAAAAGTCGCGCTTCATCGGACACGCCAAGCCGGCGGAGAGCGAGGAAGAAGCGGTCGCCTTTATCGAGGAGATCAAGAAGCGCCATTGGAACGCCACGCACAATTGCTCCGCCTATACGATCGGAGAGCGCGACCAGTGGCAGAAGGCGCTGGACGACGGGGAGCCGAGCGGGACCGCGGGGCGGCCGATCCTGGAGGTGCTCAAAAACCGCGGGCTGAAAAATACGGTCGTCGTGGTCACGCGCTATTTTGGCGGGATTATGCTGGGAGCGGGCGGTCTCGTCCGCGCTTACACCGACGGCGCCGTGGCCGGGACCGATGCGGCCGGGCCGATCGTTCGGGTGCTGCATCGGGAGATCGCTGTGGACGTCGATTACACCTGGTACGGCAAACTGGAGAACGAGCTGCGCGGCAGAGGCGTGAAGGTCGGAGACGTTGCGTTCACCGATCGGGTGCGGGTACTGTGCCTGCCGGAGGAAGCGGAGGCCGATCGGTTCGAAGCCTGGATGACCGACCTGACCCAAGGACAGGGCATCGTCACCAGGGGAGAGCCGCGTTATTTTACCGAGCAGCTCTCGTAATTAACGCTTGCCGAAGCTGGATAGACGAAGCCCGACGCGATCCGTGCGCCGGGCTCGGCCTCGTCAGCCTTCGACGATCTTGACGAAGTATTCTCGGTCCCGCGGCCCGTCGAATTCGCAGAAGTATATGCCTTGCCAGCGCCCGAGCAGCAGCCTGCCGCCGCTGACGATGACCGTCTGCGAATTGCCCGTCGTGAACGCCTTCAGATGGGAGGCCGTGTTGCCTTCCTCGTGGCGGTACTTCGGATGCGTCCAGGGATACACTTCGTCGAGCCGCATCAGCACGTCCCGCTTGACGTCGGGATCCGCGTTCTCGTTGATCGCGATGCCCGCGGTCGTATGCGGGCAATAGACGACGGCCAAGCCTTCCTGAACGCCCGAACGCGCGACGAGCGCGTCGGTCTGCCTGGTGATATCGACGATCTCGTCCCGGGAAGACGTGCGGATCTTTTCTTTGCATAGCATCTTTTTCAGCCTCCTATGAGAGCGTCCCTCCGAGGGGCGCCCCTTCTATCTGACAAATTACCGAAATGTCGTTGACGAATCAAGGGCCGATCTGCTAAAGTAACAATACCAACTAATTTAATAGGAATTATGGAGTGGCAACAAAGCCCATCCTGGAGGTTCGCATACGTGACTAACATGCTGCAGAGCCGATGGTGGAGCTGGGGATTCCGCAGCACCGTCATGCTTTATTTTATCATTCTTATCGTTTGTCCGATCGCAGGCATTTACGTGCAATCGCTGTCAGGCGGTTTTCAGGCTTTTGCCGACAACGTCACGGAGGCGCTGGCCTGGAAGTCCGTGATCCTCACGGTCAAGCTTGCTGTGATCTCTACGATCATCAACGCGGCGGTCGGCACCTTGGCGGCTTGGGTGCTCGTTCGTTACCGGTTCCCGGGACGGAGCCTGCTCAACAGCCTGGTCGATCTGCCGTTCGCGCTGCCGACCGCCGTCATCGGGTTGATGATTCTGCTGCTGCTCGGACCTCGGAGCTTGATCGGCAGCGGAGCGGAAGCGCTCGGCACGACGATTCTGTTCCATGAGCCGGCGATCGTCGTGGCCATGATCTTCGTTACGTTTCCGTTCGTCATCCGCGCGGTTCAGCCGATGCTCGAGGAGCTCGACGCTTCCGAGGAAGAGGCGGCGTACACGATGGGCGCTTCGAAGTCGCGCACGTTTTTTCGGGTGATCCTGCCCTGCATGATGCCCGGCATCGTGAGCGGCGCCATGCTCGCTTTCTCCCGCGCGCTCGCCGAATTCGGCGCGGTCGTGCTGGTGGCGGGCAATATCCCCGGACGCACGCTGGTCGCCTCCGTCTACATATTCGGCGAGATCGAGAGCGACAATCCAGCCGGGGCCGCAGCGGTTTCGGTTCTGCTGCTTACCTTGTCCCTCCTCATTTTATGGACGGTTAATTTCGTTCGAAGGAGGCGGGGGGAGTTGACCATCAGAAGATTCTGGATCGGATTGACGACGCTGATCTTCGCCGTCCTTCTGATCGTTCCGCTGCTGCGGATCGTGCAGGGTGCTTTCGACGACGGCTGGAGCGGTTTTTCGGCGGGCATTTCGCGCCCGGAGGCGCAGCATGCGCTGCTGATGACGGGTATCATCGCCGTGTGCGTGACCCTCGTCAACACGATATTCGGCGTCATGCTATCCCTGTACCTGGTACGCGCGAACTGGCTCGGCAAGCGGCTCAAGGCCGTCATGAACGCGATCGTCGATCTGCCCTTCGCCGTCTCGCCCGTGATCGGCGGCCTGATGATCGTCCTGCTGCTCGGTCCCGACAGCGCGGTCGGCGCCATGCTCGGCCGCGCCGGCGTCGACGTCGTCTACGCGCTGCCGGGCATGATTCTCGCGACGCTGTTCGTTACGTTTCCGATCGTCATCCGCGAAGTCATGCCGGTACTGCAGGAGGTCGGCAGCCAGCAGGAGGAAGCCGCCCATATGATGGGGGCGTATGCCTGGACGACGTTCTGGCGCGTCACCTGGCCGCTTATCCGCTGGAGCGTCGTCTACGGCGTGATCTTGACGGTCGCGCGCTGCCTGGGCGAATTCGGCGCCGTGCTGGTCGTCTCGGGCAACATTATCAACAAGACGCAAACGGCGACGACGTTGGTCTATCAGGACGTCGAGAACTTCGATTTGACGGCGGCCAACTCGGTTGCGCTGGTGCTGGCCGCCGCTTCGGTTTTACTGCTGCTTGTGATGGAATGGTCTAAATCCCGAAAGGAAGTGCATTGAGCATGCATGTCGAAGTACGGGGATTAAATAAAACGTTCGGCAGCTTTCAAGCGGTCAAGGACGTCGATTTCAGCGTCGAAAAAGGCCAGCTCATCGGCCTGCTCGGTCCGAGCGGCGGCGGCAAGACGTCGATCCTGCGCATGCTCGCGGGACTCGAGACGCCCGATTCGGGCGATATCGTCTTCCATGGCCAGCGGGTCAACGACCTGCCGCCGCAAGAGCGCGGCATCGGCTTCGTCTTCCAGAACTACGCGCTGTTCAAGCACATGACGGTCAGCGAGAATATCGCCTTCGGCCTCGAAGTCAAAAAGTGGAACAAAGCCAAGATCAAGGACCGCGTCGCCAACCTGACCGAGCTGACCGGCCTTAAGGGCTTCGAATCCCGCTATCCGCATCAGCTGTCGGGCGGACAGCGCCAACGCGTGGCGTTCGCTCGCGCCCTGGCGCCCGAGCCCCAACTGCTGCTGCTCGACGAGCCGTTCGCGGCCATCGACGCCAAGATCCGGCACGAGCTGCGCTCTTGGCTTCGCGAGATGATCGACCGACTGGGCATCACCTCGATCTTCGTCACGCACGACCAGGACGAGGCGATCGAGGTGGCGGACGAGATCATGATCATCAACAAGGGCAACCTGGAGCAGAAGGGTTCTCCATGGGAGATTTACCAAAGATCCGAAGACGCCGTTCGTCGCGGGCTTTATCGGGGAATCCCGGATCGTCGACAACATCGGGGAGCTTCGCGGCTTCGCCGATGCGGCCGCATCGGCGGGCACCAAGGGCCTGATCCGGCCGGAGTATATCGAGATCGGACGCAAGGAAGAGTTCACGCAGCTGCTCTCCGCGACGGAGGCCGGCCGCGTCAGCCACATCCATTTCCGAGGCAGCGAATGGCTCGTCGAGGTTGAGGTCGGCGGGATCAAGCTCGTCACCTACCGGTCGCTCGAGAAAGAAGTGCTACACCCGGGCGACGAGGTGCAGGTGCTCGTTCACCGCGCCTACTTGTTTAACGACAGCGAGAGCTGGGTCATGGAGAACAAGCTGAAGGCTGACCCGATGTTCGTATACATTTGATCCAGTCGCCGGCAGTCCGCGAGGGCTGCCGTTCGCTTGGCTGCATATGCGGGAGCCTGCGGAGGCACCGCCGGGAGGTTGGCAATCTTGAATAGCAACAGATGGATTAAGCGGCGCGTCGCGGGCCGCCGGCTGGGCGGATGGCTGCTGGCCGCCTTGCTCGGGATCTCGCTGGCCGGCTGCGGCGGCGCGTCGTCGTCGAACGGCGCTTCGGCCGGAGGCGAAGGAGCGGCCGCGGCCGATACGGGAACCGCAACGCTCGTCATCGGCGCCTATTCGGTCGCGAAGGACGCGCTGCAGGAGATTCTCCCCGCCTTCGGCCGGGAGTGGGAAACGAAGACGGGACAGAGGCTAAAGTTCCAGGAATCCTACGAGGCTTCGGGTACCCAGGCCAGATCGATCGTAGGCGGCTTCAAGGCCGACGTCGCCGTGCTCTCGCTCGAGGGAGACATGGACAAGATCGTCAAGGCCGGTCTTATGAAGAAGGATTGGAAAAGGACGGAGACGGGCGGCATGATCACGCGCTCGGTCGTCGTATTGGGGACGCGGGAAGGCAATCCGCTAGGCATTGCCGGATTCGCCGACCTTGCCAAGCCTGGCGTCAAAGTGCTGTTCCCCAACCCGAAGGTATCGGGCGGCGCGCAGTGGGACATTAACGCGATCTACGGCGCCGGACTGAAGCAGGCGGAGCGCGAATCGGGGAAGAAGGACCCGGCTGCGGCCAAAGCCTTTTTTGAAGGCCGTCTACCGGAATGTCGAATCGATGGACAAAAGCGGCCGCGCGTCGATGGCGGCGTTCGAATACGGGGTCGGCGACGTGATCGTTACCTATGAAAACGAGCTGCTTGCCCGCGTGGCGCAGGGCGTGCATTACGACATCGTGACGCCGGAAGATACGATCCTGATCGAAAATCCGGCCGGCGTCGTCGATGTCAACGCGGACGCGCACGGCGTGCGCGCCGCCGCCGATGCGCTGGTCGCCTATATGAGCGGAGCGGAAGCGCAAGCGGCGTTCGCCGAGCATGGCTTCAGGCCGGTGAACGAAGAGGTGGCAAGCCGATATGCGGACCGGTACGTCACGCCCGCGGGTTTGTTCGATATCGGCTATCTCGGCGGATGGGGCCAGGTTCGCGGCGAGCTATACGCGAAGCGCGGCGTATGGTACCAAGTGCTGGCAGGCAAGTGACCTAACGATAAAGGACGAAGGCGCGTTCGACGCCTTCGTCCTTTTTTGCGTGGAGCCGTCCAAGCATCCCGCTCGGACGGTACCTTTTTTTTATTGGGCCTCTTTGTCTTCTCGTTCCAATCTCCGCTTGCGAAGCTCGCCGCGTACGAGGCATCCCACCAATATGAGTATGACTGAAAGACTAATGATCCAATAATACAAAGGGTAGGGCTGATCGTGAATAAAAATGAACGTTCCCTCCATTGAAGTAACTTCATGTATTGATTTTATTTTATATAAAAATTGTAAAAAAATTCAAGTAAAAACTTGATTTATATGCAAGTGTATTCGGAGCCGAAATCATATCTTATATACTGAAGCAAAAAGCGCGAGGTGTAACCGTTGACATTCGGCAAACGCTTGAAGCTGGCCAGGCAAGAAAAGCATATGACGCAAAACGAAGTCGCGGGCGCGCTGGGCGTGGACTTCACGACCATATCCAAATACGAGAACAACCGGTCGCAGCCGGATAATGAGATATTAAGGGAGCTGGCGAGCATTTACGAGGTATCGCTCGATTGGCTGCTCACGGGCATCGATAAGGAGCAATCTTCAGCCGAACCGAACCGTTTCGTCATTCAAGGCGTCGAACAGCCGCTGACAGCGGATGAAGCGGGGCATTTGCAGGAACAGCTCGAGATGTACCGGCTTCTTCGGGAGAAGCGGAAAAGAGAAAGGGACGCCGATCGGCGCAATACGTAAAAGGCTTCCGGCCTGCTCTGAAAAACGAGCTTGCGGAAGCCTTTTTTTGACGGTCGCTAACGAATACTCGGCGATAAGGCGCGAACGGGGGGGAATCAGCTCATGCGTTCAAAATAAACTTTTCGACGACTTGCTTCACGCCGTCCTCGTTATTGCTTGCCGTGACGTAGTCCGCGATCTCGCGCAGCGCGGGCACCGCGTTCGCCATCGCGACGCCGAGACCGGCGGCTTCGATCATCTCGCGGTCGTTCCAGGAGTCGCCGATCGCGATCGTTTGATCCATCGTCAAGCCGTAATGCTCGGCCAGAAATCTTAGCGCATGTCCTTTCGTGCCTTCGCCGTGCGTGAATTCCAAATAATGAGGCTTGGACTTCGTGATATGAACGCCCGGACCGAGAAGCGCGTGGAGCTCGGGCGCGATCTCGTCCAGCAGGGCCGGCTCGTCGATGATGATCAGTTTCGTGTGATGTCCGGCCGGCAGCGCGTCCAGCTCGGGCTCGACGATATAAGGGATATTCGATTGCTTCGCGTAGGCGGCCAGCCTGTCTCCGTCGTCAAAGGAATAGAGCTTGTCGTCAATGTACGTTTGCAGGTGCAGCTTGCGCGCGCGCGTAAAGCCGTAAAGCTTGCGAACCGCTTCGAGATCGACGGAACGCTCGTACAGCGTGCGCTCGTCGAGCAAATTGCGAACCAGCGAGCCTTGGTAAGTAATGAGCGGCACGTTCAAGCCGACTTGGGCGGCCGTCTGCTTGGCCGAAGCGAACATGCGGCCCGTAGCCAAAGTTACATGAACGCCTTGCGACATCGCTTGGGCAAGCGCGTTTTTCGTCCCTTCGGTCACTTCGAGTTGGTCGTTCAGCAGCGTATCGTCGAGGTCGATCGCGATGAGCCGGTAAGAAGACATGGCGGTTTTCTCTCCTTTTTATGTAAACGGACAGCATGCTTCGATTGTAACGCATTTAGACGAATGCCTTCAATAAGCGTCCTCAGGCGTCCTTGCCGACGGGAAATGTATAAAACTTCCTCCCCGTGGAACCATTTTCGTGCCCGGCGCGTCTAAATTTCGAAGGGGTAAAGACGTATGGATAATCGGCTATCATGAGACATCGGGGAAAGGAAGAGGTTCAAATGAGCGATACGACAAAAAAACACGAAACGAAAAAAGGTGCTGCGGCTGCCTGCATATGGGCTCGCGCTGCTGTTGACTGCCGGCCTTGCCGCTTGCACGGGAGGGTCGAATGACGACGCTGCGGACGCCACGGCGTCTGCCACCGCGTCCGCCTCGTCGTCGGCGCCGACGTCTTCGGCAAGTCCGAGCGCGGAGGCAAGCGCGTCTGCATCGCCTTCCGCGACTCCGACGTCGGAGCAGGAAACGGATGCCGCGCTCCTCGAAGCGTTCAAGGAGCAAGCCCAATCCGACCTGTCGGCCGCCGAGCTGAACAAGGCGCTCGACGACAAGCTGACGCAGGCCTTGCCGGAGACGGGAGATGCGCTTTTGCGGGAGATGCTCGCCTATTACGATCGGCAGTTGCCGAATATGCAAGGGAAGTTCGAGCCCGAAAAGGTTCAGCAGGCGCTGCAAAAGCTCGAATGGCCGCCGACTGACGAGCAGATCGGTCAAATCAAAGACGAGCAGGTTCGTTCGCTCGTTCAGGGCGCCATAGACGGCGGATACAAGCTGGAGACGACGGAGGGCTTTTATTTCCCCGTCGTAGACTATGGCAAGCTGAAGCGCGCGGACGCGCAGGTGACCGCCGCCATGAAGGATTATATCGCGCTGCTGGCCGTCGAGTCTGATCAAAAGTCGGCTTCCGACGGCGGGCTCGTCATCGAACGATCGGAGGTCGCCGCGCGCGCGGCGCAAGCGGAAGCGTACGTGACGGCCCATCCCGATACGCCCGAGCGGAAACAGGCTGAAAACTTGTTCGCGACGCGCTACGTTCCCTATTTGCTGATGGGACTGGACAATACGCCCGTATTCGACTTCGAGACGTTTAAGATCGATACGCAGGTCAAGGCGGCGCTGGAGAAGGTCATAACCGATTATCCGGGCACGGTCACGTCGAAGCTCGCCCAGGAGTTTCTGGCCATCGTGGAGAAAACGGGAGGCGCGGTTTACAAAAAGGGCAAAAACGGGGAGCAGGTCGCCATTCCCGAAGTGAAGGCGTTCTACGACGGGCTCGAGGCGCATGCCCGCCAGCTGCTGGACGAGGCCAATTCGAATAAGTAAGCGCCAATATCGCACAGGATATCGTATGGGCGCGCGCGGCCATTTTGTATAAAATAAAGAAGGAAAACGTTTTACATGACGCGTGTGCGATACGATTATTTAGTGCGGAGGGGTTAAGAATGGCTTCGATTCAGTTTCCGAAGGATTTCGTCTGGGGAACGGCTACCGCTTCCTACCAGATCGAAGGGGCATATAACGAAGACGGGCGGGGGATGTCGATCTGGGATACGTTCTCCCGGACGCCGGGCAAGGTCGTTAACGGCGATACGGGCGACGTCGCCTGCGACAGCTATCACCGTTATGTAGAAGATATCGCGCTGCTCAAAAACCTGGGGGTCAAGGCGTACCGTTTTTCGATCGCTTGGCCGCGCATTTATCCGGACGGAGACGGCGAGCTGAATCAGAAGGGGCTCGATTATTATGCCAAGGTCATCGACGGCCTGCTGGCCGCAGGCATCGAGCCGTGCGTGACGCTGTACCACTGGGATTTGCCGCAGGCGCTTCAGGACAAGGGCGGCTGGGACAACCGCGACACGATTCGCGCGTTCGTCCGTTACGCGGAGACCGCGTTCAAGGCGTTCGGCGGCAAGGTCAAGCAGTGGATCACCTTTAACGAGACCTGGTGCGTGTCGTTCTTGTCGAACTATATCGGGGCGCACGCGCCGGGCAACACCGATCTGCAGCTCGCCGTCAACGTCGCGCACAACTGCATGGTCGCGCACGGCGAAGCGGTGAAGTCGTTCCGTGCGCTCGGCACCCCGGGCGAGATCGGCACGACGCATAACCTGTATTGGTTCGAGCCGTATACGACCAAGCCGGAAGACGTCGCCGCCGCGCACCGCAATCGCGCGTACAATAACGAGTGGTTCATGGACCCGACGTTCAAGGGACAATATCCGCAGTTCATGGTCGATTGGTTCAAGAGCAAAGGCGTCGAGGTGCCGATCCAGCCCGGCGATATGGAGACGATCGCGCAACCGATCGATTTTATCGGCGTGAACTTCTACAGCGGCGGCTTCGGCCGTTACAAGGAAGGCGAGGGGCTGTTCGACTGCGAGGAAGTGCAGGTCGGCTTTGACAAGACGTTCATGGACTGGAACGTGTATGCCGACGGGCTGTACAAAGTGCTGTCGTGGGTGCACGAGGAATACGGCGACGTTCCGATCTACATTACGGAGAACGGCGCGTGCTACGAAGACGAGCTGACGCCGGAAGGCCGCGTTCACGATGCGAAGCGTGCCGACTACTTCAAAAAGCACTTCATCCAGTGTCATCGCCTCATCGAATCTGGCGTGCCGCTGAAGGGCTACTTCGCCTGGTCGCTGCTCGACAACTTCGAGTGGGCGGAAGGCTACGTCAAGCGCTTCGGCATCGTCTACACCGATTACAAGACGCTTAAGCGGTATCCGAAGGACAGCTACCGGTTTATTCAAAGCGTTATTGAAAACGACGGTTTCGAGGCCTGATGAAACGAAAAAGCGGCAGCCGGTTCGTCCGGTCTGCCGCTTGTATTTATGTGGCGTCGGAATTCGCGCGGGCCATGTCTTCCGGCAGCAAGCCGAGCAGGTCCGCGATTTCCGAGTCGGAGAAGCCTTTGGAACGCATGCGTCCGATCGTGGCCTCTTGGAGTGCTCTTTTGCCTTGCTCGATCCCTTGCTCAATCCCTTGCTCAATGCCTTCTTTCATTCCCCGCTCGTAGCCCCATCGTTCCCATGCCGGCATCAGTTCCATAATCGTTTCCTCCTCCTCGGGATGCATGTTGACGAATTCGCGCATAATCGACTTCTCTTCTATGGGGTCAGGCTCGTAATATAAATCTGCTATGGACCGGACGAGTGCCAGTCGTGCATTGTCCAGCTTGCCCTTCATGCGGAGCAGCATCGACAAATAGGCAAGTCTCAGACTGCGTCGGTCTTTTTTTATTATAGCCCATCTTGGCCAGCAGCGCAGCGGCTACCGGGTTGTCGGATCCGATAAATCTTCGCCAATCTTGTTGACCGAGCTCGAGCTTTAGCATCCGAAATCTTAGGATTTCGAGCCACGGCAGCGCCATCGACAACGTATCGGGTTCGTTTTTCATGCCGTCTCCGGTGAAGATCGCGATCGGAACGATCAGCTTGTGTGCCGTGCGGTATTTTTCGAAGAGCCGGCTGAAGTAGATGTACATCCGTTCTACGAACTTCGGATCCCGATAAGATTGCGGTTCCAGGTGAAAGAGGATGTAGGCGTCCTGTCCTTTAAGCTTGGTCTCCATCAGCAAGTCAAGCTGTCTTGCTTCCGCACCTACGATATCGACCAAGAGCTCCTGCATGAGCAGTCGCGAATGCGAATAGTCGATCCATTCGTCCAACTCGGGGAAGAACAATTGAATGAATTCTTTGAAAAAGGTTTGCAGCAGTTTCTTAAACGCTTCGTCGTGCGGGGCCATCTCTTCCCTCCCGTTTACTTCGCGAACGCAAAAAGCCGCAAGCTCTCGTGAGAGAAGCTTGCGGCGCATGCTTTGCTACCGTGAATGTATTAAATTGATCATAGCATGCATGAACCCGGATGGGCAATATCATCCGCAACCGCGACGTGTCCGTACGCCTCCGCTTTTACACGGCAACCGCAATCCCGTACAATAGAATAGCAGAAGTCTGTTTTCAAAGAGAGGGACAAGCATGAAAGTCGTCCTCGCGACGCTGAACGCCAAATACATTCATACTTCGCTCGCCCTGCGTTGCCTGAAGGCTTATAGCCAGGACGAGTTTCCGATGGACATCGTGGAATACACGATCAAGGACCCGCCGATGACCATCGCATCCGACCTGTTCGCCAAGAAGCCCGACGTCATCGGATTCTCCTGCTATATCTGGAATATCGAAGAGACGATCACCGTCATCGACATGCTGCGCAAGATTTTGCCGAACGCGACGATCGTGCTTGGCGGTCCGGAGGTATCCTACGACACGGAGCAGTGGATGCGGCGCCTCCCGGCCGTCGATCATATCGTCATGGGCGAAGGAGAGGAGACGCTACGCGACCTGCTGCGCGAGCTGTCCGGCACCCGCAAGTTCCATTTCGTCTTCGGCCTTGCCTATCGCAAGGGAGACGAGATCGTCGTCAATCCCGGCCGCCCGAAGCTGGATCTGGCGACGCTGCCCTCGCCGTACCGGTTCGAGGAGGACGTGCCGAGCCTCGCCAATCGCGTCGTCTACTTCGAGACGAGCCGCGGATGCCCGTTCAGCTGCCAGTTCTGCCTGTCGAGCATCGAGGTCGGCGTCCGCTACTTCGACATGGACCGGGTCAAAGCCGACATTTTGTACCTAATCGACAGCGGAGCGAAGCTGATCAAGTTCGTCGACCGTACGTTTAACATCAAGCGGGATTATGCGTTCGAGATGTTCCGTTTTCTGATCGAGAACCACCAGGGCTGCGTGTTCCAGTTCGAGATCACGGCGGACATCATGCGGCCGGAGGTTCTCGATTATTTGGCGGAGCACGCGCCGCCCGGCGTTTTCCGCTTCGAGATCGGCGTCCAATCGACCAACGACGTCACTAACCTGGCGGTGCAGCGCAGACAGAACTGGAGCAAGCTCGTACGGACCGTGACGAAGGTCAAAGAGAGCGGGAAGATCGATCAGCATCTCGATTTAATCGCGGGTCTTCCGCACGAGGATTACGATACGTTCCGCAAAACGTTCAACGACGTGTTCGCGCTTCGTCCCGAGGAGCTTCAGCTCGGTTTTCTGAAAATGCTTCGGGGAACGGGACTTCGGCAAGACGCGGACAAATTCGGCTATATCTACATGGACAGGGCGCCCTACGAGATGCTCGGCAACGACCTCATGCCATTCGCGGACATCGTCCGCATCAAACGCGTGGAAGACGTGTTGGAGAAATACTGGAACGCGCACCGCATGAACCGGACGATCGAGTATTTAGTCCACCAGGCGTATCCGTCTCCGTTCGATTTTTTCCAGCGGTTCGGCGATTATTGGGAGGCGCGCGGCTGGCAGCGGATCGGCCATCAGCTCGAGGACTTGTTCGTCCGGTTGTGGTCCTTCCTAGAGGAGGACCGGCATCCTGCGCTTGATTTGGACGTGACCCTTGCGCTGCTCAAGATCGACTTTTATCTTCAGCATAAGTACAAGCCGCGCAAAATGTGGTGGGAGGACCGGCTCGGGAAGGAAGATTGGACCTCACGGTTCAAGCGGGCGGCAGCGGAGCTTGGCGTGGAGGAACGGGATTTGGTTAAAAAAAGCGTCGATCGACCGCGTGCCGTTCGATTTTGCGCGCTGGGAGCGGGACGGCATCGTCGACCGTTCGCGGGAGACGACGCTCGTCTTCGTTCACGGCGCCGGGGAAGCGCCCGCGCGGATGTTCGCCTTGAACGGGCAGGAACGAATCGCTTCCGGCAATTAAATCAGGACATTGAGGAGAGGGCAAACATGACGATCTACCAAGCAAGCGACAAGCGTTACGAAACGATGAAATACAACCGGACCGGACGCAGCGGCCTGAAGCTGCCGGCGGTCTCGCTCGGCCTTTGGCACAACTTCGGCAGCGTGGACGCCTACGAGAACGGAAGGGCGATCGCGCGCCGCGCGTTCGATCTCGGCATCACGCATTTCGACCTGGCGAACAATTACGGCCCGAAGGCCGGCTCCGCCGAAGAAAACTTCGGCCGCTTGCTCGCCTCCGACTTCAAGCCGTACCGCGACGAGCTTATCATCTCGTCCAAAGCCGGGTACTACATGTGGCCCGGACCATACGGCGACTGGGGATCGCGCAAATATCTCGTATCGAGCCTGGACCAGAGCCTTACGCGGATGGGGCTCGACTACGTCGATATTTTTTACCATCACCGGCCGGACCCGAACACGCCGCTAGAGGAGACGATGGGCGCGCTCGATCACCTCGTCCGTTCCGGCAAGGCGCTTTACGTCGGCATTTCCAACTACCGCGCCCCAGAGGCTGCGGAAGCGATCCGGATCCTGAAGGGGCTCGGTACGCCGCTCCTTATCCACCAGCCCCGCTACAGCATGTTCGACCGCTGGGTCGAAGAAGGCCTGCTGGACCTGCTGGAGCAAGAAGGCGTCGGCTCGATCGCCTTCTCGCCGCTTGAGCAAGGGCTGCTCACGAACAAGTACCTCGGCGGGATTCCGGCCGATTCGCGCGCGGCCAGCGTCACGGGCTTCCTGCAGGAGAGCGCGATCACGCCGGACCGTATCGCCAAGGTCAAGCGCCTGAACGAGCTGGCGCAGGAACGCGGACAGACGCTCGCCCAGCTGGCGCTGGCATGGGTGCTGCGCGGCGGCCGCATCACGACCGTGCTGATCGGCGCCAGCAAGGTCGCGCAGGTCGACGACAATGTCGCTGCGCTCGGCAACCTTGAATTCTCGCAGGAGGAGCTTGACCGGATCGAAGGCATTTTGAAAGCTTGATCGGTCGGCCTATACTCACATAAGCAGGGGACGGATTCGCATACTGCGCGAGTCCGTCCCTTTTTTAAGGCGTTTGCCGGTTGAAGATCGCCGGGTTGAGCAGCTTACCGATATAGCGGTCCATCGTCTCCGCGGAGATGTGCCCGCCATGCTGCACCCACCAGGCGCCGCCCCCGTTAATCGCGCCCGCATAAAATTCGGCGATGATCTCGGCGGGAACGGGGAAGGGGCCGTCTTTTCGCTCGAGCGCGAGCAGATCGTTTTTCATATAACCGGACCCGATACGCTGCATGAGGCTTTTGATCGACGTGGATTCCCTTCAAGTATCCGATGTTCAGCCTGGTGACCGTGCTGCTGTTCGTCGTCATGATGACGATGTTCTCCACGATGACCATCCTGCCGATGTTCCTGCAGAGCGCGCTGCTGCTGACCGCGTTCAAATCGGGTCTGCTCATGCTGCCGGGCAGCGTCATCAACGGGATCATGGCGCCGGTGTCGGGCAAGCTCTTCGACAAGTTCGGACCGCGCGTGCTCGTGATTCCGGGCCTGGCGCTCACGGCGCTGTCGGTCTGGATGTTCACCGGCATCGACACGGATGTCTCCAAGGGCTACGTCATCTTTATCCATATCGTCATGCTGGTCGGCATCTCGATGGTCATGATGCCTGCGCAGACGACTGGGTTGAATCAGCTTCCGCGTCATTTGTACCCGCACGGCACCGCCATTCTCAACACGCTTCAGCAGGTGTCGGGGGCGATCGGTACGGCGCTGTTCATCAGCATCATGTCGACAGGCTCTAAAAACTACCTGGCGGATTCCGAGGATCCGACCGCGCCGGCCGAGCAGGTGGCCGGCCTGATGACGGGCTTTCACGATGCGTTCTGGATCGGCTTTAGCGTCGCGCTCGTCGCGCTGGCCGTCGGCTTGTTCATCCGCCGTACGAAGGCGCCCGAGGAGCAGGAGGCCAGGCAGGTCGCGTAGTCCTCGCATCATAGAAAAGCATTGCCGCTCATCGCTAGTCGGCGGGCCGGCAATGCTTTTTTTGTTATGGAAACGGATAATGCCCATTGTGTTTAAGTTAGGTTGTGCGAAATGCAGAATGCCAGCAGAAGTTTATTTCCGCTATGGCGTGGCGCGCGGGAGACAGGATAGCGGAAGTTATTTCCGTTAAGGACGTGGCTCGCGGGTGAAATGAGGAGGATAGCGGAAGTTTTTTTCGTTAAGGGCGTGGCTGGCGGAGGAAATGAGGAGGATAGCGGAAGTTTTTTCCGTTAAGGGCGTGGCTGGCGGGTGAAATGAGGAGGATAGCGGAAGTTATTTCCGTTATGGGCGTGGCTGGCGGAGGAAATGAGGAGGATAGCGGAAGTTTTTTCCGTTAAGGGCGTGGCTGGCGGGTGAAATGAGGAGGATAGCGGAAGTTTTTTCCGTTATGGACGTGGCTCGCGGGAGAGTATGCGAAAGAAACGGATTTCGCTCCCGTTTCTCTCGCCAGCTCCGGCCTCCTGAAAGGCCAATTACTTTAAATCGTCTTTATAAATCTCCCGCATGACGTGGCCGAGTTCGGGAACGATGATCCTGGTCATCGCAAGACGAACGGCGCCGGTCGAGCCGGGCATGGAAAACACCGCCGTGCGGCCCATCGTGCCCGCGATCGCGCGGGACAGAATCGCGGCCGTACCGATGTCCTCCGTGAAGCTGAGCATCCGGAAAATCTCGCCGAAGCCCGGCATTTCTTTGGTCAGCAGGCCGGCTACGGCTTCATAGGTCGTGTCGCGCGCGGCGATGCCTGTGCCGCCGTTGAGCAGCACCGCTTCGATCGCGGGATCGGCTTCGGCCGCGCGAAGCAGCTCGCGGATGCGCTCGCTTTCGTCGGGAACGATCAGCGCGCGCCGGACTTCATGGCCTTTTGCCACAAGAAGCTCCCGGATAAGCTGTCCGCTCTTGTCGGTGTCGGGCGTGCGGGTGTCGGATACGGTAATGATCATGCAGGCGACGGAGGACGGCGCCTCGCGCCGGTGCTGTTCGGCGGATGTGATCGGTTCGATCGGGAGCAGCCTCCTTTGCAACGGATGATCAATCAAAAAAACGGCGAGCCCCATGCGGATGATGATCCGAAAATCGGGCTCGCTCACCGCTGCCGGTCCGGCAATCGGACCGTTACCATCATTCGCTTTATGCTTTATTCGGGACGGTATGTAGCCGGATCGTCCTGCGCATACAAACCTTCGTCCGCCTTCCGATCATGCGCGGCTCCGACTGGCCTGGTACGGATCAGCCGATCCGCGATGGCCGGCAGAAGAAGGAAAAGGGCGTAGGCGAGCGTCATCCAAACTGTAAACGTATGATATTGCCCTTGATCGAGATCGTACAGAACCTTGTCCCGGTAGAGGAGGACGAAAGTATTCAGCAAAAGACCGATCAATGCGCCGATGAAGCCAAACCGGGTAGCCGAGCCCGGCATCCTGAACAGACGGAGCCGCACGACGAGCGCGACGCCCAGGATGACGAGCGCCGTGAGCGCCTCCAGCAGGAAAAGCGAGGCGCCGAATTGGCGGTCCTCGGCGGCGACGAGCACCCAATCGCCGAACAGCATGAAAAACAGCGTGCCAAGCGCCCACATCGCGACGCCCAATCCGGACAAAATCAGCATTTGTCTCAGCATGCCATGGATCTTTCCTTTCGCGTCCTGCTTGGGACGCGGGAGTGGTCGGTCAATTGCCGGACGCAGCTGCAGCCCCAACGATTCGGGACTGCAGCGCGTCAATCGGGGCTTAAGGCAGCTGGCTCCGCAGCACGGTCATATCGCCGCCTAGGCGGTAAGCGCCCAAGTTGGCGGGGAGGAGGAAGCAATCGCCGGCTTTGATGTCCATGCTGCCGCCGTCCCAGCCGATCGAGCCTTGGCCTTGCACCGCGATCAGGATCACGAAGCTGTCCGAGGGCGTCGCCAGTTCCCAGTCGCCTTGAACGACGCCTTTGTCGGTCTCGAAGTACGGCGAGGAGGCGAGGCGCAGCCACTCTCCCGCCGGCGTGCCGGCCGTGGACATGCGGCTCGCGCCGGCGCCCTCGTAGTCGGTCACGTTCAGCGAATCCTCGATATGGAGCTCGCGCGGCTTGCCGTCGAGACCCGGTCGGTCGTAGTCGTAGAGACGGTAAGTCGTGTCCGAATTTTGCTGGATCTCGGCCACCAGGACGCCCGCGCAAAGCGCGTGAACCGTGCCGGCGGGGATATAGAACGTATCGCCGGCTTTGACGGACACTTCCTGCAGCGAATCCATAATCTTGCCTTCCTCGATTGCCGCCGCGAGCTTTTCGCGCGTCGTGCCCGGCTTCAGGCCGTAGATGATCTTGGCGTCGGGCGCGGCGTCGATGACGTACCACATCTCGGTCTTGCCGAGCTCGCCCTTGGGCAGGCCGGCATAGTGATCGTTAGGATGCACCTGAACGGACAGGTCGTCGTTGCAATCGAGCAGCTTGATGAGCAGCGGGAAGCGGCCAAGGCCGGCGACGGCGCCCTTCGCGCCGAACCACGTCGCGCCGAAGCGCTCGCGGATCTCGTCCAGGCCGAGACCGGCCAGCTCGCCGTTCTTAACGTGCGAGACGCCGTTCGGATGGTCGGCGATCATCCAGCCTTCTCCGATATGGCCCGGGGGCACGTCGAAGCCGAACTGTTCGAGGGCGCGGCCGCCCCATACGCGTTCTTTGAACTCGGGCTTGAAGTGAAGGGGATAAGGTTTGGTCGATTGGGTCATGCTTGGTTGCCTCCTCTGGTCGATTGGAAAAATTCTAGCGATTCGCCGTCCGGCCCGCGGAAAAAGAAGTAGCGGCTTCCGTTCGGCAGCGTCGTGATCTCGGCGTCGAGCCCGTCGACGTCCAGCATCGAGACGCGCGAATATTCGGCATCGATGTCGTCGACGTTAAAGGCGACATGGTGCACGCGCCCCTCGGGGGCGAGCGTCCCGTCGTAGCCTTCGATGAGCTCGAGCTCCGTCTCGTCCGCGCCGGGAAACGAAAGGAATGCGAGTCGGATGACGCCGTTCGTGTGCGGCAGCGTCCCGGTATGTACGAGCCCGACGGTTTGCGCGTAAAAGGCGATCGAACGCTCCAGATCGCTCGTCATAATGCCCACGTGCTCGATTTTTCTGACAGCCATGCAGCAGCCTCCTCTTATTTTTTCTCTAACGCATACAAAAACGGCGATCCCGTCCGCTTCGGAAAGCGGTACAGCAGCGCCTGGACGGCCTCTTCGGGCAGGGCGGCGATCCAGTCGCCGACGGCCAACGCCTCGTCTTGCCCGCCTTCGTGGCCGGGGTAGACGGCGATCGTCGCGATGCCGCCGGGCGCGAGCAGGCGAAGGGCGGCATCCAAGGCGGCCAGCGTCGTGTCCGGCTTCGTGATGACCGGGCCCGCGCCGCCCGCGACGTCCGGTCCGCCCGGCAGATAGCCGAGGTTGAACATGACCGCGCCGACGCGCCCATGCGCCTCGGGAGGCACCCGCTCGGCCATCTTTTCATGCCCGGCATGGAGCAGCACCACTTCGCCGAGCGCAACGGCCGCCATGGCGCCGACCGGCGAAGCAGCGGCGTCAAGCAGCCGCTTCCTCGTTCGCGCCAGCGCCTCTTCCTGCACGTCGAAGGCGTACACCCTTCCGCCGGGACCGACGGTCCTGGCCAGGAACAACGTGTCCACGCCGCCGCCGGCCGTGGCGTCGACGACCGTCGCGCCCGGCGCGATGCGCTCGGACACCAGCCGCTGCGCCATCGTCAGCACGGATAGGAAGCCCATGCGGTCAGCGTCCCTTCCAGTGCTTACCCTGCCAGCTGCCGCGCCGCACCAGCTCCGCGTCGATGGCGTTCAGCACTTCCCATTTGTTCAGGCTCCACATCGGCCCGATCAAGAGATCGCGCGGCGCGTCTCCGGTCAGCCGGTGGACGATCATCTCCGGCGGGAGCAGTTCCAGCGAGTCGACGATCAGCTTCACGTACTCGTCCATTTCAAGGAAGCGAAGCAGGCCGTCGCGCCACTGCCGTACCATCGGCGTCTTGCGCATGAGATGGAGGAGGTGGATCTTGATGCCCTGCACGTCCATTGCAGCCGTCTGCCGGAGCGTCTCCATCATCATCGCCTCGTCCTCGCCGGGAAGGCCGTAGATGATATGCGTGCACACTCGGATGCCTCGCGCCCGAAGGCGCTCGACGGCGTCCAGATAACATGCCGTATCGTGCGCGCGATTGATGAGATTCGACGTGCTCTCGTGCACCGTCTGCAAGCCCATCTCGACCCAGAGGTACGTCCGCTCGTTCAGTTCCGCCAGATAGTCGACGACGTCGTCGGGAAGGCAGTCGGGGCGGGTGGCGATGGAGAGGCCGACCAGTCCCGGCTGCTCCAGAATGACCTCGTAGTATTCCTTCAGCGTAGCCAGCGGGGCGTACGTATTCGTATAGGCCTGGAAGTACCCGATGTATTTGGCTTCGGGCCACTTGAGATGCTGGCGGTCCCGGATCGTATTGAATTGGGTGACGAGATCCTGCCTGCGGCTGCCCGCGAAGTCGCCCGAGCCGCGCGCGCTGCAGAACGTGCAGCCGCCGGCCGCGATCGAGCCGTCGCGGTTCGGGCAGGTGAAGCCCGCGTCCAGCATGACCTTGAACACCTTCGTGCCGAACTGGCGCCTCATCTCATGATTCCACGTATGGAATCGTTTGCCGCTCCACTCCGTAGGCGGAATGGAAGCGCCTGCTGTATTTTCGATGATCGGCATGTTCGTTCGCCGCTCCTTGTGCGCTAATCTTTAGTCGGATTGCTTAGGCTTCTTCTATTGTAGCTGAAAATGCCCCGGCATACCATTTTCATCGATTCATTTTACAGCGGTCCCGATTTTCGATAAAGAAGTTTTCTCGGAAACAGGTGGTTTTAAGGCGCTCGCCTTCTTGCTAAACCTAACATCATCGTGTTATATTAAAAGTGCGTCAGATCAACAAATGAATCTGACATCAACACCAATTAGACGTCTGTCGGATACAGTCGCAAATGTGCGGATAAGCTAGGTTTGACCCATCTTATTTTTCAGAAAGCGAGTGAAGTTCATGAACACGTCCGTACGTATTCCGCAAGGCGACGATACGATGAAGGTAGAGCTCACGGTCAAAGAAATAATGGCGCTGGCAGGCGTCAAGTTCAACAACAACCACAATGTCGGCGCCTCCGCGAAGAAGAAGCTGCAGGAAGCGATCGAAGTCCATTACCATATCGAAGAGAACCGTCCGCTGAACTAATCCGACGCAGACTTTTATAGACCGCCTGTCCCCGGCTTGGGGAAGGCGGTCTTATTTACGTTTACGGGCTTCGGCTCATGCGACCGCAACCTTGTTCTTCCTCAGCAACCGCGCTTGACTTATACTGGATCAGGAAGGTTTAAGGAGGACGATGAATGCTGAGGATAGAGGACGGAGCGGTAAAAGTATTCGAGAGCGATCTGTACAGGACCACCTCGACCGTCGTCGTGACGGACACGCATGTCCTTGTTGCGGATCCTTGCTGGCTTCCCCGGGAGGTCGAGGAAATCCGCGCTTACGTGGAACGCGTGCGTGGAGATCGTCAGGTCGCGCTGCTGTTCACGCATTCGGACTTCGACCATATTATCGGCTGGCGGGCGTTCCCTGACGCCATCGTCGTCGCGAGCGGCAGCTTCGCCCGCAGTCCGGCGGCGGAGCGCGAGCGGAACCTGCAACAGATCCGGGAATTCGACGACAAGTATTATTTGAAAAGAAATTACGAAATCGCCTTCCCGAACGTGGACCACCCGATGGACGGCGACGGCACGGCGCTTGCGCTCGGCGACGCGAGGCTCGTCTGCTACCAAGCGCCCGGACACAACGCGGACGGCATGATGACGGTCGTCGAGCCGTACGGCATTTTGATAGCGGGCGATTATTTGTCGGATGCGGAGTTCCCTTTTATTTTCCACGGCAGCGCCGACTACGAGGAGACGCTTCTCAAATTCGACGCGATCGCAGAGCGCCACGATATCAAGCTTTTCGTGCCGGGGCACGGCTCGACGTCGAGCGATCCCGCTCATATGCGGGCGCGCCGGGACGCGGATCTGCGCTATATTCGGGAGCTGCGCCGGCTGATCCAGGCCGGAGACGAGGAAGGCGCGGCCCGTCTGATCGCCGATGCGCCGTTTCCGCTGAATCAGCGCAAGTATCATGAGGATAACGCGAATAAAATCAGGCAGGAACTTGCGGACGCTGCCCGATAAAGCGCGTGCCGCTTTACAAAGAACACGGAAGCCTGCACAATGGATGCGGCACGGTTTTATTATCGGCGATACGGGAGGATCTACATGCGATTGCGCGGCAGGAAATTTAAGCAAGGGCTTGAGGCACAGGCCGATCTGGTGGTGCTGGAGCCGCAGAAGCTGAAAGGGCGCTGGCACGAATTTTTCGGCAACGACCGTCCGATCATGATCGAGATCGGCATGGGCAAAGGCCGGTTCATTACCCAGATGAGCGCGAGGAATCCGGAAATCAACTATATCGGGATGGATATGTTCGACGAGCTGCTGCAGCGCGGCAGCGAGAAGGCGCGCGCGGTCTGGCGGGAAAAGGGCGAGGAGCGCGTACCCAATCTGGCGCTGGTCCGCGGTAACGCGGAGTTTCTTGAAGATATGTTCGAGCCGGGGGGAGCTGACGCGGATCTATCTGAACTTCAGCGATCCGTGGCCCAAGAGCAAGCACGGCAAGCGCCGGCTCACGCACCCGCTGTTCCTGATGAGGTACAAGCGGCTGCTGTCGGACGTCGGCGAGATTCATTTCAAGACCGACTCGCTCAGCCTGTTCGAGTTTTCGCTGAACAGCTTCGCGGATACGGGGCTCCAGCTGCGCAACGTCTCGCTTCACCTGCATCGGGAAGAGCTGCGCGAGGACCTCGTCATGACGGAGTACGAGACGAAGTTCGTTGGCCTCGGGCAACCGATCTACAGGCTCGAGGCCGTCATCGGCGCGCGCGCGCTCGCCGAGCACCGTGATCGGCTGGACGCCGAGCACGCGGATCAAGAGCGCCGCGCCGAAGAGGCACTGGCGCGACGCAAATCCGGGCTGGCCGTCGCCGGAGACGCGGACGAAGAGCAGGAGTCGGACGGATAGCAGGCGGATGAAACAACCGACGACGCAAAAGGGATGTCTCCGTTGGTCCTTACGGACCGCGGTGACATCCCTTTTTGCTGAAAACGACGCCAGCCAGTAGGTCGATCTCGTCTCCCGGAGCTCCCGCCTCGGCACATTTACAGCTTGAACTTGTGTGCCATCAGCTGCAGGTCCGACGCCAAGGCTCGCAGCGATTCGGCGGACGCGCTTAGCGCCTCCATCTCCGCCAACTGCTCTTCGGTGGCCGCGGAGATCATCTGCGCGAGCTCGTTGGCGTGACCCGAGACGCGGTCCATCTCCTGCATCGACGCGGCCATCTCCTCGGAGCTCGCCGCCATCTGCTGCGCGGAGGAGGACGACTCCTGGATCTGCTTCGCCACGCTCTGCGTGGCCGTGACGATCGCGGCGAACGATTCGCCGGTCAGCGCGAGCGCCTGAACGCCCGCTTCGACCGCCCGCTGGTTCAGCGCCATCGATGCCCCCGCCGCGGACACGTCCGTTTGCACGGTCCGAATGAGTTCGGCGACCTCCGCAGCGGAGTCGGTGGAGCGCTGCGCCAGCTTTTTGACTTCCGCGGCGACGACGGCGAAGCCTTTGCCTTCTTCGCCTGCGCGGGCGGCTTCGATCGAAGCGTTGAGCGCGAGCAGGTTCGTCTGGCTGGCGAGCTCCGCGATAGCCTCGGCGACGCCGCCGATCTGCGAGGCGCGCTCCGTCAGCCGGTCCAGAATGCCGGACAGTTGCCCGGTCGTGTCGCTGATCGCGCCCATCTTGGCGTCGGTCGTCTGCAGCAGCCGGTTGCCTTCGACGGCTTCGAACAGGGTCGTCTCCGACGAATCGAACGCGTCGGACGACGTGTCCGCGATGCGCTGGATGCCTTGCGTCATTTCCTCCATCGACTGCGAGCTTTCCGCGGCCGCCCGCGCCTGCGTCTCGTTGCCCGAGGCGATCTCCTGGGCCGCCCGCGCCACCTGCTTGCCGGCCAAGGTCGTCTCGGAGACGGCGAGGCTCATGTTGTTCGATGCCGCGTTCAGTCGGTCGGCGTTCGCCAGAAGCGCGCTGACGATGTCCCGAAGATTGTCGTGCATGCGGATAAACGAGCGTGCCAGCTCGCCGATCTCGTCGCGGTTGCGGACGGCGAGGTCGAGCCTGCTCAAATCGCCGGAGGCCATGCGGGCGGCTTCGCTCGTGATTCGCTTGATCGGAGTGACGATCGAGCGAATCAGCAGGAAGAGGAACGGCGCGAAGACGAGCCAGCAGACGGCGACCGTGATCCAGATGGCGTTCAGAATATGGCCTTCCCCTGAATTGTAATCTTTCATATAGGAGCCTGCCGCGATGATCCAGCCCCATTCGCCGGGCACCTGCAGGGCATACGTGATTTTCTGGGCTTCCTTGTCCGAGTTCGGCAGCGGCCAGTCGTACAGGGTGAAGCCGCCTCCCTGCATGCTTTTCGCGATCATGTCTTTTATGTAATAGAAGCCTGAACTCGTTTTCTTGTCGATAATGTTCTGGCCTTCGAGCAGCGGATGGCCGAGCAGGTCGCCTTGTTCATTTAAAATAAAAAAGTAGCCGTTCTCGCCCAGATCGAAGGACTTCGTTATTTCTCGCGCCTCTCCCGTCTTGACGCCGATCAACTGCTCCTTCACGTATTCTTGGGCTTCGGCGGCCTCCATGCGGCCGCTTGCGGCCTCGGTCTCGAAGCCTTCCGTGATGCTCGCGGCCATGTTGACGAGGTTTTGCAGGTTCTTCTCGATGATCCGGCCCGATTCGTCGTCGTAGATCCGGTAACTGACGAGGCCAAGCGCGGATACGGGAACGATCAGCGTCAGCAAAAATAAAGGAATCAACTTAAAGCGGATCGATTTCCGCCACGAACTTACAAAACGCATGTTTTTCCCCCTCCTTATGACAATGAAACTAGGACTTCAGACATCTTCTATCGACATTATATTCGAGTTTGGACATCATTTCCAACGGACCTGGTTACAAAAATAGTACCGATTAACCGGAAACCCGCGCGCCTCGGTTCCCGTCTTATAAAAGGGACAAATATCCATGGTCTTCAGAAAATCCGTCTTTGGACTGCCGTATCGGCGAAATGCAGAACGGGAGGAGGGATGCCGAGACCGCCGAAGCACCGCTTCGTTCCCATGCGAGATCGGGCCGTTTAACATGACCGGACGTATGGGTACACTTCTATGGAGATATTTGCGCGCAGCGGAAAGCAGCGGGAAATGGCAACTAAGCCCGTATGCCGCGGTTGCCGTCGAAACGGGAACCGATTGAGACTGCAGTCGCTGAAACGGAGCAACCGGGCGCAAGGAGAGGATATGAGGAAGCATTCGGGCACATGGGAACATTGATTGCGGTTTAATCCGCCTATCCGGTCCGATAGCGCCGGATACGGCAGTCTGACGGTTTTGACAAAGCGAACCGAAGGTAAGACAATCAAGCGTATGCTCTCGGACTCTACGAGCTTGATTGCACAAACAGAGAAATCATGAAAAATAGGGGTCCAGGGGGGTAATACCGCATATGTTAAACAACCTGCTGCTCGGCGTTCAGGTGTTCTTTTTCCTGATCGGAGCCTACCAAGTGATCTTGTCCTTCTTCGGCTGGTACCGCAAGAAGGAGACGATCACGCACAAGCCGACCAAGTCGTTCGCCCTTCTTGTGGCCGCTCACAACGAAGAAGCCGTCGTCGGCGCCCTAATCGAGAATTTGCTGAAAATGAAATACCCGCGGGAACTGTTCGACATTTTTGTCATCTGCGACAACTGCACGGACGGCACGGCCAGGATCGTACGCGGCTACGAAGGCGTCTTCGCCTGCGAACGCAACAATCCCGCGCAGCGGGGCAAGGGCTTCGCGATCGAATGGATGCTGAAGGAGCTGTGGAAGCGGCCCCGCCAGTACGACGCCATCGTCATGTTCGACGCCGACAACCTGGTCGCCACCGATTTCCTGCAGTACATGAACGAGGATCTGTGCAACGGGCACCGCGTCATCCAGGGCTACCTGGACACGAAAAACCCGCATGACAGCTGGGTCAGTGCGGCCAACGGCATCAACTATTGGTTCTGCAACCGCCTCTGGCAGCTGCCGCGTTACAATCTCGGCCTGTCGAACTTCCTCGGCGGCACGGGCATGACGTTCGAGACCAAGCTGCTCAAGGAAATGGGTTGGGGCGCGACGAGCCTCGTCGAGGATCTGGAGTTCACCGTGCGCTGCATCCAGCGCGGCATCAAGCCGAAGTTCAACTTCGACGCCCGCGTCTACGACGAGAAGCCGATCACGTTCCGCGCGTCCTCGCGCCAGCGCCTGCGCTGGATGCAGGGGCACTTCGACATCACGCGCCGCTATATGCTGCCCACGCTGTGGCAGGGCATCCGCGAGCGGAGCTGGGTGAAAATCGACGCCGCCATTTATATTTTTAACGCGTACAACTTTTTGATGGGCTTCTTGCTGACGTTCACGCTCTGGTTCGATTTGCTGCTGCCGGGTTCGCCGCATTTCGATTCGATCTACTCGGTCGCGCCGGCCTGGATCGCGGTGCCGATCTCGCTGTACATCTACGCGCAGCTGCCGCTGTCGATGCTGCTCGAAAAAGTCAGCTGGAAGCTGTACTTCAGGCTGATCACGTTCCCGATCTTCTTCTTCTCTTGGTGGCCGGTGACGTTCTGGGCGTTCTTCACCCAGAACAACAAGCAGTGGAGCCATACGGAGCACACGCGCGTGCTTCGCTTGGAGGAAGTGCAAGGCAAGCAAATGTAGCTTGCCGGCGCGGCGCCCGAATCGCCCTCGTGACGCGAAGGCGCCGTCCGTCCTGTCTGGGTCAGATTCGTTTGACATGCCCTGCAGGGCATGCTATAGTAATTCGGTAACTGTTTAGATAACAGTGCTATCAAGAAGAAGCCCCCCGCTTCTCACCTGTTCGGCTGACGCCGGCTGGTCAGCGTAGCCTACGTATCCGGTCCGACCATGCGAGCTTGCTCGCAGCCGGCGGCCATCCAACGTTAGCGAGCGGAATGCGGGCGAAGAGGCCCGCATTTTTTATGTTCTTCTTGACCTATTGGTTGCCCAGGTTGCAACGACGACCTTTTTCCATTAATGGAGGTGGAACGTTATTAGCAAGGATCATCAAATCAATGAGGAAATCCGGGCGAAGGAAGTCCGTCTGGTAGGCGCTGAAGGCGAACAGATCGGCATCAAGCCGTTCAGGGAAGCGATGCAGATGGCGATCGACGCCAATCTCGATCTGGTCAATGTAGCTCCGCAAGCGAAGCCGCCCGTATGTCGCATTATGGACTACGGCAAATTTCGTTACGAGCAGCAGAAGAAAGAGAAGGAAGCCCGGAAGAATCAGAAGATCGTCGATCTGAAGGAAGTCTGGTTCCGTGCGAACATCGACGAGCATGATTATCAGACCAAGATGCGCAACGTGATCAAGTTTCTTAAAGAAGGCGACAAGGTCAAGTGCTCCGTGCGGTTCCGCGGTCGTGAGATTGCCCACGCCAACATCGGCCAGAAAATTCTCGAGCGCGTCGCCGCCGAGGCCACGGGCGAAGACCTGTGCGTCATCGAACGCGTGCCGAAGCTTGAAGGCCGCAGCATGATTATGATTCTGGCCCCCAAGGCCACCCACTGACGACAGGAGGAAATACAGATGCCTAAGATGAAAACCCACAGCAGCCTGAAGGACCGCTTCAAGATCACCGGTACCGGCAAGGTCAAGCGTTTCAAGGCTTACAAGAACCACTTGCTGTCCCACAAGTCCGGCCGCCAAAAGCGCGTTCTGGGCACGCAGCCGCTGCTTGCCGACGGCGACGTTCGCCGCATGAAGCAACAACTGGCTAACCTGAAGTAATCGATCCGATTCGCTGCGCCGCGCAGCGGACTTACACATTCACCGGGAGGTAATCTCAAATGGCAAGAGTCAAAGGCGGGTTCGTAACGCGCCGCCGTCGCAATAGAGTCCTGAAGCTGGCTAAAGGTTACTGGGGCGCCAAGCACCGCCTCTTCAAGAAAGCCAACGAGCAAGTTCTGAAGTCCCTGACGTACGCATACCGCGACCGTCGCCAAACCAAGCGCAACTTCCGCAAGCTGTGGATCGTGCGGATCAACGCTGCCGCTCGCCAGAACGGCCTGTCCTACAGCAAGCTGATGTACGGCCTGAAGCTGGCCGGCATCGAAGTGAACCGCAAGATCCTCGCCGACCTGGCCGTGAACGACATCACTGCGTTCAACTCGCTGGCAGGCACCGCCAAAGAAAAAATCAACGCGTAATCATTCGCGTTCGAGACGCCGCTCCTTTCGCCGGAGCGGCGTCTTTTTTGCGTTCGTCGCGTTCCTCGCTCGTCAAGCTTCCCGCGCAACTCCGCGCTTCGCCGCGTACAAGCGTACACCCCTAACCAAGTCCGCCGTCATATACTGAACGGACAAACGGTGAAGGGAGGAGTTCGCATGGCACGCGTGACTAAATCGCAAGCTCAAAAGCTCGTCGGACGCCATATCTATGCCGTTCGCAAGGACCGCTCAGTCGTTTACGGCAAGCTGGTCGCGATCAAAGGCAATTCGCTTATTCTCGAACGGGGAAAAGGCAAACAAGTTCAGACCAAAGCCATCATCCCGCTCGTTTTGTTCGATCTGCTCGCCATTGGCACGGCCCCTTTCGCATACGGCAGCTGGGGAGTCTGGGGCGGCGGTCTAGGCGGTTGGTGGTAAGGCGGTCATTCGCCAATGCCGAACGACGCAGCAGGTTACCGTTCAGTCGCACATGTTGTTTCAATAGCGAAGCATAACGGAGGAAGCGGCGTGCACCCGCTTCTTCCCGTTTTTATGGAAAGATTGATCCTTATCTGGATTTTCCGGAATATTGCACGACGTACATATCCGATAAAGCGCGCAGGTCGGCGCCTATGCGGCCGATCCCGGGGCCGAGATCGTCGCCAATACGGACGGCGTGCAGGCGGTCAGAGAAAAGACGCCCGGACGCGTCGGCGCAATTTTGCGTCCGTCGGAGCATGGGCCGGGTGGTTGAGCGATTCGGGGAAGCGTTTGGCTGCGGTCCCGCGAGCCATAGAAAAGGAGCCGGCCAGCTGCCGGCTCCATACCCATTATCGCGTGACAGAAACGTTATCAAAAAAGGCTTTGGTGTTGGCGTACACGCGTGCTCCGATTCGGCCGGAGGCGAGCGAGCTGTCCGTGACGGCGAACTGGAGGACGCCGTTCTGATAGACCGAGATGTTCGCGCCGCTCGCCACGATCTTGTACGCGTAGAACGTATCCGCGGCGACGCTGGGATTCGCATACCCCAACGTCGTTTTTACGCCGCCGATCGACTTGACGAGCTCCAGCTTCCGCCCGGTGCGGTCGTTGTTTTTCAAGTACAGCACGCAGTAATTGTTACTGTCCGCGTAGCGGAACAGAAGCCCCGCATCCTTGTTGCCGCCCGAATTATTCGTGACGCTGACGGCCGCCTGGAGGGTATAGTCGGTCCAGGCGGCATCGCCCGCCATGGAGAAGCTGTTGCCGCTGCCCGCCTGGCCGGCGTACTTGCCGGATAGCACAGTCCAAGTGCCGCTCGTCGGCGTCCAGCCGTCCGCGTTGCCGTCCTCGAAGTCGTCGGCCAGCAGCGTCCCGCTCACGGCGGGACCCGTCTGAAGCACGCTGCTCACCGCGTCTCTCGTCGTATCCGTCGTATGAAAATAGTACGAATGAACGCCTAGCGGCAGTTTGGTCGTATACGCGTACGCCTTGCCGTCCGTATACGTCGTATCGCCGGCATCGGACGCCGTCATCGCGTGCACGACGCCGTCCAGGACGAGCTCGATCGCAAAGGGCTTCTCGTTGTCGGCGTCCGTGTACGAAACGCTGAACGTATAGTTCGTATCCGCGTCTCCCGTTGCATGGTCTACGCCGCCCGCGGTCAGCGTCGGCGCGGAGCCGCTCGCGACGTTGGTCGCTTTGATCTCGTCCACGAGCAGCTCGCCGTAGCCGACGGCCGCCTGGTTCAGCCAGATCGCTATCGTCGTCTTTTTCTTGTTCACGGCGGGAGACAGCGCGTCGAGATTGATCTGCAGGTCGGTCCAAGACGTCGGCACCGCCGCCCAGCCGCCCGTCAGGTTATAGGTGCGCGTGCCGTCCGACAGCTCGATTTTCATGCGCAGGTTAGAATAGCCTGGATTTTTCACGGCGAAGTTCAAGTAGCGATAACCGGACAGGTCGACAAAGTCGTGCCACGGCTGAAACTTGGCGTACGAATTGGTCGCCGTCGGCATCTGCGTGAACAGCCCGACCGTACGGCCGTCTGCGTTCGTCTTGGCGAAGGTCGCCGTGCCGCCGTTCTGCGTATACCAGTTCACCCATTCGTTGTTGCCGCCGGTCGAGCCCCACAGGCCCCCCGCCGCCGAAGTCGTCGTACAGAAGCGGATGCGAAGGGTCGGGCAGCGGCGCCGCGACCGTGTAGTGCGTCGAGCTGTACGTGTAATTGCCGGCGGCGTCCTTGCCTCTAACGTCGACCCGCTTGTTCGCGTAGGGCGCCGATGCGCTCTCGTCGATCGATGCGGCGTAAACGGCGCCGGATACGGACATCGGGACGTAAGGGCCGCTTTGGCCGGACGTCGAGTAGGACACGTCGTTTAAACCGGTCGCGGGACCCGCGAGCACGGTGACGTTGCCGCGCACGTAATCGCCGATGACGGGCGAGAGCGTCGGCAGCTGCGCCGGCGCCGCGGCGCCGGCAGAGCTGGCCGTCGGATTCGAGCCCAGGCTCATGATCGTATACAGCAGTCCCGCCTGGATGCTGATGCTGAACTCGTTGTAGCGCCACTGGTTCGTATCGTCCGCGTAAAGCGAACGGTCCTCGTACCAGGGGCTGACGCTGGTCTTATCTTTCGTGTCCTTCATGTTCGGTCCGCTCACCATCGCGCCGGGGAAAACGATGCCTGGATTGTTCGCGTTGCCGTTCGCCCCTTCGTTGTATCGCGTGTGCGGATAGGTGACGAAGTCGGCGCCGATGCCGGACACCCAGCTGATGTTCCACGGGTTTTCGCCGAAGATCCAGTAGAGGCCCTTCTCGGCGGCGCGCAGCGCGGCGGGATCGCCGAACAGCTCGTAGTAGCGCATCATGTCGCCCAGGTAGGAGGCATGGGGCTCGTTGACGCCGAAGTTTTTGAACTGGTTCAGCACGCCGTACGGCGTATCGTCCGCCGAAGACAGGAAGAAGTCGACCTGCTGCTTCAGCAGCTGCCGGATATGCGTCTTCGTGGCGGCATCGGCGACGGGATAGAACTCCGCCAGCGACATCGGGCGCATATCCCAATAGTTGGTGGACGACAGGTCGGCGAACGACAATGTACCGATATTGGCAGACGCGGCATCCTTATAGTCGGCATCGCCGGTCAGCAGGTAGAGCTCCACGTCCGCGAGCAGCTTCGAATTCGGGATGCCGCCGCGCGTCGAATAGGAGCCGACGACGCCGTCCGGATGCGCGACGACATAGTCGTAGAATACGATCGCGGCCGCGAGGCATTCGTCGGCGAAGTCCTCGAGCGCCGCGATCTTCGCGGCATCGACGTCGCCCTGCGCGATCGCCGTTTGAATCGCGCGCGCCGTCGCCGCCAGCGCGCCTGCCGCCTTGGCCGAGCCGCCGACGCCGAGCCCGCTGATCCGGCGGTCGTCGGCGTTGCCGCTGACGTTGTCCGTCGATTTCTCCGGATGCACGAAGGAGGCGTTGTTCTTGATGTCATACAGCTCGCCGCCGAATTGGTTCGCCCACTTGATCAAATATTCGCTGCCGAAGACCGCTTCGTCGACGAGATCGGGAATGCCGTTGGCGTCGTTGTCGTACTTGACGGCGGCGGCGTCCGAATGGCGGACGTAGGCGAGCGCGATCTCGGCCGCAACCCATTGGTTGCCTGCGTATTTGCCGTAATCGCCCGCGTCGTACCAGCCGCCCGTCAGATCGTAGTGCGTCGTGCCGTCGGCCGACGCGGCGTCGTCCAGATGGCCGGCTTCGTGATAGAGCTTGGCGGAAGGCGCGACGGTGCTGTACCCCGCCGGGTACGCGTCTTCCGTCGACACGCTCGCCCGCAGCAGCCGGTAGAATGCCGTCATCTCGTCCTTATAGTCGGTCCAGACGTTGGTTTTGATCGGGAACGGATAGGAAGCGATGCCGTTCGTGACGATCGTATAGCCGCTGCCTGCCGCGGCTACGCTCGAGAAATCGATCGCGTACACGTGCCGATTCCAGTAAAAGCCTTTGTAAGTCATCGTGCCGGAGGCCGCCACGGTTCCGCCGCCGTTCTTCACCTGGTACGACAGGTCGGTCAGCGGGCTCGTCGACACGACCTGGGCGTCCTTGAACCCGCCGGCGTTGTAGCCGGCCTGGCTGACGACGACGTCGAGCGCTTCGCTCGCTGCCGCGACGACCGGCGCCGCTTGCACGGGCGTGCGAACCTCGTCCGAGGTCAGGTCGCCGGCGCGGAAGAAGTGCGAGTGCGTCCCTGCGGGAAGCTTCGTGATGTAATAATAATCTTTGCCGTCCGAATACGTCGTATCGCCGCTGTCCGTCTCGAGCATATCGTAGGCGGTATCGTCGACGACGAGCTGCATGGCGAACGGCTTTTCATTGTCGGCGTCCGTATACGTCGCGCGGAAGGTGAATGCGGTGTTTTGCGTATAGGTCGCCGAGTTGGCGCTCATGCTGCCGGTCAGCGTCGGCGCGGCGCCGCTCTCGTCCGTCGATGCGAAGATCTCGTCGATCAGCGTCTCGCCGTAGGCGCCGCCCGACTGGCGCAGCCAGATCTCCAGCTTGGCCGTCTTCTTCTTGAGCGCTGGCGCGAGCGTGTCGAGATCGTATCGTCGCGTCGTCCAATCCGTCGGGACGGATACCCATCCGCCCGTCAGATTGTAGTTGGCCGTCCCGTCGTTGACCGCCACCCGGATGAGCGAGTCGGCGTAGCCCGGATTTTTCATCGTGACGTTCAGGTAGCGGTAGCCCGTCAGGTCGACGGACTCGTTCATCGGCTGGAACTTCGCCCAGGAGGAGCCGGTGCTCGGCGTCTGCGCGAACTTGCCGACCTGGCGCGAATCGACCGTGACCTTGGAAAAGGCGCCGGTGCCGCCGCTCTGGTTGTACCAATTGGTCCAATTCTGCTTGTAGAGCCCGCCACCGCTAAAATCGTCGTACAAAAGCGGATTGCCGGGACCTGGCAGCGGCACGACGACTGCCGAAACGGCGCCTAGCGGCGCGAGCAAGCCGAGCAAAATCGCCAGGCTCAGCAAGCCGGCCAACGATTTTCTGCTGCTTCCTTTCTTCCGCCTAAAGCTGGTCATTAACGAGGCCTCCATTCCTTTAATGGAATCGCTTACACAGCTATCGTACTCACGGCGCCCTTCGCGCACGAGGATGTAATCTCGCCCGCTTGTGATTTATTCGCGCATGATTTTACGTCACACCTTTCGAGAAAAAGATCATCGACAGGCGCCGCGTCCTGGCTTAGGCTAGACCTGACGGGAGTATCGTCCGATGCGGGCGAGACGGCGCGGACAGCGGGGAGGCAGCGGACATGCACAAAATACTGGTCGTCGACGACGAGCCGAGAGTGAGCACGGGCATTAAAAACTTCCTGCTCGGCTCGGAGCTGAACATCGCGCACGTAGAGACGGCGCTGAACGGCTTCGAGGCGATCGATTATTTGCGGATGGAGACGTTCGACCTGGTTCTGACGGACATTCAGATGAGCCGCATGAGCGGCATCGAGCTGATGGAGACGATCTATATGGAGCAGCCCCATCTGCCGGTCATCGTCATCTCGGCGCACGAGAAGTTCGACTTCGCGAAAAAATCGCTTCGGCTTGGCGCGCGGGACTATCTCGTCAAGCCGGTCGAGCGCGACGATCTGCTGCGGGTCGTCGGCAGCGTGCTGCGCGAGAACGAGGCGATCGGGCGCCAGTCGTTGGCGCTGACCGAGGCGCAGCGCGGCGCTGGCGGCAAATCGGGCCAGCCGGGCATGGGCGAGCTGCTGACGGCGCTCGTGACGGAAGGCGATCTGCCGGCCAAAGACGGCGAAGCGCTCGTGGCGCTGCTGAGCGATCAGTCGGAGGGAGGGCTGTTCGGCGTCGTCTCGATTCGGCCGGATCTGACCCGCGGCGGCTTCAGCGACAGAGAGATCGCGCTGCAAGGGCGCAAGCTGCTCAAGTACGCCTCCATCAATATATTGAACGAGTGCCTGGGCGAATGGCGCGGACTCTCGCTAAGCGGATACGGCAACGAGATCGTCGCCATTCTCCGGTTCGGCGAACCGAAGGCGCACGAGCGAGGCGCGGGCATCGAGTCGCAGCTCCACCTGATCGGGCAGATGATCCATATGAATCTCAAAAGCTATCTGAACGTCGAGACGACGGTAGGGATCAGCTCGCTTCACGCGGACGTGTTCATGCTGCCGAAGCTTATGGACGAAGCGAAAGCAGCCGCGGAATGGCGGCATATGAATCCCGGACAGCGCGTGTTCTACTTCGAGGACCGCAAGGCGCGGGAAAATCTCGGCATCGCCGACTGGATCGCGCAGGTGAACGTCTTTTCGCAGACGCTGAAGGCCGGTGCCGGGAGCGATAGGACGGGCGGAAACGGCGAGAAGCTGCTGCAGACGCTCCGCCGGCTGCAGGACGAAGCGGAGATGTTCAACAGCTACTTCGGCATGCTGGCGTACAGGCTGTACGGCCTGCTGCTCGAGCAAGGCCGGTCGAACGGGATGTCGCTGCAAAGGTTCGACCCGGACGCGTACTTCCGCGGTTCGGATGCAGAAGGCAAGCTTGCGGCGCTCGGCGCGTACATCCTGGAGGTTTCGGCGATGCTCGGGCAGTTGACGCAGGAACGCGACCGCTCCATTCTCGCGCGCATCACGGGCTTTATTCGGGAACGCTTCCGCGATCCGGCGCTCAAGATTCAGGACATCGCGAGCGAGGTCCATTTCAGCACGGCTTACCTCAGCTACCTGTTCAAGCGGGAGACCGGCAAAAATCTGTGGGATTTCGTCACGGAATTGCGGATCGAAGAGGCGAAGCGCATGCTCGAGACGTCCGACAAAAAGCGCTACGAGATCGCTTATGCCGTCGGTTACGAATCGCCGGAGCATTTCGGAAGGATGTTCAAGCGGTACGCGGGCCTAAGTCCTGCGGAATACCGCAAGGAAAGGCAGGGGAGCGACGGCTGAAGCTCAAATACAAAGTCGCGATCGCTTTCGCGCTGTTTATCGTCTGCCCCTTTCTCGTCGTCGGCTGGATCTCCGCTTACAAGGCGTCCGATTCGATGCGGGACGAGGTCGGCCTGACGACCCTTAGGCTCGTCAAGCAGAACCACGTCACGCTGGAGAAGACGCTGTCCGCCGTCAGCGACAAGACCGTCACGCTGCTGGACACCCACTTTTTCAGCGACGACGGCCAATACCGGTTCTGGACCAACATCGAGACGCTGGGCCAAATGCGGGAAGCGGACGCCGTCCTGGAACGGTGGTCGTCGGACGGCACGGAGTATTCCCTTTACATGACGAACAAGGAAGGGAAAAGCGCGCCGTTCGACCTGTCCAACAAAACCCGCGGCTTCAGGTATATAACATGGGATACGGCCGCACTGCCGGATTGGGCCGCACGGGCACTGAAGGAGAAGGGCGGGGCGACGCTGCTCCCGCTGTCGATGGACGGCGGCGCGCCGACCGTCAGTCTCGTCCGCGCCGTCCTGAATCCCAAGGCGTACGACGATACGCTCGGCTTCCTGGTCGTCTCGAGGCTCGAGGCGCTGATGAAGCGCGATCTCGTCTCGGTGGGGCTCGCGGACGATGCCGGCATCTATCTGTTCAACGATTCGGGCGAGCAGCTCATCCAGGTGGGAGACGAGCCGCTCGATATGAGGGGCATGCCCGATCGGCTGCGGGGCGAGACGGAAGGCTACTTCTATGCCAAGCACGGCGGAGAGGAGCTGCTTTACGCTTTTTCCAGACGCTCCGCGTTCGGGACCAGGCTCGTCTATCAGATCCCGCTGGGCGCCGTCGCGGACAGACGGACCGCTTTCCAATGGATCATTATGGCCGCCTCGGCGATTTACCTGCTGTGCGTTTTCGCCTTCGTCCTGTATTTGCTGCGGATCGTCGTGCGCCCGCTCGTCCGCCTCACGAAGATCACGCGGATCTACGAGCCGGGCAAGCGGCTGGAAGCCGACGAAGACCTGCTGCGCGGCGACGAGTTCGGCATTCTTTACGGCGCCTTCCTCAAGATGACGGACAGGCTGGACCGATCCATCGAAGAGAACTACGTCATCAAGATCCAGCAGCGGGAAAACGAGCTCGCCGCGCTCCATTCGCAGATTACGCCCCATTTGCTGTACAACACGCTGGACTCGATCTACTGGTATGCGCTCGACAGCGGCAATTCCGGCGTCGGCGACATGGTCAAAGATTTGTCCAAGCTGCTGCGGATCGGCCTCAGCAAAGGGAAGACGGAGATCCCGATCGGCGAGGAGCTCGAGCATGCGCAGGCGTACTGCCGGCTGCAGATGAAGCGGTATCCCGATACGTTCGAGGCGTGCTGGGAGGTGGACGAGGGACTCTTGTCCTTCATGACGCCGAAGGTCATTCTTCAGCCGCTCGTGGAAAACGCGATCTTTCACAGCGTGAGCAGCATGGACGGGGAGGGGCTGATCGTCATCCGCGCGAGGAGGGCCGGAGACGACATCCGGCTGGAGGTGGAGGACAACGGGTTTTTGCCGGTGGACATGGAGCGGCTGGACCGTATCTTGAGCGGCGAGGAGCATGAAAAAGGCTACGGCATCCGAAACGTGCACGAGCGCGTGCGGCTGCACTTCGGCGAAGCGTACGGGCTGAGCTACGAGCGTCCGGCGGGGAGCGGCTTGCGCGCGGTCGTCACGATTCCGGCGAGGACCGGACACGATTAGCGGGAGTCGAGGACGCCATTGAACGATCTGCCAAAGGAAAGAATTCAACAGCGGACCTATTCATCGTGGAGCTTCCTTCCTTACCGGAGCAACCACCCACGAACAACGAGCGCTCGCTCGCATCCAACCCCGCCAAGCAAGTCTCATCCAGGAACAACGAGCGCGCGCCCGCCCCCAACCTCGCTAAACAAGTCCCAGTCAGGAACAACGAGCGCTCGCTCGCATCCAACCCCGCCAAGCAAGTCTCAGCTAGGAACAACGAGCGTGCGTCCCCACCCAACCCCGCCAAACAAGTCTCATCCAGGAACAATGAGCGTGCGTCCGCACCCAACCTCGCTAAACAAGTCCCAGCCAGGAACAACGAGCGTGCGTCCGCACCCAACCTCGCTAAACAAGTCCCAGCCAGGAACAACGGGCGCTCGCTCGCACCCAACTCCACCAAACAAGTCCCAGCCAGGAACAACGAGCGCGCGTCACCACCCAACCCCGCCAAACGAGTCCCACCCAGGAACAACAGGCTCTAGCTCGCAGCCGAGCTCCAGTCTGTATTCCTGCTGCTCCGCCGAAATAGGCACCTCATTTTACATCACACTCTGACAGGAATACATCATCGCCCGCCACGGCCCCCCATTCTATACTGAAGTCACAGAAAGGATGTGGCGCCCGTTGCACGCAAGATGGAAGCTCTTTTGGAAGTACAGGTACCTGACCTTGATGATCGTGCCCGCCTTGGCCGTGCTCGTCCTGAACAATTACCTGCCGATGTTCGGCGTGTTCATCGCCTTCAAGAACATCAACTATATCGACGGCATCTGGAAAAGCCCGTGGGTCGGTTTCGACAACTTCGAGTTCCTGTTCACGTCTGGCTCGATCTGGCGGATCGCCCGCAATACGGTGTCGTACAGCCTCGTCTTCATGATCGTCAACCTGTTGCTGTCCGTGGCGATCGCCGTCGCGATCAACGAGATCCGCAACCGTTGGCTGGCGAAAACCTACCAGACCTTTCTGATCATGCCTTATTTTTTGTCCATGGTCGTCGTGAGCTATCTCGTATACGGGTTCTTGAATCCGGAGAAAGGTTTCCTTAATCACACGATCGTCGAATGGCTGGGCAGGGATCACGTCTTCTGGTACTCCGAGACGGCGTACTGGCCTTATATCCTGACGATCGTCAGCGCCTGGAAAGGCGTCGGCATCGGCGCCGTCATCTACATCGCGGCGATCGCGGGCATCGATCCCGAGTATTACGAGGCCGCCGTCATCGACGGCGCGTCGAAGTGGCGGCAAATTTTCCACATCACGCTGCCCACGATCCGGCCGGTCATCATCATCATCACGATACTGAACATGGGCCATGTGTTCAACTCCGACTTCGGCCTGTTCTACCAGGTGCCGATGAATGCCGGGCCGCTCTACCCGGTCACCGACACGGTCGACACCTACGTCTACCGCGCGCTGAAGGAGCTCAACGATATCGGCATGTCGTCCGCGGCGGCGCTCGTCCAATCCGTGCTCGGCTTCGCGCTCGTGCTGCTGACCAACGCGTCGGTGCGCAAGATCGACAAGGATCAAGCCCTGTTCTAGTACAAAAACGAGGTGAACTTTAGCCATGCTGAGAATTGCGAGCCGCCGCGAGAATTCGATCTCGCCGCTCACCAACGTCGTCCTGAACGGCGGCTTCATCGCCTTGGCGCTGGCCTGCGTGCTGCCCGTCGTGCTGGTCATTATCGTCTCGTTCACGCACAACGATTCCTTGCTAAGCCGCGGCTACAGCTTTTTTCCCGCCAAGTGGTCGCTGATCGCCTACGAGAGCCTGTTCAAAGATTACGGCACGATCCTGCGCGCCTACGGCGTCAGCATCGGCATTACCGCCGCAGGCACCTTGCTCAGCGTGCTGCTGATGGCGCTGTACGCGTATCCGATCTCCCGACAAGACTATCCGCTGCGTCCGTTTTTCACTTTCTTCCTGTTCTTCACGATGCTGTTCAGCGGCGGCATCGTGAGCAAGTACATCGTGTTCACGCAGGGGCTCGGGCTGCTGGACAACTACCTGTCGCTTCTGCTGCCGCTGCTCATCGTCCCGTTTAACGTCATCATCATGCGCACCTTTTTCCAGACGACGATCCATCCTGCGCTCATCGAGTCGGCTCGGATCGACGGCGCCGGGGAACTGCGGATATTCATCCGCATCGTCCTGCCGCTCTCGCTGCCCGTCATGGCGACGATGGCGCTGTTCAGCACGATCCTGTTCTGGAACGACTGGTTCAACGCGCTGCTGTTTATCCGGGAGGAAGACAAGTACCCGGTCCAGTTCCTCATGATCCGCGTGCTGAACGACATCCAGTACTTGCGGGAAAACGTGCAGCTGGCGGCCCAAAACCCGGAGTTGATGCGAGACCTGCCGAACGAGTCGCTGCAAATGGCAATGGCGGTCGTCGGCATGGGGCCGATCCTGCTCGTCTATCCCTTTTTCCAAAAATACTTCGTCAAAGGGCTTACGATCGGCGCCGTCAAAGGCTGATCCGATCGCTCGCCGCATACCGGTAGTCCCGGCCGCAGGCACGCTCGCTATGCCGATTCCCGGCCGATCTATATAATCTGAAATAAATACAGGAGGGTTACACGCAATGAACATGAAAAAATCGAGAAAGCGGCATATCCCGGCATTGGCGCTCGTCTTCGCAACTGCCACGATGCTGCAGGCCTGCGCCGGCGGCAACGGCAACGACAAGGAGGCTTCCTCGCCTCCCGCAAGCTCCGCCGCTCCCAGCGCCTCCGCATCCGGAAGCGCAGCTCCGTCCGAGAGCGCAGCGCCGAGCGAGCTCGCGCCGTATGAAGTGTCTATCGTCTACTTCGGCAAGCCGCAGGCGGACGACGCGCTCGTCGAAGCGAAGCTGAACGAATTTTTTAAGGAAAAGATCAACGCGACGGTCAAGCTGCAGCCGATCGCCTCGAGCGACTATAAAAACCGCACCGAACTGATGATGAATACCGGGGAAAAGATGGACCTCGTCTTCACGGCTTCTTGGCTGAACTTCTTTGGCAACGTTTCCAAGGGCGCGTTCGTCGAGCTGGACGACCTGCTGGCGAAGTACGGGCAGGGCATCAAGGACCGGCTGAACCCGCTCTATCTCGAGGCGCCGCGCCTTAAAGGCAAGCTGTACGCGATCCCGACGAACAAGGAAATTACGCAGGGCAAGGCGCTCACCTACCGGAAGGACATCGTCGACAAGTACCAGATTCCGATCGACAGCATCAATACGATGGCCGACCTCGAGCCTTGGATTGAGAAGGTCAAGGCGGGCGAGCCCGGCATCATCCCTTACTACGTGGCGGGCGGCTCCGGCAACTTCGGCGGCGGCTTCATGATGTACGAGACGCGCGGCAACTACCGGCCGATCGGCCCGGCGCCGGCGAAGACGCCGATGTTCTTGCTCGACTACAAATCGTCCGACGAGATGAAGGTCAAGTCGGTGCTCGATCCCGAGATCGTGGACATCAACAAGCAAGAAGTCGGTTTGTTCCGCAGCTACTACGAGAAGGGCTACATTAACGCAGACGCGGCAACGAGCACGACGACCGTCAACGATCTGCAGAAGGAAGGCAAGATCTGGGTGCAGGCCGCGACCTGGAAGCCGGGTGCCGACATCGAGATGAAGCTCGCCACCGACAGCAAGTACGATTACGTATCCCATGTCGTCGAAGAGCCGATCGTCACGACGGACCTGGCCGCCGGCTCGATGTTCGCGATCTCCCGGACGTCCAAGGATCCGGAACGCGCGATGATGGTGCTGAACTATCTGCACACCGATCCGTACGTCATCAATCTGTTCGTCAACGGGATCGAAGACAAGCATTATAAAAAAAGTCGGCGAAAACCGCATCGAGCCGGTCGCCGACAGCGGCTACAACCCCGGCACGTCGTGGGTCGTCGGCAACCAGCTGCTCAACTACCTGAAGCCCGGCCAGCCCGACGATCTGTACACCAGCTGGGAAAAATTCAACAACGACGCCAAGCGCTTCCCGCTCATGGGCTTCGTCTTCGACGAAGCCAACGTGAAAAACGAGATCACGCAAATGACAGCCGTCGTCACCGAGTACCAGTCGATCTTCACCGGGGCCGTCAAAAATCCGGAAAAGCTGCTCGACGAGCGCAACGCCAAGCTGAAAAGCGCAGGCATCGAGAAGGTGCAAGCGGAGCTGCAAAAACAAATCGACGCCTGGCGAGCGGAGAACAAGAAGTAAAATTGCGTCAAGCGACGCGAAAGGCATGGAGCGGCAGAGCGCCCGAATCTCGGGGCGCTCTGTCCGTCCGTCGAGGGAAAAACATCACTCGAAGCAAGGGGGGAAGCGCATGTGAAACCGGAAATGAAGCCTGAAATGAAAACGGAAATGAAGACGCAATTGGACACGCAATTGGACACTCAATTGAACACTCAATTGAACACTCAATTGAACACTCAATTGAACACGCGAAACCTAATCTACACGTTTGTAAGCTACGCCGCGCACTATGATACGCCATGGGGGCATGGCGTCGCCATGGACGGCATCGACCGGACGGCCGAGCTGGCGCACAAGCACGGCATCCCGGTCACCTGGATCGTTAACGGCAGGTCCGTCCCCGTGCTGCAGGAACGGATCGCCGCATGGCATGACGAGTTCGGGGATGATGTCATCTTGCAAACGCCGTTCTTTATCGAGGACACGGGAGCGGACAAAGAAGCGTTCAAGCGGCGGCTGGAGGCGGACTGGCGTATCGTGCGGGAGGCGTTCCCCTGGGTTCGCACCAAGGTCGCGGCGCGAGGCAAAATTTATAATGAAGTGATCGAAGCGCTCGAGGAGCTGGAGTTCAGCGGCATGTGGGGCTACTGCTGGGAGCAGGTATGGTGGGACGGCATCACGCACAACGGCATTCCGTGGGGCTCGTGGTACGTCGATCCGTCCCGCTACAAAGCGCCCCATCCGGGCAAGGGTCGAGTCGTCGCCTGCGAATGGACGGCCCGCGACTTGAACGCGACTTTCCACTCCGGCTGCCCGGTCATCTATTCGACGGATCCGAACGACGTGCTGCGGGCAGGCCTCTGCGACGGCGGGGACGTGGCATATTGGAAGCGTCTGTTCGACGTCTATGTTGAAAATACGGCGCACAACGATCAGGTGTTTTTCCTGCAGCAGCAGGAGGCGCACGAAATGGAGTTTACCGAGCGCTTCGCCGTATTTCCCGCCGATCATGTCGAGGCGTGCGCGGGCATGCTCGATCTGTTTTTCGCCTATGTCGCGGACAGGTCCGTTACGCTCACGACCGTGCCCCGGGCGATGGAGATGTATCGCGAGGCGAACGCCGAGACGGCGCCCTCGTATATGCTCGCGAGGGATGCCGGCGGACGGCCGCAGCCGAACGAATACACGGTCACGCTGGGAGGGACCGCGTCCGGCCCTTGGCCGAAAACGTTTCTGTACTACGACAAGGAATGTCAGCTGGCGTTCGCTGACGGCGAATGCGTCCCGCGCCGCCTGCGCAGCTACGTGGGCAGGACCGGCATGCACGATACGTTCGACGCGCAGCCGCCGCAAGTGTTCGTGCGCGGGTACGACAAGACCGAGGACCGCATCGTCATGACCTTCCACATCGGGCATGCGCCGCCGATGCCGTTCGGGCTCGCCTATTGGGATGAGCTGAGTGGTTACGAAGTCAAATGGTGCTCGGAAGGCGCGGCGGCCAAGATCATCCTGGGCGAGCTGGTGTTCATTCGGCTCGAGCTGAAAGGGGCGCCGACGACGGTCGAACTAAGGCTAAAAAAAGAAAAAATGACGACCGATAATGGAAGCTCATGCCAGCATGGATGAAACGGTGCGTCAAAGCTAGAATCGTGCGGCGCCGGGATCGATCGGAAGCAGGGGGGGGGGCCGACGGCGCGCGTCAGTATGATTCCTTCCGAAAGGGAAGAAGAGCGAGACAAAGTAGACATGCGGATAGCCATGGTGCACATGAAACGTGCACCATGCGAGCGCCGCGATCCGCATCGCCCGTCGCCCCCCTTCAGCGCAGCAAATTTTTCGCAACCAGCCACAAATTCCCCGGCTTCTCCGCCAAGCGGCGCGTATAGTAGGGATACCACATCGTGCCGTAAGGCACGTAGCAGCGTACGCGATAGCCCTCCTTGGCGAGCCTCGCCTGTTCGGACATTCGCAGTCCGTACAGCATCTGGAACTCGAATTTTTCCTTCGGAATTCCGTTCTTCGACGTATACGCCTTAACCCAGCTTACGATCGCATCGTCATGCGACGCGACCGCCGTGTAGACGCCCCGGTCCAGGTGCAGCTGAATGATGCTTTTGAAGCTTGCGACAATCTCGGCCTTATGCTGAAAAGCGATGGCGGCAGGCTCGCGGTATGCCCCTTTAACGAGCCTCAAGGAAACGCCCGCATCCATCAAGTCCCGCGCATCCCCCTCGGTCCGCTTCAGGTACGCCTGCAGCACGGTGCCCGCGTTGGTCAGACCCTCCCGATAGAGCCGTAAGGTCATATCGATCGTCGCTTGCGTGAAAGGCGAATTTTCCATATCGAGCCGCACGAAGTTGCCGTATTGCCGTGCCCGGGCGACGATATCGCGGATGTTCCGGAAGCAGGCGCCGGCGTCGATCGCGAGCCCCATCTGCGTCGGTTTCAGCGATACGTTGGCGCGCACGCCCGAGTCCGCGATCGCGTCGAGCAGCTTCAAGTATTCGTCGCGATAAGCGAGCGCCTCGTCCGTACTGCCGATGCCTTCGCCGAGCGCATCCAGCGTAGCCGATATGCCCAGGCGGTTGAGCGCCGCCACCTCGCGCAACGCGCCTTGCAGATGGTCGCTGGCGACGAAGCGGCTAGCCAGCTTGCGGCCGTACCGAAGCGTCAGCCGCTTGACCGCGCGGTTGCCCGCGACGGCCGTCATCGCTTTGCTGTACAACGTCGAGCCGATATTCATGAGAGACGCTCCTTTCGCATGTCGGTCGTGCATAGATTGGGGAGGAACGGCTGTTACCATTCGTTACCCGAAGGAGGCTATCTTCAGGGATGAGGACCGAATTCAAAAACGAAGCCTTCACGAACTTCAAGGAGGAGCCGGGCAACCTCGCTTATGACGCCGCGCTCCGGCAAGTCGAAGCCGAGCTCGGCCGGAGCTATCCGCTCGTCGTCGGCGGAGCGCGAATCGATACGGCGCGCAAGGCAACTTCGGTCAACCCGGCCAGGCACGGGCAAGTCGTAGGCATCGTCGCGCAGGCGGATCTTGAGTTGGCCGAACGGGCGATCGCCGCCGCGGCCGCCGCGTTCGAGACCTGGCAGCGGGTCGATCCCCAGGAGAGGGCCCGCTACCTGTACCGCGCGGCGGCGATGCTGCGGCGGCGCAAGCACGAATTTTCGGCCTGGATGACGCTGGAGGCCGGCAAAACGCGCGCCGAGGCGGACGCCGATACCGCCGAGGCGATCGACTTCATGGAGTTTTACGCGCGAGAGATGCAGCGCCTCGCCCTGCCGCAGCCGTTGACGCCGTCCGCGGAGGAGGAGAACCACCTCTACTACGCCCCGCTCGGCGTCGGCGTCGTCATCCCGCCTTGGAACTTTCCGCTCGCGATCGTCGCGGGCATGACCTGCGCGGCGATCGTCTGCGGCAACGCGGTCGTGCTGAAGCCGGCAAGCCCGACGCCGGTCATCGCCGCCAAGTTCGTCGAGCTGCTCGAACAGGCGGGACTGCCTCCGGGCGTCGTGAACTTCCTTCCCGGCCCGGGCGGCGAGGTGGGCGACGCGCTGGTCGACCATCCGCTGACGCGCTTCGTCAGCTTCACGGGCTCTCGCGACGTCGGCTTGCGCATCAATGAGCGCGCGGCCAAGACACAGCCGGGACAGCGGTGGATCAAGCGCGTCGTCCTCGAGATGGGGGGCAAGGACGCGATCGTCGTCGATGCGGATGCCGACGCCGATCAGGCCGCCGACGCGATCGTCGCCGCGGCATTCGGCTTTTCGGGCCAGAAGTGCTCGGCATGCTCGCGCGCGATCGTACACCAAGATATATATGAAGCGGTATTGGATAAAGTCGTAGAACGAACCAGGAAGCTGGTCGTGGGCGACCCCGCGGATCGCGCGACCGACGTCGGACCTGTCGTCGACGACAAGGCTTACCGCAAAATTCTCGATTACATCGAGATCGGCAAGCGGGAAGGGCGGCTCGTTCTAGGCGGGGGAAGCCGCGATCCCGGCGGCTGGTTCGTGGAGCCGACGATTTTCGCCGACGTCGACCCGAAGGCGCGCATCTCGCAGGAGGAGATTTTCGGCCCGGTCGTCGCCTTCACGAAGGCGGGCTCCTTCGAGGAAGCGCTCCGCATCGCGAACGATACCGACTACGGCTTGACGGGCGCGGTGATCTCGAACGACCGGGCGCATCTCGAGCTGGCCCGCCGCGAGTTTTTCGCAGGCAACTTATATCTCAACCGCAAATGCACCGGCGCGCTCGTCGGCACGCATCCGTTCGGCGGCTTCAATATGTCGGGAACGGATTCCAAGGCCGGCGGCCGGGACTATCTGCTGCTGTTCATGCAGGCGAAGGTCGTATCCGAACGATTCTGACAAATGGAGAAGATCAAAACCGTGCGTTCATTCCGATGCTAGAGGAACCGGCGCGCTTCGCGTATAATCGTGGATAAAGAAAGGCCGACGGCGCCGCTCCGGAATGCCAAGCACATTTCTCCGAACGCGCGGCGCGTCCGCGTTCCGAAAAAAGAGCCGCGCGCAGAGCCGGGTTAGGAGATTTCATGCTCTACTACGTTCTCATGCTTTCCGCGGCCGCGGTCGTGCTGCTCGCTTCCGACGTTCGCAGCGAGAGCGGCCGCTGGGCCGCTTTTTTCCTGCTAAGCGCCGCGACCGGCGGCGTGGCGCGTCTCTGGCTGCAATCTGCACTGCCGCACGTTTGGTTCGAGATCGCGCAGATGATCAATCAGATCGTGACGCCATACGGCGTCCTCGTGTTCAGCCTCGTCTATGCCGGCGGGGCGACAGCGGCCATGACGAAGCGGGGGCGGCTGAAGGGCTGGCTGCTGCTGCCGCCTGCGGCCATGCTTGGGTATGCCTTGCTGCGAGGCGACTTCGAGCCGAACTACCCGCTGATGCTGGCATGGGCCGCGCCTTATTATTTAGCGGCGTGCGCGCTGCTCATTGCCTCTTACCTCCGGGAGACTGACCGGCGGATGCGCAGGGGCCGCCTGATTACCGTGCTCATCACCGTGCCGACGCTGCTCGGCGTCGTCGCGTTTATCCATGTCGCCAAGGCGATTTGGCCGGACTTCGATTTTTTCCGCTATATATCGGCCTTCTTCGTCTACTCGTTCGCGATCGCCTTGCTGTGCGTGTTCGTCTACGGCGTGCTCGGAGTCAAGGTGCGCGTCGAGAGCGACTCGCTCGCAGGCGCCATGAAGGCGGCCGGCATGGGGACGAGCCTGCTCAACCATACGATCAAAAACGAGGTCGGCAAGATCGCGATCAGCGTGGAAAACCTCCGCGGCGCGCCCGAAGGCTCCGGAACGGATGAGCAGCTGGCGGTCATCGAGCGGGCGGCTGCGCATTTGATGGAGATGGCGGGGCGGATCCACAACCGCACGCGGGATTTCGCCTGGAATCCGGCGCGCTGCGATCCGGCTTCGCTGATGACGGAGGCGCTGGCGCCGCTGCGCGAACGATTCGCCAGGCAGGGCGTTACGGTGGCCGAAGCGTACGACGAGACGGAGCCGCTGTTCGCCGATCCGGTCCATTTGCGCGAAGCGATCGGCAATGTGCTCGCCAACGCCGCGGACGCGATGGAAGCGGGCGGCCAGCTGGAGACGCAGATCCGGAAGGAACGCCGGGATATCGTGCTGAGCGTCCGGGACAACGGCGCCGGGATGCAGCCCGAGCTGCTGGAGCGGGTATGGGAGCCTTTTTTACAGCACGAAGCAGGGCAAGGGAAATTACGGACTGGGCTTGTCCTACGTCCACCAGGTGCTTAGAAAATGCGGCGGGCGGGCGGAGATCGACAGCAAGCCCGGGGCCGGCACGGTCGTTCGGCTGCGGATTCCGCGTTCGCGCAAGATAAAGGAGGGAGCGGGGCCATGAAGCCGATTCGCCTGCTGCTCGTCGAAGACGATCCGGATTGGGTCAAGTCGATGAGCCTCTACCTGAACCGGGAGGAAGACCTGCTGGTCGTCGGCACGGCCGCGACGCCGGAGGAGGCGCTGCGCCTGGCCGCGTCGATCGAATTCGACGTGGCGCTGCTGGACGTACATCTGACCGAAGTCGGGCGCGACGGCATTTACACGGCGCTCGCCCTGGCGGAGCTTCGTCCCGTCCGAATCGTCATGCTGACGTCGGATGCATCCGAACGAACGATGACGGACGCTTTTACCGCCGGCGCGCTGCACTATTTGGACAAGTCCAGGTTCAAGGAGCTCCCCCCAGGCGATCCGGGGCGTCTACCATCATCCCGAGGCGATGGAGGCGCTGCTGAAGGAGCTAAGGCGGTTGAAGCGAGAGGAGCAGCTGCAGCCGCTGACCGCCGCCGAGCGGGAGGTATACGTGATGCTGGAGGAGGGCTACACGCACGCGCAGATCGAGCGCAAGCTGTACAAATCCGAGAGCACGCTCAAAAACCAGGTGAACAAAATCCTCAAAAAAGCTCGGCGTGCGAAGCGGTCGCGAAGCGGTCGACAAGGTTCGCAAAGGCGGTCTGGACAATCGCGGCGACATCGAGCGAAAATAGACTAAAACATCGCGGGTATGGACAGAGGAGTGGCAGACATGGAAATTATGGTAGACGACCTTTCCGGTCCCGAGGTGGCGGCCTTGCTGGAGGAGCATCTGCGGGGCATGGCGGAGGATACGCCGCCGGAGAGCGTTCACGCGCTCGATCTCGCGGGGCTTAAGCGTCCGGAGATCACGTTCTGGAGCGCTTGGGACGGCAAGGAACTGATGGGCTGCGGAGCGCTGAAGGACCTCGGCGGGGGGCACGGTGAGCTGAAGTCCATGCGGACGGCGGCGGCGCATCTGCGCAAAGGCGTGGCGGCGGGCATGCTCGCGCACATCGTGGCGGAAGCGAGAAGCCGGGGCTTCGAGCGGCTGAGCCTGGAGACCGGTTCGCCGGACTCGTTCATTCCCGCGCGCAAGTTGTACGAGAAGTTCGGCTTCGAATACTGCGGCCCATTTGCCGACTATGAAGAGGATCCGTATAGCGTGTTCATGACGATGGCTTTATAGGATTTCCCGATCCTTAGGCTTCCGGCGATTCGCCGGGGGCCTATTTTTATAGTCCCCCGCGCGCCTGCCGTCCTACGGAAGTTGGAACTGCCGCGATCCGCCGCCGGCCCCTACAATGGGGACATGAAGGAGGCGGCATGAGATGGGACGATACGGAGATACGGGGAAAAGGGGCGCCGGCGTCCGCGTTCGGGCATCGGGGGGGCGCTCGCCTGAGAGCGGCATGCGGGAAGGCGAGGCGGATATGGCGGTGCTGCTGGTGGACGGCGAATGCGCGATGTGCAGGGGCATCGCCCGCTTCGCGGCGAAGCGGGACCGGGCGGAGCGGCTGCGCTTCGCGGCGCTGGATTCCGCCGTCGGGCGGGAGCTGACGGCGCGGCTCGGTCTTGCGCTGCCTGCAGGCGGCAGTTTCGTGCTTGTACGCGGCTCGGCTTCCTGGACGCGGTCTGCGGCCGCGATCCGCACGCTAGCGGCGCTGGACGCGCCTTGGCCGGCCGTCGCCGCGGCGCTGCGGCTCGTGCCTGCGCGGCTGCGGGATGCCGTCTACGATGCGATCGCCGCGCGAAGACATCGGCTGGCGGGTCGCATGGGCCGGCATTGCCCGGTGCTGCCGGACGAGCGGCTGCGGCGACGGCTGGTGGCGGGCGGCGGCTGGAGCGCGCAGGACGGCGACGCCGCTGCTGCCGCCGAAATCGACGGTGGCATTGCGGGGCCGTCCGGGTACGGCGAAGAAGCCTCTGCGACGGATGTCGCGAAGCGGCAGGGCGGGCTTCGATGAGCGGGCCGCGCGATCGTCGGCGAGCGCCGGGCGCAGGGCGTCCGATCTATGTCGAGATCGACGTCGCCTCCGACATGGAGGCGCTGTGGCGGCACACGCAGCAGCCCAAGCTTCATGAGCGATGGGACCTGCGCTTCAGCGAGATCGATTACCTGCCCAAGGCGTCGCCGGAGGACGACCAGGACTTCCTCTACCGGACCCGGCTCGGCTTCGGGCTCTCGATCCGCGGCACGGGGAAGTCCCGGGCGCCCGACGTCGCGGCGGACGGCGTCCGCACCTCGGTCCTCGCCTTTGGCACGAGCCATCCATTATCGCTCATCGGGCGCGGCGGCGGCTATTGGCGATATTCGCCGCTGCCTGACGGCGGTGTGCGGTTCGTCACGCGCTTCGACTACCGCACGCGGTTCGGGCGCGCGGGGCGCTGGCTCGACCGGCTACTGTTCAGGCCGTTGTTCGGCTGGGCCACCGCGTGGAGCTTCGACGCGCTGCGGCTATGGCTCGACCGCGGCATGCCGCCGGAGGAGAGCCTGCTGCGCGCCAAGCTTCATGCGCTCAGCGTCGCCGTCCTGTCGCTCTGCTGGGCTTATGCCGGACTGGTGCCGAAACTGCTGTATCCTGCCGCGTCGGGCGAGCTGGACCTGCTGCGCGCGCTCGGCTGGTTCCCCGGCATCGAGCCTGCGTTTAATGCGGCGCTGGGCGTTAGCGAGCTGCTGCTCGCGGTCATCTTGGCGCTCCGGCGGTCGCCGGGGCTGCTCGCGGCGCAAGCGATCGCGCTATGCGCGCTGACGGTCGGGGCGCTGGGATCCTCGCCTGCGCTGCTGTATGCGCCGTTCAACCCGCTTGTCCTGGCGATGCTGATGCTGGCGGCGACGTTCGCCGCCATCCGGACGCGCAAAGGACTACCGTCCGCAAAGCGGTGCCGAAGGCACCACGGGAGCCATGCCGACATGAAGATGAAGGAGGAGCGTGCATGAAGTCGATATTTGAAAGAGCGCTCGGGGAGAAAGAGTTCGCGAAGCTGCATCCGAAGATCCGCGAGCGCTTCGGATTTAGCAGCGGCGAAGGGGTCGCTTCGATCGGGCGCGGCGTGATGGAGGAGGTCCGCTATGCGAAATGGGCGGCGCTGCCGCTCGCGGTCGGCGCGTCGCGGCACATCATGTTTCCCGAGTGCGGCCGTCAAGTGCCGTTTTCCATCGAAAACTACGCCTACCGCGACGCGTTCGGCAGAGAGACGCTGACCATCAACCGCACGTTCCGATTCGAGCGGTCGATTCGCCGCTTCGACGCGACGATGGTCTATAGCGGCAACCGGGAACGCATCGTAGATTACCTGGGAAATAAACAGCATCTCGCGGTCGACCTGGACGTATGGGCGGCGCCGAACGGCGGGATCCAGATCCGTTCCGGCGAGCAGCGCTTCTATGAAGGCCCGCTCGGCTTCCGTTTTCCGGCGCCGCTCACCGGCTGCGCGGACGTGTGCGAATGGTACGACGATGACGACGCCTGCTACCGGATCTCGGTGTCGGTCCGCAACCCATTGTTGGGCAAAATTTTCGCTTACAAGGGATCTTTCCAAGCGCACACGATCCGCGTCGGCGCGGGAAGCATTCCGCTGCAGGCGACGCCGCTCCGGCTGGAACGCAGAGAATAATTCACTCAGAGCCATTTATACATTTCATAACACTTCAGCGATTCATGGTGCGCCACCACCGAATAGCCCAGTCGCCGGTAAAACCGCGCGCCGTCCTCGTTCCCTTCGTCGACATACAGCATGGCGCGCAGGCAGCCGAGGTTCTTCGCATGACGTTCGACGCGGCTCATCAAGCCGGAGCCGTAGCCTTTGCCCTGGCATGAGCGGTCCGCGGCGAGCAGATCGACGAAGAGCGTATCGTACTGTATGATGAAGTGAAGAAAGGCACAAACCTTGGTGCCCTCGGACGCGACGAGCGTCGAGCCCTGGGCGAGGCGCGCTTTCATATCTTTGCGGAGCTTGCGGCCGCCCGGCTGCGGATGCGGAGAGAGGGGGATTAGCTCCCGGCGGACGATCCGGACGATCGCGGGCAAGTCGCCGCGCCTCAGCCAGCGCAACATAAGCCATCACCTCCAGATCGGTCCGCATGCGTCGCGGGCATCTGGATTATCATATGAAGGGATCCGGCTTTTCGCTCTACGCGGAAGGACGATCCGGGCGAAAATGGATTTATGCGCGACTTTAATCCTTGTCTTGACTAACGCTTCACCGGGGCATATAATGGGTACTACATTGATTCATCTTGAACAGCGTTGAAGAGGAAGATGCGGGTGGGCACTATCGCTCAGAGAGCGTCGGGATTGCTGAGACCGATGCCGATAACCCTGTACGCAAGGTCTCCTCGGAGCTGGTCTCCCGAACGGCTGCATGCAGCTTACTAAGGGGTCTCGGGGTGGCGCACGTTATCGCGCCTGAAGTATGGACGTCCTCCGAGCGCTCGGATCGGCGGCATACTTGATGAGGCGCCGATCGCGAGATCGCGCGCGAATCCGGGTGGTACCGCGGAAGGAACAGCCTTTCGTCCCAGAACGTTTAACAGACGTTCGGACGAAGGGCTTTTTTTATTTTGATTTACAGCCTATTGGCTCATAAATGATTCTACTTAAGGAGGATGAAGGATGGTCGCGAACAGTGCCACGCTGAAGTCCAAGGAACAATTGATCGAGAAATGGGGCAAGCAAGAGGTCATCTCGGGATCCGAGATGCTGCTGCGCAGCCTGCTGCTCGAGGGTGTCGACTGCGTATTCGGCTATCCGGGCGGCGCCGTTCTGTATATTTACGACGCGATGTACGGCTTCGAAGACTTTAATCACCTGCTGACCCGTCACGAACAAGGCGCGATCCACGCGGCCGACGGCTATGCGCGGAGCACCGGCAAGGTCGGCGTCTGCATCGCGACGTCGGGCCCGGGCGCGACCAACCTCGTCACCGGCATCGCGACGGCGTACATGGATTCCGTGCCGCTCGTCGTCATCACCGGCAACGTCGCGACGACGCTGATCGGCACGGACGCCTTCCAGGAGGCCGACATCGTCGGCATCACGATGCCGATCACCAAGCACAGCTACCTGGTGCGCAAGGCCGAGGATCTGCCGCGTATCATTCACGAGGCGTTCCATATCGCCAACTCGGGCCGCAAGGGTCCTGTCCTGATCGACATTCCGAAGGACGTCTCCAACGAGAAGGCGCTGTTCAAGCCGCACACCGAAGTGAAGCTTCGCGGCTACAACCCGACCGTTCAGCCGAACAAGCAGCAGGTCGACAAGATGCTGCGGGCGATCGAACAGGCGGAGCGTCCGGTGCTGCTGATTGGCGGCGGCGCCGTCTACTCCGGCGCCCACGAGGAAGTGCTCGCCTTCGCCGAGAAGACCGGCATCCCGGTCACGACAACGTTGCTGGGCCTCGGGGCGTTCCCGAGCGGACACGAGCTGCACATGGGCTTCCCGGGCATGCACGGCACGTGGACGGCCAACATGGCGATCCAGGAGTCGGACCTGCTCGTCAACATCGGCGCGCGGTTCGACGACCGCGTGACGGGCAAGCTGGCGGGCTTCGCGCCGCATGCGAAGATCGTGCACGTCGACATCGATCCGGCGGAGATCGGCAAAAACGTGCCGACCGACATCCCGATCGTCGGCGACGTCAAGGCGGTGCTGCAGCAGGCGGTCGAGGGCGCGAAGTACGCGGCCAAAGCCGATGCGTGGCGGGCGAAGATCGCAGAGCGCAAGGCGGCGAAGCCGTTTGCGTACAAGGATTCGGACGAAGAGCTTAAGCCGCAATGGGTCGTATCGATGATCCACGAGACGACGCACGGCGACGCGATCGTCACGACCGACGTCGGCCAGCACCAGATGTGGGCGGCGCAGTACTATCCGTTCAACAAGCCGCGTTCCTGGGTCACCTCCGGCGGCCTCGGCACGATGGGCTTCGGCTTCCCGTCGGCGATCGGCGCGCAAATGGGCAATCCGGACCGTACGGTCGTCTCGATCAACGGCGACGGCGGCATGCAGATGTGCTCGCAGGAGCTCGCGATCTGCGCGATCAACAACATTCCGGTCAAGGTCGCGATCCTGAACAACCAGGTGCTCGGCATGGTTCGCCAGTGGCAAGAGCTTATCTACGACAACCGCTACAGCCACATCGACCTGGCCGGCAGCCCGGACTTCGTCAAGCTGGCCGAAGCGTACGGCGTCAAGGCTTTTCGCGCGACCAACAAGGACGAAGCCCGCACCGCCTGGGAAGCGGCGCTCGCGCACGACGGTCCGGCCGTCGTCGAGTTCGTCGTCCGCAAGGGCGAGAACGTTTATCCGATGGTTACGCAGGGCAGCACCATCGATCAAATGCTGATGGGGGATGACGAATGAGCACCAGACATACGATCGCCATTCTCGTGAACGACCAGCCCGGCGTGCTGCAGCGGGTGTCCGGTCTGTTCGGACGCCGGGGCTTCAATATCGAGAGCATCACCGTCGGATCGTCCGAAGAGCCGGGCCTGTCCCGCATGGTCATCGTCACGAAGGGCGACGACCATACGCTCGAGCAGATCGAAAAGCAGCTTTACAAAATTATCGACGTCATCAAGGTCGTCGATATCGGCAGCAGCCCGATGGTCGCCCGCGAGCTCGGTCTGATCAAGATCGGCGCCGATCCTTCGGCGCGACCGGAGATTCTGGGCATCGTCGATACGTTCCGGGCGGCCGTCGTGGACATCAGCGCGAACAGCCTGATCGTCCAGGTCGTCGGCGACACCGACAAGATCGACGCCATGATCGAGCTGCTCAAGCCGTACGGCATCCGCGAGCTGTCGCGGACGGGCGTGACGGCGATGGCGCGGGGCAGCGCGCGTTAAGCGAAGGCGCGATCGCGCAGCCGCCCCCGGCATTATTTCCTTCATCCGCTATCCCAGGAGCGGGTGTTCGAAGGGAGAACTCCCTTTCGCGGACAAGGCTTGTACCAAGAGCAGGCTCGCGCCGCGCGAATTCGGTTCTCCCTTGGGACGCCCGTTCCATGAGGGTCGCCTATATATCCCAGCTTCACATACTAAGGAGGATCTTACTAATGGCAGTCAAACTGTTCCACGAAAAAGACGCCGACCTCGGCGCCCTGCAAAACAAAACGATCGCGGTCATCGGCTACGGCAGCCAGGGCCACGCCCAAGCGCAAAACCTGCGCGATAGCGGCCTGCAAGTCATCATCGGTCTTCGCGAAGGCAAGTCCGCCCAAGCGGCCCGCAACGACGGCTTCGAAGTATTCCCGGTAGCCGAAGCGGTATCCAAAGCCGACGTCGTGCAAATCCTGATGCCTGACGAAACGCAAGCTCGCGTTTACCGCGAAGAAATCGAGCCGAACCTGAAGAAGGGCGCAGCCCTCATGTTCTCCCACGGCTTCAACGTTCACTTCGGCCAGATCGTCGCGCCGAAGGATGCCGACGTCCTTCTCGTGGCGCCGAAGTCCCCGGGCCACATGGTTCGCCGCACGTACGTTGAAGGCTTCGGCGTTCCCGGCCTGATCGCCATCCACCAGAACGGCACGGGCAAGGCGTTCGAGATCGGCATGGCTTATGCCAAGGGCATCGGCTGTACCCGCGCGGGCGTCATCGAGACGTCGTTCCGCGAAGAGACCGAGACCGACCTGTTCGGCGAGCAAGCCGTCCTGTGCGGCGGCGCTACGGCGCTGGTCAAAGCCGGCTTCGAGACGCTGGTCGAAGGCGGCTACGCGCCTGAGATGGCCTACTTCGAAGTGCTGCACGAGCTGAAGTTGATCGTCGACATGATGTACGAAGGCGGCCTCGCTTCGATGCGCAGCTCGATCTCCAACACGGCCGAATACGGCGACTACGTCACCGGTCCGCGCGTCGTGACCGACGAGACGAAGAAGGCGATGAAGGCCGTTCTGACGGACATCCAAACGGGCAAATTCGCTCGCGACTTCATCCTCGAGAACCAATCCGGCAACGCGTTCATGACGGCGACCCGCCGCATCGAAGCCGAGCACCCGATCGAAGTCGTCGGCGCGCAGCTGCGCGGCCTGATGCACTGGATCAAGAAGTAAGAACCAGCTAACCTTATGTTATAATCGGGAGAAGGTCGGAGCAATTCGGCCTTCTCTTCTCTCATATGCATGACGATCGGAGGTGCGGGCCGACAGGCTCTGCCATGCGCAAAATTTATATGTTCGATACAACGCTCCGCGACGGTGAACAGTCCCCGGGGGTCAACCTGAATACGCAGGAAAAGGTCGAGATCGCCCTACAGCTCGAAAAGCTCGGCATCGACCGGATCGAAGCGGGCTTCCCGATCGCCTCGCCAGGCGACCTTGCCGCGGTCAACGCGGTCGCTCGCGCCGTCAAAAACGCGTCGGTCACGGGTCTGGCCCGTTCCCGCGAGAAGGACATCGACGCCGTAGTCGAGGCGCTGAAGGGCGCCCAGGATCCGCGCATCCACATTTTCCTCGCGACCTCGCCGATCCATCGCAAGCACAAGCTGCGCATGGAAAAGCACGAGGTGCTCGAAGCGGCGGAAGCGATGATCAAATACGCGAAGAAGCACTTTTCCCAAGTGGAGTTCTCCGCGGAGGACGCAGGCCGCACGGAGCTCGACTTCCTCGTCGAAGTGACAGCGCTTGCCGTCAGGCTGGGCGTATCCGTCGTGAACCTGCCGGACACGGTCGGTTACCTGTCGCCTTACGAATACGGCAATATCTTCAAGACGATGAAGGAGCAGGTGCCAGGCATCGAGAAGGTCCAGCTCTCTGCGCATTGCCACGACGATCTCGGCCTCGCGACCGCCAACGCGCTGGCCGCGATTCAAAACGGCGCCGATCAGATCGAAGGCACGATCAACGGCATCGGCGAGCGCGCGGGCAACACGGCGCTTGAAGAAGTGGCGCTCGCGCTTTACACCCGAGGGGAATTTTTCCAGGCGGCCACCGGACTGAACCTGCAGGAGATCGCCAAGACGAGCCGCCTCGTCAGCAAGCTGACGGGCATGCCCGTGCCGGGCAACAAGGCGATTGTCGGCGCGAACGCGTTCGCGCACGAGTCGGGCATCCACCAGGACGGCGTGCTGAAGGAAAAGACGACGTACGAGATCATTTCTCCCGCTACGATCGGCATGAAGGATAGCAAGCTCGTCCTCGGCAAGCACTCCGGACGCCACGCCTTCCGCGAGAAGCTCGTCGATCTCGGCTTCGAAGGCTTGTCGGAAGAGCAAGTCAATGCGGCCTTCGGCAAATTCAAAGACTTGGCCGACCGCAAGAAGGACGTATCGAACGAGGATATCCTGGCGCTGCTCGAGGAGAAGATCATCGAGACGCCCGAGGTGTTCGCGCTCGAACAGCTCGTCGTGTCGTTCGACAGCCATAAGGGCCCGAGCGCGACGGTCAAGCTGAAGACGCCGGCCGGCATGGTGTCGCATACCGCCGAAGGCAACGGCTCCGTCGACGCGATTTACCATGCGATCAACGCCCAAACGGGCGAAGTCGTCGAGCTGGACGACTATACGATCAAGTCGGTGACGGACGGCACGGACGCGCTCGGCGAGGTTCATGTCGTTCTGCAGCAGGGCGAGTACAGCGCGCAAGGCCGCGGCGTCAGCACCGACATTCTCGAAGCGAGTGCGCGCGCGTACGTGGACGCGCTGAACCGTCTCGTAGAAAAGCGGCAGGAGCCGCCTCGGGTCAAGCGAGACCGCGACAATGTCACTTTGATCTAACGCAACGAATATATTTAAGGCGGAGGCCCGCCGCATCAAAGCTACGGACCGCCGTCATTTGAGAAATGGGGAACCCCGTATGAACTATCGATACTCCTCCAGACTTGGGAGCTTCTCCTCCTCGGCAGTCCGGGAAATTTTGAAGCTGACGCAGGGGAATTCGATCATCTCCTTCGCCGGCGGGCTGCCTGCCGAGGAGCATTTCCCGGTCGCCGCGGTGTCCGAGGCATTCCAGCGCGTGATGGCCCAAGGCAACAAGGCGCTCCAATACGGCCTGACCGAAGGCTATTTGCCGCTGCGCGAGGCGCTCTGCGCGCGCATGGCGCGCAAGGGCTGCAAAGTCACGCCCGACGACATGCTGCTCACGACCGGCTCGCAGCAGGCGATCGATTTGCTGACGCGCATCTACATCGATCCGGGCGACACGATTCTGGTTGAACGTCCGACCTATTTGTCGGCGCTGCAGGTGTTCCGTTCCTACGGGGCGGAGACGGTGTCCGTAGAAGGCGACAGCGACGGCCTCGACCTCGCGGATCTGGAGACCAAGCTGCTGAAGCACAAGCCAAAGATTCTGTACGTCATCCCGACGTTCTCGAATCCGACGGGCAAGGCATGGAGCCTCGAGCGCCGTAAAGCCGTGCTCGAGCTGTGCCAGCGTACGGATACGCTGATCCTCGAGGACGATCCGTACGGCGAATTAAAATTCGGCGAGGCGTCGCTGACGTATCCGTCGATTTTCTCGCTGGCGCCGTCCGTCGAAGGCTCTTGCGTCGTATATACGAGTACCTTCTCCAAGACGGTCGCGCCCGGTCTGCGTACCGGCTGGGTCATGGCCGATCCGGATATCATCCGCAATATGGCGCGTGCCAAGCAAGCGGCCGACCTGCAGTCCAGCACGCTGGACCAACAGACGCTATACCAACTGTTGACTTGCTTCGATCTGGACGCGCACATCGAATTCGTCCGCACGGAGTACGAAGCGCGGATGGAGAACATGGTCGGTCTGCTCCAGCAGGAAGCTTGGCCAGGCGTCACGTGGGAAGTGCCGAAGGGCGGCATGTTCATCTGGATCGAGTTCCCGGCATCGGTGAACACGACCGATCTGTTGAAGACCGCCGTCGAGCACGGCGTCGCCTTCGTACCCGGCGTCTCTTTCTATGCCGAGCAGCCTGAGCTGGACAAGGCGCGCTTCAACTTCTCGTATACGGACGAAGAGCGCTCGCGGGAGGGCATCGCCAGACTGTCCAAGGCGCTGGCGCATGTTGGCGTCGGCGTATAATTGAGTTAAATCGCGCGATGATTTTAATATGAGAACGCACCGTTCGGTCGAGAATTCGCCGGCGGTGCGTTTTTTTCGTAGGACGCGGCGCGTGTAAATAGGCCCGTTTTTCGAGTTCATACCACTATCCCATTGGATCAGCTGCGCTCTTTCGTCAGATACGCCCTTCATTAAGCTCGCCCACGATTCGGCTACGATTTTCGATCGACTATCCCATTGATTCAGCCATGCTTTTCGAGCCCTTATTCCCGCCTCGCACGCAACCAGCTGTCGGACAATTTCCTCCCATTAAATCCGACTGGAAGTCAAGAATCAGGCGATGGGTGGAGGAGGTGCGGACTATTGTGAGTCGGACAGAAATGATACAATAGTTAACATACGAGCTGGGCCTTTGCATAACTTCGAATGGAGCACGACTCAGAAAGACTTTTTCCGACTTTAAAAATTTTGTCGACTTACCTTGAATGAGGTCGACCGGACTCGGCGATGTCGGTCTGAGTCGATGGGATAATGGAATGCGCGCAAGAAGTTCATATTCAAATTGCCTGTGTAATTATATGGAAGAATTTATACTTAGAGGAATCGATAAGGGGCTAGCAGGATGAATGGACGCCGGGACGCGATATCCCTTGATGAAGCGCAGCGACGCATCTTGGCATGGGCCGAGCCGGTCGGCGCCGAGGAGGTGCCGCTGCTTCAGGCGAGCGGCCGTCGTTTGGCGGAGGCGGTGCGTACGGATGCGCCGATACCGGCGTTTGCGCGCGCGGGCATGGACGGCTATGCGGTGAGAGCGGCGGACCTGGCGTCGGCGTCGCCGCATAGCCCGGTCATGCTTGAAATCTTGGAGGGAGATGCGCGGGATGCTGCGGGTTACCGTATTCAATCCGGCGAAGCCATGCGCGTCGGGACGGGAGGGCCGTTGCCCGTAGGCGCGGATACGGTCGTGATGCAGGAAGCGGTCGCCCTCAGGCAGAGCGATGACGGCATGCGCCAGGCTGTCTTCCTGCGGCCGGAGACGACAGGCAGGCATGTGACCGCTGCGGGAGCCGAGGCAGCCTCAGGCAGCATGCTCCTCGCCGCGGGAACGCGGATCGGGCCGGGACAAGCGGCTTTGCTGGCATCGGTCGGCGTAGCCAAGCCGTACGTTTACCGCAAGCCGCGGATCGTCGTCATTACGGCGGGCGACGATGTGGTGCCGGTCGAATGCGAGCCGATGATCGGTCAAGTTCGCAACGGCAACCAGCCGATGCTGCGGGCATTGATCGAATCGGCAGCGGGGGAAACGGCGTGGGACGCGCACGTGCCGGACGAGCCGCACGAAGCGAAGCAGATGCTGCGGCGGGGGCTCGCCGATGCCGATCTGGTCATCGTGTCGGGCGGCATCTCCGTCGGAGACACCGACGTCATGGGCGGCGTATTCAGGGAAGCCGGTCCAGGTCTTTTGTTTTCCAAACTGGCCATTCGTCCGGGAAGCGCGTCTAGCGCGATCGTCATGGACGGCAAGCTGCTGATCGGGCTATCCGGCAATCCCGGCGCCTGCTTCGCCGGATTCGAGCTGCTGGCGCGTCCGGCGATCGAGCGGATGGGCGGGGGCAGCGGCGCGCTCGATTGGTGCCGGGCGCGCTTGGCGGAAGGCTTCATGAAGAGCAACGCCAATCCCCGGTTTCTGCGTGGCGTCGTTCGGATCGAGGATGGCAAGCTGACCGCGCGTCCGTGCGATGAGAACAGCTCATCGGGACTCCTCTCGATCGGGCAAGCGAACGCGCTGCTCGCGATCCCGCCGTCCGCCGAAGAGACGCGGCCGGGCGCCATGATCGACGTTCGGCTGCTTCCGGGCTGGGAGGAGCGCGCATGGCAATGATATCCTCATGGAATGGGAACGCTAACGCAGCGATGTCCGGCTGTCATGCCGTCGTATTGTGCGGCGGAGCGGGCAGGCGGATGGGCGCCCGCAAGGAGGGGCTTGAATTCAACGGCGAGCCGCTGCTCTTGCGATTGTGCAGAAGCTTGTCGGATATCGCAGAACGGGTAACGGTCGTAGCGGAACGCAAGCGTGAATACGAGTTTCTTCCCGGCGATGTCCGCGTGACTGCCGATGAGGTGGCGGAGTTCGGTCCGATCGCCGGCATATGCGCGGGCATGGCTGCCTCCGAGCTTCCGCTGCAGCTGGTCGTCGCCTGCGATTACCCGCTCGCGGGGCCAAACGTATGGCGGGCGTTGTCAGAGACGCTGGCTCGGCATCCGGAGGCGGACGCTGTCTTGCCCGAGGCCGGCGGCAAGCTTCATCCGTTGTGCGCGCTATATCGCGGCCATACGCGCTCCGTATGGCAAGATGCGCTTAATAGCGGCAACAGGCGGGTGTTGGAAGCGACGGCAACGATGCGTTTTGTGAAATGGGTGCCGGAGGGCAAAGACGCTGAACAGTTGATGAACATGAACACGCCGGAGGATTACCGGCTTGCAAAGGAGCGTCTGCGATCATGAGTGCCATGCCTCCCGTTATACAGATCGTAGGCTATGCTGACAGCGGCAAAACGACGCTGCTCTGCGCGTTAGTCCGTCACCTGACGGACTTGGGTATGACCGTAGCGACGCTTAAGCATCACGGGCATCGGCCTGAACAAAACGCGGCAGACGGCGCGGCTTCGCTTGATCTGCCGGACAAAGACACGGGGCTTCATCTGGCAGCCGGGGCCGTAGGGACCGGCGCCTCCTCGGCAGCGCTCTCGGCCGTCTGGACGCCGGGCGAAGCATCGCTCGAGGAACTGGCAGGGCGGCTGCCGCCGGCGGATTTGATCTTGGCGGAAGGCTTCAAGCGTGCCCCCCTATGCCAAGTGGGTGCTATTGCGCGAGCCGCGCGATGCCGCGCTCCTTGGTGCGCTGGCCAACGTCATCGGCGTTTCCGCCTCTTTTCCCTTTTCGCATCCGAATCTTCCCGTCGTGGACAGGGACGAGGTCGAACGGATCGCGGCATTGGCAATCGCGGCGGTTCGACGATAGCTTCCAAGCAGCCATGCACCCTACAAGCAGCAATGCACCCTGATCGTAGCTTCACACCCATAACCGGGTGCTGCTACAACCGCTCATAGCCATCAACTATTAACGGCATAGTTTTTATGTTTTGGACGAGACCCGCGATATGTGCTACAACTAAACATAGCAATCGGAATGGAACCTAAGTCGGGAGTGAACTTAAACGTATGGCAGAAGTGAAAAAGATAGCGGTCATCGCAGGCGACGGCATCGGCCCGGAAGTCGTCGGAGAAGCGATAAAGGTATTGAAGAAAACGGAGGAACTGTTCGGCTATAAGTTCGAGCTCGAGCACGGCTTGTTCGGCGGGATTGCCATCGACGAGAAGGGCACGCCGCTGCCGCAAGAGACGCTCGACATTTGCCAGCGCGCGGATGCGGTGCTGCTTGGCGCGGTCGGCGGCCCGAAGTGGGACAACAATTCGAAGGAGCTGCGTCCGGAGACGGGCCTGCTCGGCATCCGCAAAGCGCTCGGCCTGTTCTCCAACATCCGTCCGGCCGTCGTATTCGACTGCCTGAAGGACGCCTCGACGTTGAAGCCTGAAGTGCTCGAAGGCACCGACCTCATCGTCGTGCGCGAGCTGACCGGCGGCATCTACTTCGGCGAGAAGTTCCGCCGCGAAGGCGCAGGCGGACAAGAAGCCGTCGACACCTGCGTATATAACGTGCAGGAGATCGAGCGCATCGTCCGCCAAGGCTTCGAGATCGCGCAGAAGCGCCGCAAGAAGCTCGCGTCGGTCGACAAGGCGAACGTCCTCGAGACGAGCCGCCTGTGGCGCGAGACCGTCAACAAGATCGCGCCGGAGTATCCGGACGTCGAGCTCGAGCACGTCCTCGTCGACAACTGCGCGATGCAGCTGCTGCGCCGCCCATCCAGCTTCGACGTCATCGTGACGGAAAACATGTTCGGCGACATCTTAAGCGACGAAGCCGCCATGCTGACCGGATCGATCGGCATGCTGTCGTCCGCATCGCTCGGCGAAGGCAGCTTCGGCCTCTACGAGCCGGTTCACGGCTCCGCGCCGGATATCGCGGGCCAAGGCATCTCCAACCCGATCGCGACGATTCTGTCGGTTGCGCTCATGTTCCAGCTGACGTTCGGCTACGCCGAAGCGGCAGAAGTGATCGAGCGTGCCGTCAAGCAAGTGCTTGACGCAGGTCACCGTACGGGCGATATCGCGGTCGACAAGAGCCAGGCGATCGGCACGACGGCGATGGGCGATTTGATCGTAGCGGCGATGGTTCGCTAAATCGCGTCAAATTGCGTCAAATCGCGTCATTTCGCGTCAAAAGCTAGCGGACAGCCGGTTTGGTCTTCTGTTAGCTTGAACGGTAAGGATTAGATTAGAATAACTTCAAAGAAGTAATCACTACAGCTTGATTTTCATTCTCAGTCTATGCTACTATCGTTTATAGCAAATAAGGCCCGGCTTTGTAGTCGGAATTACAGGAGGTAATGGTCAATGGCAGAGCGTTTGGTCGGCCGCGAGGCCCCGCACTTTAACCTGGAGACGGTGTCCGGTGACGGCAAGGAATTCGGCAGAGCGTCCCTTACGGATTATAAGGGTAAATGGCTCGTATTCTTCTTCTATCCGCTGGACTTCACCTTCGTATGCCCGACGGAGATCGTCGCGCTGTCCGAAGCTTACGACCAGTTCAAAGCGCTGAACACCGAAGTTCTCGGCGTCAGCGTGGACAGCGTCCACAGCCACAAGGCATGGATCAACACGCCTAAGAACGACAACGGCCTCGGCCAGCTGAACTTCCCGCTGGCTGCCGACATCACGAAGCAAGCGGCTCGCGACTACGGCGTACTGATCGAAGAAGAAGGCATCGCGCTGCGCGGCCTGTTCATCATCGATCCGGACGGCGTGCTGAAGTACCAAGTCGTTAACCACAACGACGTAGGCCGCAGCGTCGAAGAGACGCTCCGCGTACTCCAAGCGCTTCAATCCGGCGGGCTGTGCCCGATCAACTGGAAGCCGGGCGACAAGAACCTGGTCGCCAACTAATCGAATATCGTTTCGGCCGAAGGCGCATGCTCCCGCATGCGCCTTTGGCATCCTTTAGACGGCAGCCCTTTTTATTGACTTTTGGGATGCGCGGCAGGAATTTGCCGTTTTAGAGGAGAATATAGTGAATCATCCGACAGAGCCATACACGTCCAAAGCCATACATGTCCATAAGGGAGGGGGAAGTCGATGTCATTCTGTTGCGGAGCCAGCATGATCGGGACGAAGGGAACGCTGAAGCACTATCGCACGCGAATTCACAACGTCCCGATTCTGTTCTGCCCGGTATGCCACCGGGTCGAGGTGCACTACTTGGTCGAAAACGAATACGAGATTCTGGCCGACTACGCGCACGGCGACGGCGCGTCGGAGGTAGACTTCCAGGACTACGTGGACGAGTCAGAAAAGGATCTGCACGAGAACTCGGTCAACAACGAGGAAGAGGATCCGCTCCTCATGGTGCAGAATCAGATCGACATGGGGCTGGACCTGCTTACCTTCGCGAAGAAGATCGGAGACGAAGAGTGGGAGCGACAGCTCAAGCGCCGACTTGGCGTGCTGAGCCAGCGCCGGCACAAGCTCCGCCTCAAGCGAACGACGGGCGGGGCGCTTTAGTTTCGACATATAGAGCAAGCGTAAACGCCGTTCCCTGATATGCGACTTTCTACTCAAGTCATCAGTCGGGGAGCGGCGTTTTTCGCGTTTTTTATTCGACATCTTCTCCGATTGACAGCTTTCCCATTCCTTTACTATGATGGATTTGACGCAAGGGCGAGCCTGGAGGAATACGGCATGGAGAAATGGAGAACGAGATATTTCCCGGTTCTCGTGGAGTATGTGCTTCACGAAGACACGAGGGAGGGATACGATCTGAGCGAGCTGCTCGACCTGCTGAACGGCGTTCCGGCAGAGCACATTTTCGAGCATCACGAGGAGAACGTTCGCCTGCTCGTCTCGCATGCGGATAGCGAGGACAGGCTAGCGCTCATGCATCGGAGTCTATTGTTTCTTCACGAGATTCTCGGCAATCACCCCTGTTCCGAATCGGCCGCAGCCAAGGAAGAACAACTGCCGGAGGATTTGAGACAGGCCGCGGCGAAGGCCATTCCGCTCCAGGAAGAGAGGCCGAGCCGCTTCGAAACGGTACTCCAGCATCTGGACAGCGGGATTGCGTTGTTCGAGCCGGGCGGGACGCTTCGTTTTCTGAACGTGCCGATGGCCCGGCTGCTGCAAGCGCCCAGGCGCATACTGATCGGCCAGAGTCTCCGCCAACTATTGTTCCACCCCAGCTTGAGCCGTTCTCTGCGGCTTATTTTTATTCGTATGTACAGGCAATTGAAGTACGATCGACGCGCGCAGGGCGAATTTCAGGACGGCAGCCGGTACCTGCTGATCAGCATCTCCCAGATCGAAGAGCTCGACGGGGATATATTGGTCAGCATCAAGGATGTCTCGGAGCACAAACAGATCGAGCAGAGCGCCTTCCAGAACGACAAGCTGGCCATGCTAGGCAAGATCGCGGCGGCGATCGCCCACGAGATCCGCAATCCGCTGACGAGCATTCGCGGATTCATTCAACTGCTGAAGCCGTTCCTGGAGTCGATCGGCAAGCAGGAGTACGCGCGAATCATATTATCCGAGATCGACAGAGCGAACGACATTATTTACGAGTTTCTCAATTCGTCCAAGCCTTCTGCGCCGATGACGCAGACCGTGCTGGTCGGTCTGCTGCTCAAGGAGACGATCCTGCTCACCGAGAGCGAGGCCCACATGCAAGGGGTCGAATTGACCTGCGAGATTTTCGATCCGTATCTGACGATCTCGATTGACGTAAAGCAGATCAAGCAAGTGATTTTGAACATGGTGAAAAATGCTTTGGATGCGGTTGCACACGTAGCGGACAAGCGCAGGCCGAACATTCGGCTGTCGGCGCGAAAGGAACGCGGATACGCCGTCATCAGCATTGCCGACAACGGTCGAGGAATGGACCGGGAGACGCTGAGCAGGCTATTCGATCCCTTCTTCACGACGAAGTCCGAAGGGACCGGGCTCGGTCTATCCGTGAGCTACCGGATCATCCGGAATCACGGCGGCACGGTGCAAGTCGACAGCCGGCTCGGCGAGGGCACTGAGTTCATGATTTATTTGCCATTCATAGGGGAAAGAGAGTAGAATCGGATTAAACGAAAGCGCGCTTCGCGACAGCTCCGTCGCGGAGCCTTTTTTTTTATGGCGCCCGAAGGCCATAGCTGCGGGAGAAGCGGTCGATAGATTCGGATCACCATGGGGGGAACTGCCAATGACCAAGCGCATGCGTATCGCCGGTCTGGATATTCAACGACTATTGCGGAGCAGGTTTAACGATTCAGAGACCAGACGAGGGCTGCGAGCTTCCCTGATCGAAGGCATCCCCGCCACGATCATCGGCAATCTGCTAGGAGGCCCCTTGCAGACGGCGTTTTTGTTGTATCTGGGGTTTCATTCCGAACAGATCGGGTTGATCGCCGCGATCCCTTCTTTGACGCTGCTAGCCCAGATTTTTATGGCGTTTGCCATGGAGCGTTGGAGAGACCGGCGAAAGGTCTCAATGATACTCGGCGTCGGACACCGTACGTTATGGGTCGGCACGGGTTTGATCCCTCTATTGTTTCCCGATGCGGCTTGGGCGCCGACGTACATGCTTGTATTCCTCTGCTCCTTCACGCTGGCGCAAGCCGGAGGCGTCATCTGGACGTCCCTTATGGCCGATATCGTGCCGCCTCCCGTACGAGGACGCTACTTCGGCATCCGCAATACGATCCACTGGGCGGTGGCCAGCCTGACGTTGCTAGTAGGCGGTCAACTGTTGGATTGGCTGCCGGGCGGACGCGGCTTCGCGGTCCTGTTCGCGCTCTGCGCGCTATGCGTCGTCTGGAACGGCATCGAACTATCTCGTTATGCCAATCCGCCCTTCGAGAGCGCAGGCGGCGGACTATCCGCCTCTCTTATCCTCAAGCCCTTTCGCGACCGGCCGTTTTTATCGGCGGCTTCCTTCATCACCCTATTTATTTTGATTCAGAACGTCGTCGTTCCGCTTTACGCCTATGCGATGCTTAACTTGCTGAATTTAAGCTATAGCAGCGTAACATTGATCACGATGATTCAAAATATCGTCATGATGGTCAGCTACATTTTCTGGGGCAATTTGAACGCACGGTTTACCGCGCGCCAACTGCTCACCTGGACTTTCCCGATCATCTCTCTCGCCTGTATCGTTTGGTTAGGTATGGCCGCGCTGCCTGTCTTGCTAATCCTAGGGTTGTCGCACGTTCTGCTGGGCATCGGACTCGGCGGATACAATTTGCTTGTGTTCAACTTTTTGATCGGCGATACGCCGAAAGCGGACAGACCGATCTACATCGCAGTGTTCTCCGCATTGACCGGCATCGCCGGATTCATTGGACCCAATATCGGGGGCTGGTTGTTCAAGGCGGCCGACGAAGCGCCGTCTTGGCTGCAAGACTACGGCATCGTGGGGTTGACCGGATTCGCGCTGCTCGTACCCGCAATCGCGATCGCGCCGTTCGTTTTCAGGAGCGCTAGAGGATCGCGCAATCGAATCCGCGGACTATAGAGGCACGAGTCGATTACATGCGTGCAATCGCAAAAAAGGCCCGCCGCGCCAGGGGCGCAGCGGGACAGCAGGAGGAATTGCTAGAGGCAAGAGCTCTTAGTACAGGCCGATGCCCGCACGCAGAATGATTACGAGAAGAATGAAGAGGACGAGGACGAACGCTGCTCCGCCGCCGTAACCGCCAGCTACTCCGCTCATTTGCTACACCTCCGAGGTTTTGGATTGTGGTGACTTCCACACCCCTAATATATGTGTTGTTGCTGAATCGGACTGTCCATTCGCCTATTTCCGCAATAAAAAGGTGAGTGTTAGCCGATGGGTCTTTACGGAATGTTTATTACTTGACGCCGAAGTAGTCCTTCAGTCCGTCCACGATCGCCTGGGCGACGCGGTTCTGGAAACTGTCGCTGAACAAAATCGATTCTTCCGTGGCGTTGGACAAAAACCCGACTTCGAGCAGCGTGGCGGGCATGTCCGTCTCGCGCAATACCTTATAGCTCGCGTATTTGACCTTGCGGTCGTTGAAGCCGGTCGCTTGAACCAGATGCTTGTGCATGACGTTCGCGAGGGTCTTGCCGCTTCCCGTGTAATAATAAGTCTCCGTGCCGCGAACGGTCGGTTTGCCTGGCGCGATGTTAGCGTGGATCGAGACGAAGGCGTCCGCGTCGGCTTTGTTCGCGATCGTCGCACGGTCGGACAACGGGATAAAGGTATCGTCATGTCGGGTCAGCACGACTTGGAAGGCCGACTGCTTCTTCAGCAGCTTCTCCACCTTAAGCGCTAGCGACAGATTAAACGACTTTTCCTGCTTTTTCGTGGCGCCGATGCCGCCCGGGTCTCCATCGCCGTGACCGGGATCGATGACGACGATCTTTTTGCCGTTGTTCGGATTGACGGGAGGCGGCGTCGGCGTCGCGGTCGGCTTCAGGTCGACGACATATACGTTCGACTCGACATCGGTCTCTTGATAAGCCGAATAAGGCATATCCGCCGTCAGGTCCAGCGTGATGGTGACGGTCTTGGAAGCGTCGTCGGTGACGGCATATTTGACATGGGTCGCGTTCGAACCGTCCGAGATCGCGAATTCGCCCGATTGGGTTGCCGTATCGTAAGACTGCAGCGTCGAAAATGCTGGGTCGAACGACGTGTTCGGAAGCTCGACTACGATACGCGACAGGTTGGCGGCCGCATACGTTTTAGGGATGAGGCTGCCGATGAACGAAATGGCTAACCTGCCGTCGCTCCAGCCGATCCCTTTGATCTGACCGCCAGCCGCGGGAGACGGCGATGGCGTCGGGGAAGTTCCGGGAGCGGGCGTCGGCGTTGGCTCTGGCGATGGCGTCGGCGCGGGCGAAGGAGACGGCGTCGCCGATGGCGTAGGCGAAGGCGGCAGCCATGGCTCCGAAGGTTGGGACGTTGTCAAGGTCACCACCTTCTTGGCGTTGTCCCAGCCGATGTCGAGTCCGGCGGATTCGCCGACGAAGCGGAGCGGGACGAGCGTCGTGCCTGAGCGAATAACGGGAGGGGCGTTCAGTTTGACTTTAGCGTCGCCGACGCTGGCGGTCGAACTGCCGATCGTCAGCTTGATATCGCCGCTGCCGGACCAGATCTTCACCAGCTTGTCGGAGGGGTTCCAGGTGACGAGCAGGCCCAGATTTTCGGCAATGACGCGGATGGGAACCATGACGCTGCCTTTAACGATTTCGACCTTGTCTTTCTTCTGGAGTGACAGAGATTGTCCGTCCAGTATGATGGTTGCCCTGGAGGACTGGGCGCTGGCTTGTCCGGCGAACGAAAAACAGAAGAATAATGCTGCGAGCAGTACAAAGAAGCCGATCTGTTTCAATTCTCCACCTCATCCATGATGTTCTATTACGTTTAGGTTAAACGCCTTCTCTCGATAAAAGGTTTCGCAAGATAGCGAAATCGGGTCGAAAGTACGAATTCTTAACGCTAAACTTCATGCCGAGGGTCAAATACAAGGGGATTGGCAGGGATATATATCCTTATTTATTATTTAATCCCATTATCCCATCGGCTCAGTTTGAGTTGCGAGAGTAGAGGTGCGCATACTATTTTTAAAATTGCGTTGCTTACGCTCCCCATCTGCTCATATGATGGCCTTTCCAACGGGACCTGCTGCCGAAATAGATCCATGGCACAGCAAGTAGGGGCTTCGGTCTAGTGAGCTCGTCGTATTGGATGGCGCGGGTGACCGAGCACCAGTGCAATAAGGGAAGCAGGGCGGAAGCGGATTGCAATCGCTTGTTCAGCCGGAACGCAAACTCGTCCAAATACGCTTGTAAATGCTTGGCGCCGATACCGTTGAAGGTATCGTTCAGCCATGCGCATACGGTCTTCGCAATCGGGAATATAGCGCCATGCAGCTTCCCATAGCGATCGCTCGAAGGTACGGCGTGCGGTTTGGCATGCTCTCGGGAGAAGGCATGATAGCCCGATGCCAGCACTCTCCTAGAAACTGGGTCGACATGCGAAGGCTCCGGTTGATGAAGAACGACATGATCTGGCTGCTCCTGGTCGTTCAAGGAGGCGCCGATCAATAGCGGCTGCTGGGCGTCCTGATAGAGGGGGGGAGCCATAATAAAAGGCATCGAGCCTAAAATCGGCATCGATGAGGTCCGAAGCTTCTGCGGATTGGAGGGCAAACCTGATCTTGTGCGCCATGTGCCAAGCCGTCTTATAGGTGACCGTAATAATGTCGGCTAAACGAAGCGCGCTGATGCCGCACGATTGAGAGAGCAGGAACATCGCCTGAAACCAACGCGGCAGCGGCGTGCGGCTTCCTTCCATGATCGTGCCGGAAATAATGGAAGTCTGGCGACGGCACGAGGCGCACTGATACAGCGGAAGTCTCCGGGTTCGAATGAGCGAGAAACGGCTGCAGCGACAGGCCGGGCAACGGAATCCTTCGGGCCAGCGAAGCGCAAATAGCGCATGCGCGCAAGCGGCATCCGACGAGAAACGTTGGCAAAACTGCGCATAAGTATCGGCTTCAACTGGCATGGCGCGCCTCCCGAGGACCTTTTTTTGCCATTATAACGAACGCTTGTTCTCATTTCAAGTACTTTAAGTGCGCGGCAAGGTTAAAAGCTGGCGGCTGATTCAATGGGATAGTGGTATGAAAGGAAAAAAAGTCGTTGACCCGTGCCAGCGAAGCGCGCGTATGGTCTGGGACGAATGACGGTCGTCAGGAGGGATCTTGACCGCGATGGATTGTCGTTTCTGGCGAAAGCTGGCGTACAAGCTTGATTATGGATTGACAATTTATTGCCGGGCTGTCTATAATATGAACCATCTATGAAGAGGGAGGCTGATGTAATATGTCCAACGTAGCGCTGATTGTGCTGTCGTCCGTCGCGTATGCATCGGTCTCGAACGGAGCCGGCTTGGGAGACTAAGCCTTTTTTTCGGCCATCATGGCCGGCTGCCGCGGAGACCGACCGGTCCCCGCGGTTTTTTTGTTGTGAACGGAAGCTCCCCGCCCGTACGGTCGCCTTTGACTGCACGGGCAGACGGGTAGGCACGGCGGTTGTCGTCGCGCTTTGCCTCGTCTGAGGGAGACCGTCCGGCCGCAGGGGGACCTGGGGCTATTTTGTGTTTTGATGGTTTACTGTTTTGGCCGAAAAATCAAATTAAACTTCTAAGGGGTTATCGAACGAATGAACGAATATACAAAAACCGCTTGGCCGGAAATGGAGATTTACGGCTGGGACGCAGCGCGGGACAAGGAATATGCGGCGCTGCCGCCGACGGGCAAGAAGCTCGCCCCGGCTCGCGTCGTCGCGCAATTCAGCCATCAGTACCGCATCGCGGCGCCTTGGGGAGACAGACTCGCCGAGGTGTCCGGCAAATTCGCTTTTATCGCGGCGACGCCGGGGGGATTATCCCGCTGTCGGGGACTGGGTCGCGGCGGAGCTGCCGGACGGCGACTCGCACGCCGTCATCCATGCGCTGCTGCCGAGACGGACGTCGATCGTGCGCCGGGCGGCGGGCAGCCGTCCGGACGAGCAGATCATCGGCGCGAATATCGATACGGTGTTTATCGTCGTCTCGCTGAACGAGGATTGGAATCTGCGCCGCATCGAACGCTATCTGATCGCCGTGCAAGATGGAGGCGCGAGGCCGGTGCTGCTGCTGACGAAGGCAGACCTGTGCGAAGAGCCGGAGAGGTATGTCCGGGAAGCGAGGGCCATCGCGCCGGAGCTGCCGGTCTTCCCGATAAGCGCACTGCAGGACCTGGGGCGCGATGCGCTGGCTCCGTTCCTTGTGCCGGGGGCGACGGTAGGCGCGACGGGCTCGTCGGGCGTAGGCAAGTCCACGCTGCTTAACTGGCTTGCCGGCGAAAGCCGGCAAGCCGTACAAGGCATCCGCGAAGACGATGCCCGAGGCCGCCATACGACGACGCACCGAGAGTTGTTCGTGCTGCCCTCGGGCGCGGTATGGCTCGACACGCCGGGCATGCGGGAGCTGCAGCTATGGGAATCGGAGGACGGCTGGCAGGCGACGTTCTCGGATATCGAAGCGCTGGCGGCGTCGTGCCGGTTTCGCGATTGCAGGCACGAGGCCGAGCAAGGCTGCGCCGTGCGGGAGGCGTTAAGCGGCGGCGAGCTCGACCCGGCGCGCTACGCGAACTACCGCAAGACCGAGCGGGAGCTGGCGCGTCTCGCGCAGAAGGAGCGGCGAGCAGGCAAACGTGTCGCCAAGGAGGCGGCAGCGCGAGGCGGCAAGCCGGCTGCAGGCGGCATGAAGCAAAAAAGCATGCGCGTGCATGAGGTCGAGGATTAAAATGAAATCCCCGCGCGGTCGGGTCCGGCGGGGACTTGTCGGTTGGCTTGGGTTACCTCCCCCCAAGCCAGCATCTTGCGCTGGAACTCCTTGGGCGAGCAGTGGTTGAACCGCTTGAACATCTTGTAGAAATGGGCCATGTTCGGCATCCCGATGCGATCGCCGACCTCGCTGACGCTGAGATCGCGGGTGAGCAGCAGCTGCTCGGCGGTCTTGATCTTGCGGAAGTTGACGTATTCGGTGAACGAGATGCCCATCGACTTTTTAAAAAACTTCACGAAATAATAATAGCTCATGTTCGCCAGCCGGCAGGCGTCTTCGACGGTAACGCGCCCGGTAATGCCGGACTCCACGTAGTCGAGCACGGGCCTCAGCCGGATGCGTTCGACGCGGTCCTGTCCCGCGAGCAGCCCCATTTTGTCGTGACGGATCATGACGAGCAGTATTTTTTTGATCAGCAGATTGACCGCCAGCTCGTAGCCCGCTTCCTTGCGCCGCGCTTCCTCGTAGATCTCCGCGATGCAGGCGGCCGCTTCGCGCCGCGCGATGGGGTTTTCCTTGAACAGGTAGTTCATGGCGCTGAGCGGGACCTTCGTCTCGTTGAAGTATTGCAAGTAAGAGATCGTGCTCTGGTCAAAAAAGGCCTGGAGATCGAACTGCAGCACGAGATACTGCACCTGGGCGTCTCCGTAGCTACGATCGCGGTGAAGCTGCGAGCTGCCGAGCACGACGACGTCGCCTTCGCCCATGACATGCGTCTCGCCGTTCACTTCGACGTCGAGACGTCCGCTTTGGACGAGCAGCAGCTCGCATTCGGGATGGTGGTGCCAGCCGTAGAGCAGGTCGGCCTGGCGCATCGCCTGCCATACCTTGATCGAGAGCAGCGGATTCTCGTATTCGATTTTCTCCTGTCTTGCCTGCATGCCGGGTGGCCTCCTGACCAAAATCGCATAACGACCGCGCACCATTGCACATGGGAATCCGTTGGATGAATGATATACTTGAATTGTAGTTCTATCAGCGCGAACATTCAAGGAGGACAACCTTTTGAGTCAAGTGCACGTGGGCATGATCGGCTGCGGAGGCATTGCCTTCGGCAAGCACCTGCCGTCGCTCGCCAAGATCCCCGAAGCTAAAATAACCGCGTTTTTCGACGTATCCCAAGAACGGGCGCACGACGCCAAGAACAAATTCGGCACGCCGGACGCGCGCGTATACGACAATGTGCAGGCGCTGCTTGCGGATCCCGACGTCCACGTCGTGCACGTGTGCACCCCGAACGATACGCATGCCGAGATTTCCATCGCCGCGATGGAAGCGGGCAAGCACGTGCTCTGCGAAAAGCCGATGGCGAAGACGTCCGCAGACGCCCAGCGCATGCTGGAAGTGTCCGAGCGCACTGGCCGCAAGCTGAGCATCGCCTATCAGAACCGCTATCGCGCGGACAGCCGCTGGCTGTATGCGGCCTGCCGCGGCGGCGAGCTCGGAGAGGTTTATCTGGCCAAGGCCCATGCGATCCGCCGCCGCGCGGTGCCGACGTGGGGCGTATTCCTCGATCTGGAAAAGCAGGGCGGAGGCCCGCTGATCGATATCGGTACGCATGCGCTCGACCTGGCGCTGTGGATGATGGACAACTACGAGCCGAAGACGGTGCTCGGGACGACCTACCGCAAGCTCGCCGAGCAGGGCAGCCCGGCCAACGCCTGGGGCAACTGGAATCCGGAGGCGTTCACGGTCGAGGATTCGGCGTTTGCCATGATCACGATGAAAAGCGGCGCGACCGTATGGGTCGAATCCAGCTGGGCGCTTAACACGCTCGACATCGACGAGGCGAAGGTGACGCTGCACGGCTCCAAAGCCGGCGCGGACATGAAGGGCGGCCTGCGCGTCAACGGCGAGGAGCACGGCCAGCTTTACACGAAGGAGATTCTGCTCGGCAACCAGTTCGATCCGTCGATGCCGAGCGACTCGGCCGAACGCGAGGCGCGCGCCTGGATCGACGCGATCCTGAACGATCAAGCGCCGGTCGTCACCGCTCGCCAAGGCTATGTGGTGCAGCAGATTCTCGAAGCGATCTACGAATCCGCGAACAAGGGACAAGCGATTTCCTTCGCTTAAGGCTTTGTTTTAAGCACACCGTTCTAACGCGTTAGTACCGTTTTCCACCGCGTCGCCGGAAGCCATCTCCGTTTTCTCGCAAAACAGAGATGACTTCCGGCGACTGTTCCTGTAACTAAGTTTGCTGGATAAACAAAGACATTATGGACCTCTAATTATGAAAGGTTGGGTGAAGCGCTCGTGAAATTGGGAGTTTTTCTCGTATTGTTCGGCCAGCAGGACCTCGAAGCCGCGCTGGATACGGCCAAAGCCGCCGGTCTCGAGGCCGTCGAACTCGGCTGCGGCGGTTTTCCCGGCACCGCGCACGTTAACGCGCGGGAAGTGCTGAATGACGAAGCCGCGATCGCGCGCATCAAAAATGCGGTCGATTCCCGCGGCATGACGATCAGCGCGCTGAGCGTGCACGGCAACCCGTTGCACCCCGATGCAAGCGTTGCCAAGTCTGACCACGACGACTTCGTCGCTACCGTCCAACTGGCTGAAAAGCTGGGCGTCGACACCGTCATCACGTTCTCCGGCTGCCCCGGCGAATCGGAGAATTCCAAATATCCGTCCTGGGTCACTTGCCCTTGGCCGCCGGACTTCCTCACCGTGCTCGAGTGGCAGTGGAACGAAATCGCGATTCCTTATTGGAAAGAGCAATCCGCGTTCTGCCGCAAGCACGGCGTGCGCGTCGCGATCGAATCCCACCCGGGCTTCCTTGTCTACAATACCGAGACCGCCCTGCGCCTCCGCCGCGAAGCCGGCGACAATATCGGCGTCAACTTCGACCCGTCCCACCTGTTCTGGCAGGGCATGGACCCGATCGAGTGCGTGAAGGCGCTCAGCGATTCGATCTTCCACGTGCACGCCAAGGACACGAAGATCGATGCGCGCAACACCGCCCTGAACGGCGTGCTCGACACGAAGCACTACGGCGACATCCTGAACCGTTCGTTCGTCTTCCGCACGGTCGGCTACGGGCATGACGACGAGTTTTGGAAGAACCTCGTCAGCACGCTGCGCCTGGTCGGCTACGACGGCGTCATCAGCATCGAGCACGAGGACGGCATCATGAGCGTGAACGAAGGGTTCACCAAAGCCGCGAACTTCCTGAACGGCCTCATTCTGAAAGAAAGCGCGGGTGAAATGTGGTGGGCGTAAACGACAAGAAGCTGAACGTCGGCATGGTGGGCTACAAGTTCATGGGCAAAGCCCACAGCCATGCGTACAAGGATGTCGGCATGTTCTTCGATCTCGAAGCGCCGGTCGTCATGAAGGCGATCTGCGGACGGGATGAGCAGGGCGTCAAAGAAGCGGCTGACAAGTTCGGCTGGGAAAGCTACGAGACCGACTGGAAAAAGCTCGTCGCGCGCGACGACATCGACTTCATCGACATCAACGCGCCGAGCGACGCCCACAAGGAGATCGCGCTGGCTGCGATCGCGGCAGGCAAGCATGTCTTCTGCGAAAAGCCGCTGGCGCTGAATCTGGCCGACGCGCGCGAAATGCTGGACGCCGCCGAAAAAGCGGGCGTCAAGCACGCCATTTGCTTTAATTACCGTTTCCTGCCGGCCGTGCAGCTGGCCAAGCAGATCATCGAAAGCGGCAAGCTCGGCGAGATCCACCACTACCGCGCGACCTACCTGCAGGACTGGCTGGTCGATCCCGAGGCCCCGCTCGCATGGCGTCTCAAGAAAGAAGTGGCCGGTTCCGGCACGCACGGCGACCTGAACGCCCACAGCATCGACCTCGCCCGCTTCCTGATCGGCGAGTTCGACCGCGTCGTCGGCCACAGCCGGACGTTCGTGAAGCAGCGTCCGATCCCGTCGTCGACGTCCGGCTTGTCGGGCAAGGGCACGTCCGAAATGGGCGAAGTGACCGTAGACGACGCTACCGGCTTCCTGGCCGACTTCAAGAACGGCGCGATGGGCATGTTCATCGCCACCCGCTTCGCGGCAGGCCGCAAAAACCACAATACGTTCGAAATCCACGGCAGCAAGGGCACGCTGCGCTGGGATCTGGAACGCCTGAACGAGCTCGAAGTCTACTTCCGCGAAGACGAGCCCGAGCTGGCCGGCTTCCGGACGATCCTCGCGACCGACCCGTCGCACAAATACGCAGGCAACTGGTGGCCGACCGGTCACATTATCGGCTACGAGCACGGCTTCGTGCACATCGTGTACGAGTTCCTGCAGCATATGGCGACCGGTTCCCCGTTCGCGCCGACTTTCCTGGACGGCGTGCGCTGCCAAGAGGTGCTCGAAGCGGTCGATCTGTCGATCGAGCGCGGCGCCTGGGTCGGCATCGAAGAAGTATAAGGCAGTTCCGGCGGGATCCCGCTCGCCGGTCCAAAATCCCTCGGCTCTTAGAGCCGGGGATTTTTTTGCAGCTTGCATGTGCCGCGATCGCGGGCGGATACAGCGTGAAGATGGCGATCGCGTTGCGCTAGCTCGGCATTACGCCGTCCGCAAAAAACAGAGGACCCTTTCGCTGCGGCGGAAGGGTCCTCTGTTTCGATATCGCGAGCTTGCAGGCGTTCGATCAGGCAGCTTACTCTACGGTACTTATTCTACGATAATTTGTCCGACCATATTGTCATGTCCGGATCCGCATTGAACCGAACAGTTAAAATCGTAGGTGCCGGCTTTGTCGACCGTAAAGGTCGCCGTTTCGCCGTTTTTGATATTCACGTTAAAGTCGGGGACCTCCAGGCCATGCACGCCGTCCGTGTTTTCGAGCGTCAGCTTGACCGTATCGCCGACATGCAGCTTGATTTCTTTCTTATCGAATTCGAAGTTTTTGGCATGCACGGTGATCTCCTGCGTCGACCCTCCCGCGGCGCCGCCCGAAGCGGAAGCGGATGCGCTTGCCGTAGCGGGCGGACTGGAAGCAGCGTTGTTGTCTTCATTGTTCTTGCCGCAAGCGCTCAGCACAAAAAAAGGCCGCAAGGGCGACGAGGGCGACGAACAGATACGTTTTCTTGTTTCCTTTTTTCATAGCGTGAAAGACCTCCTAGGTATGTTTTAAAGCAAAATGAAAATTCGAGGGCTGCGATGCCCCCTGCCTGTTCGCGTAAAACTTTCATACCCGTAAAGCCGGCCTCCTAATCTCCAATCATTCGACAATTCGACAAAATTCGTGCCGCTGTCGCTTTAAAATCGCAGGAGAAGGGTAGATAGCAGTGACGCCCTTTAGAAGACTCGCCGGCAAGAAGAAGGCAGCCGTGGGCATGTTTAACAGAAAAAGGAGGGTTCACACAGGATGAAAAAGTCATACGCAACAGCAGGCGCGCTGCTGGCCGCAAGCTTGGCGCTCGGCGCGTGCAGCGGCGGCGATTCGAAGTCTGGCGCCTCCGCGTCCGCAAGCGCTTCGGCAACCGCGTCCGCAAACGCCTCGGCGACCGCATCGGCAAGCCCTTCGGCAACCGCAAGCCCATCGGCACCTGCCACGGTAACGGGCACGCAGTTCGACAATTTTCCGACCTACGGCTACGACCTTGGCAACACGCGCCATGCGCCGTATACCGAGATCACCAAAGACAACGTATCGGAGCTGGGGGTCATCTGGTCCGCCGACTTTAAACAGCTCGACTCGGACGTCAAAAACGGCAATCAGTCGTATCCCGTCGTCGTCGACGGCATCATCTACGTGACGACCGCAGGCAATCAGGTATTCGCTTTCGACGCCGTCACCGGCGGACAGATCTGGCACTGGAAGCCGCCTGCCGAGCAAGCGGCCACCTTCAGCAAGGCGGGAATCATCGCCAATCGCGGCGTCGCCGTCGGCGAAGGCAAAGTGTTCATGCTGACCATCGACAACCAGCTCGTCGCGCTCGATCAGAAGACGGGCGAACTGGTCAAGATGATCAAACTGTCGGATACGATCGAAGGCGTGACCCTGGAAGGCGGCTACTACGAGACGACCGCGCCGGTCTACTACAAGGGCAACGTGTATATCGGCAGCAGCGGCGGCGACAACGGCGTGCGCGGCTTCGTCAACGCCTACAAGGCCAGCGATCTGACCCCGGCATGGGACGCGCCGTTCTGGACGGTCCCGCCAAAGGGACAGGACTGGCTCGCAAACAGCAAGTTTCAGGGCGGCGGCGCGGTATGGAACCCGCCGGCGATCGACGAAGAGACCGGCATCATGTACTTCGCTGTCGGCAACCCTGCGCCCGACTTCTACGGCGCGGATCGTCCGGGCAACAATCCCTATACGGACTCGGTCGTAGCGGTAGAAGCCGCCACGGGCAAGCTGGTATGGGCGAAGCAGGAGATCAGCCACGATCTGTGGGACTACGATGCCGCGGCGTCTCCGATGATCCTGAACGCGACTGTAAAAGGCCAGAAGAAAAAATCGTCGTCGAAGGCGGCAAGTCCGGCCAGTGGTACGCCTGGGACGCAAAGACGGGCGACATAATCTGGGACGGTATCCCGTTCGCCAAGATTCAGCATCCGAAGCCGACGCCCGAAGGCGTACTCGTCTATCCGGGCGTGCTCGGCGGCGAGAACTATGCGCCCGAGACCTACGATCCGGATACGAACTATGTCCTGATCCCGGGCATTGAATCGCCGTCCTTGCTCAAGGCGGCCAAAAACCAGGATGAAGCTTCCACGCCGGATTCTCCAGGGGCCGCAGCCTTCGGTACGTCGCTCGGCGAGACGCCAGCCGACGTGGAGTCGTACGGCACGATCACGGCGATGGATGTCGGCACGGGCAAGCAAGCCTATCAGGTCAAGACCAAAGACGCGATGCGCGGCGGCTTGACGAGCACCGCTTCCGGCATTGCTTTCTACGGCGAGCTGGACGGCAAGATCAACGCGCTGGACATCAAGTCGGGCAAAGTTATCTGGACGTTCCAGACGGCGGGCGACAACATTCAAGCCGCTCCGGCCGTATTCAAGGTGGACGGGAAGTCCTATGTCACCTTCACTTCCGGCGGCACGAAGCCTAAGGTGTACGTGTTCGGCCTTGGCGGGGACAAGACCCAGGGCAAGGCGGGCACCGCCGATACGGGCAGCGCGCACAATGCCAACGACGACAATACGAAGAAGAGCGACAATACGGACAAGAAAACCGACAATAAGGACAACTAAACGCAGTTGCCGTTAGGAAGCGGACGGGGTGCCTCCGGCACCCCGTTTGCGTTGGAAGAAGGGAGATGTCGCATGAAAAGGGCGTCTTTGATGCTAAGCTTGATATTGGCCGCCGGCCTGACCGGATGCTCGGGCAATAAGGAAACGGGCGGGATGCCGGCGTCTGAACCAGCCGGGACTGCGGTAGCCGGGACTGCGGCAGCCGGGACTGCGGCAGCCGGGTCGCCGAGCCCGGCCGCCGATTCCGCCACGGGCGCGGCGATTGCCCTCGAACGAGATTCGTTCACGCTGAAGCAGTGGAAAAACGACGGCTCGCATATGACCGCGATCAGCGGGACGCTGAAGCTCGGCGATCTCCCGATAGCAGGAGCCGTCATCCACGCGGGCGCCAGCAAGCGGGATATCGTCACGCAGGACGACGGCTCGTTCGGACTGACCGTGGACCGGAGCCTGCTGTCCGAGACGCCGGTCAAAGTCGTCGCTGTCGACCAAGCCCGCGCGGGCGGCAAACCGCTGAGTGACCAAGCCGCGAACGCGCTGCTGAAGGCGGAAGCTTTTTTACAGCGTCTATTATCCGATCGAGATTACGCGAACGTCCGACGCGCCGGGCAAGGGCGGCGAGGTCGAGGTGCATGCGCGAATCGTGTCCGACCCGGGGGACGTGGTCACGTTTTTCCAAGTGGACAAATACCGGATCGGCGGCAAGGTGACAAACGCGGACGGAACGCCCGTGAAGGATGCCGTCGTGTGGATCGACAGGGACGAGGGAGAAGGATTCGGCAAGTCGACGCCGACGGACGCGGAAGGCCGGTATGAGCTCTATTACTTGCCCGAGCAGGAAGAGGGCACGAATCTGAGCGTCACGATCGGCACGACGCGATACACCCTGCCGGAGAACCGGGTGTTCCATATCCCGGAGGAGACCAGCGTGCAGATCAATATTACGCTCCCTTCCGAAGGCACGGTCATCGACGACAAGCCGCCGACGCTCGTCAGCGTCACCTCGCCCGGCGCGATGTACACGGGCGTGCTGGCGGGGCTTCGCGTACCGGAGGGGACCCGTTATACCGTCACGATCCCGGACAAGGAGGGCCGCTTCGTCCTCACCGTGCCGAAGACGGTATGGGATACGAAGCCGCGCTTCTTCGAGACGAAAATGACCCGGTTCGTAGAGGACCGGCAGTTGGGCTGGGGGGGATTCGCTTCCTGCCGGATTTTTGCAGGCGGAAGCGGGCGACCCTTCGGTTGAAGCCGGCGGGGCGGAGACGGATTAAACCGTCCGCTTTTTTTCGCCGACGCGCTCGTCGACGGGTTCCGTCTCACATGGATTCCCGCTGGCTATGCCCGACGGAGATATGGTATAGTACCTACCGTACAACTAAAGAATAAATCCGGGCGAGGCTGTTCTGTAAGGACGGCTGGCAGCGCCGGGAGAGGTTCGCGAACTCCCTCTATAAAAAAACTATGCAAAAGCGGCGGCCCGCCCTGGGCGCTGTCGTTTTTGACGTTCGGCGCGAAGCGGCCATAGGCCCGCTTCGCGCCGTTTCTTTAGCAACGGGAATTCAGAGATCTCTCTCCTGATGCCCAACTAGGAGAGTGCAGCGATGAAACGGGAAAAAGCGGTCGTCGTATTCAGCGGCGGCCAGGACAGCACGACTTGTCTGTTCTGGGCGAAGGAAAACTTCGCCGAAGTAGAGACCGTAACTTTTAAATACGGTCAACGGCACGCGCTCGAGACGGAGATCGCAGCCGCCATCTCCGAAGAGCTTGGCGTGCGGCATCATCTGCTCGACATGTCGCTGCTCGGGCAATTGGCGCCGAACGCGCTGACGCGCGGCGACATCGAGATCAAGCAGGACGAAGGCGCGCTCCCGACGACGTTCGTGGACGGGCGCAATCTGCTGTTTCTGAGCTTCGCGGCCGTGCTGGCCAAGCAGCTCGGCGCGAAGCATATCGTGACCGGCGTCTGCGAGACGGACTTCAGCGGCTACCCCGACTGCCGCGACGTGTTCGTTAAATCGCTGAACGTGACCTTGAATCTGGCGATGGACTATCCGTTCGTCATCGATACGCCGCTGATGTGGCTGAACAAAGCGCAGACGTGGGAATTGGCCGACCGGCTCGGCGCGTTCGAATTCGTCAGGGACCGCACGCTGACTTGCTACAACGGCATTCCCGCCGCGGGATGCGGAGAATGTCCGGCTTGCAAGCTGCGCGCAAACGGTCTGGCGACGTATCTTCGCGAAGCCGGAAGGGAGGGCGCGCGCTGATGTTGCAGCAAATCTATCCGGTCGCCCCGCATCCTTACCGCTACGAGCTGAACAAGGATTTACAATTTGCCGCGGCGCACTTCGTGCCCGCCGAGTCTGCCGGCAAATGCAGTCAAGTGCACGGCCACACGTACTTCGTTAACGTGACCGTGGCCGGAGACACGCTGGATGAAGCGGGGTTCCTCGTGAACTTCTCCGATATCAAGACGCTCATTCATACGCGCTTCGATCATACGTTGCTGAATGACGACACGGAAAGTTTTAATGCGGACGACCCGAATCGATTTCCGACGACAGAGGTCGTGGCGAAGACGATCTGCGAGCTCGTCCAGCATTATTTGGACGGACGGTCGAATCATTCCGTATGCTTGCAGGTGTTCGTGCGGGAGACCCCGACAAGCTATTGCGTCTATCGGCCTTGGCCGAAAGTCTACAAGCGTCCGGCAGGTGACACGCGTGCTTAGGCAAGCGGCGAGTCCGCAAGAAATCCGCGCAGCTCGCATCCCCGTGATGGAAATATTCGGCCCGACGGTCCAAGGCGAAGGCATGGTCATCGGCAAAAAGACGAGGTTCGTCCGTACCGCCGGCTGCGATTACCGGTGCAGCTGGTGCGATTCGGCCTTTACCTGGGACGGGACAGGCAAAGACGACATCCGGTTGATGCATCCGGAGGAGATTGTGCGGGAGCTGACCGCGCTCGACGGGTCCCCGCCGGATCACGTGACGCTGTCGGGCGGCAATCCCGCGTTGCTGCCGCAGCTCGGCGCGCTGATCGCCGCGCTTCGCTCAGCGGGGGCGGTCGTCGCCTTGGAGACGCAGGGCAGCAAGTGGCAGGACTGGTTTTTGGACATCGACGAGCTGACGATATCGCCCAAGCCGCCGAGTTCCGGCATGGAGACCGATTGGGCCGCGCTCGAGCGGATCGCCCTGCGCCTGGCGCAGGGCGGCCGCCATTTCAGCTTGAAGGTCGTCATTTTTGACGAGGCCGACTTGGTATACGCGGCCGGCGTTCACCTGCGTTTTCCGAGTATCCCGTTTTATTTGCAAGCAGGCAACGACCATCTCGGCGAAAAGGACCGCACGCAGCTGTTGAAGGATTTGCTGGTCCGTTATGAATGGCTGGTCGAACGTGTCGTCGCCGATGCCGGTTGGCGGGACGTACACGTGCTGCCCCAGCTGCACACCTGGATCTGGGGGAACAAAAAAAGGCGTATAAGGAGACAATGATCATGGCGGGAAGAAGCAAGGAAGAGCTGGCAGGCGTATCGCTCCTCGGCAACCAGGGGACCGCATATCCGAGCAACTACGCGCCCGAGGTGCTCGAATCGTTCGACAACAAGCATACGGGCAGAGATTACTTCGTCAAGTTCAATTGTCCCGAATTCACGAGCTTGTGCCCGATGACGGGCCAGCCGGACTTCGCGACGATTTACATTTCGTATATCCCGGACGTAAAAATGGTGGAGAGCAAGTCGCTGAAGCTGTATCTGTTCAGCTTCCGCAACCACGGAGACTTCCACGAGGACTGCATGAACATCATCATGAACGATCTGATCGAACTGATGGCGCCGCGGTACATCGAAGTGTGGGGCAAGTTCACGCCGAGAGGCGGGTATCTCCATCGATCCTTACTGCAACTGGGGAAAGCCCGGCACCAAGTACGAGGCGATGGCCGAGCACCGGCTGCTGAACCACGACCTGTATCCGGAAAAGGTGGACAACCGATAGGTTGGACGGAAAGCCGCCGAACCATACGCGAGGAGCTGTCACGATCGTCCGCTTGGCGGACTGTCGGAGCAGCTCCTTTTGACGTTCTAAACCCATGAATCCGCTTTTTTCGCGGGCGTTCGTTAAAAAAAGGGATAATTTACACTTCTCCGATCTTCCTCTAACGCCAAGTTGACAAGCCGCTGATAAACTGAGCGGGTCAAGATCAGCGGATAAGGGGTTGGGAGCATGAGTTTGCTTCTATTAGAAAAAGCGATATCCCGGGTTGCGGAAAAGGCGCCCCGCCCGAAAACGGAAGCGCGGAGCATGCAGCTCCAAGAAACGGTTGCCGTTCGCGAGAGCGAACCGGCGGAGTTCGCCAAGCATTATCCGGCGGTCGCGCTGGCGGATTGGATTCGTTCGTGCCCGCAGGTGTCGCCGGAGCAGACTTGCGGCGAGATCGCCGAGCTGTTCCGCAAACGCCAGGAGCTCGAGTGCGTAGCCGTCGTGCGGACGACTGGCGAACCTGCGGGCATCGTCATGCGGCATCGTTTCTTCAAATTGATCGGTTCGCTGTACGGCATGCCGCTGTTCGCGGACAAACCCGTATCCAAGCTGATGGACGGCATGGCCATGGTCGCCGAGACCGATCTGTCTCCGCAAGAGCTGATCGACCGCGCGATGTCGCGGGACGAGGAGCGAATCTACGATGCGGTCATGATGACACGCGGGGGCGCCTTTACGGGCGTCCTCACGGTCAGCGACATGCTGCAGCTCTCCAGGCTGCTGCGGCGCGAGCTCGCCGGACGCCAGATGGCGACCGTGAAGGGCGCCGAACGGATGCTGCGCGATATTCGGGGCGCGGTCGACAGACTCGCCGGCGAGGCTTCGGAATCCCGCGCGGGAAGCCTGGAGATCGCGGAGCTGGCGGAGCATGGCCGGGAAGATTTGACCGAGATGCTCGCCTTGTTCCGCCTCTGGACGGAGACCGCGGAACGTCAAGCCAAGTCGGTGGACGATCTGCTCGCCCGCGTGTCGGACACGGTCGGCATCGCCAAGATGATCGCGCAGCTGGCGGATCAATGCAACCTGCTCGCGATCAACGCGCAGATCGAGGCGGCGAGAGCAGGGTCGCACGGTCTGGGCTTTTCGGTAGTCGCCCAGGAGGTGCGCCAGCTCGCCGACGAGACGAAGTCGCAGGCCGGCCAGATCCGCGAACAGCTGAGCGGCATGGCGGCTTCGGCGGCCGCCGCGGCCGCTCACGTCCGCGAAGGGAAGGAAGGCGCGGATCGCGGACTGCTGCAAGTGCACAAGACGGAGGAGACGTTCGGCCGGTTGTGGGCGCAAAGCTCCGAAAACGCAAAAGGAACGGAACATCTGGCGGTCGCATCGCGCGAAGCGTCGGTCATGTCGGAGCAGATCGCCGTGCAGGTCGCCAAGCTCGCGGCGCAAATGATCGATTCGCCCGAAGAAAAATATTAACGTTCGTCATTTTTTACATTGCGTTAACAATACCCGAATACGAGATTGACGAATGACCGCTAGAATCAGAGATGTGCCTGAGAGCAACACATATAAACACAATTTGAAAGGGGCTCTATTCCTTGAAAAAATCTCTGCTCGTCCTGACGACGCTCGCGCTTGGCATCTCTCTGGCCGCCTGCGGCAAAAACGACAATTCCAATAACGCAAGCAACAACGGCGCTTCCTCTAGCGCGCCTGCCAGCGCAGCAGTCAGCGGCGCGTTCAGCGCAGCCGGCTCGACCGCGCTTCAACCGCTCGTCGATCAAGCTTCGAAGAAGTTCATGGATCTCAACAAGGACGTCACGATTACCGTCAACGGCGGCGGCAGCGGCGCCGGCCTGTCCCAAGTATCGGAAGGCACCGTGCAAATCGGCAACTCCGACGTATTCGCCGAAGAGAAGCTGAAGGACGCCGACGCCGAAAAAGCGAAGGCGCTCGTCGATCACCAAGTCGCCGTCGTATCGATCGCTGCCGTATCTAACAAGGACGTTGGCGTAGACAACTTGACGAAGGCGCAGCTGGTCGACATCTTCACCGGCAAAGTTTCGAACTGGAAGGACGTTGGCGGCAAGGATCAAAAGATCGTCCTCGTCAACCGCCCGGCAAGCTCGGGTACCCGCGCTACGTTCGAAAACTTCGCCCTCGGCGCGAAGTCGGAAGACCTGCCTGACTCGATTACGGAAGACGCATCCGGCACGGTTCGCAAGCTCGTCTCCGAAACGCCCGGGGCGATCGGTTACCTGGCGCTCTCCTATCTGGACGACACGATCCAAGCGCTGAAGTACGAAGGCGTAGATCCGACGGCCGAAAACGTAGCGTCCGGCACTTATCCGGTATGGGCATACGAGCACATGTATACGAAGGGCCAGCCTGAGGGTGCAGTCAAGGCATTCCTCGACTACATGCTGAGCGACGAAATTCAAGGCACCGACGTTAAGGATCTGGGCTACATCCCGGTTAGCGACATGAAGGTTACGCGCGACGTGGAAGGCAAAGTAACCAACAAATAATTTAAAAAAAGCACGAGAATAGCCGGCAGAGGCGGACCTGAAAAGGGCGCCTCTCTTGCCACGTTAAGGAGAGGCTCGCATGAACATGACCCAAACCCGCCCAGCGGCGGATGCCATCGCGAAGGACGGACGCGGCAAGTTTCCGAAGCACAAGCTCGAGGAACTCCGCGGCAGAGGTTACGTGATGTTTTGCGTACTGCTGCTGATCGTCATCATTTTTTCGATCGTCTACTTTATCGCTTCGAGAGGCTTGACGCCGTTCGCGAGCCAGGGCGTGAGCGTCGGCGAGATGCTCGGAGGCCTGAAGTGGGCGCCGGAAGCGGACACGCCGCGTTTCGGCGCGCTGCCGTTTCTGTTCGGCTCATTCGCGACTTCGCTGCTCGCCGCCGTCATCGCCGCGCCGCTCGGCATCTGCGCCGCGATCTTCATGACCGAAATGATGCCCAAAGTCGGCAAAAATATTTTGCAGCCTGCCATCGAGCTGCTTGCCGGCGTTCCTTCCGTCGTCTACGGCTTCGTCGGCCTCAGCGTCATCGTGCCTTTCCTGCGGGACGTCTTCCCGGGACAAGGCGTCGGCATCCTGGCGGGCGGGATCGTCCTGTCCGTCATGATCCTGCCGACGATCACGACAGTCGCGACGGACGCGCTGCGCAGCTTGCCCGCCGGACTTAAGGAAGGCTCTTACGCGCTCGGCGCCACGCGCTGGCAGACGATCTCGCGGCTCGTCATTCCGACGACGCTGCCATCGCTCATGACAGGCGTCGTACTCGGTATCGCGCGCGCGTTCGGCGAAGCGCTCGCCGTGCAGATGGTTATCGGCAACGCGCCGCACATCCCGCACTCGCTGACGCAATCGGCCGCGACGCTGACCAGTATCATCACGCTGTCGATGGGCAACACCACGAGCGGTTCCCTGCACAACAACGCGCTGTGGAGCCTCGCGCTCATCTTGCTGATCATGACATTCTTGTTCGTATTCGTCGTCCGACTGCTGGAGAGGAGAGTGAAGCACGCATGAAGGCCAAGTCCGTAGACCGCATCATGACCGGCGTTATCGTCGGCATCGGCTTTTTTGATCATCGCGCTGCTGGCCGCGCTGCTCGGCTACCTGCTCATCCGCGGCGTCGGCCATATCAGCTGGCACTTCCTCACTTCGCCGCCCGAATCGATCCGCGCGGGCGGCGGGATCGGCCCCCAACTGTTCAACTCGCTGTTCCTGCTCGTGCTGACGATGATCATCACCGTTCCGCTCGGCCTCGGCGCCGGCATTTACATGAGCGAGTACGCCAAGCAAAACCGGCTGACCGCGTTCATCCGCCTGATCGTCGAGGTGCTGTCTTCCTTCCCGTCGATCGTCGTCGGCTTGTTCGGACTCTTGGTCATCGTCAACCGCTTCGGCCTCGGGCTGTCGCTCATGTCGGGCGCGCTCGCGCTGACGGTGTTTAACCTCCCGCTCATGGTGCGCATCACCGAACAGGCGCTGCGCGCCGTGCCGCGCGAGCAGAAGGAAGCCGGCCTTGCGCTCGGACTGTCCCGCTGGCGCACGATCACGACGGTCATGCTGCCGATCTCGCTGCCTGCCATCGTCACGGGCACGATCCTGGCTGCGGGCCGCGTGTTCGGCGAAGCTGCCGCCCTGCTGTTTACGGCGGGCATGAGCTCGCCGCGCCTCGACTTCACCGACTGGAATCCGCTGCACCACACGTCGCCGCTGAATCCATTCCGCCCCGCCGAGACGCTGGCCGTGCACATCTGGAAGGTCAACAGCGAAGGCCTCGCGCCGGACGCCGCGCAAATCGCCGCAGGCGCATCGGCCGTGCTCGTCATCACGGTGCTCCTGTTCAATCTTGGCGCCCGCTGGCTTGGGCGCGCGCTTTACCGCAAGCTGACGGCAGGACGCTAAGACCGGCTCCGGCCGGATCACCTGGAACTTAAAGGAGGAATTCATCATGACGACGATCGCGACCGAAAAGACGGAGGCCGAGCGGGCGGCCAGCCCGGCAGCAGGCGTAAAAGCGGCGGGCATGCCATCCTCGGCCGATTCTCGAAGCGCCGACGCGCATAGCGCCGGCACGGGAGCCGTCCTGCGTCCTGCGCCCTCCGCGACGCCTGCGCAGCCCGCGTCCGCGCCGAAGCATGCGCCTGCCGAGACGCCGAAGCCGGCGCCTTCCGATCCCGAAGCAAGCGGCGCCGCGCGCACGCAAGCCGCGCCCCCGCCCGCTTTTTACACCAAAGACCTATCCGTCTTCTACGGTGAAAAGCAGGCGATCAAGCATGTCAGCATGGCCTTCCCGGATCGTCAGGTCGTCGCGCTGATCGGCCCTTCGGGCTGCGGCAAGTCGACGTTCCTTAGGTCGCTGAACCGGATGAACGACCTGATCCCCGGCGCTTCGATCCAAGGGGAGATCTGGATCGGCGGCCAAAACATCTGCGATTCCAAGACGGACGTCGTACGGCTCCGCCAGAAGATCGGGATGGTCTGGCAGCGTCCGAACCCTTTTCACAAATCGATCTACGAAAACGTCGCGTTCGGTCCCCGCTATCATGGCGTGAAAAGCAAGGCCGCCCTCGACCAGCTCGTCGAAGAATGTCTGCGCAAGACGGCCCTGTGGGACGAGGTCAAGGACCGGCTGCACCAGTCGGGGCTCGCGCTGTCGGGCGGCCAGCAGCAGCGTCTGTGCATCGCGCGCTCGATCGCGGTTAAGCCGGATATCCTGCTCATGGACGAACCGGCTTCCGCGCTTGACCCCGTGTCGACCGCCAAGGTCGAGGAGCTGATCGCCGAGCTGAAGCAGGACTACACGATCGTCATCGTCACGCACAACATGCATCAGGCCGCGCGCGTATCCGACAAGACGGCGTTTTTCTTCCTCGGCGACCTGGTCGAGTACGACGAGACGAACAAAATCTTCACCAACCCGTCGCGCAAATCGACGGACGATTACATCTCCGGGCGTTTCGGCTGATCGCGCGAGCGACGGCGCATGACCGGGCGGCCGCCGGCGACCGGCTGGATGCGGGACGGGACCGCAGAGCCAACGCCCGACGAGGAGGAGGAGCGCAAGTGATCATCGAGACCAAAAAAGCTGCAGCTGTACTACGGAAAGTTCCATGCGCTTAAAAACGTGGACCTGACCATACCCGAGAAAAGCATCACTGCGTTCATCGGCCCTTCGGGCTGCGGCAAGTCGACGCTGCTGCGGACGCTCAATCGGATGAACGACACGATTCCGGGCGTGCTCATCGAAGGCGAAGTGGTCATCCAGGACCGCAACATTTACGACGGACAGACGGAGGTCGAGTTTCTTCGGAAGCGAGTGGGCATGGTGTTTCAGCAGCCGAACCCTTTTCCCAAGACGATCTACGACAACGTCGCTTACGGCCCGCGCCTGCACGGCGTGACCAAGAAGTCCGAGCTGGACGGCATCGTCGAAAAGAGCTTGCGCTCGGCGTCGCTGTGGAACGAGGTCAAGGACGTGCTGAAAAAGTCCGCTTGGAGCCTGTCGGGCGGCCAGCAGCAGCGTCTGTGCATCGCGCGCGCGCTTGCGGTCGAGCCGGATATCCTGCTCATGGACGAATCGACGTCGGCGCTCGATCCGATCTCGACGACGAAGATCGAGGAGCTCACGCGGGAACTGAAAAAGAGTTATACGATCGTCATGGTCACGCATAACATGCACCAAGCAGCCAGAATCTCGGATCGAACGGTGTTTTTCCTGAATGGCGAAGTAGTGGAGTCCGCGGATACGGAGCAATTGTTCCGTGCGCCGCGGGATCAAAGGACGGAGGACTATATCTCCGGCAGATTCGGTTAAACGACTTGGAAGGGGCAAACGGCCAATGACGGCGAGAAGGGAATTCGATATCGGACTCGTGCAATTGCAGAACATGTTAGTAGAAATGGGGGGACCGGGTGGAAAAAGCGCTCGGCGACGCGATGCAGGCGCTGGAGGACTTGAACGGGCCGCTGGCGCAGCGAATCGTCAAAGCCGATCCCGAGCTGAACAGGCTCGAGGAGCGAATCGCCGATCTGGGGGCCAAACTGATCGCTACGCAGCAGCCTGTGGCGAAGGATCTGCGCCGCATCCTCGTGGCGCTCAAAATCTCCTCGGACCTCGAGCGGATGGGCGATCTGTCGGTCGACATCGCCAAAGTCGCGATTCGATTGGAAGGTCAGTCGCTAATCAAGCCGCTCGTAGACCTGCCGCGCATGGCGACGCTGGCGCAAGGCATGATCGGCGAGTCGATCCGGTCCTACATCGACGAGAACGTCGACCTGGCCTACAAGATGGCCAAGGACGACGATAGGATCGACGCCTTATACTCCCAGATTCTGCGCGAGTTGTTCGAGATGGCCGGCGAGGACCAGAAGAACGTCGGACAGGCGATGAACCTGTGCTTCGTGGGACGCTACATCGAGCGGATCGCGGATCATGCGACGAACATCGGCGAGAACGTCGTTTTTCTCGTCGTCGGCACGCGTCCAGATTTGAACCAGTAAGCTTAAAGCAGAGCAGAACGACGATGCAAGCAAGCTCGAATGTCGCTTAATCGCAGCAAAAAAAAGGGTTGTTTCCATCCGCGCAAACGGAGGAAACAACCCTTTTCGCATTATTTCATCGGGATGAACATGAGCGTGATCGGCAGATTGGAGCCGAGCGCCGTCAGATACGAGATCTCGACCGTCTCGTTGTAAGGTCCGGTGCGATAAACCGGCGTCGCGACGTTCGGATTTTCCAGGATGCTCGTGTTGGTGACGGGCACCTTCACGCCGTTGACGAGGAAGGCGCCGGTGTAAATGCCGCCCCGCGCGTTAAGCGAGATGAGCGTGTTCGCCTTGACCTGCACCGTCATGTGGTAGACGACGCCGAAGTTGCCCCAGTTGTTCTCGGGCTGGCCGTTCAGCTGGTCGATGCCGTCAAGCGCCGGGTCGATGCTGTGATCGCCGAACACGATGCGCTTCGCCGTATCGCCAAGCGTGTCCGTAATGACGATCTCGCGGTCCGCGCCCTGGAACGTGCCGCGGATATGCTTGCCGTCGCGCTTCATGACGCCGAGCGTGGGCAGCGTGGTCAAAGGATCGTCGCCGCTCTTCACGGCGAACAGCGTGAACTTGACGTTCGTCGACGTGCTGAGGTCGGCGTAGGCGGAGAAGGTCTGACCCTTGGACAGCGCCTTCTGGTTCAGCTCGGGCACGATCAGCTTGGTCGCGCCTGGCGCGAGCCAAGTGGTCGACGTCGTCTGCGAGTCGCGGGCGTCGAGGTAGCGGATTGCCGCCATCTTGCCCGTATACGCGCCGAACGTCTCCGGACCTGCGCTGCCCCAAGCGCCAAGGTCGATAGCCGCCGATTCGGTCGCGCTCTCGTTGGTCGCGGCAAGATAAATCTTGAGCGGTTCGGCGCCGAGGTTCTGATGGTAAAGGAACAGGCGGAGGTCGCCGGACAGCGTGTCGCGATACAGGACGCCGGGACCGGTCAGATCCTCGGGACTGTCGGAGGCGATGAGCGCGCGGTTCGTGTTATAGAACGTATAAGGCACGGTCGGAATCTTAAGGATATCCGCGCCGACGACCGGATATTTGTCTCCGACAAGGGTGAAGCGCTCGTTGAATTCGGCTTCGGTGTACATGACGTCCGTCGAGATCGTGATCGTCTTCGAGAAGTCCGAAATGCTGCCGTGCTTGTCGGTCACGCGAAGCGAGATCGTCTGCGGGCCGGATACGAAGAAGCCACGCTTGTTGTTCGACCATTCGGTCGATACGATCGCGTTCTCGTCGTCGTACGATTGGTCCGTGATCGTGATCGGCTCGCCGATCATATACGTGTCCTTGTCGGTCGTGAACTGCGCGACCGGCGGCTGATTCGGCGGCAGTACGGTGATCGTGACGGCGTACGGATCCAGCCAGTTGCCGGCCTTGTCCTGCACGCTGCGGGTAATCACGTATGTACCGGGCTCGGGGAAGACGCTCAGGTTGCCGTCCCAGCTCTCCGACCAAATTTTATTCGGATTTTTGGAAAGGCTCGTGTAGGTGACCTGCGTCTCGCCTGCGTAAATAACGTCCTGATCGACCTTGAAGTCGGCGGTCGGCGCGACGCTCCAGGTCAGGGAGACGGTGCCTGGAGCGGCGGACAGCTTGGAGCCGGTCGCCTTGACCCAGTCGCGCAGCGGTACCATCAGGCTGCCTTTGTAAATATAAGTCTTGCCGGAGGAAGCGACCTTCGCGCCGTTCTGCCAATAGGCGGTGCTGCCGGTCTTGAATTCGACGGCGTTGCCGTCCGTGGAGATCGTATACGACTTGGATGCGGCGTTGTAAGTAATCTTATAGCCGAAACGGGCGGCCAACATAGATACCGGCGCATAGGTAACGCCTTTGACGATGAGCGCAGGCTGCGGCGAGGCGTATGTCGTGCCGTTGACCGACACTTGCGGCTTGTTCAGGGTCAAGGTAAGAACGTTGTCGCTGGGTCCTGCGGCCGTGGCGACGTGCGAGGCCGCAGGCGCGAGCAGCGTGACGAGGAGCGCGGCTGCGGTGAGCCATTTGATCATGCGTTGTCTTTCCAATTTCCATTTCATAGTGCTAAAGTCTCCTTTTACTTCGTAAAATCCGACGATTACGGTTGCATTCGACTCTATTCTAGACGAAAGCCGCATCCAAAAGTTGCGTAAAAATGTTGAATAAACGGCGAACAAAAGACCGCCCCTACGGACGGCCCTCCGATTTTGCATCGAAAATACCAGAAAAATAAGGGAATGAAACGTCTTTTTATCGCGATGCGGCCGTCTTCTTTTTTAGGAACCGAGGAGGTGCCGAACAGCATCCATGCCCATCGGAAATTGCGCTGAATCGCCCAGGCGATCCCCCCATGCGACCAGCAGCGCCGCGAGAAATTCGCAGGCGTAATAGACATGGAACAGCATGCCGTTGCCCGGGACCGGCAGGTCGCGGTAGTAGTAAAGCACGGCCGGGTGAATTAGGTAGATGCCGAACGAGCAGACGCCGATATTGCCGAGCATACGGGTCCACACCGCCTTGGGACGGCGCATCAGGACATTCGAGAGCAGGAACAGCGAGATCGCCGACATGAGATTGAATACAAACTGCGTATAGGCGAACACCTGACCGTCTGCCCAGTCCTTATTTACCAAACCTTGATATCGCAAATACACATAATAGGCGCCGGACAACATCCATAGCGCGTAGGCAAGCAGCACGGACAGCCGGCGTACGGCGGGACGGGCCGCGAACCAGGACAGAATCCGTTCATAGTGGATGGCGACCCACATGGCCACGGCGAACACGCCGAAGTAGGAGATGAACAGGCTGCCGGTACGGTGGAGAACGTTCGGCCATCCGGTCTGATGGACGATGTACTCCCGGTTCAAGTAGAAATAGGCGAACTGAAGCACAATGCCGATCCACCAAATATGGCGGCGGACCCAGCCGCTGCGGAGCGCGAGCAGCAGGACCGGGAAAAGGATGTAGTACTGGATGATGACGAACATAAAGTACAAGTGGCCGTAAGCCTGTCCGGTGAGCAGCTGTCCCAGGAATTTGGTCGCCGAATCGGGGGGCGGCGCGAAATCCGCTTTTAGAAAAAAGTACAGCAGGCTGAAAATCGCGTACGGGAGCACGGCGCCCCAAATGCGTTTGCGGTAAAAAGTGGCGATCGTACCGCCGTTCAAAGGCTTGCCGACGTAATTGTAGGTCAGTACGAAGCCGCTGATGAAAATAAACGCGGGCACGGCGAAGACGGCGAATTCGTGCAGGAACACGTATACACCGTAAAAGGAAGACGACGTCTGCAACTGAACTAGAGCATTGCTCGTGGAGTGAATCATGACGACGGCCAATATCGCCATCGCGCGCATCAAGTTGATCTCCGGGATGTAGCGCCTCGCTTGGGCCAACGCAAACTCTCCTTACGGTTCAAATATATTAGCAATATTAACACAGCCCGCGCGGGCGGAGTGCTTAAACTTTCCTTAATACGGCCCGGCGCCTGACGTCGCCCGGCCTCCGGCGTTTATGGTATGATTGTTCTTAATGGAAGAAGAACGGATGGAGCGTGCGTAAACCGATGGCAAAACGATGGAAAATCGAGCAAGGCGAAGGCGGGCGGGACAAGCTGCTCTTAATTGACGGCAACAGTATCGTATTCCGGGCGTTCTACGCGATGCCGCCGCTGACGAACGCTGCCGGCTTGCAAACGAACGCGGTGTTCGGGTTCACGACGATGCTGCTCAAGGTGCTCGAGGAAGAGCGTCCGACGCATCTGATCGTGGCGTTCGACGCGGGCAAGACGGTATTCCGGCACGAGGGCTTCGCCGATTACAAAGGCGGACGGCAGAAGACGCCGCCCGAGCTGTCCGAGCAGTTCCCGCTGCTCAAGGAGCTGCTGGACGCATTCTCGATCTCCCGGTACGAGATTCCCGGCTACGAGGCCGACGATATTATCGGCACGCTCACGAAGCAGGCCGAGCAGGCAGGCATCGAAGCGGTCGTCGTCTCGGGAGACAAGGATATGCTGCAGCTGGCGTCCGAGCGGACGAGCGTGCTCCTCACGCGCAAGGGCGTGAGCGAGACGGAGCGCTATACGCCCGCGGCGATCGGGGACAAGTACGGTCTGACGCCGCTTCAGATCATCGACCTGAAGGGACTGATGGGCGATGCCTCGGACAATATTCCGGGCATACCCGGCGTCGGGGAGAAGACCGCGCTCAAGCTGCTTGCGGAGTACGGCAGCGTCGAAGAGGTGCTGGCGCATGCCGGGGAGATCAAAGGCAAGCTCGGCGAGAACGTGCGGAGCAACATGGACTCGGCGAAAATGAGCAAGGAGCTGGCGACGATTCTTCGCGAGATCCCGGTCGAACGGAACTGGGAGCAGCTCGCCTGGGAAGGCGCCGAACAACCGGCGCTGCTCGCCGCGCTGCGCAAGCTCGAGTTCAAGTCGCTCATCGAGCGGCTGGCGCTGAGCGAAGGCGAAGCGGACGCGGCGTCCGTCGCCGCAGCCGCAGCCGCCTACGAGACGGTGCGCGTGAGCGATGCCGCGGACTGGTCCGCGCTCGCGGAGGCGCTCCCGCACGCCGAGAGCTTCATCCTTGATGCGAATGGCGACAACCCGCATCAAAGCGAAGGCATCGGCATCGCGATCGCCGCAAGAGAGCGGGTATACGCGCTGCCGTTCGAGGCGCTGCTATCGGCGCCCGAAGCCGCGCCGCTGAGAGATTGGCTTGCGGATGCCGGCGCGCCGAAGACCGGCTACGACCTGCACCGCGCGGAGCTCGTGCTGGCACGCCACGGCCTCGAGCTTCGCGGCCAAGCGTTTTGCTGCTCGCTCGCGGCGTATCTGCTCGATCCGACCGATGCGGACCCGTCGCTCGTCGGCCTGCTCGCGAAGGCGGGCCTCCCTGGCATCGCATCGGACGAATCGGCTTACGGCAAAGGCGCGAAGTTCCGCGTGCCGGAGCCGGAAGCGCTCGCCGCTCATCTGGCATCCAAGGCGGACGCGGTCCGGCGGCTCGCCTCGCGGCAGGCGGCCGAGCTCGAAGAGGCAGGCATGAAGCCGCTGTTCTACGAGCTCGAGCAGCCGCTCGCGATCATCCTCGCCGACATGGAAAAGCAGGGGATCGTCGTGCAGGCCGAGGCGCTCGAGGAGCTGGGCAAGGACTTCCAGGCGCGGATCGGCCAGATCGTGAGCGAGATTTACCGGATCGCGGGCTTCGAATTCAACATCGGCTCGACCAGGCAGCTGGGCGAGGTGCTGTTCGACAAGCTCGGCCTGCCCGTCGTCAAAAAGACGAAGACCGGCTATTCGACGGACGCCGAGGTGCTGGAGAAGCTGGAACCGTACCATGAGATCGTGCGGCTCATCCTGCACTACCGCCAGCTCGCCAAGCTGCAGTCGACGTATATCGAGGGCTTGCTGAAGGAAATTCGGCCGGAGGACGGCAAGATTCATACCTACTACCGCCAGACGATCGCGGCGACGGGCCGGCTGAGCAGCCAGTATCCGAACCTGCAGAACATTCCGATCCGCATGGAAGAGGGGCGCCAGATTCGCAAGGCGTTCGTGCCTTCCGAGCCGAACTGGCAGATCCTCGCCGCCGACTACTCGCAGATCGAGCTCCGGGTGCTGGCGCATATTTCCGGGGACGAGGGGCTCAAGGAAGCGTTCCGGCTGGAAATGGACGTCCATACGAAGACGGCGATGGACGTATTCGGCGTCAGCGCCGAACAGGTGGACGGCAATATGCGCCGCAGCGCCAAAGCCGTCAACTTCGGCATCGTCTACGGCATCAGCGATTACGGGCTTTCCCAGAATCTTGGCATTACGCGGAAGGAAGCGGCTGCTTTTATCGAGCAGTACTTTGCCGCCTTCCCGGGCGTTCGTCGCTACATGGACGACATCGTCGCGCAAGCGAAGAAGGACGGCTACGTCAAGACGATGCTCGAGCGGCGCCGTTATCTGCCGGATATCCGCTCGTCGAACTTCAATTTGCGCTCGTTCGCGGAGCGGACGGCGATGAATACGCCGATTCAAGGGACGGCCGCCGACATTATCAAGCTCGCCATGGTACGCATGGCCGAGGCGTTGAAGGATAAGGGGCTTAAGAGCCGAATGCTGCTGCAGGTGCATGACGAACTCGTATTCGAGGTGCCGCCGGACGAGCTGGATACGATGAAGAAGCTCGTGCCGGAGGTGATGGCTTCCGCGCTGCAGCTCGACGTGCCGCTGAAGGCGGAGGTTAGCGCCGGCGTCAACTGGTACGAGGCAAAGTAAACGAATCGTGCCGGTTCGGCGTTGTGCGAATCGATCAGTCACCTTAGAGAAAGGATGAACGGAAATGCCGGAGCTCCCTGAAGTAGAGACGGTCAGGCGCACGCTGAGCGAACTGATCGTAGGCAAGCGAATCCGATCGGTAACGGTGCGCCTGCCGCGCATCTTGCAGAAGCCGGACGATCCCGACGTGTTCGGCGCGATGCTGGAGGGGCGGACGTTTACGGCCGTCGAGCGGCGGGGCAAATTTTTGCGGCTGATCCTGGACGGACTCGTGCTCGTCTCCCATTTGCGGATGGAAGGCAGGTACGGCATGTTCGCGGACGACGCGCCGCTGGACAAGCATACGCACGTCATTTTCCATTTCACGGACGGGACCGCGCTGAGGTACACGGACGTGCGGCAATTCGGCACGATGCATCTTTTCCCGACAGGAGAGGAACTCGCGTCGCCGCCGCTCGCGAAGCTCGGGCTTGAGCCTCTCGAAGCGGACTTCACCGCGGAAGCGCTGATGGGCTCGCTCGGCCGCAGGAATACGAAGATCAAGCCGCTCCTCCTGAATCAGGAATGGATCGTGGGGCTCGGCAATATTTATGTAGATGAGGCGCTGCATCTGGCGGGCATTCATCCGGAGCGCATGGCCGGCGAGCTGAAGCCCAAGGACTGGCGGAGGCTGCATGAAGCGATCGTGACGACGCTGACGGCGGCGGTCGAAGCCGGCGGTTCATCGGTCAAGTCTTACGTCAACGGACAGGGCGAGATGGGCATGTTCCAGCATCGGCTGCGCGTATACGGCCGCACCGGCGAGGCGTGCCCGGCCTGCGGGCACCCCATCGCGAAGTCGGTCGTCGGCGGACGCGGCACGCATGTGTGCGCGAAATGTCAAAAGCCGCCGAAGGGTGCTGCAGGACCGGCGAGCGGCATCAGCGCGGCTGCTTCGAAGCGGTACCGCGAGGGCGGCAACGCCGTAAAGCGCAGGCTGGAGGGCTCGGCTGAAGGCTCGGTTGCCGGCGAATCGTAACCGATTGTTCGAATTGAAGCGGGCATTCGCCCGCGCTTCTGCATAGGATGAACAGAACCGTCGTTCCCTACCCGGGTTCGTCGGCATGTATTCGCCATGCAGGAGGTACGGTCATGCTCGCACATTCGGCATCCTTGTTATTTCTCGCGTTCGCGGTCAGTCTGGACGGCTTCGGTGTCGGCATTACGTACGGTCTGCGCAAGATTCGCATCCCGCTTCCGTCCATCGCGATTATCGCGGCCTGCTCGGGCGCGGTTATCCTGCTCTCCATGCTCGTCGGATCGCTCATCGCCGGATGGCTGTCGCCTTACGGATCCAAGGCCGTCGGCGCGGCGATACTGATTGGAATCGGGACCTGGGCTTTGATCCAATTCGCGCGAAATCGCAAAGCGGACGAAGAACAGACGCAGACCGACGCGGCGCACGTTGGGAACGCAGTCGGGGGAGCGAGCCAGGGTCTGGCGCTGGGCGCCAAGGACGACGGAGCTTCGGTTGGGAAGTCCGGCGTTGCGGCGCCGCAACCAGCGGACGCCGAAGGCGCCGTGCCGATGCTGACGCTTGAGCTTCGCGTATTCGGTCTCATCATCCAAATTTTGCGGACGCCTTCGGTCGCCGACGTCGACCGGTCGGGGATCATTACTTCCGGGGGAGGCGCTGCTGCTCGGTATCGCTTTGTCGCTGGACGCTTTCGGCGCGGGCATCGGGGCTGCGCTCGTCGGATTTCCGGCGGTGCCGACCGCGATCTTGATCGCCGCGGCGAGCGGCATGTTTCTATGGGCCGGCATGCGCATCGGATTTTTGGCGTCGGGTCTGCGCTGGGTGCAGCGGTTAACCGTATTGCCGGGAATTATTTTAATCGCAATGGGCATATTCAAGCTGATGCAGGCTTCTTGAGGTCCGCAGCAATCCACTCACAAAAATGAATTCATGCCATTATCCCATTGACTCAGCAGAATGTTCGGCAGCCGGTTCGTTGAACCGGATCTGAGCCGAGGGGATAATGGCATGGCTGGAGAACGGCAGGGGCGGTCGATCCGGATATCGAGGATCTGCAACAGCCCTTTCGTAAGGAGCGAACGACGGCTTATGGAGCCGCTGCAAGGAGGTTAGCAGGATGAACATCGGATTGACCGGCGGCATCGCCACCGGCAAGAGTACAGTCGCACGTATGCTGGTCGCCCGCGGGGCGGCGCTCGTCGACGCGGATCGAATTGCCCGGGAAATCGTCGAGCCCGGACAAGCCTCGCTCGCCCGGATCGCGGAGCGGTTCGGGGCAGGCGTCATCCAGGAGGATGGCACGCTCAACAGGCGCCTGTTGGGGACGATCGTATTCGCCGACTCGGAAGAGCGAAAAGCGCTTGAGGCGATCACGCATCCGGCCATTCGCGAACTGATGCGCGAGCGGATTGCCGAGCTGGAGGCAGATCGGCCCGACAGGCTGGTCGTGGCGGACATCCCGCTGCTTTACGAGTCGGGGCTGCAGCATCTATATGAAGGCGTCATGGTCGCGTACGTCCCCCCGCGAAGTTCAGCGGATGCGTCTGATCGAGCGCGACGGGCTGGCGCCAGAGGAAGCGGACAAGCGAATCGGCGCGCAGATGGATATTGAAACGAAGCGGCAAATGGCCGATTACGTCATTGATAATAGCGGCACGATCGTCGACACGGAAGCGCAGTTGGATCGCTTCTGGCGCTCGCTCCACTCGGGAACGATACCGTTATGAGCAAAAAAAAGGACAAGACCGAAGCGAAAACGCTGGTTTTTGGCGCTGTTCCTCATCGTCGTCGCGCTGCTGTTCATCCGGTCGGAATGGCTGGGGAAGATGGTGTATCCGATTCAGTACCAAAAGGAGATTCAGTCGAATGCGGACCGATACGCGGTGGATCCACGCCTGATCGCGGCCGTCATCCGGGTCGAATCGAACTTCGAGCCGGACGCCGTGTCTCCGAAGGGCGCGATCGGCATCATGCAGATCATGCCGGACACCGCGGAGTGGATCCTCAAGCAGGATGACTTCGGCAGCATCACGATTAAGCTGGCAGGCGAGCGGGCGGACGCAGGCATTCGCTTAGGATCATGGTATCTTAAGGAGCTGCTGCGTCAATTCGAGGGCGATCCGGTGAAGTCCCTGGCCGCATACAATGCGGGACCCGGCAAGGTGAAGCAGTGGCTTCGGGACGGCACGTGGGACGGCCGGGAGGACACGCTGTCGGACATTCCTTACGGAGAGACCCGGCGATATGTGCAAAAGGTGCTATTTTACCGCAAGAAATACGACGAACTGTATGACAATTGGTCTTGAGCGCGTTAAAATGGAAAAGAAGCCCTGAAGCGCGAAGCTTCAGGACTCCTTGTTATTGAAGTACTTAGGTGAAGAGCATGAACTTAGTAACGGCCTGCGAGTTGTTGCTCGGCGATTTGGACCAGGCGCTTGGTGATGCTGCCACCAATCGAACCGGTGTCGCGAGTAACCATGTTCCCGTAGTAACCGTCTTGCGGGATTGCGATGCCGAGTTCTTGAGCAACTTCATACTTCAGTTGGTCAAGCGCACCGTGAGATTGAGGTACGACCAGGTTGTTGCTGTTGCTGTTGTTTCCTTGGCTCATGTTGTTCACCTCCTCGCGGTTGGTAAACGTATTATGTGCCTTATCCCCGGATTCATGTAAGGGAAGGCTTGGAAATTTAAAAAAAAGTTTCTCTCGTCAAAGGAGAGCCGTGACATATGAAATGTCCTTATTGCGACTACAACGGTACGAAGGTGCTGGACTCCCGTCCGGCCAACGACAATAAGTCGATCCGCCGGCGTCGCGAATGCGAATCCTGCAATCGCCGCTTCACGACGTTCGAGATGGTCGAAGAGACGCCGCTGATCGTCATTAAAAAAAGACGGCAGCCGAGAGGAATTCAGCCGCGAAAAGCTGCTGCGCGGCTTGCTGCGGGCATGCGAGAAGCGCCCCGTGTCCGTCGGGCAGCTCGAGATCCTCGTCTCCAACGTCGAACGCGAGCTTCGGAATACCGCCCAGGCGGAGATCGACAGCAACATGATCGGCGAGAGCGTCATGGAGCAGCTGTACCCGGTCGACGAGGTCGCCTACGTGCGCTTCGCGTCCGTGTACCGGCAGTTCAAGGACATCAACATGTTTCTCAAGGAGTTGAACGTGCTCATTAACAAGCACGGGATTTGACCGATTGAACCTGCCGGCAGGATTGAATGGAATGATGTTGCGGACAAGCTCTGCGCCTCGGTCGGGCAGGGCTTTATGCTCCAATCTAATGAAGGATTTTAGTTCAAAATGTTGTTGACATGCCTTTTGTTCCTGTGATAAGATCATTCTTGTCGCCAACGAATGACAGATCATATGGGGCCATAGCTCAGCTGGGAGAGCGCATCGCTGGCAGCGATGAGGTCAGGGGTTCGATCCCCCCTTGGCTCCACCAAACAACGACCACCTACCACGTCCGACCGGGACGTGGTTTTTTTGTTGTTTGGCGGAGCCCCGTAGGGGGCGGATCGATATCTACCGCAGACGAGTTGCGCAAACCCATCCTACTCTTATCTGTTAGGATCTGTTGGTTTAACTTGTGTAGGTCATGTTTAAAGTTTTTTTATAAAAATACAGAAGTCTCAAGTTTAAGTCTAACGGGGCTTAGGAGCGGGGGGATTTTCAGATGTGGCAGTCTGCGATGTGGGGCGGTATTTCTGGATCGGCAGTGCTTCTGGGGGCATTATTCGCCCTGTATCTCAAGATTCCAAAGAAACTGATCGGGTTTATCATGGCATTCGGCACAGGCGTTCTGATCGGTGCGGCAACCTATGAACTGGTTGGCGAGTCCGTTCGGAAAGGCGGACTGGAGCCGACAGGAATCGGATTTTTTGCAGGCGCTGTCGTCTTCACTGTGTTGGATTGGTGTGTATCGAAGTATGGGGGCGCCAACCGCAAACGATCGGAGGGGCGCTCCCTAAGCGCATCTGGCGAAAAAGGCAGTGGAATGGGCATTTTTATCGGCACGGTGATGGATGCTATTCCCGAATCTATCATGATCGGCGCCAGTCTAATATCAGGCGCAGGCGTCAGTATTCTGCTGGTTGTGGCGATCTTTATCAGTAACGTCCCGGAGGGACTGTCGAGCACGGTCGGGTTGAAAAAGGGAGGATATTCAAAAACCGTAATTTTGGGGCTATGGGTTGCCGTACTCTTCATATCGGCTCTGGCATCCTTAGGCGGATACTTTTTTTATGGATCATGCAGGCGACTATGCAACGGCGATCATTGCATCCTTTGCGGGGGGGCGGGATTATCGCTATGACCGCTTCAACGATGTTGCCGGAAGCCTATGAGGAAGGCGGACCATTCATCGGTCTCATGGCCGCTTTGGGCCTCTTAGCGTCGCTGATTCTTAACCGTCTGTGAGGAGTGACCACAACAAATAAACGGCCATATCGCATCGAACATCGACTGCTGCCATTAGATCGATATCGATGCGCATCAGAGCAAATGATCCTAAAAGTGCAATTCAGACACGCCGATCAGGCGTGTTTTTGCATTTGGCGTGCAGGTTTCGTGAAGGATAATCAGTTTCACCAAACCGACCTGAGAAGACCGCAGGGCGGCATCGGTATATACCGCAACGCTATGCATCGACGATGTTGCTTCGGCGGCAATGGGAATGAGGTCGCTTTAATTTGAAGTACATGGACAAACTAACGATGCTCCATAATACGGTTTAAACACTTCATTATCAAAAAAAAAGCAGGTGGAACCCATTGATTTGGTATTTATTAGGAGGAATAGGGATGCTTGTTGTTTTAGGCGGAGCTTACATGTCCTTCGGTACGATGAAAAAAACAGCAGCATAAGGAATTTGAAAAAAAGAATGCCTGAACACGTCGCAAGTCACCCGGTTTCACATAATTCTATACTGATATGGTACATCGTGGGTCCCATTGCGGCTATCGTTCTAGGGCTTCTTATAGTGATGATATCGAGGTGAGCAAAGTTGGAAAAGAAGAAATATTATGTCTCCATGCAATCCAGATCTATATTTAATGAGCAAGGACAAGCGCCATACGAATTGGAAATTGAAGCGACGGATTTTGAAATTACAAATCTTCGACAGTTGTTCAATGATTGGGAAGAAGCCGACCAGGCAACCTTTTTCCGGACGGTCACTCCGGGTTTGCCTTATCATCACGATCCTCAAAATGATAGGTATGACCAGTTATTGAAGGAATGTTATACATTAATTTATGAATGGGGTACCGAAGATACGAAACACCATTTAAATTCATTTTTACAAGATTTACAAATGGGCCACCATCAAGAGGAATAAATTCTAAAAAGCGCTTCTATAAGTAACAGGTCGCCATGGGGCTGGAGGCTGCGGGGGGACCTGTTTTTTTTGGTTCTAAAGTGAATCGCCGTAATTCAGTCGTCAATCTGTTATGATAGAATAGCACAGAGCAAGAAAGGAGATTAAGATGTTAAACCCAATCGCATTCCAGCTTGGTCCCATCCCAGTGCACTGGTACGGCATCATCATCGGACTAGGCGCTTTAATCGGCGTTTCACTCGCCATTCGGGAAGGCAAACGATTTGGAATGCCTTCCGACTTTTTCATGGACCTCATTCTTATTGGCATGCCTTCCGCGCTAGTCGGTGCCAGAGCGTATTATGTGGCTTTTGAATGGGATGCATACAAAGGACGCCCTTTGGAAATGATTGCGATCTGGCATGGCGGCATCGCGATCTATGGCGCATTGATCGGCGCTGTCATAGCCGCCGTGATTTATACGAGACGCAAGGGCTATCACTTTTGGCGAATTGCAGATATTTGCGCGCCTGGACTCATTACCGGTCAAATGATTGGGCGCTGGGGAAATTTTATGAATCAAGAGGCTCACGGCGGCGAAGTTTCGGAGCACTTTCTTCGGCATACGCTTCATTTGCCGAATTGGCTCGTGAATCAGATGTATATAAATGGAGCATTTTACCATCCAACCTTTTTGTATGAGTCGCTTTGGAGTTTAGCCGGCCTGGGACTGCTTCTTATCGTTCGGCGCCTGCCCAGACTCAAAGCCGGCGAAATATTCATGGGTTATCTGATATGGTATTCGCTTGGCCGCTTCTTTGTCGAAGGCGTTCGAACGGACAGTCTGGCGTTTGCCGGACCCGACTGGCTCGCATCGGCGATTCGATCGCTTTGGTCGCCGATGAACTTTTTCGGTTGGGGCGCGATGGAAGCCGGCAAAAACATTCGCATTTCGCAATTGCTTGCTATCGGCATTATCGGAGTTGCCCTCCTATTGATCGCATACCGGAGAACGAGAGCAAATGTGGCTGATTATTCGGATCCTATCGAACAAGCAGCGGCGAAGCGGGCGGTTAAAACATTAAACAACCCAGTTCATTAATTAAAGAAGCAAGGATTGTAGCGACTTTTTGTCGCTTTTTTTTTTATGAAAGTCAAAGCTTATGCGATTGGGGACGAATCGGGGACGAAATCCACAGATTTCACACCTCCCCGCGCGCCCAAATTCTGAATTTGGGCGGTGTCATCTCCGAATATTGCAGGAACATGCGGGTGAAGTGCGCGCGTTCCATCCCCAGCTCCCCCCGCGATCCGGCCGATCGTCCAATCGGTGGCCAGCAACAGCTGCTTCGCTCGATCCATCCTTAGTCTGATTAAATATTGGTGAGGCGTCGTCCCGAAGGCGGATTTGAAGTATCTGAAAAAATACTTGGGGCTGTAGCCGAAGGCGGAAGCGATCTCCTCGACCGTCACCGGACCCGAGGCGTGCGCCTCCATATAATTCGCGATATCGTTCAGCCGCTGCTGCGTATGGGGCTGCGCAAGTCTCGGCTTGATCCCGGGGGCGTCCCAAAGCAGCCGGAGCAGCTCGTACATCGAGGCTTTTACCGTGAGCGGCGCCCATTCGTCGCTGCTGTTGAAGGCTTCGATCAGCCTGGCGAACAGCGCCTCCGCTTGCCCGGGCGCGTCCAGCCGTATGCGAAGCGGCGTGTCCACTAGCCGGAAAAGAGGCAGTTGGCCGACATGGGCGTGAAAGTGGCAGTACATCTGCCGGAACGGACGAAGCGGGGAGGTCGAATAGGAGATCCGGGCGCCCGCCGGGAGGATATAAGCTTCGCCGGGCTGCGGGCGGTAGGCATGGTCTCCGATCTCGAGCGTGCCTTCTCCTTCCAAAAACAAGTACACGCAGTTATTGACGGTAACGTGCTGTCGATGCCGCCAGTCCAAAGGTACGCGGACGTGTCCGGCCAACGTGACCGACAACCTTAAATCCGCCAGATGCCGTTTCAAGTCTGCGCTATTCATCCCCATCCTCACCCTTCCAAGCGAAGTTCGTTCCCCTAGGCCATCGTATCATAATTAAGGACAAAAGTAGGTTACTATTCGGCACAAACGCGTGAGTTGCTCGTCTAGTGCCTCGCATCTTCGTCGGATAGGATGGAGAGAAAACTGCACATCGCTGCGAGTCAAGGAGGGCACGGAAATGCATAACGAAGCGAAGCCGACGGCCGGACAGGTGACGGCCGCTGTATCCCACAGACCGTCCAAGCCGGCGGGATATCCCAGCAGAGAACCGGACCTCGACGTTTATCCCGGGTTCGTCTCGCCGCCCGAAGGCTATGGCGAGGTCGCTTTCTACTGGTGGCTCGGCGACCGGCTGGACAAGGAACGGCTGGAATGGCAGCTGAATCAGTTGAAGGATCATCGTGTGACGGCGCTGCAGATCAACTACGCGCACAGCGACGAGGGCGGACAGTCGTTCGGCCTGACCTATCGAAGCGAGCCGCCTCTCTTTTCCGAAGCGTGGTGGGAGCTGTTCGCCTGGTTCGCCGGCAAGGCGGGGGAGCTGGGCATATCGGTCAGCCTGAGCGACTACACGATCTGCACGCCGGGACAGGGCTGGTATGCCGACGAGATTCTGGCGGCGCATCCCGAGCTGAACGGTGCCGTGCTGGCGCACGCGGAGTGGCCCGGGGAAGCGGGACGGACCGAATGGGCGCTTCCGGCCGGCACGCTGAGCGTGACCGCGATTCGCGGGAGCGAGACGGAGGGAAAACTGCCGCTCGTACTGGACGTTACCTCCTTTGTCGAGCAATCCGTGCTTCGCTGGCAGCAGCCCGAGGGGAGCTGGCGGCTGGTCGCCGTCTATGCCGAAGCGAAGCCCCTTTCCATCGATCCGATGCATCCGCTGAGCGGCGCGCTTGTGATCGAGCATTTTTTTCAACGCTTCGAGGATCGATTGGCCGGCGTACCGAACGCCAGGCTCGGCTTCTTCTTCTCCGACGAGCTGGACTTCGGACTGAAGGGGCATCTGTGGAGCGATGCGCTGCGGGAGACGTTCAAGCGGGACAAGGGCTACGACCCGATTCCCGAGCTGGCCGGCTTGTTCACGGACATCGGCCCCCGGACGGAGAAGATCAGGCTTGATTACGGAGACGTCATGGTTCAGCTGTCCGAGGACCATTATTTCCGTCCTGTGTTCGAATGGCATCAAGAGCGGGGACTTATATACGGCTGCGATCACGGCGGCCGCGGCAAGGATACGACCGAATTCGGCGATTACTTCCGCACGCAGCGGTGGAATCAGGGACCCGGCTGCGACCAGCCGAACTTCGAATGCGATCTGATGAAAAATAAAGTCGCCAGCTCGATCGCCCATCTGTACGAGCGTCCGCGCACCTGGCTTGAAGGCTTTTACGGCAGCGGCTGGGGCACGAACACGGCGAATTTGACCGATGCGATCTTCCGCAATTTTGTCACGGGCCACAACCTGCTCACGCTGCACGGCCTGTATTATTCGACACACGGCGGATGGTGGGAGTGGGCGCCGCCGTGCAATCATTTCCGCATGCCCTACTGGACGCAGATGAAGTCGCTGATGGCTTGCACGGAGCGCCTCAGCTACTTGCTGAGTCAGGGCGTTCACGTCTGCGACGCGGCGATCGTCTACCCGGTGGCGAGCGTCGAAGCCGGACCCGACGGCGAGATAGCCGTCTCGACTGCGTTCGAAGCGGGCGAGCGTCTGTATGCGCAGGGAATCGACTTCGATTTTATCGATTTTCAATCGATCGAGCGGGCGGAGACGGCGCAAGGCAAGCTGGCGGTCGCGGGGGAGACGTACCGGGTATTGATTGTGCCTGCCATGCGAACGCTTCGTTATTCGACGTTGCAGCAGGCGCTGGCCTTCTACCGGGCTGGCGGGATCGTCATCGCGCTGGGCGCGCTGCCCGAGGCGAGCGACCGCGCCGGCTCGTCGGACCCTGTGCTCGACGAAGCTGTCCGCGAGCTGTTCGGACGCACGGCGGCAGAAGCGAGGGCTGTAGAAGGCGTCAGCGTGCAGCGCGGCGCGGCGGGCGGCCTGGCGGTGACGGCCGCGTCGGTCGAGGAGGCGATAGACGCGCTTGGCGAGTCGTTCCCGCGCGACTTCAAGTACGACGTCTCCTGCCGCGAACAAGCCGGTGCGGCTGAAGACGCCGATGGTGCGTACATGGCAGACGGGGCAGACAAGAATGACTATCCTTACGTTCAGCATCGCAGGATCGGCAAGCGCGACATTTATGCCGTCTACCGCGCGCCGCGAGGGGCGGTTTGCTTTTTCCGCAGCCGGGGGGCCGTGTCGCTGTGGAATCCGTGGGATGGCACAAGCGCGCCGCTTGCGGCAGAGCGGGTGACGGCGGAGGGCGCGTATATCCGGCTGCCGCTGGACCGGCGGCAGCTTCAGTTAATCGTGTTTTCGGAAGCTGCCGAAGCGACTGAATTATTTGAAATAGCCGAAGGGGCTGAAGTGGCGGATACGTTGAACGCCGCGGGGGACGCAGACGTCGAGGGCACGGCGCTTACTCGTTCGCTCGCGCAGGACGGAGAATGGTCGTTCGAGCTGCGCCCGACGATGGATAACCGGTTCGGCGACTTCAGGCTGCCGGGGGAGGAAACGTTGATCGGCGCGGAAGCGAGATATTTTAAATTCGCTTGGGAGACAGACGATTCCGCACAGTGGCATGCGCCTGGGCTGGACGATGCAGAATGGCCGTACACGCGTGCCGGCTTCGGGCCGCGCTTCTGGAAGCTCGGTCCGGTCCCGGCCGGCTCCGTCTCTGAAGCGCAGGAGCGCGATTGGGCGGCGATGGCGGCATCGCCCGAAGCGGGAGCTGAGGGTCGGGGCGTCGCTCGCTGGACGCCGTACACGTACTCGACGAGATTCGGACTTGCGCACGATCCGGGGCATCAGGGCTATCACGGCTTGAAGGGTAAGGTGACCGACTCGTTCATCGCGCTCGGCAGCCAGGTGCTGACGCTCACCGGCTCCCGCTATGAAGCCGAGCCTGAGGGCGACGTCTACTATATGTGGACGACGCTTCGCTCGGATCGCGAGCAGGAGGCGCATGTGCGCATCGGAGGCGAGATTCCAACCCGGATGTGGATCAACGGACGGGCGGTCGATCCGTCGCAGCATCGGACGATCGTGGTGCCGTCGGGCAGCTGCCCGTTGCTGCTGCGCTACGACGGCCCCGGACGCGGCTATGTCGTCTTCGAGGCGGTCGACGCCCCGGCGACGCCGGGAGCTGCTGCGATTCCGCTCGCGATGTCTTGGTACGACCAACCGGGCGTGCTGTCCTATGATGCCTATCCGGAGCGTCGGGAGCGGGCCGGCTGGTACCGGTTCACGGCGCCTCCGGGTCTGGCGGAGCTTGAGCTGACGGCGCACGGCCGGCCGGAAGTGTGGGTGCAGGGCGAGCGCTGCGAGGTGACGGCAATCGCCTCGGGCGCGGAAGGCGCACAGGTTTACCGCGTCGTTGTCGGCGGACCGGCGCGAGGCGTGTCCGCCGTGGCGATCCGCCTCCAGCACGAACAAGCCGCCTATTTGGGCGCCGGACTGCCGGAGCCGGTCAAGTTGCGCTGTACGGAAGGCCGCATGCTGGCCGGCGACTGGTCCCGGATCGACGGACTCGCCTGCTATTCGGGCGGCGCCGTCTATCGGCGGGAGCTGGACTGGACGCCGGAGAAGGAGCCGCGCCGCGTCCTGCTGCAGCTGGGCGACGTCACGGCCTCGGCGGAGGTGCTCGTCAACGGGCAGCCCGTCTGCACGCTGCTCGCGCCGCCTTGGGAGGCCGATATCGGGCGGTTGCTTAAGCACGGCGTCAATGAGATTGAGGTGCGCGTATACAACACGCTCGCCAATCACTATGCGACCATACCGACCCGCTACGGCGGCGAACGGACGTCCGGCTTGCTCGGGCCGGTTCGTCTGGAGATCGGTTACTGAGCCGCCTGCGAATAACCGCCTCATTCGGCAGGGCGATCTCAAACGGATCTGCGATAGAACCGCACATATGTTGTGCGGTTCTGCTGCCGCAAGCGCGTCTTGAGGTGTCGGGGCTTTGAAAGGTACATACGCGCCGCGCCATTACCGGCTCTTCCACTGCTTGCGATAGGCGAGCGGGGTCAACCCCGTGCGGTCCCGGAACAGGTTGATGAAGTGGCTGACATGATCGATGCCGATGCGCTCCGCGATGTCCGCGACCGGCAGCTCCGCGTATTTCAAATATTCCTTCGCATGGTTCATCCGCACCTGAATGAGATATTCGACGGGCGCAAGTCCGATGTACCGCTTGAACGTCCGCGACAGATTAAAGCGGCTGACCGCCAGCTCCGAAGCCAGCGCATCGAGCGTCAGTCTCTCCCAGTACCTCGTATCGATGGCCCGCACGGCCTGCCTGACGTACGAAGGGATGTCTCCGGACGACTGCCCGCTCCCCGAAGCGGCGGTCACGAGCTCCGTCAAGGCGTCGGTCAGCAGATTGGAGCACAGGAGCTCGGTGTGTGCGAAGTGGAAGCGATGCAGGTCGATCAGACTTCGGATTCGACCGGGCATGGCGGAGCCGTCGCCGAGCGCGAGGACGGGAGACGGCGAAAATCCGGTGAAGGCTTCATAATAATGGCGGGCGTGGCTGCCGTTCAAATGCACCCACAGCAGCTCCCAGGGACCGTCCTCGCAGGCGGCATAATGCTGATAGGTCTTGCAGTCGATAAAAAACACTTGACCAGGCGTCAATTTATAAGATTTATCCCGATAAGCGAGCCTGCCCGATCCGGCTACCGTGTAGACGATCAGGTAGGAGTCGATGCCCTCGCGTTCGGTAAAGTAAGGCGCGCTCGCGTAAAAATGTCCGACCTCTTGAACAAAGTAAAGCGCGGCCTGCGCGAATTCGGAGGGCGTGGCGATCAGCCGGACGGAGTCCGCGGTCCAGTCGGGAGAGACGTTGACATAAGAAGCCGGCATAAAGGTCTCCTATCCGCAAGAAACTGCGATTTTTAGTCAACTTTCTTCGATGATAACGACATTATAAACGTTTACAATCGGTTTATAAAGCTGTTATTATACCAAGAAATGAGGGATAGTCTTGTCTATTCTGTCCGCTATCAAGCCGCACCGAAAGGCGCGCATCGGTCTTTATTCTGTCGGTTTGCAGGCTTACTGGGAGCAATTCCCGGGATTGCGCGAGCGTCTGGAAGCCTATGGCCGCTTCATCGCGGACAAACTGTCCGACTGGGCGGAGGTGTTCAACTTCGGCCTCGTCGATACGGAGGGCGCTGGCCGACGCGCCGGCGAATGGCTGAACCGGCAGGACGTCGATCTCGTCTTCTGCCATGCCGCCACCTACTCGACCAGCTCCACCGTCCTGCCCGTGCATCAGATCAACAAGGCGCCAGTCGTCTTCCTCAATCTGCAGCCGACCGAGCGGATCAACTACGCCGCGACGACGACCGGCGAGTGGCTGGCGCATTGCGGGGCCTGTCCGGTGCCCGAATTCGCCAACGCGTTCAACCGGGCGGGCATTTCGTTCCGCGTCGTGAACGGCTTGCTGGGCCTGAGCGAGACGCCGGCCGCATCGCTGACGAACGAGATCACGCACGAGCGCGAAGAAGCGATCCGCGCCTGGCGGGAGATTCGGTCCTGGGCGCTGGCCGCCGCCGTGCCGCGCACGCTCCGACATAGCCGTTTCGGATTTCTGGGCAACACGTACAGCGGGATGCTGGACATGTACAGCGACTTCACGATGATCCAGGCGCAGACCGGCCTGCATGTCGAAGTGCTGGAGATGTGCGATCTCGACCGGCTCCTCCAGTCGGTGACCGGCGAAGAAGTGAAGCGCAAGCTTGCGGAAGTGCGGGACATGTTCGAGCTGAGCGGGGACTCCCCTTCTGATCCGATCGCGCGGCAGCCGACGACGGAGCAGCTCGAATGGTCCTGCCGCGTCGCGGCGGCGCAGGAGAAGCTCGTGCGCGAGTACGATCTCGACGCGCTCTCCTACTACTATCACGGCGCGCCGGGCGGGGCTTACGAGAAGCTGCAGGGCGGGTTCATCGTCGGCCATTCGCTGCTGACGGCACGCGGCATCCCTTGCTCCGGCGAAGGGGACCTGAAGACCGCAGTAGCGATGAAGATATGCGATATTCTGGGCACCGGCGGCAGCTTCTCGGAGATCGTCGTCACGGATTATGTGGACGGCACCATCCTGCTCGGCCATGACGGGCCGTTCCATATCGCGATCGCCGAAGGCAAGCCGATTCTTCGGGGGATGGGACTGTACCATGGCAAGCAGGGAACCGGCGTCTCGGTCGAAGCGAAGGTCGCATCGGGTCCCGTCACGACGCTGAACGTCACGCAGACCGGCGACGGCCGGCTGAAGCTGATCAGCAGCGAGGGCGAGTCGACCGACGGGCCGATCATGCGGATCGGCAATACGCAGACGCCTGTGCGCTTTCGCGAGCATCCCGACGCTTACATGACGAAGTGGTTCGCCGAGGCGCCTACGCATCACTGCGCGCTGTCGGTCGGACACAACGCGTCCTTGTTCGAGAAAGTCGGGCAGCTGCTGCAGATGAAGCATGTGACGCTATAACAACCGGGCCCGCTTTCACTTCGGCTTGGCGTCTTAGCGGCCGGCGAGCGGAGCGCCAACCTATACCGGGAGCGATCGAATCGACATGAACCGAAGCAAGCTCTACAATTTGACGCTCGGTCAGAAGTTCGCCGGCCTGATGTTCTTGTTTATTTTCCTGCCGCTCTGCGCGGCGGCGATCGTGATTAACGCCACGGCCGCCGACGCGCTGACGGCTAAAACCAAAGAGAATCTGCTGCAGGTGCTGAAGCAGACGCGCTTCGGACTCGACAATATCGTCCGGGAGACCGACTATTTGTCGCTGACGATCTTGTCGGACGACCCGATGCAGGAGCTGATTAAATACTACGAGCGCAAAGCTTACCTTGACGTGGAAAAGCGCAAGGCGGAGCTTTATTTGTCGTTTCAATCGCTGCTCGACAGCAGGCCGTTCATCCACTCCATCTCGATCAGCAGAGGGGAGGAGGTATTGTTCCAATACGGTACGCCGGTGTCCAGCGAGGACACGCGCTTCGAGCGGGAAGCGAAGTCGTTGAAGGGCAAAGTGCTGTGGACGCCGCTCTATTCGCTCCCTCATCTGGTCAAGGGAGGCGGGGACACGCCCGTCGTCTCGCTCGTGCGGGCGATCAACGATCTGGATTCGCCGAAGCAGCTGGCGATCGAGCGCATCAGCATTCAGGAGTCGACGCTTGCCCGCACGTACGCGGGCGTCCATTCGTGGAAGGGGGGGAGCGATCTTCATCCTCGGGCGGGACGGGCGTGTACTGTCTTCGCCGGACCAGGGGCTGCTCGTGTCCGGCGCGATCGACAAGCGGTTCGGCGGCCGGCCGGCCTGGCTGGATGCGGAGGAGGGCTATGCGACGCTCAAGGACGCGGGCAAGGCGAGCACCGCGCTATTTTACACGCTCGGGACGACCGGATGGAAGGTCGTCGAGGTCATTCCGAATCGGGAGCTCAGCCCGCAGATCGGCATCGTCAACCGGTTTATCCTCGTCTGCATGACCGTCTGTCTCGTATTCGGCATTTTGTTCGCGCTGCTGCAGAACCGAAGCGTCATCCGGCCGCTTAAGCAGCTGCACAGGGAGATGAGCAAGGTCAAGAACGGCTCGTTCCACATTGGGCTCGATATCCGGACCGGGGACGAGATCGGGCGCGTCGCCTTTATTTTCACGGGCATGGTTCAGCAGATTCAGGATCTCATCGAGCGTGTGTACAAGGGGCAGTTGCGGGAGAAGGAGGCGGAGCTGAAGGCGATGCAGGCGCAGATCAATCCGCATTTTCTTTACAATACGCTCGATTCGATACGCTGGATGGCGGTGAAAAACAAGGACTATGAGGTCGGCGAGCAAATCGAGGCGCTGTCGGATCTGTTCCGGCATTCGCTTAATCAGGGGAAGGAAGCGACGACGCTCAGGGAGGAGATCGACCACCTTCGCAATTATTTGCTTATCCAGCAAACCCGTTTTTCCGACAGGCTGTCCTGCCTGATCGAGGTCGACCCGTCCGCCCTCGACGCGGAGATTCCGAAGCTCGTGCTGCAGCCGCTCGTCGAGAATGCGATCGTGCACGGCCTTGAGGACGAGCCGCGCGGGGGACGAATCGAGGTTCGTGCGGCGTATGCGAACGGCGAGATCGCGATCACCGTTCGGGATAACGGAAAAGGAACCGATGCGCTGCCGATCCGCGCCATGCTGGCCGGAGATACGACAGGACGCGAAGCGTTCGCGCTGCTGAACATACACGAGCGGATCAAGCTGCGCTACGGAGAAGAATACGGTCTTGAATTCGACAGCGCGCCAGGCCGGGGAACGGTCGTCGTCGTCCGTATTCCCGCGCGAGAGACTACGAAGGAGGAACGCTGATATGGAACTGCTCATCGTGGACGACGAGGTGCACATTCGCACCGGTCTGACGGAAGGCGTCGATTGGTCTTCCGTCGGTTTCGACAAGGTGCTGAGCGCGGGCAACGGCATGGAAGCCTGGGAGCTGTTCAAGCGGCATTCGCCGGCGGTCGTCATCACGGACGTCCGGATGCCGGGGCTCGACGGGATCGAGCTGAGCCGGAAGATTCTGGAGCGGACGCGGGACGTGCGCATCCTGATCCTGAGCGGCCACGCCGACTTCGACTATGCGAAGCGGGCGATGCAGCTCGGCGTCGCGGATTATGAACTGAAGCCGGCCAAGATCCGAAATCTGCTGTCCTTCGCTTCGTCGGCGCGCGAGTCGCTGCTCAAGGAACGCCGGGAGTCGGAGGACAAACGCAGGCTTCTGTTCGCTCGCTGGGCGCAGACGGTGCAGCAAGCTCAGCCGCAGGCAGGTCCGGAGGCATCTTATCTCGCGCTGAAGCCGCTCATCGCCGATCCGGAGAAGGGCTATTACCGCGTGCTGCGCATCGATCTGGACAGGTTTCAGCCGGACCTGCCGCCGGCCGAGCTTTTTCCCGCATCGCTGCTGACCGCCCCTCCGCTCGACACGGCCGAGCTGCTCGTCGGCGAGACGAGTCCCGGCAAGTATACGCTGCTGTGCAGAAGCCATGCCTCGTCCGGCGCGCCCACCGACGCGCAGTGGCTAAGCTGGCTTGAGCGACTCGACGGGCATGTTCGGGGGCGCGGGCCGGCGACGATCTCGGCCGGCATCAGCACGCAGGGCAAGGCGGCGGATCTGGGTCGGCTGGCGCGCGAAGCGGAGACCGCCTGCTCGCTCAAGATCACGACGGGCAAAGGCGCCAAGACCGTCTATTCCAGCGCGCTGTCGGGCGAGGTGCGCGGGCTGTCGCTAGTCTCGGCCGCGCTCAGCCGCGATCGGGAGCTGAAGGAGGCGATCTGCCAGGCGGACAAGCTGTCGGCGGCGAAGCTGCTCGAGGACGAGCGGGTTCGCCTGAAGCGACTTGTCGGTCTCACGCCGAGCCATGCGGCGGCATGGGCGTCGGATGCCGTGCGTTTGCTCGTGCGGACGCTCGAGGAGATGGGCATCCGCTTTTCCGAACGCTACGGGAGTACGGGTTCGACTGCGACGGACCTGTCCGAATTCGATCGGCTGGAGACGCTCGACGATTATGCCGACAAGCTGCTGCGACTCTACGACGCCGTGCTGGGCGAACTGGGCGAGCGCAACGGACTGCGTCATTCGGTGTCTGTCCGCAAGGCGATCGAGGCGGTGCGCAGCCGCTACCGGGAGGAGCTGACGGTAGAATCGATGGCGGAATGGATCGGCATTACGCCGAATTATTTCAGCCATCTATTCAAGAAAGAGACGGGGACGGCGTTCCGCGAATACGTGAACGAGGTTCGGATCGCCGAAGCCAAGCGGCTGCTGAAGACGACGAACATGCTCGCCTACGAGATTACCGATCAGGTCGGGTTTCCCAATTACAAGCATTTTTGTCACGTTTTTAAACGCAGCGCCGGCTGCTCGCCTTCGGAATACCGACGCGCCGGATCGTAGAATCGCGGAACTTATCGTAGAACGGCGATCTGTGAATGCGCTTTCCTGTCCTCTATACTGAAAATCGAATACAACGCACAGACCAAAAGGGAGGACATCGAAACATGCGCAACATCAAAAAAAGCAGGAGTCGTTCTGACTGCGCTTACAGCGCTTGCGCTGACCGCCGCAGGCTGCGGCAGCGGCAACAACAATAACAATGCGTCCAGCAGCCCGTCCGGCGCCAGCCCATCCGGCACCGAGCCGGCGGCTTCTTCCGCCAGCGCCGCGCCTTCCCAGGCAGCGGCCAAGAAAAAGATGACCTTCTACGGCAAAATCGTCGAATACACGTCCGGCGAGAAAATGGTTGCCGCCATGCAGGATCAACTGAAGGATAAGTACGAGATCGACAGCATCCAGGTCGATTGGGCCAACCTCGAGAAAGTCGTCAAGACGGGCATCGCTTCCGGCTCCCCGGCCGACGTCTATGAATTTTGGCCGCAAAACATGAAAACGTTCGTTACGGCGCAGCAAGCGCTCGACCTGACGCCTTATCTGGAGGCGAACGGCGGCGAGTGGAAAAACGCCTTTAATCAGACGCTCCTCGATCTGGGCAAGTACGACGGCAAATACTACGCCGTTCCGCTCGGCTCCAACTTCTCGGTCGTGTACGTGAACAAAGATATCTTCGACAAGGCCGGCGTCGAAGTGCCGACGGAGTGGACCTGGGACAAGTTCCTCGAAGCGTCTAAAGCGATCAAGGACAAAGCGGGCGTCTATCCGTTCGCGATCGGCAAAGACCTGCAAAACTGGCTCGCGCGCAACGGCGTCATGAGCCTGGGCGTCTCCGAAGGCAAGCAGGACGCGCTGGCCGCCGGCGAAGTGCCGGCGACGGACGCGATCTTCTCGACCGTGCTCAAAAATATCAAGGATCTGTACGACAAGCAATACTGGTATCCGGGCAAGGGCGCGCTCACGATCTCCCGCGATGAAGCCAAGGCGGCGTTCTATCAAGGCAAAGTCGCGATGCTCGCCGAAGTGTCGGCTGACGCGCGCGGCATCATCTCGGGCGCCCAAGGCCTGAACGTAGCGGTCGCTTCGTGGCCTTCGATGGGCGACAAAAATGCCGTTCTCGGCGGCGCCGACGGCCTGTTCATCCCGGCCAATGCCAAGGACAAGGACGCTTCGGTCGAACTGCTCAAATCGTATCTGAGCGCCGACGTGCAAAAAATTCATGCGGATGAAGGCTATGCCGCCGCCAACGTGAACGTTCAAGTCAGCGATCCGGTCGTTCAATCGATCATGCAGCTGAGCGCGGACGTGCAAGCGAAGGAATTTTACAATCTGGGGCCGAAAATTTCCGACTTCTTCGACAAAGAACTGATCTCGAGCTATGTGCTCGGCAGCAGCGAGTCCGACGTGCTCGGCAAGCTCGAAAAGCTTCGCCAGCAAACGATTCAGCAATAGGCGACAAGCGTCATCGACGGAATGGGAGTGAACCCACGTTCATTCCCATTCCTTTATCCAATCAGTCGCCAAGCGACAGGAGGCCTGCATGATGAACTCTTCCCCTGACGCCCGAATCAGAGGACGGTCTGCGGTTAGCTGGACGGGCATCGCCTTTCTGCTTCCCGCGCTTGCTTTTATTTCTTTTTCCATTTTTATCCCGACGGTATGGAACTTGCTGCTCTCCTTCCAGCAGTGGGACGGCTTCAAGGATCGGAAGTGGATCGGACTCCGCAACTATACGGAATCGCTTAAGGACCCCGATGTGCTGCACAGCCTGTATCACTCTATCTTTCTCGCCGTCATGATTACGCTTCTCTCGGTGATCGTCGGACTGGCGCTGGCGGCCTTCGTGTTCCGACTGGGGCGCAAGGAAGGCTCGTTTTATCGGCTCGTTCTGTTTATGCCGGTCATGCTGCCCGTGGCCATCATCGGCCTGCTGTTCACGTTCATGTACAATCCCGAGATGGGTCTCGTCAACCAGTTCCTGCGTTTGATCGGCGCGGGCGCGCTTGCCGACGCATGGCTGGAGAACCCCGACACCGTGCTCTGGGCGATCGTCGTCGTCGGCGTATGGCGCATGTCCGGCCTGACCATGATGCTGATCTTCGCCGCGATGCAGAACATCCCGCAGTCGCTGTTCGAATCGGCCCGGCTCGAAGGCGCAGGCTATGCGCGGCAGTTTTTCTCGATCGTGCTTCCGCTCGTCAAGCCGATCCTGCAGTTGTCGGTCGTCTTTACGCTCGTCATGTCCTTCAAAACCTACGATCTGGTGTTCGTCATGACGGAGGGCGGTCCAGCCAACCTGTCCAAGACGATACCGCTGCAAATGATCGACTCGGCGTTTACGTTTAATGAATTCGGATATTCGGCAGCCATGGGATTTTTGCTGACCCTGGCGGTTATGCTCATCATCAGCCTGACAAGCCGGCTTCTGCGAGGGGAATCCTATGAATACTGAACAACTTGCCGACGGCACCAGACACCGTTGGGGCAGCCGCGCCGCCGTCCTGATCGGCATTCTTTTGACGCTGTACCCGATATTGTTCGTCTTGCTGACTTCGCTGAAGTCCACGCAGGAGTTTTTCGTCAACATATGGGGACTGCCGCACAGCATTGCCTGGGACAACTTTCCAAAGGCCTGGATCGACGCCCACATCAAGGATTATTTCCTTGTCAGCACGATCGTCGTCGTCTCCTCCGTCTTTTTTTATCGTTGTGCTCGGGGCGATGGCCGGCTACGCGCTGGCCCGGCTCCGCATCCCGTTCGCTGAATTGATCATGTTCATCATCCTGTCGACGACGATGCTTCCCTCGGAGTCGGTCATCATGCCGCTGTATATCATGATGAGCAAGATGCATATGATCGGCAAGCACTATACGTTGATTATTCCGTATATCGGCTGGGGGCTGCCGATGACGATCTATATTTTCCGCAGCTTTTTCCGCACGATTCCGTCCGAGCTGATCGAGGCTGCGCGCGTGGACGGCTGCACGGAAGCGCGCACCTTTTATTCGGTCACGCTGCCCCTCATGCTGCCCGCCGTCGCCACCTGCGCGATCTTCAACTTCGTCAGTTTCTGGGGCGAGCTGCTGTGGGGTTCGGTCTCGTTGTCTACGTCTTCGCTGAAGACGATTCCGATGGGGGTCATCGCGTTCAAGTCGCAGTTCTCGACGGACTGGGGGCCGTTGTCGGCGGCGATCTGCCTCGTGCTTATTCCGCTCATTATCTTCTTCCTGTTCGTGCAAAAGTATTTCGTGCAAGGCTTGACGGGCGGCGCCGTAAAGGGCTGACGCCCGGAAGCGCCGTGCGCGACGGCTTTGGAAGTTGAACAACCCGACCTTGGGGCTGCGGCCCGCAGGGGGGGTTGTTTTTTTGCGGCCTGCTTCGGAAGTTCGCATGAATCCGTCGCACGACGGCGGGCGGCGGAAAGCTGGCGGGCTTGCGGTGCGGCAAGTCGAACCGACGTTGACGGACGTTACTTTCGGATCATAGACGGGCTGGCGGGTCGGGCAGCGTCAACGGTCGCTTCCCTTCGGGTCAACGCCAAGGCGCAGGGTGTAGGGAATCGGAATAAATCGTAGCCGGACCGGATGTAAGCGCGACAGAGGAGGTGCTATCTTATTTGTGAAATCGCTTACAAAAATCGAAAAGGACGTGAGAATGATGTCAGCTGCAAAAACCGGCAAAGCTCTGCTCTATGTGTTTCTCGCGCTTGTGCTGTGCGTCGCCGGAATGAACCTGCGTGTCGCGAAGTCCCATGCCGCGCCGGACCCGAACAACTGGTATCTGAAAAGTCATTTCGGTCTGTTTAATCATTTCACCTACGGCTCTCCGAGCTTCACGCAGACGATCTACCCGAACGGAACTGTCCCGCTGGACGTGAACGAGCTCGGCAACAACTTCAACGCGACGCAATTCGCGGCCGATGCGAACGCCATGGGCGTCGACTATGTCGCGTTTACGGCCTGGCATTATGCGATGAACGTGCTGTATCCGAGCGCCAAGATGAACACGTGGCGTCCCGGCCATTCGTCGAGCCACGACGTGATCCAGGATCTGATCAATGCGCTGCAGCCCTACGGCATCAAGCTCATGCTGTACATTCATGTCACGGACGGACACGACTTCACGGCGGCCGACCAGACGGCGACCGGGTGGAACGATTCGACGAACGGATATCTCAAGTGGAACAACTTCGTCAACGATATCGTGACGGAGCTGGGCAACCGGTATGGCACCGCCATCGACGGCTACTTCGTCGACATGATGTACGAGAGCTACTATCAGAACATGATCGACAAGGCGCGGCTGCGCACGAGCATGCTGGCCGGCAACCCCTCGCGCATCATCGTAGGAAGCGGCGGCACCGGCGACGCCTCGATCTCGGTCGGCGGCGGCGCGATCGACTACGCGGCCAGAGAATACTACAATCAGCCGGTAGACAACAGCACCTGGCCGGCGACCAACAACATGACGGCGACCGTCGTCACGACGCAGAACGTGGCTCCGAAATGGGCATGGTGGGCCTCCGTGCCCCAGGGAACGAACGTGCTGCGCTATACGCCGGAAAACATGTTCCGCTTCACCGTGCTCGAAGCGGGCGTGAATCGGAACGGCGGCGGCATGCTCTGGGATGCGGGAACGTACGCCGGCTTCGGCGCCCTGTGGGAGGACGGCGTCAGGACCGGACTCGTGACGCTCGGCGGATACGTGAACGCCGTGGGCGAGTCGCTCAAAAACGTCTTCCCGAGCACCTCCTACACCCGGGGCAGCGGCACGACGCTGAGCGGACTGGCGAACGGCATCGTCGCGACCAAGTCGACGAACGACGCGTACGAGTATATTCACGTGCTGAATCCGCCGGGCACAAAGACGTTGACGCTGCCGCCTCCGGACGACGGCAAGAAATTCAGCGCCGCGACGATCTTGAAAAACGGCCATGCCGTCACGCTGTCGCAGACGGCGAGCGGCGTGACGCTGACGCTTGGCGCATCCGATTCGTGGGACAGCCTCGATACGGTCATCAAGCTGACCGTCAGCGGCTACGACGGCTTCAGCAGCGTCAACGATACGGCGTCCGGCATCGTATATAACGGCACATGGACGTACAGCTCGGGCCGCAACGTCGGCGATTATGCCAACGATCTGCATGCGACGACGACGAACGGCAACTACTTTCAATATACGTTCACCGGCACGGGCGTCGAATATATAAGCTCCAAGGACTTCAACTACGGCGATGTCGATATTTATATCGACAATGTGCTCAAGACGACCGTCAGCGCGCTCGATTCGACCGGCTACAAGCCCCAGCAGGTGCTGTACGGCATATACGGTCTCGCATCCGGCAGCCATACGATCAAAGCCGTGAAGAAGACCGGCACTTACATGCAGCTGGATAAAATCAAAGTATATACGACGGGAACGCCGAATCTGGCGCTGAACAAGACGGTGACGGCCAGCAGCGACGTGGCCAGCGGCGACTGGAGCAAGTCGGGCGCGGTCGACGGCGTGAGGACCTCTCTGCCGGGACTGATGGGCTGGTCCAGCGCGAACAGCCTGACCTCGAACCATACGGAATGGATCACGGTCGATCTCGGATTCGCCCAGTCCGTATCGAAGGTCGTGCTGTATCCGCGCACCGACGGCAGCAATGCCGGCTACGGCTTCCCGGTCAACTTCACCGTCGACGTGTCCGCCAACAATTCGACCTGGACGTCGGTCGTCACGCAGACGGGGTACGCGCTGCCCGCCGGCACGGCCCAGACCTTCACGTTCACGACCCAGAACGCCAGGTACGTCCGGATCAACGGCACGAGCCTGCGCCAGAATCCGAACGACTTCAATCAATACCGCATGCAGTTCGCGGACATCGTCGTTCAGCCTTAATCGAATAGCGGCAGGGATGAAGCGGCGTTTCCGGCTTCATCCCTTTTGTATGCGGCGGTTATGCAAGGATCGGCAGCGCGAGTGTAGACTAGCGGAGTTATTCGTAGATTACAAACCTGTGTGCGGGTAGTTTCGATTGCTAGAATATACTCGAAGGATGCCCCATTCGACAGAGGGCAAGCCCGACTATAATAAGGGGGAGGCAGAAACGTGGCAATGATGTACCGATCGAAGGCGGTGTTAATTGCAATCGCTCTCGCAATGCTCTTTACGAGCGTATGCCAAGTATCGACGACAAGGAAGGCCTATGCTGAATCTGTGCCAACCAATCTTGCGCTCGGCAAAACTGTAACCGCTTCCAGTTCGTTGCTTAATTCGGACTGGAGCGGCGCCAAGGTCGTGGACGGCAATACAGGCTCCGTTCCGGGGTCGATGGGATACACGAGCAGCAACGATCTGAACAACAACCATAATGAATGGGTGAAAATTAATCTGGGCGCCTCTTCCGTCGTTAATTCGGTCACGCTGTGGCCGAGGGACGACAGCGGCGCGAAGGGAGAGGGCTTCCCCGTCGACTTTACGATTCAAGTGTCGACGGACGACGTCAACTGGACGACGGTCGTGACGCGCACGGGACAGACGAATCCCGGCGCGAATCCGCAGACGTATTATTTTCCGCCTGCATCCGCGACGTATGTAAAAGTTGACGCGACCAGCCTGAGGCAGAACCTGACCAACCAATGGAAGGAATGGAGACTGCAATTCGCCGAGATCGGCGTCTACAGCATCGCTGATGCGCCTGCCCCGACGATCACTGAGCAGCCGCAAGGCAAGATCGTCCTGCCGGATGCGAGCGTACAGCTGTCGGTCAATGCGACGGGGAGCGGTTCGCTGACCTATCAGTGGTACAGCAATACGACAGCCGGCACGAACGGAGGGCTGGCGATCGACGGCGCCACGGGCACTTCGTATGCCGCGCCGACGACGCAAGAAGGAACGACCTATTATTATGCCGTCGTCACGAATACGGACAACAACATGACGAACAACAAGATTGCCGAGACGACGAGCGCCATCGCGGCTGTGACGGTGACCCGGGGCGCTTTGCCGCCGGTCGTCCGCACGGTCACGCAGCCGGTCAGCCGTACGGTGTATCTGAACGGTCATGCGGCACTGAGCGTGCAGGCGACGGCGACGGGCGACCTTAGCTATCAGTGGTACAGCAACGATCAGGACAGCACGGAAGGCGCCGTTGCTGTAGCCGGCGCTACGGCAGCGACGCTGCAGGTGCCGACCGACGCTGCAGGCACGCGCTATTATTACGCGATGGTGACAAATACGGACAATTCGATGCCGCTCAACAAGACGGCAACCGCGACCAGCGAGATCGTCGGCATCCAGGTGCTGACGCCGGGCGATACGACAGGTCAGACGATCGACCGGACGCGGGCGATGAAGTACGGACTGTTCGTCCACTACGTTCCCGAGCTGACGGTGGACAAGAGCGGTGCGATCGTGATGGACCCCGATACGCTCGCGGACAACTTCGACGCGAACCGGTTCGCCGACGATCTGGCCGAGATGAAGGTCGAGTATGTCATCTTTACGGCCTGGCATTTCAGGATGGTGACGCTGTGGCCGAGCGATGCGATGAAGAGCTGGCTCCCGAACGGTCATACGACCAAGCGCGACATGCTGGGCGATATGATCACGGCCGTCAGGTCCAAAGGCATTCATGTGCTGTTATACACGCATCCGCGCGACGGGCACGATTTCAACACGGAGGATCAGGCCTTGTCCGGCTGGAAGGTCAACGGCGCCTTCGACAAAACGAAGTGGAACGACTTTATTAACGATATCTACGGCGAGATGATGGACCGTTACGGCAGCCGGATCGACGGCATTTATCTGGACGAAGGCGGCGACAACACCAATTATATCGACTATGACAGGCTTCGCAAGACGATCAAGGATGTCAATCCGAACGTATTGATGATTCAAAACAATTACTATGGAAACGCCTACAACACAGACATCGGCGATCAGGAATTTTTCTTCTGGGATCCGTTCGGCAAAAACACGGACGGTACGAAGTGGACCTCGTTTAACCGTACGATCGGCCCGACGTTCGCCGGCAACTGGTGGGCGGAGCAGGCGGAGAACAAGACGGTCGTCACCTGGACGCCCGAGAGCATGTTCCGGTTCACCGTACTCCAGGCGGGTACAAATACAGACGGACTCGGCATCCAATGGGCAGCAGGACCGTATCCCGGCGGCGGCTTCGAGAAGGATGTCGTGTCGACGATGGCAAAGATCGGCGACTATATCGAACCGATCGCCGAATCGATTAAAAATACGTACTCGAGCACCTCATACCCGACGCCGGCGAAGTCGACAATCGAAGGGATAACGTGGGGCGTGGCGACCCGTTCCACCGACGATGCATATGAGTATATTCATGTGCTTAAAGCGCCTTCGACAAAAACGCTGCAATTGCCTGCGCCGAAGGACGGCAAGCAGTTCGGAACTGCCACACTGCTGCCGAGCGGCCATGAAGTTGCGCTCAGGCAGACGGCGGACGGCGTGACGCTGACGCTGGGCGAATCCGACGCCTGGGATCCTTACGATACGGTCATCAAGCTGAATGTGATCGGCAAAAGCGCCAACCTGGCGTTGGGCAAGCTCGTATACGCCTCCAGCATCGTGGACAGCGATGTCGATCGCTGGGGCAACCAGAAAGTGACCGACGGCATTTACGAGTCGATTAAAGGCACTTCCATGGGCCATTCAAGCAGCATGAATCTGACGACGCAAAACCACACCGAATCGATAACGGTTGATCTCGGAGCGGCGACGGCCGTCTCGGCGGTGACGTTGTTCCCGCGTTCGGATGCGGGCAACGAGGGAGAGGGCTTCCCGATCGACTTTACGATCAAGTTGTCCACGGACAATGCGCAATGGACGACTGTATCGACGCAGACGGGCTTTGCCAATCCGGGCAAAGTCGCCCAGACGCTGAACTTCGATCAGTTGACGGCCAGGTATGTCAAGCTCGAAGCGACCAAGCTAAAGATCAATACCAAAGATTTTAATCAATATCGTCTTCAGCTCGCAGAGATCGGCGTCTACAACGATGCGTTCACGCCCGTCTTCGGCGCTCAGCCGAAGAGCGGCACGGTCGCGCCAGGCGATACCGTCAAGCTGTTTGTGACGGCAACGGCGACCGGCCAGCTGAGCTACCAATGGTACCGCAACGACGCCAACAGCGCGAATGGCGGCACATCGATTCAGGATGCGACGAGCTCGACGCTGCTCGTACCGACAGAAACGGCGGGCACGGTTTACTATTACTGCGTCGTCACGAATACGGAGAACAACATGACGACCGGGCCGAGAGAGGCCTCCGGAACTAGCCAAATCGCGGCGATAACCGTATCGAGCGGCGACAACGGCGGCGGCGATAACGGCGGCGGCGACAACGGCACCGACAATCCGGGCACCGACAATCCGGGCACCGACAATCTGGGCAGCGGCAGCTATAGCAATCATTCGAACAACGGCCCTGCAGTGGAAGCCGGCAAGATCTCGGTCAAGGCGACGGCGGACGCCGGCGGACGCGCGACGGTCAATGTCGGCGCCGATGTGTTGAATACGGCAGTGTCCAAGGCGGCAGGCAAGGCGGTGGAGATCGTCGTTCAGCCTTCTGCCGGAACGACAGAAGTCGGTCTCTCGTTGCCGGTCTCCGCGATCCTGGCAGCCAAGAAGCAAGGCATCGAGATGCTTGCGATCGATACGGGCCTGGCCGTCGTCAAGGTCAAGCTCGACCGAATCGTGCTGGCGTCAAGCTCCAGCAGCGGCAATATCCAGCTGACCGTAGCAAAGAAGGATCCGTCGACGCTACCTGAAGCGGCGCGGTCGCGTCTGGGCGATCATCCAGTATACGACTTCACGCTCCAGAACGATGGCGGCAAGCTCGAACAGTTCGACGGCAAGACGGATATTCAGGTCGAAGTGAGCTACTCCCTGAAGCAAGGCGAAGATCCGGGCAAAGTAGTCGCCTATTCCATCGGCGCGAACGGCGAGCTGGAAGTCGTACCGAACAGCTATTATGATACGGTTGCGGGCAAGCTTGTCTTCAAGCCGAAGCACTTCAGCCCTTTTGCGATCGCGTACGCCGATGCATCCTTCGGCGATATCGACCGGACGCCTTGGGCGCGAAGCGGCATCGAAGCGCTCGCAGCTCGCGGGGCGATCGACGGCACGGGCAATGGACAATTCAATCCGCTGGGCAAGGTGACGCGGGCAGAGTTCCTTCAGATGCTGCTCCGGTCGCTGGAGCTGACGAATGAATCGGCGTCCGCGGACTTCAGCGACGTCGATGCGGGCGCCTGGTATTATAACGCGGTCGCGAGCGGCCAGAAGCTCGGGATCGTATCGGGCAGGCCGGACGGCAGCTTCGGCGCAAGCGACAGCATCAACAGGCAGGATGCGGCTCTGATGGCCTATCAAGCGGCCCAGGCGGCGAACGCGAGGCTGAACCGCGCGGGTGCGGAAGCGTTCAAAGATGCCGGCAGCATCGCCGGATATGCGTCCGGCGCAGTCTCGGCCCTGCACGAAGCGGGCATCGTCAACGGAGCCGGCGGCCTGTTCAGGCCGAAGAGCGACATGACCCGAGCGGAAGCGGCGGCGATGCTCTACCGTCTCTTCGTCCAGGCACAGGGTACCAAATAATAGGGCTTCATTTCCGGCAGACCGGTCTCCTTGAGGAGCGCGCGGTCTGCTTTTTTTACAGTTAAAAATGTATACCGCATGTATGCCGGTTTGTACATTTACGCTGCGGCGGACTCATCCTACAATCATTGTTGCAAGCGCTTCAATTACTAAAATCACCCATGTTTTCAAAGGAAGAAAGGAGGACTTGAAAGGTTGGCCCCGATCGCTTTAAAGCGTTAAATTCAAACTCATGGAGGCGAATGATTTGATTAGAATCCGAAGGCTAAAACGCGTATCGCTCGCAGGCATCGTCTTCGCATTGCTCGCATGGACGGCGGTCTCGACGGGCGTCCTGACCGCACATCCGCAAAAGGCGCATGCTGCGGGCGCGATCCGCAGAGTGATCGACAGCACGCATCCGATGCTCATGATGCAGTTGCTCGTCGGCACGAACTACTCGGGCGATCCGGACTTCCGGCGCGAGAACAACAGGCAGTGGGACATCAAGCAAGCTTGGGCCGCGCTTCCAGACGACATCAAGCCTTACGTCGTGTTCGTCCTGCATCCGGGCCACTTCGCCGCCTGGAACAGCAAGCCCAGCGTGGCGACGTCCCGCAAGTGGATCGAAGACAATCTGGCGGAAGGCAAGGACATGAACATCCCGATGATGGTGCTGTACGGCGAAAATCCGACCAGCGGCTCCGATGGCTTGACCTGGCTGGAAAGTCTGTACCAGAACTATCCGAACATGATCGGGACGGACGTGTCGGAGCTGACGAGCGTCAATGCCGCCATTCCGAACCTGCTCGCGCTGGCCAACACGTACGGCGGCTATCACGTGCACGGCTCGATGGAGGACAACAACGTATTCGCCAACGCGATGAAGACACAGTCCTACTACAATTCGATTGCGCAATACAGCGCAAACTTCATTCCGACGTTCAAGATGGTTCACAAAAATTACGACTACGTCAACTCCGAGGCGATGGGCTACTGGCTGGCGGGCACCGCGGGCAACTGGGGGACGTACTACGACAGCTATCCGTTCCCGGCAACGAACATATTCGGCCAGTCGGCCAACGGCGGCGGAGACCGCACGACAAGGGCCGTGCCCGAGACGCTGTACAGCATGCATATGCTGGACAGCTACATGAACGGAGCGACCGTCTATCAGCTTGAAAACCAGCTGGACATCCCGGCGGTCGACAACTTGTATACGCCGCTGTTTTACGAGTCCATTTTGCCGGCGTTCCGCTATATTTTGTCTCATCCGATCCCTTCGAAGGCGGACGTCGTCGCAAAGACCGCCGTGGCGTTCGACGCCTCCGCGGGCACGATGCTCGAGCTGTCGGATTCGCGCACGTGGGGCGGCGTCGTCAATCAGACTTCGCTGTTCCAGGGGCTGTACGAGATGGCGCCGGATACGAATTCGAATTCGGGCTTGTGGTACTGGCTGCGCACGTCGGGACGCTACGGGATGATTCCGCAAATTCCGAAGTTCGCGCCGAGCACCGTACTCGCCCAGTTTCCGAACGTCATTAATCTGACGACGTACAATGCGAGCTATGCGACTCAGGCCGCAAGAGTCACCTATTTCAACAGCAAGTATCCGTCCGTCTATACCGGCACCGCCTTCGCCCAGAAAAACGGCAACAACTGGCTCGTCTACAACAACCACTATACGGCCAACACGAACGAGACGGCCACCTTGCCGCTGACGGGCGGGACGAGCTTCAGCCAGCTGAACTTCACGACGATCACGCCGCATACGTATGCGACGGTCGACGATCTGGGCACGATGCTCGATATTCAGCTGAACAACTATCGCTCCGATCACCAGCAGGATATTTACGTGCCCGCAGGCAAACGAATGCTGGAGTTCACGGATTATTATGCCAAGTACAGTTATGTGCCGCATCCGTACGATACGACGCTTCGCTCGACGGTGTTCACCGTCACGGCGACGAGCAAGCCGGTCATTACGATCTCCGGCTATGACGGCCACTATAACTATACAGAGAGCTGGAATGCGACGACGCTGACGGACACGATTACCGTCAACCACAACGGTCCCGTCCGTCTCATTCTGAACAAGACGGCAAGCGACGCCAGCCTGTGGACGCGTACGGACGATCCGGACAGCCGCATCAGCTACACCGGCACGTGGACCAATGCAGGCGCGTCCGGCGATTACAATTCGACCTACAAGACGACGTCTGCCGTAGGCGCTACCGCCACCTACAAATTTTACGGAACCGCCATCTCGTGGCTCGACCGCAAGGGACCGACCGGCGGCACCGCCGATGTCTATATCGATGGTGTGCTGGACGCCTCCAATGTGAGCACGAACAGCGCCACGGCCAGCTCCGGCCAGGTCATCTACAGCAAGTCCGGCTTGACCAACGACTATCATACGATTAAGATCGTCGCCAAGACGGCAGCGATCGGCGTCGACCGCTTCTCCTATATTCCCGCCGCAGCGCCGATGCCCAAAAACGTCAATCTGAACGACTTCAGCTACGCGTCCGCCGCGGAAGACGAGGACACCAATGCGGGCTCCATGCACTGGACGGTGAAGAACGGACAGATGAAGATCGTTCCGTACGAATCGCCGTGGGTCAGCGATCTGCCTATATATATGAAGAAACAAAATTACTCGGGCGATATGACCTACGAGATTAAAGTCAATTCGGTCGTCGGCACGCCGGTCCGCGTCATGTTCCGCACGAATCCGGCCACGCGGCAAGGCTATTCGCTGATGCTCGATCCGCTCAACAAAAACGTGAACAACGACGGCACGCAGGACCTGAAGCTGTACAAGGATCAATCGACGCTGCTCGGGACGAGTACGGTCGCGCTCGCGGCGAATACGCAGTATGCCGTCAAGATCGTCGTGACGGGTACGACGATTCAATGCTATCTGAACGGGACGCTCTACATTACGGCGACCGATTCTTCTTACACCAGCGGCATGGTCGGCGTCAAAACGGAGGTTAACTACGGTTCGTCTTCCCAGGAGTACGTGCTGGTCGACGACGCGAAGGTCACGCTCGGCTCCACCGTCAACTACACCTCCGACTTCAGCAGCTGGAGCACGGCGACGGATTGGGTGGGCGAGGGCGCGATTGCCTTCACTTACTGGCCGACGCGGACCAGCTTCGACTTCCCGTGGCAGTGGACGACGACCGGGGGGACATGGGCGGTGCTGAACGACGATACGAAGTACACGAACGGCACGAACGGCGTGTACAACGTGACCGCGGCATCGGGTGCGGAGAACTACTCGACCGCCGGCAGCACGTCCTGGACGAACTATACGTACAAGGCGATGCTGAAGTTCAAGAGCGGCACGACGTATGATGCCGGCATGCTGTTCCGAGTCACCGATACGAACAATATGTACAAGCTCGGCATCGTGACCAACGGCACGACGGGGACGCTGTCGCTGCTGAAGCGTTCGGGCGGCACATGGACGACGCTCGCGACGACCAGCCAGACCGTGAATACGGAGAAATGGTATTCGCTGAGCGTCGACGCAAGAGGCGACACGTTCACGGTCAGTCTGAACGGCAACAACGTCCTGACCGCAACGGACAGCACATTCGCCTCCGGCGCCGTCGGCTTCTCGGCCAACAACGGTACGAAGGTGCAGTTCGACGATGCCTGGCTGGGACGGTAGTCAGTGACTTGATCGCAACAAAGCGAGCGGGCCGGAGTTATCCGGCCCGCTCGTTGGCGCGCAATTGCCGCAGATCGTCGTCCATAGATGCTGGGAAGGCGCTTAAAGGCAAAGCTCACTCCCCGCCAGCCGTCCGCTCCGAGCCGCTCCCATGCGTTGCCGGCTCGCGGCTTCGCCGCAAGCCGTCGATGCCGTCGAGCGCGGCCCGGATGCCGCCGGCGGCGCGCAAGCCTTCCCCGAGCTGCAATGCGCGTAGGCGGAAGTCGCTGCGGCGCAGGAGGCGCGTTACCGATTCGCGCAGCAATAAGGGCGTCAGCGTGGCGCGTTAGAGCCGCAGTCCGGCGCCCAGCGCCTTGATTCGGGCCGCGACGGCAGGCTGATCCGGGCCCATCGAGACCATCAGGAGCGGCACGCCGTGCCATAGTCCCTCGTGGACGCTGTTCATGCCTGCGTGCGTAATGAAAACATCCGCACGCCGCAGCATCTCAAGCTGCGGGACATAAGGACGGACGATAAAGTGGGCCGGCATCGGAGGCAGCTAAGTCGGCGGAATCCGATGGCCGGTCGACAAAATCACCGTGCCCGGAAAACTGGCCAGGCCTTCGGCGCAGCAGGCGTAAAAATCCGCGGCGGCGTTAAATACGGTGCCGAGCGAGATATAGACGAGAGGACCGTCCGTCTTGGACGGCAGCTCGAAGTCCGCCGTCTCGCGCCGGTCCGACAGACAGGGCCCGACGAACTGGTAAGAAGCTCCGAGCTTGTCCGGATGAGGCTGAATGTCGCGGGAGCCAAGCACGAGGTTCAAATCGCCGGAACTGAAAAAGACGCGATCGATCGGCGGTACAGGGATGAGCTGAGCTTCATCAAATCCGGACAGTCGCAGACAACTGCGGCTGTTTTTGCGATGTAAGCGGTTAAAAATCTCCACGGCGTCTCGCTGTTTTTATACATTTACCGTATACACATAGCCACCTACAATAAAGCATGTAAGCACGGCAAGCCAAGCAGACTCGCATGGAAAGGCTTGCAAGGGATTTAATCATAAGAGGAGGGTTCACGTTTTGAAAAAGAGCAAAATGGGCGTCCTGAACGCCGGCATTCCGCTGCTGCTGACCGCAGGTCTTCTGGCAGGCTGCGGCGGCAACAACAACAACGGCAACAATGCGCAATCGGCTTCTCCTTCTGCATCTTCCAGCGCTTCGGCCAGCGCTACGGCCAAAGCGAGCGATGCGCCTGCCAAGCAGGACGTCACCATTACGATGACGGCCGCTTCGGGCGATACCTGGATTCGCGATATCGACAAGGAGATCATACAGGACTTCACGGCCGAGACGGGCATCAAGATCGATCTGCAGATCGTACCGGCGGATCAATACGCCAGCGTGCTCAAGACGAAGCTCGCATCGGGCGAGAGCGCCGACATCTCGCTCATCTGGCCGGAAGCCAACGCGGCGCAATTTCTGCCGGACAACAACTTTCTGGATCTGAGCGGAGAGCCGTGGGTGTCGACGCTGACGGACGCCGCGAAGAAGAACGGCTCCTACAACGGCAAGTTCATCGGCTGGGGTCCGGCCGGCGAAGACGGCGGCTGGGGCGTCCTGTACAACAAGGAGCTGTTCGACAAGCTCAGCATCGGCGTACCGAAGACGTTCGACGAATTCCTGGCCGCGTGCGAGAAGATCCAGGCGAGCGGCGTCATTCCGATCTTCGAGCCGCTCAAGGACAGCTGGCACTCGGGCATCTGGATGTCGCTCATGGGACCGCAGGCGAACGCCCAGCAGGCCGGTCTGTATGAAGGCCTGAACAGCAACAAGGCTACCTTTGCAAGCAGTAAAGTATTCGAGACGTTCGTCGATCAATACAAGACGCTCTACGACAAGGGCTACTTCGGCAAGGAAGCCTTCTCGAACACGTACGACAAGGGCATGGCTGCGCTGCAAAGCGGCAAGTATGCGATGTTCATGGTGCCGGCCAACCAGGACGTTCAGGCCAAGGCGTCCAATCCGGACTTCGACTTCACGAAGTTCGCCGAGTTCCCGTCGCCGTTCGCGGACAACAAGAAGCTCGCGGTGTACGACGGCACGATCATCCGCGTCATCAACAAGAACAGCAAGAAGATCGACGCAGCCAAGGCTTACCTGAGCTACATCAGCCGCGAAGACGTGCTTAAAAAAGTACTATGCCGCAGTCGGGCTCAATCCGTCCTTCAAGGCGATCCCGGCGATCACGACCGATCTGGAGAAAACGCTCCGCGCCAACTCTGACGGGACGAGCGATACGATCATGGAAGTCGGCATCTCCTTCTGGGACAGCACGAGCATCGGCAACTACATCCAGGAGAACCTCGCAGGCAAGAAGACGGCCAAGCAAGTGCTCGAAGCGATCGACAAGGACCGCCAAAAGCTGTTCGACGCGCAGTCTAAATAACGGATGCTCCCCAAGGGGCGGTTGAACCGATAGCAAGCGCCCGCGCGTTCCGGATCTCCGAAGCGGACGGGCGCTTGCTTCCCTTTATCGGGACATCACGGCAGAGAGAAGGACGATAGGATGAGAATAAACCGTATTACAAAAAAAATGTATCCGCAATATTTGCTGCTGCCGGCCTTCATCATCTATGCCATTTTGTTTCTTTTGCCGAACCTGACCAGCTTCTACTACGCGTTCACGAACTGGAACATGGTCGGCACGACGGTCAAATTCATCGGTTTGGACAACTTTCGGGACATTTTCAGCGAGTCTTCCAGCAATAATGGCGTATTCGTCAATACGGCGATTTTCGCGATTTACACGACGGTGCTAAAAATCGTATTCGGCCTGATCCTGGCGCTGGTCCTCAATGAAGGGATCCGAAGCCGTAATGTGCTCAGAGCCGTCTACTTCATGCCTATAACGCTGTCGACCGTGCTGCTCGGCGTCATGTTCACCGAAATCTACAGTCCGGACGGCATTCTGAACCGTATCCTTCGGACGTTCGGTCTCGATTCATGGACGCACAGCTGGGTCGCGGAGCCGAAGCTGGCCATCTGGTCGATCGCTTCGGTCGAGGTGTGGCGCGCCTCGGGCTTTGCTATGGCCGTCTTTCTGGCGGCGCTCCAGATGGTGCCCAAGGAAGTGCAGGAAGCGGCCGAGATGGACGGGGCGAGCCGCTGGCAGCGATTGTACCATATCACCCTTCCCTTCCTGTATCAGGCTTTTGTCATTAATACGCTGCTCAGTCTGATCAGCGGACTCAAAGTATTCGACCTGATCTACGTCATCAGCAACGGCGGTCCCGCGCGTTCCTCCGAAGTATTGAACGTCACCGTGCTCAACGAATTCAGCAAAGGCAACTACGGTCTGTCGACGGCGATGGGGCTGATCCTGTTTTTGTTCGTCTCGGTCGTGTACTTTTTGCTGAATGCCGTATTTAAGAAGTTCGAGGTGGATGTCACATGAGCAAGCGTTGGGAACAGAGGCTGTCCGAGATCGTGCTGTGGCTGCTCACGCTCGTTATTTTTATCCCGCTGTACTTCGTGCTCGTCAATTCGCTCAAGTCCGGCACGGAGGTTCAGTCGATGACCGCCGCGCTTCCGTCGGCCTTTCACTTTGAAAATTACAAAAAAGGCGTTTCAGGCGGGCCACATGGTCAGGGCCTTTATGAACAGCGTCATCTTCAGCGCCTTCTCCGTCGCGATCACGAGCATGCTTGCCGCCATGGCTTCGTATATTATCGTTCGCCGCAACTCGAGGACGAACAAAATGCTCCTGAATTTGTTTCTGGTCGGACTGATCGCGCCGATGAACATGGTCACGACGTTCAAGATCATGAAAATTTTTCATTTCATCAACACGTATCATGGCCTGATTTTGCTTTATACGGCGACTTTTTTTGCCGTTCACGATCTTCCTGTATATCGGATTTATCCAGAATTTGTCGGCCAGCATCGACGAAGCGGCAACCGTAGACGGGGCAGGTCCTTGGCGGCGCTTCTACGGCATCATTTTCCCGATGCTCAAGCCGGTCACGATGACGGCCATCGTCATCAACTTCGTCAACTGCTGGAACGACTTCATTTATCCGCTCTACTTCATCACGCATTCCGACAAATGGGGAACGATTCTGCAGCTGTTCCAGTTCATCGGCGCCTTCCGCTCGCAGTACGAGCTGCTGTTCGCCGGCGCGATGACGATCGTGCTGCCGACGATTATCGTGTACCTGCTCGGACAGAAGTACATCATCTCCGGCATGACCTCCGGCGCCATCAAGGGATAGCCGGTCCGTCCTGCCCTAGCGTCCGTCAGAAGCCGTCGCCCGCTGCATCCGATGCAGCGGGCGACGGCTTTCGTTCATTGGAGAGGCGGCAGGCTACGTGGCGGTCAGCGACTGTCTGAATTCGGTAGAGGTTTGTCCGACGACGTTTTTGAACACTTTGCTGAAGTAATGCTGATCCAGATAGCCGACCATCTCCGCGATGATTCGCGAATCCAGATCGGGGTGCTCCAGCATCAGGCGCTTCGCTTCGGCGATTCGGAGCCCGATCATGTAGCGGAGCGGCGATTCGTTTTTGTATTTGCGGAAAATTTTCGATAAATAGGCGGACGTGAAGCCGAACTTTTTGGCCAGTCCCTCCAGGCTGATATCCTCGGTGAAATGATCCAGCAAATATTGCTCGATCATGTCCGCAAGCGCCTCGGTCTGCTCCTTCTTCTCATCGGGCAGCATCGTCTCGATCAGCGCCCAGACGGACAGGCCGATCTGCTCAAGATTGACGCCCAGGCTGATCTGTTCGCCGAGCCAGGCATGCCAGTCGACCGAATCCCGATGGGCGAGCGGGTGCTGCTGGACGGCGGCCAGCAGGTCCAGAATGCCTTGCTCGACCAGACGCTGCGGATATTTCTTTTGATCCCAATCTTCGAACAGGTCGGACAGAAATCGGCGGAGGGACTCCCTGTTCGCGGTATCGAGCAGCAGGCGGATCTGCCCGGTCACCTTGGAGCCGATGAGCTGTACGCTCGAATCGGGCGCAGCGGCTTCTAGTTCGGTGTAAACCTTTGAATGGCCGATGACGACGGATCGCTCGAAGGCGATGCGCATCCGCTGGGCGGTCTCCCACATGGAGGCCGCATCGGGCGAGACGCACAGGCTCGCCGTCACGCCGAAGGGCGCGGCAGCCGGACCGATCCGGTCCGGCAGTTTGTCTGCGACCGGCCCAAGCGCGATGCCGGCATTCGAATCTGCCGAGACGATCAGAAACTTCTGATTGGACCGATTCTCGTCGATGAGCCACCAGCCGCGGGCGCCGGGCATCCAGTCCGCTACGGCGGCGTCCCAATCGATGGCGGCCCACCGCTCGTTGAAGCGATGAGCCAGCGATACCGACATCGTGGGCGTGCACAGACTGCCGATCCCGATGAGACACATCAGATACGCGGCGCCGCTCTCGAACGCGCTTGCTTCGCCTTCGGGCGCTCCGATCAGTCTGGACGTGATCATCTGTCGCGCCAGCGTACGCTGCCGGCTGTACACCAGGTCGGCCAATTTGGACAACGTCTGCTTGAGGACATCCTCGCTAAGCGGCTTGAGCATATATTCGAAGACGCCGTAGCGCATCGCCTGACGGGCATATTCGAATTCGTCGAAGCCGCTCAGGATGACGACCGGCAGATCGGGGTGCGACGTCCGCAGCAGGTCGAGCATCTCGATGCCGTCCATCATCGGCATGCGAATGTCGGTGAAGACGGCGTCGGGCTGAAGCCTGCGGATCAGCGCGAGTCCGTCGGCGCCATTGTACGTGGAGCCGACCACTTTGAATGCGGGGGCGGTTCGTTCGATCTTGCGGGCGATATAATCGCGAATCGTCTGCTCGTCCTCGATGACGACGACTTTAATCGTTTGGGCTGCCCTCATCCGAGCGCCTCCTTCTTTTGCTTCAGCGGTCCTCCAATGGTGACGGAAGCCCCGGCGTGGTCCCGATTGTGGACGTCCATGATCGCTTCCTCGCCGTAGAGGAGGCGCATGCGCGTATAAATGTTGAGCAGTCCCATGCCGTTGACCTGCAGCTCCACATTCGGCGGGGCCGCGTCCGCCGCGGCGAACCGGCGCTTGAGCTCCGACAGGCGTTCCGGCTCGAAGCCCAGACCGTTGTCGCTGACGGTGATCAGCCACGTCCCGGTCAGCAGTCGGCCGACGATTCGAATGCGCCAGGGCGGCTGCGCGTTGGTCGCGTATTTGACCGCATTTTCCGCCAGCGGCTGAATGCTAAGCTTCGGAATCTCGAGCTCCAGCATGCCATCGGGCACTTGAATCTCGAACTCCAGCATGTCCCCGTAGCGTTCCTGGATGAGCAGGATGTAGTCCCGGGTATGCTTCAGCTCGTCGGCCAGCCGAACCGGCGCCTGGCTGCCGGACGAGACATAGCGCAGCATCGAGGTCAGTCCGCCAAGGAAGCGCAGGGCATCCGCGTTGCGGCCCTCCTCGCACATGATGCCGAGCACCGACAAGGAATTGTACAGAAAATGCGGACTCATCTGCGCCTGCAGGGCGAGCAGCCGGGATTGGAGCTCATGAGAGCGGGCCGAGACCGTCTCCTCCAGCGATTCTCTCAGCCGTTCCTTCATATCCATGAACGTCTGGTATAGCTCCTCGAGCTCGTCGAAGCTGCTGTTCAGCTCCGCCGCTTGTCGCGGGGACAGCGTCTCGAGATCCAGGTTGCGAATCGAACGATTCAGCTTGCGAATCGGCAGGGACAAACTGCGAGACAAGTAGAAGGTCACGAACAGCGTCACGATCAGAAATGCCAGGCCGAGCAGCACCGTGTTTTGTATGAGCAGCCGGATCGGCCTCATCAAGCTGGATTCGGGCTCCTCAAGGATGACCGTCCAGCCCGAAAAGTCGGAGGACGTATAGGAGACGATGCTTTTTTTGCCGTTCAGACTTCTCGCGAGCGTCTGCGTCTCGATGCGGCTGTCGTCCTGCCTGTCGAGAAGCTGACGCAGATAGGGGGCGTAATGTTCCTTGCCGGGCAGCTTGTCGCTGCCGTCGGCATAGATCGGTTCGCCTTCCCGGTTGAATACGTACACCGCCTTGTTCGGATCCTCCTTGCCGTCCGGCGCCAGAACGGCGCGCTGAATGATCGTATTAAACACGCGAGAGTCCTGCTCCACCTCGATGATGTTGTCGTTGCGCATGCCGTAAACTTCGGCGAACGCCATGCTGACGGAGACGACGTCTCGCGGAATCGTTTCCGTCGCATCGAGATGGGGCGCGGAGATGTACTTTTTGCCGTCCATGGCGAACGTTTGCCGCGCCCATTCGTATTGCAGAAGCTCGTTTTTGTCGGCCATATAGGAGTTGAACTGATTGCCGTATTCGAATCGGAAGCCATCGTTTCGATACAGATTGATCTTGTAATAAGTCGGCATCGGTCCGCTGACGGTGAGGAAGATGTTCGCAAGCTTGTTGCGATTCTCGTACAAGATCGCGGGATCGGAAGTGTCCTGGAAAAAGGATTCCTTGACGGGCTCCGAAGCGGCGATCTTGAGCGCGGTGGCGTACATGTTGCGAATTTCCAGATCGAGCGTGTCCGCGATATTCGCCGACACCTGGCGCATGTTCCGCGAGGATTCCTGCCGCAGCACATGCGACATATAAGTCGCGAAGAGAACCAGAATCGTCGTAATAATAAACAGTACGAGCAGCGAATAGCGAAAAAAGATTTTGTTGTGGATGCTTTTGATACGGACGCTTTTCAATCGGTCACGCTCCGAAGATGCGGTATAGTGGCGTGACTCTATTATAGATGAACCGAGCGGCTTTGGAAGCGCCGGGTGTATTCGGAACGCAGGTTTAAATTGTCCATCTCCAGAGTTTCGAATTTTACAAGGGGACGCAAAGGCAGTGGAAGGCAGGATCAAAAAAAAGATACAATCGTGCAAGTTTGAGCAATTTAAGGGCTGATTTTAAATGATAAAATAGAAATGAACGGCATTGATGCAAGGGTAAAGACAGAAAAAAGCGAGGATATTCCCATGGAATTGTATTATAAACAGCCCGCCCGGGTGTGGACGGAAGCATTGCCGGTAGGCAACGGACGATTGGGCGCGATGATCTTCGGAGGCGTCGAGACCGAGCGGCTGCTGCTTAACGAGGAGACGCTCTGGTCGGGACCGCCGGGCGATTGGCACAATCCTAACGCGCAGGCCGCGCTGCAGGACGTCCGCCAAGCGATCGAAGAAGGCCGATATGCGGATGCGGACATCCGCGCCAAAGACATGATGGGTCCCTATACGCAATCCTATTTGCCTTTTGGCGAGCTGATCCTCCAATTCGAGCACGGCGACCTGGCGCACAACTACCGGCGATCGCTGTCGCTCGACGAAGGAATAGGCGCGATCGAATATCGGATCGGGGATACAAGCTACAGGCGCGAGGTGTTCGCCTCGCATCCTGACCAAGCGATCGTCGTCCGGATCGAGGCGAGCACGCCGGGGGCGCTCAGTCTGCGCGCCGGCCTCGGCAGTCCGCTGCGCAGCCGCGTCGAAGCGGCCGACGGCCAGCTGGCGCTGATCGGCCAGGCGCCGGAGCATGTGACGCCGAACTATTACGACAAGGACGAGCCGCTTCGCTACGGCAGTCCCGACACGTCGGCGGCGATGCGATTCGTCGGACGGCTGGCCGTCCGGCAAGAGGGAGGGACGCGCTCGCTTGCGCCGGACGGAGTTCGCGTTTACGGCGCCGATTCGGTGACGCTGGCATTCACGGCTGCCACCACCTTCCGCGACGCCGGCAGTCTGCCGGACCGGGATATCCGGGACGTCTCGGTTGAAGCGGCTGCCAGAGCCGCCGCTGCGCTGGCGCGAAGCGACCGCGAGCTCAGAGAGCGCCATGTTGCCGATCACGCGCGGCTGTTTGGCCGCGTGGCGCTGACTTTGCGGGGGGAAGAGGGCGATGCGGCGAAGGCGCTGCCGACCGACGAACGATTGGCCCTGGCCCGGTCAGGCGACAAGGATTCGACGCTCGTCGAGCTGCTCTTCCAGTACGGTCGGTATCTGATGATCGCCAGCTCGCGCGAGGGAACGTTGCCGGCGAATCTCCAGGGCATCTGGAATGCGGAGACGCGTCCGCCCTGGAGCAGCAACTGGACGCTGAACATCAATGCGGAGATGAACTACTGGCCCGCCGAGACCGCCAATCTGGCCGAATGCCACGAGCCTTTGCTTCGCCTGATCGGCACGCTCGCGCGCAACGGCGCCGAGACGGCCAGGCGGCACTACGGCGCGCGGGGATGGGTCGCGCATCACAACACGGACATCTGGGGGCAGACCGCTCCCGTCGGCGATTATGGCCTTGACGGCGATGCGGTGTGGGCCATCTGGCCGATGGGCGGCGTCTGGCTATGCCAGCATCTGTGGGAGCATTACGCCTTCGGCGGCGATGAGACGTACCTGCGGGATATCGCTTATCCGACGATGAAGGCCGCGGCCGAATTTTGCCTCGATTGGCTGCTGGAGAACGAAGCCGGCAGGCTGGCGACTTCCCCGTCGACGTCGCCGGAGCACAAGTTCAGGACCGACGAAGGGCTGGCGGGCATGAGTGTCGCTTCGACGATGGACCTGTCGCTCATCTGGGATCTATTCACGAATATCGCGGAGGCGTCCGCGATCCTCGGCGCGGACGCGGCCTTCCGTCATACCGTTCTGCAGGCGCGCGAACGGCTGCTGCCATTGCAGATCGGCCGCGGCGGCAGGCTGCAGGAATGGTCCCAAGACTTCGAGGACGAGGACCTGCATCACCGTCACGTCTCGCATCTGTTCGGCGTCTATCCGGGCCGCCAGCTGACCGAGCGACGCACCCCGGAGCTGAACGCGGCAGCCAGGCGATCGCTGGAGATCAGAGGCGACGACGGCACAGGCTGGAGCCTCGGATGGAAGATCGCGCTGTGGGCCAGACTGCGGGACGGCAACCGCGCGTTCGGATTGATCTCCCGCATGCTGCGTCCGGTCGACGGCAGCGAGCCGGAAAATTATCATCACGGCGGCGTCTACGCGAATTTGCTCTGTGCGCACCCGCCTTTCCAGATTGACGGGAACTTCGCCGCTACCGCGGGGATCGCGGAGATGCTGCTGCAATCTCACCAGGACTTTATCGAATTTCTTCCCGCGCTGCCGGACGCCTGGCCGTCGGGCTCGGCGTTCGGTCTGCGCGCGCGCGGCGGATTCGAAGTCGACTTCTCTTGGACGGACGGCAAGCTGGATACGGCGGAGATTCATCCGTCCCTGCCGGGCGAGTGCGCGATTCGGCTTCCTGCCGGCAAGTCGCTCGCGAGCGACGAAGGCATGATACAGACGCAGCCGGATCGCGACGGCATCGTTCGCTTTCCGGTCGTTCCGGGCGCGAGGTATCGGGTACTGTAAGCTTTTTGTGTATCGCGCCTGTGCTTGTCGAGCGATGCGCGCGAATAATCCCAGCCTATGCAATAAATACGTTTGCCAGCCATGCGCAAATACGCCTGTCCCGCGGGACGAAGGCGTATTTGCGCATGGCTGGCTCATGCAGAGGTGGTTAAAAATATCAAAGCTGTAATCGCCTTTTTTTTACATTTACCGATAGGCGGATACTTCTATAGAATGTTCGTCAAGCGCTTACAATCTGTATCGAGAGCGTTGTCGACAAACGAATTGAAGGAGGAAGTCAACAAGTGACAACCCGCTACTGGAAATGGAAAAGGCAAATCGCGACGCTGATCGCGCTAAGCCTAATCTGCTCGTGCCTATCGGTGATCGGCTTGCCTGCGCCGCGGGCCAAGGCCGCAGAGAGCATGCGCAGAGTGATCGATAATACGCATCCGATTCTGATGGTGACGATGCCGATGGGCCACAATACGGACTTCGATCCCGACATGCGCAGAGACGTCAACTACCGCAAGCAGGACGTCAAGCAAATGTGGACGACGATCCCCGAGGATATTCGTCCTTACAGCGCTGTCGTGCTTCACTTTGGCAGCGTATACAATACGTGGAATACGGTAGAGGAAGCGCGCAAATGGGTCGAGGACAATCTGGCCCAGGGCAAAGATCTCGGCGTGCCGATGCTGCTCATCTACGGCGGCGGCCGCAGCAAGGCGACGAGCCGGGGGCAGACAGACGCGCTGGCCTGGATCAAGACGCTGTACGAAAATTATCCGAACTTCATCGGCACGACCTCGTCCGAGCAGACCGATGCCGACGTGACGGCCGCGGTGCCCGGACTCGTGCAGCTGGCGCATCAGTACGGTGGCTATCACATTCACGCCAACCGCGAGGACGCCGATCAATTCGTGAAGACGCTCGACAACCAGACGACGTACAACACGATCAAGGCGAACAGCGAAAACTTTATTTATACGCCCAAAAACGTCCATATCAACTACGATTACAACGACTCGGCGGCGCTCGGGATGTATCTGGGCGATTTGTCCGCAGGCTGGGGACCTTACTACGATTCGTACAACTGGTACGCGACGAAGCTGATGGGCGCGCCCGTCGGCTCGGGCGACATCACTTCGCGGATGTTCCCGGAGTCGCCCTACGAGATGAATATGATCGAGACGGCGATGAACGGCGCCACGGTGTTCCAGTATGAAAATCAGATGGACGTACCGGCCGTCGACAGCCTGTATTCGCCGTTGTTCTACAATGCGATCGTGCCGGCGATGCGTTATATTACGACGCATCATATTCCGTCCAAAGACGAGATGATCGCACGGACGAAGGTCGCTTACTCCGCCGAAAACGGCACCATGCGTACGCTGTTCGATACGGCGGGCGACCGGACGGCGTTTTTCGAAGGGCTGTACGACGTGGGCAACGATACGTATTCGCCGAGCGGACTGTGGTACTTCCTGCGCAGCTCGGGACGCTACAACATGATTCCGCAGCTGCCGAAGTATACGAGCGCGGACGTGCTGGCCAAGTTCCCGAATGTCCTTACCAAGTCCAGTTATCAAAGCCTGTTCCCGACGGTCAAGGCGAAGATCGACTACTTCAACGCGCTGTACCCGGAAATCTCGACCGGCGACGCGACCGTCAACCGACTGGATCAGTCCTGGCTCGTCTACAACAACAACAGCAACGAAAACTTCGCCCAGAGCGCGTATGTGCCGCTCGGGTCGGACGGATCGTTTTCGAACATCGACTTCCTGGACATGAGTCCGCATACATTGGCGACGGTGGACCGCAAGGCGGATAGCCTGGACATCGGCCTGAACAACTACCGGACCGACCGCAAGCTCGATCTGGCCAAAAATTCGGACGGTAAACGAATTCTGGACATCCTCGACTATTACAATGCGTATGCTTATGTCCCGAACCCGCAAGATCAGGCGCTGCGGCCGACGAAAATGCGGATCGCAGCATCCTCGAAGCCCGCGCTTGAGATCTCGGGCTACGACGACAACAACTATACGTACGCCGAACAATGGGACGAAGCGGCGCATGTGTATACGCTGACCGTCAATCATAATGGTCCGGTGCAGATCAGGCTCGATACCGGAAGCGGCTTGTCCGACGGACAAGGCTGGACGACGACGGACGGCGGCTCGGCCGACATCCGCTATACGGGCGCCTGGAGTCAGGCGGGCGGCGCGCAGGATATCGACGGCACTTATGCGGCCTCTGCAGCCGCCGGCAACGAAGCCGAATATGAATTTTACGGCACGTCCGTCCAGTGGGTCGGCAGAAAGAGCCCTGCCGGCGGCACGGCCGACGTCTACATCGACGGCGTCAAGTGGGCGTCGGGCGTTCGGACGGCGGCAGCTTCGGCGCAGTCAGGGCAGGTGCTCTTCTCGAAGACCGGTCTGTCCAACAATTTGCATACGATCCGCATCGTGACGACCGATGCCGGCGAGACGGGCATCGACGCGATCCGCTACGTGCGGGCGGCGCTGCAGATGCAAAAAGACAGCAGCCTGCAGGACTTCGCGTTCGCGACGGCCGAAGCGGACCAGGATTACCTGGAAGGCTCGGAGCACTGGATGGTCAAAAACGGCGTCATGAAAATATTGCCGTACGTCGCCCCTTTCTGGAGCGATATTCCGATCTATAACACGAAGTCGGCCTATTCCGACTTTACGTACGAGGCGGACGTCAATTCGACGGCGGGCACGCCGGTCAGCATTACGTTCCGCACCGACGTCAACAGCAAACAGGGCTATTCGGTATATCTGGACCCGACCGGCTACAACTACAACGGCGGCGGCACGGCCGAGCTCAAGCTGTTCAAGGGCCAGTATACGTACGTCACGGGCGCGAACGTCGATCTGTCCGTGAATACGTGGTACAAGGTCAAGATCGTCGCCGTCGGCAGCTCGATCAAGGTATACCTGAACGATACGCTGTATATCGATACGACGGACACCTCGTATACGTCCGGCTATACCGGCATTCGCGTCGAGCATAACCGGGGCGCCAAAAACGACTGGGTGCTGTTCGACAATCCGAAGGTGACCGTCGCCGGCAGCACGGCGTATGCCAGCAGCTTTAACGTGCAGGACGACGCCGGCGACTGGATGGGCGAAGGCGCGATTTTTTTCCCTTACAGGACCCCCCGCACTTCGTTCGACTTCGCCGACCGATGGCAGAGCGCGAACGGCAGCTGGACGGTGCTGAACGACGACACGATCTTCGCGAACGGCGACAACGGCGTCTACTCGGCGGTCGCCGACGCAGGCAAGGAGAGCGTGTCGCTCGCGGGAGACGCGAGCTGGAGCGACTATGTGTACAATGCGCTGCTGCGCTTCAAGTCGGGCAGCAAGTACGACGCGGGCCTGCTGCTGCGGGTGCAGGACAGCGACAATCTGTATAAACTGTCCGTCAAAACCGACGGCACGACGGGTCAGCTTCAGTTCAAGAAAAAAACGGCGGGCGTTTGGAGCGATCTGGGCGTTGCCGTGAGCAAGCCGCTTGCGCTTGACCGCTGGTACGATCTGCACGTCGAAGCGATCGGGGATACGCTGTCCGCTTCGCTGAACGGCACGAAGGTTCTGCAGGCGAGGGACGGCGCCTATGCTGCGGGGAAAGTCGGTCTTGCCGTCACGGACGGCACGAAGGCATGGTTCGACAACGCCTGGGTGTCCAGACAGCATCTGGCCAAGCTGACGGCGACGCCGGTATCGAACATCGTCGTGACGGCAGACGGCGCATCCGTGACGACGGGCGGGGGCAATTTGCAGCTGAGCGCCGCCGTGGCGCCGGCGTCCGCACGTCAGGATGTAACCTGGTCGGTGACGGAAGCCGACGGCGTCACGCCGACAGACAAGGCGGCGATCGACGGCAGCGGACTGCTCACCGCGCTGAAGGACGGGACAGTGCGCGTCATCGCCGCAGCGAACGACGGCTCGGGCGCGCGCGGCGAATACAGCGTCACGCTGTCGGGCCAGACGGGCGACGCCAGAATCGTCGGCTTCAAGCCGGTGTATCTATCGACGGTGAAGGATATGCAGCCTGCGCTGCCGGCACAGGCGACTGCGCTGTACAGCGACGGCACGACGCAGCTCGTGCCGGTCGCATGGCCGACCATTACCGCTTCGCAGCTGTCGCTTGCCGTGTCGCCCTATATTTTCGATGCGGAAGGCAGAGGCAAGTTCGCCGTCTCCGGCACGGTGACAGGTACGGCCGCTAAGCCGGTCGCCTATGTGACGGTGACGCCGAAGCTGACCGCGCCCGTGCTGGGCAGCGCGGTCGACAAGGTCGGCGCAGCCGACGTGCTGAATCTGCCGCGCACGACGTATGCGACGCTGACGTTCGATGCGGGCGGCGGACGTACGTTTAACGAGACGTCGGGGTACTATTACTGGAACCAGACAGTCGTCAAAGGCAGCGATATGACTTTCGGTACGCCTTATGTCGTCGAAGGGACCGTGTCCCGCTGGCCGCTGCCGATCAAGATGATTTACAACGTCAAAGATCCGAACGCGAATCATCCGGCCACCGGTATGCTCGTGAATACGCAAAGTCTGGTCGTCGCCAAAAACAAGACGGCCAAACTGACTGCGACGGTGCTGCCTTCCGATGCCGACGATACGCGCGTCGTCTGGCAGTCCGCCGATCCCGGCATTGCGACTGTCGCGGCCGACGGCACCGTAACGGGCGTCGCGGCCGGTACGACCGTCGTCACGGCCCGGTCCGTCGACGGCGGCTTCGAGGCCCGCACCCGGATCACGGTCAAGGATGTCGCGATTACGGCGGGCGGCGGCAGCATCAGCTACGTCGCCAAAGGCAGCAACGTGCAGCTGGCCGCATCGTCCGCATACAGCGGCAGCGTCGTCTGGTCCGTCGTCGATCCGACGTCGGGCGCCGCATCGGCGCTGGCGACGATTACAGCCGCAGGGTTGCTGAATGTGACTGGAGACGCCGGCAGCTTCAAGGTTGTCGCAACCGTCGGCAGCGCCGGGTCGGGCGAGCAGCTCATCGTCATCGACAATGCCGGGACGGTGCTGAAGCCGACCGAAAATACGAGCAATACGATTACGTACGCGGCGGGCGGCGGCGCCACCTGGTCGTCCTACTCGAACGCCACGCGCTCCGGCGGGTCGGAGACGTATATCCGCCCGAGTACATCCGGTCCGTACACGCCCGCTCCCTATGCCGAATTTACGTTTACGGGGACGGGAATTCAGTGGGTCGGCACGCGGCACAAGACCGAAGCGATCGCCGACGTCTATATCGACGGCGGCAAGGCGGCGACGATCGACGCCTACGGCAACGTCAGCAGCGGCATTTATCAAAGCGTAAATTTCAGCGTCGAAGGACTCGTGTACGGCAGTCATACGATTAAAGTTGTCGATACGGGCACGAAAAATGCCTCTTCCACTTATTACAGTCTCTCGATAGACGCCTTCCGCGTCGTAAATACGGGACCGGTCAAGGCAACGGCGCTTGCGCTTGACAGCGTCTCGCTCGAATTGCAGGAGGGAGAGACGGCGCAGCTGTCGGCGACGCTCAGTCCGTGGGACGTCACGGACCGCAGGCTGCAATGGAGCTCTTCCGACGAAGCGGTGGCGACCGTCGACGGCACCGGGCTCGTGACCGCCGTCGGCGGGGGCAGCGCCGTCGTGAAGGCGACCGCGATGGACGGCTCGGGCGTGACCGCATCGGCCAATATTGCCGTCAACGCCACCGTTCACGGCGTGACGGGCATCGCGCTCGACCGGACGGAGCTTGAACTGGTCAAGGGAGAGACCGACCAGCTGACGGCGACGCTGACGCCGTCGAACGCGACGAACAAAAAAAGTCGTATGGAGCTCGTCCGACGAACAGATCGCCACCGTCGACGAGACCGGTCTATTGACGGCGGTCGGCGGCGGCATCGCCACGATCTCCGCCGTGTCGGACGACAGCGGCGACAGCGCTTCGGCCGTCGTCACGGTCATCGAGCGGGTCACCGGCGTCAGTCTGAACCGGACGACGCTCGATATGACCGTCGGCGGCACGTTCCAGCTGCTCGCTACCGTTCAGCCTGCGGGAGCGACCAACAAAAATGTCGTCTGGCAGTCGGACAACGAAGACGCGGTGCTCGTCGACGCGACCGGCAAGCTGACGGCGGTCGGCGCCGGTTCGGCGAACATTACGGTCACGACGGCCGACGGCGGTCTGACGGCCAGTACGAACGTCACGGTGACGACGGACGTCGTTCCGGTTGCGGGCATCGCGCTCAGCCGCACTTCGCTGGCGCTTGAGGAAGGCGAGCAAGCCACGCTCTACGCGACGATCTCGCCGGACAATGCGACCCATACGGCCGTAACCTGGCAGTCGGCGGACGAGGACGTCGCCACGGTCAGCGCCGGAGGCGTCGTCACGGCGGTTCATGCGGGAACGACGGTTGTTACGGTTACGACCGCGGACGGCGGAAAAACGGCGACAGCCGACGTCGTCGTCACCGCGCCGGATATCGAACCGGTTGCCGTGACCGGCATCGCGCTCGACCGTTCCGTCCTGGCGCTGGCCAAAGGACAGACAGGTACGCTGACGGCGACGATCGCACCGGCGAATGCAACGAACAAGCAGGTGCGCTGGCGCTCGTCCGACGCGCTGGTCGCCACGGTCGACGCTACGGGACTGGTGACCGCGGTCGGCGGCGGTACGGCTACGATCACGGCCGAATCTGCCGACAGCGGCGTCGCCGATACGGCCGTCGTCACGGTGACCGAGCCGGTCACCGGCGTGACGCTGAATCAGTCGACGCTCGATATGACGATCGGCGGCACATACCGGCTGCTCGCGACAGTGCTGCCGGAGCGCGCGACGAACAAGCAGATCGTCTGGCGTTCGGACAATGAAAACGCGGCCCGCGTCGATACCGACGGCAATGTGACGGCGGTCGGCGCCGGCACGGCGAGCATTACGGCCACGACGGCGGACGGCGGCTTTGAAACTCGTACGCTCGTCACGGTGAGCGCCGCCGCCGTGTCCGCAACCGGCGTCGAGCTGGATATGAAGCTGCTGCGGCTCGTGGCGGGCAATACGGTTCGATTGAATGCGACCGTGAAGCCGGCCGACGCATCGAACAAAACAATCGTCTGGTCGTCCAGCGCGCCGGGCGTTGCGACCGTAGACGTCACGGGTCTCGTTCAGGCCGTAGCGGCGGGCACCGCAAGCATTACGGCGACGACGGAAGACGGCGGATTTACGGCCAGCGCCACGGTCACGGTGCAGACGGCCGGCAGCCCGGCGACACCGGCGCCGGTTCCGACTTCCACACCGACGCCAACGCCAACGCCGACATCCTCGCCGACACCGAAGCCGACGCCGACATCCGGTTCTGGCGGAACGCCCGGGTCGGGCGCGCCGTTCAAGGATATCGCACGCCTTGTTTGGGCGGCCGACGCCATCCAGGCGCTGTCGGATAAAGGAATCGTCAAGGGAACCGGGGAAGGCGTGTTCGATCCCGACCGCAGCATCACGAGGGCGGATATCATGGTGCTGTTGTTCCGGGCGCTTAAGCTCCCGACGAGCGGGGCGGGCCAAGGATCGTTCGCCGACGTCAAGCCGGGCGCGTACTATTACGACGCGGTCACCGCGGCGCGGCAGCTCGGCATCGCGCAAGGCAGCGGCGGACGCTTCGATCCGCAAGCCGAGGTGACGCGCGAAGACCTCATGGTGCTCATCGCCCGTTCGCTCCAGGCCGCAGGCTTTGCGGTCAAGCCGGACGGCACGGTCGACCTGAACGATTACCGCGATGCGAACGGACTGTCGGGCTATGCCAAGGACAGCGTCCGCTGGCTGGCGGAGCAAGGCATCGTTCAGGGCAGCGGCGGACAGCTGCTGCCGAAGGACACCGCGACCCGCGCGGAAGCGGCCGTCATCATCTATCGCGTGCTGCAGCTGATCGAGAAAAAGACGGCCGAATAATTTGTGAAGGCGAAGTGCCGATTGATTGCCAATTGAAAAGGAGCTGTGCCAGGTCGAATGACGACCCGGCGCAGCTCTTCTTGTTTGCGCAGGAGTCGATGGCGAGACCCTCGGCCAGAATCAGTACAAGAATAAACGCGCCGAGCATCATGACGAGGGCGGGCTGGAGCCGTCTGCGTTTGGCGCCGGAAGTTGAAAAAGGGCACATCGATATTGGAAATAAACCGTTTTCATGACGATTTTGCGAGGCCTATAATTTGAGTAAGCCGCAAGTTAAAACGTGAATGAAGAAGGGAGCGCGAGCGTGATTCGAACCAAATTTTCCGGCATCGCTTTCAAGAAGCAGCTGCCTTTCCATGTCTTTGTGGGACTCGGGATCCTTTATTTAATGGTTTTCAGCTACATTCCCATGTTCGGAATTTTAATCGCTTTCAAAAACTATCGAATATCGTCCGGAATCGAAGGCATATTCACGAGCGCCTGGTCGGGATTATCCCATTTTAAAGAGCTTGTCGACGACTACAACTTTCCGAGTCTTGTCCGCAATACGCTGGCGCTCAGCCTGCTCAAGGTGGCCTTCTCCTACCCGGTTCCCATCTTGTTCGCCATCATGCTGAGCGAAGTCAGACATACCGCGCTCAAGCGATTCGTGCAGACCGTAAGTTATTTGCCGCACTTCGTATCGTGGGTCGTCGTTACCGGAATTGCATACGCTTTCTTTTCGACGGGATACGGCATTTTTAACGATTCGCTCCTGTCGCTCGGCATTCTGAAGAAACCGATCGAGGTGCTGACCGATCCGGGTTCGTTCTACGGACTGGCCGTCTCGACTGCGATCTGGAAGGAAGCCGGCTGGTGGACGATCATCTTTCTCGCCGCGCTGGCGGGCATCGATCCCGCGCTGTACGAAGCCGCGGAGATCGACGGAGCGGGCCGGTTAAGGCGGATTCTCTATATCACGCTGCCGGGATTAAAGAGCGCGTGTATCGTCGTCCTCATTCTGTCGATCGGCAGCATGCTGGGCGGCGGCCTCGTCGGCTCTAACTTTGAACAGTCGATGCTGCTCGGCAACCCGCTGAACAACGATCGGTCGCAGATTATTCAGACCTACGCATTTAACGTCGGCCTCGCGCAAGGAAGATTTTCGTTTGCGACGGCGATCGACCTGATCCAGTCCGTTATCTCGCTCGTTCTGATTTTTTCCAGCAACTTTATCGCGAAGCGAATATCGGGAACCGGATTGTATTGATTCACTGACAGAAGGGCAGGTGCGGTGACATTGCGCAGAAAAAAATCGCTCGAGGACTGGAGCTTGGATACGTTCATTCTCCTTGCGTTGCTGGTGATCGTTTTGATAACGTTGTATCCGTTCTACTACATTCTCGTGATTACGTTTAATGCCGGCACGGATACGACGAACGGCGGCATGTATTTCTGGCCCCGCGATTTTACGCTGGCGAACTATAGCTATTTTTTGAACGATTCCAAGTGGATCAAGGCGCTTGGCATGTCCCTGCTGCGCACGCTCGTCGGAACGGCGCTCGGCGTGCTGTTCACCAGCCTGGTCGCATACGGGCTTGCCAAGAAGGACTTGATATTCCGCAACGCCTACTTTCTGATTATTTTGTTCGCGATGAATTTCTCGGGCGGTCTGATCGCTTATTACGTCGTATTGCGAAGCATCGGGCTGATCAACACCTTCGGCGTCTATGTCATTCCGGGCATGCTAAATTTGTTTTTCCTGCTGATCGCGATTTCGTTTTTCCGCGATATACCCGAGGAACTCGGGGAGTCCGCACGGATCGACGGCGCCAGCGAAGTGCGCATTTTCTCGAGGATCATGCTGCCCGTGTCGATGCCGCTGCTCGCGACCATGTGTCTGTTCATCGGGTCCGGACATTGGAATGCCTGGCTCGATTCCGCTTACTTTGTGCAAAATGAAAGCTTGCGCACGCTGACTTATCGCATGATGCAGGTCATCAATCAGACGTCGATGCCGTCCGGAGACGCGGCTGCATCGGCTGTGGCCCGAACGCATGTGACTCCTTTTTCCATCCAGGCAACCGCCATGGTCGTCTCGATCGTCCCGATCCTGGGCGTCTATCCGTTTTTGCAAAAGCACTTTGTCTCCGGCATGATGCTGGGCTCCGTCAAAGGGTGAACGAACCGGTTTTAATGCCGTTCGTGCCCATGGCGGTGCGCACGGCGTTGAAATAAAATTTAAATGCATGGGGGAACGCACACATGGCTAATCGGATCAGAACGACGATGCTGCTCATGGCTGCGCTGCTGTCGATGGGCAGCGCGATGACGGCATGCAGCAAGAGCGGCGGCAATGAAGGCCAGGCTTCGGCAAGCGGCAGCGCCGCAACGGCGACATCAAGCGCGACTGCCGACGCTTCGGGAAGCGCGAGCGCCAGTCCGGCGGCTTGTACCGAGCCGGTTGAACTGAACATGTTCGTCGACGCAACCTGGTATCCGTTCCAGGAATGGAGCGGCGAAGTGCCGGAAGCGATCACCAAGGCCACTTGCGTCAAGCCGAAGGTGACGATCGCCACCGACGACAAGCAGCTCGCGCTGATGGTCGCTTCGGGGGGATCTGCCGGATCTGGTCGTCTCCTTTAACTTCAAGCTGATGTCCGACGGCAAGCTTAGCCTGCCCTACAACGACATTTTTCCGAAGTATGCGCCAGACGTGAAGTTCGACCCCGTCAAGGTGTTCGTCAATACGGTCGGCGACGGCAACTACTACGCCATCCGCAACGATTTCTCGACCGAAGCGGAATGGAAAGCGAATAAGTTTGCGCATATGATGGTGCCGGGTCTGGCGCTGCGCAAGGACATCCTGGAGGAGATCGGCAACCCTGAGATCAAGTCGCTATCGGACCTGGATGCCGTATTCGCGACCGTCAAGCAGAAACATCCCGAAATGTCGCCGCTGATCCTGAATCCGAACTGGCAGCGTAATTACTTCGACACCCAGCTCGGCGCGCAAGGCGGCTTCGTTGACGAAAACGGCAAGCTCATTTACTACTTAAAGCAGGACGCCGTGCGTCAGTCGATGCTGTACATGAACAGCCTTTATCGCAATGGATACGTGACCTCCGAAAATTTTGCCTACAAAAACGAAAGCGACACCGAGCAAATGATGCTATCCGGCAAAGGCTTCGCCTACACGTGGACCTATTCGAATGCGGATCGCCTGAACGCGGACGGCAAGGGCAAATATCCGTTCGTCAACATCGCCGAACCGCTCGGTCCCAAAGCGAGCATCGTCAGCACCGGCACCGGCGGACTGGGCGTCTACGTGACGAAGGACAACAAAAACGTGGAAGCGAGCGTCAGGTTTCTGAAGTACATGTTCTCCGAGGAAGGCTGGAGACTCGGGGAATGGGGCGTCGAAGGCCAGGACTGGACGATGAACGCCGAGGGCTATCCGGAGTTCAAGTACGATCCTCAAAATATGGATACGATCAAGGCCAAAGGCGTTTACTGGTGGGGCGTTCCGTGGGAGTCGGGCGTCGGCATGGCGTTGTCCTCTTATAAGGCCGGATCGGAGACGACGCGCCAGGGCGAGCAGTACGACAAGATCATCAGCTTTAATCCCGCGATCGGCATGATCAATCCGGATACCGACTCGCCGGAGCAGGTGATCCGGACGAATATCGACAACATGGTGAAAACCGAGCAGACGAAGGTTTATCTGGCACCCAGCGAAGCTGAAGCCAACAAGGCCTTCGACGATATGCTGAAGAAAGCGGATAAGATGGGCATCGACAAGCTGGAAGCCTGGGCGAATTCGCAATATGGTCCCTACAAGGAGAAATACGACAGCTTGACGAAATAAAGGAGCTTGGTATAGTGCCAAGGCGGAATGTAAAGTCCGGTCTCCGGACTTTGCGTTCCGCTTCGGCATTTATTCGATATAAAGTGGATGCGGGGAATGCAGCGATGCGCATTAGCACGAAAATGATTGTGGGTTACGTCATTCTTATCGTCGTTCCTTTTTTTGTTATTCGCCGTGTTCGTCTATGTGCAGCTGTATGACAAGCTCCTGACCCAATACCAATTGGGCAATCAGCAGAATATGGAGCAGCAGGCGGCCAATTTGGATTCGACGCTGGGAAAGATCGAATCCTTGCAGTCGATTTTCCAGAACAATGCGGCGCTGATCGATTATTTGCGGGACGAATATTCGGACGACCGCGAATTGATCTATTACTACTTGCGCGAGATCAGCCCGGCGCTGTCTTTCGCGAATCTGGCGGACCCGGCCGTACAGTCGCTGACCGTCTATCCGAAGTATCAGAAGCGTCTGGTTCACGTGCCGGGCTTCAGTCCGTACGATCGGATCACGGAGAAATTGACGGAAAGCGAGCTCCGTGGGCTGCGTCCCACGCAGGGGTTGTGGAAGCAGAACGTCACCGATCAGGGCATCGGGCTCCGCTACTATCAGAAAATATATAGCGACACCTATACCGCCGAGCTGGCCATTCTTGAGGTCGAGGTGAAGCCGGCGCTGCTGGATAATTTTCTGAACAAGCTGCGGGAGGCAGAGCCGAACGGCTCTCTATTTCTTACGGATAGGACGGGCCATCTCCTTCGAACATCCGGAGCGCCCGTGATATCCGCCGACCAGTTGGCAGGGATCGGCCGCAAGCTGGAGCTGGACGGCGCCGGACCCAAAAGTCTGCTGAGCACGGGAGGTCAGCTGCTTTTAAATTCCGTGACGATTCCGAAGCTGGGATTGACCGTCGTCGCAGCCAACAAGAGAAACGCGATGTTCGAATTTTTGAAAATGAAGCAGCTGTGGGTCGCGGGGGCGCTGCTGCTGCTCGTCATGCTTTCGATTTTGTATTATATCATCGTGTCGTCATTGACCAAGCGAATCGTCGTACTCTCCCGTCATATGCGCAAGGTCGGTCACGATTCGCTCGGACACCCTTATAACGGCAGGACGGGCAGCGACGAGATCGGATTTCTCATCACGAGCTACAATGCCATGATTCAGCGAATCGACGAATTGGTCAATCGGGTGCAGAAGGTAGAGCTTCTTCGAAAAGAGGCCGATCTGAAGATGCTCCAGGCGCAGATCCAGCCGCACTTTCTTTACAACACGCTGGAAACGATCCGTATGTTATCCAGGTCTAACCAAGGACCATTAATTGGCGAAATGGCGTTTGCGCTCGGGAAAATGCTGCGATACAGCTTGTCCAAAAACAGCGACGCCGCGTTTGGCGAGGAGATCGAGCACGTTCGCTCTTACATGGCCATTCATCAGATTCGAATGAAGGATTTGACCTTTAGTATGGAGGCTGACGAGCGAGCGATGACGATTCCGTGTCCTCGTTTCATTCTGCAGCCGCTGGTCGAGAACAGCATCATACACGGCATGTCCGGGAAGCGGGGCGACAAGCAAATAAAAGTCTTCGTCAGGCTGATGGCCGACCATGTCTTGGTGGAAGTCGCGGACAACGGATGCGGCATGGACGGCGAACGCCTCGCTTCCGTACGCCGGCTCGCAAGCGGCGAGGATGAGAATGGACTGATTGAGACGCAGGGAACGGGGATCGGGCTGAACAATGTCGCACAACGAATCTTCGCTTACTACGGTCATCAAACCGAATTCATCATCGAAAGCGCGCCAGGATCAGGTACGCGATGCGTCCTCAAACTCGTGATAAAGGAGGCGTAGCCATGCTCCGATTATTGATTGTAGACGACGAGCCGATCATTTTATCCGGGATTCGAGACATGGTGGAGCAGGCGAATACAGCCTTTACGAAGATTGTGACAGCCGGCGACGGCGTAGAAGCATTGGAAAAGATGGATTATTTCATGCCGGATCTGATCATTACCGATATCCAGATGCCGGAGATGCACGGCCTGGATTTTATCAGCCTGGCCAGGGAGCGGGGAGTCAACCGGTTCATCGTCCTGTCGGGATACGATATGTTCGAGTACGCCAGGCGCGCCATTCAGCTTCAGGTCGTCGAATATATGCTGAAGCCGGTGGACGAGAAGGAATTGATCGAGCTTCTCAAGCGCATCGCCATTGAGGTGCTCGAGCGGCAGGAAAAGATACAGCGCGAGAAGGCGCGTCCTCCCGGAGCGCGCTCTGCCATAGAAGAAGCGCCTTACAGCGAGCATGTACAAATGCTGCAAAAATATATCGCTTCCAACTACCGAAGGGACATCTCTCTTACCGATGCGGCCGCCTATCTGGGACTGCATCCCGTCTATATCGGCAAACTGTACAAAAAAAGAGACAGGAACGTCCTTCGTAACAGCCATCAATCGGCTGCGCATCGAAAAAGCGAAGGAGCTGCTCTCAGGCGGGCAGAAGCTTTCCCTGGACAAAATCGCGGATATGATCGGTTTTGAGAATCGGCGTACGTTTTACAAAGTTTTTCGAAAATTCGAGGGCCGGACGCCTGGCGACTATCGAGAGGGTCTGAGCCATCCGCATGACGCAAATTAAAGCAACCGACATATCAAAGATTCATCCACAGACGACAGGAGGTTCATAGCGTGACGAACGAGACGATGAACGCGCGCATGTACGAACAGGGAAACTACGCAAACGACTATATCGAGGTGCCGATGCGCGATCCAGGGCGTGCTTGGCGGGATGGCATGGTGAGCGGCAACGGCGAGAACGGTTATGTCACGTCGGGTTCGCCTTATAACGACAGTTTTATTTTTCAGCAGATGTGGTTCAACTTTCCTTCGCCTCATCCAAGAGCGGTACCTGAGGAATTAACGGCTCAGCTCGAGGAAGCCCGCCTGAACGTATTCAACCTGAACGATCAATGGAAAATCAAGGACAGCCGCGGCCAGACGAGAGCGAGGACGTTCTACTACAGCTATCATCCAGGGCATCAGCTCAGATTGGGGATGACGAAAAAAGGGAGCGTCTCCGCATACGAAAGATGGACGAACTACGAGACGGCGGAGACGGGCGTACGGTATACCGACGAGCGAGGGGGAGTGGATCAGGACGTCCTTCACCTCCAGGACGGACAACGTCTCGATCACCCGGATCGCGCGTTCCTCGGCTGGCGCGAAGATCGACTTGACGATCTCGATCGACGATATATCGGGCATGTACAAGGCGCGCGACGGCCACACCGAGGTGAGTGCGCTCCGCTATAAAAAGCTGGTCGATCCCCAAGCCGATTATATCGCGCAGGTCGCTCATTATCCTGCTTACCCGGGCAGCGAATTGGCCAGCGGCGGCTATGCGGGACTGACTCGAGTCGTCGCCGTGAACGGGACAAAGACAAGGACGCGGCTGGACGATACAAACGAACCGATGAATGCAGGCACTGAGCAAAATCCGGCGATCCGCATCGAAGGCGCGGATGCGGTTTACCTCATCACGCAGTCCGACCGTACTTTCGATATGGGGATCCTGGAAGCGTTTGCCGGCATGGATAGGTACGATCTCGTCGATCGCCTTCTTCATCATACCGAGGCTGTGCTGCTCAAGTATGCCGACGCGAATGGGCAGTTCGACTACGAAGCGGCATTGGCGCCTCATGCCGCCTGGCAGTCGGCGGAGTGGGGCGCGGTGCGCTTTACGCTGAAGGGGGATGAGGAGGACAAGCGGGCGGACAATGCCGCTCTCATCGACGCGCAGAAGAAAAATCCGCACAGGATCAACCACGCCTTCCTGGAGCAGGTGTACAACCAAGGCCGCTATGCCCTCATCTGCTGCAGCGGCTCGAGCGCGCCTCGTCTATATGGCATGTGGACCGGCGAATGGAATCCGGGCTGGCGCGGCATATACACGCTCGATGCCAACGTCAACCTGCAAGTGGCCGCTATGAACACGGGCCATCTGACGGCGGCGCAGCCGGGTTATATCGCCTTCTTTTTGAGGAATACGCCCGACTTTGCCCTGAATGCGAAGATGGCGTACGGCATGCACGATGCGCTGCAGGTGTCCGTGAATTCGGACGGAGACCGCGGGATGCATGTTGAATACGACAACGACTATCCATTTCAGTATTGGAACGCAGGCGCGAGCTGGTGCTTGCTGCCCATTTACGAATACTGGCAGTGCTACGGCAACCGGCAGATTCCGATTACCGGCACGATGCGAATCGGCGAGTTGATGCCGTTCCTCGGGGCGGAAGACGGCGGAGTATCCAAAGAGGCGTTCGAACGGCTGCTCGCCAAGGGCGAGCTGGACCTTGAACGGGATATTTTACTCCCGCTGCTCACGAAGCAGGCGAACTTCTGGGAGCAGATCTGCACGCCCGAATACTATACCGACGCCGACGGGCGCGCTTGCCATGAGCCCGGTAAGACGGCGCTGCTGCCTGGCGAGCGGTATATGATCATTCCCGGCTACTCGCCCGAGAACAATCCGATCGGCTATACGAGCACGATAACGGCTAACGCGACGATGGACATCGCCGCGGCGCGGGACGGCCTGCGAATGGCGATCGAGATTGAAAAGGCAGTTAAACGGGAGGGTTACGAAGCTGCCGTCGCCAGATGGGAAGCCTTGCTGGAAGTGTTGCCGGATTATATTTTCGATACGGACGGCGCTTTGCGAGAATGGGCGATGAACGAATATACGGAAAACAACGATCACCGACATCTGAGCCATCTTTATCCCGCCTGGCCCGCCTACGAGACGCAAGAAGACAGGAAGCTGTTCGCCGCTGCCCGAATCGCGGTCGAAAACAGGGATAAATACAATACCGGCGATGCGACGGCCGGTCACGGCTGGATGCACAAGGCGTTGGTCTACGCCAGACTGAAAAACGGAGACGGTTTGCTAGCGTCGCTGCTGGCGATGGTGAACGACGACGGCTATTATCCTTCCCTGATGTCGGACCATGACACGAACCGGCGCAACGATACTTATTGTACGGACACCTCCTTCGGCAACCTCGGGGCGGTGCATGAAGCGCTGGTATTCTCAAATAACGGAGAGATCGAAGTCGTGCCTGCCTTGCCGGCCGATTGGAAGTCCGGCTCGATCTTCGGCCTGATGGCGAGGACCCGCGCAGAGGTGAAGGAGCTCACATGGGATCAGGAGGCCGGTGCAGTAAAAGTAATTCTGCGTTCCGGCATTCACGATAACAGGATCGTCGTCAAATCGGGTGTGTCGTGGACAAGCGCAACGGTCGACGGTGCGAGGGCAGAAGCGTTTGAGAATGCAAACGGCAAGTACATTCAGTTATCGCTGGCTGCAGACGCAGACGTCGAAATTGTATTTTCACGGTAAGTCGCAGACGATAAGGCGGAAAAATCTTACAATTCAGGAGCAGGAGCAGCGAATGGCCGCTGCTCTTTTTTTTTGCTTCTGTTTGCTGCCGGCCGACTTCCGTACCATAAATACAGGGTCGGCTAGATCTTGTGAGTATAAGCTGATGTAGGCAAAGGTTTGAGCTTCATAACGTCCTGTGACTGTCCTGTTTATCCACTTATTATCGCACGTATTAATGACCGGATTTAACACCGGTTTTTAGTCTAGGTTGTTCGGTAGCGATCATTTGATTGAATTCTAACTGAGACACAAGATTACTCAGGGGGCAATATCGCATTTGATTGAACTGGACTTTCCTTTATAACCCTCCATTCAACAGCCCTATCCATCCACGCTCAGGGAGCGAGGCGGAAGCATTTGGGAGCGCGCTTGCAATTGCCACGTCATTCGGAGTCACTGGGAAGATCCATCCGTATTTTCGCTTTTAACGAGACCAGCTTTTGCAGATTGCTTTGCAGTTCCTCAGCCGTTCCAACAGGATCCTCGTAGCTGTAGTAACCTTTACCGCTTTTGATGCCGAGATGGTCTTCTGCGGTTTTCGTCAAAATGGATTCCGGTTCAACCGTGCTCACGCTGAGCTTGGGGAAGAGATGCCCGGTTACCTTGGACCAAATATCGAGCCCGCCCAAATCCGCAATCTCGAACGGTCCCTTGAATGCCCAACGCATACCGAGCCCTTCTTTGACGGCCGTATCGATCTGTTCGATGTCGGCAACTCCGTTCTCCAGCAGGTAGCAGGCTTCCCTCATCAATGCCGCTTGCAAGCGATTGGCTATAAATCCGGGAATGTCCTTCTTAAGTATGACCGGGGATTTGCCGCATGCGCGCATCAACTCAACGATTTCCTCCATGTCCGCAGGAGATGTTGCGGGCAATCCCAAGATCTCGACCAGAGGAATAACATGCGCCGGGTTGAAAAAATGGGCGATAACCATCCTGTTAGCGAACGGCTGCCCCTCCGCCAGCGTTTCGAGAGCGAAGGTGGAGGTGTTGGAGGCAACAATTGTTTGTTCCTTAATGAGCCGCGCCAATCGACCGTACACGTCCCGTTTAATCGTGAGCTGCTCAGGAACGGCTTCCACGATCAGGTCGGCGTCAGTAACCGCTTTCTCAAGTTCGCTGAATAAGAGGACTGTGCAATGTTCATCGGCTCTCTCCATGGAGAGCAGCTTCTCCCTGGTGGAAGGCAGCAAAGCATCATTAGGTTCATACAGGGATACGGCGAAACCGTGGTTGGCGAACAGATGGGCAATCCCAATCCCCATTGTGCCGGCTCCCAGGACAGCGATGTTCTGGATCATGATAGGCCTCCTCATCGTACGCCAAGACACTAGGATGCAGGTTATATATTCTTATTCTACAACCGATATTTTTATAGGTAAAATACATATATAGAATATAATATATTCATTTTATCTATATAAAGCCAAGAAAGCCAAGGAATTACGAGATGATTACCCGACAATACACAATTCGCCAGCTATATTCTGATGAGGGGGGGGCTCGCGCCGCGCGACGCATGTCTGCAAGATTCAGCGTTGAACTTGCAGGCATCAAGGCGTATGCTAAAAGCATCTTGTGTAACCTGCCGCAAAGGAAGCGACTTATGACAGCATCGTTTCGGCTTTCCTATTTTTATTTATTCTATTTCTTTATATACATGGGCAACGCGGTATACGGCACATTCATCCCGCTTTACTTTCGCGATGCGGGATTCGACTCGTCGCAGATTGGCATCCTGCTCGGCATCGGCCCGCTCGTCGCCATTTTCGCGCAGCCGGTATGGGGGGCGCTTAGCGACCGGGCCAAAACCAAAAACAAGATCCTGCTGCTGCTGATCGTCGGGAGCGGAGGGGCCATGCTGCTGTATCCGTTTTCCGACGGGTTCGGCTACTTGCTCGGGATGATCAGCATCTTCACTTTTTTCCAGGCTTCGATATTCGCCCTCAGCGACGCGATCACGCTTGAGGAGTTGGATCGGCATCGATGGGCGGGCGGGTTCAGCCGGATTCGGCTGGCGGGCACGCTAGGATTCGCGCTCATGTCCATCGCGTTCGGCTTGATTGCCGAGAAGCGGGTAGATCTGATGTTCGCGGTCTACGCGATGGTTATGGCCGTGTCTTTCGCGTTCGTCCTCCGCTTCCCGTCCGTTGCCGGCCATCAGAAGCAGGGACGCCGCATCCGAATTTGGGTCTTGTTTCGCAATCGCAAGCTCGTCTTTTATTTGGCGGTCAATTTCGTTCTTCATATCACGTTGGGATACTATTACACGTTTTTCCCTTTGTATTTTCAGGAGTTGGGCGGCAGCAACGCTTGGCTCGGATGGTCGATGGTCATATCGTCGCTGAGCGAGGTGCCGTTTCTGCTGCTGGCAGGGAAAATATTCCAACGGGTGCGCATCCATTACATCTTGTTCGGAGCAGGCATCGCGGCAGCGCTGCGGTGGTACTTGTTCTCGGCCATCCATGATCCCTATTGGACGATTCCCGTGCAGGTGCTGCACGGTTTGATCTTTATCGTATTGTCCGTCACGATGGCTACCGTCATCAACCGTGAAGTGCCGGATGAACTCAAAGCGAGCGGACAGACGCTGAACGCGCTGCTATGTCTGGGCGTCGCCCGTTTGATCGGGAGCTATGCAGGCGGAGAAGCGAGCGAGATCTGGGGAATGCGCGACGTCTTCATGTACAATGCGGTGCTCGCCGTCGGATGCATTGCCGTGTTCGCGGTCTTGTTCCGGCGGATGGACCGTCGCTCGATTAGGCAATCGAAGTAACTCTCTCGAACTGCGAACGTTGGGCACCAACGCAGCCTTCCTTGCCCGGCAAGGGCGCTGCGTTTCTTTGGCGTTCCGAGCATGGCGCGCGATATGCGCCGATACGCTTCGATTTTAATCGAACTGCCGGCCGGCGAGCATCTTATAATGCGTTGGAGACAGACCGGTCGTCGATTTAAACAGCTTGGACAAATAGGAAGTATCGGGAATGCCCGTCCGCTCGCCGATCTCGGACAGCGCGAGATCGGTAGCGGTGAGCAGCCGCTTCACGCTGTCGATTCGTTTGCGTTTGACGTATTGGATCGGCGTCGTGCCGAGGTGCTTTTTGAACATTTTCGCCGTAAAGTGGCACCAGTATTTCGTATACGGCTTGTCGTAAATGGCCGGGTACGATTGTAGGACGCCTTCAGGCATGAGAGCGAGCCGGCCCGGCTTCGGGTAGAGCTCCCGGTCGCCGATCTTAAGCCACCCTTCTCCGTCCGTAATAAAATAAAACTTGTTATGAAAATTGGACAGGTACATCTGCAGAAGTCGCTTGCGAGAGCGTCCGTTCATCATTTTTTCACCTGCAAGGATAGCAGCCTATTGCTTGGGCTCGAGAAGGTGACGGCGGCCGCAAAAATGAAAACGCCGCGCCTCTTGCGAAGAGGCGCGGCTTGATTTATCCGGAAAACTGGCCGTTATCAAGCAGGGCAAGCTCCTCTTCGCCGAGCGTCAAGTCGCCTGCGCCGAGGCTGTCCGCGAGCTGCGATTCGTCCGTCGCGCCTACGACGGCAAAGGCGGGAAAGCGGCGCGAGACGATATAGGAGAGAGCGATCTGCGAGATCGATACGCCCCGTCTCTCGTCGATTGCGCGAGAGGCGGTTTTGTTTGATACGACGATGTACGCTTGCCGGCGATTAACGTAAAAAAAACGAAGACAATCGTAAATTATCATAGTGCCCCTATCCATTATAATAGAAACAAGGTATGCTGCGTCTAAGCAAAAAGGGGGCCGACATCATGAGATTGATGATCGTGGACGACGAAGAGCGGACCAGGGAGCTGCTGAAAAATTATATGCCTTGGGAAGAAATCGGCATCAGCGAGCTCGCGACAGCCAAAAACGGACAGGCGGCGCTTGAGCTGGCGCTCACCTGGAAGCCAGGCATCGTGCTGTGCGACATCAAGATGCCCAAGATGGACGGCATCGAATTCTCCAAAGCCTATCGCGCGATCGACCCGCGCTGCAAAATTATATTTTTGAGCGGCTTCTCCGACAAGGAATATCTCAAATCCGCCATTCATGTTAAAGCGCTTACTTATATTGAAAAGCCCGTCAACCTGGAGGAAGTCCGCCAGGCCGTGCAGGATGCCCTCGTCCTGTGCAAGGAGGAAGAACATACAAACTCGGAGCAAAAGCGTCTGCAGGAGCACGCGGACCGGAGTCTTCCTTTTCTTCGCCAGGAGATGGTGCGCAAGCTGATCAAGCATCCGCAATCGACGCATATCGAGCGGGCTCTGCAGAGCACCGAGACGTTTCTGTTGCCGGTCAAAGGACCGTATACGGCAGGCGTAGCGTCCTTGTACTGGAATTCGTCCGTCATCCCCGAGGATCCGACGGGCGTGCAGGAGCGGATGCTGCAGGAACTCTGCGGCTTGGATACCGAACGGACGGGAGGCGCCCTGTTCGGCTTCGATGCCCAGAACTGGCTCGTCTTCGTGCTGCCCGGGGACTACGACGGAAGCTACCGCAAAGAGAGAGAAACGATCGATCGCCTGGCCGATACGCTGCGCCGGGTCGCAGGGCCGGATATCGAGCTTCGCATCGGCATCGGAGAGACTGTCTGGACGATAGACAGCGTGCCTAGATCCTACGACAAGGCGATGCAGGCGGGCATCATGCAATTTTACCGCGAGGATCCGCATCCGTTTTTCTTCCAGCCTGACATTGCGTTCGGGACATTGGAGACGGACTGGGAGGAGATCCGCCAGCTGCGGGAGGAGCTTCGACGCGGCGACATGGACAAGGTAAGGGGGCGGGTCGTACGGCATACGGACAAGGCTATGGATCGCAAAGACCGGGATACGGCGCGCGTGAAGGACACGTACTTCCAGTTGCTGCTGGCGATTCTGGAGGCTGCCGTACAGCTGGGCTTCACCGATCAGACCGAGGATGCGGACCGGCGCTACATCTGGCGGGAGATCGACGCGATTCCTTCCTTGTCCCGATTGAAGGCGTACGTGCTCTCCTTCCTCGCGCCCTTTGAGGACGAACCGGAGGAAAGTTCCGCGGTACCGGGCAAGCTAAGAGAGATCATCCGATATATTCACGGCCATTTTCATGAAAAGGGTTTTACGATTCAGGCGATCGCCGATCATGTGAAACTGAGCGAGACTTACCTGTGCTCCTACTTTAAAAAGCAGCGCGGCCAGACGCTGAAAGAGTTCATCACGGAGACGCGCTGCGAGCGCGCCAGAGAGCTGCTGCGGGAGCGGGATCTCAAGCTGTACGAGGTAGCCGTCCGGCTCGGCTTTGCCGATGCCAATTACTTCGCTACGTTTTTCAAACGATGCGCAGGCTGCACGCCTTCCGAATACCGGGAGCGAATCGCCAAATGAACAGAGGGCGCGCTTCCTTTTCCAAGCTCAATATCAGCAGCAAGCTATTTCTCAGCTATCTGCTCGTCATTTGCATTCCGTTCGTCCTGCTGCTGTTCATCCACCTGAACGTGACGCAGCGGGAGAACAAAGAGCAGATGCTGTATTCGGCCCACAAGATGCTCGACGAGACCAAGTCCTATCTGGAGTACAAGTCGCAGTCGATCACGGAGGTGCTGAACTTCGTCGCCTTCAACGACCTGGTCCAGTCCAACGTAACGACGGACGCCGCCATATACGAGGATGTCAATCTGTGGGGGACGGACGCCAACAAATTGGCCAAGGTGCTCAATCAATTCCGCAACAACGAGGACATCACGACGCTTCAGCTGTATATGAAGCAAGGACTGGGCAAAGCGGCGGACAGCCCGGATTATCTGAATATGGGCAAGATCGAAACGACGGCCTGGTTCCGCGGCTTCAGTGCATCCTATTCGGCATTCGCCTGGCTGCCTACGTCCGCGATCGACGACGAAGGAGACTTACAGACAGGCGGTATATCCGTGCTCCGAAAAATCCCGAACAGTCACAATATCCAGCAATTCGACGGCATCGTCCGCGCGCAGATCGATCCGGACGCCATGCAGTCCGTTCTTAATCATGCCGTCATTACGCCGAATACGACCGCCGTTCTTTTTAACGAGCGAATGGATATTCTCGGGACGTCCGACGGCTACGCTTTTTCCAAGGACCAGTTGAACAGCATGCTGAGCGAGCGAGAAGCCGGCGCGGACCCGGAAAATTATTGGAACGATCATTTGAACTTGCGTAAAAAACGCATGCTTTTCGGCGTGCAGGCGATTCCGCATACGGATATGACGGTCGCGCTGATCGTACCGTACGATGATATTCTGGCATCGAGCGACAAGAGCCGCAACCGGATCGTCACGATCTTTTTGCTCGTCGTGCCGATCACGATGGTGCTTTCCTACTTTGTGGCTGCATCGGCGACGAGCAGGCTTCGCAAACTCATCTCGCATGTGCGCAAGGTTAAGAAGGGGCACTTCCAGCTTGCGCCGCTGCCGACGAGCGAGGACGAGATCGGCGAGCTGGCCCGCAACTTCAACGGCATGGTGTCCAATATTTCGCAGTTGATGGAGGAGACCTATACGCTCGGACAGGAAGTGAAGGACAAGGAACTGAAGGCGCTGCAGGCGCAGATCAACCCGCATTTCCTCTATAATACGCTCAATCTCATCAACGTAATGGCAATCGAGTCCGGCTCGCGGGAGATCTCCAGAGTCGTCGACGAGCTGGCTGTCTTCTACAGGCTCAGTCTGTCCAACGGCAGAGAGAAGGTGACGCTCGACAGCGAACTCAAGCATATCGAGGCTTATGTACGCATTCACAATATGCGCTTCAACGACTGCGTCAACCTCGAGCTTGAAGTGTCGCGCGAGCTGCTCGCCTGCGAGGTGCCGAAGATCATCCTCCAGCCGATCGTCGAGAATGCGATTCTGCACGGTATCATGGAGACCGACAGCGAGACGGGAACGATCCGCATCAGCGCGCGGGTGGAGAGCGGCACGCTGGTCATCGAGATCGAGGACGACGGGGTCGGCATGACCGCGGAAAAGATGAAAAGCCTGTTCGTCGGGCCCGTGACCGGGAAGGCTGGGGGCTACGGGCTGCGCAATATCGAGGAGCGGATTCGTCTTTCCTATGGCGCGGCGTATGGCATTTATTTTAGAAGCGAACCGGGAGCCGGCACCGTCGTTACGCTTCGTCTGCCGGACGCGAGGGAGCAGGGCGCATCCTAAACTATCAAAGGAGATCGTAACTTTAACCGATATGGATTCTGCTGCGGAAGCCCTACAATACGAATATAGAAGTCCGCAACGCGCAAGGGGCTAACAACGCAGCAGGATGGTGATGATATGTCGGTCAACGCCGAGACCCGACGGAACGCGGCAGCTGCCGCAGGATTAAAGGCAAAGCAGCTCCGCAAAAGAGGCTTTATGAGCGAGATCAAAGCGCATTGGGTGCTGTACGCGATGTTCCTTCCCATTGCCATATACTTTATTTTCTTCGCCTATGTGCCGATGGCGGGGATCGTGATGGCGTTCAAGGAATTCAACTACCGCGAAGGCATCTTCGGCAGTCCCTGGAACGGATGGGACAACTTCAGCTACTTCTTCGATTCGGGCAAGGCCTGGCTGGTGACGAGAAATACGGTCGTGTATAATGTCATCTTCCTGACCTGCTACACGGTTTTTTCCATCATGGCCGCCGTCTTCATCTCCGAGATCACGAAAAAGTGGTTTAAGAAAATAGCGCAGACGATGATGTTCCTCCCTTACTTTATCTCCTGGGTGACCGTATCGGCATTCGTCTACAATTTCCTGAATTATGAATACGGGATCGCGAACAAGCTGCTGGCCCAGTTCAGCCTTGCTCCGATCGATATTTACTCCAACACCTCTTACTGGTATTTCCTGCTTCCTTTCCTCTATGTGTGGAAATGGGTCGGCTACGGCAGCGTGCTGTACCTGGCTGCGATCGTCGGCATCGATCAGGAGGTGTACGAGGCCGCGACCATCGACGGCGCGACGCGCTTCCAGAAGATTACGAAGATCACGCTGCCACTGCTCAAGCCGACGATGATCATCCTCATTCTGCTCGGACTCGGCCGGATCATGCGCGGCGAGTTCGACATGTTCTACCAACTGATCGGCAACAACGGCACGCTGATGGACGCGACGGATATTATCGATACGCTCGCCTTCCGCTCGCTCGTCGGCACCGCGGACTTCGGCATGGCCTCGTCCGTCGGCTTCTATCAATCCGTGCTGACGCTGATCATCATTCTGGCCGCCAACTGGCTCGTACGCCGCTACGACAAGGATCAGGCGCTGTTCTAAACTCCAAGCAAGAAACCGAGGTGATAACCTATGAAAGATACGTCCGTCAAAGGCAAGCTGAACGCTTCTCCCGGATTTGCCGTAATCTCCTATACGCTGGTCGGTGTGATCGCCGCCGTCTGCCTGATCCCTTTTATCGTACTCGTCGCGGGCTCCTTCTCCTCCGAGAGCTCGGTGCTCCGCGACGGCTTCTGGTTCTGGCCGAGGGAGCTGTCGCTGGACGCTTACCGCTTCATCTTCCGCTATCCGGGGGATGTGCTGTCCGGCTACAAGGTGTCGATCATCGTCACCGGAATCGGAACTGCCGTCTCGCTGTTCATCTCGACGATGGCCGCATTCGTGCTCTGCCGCAAGGAAGTCAAGTACCGCAATGGGCTGTCGTTCTTCCTGTTTTTCACGACGCTGTTCAGCGGCGGCCTCGCGCCGTTCTACATCTGGATCAGCAAAAACCTGCACATGCAAAATACGTACCTCGTGCTGATCCTGACACCGATGTTCAACGTCATGTACATTCTGATCCTGCGGGCGTTCATCCGCGGCTCGGTGCCCGAGCCCTTGATCGAATCCGCCAAGATCGACGGCGCCGGCGACATGCGCATCTTCCTGCAGATGGTGCTGCCGCTGTCCAAGCCCGCGCTGGCCTCGATCGGCGTGTTCACGGCGCTGGCCTACTGGAACGACTGGTGGACGGCCATGATGTTCACCAACAAGGAGTATCTGGTTACGCTTCAGTACCTGCTCTACAAGATGCTGTCCTCGATCAATATGTCAGGCGCGATGGCGCAGCATATCCAGTCGGCGGATCAGCCGAAGGAAACGTTCAAGCTGGCGATGACAGTCATCGCAACCGGTCCGATCGTCCTGGTCTTCCCGTTTGTCCAAAAGTACTTCGTCAGCGGCATTACGATCGGTGCGGTCAAGGGCTGACCGGAGAGGGATGCGCGCCTGCCGCAATCCTGAGAGGATTCCGGCAGGCGATCACCATCCCCATCCATTCGTTATAGATCCGATTGCGGATTTATATAAGGGCTTTTCAATAAAGAGGAGGGTTTACGTTGAAAAAGAGTTCCATCCTGTTGTTCACGCTGCTTCTTTCCTTCGTGCTCGTCATCTCGGCGTGCGGCAACAATAACAACAACAGCGCGCCTAGCGATTCGCCTAATGCAAGCGTTTCCGCATCGGCTTCGGGAGCGGCGTCCCCGGACGCGTCCAAGCCGGACAACAGCAAAGAAGTAAAGCTCGTGGGCTACCTGCTCGGCGAAGCGCCGAAGGGCATGCCTGAAGTGCTGGCAGCGCTTAACGAGAAGTTCAAGAAAGATATCAACGCTACGATTGAACTGAACTATATCGGCTGGGGCGATGTCGCTTCCAAGTATCCGCTCGTGCTCGCTTCGGGCGAAGACGTTGACTTCATCTTCGCCGCAGACTGGAACTTCTACACCTCCGAAGCGAACAAGGGCGCCTTCATGTCTCTCGATCTCGAGAAGATGAAGCAGCTGATGCCGAAGTATATGGCGAAGCAAAACCAGGCCGCGTTCACGGCCGCTACCGTGAACGGCAAGCTGTACATGATTCCGACGACGACGCCGGACCGCAAGGTCAGCGTAGCCGTCATCCGCAAGGATATCATGGAGAAGGCCGGCCTGGCCGAAGTCAAGAAATTCTCGGAGCTTGAGCCGTACTTCGCCGAGATCAAGAAAGACTATCCGGATATGATCCCGCTGAACCTGGACAGCCAGTTCGATCTGCCGACGCCGTACCAGTACCTGCTGCGCGACAAGATCGGTTTCCAGGGCGCGCCGATCGACTCCGGCGATCCGATGACCGAGGGCGTCGCCTACGACTTTTCCGATCCGACCGGCAAGATCATGAGCATGCTTGAAGAGCCGATGCTGAGCGCCCAGAAGTATGCGGCCGGCATCATGAAGGACTGGTATGCGAAGGGCTACGTCAACAAAAACCCTTATTCCAACAAAACGCGCTCCAAGGACAACTTCTGTGAAGGCAAGTCTGGCGTCGCGTTGGGCAACTCGTACGACGTAGCGACCGTCATGTCCCAGTGCAAGGCGAAGGGAATCGACACCTACATCATCCCGTCGCTGACGCAAGACGGCAAGGCGCCGCAAAACACCTGGACGAACAACGGCGTCGCGATCGCAGCCAACTCCAAAAATGCGGACCGCGTCATGCAGATGCTTGACCTGCTCATGGAGGACGAATCCTATGCTACAACGGCTTACTTCGGCATCGAAGGCAAAAACTATGCCGTAACGGCCGAAGGTACGATCGGCCTGCCGGAGGGCGTCACCTCTGAAAACAACACGTATCCGCCGGATGCGTCGGGCTTCTGGTTCATCGATAAAGACTTCTTCAAGCCGATGGCCGACTGGACGGCAGAATACACGAAGCACCACGATGAAGTCGCAAGCTTCCTGACGGACTTCCCTTACAACGGCTTCACGTTCAACTCCGACAAAGTAAAGACGCAGATCGCAAATATGAAAAACGTCTCGTCGCAGTATGCCAGCCCGATCTTCATCGGCGCGATCAAGGACGTGGACAGCGCGTTCGCGACGCTCGACGAGAAGCTGAAGTCAGCCGGCATCGACAAGGTCAAGACGGAAGTCGAAGCGCAAGCCGCCGCTTACCTGGCGAGCAAGGGCAAATAAGTTTAAAAGCAAAGGGGGCGGCGCGGATGCAAAACCGCGCCGCCTTTCCTGTTGAGACCTGACAGGCCATCCGAGCACGGTTCATTAGAAGCACAGGGAGGATACGATCTTGAACGAATACCGTATCGACGCCAGCCAGGATCGCAAGAAGATCCGCTCCGGCGCAAGCCGCATGGGCGGCAGCCATCCGTCGGGCGAACGTCTGGGGCTGAGCAATTATTATATGGAGAAAAACGGCAAGCCGTTTTTCGGCATTTGCGGCGAATTCCACTATTCGCGCTACGACGAGCGTTTCTGGGAAGACGAGATCGTGAAGATGAAGATGGGCGGTATCAACATCGTCGCCACTTATATTTTCTGGAACGTCCACGAGGAAATTCGCGGCGAATTCGACTGGAGCGGCCGCCGCGACCTGCGCAGGTTCATCGAGCTGTGCGGCAAGCACGATCTGTACGTCATCATTCGGATCGGACCGTTCGACCACGGCGAGATGCGCAACGGCGGCATGCCGGACTGGCTGTTCGGCCGTCCGTTCGAGGTGCGGTCCAACGACCCGCGCTATCTCGCGTACGTCAAGCCGCTGTACGAGCAGATCAGCGCGCAGGTGCAGGGCTTGCTGTACAAGCAGGGCGGACCGATCATCGGCACGCAGATCGAGAACGAGCATAACCACTCGGCCGCCCAGTGGGCGCTGACGACGGGCATCAGCAATCAGTGGCTGACCCGGGGCGAGGACGGCGAAGCGCATATGCTCACGCTGAAGAAGATGGCGATCGAAGCGGGCATCAACACGCCGATCTACACCTGCACGGCCTGGGGCGGCGCATCGGCGCCGGCCGACGAGATGCTGCCGCTCTGGGGCGGATATTCCCACTGGCCATGGATCTACTACGAGGAAGACCGCTTCGGCGAGATGAAAGAGCACCCGGCCACGCCCGAATACATTTTCCGCGACAAGCATAACAACGACATTCCGAAAAGCTACAACTTCGAACCGCTGTACACGCCCGAAGACCACCCTTACGCCTGCTGCGAGATGGGCGGCGGCATGACGCCTTTCTACAAGTACCGCTTCGACTTCCCTTATATCAGCGTGCCTGCGATGACAGGCATCAAGGTGGCCGAGGGCTGCAATCTGATCGGCTACTACATGTACCACGGCGGCTCCAATCCGAACGGCAAGCGCGACGTGTTCCTCAACGATCTGGCGACGCCGAAAATCTCTTACGACTTCAATGCCTGCATCGGCGAATTCGGCCAGGTGCGGGAATCGTACCATCGGACCCGCCTGCAGCACTATTTCTATGTGACGTTCGAGGAATGGCTGTGCCGCACGAAGACGATTCTGCCTGGCGACACGTCGCAAATGGAGCCGACCGACGTCGATACGCTGCGCTACGCGGTGCGGGCGGCGGAGGGTACGGGGCTGCTGTTCCTGAACAATTATCAGGATCATGCTAAGACGCACGATCTGCACGTGCCCGGCGGCGTGACGGTGCAGACGGCGACAGAAGAAATCCGCTTCCCGGCCGAGGGGGGCGCTCGAGCTGGGCAAGGACGGCTATGCCATGCTGCCGTACAACTTCGATCTGGCCGGCATCAATCTCAAATATGCGATGGCGCAGCCGATCACCCGTCTGGACGCGGGCGAAGAGGCGTACTACTTCTTCGTCTCGCCCAAGGGGATGCCGGCAGAATACGCGTTCGAGACGGCGACGCTTGGCGGCATCGACGCCGGGTCGGCGTTCGTGCGCGAAGCTGGCGGCCTGACGATCGTCGCTCCGGCAGCCGGCGCAGGCGAGGCGATCCGCCTTACGTCGAACGGCGGCGCTGGCGTTCACGTGGTGACGTTCACGGACGAGGAGAGCCTGTGCTTCTGGCAGGCGAACGTCTGGGGACGCGAGCGCGCGGTGCTGACGGACGCGAACCTGCTCGTATCCGGCGACGAGGTGAAGCTGGAGGCGACGGACGCCGAGGAAGTGACGCTGCGCGTATTCCCGGACTTCGACGGACTGGGCGACATCGCGGGCGGCGAGCTGCTGTCGCGCACCGAAGAGGGGCTGTTCACCGCCTATCGCTTCCGCCTGCCGCGCCGCGAGATCAAGTTCGCGCTGGAGCGGGCGAAGGACGACAGGGCCATTCTCTCGTTCGCCGCGGATGCGCTGGACGGCGTCAAAGAAGCGCTGCTGCGCGTCGATTACAGAGGCGATATCGGCTACGCGTTCATCGACGGCGACCTGATCGGCGACAACTTCAGCGACGGAAACACCTGGGAGCTTGGCTTGAAGCGATTCGAGGAGCGGCTCGCGAAGGACGGCATGTATCTGTACATCTCGCCGATCCGCAAAGGCGGCACCGTGAACAGCAATACGACGATGGCGGGCTGGAGCGAGAATGCGGAGGAGATGATCGCCGAGCTGAAGGGAATCTCCGCGGTCCCCGTATGCGAGCTCGTGCTGAAGCGGAGCTGAGCGCAATGACGGCGGCCGTTGAGGCAGCATTCAATGACGGGGAACGGCTGCTGACCGAGGCTTGGCAAAAAGCCGCAGAAGATCGGGACCGGCGGGAAAACCGCGGCGGACCGCTGCGGCAAGGAAAGAGGCGAATGACAGACAGGTCGTCGGCATGCTGGCCCGACGGCCTGTCCTGCTATGGGGACGCGATGTAATTACTTACGCGACGAAGGAGCGCCCGTACCATGGCGAACGTCCTCAGCAACAACGGACTATGGCAGCTGTCCTGGCCGATCGGGATCGAGCTGCTGCTGCAATTCCTGATGGGAACCGTGGACACGCTGATGGTCAGCCGCATCGGAGACGATGCCGTGTCGGCCGTCGGCGTATCGAATCAGGTGATCCAGACGGCGATGACGCTGTTTACCGTCGTCAATGCCGGCGCCGGCGCCATTATCGCGCGGATGTGGGGGGCGGGCGACTGGGACAGAGCCCGCCAGACCGCGGCGATCGCGTTCAAGATCAATCTGGGGCTTGGATTGGCGGGAGGTCTGTTCTTCGCCTTCGCTTCGGGCATGGTCATGGATGTTATGGGCGTGCCCGGTCAGGTGGGCGATTATGGCGTGACCTACTTGTCGACGGTCGGCGGCGGAATCGTCGTCGTCGCGCTTCATCTGGTCGTCAATACGCTCATTCGCAATATCGGCAATACAAAAGGCCCGATGATCATCACGCTGGGCATGAACGTCGTGCATCTGTGCCTGAACTATACGCTTATATTCGGCATCGGACCGTTCCCGGAGCTGGGCGTCGAGGGAACGGCGATCTCCACGGTCGTGAGCCGGTCGATCGCGCTGGCTTTGTCTTGCTGGCTGCTGTGGCAGTCTTTTTTCCCGCGGATGACGAAGCGGGACTGGCTGCGCACGGACAGGAGACTGCTCCGGGATATATTCGGCATCGGACTGCCAGTCTCGGTCACCGCGACGTCGTGGGGCTTCTCCCAGATCGTGCTGCTCTCGATCGTCTCCTCTTACGGCCAGGCGTCGCTGGCCGCTTATACGTACGTACAGACGATCATGCAGTTTCCCTGGATGATCGCGGCGGCGATCGGCAGCGCGCTCGGCATTCAGGTCGGACAGGGATACGGCGCCGGCCGGCTAAAGCAGGTATACCGCGCGCCATTCCGCGCGATCGTCGCCGGCACCGGACTCGTGCTGGCCGCGAGCGCGGCCATCCGCGTCGGCGCGGAGCCGATCATGCACCTGTTCACCCGCGAGCCGCAGATCGTCGCCCAGGCGATACCGCTGCTGTCGGTCGGCATTCTGTGGCAGCCGCTCCGGGTCGGCGCGTTCTGTCTGTCCAACGCGCTCAACATCGTAGGCGGCGCCCGCACCGTCGCCGTGCTGTCGGTCGTCGGCATGTGGCTGATCTCGACGGGCGGCGCCTATGCGCTCGGCTCGGCGGTGGGCTGGGGTCTGCGGGGCGTCCTGTTCGCGGCGATCGCGGACGAGGCGGTTCGCGGCGCCTTTTTCGCCCGGAGCTGGCTCGGACGAAGGCCTACCGGGGAGCGGACGAGCATGCGGAGCTGACCGGCATTCAGCTTCTTGGCCGCCGAGCGCATGGCGAAGCGCGAATCTGGACCGAAGGGGATATCGTTTCAACCGCGCCGAATGAGACGCTGCCTGGATAAGGCTTCGTTCGCGGCAAGCATAAGCGGCAAGCATAGCGCCTTTTCGCGCCGGACAGCCGGCCGGGCGCACGAACGGTGCACGGCGCTTCGAGAGGTCACCAAAAGAGCGGAGAATTCCGCTCTTTTTGGACATTTCAGAAAGTATAAAAATCGGTGTTGGATGCTGCCCGATTTCAGTTTGCTTCAGCAGCAGCCCAAGAGACGGCTTCACCGAGCGTTTGCCGAAGGATTCTCGGGTAGAAACGAACGAATACGCTCGCACTGTCGCCCCGCCGCAAAAGTCTCGGTTAAAAACAAACTAGCCATCCTGCGCCATCGCGGGGTCGTCGAAGTTCTGTTTAGGAACAAACTGACCCTCTTGCGCCATCGCGCGGTCGTTGAAGTCTCGGTTAGGAACAAACTAGATTTTTTAATAGGATGTACCAGGAGGAGATCAAGCGCAATTGTGCTCGATCTGGACACGGATAATCCGGGAGCCGGGAGCCGGGAGCCGGGGCGATAAGTGTTGAAAAGCAATTAATCGGCGCGCTGATCGGGGCTGGGGAGGAAATAAGTGTTCAACCGCATTTAATTTGTTCAAGACCGGGCCATAGCTTTCGAAAGTGGGAATTTAATTGCGCTTCAACACTTATTTGGGCTAATAACGTCGTGACTAAAGGAAATAAATGCGTTTCAACAGCTATTGCATATAGGCCGCGAGCGTGAGGTCGTCAAGCCCGTCAAGCCCGCCAAGCCCGCCAAGCCCGCCAAGCCCGCCAAGCCCGCCAAGCCCGCAGACCTGCATTGTTCAAGGTTAAATATGGAGGCATATCGGCGCCTCTCGCATCGTCGCGCAATGCGAGAGGGGGATAAAAAAATCACATTCGCACAGGCTTTTCAGCCGATTGGACAAGCCGAAGAGGAAGTTTCTGCAAATTAACATCCATTTTGCTGAGGCGTTAGAAGGACGCTAACAAATCCTAATCCTTCGCGTATTCTGATCGCGCACAGGCATCGTCACTCAATCGCACCTCGCTGGCGGGCGCTTCCGGAGGCATTGGCGCGGTTGGTTGTGCGTTCATGCGCTCGCGGGCTGCCCGCTGATCGTGCACGCGCTTGATGCAAGGACCGTCAGGGCGATCTTCCCTGAAGGGTTTACTTAGTTGTCCGAATACGCGTGACCATTTCAGGAGCATCTGTGAAAAACGAAGGAAACCGTAGGTTTGTGGGGGCGGCGCAATTTCCGGAACGTGCTAGAATTTTTTAATGCAAGCGCTTTACATACTTGACGACAGGGGAGATAAGCAAAAAATGAAAAGAACGAGAAGCTGGGCGTACGTATTGATCGCCGCTCTTGTATGTTCTTTGATGCTCGGCAATGTCGGGCCGCTCGGCGCCGCTCCCGCCTATGCGGCGGAGCCGTCGAACGCGAACCTCGACTTCGAGTCGGGCTCGCTGGACGGCTGGACGACGTCCGGCGCCGCGGCCGCGCAGACGACGGACAAGCATGGCGGGAGCTACTCCGCCAAGCTGACGGCTGCGGGCAGTACGATGACCCGCACGATTGCGGGCATCGAGCAGGGCAGCTATACGCTGTCCGCTTGGGTCAAGGGCGCGACGAGCGGCAACAGCGCCTATATCACTGCGACCGAGACCGGCGGTCCCGACGCGCGCTCGCTGGTCGACGTCTACATCAGTCCGACCGAGTGGAGACAGATCTCCATTCGCAACGTGCTCGTGTACAACGGCCAGGTCAAGCTGACGATCGCTTCGGGCAACGGCAACAATCTTGCCGTGGACGACATTCAGCTGACGCTGGACAGCAGCGATGAGAATCCGCTGTCCAACTGGAACTTCGAAGCGGGCGACCTGAGCGGCTGGACGGTCGACAAGGGGACGGTCGCGGCTGGCACTAGCGCGGATACCGGCACGACAGCCGCCGTACTGAGCGCGGATGCGCAGCTCAGCCAGACGGTGAGCGTCAAGCCGAACACGACTTATATCGCGACCGTTCGCGCCAAGGTCGACCGTCAGGATGCGTGGGAGACAATCTATCAAAAAAATTACCTGGGCAACACGGGACAACTCGTCAATGTAACGTCATACGGCGACCGGGTCAACCTCGGGGTCAAGACGGCGGACGGCACGGTGCTGCGGCAGGCGCCCTCCGGCACGGCCGGGTATTCGCTGCTGACGCTCCGGTTCAAGACGGGACCGAACGACGCTCAGGTGACGCTCTATGCCAATACGATCAAGAACGCGGACTACGTCAAGAGCGTGACGACCTACACGTCGGACGGCGCGAACGGCAGCCGCGACCAGTGGCAGGGCAACGGTACGGACAAGGCGTACGTGGACAACTTCGACCTGTTCGCCATCGACAATACGACGGTCAAAGGGGCGGACGTCTCCTTCCTGCCAATCATCGAGGACAACGGCGGCAAGTACTTCGCCAACGGGGTCCAGCAGGACTGCCTGACCATTCTGGCCAACCACGGCGTCAACGCGATTCTAGGCATGTTGTTCGTGCGCGCGGGCAACCCCGTGTACGATCAGAGCCCCGTCAAGCAAATGCAGTATACGGACTATACCGACGAGGACGGCAATCCTTTCCCGTACACGATGCAGGCGGGCTACTTCGACAAGACGCACGCCCTGGCGCTTGCGCAGCGGGCGAAGGCGCTTGACATCGGCTATATGCCGAGCTTCCACTTCAGCGATGCGTGGATGAGCGCGGGCAAGGCGTTCACGCCTTACGACTGGATGTACAAGGATGCGTCCGGCAAGCTCGTCGACCAGTCGCTCGACGAGATGACGACGACGATGTACAACTACGTCTATGATTTCATCAAGGGTCTGGTCGAACAGGGCACCGTCCCTATGGGGGCCAAGATCGGCAACGAACAGGACGGCGGCATCGCCTGGCCGAATGGCAAGGGCTATTCTTCCGCCGGCTACAAAGCCTTGATTAACTCGGCTTACGATGCGGTGCACGATGCCGCGCCCGGCGTTAGCGCCTTTATTCATACCAATAACGGCTATACGCCTTCCAACTCCAATACGCAATTCGGCACCTTCCGCACGAACGGGGTCAAGTTCGACGGACAGGCGTACTCGCTTTACGGCGGTCACACGTCAGACGCGATTCCGTGGATGCTGACGAACAACATCGAGAAGTTCCCCGACAAGGACTACCTGGACGTGGAGACCGGGTACGCCTTTACGAAGTACAATCCCGACTGGGCCGACGAGAGCGGCTCGATGGGGCAATCGAGCTACTACGCGATCGCCAATCCGAACGGCCAGTACAATTGGCTGCTCGACTATATGCAGGCGATGCGGGAAGTAGCCAATCCATACGACCGGATGCGCGGCTTTTTCTATTGGGAGACCGATTGGATCGTCGTCGAAGGCGCCGGCGCCAGCACGCGCGGGCCAAATACGGTCGACCGCCGCACGATGTTCAACAACGGCGACCCGTCGATCAAGGAAATGGGCAGCCTGGCGAACGGCAAGATGGGCGATATGATGGACAGCATGTACGCGTATCTGTGGAGAGGGCACGCCAAAAACAAGCCGGCGACGATGCTGTCGCCGCTGCAGGGGTTCGGCACGTACGCCGTCACGAAGACGGCGCCTACCGGCATCTCGCTGAACAAGACGTCGCTGACGCTTGCGGCAGGCAATACCGAGCGTCTGCTGCCTGCGATCGCGCCGGACTCCAACGCTTCGGCGGAAAAGCTCGTATTCGACAGCACGCTCGCGTGGACCTCCAGCGATCCGTCCGTCGCGACGGTGAACGAAGCCGGCTATGTAACCGCGAAGTCTGCGGGCACTGCCGTAATCACGGCGAAGACAATCGTCGGCGGACTCACCGCGACATCTGCCGTGACAGTCGAAGCCGCATCCAAAGTCGGAGCAGGCAATCTGACCCTTACCGTAGGAGGCGCGGCCCCCCGGAAGCGAGATCAGCGCCAAAGTATGGGACAAGCTCGTACTGAAGGGCCTCCTGCCGGCCGGCGCGACCGACCAGCATATCGTTTTCAAGTCCAGCGATCCGTCAGTAGCTTCGTTCCTGGGCGAATTCTGGCAGTCCTCCGCACCGGGCACATTCTACCAGCAATCGAATGTCACGCAAAACGTGAAGCTGAACGTCAAGCGCGACGGCACGACGATCGTCAGCGCGGCTGCCGCGGACGGCACGGCGATCGCTTCGTTCACGCTGAACGCGACGAAGGTACCCGTCTCCGCCGTGACGCTGGACAAGACGAGCGCGACGGTCAGTCTCGGGCGCACGCAGCAGCTGAAGGCGACCGTGGCTCCGGCTAACGCGAGCTTTGCGGAAGTGACCTGGTCGTCCTCGGACACGAGCGTCGCGACGGTCGATGCGAACGGGCTCGTGACGACGCTGTCGACGGGCACGACGACGATTGCGGCCGCCTCGGTCGACAATCCGTCGATCAAGGGAACCGCGGTCATCAACGTCGTACCGGTCATGGTGACGGGACTGATGCTCGACAAGTCCACGCTGAATCTGATGATCGGGACGACCAAGCCGATTACGGCCGCTGTCATGCCCGCTGACGCCTACAACAAGAAGATCGTCTGGAGCTCCTCCGACGAATCGATCGCGACGGTAGACGCATCGGGCCGCGTCACGGGCCATCTCGCAGGGACGGCTGTCGTGACGGCCGTTACCGATGACGGCGGATTCACGAAGACGCTGACGGTGAACGTTCAATCGACGCCGGTAGCGGTCACCGGCATTGCGACAGACAAAGCCGCCTTTTACTTTGCATCCGATGCCTTCTCGACGACGAATCCGTCCGCCGTGCTGCCTTCGGTTCAACTGAAGGCTGCGATTGCGCCGGAGGATGCGACGAATCTGGACGTCGAGTGGAAGAGCAACAATCCGTCCATCGCTACCGTGGACGCCTTCGGCGTCGTGACGGCTCGCAAGCCGGGCGTCGCGTTCATCACGGCAACTTCGAAGGACGGAGGCTTCGAGGCCAGGACGGCCGTCTACGTGCCTTCGATCAGCGAGAGCTTCGACAACCGGGCGCTCGCGGACAACTGGTCCGTTAGCGCAGGCTCGGCCGCGGCCATTCCTGCCGCGGTAGCGACGCCCCCGGGCTACGCCGGCCAACTGCTGCAGTTCTCGGCGGGCGGCAGCGGGGCTCGGGCGGCCTACAAGAGCCTGAATATCGCCAACAACAAGATCGTGCTTGACTTCGACTGGAATGTCGGCTCGCCGGCAGCCGGTACGGGACAGCTCCGTATTCAGGATGGCGCCCACAATAATTATTTGACGCTTGGCGTCCCCACGGGCGCATCGAGCACGCTGCAGTACAGCACGAGCGCAACGCTCGCGGCCAATACGCCGCTGTCGGGCAGTGCGGTTGCGGCGAGCGGATTCAACACCGCGAGCACCATGTACAACGTGCGTATCACGCTGGATATGACGGCGAAGAAGACTTCGTTCACGCTGACGAACAAGTCGACGGCGCAGACGACGACGGTCGCCGACCTGCCGTTCGCGCCCGGAACCAGCTTCGACGGCAAGCTGGGCTATCTGGAGCTGTACGCGACGCGCAACGCAGGCGGCAGCATGAACTGGAACACGCAGTTTGACAACTTCAACGTCTATGCAGCAGCGCCGACGGCATCGTCGGTCAGCCTGAACCGCCCGACGGTCAGTCTGCTTGATATTCCGGGGACGCCGGGCAATACGTTCCAGCTGAAAGCCACCGTCAACCCGAATGTGGAGGGCGTGGATCAGGCGGTAACCTGGTCGACGAGCGACGAAGCGATCGCAACGGTCAGCCAGTCGGGTCTTGTGACCGCCGTCAGCGACGGCATCGCGACCGTTACCGCGACGGTCGTCTCCAATCCGTCCCTCTCGGCGACGGCAGGCGTCAGCGTCCATCCGATCATCCCGGTAGAAGCGATCGGCATTCAGGACGATCATGGCACAGCCATCGACGAGACGACCGTCAATGTCAAAACGGGCGATGCGAAGCAGCTCAAGGCGGTGCTGAATCCGTCCGTGGCGGACGTTCGCAGCCTGACGTGGAGCTCGTCCGATCCGGCCGTCGCTTCGATCGATCACGACACGGGCCTGCTGACGGCGCTGGCCGCGGGAGATACGGTCGTCACGCTGACCGTTGACGCCTATCCGGACTTCGGCGGCTATACGGGTTCGACTTCCTTCAACCTGCATGTCACGGGTCCGGCCGTGCTGATCGTGACCGGCTTGCAGTCCGCGATCGCCGATGCGATCGCAGCCAAGACGCTGCCGGACAATGGCTATACGGCCGACAGCCTGAGCCGATACAAGACTGCGCTCGAAGCGGCGCAGACCGCGTTGACGCAAGCGCAGACCGAGCTTTGGGACGCATCGCATCAGCCGGAGATCGACGGACTTGCCGCTGATTTGCAGGCAGCTGCCGCAGCGCTTGCGCTCGATCAGTCGGCTCCCGTGGAGGCCGTAACGGTAAGCCCGGGCGCGCTGACGCTTACAGTCGGTCTGTCCGGCCAGCTCGTGGCCGAAGTGCTGCCCGTCTATGCCGGCGACAAGCGGCTCGCCTGGTCTTCGGACAATGAAACGATCGCCGTCGTCGACGCATCGGGACGGGTGACCGCCCTGGCACCGGGCACGGCGCATATCGAGGCGAAGGCGTTGAACGGCGGCGTCGTCGGGACCACAACGGTCACCGTCGCGTCCGATCTCTCGAGCGGCTATGCCGCCAACGGCGGCGCCGTGTCGGCGAGCAAGTCCAAGAGCGGCTATACGCCGTCGAATCCGATCGCAAATGCGTCGACGATGAACCCGGCGGGCGCGGCGTGGACGACAGGCGGAAATCTTCAGACGACGACGACGCCGGAGTTCTGGCAGATCGATCTCGGCAGCACGGCTCGCATCGACAATGTCAAGATGAACTTCTGGCAGACGATGAAGTACAGTCTGCTCGTCTCCGACGACAGCGTGAACTGGACGACGGCTTATGACAACAGTCAAAGCTACGGCGGCGATACCGCAGCCATATTCGACGTGCAGCTGCCGGCGGCGACCTACGGTCGATACATCCGTCTGAACATCTACGGCGTATCGACGACGAAGGACTGGGTGGGCGTCACCGTCTTCCAGGCGAACGGAGCTTTCGTTCCTGCGCCGGAAAGCGTCACCGCCAACAAGTCCCAGGCTTCGCTCGAGATCGGAGCGACGCTGCAGTTGAATGCGCAGGTCACGCCGGCATACGGCGATCCTCGTCTGACCTGGTCGTCGAGCGACGATGCGGTGGCGACCGTCGATGCGACTGGCCATGTCACGGCGATCGGGGCAGGTTCGGCGGTCATCGAGGCGACGACGGTGAACGGCAAGAAGGCAGAGGTAGCCTTGACGGTCGTAACCGAGATCGTACCGGTGACGGGCGTCAACGTAGATCAGGAGCCGTTCAGTCTGATCGCAGGCACTGCGGGTCAGGTTACGGCGACGATCATGCCGGCCGAAGCGACGAACAAGACCGTCGTATGGACGTCCAGCGACACGTCGGTCGCGACGGTGGGTGCCGACGGTAAGGTTACCGCGAAGGCACCGGGCACGGCGACGATCACGGCGACGACCGAGGACGGCGGCTTCACGGCGACGACGACGGTGACGGTCACGAAATCGACGGACCCTGAACCGGTCGACACGAAGGTGACGGGCGTGAGTGTGGACAAGGCGTCGCTCGATCTCATCGTGGGCGCGACTGGTCAACTGATCGCGACGGTCGCACCGGCCGACGCGACGAACAAGACCGTCGTATGGACGTCCAGCGACACGTCGGTCGCGACGGTGGGTGCCGACGGTAAGGTTACCGCGAAGGCACCGGGCACGGCGACGATCACGGCGACGACCGAGGACGGCGGCTTCAAGGCTGCGGCGACGGTGACGGTGACGGCTCCTGCGGGCGGCGTCAATCCGGATCCGGTCGTGACGTCTCCTCCGGCGTCCGACAATGGCACGCCTGCGACGAACGTCGATGCCGACGGCCGCGTGAAGATCGCAGCCAAGCCGGATGCTACCGGCAATGTCAAAGCTTCGCTCACGGCTGCATCGCTTGCGCAGGCGATTGCCAAGGCGACGAGCGGCAAGCTTCAGATTCAAGTCGATGCTCCGCAGGCTTCCGGCAAGATAGAGGTTGAACTGCCGGTCGGCGAGCTGCTGAAGACGGACGGCACGATCAAGTCGCTGTCGATTCGCAGCGGAGATGTCGATATGACGCTCGCCATCGATGCTTCCGTACTGGGAGCCGATGCGAAAACCTTGAACGTATCGATGGTACCTGCACAGCGTGGAGAGCTGAGCGAGCAGGCGCGGCAGTTGGTGGGCGATCGTCCTGTGTACGATCTCGATCTTCGCGTCGACGGCGAGAAGGTGTCTTCCTTCGGCTCGAAGGGCGCTGTCGTCGTATCGATCGATTATACGCTCAAGGCAGGAGAAGACGTCAGCGGTCTGGTCATCTTCTTCATCGGAGAAGACGGTAAAATGGAGCCGGTCAAGCGCAGCGGCTATGATGAAGCGAATGGACGCATCACATTCCGTCCGGCGCACTTCAGCCGCTATGCGGTCGCTTATGTGCCTGTCGCCTTGAAGGATCTGAACGAGGCGCCTTGGGCCAAGTCCATGATTCAATCGCTCGCGGCCAGACAGATCTTGCGCGGAACGTCTACCGACAGCTTCGAGCCGGGCCGTTCCGTGACCCGGGCGGAGTTCCTGCAGATGCTGGTGTCCTCGCTGGGCCTGGACAAGACCGATTTGACGGGCGCGTCGGCATTTTCCGACGTACCGGCAGGCGTCTGGTACGAAAAGGCGGTAGCTTCGGGCGTGCAGCTCGGCATCGTCAAAGGCAGGGCGGACGGCACGTTCGGCGCTCATGAAGCGGTGACGCGGGAGGATATGGCCGTCATGCTGTCCCGCGCGCTTCAGGCGGCCGGACTCGGACTCGGAGATGAAGCGGAATCGGGAGCGGACTTCAACGATCGCTCCGAGATCGCGGCCTATGCGACTGCAGCCGTAGACGATATTCGTCGGGCAGGGCTGATCAACGGGTTCCAGGACGGCAGCTTCGGTCCGAAGCTCCCGACGACCCGCGCCCAGGCTGCGGCAGTCATCTACAAGCTGCTCGGCTTCTGATTCGCTGACTATCGACGTTCGATGCAACAAGCGGCAATTCGTTTGCCATAGACAGGGATTAACCCACCGCCGGCTTTCGGCGGTGGGTCTTCTCTTTTGTGGCGCAAGATGGCGATAAAATGAGCATACGATCGGTAACGGCGAGCGAAGACGAGACTCCCGGTTGCGGACGGGCCGCTGCGGCGCTAACTCGTAAACGTAGGGTAACGAAGTAAAAACTTGCACATTGTAGACGCAAATTTAAACGTCCTATACTGAATTGAAAGCGCAATCAACAAAGTCTCTGCTTCCATCTTTGAATCGCATGCTGCGGGGAGGATAAGCGTTTTGGAACAACTTAAGGGAAAAAGCGTCCTCGTGCGCGATGAGGAGATCAATCGAAGGAAAGCGGCGAACCGTTCCTATTTACTGAAGCTGAACAGCGATCATCTTCTCTTTAATTATCGGCTGGAAGCGGGCCGTTTCGCCGGCCGCGACATTCCGCACGACGCGCATGGAGGGTGGGAATCGCCGGTCTGTCAGCTGCGGGGACACTTTCTCGGCCACTGGCTGTCGGCGGCGGCCATGCATGTCGACGAGACCGGAGACCCCGAGCTGAAGGTGAAAATGGAACTCATCGTCGACGAGTTGGCGGCGTGCCAGCAGGACAACGGAGGGCAGTGGGTCGGTCCCATTCCGGAGAAATACCTGCACTGGATCGCGAGCGGCAAGCAGATCTGGGCGCCGCAGTACAATCTTCACAAGCTCCTCATGGGCCTTGTCGACGCTTATCGATACGGCCTTAACGAGAAAGCGCTCGAGATCGCAGATTCGTTCGCGGACTGGTTCGCGGATTGGAGCGGACGATTTTCCCGGGAGCGATTCGACGACATTCTGGACGTGGAGACCGGCGGGATGCTGGAGGTATGGGCGGATCTTCTGGGCATCACCGGCAAGGAGAAGTACAATACGCTGCTCGATCGGTATTATCGGAGCCGCCTGTTCAAGCCCCTGCTCGAAGGCAAAGACCCTCTGACGAACATGCACGCGAATACGACTATCCCGGAAGTGCTCGGCTGCGCCAGGGCCTTCGAAGTCACGGGCGAAGCGCGCTGGATGGATATCGTGAAAGCCTACTGGAATTGCGCGGTGACGGAAAGGGGCTGTCTGGCGACTGGCGGACAGACGGCCGGCGAAGTGTGGATGCCCAAGCAGAAGATGAAGGCGCGCCTTGGGGATAAAAACCAGGAGCACTGTACGGTCTACAATATGATCCGTCTGGCCGAATTTCTGTTCCGGCATTCGGGAGATCCCGCCTATGCGCAATATATCGAGTACAACCTGTATAACGGTATCATGGCGCAGGCGTACTATCGGGAGTACCCTTTGACCGGCAGCAAGCATGACGATCCTTCGACCGGACTTCTCACCTACTTTTTGCCGATGAAGGCCGGTCTTCGCAAGGATTGGAGCAAGGAGACGGACAGCTTCTTCTGCTGCCACGGAACGATGGTCCAGGCGAACGCGGCTTGGAACCAGGGGCTCTATTATCAAGACGCGGCCGACGGCATCTATGTCTGCCAATATTTCGATTCCGAGTTGAACGCTGATATCGGGGGGGGATGCCGTGCGGATCGTTCAATCCCAGGATCGCATGAGCGGAAGCTTGATGAATTCTTCGATAACCGCAGGCATTCAAGGCATCAATGAGATGACCGCTATTCACGAGAATATGCCGTCGTACCGCAAGCACGATATTGCCGTGCACACGTCCGCGCCGAAGGAATTCGCGATTCACTGCCGGATTCCGGAATGGATCATGTCGGAGGCGAAGATTTACGTCAACGGCAGTCTTCAGGAAAACACGGCGGAAAGCGGCCGCTTCTACGCCATTCGCCGAACCTGGATGGACGGGGACCAAGTAAGCGTCATCCTGCCGATCGGAATCCGCTTCGTACCGCTCCCGGACGACGGGAGCATCGGTGCATTCCGGTACGGCCCGGAGGTGCTGGCCGGGATCGGCGAGACTGAACGGATTCTGCATGCCGAAAAGGACGACATCGCGTCCGAGGTCGAAATGGAAAACGAGCGCGAGTGGGGAAGCTGGCGATTCTTTTTCAAGACGGTCAATCAGGACCCCGCGATTCCAATGAGACGCATTCGGGATATCGGGTATGAACCGTTCCAGATTTACTTCAAAGTGAAAGGGCGATCAACGGCCAACCATTCATAAATACGAAGGGAGATCGCTATGCATACAACCGTCGCCAATCCGATCCTCTGGGCCGACGTCCCGGACGTCAGCGTCATCCGGGTCGGTTCCGTCTACTATATGGTCAGCACCAGCATGCATTCGATGCCCGGCTGTCCAATCATGAAGTCAGAGAATCTGATGCACTGGGAGCTCGTGGGCTACGTTTTCGACAAGCTGGAGGACAATGACGCCCACAATCTGATCGACGGCAAGGGCATATACGGCAACGGATCGTGGGCCGCGAGCCTTCGGTACCGTGAAGGCATGTTCTACGTCGCCTTCAGCTGCAACGACATGAACCGGTTTTACATTTACAGGACGTCCAATATCGAGAAGGGTCCCTGGGAGCGCTCCGTCATCGAGGGGCTGCATCACGATCCGAGCCTGCTGTTCGACGACGACGGACGCGTATACGTCATCTACGGCAACGGCGACATTCGCATCCAGGAGTTGACGGACGATGCATCGGCCCTTCGGGAGGGCGGGATCGATCGGCTGTTGTTCGAGACGGAGCGCGACGGCATCGGTCTGCGCTGCGAGGGCTGCCATGCTTACAAACTGAACGGCTACTATTATCTGTTTTTCATCGAATGGCCGAGCGTCGGCAACCGGCGCCGGCGGCAGATTGTCTACCGATCGCGGGAGCTACTCGGACCCTACGAGCGCCGCATCGCGCTCGACGACGATCTGGGCTATCGCAACAACGGCGTCGCCCAAGGCGGCATCGTCGATACGCCGGCAGGCGATTGGTACGCGGCGCTGTTCCAGGACCGCGACGCCGTCGGCCGGCTTCCATGCGTCGTGCCGATGCGCTGGGAGGACGACTGGCCGGTGTTCGGCGAGGCTGGCCAGGTACCCAAGACGTTCGAGGTGCCGCTGCCGGACTCCGCGCCCAAGCCGCTCGTGATCGGCGACGAATTCGATTATACGGACAACAAGCTCGCGCTGAACTGGCAGTGGAACCATAACCCGGACGACAGTCTCTGGTCGGTGACCGAGCGCCCGGGCTGGCTGCGGCTGGCGACGGGACCGATCGCCGACCGGATCGAGCGGGCCCGCAATACGCTGACGCAGCGGACGGAAGGTCCGACCTGCGCCGGGGAGACGGTGCTGGACGCGACCGGGATGAAGCCGGGCGATCGCGCCGGCCTGGCCGCGCTGCAGAGCGGCTTCGGCACCGTCGGCATTTGGGCCGGCGAGAGCGGGGAGCGGCGCGTCGCGATGTGCATGCGGGGAGAAGACGGAAGCGAGGAGATCGTCGAAAGCTTGCCGTTCGCCTGCGAGGTCATCCGTTTGAAGATCGATTTTGACTTCAGGGAGAGCGCGGATACGGCAGTCTTTGCTTATGCAGCCGAAGGCGAAGGGTGGAAGACCATCGGCCGTCCCCTGAAGATGAAGTATACGCTGGATCACTTCATGGGCTACCGGATCGGCTTGTTCAACTATGCGACCCGCCAGCGCGGCGGCTTCGCGGACTTCGATTATTTCCGCTATGCCAAGGGCGGACCTATCCATGAAATGGAGTGAACCTCGAATGAACCAGGCTCCGAAGCCGAATCAACCGCTCGTGACCCATATTTACACGGCGGATCCGTCCGCGCACGTATTCAACGGGCGTATCTATGTTTACCCTTCGCACGATCTCGACCATGACGGCGAGAGCAACGACAACGGCGACCAATACCGGATGGAGGATTACCACGTCCTGTCCTTGGACAACTTCGATTCGCCGGTCGTCGATCACGGCGAAGCGCTGCATATTCGGGACGTTCCGTGGGCGTCCAAGCAGATGTGGGCGCCGGATGCCGCGTACAAGAACGGCATGTATTATCTCTTCTTCCCGGCACGCGACCAAGAGGGGATTTTCCGGATCGGCGTGGCGACAGGCGCATCCCCGGAAGGGCCCTTCCAGGCGCAGCCGAACTATATGGAGGGCAGCTTCAGCATCGATCCGGCGGTGCTCGTCGACGATGACGGCCGCAGCTATATGTACTTCGGGGGGCTGTGGGGCGGCCAGCTGGAGAAGTGGCGGACCGGCGAATTCCGGCCGGATCCGCAAGCGCTCGCGCCCGACGCTCCGGCGCTCGGGCCGCGCGTCGCATTGCTGAGCGAAGATATGCTGTCGCTCCAAGGTACGCCGCGGGAGGTCGCGATCCTAGACGAAGACGGTAGCCCGATCCTCGCGGGCGACGAAGACCGGCGCTACTTCGAGGGACCGTGGGTACACAAGCATAATGGCTTGTATTACCTGTCTTACTCGACCGGGACGACGCACAAGCTGGTCTATGCCGTCAGCCGCGATCCGCTCGGACCCTACACCTTCAAGGGGATTATCCTGACGCCCGTTATCGGCTGGACGACTCATCACTCTATCGTCCGGTTTCAGGACAAGTGGTATCTTTTCTACCACGACAGCTCCCTGTCTGGCGGCGTCAATCACAAGCGCTGCGTCAAGTATGCCGAGCTGCGCTACGACGAGGACGGAACGATCCGGACGATCGATCCTTACCCTGAAAAAAGAAAATATCGTCTGACCTCGCCGCAAGACATTCGAGGAGCCGTCACATCGTCGTATCGTCGACCTTGGACGGCTTTTTCTTGCGCGCAGCGCGCGGCGCCGGTTCACGGCTGGCCAGCAATTTATAATGCGTCGGAGACAGACCGGTCGCCGATTTGAACAGCTTGGACAAATAGGAAGTATCGGGAATGCCCGTCCGTTCGCCGATCTCGGACAGCGTGAGATCGGTAGAGGTGAGCAGCCGCTTCACGCTGTCGATTCGTTTGCGGTTGACGTATTGGATCGGCGTCGTGCCGAAGTGCTTTTTGAAGAGGCGAATAAAGGAATTGGGATGCATATGCGTCAAATCCGCCAGCTCCTGGACCGTGATGTTCCGCTGAAAATGATCGTCGATGTAGGTTAGCACGGCGCGGAGGAGGTCGGAGGTTTCGGCGTGCGCGAGCTGGATGTCGATGGGCTCGGAGCGGTCGAGAAAGTATCCGATGAGCCGCAGCAGACAGGCGTTCACATGCAGCGACGAGGACAGTGTATCGGCCCGTTGGAGCCGGAGCATCTCTTTGAACAGATCGGCAGGCAGGCCGTCATCCTCCCGCACGTCGATCATCCAGGGGGAGACGAATCAGGTCGAACAAGTTGATCGTTCCGATTTTCGCCGTAAAGTGGCACCAGAATTTCGTGTACGGCTTGTCGTTAATGGCCGAGTACGATTGTCGGACGCCTTCAGGCATGAGAGCGAGCTGGCCTGGCTTCGGGTAGAGCTCCCGGTCGCCGATCTTCAGCCACCCTTCTCCGTCCGTAATGAAATAAAACTTGTTATAGTCGGGCGTATAATCGATGCCGCGCCAATCGGACCAGACGGGATTAAACCCTAACGCGGTTACGTTGACTTGCAAATTGGACAGGTACATCTGTAAAAGCCGTTTGCGAGAGAGCTGGTTATTCATATCATTCACCTGCAAGGATGGTTAGTTTTATACAAGCAATGGTTAGGTTTGTATCTTCTTCAGGATAGCATACCGGTGCTACCATGGGTCTGTCTCCATTTGAAGCGGGACTGTCTCAATAGGAATCGATAACCGGAGGTGCTTGCGTTGAAAGCTGATTTGGAAAACGGACCGTTCAAACCGACGTTCGATTCTTTAAGGACCTTCGCGTGTCCGGCATGGTTCAGGGATGCGAAGCTTGGCATTTGGTCCCATTGGGGCCCGCAGTCCGTCCCGATGTTCGGCGACTGGTACGCCCGTAATATGTATATCGAAAATACGGACCAATATCGCCACCACGCCCGCGTGTACGGACATCCGTCCGGATTCGGCTACAAGGATATCGTTCAGCGCTGGAAGGCCGAGAAGTTCGATCCCGACGCCTTGATGGAGCTGTATGCGGAAGCGGGCGCCAAGTACTTCGTCGCGCAGGCGATGCACCATGACAACTTCTTTAATTACGACTCCAAATTGCATAAGTGGAATGCGGCGCAGGTGGGACCGAAGAAGGACATCGTAGCCCTGTGGAGAGCCGCGGCTTTGAAGAAGGGCTTGCCTTTCGGTCTGACCGAGCACATGGGGGCGACCTTCAGCTGGTTTGCGCCGAACAAAGGCAGCGATAAAACGGGGCAGTATGCCAATGTTCCTTATGATGGCAACGACCCGGCTTACGAAGATTTGTACTTGCCCAATAGAGAGCACTACGACCCGAACAAAGGCATGTGGGACCTGGAGCCCTGGTATACGACGAACGAAAGCTGGCACCGGCATTGGCTGGCGGTCATGAAAGAGCTCATCGATCAATATGAGCCGGATCTGCTCTACTCCGACGGCGCCCTGCCCTTCGGGAGAATCGAGGAGAGCGCGACGGAGTCGGACGAGGCGGTCGCGTTCGAAGCCGGGCTGGAGGCGATCGCCTACTTGTACAATAAGAGCGCAAGCCTGCACGGCGGGGTTAACCAGGCGGTATACAATCAGAAGGATCGGCGGCAGAGCGTCAATTCCATCGGCATTCTGGATATCGAACGCAGCCAGGAGAGCGACATCAAGCCCGAGCCCTGGCAGACGGACACCTGCGTGGGCGGATGGTTCTATGACGTGCGCGCGGTGTATAAGACGCCGGCGCACGTCATTGAGATTTTGGTGGACATCGTCTCCAAAAACGGCAACCTGCTGCTGAACATTCCGCAGAAGCCGGACGGCACGTTGGACGACGAGTGCACCCATCTACTGCGGGAAATGGCCGCCTGGAGAAGCATCAACGAGGAGGCCGTCTATGGAACGCGCCCGTTTCGCGTATTCGGCGAGGGGCCTTCAAGCGTCGTGATCGACCACTTCAAGGAAGATGCAGTCGATTGGACGCCGGCGGATTTCCGGTTTACGCGGCGCGGCAACATGCTCTATGCCTTCCAGATGCGCTGGCCGGCAGACGGAATCGCGATGATTCGCACGCTGACGGAAGCCGAGCGGGTCAAGTCGGTCAAGCTGCTCGGCGCCGGGGAAGTCCCGTTTGAACAGCCTTACGGAGCGTTGATCGTGCGCCTGCCCGACCGGCGGCCGACGCCGTACGTTCATGCGCTTGCCGTCGAGCTCGAGGAATAGGGAGGGACAGCGGGCACGGACGGCCGACCGATCGTCGCAGATTCCCGTTCATGCGGACAGGAGCGGCTAACGCTTCTACTCCGCATTCTCTTTCTTGATCCCCCGGCGAAAAGGACAGCCCGCCAACGCCGTGTCGTTGTCCCGCAAAAAATGCTTGTACTCGAGATTCCCCCTGCGAGCCGTAAGGCTTCAGTTCGGGATGCGCCGGCGCTTCGTCGTAGGCGGCCAAGCGGGCGCGGATGAACGGAATCGTAGCGGCCGCGCGTGCAGGATGCGCGTGCCAGCGATCCAATACCCAGCGGGGCTTCAAGGCAAGCATGAAAAACGGGAAATGGCGGCTTTGTCGGGATCGGTGCGCCGGCGTCGCACAATAGACGAAGTACCTTTCGTTGTCGAAGCAGTACTCCCACGTCGGCTGTCCGTGTCCTCGGGAATGTCCGCCGGCCATGCCGCATGGTCCATGCCGCTGGCTTCGCTTAACAAGTCCCAGAATTTCGCCTCGTAGGCCAGAACATCCTTTTCGTCCGGTTCTTGTTCAAAAAATACGATCAAAGACGAATAATGGAGCATCTTCCTTTTGCTACAGCATATTGCCTGGGCGCGATAAGGTGACAACAGCCGCGAAAATGACAAGCCGAGCCACTTACAAAGAGGCTCGGCTTGATTTATCCGGAAAACTGGCCGTTATCGAGCAGGGCAAGCTCCTCTTCGCGAAGCGTCAAGTCGCCTGCGCCGAGGCTATCCGCGAGCTGCGATTCGTCCGTCGCGCCTACGACGGCAAAGGCGGGAAGGCGGCGCGAGACGATATAGGAAAGGGCGACCTGCGAGATCGATACGCCCCGATCCGAGGCGATAAGCCTCGCTTGCTCGAACCGGCGCTTATTCGCCGGAAGACTGTACAAGGGCGGCGCCTCATAAGCGGTCCCCGCCCGGGCGGCGGTTTCCATCTTGGCGAACAAGCCCTTGGCCAGCGACGAGTAGGCGAAGAGCGGCAGGCTCGTCTCCGCATGATAACGGTACATCGCCTCGTCCAGCACGACGACGGTCTGATCCTCGATATGCGCCTTATCCAGGCTTGCGAGGCTCCACCATGCCTGATTGGCGGCCAGCGGCGGCAAGCCTTGCTCCGCCGACAAGCGATTCGCCTCCGCGATCCGGTCCGTCTCCCAATTGGAGCAGCCGAAGCTCCTGATGATGCCTTCTTCGACCAGCCTGCCGAGCGAGCCGAGAAGCTCGGCGACCGGGATCGACCGGTCGTCGCGGTGCAGCCAGTACAGGTCGATCGCGTCGACCTGCAGCCGGCGCAGGCTGCCTTCGGCGTCGGCTCTGATGTCGGCCGCTTGAAGTCTGGAGACGTTCATCGCTCCCAGATCCGGATGCCCGCCCTTCGTCGTCACGATCATGCGGCTTCTGTTGCCGCGCGACTTCATCCATTTGCCGATCACGAGCTCGCTCGCGTTCGCCTTGCCCGGCACCCAGCTGCCGTATACTTCGGCCGTATCGACCATGTTGCCTCCGGCATCCGCATAGAGATCCAGCAGCCGCATGGACTGCCGCTCGTCCAGCCGCGTCCCGAGAGGAACGCCGCCCATGACGATGACCGAGCAGGGTTGATCGATGCCGATTATCGGACGTTTACGCATGCTCATCCTTTTACGAGCCTCCTATTTTCGCCATTTGGCAGGAACTTCATTTTGCGATCAACTTGATTATAGCCGCTGCCTGGATCAAATTGAACAAAGTAGATTGCTGCCTGCCGCAAATGCAAGGATTGACAAATCAAGAATAAAGATATTACCTTTATTTATATAAGATCATATCAATTAACGAAATGATGTACGGGAGACGCTGATGAAGAAGCTGGCTCATGAAGAAGTAATCGAGCAAATCCAGGAACAAATCCGCGCCGGAGCGTGGAAGCCCGGCGAACGTCTGCCGACGATGCAGGAGTTGGCGTCGCTGTACGGACTCAGTCTGACAGCAGTGAGAGAAGCGCTGCGCCTGCTCGAGAGCCGTAGCGTCGTCAGTATCGAGCATGGCAGAGGCATTTTCGTCCGCAACGATCCGAGCCTTCTCGAAGATCCGATGGCTCCGATCAAAGGTATGGAGACGCGTTCGCTGCTTGAACTGCTGGAGGCGCGTCTTGCGATCGAACCGGAGCTGGCGGCTTATTGCGCCATGCGGGCGTCTGCGGCCCAGGCCAAGTCGATCCGTGAATGGTCGGATCTGATGGAGGCGAAGATGGAGCGAGGCGAGGATCATTTTCAGACGGACGTCCGCTATCATCAGGAGATCGCCGAAGGCGCAGGCAACCCGCTGCTTGCCCAAATGCTGTCCGTCGTGGCGGATTTGTCGGCGCAAGGGAGGAGGGAGACGGATAAGCTGCCGTATATGCGGGAGAAGGCTGCCTGTTATCATCGATTGATCGCCATCGCGATCCGGGAGCGAGAGGCGGAGCAAGCCAGAACGCTCATGAAGTCTCATATTCAAGATATGATCAATGCCATTCATGCGAAGGGAAGCGGATTATGAAAATTACGGGTATCGAATTGTTTATCGTGCCGCCAAGATGGCTGTTCCTGAAGATCGATACGGATGAAGGAATAACGGGCTGGGGAGAGCCGATCGTGGAAGGCAGAGCGCGCGCGGTGCGAGCCGCGGTCGAAGAGTTGAGCGGGTACCTGATCGGCAAGGATCCGCTCGCGATCGAGGATCATTGGCAGGCCATGTACAGAGGCGGCTTCTATCGCGGCGGTCCCGTGTTGATGAGCGCCATCGCGGGAATCGATCAAGCGCTGTGGGATATTAAGGGGAAATACCACCAAGCCCCCATCTATCAACTGATGGGCGGAGCCTGCCGCCAGAAGATCAAGGTGTATTCCTGGATCGGCGGGGATCGCCCCTCCGACGTGGGGGAAGCCGCGCTGCGCGCGCAGTCCGAAGGCTTCACCGCCGTCAAGATGAACGCGACGGAGGAATTGCAATATATCGATTCGTACGAAAAAATCGACGAAGTGCTGAAGAGGGTGGCTGCGGTCCGCGGAGCCGTCGGTCCGTATTTGGGCATCGGCATCGATTTCCACGGCCGCGTCCACAAACCGATGGCGAAGATTCTGGCCAAGGAATTGGAAGTATTCCGTCCGATGTTCCTCGAGGAGCCCGTGCTTCCGGAGAACAACGAGGCGCTTCGGGAGATCGCGTCCGCTACGAATATCCCGATCGCGACCGGCGAGCGGATGTTCTCGCGGTGGGACTTCAAAAGGCTGCTCGCGGACGGCTACGCCGATATCATTCAACCGGACGTGTCGCATGCAGGCGGCATCACCGAGTGCAAGAAAATCGCGAGCATGGCGGAAGCTTACGACGTAGCGCTTGCGTTGCACTGCCCGCTCGGACCGATCGCGCTGGCTGCTTGCCTGCAAGTGGACGCGACTTGCCATAATGCGGTTATACAAGAGCAGAGCCTGGGGATTCACTATAATCAAGGAAATGACTTGCTCGACTATATGGTCGACTCGTCAGTGTTCAACTACGTGGATGGTTGCGTCACGATCCCGGACGGTCCCGGACTCGGTATCGAGATCGACGAGACGCATGTGCGTAAGATGGCGGAGATCGGACACGACTGGAAAAATCCGATATGGCGCCATCAAGACGGCAGCGTCGCGGAGTGGTAACAGGAAAAACGTGCGTAGAGCACGGCTTCGTAGCCGGGCAATTGCGAGCCGTATTCCCGATAGAGCGCCTCCATGCAAATCCGCCCGTACCTGCCGGACGGCCTGTCGTTCGCCGAAGCCGACGTATGGACGCCGCCGGGCGTCATCCGGGCGGGGTGGTACCGGGAAAAGACGGAACCGTCCGTGTGCGTGCCCTTATTCCGGCGGGGATGGACGCGCGATTGTCTCTCCGAATCGGCGGCATGACGATCGAACGCGTGCTGAAGCCCGGAGAGAACGAATGGTCGACGGGATGAATGGGCCTGCGATTTCCCAATTGCGGCGCCTGGGTCCGCAAGCGGGCCCTAAATCGCGATAGGCGCAACAATAAGGGCTGTCCAGTCCGTTCGGACAACAGATTAGAACGCCCCCGCCATCCGCCTCCGATACTGCCCCGGCGTAACGCCCTCGATGCGCTTGAACACGTGCGTAAACGACTGCGTGTCCCGGTAGCCGACCATGCCCGCGACGGCGTCGAGCTTCAGGCGCGCGTCGCGAAGAAGCTGGCAGGCGGTCAGGACGCGCTGGCGCTGGACGAACGCGTGGAAGGTCTGGCCGGTATGCCGGACGAACAGCCGCTGGAAGTGCCGTTCGCTTAGGCCGAACCGCTCCGCGGCCTGGCGCTGCGTCAGCGGCTCGGGCGCCTGCTCGCGAACGTAGGCGACGGCTTCGCCGAAGTCGAGGACGGCGGCCGCGGGGGGATTCGGCGCCGGCCGCTTTTTCGCGCAGCCGCGTCCATTCGATCAGAATCTGCGTCAGCAGCGCGGTCAGCATCGCGGAGGCGCCCGGACGAAGGGCGGCATGCTCCTCGTGGATTCGCTCGAAAAGCGGTTCCAGGGCGAGCCGCTTGTCCTTTGCGATGCCTGCTTCCTTGGCGTCCTCGATCTGCGCCGCCACGATCTTGTCGAGCATGAGCTCGGGCGCCGTCATGGCGATCTCCGTGAGGAGGGAAGGCGCGAACACGACATTGTAGACGACCAGCCTGCTGCGTTTGTCCGCGGAATAGGGACGGAAGACGTGCGAGCGGCCGACGGGCAGGACGAACAGATCGCCGCGGGTCGCGGGCACGACTTGTTCGCCGATATATTGGTAGCCGGCTCCTTCGGCGACGTAGTTCAGTTCGATAAAGTCGTGCTCGTGCAGCGCCGAGTCGACGAAATTTTCCTCGATGCGATTGACGTAGACGCGAAGGTCGCCGCGGAACAGATCATTGCCTCTCAGCGTATATTGGGACTTCTTCACGGCATGCTCCCCTTTCGTTCAAATGTCTATTTTACCACTCCAAATTGTCCGATTCACCTATGTAATTGCCGACGAGAGCGCTTTAAACTGCAATCAGGATCGGCAATTCACCGACGGTATGGGGGAATGAACGAATGGCGGAGATCGAAGTATACGGACTGTCCTGCAACAACAGGTCGAACCCGATGGGCATCGGCGACAAGTCGCCGCGGCTGGGCTGGAAGCTGCGCTCTGAGCGGCGCGGGGTCGTTCAGGAGGCGTACCGCATCCAAGTCGCGGAGGATGCCTCGTTCGAAGGCGGGCTCGCCTGGGATACGGAACGGATGTCCGGCGAACGTGCGGTTGCCGTGCCTTACGAGGGGGGAGCCGCTGCGTTCGCGAACGCGGTACTTCTACCGGGTGAAGGTTTGGGCAACCGGGGCCAGGAGTCCGAATGGAGCGCGTCAGCTTATTTTGAGACGGCGCTCTTGTCCGGCGAGGCGTGGGCGGGAGCCGAGTGGATCTCCCATACGCTGCCCGCGAACGAAGAGGAACATGAACCGATTGCGTATTTGCGCAAATGCTTCCGTCTGGATCGGCCGGTTGCCTCCGCCCGCATATATGCGACGGCGCTCGGCATGTATCGGTTGTTCGTCAACGGGGAGGCGGCCGACGATTCGCATCTGAATCCGGGATGGACCAGTTACGGGCATCGGGTGCAGTACCAGACATACGACGTTACCGCGCTGCTGGCAGAAGGAGTCAATGCGCTCGGCTTGATGCTCGGGAACGGCTGGTACCGGGGCAGACTGGGCTGGCAAAAGACAAGTAAATATGGCGATACGAGAGCCGCGCTTGTATGGCTGCATGTGCGGTATGCCGACGGCACCAAGTCCGTCGTCGGCTCGGACGGAAGCTGGCTGGGGAGCGACGGCGCGCTTCGCTGGTCCGAACTTTACGACGGCGAGCATTACGATGCGAGGCTGGCGCGGAAAGATTGGTCGCTGCCGGCATTCGACGATTCGGAATGGGGAAACGTCTCGCCGTACGCGCATCCGAAGACGGCGCTCGTCGCGCAGGAGAGCGAGCCGGTGCGGATCGTGGATACGATCGTGCCCTTGTCCGTATGGACGACGCCGAGCGGCGAGACCCTGCTCGACATGGGTCAGAACATGGTCGGCTGGGTTCGGTTCACCGTCAGGGCCGAGGCGGGAACGGTCGTGACCGTGCGCCATGCCGAGGTGCTGGACAAGCAGGGCAACTTCTACACGGGCAATTTGCGCTCCGCCAAGCAGACCGTCACTTATGTATGCTCGGGCGAAGGCGAGGAGACGTTCGAGCCGACCTTTTCGTTCCAGGGCTTCCGTTACGTCAAGATCGAAGGCATCCCGCCGGAGCAGGTGCCGGGCCGCTTCGTCGGCTGCGTCCTGACGAGCGATCTGCAGACGGCCGGGCAGTTCCGGTGCTCCGATCCGATGATCAACAAGCTGGCGGACAACATCGTCTGGGGCCAGATCGGCAACTTCGTCGACGTGCCGACGGACTGCCCGCAGCGGGACGAGCGGCTCGGCTGGACCGGAGACGCGCAGGCGTTCGTGCGAGCGTCCACGTATAACCGCAACGTGCAGTCTTTTTTCGCGAAGTGGCTTCGGGATCTGGCCGCGGACCAGCAGCCGGACGGCGGCGTGCCGCATGTCGTGCCGGACGTTTCGATCGCCGGCGCGAATTCGTCGGCATGGGGCGATGCGGCCGCGATCGTACCGTGGGTGCTTTACGAGCGTTACGGCGACGCGCGCGTGCTCCAGGAGCAGTATGCCAGCATGAAGGGATGGGTCGAATACATCCGGGCCCAGGGCGAGCGCGAATTTTTGTGGGACACGGGCTTCCACTTCGGCGACTGGCTCGGGCTCGATGCCAAGGAGAACAGCTATGTGGGCGCGACGCCCAGAGAGCTGATCGCCACGGCCTTCTACGCGCATTCGACCGACCTGCTGGCGAAGTCGGCGGACGTTCTGGGGTATGCGGACGACGCGGTCAAGTACGCCGAGCTGCGCGACAACGTTGCCCGCGCCTTCCGCGCGGAATACGTCACGCCTTCCGGGCGGCTCGCTTCGCCGACGCAGACCGCCTATGCGGTGGCGCTGATGTTCGATCTGCTGGAGGAGGGAACCCGGCAGCAAGCGGCGGACCGGCTCGCCAAGCTGATCGAAGAATCGGGCACCCAGTTGACGACGGGCTTTGTCGGCACGCCTTACCTTTGTCATGTGCTGACCCGGTTCGGCCACGCGGATCTCGCTTACAAGCTGCTGGAGCGGCGCGAGTACCCGTCCTGGCTGTACCCGGTCGTCAAAGGGGCGACGACGATCTGGGAGCATTGGGACGGCATCAAGCCGGACGGCAGCTTCTGGAGCGACGATATGAACTCGTACAACCATTACGCCTACGGCGCGATCGGCGACTGGCTGTTCGGATCGGTGGCGGGCATCGACACGGAAGCGAAGGAGCCGGGATACAAGCGAGTCCGGATCAGGCCGGTGCCGGGCGGTTCGCTGAAATTCGCCGAAGCGACGCTCGAATCCCCCTACGGCGAGATAAGATCGGCCTGGCGGCGCAGACCGGATGGCGGTATCGACTATGAGTTCGAGGTGCCAGCCAATGCCGCCGCGAACGTTCTGCTGCCGGGCGCGAGCAAGGCGAACGCGACGGAGTCCCGACAGCCGCTTGAAGCGGCGGAGGGCATCTCGGACTTGACGGAGACGGAGGCGGGACTTGCGCTCGTCGTCGGCTCGGGTACGTATCGCTTTACGGTTAAGTAGCCTGGGCGGGAAAGTTTCCATCGATGCAGCCCGACTTAGCAAAGCATGACACTACGAGCGTATGCTTACGATTTTCGCGTCTCCTGAATATTCAGGGGGGCGCTTCTTTTTTTTGCAGCGACCAAATCGTCCGATGCAGCGAAACGCGGGCTCAGGCCGTCTAATAGGTTGTGGAGGTGATGATCGCATGAAGCCGGCCGGCTTAAGCTCCAAAGAAAGTTTTTCGAAGGATCCCGCCGAGGCGCTGGAGCAGCTTATGGAAGCGTTCGGAACAGTCGTTTTGCGTACGGCTTATTTTTATACAAGAGATCGTCACTTAGCGGAGGATATCAGCCAGGAAGTATTCCTGCGGGCTTACCGGAACTGGACGTCCTTCAGGGGAGACAGCGCGGTGAAGACGTGGCTGACGACGATCTGCGTCAACGTGTGCCGGGACAAGACGGGCGTTCGGATGTACGACGAAAAGCCGACCGACCCGGTTAAATTGGAGCACGGCCCATCGTTCAACGTAGAGGACGAGGCGCTTCGAAGACTGGAGAAAAGCGAGGTGCTCCAGCATGTGCTTCGCTTGCCCGCCGCGTTCCAGGAAGCGCTATACCTGTATTACTATTTGGAGCTGTCGACCAGGGAGATTGCGGAAGCGACGGCTTCTCCGGAAGGAACGGTACGCAACAGGCTGCATCGGGCGCGCGAGGCGCTGGCCCGGGCGATGAACAAGGAGGAGACGAAGCATGACGGATATGGATCGTGAATTGCGTCTGCATCTGGCCAAGGAAGCTGATGAAGCGCTCTTTAAGGACTTGGAATTGACCGATCGCCTGAAAATGAAAATCCGGCAAAAGGCGGCCTCGGCGCAAGTTGGACGAAGACGCGTCTCTAAAAGTGTATGGGCCGCGGGCGCGGCGGCAGCGGCTTTGGCGGTGTTTCTGATGGTGGGGCTGCCGACGCTGGAGCGCGCATCCGCGCCGGTTCCGGCGCAGAGCCCGGTCGGCTCGTCGCCTTCGTCCGACGTCGGGAATGCCGGAAATGCCGGAAATGCAGGGAATGCAGGGAATGCCGGCTCCGAGCTGTCGGAGCTTGTCTCGACGCCATTCGCCTCCGCCGAAGAAGCAAAAGCTTCGTTCGGCGCGGAAATGCTTGCGCCGAACGACGTGCCGGAGGGCTTTGCGCTCAAGGATATCGTAGGAGCGGGGATGGCCGGCGAACCGCTTAGGGACGTGACCTTCACCTATGCGACGACATCGGGCGACAAGACGATCACGTTCACTGCAAGCCGCATGACCGCCGTGTTCCCGGCGGATCTGTTCACGGCGACGCAAGTGAACGGCAATGACGGCTTCGTATTCGCGCAGCCCGAACTCACCGAGCTGTACTGGACGGAGGACGGCATTCAATACGCCATCGTCGGTCATGTCACGTCCGACGAAGCGATGAAGATCGCCGAGTCTGCCAAAAGATAAGGCGCGTGCTTAACATGAGTTCCTATTAACGAAGACTCGGGAAATAGCGCAGATCTGCGCTATTTTCCCATGACCGGACCTCACTTTCCCACGCACCTTTGGCGTGATAGTGAGAATAGCGCAAATCTGCGCTATTTTCGTATGCCTTGACCTCACTTGCCCATCCGCCTTTTGCGTGATAGGAAGAATAGCGCAAATCTGCGCTATTTTCACATGACCGGACCTCACTTGCCCATCCGCCTTTTACGTGATAGGAAGAATAGCGCAAATCTGTGCTATTTTCGCATGCCTGGACCGCACTTGCCCACCCGCCCTTCGTGCGATAGGAAGAATAGCGCAAATCTGCGCTATTTTCGCATGCCCGGACCTCACGTGCCCGCCCGCCTTTCGCATGCCCGGCCCTCCCTCGCCTAACCCTCCTTCCCGCGATCCGCGCAATAACGCGGCGCCACCGGTCTTCAAACATCCAAAAATCGCAAATCAATCCTAAACAAAACCTTGTTGTTCGCAGGCGACATTGACATTAAGATTGTAATAAGAGAGCCGTAAAGGGGAACTGGGGCAGCATGAAATCGCGATGGAAGCCGGTTTTTCTTTGCATGCCGATCTTGATACCGTGTCTCCTCACAGCCGGATGCTTTCATTCGGAGCCGTATGCCGGAGGGGGGGGAGGGGGGGCGCCCGTGCAGAGCGACGCGCTTGAAGCCCAGCATCATGCCAGCGCCATCCCGCAGGCAACGGCCGATTCGGACCGGCAGGCGGACATGCTGTCTGGCGGACAGCCCGTCACGCTCAAGGTCGATCTGCGGATGTTCACGCCGACGACCGATGCCGCCCGGACGAAGACGAACCCGGAGAAGCGGGGGGGCGGGTCAGATCATCGCGGACAAGTTCATGAAGCTGTATCCGAACGTGACGATCGAATGGGTGCGCGGCTTGAATAAAAAGGACCAGGCGGAGTGAGCCGGATTCGCTGAACTGTCAGCAGTGGCTGAGTCCGCCTCCCTTTTGCTATGCCCTGCAGCAGACCGACCGCTGGGTAAGCTGCGGCATCGTCGCCGCGTCCGGCGCGTTCAACTTCCTGGGCTTCGATTATGCCGTCTCGCCCGGCGGAGATTTTTCGTTCAGACTGGATTACGAGGGACATACGACGGTTGGGGAAGCGGGTTTTCGCACGCCTGTCCTTCGGTTCGGATGCAAGCTGGCGGCCGGGGAGAACGAGGCTGTCGAAGAATACGTACGGGCGCTGGCCGTCGTCTTGCGGCCGGAAGGAAGCGCGGGTGCAGCCGGGCGACCGCCGCAGCCGTCCTGGTGGCGCGAGCCGATGTTTTGCGGGTGGGGGCAACAGCGATACGACTATCGCAGCGATCACGACGGAACGGAAAACGGACATTTTCTGAATGTCGGCGCCTACGCGACCGAGGACAAGTACCGCTCTTATATCGCGCATATGGATGAGCATGGCATTCACCCCGGCACGATCATCATCGATTATAAATGGGCGAAGCAGGATGCGCTGGCCGCTCCGGACCCGTTGAAATGGACCGATATGCGCGCATTCATCGCGGAGCAGGTTCGCTTGATGATCGGCGATGCGCCGGACTGTCTTAACGCCGACGGCTTCAAGATCGACTTTACGCAAAATATCGCTTCCGAGCGAAGAACCTATCGCAACTACTTGTCGACCAGCCTGGCGCTGCTCAGCGAAGACCATCCCGCGCACGTCTATTCCCGGCTCGTGGGGCGTCGAATTGCTGCGCGACTATATTCGGGCCGTATATTCGGCCATGAAGGCCGTCAAGCCGGACGCCGTGCTGTTCGCGCATAGGGCCATTCCTTATTTTGCGGACATTGCGGACGTACTCCGGCTCAACGATCTGGACGGCGAATCGCGCCGCGCCGCGGACATCATGCGCAACCGGGCCCACATCGCCCGAATGTGCAACCTAGCGTGGCTGATCGACCCGGACAACGATCTGATGCGCGATAAAAAAAGCTGGCGGGCCTACATCCAGCTTCAGCCGCTGCTCGGCATTCCGGTCACCTATTATATCCGGCGCATCGCAGCCTCCGGCGAAGCGTTCGACGAGGAGGATTTTGCGCATTTGCGACGGGTGTGGCAACAATACCGGTCCAGGCTGTAGCGCGAATGCCTCAGAGCGCATTCCGCATCGCCTGCCCTCAAGAAACCCCGCCCCTGAACCGCTTCCGGTACTGCTGGGGGGGAGATGCCCTGCCACTTTTTGAACGCATGGCTGAAATTATGGAGGTCGTCGTAGCCGACGAGCGCGCCGATTCGCTCGACTTTTTCGTCCGTCTCGAGCAGATAGCGCTTGGCCGCCTGATGGCGCAGCCTCTGCACGTATTTTTGTGGCGACTCGCCGAACAGCTGCTTGAACAGACGGATGAAGTAATCCTCGCTGACGTTCAGCCGCCGTGCCAGCGAACTGTTCGTATGCGGCAGCCGGAGACTCTGATGGAGATCCGCCCTCAATTCGAGCAGCCGCTTCTGATAGGCGGTGACGGTCCGGCTCTGCGCCTCGAGCGAGAGACCGACGAGCGCGGACAAGACGAGCTGCATATAGCCGCGGCAGGCGAGCGAAGCGGCGGGGCGGCTCGCATGGTAGGCTTCGGCGGCGTGCTCCAGCCAGGAGACGAGCTCGAGAGGCGCCGCGCGGTAGCTTCGGGCGAAGACGAGACTCCCGTTTGCGGCAACCGGCCAATAGCCGATCCGCTCCTCCGCGTTTTCCCCTTCCTTGATGACCAACTGATGCTCGAACGCGATCTCCACCTCGTCGTACAGATCGAAGTGAAGACCGAGCAGACGGGTGTCCGGCGTGCCCGTCAGCTCGATCCGGTGCGCTACGGCCGGAGGCAGTACGAGCAGATCCCCCCGCGAACAACGCGAGGGGAGAAGCTTCGTCCTCGAAATGCACCCGGATGCCGCCCGAGTAGACATACATCAGCTCGCTGTCGTACAGACGGCGCGAATAGCCGCCGGCGGGCGGTATTCGTTGATATTCGGCAAAGTGAACGCTTGGCGCGAATTCGCGGACGTCCAAAGGCCGCGTGCGGGGCTGCTTAAATCCCGGCGGCATCTTTCTCACCTCTTCATGAAACGGAAATTCACAACTTGATCGCGAGGAACGACAAATACAACTAATTATGCTCATGATAGCATAATCGTGTTGAACAGGAATTCACAATTTGTCGGGGGGAGAGATGGAAGCATGCAAGCATCGTCCGCGAACGTCCGGATCGGCGTCATCGGTTTGGGCCAACGGGGGAAAAGCCTGTTCGCCCTGCTGCGGGAAATGGTTGGCGTCGAAGTCGCTGCGATAAGCGATCTGTACGAGGATCGGTTGCTTCAAGCGGCAGCGGATGCGCAGAGCGCTTCGCACCCGGTTCCTGCGCTGTATCAAAATTATAAAGAGCTGCTGGCGCGGGAAGACATCGAAGCGGTCATCGTGGCGTCCTCCTGGACGAGTCACGCGGAGATCGCTATCGCCGCGATGAGAGCGGGAAAGTATGTCGGGTCCGAAGTCGGGGGCGCGGCATCGCTCGAGGAATGCTGGGAGCTGGTGCGGACGTCCGAAGCGACCGGCGTGCCGTGCATGCTGTTGGAAAACTGCTGCTACGGACGCAGCGAGATGGCCGTGCTGAACATGGTCAGGCAAGGATTGTTCGGCGAATTGATTCATTGCCGGGGGGGCTATCTGCACGATCTGCGCGAGGAAGTGGCGACGGGGATCGAAAACCGGCATTACCGCATTCACAACTATTTGAACCGCAACGGCGACCTTTACCCGACCCACGGGCTCGGCTTGCCTGCCGCTTGTCTCAATATTAACCGCGGCAACCGGATCGTGAGCGTCGCTTCGATCGCCTCCAAGGCGAGAGGAATCAACGCTTGGGCGAGCGAGCATCTCGGGCCGGAACATCGCGCGTCGCGTTCGCCGATCGAGCTCGGCGACATCGTCACGACGATGATGAAGTGCGCCCATGGGGAGACGATCCTGCTGACGCACGATACTTCGCTGCCGAGGCCCTATTCCAGAGCCGGACAGGTGCAGGGCACGAAGGGCGTCTGGATGGAAGACGGCAACGCGATCTATATCGACGGCGCGAGTCCCGCGCATGAATGGGAGCCGTTCGATTCGTACCTGGAACGGTACGAGCATCCGGTGTGGCAGCGCTTTTTGAAGGACGGCGTCAAGGGCGGCCACGGCGGGATGGATTATTTGGTGCTGCGCGATTTCCTGGATTCCGTGAAGTCGCGGACGAGTCCGCCGATCGACGTCTACGATATGGCCACCTGGATGGCTGTCACGGCGCTGTCCGAGCAATCGGTTCACGCCGGCGGCGCGCCGGTCGCTTTTCCCGATTTTACGAACGGCAAATGGATCGAGCGCGCCGAGTCGATGCTGGCTTCGACGTTCGATACCTGACAGCGGCAAAGCCCTCCCGCGATTGGCCGACGGGAGGTTTTTTTTGTGCGCCTATTCCTCTTGTTCGACGATGGCGACGATGACCCGGTTGGAGCGCGCGGTCCCGGTTCCGGTCCGGCCGTTCGGGAACACGAATTCAAAGCGCAGCTCCGCCTCGTTTTCCGCGGATGAATCGGGCGGATCGAACGCCGCCAGCGCCTGGAACTTGACGAGGACGGATTGCCCCGGAGACAGCGACCCGAGCGGTATGCCCGCATCCGGACTTGCGGCAGTCCGCGATTCCCCGCCGACGGACACGGTCCCCGGCACCCACTGCAGGCCGAGCGGCGCGCGATCGATCAGAACGAGATTGCGAAAGACCAGCGGGGTGGGATTGGACACCTCGACGGCGAACGCCACCCGGCTTCCCACTTCAACTTCCCGCTGCGAGGCGCTTTTTTGCAGTCTCGGCGCCGGAGCGGCGATCGCCTGCACGATGACTTCGTTCGTCTCGGCCGTACCGCTGAACAGCCTGCCGTCCGGCAGCGAATAATCGTACCGAATGAGCGCCTGGTTGACGATCTTCCCGCCGTGCCCCGCGACACCGGAACCGCACATTTATTGTGCGGTTCTTTCCTTTGGAATATATAGCGCTTACAAACGAGTAAACGATCGTTAAGCAAGTAAAAAGATGCACGTAGTTCCGGGTATGTACGGGTGCCTATAATGGAAACATGAAAGCGCCACCAATGCTGCATGGCACGAAGGAAGGGAGATCGATATGAAAGGAAAGGCCCATTCGAAACGAAGAGGAGAGGCGGAGTGCGCATGCTAAGTTACAACAAGAGAAGCACGTCGTTCAGGAAGTTTCTCTATATCTCTCCTTTTATGATCCTGCTGTTCATCTTCGCCTATTACCCCTTGTACGGATGGGTATACGCGTTCTTCGACTACACGCCTCCGATTCCGCTGTCCAAGTCGCCGTTCGTCGGGCTGCAGTGGTTCAGATCGCTGGTCGAAAACCAGGTGAAAGTCGATCAGCTGCTGCAGGTCATCAAGAACACGTTCGGCTTGAGCGGACTGAGCCTGCTTTTCTCATGGCTTCCGATGGTTTTTGCCATTTTCCTCACCGAGATCAAGGCCGTACGCTTCCGGAAGTTCATCCAGACGGTCACCACGCTCCCGAACTTCATCAGCTGGGTGCTGGTATACTCCCTCGCCTTCTCCATGTTCTCGAGTGAAGGCGTCATTAACGGCATGCTGCGGCAGCTGGGCTTGACCGACGCGCCGATCCTGTTCCTCCAGAGCTCCGACCACGTGTGGCTCACGATGTGGATGTGGACAACCTGGAAAGCGCTCGGGTGGTCCGCCATTCTGTACATCGCCGCGATCATGGGGATCGACGATTCCCTCTACGAGGCGGCCCACGTCGACGGCGCGACAAGAATGCAGGTGATCCGCCACGTCGTTCTGCCGAGCATGCTGCCGACGTACTTCGTGCTGCTGATGCTTCAGATCGCGAGCTTCCTGAACAACGGCCTGGAGCAGTATTTCGTCTTCCAGAACGCATTCAACAAGGACAGCATTCAGGTTCTGGATTTGTACGTGTACAACCTGGCCATGGGTGGCGGCAGCTACTCCGTGTCCGTCGCGATCAGCATGCTGAAGAGCTTGATCAGCGTCGTGCTGCTCTTCTCGGTGAACGGACTGTCCAAAATGTTAAGAGGGGGAGGGCATCGTATGAGCGACAATACGACCGAGCTGGTACCCGAAGCGATTTATCAAAGCCGAGCGGACAAAAAGTCGGGCTATAAGCTCAGCGCGACGGACAAGTTCATTTCCGTCGTCATCTATACGCTGTTCTCCCTGTTTGCGCTGATCTGCGTCTATCCCTTTTACTCGATCATCATCAACACGATCAGCGCGAACGATATCAGCGCCCGAGGCGACGTCGTGTTTTTCCCGAAGCATATTCACTTCCAGAATTACATCGACGTGTTCAAAATCCCCCGGGCTCGGCCACGCGGCGCTCATCTCGCTGGGAAGAACGGTCATCGGCACGAGTCTGACGGTGGGCGCTTCCGCCTTCCTGGGCTTCATGTTCTCGCAGGAGGACATGTGGGCGCGGAAGTTCTGGTACCGGTTCACGGTGATCACGATGTTCTTCAGCGCCGGGATCATTCCCTGGTACTTGACGATGAGATCGCTGCACCTGACCAACAACTTTCTGGCTTACGTGTTGCCGGTGATCGTCTCTCCGTTCTTCATTATCCTGGTCAAGACGTTCGTCGAGTCGACGCCGAAGGAGCTGCAGCAGGCGGCCAGCATCGACGGGGCCGGGGTGATGACCATCTTCTTCCGCATCATGCTGCCGATCTGCAAGCCGATCCTCGCGACCGTCGCCATCTTCGCGGCCGTGGATCAGTGGAATTCCTTCCAGGATACGCTGCTCTTGGTTACGGACAGCAATTTGTACAGCCTGCAGTTCATCCTGTACAACTACATCAACCAGGCGAGCTCTTTGTCGACGATGGTCAACCTGCAAAACGCGGGCTCGACGGCGATGTCCAGCCTGTCGACCAAACAGACGACGACCTCGATCCGGATGACGGTCACCATCATCGTCGTGGCGCCCATATTGCTGATCTATCCGATATTCCAAAGGTTCTTCGTAAAAGGGATTATGATCGGCGCGGTGAAAGGCTGACCTTCGCTTGCGCCATTATAATAAATTGACCAAATGGGGGTTTCACATGAGCGACAGCAGAAAATGGGCCAAGAAATCGTTGGTCGTATCGTTGACGGGCTTGTTCCTGGCGTCCGCCGCGTTGACCGCGTGCAGCGACGGATCCAAAAATAATTCGGCGTCCGCACCGTCCGGCGCAAGCGCCAGCGCGGGCGCATCCCAGTCCGCCGGGGCGATCGATCACAGCAAGCCGATCACCATCACCGTATTCGACAACGCGGCCAACTACCAGGGCGAACAGACCGGGTGGTACGGCAAGCTCGTCAAGGATAAGTTCAACATCACCTTGAACATTCTCGCGCCGCAGGTCGCCGGCGATCAGCTTTACAAGACCCGCACGGCGGCGGGCGATCTGGGCGATCTGGTGATCGTCGACAACAGCCAGTTGGAAGAACTGATCCCTGCCGGTCTCGTCATGGATATGACGGACAAGATCAAAAACACGAAGTACTTGTCCCAGTATGTCGACAAACACTTCAAGCCGTTTAACGCGGGCTTCGACAAGGTTAATCCGGAAGGCAAGATCTACGGCTTGCCGACGTTCGAGGCGGACACGTCGCCGACGACCTTCTCCGAAGAGATTCCTTACTCCAGCCCGATCATGCCTTGGGATTACTACAAGGGCGTCGGCGCGCCGAAGCTGAACAACCTGGACGACCTGCTGAACGTGCTGAAGCAGATGCAGGAGAAGTATCCGAAGACGCCGGACGGGAAGCCGATCGTGCCGATCTCCCTGTGGAAGGACTGGGACGGCGGCACCGGCGCTATGGAAAACGTGCGTTGGATCGGCAACTGGTACGGCTATGAAAAGCCGGACAGCACAACGACGATCCAGTTGAACGCGAAGGGCGATATCGTGCCGATCATCGACGACAACAGCATGTATAAGAAAATCCTCCAATTTTATTTTAAAGCCAATCAGATGGGGCTGGTCGATCCCGATTCGCCGACGCAAGATTGGAACAAGGTCGCCGAGAAGCTCACCAACAAGCAGGTGCTGCTCCTGTGGTACTCCTGGCAGCGCGGCTTCTACAATTCGATCGAGCGCGGCAAGAACGGGGACGGCAACGTAGCGGTTCCGATCGCCGACACCCACATCATCCAAAACAGCGACGCCTATTACGGCAACGGAAGAGCGTTCGCGATCGGCGCGAAGACGAAATATGCGGACCGCATCATGGAGTTCATGGATTGGCTCGCCTCGCCCGAAGGTTTGCGCTATTACGTGAACGGCTTCGAGGGCTTCAACTACGAGAAGACGGCGGACGGCAAGTTCCAGCTGACCGAAGTCGGACAGACCGCCTTCCAGAAAAACACCCCCGTGCCGGACGAGTACGGCGGCGGCGGCTACCAGGACGGACAAAGCAAGCTGAACACGATGATCATGAGCGACTTCACCTTCGATCCGGACACCAAGGAGTTCTATAACAGCAACTATTGGAACGCGACGCTAGAAGCGAACAAGACCGTGCTGACGACGGACTGGCAGAAGACGTACAACGCCGAGAACGCGACGGATTACTACTTGAAAAACAACATGATCGATATCGTGCCGAATATCAATACCAGTCTCGGGTCGGATTCCTCGGATATCAAAAATAAGCGCAGCCAAATCTCCGACTACGTGAAGAACACATCTTGGAAGATGGTATTCGCGAAAAATCAGGCAGAGTTTGACCAGCTGTGGACGAAAATGCAGAAGGACGTCGAAGGCCTGGGCTGGAAGGACGTTCTGGCCGCTGATACGGTCAAGGCGCAGAAGATCGTAAAAATGCGCGCCGAAGCGACCGCAAACAAATAAATATCGATTCGCATCAAATCCGGAGGGGGATGGATATCGAAAGATATCCTCCTCCGTATTTGATTGATCTCGGAAATGGAAGGGAGACGCAGCGATGCTAAGAGTCGTGAAAGTAGAAAACGGAACCGTGCGCGGATTGCCGGCCGCGGATCCCCGGATCACGAGCTTTAAAGGAATTCCGTTTGCCGCTCCGCCCGTCGGGGACAACCGCTGGCGCGCTCCGCAGCCGGCCGCGGATTGGGAAGGCGTGCGCGACGCGTATGCGTTCGCGCCGGTCCCGATGCAGGTGCGGCAGGAGATCGACGACAACAACATCTATACCCGGGAATGGGCCGTCGAGCCGGACATCGCCATGGACGAGGATTGCCTGTATCTGAACGTATGGACGCCGGCCAAGCGACAAGGCGAGAAGCTGCCGGTATTCGTCTGGTACTTCGGCGGCGGCCTGCAGGTCGGCCATACGGCCGAGATGGAGTTCGACGGCGAACGAATCGCGCGAAGAGGCATCGTGGTCGTCACGATCGCCTACCGGCTGAACGCGTTCGGCTTTCTGTGCCATCCCGAGATTACCGCCGAATCGCCGGAAGCGCCGGCGAACTTCGGCCATCTGGACCAGCAGGCGGCGACGCGGTGGGTCAAACGCAATATCGCGGCGTTCGGCGGCGATCCGGACAACCTGACGATCGGCGGTCAGTCGGCGGGCGGCGGCAGCGTGATGAACCAGCTCGCGTCGCCGCAGAACGAGGGCCTGTTTCAGCGGGCGATCGTGCAGAGCGGGGTTTTCACGACGCTTTATCCGGGCAACGGCGCGCCTAAGTTCCTTCGCGATTTCGCCGAGGCCGAAGCGGACGGCGTTCGCTTCTTCGAAGCGCTCGGCGCTTCTTCGCTTGCGGAAGCCCGCAAGCTCGATGCGGCGCACGTGCGCGACAAATATTTGGAATCCGGACGCTTCTGGGGTACCGTGGTCGACGGCAAGTTCAATGTCGGGGATGCGTTCGCGTCGTTCCTGCGGAACGAGCGATGGCCGGTGCCGGTGCTGTTCGGCCACACCTCCTCCGAATTTATCAGCGTGCCGGAGGCCGGTACGGCGGACGAATTCCAAAAGACGGCGGCCGAGCTGTTCGGCGACGATGCCGACGCTTTTCTCGCGCTATGCGGGGCGGATGCGGGCAGCTTGGACGAGGCGCTCAAGCGGGCATCGGCGAGCGGCATCGAATACGCGATACGGATCGCGGGACAGGCCAATGCCGATACCGGCGCCAACCTTCCGCTGTACTATTACGACTTCGATGCGGACATCCCGGGTTGGGATAACCCCGGCACGTTCCATTCGGTCGATCTGTGGTTCTTCTTCGAGACGCTCGCCAAATGCTGGCGGCCGTTCGTCGGCAAGCATTACGATCTGGCCCGCCAGATGTGCGATTACTGGGCGAACTTCATTCGCGGCGGAGATCCGAACGGACGGGACTTGAACGGAGAAGACCTTCCGCGTTGGGAGACTTATACGCCGGAGGCGCCATTCGGCATGCGGTTCGCGGACAAGGCGGGATTTGCCAGAGAGCGGCCCGGCGAGATCATGGCGTTCCTCGTGCGGCAATACTTCAAGAAAAACCCGCTGCATTCGGGTTCGAAAGGATAGTCGGGCAAAGGGGGACGGTCCATGAGACTGGCATGCGGCAACTACATCATGCAATTCCAAGAGGGCGGCGTCGAGGTTCGTAAAAACGGCCGGCTTCTTTATTCCAACAGACGGCCGATGTTCGCGACGATAAAAACGGCGTTTGCCGTCAGCGAGTTTTACGACTGCGCTTATGCCGACATCGCCGCTTCAGGCGGGAAGATCGTGGCCCAAGGGACGCTGACCGTGCCTTCGGGTTCGGCTTTTGCCTTCACGGACGTGTATGAAACCGCAGGCGCCGGTTTCAAGATGAGCCGGAACGTCAAAGTGACGAAGGCGGGAGACGACCTTGGATTTTCCACGAAGGTCTCTTTTACGATGGCCGAATCGGATGACGTCCATGACTACAATTGCTTCGCGCCCGGCGTCTGGTACAAGCAAAACGAATTCGCGCCCGCATCCGCGATAGGAAAAGATTTGGACAATGAATACTTCTGGCGAATGGAGACCCGGTACGCCCTGCCGCTGTTCGCGATGCAGAACATCGCGTCGGGAGAGACCGCGGCGCTGTCGCGCTGGGCTGCGGACGCCACCCTGCCGACGACGGATATCGTGAGGTCGGAAAATATCACGGACCCGAAATGTACCGTCGGCGCCATCGGCATGAGCAAACCGAAGAGCGAGACGCTGAATTATATGTATTACGGATATGGCATACGCAAGGAACTCGGGACGGAAACGGCGGGCCTGTCGATCGATTACGTGTATCCTGGCTGCGACGGCCAACTGCCCGTCAACAATCCGTATGCCGGCCTGGATTTCCGGGAGAAGCCGAAAGCGTTCCAGCGCATAAACCATCCCGTAGCGGTCGGCTTCGAGCAAAATTATGCCGTCGCCATCCATTTCGACCAATACGCCGGCGGTTTCCAGCCCATGATGAAGGAACAGTGGCGCATCGCCTATGCCCGGCTGCGCGACAAGCTTTTCGAAGTGGATAACGAGCGTCACTACCGCAACGGCATGAACATACTGACCCGATACACGCGGCCTTACGGCGATTCGTACGGGCTGCCCTTCGCTTGTCAATTGCCCGATATGGACATATCTAGCGTTTCCTTTCAGTTCGGCTTCGTCGGCCAGCAGCCGGGCATCGGCTATCAGCTGCTAAGGTACGGCAACAAGGAGAACGTGCCCGAAGCGTATGAGAAAGGCGTGGGCGTGATCGATTTCTGGGCGAGGACGGCGATGACCGAATCCGGCCTGCCGCGGATGTGCTACAATCCGACCTTGCAGGGATTCGAGCCGTATCCGCACTATATCCGAATGCTGGCAGACGGGGTTGAGGCCATCCTGGACGCCTGCCTCTATATGCGCGGAAAAGGCGACGAACGGCCTGCATGGCTGGAATTTTGCCGGCGGACGGCCGATTGGCTCGCGAACGTTCAGAACGAGGACGGCAGCTTCTACCGGGCTTACCACGCCGACAGCTCGATCCGCATGGACTCGAAGTCCAATACGCCCAGCGTCATCCGTTTTCTCGTCCAATTTTTTCTCGTGTCCGGCGAAGAACGCTATAAAACCGCCGCGCTCCGGGCCGGTCAGTGGTCCTACGACAACAATTACCGCAACCTGGAATACCGGGGCGGTACCTGCGACAACGCGGACATCCAGGATAAAGAGGCTGGCATCTACGCTTTGTTCGGCTTCCTTGCCTTATACGATCTGACCGGCGAAAAAAGATGGCTCGAAGGCGCGATCGGCGCCGCGGATTATACCGAGACTTGGACCTATGCCTGGCGCTTCCCCGTGAGCAGCCCGTGGCCCAAACATCCTTTCAACAAATTTTCCGTCAGCGGTCAGAGCATCATCACGATCGGCGGCGGCGCCGACGTGTATATGGCGGCCTGCTCGTACACGTATTACAGGCTGTATGTCATTACGGGCGACGAGCACTACCTCGACTTCGCCGAGTTTATTCACAAGAACACCAGACAGTCCACGGACGCGGACGGCAGCATCGGATACGCGATGCCGGGTTTGGGGCACGAGAGCGGCAACTTCGCCAGCCAAACGCTGCAGAGCCACTATCACTGGCTGCCCTGGTGTACTTACGTGGAAGTCGACCCTTCGTCCAGATTGTACGATACCTTCGGCGGCTATGAGATCGCGGATGCGCAAAAGCTTCTGCCTGAGGAGAGGGCGAAGAAAAATCGCATCTACGACACGTTCGGCAAAAAGGCTCGATAAAAAGATCGGTTAGGGGCGAGCGGAGAGATGAAAAAACAAGGAATGAATCCGTATCTGCCGTCGTGGGAGTATACGCCCGACGGCGAACCTTACGTATTTGAAGGCAGAGTCTACGTCTATGGGTCCCACGACAGATTCAACGGCCACGCCTATTGCTTGAACGATTATGTCTGCTGGTCCGCGCCGGAGCACGATCTGGCCGATTGGCGGTACGAAGGCGTGATCTATCGCAAGACGGACGATCCGCTGAATCCGGACGCCAGCATGTGTCTGTATGCGCCGGACGTCACGGTCGGGCCCGACGGGCGATATTATTTGTACTACGTGCTCGACAAAGTGTCCGTCGTATCGGTCGCGGTCTGCGATACGCCTGCGGGCAAGTATTCGTTTTACGGCTATGCCCGGTATGCCGACGGCACGCGTCTTGGCGAGCGGGAAGGCGACGAACCGCAATTCGATCCGGCCGTGTTGACGGAGGGAGAACGGACCTATTTGTACACGGGCTTCTGCGCGCCCGGCGATCGTTCCCGTCACGGCGCCATGGCGACGGTGCTGGGGTCGGATATGCTCACCATTATCGAAGCGCCCGTATTCGTCGCGCCAAGCGAGCCTTATTGTACGGGCAGCGGGTTTGAAGGGCATGCCTTTTTCGAAGCTCCCTCTATTAGAAGGATAGGCGATACGTATTATCTGATTTATTCCTCGGTCGTCATGCACGAGCTCTGCTACGCGACCAGCCGGTCGCCGACTCGCGACTTCGTCTATCAAGGCGTCATCATCAGCAATAACGATCTTCACATCGATTCGTACAAGCCGGCGAACAAGCCCATGTACTACGGCGGCAACAATCACGGCAGCATCGTGGAAATGAACGGGAAATGGCATGTTTTCTATCATCGGCATACGAACGGAACGAATTTCAGCCGGCAGGGCTGCATCGAGCCGATCGAATTCCGGGCGGACGGCACGATCGTCCAGGCGGAGATGACCACCTGCGGCCCGAACGGCGGGCCGCTTGAAGGACGGGGCGAATATCCGGCCTATCTGGCGTGCCAGCTGTTTTGCCGGGACGAAGCGTTGTATACGGGCGCTCCCGGGGAATGGATGGACAGCCGCTTTCCGAAGATCACCCAGGACGGCAAGGACGGCGACGAGGAGGTCGGCTATATCGCCAATATGAGAGACGGCGCAACGGCAGGCTTCAAGTATTTGCGCTGCGAGGGGATCCGGTCCGTCCGCATCAAGGTGCGCGGCTATTGCAGAGGCGCCTTTGAAGTCAAGACGTCGTGGGACGGGCCCGCGCTCGCCAGGATCCCGGTCGATTTTACGAACGTGTGGCGCGAATATGGGGCGGATGTCGCCATACCGGACGGCATTCAAGCGATTTATTTGACCTATACGGGGTCGGGGGGCGCCAGCTTGGCTTCCTTTGCGCTCGATTAACGCTGGCAAAGATGCACATTGTCCGAGCCCCTTCGGCGCGCCTATAATGAGAGCGTAAACATTGCGAAGGCTGAGCGGAAGAAGAGGGGATGGCTATGAACAAAAGCAAAGCGCGTTTCATAGGGGCTTTAGGTTCGGCCATGATGCTCTTGGCGTCGCTTGCGGCCTGCGAAGGCAACGGGGACAGCGAAGGCAACGGCGGCGGCAGCGCCGCGGCGAGCCCCGATATCTCTCGCCCGTCCGGAGGGACCGTGACGGAAGCGACCGCCGGACCGCTCGGCAGCTACGACCCGCCGATCGAGATCACGACCGTGCGCAATCTGAGCGACATCGTCGAGAACAACGTGCTCAGCGTGCTGAAGGACGAAAATTTCGAGGATAACCGTTGGAGCCGGCTGTACGCCGACCGGCTCGGCATCAAGATCAAGTACAACTGGGTCGTCAAAGGCAACGACACGTCTGACCCGTACCTGCAAAAGATGAACGTTATGCTGGCCTCGGGCGACCTTCCCGATATCATCCCGGTAAACGCCACCCAGCTCAAGCAGCTCGCGGATACGGACGAGATCGAAGATATGACCGATCTGTACGAGCGCTACGCTTCGCCGGAGCTGAAGAAGATCCTCTCCGAGGAAGGCGCCGGGCCGTTCGACGCCGCGACGTTCGACGGCAAGCTGATGGCCATTCCGCAGACCGGATCGTCGATCGAGCAAGCGCAATTCGTCTGGATCAGGACGGACTGGCTGGACCGGCTGGGCCTGAAGCCGCCGAAAACGATGAACGACATCCTGGCCATTTCGAAAGCGTTCGCGGAGCGGGATCCGGACGGCAACGGCCTTAAAGACACTTACGGTCTTGCCGTCACGAAGGATTTGTGGGGCGGATCGATGGGGCTGGAGGGTTTCGCGGCCGGCTACGGCGCTTTTCCGAACATTTGGATGGAGGACGCGGCCGGCAAGCTGGTCTATGGCAGCGTTCAACCGGAGATGAAGCAGGCGCTTCTCGCGCTGCAGGGCATGTACCGAAACGGCGAGCTGGACGAAGAGTTCGGCGTCAAGGAAGGCACCAAGGTGTCGGAGGTCATCGCAAACGGAAAAATCGGGATGTCGTACGGACAGCAGTGGAACTCCATCTGGCCGCTCCAATTGAATAAAAACGCCGAACCGAATGCGCAGTGGCGCGCGTTCCCGATCGTGTCGGCATCCGGCGGCCCGGCGAAGGTGCCGCTCAAATTCAGCACGACGAAGTTTTTTGCGGTCCGCAAGGGCGCGGCGCATCCCGAGGCCGTCGTCAAGCTGTTCAATATGCATGTCGAGAAAAACTGGGGGGAAGACCCAGGAGAACGCGTATTATTATGCGCCGCCGGACGCGGAAAGCGTATGGCAGCTATCCTTGGTTCAGCCTGCGCCGACGAAAAAAAACCTGGAGCTGTACCGGACGTTGGACGAAGTGCGCCGGACCGGGGACAAGGCGAAGCTGACGGGCGAAGCGAAGGCCGTTCAGCAGAAGCTGGACGCTTATGCGAGCGGCTCCAAGGAAGGCTTCGCGCTATGGGGCTGGGAACGCATCTACGGCTCCGAAGGCGCGGAGGGCGTCGTCGATCAATACGACAAAAACAAGCAATTTTTATTCGATAAATTCGAAGGCGCGCCGACCCCCACGATGGTGGAGCGGCAGACGACGCTGGACAAAATGCAAAACGAAGTGTTCGTCAGGATCATCCTGGGCGCGCCGATCGGGGAGTTCGACAAGTTCGTCCAGGACTGGAACAAGCTTGGCGGCGAGCAGATTACGAGGGAAGTCAACGACTATTACGCAAGCGTAAAGGGAAAAGTTCGAATCGATCAGACAGAGTAGGGGTTGAAAGCCGCCATGTTCAAGACGCCGATGTTCTCGATTCGCAACACCCTGTTTCTTCGCTTGATCTTTACGTTCCTGCTCATTTTGACGCCCTTGATCGTGCTCGGCGTCTATCTGTACCAGTGGTCGATCCACACGGCGAGCGAGGATATCTCGAAGACGGCGGCCTCCCAGACCGCCTTCTATCTGACCGATCTCGAGAACGAGATCGAGCGGATCAAGCTGCTGCAGTTCGGCTTGCTGGAGGACGAGGACCTGAACAAGCTGACGCTCCTCTGGAACCGGATGGGCGTAATCGAAAAGACCGACAAGATCAATTCGCTCCGCAACCGGCTCTATCTGATCCAGAACAGCAGCAAATATATCAAAGAGGTAAGCGTTTATATCCATCCGATCGGGCGAATCATCTCGTCCGTCGACGGCGTCAGCCAGCTGGACGAGACGCTTTACGACGCCGTTCTCGCCGTCTACGGCAGCCGGAATACCCGGATCAACGAGTGGAAGAACGGGCTCTATCTCAGCGCGGCCAAGCCGAGCGGCAGCCAGAAGGGTCAGCCGCTGTTCATCGTCGAGATCGAGCTGGACCAGCAGAAGCTGACGGAGGCATTGGCCCAATTCAATACGTATCCCGGCAGCGGCACGCTGCTGGTGTCGGCGAACGGCGGCATCCGACTCGCGAGCGGTTCCGTGGCGTCGTTCCTGGATGAAGCTTCGTCGTACGTCAGGGAGCGGACAGACGGCAGCGAATACGGCGAAGCCAAAGCGTTCGGCGGACAATCGTATTACACCATCAACGCCAGTTCGGACAAGCTGGACACGGCCATTTATCGGTTCATCCCCTCCCAGGTCATACGCAAGCCGCTCGACAAATTTTACAGATGGGCCTGGCTCTTTGCCGCGGCGGCGCTCGTGATCGTCGCCATCTATGCGATGTCGACGTACAAATTCATTCACAAGCCGCTGCTGCGGCTCGTGAAGAGCTTCCGCCGCGTCGAGAACGGCGACTTGGAGCAGGTCATCTTGCACACGTCGAAGGACGAATTCGGCTATCTGTACAACCGATTCAATCAGATGGTGGCCAACCTCCGGTCGTTGATCGACCAGGCATACCGGCAGAAGCTGATGGCGCAGCGCTCGGAGCTGAAGCAGCTGCAGTCGCAGATCAACCCTCATTTTCTGTTCAACAGCCTGTTTATCTTAAGCACGATGGCACGAACGGGAGATATGGAGCGGGTCGAGCAATTTACGATCCAGCTCGGCGAATATTTCCGCTTCGTGACCCGCAGCGCCTCCGACGAGATCTCGCTCGCGCAGGAGATCCATCACGCGCGCACGTATACGGACATTCAGCTTCTTCGCTTCTCCAGGCGCATCCGGGCGCGGTTCGAGGAGCTGCCCGCTGAGCTCGCGGAGGCGAAGGTGCCGCGACTGATCGTCCAGCCGATCATCGAGAATGCGTTCGAGCACAGCCTGGAACGCAAAGAAGAAAACGGAAGAATCGTCGTTCGCTTTGCCCGCGAAGACGGCGAATTCCGGATCGTCATCGAGGATAACGGCAGCGAGCTGTCCGATCAGAAGCTGCTTGAATTGACGAAAATGCTGGCGAACCGGGACGATACGGCCGAAACGACGGGGATGGTCAACATTCACCGGCGCCTCGCGATCACGTTCGGCGAGCGGGGCGGCGTCCGGGTCGCCCGAAGCGAGCTTGGCGGACTGCAAGCGACGCTATACTTTCCGTGGGAGGGACAGGCCGATGTACCGATTGCTGATTGTGGATGACGAGGAGATGATCACCGACGGCCTGTACGAGACCTTGTCCGGATGCGGCCTCGATCTCGATCTGTGCAAAGCTTACTCCGGAAGGGAGGCGCTCGACTGGCTGAATCGGACGCGGGTGGACATCGTGTTGTCCGATATTCGCATGCCGGGGATCGACGGGCTGCAGCTCATGTCCGCCATCAAGCGGCACTGGCCGCATTGCCGGTTGATCTTCCTCACCGGCTACAGCGATTTCGACGCCGTGTACCGGGCGATCCAGACGCCGGGCGTTCAGTATCTGCTCAAAAGCGAAGGGTACCCGAAGGTCATCGCGGCGGTCAAGCAAGCCGTCGCCGAACTGAACGACAGCCTCCGCGTAAAGGATCTGATTCAACGGGCGCAGGATAAGCTGAATACGCTTGAGGTGCTGGCGCGCGGCGAGTATTTCAGGCATCTCCTGCATGGCGCGAATCCGGCGCCGAATCTGGCGGCGGACTTTAGCAAGCTGAACATTTCGCTCGATGCCGGCAGGCCGGTCTACCTGGCGCAGGGGAGCCTCTCCCGCGCCTCGTCCGCCGAGTCGTCCTATGCGAATCGGCATGAATCGGCCATGGCCGTCACGCTGCTCGCCGAGCGTTTGCTGGAGGGCCAGGTGCTCAGCCTCGGCATGATCGACCGCTTCGGCGACGTGGTCTGGCTGATCCAACGGTCGGCCGATCGAGCGGATTCAAGCGAAGATGAGGCGGATGAAAAGGATGAAGGGGATAAAGGGGATAAAGGGGATGACGCTTCCTTTCTATCCTATCTGGTCGGCCAATTCGAGCTGATCCAGCAAGCTTGCTTGAGCAGCATGGACCTCTCCGTCGCCGTCACGCTGGGGGATCGGCCGTCCGAATGGGCGAAGCTATCCTCGACCTATGACAAGATGAGGCGTCAAGGACAGACCAGAACCGGAGACGGCGCGCAAATGGTGCGGACGCTCAGCCTCGAAGCTTCATGCTGCGCGAGGGAACGTTCGCCGCGGGACAAGTCGGATGCATTATCCGCCCACCTGGATGCCGGACGGCGCGATGAGTTCCTTCAGCTTTTCGACGAGTTGACGGATTCGGAGCAGGACAACGGGTCTCCTTATTTGCAGGAGCTATATTATACGATCTCGCTGGTTCTTCTTTCTTATATCAACCGCTTGGAGCTCGAGAATCAGGTAGCGGGCTTCCCGGCTTTGATGCGGCCCGACGAATTCGCGTCCTGGAAGGAGGCGTTCGCGTTCCTGCGCGCGACGTCGGGCGAGCTGTTCGAGCTCCGAAGCTCCGGGGAGAGCAATCGGGCCGCCGAAGCGATCTTCAAAGTCCGCGCTTATGTCGAGGAGCATCTGGACGAGGACTTGTCCCTGGTCCGTCTTGCGGGTTATATCCATTTCAACCCGTCCTACTTGTCGCGTCTATTCAAGCAGGCGTGCGGCGTCAATCTGTCCGAATATATCGAGGCCGCGCGAATCGAGCGGGCCAAGGCGCTGCTGCGCGGCGACGATCTGAAGGTATTGGAAGTCGGGGTTCGGGTCGGCTACGAAGCTTCCCAGTCGTTTACCCGCTTCTTTAAAAAAAGCGACCGGCGTCACGCCGCAGGAATATCGGGAAGCAGCCAGAACGTAACGAAGGGGGTTCAAGCATGAGCGCAAACGCGGCTAACGGGAAGCTCTGGTACGGACAGCCCGCCAAGGACTGGAACGAAGCGCTGCCGATCGGCAACGGGCGGCTCGGGGCCATGATATTCGGGGGGCGCGAGCGACGAGCTTCTCCAATTGAACGAGGATTCGCTGTGGTACGGCGGTCCGCGGGACCGCAACAATCCGGATGCGCTTCCCAATCTGCCAAGGATCCGCGAGCTGATCTTGGCCGGCAGGCTCCGCGAAGCGGAGGATTTGGCCTTGATGGCGCTAACGGGCGTTCCCGAATCGCAGCGGCACTACTTGCCGCTGGGGGACTTGGAGCTTCAAGGCGCGGCAGCGGGCAGCAGGGTCGAACAGTACGAACGGGAGCTGGATCTCGGCTGCGGTCTTTTCGCCGCCAGCTACTCGCAAGAAGGCGTTCGCTATGCCCGGGAAGCGTTCGCCAGTTATCCGGATCAAGTGATCGTCTACCGGCTTGCGGCCGACAAGCCGTCGTCGCTCAGCTTCCGGGCGCGCTGGAACCGCCAGCAGCGACGAAACCTGGACGGCATCCGTTCATGGGGAACGGACGGGCTGGTCATGTCGGGCCATGCGGGCGGCGAGGGCGGCGCGAACTTCCGCGCGGCGGTGAAGGCGGTCGTCAAAGGGGGGCAGCTGCCGCACGATTGGCGAATATTTGGTGATCGAGCAGGCGGACGAAGCGATCTTGTACATCGCGGCCGCAACGACGTTCCGTTCGCCGGACCCCGAGCTCGCCTGCAAGGCGGCCATCGACGAGGCGGCGCGTCGTTCCTACGAGGAATTGCGCGAACGCCATGTCTCCGATTACCGCGCCTTGTTCAATCGGGTGCATCTGGAAATCTCGGACGCCGGGCAGGATAAGGCCGGTCTTCCGACCGACGAGAGACTCGCCCGCCTCGAACGGGGCGAAGACGATCCCGGACTCGTGTCCTTGTACTTCCAGTACGGCCGTTATCTGCTCATCTCCTCCAGCCGTCCGGGATCGCTCCCGGCCAATCTGCAGGGCATCTGGAATCCGCACTTTCTGCCGCCGTGGGACAGCAAATACACGATCAACATCAATGCCCAGATGAACTACTGGCCGGCGGAGAACTGCAATCTGCCCGAATGTCATCTGCCGCTGTTCGAGTTGATCGAGCGCATGCGGGAACCGGGACGGCGGACGGCCGAGACGATGTACGGATGCCGCGGGTTCGCGGCGCATCACAATACGGACATCTGGGCGGATACGGCGCCGCAGGACGGGTGGACGCCCTCGACGTTCTGGCCGCTCGGCGCGGCGTGGCTCTGTCTCCATCTCTGGGAGCATTACGCCTTCGGCAAAGACGAGACGTTTTTGGCGCAGGCTTATCCGACGATGAAGGAAGCCGCCCGGTTTTTGCTGGACTACCTGATCGAGGGGGAAGACGGCCGGCTCATCACCTGTCCGTCCATCTCGCCGGAGAATACGTACAGGCTTCCCGGCGGAGAATCCGGCGTCTTGTGCGCCGGCGCTTCCATGGACTTTCAGATCATTCGCGCCTTGTTCGAAGCCTGTCTCGATAGCGCGCGCCTTCTCGGCATCGACGAGCCGTTCGGCGAGGAGCTGACCGATGCCCTAAGGCGGATTCCCGTGACGAAGATCGGCAAGCACGGCCAGATTCAGGAGTGGATGGAGGATTACGAGGAAGCGGAGCCCGGTCACCGGCATATCTCGCATTTATTCGGGCTGTACCCCGGAGAGCAGTTTACGTCCGAGGAGACGCCGGAGCTGGCGGCTGCCGCGCGCGTCACGCTGGAGCGCCGCCTCGCCCACGGCGGCGGCCATACCGGCTGGAGCAGAGCGTGGATCATCAATTTCTGGGCGCGTTTGCAAGATGCTGAGCAGGCCCGCGTTAACGTACTTGCGCTGCTCGGCCATTCCACGCTGCCGAACCTGCTCGACAACCACCCGCCGTTTCAGATCGACGGGAACTTCGGCGGAACGGCGGGCATCGCCGAGATGCTGCTGCAAAGCCACCGCGGCGTGCTGCATCTGCTGCCGGCATGGCCGGCCGCCTGGGGTGACGGGCGCGTGAGCGGCCTTCGGGGCAGAGGGGGGTTATACCGTGGATATGGAATGGTCGCAAGGCCGTCTTGACCAGGCCATTATCCGCGCGGACAGGACCGGCGTCTGCCGGATTCGGGGCCTTGGGCCGGAGCTTGTGGAGCTGCCCGTCGAGGCTGGACAAAGCTATTCGTTTGCGGTCCCGTTGGATGCCCCCATATAATGGATGGAAACGGGAGGGAGCCCAATGGAGATTTTCGCGGAATACCTGGCGCGCATCGACAACCCGTCTCACCGGGAGAGACTCGAAACGGTTTTCGGCTGGATCACGGATAATTTTCAGGCGTTGACGCCCAAGATCGCATGGAACCAGCCGATGTTCACCGATCACGGCACGTTTATCATCGGGTTCAGCACGGCCAAGCCGCATATGGCCGTCGCGCCTGAGAAGGCGGGCATACTGCGCTTTGCGGACGATATCGCGCAAGCCGGCTACGCGCATACCAAAGAGCTCGTGCGAATTCCCTGGGACAGCCCGGTTGACTTGGCGCTCCTGGAGAAATTGATCGCGTTTAACATCGCGGATAAAGCGAACTGCGACACTTTTTGGCGCAAATAGAAGAGCCCGGGCGTCCGAGACGCCGCGGGCTCTTCGTCTATGAACTCAACGCTTCCTTGAACGCCCTCATTTTTTTCCCGATCTCCACTCTGATCCGCTTTAAAGTCCAGATCTGCTCCCACAATTGCTCGCGGCTTGCTTGTTCGCTCTCGCTCTGCAGCTTGCGGTACAGGAAGATAAGCGTCTGATTGACATCGTTGAAATAAGAGATGAGCTCGTCGCGCTGCTGCATGCGCAGCTCGGTCCGTTCGTCGTAAGCCGGAGCGCTTAGCTCCGCCAATATCGTCTTCTGCCATTCCTCGTCCTTAAGGGAGACTGCATAATTATACAGATCCAGATAATCGTCGATCCGCTTTTCACGCTGCGCTTTACTCCCGTGACTCATGATCGAAAACTCCTGACGTTTTTCATTTTGTTTTTATACCGACAATTATACTCGGATAAATTGGGAATTCAAGTGCCAATTCATTTATAAAAGAAACACTCCGCCGGGCTAGCCGGAGGAGCGCTTGAAAAGGGTTGCCTTAAGTTACGGATAAGTTCAGCGGTTCAGCGGGACCTTAAACGCCTTGCGCAAGCATGGCGTCTGCCACGCGGACGAAACCGGCGATGTTGGCGCCGATGACGAGGTTGCCGGGAATGCCGTATTGATCGGCGGCCTTGATGCATTCGCGGTAAATGTTGTGCATGATCGTCTGCAGCCTGGCATCGACTTCTTCCATCGTCCAGGACAGTCTGGCGCTGTTCTGGGCCATCTCCAGCGCGGATACGGCGACGCCGCCTGCGTTGGCGGCTTTGGCCGGCGCGAAGAGCACGTTGTTGTCGAGGAAGACGTCGATCGCTTCCAGCGTGGAAGGCATGTTGGCGCCTTCGCCGACGGCTTTGACGCCGCCTTGCACCAGCAGCTTGGCGGAGGCTTGATCGATTTCGTTTTGCGTGGCGCAAGGCAGCGCGATATCGCAAGGAATCGACCAGATGCCGGCGCAGCCTTCGACGTAGACGGCATCCGGGTGCTCGAGGACGTAGTCTTTGCAGCGCTTGTTTTCGACTTCCTTGAGCCGCTTGATCGTAGCGAGGTTGATGCCTTCGGCATGATAGATGTAGCCGCCGGAATCGCTGCAGGCTACGACCGTGGCGCCGAGCTGCATCGCCTTTTCCATCGCGTAGATCGACACGTTGCCGGAGCCGGAGACGACGACCTTGCTTCCTTTGAAGCTGGAACCCGCGTCCTGCAGCATTTCCTCCACGAAATAGACCGCGCCGTAGCCGGTCGCTTCCTTGCGGCCCAGGCTGCCGCCGTAGCCGATCCCCTTGCCGGTGAGCACGCCGGCTTCGTAAGCGCCGACCAGCTTCTTGTATTGACCGAACATGAAGCCGATCTCGCGCGCGCCGACGCCGATATCGCCCGCCGGAACGTCCTTGTCCGGACCGATATGCTTGCTGAGCTCGGTCATGAAGCTTTGGCAGAAGCGCATGATTTCCAGATCGGACTTGCCTTTGGGGTCAAAGTCGGCGCCGCCCTTGCCGCCGCCGATCGCTTGCCCGGTGAGCGCGTTTTTCAGGATTTGCTCGAAGCCGAGGAACTTGATGATGCTGGCGTTGACGGAAGGATGAAATCGTAGGCCGCCTTTGTACGGGCCGATCGCGTTGCTGAATTGGACGCGGAATCCGCGGTTGACTTGAACCTTGCCTTCGTCGTCGACCCACGGTACGCGGAACGACAGGATGCGGTCGGGCTCGACCAGGCGATCAAGGACGGCGTGCTTGATGTAAGCGGGGTTCTGGGAGAGCACGGGAACCAGGGAGAGGAAAACTTCTTTGACGGCCTGATGGAACTCGGGCTCGTTCGGGTTGCGCTTTTTTGACGGTTTCGAACAAGCCGTCGACGTAGTCGTGCGCGTGGGTCGCGTGCGTTTGTTCGATTTTTTCGAGGATGCTCATTCGTCCAAAACTCCTTTAGATGTAATGGCCAAAAAAGCCATTTCGCTTTTTTAGAGATCGTAGTTTAATATTATGATCGAAGTCGTTGATCGCTCCAATATTCAGTTACGATGAAGTTGATGCGTTTTGCGCATGAAGGAGAGGCGATGCGTCCTGGAAATCAGGCAAATGCGATATTTTCTGGAAGTCGCGAAGCGGGAGCACGTGACGGATGCGGCTCATGCGCTGCATGTCGCGCAGTCGTCGGTGAGCAGGCAGCTGCTGCAGCTGGAGAGCGAGCTGGGGGTGGACTTGTTCATTCGCGAGGGGAGAAGGGTCAAGCTCACCGCGAACGGAAAGCTGTTTCTGGCGCGCGTGGAACAGATCATGCATATGATCGGCGAGGCGAAGCGAGAAGTGAAGGAGCATCTGGAGCCGGAGAAAGGAACGGTACGCATCGCGTTTCCGATCAGCCTGGCCGCCCACGTGATGCCGACGGCCATTTACGCGTTTCGCCAGCGGTACCCGGAGGCCAAATTCCAGATGAAGCAGGCGCTCTATCGCGATCTGATCGACGGGGTCGTTCACGGCGAATCCAATCTCGCCTTGATCGCGCCCTTGCCGGCGGACGAGAAGAAGATTCGCTCCAAATTGCTGTTCACCGAAAAAATCGTCGCGCTCCTGCCGATGCATCATCGGCTTGCGAACCAGCCCGGCATACGGCTGTCCGAGCTGAAGGACGATCCCTTTGTTACGCTGCCGGAAGGAACGATTTTCCGCGAGATCGTGCTGGGTGCGTGCCGCGAGATCGGCATCGTGCCGCATATCGCGTTCGAGGGCGACGATATCGATGCGCTCAAGGGGCTCGTCTCCGCGGGACTCGGCGTAGCGCTCATGCCGGAGGTCACTTTGGTGGACATCATCCCGCAGTCGACGGTGAAGCTGCCATTGATCGATCCCCAAGTGACGCGTACCGTAGGCGTCATCTCCCCGACGCAGCGCAAGCTCCTGCCGACGGAGCTGCTGTTCTATCATTTTCTGACCGATTTTTTTCGCCGATCCTTACACAAAAAAAAAGCGAATAAGCCGGGTCCGACCCTTATATTTATATCGTTCCGCACCGCGGGTTCATGTTTTATTTGGACGCGGTAGAGATCGCGTTTGGACGCTGTACTCCCGCGGGGACGATGCCTGATGTAAACTATAAGGAGAAAGGAGGCACGGCGGTGAAACCAAAAACACGCGCATGGCATACCGGAGTCGCCGCGGCTGCCATTCTGCTGTTAGCGTCTTGCCAGGGACATGCCCCGGACAGCGCTTCGCTCCAGTCGCCGGCAGCCTCCTCTTCGCAAGCTCGCCAGGACGCGACCGACGGCCGATCCCCGGATGACCGTGCCGAGCATGTCGATCTTCAATTTTACATGCTGGGCAATGCGCCTCCGGATATGCCGCAGATTCAGGACGCCATCAACGAGATGGCCGAGGCCGAGCTGAACGCGTCGGTCACCTTCAACTTTATCGCCTGGACGGACTACGATCTCAAATACAAGCTGCTGCTGTCCTCCGCCCAGCAGGTAGATCTGCTGTTCACGGCGGACTGGACGCAGTATCAATCTTACGCGAAAAACGGCGCGTTTCTCCCGCTCGACGATCTGCTGCCTGCCGCGGCGCCCGAGCTGCAGCGATTCGTCCCCCCGGGATATATGGGACGGCGTTCGAACCGACGGGAAGATCTACACCGTGCCGTCGACATACAAGGAATACGTGACCGGCGGCTTCGTATGGAGGGAGGACCTCCGCGAGAAATACGGCTTGCCGAAGCCTGTGGACATGGACACCTTCGAGGCCTACCTGAACGGGATCAAGCAGCACGAGCCCGATATTCAGCCCGTCGCCGTCGGATCGGACATCCAAAATGCGCTGGCCTTCTCGCTGCTCGACGTGTCGCGGGGTTCCATTGGCTCCATGCCTTACGGCCTTCTGGCGACGTATGACCATCCCGAGGATATCCGTTCGTATTGGGGATCGCCGGAGCAGCTCGAAGATCTGAAGCGGTTCAAGAGCTGGGCGGATAAAGGCTACTTCTCCAAGAACGAGCTCAACGAAAAGGCGACCAACCAGGAAAAGCTCGTCAACGGCACGGCGGCGGCGATGCTCGGCGACAATCCGACGCGCTACAACCAGACGAACGGCAACATGAAATCGCTTCATCCGGATTGGGAGCTCGGCTACACGCCGTTCGCGGTCGCGACGGGCTATGCGACGCCGGTGCATCCGATCCACAACGGCTTCGCCATCCCGGCCAGCAGCAAAAACGCGGAGCGCGCGCTCGCCTTTTACGAGAAGATGGTACTGGACAAACGCTACAACCTGCTCACCCAGTACGGCTTCGAAGGCACGAACTACACGGTCGACGGCGGTTACTACAAGATGGTCGGCGACGCCAACACGAACGGCTTCCCGCGCGAAGGCATGCAGGGCTGGGCGTGGCGCAATCCCGAATTCATGCTGTTCGAGCCGAGCTATGACGGCGTCAAGGCGATCTTCGACCAGCTCGACAAGGTTCAAAAGCCCGACATCTACACCGGCTTCGCCGAAGATTATACGGAGTACCAGGCGGAGCGGTCGGCGCTCGAGCAGGTAGAGAAGCAGTACCTGTTCCCGCTGCTCGCCGGCCAAGTCAAAGACGTCGAAGGCGGCGTGAAGACGTTCATGGACAAGGCGAAGAAGGCGGGGCTCGACAAAATCCAGGAGTCTTACAAGAAACAATGGCTCGCGTATCTGAGCGAGTCGGGCATCCAGTAAGACCGGCCGAAATGGGAAGATGACGGAAGAAAACCTGCAGGGACCGCTGAACGGCGGTCTCCTGCAGGTTTTTGCGTAGTTGGGCGGGCCCACTGTTGATCTACGTGCACACTTGAAGCGCATGAGCCCGGTTCGCCCGTCGACTGTTGATTCTACGTACACAATTGAGGCATCTACCCATTGCCGTGCCTGCCCTCGCGACTGCCTCCCGCCTGCGCCTTGCGGAATTCCACCGGCGTCACGCCGGTTAGCTTCTTGAACATCCGGTGAAAGTAGGAGCTGTTCGTGAAGCCGGTCCGCTCCGCGATCTCGGCGACCTGATCGTCCGACGACATGAGGATCGCTTTCGCTTTTTCGATGCGGACGTTGTTGATCATGTCGACGATCGTCGTGAACGTATGCTGACGATAGACGCGGCTCACATGGTAGGTCGACATTTTCAACTCCTCGGAAATCGAATTCAGGCTCAGGTTCGAATCGTCGTAACGGGTCTCGATAAGCGCGTTGATTTTGCGGATCAGGTCCTCCTGCTTGTTGCTTCGCTTCTCGAATACTTTGGCGCTCAGCTGGCCGAAAAACCGGTTCATCGCTTCCGTCAACCCGTCGAGCGTCTCGTATTGATCGATGCCGGGAATGCTGAGCTCCGCGCCGATGCCGAGCTGCAGCGAGCCGTTCCGCTCGATCTCCGCCAGCATGTTGCCGAGCGTGACGGACACGTGGTTTGCCGCGGATTGCGTGACTCTGAACGGGCAGTCGGCGGTTTCGAGGAGGATGTCCCGGTACAGGGCGGTTGCCTCCTCCGCTTTGCCCGCGACGAGGGCGTCCAGCATCTGCTTTTCCTTGCCGACGGAAAAGGAGTGGCGGTCGCCGGGGCCGGGCGTCGCCTCGATGATCGAGCCGCAGCCTCTGAAGAAGCGGCGGTCGGTGGCTTCCCGGGCGAGCTTGTACATGGCGTGCAGCTCGTGCGGGCTCTTGGTGGCCGGCGTCAGCGACACCGTGAGGCCGATGCGCAGAAACTCCGCGCAAGCATCCTGGATCTCCTTGAGCATAGCGAGCAGCGCCTCCGCGTCCTGCTCCTGTCCGCGGGTATTGATCAGCATCAGAATGCCGTCGTCCTCGAGATCCACCGTATCGGCATCGTATAGCTTCGACGAGATCTCGGCGGCGATATTCATGATCGCGAATTTGTAAGTGAGCAGGTCCTTGGAGCTCTGGCTGCGTACCCGATCGAAGCCGTCGATTCGCAGGAGAGCGAGTTGATACGGCTGCGTGAAGTCGAAGGCGATGCCGGCGCTGCGCAGCTTTTCCAGCTGGAAGTCGGGATCGAAGTCCTGGATCTGAATGAGCTTGCGCAGCGTATTCTGACGCAGCGTGTAGCTGCTGTTGCGCTTTTCCGATTCCAGGTCGGACATGCGTTTCTCGATCCGGTTGATCGGCACGTATAGATAACGGGACATCAGCCAGGACAGCAGCAGCCCGACGGCGAGGATCGCGCCTGCGACCTGCAGCGTTTTGCCGCGAATGTCCTTCGTCTTTTGCGTGATCTCCCCGTACGGCGTGATCCGGACGTAGTGCCATTCGTAAGGCGTAGGCGCCGTGTAGGTAATGAGCGACTTTACGCCCTCGAACTCGGCGACGGCAAAGCCGGATTCGGGCTTGGCTACGTAACTTTGGAGAAGCGCGAGATCCGACTCGCCCAGCTTCGCGCTCATGAGATCGTCGACGGAGCGCACGACGTCGTGATCGTCGAGCAGGTACGTGCGCCCGGCGCTTGCGGTTTCCGCTTTGCCGAGCTCCCGGTTGATCCAGGATGCCGACAAGTTGACGATGACGGCGGAGTTGATCTCCCGGTTGAAGTTGATGGCATCGTAGCACAGGTACGTATAGACGCCGAGATCGGGCGCGTTGGCCGCAGCCGACTTGATCGTCCGCGGGATCGGCGTGAACGGCTTGTAATCCCTGTAGCGGCCCAAAATATCGAGGATGCCCGCGTCCTGCACCTCCGACTCGCGCCAGATGCCTTCCTGGCCGTTTTGCGCGGCGATATAGTAGTAGCCGGATGCGGGATTGTAGACGTAGATCGATTGAATGAAGGGCATCGTCGACAAATAATTGCGCAAATCCAGCATCGCCGCTTGCGTATCGAAGGCGTCCGGCTTGCTGTAATAGAGCATCTTCGCGATCGCGCTGTTGCGGTAAATTTGGAAAGCGACCGTCTGCGCGCTCTCGGTCGTGTTGGCTACGGCCTTGCCCGTCTGCCGAAGGTTGGCGAGATCGTTTTCGACGGCTTCGTCCTGCAGCACGCCCGTGAAGATCAGGTAGAAGATGAAGTTGCTCGCGATCAGGACGAGGACGATGCTCAAGGTGAGTCCCAGCAAGATTCTCACGTACAGCTTTCCGTTGCGGCGGATTCGGTTTAGGCGCATCGATGGGCTCCCTTCGGGTTTCTATGGCATCGATCGGATCGAAGGCGTTTGTATCATTATATATTCGGGGTGTGAACGGATACAGTGGCTGAATTCCCCAGTCGTGAACGAAAAAGGGATTGAACGGTGAACAATCCGGGCAGGAGTGAACGATTTTGCGGGCAGGATGGCATTCTTGCGAAAAGGAACAGGGAATTGACAAAAATTGGGTTCATGGTCTAGACTTTATTTATTCCGACTGATCAGTATAAATAAAACAGGGGGCGATACCATGCCTAAGGTCGGGATGGGGCCAAGGCGACGGGCCGATGTCGTCAACGCGACGCTCGCCTGCATCAGCAAGTACGGCATCGACGGGATGACGCTGGACAAGGTCGCGGAGCAGGCGGGCTGCTCCAAAGGCGTCGTCACCTATTATTACAAAAACAAAGACGAGCTGACGACCGAAGCATTCAAGTCGTTCATGGCCTATTACGGCGCGAAGATCGAAGCGGAAATCTCGGGCGGCATGACGGCAGGGGCGATGCTCGAAGTTGCTCTCGCGCATATGCTGCCTCCGGCGGGGCAGGATGCGGGAGCGAGCATCGACGTGTCGCAACTGGACGGGATCGTGGAGATGCGCATTCCGTACGAAGACCAAGGCCGATTGTTCGTGCAATTTTTTTCGCGCGCGGCCGTGGATCCGAAGCTGCGCGACGTCTTATCGGGCAGCTACGTGAAGGATCTGGCCGGCATCGCGCGGATTTTCGAATTCGGCGACCGGACAGGGGAGATGTCGGCGTCCGATGCGCACAGCGCCGCGTATGGCCTGATGGCCATGGTCGTGGGCTTGAGCTTCTTTCGCGTGGCGAACGTGGCTCCCGCCAGCGGCGCGGACAACCGGTATATCGGCGAGGAGTACGCGAGACGCTTCATGAAGCCGAAATGAGCGTAAAAAAAGGGAGGCGAGGAACATGTGGAAAATATCGAAAGTCGAGGCGGAAGGGCGCGAGCCCGTGGCCCTCGTGAGCGGGGAAGTCATCGGAGACGTTCAATCCGCGCTGGACATGATGGCGAACGTACGGTACGAGACCGGCGTCGATCGCATCGTGATCGACGGAACGATGCTCGACGCCGAATTTTACGATCTGAAGACGGGATTGGCCGGGGCGATCGCGCAGAAGTTCGTCAACTATCAGGTGAAGCTCGCGATCGTAGGCGACTTCTCCGCGTATACGAGCGCGAGCAAGAGCTTGCGCGATTTTATTTATGAATGCAATCAGGGCAGGGATCTTTTTTTCTTGCCGACGGAGCCGCAGGCGATCGAAAAGCTGGGCGCGACGCGATGACGCGCGAAAGCGCAGGTCGCGTCGACGAGACCGAGCCACGCGAGAGGCGCGACATCCCGCTTGTTCCGTATCCGATGTTGCAAATTCCCGCAGGACGCGTCCATCTGAGGGACGACCGTAAAAAAGACGGCATGGGCGGTCGAGGTGGATTCGTTCCTGCTGGCGCCGGTGCCGGTGACGCGCGCGCTTTACGGCGCGATCGTTCCGCCGGAGGGGCCGTGCGCATCGTGGGCGGGAAGCTTCCGAATCCTTGGGGGTTATACGATATGCTCGGCAACTTCCGGGAATGGTGCTGGGACGTGTACGATGCGCAAGTTTACGGCGCTTATCGGTTTTTTTCGCGGCGGCAGTGGGGCGGAAGAGGCGAGAGGCTGCGGGGCGACGGTCCGCCGCCGGAGCCATCCGACGTTTCGGATCGACGATCTCGGCTTCAGACTGGCCAGGTCCCGGCCGGAATCGGCGTTCGGCGCTGCTATATACATTTGACGATGGAACGGTCACGGCGAGCGCCTGCTTTTCATACCTTATCTAAAGCGTTAAAAACTTGCCGATGAGGTAACCTGCCATGCCCTCCGTTATTGGTAAAGTAAAAATTCTCAACGTCAACCAGGGCTCGAATGTGCAATTCGGCGACACGGGATTCATCTCGCTGTCCAGCACCTCCAAAAATTACGGCGGAGCCGCTTCGTTTTCGCCAGGGGATTCTTTCGGAGGCGTTAACAACAACCAGCTGAGCAAGACCAACACGGTCGACACGGACGCGGTCGACAACTCCAACATTGTTTAAACCGCATGCGATGGAAATGGATTAAGGGGAGGAATGAACGATGAAGCCGCGCATTACGGTGCTGACACTGGGCGTCGCGGATTTGGAGAGAGCGCTGGTCTTTTACAGGGACGGCATGGGCTTGCCTACGGAAGGCATCGTCGGAACGGAGTTCGAGCACGGCGCGGTCGCTTTTTTCGATTTGCAAGCGGGCTTGAAGCTCGCGATCTGGTGCCGCCAGGATCTCGCGCACGAGGCGAAGGTGGCTCAGACGCCGCCCAGTTCGACGGAAATGACGATCGGACATAACGTGGCGAGCAAACAAGAGGTCGACCGGGTCATGGACCAGGCGCGACAGGCGGGGGCCGTCGTCACCGATCCCGCGCACGATACGTTTTGGGGCGGATATTCCGGTCACTTCATGGACCCGGACGGCCATCTATGGGAAGTCGTATGGAATCCGGCTTGGGATACGGACTTGCTTTAACGTCTCGCCGAGGCTATCATGGGCATACAAAGTCCATCATCGAGGTGTGCCAATGAAGTTTTCGCAGGCGACGGATTACGCGCTCCATGCCATGATGTTTTTGATGAGTCAAGCGCCGGACAAGCCTGTCGGGGTGCAGCTGCTTGCCGACAAACTCGGCGTTTCCCAGACGTATCTGTCCAAAATGCTGAGCAAGCTGGTCAAGGCGGGGTTGATCGGCTCCGTATCCGGCGCGAACGGCGGATACCGGCTGAAGGCCCATTACGAACGGATTTCTTTTCTGGACGTGATCCATGCGATCGAAGGGACGGCATCGATCTTCGAATGCGGGCTGAGCCACGGCGAAGATTGCGCGATCCAGAAGGTCGTTATGGATGCCGAGCAGCAGATGGAGCGTTACTTGAGCGACAAGAAGATCATCGATGTCGCCAGACAGCGCGCGCTATAATGATAGAGGCCCGAGGGCCTCTTTTTTCGTTATTCCGCGTCCTTTTTCTCGTAGGCGATCAGCGTGACCGCCTGTCCGCTGGCAGCAGTCAACTCCTGCTCCAGCCGCTTCAGTTCATCGAGCTGCTCATCCTCGAGTTCCGCAAATGCATATCGGGAATCGTCCACGCTCAAGCCTCCTCGCTATTAAGCTCTCCTTATTATGGTCGGACCCTTGAACGCTTATGAACGTTTAGGCGCCTCGGCCGGTTCATACTGAATTCACATTCGCGCCTTAGTATCCGTATGAATCAGTGCGACAGGAGGAATGACGATGAACGCGATACACGCAAGGGATAAGGCGGTCAGCGGCGAAGAATGGGCCGTCGAGGCGTCCGGGCTCGTCAAAACGTTCGGCAGCAACCGCGCGGTGGACGGGGTGAGCCTGAACGTACGCGCAGGATCGATCTACGGCGTGCTCGGTCCCAACGGCGCCGGCAAGACGACGACGATCCGGATGCTGGCAACGCTGCTCAAGCCCGATGCGGGCTCGGCGCGGATTTTCGGCTACGACGTGACCAGGGAATCCCAGATCGTCCGGCAATTGATCGGGGTGACCGGCCAGTACGCCTCGGTCGACGAATCGCTAAGCGCCACGGAAAATCTCATTATTTTTTCCCGGCTGCTCGGCCTTGGGCGCGTCGAATCGAGGCGGAAGGCGGCGGAACTGCTGGAGGAATTCGGCTTAACGGAGGCTGCCAAGCGGCCGCTCAAAAACTTCTCGGGCGGCATGCGGCGACGGCTGGACCTTGCCGCGAGCCTGATCGCGCAGCCGCCGCTCATTTTCCTGGATGAGCCGACGACGGGACTGGATCCGCGGACGCGCGCCCAGATGTGGGAGACGATCCGCAGACTGGTGAAGACGGGATCGACCGTCCTGCTCACGACGCAGTATCTGGACGAAGCGGATCAGCTGGCCGACCGCATCGCGGTCATCGATCGCGGCACCGTCGTCGCGGAAGGCACCGTCGACGAGTTGAAAGCCTCGGTCGGCACATCCTCGCTCCATCTGAGCGTGCAGGACCAGCCTGCGATCGGCGAAGCGAGACGGATCGTCGAGCGGGTGCTCCAGGCGACGTCCAGCGTGACGTCGGAAGCCGGCAAGATCACGGCGCCGATGGCGAACGCCGATCGCGTGACCGATCTGCTCGTCGCGCTGCGCGAGTCGGGCATCCGCCTGTCCGAGATCAGCGTACAGAAGCCAACCCTGGATGAAGTGTTTTTGACGATCACCGGCCATGGCGCGCAGGAGAATGCGGCACCGAATACGCAAGCATCCCATCGTAAAGAGGAGGTCATGTTATGAAAAGCACGACTGCCTTCTACCCGGGCGCCCGTCTTAAAAACCGCACGAGCTTCGGCCAATCCGTCCGTCACTCGCTGACGATGGCATATCGCGGCCTGCTCAAGATTCGGCGCACGCCCGAGCAGTTGTTCGACGTCACGCTGCAGCCCATCATTTTTACGCTCATGTTCACCTATATTTTCGGCGGGGCGATCTCCGGCGACGTCCTCAGCTATTTGCCCGTCATCATCCCGGGCATCCTCGTGCAGACCGTCATCACGACCTCGATCGTGACCGGCGTGCAGCTGCGCGAGGACATGGACAAAGGGGTGTTCGACCGCTTCAAGTCGCTGCCCATCGCGCGCATCGCGCCGCTCGCCGGAGCGCTGCTCGCGGATACGATCCGGTACACGATCGCTACGGTACTGACCTTCGGCATGGGCTACATCATGGGCTACCGCCCGGATGGCGGCCTCGGTCACGTCGCGATCGCCGCGCTGCTCGTTATCTTCAGCTCGTGGGCCATCAGCTGGATCTTCGCCTTCTTCGGCGTCATCGCCCGAACGGCCTCGAGCGTTCAAGGCATTTCCATGATCGTGCTGTTCCCGCTCACGTTCCTCTCCAACGCTTTCGTGCCGACGAAGACGATGCCGAACTGGCTGCAATGGTTCGCCGACATCAATCCGATCTCGCATCTGGTGACGGCCGTCCGCGACCTCGCGAACTCGGGCTCCGTCGGCTGGGATCTCGGCATTTCGCTGATCGGCGCGGCCGTCGTCGTCGCGATCTTCGCGCCGATCACGGTACGGGCGTACATGCGGCGGACATAATGGGTCGCCCGCGGCGGAGATCGGCCTGTTGTATAGGAGGCGGTTGCTCGAATGGGGCGCCTGGGATTGTGATCGACTGCCGTAGAGAAGGCAATTGCCCAAATCGAATACGATGGCCAGTTTTCCGCGTCCCACCTTTATTGCTACGGGCCGACACCTCCACCGCTGCACCGCCGCACACTAAAGACCCCGGGCGCTCGCAGCCCAGGGTCTTGTCGGATCTTTACACTTATTTAATAGAAGCTTCGTATATATTCCGCACCGATTCGGACAGCATCTCGTTAAACGCCTCGTCCGACTGGCCGGCGCTGAGGCCTTCGGACAGCGCGCGAGAGAAGCTCGCGATCAGCCCGTTGTTGCGCGCGAGACGCTCGTTCGCTTCGGCTTGCGCGTAGCCGCCGGACAGGGCGACGACGCGAAGCACGTGCGGCTCCTCGATCAGTTCGGCATAGAAGTTGTCCTCGGTCGGGATAGACAGCTTAAGCATCACCTTCACGTCTGGACCTAGCGCGGCGAGCTGCGAGAGGAGTTCGGCCTTGAGCAGCTTTTCCGATTCGGCTTTGTCCGCGCTGGCGATGTCCACCTCGGGCTCGATGATCGGCACGAGGCCTGCCGCCGCGATCTGCTTGCCGATGGCGAACTGCTGCTCTACGACCTGCCGGATTCCCGCCGGATTCGCCTCTTTAATGAGAGAACGCATCTTGGTCCCGAAAATCCGTCGCTCGACGGCCCGCTTCAGCAGCGCGTCCAGTCCGTCGATCGGCTTCAGCAGCTGGACGCCGTCGGCCTGCTCGGCCAATCCCTTGTCCACCTTGAGGAAAGGCACGATGCCTTTCTTTTCCCACAAGTAGTCTGCGGTCAGCAGTCCGTCGATCTCCCGGTCCATCGTATTCTCGAACAAAATAGCGCCGAGAATGTACTTCGAGTCAAACGCCGGGCTCTTGATGATGCGGGTCCGCATCTCGTGAACGAGCGCGTACATCGCTTCTTCGCCCGAATAACTGCTCTCCGGCACGCCATACTGCAGCAGCGCCTTCGGCGTGCTTCCGCCGCTTTGATCCAGGGCCGCGACGAAGCCCTTCCCCGTGTGAATCCGTTCCAGTTGTTCCGCGTTCATCGATGTTGCTCCTTCCCGAATTTAGCGTATCGTGAGCGAGTGGCAGCCTTGTCCATCTCATCATAGCATTTTATCCCATGTTGCATAAGCGGGAGAAATCAGCAGCCACCATGCACATTCGTCTCTACTTATACGACTGGAGGGGGGAGCATCTTCCAGGACGGCGGTCGTTCGGCGAGCGGCGCAGCACGTTCGTTCCTCACCGAGACTATCTGCTTGGAGCCGGCAACGAAGGAGGCGGGTTTGTTCCTAGATAGGACTACTTGTGGCTTCCACAGCAAGTCGGAGCGAACGCTACATCATGCGCGCTTATGGACCTGCTCGCCCTGCACCCATACTTCCCGAATGTTCTCCGGACGCACGAGATACATGATTTTCTGAAAGATCTCATGCAACGGCTCGTCCTCGCTAAACACGGGCAGACGCGCGCCCGAGAGCGCGATGTCGACGATTTGCGCGTCCCAGGCGTAGCCCGCCGCCAGCCGTCCGATCGGCAGGCTTAACGCTTCGCCGCCGCCAGCCGTCGCGAGATAGAAGGCTTCGTCGATCGTGATGCGGGAGGCTTGCATGCCGCGCGCGTCCGCCGGGAGGGCTGGATTTACGCCGTCCTCCAGCATCCTGGAAGAGATGACCGCCTGTCTGGCATTGTCGTACAAGCTCGGCGAATACCCGCCCGAGACGTCGGAGCCGAGTCCGATCTCGACGCCTTTGTCCATCCAGCGGGCGATCGGGATGACGCTGTTCGCGAAGTAGGCGTTGGAGATCGGACAGTGGCCGATCGCCGTCCCCGTCCGCGCGAAGAGCGCCGCATCGTTTTCGTCGAGGAAGTTGCAGTGCGCCATGACGGACTTGTCGCCGAGCAGCCCGAAGTCGCTGAGCGCGACGGCGTCGCGCTTGCCTAGCCGATCCTGCACGTACCCGTGCGCCCAGTCGCTCTCGCTGCAGTGGGATTGAACATGCGTATCGTGCTTCGCGGCGAGCGCGCCCAGTCCTTTTAACGCTTCGTCGGTGCAGCTCGGGATGAACCTTGGCGTCACGACCGGATATACGCCCTGCTTGGCGCGCTTCGCCAGCTCTTTGACGGCGACGATAAATGCCTCGGTATCCGTCAGCGCCGCGGCGGCATCGGCATCGCGGTAGTACGCGGGATTTTGCGCCGGATCGTCCATCACGACTTTGCCGACCAGGCCGCGCTGCCCCTTTTTCGCGCAGATCTCGGCCAATAACAGGCTGGATTCCTTATGGATCGTGGCAAAATAGAGGGCGGTCGTGGTACCGTTCGCGAGCAACGAGGCGACGAGATCTTCGTACACTTCGGCCGCGAAGTTCAGATCCGCGAACTTCGACTCCAGCGGAAAGGTATGCGTGTGCAGCCAGTCGTAAAGCGGCACGTCGAGCGCCGTGCCGGACTGCGCCCACTGCGGCGCGTGCACGTGCAGGTCGACGAAGCCGGGCAGCAAATATTGGCCCGGCGCCAGCTGCCGATACCGGTCCAAGACCGCGTATTCGCTTCGAACGGCCTCGTATTCCGGGGAATCCGGCGCGATCGTTTCCGCGATGACGCCGTCATCGTTTACGCAGAACAAATGGTCCTTCAATATGTCGATTTCTTCGGGGGAGCGGGCGGTAAACGCCGTTCCTTGAAACACGCGGGCATATGCCTTCATCGTTCGTCACCTTGCCATTTCGCATTCGAATTTTTATCATTATAGGGAATCTGCATCGGTAAGTCCATGAGGCGCCGACATGGTTGTGCGCGAGACCGATATAAGGGGATTCGTTAGGCCATGCTAGCCAAAGACGCCGCAAGGAGGAATCGAAGATGACCCCGATCGCAAGACAAGTACCCTTCGGCTACGAGCCGCCGGCCAATCGAGAAAAAGGCACGTTGATCTACTACGATACATTCGAAGATACGACGGACGAAGCGCTCGTCATCGCCGCCGAGACGGCCAAGGCGCGTTCATTCGCGCGGTTCGTGCTCTATCCGATCCACGAGGAGACGGCGAGGCGAATGTCCAAGGCGCAGGTGAGCGCCTACTATAAGCGGGAAAAGAGACTTGCCGAGTGGGCGCGCGAAAGAGAAGAGGACGAGCCCGCGCCCGAGCTCGACCGCTGGGAAGGCAAACGAAAAAAAGTACACGCCTATGGAAGCCGCGCTGCGCCACCTGACGGAGACGCTGCCAGGGCCGCATTTCGTCTACATGACGCCGGCTACCGCCAATCTGTTCGCTTCCTACGATGTCTTCGACGGCTGGATCTCGAAGATCCGGCTCGTGCTGTCCGCAGCGCCGGCCGATCCGGCGCCGAAGCTGGCTCAATATCGCAGCCGTTGGAGCCTGGCATGGGAAGACGAATGACGCGGTTCCTCGGATAAACGGCCATTTTGCCCGGAATCGCGATCGCTACAGTGCGTCGCGTGGCAGCCAAATGGCGGCCGACGCACAAACGCTGGCGAAAACGGTTACATTTTGTCTAACCCAAGCCCTTTCCGCTCGCGGAAAAGGGCTTTCTTTAATGGTACGAACTGACGCTTGAATACGCTTACTTTCTCTCATGATTCTCATTCAAACACGCGCCAGGCTTCGGCTTGGCGCTGTGGAGCGACATGTCGCCTTCGTCGTAAAAACGCTTTATCAACGAATAAATACAAATTCTGGATGTAGATTAAGAAATTCACCTAAACGTCTCTTCGAGAAAATATAGGCCTAAAGAACTATAATCTTGGCTTCAAGATATATAGGCTTGAAAATTATGTCACTCGTCAATTCGACTTGGTGTACGCACTATGGCATACGTCGGCTGCCGAAAGATTGGGTAATTCTGGATCGAAAAGCATCCGAACGCGCCTTTGGTCATGACCGAAGGTACCCCGATCCTTATCGAACGACCCATACAATAATCGGTACTCCCGTAGCATGGGCATGTCAATTTCGGCAAGGTATGTTGAAAATGAACGTCAACGCCTAGAAGTGAGGGAACCTGACGAAAGATTTGAATTTTCTCATTATAATACATGTCGGGAAAGGCGATGATTGGATGGCCATGCAGAGCAAGGTGGAACCGTACTTATTGTTCGAGGAACGCAACCGGATCGCAGAAGAACTCCACGATCGCATTTGCCCGCATCTATTCGGCATCACCTACGCGGTGCATTCCGCGCAGCATGAATGGGACGAAATGACGAGCTCGCAGCATCTGGCGCTGCTGCGCGACATCCAGGAGGCGGCGGCGGAAGCGACGCGGGAGCTGCGCAAGACGATATACGACCTTAGCGTATCCGACCATGGGGAAGCTTCGTGGCTGGGCGGCGTGGAATCGCTGCTCGCGAGCCAAGCGAAGCTGAGCGGCGTCCGGATCCGTTTCAGGCCGCCCGCGCCAGACCGGCGCCTCAGCGTGCACCATCAGAAGGCGCTGTACCGGATTATCGCCGAAGCGGCCGCCAACGCGATCCGCCACGGCGAATGCAGCGCCATCGATATCAAGCTGACGCTGCGGCCATGCTCCGCCACGCTCCGGATCTCGGACAACGGCAAAGGCTTCGATTGCGGCGCCGTGCTGCAGCAAGTCGAAGCCTCGGGCTTTGGGCTGAGAAGCATGAAGACGCTCGCCGCCGCGCTTGGCGGCAGCCTTCAGATCGACAGCGAAGAAGGGGGAGGCACGCGAATCGTCGCGCGCCTGCCGCTGTCCGACGGGCGCGAGGATAAGAACTAGATTGTGTATTAAGGAAGGTGATGACATGAAGATCGTAATCGTGGACGATCATCCTCTCGTCCGCAAAGGACTGAGAGCCGTACTATCAGGCGAGGAGGGATTCGAGATCGCGGGCGAGGCGGAGACCGTATTAGGCGCGCTGTCGGTCGTCGAGACAACGAATCCCGATCTCGTCATCTTGGATATCCGGCTTGGCGCCGAGTCCGGCTACGACCTTGTTCGTTCGCTCCGGGGGCTGCACTGCCGGTTTATGATGCTGACCTCCTCGGCTTCCGAGGCCGACATCCGCAGAGCGAAGGAGTGCGGGGCCGACGGCTACGTACTCAAGGACGCGGCGCCGGACGAGCTGCTGCTCGCCGTCAAGATGATCGGCCGGGGCCGCAAGTACTTCGACCAGAGTCTGCTCGGCACCTTGCTCCGCAAAGAATCGGACGATCCGCTCGAGAAGCTGACGCCGAAGGAGCGGGAGGTGCTGGTCGCGCTCGGTGAAGGCTTGTCCAATAGCGCCGTGGCCAAAAAGCTGGTCATCAGCGAGTTCACGGTCAAAAAGCACGTCAGCCGCATTTTTCAAAAATTGAATCTGACCGACCGGACGCAAGCCGCCTTGTTCGCGCAGTCGCAGGGGATCGGAGACTTCTCGCCGTCGGATATCCGGACGGAGGGAGGCTTCGCCCTCCCGAATGGTACTAAAGTATAATATCCATACCTACCGACGCGGCACGATGATGGCTTCCGATGAAGAAGCAAAATCATCCTGCCGCGTAATAGTTTTGAAAGTCGCGGGCGATTTACAATGAAATCAGGACGGGGCAAGGGAGGCAAAAACGAAAGCGAATATCGGAAATTGAGTCAGAAAATTCTGATATTTATTTTCATTTTCTAAAAGAAATCAGCATCGGAGTGAAGCGTTTTGGAAATTCAACGGTATTGGAGCGTAGTCAGGAAAAGGCTCTGGCTGATCGCCTTGATTACGATCGCCTTGTGTACGGCGGTCGGATATTATACCAGTCAACAAGTGAGACCGACTTATCAAGCAGCCGCCAAGCTGATGGTGTACCAAAGCGAGGCCCCCCGGCAATACGTCCTCAGCGCCCGACGCCGGCGCGATCAACTCCAACATATTGCTGATCAAAACCTTCAAGCAGCTGATCCTCACGCCCCGAATTTTGGAAAAGGTCGCCGCCGCTTATCCCGATCTTCATACGTCGGCCGGCGAGCTCGCAGGAAAGATCGGCATCTCTTCCGTTAGCGAAACGCAGATTATGACCGTCATCGCGACGGACGGCTCCTACGCCAGGGCGGCCAACATGGCAAACGCCGTGTCGAAGGTATTCCAGTCCGAGATTCGCACGCTCATGAATCTGGACAACGTATCCGTCCTCAACTGGGCCGATCCGGCAGCGAATTATGGCCCGATCTCCCCGAATCCCGTCAAGAACGTCGCGATCGTGTTCGTCCTGTCGATCCTGATCGGCATCGCTCTCGCCTTTCTGCTCGAACATATGGACAGCTCGGTCAAGACCGAGCAAGAGGTGCGCGCCAAGCTGGGACTGCCGCTGCTGGCCGACGTGCCGCGGATTCGCAAACGGGACTTGATCGGCCCCGACGACTCGGAACGAACGACGATGGGAGCAAGGGGGAAGCCGAATGTCACGATGGATGCGTAAACGAGGATTGATCGCGGCGCAAAATCCGAAGTCGGCCGCCGCCGATACGTATCGCAGATTAAAGACCGGCATCGAATGGTCGGTCCGGGACGAAGGCATGAAGACGATCGCGATCGCTTCCGCAGAGCCGGGAGAGGGGAAGAGCACCACGTCCTCCAACATCGCGGTCGCCTATGCCAAAGCCGGCAGAAGGGTACTGCTGCTGGATACGGATCTTCGGTCGCCCGTGCAGCATCAAATTTTCGATCTGCCGAACGACGCGGGGCTAAGCACGGCGCTGGCGGGGCGCGGCGAGCTGGACCAGGTCGCCCGCAGAACGGCTTACCCAAACCTGCAAGTGGTGTGCGCGGGACCGATGCCGCACAATCCGTCCGAGCTGCTCGATTCGGAAGCGATGAGCGCGATGCTCGAAGCGGCCAAGGCGCGCTTCGACATCGTGATCGTCGATACGACATCGATGGCGGCCGCGTCGGACGCGATGATCGTCGCGGACAAGTGCGACGGCGCCGTGCTCGTCATCCGCAAGGGAAAGACGAGCATGGATGCGGTTCTGAAGGCGAAGGAGACGCTCTCGTCCGGACGGGTCCGGGTCGTCGGCGCGGTATTCAACCGCCGGGGGCGTTAAAAGAGCGCTGAAGGCAATGCAGCAAGAGATGCAGGGAAGCATCGATCGAACGATGCGCGTTCCAAGGAAATGTCTCCTGCTCCTTTATCACTGGAGGCACTCGGCCATGCTGTGGGTCAGCGGACCTTAGACGTTTATCGTCAGGGGTGTGGCGTGAGGATGGGTTCAATGCCCGCTTAAATTTGTTTTGATACGATTGATTGTTTTGAAACGATTGCAAGGTGAAGGTTCGATTTTTTTTAGGCATGATTGGTAAGGGACGACCCGGCTTCTGGCAGAAATAGCTGTTCAAAAGCAGTTATTTCCAGAGAGGGAGGTCGGGGGCGGTCCAATAAGTGTCAAAAGGCATTTATTTACTCGAAGTCGCGACTAAACGAGCGTAAACGGGAGAAATAAATGCGTTTTAACCGTTATTTGTGCGGGATGCCATTTGTAGTCCGAAATAAATGCTTTCTAACACTTATTTCCGAAAAGGTGTCGCAAACGTCGCTGGTGTCGCAAACGTCGCTGGTGTCGCAAACGTCGCTGGTGTCGCAAACGCCGCTAGCAGCGCCAATGCACTGGCGCCGCAATTACCGCAAGCATGAAACATCGGCAAGTCTAAAGAGAAATACGGATGGGGTGAGAGCGTATGAAAAAAGTGAGAAAAGCGATTATTCCCGCGGCAGGCCTCGGTACGCGCTTCCTGCCTGCAACGAAGGCAATGCCTAAGGAAATGCTGCCGATCGTCGACAAGCCGACCATACAGTACATCGTGGAAGAAGCGATCGAATCCGGAATCGAAGACATTATCGTCGTGACCGGCAAAGGAAAACGGGCGATCGAGGATCACTTCGACATCGCCTTCGAGCTGGAGCACACGCTGGCGGAAAAGGGCAAGCTCGATATTTTGAGCAAGGTTCGCAAATCGTCCAACGTCGAGATCCACTACATCCGGCAAAAAGAAGCCAAAGGCCTCGGCCACGCCGTCTGGTGCGCCCGCAACTTCATCGGCAACGAACCGTTCGCGGTGCTGCTGGGCGACGATATCGTGCAGTCCGAAACGCCTTGCACGCGTCAGCTGATCAGCCAGTACGAGCAGACCGGCAAGTCGGTCATCGGCGTTCAGGCGGTCGGCACCGATCAGACGAATCGTTACGGTATCCTCGATCCGATCGAGCGGCGCGGACGTCTGTACGAGGTGCGGCGTTTTGTAGAGAAGCCGCCGATCGGACAGGCGCCGTCCAATCTGGCCATCATGGGCCGCTATGTGCTCACGCCGGAGATATTCGATTTCCTCGGCAAGCACGAGGTAGGCGCAGGCGGCGAGATTCAGCTGACCGACGCGATCCAGCGGCTGAACGAAGCGCAAGGCGTTAACGCCTACGACTTCGAAGGCATGCGCTACGACGTCGGCGAGAAGCTCGGGTTTATCATGACGACAATCGACTTCGCGCTGCGCGACGAGGAGCTCAGGTACCGCCTGATGGACGGGCTCGAATCGCTGATCAGGCGCGAGAAAGTGGGGGAAAGCCATGGCTCTGCGGTATGATATGGAGCTGGTCGCCCGCCTGACGGACTTCGAACGCAAGCGGATCGCGGCCCAGAACAACGGCAAGCTGGCGATGTATACGACGGTGAAGCGCGGCATGGACGTCGCGGGCTCGCTAGTCGCGCTGGCGCTGTTCAGTCCGATTTTCGCGGTTACGGCTACGCTCATCAAGCTGGAAAGCCCGAAGGCGCCGGTCTTTTTCCAACAGACGCGCATCGGGAAAAACGGTCGCAAATTCAAAATGTACAAGTTCCGCTCGATGGTGCCGGACGCGGAGCAGAAGCTCGCGGCGCTGCTGGAGAAGAACGAGATCAAGGGCGCGATGTTCAAGCTCAAAGACGATCCGCGCATTACCCGGATCGGCCGGTTCATCCGCAAAACGAGCATCGACGAGCTCCCGCAGCTCGTGAACGTGCTCAAAGGAGAAATGTCGCTCGTCGGCCCTCGGCCGCCGCTGCAAAGAGAGGTGGAGGAATACTCGGACTACGACAAGCTTCGGCTCTCCGTTAGCGGAGGCTGCACGGGACTGTGGCAGGTGACCGGACGCAGCAATCTCAGCTTCGAGCAGATGGTCGAGCTGGACCTGGAATACATTCGCAAACGGAGCATTCGGGGGGATCTGAAGATCATTTTCCGGACCTTCAAGCTGCTGCTTGGGGCCAAAGACGCTTTTTAAGGGTGGCGACAAATGAACAAGATTTTGTTTATTACGAATCGGCTGCCTTTTCCCGGCACGGACGGCCGCAAAAACATGCTGCTGCAATACGTACGGCATATGAAAGAAATCTACCCAGGCAGCGAGATCGTAAACCTCTCGTTCGTGGACGATCCGAAATATTTATCCCAGCGCCCGCCGGAAATCGGCAGGCTGGCCACGCTTACGCCGCCGGGCAAGCTTGAGAAGCTGTACAACATCGTCGTCCATTCGCTAATCCGGCGCAAGTGGCCGCTGCAAGTGTCGGTGTATTACAGCCGCAAGACGCACCGCAAGATCCGGGAATTCGTCCGCGAGGAGGAGCCGGACTTCGTGCTCTACGACATGGTGCGGGTGGCCGAATACCTGGCGCCGGGGCAGGGACGCAAGGTGCTGAGCTACGACGATCTGCTGTCGCTGCGCTACCGCCGCCAGCTCGACTGGTTCCAGTATATCCCGTCCGTGCTCGGCGGGTTCTCGGACAAGCTGCCGAACGGCCTGAAGAAGTTCGCGGACCTGAAGTTCGTCCAAAAATGGCTCATCGCCTTCGAGAGCAAAATGCTGGGCAAGTACGAAAAGCAAGTGGCTCCGCGGTTCGACCATCTCATCTTCACCTCCCCGGCCGAAGCGCAAAACTTCAGGAAGACGACGCGTCACGAATCCTGTCACGGCGTTCCGATGAAGGTCGATCCCGATTTCCGGATGCAGGCGAGAGGCTCCCGGCTCTACGACAAAAACAAGGTCGTGTTCGTCGGGAAAATGGACATTCCCCACAACAGCTCGGCGGCCGTGTATTTTTGCGAGCGCGTATGGGCCCGAATCAAGCAGAGCAATCCGGCTGCGGTCTTTTACATCGTCGGCAAAAATCCGACGGCCGAGGTGCTGCGCCTCCAGCGCGACCATCCGGGCGTCATCGTCACCGGCGAGGTGGACGACGTGAAGCGGATCGTAGGCGACTCCGCGCTCATGATCGCGCCGCTCTTGTTCGGCACCGGGATCAAGACGAAAATTCTTGAAGCGATGTCATGGGGCGTACCGGTCGTGACCAATGCGATCGGCAGCGAAGGCTTGGACGCGAACAACGGCGAGGACTTGTTCGTATGCGAATCGGAAGACGAGATGGTGCGCAGCGTACTGCTGCTGATGGGCGACAGCGAGATCAACGACAGCATATCGGGCAATTCGATCCGTTACGTGAGCCGCCGGTTCAGCAGTTCGGCGACCCGCAAAAACATGGAGCTGATCCTATCCTAGCGCAAAACCGCGACGAGCCGGTCGATCTCGTCCGCGCTTCGGTCGTCGCGCTGTTTTTGTTCTCGCTGGCGGTCATCACGTATGACAGCTTGCCATACTTCGCCTTCTCGGTCTATCGCCCGCTGGCGATGTTTCCGATGTTCGCCGCCTCGCTGCTGCTGTTGTTCACCGATTTCAAGTTCCGCCGCGGTGACGTGCCGCTCCTGATTTTCGCCGCCTATAGCATCGGACATTCGCTGATCGTGTCGATCGGCGGGGATACGGGCGCGAGCCTCAAGCACGCCGTCACGCTGTTGTTCGGCATCTCGATGTACAGGGTGTCCCTGTATATCGCCGAGCAGGCGAGGAACGATCCCGCGCTTCGCCGGCAGATCGCCGTCTACCTGCTCGTCGGCTTCGTGCCGCCGCTCGCGGCCGGGATGCTCCAGCTCGCCGACGCGTACTTGATCCGCAGCGGTTTTTCCGGCATGCTGACCGGGCTCTTTTCCGAAAAGGTGTACAAGGGCCGGATCCAGCTGTTGTCCGGCGAGCCGTCCTGGGGCGGCATTCATCTGCTGACCGGCGGTTTGCTGCTGTTGTACCTGTACAGGGAGGGCTACAAGAAAATCACGCTGACGCCGCTCATCGGCTGCGCTGTGCTCCTGGTCCTGTCGTTCTCGGCCTACGCTTACAGCGTGCTGCTGATCGCGCTGCTCGTCTACGTGCTCGTCGCGAATAAGTATCGCGGACGCATGCTGCTCGCGCTCGGCGCCATCGGGCTCGTCATCGTCGTCGGCGTGCCGTTTCTGCTCGAGACGCTCAAGGTCAGCGGCTACTTCACGGACCGGTTCCAGTTCGATTTTCCGCATCTGCTGCGGGGGGACAATTCGTTTTTTTATCCGCGTCATTTTCCCGGCGATCGGCTTCATGGAGTTTTGGCATCATCCGATCTTCGGCGTCGGCGGCGGATTTTATTACCGCGAATTCGCGGATCTGCTGCTCGGGCACTTCGATTACGGCATGAAGTTCACCGAGGTCGCGAACCTGGTGAACGACCATCCGGAGATGGCCACCTCGCGCAATATGTGGTCCAAGCTGTTCGCCGAGGAAGGGCTCATCGGCGCGCTGCTGTTCCTTGGATTCATGGCGGCGGCCCTGCGCAGCTCGCGCCGCCATCCGTTCGCCCAATTCGCGTTCGCGTTATGCGTTTCGCTCGTTATGAATTTCGATTCCTATTCCTTCGTGAACTTCTGGCTGCTGATCGGATGGATCCGGGGCGGATTTTTTGAAGGACGGCCGGACGCCCGGGCGGCAGAATGGGATACGCAGAACGATAGGGAGTTGAGACGTACCGCATGAAAATCGTAATCGTCAACAGTTTGTACACGCCCCATATCATCGGCGGGGCGGAGATATCGACGCAGATCCTGGCGGAGACGCTCGCGTCCGTCGCCGACGTTCACGTGCTGACGCTCGGCGGGCACAGGCGCGAGGAAGGCGTGCGGGAAGAGCGGATCAACGGCGTCACCGTACACCGGATGCCGTACGGCAGCCTGTACTGGATCGGCGACGCCAAACGGCGCGGCGTGCTGATGCGGACCGCCCGCAGGCTGACCGACCTGTACAATCCGCGGATGAACGAAGCAGTGCGGGAGCGGCTGGCCGCGATCAAGCCGGATCTGATTCACACGCAAAACCTGTCCGGATTCGGCGCGGGCATCTGGACGGCGGCAGCCGGCCTGGACGTGCCGATCGTGCACACGCTGCGCGATTATTCGCTGCTGTCGCCGGTCAGCTCGCCGATCAAAAATCCGCTGCTGGCTCGGCTGTACGCCATGACGACAAGCGGCTACAGCCGTCATGTGTCGGCGGTCGTCGGCATCTCTTCGCACATCCTGAAGCGCCATACGGACGCGGGACTGTTCCCGGCCGCCGCGCCGAAGGTCATCCCGAACGCGGTGGAGGGCGGGATCGCCGCCAGCGAGAAGGACTTCGACAGGCGGCCGCTCCGCATCGGCTACTTCGGGCGGATCGAGCCCGAAAAAGGCGTGCGGGAGCTGATCGAGGCGGCGATGTCGCTGCCGACCGACGTCGTCGAACGCATCGTCGTCTGCGGCGAAGGAAGCCTGCGGGCGAAGCTCGCCGACGACTGCCGCGAGGACGCGCGCTTCGTCTTCCCCGGCAAGGTGAAGCCTGCCGAGGCGCGCCGCATGATGGGCGAGGCCGACGTCAACTTCGTCCCCTCGGTATGGGAGGAGCCGTTCGGCCGGGTCATCATCGAGTCGTATCAGGTCGGCACGCCGGTGTACGCCACCGACGTAGGCGGCATTCCGGACGCGGTGTACGATCCCGAAGAATTTTTGTTCCCGCCGGGCAGCGCCGCGGCCATCCGGGCCAAGATTCTGTCGTTCCACTCGCTGCCGGGCGCGGACAAGCGGCGCATCCAGGCAGCCTGCCTCAAGCACTGCCGCGGCTTCACGCAAGCGGCGCTGCTCGACCGGCATCTGGATCTGTACGATCAGACGCTGGCAGGCGGCGAATATACCGCGGTTAGGACCGCCGTCGGGCAGGTGCATTAGATGAGCGAACCGACCGTCTACATGTGGCCCAAGACGAATCCGCACAACAAGTATACCGACCTGCTCGCCAGGTCGCTCGAACGGCGCGGCCTGCGCGTCGAGCATTACGCCAAGGGCTCGCAGTTCAAGCCGCGCCGGGGCGATATCGTCCATATCCACTGGCCAAGCTATACGTACCAGGCTTCGACTTTTCCGTTGACCGTCGTCAAGTCGCTGTTTTTTATTTTGCTGCTGTACTGGTACAAATTCCTCGGGGTGAGGCTGTACTGGACGATTCACAACATCTGGCCGCACAAGGGCCGGTCGCGCTGGGACTTCTTCGTCCGCAAGCGGCTGCTAAGCCTGTGCGACGCCGCGTTCGTCCTGAGCGAATCGTCGAAGCGCGAGGCGGCCGACGTGTTCGGCGTGCCGGAGGACAAGATCGTCGTGACGCCGCACGGCCACTATGACGACGCCTATCCGAGCCGCGGCATCGACATTCGCGCCCGGTTCGGCATCCCGAAGGAACGGTTCCTGTACCTTTTCGTCGGCAGGATCAACCGGTACAAGGGCGTCGAACAGCTCGTGTCGGCTTACCGGTCGCTCGAACCTGCGAACGCCGCGGACGCTGCCTTGTTGATCGCGGGACAGGCGGATACGGGCTACGACCTCGGCTTTATCGGCGAGGGCAAGACCGGGGACGAAGCGGGAGCGATCAAGCTCCACTCGTCGTTCGTGGACGACGGCGATCTGGCCGACTACCTGCTCGCGGCCGACGCGGTCGTGCTGCCGTACCGGCAGATCACGACGAGCGGGAGCGCCATTCTGGCGCTGACCTTCGGCAAACCCGTCGTCGCGCCGCGGCTCGGCTCGCTCGGCGAATATGTGTCCGAGGGCTGCGGCGTGCTGTACGATCCCGACGACAAGGACGGTCTGCGCAAGGCGCTGGGAGACGTGATGAACATGGACCGGACGACGACGGAGCGCCGGATCGCGGACAAGCTCAGGGAGCTCGACTGGGACCGGATCGCGGACCGGATGCTCGCCGTTTACGCCGGCCGGATACCGCAAGAGGTGAACGCATGAAAGCAACGGTAGCGATATGCACGCACAACCGGGCCGCGGATCTGAGAGAGGCGCTGCTCAGCCTGCTGAAGCAGCGGTTCGACGCCTTCGAGGCGATCGTCGTGGACAACGGCTCGACCGATTCCACGGCGCAGACCGTGCAGGAGATCGAGCGGATGGTCAGCTTCCCGGTCCGCTATATCTACGAGGCCCGGCTTGGCCTCTCCGTCGCCCGCAACCGGGCGATCCGCGAGTCGCAGGGCGAGTACGTGCTGTTCCTGGACGACGACGCGGTCGCGTCCGAGGATTGGATCGCCGGCATCGTCGCCCTGTTCGAGCGGGACGAACGCATCGGCGTCGTCGGCGGCAAGATCGAGCCCGCCTGGGAAGGAGAGGCGCCAGCCTGGCTCGCGCCCGAGAACCGCACGCTCTACACGATCCTCGATTATTCGGAAGACATCGTGGAGATGAAAAGGCCGCATATTCCGTTCGGCGCCAACGTGGCTTTCAGACGCTCGGCGCTCGATATGGCGGCGCTGTTCCGCGAGGACCTGGGACGCGTCGGGAGCAACCTGCTCTCGAGCGAGGAAGGGGAGCTCATCGACCGCATCCGCACGAGGTACTCGGTCTATTACACGCCGCACGCCTCGGTGCTGCACAAGATTCCGCGCAGCCGCATCAGCCGCAAATGGCTGCTTGAGACGCATCTACTGGCAGGGCGTCAGCAGCGCGGTCAGCTCGGAGCGCAAGATGCGCGTGTTCGCGAGGTCGGTCGTGAAGCTGCCGATCATCGTGCTGCTCTCGCTGCCGGTGCTATACGACAGGCGGCGGGTATTCCGCAACGTCAGCCGGATCGCCTATAACAACGGGCAGATCAGCGGCGTGCTGGGAACTTACGAATGAGGAGGCTAAGCCGCCTCTGGAGCGGCGGAGGGGCGCTCACGGCGATCATGAAGACGAGCGCCGCCAACCTGATCATCGTGCTGCTCGGCACCGTGACCTCGATCGTGACGGCGCGGATGTTCGGTGTCGCGGGCAAGGGCGAATTTTCGGCGATCCTCTTCTGGTCGACCTTGCTGGCCGGCGTCCTCAGCTTCGGGCTGCCGACGTCGCTGATCTTCAACCGGCGGACGCATCCATCGCACGGACCGGCCTACATTAGAGCCGGATTCCTGTTTCAGCTGCCGGTATGCGCGATCGCCGGCACGGTCGCCTGGATCTGCATGCCCGCCTGGCTCGGCAACTACGGCGACCATATCGTAGCGATCGCGCGCTGGTACACCGTGTTCACGCTGCCGCTGCTGCTCATGGTCAACCTGCTGTCGGCGCTCGCGCAGAGCATGGAGAACTTCGGCCTGTACAACGGCATCCGGCTGTACGTGCCGCTCAGCAACCTGATCGGACTGCTCGCGCTGTGGGCTTGCGGCTATTTAAGCCAGTTTTCCTCGGCGCTCATGTTCCTCGTCACGAGCCTGTGCGTCGTCTGCTGGGCGCTGTACCGGCTGAGACGGGAGCTGGCGGTGGGCTGGTTCGGCAAGAAGGACGCATCGGCCGCGGACGGACGAAAGCCCGGCGAGCGCGGCCCGATCAAGTCGCTGTTCGGCTACGGCGGCAGAGTGTACGGCGTCGAGCTGCTCGGCACGCTGTACACGCAATGCGACAAGCTGATCATCCTGTCGCTACTCGCGCCGCGGGAGTTCGGTCTTTACACGGTCGTGTACACGCTGTCCCGCGTGTTCAACATCGTACAGACGGCCATCTCGGGCGTCGTCTTCCCGAAGGTGACGGGACTCGGGCAGGATGAGGTCGTCGCCAAGGTCAGCCGGGCGTTCAGGCTTTCCTTCCCGATCATGCTGGCCGCGCTCGTTCCCGGGATGCTCGTCGGCCGCTGGCTGCTGGGCCTGCTCTACGGCGAGCAGTTTCTGGCGGCGGACACGGCTTTCTACCTGCTGTCCCTGGAATGCGTCGTCGGCGGCGGCTCGTGGATACTCGCATCCTCCTTCAACGCGATGGGCCGGCCGGGCCTGGTCGTCGCGAGACAAGCGTTCGCGCTGGCGCTGACCGTCGGCATGTGCTTCCTGCTCGCCCCTTCGTACGGCTTGAACGGAATCGCGCTGGCGATGCTGATCGGGGCTTTCAGCCGCATCATCATCTCGGTCGCCGCGATGAAGGTCGTATTCAAGGCGCCCGTATCGGGCGTGCTGTTCGACAAGGACGACTGGCGATTTTTGGCGGGCCGACTGACCCGGGCTGCGCAATCCTGACCCGCGCAAACCCGACCCGCGCAAACCCGACCGGAGACGAAAAGCAAACATAGAAAAGAAAGATACAAGCGAGAAGGAGACAAACGGATGGAGATCGCGACCTTATCGGCTCACCCGATGGATGAGCTCAAAAACCGGCTGAGGATCATACTGAACGTCATACCGCCTGGCTCGAATATCTATTATATCGATTATCCCGTCTATTCTAACGGCGGAGACCTGCTCATCATGAAAGGGACGGAAGCCTTCTTCAGGGAAAACGGAATCCGGGTGCGGGCGCGATACAGCGCGTTCGACTTCCCCGACGGCCTGAGCGTGCCGAAGGACCATATCCTCGTGCTGCAGGGCGGCGGCAACTTCGGGGATCTGTATCCCGTGCACCAGAAGCTGCGCGAGCGAGTCGTCGCGGGCTACCCGAAAAACCGGGTCGTCATCCTGCCGCAGACGATTCACTACAAGGACGTGCGCGAGTTCGACCGGACCGCAGACATCCTGAACCGTCACAAGGACGTGCATCTGTTCGTTCGAGACACGCTGTCGCTGGAGATGGCGAAGGACAAGTTCAAGCGTTGCGGCGTCTATCTGTCCCCGGACATGGCGCATCAGCTGTGGCCGATCCGCGGCGGCGGCGAACCGGAGAGGGAGCTGCTCCGCTTCATGCGCACCGATATCGAGAAGACGGCCGGGCAGGACGGGCTGACCCTCGAAGGCGCGGGCGACGATCTCGATTGGTCGACGCTGTACAGCCGTACGGAGCATCGGTCGATCCGCGCGATCGGCAAAGTGATGCGCATTTCGAAGGGCAAGCTGCCGGTCGGGAAGTTCTGGATCAAGTACTCGGACAGGCTCGTGAGCAAGGCGGTCGAACGGTTCGCGCAGTACCGCACCGTGCAGACGTCGAGGCTTCACGGCCACATCCTGTCCTGCCTGATGGACAAGCCGAACGTCCTGTACGACAACGCGTACGGCAAAAACGGCCGCTACTATCGCTGCTGGACCCAGAGCATCGCTTCCGCCAAGCTGGCGGCGGAGCCGACGAGCAAGCAGAGCGGAGGGATGGCATGAAGATCGTGCTCTTGTCCGGCGGATCGGGCAAGCGGCTCTGGCCGCTGTCGAACGATTCCCGCTCGAAGCAGTTTCTGAAGGTGCTTAAGGATCCGTCCGGCAATCCCGAATCGATGATCCAGCGGGTATGGCGGCAGCTCGGGGACGCCGGACTGCAGGACCACGCCTACGTGGCGACGGGCAAGTCGCAGGTCGAGATTCTGTACGGCCAGCTCGGCAGCGACGTCAGGCTGATCGCCGAGCCGTCCCGCAGGGACACGTTCCCGGCGATCGCGCTCGCGGCGACGCATCTGTACGCGATGGAAGGCGTGAGCCTCTCCGAAACGATCGTCGTCATGCCGGTCGACCCTTACGTCGACGGCCGGTTTTTCGCGGAACTCGCGAAGCTCGAACGCGCGTTGGACGCTTCCGGCGCGGATCTGGCGCTCGTCGGCGTGCAGCCGACGTACCCGTCCGAAAAGTACGGGTATATCGTGCCCGAACCGGGCGTCGCAGAGGAAGACGGGGGCGCAGGCACGGCTGCCGACGCTGACGCTAATGAAGGCGTCGACGAGCCGTTCATGACCGTACGCGGGTTCCGCGAGAAACCGGCAAAGGAAGCGGCCGAGAAGATGATCGCCGAAGGCGCGCTTTGGAACTGCGGCGTGTTCGCGTTCAAGCTCGATTTTCTGATCAATATCCTGATCGCCCACGAGCTGCCGATCCAGCACGAGGAGATGGCGAGGCGCTACGACGCGCTGCCGAAGATCAGCTTCGACTACGAGGTCGTCGAGAAGGCGAACCGGATCGCGGCCGTCCGCTACGACGGCGATTGGAAGGACCTCGGCACCTGGAACACGCTCACAGAGGAGATCGCCGAGCCGCTCACGGGCAAAGGCACGATCTCGTCGCAGACGCAGGGCGCGCACGTCATCAATGAGCTGGACGTCCCGATCGCGGTGCTCGGCCTGACGGACGTCATCGTGGCGGCGAGCCCGGACGGCATCCTTGTCGCCGATAAGGCGCTCAGTCCTCTGGTGAAGGACCTGCTCAAATCCGCGGATCAGCGTCCGATGTACGAGGAGCGGCGCTGGGGCCGGTACCGCGTGCTGGATTATGCGGTCTATCCGGACGGACGCGAGGTGCTGACCAAGCGGATCACCATCGCCGCGGGACGCAATCTCAGCTATCAGTACCACAGCCTGCGGGACGAGGTATGGACCGTGATGGCCGGCAGCGGCACGTTCGTCCTGAACGGGAAGATCACGTCCGTGGTCGCCGGAGACGTCATCCGGATTCCGAAGGAGAGCATGCACAGCGTGCGCGCGGAGCAAGATCTCGAGATCATCGAGGTTCAGACGGGGACGCTGCTGATCGAAGAGGATATCGTCCGGCTGGAGATGGCCTGGGGAGATATCATGGAACTTTGCGAGACACAGGAGGGATCCATTTGAAAATCGCGGTAATTGGCACCGGCTACGTCGGACTCGTGTCGGGGATCTGCTACGCCGAGCTCGGTCACGCGGTCGTCTGCGTCGACAAGGATCCGTACAAGATCGCCACGCTGCAGAGCGGAGGCATCCCGATCTACGAGCCGGGCCTCGAGGAGCTGTCGCGCAAAGGCGTCGCGGCCGGCAAGCTGCGTTATACGCACGATCTGGCGGAGGCCGTGCGCGGGACCGATCTCGTCATCATCGCGGTCGGCACGCCGCCGCTGCCGAGCGGACAGGCTGACCTGTCCTATATCGACGCCGCGGCCGCCGAGATCGCGGACGCGCTCACCGGCTACGCCATCGTCGCCGTCAAGAGCACCGTACCCGTCGGCACGAACGAGCGGGTGCGCGATCTGATCCGCGCCAGGACCGACGTGCCGTTCGACAGCGTGTCGCTGCCGGAGTTCCTGCGCGAAGGCTCGGCCGTACGCGATACGCTCGAGCCGGACCGGGTCGTCATCGGCGCCGACTCGCCGGCTGCCGCCGAGCGGATCGCCGAGCTGCACCGGCCGCTGACCAAGCAGGTCATGCTGACCGACATCCGCAGCGCGGAGATGCTGAAGTACGCCTCGAACGCGTTTTTGGCGACGAAGATCTCGTTCATCAACGAGATCGCCAACATCTGCGAGAAGGTCGGCGCGGACGTGGCGGAGGTCGCCGCGGGCATGGGGCTCGATCGTCGGATCGGGACCGCCTTCCTGAACGCGGGCATCGGCTACGGCGGCTCCTGCTTCCCGAAGGATACGCGGGCGCTCATCCAGATCGCCGGCCACGTCGAGTACGAATTCAAGCTGCTGCGCTCGGTCGTCGAGGTCAACCAGGACCAGCGCATGCGCATCGTCCGCAAGCTCGAAGCGATTTTCGGCGGCGAGCTGCGTGGCAAGACGGTCGCGGTATGGGGGCTGTCGTTCAAGCCCAACACCGACGACGTGCGCGAATCCCCGGCGCTCGAGATCATTCGGCATCTGGTCGATAGCGGCGTGGTCGTGCGGGCGTACGATCCGATCGCGACGCCGAGCTTCCGCGGCCTGTTCGGGGACGGCGGGGTCGTCTGGTGCGACGGGGCGCTCGAAGCGGCGCGCGGCGCCGACGCCCTGTGCCTGCTCACCGAATGGGAGGAGTTCGCCAGGACCGACCTGCACGGCCTGCAGGAGACGATGCGCCAGCCGATCCTCATCGACGGACGCAACGTGTTCAAGGAAGAGGATCTTGCCGGCACGGCTTTTGTCTACTACTCGATCGGCCGCCCGAGCCTGAATCAGGGCGTCAGGGAAGAGATGCCGATCCTCCAGTATTAAAAGCAGGGCCAAAGGAGCTTCGCCATCATGAAAAGTAAAGCGATCTGGCTCCTGGCTTACGGCATGCTCGTCGTCGTTCTTCCCTCGCACTCGCACGGGAACAGCCCCGGCACCTACGAGATCGAGGTCGACGACCTTGCCGATTGGGAGCAGACGTACGGGCATTCCGACACGCTCGCGCTGCGTAAGGTCGCAGGCGACGGACAAGACGCCACCCGCATCGCGCCGAGCGGCGCGGCAGGCGAGGCGCTCGTTTACAAGACGAAAGGCAATTTGCGCTCGTTCGCGGTTCAGACCCACGGCCGCGCGGCCGCAGGCAGCGGCGGCCTGCAGTTCCTGATCTCGGCCGACGGCAAGTCGTACCGGAACGTGACGCCGGACGTGCACGAGGCTCCGGGACAATCGCCGACCGTGACCTATGCGTCCAGAGGATTCCCGCTCGGCACGAAGTACTTGAAGATCGCGTTCGCCGGCGGCGCGGGGCCGGAGATCGGCCAGGTCGTGCTGAACGACGCCGCCGGCATCGAGGCCAGCAAGCCATCGGGAGCGGTCTTGTACGGGAGCATGATCCTGCTGACGCCAAAGAAAGAGGGAGAAGCCGTCTACTATACGACGGACGGCAGCGACCCGCGTACGTCGAAGACGCGCAAGCTGTACGGATCGCCGATTCCGATCGCTGACGATACGGTGCTGAAGACCACGTCGGCAAATCCCGCGAGCGGCCCGGCAAAAGCGACGGACGGCATATCAACGTATTCGTATACGCCGTACCCGCTCGCCGCGCCTCCGAAGGGCATCGACGACAAGCTGGACGACTTCGGCCTGACCGCCGTCCGCGCCAATGTCTACACGGCGACCGACAATCCCGCCTACTACGGCGGAGACGGCCGCAGGGCGGTCCGGGCGACGTTGGGGCGGGGGTGCTCCTTTACAAGACCGATTACGACATGACTTCCTTTTCGGTCAGCAGCTACTATTTCGCCGGACTCCCGTTAAGCAAGCTGAAGTTCTACGCCTCTTCCGACGACGAGACGTACAGCGAGGTCGCCGCCGAAGCTTACCCGTCCGGCAATCCCGTGAAAAACTGGCAGCCGTACGCATACGAGAACATGTCCCTGCCGGAAGGCACGCGGTACCTGAAAATCGAGATGCTGGGCAAGAGCAAAGCCTGGACCCCGCAGATATCCGGGGTAGCGATCAACCTCAACACGGCGTCCGCGTCGCTCACGACGACCAAGACGAAAGGCGGCATGATCGCGACGCTTGCGGCGGCGACCGAAGGGGCTCGACTCTATTACCGGCTGAACGACGGCGCGGACTTCCTGCCGTATAAGGAGCCGATCGCGCTGCACGGTTACGTCCGGCTGGAAGCCTACGCGGTCAAGGAAGGCCTGCTGCCGAGCCCGATCCGCAGCTACGCGATCAACGCGAGCGACGACGTGCAGCTCGACCGGTTCGGCCAGATGGAGGTCGCGAGCTTCGCGGGAAAGGTGACGTCCGAGTCGCAGCTGGCGGCGGACGCGAAGGCCGACAAGGCCTACTATGCGAGTCTCCAGGCGCCGGCAGGACGCGACGAATACGGCGGTCTGGCCGGCAGCAAGGACAAATACGGCTTCAAGGCGACCGGCCATTTCGCGATCCAGCGGCTTGGCGGACGCCCGGTCATGACGACGCCGTCCGGCAACCTGTACTTCAGCCTCGCGGTCAACGGCGTGACGGCCAACGAGACGTATTCGCTCGTCAAAGGCAGGGAGACGCTGTACGAGTCGGTGCCGCCCTATGCGGGCGAATACAAGCCCGCGTGGCTCGGGACGAACAGCTTTTCGTACTTCGTTGCGAACAAGTACCGCAAGACCGGTGTCTTCCCGACGGAGCACGACATCTACATGGAAGCGATCGGGCGGCTGGCCAAGTGGGGCTTCAACGGCATCGGCGGCTTCTCGCCGGAGAAGTACGGAGAAGAGGGGCTGTTCCCCTACACGCGCATGCTTCCGCTGGACAGCATGAGCTGGGCCAAGATCAACGGCCTGTCGATCTTCGACATCTACGCGCCGGGCGCCGAGACCAAGCTCGACCAAGCGTTCGCCCAGGCCGTGGCGCCGTATAAGGACGATCCCATGCTGGTCGGTTACTTCATCGGCAACGAGTACGATTTTCACAAGTTCTATCAGATCGTGCCGGGGCTCAAGGCGAGCAAGGCGGCGATCAAGGGCCGCCTAGTCCAGCGCTTGCAGTCCAAGTACGGTACGATCGGCGCGTTCAACAAAGCGTGGGAGACGGACTTCGACTCGTTCGACAGCTTGAAGGAAGCGAAGCTGCCGGTCGAAACGAAGACCGCCTGGAGCGATATGAACGGGCTGTTCGCGGAGTATCTCGACCGGTTCTACGGCACCGTCTCGAAGCTGTACCGCAAGTACGATTCGCGCCATCTGCTGCTCGGCGACAGGTGGACCGTGACGGCCTTCCGCGATACGAAGCTCCGCGGCATGCTCGCCGCGGCCGAAGGCAAGTACGTAGACGTCATCAGCCTGAATTACTACTCGCACAAGGTCGAGACGGAGCTGCTGGCCGATCTGTACGCGAAGGCGGGCAAGCCGATCATGATGAGCGAGTTCGGCTACGGCACGGCGGAGCAGGGCCTGGCGCCGCTCATTCAAAACGCGGCGGCGAACCAAGCCCAGCGCGGCATCCGGTATCGCAACTACGTGGAAGGCGTCGCGACGCTGCCTTACATCGTTGGGGCCAACGTGTTCAACTACGTGGACCAGGCGGGCCTCGGGCGCCACTGGCAGGGCCAGTGGGGCGAGCACTACAATTCGGGTCTCGTCAACGTCGCCGACCGGCCGTACAAGGACTACGCGACGGCGGCGAAGGCGACGAACGACGACATCTACCGGATCATGCTCGGCCAGCGGCCGAAGTATTACTACGATTTCAACAAGAAGTGAAGGAGGCGCCCCGGATGGTCGACGCAAGCGGCAACAACCTCGTATTCCTGCTGTGCACGCCGAGGAGCGGCAGCTCCCTTGCTACGGTCATGCTGCAAAATCATAGCAGGGTGTACGCGGCGCAGGAAATGTGGTTTCTCATGAGCCTGCTCGACCTGAAGGCGGCGCAGCGGCGGGCATACGGCGGCGGAGCGATCCTGGAGCGGTTTTTCGGCGGCGTGCTGCCCGAAGACGCGTTCGCGGACGCGTGCCGGTCGTTCGCGGTCGAGGCCTACAACGGCCTGCTGCGCGGCGGCGAAGGCGCCGACATCGTGGTGGACAAATCGCCGAGATACTACTATCTGCTCGAGTTCCTCGACGCGCTGTTCCCGCGCTCCAAACGGATTTGGCTGCTGCGCAATCCGCTGGACGTGCTCGCCTCGTACAAGAAGCTCGGCGCGTCGCGCGGCGGCGCCGCGGACCTCGCGGGCCTGCTGACGGGCGCCGCGTTCGATATCAAGGCCGTGGATCTCACGATCGGTCTCCTGCGCTACATGCGGTACTTCGCAGCGCCCGATCCGTACGCCTATCGGCTGCGCTACGAGGAGCTGGTCGCGGATCCCCGCGGAGAGCTGGCGGGCGTGAGCGAGTTCCTCGGCATCGCGTACGAGGAAGGCATGGAGCGGTACGGCGAGCGCATGGGCACGGCGAAGTCCGAGCTGTACTTCAGCATGGGGGTCGGCGATCCGAACGTCGCGGACCACGCAGCGCCGCATACGAACGCCGTCGGCTCTTGGAAGGACGCGCTAACCAAGAAGGAGGCGGAGCTGTACATTACCCTGCTCGGCGCGCGGACCTTCGAGGCGCTCGGCTACGGCGAGGCGCTGGCCGAAGCGGAGCGCTGGACCGGCGCCCGCTTCGAACGCGAGCCGGACGAAGCGCTGCTGACCCAGCGGGAGCGGCAGCTGCTTGATGCGACCGGGTGCCGCTGGGAGCCCGAGTATGCGATGCGGAGCGCGGCAGTCGGCGGCAGCTTGAAGGCGGGCGGCTCGGCGAGCGGCTCCGCGGCGGAGATGCAGGCGGGGCGCGCTGAGTGGATGACGGCGGCACCGGCGACGGTAACATCGGCGACGGCAGCATCTGAGACGACAGCAAACGATGCAAGGCTTGCGAATGGCGTCAACGAAGCGACGTCGGCGATGGCAGGCGAGGCGAAGTTGGCAAGGGCGTCGGACGCTCGCGTGCATCAGCTGCAGATGACCGTCCGCGCGCTGGAAATGCGGCTCGAAGCCGGCATCCGGGAACAGCGGCATCTCCGCGCGCAGCTCGGCGCGATGAAGAGGAAGGCGGATTGGCTGAAGTCGGCGATCCCGTTCGGCAGGCGCCTGTCCCGGTTCGCATCGGCCTACATGGCCGGCGGAGGGAAGAAGTGAGCGCGCTGGCGGGGATCGTCCGGTTCGACGGGCGGGAAGCGGAGGTATCGGACGGCGAAGCGATGATGAACGCCATGTCCCGATACGTCGCGGACGATGTGCGCACCTGGCGCGACGGGCCGGCGTTCCTCGGCTGCCGCATCCGTTGGATCACGCCGGAATCGGTCGGCGAACGGATGCCGGACGGCGATGCCGGCAGCGCGGCGGGCGGGCGGCTGCGAATCGTCGCGGACGCGATCCTCGACAACCGCGCCGACCTGTTCGATCGGCTCGAGATGCCTTCCGGCCGCCGTGCGACGGTGACGGACGGCGAGCTGATCCTGCTCGCTTACCGCAGATGGGGACGGCTCGCGCCGTCGCATCTGATCGGCGACTTCGCGTTCATGATCTGGGACGAGACGCGCAAAGAGCTGTTCGGCGCCCGCGATCTGTTCGGCAGCCGCTCGCTCTATTACCACATCGGCGCCGGGCGACTCGCCTTCGCCACGACGATGGCTCCGCTGCTGGCGCTGCCGGACATCGGCAGCAGGCTGGACGAGGCATGGCTTGCCGAGTTCATGGCGATTCCCGAGATGTTCGAGTCCACCGACGCCGGCGCGACGCCGTATATCGGCATCCGGCAGGTGCCGCCGGGGCACGCGGTCGTCTTCGCGGACGGCCGGGCCCGCATCGAAGCCTACGGCTCGATCGAGCCGGCCGAGCCGCTGCGGCTCCGGTCGGACGGGGAGTACGAGGAAGCGATGCGCGACATCTTCGGCGAAGCCGTCCGCGCCAGGCTTCGCACGCATCGCGAGGTCGCGGCGACGCTGAGCGGCGGACTCGACTCCGGCGCGGTCGCGGGGTTCGCGGCGAGGGCGCTGCAGCGGGAGGGCAAGACGCTCCAGGCTTACAGCAGCGTGCCGCCCAGCGGCTTCGCCGATTGGACGCCGGGCCATGCGGCGGCGGACGAGCGGCCGTATATCGCGGCGACGGTCCGGCATGTCGGCAACATCGAGGCGTCGTACATGGACTTCGAAGGGATCAGCCCGTTGACCGAAGTGGACGAATGGATCGATTTGCTAGAATCGCCCTACAAGTTTTTTGAAAACTCGTATTGGCTGAAAGGCATCCACGAGCGCGCGGGCAGCCGGGGAGCGGGAATCCTGCTCACCGGCGCCCGAGGGAACTTCACCGTCTCGTGGGGCCCGGCACTCGACTATTATGCGCAACTGCTGAAGCGCATGAAGTGGATGCGGCTGTCGCGCGAGCTGCGGATGTTCGGCGCGAACAAAGGTATCGGGCGGCGCAGGCTGCTGTCGACCCTGGGGAAGCTGGCCTTTCCGGCGCTCTCGGGCGGGCGGCGCGGCGGCGACGAGCCGGACCTGCCGGCGATGCTTATCCATCCGGACTTCGCGCAGCGCACGGGCGTATTCGCCAAGCTGCGAGGCGGCGGAAGCGGCGGCGGATTCGGCAGCTCAGGCGGCAGTAGGGGCCGCGGAGGCCCTGGTTCGGCGGATCCGTTCGCGGTACGCAGGGACAAGCTCGCCAGCCTCGCCGCCGCGAACAAGAACGGCGCGACCGCCACCAAGCTGTCGCTGCGGTACGGCGTCTGGGAGCGGGATCCGACCTGCGACCTGCGGGTCGTGCGCTTCTGCCTCTCGGTGCCGGTCGAGCAGTACGTGCGGGACGGTATGGACCGCGCGCTGATCCGCCGGGCGACGAAGTCCGTGCTGCCCGACGAGGTCCGGCTCAATCAGCGGGTCCGGGGCGTCCAGGGCGCGGATTGGATCCACCGGGCGGCGCCCATGTGGCCGCGCCTGCTCGACGAGCTGCGGCGGCTCTGCGACGATTCGGCCGTCGCCGGCTACCTGAACGTCGAGCGGATCCGCGCGGCGGCGGCCGGGATCGGGCGGGAGCCCCGATCGGAGCTCGCTTTTCACCCGGAGATGAGGCTGCTCTTGCGCAGCGTGATCTTGTATAGATTCATCAAACGGCACGCCTGAAGATGGGATACGCGCGCCGCGCCTGCGGGCGCCGGCCCGCCGCTTGAAAGGAGGTGAACGCACAATGGCAAAGCAACAATGGCAAACGCCCGAGCTCGAAACGCTGAACGTCAGCGAGACGATGTACGGCAAAGGCATGACGAACATCGACTTCGTCACGACCGAAGACATGGACATCTACACCCCGAGCTGACTTTGATTTTCGCCCAAAAGCGTCCTTATACAGTCCGTAGCGGACTGTATAGGGACTTCTTTATCCATGCGTCACGGCTTGGCCGCGACGAGAGTCGTACCGCAAGCGCGCACGTCGTTTTACAAATCGAGGATACATCCGCCGTTAGCGGCTCAGGCATGAACTTAAGAGCGATCGTTTCAGGATACATCCGCAGTTAGCGGTCCGAATATGTACGCAATTCCTTTCCCTTTGGCCATATCCGCTTTAGCGGTAGAAATAGACATCCCATTCGAAAAAAAGGAGCGATTACGATGATCGATGCGGCTTTGGCCGAACGAACGGCGACGACGACGGTTTACAGGGCGTTCGGCCTCGACATGGCGAGCGCGATTCCGCTGCCCGAATTGCCGCCGGCAGGCGCCGGTCGCACGGCAGGCGGCGCGGACGTCACGATCGTCACGGCCGATCCGGTTCCGCTCAGGGAGGAGCTCGAAGCGAGCGGCAGCAACTTTTCGCTGACGCGCGAAGGCAGCCGTTTTCTTTTCCTCATTCCCGAGACGGCCGTCTACTGCATCGACGAAGGCCGGCATATCACGGTCGCGCCGCTGCCCGGCGCTGATCCGGAGAAGGTGCGCGTCTACCTGCTCGGCACTTGCTTCGGCGCGCTGCTCTTGCTCCGCGGACTGCTGCCGCTGCATGGCAGCGCGGTCGTCATCGGCGGCAAAGCGTACGCCTTCGTCGGCGATTCGGGCGCGGGCAAGTCGACGCTCGCCGCCGCGCTCGTCGGCAAGGGGCATCGTCTTCTGAGCGACGATGTCGTAGCGGTCACGGCCGGCGCAGACGGCAAGCCGTTGGTCATGCCGGCTTATCCGCAGCAGAAGCTGTGGCGGGAAAGCCTGGACGGACTCGGGATGCATGCCTCTCCGTATCGCACCATCTATAGGGAGACCGAGAAGTTCGCCGTACCGGTCTCTAAGGACTTCGGTTCGGACCCCGTGCCGCTGGCGGGCGTGTTCGAACTCGGGCGGTCGGACGGCGAACGGGTCGGCGTATGCGCGCTGCCGGTGCTCGAGCGGCTTCGCGTCATGCTGCAGCATACGTACCGGCAGGCTTTGGTTCCCCGGCTCGGTCTCGTAGATTGGCATTTCCGGGTTGCATCCGGCATCGCGTCCGGCATCGCGGTCGGCCGGCTGTCTAGGCCGTCCGAAGGATTTACGGCGCGCGAGCTCGCCGAGATCATGATCCAATTCGACAAGGGAGGCATAACGATATGATCGAAGCAGGTTTGAAGGAAGGTCACGATACCGAACAGATCGTCGTAAGGGCAGAGGGCAACATGGCAAGCGACATGAACGGCGAGAAGGTGATGTTCAGCACCCGCTCGGGCAAGTACTACAACCTTGGCGCCGTCGGGGGCCGCATCTGGGATCTTATCGCCGAGCCCATCGACATCGGCCGGTTGGTCGATACGCTTGCCTCGGAATACGAGGTCGAACGGGCGACGTGCGAGCGGGAGGCGCTGGCTTTTCTTCGGCAAATGTACCGGGAGTCGCTGATCGAGGTGCGTCCGTCCTGATGCGCGGCCTCGTAAAGTTCATGGCATGGCCCGCCGCGCGCCGGCGGCTCATGCTGGAGGCCTTCTTGTACCTGGCTTGGGCGCGAATCCTGAAGGCGCTGCCTTTCAACCGGCTCGCGCCGAAGCTCGGCCGGCCGATGACGGAGTCGCCGCATGTGCACGATCTGAACGCCGAGCGCGTGGTTCGCAGCATCTCGGAGGCGGTTCGAGTCATGAGCCGCCATACGTTCTGGGAGAGCCAATGTCTCGTTCAGGCGCTCGCGGCCAAAAAAAATGCTGGAACGGCGGAGCATGGACAGCACGCTGTATCTCGGCACGGCCAAGGACAAGCAAGGCAATCTTATCGCGCATGCCTGGCTCCGCAGCGGCCCGGTCTATCTGACGGGCGCCGGGGAGATGCGTTTGTTCACGACGGTGGCTGTATTCGGCACGGACTATTCGACTGAAAAGATAGAAGGTGCGAGGCATGAATCAAACTTACGAGCTTAATACGACCGCTTTTCCCCAGGAGCTGACCGCGATGCTCGCGGCGATGCGTAGCGATGCCGCGCAGGAGGAGATGGCGCAGCAGGAGAAGGCGCATCAGGAGAAGGCGCAGCAATCGCCTCCGTTGCCGAACATCGATTGGAATCAATTCGTGAAGCTGGTCCGCCATCATCGGGTCTATCCGCAGATCCGCGGGGACCGGGACGGCACCGGCTTGATTCCGTCCGATGTCCTGCAAGCCCTGGGCGGCGATTGCCGGCAAAATACTTGGCGCATGCTTCGGCTGAGCGGCGAATTGGACCGGGTGTGCAGGTCGCTGGGAGAGCGGGGCGTGCGTTCGCTGTCGCTCAAAGGTCCAGCGCTCGCCCGGCAGCTGTACGGGGACATCTCGCTGCGGACGTCCAAGGACCTGGATATCCTGATTCCCGTCGGCGACCTGGAGCAGGCGGAGCGTCTGCTGCTCGAGCTGGGCTACCGGGCCGACGAAGAGATACCGCGCGGACTCGGCGACTGGAGATGGAAAATCCATCATGTCTCCTTTACGAATCCGAATACGGGCATCCAGGTTGAGGTGCATTGGCGTCTGAACGGCGAAAACGGCAAGGAGCCGTCGTTCGAGGCGCTTTGGCGGGACCGGCAAGCGTGCGCGCTGTCGGACGCGATCTTCATGCCGGGCGACGCGCATCTGTTCATGTATCTCGTCACGCACGGCGCGCGTCACGGCTGGTTCCGGCTGCGTTGGCTTGCCGATATCGACCGCATGGTCGGGCGCGGCCTGGACTGGAGCGCGATTATGCCGCTGCTGCGGCGGTATCGCGCGCTCGATCAGGCGGGCCAGGCGCTCGTGCTCGCCTCGGGCCTGCTGCGTACGCCGATTCCGAACGAGATCGGCCGCATGCTCGCCAGAGGACGCGGTCCCGCGCTGGCGGATCGCGCGCTCGGGTTCATCCGCGATACCGTCGTGCTGACGACCGACCCCAGCGCCGGCGAAGTGTCGCGAACGTACAAGCGGTATTTGTTCGAGCTCAAGACGACGCGGCAAAAATGGGGCTACGCGGTCAGCCGGCTGTACCCCAGCTTCAGGGACACCAAAGCGCTGCCGCTGCCGCGCTCTTTGTATTTTCTTTATTTTCCGCTGCGGCCGTTCGTCTGGCTGTGGAGGCAGGTACGTCAGGAGACTTGAGGGCGGGGTGAGGCGATGAACGAACTGCGGTTTTACTTGAATCGGCTGCGAAGCTACGGCGGCATGCGGCTGTACGCCCAGCTCGCCGCGATGGTCGCGCTCGGCCTGTTCGACGGCATCGGCATCTACATGCTCGCGCCGATGCTCGGACTCCTCGGCCTGATCGGAGACGGCGCGGGAGGCACCGGCAGTCTCCCGTTTGCCGGCGAAACGCTGGCCGCGCTGCGCGAGCTGCCTGCGAACCTTGCGCTGCCCGTCCTGCTGGCCGCCTATGTGCTCATCATGACGCTGCAGTCTCTGCTCCAGCGGGCCCAGAGCATCCGCGGCACCCGGCTGCAGCAGGGCTTTATCCGGCATTTGCGCCTCACGCTTTATGCGTCGCTGATGCGGTCCGACTGGATCTTTTTCCTGCGGCGCCGGCGATCCGACTTTCATCACCTGCTCACCTCCGAACTGGCGCGGGTCAGCCAGGCGACGTACCTGTTCCTGCAGCTCGCTTCGTCGGTCGCGTTTACCGTCATCCAGATCGGGATCGCTTTCTGGCTGTCGGCGAAGCTGACGGCGGTTGTGCTCGTTAGCGGCGCCGCGATCGCGGTCGTCATGCGCCGCAAGATTCGGCGCGCCAAGGAGGTCGGCAACCGGACGAGCGAGCTGTCGCAGCAATATTATGCCGGTTTGACCGATCATTTCAACGGCATCAAAGACATAAAGAGCAACCGCTTGGAAGATTCGTATCTAGGCTGGTTCCGCGGACTGACCGGACGGATGGAGGCCAACTTCATCGCCTTCGCGCGGCTGCAGGCGACGACGTCGAGCTTGTACAAGATTTCCTCCGCGGCGCTGATCGCCTTGTTCGTCTACCTGGCCGTCGAGGCGCTGCACGTCGGCGCGGGCGAGCTCCTGCTCATCGTCGTGCTGTTCGCCCGGCTGTGGCCCCGCTTCGCCCAGATCCAATCGAACGCGGAGCAGATTGGCTCCGCGATTCCGGCGTTTCGCAGCCTGCGCGAGCTTGAGCGCGAATGCGCCGATGCCCGCGAATCGGGCGCCGACGAAACCGGCGCACGCGCGGAGGGTCTGGACGTCAAGGCGGGGATCGAGTGCCGGCACGTCTACTTCAAGTACGGGGGCGACGCGGATGCCGAATACGCGCTGCGGGACGTGTGCCTTCGAATTCCGGCGGGCAAGACGACGGCCATCGTCGGCAAGTCGGGCGCAGGCAAGAGCACGCTCGTCGACCTGCTGATGGGCCTGCTCGAGCCCGAGCGCGGATCGGTGCTTATCGACGGCTTGCCGGTAACGGGAGAGCGGCGGCTTGCGTTACGCCATGCGGTAAGCTACGTTGCGCAGGAGCCGTTTTTGTTCCACGAGAGCATCCGGGACAATCTGCTGGCCGTGCGGCCGGACGCAAGGGAGGCGGAGCTGTGGGAGGCGCTGCGTTTCTCGGCCTCGGAGGAATTCGTCAGGCGCTTGCCCGAAGGGCTGGACACGGTCGTCGGCGACCGCGGCGTCCGGTTGTCGGGCGGCGAACGTCAGCGGCTCGTGCTGGCGCGGGCGATCCTCAGGAAGCCGTCGATCCTCGTGCTGGACGAAGCGACAAGCGCGCTCGATACCGACAATGAGGCTCGCATCCAAGAAGCGATCGACCGACTCAAAGGAAAGATGACGATCATCGTGATCGCGCACCGGCTGTCGACGATCCGGGGAGCGGATCAAGTCGTCGTCATAGAGCAGGGAGAGGCTATCGTGCGGGAAGACGGTCGAGTAAGCGCACTGGACGGTACGTCGGCCGAAGGCGTCGTCGAATGGCCGGCAGGCGCAAGATAATCGCTCGCAAAAGGAATTGCGGGCAACTATGGGAGGGATAAGAATGCGAGTGAACGAGACGATCGCGGAAGACGGCGCGGCTGGCACGGCAGAAGGGCGGGGAGATGCGCCGGTCGGCCAGGTAACCTGGCAGCGCTACGGCATCTCGCGCGCTGACCGGGAGCGCAAAAAGGGGCATCCCGGCCGCGTGCTCTGGCTCACGGGGCTGCCGGGATCGGGCAAGTCGACGCTCGCTTTCGCCTTGGAGCGGGAGCTGCATGCCCGCGGCATAGGCTGCTTCGTCTTGGACGGCGACAACGTCCGTCATGGACTTTGCCGCGACCTCGGATTCTCGGAGGCCGACCGGCGGGAAAATCTGCGCAGAGTAGGCGAGGTATCCAAGCTTTTCGTCGAAGCGGGAACCGTGGTGATCGCGGCGCTTGTCTCTCCAAGCGGCGAGGACCGCCGGATGGTCAGGGATTTGTTCGAGGAAGGCGACTTCGCGGAGATCTATGTCCGCTGTTCGCTCGAGGAGTGCGAACGCAGGGATCCGAAGGGGCTGTACAAAAAAGCGCGAAGCGGACAGATCCCAAGCTTCACGGGCATCGGCGCGCCGTACGACGTCCCCGAGCGGCCGGAGCTGACGATCGATACGCAGCAGGCGCCGGCGACCGAATCCGTCGCCGCTTTGATGAAATATCTGGAAGCCCGCGGCGATCTGCTGGGCAGGTTGGCAGAAGCGGGGCAGGTTTAGCCGCAGAAAGGGGAAAGGCATCATGACCTACAAAATCAGCTGGAGGCGTCTCGTAGCGCTTGTCCTCTTGTGCTGCGTGGTCGTGGTTATATTCAAGCTGTCTTCGCAGCCCTACAGCAAGCAGACGATCCAGCCGCTGCTGAATCGTACTTTGTCGTACGAGACGGCCGAGCGACTGCTGCCGGGCGTGGATATCCATTACGACGGTAAGGAGTACCGCCGCGACATCAATCCGTACGGCATGATCGAATTCGCGTTTCGGAAAGGTGCTCATTTATTTGTCTATGGCGTGCTTGCGGCCGTGACCGCGCTTGTACTGCGCCTGTTCCGCCTGCGTCCGTTGTCCACAGCCGCGCTATCGCTGGCGGTCGTCGGGCTCGTCGCGATCCTCGACGAGTGGAACCAGCGCTATTCCGCGGCTCGCACGCCGACGTATCAAGACGTGCTCGTCGATCTGACAGGCGGCGCGATCAGCCTTGCCGTATGCTTCGGCGCGGCCACGCTTTACAGGCAATGGCGACGCAGCCGTACGACAGGTAGACGGTAGAACACGTATTTTCGCCTCAACCAAGAGCGATCCGCCTAACGCGGGTCGCTCTTTTTTTTGCGTTTTCGATCGACCGCCCAGACAAACGCTTTTGTTTCCGTAATTTGTTAAATGTGATATAACAAAGGTATTCATGTCGGTAGGCAAAGGAGGCGCCTGATGAAGCGATACATCTCCATTTTGCTGCTTTTGAGCTTTGTGGCGATCGGCCTTTTCACGTTCACGCCCCAAAGCGCATTCGCCTGTAGCTGCGCCGTTAAAAATGCACAGGAGAGACTGGACGACTCCGCAGCCGTCTTCGTCGGCAAAGTAATTCATAAAGGCTTACCCGGCTTATTTCGATCAGGAGAAACGAGAGAATATGTCTTTGACGTTCAGCGCGCCTGGAAGGGCGTCTCGACGAAACGAATCACGATTCAAGCGCTGGGCGGCGGCTCGGAATCTTGCGGAATCTCGTTCAGCAAAAACCAATCGTATATCGTGTTCGCCCATTACGACGACAAGCGGATCCTTCAGACGAATCTGTGCAGCGGCAATGTAAAGGCATCGGCGGATGAATCCGTGGCGATTCTCGGTACGGCTTCAATGGAGGCCGACGCGTTAAGCGGGGGCGCCTACGGAGGCACCTTGCCTTCGCTAAATCTTTTCTTATATATATCCGCTTTCGTACTTGTCGTCGCAGCATCGATCATGGCCTGGAAAGCCTATCGGCGGAAGCGTCAGTTCCGATAAAGGATCCGTTTGTAAACCAGTTGGAAGCTATGGTATATTTTCCGCAAAACATGTCTGCCGAAAGCATCGGGGACCGCGAAGTCGAATTCGACTTTGGGGTCCCTTTTGCATGTCGGGCGGCGGAAGGAGCTTGCATGGACATTTATCTTTTCAAGCTGGACGAGATGACGCTGGCTCTTCAATTCGAGTTTGACCGCGCGACGATCGATATCATCAAGACTTTGCCGGGCAGAAGATGAGTGCCCCAAGCCTCCCTCTGGACCGTACCTTATACACTTGCTATGGCCGAGAGACTATCGAAGGTATTTCCAGACCGCTTGCGATTGGAGGAACATTTATACGGAGAGTGCTATATTTTTCAAAAAATGAGGCATTCCAAACGAGAACCGTATGAGCAGCAGTTGAGGCAGCAGTTGCAGATAAGAGGCTATAGCGGAAAAACAATACAGGCTTATTGCGGCCATGTCGGGCGTTATATGGATTATTGCGACACCGTGCCTAAGCTTAACCGACAAGAATGTCTTAAAAAATACATGCTGGCGCTTCTGGAGAAAAAGCTTTCTCACGCTTATGTGAACCAAGCGATCAGCGCGATCAAGTTTTACGATCAAAAGGTGTTGCAGATCGAAAACCCGGTTCCCTATATAAGGCCCAAAAAAAGAAAACAAGCTTCCGAACGTCCTTGCGCAAAAGGAAGTGAAAACGCTGCTCGGTGCCTTGACCAATCTGAAGCATCAAGCGCTATTATTTCTTACCTATTCTTCGGGCTTGCGGGTTGGCGAAGTCGTGCGACTCCGAATACAGGACTTTGACTACGAACGAAGAACATTATTAGTTAGACAAGGAAAAGGAAGGAAAGATCGCGTCACGGTTTTGTCGGATCACGCCGTAGAAATCGTCAAACGCTATATCCGCCAAGATGCGCCGGACCAGTGGCTCTTTCCCGGACAAAATAAAACCAGCCACCTGACCGAACGTTCCGCCCAAAAAATATTCGAGCACGCGCTTGCCGTATCCGGCATCAACAAAAAAGGTGAGCATTCATGCCCTGCGCCATTCATTCGCTACGCATCTGCTGGAAGGAGGCATCGACCTTCGATATATTCAAGAACTGCTAGGTCATCAGAGCTCACGTACAACCGAGCGCTACACCCATGTGAGCGTAAAAAATATCCGGCGGATCAAGAGTCCGCTGGATATGGAATAGGCACGATTTTCTACGCATCTTCGCTAATATGACGATCAATCTATATTCGCGAACGACGCAAAACCAGCCGAATTGAAAGATTTAGTCACATTCGTAGATAAGACGTTATATGAAATCTGGAGAGAGCTTAAACCCATCATAAAACATACGGTGAGTTGATAAGATGTTCATCAAGGTAATCTGGTTTCATCAGTTCGTTGAAGAACCAGTACTTCTCTACTCTGAATTAGATTGTGAGAGGTACGAAATAAGGAAAATTGAGTTTTTTAGAAATAATAAAGTTGGATTTGCTTCAGAAGAGATTGAATGCGCTGATACTGCGCTAGGTTCACAGCCAGTTCCGAAATTAACGGAAATAAATAAAAACAATGAATTTTATGGAATAGAGATCTCTAAAGATGAGTTTGAAGTCATCTGGAAAGATACATTGGATAAATTGAAATGAAATAACATATACAACATAAGTGAAAACTTTAACAACAATTAGAATGTATTTCGAAGAAGCTCCAGACTTCATATAACAATGTATTCACGCTTCGGGGCCTTCGGCCCCTCGGTCCGCCAGATGGAATTCGGGGAAGCGGAATCAGGCGGACACACCTGCGAGGCTAAGTCCTGTCGGACCCGGTCGCTTTGCGACCTTAAGCCTCTCGGCGTCGTGAATACGGTAACGTTATACGACAGATCGAAGTCTTTGTTTAAACCCATTCATGAGAAGGACTGGTTTGTATGGTATTAGCATTAAAATCAGCTACAACAAATGATGTTGAAATTATTGCTAAAATGAACTTTCAACTTATTGAAGATGAAGGCAGTACAAACCCCATGAATATTACTCAATTGCAAGATAGAATGTTGAATTGGCTAAGTCATGGATGGGATGCCGATTTGTTAGTCTTCCAGGAAAAGATCGTAGGATATGCAGTATATAAATTTCAAATGAATTCATTTGATGACACAAAAAAAGGAAGTCTACATAAGACAATACTTTATAAAGAGAGAAGAACGAAATAGAGGTTATGGCCTTAAGGGAATAGCTCTTTTAAAACAAGAGCGTTTTACAGAAGTTAAAAGCATGATAATAGATGTCTTAGAATCAAACCCAAGAGGAAAACAATTTTGGGAAAAGGCTGGATTTAGGCCGTACTATACAAACATGAAATGCAGTCAAAATGAATGTAAGTAGCTCAGGGATCCGTCGTATAACAATGTATTCACGCTTCGGGGCCTGCGGCCCCTCGGTCCGCCAGATGGAATTCGGGGAAGCGGAATCAGGCGGACACACCTGCGAGGCTAACTGCGCTGACGCGCAGCCGGACCTTCGGTCCTTAAGCCTCTCGGCGTCGTGAATACGGTAACGTTAGACGAAACTCTTGAAAGCTTGTTAATCAGTCATGCAGGGAGGATAAAACAATTACTTTAAAAGCCAAGATTATATCTATAGCAGCGGTCTCTGGAGGAGGCAAAACTACAATAACTTCAAGATTGAATCAAGAAATAAGCAATTCCAAAGCTATTTATTTCGATGATTATGATCTCAAAGGGCCAAGAGATATCATAGATTGGGTAGAACGAGGAGCGGATTGTAACGAGTGGGACATCCATCAAATAGTAACTGATGTAAACAATATGATAAATTCCAATCAAGTGAAGTACATATTTTTAGATTATCCATTTTCAAGACTCCATAATGATTTGAAATCTATTGACTTGACATTTTTTATAGATACTCCTTTAGATATTGCAATGGCAAGAAGGTTAATTAGAGATTTCAGAGATACGAAAACGGAATTAATAATAGAAGATTTAAAGAATTATTTATATGTAGGAAGAATGGGTTATGAAAGTATGCTAAAAAAGAATAAAACCTGATTCGGACTTAGTTATTGATGGCTCTTTATATATAGATGAAATCATTAGAATAATAATTGAGGAATTAAATAGCCAATGGGAAAGTTGATTCAATGATGTCAAGAGCTTCGTCTAACAATGTATTCACGCTTCGGGACGACTTCGTCGCCCCTCGGTCCGCCAGATGGAATTCGGGGGAAGCGGGACCAGGCGGACACACCTGCGAGGCTAACTGCGCTGGCGCGCAGCCGGTCACTACGTGACCTTAAGCCTCTCGGCGTCGTGAATACGGGAACGTTAGATGATATATCTGCAGATTAATTAAAAGAGAGGGCGAAACTTTGAAGATACGACAAAGTGATGATGAACTAAATAATCATCTGAATGAGCAATTAATTCTATTAGAGTCGTCAATAGATTCTTATGATGCAGGGTTAATTATTGAGGCGAAACGCATGGCCGTTACAATACGATTATTGTTTCATGAAACTAGGAACTCACATTCATTAATGAAACAGTTGAACATGTTAGATCACAAATTTTTAAGTACAGCAGTGCCAAATGATCCCGCTAATTTTCTAAGTTATGCTGGATTGATTGGAGTTGTTTTATTTGAGAATAAGACTTCACAGTGCGTCCCCATGCTTGATGAAGCTCAAGTAAAGAGATGGATATCATTTGATGAATGGTGGAATGAAGTTATCTTTAGAGATTTAAAGAACAAAGGATTTTCAAGAAAGGATATTATAATAAGTGTAGCAAATCAAGATGGTGGGGCTCATGTTGATCCAAGTATTGAAGCAACTTTTGCTGAACTGTCTAGAAATAACTCTTTAAAATGGTTTATTGGATTTCAAGATGAATATAGACCAATAGTGAAGCCAGAACTTCCAGCCATTAGACAAATTGCTCATGAGGTATGGAGAACAATTTTTCCTTATAAAGCAGTTCGTACTCCCTTGATTGGTAGTTCTGAAGGAGTTTTTATTTCAGGGGTAACAGCTAATGTTGGAGGGATTCAGCCGACTAAAAGCGTAGAAAAATATAAACGGAATGAATTGTGTCCGTGTGGGTCAGGAGTAAAATTCAAAAAATGTCACGGCCACAATTTTAGGTAACTCGAAGAAGGCAGATACATCATCTAACAATGTATTCACGCTTCGGGGCCTTCGGCCCCTCGGTCCGCCAGATGGAATTCGGGAAGCAGATTCAGGCGGACACACCTGCGAGGCTAAGTCCTTCGGACCCGGCAGCATTCGCTGCCTTAAGCCTCTCGGCGTCGTGAATACGGAAACGTTATATGTAATCGGGGGGAAATGCATGAAAGAGACTAAAAAAACTGAAATCGATAAAAAAATATCATAAGTTACTTCATTTCCTATGGGCTTCGGGATTGTCTTTGGTATTACCCTTTCTATTATTAAAATTACTTACTAGGGAGCATGAGAAACCATTAAACCAGAGGATAGTATTTGGAGGTATGGAAATTGCTACGACCAATACAACTGAGTCACAAGTAACTGCTACTTGGATTAATTTCACGCTTGAGAGCTACATAGTGTTAAGTATAATAATATTTATTTTGTATTTTTTGGTTCTCATAAGTTTTAGGAAGATGTTCAATCAATAACCAATTTGAATGTAATCTCGAAGTAGCCGCGACAGCATATAACACCATATTCACGGTATATTTGTTTTAAGGTCGAAGAGACATTAAAAATCGAAAACACATCGGAAGAGCATTTTGAAAGTAAATTCAGGAAGGCCCCGACAACATATAACACCGTATTCACGCATCGCAGCCTTGCGGCCGCTCGGTCCGCCCGAGGCATTTCGAGGAAGCGGATTCAGGCGGACAACCCTGCGAGGCTAAGTGGCGGAGCCACCCGGCGACTTCGTCGCCTTAAGCCTCTCGGGTTCGTGAATACAAGAACGTTAGGTGAAACCAGAGCAAGACCTTGTGGTAATAATTTTCTGGATGTAGTTTTCCTTGTTATTTACATTTTAATATGAGGTTGGGTTGAACATGCAATGGATTATCCTAATTGGCGATGAGTCTTTAGATCTCACTTCTATACATAAGATTAAACACTTTGGAGTTAATACAGTCTCGAGTATTTTGGATAATAGATTCGCAGTTGATTACGGTAAAGAACATATCATTTATGATTTTTCTGAAAGCATTATTAATGATTATAAACTTGAAGATATAAAGAAAATTCCATTTCAAAACCCTAGATTCATAATGATGATCTATACTTCGGAAGAACTGATGAAGAAAGTGTTGAGTCAAGACAACTTTATTAGAGGCATTTATGTAGATGATGACCATGGTCAAATAATGCCAATAGAAGAATACCTGCTAACTTTATTAAACACATGAAATGTGATTAGCATATTCGGGAAGGCACTGGCATCACCTAACAATGTATTCACGCATCGGAGCCTGCGGCTCCTTGGTCCGCCAGATGGATTTCGGGGAAGTGGAATCAGGCGGACACACCTGCGAGGCTAAGTCCTGTCGGACCCGGTCGCTTTGCGACCTTAAGCCTCTCGGCGTCGTGAATACGGGAACGTTAGCTGAAATCTCCGATAAGAGTAGATAGATGAGGGATACAATGAAGCATGTGCTTAGACTATTTGGTTACTATAAGTATGAATCTAAACGTCCTCGCTTTTTTTATTATCTTTTTTTAGTTTTGGTTGGATTGTCTGTGTAGGGATGACATTTTTCTGGTTTATTCTTAATAAGATGATTATTTTCAGTGGAATTCTAGCGATTTGTATATTTCCAGTCCTTGCAAGACTAGTTGTATTTATGAATGCCAAACTAAATGGCTGGAAATAGAATAATATTAAGAGTTTGAATTAAGAGCTTGAATCGAGAGCCTGAATTTAAAAGCCTGAATTAAGAGCTTGAAATAAAAACTTGAATTAAGAACTTGAATCAAGAACTTGAATCAAGAACTTGAATTAAGAACAGAAAATCGTTATTGAAGTATCTCGAAGTAGTCGGAGACATCAGCTAACAATGTATTCACGCTTCGGGCCGGATTTCCCGACCCTCGGTCCGCCAGATGGAGATCAGGGAAGCGGGATCAGGCGGACACACCTGCGAGGCTAACTGCGCTGGGGCGCAGCCGGACCTTCGGTCCTTAAGCCTCTCGGCATCGTGAATACGGTAACGTTAGATGAAATTATTGCAGAGTAATTTTAAGGAGCGAAATGGAAAAATTTTATGACAAGATAACTAATTGTCTTACCGCGGCTTTTTTCTGTTCGTTACTGGTAAGTAGCATATTGTATTTCAGTTCAAATTCTATGAAAGTCAGTAACGTTATATTAATGATTTTAGGAATTACAGGACTAATTTGGATCTATAATTTAGTTTTTATACTGCCTTTAAGTTATTTGAAAGATATGATTTTAAAAAAAATAAGTAGTAAGGCTGAAATATATATGTCGTCGATTCTTTTAGGATCTCTTAGTTTTGTAGTAGGTTTGATAGTATTATTTGTCTTATGGCTTGATATTAGATGGATGTTCGTCTTCGTCCTTATACCGGGTACTTTTAGTGGCCTGATTTATCCAATCATTGAAAGATGGGACAAAAACTCTGTGAGCAAAACGGGAAGGCAATAACTTCATCTAACAATGTATTCACGCTTCGGAGCCTTTGGCTCCTCGGTCCGCCAGATGGAATTCGAGGGGAGCGGAATCAGGCGGACACACCTGCGAGGCTAACTGCACTGTCGCGCAGCCGGACCTACGTTCCTTAAGCCTCTCGGCGTCGTGAATACGGAAACGTTATATGTAATACGGGCAAAGCTTATTTTAAGGTCATTCAATGACGATGTTAAGTGCTTTTGATATTTGGTGTATACTGAGAAGTAAAGAAATGGAGGCGATTAAATGAGTCTTGAAGAAAAATTGATCCAAGACTTTTTGTCACTACCCCAAGAAAAACAAATCGAAGTCATTGACTTCGTGGAATTTCTAAAATCGAAAAATAATTCTAAAATCGAGAACGTCATGGATGATATTATTAACGAAAACATAGAAGCGCTTAGGGAGTTGGCAAAATGATAACCATCACTTTTGACCAACTCCTTCATTTTCATCATAAGATTATCGAAAGTACTGGAGGGTCGGCAGGAGTAAGGGAACGAAGTGTATTGGAAAGTGCTCTTGGCAAAGCAGAAATAACATTTGATAGACAAGAGCTTTATCCGGGATTAACAAGAAAGATATCGGTTATTACCTATTCACTTATTAAAAACCATGGTTTTGTTGATGGGAATAAGCGAATTGGAGTTGCAGTTATGCTGTTGTTATTACGGATCAACGGTTTAAAGGTCTCTTATAGCCAAGATGAATTAGTTCAATTAGGTCTGGGAACGGCAGAAGGAAGATACAAAGAACAGGATATAGAAGACTGGATAATCAGACATCAGGTATAGAAACCTTGGTGTCTTTATTTATTTTTTATGAGGATAACTCGAAGAAGGCCGGTACTACATATAACAATGTATTCACGCATCGGGCCCTCTTCGCCGGCCCCCTCGGTCCGCCAGATGGATTTCGAGGAAGCGGGCTCAGGCGGACACACCTGCGAGGCTAACATTGCTGTCGCGCAGCCGGTCACTGCGTGACCTTAAGCCTCTCGGCGTCGTGAATACGGTAATGTTAGATGAAACCACCCAAAAATCCCCCCAATCTCAATTTTCAATTTATTATATTTAATGTATAATGATGGTTGGAAATATCAAACCCTAAAGCATAGGGTGAATTCAGGGAGATTTATATATGAAGAAGATATTAGTATTTCTAATAGCTGTTGTCGTGTTAATTGGAACTTCTTCATCTGCTTATGCACACTCTGGACGAACGGATAAGAATGGCGGACACAATTGCTCTGCAAAATCGAAACAAAAAGGGCTTTGTACAGGATATCACTATCATAATAAGAAAAGATAAATTCATGTTTTGCAATAATAGAAAGTTGAAAGTATATTTTTTAAACCCAGCTTAGTATTCAAGCTGGGTTTAAATGTTATTAATAAAATCTATAGTGTCCTGTCGAGGAAGTGGGTGACATCATCTAACATAATATTCACGCTTCGGGTCGTCTCCGCCGCCCCTCGGTCCGCTAGATGAATTTCGGGGAATTGGGATCAGGCGGGCACAGCTACGAGGCTAAGTCCAGTCGGACCGGGTCACTTCGTGACCTCAAACCTCTCGGCGTCGTGAATACGGGAACGTTAGCAGAAATTAAAGCAAGGGCGGAGGGGAATAATGAAATCAAAAACGATTGGTTACTTTTTAGTCTCCATAATCATATCAATCATTTTATTTTTTCTTTTGGGCTGGATTTTACAACCTTCAGATGATGAGGGAACATTACTAAATATAGGGATTTTAATTTCATTACAAATTTCATTTTTCTCTGGATGGGCAATAAACAAGCTTGATCAAATTCAAAAAAACTTTTAAAAGAAAATGACTTTTAAATTGAGTCAAAAACGAGAAGCGGGAAGTAAAAGTATTCGAGAAGAGAGGAAATCTTCTAACATTATATTCACGCACCGGCGGTCTTCGCCGGCCTTCGGTCTGCCAGACGGATTTCGGTAGAAGCGGGATCAGGCGACACACCAATTTTAATAACACGGAGGAATAACATAATGAACATGGACAACATTTATCTTATTACAGACATTCCAGGTTATACGCCCCAGATTGGTCGACTGCTGTCCATGATGAACTATGCGAGGTATACGACCCTTGAAGCCTCAAAAAATCTAACGACAGAACAGCTGGATTATTTAATGGATTCTGAGAGCAACTCCATCGGTGCGCTGTTGCTTCATTTTGCGGCGGTCGAATTCGCCTATCAATTGGAAACGTTCAAAAAAGAGAGATTTGAACGAGGATGAAATGTTGGTTTGGGGCGCGGCCTTGAACCTTGGAGAAGAAGGACGGCAAGCCATTCGGGGGAATGATCTGAATTATTATGTAGATAAGCTAAATGAAGTGAGAGCAAGGACGTTCGAGTTATTTAAAACGGTCGAAGATGATTGGCTGCATCAGCAAGAGCCATTCTGGTATGGCAAACAAGCGAATCACTATTTTATGTGGTTTCATGTTTTTGAAGACGAAATCAATCACAGAGGCCAAATTCGATTGATTAAGAAGAAAATGAAGACCCATATCACGCCGTAACTTTATCTTGAAAGGCTGTGTGCTATGAAAAGAGTCGATGTCGTTTATTGTTTAATAACGGATCCTTTAAAATCAAAAGTCCTTATCGTTAATAACGCGGGAAATTCAAGCTGGTCGCTTCCCGGTGGTGCCGTCGAACAGGACGAGACGTTAGAGCAAGACGCGATCAGAGAGGTAAAAGAAGAAACCGGCTTGGATGTGAATGTTTTCGGAATCGTTGCAGTCAGTGAATGCAAGTTTAAAAAGTCGGGAAATCATGCGATGTTTTTTATTTTTAGGGCTGAGATCGTCGGTGGACAATTGGAAGTTCAACGACCGGAAGAAATCTTGGAAATTAAATGGGTTGATGTGGAGAAGGCGGATGAATGCATGCCGTTTTATCATGGTGATTTCAAAAGATTGATGAATGGCGTCGAAATAACCTTTACGAATGAAGGGCTCAAATGAAATGATATTGTTACCCGAAAGACTCGGGCCGGGCGAGAAGCCTGCCTACATGCCAGGGCATCGGATAGAATATCCGATCGCTCAATTCAGGTTTGAGAATGGTCTATGGAAAGTTTACTGGAAAGACAGCAAGGAAAAATGGCATTCTATCGATGATATCGAACCGGATACGAACTTTGAAGCGCAATTAAAAGCAGTGGATGAGAACGGGATATTTTGGGTTTGAATGAAAAACACGATGTTAAGTTAGGGGATCATAGATTGAGACCTCTGTCTAAAGCGCTCAAATATAAAATTCGGTTAGGCACAAGATTTACAAAAATGAGCCTGCTGATCGTCGTACTGTTCTTGTCTCTGAACAGTGATTTATATTCATTGCCTGTTGCGGTGGCACTGCTCTTAACCGGGGGTGCTCTAGTCTATATAAGTATAGTTCGATCGAACAAGAAGATCTTTTTTAATTCAAACAGGTCATATCGCGATCGGTAGCTATAGAGAATGGAAGAATTCATTTATTTTATACAATAACATGAGTTTAGTTTATTTGGTTTATTCGTTCTATGATCAAAGAAAAAAGAAAAGAAATGTATATGTGCTATCATCCAGCACAGACGGATAGAAGAAGTAACGGTTTTTTATAATGAAGAGGACAGTCTTGTTCTTGAGTATATGCCTGGCAGACCGCATTTTAATGATAACGAAATTAAAGGATAGAACAAATACCACTACCAATATTTAGGTGTAGTGGTATATTTATTTTACACGTTACTTCACTAATAGCTCCCTGGAGGAGTTTACATGAAAGTATTAGTTGTCTCCGATGAGGAATCAAAGTATTTATGGGATCATTTTGATGTGAAAAAATTTAAAGATATCGAATTAGTGATTTCTTGCGGAGATTTAAAGGCTGAATATTTATCCTTCCTCGTAAGCGTCATCCATGCTCCATTATTTTATATTCATGGCAATCATGATGCTGATTATAAAGTGAATCCTCCTGAAGGCTGTCAGTGCATTGAAGATAAAATCGTTTCTTATAAAGGTTTTCGATTCATGGGACTAGGGGGCAGTCACAGATATAGTCCTGGCGAGCATCAATATTCTGAAAGACAGATGAATTGGAGAATCGCTAAATTAAAGCCTCGTCTTTGGCTAAGCAAAAGCATCGATGTTTTGGTTACGCACGCTCCAGCGTATCGGCTTGGAGATGGTGATGACATATGCCATAAAGGATTTCTTTGTTTTAGAGATTTTATGGATGAGCATGAACCAAAGTTGTTGTTACATGGACATCAGCACTTAAACTATGGGAGAAATGAAAGGATTCATCAATATAAAAATACAAAAGTAATTAACGCTTTTGGTTACTACGTGGTTGAGATTTAATCTCAGACATTTAGCATGAAAAGGAAGGACCAAGGATTGGTTAATCGAAGTGAAAGGTGATAGAAAATGAGTCCGCCAAAACATATCGTTTCCGCAGCTGCTATTTTGATCAACGATAAAAACGAACTCTTGCTCATTAAAGGTCCGAGAAGAGGCTGGGAAATGCCAGGCGGACAAGTGGAAGTCGGCGAGCCTTTAAGTCAGGCTGCCATTCGGGAAACGCAGGAAGAATCGGGAATAGACATCGAAATCATCAAGTTTTGCGGAATCTTTCAGAACGTGGGGAATTCCATCTGTAATACTTTATTTTTAGCCAAGCCTATTAGCGGGGAATTGATTCGAACGGAGGAAAGCCTAGATTCGGGTTTTTTTTCCAATTGAACAAGCGTTGGGAATGGTGACTTGGAAAAATTTTAGAGAAAGAATCGAACGCTGTTTAAAGGCTGAGACGCAGCCCTTTTGTATTGAATTTGCGGATGAGACGAACGTCTGAAATGATTGGCACCTGCCCCCTATGCAAGCTGAAGATGGCAATCTAGATATGGAAGGATTGTTTATGGAAAATAAATTGAACGCTCAAACTTTAACTGCTTTGCTCGAACTTGATAATGAGCTCAAAACGCATTTCGACTCTAGTCTGGAAGATTGCATGGGAATGATGGTCCGGCGTGAAGAAGGTATGAAATACGATTGTACGCCTGACGATGCCAAAGTATTTGCTTTTACGGGCGTTGATGGCGATCATTTTGCTTTCAGTACCGCTAACGGAACAATCTCCGACTTAGAATACGCGCCAATTTTGTTTATCCAACCGATGTGCTTTGAGAATTCAGTCAAGCTTATAGCGAGAAATATTCGAGATTTTTTGTCTCTTTTTCTATCATTAGCTTGAAGAGCGTCTTCAAATTAAAGCCATGGAAAATGGATTTGACTACGTCACGCGTTTAAGGGAAGGAGCGACTTTCCATGACGATGTCTGAATATGATAAAGAATGAATTCACAACCGGCGTTAAATATGCGGCAGCTCGATCTATATCATTATTATGAGGCAAAAAAAGGGTCCGTTCAAAAACTTGTCGGCTCTCACGCTTTTGGAAGCTCGGCGCATCATGACTGACTTAAAGGAAGAAAACACTGTTTTTGCGAGCAAAAGAGCTGAAGACTATTTGCAAATCAGATATGAATTAGAGATGCGGGCCCGGACTTGCTTTATTCAGAAGGGCGGCAAACCTTCGAACAAGTATCCTCATTATATGACGTTGGGGCCGTGCGATTGGCTAAAAGGATGGTACAACGAAGGCAACGCGCTGAAAATACCTTTAGATGCGTTCAATCCGAATACGCTTAGTTTTACTTACGGAGATCTTTTTCCAACGATGAGATTTAAAGATGACAGGCCATACAGAGGGAATGTTTATACGCTTTCCGAAATTCAAATAATCATTGAGCAATACGGTTGGCCCCAGGAATGGAATCATGACGGGACGCAAGGGCCCGAGCGTTATATCGAAGCACAAGTCTGGGATCATGATGTTATTCAGAATTTTCTTCGTTCTTAATCATGAATGATTGCAAAAATGATGGGAGCAGGGATTGCCATCCAAACGGTCATTTATTTCGTAAGACATGCAGAATCGCCTTTTATGGAAGGTATGGAACGAGCGCGCGGTTTGTCCGACAAAGGGAAAATAGAAGCCGCTAAAATCTTAACCCTTTTACATAAGCATGCGATCGATCTTTTTTATTTCTAGCCCGTACGAAAGAGCAATTCAAACGATAAAACCTTTAGCCGATCGGTGTAAAAAAGAGCATTGTTCTCTATGAAGATTTGAGAGAAAGAAAGATAGGAAACATCGGGGATTGCACGTTTAATGAAGCGAAGCGAAAGGTTTACGGCAATTTTAGCTTTGCATTCGAAGACGGGGAATCAAGCCATGCGGCTCAAAAAAAGAGCGGTAAATCAGATCGAACAAATTCTGGTTCAGTACGCCGGAAAAAGGATCGTGCTTGGGACGCACGGAGATATTTTGACTTTGATCTTGAACCATTTTAATAGAGAATATGATTTTGATTTTTGGGCGTCAACGACAATGCCGGATATTTACGAGTCTGTATTTGAAGGGACACAGTTCGTGCAAGTAACAAGAAAATGGGGATAACCTTAGAATTTTCAACTTATTCAGGACGAATGCTGAGTACGGAAATCGGTTTGCGATCGTCGTTAATCAAGGAATGGAGGGAGCTTCATGATTACTCGTTTTCACCATGCACAAATTACGATACCTACAGGTCAAGAAGAAGAGGCAAAGGCATTCTATTGCGGCGTATTAGAACTGAAGGAGTTTAAAAAAACCTGAATCGTTGCTCGGCAGAGGCGGGTTCTGGGTCGAAGTTGGCGATCAACAATTGCATATCGGAACGGAGAACGGGGTGGATCGTCTTTTAACCAAGGCGCATTTAGCCTATGAAGTAGAGGACTTAAACGCAATTGAAGCCGTATTAAGGGAAAACGGGATTGAAATTTTTGAATCGGTGCCGATTGAAGGATTTGAACGATTCGAGTTCAGAGATCCTTTTGGAAACCGAGTAGAGTGCATAAAACCGCTCAATCAGGTGCCTTGAATGAATAAGTTCCAAAATGCGCGAACCGAGGAAATGAACTATCACGAAAAATTTTATGCGGAGCATATGCTCTTTGAACCTGGAACGTGGTTGTCGAAACCCGTGAAAATCGTGATTGACATGCTTGAACGTTTAAACCTTCAAGACATTCGGATGCTCGATTTGGGATGCGGTGTCGGAAGAAACAGCATTCCGCTAGCCCAAAAAACGAAAGCTTTTAACGGTATGATCACCTGCGTTGATTTGCTGCCGTCCGCCATCCATTATTTGCTTGAGAATGCCCGAACGTATCAGGTTCAGCATCAGATTCGAGCAGAGACGGCCGATGCCGAAGGATATGCGATTCAAGACAATTATTTTGATTATATCGTCGCTTGTTCATGCTTGGAGCATGTCTCGTCCGTTGATGCGTTTAAAGCAGTCGTAACACAAATGATCCAAGGGACAAAGGAAAACGGCATTAATGCCATTCTGATGAGTACCGGGGTCCAAGAGTATTGGATAGAGACCGGCGAAACCCAAGATGGGTTGATCGAACTTAATATGAAAACGGACGAGACCTTTGCGCTTTTGAAGGAGCTATATGAAAGTTGGGAAATCGTGATCGAAAGACAGCTCCCGCAAAAAAATCCATGAAAACAAATACGGCAATGAAATCGAGTTCAGAGGCACCTGGATCACATTCGTAGCCCAAAGGCAATGATTCAAGCCCTCTCGACAGAGGAGCGCGAACCTCTATGTACGAATTACCGGCTGCTGGAGATTTATAAGGAGAGCACCGATTAAAAAGCGAAAATGCGGGGACCGAGCATGAAGCAGACCGTTCAAACTGAAAGAAGAATGGGAGGATGTCCATGGCGTTTATATCGGGGACTTCGGATTTAGGCGGCGTACGCATTCATTATCTGGATTCTCTCTACGAATCGGACGCTTCGTTAGTACCCGTCCTCATCTCCCCTGGGCTATCGGAGACGGCGGAGGAATACGAGGACTTTATGGTCGAAATGCTGCCTAGAAGAACGATCGTTCTTTCATTTAGAGGAAGAGGCCTCAGCGATACGCCGCTCGCCGGCTATGATCTGCAGGATCACCTGACGGACATCGAATCCGTTGTTCAGCATTTGCAGCTCGCTCATTTCCACTTATACGGCTATTCGCGCGGCGTCTCTTATGCCCTCGGGTATGCAAGGCAACATCCCGAACGCGTCGTTTCATTGATCGTGAAGGACTATCCCGCCGAACATATAGCGATGACGGCCGAATGGGCCAAGTCGTACATCGACGACTACTTAATCCCCACGAACCGGTTGACATCGAATATTCGCGCGGAGGCCGTGCATGGCATCCAAAAGGGAATCGACCGCCATTCAACTTGGATTTTCGTACGAAAAACCCGTGCTTGTCATGAGAGGAATGCTGACGGATGCGTTGATACCCGACGAAGAACTGCTGGCTTTTAAACGACATTTCCGCGATCTACGAATCGAACAATTCAACGAGAGCGGCCACAACATTCGCGGATCGGAAAAGGAAAAGTTGGATCGGACGATTAAAGACTTCATTGATGAGTCCGATAGGGGAGGGAAGGTGAGTTGACGTTCAGCGGGTCGGCGGCATTCGCCCAGGTCATCGTGATGACGGCATCGGTTCTGATCGTTTATTTCCTCTATCGCCTTGTGAAAAGAAAAGGATGAATTCCGTCTGAAACAAAAAATTGCGTTAGGAATTGTTCATCTTCTTCTCATTCTAAAGGCGCCATTTTTAATTTTATAATGCCTGAGATCGGTTAAATAGAGGTTGTGAACGAATCAAACACAACTTTATCGATCAGGAGGCTGGGGATAATGACTAATCATCTGAACAACAGCGAGTCTCGGCATGTCGTAGGCGTTTTTGATTCGGAGCAAGCGGTTATCTCTGCGATTGAGGACTTGAAGGCGCTCGGCTACAGCTCGGATCAGATCTCGGTCGTCAGTAAAAATAAAAAGGAACTAAAAGACATCCACGAAGAGACGGGCACGAAGGCGCCTCAAGGCATCGCGACCGGTGCTGCCACGGGCGGCGTGATCGGCGGCGTGACGGGACTGCTCGCAGGCCTTGGACTGTTGGCCGTGCCGGGCATCGGTCCGCTATTGGCTGCCGGTCCGATCGCGGCGACGCTCTCCGGCGCGGCGGTCGGCGCCGGAGCGGGCGGTCTCGTGGGCGGCTTGATCGGCCTCGGCATTCCGAAAGAAGAGGCGGAGCGGTACAACGAGTATGTCAACGATCACAAGCTGCTCGTGATCGTGGATGCAGACATGTCTCGCCAAAGCCGCGTATACGATATATTCCGCCGCTATGGTTCGCTCAACGCAGATACCTACGCGAACCTGGATGGCGAATCCCGCGACGATCTGGTGAGCGCCGCATCGGGCCCATCGACTTCGTCCGCCGCGGACGTTAAGGACGCGAAGGACCTGAAGGAAGCCGATACGCTCAGACTGCATGAGGAGCGGCTCAACGTGGACAAGGAGCGCGTCCGTACCGGCGAGGTGTCCGTGCATAAGGACGTCATCGAGGAACGGCAAACGATCGAGGTTCCCGTCCAGCGCGAAGAAGTCGTCATAGAACGCCACGCGGTTCAGGGCGAGACGACGGACGGCGCGGCGATCGGGAAAGACGAGACGATTCGCATTCCGGTCAGCGAGGAGCGCGTGGAAGTGACCAAGCGGCCGGTCGCGACCGAAGAGATCTCGATCGGCAAGCGGGTCGTGCAGGATACCGAGCATGTATCCGAGACCGTGCGCAAGGAACGGGCGGAGCTGGATCGCTCCGGCCACCCAGCCGTAGAAAATGAAGATCTGTTCAGCACGCCGAATACGCGGCGATAATCAGCGGGAGCGGCATGCGCGAACGCATCGAAAAGCCGAGGCTTGAGGGCCTCGGCTCTTTGGCGCGCAATACGGCTTAGTGCCGCAGCTTTCGGACGCCGAGCAGCAGCGCCAAGAGCACCGCTAGACGCTTAGGGGAAGGCAGCGCCGAGCCGAAGCGGTTGAACGTCCGGGTCATCATCTGCAGCGCCGCCGACCGCTGCTTGGCATGAGCGAGCGCGATCGAATATTCCAGCACGGTCTGCTGATATTTTTTCACGAGCAGCCGGCGCTGCTCCGAAGTCAGACGTTCGCCGAATAGATGAATCATGTAGGCGAGCCCCTCGAACTTGCTCTTCACGTTTTCCAGCCGCTTCGCGGTCTGCTGCCCGGAATGGACTCGGCAAGAACCCAGATAATCGGTTAGAAAATAGCCGCTGAGCCCTCGTGCGCCAAGCGCCAGCATCAGCATATAGTCCGGTACCAGACCGCCGCTCGGTTGGAAAAATCCGACACGTTCGAGCTCGCCTCTTCGGAATAAGCTGACCTGCAGCGAAAAAACGCAAGCATTGTTGATAAGCGTGCGGGACAGCACATCCTCGTAGGGCCGGCTGCTCATCGCGGATCTCCCGCAATACTCGGCAAAATCCCGGCTCTGCTGAATGAGCCTTCGCCCCGAATCATCCATGAAATAATGGTTGCTCGACACGAACGCGCATGCCGGATGAGAGAGCAGCGCCGCCTCAGCCGACGCTAAAAATTGCGGCTCCCAGACGTCGTCGTCGTCGAGCATCGCCACGAAGTCGCCGGAAGTCGCGCGAAATGCCTGTTGCCTGTTTTTCAGTTGGCCGATCCGAACGTCGTCCGAAATGCTGGCGATATGCTTGAATGCGATCTTCGGGTACATCGCCCGAACCTCTTTAACGGTCTCGAAGGTGCGCCCGTCCCTGCCGTCTTCGCTGACGACGATCTCGTCGGGCACGCGGGTTTGCGCGCAGATGGACAACAGCGTCTCTTTTAAATAATGCGCACGCTTGTGCGTAGGTACGGCTACACTGATCTTCACGGACATCGTCGGACGCTCCTTGAATATGATACGATATGTATCATCATAACACGCGCTATCTCATCTGCCAATGCACCCCTTCCGAGGCCTGCAGGAGAACGCCGAGCCGACGGTGTAATATACTGCCGTTGTCTATAATCCGTTCAAGTAAGTGGTCGCGACCAACAATGCAAAGGGGACGAAGCGGGTAATTCCTCTGCTTCGTCCCCTTTGGTTGTTTAGGCTTCGCTTCAGCTTTTTGTTATTAGCCCAAATCCTGCGCTCCTAGCTTCGCCGCCAGCTCCGCTTCCTTCCTGCGGAGGGCCGCCGAAGCCGGCCTGAAGTAGCCGAAGGCCGAGGCTGCGACAAGCGCCGCGACGGCGACGCCGGCCGCGCCGATCCAACTGACCGCGGCGAGCGACGACTGCTCGACGATGACGCCGCCGATCCCGGCGCCGGCAGCCATGGCCAGCTGCAGCACGGAGCTGTTCAGGCTCAGCATGATGCTGGAGGCTTCCGGCGCCAGCGTGATGAGATGGTACTGCTGCGTCGGGCCCGAAGACCAAGCCGCGAACGCCCAGAGCATGAGCAGCGGAATGACGAAAGCGGGCGAATGAGCCAGCAGCGAGAGGAGGACGAGGATGATCGCGTGAAGCGCCATGCCGCCTACGAGCGTGCGGCGGAAGCCCCACTTGTCGGTGCTGAAGCCGCCGAGCTTGGAGCCGATCAGGCTCGCGACGCCGAGCGCGAACAAGCCGACGCTGACCCACCGTTCGCTCAGTCCGGTAATGTCGAGCAGGAACGGAGAGATATACGTGTAGGTGATGGAATAGCCGCCGATCCAGAACAGCGTGATGAGCAGCGCGACGGCGATCTTCGGATTCGCCAGCAGCCGGACCTGGTCGCGCAGCGGAATCGGGCGTTCGCTCTCCGTCCGCGGAATCGTATAGGCGACCAGCGCGATGCCGAGCACCCCGAGGAGTCCGATGGCACCGAAGACCAGCTGCCAGTTATAAAGCGAGGAGATGAGTCTTCCCAGCGGGACGCCGACGATCAGCGCGGTGCTGAAGCCCATGACGAGCGTGGCGATCGCGCTGCCTTGCTTTTCAGGCGCGGCGAGCTTGGCGGCGACCGTGAGCGCCGTCACGACGAACACCCCGCTGCTGAGCGCCAGGATGACGCGGGACGCGATCAGGAAGCCGTAGCCGGTAAAGGCGAGCGCGGCGAAATTGCCGACCACGAACACGGCGAGCGAATAGATCATAAGGCGTTTGCGGTCGACCTTGGCCGTCGCGGCCATCAAGAAGGGCGTGCCGAAGGCATAGGCCAGCGAATAAACGGTGATCAATTGCCCGGCTGCCGCGAGCGAGACGCCGATATCGGCGGCGACTTGGTCCAGGATGCCCGCGATGATGAATTCAGACGTGCCGACGAGGAAACTTACGATGGCCAACATATAGATTTTCCAAGCGTTACTCATGCTACCCAGCTCCCTTAAGTTTTTATATTTCTAAATTTATCGAAATAAAAGGCGAAAAGCATCCTGCCGTGCCGGATCCCGGCTAACCCAGCAGGTAGGGCGCGTACTTGCGCGCGATGTCCTTGTTGACGCTGTAGTAAATGTAGGTGCCGTCCTTGCGGAGCTGGAGCAGGCCGCTCTCCGTCAACTGCTTCAGGTGATGCGACAGCGTGGAGCCTGCGACCGATTCGAGCTTGCTGCTGATGTCCGAGCAACAAAGCGTCTTTTCTTCCGTGAGCAGCATCGCGATCTTGATGCGGGTCGGTTCGCCGAGTGCTTTGTATACTTTCACCGCTTGTTTGACTTCCTCGTTGTCCTGGACCATCGCTTGCTCACCGCCTTATCCATCGTAATTTCTAAAATTATAGAAATAAGGTACCATGCCGGACTTCATTTGTAAAGCGCCCGATTTAAGAAAAACGGATTGACGCCCCTCAAGTAAACGGTACGGCAACATGCTGTACCGGCGGCACGCCGCCAACCTGACGCCTTTTGAACAGCTGTCGATGTTTCTCGACCGTCAGTCCGAGCCTTACGATATCGTCCGTTTGTTCGAAGCCGCTGTTTTAGACGGCAGCCCTGGAAACAGGTAAAATAAGTTGCAGAAAGATGAAACCATGCAGCTAATAAGAATCGAGGCGATCCGGCGTGCAGCAGCAGAAGTGGTGGAAGGAAACCGTCGTGTACCAGATTTACCCGAGAAGCTTCCAGGACAGCGACGGCGACGGCATCGGCGACCTGCCGGGGATCATCTCCCGGCTCGATTATTTGGCGGAGCTCGGCATCGGCGCGATCTGGCTGTCGCCGGTGTGCAAGTCCCCGCAGGACGACAACGGCTACGACATCTCGGACTATCGGGACATCGATCCGATGTTCGGTACGCTCGCCGACATGGAACGGCTGATCCGGGAGGCCGGCCGGCGAGGGATCAGGATCGTCATGGATCTCGTGCTCAATCATTCCTCCGACGAGCATCCCTGGTTCGTCGAGGCGAAGAAGAGCAGGGACAATCCTTATCACGACTACTACGTATGGCGCGACGGAGAACCGGGATCGCCGCCTAACGGTCTGGGCAGCATCTTCGGCGGCTCGGCCTGGCAGTGGATGCCGGAGCTCGGACAATATTACCTGCACTTATTTTCCGTCAAGCAGCCGGATCTGAATTGGGAAAATCCCCGCGTGCGCGAAGAGATCTACGACATGATCAATTGGTGGATCGACAAGGGTGTCGGCGGCTTCCGCCTGGACGTCATCGATCTGATCGCCAAGGAGCCGGACCGCATGATCACGGGCAACGGGCCCAAGCTGCACGACTACATCCGCGAGCTAAGCGAGAAGACGTTCGGACGCGCGGACTTGCTCACGGTCGGGGAGACTTGGGGAGCGACGCCGGAAATCGCGAAGCTGTACAGCAATCCGGACGGCAGCGAGCTGTCGATGGTGTTCCAATTCGAGCATATCGGACTCGACGAGAAGGAAGGCTGGAGCAAGTGGGATTTGGCGCCGCTCGATTTTCTGAAGCTCAAGGCCGTGCTGTCCAAGTGGCAGACGGAGCTGAAGGGCGAAGCCTGGAACAGCCTGTTCTGGAACAACCACGACCTGCCTCGCATCGTCTCCCGTTGGGGCAACGACGGGGCGTACCGGGTACGGTCCGCCAAGATGCTGGCTACGCTGCTTCATGGCATGCAAGGAACGCCTTACGTGTATCAAGGCGAGGAGCTCGGCATGACCAACGTGCGCTATCCGATCGAGGATTACAGAGACATCGAGCTGCTCCATCTATATAAGGAACGGACTGAGCGGGGCTATCCGCACGAAGAAGTGATGGCTTCGATCTATGCGAAAGGGCGGGACAACGCGCGGACGCCGATGCAGTGGGACGCGTCGCCGCAGGCGGGCTTCACTGCTGGAGAACCGTGGATCAAGGTGAATCCCAACTTTGCGGAAATCAACGCCGATGCACAGCGGGGCGACCCGGACTCGATATTCAGTCATTATCGGCAGCTGATCGCGCTCCGCAAGGCGCACAAGGTGTTCGTCTACGGCGATTACGAGCTGCTGCTGCCCGAGCATCGCGACGTATTCGCGTATACGCGCAAGCTGGATGGAGAGACGCTGCTCGTGCTGTGCAATTTTTACGGCGCGGACGTCTCGTTCGAGCTGCCGGAGGCGCTGACCGGCGACATGCGCCTGCTGATCGCCAACTATGCGGACGAACCGCAGCGCGGGACGCTGCGTCCATACGAGGCGCGGATGTATTTGGCTCAAAGCTGATCGCGCGCCGCGATATGGCGGATAAAGGAATGTCCTACTCTCTTCGGACATACAGTGAGGAGGAGAGGGGGTGCTGCGTATGGTGATTCAGATCAGCGTTGCGGTCGCCGCGATCGCTTTTGCCGGACTAGCCGCGTATTTGATATTAACGCTGCGCAAGGGCATGACGACGCTTGCGGAGACGAACAAGACGCTCGCCGAGGTGAGGAACGCCGTCCATGGCTTGACCCAGGAGGCTTCCGGGCTCATTCGGAACGCCAATCAGGTGACCCGCGACGTCAAAGGGAAGATGGAGACGATCGATCCGCTGTTCGAATCCGCGCACGATGTCGGAGAGGTCATTCAGACGGTGACCGACTCGGTCAAAAAAGCCGCGGGCATTCGGACTGCGCCGGAGCGGATCGCTGCCGGAGCGTCGACGCCCCAGCTTCGCGTCAAAGTCAAGTAAGCGTCAACAGTCCATAGAGTCAAATGGGCCGTCTCCTTCCGGGAGACGGCATTTTGCGCGGTCGATCGATGCGAAACGGACAATCGGGCCAGCCCGAAGAGAAGTTTTTGAGCAAAAAATAAAACCTTTCGCCGCCGAAGGCGTATGTATTTTCATTGCCGAATCGACTCACGAATTGGAAAAGGTGATGAATATTGGATAACGGAATGAAGGTCGTCCTGCTGCAGAAGCTTCCGGGCGGCCAATTGCGCAAGATCGACGAGCGGCAGTGGACGCAGGGCATGATGAACGCGCTCCACCACGTCAACTATTTGACCGTCGGCGCGGAGGAATACGAGACGATCGAAGGCAGGCTGAACGTCGAGCAGGGCGTCGTCGAACTGCTGCTCGTCCCCGTTCGCAAAGCAACGCAATCCATCTCATTGTAAAGGGGGGCGCGAAAATGAACGCATCATCCGATGAACGAAGGACCGGTCAAGCCGACGCTCGTTCCCAAGCAGGCGCTTCTCGCCCAAGCGCATTGGGGGATCGCAAGGGGCCCAAGGTGCTGTCCACTGCGCTCGGCATCGCCTTGCTCGCGGGTAGCGCGCTGCCGCCCGTCGCCTCGGCCGCGCCGACCGCAACGTCAGCGTCCCCGGCGCCAACGCAATCATCGGCCGCCGCGCCTTCTCCCGCGCTGACCGAATGGTCGACCGAAGCGGTCAAGGCTTATTACGATCCCGCGCTCGACTGGAATCTGCCGGATCTCGATGAGCCTTCCGAGGAAGCCTCAACCACGTCGGGGGCGTCCGGCGGCGGAGGCGGAGGCGGCATGTCGGGCGGCGGAAAAGGATCCGGCAGCGGAGGCCTCTCCGGCGGCGAGGGCGCGACGGTCGTTCACTCGAGCTTCGGTTGGGACGACCTCATGCTGTACCATCTGATCTGGGGCCGCGGCGGCAGCTACTCGTCCGGCGCCTGGGGCGCGTCCCATCCGGCGTACAACGCCGCGACCGGCGCGTCCTATAAGCGTCCGAACTACGACGCGAACCGCTTCCAGAACCGGCCGACGACGGGTTCGACCGTGCGGCCCGTGACCTCCTCGGACAGCGGCGGCATCACCCGGCGGTCCACCTCCGCCTCGAAGGGCAGCATCGGCGGCACCTCGAGCGGATTTTCCTCCTCGGGCAAGTCGAGCGGCGGAGGATTCGGCGGATGAGCCTGCTTCGCGTACTCGATCGCCGTCCGCTCGACCGCGCAGCCGCCGTCAAGGCACTCGCCGACCGGGGCTTCGGCTGGGCAGACCTGGACGGCGAGCCTTACTGGCTGGACGAGGTCGTAGCCATGGACCCGTATCTGTACTTTGAATTGAAGAGCGCCGCCGCCGGGTTGTGGCGGGTGTTCGACCGCGCGGTCCGCTATGCGCACGGACGCCGCGAGCTGTATGCGCTGTGCGGCATTCCGTCGCTGCTATGGAACATGCTCGACGCGCTGCCGCTGCCGCCCGAGGGCGAGATCAGCCGGTACGCCCGGTTCGACTTCGCCGTCACGCCGGAGGGCGGGATTCGCCTGCTCGAGCTGAACGCGGATACGCCGACGGGCTACGCCGAAGCGGCCGCCGCGACGCCTTGGCTGTGCAGCCAAGCCGGGCTTCAATCGCCGAACGAAGGCATGGCGGTGCTCCTTAAGCGGGCATGGTCCAAAGAGCGGCCCGATACGGTCGCATGCGCCGCATACGGCGCGCATGCCGAGGACTCGGGCACGATCGACTTGCTCGCCGCGCATAGCGGACTCGCGCCAGAACGGGTCGACCTGCTCGAGCTGTCCGTCGACGAAGGCATCGTCAAGGACGGCGGCGGGCGAGAGATCAGCCGTCTGTTCGCCCTTTATCCGAAGGAGTGGATGGCGCTCGACGAAGGCGGCGAAGCGCTGGCCTATGCGATCGAGCGCGGCCATCTCGCGCTGTTCAACTCGCCGCATGCGATTCTGCTCCAATCGAAAGGATTGCAGGCGCTCATCTGGGGGCTGTACGAGCTGGATCTGCTCTACGACGACCAGGAGCGTTCGTGGATTCGACGCTACATGCTGCCGACCTATACGAAGCCGCTGTTCGACGGAGCCTACGTATCCAAGTCGATGTTCGGCAGGGAGGGCGGCTCCGTGAAGCTGTACGACGACGCCGGCGGCGTCGAGGAAGAGGACCGCGAGGGCTTCGATACGAGCGTCTTTTTCCCCGTCGTCTACCAGCATCGCGCGGACCTGCCCGCGATGCGGTTCGGCGGGCGCCAGCTTCACCTGCTAACCGGTTTGTTCGTGCTGGACGGCCAGCCTTGCGGCCTGCTCGGCAGAGCCGGCGGCAGAATCACGGGCAACGCAAGCCATTTCGTACCGATCGGGGTGAACGGTCATGTATAGCAGACGGCCAACGACGCCGGCCGGTCAGGCGATCGCCGTCGTCATCGGCGTCTTCCTTTTTTATCACGCTCGTCGCGCAGTGCGCGGACAACGGATCGAACGGAGGCAGCGTGTTCAGCATCACTTCCGACGCGGGCGATTCGTACGGCTATACGGAATATACGCCGTCGGGCAGCGGGACTTCCGTGACGGCGGACGGCAGGACGATCTCGACCGTACCGTGGGACTACCGCGTCGTAGCGGGGACGGTCGGCGATCTGATCGGCGGAGATATGACGATCGAGCCCGACAACCAGCAGATGGCCAACGACAAGAACTATGCGACCGGCGACCAGGTATGGGTGCTTCAGCATATGAGCGCCACGCTGACCGAGGACGCGCAGGGACGCGCGCAAACCGTGCTCTCGACCTGGCGGCCGATCAAGTCCTACAAGGCGGAGTCCGATGCCGAGGCGGACCTGAACCGGCTCAAGGTGAAGCTCAAGACGAAGGCCGATCTGGTCGGCGTCTACAAGACGACGCTTGGCGACAAAACGCGGGAATTCGCCGTCGTTGAGCTGCCCTCGGGACAGAAGGTCAAGCAGCCGATCGACGAAGAGCGCTATGCACAGTTCAAGACGGCCAAGCAGACGGATATCTTTCTGGAGGAAGTGCACGATTATGCCGCATACGATCTGGTGTACAGCAAATTCAGGGGGTGGGCATCATCGTAGTCGTTAATCTCATCGTCAGCATCGTTATCATCGTGGCGCTCCAGTGGATCGGCATGCTCGTTTTCAGCTGGATGACGCCCTTTAACGATCTGGAGGAGCTGCGCAAAGGCAATGTCGCCGTCGGTCTGGCGCTCTCCGGCAAGTTTCTCGGGACCGCGCTGCTGCTCGGGGTGGCCGCCTATACGAACAGCTCGATCTGGCATCTCGCGCTTTGGTTCGCGGTCGGGTACGCCTGCCTGCTGCTCGCCTACTGGGTATTCGAATGGGTGACGCCGAAGCTGACGCTGTCCGTCGAATTGCAGAAGGGAAATGTCGCGGTGGGGCTCCTGCTCGCGGCCGTGTACGTCGGCACTGCGTTTGCGGTCAGCAGCTTGATTATTTAAAGGTTCCGCTTCGATTTGAGAGTCCTTTTCCCATGGGGAGAAGGACTCTTTTTCCGGCCGCAGTCCCGGATAGAACGATTTGATGATTTTCCCCTTCCGATCCTACGATTTGGTGTTTATGCGCGCGCGAGCCAAAGCGATTGTCCTCCGGGTGTTATAATGAGGTCACTACTCGGCGCAAAGGGGTCGCTCATCATGCGGGGCTTGCTGTCACATCTCGTTCCCCATAAGCTCAAGTATCGGCTGTTCGCCGCGTTCGTGCTAGTCATTTTGCTCCCGTTCAGCATTTTGAACATATACAATTACCAGAAGATCGAGTCGCTCGTACAGAAGAAGGTCAGCGAGCAGAGCCACGAGCAGCTGGACAATCTGCACCGCTCCCTCGAAGATCAGCTCAGCATCGCGTTCAAGACGCTGATTTTCCTTGAGCAGGACACGGAGGTGCGGCAGATTCTACAGGAGCCGGACCGGCTCTCCGACCTGGACAACAAGGATCTGATGGAGGACAAGTTCAAAGGCTTGAACAACAGCTTTTTTCTTTACAATCCGTCCGTGTACTTCACGCTGCTCGACGATCACGGCCATGTCTATACGTCCTATCAGCCGAGAAGGCCGCTCGACTACGACTCGATCGCTTCTAACGCATCGTTTGCCGCCATGCGGGAGACGAAGGCTTCTTACCTCTGGGTGCCCGACGACGAAAATTACGTGTCCCGCGATATCTCGAAGAGCCCGATGCTGCTGTCGCTTTACGCCGAACTGCGGGACCGAAGCAACCGGACGTACGGGCTGGCCAGGATCAGCATCGACTTTTCCTTCTGGTTCCAATCCATGCTGCAAAAGTCGGAGAGCGACCAGGCCTACTTTATCATGACGAGAAAAGGAGAGACGATCGCCAGATCCATCCCCGGCTCGGAGCTGTCGGAGGAGGCGGTCGAAGCCGTCTCGCGCGCGCCGGACAACGGATTCTGGACCGACAAGCGCGGCGACGCGCTGGTCAACTACAGCTACCTGTCGTCGCTGGACTGGTATCTGGTCGACCGCATCCCGCTGCAGGTGCTGTTTAACGGGATCGAGAGCCTGAAGCAGCAGTATTTCGTCACTTTTTATATCATCACCGCGGTGTTCGTCGCCGTCGCTTTTATGCTCGCCTACACGTTCACGCGCCCTCTCTCCCGCATGCAATCGAAGATGAGGGAGGCCGTGCGCAAGGATCTGCGGATTCGGCTGCCCGAAAAAAACTACAAGGGCGAGATTCTCGAGCTGACCCGCACCTTCAACACGATGATGGTCGACATGAACGGGCTCATTCAGCGCCTGCGGGCGGAGGAGCGGCAGAAGGACGCCGTGCATTTCCAGATGCTGCTCGCCCAGATGAACCCGCACTTCCTGCTCAATACGCTCAACACGCTCAAGTGGATCGGCCTGCGCGGCGGCAGCGAAGAGACGGTCGAGATCTGCCTGTCCCTCGGCAAGCTGTTGGAGACGAGCCTGAACTCGGACGTGGATCTGATCTACTTAAAGGACGAGATCGAGCTGACCCGCGCGTTTCTGTACATTCAGCAGGTGCGGTACGGCAACCGCTTCGAGATCGAATTCAGCTACGACGAGGCGCTCGTCTACGCGCTCGTCCCCAAGCTGAGTCTTCAGCCGCTCGTCGACAACGCGATCCGGCACGGCATCGCCAACATGCTGGAGGGCGGTCGCATTCTGATCCGCATGGACCGGGATGCCGAATACCCGGACAGGCTGGCGCTCGAGGTGGAGGACAACGGCGTCGGGCTCGAGCAGTCGAAGCAAAGCCGCGAGGAAGGGCGCAAGCGGCCGGGGATCGGGCTGGACAACGTCCGGGAGCGTCTGCGACTGCTATTTAAGGAAAAGGGAGAGCTCGACATCGTATCGCTTCCGCGCGGCACGTTGTGCCGGATGCGCTTGCCGCTGCTGCTGTCCCAGCCTTACGAGAGCGGACGGCATGCCATCGACCCTCAAGACGAGAAGGAGGCATAAGCGATGTACAAGGTGCTGCTGGTCGAAGACGAGACGTTCGTCCGGGAATCGGTCAAGGAGATCATCCGCTGGGAGGAAATGGGCTTCACGCTGGCCGGCGAAGCGAGCAACGGCGTCGAAGCGCTGGAGATCATCAAGCGGGATCCGCCAGATCTCGTCCTGTGCGACATCGTCATGCCGCAGATGGACGGCCTCGCGCTGCTGAAGGAGACGCGAGGCGCCGGCATCGGCTGCAAGTTCGTCATGCTGACCTGTATCGGCGACTTCGAGGCGATGCGCCAGGCGATGGAGTACGGCGCGTCCAACTATATACTCAAGCTGTCGATGAGCGTCAAGGATTTGCGGGAGACGCTGGCCAAGGTGAGCCGGGAGCTCTCGGGCGGCTCGGCGACCGCAGCGGCCCGGCCAGGCGCGACGCTTCAACCATCGGCATCGTATCCGCCGTCGTCATCGCTTCAGTCCTCGGCTTCGCGGCCTCCGCTCGCGGAGAGAGAGCGGATCACGCATCCCGAGGTGAACAAGATCATTCAATACATCGAGCAGCATTACGATCAGGACATCACGCTGGGATCGCTGTCCCGCTACGTCATGATGGGAGAAAACTACGTCAGCGCGCTTTTCAAAAAGAAAACCGGGGAGACGCTGATCCACTATCTGCACCGCACGCGCGTGGACAAGGCGATCGAGCTGCTGATGAATACCGACCTGCCGGTCAACCGGATCGGTCAGCGGGTCGGTTTCATGAACGACAACTACTTTATCAAGATTTTCAAGCGCATGACCGGGACGACGCCGAGCCAATACCGGAACCATAGAACGATTTGATCGTCTTAGATCGGCAGTACAGCCGCCGGATTGTGTATATCTGTTCCATCGAGATCATGAATCTGTTACTTATGGACCGCCTTGCCGTCCTGCTATCCTTGATTTGCACACAACAATACCGGTACATTCGGGGAGGGCGTCTCTGGTGAGAAAAAAAGGCTGGCTGGCAGGCATCGCTTCGCTGGCGCTCGTAACGGGCGCATTGGCAGGCTGCGGCAACAACGAAAACGGCGGGAACGCGAGTCCCGCGGCAAGCGGCAAATCGGAAGCGTCTTCATCGGCATCGGCCGGCTCGAAGCCGAGCGGCGGCACGGTGAAACTGAAGATGTGGGGCGGGGTGCCTCCGGAGTCCGGACCGCAGGAGGTCATGGACAACTGGAACAAGTCGCATCCGGACATCCAGGTCGAATACGTGCGCTACGTCAATGACGACGAAGGCAACCTCAAGCTCGACACGGCGATGATGACCGGACAAGACGTCGACCTCTACGTCAACTATACGCTGTCCCAGACGGCCAAGCGGGTCGAATCCGGCTTTGCGGCGGACCTCAGTCAATATACCGATTATAATATCGACGAAAAGATGGGCGCCGACGCCGCAGGCTGGAAGATCGACGGCAAATTTTACGGCGTACCGACGACAAAAAGCTCTTTCTTCGTGGCGCTGAACAAGGACGCGCTGGACGCGGCCGGTCTCGCGGTGCCGAAGGACTGGACCTGGGACGAGATGCGCGAATACGCCAAGAAGCTCAAAAAAGGGCGACGGTTACGGCTTTATTCAGAACACCGAGCCGTACGTCGATCCGATTGACGCCGTCCTGTCGAAGGACGGCTACACGAAGGCCGACGGCACGTCGAACCTGGATCACCCGCTCGTCCGCAAGTGGCTCGAATCGCTGAACGGCATGATGAAGGACGACAAGACGACGCCGCCGCTCGGCGAGCAGCTCACGAGCAAGATGCCGGTCGAGCAGATGTTCCTGAGCGGCGAGGTGCCGATGCTGAATATCGGCGCCTGGCTGCTCCGCAGCTCGAACAACTTCACCGATTATCCGCGCGATTTCAAGATCGCGTTCGCGCCGGTGCCTCATCTTCAGGACGAGCCCGAAGGCTTCATGACGCGCGGCGGCATCGGCGACTACATCTCGATCAATGCGAAGTCCAAAAACCAGGCGGCCGCCTGGGAATTTCTGAAGTGGTACGCGGACGGCGGCATGGCGCCGATGGCCGCGGGCGGACGACTGCCGGCGTCCAAGGACGCCGACCAGAACGCGGCGCTTGCGAGCATGCTCGGCGACAAAGCCGACACGTACGACAAGGACTCGCTTATGTACGTCGTTTTCGACAACAAGACGCCGACCTTCGTCCGTTCGGTGCCGCAGGAGGTCATGGACCTTCGCTCGCAAGAATACGAGAAGTACTTCCTCGGCGCGCAGGACCTTGATGCGACGATCGCCGCGATGGTGAGCCGGCACAACGAGTTTTTGAAGAAGGCCAAATAAGCTTTAGACCGGGATTGCCGTCCGAGACGGCAATCCTTTTCGTTGTGCATACGAATCGCGCCGTCGCGGGTAAAGAAGGGCATATGGATCAAAAACGGGCGATTCGTCCCGCAAGCGCTTCGTATGCGGGCGAATCCCGTCACAGGAGGTGCGGCCGTCATGAAGAAGACGCGTACGCTGGCGATCAGCGATATCCACGGCTGCGCGGAGCAGTTAAAGCGGCTGCTCGTCAGGTGCGGCTTCGACGCGCGCAGCGACCAGCTCGTCCTGTTGGGCGATTACGTAGACCGCGGCCCTAAAAGCAGGCAAGCCGTCGCCCTCGTGCGGCGCCTGGTCAGAGAGTCCGGCGCGATCGCGCTGCAGGGCAATCACGACCGGCGCTTCGTCCGGGTGATCCAGGGGCGGGTGCATCCCGAGGAGCTTCGCAAATTTTTCGAAAAGGGAGGCGCGGAGGCGATCGGCAGTTATCTGGGCGCAGAAAATACGTCGAAAATCGTACCCGAGCGAGTCGGCGAATATCGCGCGCGCATTCTGTCCTGCTGCGGGGAGCATATCCGATTTCTGGAGCATCTGCAGTATTATCACGAGGACGACCGCTTCATCTACGTGCATGCCGGCCTGAACCCGGACATCCCGGATTGGCGGCGGCAGAGCGTCATGGATTACCTGTTTATCCGCGAAGCGTTCTACAAGCATCCGGTGAAGGCCGGCAAGACGGTCGTATTCGGCCATACGAAGGCGATCGAGCTGCACGACACGGCGGACGTGTGGTTCGGCGGCGACAAGATCGGCATCGACGGCGGATGCTCGTACGGCTACCAGCTGAACGCGCTGGAGATCGTGGACGGCGCCGTCACCCATGTCTATGTCGAGCCTGCGGCAAGGACAAGCGAGCCGGCTGTCGGCCGTCGCGCGCCATGATTGTGAAGCGCCCGGACCGCTACGGTCCGGGCGCTTCACGTCGCTTTAGCCAAAAAAAGTCGTTAAAACGACAAATCCGTCGCATCCCCCGCTTGCGATTCCGTATCGCCCCGGTCATAATATGGCGGTGATCGCCGGCATTTTTTCAAGCCTGCACAGACAAGGGGGGAGTCCGTTGGTTCGATCGCTCAGCTTCCAGCTGCTGTCCGGCTTTATTTTGTTCGCGGCGCTCCTGATCGTGCTGCTCATCGCGGGCAACAACTATGCGATTCAGGTCGTGCGCTCCCAGGTATCCGACGCGAACCGCGGACTGCTGGACATGTACACGGCCGAGATGGAGCGGCAGTTCGAAGAAGTGAACAATTACTTGTACGGGCTCGTCATCCAGGATCCCGACGTTCAGACGATGCTGCTGGACAACGATCCGGGCGAATATTACTTCGCCAAGCAGCGGATGATCGGCAAGTTTAACGTACAGATGAATATTATGCGCGCGGTAGGTGCTTTTATCGTATACCGGAAGCCCGGCGACGATCTGATCGACATTACGCGCAGCCCGATCCCGGCGGCCGCGTTCGACGGTACGGTCAGACGGCTGACGCGCGAAGGCGATCTCGATACGCGCACCTGGTTCCCCGTCGAAGTGGAGGGGCGTTTTTATTTTCTGCGGCTGGTCGGATTGAACGAGCAGATCTACGTCGGCTCCGTCATCGGCGCCGATACGCTGACTGCGGCGATGCCGATGTGGTCAGAGAGCCGGCCGCAAGGGCTCAATCTGCTCGGCGAAGACGGCGCGCTGCTGGCCGGTACGGGCATGCCGGCAGCCAGTACGCAAGCGGTCGCGAAGAGCACGGCTTCGAAGGGGACGTTCCGCACGGTGCGCGACCCGGCGACGGGCGCTTCGCTGCTCGCGGTAGGACGGAAGCTGGAGACGGCGCGGGCGACGGTATATTATACGATCCCGGAGAACCGCCTCCTCGCGAACCTGCCGAATTTCCGGCGCCTGATCAATTGGATCCCGTGGGTGACGCTGCTGCTCATCGCGGTGTATCTGGCCTTCATGCAGCAGGTGCTGCTGAAGCCGATGAGACGGCTGGTGCGGGGGATGCAGCGCATCAAAAAGGGGAACTGGGACACCCGGCTGCCCGTCGCTTCCTCGTCGCTGGAATTCGCGCAGCTCAATACGACGTTTAATCAGATGGCATCGGAGATCAACGAGCTGAAGCTCGACGTGTACGAAAAGCAGCTGCTGGCGCAGGAGGCGCGGTTCAAGCAGCTGCAGACGCAGATCAATCCGCATTTTTTCATGAACGCGCTTAATATCGCGTACAGTCTCGCGGGCTTGGAAGAGTACCAGCTTGCGCAGAAGCTTCTTCAGCATATCGTCGACTACCTTCGGTTCATTACGCGCAACGCTGCGGAGTGGGTGACGCTCGAGCAGGAGTTTTCGCATATCGGCAACTATTTGGAAATCCAGCATATGCGCTTTCCGCACCGGATGCGCTATTCGGTCCAGATCGATCCGGGACTGTCGGGGACGCCGATCCCGCCGCTTATCGTTCAGCCGCTCGCCGAGAACGCCATGATACACGGCTTTGCGATGGAGCAGGGCGTCTTTCGCGTCGACCTCCGGGCGGCGGCGCTCCCGGGTGGCGGTATCGAGGTGACGGTGACCGACAACGGTCCGGGTTTCACCGAAGAGCTGCTCCTGGCTTGGAGCGGACCGGCGGGTATACCCGAGCGTCACATCGGGCTGCGCAATATCATCGAACGGCTGTCTATCAAGTACAAGGGCGAGGCCTCGCTGTCCTTCGGCAACGGGCCCGAAGGCGGGGCGGTCGTCCGGCTCTCGCTGCCGCCTGCCGCGCCGCCTGCGCTTGCGTCCGGCGACGATGGAGAGAAGGAGGAAAATCCGCGATGAAGATGGAATTGTTAATCGTCGACGACGAGATCTACGCGGTCAAAGCGATTCGACGCAATATCGATTGGCAGTCGCTCGGCTTCGAAGCCGTCCACGAAGCGTATTCGGTGTCGGAGGCCAAGACGATCATTGAAGCGAACGACATCCAGCTGATGATCTGCGATATCGAAATGCCGGGCGCGAACGGCATCGATCTGCTAGCGTGGGTCAGCGAGCGCCATCCCGCCATCGAGACGATCTTCTTGACTTGTCACTCGGACTTCGATTATGCCAAGCAAGGACTGCGCCTCGGCTTGTTCGAATATTTGCTCAAGCCGATCGCTTACGACGAGCTGCGCCGGGTGACGGAGCAGGCGGTGGCCAAGCTCGAGGCGGACAGACAGTCGAGAACGTTCAACGACGCCTACCTGAAGTACCGTCGCCTGTGGGAGGAGCAGAAGCCCGCGATGCTGGAGCGATTCTGGCAGGACTTGCTGGAGGAGCGGATCTATTCTTCGGAGGAAGCCGCCCAATCGCTCGAGTCGTCCTACGGCATCGCGCTGGCGGAAGAAGACGCGATCCTGCCGGTGCTGATCGGCGTGGAAGAATGGCGCAAGCCGCTCAGCGTCAAGGACGAGGAAATCATGAGCTACGCGCTGCGCAACGCCGCCGATGAGCTGCTGCTGGCAGGAGGCGAAGGCTGCGTGTCCCGCGACCGGGCGGGCCGGTGCTTCATCCTCTTCTATCGTCCGCGCTTCGAGGAGGGCGAGCTGGAGTCGCGGTGCAGAGCCTTTATCGACGCCTGCGACCGGTTTTTCTTCTGCAGCGTCTCCTGCTATATCGGCGAAGCCGCCGTTCTTGAAGGGCTGCCGGCCGCCTATCAGGCGCTTACCCGGCGCTGCCGGGACAATCTGACCCTGCCCCAGGCGGTCATCCGGCTGGACAGCCCGGAGCCGCGCGCGGACGGCGAGCGCCGACCGCTGCCGCCGGTCGACGACTGGCGCGTCATGCTGGAGACCGGCAAGACGGACGAGCTTGCGAAGCGGATCGAAGCGTACGTCGAAGGACTGTCGCGCGAGGCGCTGCTGTCGACGGAGCTGCTGCAAATGCTCTATCACGCGATCGCCGATCTGGTCTATCGCGTGCTGCACAAGCAGGGACTGTCCGCTTACAGCCTGTTCCGCGCCGAAGAGAGCGAGATGGCGCGCGTGACGAGCAGCCTGCCGCAGTTCCGCGCCTGGGCGTCGCGCCTCGTCTCGGCGTGCGGGGCGATGATCCGCGAGCATGGCGGCGACCATTCGGCCGTCGTCGACAAGATCAAACGGTACATCGAGGCGCACGCGGAGCAAGAGTTCACGCGAGAGGATATCGCGGCTCATGTCTACCTCAACGCCGACTACGTGTCGCGGATGTTCCGCAAGGAAACGGGCCAGTCGCTGCAGGATTACATCATCGGCCGCAAGCTGGACCGCGCCAAGGAATTGCTGTCCTCGACCAACATCAAGATCAGCGAGGTCGGCGAGCAGGTCGGCTACACCAATATTCCGTACTTTACCAGTCTGTTCAAGCGCATGACGGGCGTCACGCCGCTCGAATACCGCAAGAAATATCAAATCCAGGATTGATCGGAGGACAAAGCGATATGAGCGGAGAAAAGCAAGCGCACGAAAGCGTCGCAAGCGGCGCCTCGACGGTGGATCATATCCCGCTGATCTGGGAACGTCCCGCATCCGGAGCAAGCCGGGATCTGGTCGTGTGGCTGCCGGGATTGACGGGGAGAAAAGAACATGTGCGCGAGGATTTGCGGAAATTCGCGGACGCCGGGTTCACGGCCGTCTCCTACGATCCATACGAGCACGGAGACCGCATGCGCGAGAGCATGGAAGCGTTCCGCGGCAAGCTAGGCTCGAACAAGCGTCGCTACTTCTGGCCGATGATCGCACTTACGGCCGAGGAATATCCGCGCATCATCGACTGGGCTTTCGAGCGGTTCGGCCTCGATGGCGCCGTCCTCGCGGGCGGGATCTCGATGGGCGGCGACATCGCGGTGACCGCGGCGGGCATCGACCGCCGCATCCGGGCGGTGGCGGCGTGCATCTCCACGCCGGACTGGCTTCGCCCGGGCTCGGACGAAGCGCCGAGCGAGCCCGACGCGTATGCATGGAATTGCTACCGGCGGTGCAATCCGCTGACGAATGCCGCGCTGTACGCCCATACGCCGGCGATCCGCTTCCTGAACGGCGCGCAGGACGGACATGTGCCGCCCGACGGCGCCCGGCGGTTCCGCGAGTCGCTGGCGGAGACGTATGCGGCGAGCCCGGAGCGCTTTGTCGTCACCGAGTACGAGGGCGTGGGCCACGCGTATACGGAGACGATGCTGGAGGACGCGCTGTCCTGGTTCAAAGCGCATCGCAGCGAAGGATAACCAGACTTTCGCGCGTGACGGTCGAAGTCACCTCATGCTATGCAGACGGCAAATCCTGCATTTGCAGGCATTGCGGCGAAAAAACGGCGCGGGCGACGATCGGCAAGCCATCGGCCAACGCATCAGTCAACCGATCGGCCAAACCATCAGATTCAGTGTCGGATTTCCGCCAAACCCCAACACCGTCAGGGAGAGATCTGCGATCTCCCTTGGCGGTTTTTTTATGTTTTCCGCAGGATGTCGGAATATCGACATTCCGGTCGTCTCCCTCGATTGTCGGCATCCGGCGGATTCTTATAATTAAGACTATAACCAGCCAGAAACGAGGTAGAAGCTATGAGCCGATCGCAAGCCGCGGCCGCGAGGCGTTCGCTGTGGAAGGACGCACGCCGGCATCGCTTCCTGTTCCTGCTGCTGCTGCCGGGCACGCTGTATCTGATCCTCAACAACTATTTGCCGATGTTCGGACTGATCATCGCGTTCAAAAACGTGAATTTCACCGACGGCATCCTGCGCAGCCCCTGGAGCGGCTTCGACAACTTCAAGTTTCTGTTCAGCACGACGGACGCCTGGGTCATCACGCGCAATACGGTGCTTTACAACTTGCTCTTTATCGCCGTCGGCCTCGTGCTCTCGATCGCCTTCGCGGTACTGCTGAACGAAGTGCGCAACCGGGTGTTCCGTTCTTTTTTCCAGAGCGCGATGTTTTTCCCGTACTTCCTGTCGTTCGTCATCGTCGGTTATCTCGTGTTCGCGCTGCTCAGCATCGAGCACGGCTTCGTCAACAATCATATTCTCGCGCCGCTCGGCATGGAGCCGATCGACTGGTACAACGATCCGAAGTACTGGCCGTACATCCTCACGATCACGAATCTGTGGAAAAACATCGGTTACGGCACCGTCATCTACCTGGCCGCGATCATCGGCGTCGAGTCGAGCTACTACGAGGCAGCATTGATCGACGGGGCGAGCAAGTGGAGACAGTTCGGCAGCATTACGCTGCCGTCCATTATGCCGGTCGTCGTCGTGCTCACGCTGCTCAACATCGGCCGGATTTTCTACGCGGACTTCGGCCTGTTCTACAACGTGCCGCTGCACACGGGCCTGCTGTACCCGACGACGCTCGTCATCGACACGTACGTCTACGACATTATGGTCACCCGCAACGATATCGGCATGTCGACCGCGGTCGGCTTGTACCAGGCGGCGGTAGGCTTCGTGCTCGTGTTCCTGTCCAACTGGTTCGTGCGAAGAGTCAACAAGGAAAACGCGCTGTTCTAAGCGGAGGAGGATCCCGATGGAAAACGCAATCAAGCTCCGCCAGGAGGAGAAGGCGGCCGAACGGCCGCGCAAGGCGTACCAGCCGAATGCGGTGTCGCGGCCTGCGCATGCGGCGATCAACGTCCTGTTCGTCCTGTACACGCTGTTCTGCCTGCTGCCGATCCTGCTTGTCGTCATCGTCTCGTTCACCGACGAGCAGACCGTGCTGCTAAGCGGCTACAATTATTTTCCGTCCAAGCTCAGCCTGGACGCTTACCGGTTCCTGTTCGCAGATCCGCTGCCGATCGTGAGGGCGTACGGCGTCACGATCGGCGCCACCGTCGCCGGCACGGTGGTCGGACTGCTCGTCACCGCGGCTTTTGCCTATCCGATCTCGCGCCGCGATTTTCGCTTCCGCAACGTGTTCTCGTTCTTTGCCTTCTTCACGATGCTATTCAACGGAGGACTTGTTCCTTGGTATATCGTTTACTCAAAGTATATGGACATCGGCAACACGATTTTGGCGTTGATTCTTCCGAACCTGCTGATGAGCGCTTTCTACATTTTGATGATGCGGACGTTTTTCGCGACGACGATCCCCGCCGAGATCTACGAATCGGCCGAGATCGACGGGGCGGGCGAGCTGCTCGTATTTTTCCGGATCGTCATTCCGTTGTCGCTGCCGGTCATGGCCACGGTCGGTCTGTTCTATACGCTCCAATACTGGAACGACTGGTACAACAGCATGATTTTTATCAACAACGACCGCATCATCAGCCTGCAATACTTGATGCAGCGGACGCTGCTGAACATCCAGTACATTCTGAACAACTCGCATGCCGCGGCCACGGCCCGAATCGACTTCCCGAGCGAGACCGTTCGCATGGCGATGGCGGTCATCGGCATCGGCCCGATCGTGTTCGCGTATCCGTTTTTCCAGCGATACTTCGTCTCCGGCCTGACCGTAGGCGCCGTGAAGGGCTAAGCCCGGGGCAGCCCGGTTAGCATACAGCAAGGGGCATCAAGCGCTATACTACCTATATATGGAGGGGTTTACGAATGACTTTGATCCGTTACCGCAAAACCGCGCCCGCCGCAGCAGCGCTGCTCGCAATCGCCCTGACGGCTTCCGCATGCGGAGGGAACAACAACAACGGCAATAAGGACGCAGGGGCGTCCGCATCCCCCGCATCGTCCGGCTCGGCTTCGTCGGCCGCAGCTTCGGGGGAGCGCCGCAGCCCAGCTCGATCCTTATACGATCAGCATTTACGTGCCCGGCAGCATGACGCCGGACGTGCCGGCCGTCGAGTCGGCGATCGACGACTATCTGAAGGACAAGATCAACGTGAACGTCAAGCTGAACTTCGTCGATTGGGGCAACTACCAGAACAAGACGAACCTGATGATCACCTCCGGCGAAAAATTCGATCTGATGTACACGGCCAACTGGCTCGGCTACGCGAACTCGGCGGCGAAGGGCATGTTCGCGCCGATCGACGATCTGCTGGCGCAATACGGTCCGGATATTGCAGACAATCTCGCGCCCGTCTATCTCGAAGGCGCGAAGGTGAACGGCAAGCTGTACGGCCTGCCTTCTAACAAAGAGTACGCGGCGACGCAGGCGCTGCTCGTGCGCAAGGACCTGATGGACAAGTACGGCTTCAAGGCCGAGGACATCAAGAGCTACCACGACTTCACCAACTGGTTTAAGACGATTAAAGAGAACGAGCCGTCGATCGTGCCGTTCGCGGGCATCGGCGATATGGAATCGGTCATTAACAGCCAGTTCGAGCAGATCAACGGGGACTACTTCGGGGTGCTGAGCAAGCAGGCGAACGATCTGAAGGTGATCAATCCGTTCGAGGACCCGAGCTTCACCGAGGTGCTGCAGCAGGCACGCGACTGGTATCAGGCCGGCTACATTGTGAAGGACGCAGCCACGACGCAGGTGACCCGCGACGAATTCATGAAAAACGGCAAAGTGTTTTCCTTCATGGTCGGCTCCAAGCCGGGCATCGACAAGGAGAAGAGCCTGACGACCGGCGTCGACCTCGTCCAGGTCGATATGGATAAGCCGTATACGACGACGGGCGACGTGACCGGCGCGATCCTCGCCATCTCCAAGACGTCCAAGGACCCGGCGCGCGTCATGATGTTCCTGAACCTGCTCTATTCCGACAAGACGCTGCTTAACATGATCGACTGGGGCATCGAAGGCAAGCACTACGTCAAGAAGAGCGACAACATCATCGACTTCCCTGAGGGCATTACCTCCGCGAACGTCGCCTACAGCGCGCAAGGCGACCAATGGATTTTCGGCAACCAGTTCAACAGCTACCTGTTCGCGAACGAGGATCCGAAGAAGTGGGACAACTTCAAGGCGTTCAACGACGCGGCCACGATTTCCAAGGCGCTCGGCTTCGTGTTCGACCCGACGCCGGTCCAGAACGAGATCAGCGCCTGCCTGAATACGTACAACCAATACAGCAAGGGACTGTTCACCGGCACGCTCGATCTGAACAAGTATCTGCCCGAGCTGACCAAGAAGCTGAAGGCGAACGGCATGGACAAGATCATCGCGGAAAAGCAAAAGCAGCTTGACGCATGGGCGCAGGCGCAGGGCAAGGCATAAATAGACTTCGGACCGGCGCGATCGGTCGGATATGCCAGAGAGAAAAGGGGCGGCCTTCGGGCCGCCTTTATCATGCGCGGCATGCCGCGGATTCAAGATCAGTTAAATGGATGGGGGATAAACATGGATTACGAAAAAGAGATTCGGGCTGTGGTTCAGGCACGCGTCGGCAAGATGATGGAGCTGTGTGCTAGCGCGGAGAAGGCATTCTCCAATCCGTTTTGGGATTGCGCGGTGACGGCCGTCTTCCGGCATGCGGCCACGGGCGAGACGTTGCGGATCGAAGGCTTCCATGACGGCATAGACGAGGCGGGCAAGCAGGTATGGAAGGTACGCTGGATGCCGGCGCAAGCGGGGGCGTGGATCTGCGAGCTGGCGGCAAGGCCGGCCGCACCGGGTCTGTCGCTCGCCGTGCCGATCGAGGTGGCCGAAGCGGAGGGAGCGGTGCGCGGATTTTTGCGGACGGTGCCGGAGCGAAGCTGGAGCTTCCGCTACGACAGCGGGGAGCCGATGTTCCTGCTCGGCGATACGATCTACAACTTGTTCGGCGGGCATTATTGCGGCGTCGAACTGGCGCCGATCCTGGACCGCAGACAGGCGCAGGGCGTCAATTATATTCGAGCGCGGGCGCAGGTGAGCCCCTATCATCCGAAGCTGCGCAACGTGTGGCAGACGCGGGATTGCTGGCCTTGGGGCGGGAGCGCGCAGTGGCCGGACTTTAAAGAGCTGAATACGGATTACTTCAAGGCGGTCGACGAAGTGATGGAAATGCTGGCCGAGCGGGAGATGGGCGTCGAACTGGTGCTGGAGGCGTGGATGCTGGAGTTTCCGTTCAACGATCGCGGGAAGTTTCTGCCGGAGCACGAGGAGCTGTGGATTCGCTATCTCGTGGCGCGCTACGCCGCATATCCGTCTTTGTATATCTGGTGCCCGGCGAACGAATACGACTTTTATCCCGGCACGGCGGAGTACCATCCCGAAGCGGACCGGTGGTTCCGCAGGCTCGCCAGGCTGATCAAGGAGGCAGATCCTTACAAGCATCCGGTCGGCGTCCATCAGTGGAGCCACAAGCTGCCGCTGCACGAGCGATTCGGGGATTGCGAGGAATTGGACGTGTATCTGATCCAGACGGACTGGTTCAAGGAATTCGAGGTGCGCGGAAGCATGTCGCCGATGTGCCTGTGGATGGAACGGCAGCTGCGCTTCCATGCGCCGACGAAGGCCAAGGCCGCGCTCTGCAGCGAGTTCGGCTATGAAAAAGCCGAGGGCTGCTTCACGCTGGAGGGCCATCAGCTGTTCGACCACCATCATACGAGGCGCGGGCAATGGCGGGCGGGCTTCTCCGGCTATCCGGTCGTGCACGGCTTCGACAACACCTGGGGCGCTTATCTTACCGTGGAGACGGACGCCGTCGGTGCCGCTTACCTGCCGATCTACCGCCGCTTCATGACGGAAGACGTGAATTTCGACGCGATGGTTCCCGCGCCCGAGCTTCTGATTGAAGTCCAGGGGACGGAAGAGGAAGGGACGGCGCCGCTCTGCGTGGCGGACGATGCGCTTGGCGTGGTGGCCGTGTACTTTCCTGCCGCGGGCGGCTGCAAGCTGGCGCTGCCTGATGGAGGAGAGGCAGCGTATGCGTATGCGTATGCGTGGCTGAACCCGCGCAGCGGCGAGCGGTTGCCGGCAGAGCCGAGCTGCGGCGGAGGGGGCGTCGGCGGGACGCGATTCGAGACGCCGCCGCCTGCGCCGGGCGATTCGGCTGCGGACAGCAACTGGGTGCTGTACACGAAGCGGCAAGGTTGGGCAGGCGCGGTTTCGAATAGAACATTTTGATGTTTTCCGCTTCTCGAAGCCGCCCCAGGGCGGCTTTTTTTTGCATGGATATGTGCGATGAAGACGATGGTTTTGTTCCTTATGGGATCGGCGCGCGGTTGGTAGACTGGAGCTATTCATTCGAGAAGCGAGGTTAACGCGCATGTACAACAACTGGATGAGAAGGCAGCGGCTGCTCGGCTACGTGTTCATCGGCCCCAGCATGCTCGGGGTGCTGGTGTTTTTCCTGATCCCGGCCGTCTATTCGTTCGGCCTCATGTTCACGAATTACAAGTTCATGAACCCGAACGTCGACTTCGTGGGCGCAGACAACATCGTCCGCATGCTGCACGACGACCTGTTCTATCTCTCGCTGCGCAACACGGTCGTTTTCCTGCTCGCGGTGCCGGTGTCGATCGCGCTCGGCTTCGTCGTCGCGGTCATTTTAAACCAGAAGATTTATTTAAAAAAAGCTGCTTCGCGGCCTGTACTTCATGCCTTACATCACGAGCGGCGTCGCGGTCGCGTTCGTCTGGATGCTGCTCTTTCAGCCCAAGCAGGGGCCGATCAACGGCTTCCTGCGCAGTGTCGGCATCGAGCATCCGCCGGGCTGGCTGTCGACGACGACGTCCTCGATGTACGCGATCGACATCATCTGGGTATGGTTTTTGCTCGGCTACAACATGATCATCTACCTGGCCGCGCTGCAGGAGGTATCGTCCGAGCTGCTCGAGGCCGCGAAGATCGACGGCGCCCGCCCGACGCAGATCCTGCGCAAAATCATCTGGCCGCTCGTCAGCCCCACAACGTTCTTGCTGCTGATTACGGGCCTCATCATGACGATTAAAACGTTCGGCATCATCCAGGCGACGACGCAGGGCGGACCGGGCAACAGCACGACGATCCTCTCGCTTTACGTTTACCAGAACGCGTTCCGTTACTACGACATGGGCTACGCCGCCACGATCTCCTGGGCGTTGTTCGCGATCATTCTGCTCATCACCCTCCTGCAGTGGCTGGGTCAAAAAAAGATGGGTGCACTATTAAGCGGCCAAGGAGGGCATCTAGGATGGAGCTTAAACGCAGTTTGACGTCCGGCGCGGCCGGAAGGGTGCTCGTCACGGTCATCATGCTGGCGCTCGCGATCGTCATGATCATTCCTTTCCTGTGGATGATCAGCACGTCGCTCAAGACGCCCGCCGAAGTATTCAAGTATCCGATCGAATGGATCCCGTCGCATCCGACGTGGGCGCATCATCACAAGGTATGGACCGGTCCGAAGAGCTTCGGCACGTATTATCTCAATTCGCTCAAAATCTCGATCATCGGCATGGTCGGCGCCACGTTCTTGTCGGCGTTCGCGGCTTACGGCTTCGCCCGAATCGAGTTCAAAGGGCGCAACGCGCTGTTCATGATCTACCTGTCGATGATGATGGTGCCGCCGCAGGTGCTGTTCGTGCCGAAGTTCATCATGTTCGAGTGGGCCGGCATCTACAATACGCATTTGGCGCTCATCCTGCCGGGACTGTTCACGATATTCGGCGTGTTCATGCTGCGCCAGTTTTTCCTGTCCATCCCGCATGAGATTTCCGAGTCGGCGTTCCTCGACGGAGCGGGGCACTTCCGCATCTTTTTCCGGCTCGTTCTGCCGCTGGCCAAGCCTGCGCTCGCGACGCTCGCCATCATCGACTTCTCCTGGCAGTGGAACGACTACGAGAACGCGCTCGTGTTCTTGATCGACGAGAAGCTGTATACGGTTCCGCTGGGCCTGCAAAACTTCATCTTGGAAAACACGGTCGACTATAACGGCATGATGGCCGCGGCGTCGGCCGGCATCCTCCCGATGATCGCCGTCTTCGTCATCGGCCAGCGATTCATCATTCAAGGCTTGACCAACTCCGCGGTAAAAGGGTGATTCGGCGATATGCGCATGGAAACGATAATGAGCGATATTACGGTCGTCGGCGGGGGGGCTGTCGGGGATCTGCGCCGCCATCGCGGCGGCGAGGCTTGGGCGCAAAGTCGCGCTCGTGCACAACCGGCCCGTGCTCGGCGGCAATTCGAGCAGCGAGGTGCGCGTGTGGGTGTGCGGCGCGACCGCGCACGGCACAAACCGGTACGCCCGGGAGACGGGCATCATGGGCGAACTGTTCGTCGAGAACCAGTATCGCAACCCGGAGGGGAACCCCTATCTGTGGGACCTGGTGCTGCTGGAGGCGGTGCGGGCGGAGGAGAATATCACGCTGCTGCTGAATACCGACGTGCACGAGGTGGAAGCGGACGGCGACGAGGGGGGAGCGGATCATCCGCTCGGTCACCGGCTGGATGATGGGCTCGGAGCGGAAGATACGGTTCGAGAGTCCGATTTACCTCGACTGCACGGGGGACGGGCTGATCGGGTTCCTGGCGGGCGCGCGGTACCGGATCGGCCGGGAGGCGCGAAGCGAGTTTAATGAAGAGTGGGCGCCTGAGGTTGCGGACGACATCACGCTGGGCAGCACGCTCCTCTTCTACACGAAGGACGCGGGCCGACCGGTCCGGTTCGTGCCGCCGAGCTTCGCCAAGGACATCGCGCAGACGCCGATCCCGATTCGGCGGGTGATCAAGAGCGGCGACTCGGGCTGCCATTATTGGTGGATCGAATGGGGCGGCGAGCTGGATACGGTCCATGACAACGAGCGGATTCGCGACGAGCTGTGGTCTGTCATTTACGGCATCTGGGATTATATTAAAAACTCGGGGCAGTTCGACGCGGAGACGATGACGCTCGAGTGGGTCGGATCGATGCCGGGGAAAAGGGAATACAGACGCTTCGTCGGCGATTATGTGCTGAACCAGAACGACATTATCGCGCAGGAGCCGTTCGCCGACCGGATCGGCTTCGGGGGCTGGTCGATCGACCTGCATCCGCCGCAAGGGATGTACGCCGAGGAGAGCGGCTCCAAGCATATGCACGCGGATGGCGTCTATCACATTCCGTACCGCTCGTTATACTCGGTCAACGTGCGTAATCTGCTGTTCGCGGGCCGCAATGTCAGCGCCTCGCACGTGGCGTTCGGTACGACGCGGGTCATGGCGACCTGCGCGGTCATGGGCGAAGCGGCGGGAACCGCGGCGGCGCTGTGCGCGGAGAAGGGCGCGACACCGCGCGACATCTATGCGTCGCATCTCGAGGCGCTTCAGCAGACGCTGCTGCGTCAGGACGCGGCGATCGTGGGACTCGCCTGCGCCGATCCGGACGATCTGGCGCCGCAGGCCGCTGCCGGCGCTTCGTCGTCGCGGAAGCGGATCGCGGTCGAAGAGGCCGCGACCGTCTATCCGCTCGTACGCGATGCGGGCATCCTGTTTCCGGTGAATCCGTCGATGCAGGGGCTTGAGCTGCTCGTGTCGGCGGAAGCGGATACGGAGATGACGGTCGAGCTGTGGGATACCGGCCGGGCGGAAAACTACGTGCCGGCGGGGCTGATCGGGACGTCTCGCGCTGCCGTGCCGCAAGGGGGGGCTGCAGTGGGCGGCGTTCGAGCTGCCGTGGACACCGTCGCGGCCGCAGAACGCTTTCGTTATCGTGCGGCGCAACGCGGCGGTCCGGCTGCATCAAGCCGCCGAGCCGTTCACGGGCGTGCTTGCGTTCGAGCATGGCGCGACCCCGAACGCGGCGTCGACGCTCGAGGACCACGACGAGACGCAGCCCGTCGTCGCGTGGAGCATGAAAAAGCTCGTCAGGCGTCCGTTCTGCTTCCGCGTGCTCGGCGATACGGCCGCTTACGCGCCAGGCCTGGCCGTCGGGGGCTACAAGCGGCCGTACGGCGGTCCGAACCTCTGGGCGTCCGAGCCGCTGGACGGCGGCGAAGCCTGGCTCGCGCTCGCGTGGGAGCAGCCGGTCGCCATACGCGAGGTGAGCCTCACCTGGAACGACGACGTAAACGAGGACCTGATCAACCTGCATCACCACCGCACGCCGTTCGAGGTGATCCCCGAGCTGGCGGAGGCATACCGCGTCGAAGCGCGGACCGAAGGCGAATGGACGGTCGTCGCGGCCGTGTCCGGGAACCGGCGCCGCGCCAACCGCATTCAACTGCCGGCGTCGATGACGGCGGAAGCGGTGCGCGTCGTCGTCGAACGCACGAACGGCGCGGCCTGCGCGGAGCTGGTGGAGATTCGCGTTTTCGCGTAATATAGCAAAAAAAGCATCGACGCGAGTGCCGGGATTAGCGGCTCTCGCGTCGATTTTTTTAGAATGGCGATAGGCCAGAACCCGTTTGAAGGTCCGATCGCCTGCACTTTGTCAGGTGAATTTTCCCCGTCAACCCTGTATATCCGGTAACCGCGCCGATGGGATACCGCACAGTCAAATTAGACGCGACGACATATACAGTAAGGATTCGATCGCATCCATCCAAAGGGGGGGTTCGCGTGAAACGCGCCGTAGGGTATCAAATATCGCCCCGATTGATTCGAGAAGCGTTCAAGCAATCCAAGAAAGCCAAGGTCGTCGGCGTAGACGGTCAAACGATCGGCGACTACCAGCGGAATTTAACGAAGCATTTGCGCGAACAACGCGATCAATTGACCTCCGGGACGTACCGGCCTTCTCCGGTCCGAAGAGTGTTCATCCCGAAGCGCAAAGGCGGATTGCGAGCGATCGGCATTCCCACGGTCAAGGATTTTATCGTACAAACGATGCTGAAGAACGAATTGTACCCGCGGCTGGACGGTCTGTTCCATCCGAACTCATACGGCCACAAGCAAAAGGTGCAGGCGCGCGACGAAGCCATCCGGGTCGCCGGCAAGCGTTGCCTGCGATACGACTGGACTGTCGTATTGGACATCCAGAACTTCGGGGACAGCGTGGATCATCGGCTGCTGATGAATATGCTCAAGCGGCATATCCGGAACAAGTGGGTGCTGCTGTACACGCAGCGCACGATCAAAGCGCCAGAACAAACGAAATCCGGGACCTTGATCCAAAAAGAAGAAAGGACTCGCGCAGGGCAACAAATTAAATTTTTTGCTCGGCAACTTTTATTTGCACGGCATTTTCGATGCATGGATGCAAAAAGAATCATCCCCATGTGCCGTTCGAACGGTACACCGACGATATCGTCTGCCATTGCAGAAGCGAAGCGGAAGCCAAGGCGTTGTTAAAGCAGATCCGCCGTCGGTTGAAGGCGCACGGGCTGATCGCTCATCCCGATAAAACGAAAATCGCGTACTGCAAGGACGGAACGCGCAAAGGCAGCTATCCGAACGTGTCGTTCGAGTACTTAGGCTCGTCGTTTCGATCCCGTCGCGTGAAAACCGCCTCCGGCAAAATGACGGCCCGATTCGCGCCGGCATGATCTCAAAATTTGCGTTTCAAGGTAAAGCACGTTCGCGGGAGCGTGCTTTTTTTCCTTTTAATTGAAACTGCAGGCTTGCCAAGCGAGCAAAAAAAGCGGTAATTTATAAGCAGAAAATGTTAGTGATCACTAACTATCAGGAGAGGGTGGACAAGCTTATCGCGCACGACCGGACCGACAGCAGAGAAAAACTCATGCAGGCAGCCATCGACCTGATGGCCGACAGGGGCTTCAAGGGGGTATCGACCAAAGAAATCGCGGCCGCTGCCGGCGTCAGCGAGATGACGTTGTTCCGGCGTTTCGGGACGAAGCTGACGCTGCTCGAGCAGGCGGTGGAGCGGTATCATTATGCCGAGGAGATGACGAACGCGTTCGAGGAGAAAATCGTCTGGGACCTGGGCGCGGATCTGAGGTCGATCGGCCAGGTTTATCATGAGATCATGGCGCGCAACCGTAAACTGTACTTGATCGTGCTGAAGGACGATGCCCTCGCCGGAGTGCGGGAGAAGGCGCAGCGGCATCCGAAAAAGATGCTCGAGCTGCTGACGGACTACTTGAACGAAATGCGGCTGAAAGGCAAGATTGTCGTAACGGATACGCAAATGCGGGCGATGACGTTTATGTGGATGCATTTCGGCGCGTTCGTCTCTCGCTTGTACGGGGGAGCTCCGCTGTCCGAAGCGTCCATGGAGGACGTCATCGAATCGAGCGCGGACTTGTTCGAGCGGGCGTTAGCGCCGCAACATGACGAGTGGAGGAGCGACGGGAATATGAATAAGACCTCGGGACGCGAAGCGGGGAGCGCGGTCGGTAGGACGAAGGATGCCGGCTATCAGATCGGCGTACGCAGGACGGTACCGGCCACGGTGGAGGCAGCCTGGCGATTTTTGACCGGCAAGGAGGGCCTGCGAGCCTGGCTCGGCGAAGCCGAAAGCGCCGTCGTTCGCGAGGGGGAGAGCTTCGCGACGCGGGAAGGAGACTCGGGAAGATTCACGATCGTCAAGCCCTTGTCCCACATGCGGCTGCAATGGATGAAAAGCGATTGGGAAGCGCCGTCGACGCTGCAGATCAGGCTGCTCCCGGCCAAGCAAGGAACCACGATCAGCATCCATCAGGAGAAGCTGTCCGGTCCGGCCGCGCGCGAGGAGATGAAGGCGCACTGGGAAGGCGTACAGAAAGCGATTCGAATGGGCTTGGAGGGCGGACCGGGATACGCGCCGAACTAAATGCCGATCTAAATGCCGATCTAAATGCCGATCAGGGTATATGGCGACCATCGAACGATGGTCTCTATATGCGCTTGATCGGCGTTTTTTTATGCGTTTCGCGTCCCATTCGCGCTGCGATCGCCTATCGGCGGGTCCCGCGGGCTTGGACGGGGCGCGGGAAAAGCCCGCCTAGCATATAATACATTTCCATCACGGATCCGGGCTGTGCGATGATGCGCACGGAGCTTGACCAAAGCTCGCAGCGCCTGAAGAGGAGGCTGCTCGCCCAACATACGAATAGCGCAAAAATGCGCTATTCCGCCCGCGAGCGACCAACGCTCGCTTCGCCGCTGCCATGCTGCCCATGGAATAGCGCAAAGTTGCGCTATTCCGCCCGCGAGCGACCAACGCTCGCTTCGCCGCTGCCACGCTGCCCATGGAATAGCGCAAAGTTGCGCTATTCCGCCCGCGAGAGACCAACGCTCGCTCCATCGCTGCCACGTTGCCCATGGAATAGCGCAAAGTTGCGCTATTCCGCCCGCGAGCGACCAACGCTCGCTTCGCCGCTGCCACACTGCCCATGGAATAGCGCAAAAATGCGCTATTCCCGCCCGCGAGCGACCAACACTCGCTCCGCCGCTGCCACGCTGCCCATGGAATAGCGCAAAGTTGCGCTATTCCGCCAGCGAGCGACTAACGCTCACTCCATCGCCGCCACGCTGCCCATGGAATAGCGCAAAGTTGCGCTATTCCCGCCCGCGAGCGACCAACGCTCGCTCCGCCGCTGCCACGCTGCCCATGGAATAGCGCAAAAATGCGCTATTCCCGCCCGCGAGCGACCAACGCTCGCTCCGCCGCTGCCATGCTGCCCATGGAATAGCGCAAAGTTGCGCTATCCCCGCCCGCGAGTGACCAACGCTCGCTCCATCGCTGCCACGTTGCCCATGGAATAGCGCAAAGTTGCGCTATTCCGCCCGCGAGTGACCAACGCTTGCTCCATCGCTGCCACGCTGCCCATGGAATAGCGCAAAGTTGCGCTATTCCGCCTGCGAGCGACTAACGCTCGCTCCATCGCTGCCATGCTGCCCATGGAATAGCGCAAAGTTGCGCTATTCCGCCCGCGAGCGACCAACGCTCGCTCCATCGCTGCCATGCTGCCCATGGAATAGCGCAAAGTTGCGCTATTCCCGCCCGCGAGCGACCAACGCTCGCTCCGCCGCTGCCACGCTGCCCATGGAATAGCGCAAAGTTGCGCTATTCCGCCAGCGAGCGACTAACGCTCGCTCCATCGCCGCCACGTTGCCCATGGAATAGCGCAAAGTTGCGCTATTCCGCCAGCGAGCGACTAACGCTCGCTCCATCGCCGCCACGCTGCCCATGGAATAGCGCAAAGTTGCGCTATTCCCGTCTCGTTCCAAAATCAAAGGGAGGCTAACAACATGTTCAAGCCAAAAAAGACCCGTCTTGCTGCTGCTCGCCGCGCTGCTGCTGGCGTTCGCGTCGTCGTGCGGCGGCGCGAACGAAAAGCCCGCGAGCCCGAGCGCCAAGCCCGCCGAGTCCGCATCCCCCTCGACGTCCGCCGCCGAACCGAGCCCGAGCGCGTCCGTCGCGCCGAAGGAGATCGTGACGATCAAATTTTCCGAGGTCATCCGCTCGATCTTCTACGCGCCGTATTATGCCGCGATCTCCAGAGGCTACTTCGAGGAAGAGGGCCTGAAGCTGGACATGAACACGGCCCAGGGCTCAGACAAGGGCGCGGCCGCGCTAATCGCGGGAACGGCGGACATCTCGCTCGTCGGACCGGAGACCGCCATCTATATTTACAACCAGCAGGGCGACAAGAAGCTTAAGATTTTCCACCAGCTGACGATGAAGGACGGCTCGTTCCTGCTGTCCCGCGACAAGGCCGACGCCTTCGACTGGCACGCGCTCGCAGGCAAGAAAATCGTCGGCTGGCGTCCCGGCAGCGCGCCGCAGATGGTGATGGCCTCGACGCTCAAAGCCCAGGGCGCGGAAGGGGCGAACGTCGTCACGAACATCGCCGCGCCGGCGATGGCAGGCGCGTTCGCGAGCGGGCAGGGCGATTATATCCAATTGTTCGAGCCGGTCGCTTCCACGCTTATCGCGGAAGGAAAGGCCTACTACGTCGCCTCGCTTGGCGAGACGTTCGGCGATTTCCCGGAGACGTCGTTCGTCGCGACCTCGGACTATATCGATAAAAATCCGCAGATCATCCAAGGCTTCGTGAACGCCGTCGCCAAGGCGACCGCCTGGCTTGCGAGCGCGTCCGACGACGAGATCGCGACGGCGCTTTCGCCGTATTTCGAGGGGGACGCCGAAGGAACGGATCGTCGAATCGGTTCGCCGCTACCAGCAACAAGACACGTGGCCGGCAACGCCGGTGCTGACCGCCGAAGCGTTCGACAAGCTGCAGACCGTGCTGATCGACAACGGCGTGTTGAAGGCCGAGGATAAGGTCGCCGATATGAACGAGATCGTCGATATGTCCTTCGTCCAGCGGATCGGGAAGGCGGGATGAACCGATGGCGCAAATCGAGCTGGAGGGCGTTGGGCTCAGTTATTTCACGCTGAAGCAGGAAACCGAGGCGCTGAGCGACATTCGTGCGTCGATCGAACGCGGGGAATTCATCAGCGTCGTCGGACCGAGCGGCTGCGGGAAAAGCACCTTGCTCTCCCTCGTCTCGGGCATGCAAAAGCCGACGAAGGGCAAGGTGCTGATCGACGGGGCGGAGGTGCGCGGCGCCTCCCCCCAAGGTGGGCTACATGCTTCAGCACGACCACCTGTTCGAGTGGCGGGATCTGCTGAGCAATCTGCTCGTCGGCGCGGAGATCCGGCGCATGGACATGAAGAAGGCGAAGCGCAAAGCGCTCGAGCTGCTCGAACGTTACGGTCTCGGCGGGTTCGCCGGGCACAACCCGGCCCAGCTGTCGGGCGGCATGCGGCAGCGGGTGGCGCTCATCCGGACGCTTGTGACGGAGCCGGACATTTTGCTGCTCGACGAGCCCTTTTCCGCGCTCGACTACCAGACGCGGTTGACGCTGGCCGACGAGGTTTTTCATATCATCAAGGATCAAGGCAAGACGGCTGTGCTCGTGACGCACGACATCTCCGAGGCGATCGGCATGGCCGACCGCGTGATGGTCCTATCGAAGCGGCCGGGCACGATCGCCAGCGTCCACGACATCCGTTTCGACGAAGGCGAGGGACTGTCTCCCTGGAAAAAGCGGGAAGCGGGCCGTTACCATTCGTATTTTAACGCGATATGGAAGGAGCTGGACAGTCATGTCGTCGAACAGGCATAAGGAATTGACGGACGCGAAGGACCCTCAATCCGTCGCCTCCGCCGGTCCGGCTTCGCCGCAGTACAGGAAGTACTTGCGCGCGCAGCGGCTCTTGCGCATGGCCGTCTGGCTCGCCAGATTCGCGCTGCTCGCGGCGTTCCTCGGCGTATGGGAGCTGGCCGCGGACCGCAAATGGGTCGACGCCATGCTGACGAGCCGTCCGTCGCATCTGGTAACGGCCTTCAGAAGCCTGGCGCTCGAAGGACGGCTGTGGCATCACGCCTGGGTCACGACGACGGAGACAATCATCGGCCTGGCGCTGTCGATGGCGCTCGGCACGGCGATCGCGGTCGCGCTCTGGTGGTCCGCGTACGCGTCCAAAGTACTCGAGCCGTATATGGTCGTGCTGAACGCGCTGCCCAAGGTAGCGCTAGGACCGATCTTCTACATCTGGCTCGGCGACTGCTATTCGGTGTACGGCATGGCGATAGCCATCTCGGTCATCGTCACGATCCTGATGCTCGAGTCAGGCTTCAAGGAGATCGGCCAGTCGAAGCTGAAGCTGATGGAGTCGTTCGGCGCGACCAAGCTGCAGACGCTCCGGATGGTGCTGCTGCCCGCGAGCGTCCCGAATCTCATCGCGACGCTGAAGGTCAATGTGGGCCTAACGCTCGTCGGCGTCATCATGGGCGAGTTTTTGTCGTCGAAAGCCGGGCTCGGCTACATGATCATCTACGGAGGCCAAGTGTTTCAAATGGACATGGTCATGGTCGCCATCGCGCTGCTCGCGGTGCTTTCCATGGCGTTGTACGGGGTCGTATCGCTCGTCGGCAGGTTTGCGCTGCGGCGCCATCACTATGAGTAAAAGGCATCCGTCGCGCCGCCGTCGCATCGCATGCCGGCGGCGCGGCGGATAAAGGGGAGGCTGCACATTCCCGCCGAGGTCGCGCCAGTAGGAACGTATCGACGCCCCATTGCCGCGCGTTGTTGCCAAGATCGCGCCCTAATGCGTTTACCGTCACCGCGAAGCCGCGCATGTCCGCCGGGATAGTGCCCTAAGGCGCTTATCGGCCCTTGTAATCAAATCTTAGGCAATCTTAATATGGGGTGCATTCGACGGGGAATCCAATCGGCTTAAATAAAGTGAAAAAATCGCGAATATCGTCTATGCTAATTCATGGATGAAAAAGGTAAGCCCATTTATATCGTACATAAGGAGAGGTTGCCGTATGAGCCAAGCCGAAGCCCGATCTCGCGATTCGTCCGAGATGATCTCGATTCACGGCACGTCCGCCAAGGCGATCGCCATCACTTTCGACGACGGACCGAACCCCGAGTTTACCCCGCAGATGCTGGCTATTTTTCGCGAGGAGGGAGGACGCGCGACGTTTTATATGAACGGCAACCAGATCGAGCGTGATCCCGATACGGCGAGACTCGTGCATGCCGAAGGCCATGAGATCGGCAATCATTCGTTCACGCATCCGAATCTGACCGAGTTGGACGAGGCAGCCGTTAGGGCGGAGCTTGTCCGCACCGGCAACTTGATCCGCGAGACGGTCGGCGTTGAGCCCGCGACATTTCGCCCGCCCTATCTGGCGACGGACGCCAAGGTCGAACGCATCGCGCGCGAGCTCGGCTACGCGGTCATGGGCGGCGTGAACGGCGCTGCGCGGGACTGGGAAATGCCCGGGGCCGATCACATTCTGGAAGCTTCGCTCGCCGTAGTGGAGCCGGGCAGCATTTTGGTTTTCCACGACGGCCACGGCGACCGGTCCCAGACCGTTGAAGCGGTACGGGCGCTTGTAAGGACGCTGATAAAGGAAGGTTACATGTTCGTCACGGCCAGCGAGCTGCTTGCTATGAAGTAAACTATCCAAAAAGCCCAGCGACAGATGCGGCGCCGAAGCGGAAAGATCCGCTTCGACCCGTATCCCGCTGGGCTTTTTTTTGCAGCTCGAGAAGTCTCAAATTGGAAACAACGCTTGCGCCGAGCCAAACTTCCACGTAAACTTCCACGCAAAAGTAGTCCTGACCAGAATCAATTCTAATTACGCATCGACCCAACTATACAAGGAAGTCCCAACCGGAAATAAGCGAAACCCTCGCGACAGTCTCTTCTAGAAAGAAGTCCTCACCAGAAACAATCTCGGCCTTGTCTTAACTATACTCGACGAGGAAGTCCCAACCGGAAACAACGCTTGCGCTGCGCCGGCCCTCCATGCAAGAGGCGCAAGCTCCCGTCACACGCCCGAATACGCCATGAAGCCGCCGTCCACCGGGATGAAGGCGCCGGTCACGAAGCCGGAAGCCGCGTCGTCGACGAGCCAGAGCAGCGTGCCGAGCAGATCCTCCGGTTGGCCGAACCTGCGCATTGGCGTGTGCGCGATGATTTTGCCGGACCGCTCCGTCAGCGAGCCGTCCGCGTTTTTGAGCAGGGCACGGTTCTGCTCGGTCAGGAAAAAGCCCGGCGCCAGCGCATTGACGCGGATGCCCGATTCCGCGAGATGCACGGCGAGCCACTGCGTCCAGTTGTTGATGGCGGCCTTCGCCGCGCTGTATGCGGGTACCTTCGTCATCGGAGACGGAGCGCTCATCGACGAGACGTTGACGATGACGCCGCTGCCCCGCTCGGCCATCGATCGGCTGAAAATCTGGGACGGGATGAGCGTTCCCATAAAGTTCAGGTCGAGCACGCCGCGGAAGCCGGCGGCGCTCAGGTCGAAAAAGGTGGTCACGCCTTCTTGCCCGAGGTCTTCGGGGCGAAAAATCTCGCCCGTCGTATTGGCGCTCGGATGATTGCCGCCCGCGCCGTTGATCAGGATGTCGCAGGGTCCCAGCTCTCGCGATACGACGGCCTCGGCCTCGCGCACGCTGTCCGCGTCCGTGGCGTCGCAGGCGACGGCGATCGCCGTGCCGCCCGCCGCCCGAATATCCGCCGCGACCTGCTCGCCCTTTTCGGCCGTCCGGTTAAGAACGGCGACCTTGACGCCTTGGCGGCCAAGCTCCTTGGCCATCACGCGGCACAGAACGCCGGAGCCGCCGGTGATGACGGCGACTTTGCCCGCGAGCGATTCGTGGATCGGGAGGAGATTCTCGCTCATACGGCAGCCTCCTTGGTCTTGGCGTCCGCGGCCGCGCGTACCGCCGCGTCCCACAGCCCCCACAAGTACATGATGCCGAGCGCGCGGTCGTACAGCCCGTAGCCCGGACGGCATACCTCGCCCCACAGATGACGCCCGTGGTCCGGACGCGCATAGCCCGTGAAGCCGATGTCGTGATACGCTTTTACGATGCCGGCGATGTCGACCGTCCCGTCCTGCGTACGATGGGAGGTCTCGATGAAGTCGCCGTTTTCGTAGACGCGCACGTTCCGGATATGCGCGAACGGGATGCGGTCCGCGAGCTCGTGGATCATGGACACGATATCGTTGGCCGGATTGGCGCCGAGCGAGCCGCTGCACAGCGTGATGCCGTTGTACGGACTATCGTGCAGCGCGAGGAACCGGCGGAAATTGGCCTGGCTCGTCATGATGCGCGGGAGACCGAAGATCGGCCACGGCGGATCGTCCGGGTGGATCGCCATCTTGATGCCGCAACGGGCAGCGACGGGGATGACCTCGTCCAGGAAGTAGCGCACGTTTTCCCATAGATCCTCTTCGGTGACGCCCGTATAAGCTTCGAACAAAGCGGTCAAATGCGCGAGCCGCTCCGGCTCCCAGCCCGGCATCGTGAGCTCCGAGTTTTCGTTGATCTGCCGGACCAGTTCGAACGGGTCGATGTTGTCGATCCGGCTTTTTTCATAGAACAGGGCGGTGGACCCGTCCTCCATCTCCTTGTGCAGCTCGGTACGCAGCCAGTCGAACACGGGCATGAAGTTGTAGCAGACGACTTTGACGCCGACCTGGCCCAGTTTCTCCAGGGTTCGCTTGTAATTCTCGATGTAGGCGTCCCTGCTCGGAAGCCCAAGCTTGATGTCCTCGTGGATGTTCACGCTTTCAACCACGTCGATGTTGAGTCCGGCTGCGTGCGCCTCGTCGCGTAAAGCAACAATCTTCTCCATCGGCCATTCTTCTCCGGCGGGCATGTCGTGCAGCGACCATACGATCCCCTCGACGCCCGGGATCTGCCGGATCTGCTCGAGCGAGATCGTGTCGTTGCCCGTGCCGAACCAGCGGAACGTCATTCTCATGGCTTGCCGTCTCCTCCCGATATGAAATATTGCGGGTACTTCTCCATCAGATGCGCCAGATCGCGAACGCCGAGCAGGAGATGCTCCTGCATGACGCGTTCCGCCCGGTCCGCATCGCCGGCCTTGACGGCCCGAAAGACCGTCTCGTGTTGTTCGTACAGATGCTGCCAATGGCGGTCCGCCACGAGCCGCAGCATCCGGCTGCGGTTCAGATGGACGTTCATCTGCCCGATGGCGCGCCACGTACCCAGCTTCCCGCAGCCGTCGAACAGAATCCGGTGGTAGGCTTCGTCCAGCTCGAACAGCCTGCGGTCGTCCTCGCGCTCGATGCTCTTCAGCTGCAGGGCCAGATTGTCCTCGAGCGCGTGCAGATGCGCGTCGGGAAAATGCGCGCAGGCGAGCCTGACGACGGCACGCTCGAGATGCTCGCGCATGAACCGGGCTTCTTCGACCAGCGCGGGATCGATGAGCGAGACGAACGTCCCCCCGCTGCGGCAACACCTGCACGAGGCCCTCCTGGGCGAGACGCACGAAGCTCTCGCGAACCGGCGTCCGGCTGACGCCGAGCACGAGCGACGATTCCTTCTCGGACAGGGCGGTGCCGGGCGCCAGCTCCAGATTCAGAATCTGTTCCTTCAGCTTCGCGTAGACCGTCTCCCGCGCCGAGGGCTCCTGTGCGCGTCCGTACGTATACATGGGAGCATGACTCCTTCCGGGCTTTCCACCAGTATCCTACCATACTTGTATGGTAGTGTGGTAGGTGTTTTTTTTGCTCGTAAATATAATGGATTGTATAAAAAGCCTGCTTAATTGCAGGTTTTAAACTCCTTTGGGCGAAGCCGCATCGTATTCCTGCAAATACGCATGTTTTTCGGCAGGAGGGTCCCGGAAGAGGCGTATGGGATTACAAAAGATGTATAGACGTAGGAAATCAGCTTTTAAAGGGGAGATTTTATTGAAAAAGCCTTTGACGGTCATAAAAATCCATACAAAGTCGCAGAAATAGGATAATCCCCGCCAATCCATTACCTCGTACTCAGGATGCAGCCCTTCAAAATCACCTCGAAGCCGCCACCATACGTTTTTGCAAAATAGTTTCTCGGCTTCACGGTGTCCGCGTTCAAGTCGGCCTCTGCGCTCCACGGTACGCCGTGTTAAATGATATTCTACGAATTCGGCATGCGCCCGGTTTAAATGCCATCGCTCGTCAAAACCTCCTTAAAGCAAACAACAAAATAAAAAGCCCCGTCTCCATTCGCGCGGAATGAAGAGGGACGTGCTTCATCTCATACGTACCCTTGTAAATGAGTGGAAGGAGTACTGGCCATAAATTCCGGTCGCAACCAATGAAGCATGCGGTTCACGTTGGCACGGCACGGATCAATATCGCATTTCCCCTAAAAAGCTAAGATATGCACATTGCGATTTGCGAGCGCCGAAGGTATGCTTTTCTGACGAATGTCCGCATTCTACTATAGCGGGTTCATGGGAAAGGGGAGACCCTCGTGCTGGCGCTCATCGTGGACGACGAACTGGAGATTAGGGAAGGACTTCGAACGCAAATTCCCTGGGCCGACTACGGGGTGGAGGAGACGGTGGTCGCGGACGACGGCGACACGGCGCTGGCGATCGCCAGGGCGCGGTTGCCCGACCTCGTCGTCACGGATATCCGGATGAACCGCATGTCGGGACTCGAGCTGCTCGAGCGCCTGTCCGCCGAGCGTCCCCAAGGATGGAAGGGAATCGTCGTCAGCGGTTACGACGATTTTGACATCGTTCGGACGGCCATGAAGTTGGGCGCGATGGACTATATATTGAAGCCGATCAACGCCGGGGAATTAGGCGAGATCGTCACCCGGACGATCGGACAGCTACGCAAGGAGCGCAGCGAGCGCGAACGCCAGAGCCGGCTGCAGAGCGATCTGACCTCCGCCTTGCCCAAGATGCGCGACGAGGTCGTGCGCGAGCTGATCGAGGTGCCGTACGATCCGTACCGGGAGACGCGAATCGTTCACAGGCTGCGAACGCTGGAGCTCGATTGGCTCCTGGCCGGCCATCTGGCGCTCCTGCTCGTCGAAGTGGACGACCTGAAGTCGATCGGGACGCGGGACGGCTCGCCGCTGGAGAAGGAGCTGATCCTGTTCGGCATCGGCAACGTCGCCAAGCAGACGCTGGAAGAGGACATGCCGCATCGCGCCGTCCTCGTACCCGACCGGAAGAACCGGTGGGCGATCGTGCTGTCCTGTCCCGAGAACGGATGGCTCGAGGCTTGCAAGGAGCTGGCCGAGCTGTTGATTCGGCGCGCGAACCAATTCGTGAAGGTGAACGTGAGCGTCGCGATCAGCTCGGGATGCGGCGATACGAATCGCCTGCATGCGCTGTATCAGGAAGCGGAGGACATTCTGATGCAAAAAGCCGTCTACGGCGGCAACCGCGTGCTGACGAGTCTCGGCTGGGAAAACGAAGCGGAGCGGGACGTGCCTTCGATCGCGCAAACGGACGAGGTGCTTGATCTGGTCCGGTACGGCACGGACGAGGATATCCGGACGGCGATGGACCGCTTCGTCGAGATGGTGCAGCGCTGGGGCGCGGGCCATATCCGCGATACGCAGCAGCGGATTTTCGAATGGCTGCTGAGCCTGTTCAAAAAGGCGGCCGCGATCGGCTGGACCGACCGGTCCTGGGAGCGCAACCCGGTAATCGTCTGGGAGCGGCTCGAGAAGTTCGACACGCTGGAGTCGCTGCGGGAGCAGTCCGAGCAATTCCTGCTCGCCATGGCCGTCGACTTCCGCAGCCACGCGGCGCCGCCGAGCCAGATCATCCAGGAGGCGGACAAGTTCATCCGCGCGCACTACGCGGAGAGCCTTACGCTGCCGAGCGTGGCGGCCGAGGTACACGTGACGCCGGTATGGCTGAGCAAGCTGTTCAAAAAGGAAATGCATCAAACGTTTCTCGAATATTTGACCGACATTCGCATGGAGAAGGCGAAGCGGATGCTCTCGGACGTGCAATACAAAATTTACGAGATATCCGCGCAGGTCGGCTACAAGGATCCCGTCCATTTCACGAAGGTGTTCAAAAGGCAGACGGGGCTGACGCCGAAGGAATACCGAAGGATGCAGGGCATCGCGGATGAATAAAGGGATCTCGCTGCGGCTCGCCTCGTCGCTCCGCAACCGGATGATATTGATTTTCTTCATGATCATTGTCGTCCCTTTTTTTATGGTTCGCCTATTACGCGCACGTCAAATCGATCGAAGGCATCTCGAACGCGAACCTGTCGATGACCAACAACTACTTGCTGCAGGTGCGGACCAACTTTCAAAACTACCTGAGCGCGCTGAACGATCAGGTCAACGACCTGATCGGCGACAAGCGCCTGCAGGATTTGCTCGAGCCGGCCGGCGGGGACGCGGCCAGCGAAGAATCGTTTACGGTCGATTTGCTGACCTGGCTGTACCAGCGCACCTCGGCCGTCGACGCTTTCCGGGTCAGCGTGTATCCCATCGATCCCGGCCGGTATGCCGATTACCTCAGCACGATCGGCGAACCGAACGTAGGCGCGCAGCCATGGTTCCGACAATCCGCCGCGCAAGTCAGTCCTTCCTGGTACCTGAAGCTGCCGGAGAAGGGCAGGATGGAGCGTCCGCTCCTATCTTACGTCAAGCGTTTCTCGGGCTTGTACGATCAGACGCCGCGGGGCATTATCGCCACGGACGTGTCCGAGGACCAATTCAAGCGGTTTTTCTCGCCGAGCGGGCAGATGATCGAGCAGCGGCTCTTGCTGCTGCGGGACGACGACGGCGTCGTGCTGTACGATTCGTTCGAAAACGGCTGGACCGGCACGGCGTTCCCCTCGTCCGTCTTCGTGGAGCAGTTCCGCAAGGACAGCGAAGGCGAGAAAACGATCGAAGTCGGGGGAAGCAAGTATTTGGCGAGCTTCGTCCGGACGGACAATGAGCCCTGGGCGATCGTCAGCCTGACGCCGCTCAAGGATCTGACCGGCACGATCGACGAGATCAACCGGGCGACCGTCTATTTTCTGATCGGCTATTTGCTTTGCTGCGTCGGCGTCGTGCTGTATATTACGGCTTCCTTTACCCAGCCGATCGTCCGCCTGGTCCGTTATATGCGCAAGCTGGAGTCGGGCGATTACCAGCAGCAGATCCCGCCGTCCCGCAGGCAGGACGAGGTCGGTTGGCTGTACCGGGGCTTCGGCAGCCTCATCCGCAAGATCGAAGGCTTGATCAACGAGGCCTCGCGCGCGGAGCGCGACAAAAAAGAGCTGGAGTTCCAGGTGCTGAGCCACCAGATCAATCCGCACTTTTTGTACAATACGCTCGAGTCGATCCGCTGGAAGGCCGAGAAGCACGGCGCGGGCGAGGTCGCGCAAATGGTCGCCGCGCTCGGCAACCTGCTGCGGCTTAGCCTGAACCAGGGCAAGGAGATCACGACGCTCGGCAGGGAGCTGGAGCAGGTCAAAGCCTACGTCCAGATCGAGCAGGCGCGGATGGGACGGCCGATCCGGATCCTGTACGGCGTCGACGACGGGCTGAAGGAGCTGCCGTTCCTGCGGCTGCTGCTCCAGCCGCTGGTCGAGAACGCGATCCAGCACAGCATCCGCAACGACTTCGAGAGCGGGAAAATCCTGATCTCGGCCAGCCGGGAGGGCGGCGATATCGCGATCGATATTATCGACAACGGCGGCGGAATCCCGCCCGAAGCGCTCGCGAAGCTCGATATGGAGCAGCCGCCGGGCGGCCGCAGCTCGGAGAGCGCGAAGGGCGTCGGCCTGCGCAACGTCAACAATCGGCTGAAGCTGTACTTCGGCGACGGCTACCGCCTGCGCATCGAGACGGGGCCGGATTTCGGCACGAAGATCGCGCTTCGGCACCCGATATTGGACAAAGAAGACAAGAGCCGGCCCGACTAGGGCGGCTCTTTTTTTTGACCCGCGGCGGCGCCGCCCGAACAGGATAGGCAGGGACCGCAAAGGATAAGATCCGCTCATGGAACGGCGAACGGCCCCCCCTTATCATAAAGGTATCACGATAACAGAAAGGAACATCGCGCATGAAACGCCGAAACGGACTGGTCCGGGACCTCGCGCAAAACCATCAGCTGATCGTCATGTTCCTGCCCGTCGCGACGCTGCTGTTTTTGTTCTGCTACCTGCCGCTGTCAGGACTGATCATCCCGTTCAAAGACTTCGACTTCCAGAAAGGCATCTTCGGGAGCGATTGGATGCACCCGTTGTTCAACAATTTCGACTACCTGCTGTCCTCCGACGCCGCCTTCCGCGCGGTCCGCAACACGATTTTGCTGAACGTGCTCTTTATCGCCGTCGGATTGGTCTTCGAAGTCGGCTTCGCGCTCATGCTGAACGAGCTGCGGAACAAATATTTCAAGCGCGTCACGCAATCGCTCACCTTCCTGCCGTTTTTTTATCTCCTGGATCGTCGTCGGGGTGTTCACGTACAACCTGCTCAACTACGAGACGGGCGCGGTCAACCGGTTCCTCGAGTGGATCGGCGCGGGACCCGTCGACTTCTACAGCGAAGCGGGCCTATGGCCGCTCATCCTGACCATCGCGATCCGGTGGAAAGTGACGGGCTACGGCACGATCATCTACCTGGCCGCCCTCACGTCCATCGATAACTCGTATTATGAAGCCGCATCGATCGACGGCGCTTCGCGGTGGCAGCAGATCCGGTATATCAGCCTGCCGATGCTTAGACCCACCGTCGTTATCCTGACGCTGCTGGCGATCGGACGGATCATGAACGCGGACTTCGGGATGTTCTACGCCATGGTCGGCGACGCCACGCTGCTCTTCCCGACGACCGACGTCATCGACACGCTCGTCTACCGTAGCTTGCGCCAATCAGGCGATATCGGCATGGCCTCCGCAGCCGGCTTCCTGCAGTCCGTCGTCGCCTTCGTGCTCGTGCTGTCCAGCAACTACGCCGCCCGCAGGATCGACAGAGACTCGGCGATTTTCTGATCCCGATCCGCCCGCCCGCGGCGCGTGCAACTACTACCGCAATATTGGCAAGGAGGCTGATAACGATGCTTACCAGAAGATTCTCGCTAAGCCAGGCGGCGATCGGCACAATCGTCCTGCTGTTCAGCCTGGCGTGCCTGTTCCCCTTCATCATGGTCGTCTCCGGTTCGCTCAGCACCGAGAACGACATCGTCAACTACGGCTACGCGCTCATCCCGCGCCATGTCACGCTGAGTTCCTACAAGATCCTGCTGCTCGGTTCGAGCCGGATCGTCGACGCTTATATCATCAGCATTCTCGTCACCGTGATCGGCACCGCGCTGTCCATCATCGTGAACGGCATGGGCGGATACGTCATGGCGAGGCGATCTTTCAAATACCGCAACGTGCTGTCCATCTACGTCATCATCACGATGCTGTTCAGCGGGGGGGCTCGTGCCCTGGTACATCATTTGCGTACGGTATCTCGACTTGAAGGACACGCTGTGGGCGATGATCCTGCCGCCGCTCGCGAACGCCTTCAACATGTTCCTCATCCGCAACTTCATGATGGCGATCCCGGAGGACTTGTACGAATCGGCGAAAATGGACGGCGCCAGCGAATACCGGATTTTCTTCCGCCTCATCGCCCCGCTGTCCGTGCCGGTGCTCGCCACCGTCGGCCTGTTCGTCGCCCTCGGTTACTGGAATGACTGGTTCCTCGGCCTCATGTTCATCGACAAACAGGAGCTTCAGCCGCTGCAGCTGCTGCTGCGGACGCTCGTTTCCAACGTCGAGTTTCTCAAGAGCTCCAGCAACGCCGCGGCCATGCAGCAGATCTCGGCGACGATCCCGTCCGAATCGATCAAGATGGCGCTCACCGTCATCACGATCGGGCCGATCATCTTCCTGTATCCGTTCGTCCAGCGCTACTTCGTGAAGGGCCTCATGGTAGGCGCAGTCAAAGGTTGACTATACCGGCTTCAGCCGTGATAGTATATATCTCACAATTAAGGGGAGAGGTTCACATGCGAAAGGGGAAATCGGCAACTGCGGTCCTCGCCGGCGTCATGCTGCTCGGCGCGATGCTGTCGGCCTGCGGAGGCAATAACAACAACGGCAACGCAAGTCCGTCGGGCACGGCGACGGCAGGCTCGAGCGCAAGCGCCAGTGCCAGCGGAGCGGCGAGTCCAAGCGCGACGGCAAAGGCCGAAGACGAGGTCACGCTCAAGTTCTACTTCGGCGGCGACAAGAAGGCGGCCACCGACGAGGTATGGTCCAAGATCAGCGACTATGTCAAAGACAAGGGCCTGAACGTCAAGTTCGACATCAACTTTATCCCGTTCAACGACTTCAAGGACAAGATGCTCGTCATGGCGGCTTCCGGCGACAACTGGGACCTGAACTTCGACGGCGACTGGCTGTCCTACAACCAGATGGCGGCCAAAGGCTCCTACATGGCGCTGAACGACCTGCTGCCGCAGTATGCGCCGAACCTGTACAAGAAATACGAGGAGCAGGGCACCCTCTCCGCTGCGACGATCGACGGCAATATCGTCGGCCTGCCGTGGACGATGAAGATGAACCAGCGGCAGTTCGTGACCTGGCGCTCGGATCTGACCGAGAAGGCGGGCATCAACGTCGCCAAGGACTCGGTCAAGACGATCGAGGATACGGAAAACCTGCTGCGCGAGCTGCGCAAAGCGTACCCGAACATGAAGCTTAATCGTACGGGGCCGCTGACGCTGATCAAGATCCGCGAAGAGTGGATCGATCTGAACCAACACGGACTGGGCTACTACTTAAGCGATCCGTCGATGAAAATACAGCCGATCGAGCAGCAGCCGTTCTACAAGGAAGCCGCGGTCAAGGCGCGCCAGTGGTATGACGAGAAGCTGATCAACCGCGACGCGATGATCGACAAGACGGACGGCGCGGCCGAATGGCGCAACGGCAAAGCAGTGTTCACGCTCACCTCGCACGAATGGGTCAACGCCGATCCGGGCTTCTCCGATCCGTCGTTTAAGCTGGACTCGTCGCTGATTTATCCGGACAAGAAACAGGTGAACCGCACGCCGCTTGCCAACGTCGCCGCGATCAACCGCAACTCCAAGCATCCGGACCGCGTGCTGCGCTTCCTCGACATGATCGAGACGGACCGCACGTTGTACGATCTGGTGCAATACGGCATCGAGGGCAAGACGTACAAGCTCGACGGCGATACGGCCGTTTATCCCGACGGCATGAGCACGACGACGAGCAATTACATGGAGTGGGGCGGACAATGGGCGTTCTGGAAGCCGCAGTTCATGCGCCCGACGTCGACCTACCCGAAGGACTTCTGGCTGCACGAGGCCGAGTTCGCCAGCGAGCCGATCAACGTCAATTCGCCGCTCGACGGCCTGTTCGTCTCCGAGGAGCCGATGAAAAACGAGCTGGCCAAGCGCGACCAGGCCATCGAGGAGTTCAACAAGCCGATCGAATTCGGCACGGGGAAGGATCCGGAAAAAGCGGTCGACGACTATATCGAAAAGCAAAAGAAAAACGGCCTCGACAAGATTATCGCGGAAACGCAAAAGCAGGTCGACGCCTTCCTCGCAGCCAAGAAGTAATACGCTCATGAACGGCGGGAGCCCGCCTCGAACTCATCATAGCTGTCGATGATTCGCGAGGAGGGCTTCCTTTTCTTTTGTCCAAAACAGGCATTGGAGGGGTAAAATAATGCGAGTTGATACGAAAAATGCATGGCGGACATGGGTGTCTGGCTTGCTCGCCGTCCTCCTGCTGATCGGCAGCTGGCCGGGGAAGTCGTCTGCTCGGGCGAGCGCGGCCGAGGTTTTGGCGGGAAATGAAAGCGTTAGCATCTCGCTTGGAGCGTCGCCCGAGGCGGAAGGGATCTCCGCGCGGCCCGGCGACGGAGTGCCGGACGGGCTCGTCGCGGGCGAGCTGGGCGGCCGAACTTACTGGCAAACCAACAAATCCGCGGAAGACGAGAGCAAGCGGATTTTGTACTTTTACATGAACGTGGACGATAGCTATTCCGTGAACATGGCGGCGTACGACGTCGAAGTGACGGTCGATTATTACGATGCGGGGAGCGGCAAGCTCGTGCTGCAGTATGACGCGCAGGGAGAGGGCAACGGCTTCAAGGACGCGCCGCTATTCAGCTACGGCGATACGGGCGCCTGGAAATCGCATACGTTCAAGCTGTCCGACGCGAACTTCGCGAACCGGACGGGCGGGGCGGACTTCCGTCTCGGCATCGAGGGCGGCGGCGCGAGCTGGCAGACGAACGCGGAGCTGAAGCTCGCGAAGGTGGTCGTCACGAAGACGCTGAAGGCGGCCGCATCGGACGAGGCGAGCATCGTCCTCGGCGAGACGGCGGTCGAGCAGGGCATCGTCGGTCGGGGCGGGGACAACGAGTCCGGTCTCGTAAAGGGCACGCTGGACGGCAAGGGTTACTGGAAAACGAATCGCGGCGCGCCGGGCGACCGCACGCTTTATTTGTACATGAACGTGGACGACGCCTATTTGTACGACAATGCGGACAAGGATGTTTATGTGACCGTGGAGTACCTGGACCAGGGCAGCGGCAGCTTCGTGCTTCAGTATGATGCGCTCTCGGCTGCGTTCAAGGACTCGCCGCTCTTCACGTACGGCAACAGCGGGCAATGGAAAACGAAGACGTTTAAGCTGATCGACGCGAAGTTCGCCAACCGGACGAACGGCTCGGACTTCCGCATCGGCATCAGCGGCGGCGGCAATCCGGAAAACAATCCGGATCTGACCGTGGCGCGCGTGTCGGTGAAAAAAGTCGCGCGCACGTCCACCGCGATGCAGACCAAGGTGTACGATACGCAGTTCGCGACGGATGACGTCGTCATCGCGGACTTCAGCGTGCTCGACTTCGGCGCGAAGGCCGACGGCGCGAGCGACGATACGGCCGCGTTCCAGGCGGCGCTTGATGCGGCGGGCGGCAACGGGGGCGGCGTCGTGTTCGCGCCTGCAGGCACCTACCGGCTGAACGGCCATCTGAACGTGCCGACCGGCGTGACGCTGCGCGGCGACTGGATCAGTCCGGACGAAGCGGGAGGGCAGGTGAAGGGCACCGTTCTGGCTGCATACGGCGGGCGCGGGCAGGCGGACGGCGAGAGCTTTATCCAGTTGCAGCCGGTGAGCGGCGTCACGAACCTGTCGGTCTGGTACCCCGAGCAGACGCTCTCGGATCCGGCGGCGTACCCGTGGACGTTCGAGCAATTGCCGGGCGACAGCGCGACGATGGAGAACATCACGCTGGTCAACAGCTACGGCGGCATCAAGATCGGACCGGAATGGAACGAGCTTCATTACGTGAAAAATCTGTACGGTACCGTGCTTCATACAGGCATTTTTCTCGACTTTACGACCGATATCGGGAGGCTCGAGGGCATCCGGCTCGCGCCGTCCTACTGGGCGGCGTCCGGGCTGGCCGGCGCGCCGGACTCAGGACAGCTGCGCGCCTATACGACGACGCATGCCGAAGGCATCGTGATGGGTCGTTCCGACTGGGAGTACATGTCGGACATTCGTCTGTCTGGATTCGACAACGGCATGCGGGTGACGACGCGCACCGGCTCCGCCGAGACGGCGAACGCGCAGCTGTATGACGTTCATGTGAGCGACAGCCGGATCGGACTTAAGATCGAGGGCGTCAACGATTACGGCCTACTGGTGACGCGCAGCGGCTTTGCGGCGGGCGTCGGCGAGTCTTCGGCCGCGATCTATGCGACCGCGGGCTTCCACTCGATCGCGCAATTCCAGGACGTGCAGGTCGACGGCAGCGGCGGGAGTGCGGTCGTCAGCGAGGGCAGCGGCGTGCTGTCGTTCGAAAATGCGGCGTTCGCGGGCTGGGACGATGCGTCCGGGCGTTATGCGATCGAGCTTGGCGGCGGGTCGCTGATCCTAGGCCAGTCGAGCTTCGCCAAGGCCGCAAAGCAGGTGAAGCTGACGGGCGCCGTGCAATCGTTGAACGCGGTGAACTCGGGCCTGGACGGCAGCTTGCAGGTGACGGACGATAGCGAGGCTGCGGAGGTCAACGTCACGCACAATGCCAGCTATTCGCTCGAACGGCTGCCCGGCGACATCCCGACCGACGCGGCGGCGAGGCCCAAGCCGGCGAACCGGCAGCTATTCGACGCGACCGCGGCGCCGTATAATGCGGACCGGGCCGGCGCGATCGACGCTTCGACCGCGATCCAGCAGGCGCTGGACGCAGCGGGCGGCGCAGGCGGCGGCACCGTGTATTTGCCGGCGGGCATCTACCGCGTCGACTCGCCGTTGTCGGTGCCGACGGGCGTCGAGCTGCGCGGCTCCTGGGACGTACCGCACCATACGATCGGCGGCGGCACGGTGCTGTTCACCCGCTACGGCCAGGGTGCGCCGGAAGGCGCGACCGCGCTGATCACGCTGAAGGCTTCCGCGGGCGTACGCGGCTTGTCGGTCTACTATGACGAGCAGGACTGGAACAACGTCAAGCCGTACGCCTGGACGATCCGCGGCGAGGGGCACGGCGTTTACGCGATCGATACGACGCTGATCAATTCCTATCAGGGCATCGACTTCGGCACCTACGATACGAGCGGCCATTATATCGACTACGTGGCGGGATCTCCGCTCAGGGAGGGCATCTATCTCGGCGGCGGCGCCGAAGGCGGGTTCATGCGCAACGTGCAGTTCAACCCGCATTATTACGGACGCAACAACTACCCGAACCATCCGTCCACGGACGCCGACTTCGACAAGGTATGGAGCTACCAGAAGGAGCATCTGGACGCGTTCCGCATCGGGCATGTCGTTGGGGAGACGATCTTCAACACGTTCGTCTACGGCTCCCAGTATGGCATCCACTTCGCCGCGGAGAGCGGCGGCGCGCCGGTCGCGACCGTGCTCGGCCATGGCACGGACGGGAGCAAGAAAGGCGTTTATCTGGAGGGCGCCGGCGAAGGCGGCTTGACGTTCGTCAACACGGAGCTCGTGTCGATGAGCTCCACGGACAAGGTTTACATCACCCTTGAGGACGGCTTCGACGCGACCGCACGGTTTTTCAACACCTCGATGTGGGGCGATACGTCGCGCTCGGTCGATATCCGTGCGGGACGGCTGCGGATGCAGCAGAGCAACTTCACGACCGTCGGCGAAAAGGGGATCAATGCGATCGGCGGCGACGTCGCGCTGTACGATTCCTACTTCCAGCAGCCGCGAACGACGCATGTGTACGCGGGACCCGGCATCGAGCGGATGACGATTACGAACAACCTTTTCAAGGGCGGCTTCCAGCTCGCGAACGAAGCCGGCGTTAAGGTCGGCGGCTCCAACCTCGTGCCGGTGGCGTTGAGGCTCGAAAAGACGGCGCTCGAACCGGCGCACAAAGAGCGGTCGAACGCGCGGCTCGTGCTGTCCAATGCGACCGATGCGGCGGCGCTGTCCGGCAAGATCGAGCTGGTTCAGCCATCGGTATACGCGGGACTGCTGAAGCCGATTCGGTTTGCGGGTGTTGCTTATGGAGATAGCTTGGCGATCGACCTGCCGTACCTAGCGGCCGCTTCGCTGAAGTTCAAAGTGACGCTGGACGACGGCAGGACGTATATGTCCTCGGTGAAGCTCGGACAGTCGTTCGGCGGCTCTATGAACGGGGAGGTATCGGACGCGCCGCGGATCGATCTGTCCGCGCAGGACGAATATGCCGGCGGCGGACGATCCGGCGCGGCGGATCTGAGCGCCGACGCGGGCGTCGCTTGGGATGACGACAAGCTGTACTTCGACATTATCGTGCGCGACGACGTTCACAAGCAGTCCTACGGGGGCGTCGACATCTGGCAGGGCGACAGCATTCAGCTCGGCATCGACCTGAATCGCGGGGCCGGCGCGGCGAGCAAGCAGGTGAGCGAGCTCGGTTTCGCTTTGCGCGACGACGGCAGCATCGTCAAGTGGCGGTGGAAGGCGCCGGAAGGACTGCAGACCGGCGCGCTCGGCGCGGGCGTCGAAGCGACGGTGACCCGCGACGCGGAAGCGGGCGCGACGCGGTATGCGATCGCGATACCGCTGGACCAGCTGCACGGCGCGGGTTTTGATTTTGACCCGCAGGCTGCGCTCGGATTCACGCTGCTCCTGAACGAGAACGACGGCAGCGGACGCGAAGGCTACATGGAATACAACCAGGGCATCGGCGCAAGCAAGGACTTCTCGTTGTTCGGCGACCTGTATTTGCTGGACGGCAGCTTCCTGGATTGGTCGCTGGCCTCTGCGCAGGCGGCCGTCGCTGCGGCGAAGCTTGAGAAGAGCGACACGTCGATCGATGCGGCGCGCAATTTTGTGGTCCTTCTGCCCGAGGGCAAGGACTGGACGGCACTCGCGGCGGAGCTGGATGCGCTGGAGGAGGAGGGCGGCGGTGGGCCGACGCCTACGCCATCATCGACGCCTACGCCATCATCGACGCCTACGCCAGCCCCGACGCCGGCAGCCGGCACGGTCACGCTTATGCCGACAGCTTCACTTGATGCGGCCAGCGGTCTCGTCCGGGCTTCGGTGAGCGATAGCGAGCTTGCTCAGGCTTACGGCAAGGAAGGCGTTAAGTTGGTTAAGGTCGTATTGTCCGCTGCGGCGGGAGCGAACGGATATGCGGTCGAGCTGCCTGCGGCTGCGCTTGCCGGAGGCGGCGGGGATCGCCGGGTGGAGCTGTCTACGCCGCTCGGCTCTGTAGTAGTGACCGGCGATATGCTGAGCGACGCCGGATTGGCGAGCGTCGTGGGAGGAAAGGTGACGCTGGTCGTGCAGGCGGTGGATCGAGAGGCTTGGGGCGCGGAACTGCGGACGCTCATCGGCGATCGGCCGGCAGTCGACGTGTCCTTGATGTCGGGCGGCGTTCCGATCGCTTGGAGCAATGCGGGTGCGCCTGCCATCGTCTCCGTGCCTTACTCGCCGGACGCGAACGAAGCGGTCCATCCCGAAAAGCTGACGATCCGCTTTATCGACGCCCAAGGGACGGCGCATCCGGTCGTCAGCGGAAGGTATGACGCGGCAGGCGGCGTCGTGACCTTCCGGACGACGCATTTCAGTCCGTATGCGGTAGCCTATGTCGACCGTCGCTTCGACGATCTCGACAAGACGGCGTGGGCGCGCGAAGCCGTCGAGGCGCTGGCTGCCCGCGGCATCGTGGAGGGCCGCGAAGACGGATCTTACGACCCGGGCGCGCCGGTTGGCAGAGCCGACTTTCTTCTGCTGCTCGTGCGGCTGCTCGAGCTGAATGCGGACGCAGGGACGGCTGGCGGCTCCGCCGCATTCGCTGACGTGGCGGCCGGCGCGTACTATGCCGACGCGGTGCGCATCGGCGCGGCGCTCGGCATCGCCGGCGGCTCCGGCGACGGCCGGTTCCGGCCGCGCGACGCGGTCAGCCGCCAGGAAGCGGCGGCACTGGTCACCCGCGCGCTGCGCAGCGCGGGCGCGGAGCTGCCCGGCGGAGGCGATGCGGCGTTAGCCGCGTTCGCCGACGCATCCGCAGCGGCCGCCTATGCGCGACCGGATCTCGCGGCGCTCGCCGGCGCCGGCCTGCTGCAAGGCGCCGGCGGCAAGCTGCGGCCGCAAGGCGAGCTGACCCGCGCCGAGGCGGCGGTGCTGCTGTACCGCGTTTACCAGCGCGGGCAATAAAAAAGAGGGCGCATCGCCTTTCCTTAAGGAGGCGTTGCGCCGAATCCCGCGCGTGCCGCGCCAATCGCCTATCCTAGAGCAGGCGTTGCGTCTGCCGCTCCAAAGACAAAGAGACGCTCCTCCTTTCGGCAACCGCCGAAAGAAGGAACGTCTCTTTTTTGCCAAACGCCGCTTGGTACATCGCCGCCGCAGCATCCGCCGCTCAGCGCATCGCGGCCGCCGCGTTCGCCGGCTCGAGCAGCGCCGTCCGCCAGCTCATGTACGCCGCATGCGCTTCGCCGCCGTCGAGCAGCGCCTTGCAGGCGTACAGCCCTTGCTCGACCGACTCAGCTTTGCCCGCCAGGTGCAGACGGACAGCGCCGTTGAACAGCACCTGGTTCGTGTACGCCAGATCGGCCTCTCCCTGCAGCACCGCCTCCGCGACGGCCAGCTGATCGGCCGGCGTCCATGTCCGCTCCGGCGGCTCGGCCTCGATGCCGTACGTCTCGGGATCGAAGATCTGCAGGCGGAATTCGCCGTTTTCCACCAGATAGGCCCGGGTCGGGCGATTGATGTGCAGGTCCTCGGAGCCCTCCGCGCCTTGGACGATGAGCGCCTGCTCATAGCCGAGCTTGATGAACAGCCTGGCGAGCCTGTCGAAAACGGTATTATGGTAGACGCCGAACACGATGCGCGGCGACGAACCGAGGTCCAGCAGCTTCTCCGCGCTATTCAGCACCGTGCGCATGCCCAGTTCCTCGCGAATCTGGCGAAGCCGGCCGAGAGGCGGGCACCACGCTTCGGTCGAGGCGAAAAACACGCCGGACCGCTCGAAGGCGCGCAGCGTCCGCTCGGGCGTCAAGCCGGCCGCCGGAATGCCGACGGACTCGACGATGTCCTGCAGCGTGATGCCCCACTTCGGCGGCAGGGAGGCGGTACCGTGCAGCGCGTTCGGCAGGCCGGCGGCCGCGAGCAGGAAGGCCGTCGGAAACGTCGCGTAAAAGGACGTTTTGCGGCCGTCGTAAGGCCCTGCGCAATCCAGGCCGATGCCGAGTCCCTCGGCGCGGCGCGCATGCTTGCGAGATACCCGAACGAACGCTTCGAGCTCGTCTACGCTTTCCATCTTAATGCGTTCCGCGATAAAAAAGGCGCCGGTCTGCGCCTGCGTCGCTTCTTGCGTCAGAATGGCTTCCGCAGCCAGGACGGCTTCGTCGTAGGTTAGATCGCGGGCGCCGCGCTTGCCGCGGGCGACTTCCTTGAGCAGCTGGATCATCGCTTCGTCCTCCCTTGTTTTTGCTCTTGCAGCAGATTGTAAACATTGACGATGGAGGCCGCGACGTCGACCAGCCGCTTGCGTTCGTTCATCGCTTGTTTGCGCAAAATGTCGTAAGCTTCGGTCTCCGTGATGTTTTTCACTTCGCACAGGATGCCCTTGGCCATGTCGATCCACTTGCGCTCTTCGATCTTGGCGAGCAGCTGCCGGCGTTCGAGATGCCATTGCTGGCGCTCGAAGCATTGCTTGGCCCCGAACTGCAGCGTCCAATGAATCTCGGTCGGCAGCATCGATGCGCTAAGCACGCCGTCGGCCATCACGCCGTCTTCGCAGGCTTCGACGGACAGCGTCGCGGTCGCTTCGCTGCACCACCACAGGATCGGTACGACTTTCCACTCGAGGACGCTTCGGCTCCACGCTTCGATTTCCGGGATGGGCAGGTCGAGGATCAAGGCGTCGGCTTCCGCGATGCGCTGGCGCGCCTGTTCTTCCCCCCGCGCCGTCGCTACCGTATAACCGGCCGCACGCATGACCGACTCGGGAAGCTGCTGCTTGGAAACGACGGATTCGAGCCGTTCGGCGGCTGTCGGATGGTTATGAACAACGAGCAATGAACGCATCGACGCCCTCCTCTCCAATCGGTTCGCCCTTCTTAATGAAGGCGACACTTTTTCTCCGTTACTTTTTTATAACACAAAAGAAAGCAGAGTGTCGAGCGAAAAGATATTTCATTTTTTCGTGTTATATATATTGACATGAATTTGATTTCATAATATATTCGGGTTAATCAATCGCGAATACAATGGCGTATTCGGATGAAGCGGCAATGGTGCCTGCTTTCGTATCATGGGAGATTTTCGTTTCCCATGCCGCGAAGCAGGCTTTTTTGGTTTCTAACGAAATATCCGAAACGGGGGGAGACGCGAACATGGCGGACAAAAAGAAACTGGTGATGATCGGCAACGGAATGGCGGGCGTGCGGGCGTTGGAGCATCTGCTGAAGCTGGCCCCCGACCTGTACGAGATCACGATCTTCGGCGCCGAGCCCTATCCGAATTATAATCGCATCATGCTGTCGTCCGTGCTCGCCGGCGGCACGGAGCTTAAGGATATCGTCATTAACGACTGGGACTGGTATTCGGAAAACCGCATCGCGCTGCATGTCGGTCATACGGTGAGCCGGATCGATACGGAAGCGCGCATGGTCTATTCGGATCAAGGCGCGGAAGCGGTCTACGATACGCTCATCATGGCGACGGGTTCGCGTCCGTTCATGCTGCCGCTGCCGGGGGCCGACAAAGAAGGCGTCATCGGCTTCCGCGACATCGCGGACTGCGAGACGATGTTCGAAGCGTCGCGATCGTATAAGAACGCCGTCGTCATCGGCGGCGGCCTGCTCGGTCTTGAAGCGGCGCGCGGCCTGCTGAACCTGGGCATGAACGTATCGGTCGTCCATATCAGCCCGAATCTGATGAACCGGCAGCTAGACGAACCGGCATCGAAAATGCTGCAGAAAGAATTGGAAGCGCAAGGGATGAAGTTCTTGCTCCGCAAGCAGTCCGAGCTGATCTACGGCAAAAAGCGCGTGAAGGGCCTTCGCTTCACGGACGGCAGCGAAGTGGAAGCGGACCTGATCGTCATGGCCGTCGGCATCAAGCCGAACGTGTCTCTCGCGAAGTCTGCCGGACTCGCGGTGGGCCGGGGTATCGTCGTAAATGATTACATGGAAACGAACGTGCCGAACGTCTATGCCGTCGGGGAATGCGCGGAGCACAGAGGCATCGCATACGGACTTGTCGCGCCGCTGTACGATCAGGGCGCGGTGCTGGCGAAAAGGCTGGCGGGCGTAGACACGGCCGGCTACGAGGGATCGATGACCTCCACCAAGCTCAAGGTATCGGGCGTCGACGTGTTCTCGGCCGGCCAGTACGAGGAGACGCCGGGCACGCGCGCGCTTCGTTATCAGGATGAGTTGGAAGGCGTCTACAAAAAGATCGTGATCGAGAACGACCGGCTCGTCGGCGCCGTGCTGTTCGGCGACACGTCCGACGGCGCGTCGTTGTTCTCGATCATGAAGAAGGGCGAGTCGATCAAAGGCAAGGAAAAAGAGCTGCTGCTCGGCTTCGCCCCTGGCGGCGCCGCCGCTTCACCGGCGAGCCGGCTCGAGAGCATGGCCGACGACGAGATCGTCTGCGGCTGCAACGGCGTCTCGAAGGGCGCGATCAAGGACGCGATCGAGACGAAGGGCTGCGCCACCGTCGGCGAGATCAAAGCGTGCAATAAAGCGACCGGCTCCTGCGGCGGCTGCAAGCCGCTCGTCGAAGGCCTGCTCAGCCTCTATGCGGGAGAGCGCGCCGGCGAAGCCGTCAAAGAGGGCATCTGCGGCTGCACCTCCCTGGACCGCGACGAGATCGTCGCCGGGCTCCGTCGCCTGGAGCCGGCGACGATCAAGGAAGCGATGCTCGCGCTTGACTGGAAGCAGCCGGAAGGGTGCACGAAGTGCCGGCCTTCCCTGAACTACTATATGGGCATGCTGTGGCCCGAACGCTACAAGGACGAGAAGGAATCCCGCTTCACCAACGAGCGCTATCACGCCAACATTCAAAAGGACGGCACCTATTCGGTCGTGCCGCGGATCTATGGCGGCGTCACCACGCCTTCGGAGCTCAAGAAAATCGCGGAGGTCGCGGAGAAGTACGACGTTCCGCTGGTCAAGTTCACGGGCGGACAGCGTCTCGACCTCTTTGGCGTCAAGAAGGAAGACTTGCCGGGCATGTGGGAGGATCTCGATATGCCGTCGGGCCACGCTTACGGAAAAATGCTGCGCACCGTCAAAACTTGCGTCGGCAATACGTTTTGCCGGTTCGGCACGCAGGACGCCATCGGAATGGGTATCCGGCTCGAGAAGGAGTTCGAGCGGATGAACGCGCCGGCCAAGGTGAAATTCGCCGTATCCGGCTGCCCCCGCAACTGCGCCGAGGCGACGATCAAGGATTACGGCATCGTCGCGATCGACGGCGGCTGGGAGCTGCACGTCGGCGGCAACGGCGGCGTGCATGTCCGGGCGACCGACCTGCTGTGCGTTGTGAAGACGGAGGACGAAGTCGTCGAGTGGGGTGGCGCGTTCCTTCAATATTATAGAGAGAACGCGACTTGGGGCGAGCGGACTTCCGTGTGGGTAGAACGCGTCGGCCTGGATGCCATCAAAGCCGCGCTGGACGATCCCGCGGAGCGCAAAGCGCTACACGGACGGATGAAGACCGCGCTCAGCTACATTAAAGATCCTTGGAAAGAGATCATCGAGGACAAAGAGCTGCGCAAAAACTTCGAAGCGCTCGCGGTGCCCGCGCCGCTGAACTAAGGACTGGGAGGCGGAGAACATGACAAAAATGCTGGTCGCTCACGTTGCCGATATCGATGCCAAAGGGTCTCGTACGTACCGGCACGAGGAGCTGGAGATCGCCATCTTTAAATTGTCCGACGGACAGATTCGTGCCGTGGAGAACCGCTGCCCGCACAAAGGCGGCAAGCTGTCGGAAGGGATGGTGTGCGGTACCGCGATCCATTGTCCGCTGCACGACTGGAAGATCGACCTGAAGACGGGAAAAGTATACGAGCCGGACGACGGGTGCGTGACATCCTATGAGACCGAAGTAGACGCAGCGGGCTCCATCTATATTACGATTTAAACCATTTACGCAGCAGGGAGATGAGCGCATGGATTTCGTTAAACCGAAGGAAGTATTGAAAGCGATGATCGAAGGCGGCGCCGCCAAAGCGGAGATGAGCGCCTCGCAAATGCTGGTACGGGGCTTCCTCGGCGGGGCGATCCTCGCCTTCGCCACGACGCTGGCGTTCACGGCCGTCGCGCAGACGAAGATCGGGATGGCGGGCGCGGTCATCTTTCCGGTAGGCTTCGTCATGATCGTGCTGCTTGGCCTGGAGCTCGTGACCGGCAGCTTTGCGCTCATCCCCTTAAGCGTGCTGCAAAAGAAAACGACCCTGGGCAAGATGCTCAAAAATTATGGCTGGGTCATCGCGGGACATCTAATCGGGTGCTTCGTCTATGCCGTTCTGTACGATCTGACGACGACCAAGATGGGTTCCGACATGGCGAGCCCGCTGGCCCAGACGCTGATCACCGCGGCTGAAACGAAAACGATCGGCTACAAGCATTTGGGCGCGGACGGGATCGTCCTTGTCGTCATCAAGGCGATTCTGTGCAACTGGATGGTGACGCTCGGCGTCGTCATGGCGATGACCTCGACTTCGACGCTCGGCAAGATCGTCGCGATGTGGCTGCCGATCGTGACGTTTTTCGGGCAAGGCTTCGAGCACGCGGTCGTCAACATGTTCGTCATCCCGGCGGGCATGCTGCTCGGCGCGGACGTCAGCTTCGGGGACTGGTTGCTGTGGAACCAGATTCCCGTGCTAATCGGCAACTTCGTCGGCGGCGCTGTGTTTACGGGCATTCTTTTCTACCTGTCGCAAAAGGGAATCGGACTGACGGCAGGTACGCTGTCCGCGCTGGATTCACCTAAGACGCTGCACGCGGAGCGGCGCGCATGAGGCCCGCGCCGGTTTATCTCGTCGGTGCCGGTCCGGGCGACCCGGAGCTCGTCACGCTGAAGGCGATCCGCCGCATCCGGGAAGCGGACGTCATCTTGTATGACCGCTTGGTCAACGCGGAGCTGCTTGATTATGCCAAGCCGGGCGCCACGCTGCTCTACTGCGGCAAGAGCCCGGGGCAGCACGCGATGCCTCAGCGGCAGATCGAAGCGCTCCTGATCGAGCATGCGCTCGGCGGCCGGACGGTCGTCCGGCTCAAGGGCGGCGATTCGCTCGTGTTCGGCAGGGGCGGCGAGGAGGCGCTCGCGCTCGCGGAGCGCGGCATCCCCTGCGAGATCGTGCCCGGCGTCACTTCGGCGATCGGCGCCGCGGCTTCGAGCCGGATCCCGCTCACGCATCGCGACCTGGCCGCTTCGTTCGCCGTCGTCACGGGCAACCGCTGCCGGGAGGACGCGGCTCCGATTCGCTGGGACCTGCTGGCGCACGGCGTCGACACGCTTGTCGTGTACATGGGCATCGGACGGCTGGAGGAGATTCGGGCGGAGCTGCTTCGCCACGGCAAGCCGCCGTCCACGCCGGTCGCCCTGATCGAACGGGGCACGACCGACCGGCAGCGCGTCGTGACGGGGGGAGCTAACGCATATTCACAAGCTCGCCGAGGCGATGAAAATTAGCAATCCCGCGCTGATCGTGATCGGCGAAGTCGTGCTGGTGCGGGAGCAGCTCCTGCTGCTGGAGGCGCAGGCAAGGCTTGCGATCGGGTAGAGAGCGGAGCTTATGCGACGGACCATTTATGGCGGACGATTTATATAGAAGTAAAGTAGACGAGAGAACGAAGCGCGCCGAGCGCTTCTTTTTTTTGTCTTCGCTATCGTCTCGAATCGGCTAAGATCGCCGACTTAAGTTTGTCATCGTCTCATTAATCGCGGCGTACGCGTGAAGTAGAATGAGGCTAACCGAAGGAGGCGATCGCGCAAATGGCTAAAATCACCGGCGTCGCGTGCATACGGACGAGGAAAAACGGGACCTGGACGATCGTGAAGGTGACGACGGACCAGGACGGCCTGTACGGCTTGGGCTCGGCGACCGACCTCTTCAATCCGGAAGCGGTCGTGCAGATCGTCGAGCAGCTGCTCGGGCCGCTGCTGATCGGCCGCGATGCGGCCAACATCGAAGACTTGTGGCAGCTCATGCACCATAGCGGCTATTGGCGCAGCGGCGCGTTGCTCAACACCGCGATCGGCGGCATCGACATGGCGCTCTGGGATATTAAAGGCAAGGAGGCGGGACTCCCCGTGTACCAGCTGCTCGGGGGGGCCGCCCGTTCGGCGGTCGCTTGTTATGGTCACGCGGGAGGGAGGGACGTCGCGGAGCTCAAAGAGGACGTCGCCCGGTTTATTGAAGAGGGCTATACGGTGCTGCGCGTGCAGATGGGCGGCTACGGCGGCGGCGGCTTCGTGGGCGCGGATCGCGCCAACGTTCCCCGCGGCGCTCGGACCGACGGCCACGTTTTCGACGAGCACCTATACGCGAACGCCATCCCGGCCATGTTCGAGTCGCTCAGGGTCGCGTTCGGTGACGACGTCCAATTTACGCACGACGTGCACGAGCATTTGTCTCCGATTCATGCAGTGCGACTGGCGCGGCGTCTCGAGCCGTACGGCCTGTTTTTCCTCGAAGACGCGCTGCCGCCGGATCAGGCCGGATGGTACAGGCAGCTTAGGCAGCAATGCGCGACCCCCCCAGGCTGTAGGCGAGCTGTTCACGAATCCGCAGGAGTGGCTGCCGCTCATCTCGGAGCGCCTGATCGACTTCATCCGCGTACGCGTCTCCAAAGCCGGCGGGATCAGCGCATGCCGCAAGATCGCGGCGCTGGCCGAAGCGTTCGGCGTACGCAGTGCCTGGCAGGAGGGCGGGGAGAACGATCCCGTCAACCAGGCGGCCGCCGTGCACCTGGACATGGCGATCTGGAACTTCGGCATTCAGGAGGTCAATCACTTCCGGCCGGAGGAATTGGCCGCATTTCCCGGACATATCGAACGGGTCGGCGGTTATCTGTATCCGTCGGCCAAGCCCGGGCTCGGCATCGACATCGACGAGGCGATGGCCGCCGCGCTGACGGGCGACGGATGGTCGCGCCAAAGCTATCATTCGCCGTACCCGCTGGACCGCAAAGCCGACGGCACGATCGTTCGGCCATGAGAGAGGAGGGAAATCGCATGCGCACGATCGCGGTTACCGGAGGCAGCGGGAAGCTGGGGCGATACGTCATCGAGGAGCTGCGCCGGCAAGGCTATCAAGTCGTGTCGCTGGATCACCGCCTCGCAGAGGGCCTTCCCTGCCGGCAGATCCGCGTGGACATGAGCGATCTCGGACAAGTGGCGGGTGGATTAAAGGGGGCGGACGCGGTTATACACCTGGCGGCGATCCCGGCGCCGGTCGGATATCCGCACCATACGATTTTCGCGAACAACGTACTGGGTAGCTTTAACGTGCTGGAGGCCGCGGACTTGCTCGGCATTCGGCGCATCGTGATGGGATCGAGCACGTCCTGCTATGGATTTGCGTGGGCGTCCAAGCCCTTTGCGCCCGCGTATTTGCCCGTTGACGAAGCGCATCCGCAGCTTCCCCAGGAGGGCTACGGGCTGTCCAAGACCGTGAGCGAATTATCGGCGGCCATGTTCGCGCGCAGAAGCGGCCTGGAGATCGCGAACCTGCGCTTCTCGCTGATCGCGGCGCCCGAAGAGTACGAGAGAATGGCGGCGGATGCGCGCCATCCCGAGCGATTCGTCAACATATTGTGGAGCTATATCGATATCCGGGATGCGGCAACCGCGTGCGCGGCTGCGTTAACCGCGCCGCTGGAAGGCGGGTCGATATCGCTGAATATCACGGGCGACGACGTGCTGAGCGAAGGGGATACGGCCGTCCTGATCGCCGAGCACTACCCGGAAGTGACGGACATTCGCGCGAATCTCCGCGGGACGGCGCCTTTATTCGCCAACGCGCTCGCCAAGGAGACGCTGAACTGGCGTCCTTTCTATAAATGGCGTTGAGCGAGGCCAGCGTGGCTGGTTGAGATAGACCTTTATACATAAAATTCAAAAAACATCGGTACGAGCGCCGGGATAGGAGGCGTTGGCGTCGATGTTTTTTCTTGTTCGGATGTCGGACGCGAGGAACGCCTGCCCTGCCTTTTTGCGCTCGGCGGGATTGACCGGTAGGTTTTCATTCGATATAGTTAAAGAACAAACTTAGTAAATTACTAATTTACTAAATAAAAAGTGAGGGCTATCTTTTGAAAATCCCGACATCGCTCAAGCATAAACCTGTCATCGTCTCGGAAAATTACGAAAACGTGGACGGCCGATACGCCGGCCATACGGACGCAAAGGGCCTCTCGCTCGGCCTCGCGCAGTGGAACGACCGCGGCAAGGTCGACATCTCGGCGAAGGTATGGCGATATACGGGGAGAAGTGGTCCCGCCAATCGGAGGAGCTTCCGCTTCACCGCGTGCTCGACCTTGCGATATTGGTGGCGCGCAGCCTCGGACATTTTCGCGAAGCTTACCGTCATGAAGCGTTGTACGATCCGGACAACCCGGTCATCGACCGGATCGGTCTGCAGGGAGATGCGATGACGGTGGCGGTATGCACGGACAACGAACGCATCCGCGAGGACATCAAGTTGTTCGGCGCCGCGCTAGAAGGAGACGGCGAGCTGATCGGCGAACGGCTGAAGACGCTGGCGGACATTTTGAAGGAGATGGGGTATTGACGATGGACAAACAGCGCAAAAAGCAGCTGGCCGACGCCTACGCGCAAACTTTTCGCGCGATGGGCGTCTATCAGATCCGCAACGCGGAGAACGGGAAGGTGCTCGTCCGCTCCTCGATGGATCTGGACGGCGCCCGCAACCGGTTTGAATTCATGAGGCAAATGAACAATAATACGCTGCCGGAGCTGAAGGCCGACTGGGATCGTTACGGGGGCAAGGCGTTCGAATTTTCGGAGCTGGATCGGATCAAGCCGAAGGAAGAGACGGTAACCGACCGCGCCGAGCTGAAAAAATACCAGGAAGAGGTAGACGCCCTCGCCGAGCTGTGGGTCGAAAAGCTGCAGCCGTTCGGGGAACGCGGGTACAACAGGCCGCAGAGCTAGCGCGGATATGAAAAAAACGCGGGCTTTGAACAGCTCGCGTCTCATGAACTTACGCACGGAATACCTGATCGTGAAGGAGGTCGAGCGCTTGCTCGATCTCCTTCAGCTTTTCGTCGGACAAGGTCCCGATGCGCCCCTCGAGCTGCGACAGCATATGGCCGAAAATGCCGTTCATCAGCTGCTGGCCCTTTTCCGAGAGACGAATGAGCTGCTTCCTCCGATCGTCCGTATCCGCGACTTTTTCGCAAAGCCCTTTTTGCATCAGCTTCTTGATCTCGCGGCTCGTATTGGGCAAGGACATATGGGTACAGTCGGCGATGCTGCTGAGCGTGACGGGCTGGCTGACCGCGACATACTCCAGCATCTTATATTGAACGGGCGTAACGTCTTCAAGCTTCGCGCCTTTAGAAAACGCATGCGTCGTCTGATGGACGGACGTTATAAAATCGAAAAATTTTAAAAACAGAACCTGTTTGTCCATACAATCACCTCGTACGCTAAACGATAACAAAATCATTATCAAATAAAAATGATCATTTGACAACTAATTGGCGTCATGCTATTTTATAGTTATCATATGATAATTATATAGGAGGCGCGGCCATGAAGCTGCTCGTCATCTTCGCCCATCCGAATCATCGAAGCTTGAATTACGCGTTTTTGCAGGAGATCGTGCGCGGGAGCGGAGAGAATGCCGCGATCGAGGAGATCGAGGTGCTCGACTTGTATGCGGATGGCTTCGACCCGGTGCTCGTATTCAACGAGGAAAAAAGGAGAAGGGACATGCACGCCGACCCCGAGCTCGAGCGATACCGGGCGATGATCAAGCGGGCCGACAAGCTCGTCTTCGTCTATCCGATCTGGTGGGGCAGGCCGCCTGCGATGCTGCTCGGCTTTATCGACCGGATGTTCGCTTCGGGATTCGCCTATCGGGACAATGGAAAAATGCTGCCGGAAGGCTTGCTGAAAGGCAAGACCGCCGTATGCGTGTCGACGATGAAGGGGCCTGCCGTGTATATGCCGCTCTGGCTGTACAACGCGCACAAGACGCTCATGCGCAAGGCGCTGCTGCGATACGTCGGCTTTGGCAAGGTGAAATTTTTCGAGTTCGGCAACATGGAAAGCCCGCGGGGCAAACAGAAGGAGAAGCTGGCGAAGATATACCGCTACTTCAGGACGATGACCGCCTGATGGAGGTTGACCGCGCAAAACGTATGAAGTAAAAAAAGAGGCCGGCGGCGGCCTCTTTTATTTGAAGAAAAGGAAATTCGTCGCCAGGCGCCGCAGCTGCCCGTCGGAAGGACTGTTGACGACTCTGCCCTTGAACACGAGGGTGGAGGAGCCGCCGCCGTCCAGATTGTAGCCGTCGATCGTCCCGAAGCGGGAGAGCAGGATCTGAAGCTCATCTAGCGTGGCGCCCGAGCTGCCGTCCTCGCCCCGTCCGTCGATGACGATCATCAGGATCTGATTGTCCTTGTAATTCGCGATGACCGTGCGCGGCGCGCGGAGCGGGCTCGTCCGCCATTTGGCGGGGATAGGCAGGTTGACGCCGTTTTTGCGAAGCACGGGCACGAAGGAGGCGCCGAACTTCGGCTTCTCCCTGTCCAGCTGCGATTTATTGCTGTATTTGCCGCCGATAAGCTTCAGGTTTTCGTTCAAACCGACGAAAAAAAGATCGTTGAAGCTCGGCTCGAAGCCTGTGACGTACTCGCCGCCGACGACGGTCGTGCTGAGCGGGTAACGCTTGCCTCCCTGGTCGGCAAAGCCTCCGGCATTGACGCCCGCGATCGCCCCGGTCCGCTTGACGGCCGCGAGCGTCGTCTCCGAGCTGCCCGGCTTGCCCCCCTGCCAGCGCCATCGACATCGCCTTGTCGCTCTTGAGCCTGACCTTGAGCGCATAGCCGCTGAAGTACTGCGCGCGGATCGTGTAAAGCTGAGCCGTCAATTTGTCCGATTGCACGGAGTCGCGCGGGTAGCCGAGCTTGATGGAGATGCGCCTGTCATAGATCGCCGCGGGCCGCCCGACCTGCGCCCTGGCGGTGGACATCATCGCGCTCATGCTCCTGTTCGTCTTCGTATACAGCTCGGATACGCGCTTGACGGAGGCCGAGATGTCCTTGGCGATGGCGCCGGCCCGATCGAGCGATTCGATCTGCGGCTCGACGTAGCCGGCGAGCGAAGGGCCGGGCGTCTGCGGGGGCGGACCGATGTCCGGCGCCTCCGGCTTGACGCCCGCCGCGATGAGCCAGATCATCATGCCGAGAAACGGCGCGCAAGCGAGCAGCACGGTTCGGTTCAATTGCTGGACGCCCGTTCTCATTTGAGCACGTCCAGTTCTTTTTTCAGCTGGTCCAGCTGCTTTTTCAATTCGCTGATCTGCGTATACAGCTTGTTGCTGTTGTCGGTCTTGTCGCTGGCGTTGTCCTGCGTGAAAGTGAGCAGCTCGTTCAGCGCGTCGACCTTCGAAGAGAGCTGCGCCATCTGCGCGGCGTAGTCGCTCTCAAGCTTGTCCAATCTGGCGCGGTAATCCTGCTGCAGCGCCGCGATCTGGCTTGCTGTCTGCTGCTGCAGCTGCGCGGATACCTGCTCCCGCTGCTGTCCCGTGTACCAGATCGTGCAGGCGACGCCGGCGCCGATCAGCAAAAGCCATAACAATACGAACGGCACGACGGATCTTCTCGCCGCTCTCCTCGGGGGTCTTTCCGTGCTGCCGATCTGAGCTCTCGCGTCCGTCAGAGGGGAAGAATTCATCATTGCAGTTTGTCACCTCGTAATTCGGCCATACCGATATTGAATGTCCATTGTAGCATAATCCTAAAAAAAATTGGGCAAACTATACTGTTTTTTTACCTTCGGATGGATAAACAAGAAACGCCATACAGATTCTCCTCAAAACTGAATCGACGATCAGGCCTTACGTGCGACGCCTCTCGGTCTGTGTTATACTGTATACACCATATACAATTAATTTGCGGAAAAGAGGCTTGCGCGATGAGCGGCAACGATACGATGGACGAGGACAGCTTGAACAGCTTGCCGCACGGCGCGCAGCTGGCCTGGGGGCTGGTGAAGCCGTCGACGAGAGGTCCGAAGGGCGAGCTGAGCGTCGGCAAGATCGTGGACGCGGCCGTCGGCATCGCGGATCGGGAAGGGCTGTCGGCGTTATCGATGAACCGGGTGGCGAGCTCGCTTGGTTTTACGACGATGTCACTGTACCGTTACATTAAGAGCAAAGATGACCTGCTGATGCTCATGACGGAGGCGGTCTGCGACATTCAGATACCGGAGGAGAGCGAAGGCAAGGGATGGCGGGATCAGCTAAGAGAATACGTGGAGACCTGCATCCGGCTCATGCGCGCGCATCCGTGGTTCACGGACGTTCCGATCATGGGCGTGCCGATTACGCCTAACAATCTGAAAATGGTGGATTGGCCGCTGCGCATCCTGCGGGATCTGCCGCTTAGCGAATACGAGAAAATGTCCACCGTGCTGCTGGTCAGCGGCTATTCCCGCTTTTACGCCATCATGATGCGGGATATGGACCGGGCGATCGAGGCAGGCGGTAATCCGGAAAGCTTTTCGGGGCTTATGTACGGGGAGGCGCTGAGGCAGCTGGTCACGCCCGAGCGTTATCCCGCGCTATATCCCATCGTAGCGGCGGGCGTCTATACAGAAGACGACGGCAACAAGAGCGAGGCGCAGAACGACTTCGACTTCGGCTTGGAGCGCATTCTCGACGGCATCGAGCTGCACCTGTCCCGGGCGAGATCGTAGCGGAACGAACGAAGAGCATGGCCAGGGTCGCATAGACCCCGGACATGCTCTTTTTTGTTGGTCGTTCGATCGCTTATCTCCGTCCCGCGCGCTTCTTGAAGGCGATGCCGCACCAGACGAGCGCGATCAGGATGAGCCCCGCGCACCAGGCGGCGCCGATCCAGGCATGGTCTCCGATCGGCGTGCCGAGGAGCAGCCCGCGAATCGTCTCGATCAGAGGCGTGATCGGCTGATGGCTCGCGACGCCGCGGAGCCAGTGCGGCATCGTGTCGATCGGCACGAATGCGCTGGAGAGATAGGGCAGGAACAGCAGGATGAAGCCGTACCCGCTCGCTGCCGAAGGACTGCCGGCGACAAGGCCGATCGCGGCGTAGAGCCAAGTTAGCGTGAGGATAAAAAGAACGATGACGCCAAGCGCGGCGATCCATTCGAGGAAGGAGCCGTTCGGCCGGAATCCGACGAGCAGCGCCACGCCGATGACGACGCCAGTCGCGACCAGATTGCGCGCGAGGCTCGCGGCGACATGGCCCGTGACGACCGACAAGCTGCGGATCGGCATCGTGCGGAAGCGGTCGATGATGCCGTTCGTCATGTCCGTGGACACGTCGACCGCCGTCGTCGCGGCGCCGTAACCCGCGCACAGCAGGATGATGCCCGGCACGACGTAGTTGGCGTAGTCGCCTCCCGGCGCGATCGCGCCGCCGAATACGTACGTGAACAGCAGCATGAGCATGACCGGCAAAATGATGGACATCATGAGCGATTCGGTATTGCGAAGGCTTAGGGTCAGGCTGCGGCGGATGAAGACGGCATTGGTCGCGGCATAAGAGGGCGGGGCAAGCGGGGAGAGAGATTGGTTCACGATACGGACACCTCCGAAGGTTGATGGGTGAGCGCGATAAAGACATCGTCCATGCTGGGCCTGCGAATGGTCACCTGGGTGTCCGCCGGCAGGGATGCGGCCAGGCCGTTCAGGATTCGTCCGATATCCTGCGCCGAACCGGTCGTCGCTACCGTGCGGCTCCACTGCTCCCGCTCGTTCGTCAGCTCGATGACTTCGCCGCCGATGCGGGCTTTCAATTCGGCGGCCGTGCCCTCGGCGACGAGGCGTCCGCCGTTAATGACGCCGATCCGGTCCGCCAGTTGGTCCGCCTCCTCCAGATATTGCGTCGTCAGGAAAATCGTGATGCCCGACGCCTTCAGCCGCTCGATGATGTCCCACAGCGCGCGCCGGCTCACCGTATCGAGTCCGGTCGTCGGCTCGTCGAGGAACAGCACCGGCCGGCTCGCCACGAGGCTGATCGCCAGGTCAACCCGTCTGCGCATCCCGCCCGAGTACGTCTTGACCCGTTTGCGAGCCGCCGCTGTCAGATCGAACTGCTGCAGTAGTTCGGCCGTCCGCCGCTTGGCTTCGGCGCTCTTCATGCCCGAGAGCCTGCACATCATCCGCAGATTCTCCTCGGCCGTCAGCATCTCGTCGACGGCGGCGAACTGTCCCGTCAGGCTGATCGATTGCTTGACCTTGCCGCTCTCGGCCGCGACGTCATAGCCCGCGATCCGGGCGCTGCCGCCGTCCGCCGCGACCAGCGTCGTCAGGATGTTGATGAGCGTCGTCTTGCCTGCGCCGTTCGGGCCGAGCAGCGCGTAGATCTGGCCTTCGGGAACGAAGATGTCGACGCCGCCCAGCACCTTTTGATCGCCGAAGCTTTTGCGCAAGTCCTTGACTTCGATCGCGAATTTCATAAGGAAAGCTCCTCTCGTCTCTTTAACTGTTTATTATGTACACAGTGTATTATATAAACAGTATATATGCAACACTGTTTTTGGATATTCCTGATTTTCATTGGCGGGGTGCCGGCATATCGCTATAATTGGGAGATAAACGATAACGGAAAAGAGTGATCATCTTCATGCAAGCGGACGGATTCGTGCCTTACCATGAACGCAATATCGTGCTGATCGGATTCATGGGCGCGGGCAAGACGACGATCGGCAAAGTCCTCGCGGCCAAGCTGTCCCGCGAATTCATCGATGTGGACGAGCTCATCTCGACGGAGCGCGGGATGCCGGTTACCGAGATATTCAGGACGCTTGGCGAAGAGGCGTTTCGCCGGATGGAAAAAGAGTATATTCGAGAGCTGTGCCTTCAGAAGCGGGACGCGGTTCTGTCGGTCGGAGGCGGAGCCTTCCTTCAGGAAGAGATCCGCGATTTGTGCATGGCGAACGCGGCCGTCTTTTTAATGGATATTCCATGGGAGCAATGGAAGACGAGACTGCCGCTCATCCGCGACAGCCGACCGATTCTGCAGAACAAGACGGACGAGGAGATTCGAGCGCTCTACGAGACGCGCCAGGCGATCTACGAACGGCATCACTTCAAGGTGGACGCCGGCAGCCAGACGCCGGAGGCGGCCGCGCAGGCGATGGCTGATTGGCTGAATGAGCGGCAATGAACGAATAAAGCGCTGCCTGGGCTTTTGTGCCCGGGCAGCGCTTTTTTTTGGCTGGACCGCGTAATCGCGCGCATGGAGGCGAGGTGTATTGGCGGGAGGCAGGCAGATGCTAGCGGAAGTGCGCCGCCTAGCGTGGTTGCAGCCGCGCATTCCGCCGTTGCAGGGGCAAGCGAAGCCGATCCCGCAGCTGCAACGGCGTAAATCTCGCTTGGAGCGTCCACCGCGAGCCACAGCCGCGCATTCCGCCGTTGTAGGGGCAAGCGAAGCCGATCCCGCAGCTGCAACGGCGCAAATCTCGCTTGGAGCGTACGCCGCTTCACCTTTCGCCGCGCGCGAAAAAGACCGCGCATCGCTGCGCGGTCCCGGGGTGCTACTCCTTGCACTTGCCTTTTACAGCTTGATCCACTCGCCGCCGCGCTCGGCGGATTGCTGCTCCGCTTCGACGATCTCGAGGGAGGCGAGCGTGCTTGCCGGCGGGCAGACCTCGATCGCTTCGTCCTTCAGGATCGCGTTCGTGAAGCTGCGCAGCTCGCCGTAGTAGCCGTCGTGATCGGCCAGCTCAGGCTTGAATCCCGGCGCGTCGCTCGGATTGACGGTAAGGCCGTCTTTGCCGAGGATGATGTTGGCCCCGGCGAAATTGACGCGGAAGCCCATCTCGAAGCCGAAGTCGCCTTCGAGCGTCCAGTCGACCTGGGCGTTTAACACCTTCCCGTCGGGATAGACGTAATGCGTGGAAGCGGCGTCAAACCCGCTGCCCGGGATGTTGTTGCGTCCGATCGTGGATACGCGCTCGGGCTTGCCGAACAGCCAATTCACGATGTCGGTGTCGTGAATGTGCATGTCGAGCAGGGCGCCGCCGCTCAGCTCGCCGTTGAGGAACCAGCCTGCCGGCGCATGGGAGCCTCTATAGAAGTAACCGCCCGTCACGTCGCCGTAGCGCTTGTCTTCCACGCAAGCCTTGAGATACTCGTAAGCCGGCCAGAAACGGAGGCATTGGCCGATCTGCAGCTTGCGTCCGGTACGCTCGGCCGTTTCGACCATCCGGCGCGCCTGGTCGGAGCTGCGCGCCATCGGCTTTTCGCAGAAGACGTGATAGCCCTTCTCGAGCAGCTCGCAAGTCAGATCGGCGTGCAGCGTCGTCGGCAGCGTGATATCGATCAAATCGAGCTCTTCGCTCGCGATCATCTGATCGACGGAGTCGTAAAGCGCATAGCCGGACAGGTCGTACGTTTCCTGCGCGGTCGCCATATTGCCGCCGGCCTTGGCGTTTTTCAGCGTTTCGATCGCCACGTCGCAGATGGCGACGACTTTGATCTGCTGTCCTTCCGCGGCCAGGCGCTTATAGTTGTCGAAGTGCATTCTTCCCATGAAGCCGAAGCCGATAAGTCCGATTTTTAGCATGCGATTAGCCCTTCCTTCCCAGAATGGCGTCCATCGCGCCGGAAGTATTGTAGATGATTTGCTTGGTGTGGTGCGCGTACTGCGGGATCATCTCCGCCGTGACGTAACCGTCGTAGCCGATCTCCTGCAGCGCCGCGACGACGGCCGGATAGTCGACGTCGCCCGCCAGCAGGTCGACGAAGCCGTGCAAGCCGCCCGCTTGCCTGCGGTAATCCTTGAAGTGAACTTTTTTGATGCGAGGGCCTAGGATGCGGATCCAGTGCTCGGAATAGCCGCTATAAACCGTGTTGCCTACGTCGAAGTAGGAGCCGACGAACTTGGAGCCGATCGCGTCGATGAACCCGCGCATCTCGAGCGGGGAGAGCAGGAACTTGTTCCAGACGTTCTCGATGCCGATGGATACGCCTGCGGCTTCGGCTTCGGGCGCGAGCTTCGAGATCGCCTCGAGCGCGCGGTCGTAAGCGACGTCATAAGGAACGACTTCGCTGCCCGGAATGAAGTCCACGCCTACGGCGCCGGGAATGACCAGGATCGCGTCCGCGCCGAGCTTGGCAGCGGTTTCGATTTGCTTTTTGCATACGTCTATCGCCTTCAGGCGGTTCGCTTCGGTCTCGCTCGTCATCGCGTAGGACCAGTACAGACCCGTCGCCAGGCCGGCCAGCTCAAGTCCCGTGTCCGCCAGCTGCCGCTTGATGCTCGCCAGTTCGGCGTCCGTCGCTTCCAGACCGAGTTCGCCGGTCTCGTTCAGCGAGAGCTCGATGCCGTCGAAGCCTGCGTCCTTGGCCGTCGCGATCGCGTCCTTGATCGAGACGCCGTCGCCGAACGACCAGATATTAATGCCTTTTTTCATCGGAATAGTCCTCCTTGGGCAAGCGTTTTATTTGTCTTTCATTATAAGGAAGGCGCCGTCGCGTTCATTTAGAGAAGAAAGCTAAAACTTGCACGATTCCGTTCTAATAGCGATGCTTATGTTAAAATGATGGAACGAAGGGAGTGTCGTATGGATGGATTTTGCGCGTTTCCCGCTGCGCCGGGCGCTGCCGGCGAAGGACTGGTCGCCGACCGTCCATTATGCGCAGTACCAGAAGCTCCCGCCAGGCACGTTGCCCGAACGGTATATTTACGACTTCGAGTTGATCTGCGTGTGCAAAGGAAAGCTGGCGACCGAGATGCGCGGCGCGCGCTATACGATCGGCGAAGGAGAGGCCGTCGTCCTCCCGTCGGGCGTGCCGCACCGCAATGCGATCGTGTCCGCGAACGGCGCGACGCTGCTCGGGATTCACTTCGACTTCGACGGGAAGCTTCGGATCGCGACGGAGAGCGATATGGTATCGCACGACCTGGTGGCCGAGCCGGACTTGGATAAATTCGCGGAGGAACCGATCGCGCCTGATCTTGAAGCGCTGTCCGCGCGCGCGGTTTATGCGTGCGTACCGGAATGCTTTCAAATGATGGACCGGCTCGTCGGCGAGTTCACGATGCGGCGCAGCGGCTATGAGCTCGCATGCAAGTCCTTGATGCTGGGCATACTCGCGATGCTGCTTCGGACGGGAGACGAGGGTGCCGACGGCAGCGATTCCGTGCATCGCGAGCGAATCCGCAAAATGGTCGAAACGATGGAAAAGGAGCCGGGCGCTTCCTGGAGCGCCGAGCGCGTCGCGCGGGAATTGAAGGTCAGCGAGGACTATGCCTCCAAGCTGTTCAAACAGATCGCCGGCTTGCCCCCGGGGCGCATGATTCAGTCGATCCGGCTCCGCGAAGCCCGCAGGCTGCTGAGGGAGACGGACTGGTCGGTCGAGACCGTGGGGGCGAAGATCGGCTACCCGGACCTGCACTACTTCAGCCGCATCTTCACGGCCGGCGAAGGCATCTCCCCCTCGGGAATACCGCAAGCTCTCGAGAGTGCTGTGAGCAAGACTATTTACAGGACGATATGCGCAAGTTAATATATACAGGTCGACTTGTCGACAAGTTTGCGTGCCGGAAGCGCAGAGAGAAGGTTGGTATCCATGCGACAGTATCCTGCCGCTTGGCTGAAGGGACAATCTCGCGGCGAAGCGATCGCCGGCGAGCTGCGGCTGCGAATCGTGGACGGTACCTTGAAGCAGGGCGACGTTATTTCGGAAAATAAAATCGCCGCGGACTTCGGCACGAGCCGATCTCCCGTCAGAGAAGCGCTGAAAGCGCTATCCAACGAAGGCTTGATCCGTCTCGAGCGGATGGGCGCGGTCGTGCTGGGTCTCTCCGCCAAGGATATCGCCGAGCTGTACGACGTTCGTTATCTTATCGAAAGCTTCGCGCAGCAGCGCCTCGCGTCATCCTGCCCGCCTGAAGTGATCTCGACGCTGCGTCACCGCATCGACAGCATGCGCGTGGCCGCCAAATATGCGGACATCGCCGAGTTCGCCTGGCTGGATTTCCAATTCCACGACGGTCTGGTCGCGGCGGCCGGACATGCCCGGATCGCGCGGTTGTGGGACAGCGTTCGCCATGTGGTGCTCGCCGTCATGCTGCTCACGACGGAGGAAGTTTTCGGAGGCGGTCCGGACCGGCTCGAACGCGTCGTCGCCAAGCATGAGACGATCGCGGACGCGATCCAATCCGGAGACGAAGCGCGGATTGCGGAGGTCGTCCGGGATTACTTCGCCGACTCGCGCAGGACGCTCCGAAGTACCTGGTCCTAATTTTCCAAATGGCTTCGTGGCTTGCGGGCAACGCCTGGTTCAGGTCGAAGCCCTTCTTTTCAATCAAACTTGTCGACTAGTATACGTGTGTGCTGGGTATACCATCTTTAGCAAAGGGATCCGCAATACGATCAACGGAGGTTTGGATCTTGGACAATGTATTCGGTTTCGGACATAACGCGACGCTGCTCGTCTGGGCGCTGCTCGCGATCGTATTTTTGGTGGTCATGATCGCCAAGTTCAGGTGGAATCCGTTCGTCACGCTGCTGCTCTCCGCGCTGCTCCTCGGTTTTTTGGCCGGCATGGACAGCCAGGCGCTGATCAAGTCGGTGACGGGCGGTCTCGGGGGCACGCTGGGCACGATCGCCATCGTCATCGGCCTGGGCACGATGCTGGGCAAGATGATGGCCGAGTCGGGCGGGGCGGAGCGCATCGCGACGACGCTGATCGACCGATTCGGGGAAAAACGGGTCCATTGGGCGATGATGATCGTCGGTTTTATCGTCGGCATTCCCGTCTTTTTCGAGGTCGGCGTCATTTTGCTCATTCCGATCGTGTTCATCGTCGCGCGCAAGGTCAAGATGCCGCTTCTGCAGATCGGAATTCCCGTGCTGGCCGGCTTGTCGACGGTCCATGGACTCGTGCCGCCGCATCCGGCGCCGATGATCGCAATCGACGCATTCAAGGCTGATCTGGGCAAGACCATCCTCTATTCGCTCATTATCGGGCTGCCCACGGCAATCATCGCGGGTCCGCTGTTCGGCAAATGGATCGGCAAGCGAATCGACGTCTCGCCGCCCGAAAATCTCGCCAAGCAGTTCAGCTCGCGGGAGAAGGGCGACCTGCCGGGATTCGGCATTACATTGTTTACCATTCTGCTGCCTGTTATTCTAATGCTGGCGGGATCGATCGCGAGCATCGCCGATCCGCAGGCGGTCAGCCCCGTGACGCGCTTTTGCGCGTTCATCGGGAACGAGGTCGTCGCGCTGCTGATCGCGGTCGTTTTCTCGCTGTTCTCGCTCGGTTTTGCCCGAGGCTTTTCTAAAACCGACATTTCCCGGTTCACGCACGAATGCCTGGCGCCCACCGCTTCGATCATTTTGATCATCGGCGGCGGCGGCGCCTTCAAGCAGGTGCTGATCAACAGCGGCGTCGGCGACGCGATCGCGGCCATCGCCACGCAGGCGAACGTGAACGTCCTGCTGTTCGCCTGGCTGGTCGCGGCCCTGATCCGCGTGGCGACAGGCTCGGCGACCGTAGCGATGACGACGGCGGCCGGCATCGTCGCGCCGGTGCTTGCGTTAAGTCCGGGGGCCAACGTTGAGCTGGCCGTTCTGGCGACGGGCGCGGGCTCGCTCGTGCTGTCTCACGTCAACGACGCCGGATTCTGGATGGTCAAGGAGTTTTTCAACATGTCGGTACCGCAGACGCTGAAGTCATGGACGGTGATGGAGACGCTGCTCTCCGTCGTCGCGCTCGCGCTTATTATGTTAGTCAGCGTTTTTATGTAAGTGGCTCCGCCGTTATTCATTCAACGATAGGAAAGAAGGTCGTAACATGCATGCCTCCATGTATATGATCGGCGTCGATATCGGCACCACCAGCACGAAGTCCGTGCTGTTCGAGGAAAGCGGAAAGGTCGCGGCGCAGGAGACCGTGGAATACCCGCTCTATACGCCCTCGCCGGTCGTCGCCGAACAGGATCCGGACGAGATCTTCCGAGCCGCTCTTCTGACGCTGCGAAGCGTGATGGATCGGAGCGGCATCGATCCGGGGCGCGTGCTGTTCGTGTCCTTCAGCTCGGCGATGCACAGCCTGATCGCTGTGGACGGGGAGGGCCGGCCGCTCACGCGCAGCATCACGTGGGGGGACAATCGCAGCGCCGCATGGGCGGAGCGCCTCCGGGAAGACGGAACGGGCCACGCGATATATTTGCGGACGGGCACGCCGATTCATCCGATGTCCCCGCTGACCAAGCTGATGTGGCTGCGCGAATCGCAGAGCGAGTTATTCCGGACCGCGCGACGGTTCATCTCGATCAAGGAATACGTGTTCGCCAAGCTGTTCGGCGAGTACGTCGTCGACCATTCGATCGCATCCGCGACCGGACTGATGAACCTGGAGCGGCTGGATTGGGACGAAGAGGCGCTCGCGGCAGCGGGCGTGACCGCGGATCGGCTGTCGCGGCTCGTGCCGACGACGTATACGCTCGCCGGCTTGAACGAAGCGTATGCGCAGGAGACGGGGCTCGCGGCGGACACGCCTTTTATCGTCGGCGCCAGCGACGGCGTGCTGTCCAACCTAGGCGTCGGCGCGATCGAGCCTGGCGTCGTCGCCGCGACGATCGGCACGAGCGGCGCGATCCGGACCGTGACCGACCGCCCGGCGGTCGATCCGAAGGGGCGCACGTTCTGCTACGCGCTCACCGAGCGGCATTGGGTCATCGGCGGCCCGGTCAACAACGGCGGCGTGCTGCTGCGCTGGGCCCGGGAGGAGTTCGGGTCGTCGGTATCCGAGACGGCCAAGCGGCTGAAGGTGGATTCGAACGACCTGCTCATGGACATCGCAGCCAAAGTGCCGCCGGGCAGCGAAGGCCTCCTCTTCCATCCGTATATGACGGGCGAGCGCTCCCCGCTGTGGGACGCCAACGCGAGAGGCTCGTTTTTCGGCCTCACGCTGCATCACGGCAAGGAGCATATGCTGCGCGCCGTGCTCGAAGGCGTCATCTTTAATTTGTATACCGTACTGCTCGCCGTGGAAGAACGAATCGGACGACCCCGCCGCATCCATGCGACGGGCGGCTTCGCTAGGTCCGCGCTGTGGCGTCAGATGATGGCGGACATCTTCGACCAGGAGCTCATCGTGCCGGAGAGCTTCGAGAGCTCCTGCCTCGGGGCGGCCGTGCTCGGCCTGTACGCGACCGGACGGATCGGCTCGCTGAACGTCGCGGCCGGCATGGTCGGCGCTACGCACCGGCACGCGCCGGATCCGGCTCACGCGGCCGTTTATCACAAGCTGCTGCCGATTTTTATCAACGTCTCGCGAAGCCTGAAGGACGAATATCGGGCCATCGCCGCCTTCCAGCGAGAGCTCGCGGGGGAATAACCGCTCCTTGGCCCAGCTCGCCTCCGTATCTTTTATGGGGAAGCACCTCTCCTAAGCTCAACACGCGCGTGTTGCTTGGACGGGGTGCTTTTTTATTTCGCCGGCGAAGACGTTCGAAGGGCGGAAGCCGGGCTTCGTATTGACTTTACCGAGAATCCAGTGTTATAAAAAAGAAGGAAATAGCACTCCCTGCGCGAGAGTGCTAACACTACGCGAAGCATCGAAGGAGAGAGTAGAACGATGGAAAAGAAACCGTTCCAGGCCGAATCCAAGCGGCTGCTGGAGATGATGATCAACTCCATCTATACGCAGAAGGAGATCTTCCTCCGGGAGCTGATCTCGAACGCGAGCGACGCCATCGACAAGATTTATTACAAGGCGCTGACCGACGACAAGCTCGTATTCAACAAAGACGACTACTATATTCAAGTCATTCCCGACAAAGCCGCCCGCACGCTCACCCTCCGCGACACCGGCATCGGCATGACGCGGGAAGAGCTGGAGACGCATCTGGGCGTCATCGCCAAGAGCGGCTCGCTCGCCTTCAAGCAGGAGAACGCGTCCAAGGAAGGCCACGACATCATCGGGCAGTTCGGCGTCGGCTTCTATTCGGCGTTCATGGTCGCGGACAATGTCACGGTCGTGAGCCGCGCGCTTGGCAGCGACACCGCTTACAAGTGGGAGTCCGACGGAGCCGAAGGCTACACGATCGAGCCTGCCAGCAAGGACGAGGTCGGCACCGAGATCACGCTTAAGATCAAGGACAACACCGAGGACGACAGCTACGACGAGTATCTCGAGGAGTATCGCCTTCGTTCCATTATCAAGAAGTACTCCGACTTCATCCGCTACCCGATCAAGATGAACGCCACCAAGAGCCGCCTCAAGGAAGGCACGGAGAGCGAATACGAGTCGTATACCGAAGAAGAACGCGTCAACAGCATGGTGCCGATCTGGCGCAAAAACAAGAGCGAGCTGAAGGACGAGGACTACGAGAATTTTTACAACGAAAAGCACTACGGCTTCGACAAGCCGCTGAAGCATATCCATATCAGCGCGGACGGCGCGATCGTGTACCAGGCGATTCTCTACATTCCCGAGAGCATGCCGTTCGATTATTACTCCAAGGAATACGAAAAGGGACTCGAGCTGTACGCGAACGGCGTCCTTATCATGAACAAGTGCGGAGACCTGCTCCCGGACTACTTCAGCTTCGTCAAGGGCATGGTCGATTCCGAGAGCTTGTCGCTCAACATCTCCCGCGAGATGCTGCAGCACGACCGCCAGCTCAAGCTGATCGCCAAAAACATCGAGAGCAAGATCAAGGGCGAGCTGACTCGCCTGCAGCGGGACGATCGCGAGAAGTACGAGAAGTTCTACCAAGCGTTCGGCCGTCAATTGAAGTACGGCGTTTACAGCGACTACGGCATGCATAAGGACACGCTGCAGGATCTGCTGATGTTCTACTCGTCCAAGGAGAAGAAGCTGGTCAGTCTCGAAGATTACGTGTCCCGGATGCCGGAGGAGCAGAAGTACATTTACTACGCGACCGGCGATTCGAACGAGCGCATCGCGAAGCTGCCTCAGACCGAGCTGGTCGCGGACAAAGGCTACGAGATCCTTTACTTCACCGACGATATCGACGAGTTCGCGATCAAGATGATCATGAAGTACAAGGAAAAGGAATTCCGCAGCGTATCGAGCGGGGATCTCGGCATCGAGACCGAAGACGAGGCCAAGGAGGCGCAACAGGAACAGCAAGAGTACGAAGGGCTGTTCGGCGCGATGAAGGAGCTGCTCGGCGACAAGGTCAAGAGCGTCAAGGCTTCCAAGCGGCTGCGGTCGCATCCCGTCTGCCTGTCCACCGAGGGCGAAGTGACGATCGAGATGGAAAAGGTGCTGCGTATGATGCCGAACAATCCGGACGTCAAGGCGGACAAGGTGCTCGAGATCAACACGCATCACGACGTATTCAAGTCGCTGAAGAGCGCGTTCGAATCGGATAAAGAGAAGCTCGGCCTGTATACGGCGCTGCTATACAACCAGGCGCTGCTCATCGAAGGGCTGCCGATCGAAGATCCGGTCGAGTTCACGAACGACATTTGCAAAGTTATGGTATAACGCGATTGGATGCAGCTTTATCGCTCCGCGAAAAAGCGGGACGCAGCAGATCGAATGATCCGCCGCGTCCCGCTTTTTTCTTTTGTCACCAACAGATTCGTCAAGGCAGCCGGCAGCCCCGGCGGTTCGCTTAGCCTTTTGGAGGAAAGGGATCGTGGCCGTGGCTGTCCTTCGTCTGGATTCGGCCGTCCATGCCGTGAATGACAAGCTCGGAGCGCTGCTCTTGCGCCAGCTTGCGCGCCGCTTCGACCGCCTCTTGTTTCGTATTCGTCACGACCTCCGGCCGGCTCGATCCTTCCCCGCGTACGGCCCAGCCTTTTTCGTGAGGCACTACATGCTGATTCGGCATCGCCAGTCAACTCCTTTTTCTTTTAACAATTCATTAGCCAACATCGGGTTCGTCCAAACAGCCGACGAACGAGAAATGGGGCCGCTGCTCCAGTTAGGTCGACGCCTAACACGCCTGTATTGTCGCCTGCATTCGAAAAATCTCGTTTGCGGTCAACTTTTTGCGGCGCCGCTTCGTCTATTCAGTTATTAGTAGGGTTTTGGCGATTCTGCTATACTGTCTGCAAAAGAAGGAAAGCAGGGATGCCAACGTGACGTTAATCAGGGAAATGAGCAGCGGCAGCGAGTTCGTCGGCTTTTACCTGCTGCGCGAATTCGAGGTTAAGCAGACGAACGGTACGCCGGCCAAAGACTATTTCGACATCGTGCTTTGCGATGCCAGCGGCCAGCTGTCGGCTAAGTACTGGGACGTCTCTCCCGCGGAGAAGAGCCTGTTCGCGCCGATGGGGCTTGTCAAAGTGCAAGGGGTCGTTCAGCTCTACCGGGAAAAGCTTCAAATCAAGGTGAATCGGATTCGTCTGGCCGTCGAACAGGACGGCGTGGCGATCGCGGACTTCATCAAGGCGGCGCCGATCGCCGCCGCCGATCTGGTACATACGATCCAGCGGACGGCATCCGAGATCGCGGACGCGGAGCTTCGCGGGCTCGTCGACTATTGCCTGGCCAAGGTCGGGGATAAATTGTCCCATTATCCCGCCGCCAAAACCCACCATCACAATTACTATTCGGGTCTAGCCTACCATACTGTTCGCATGCTTGAGATCGGGGATTTTATTTGCCGCCAGCGTCCTTTTTTGAATGCCGACCTGCTGCGCGCGGGCATCCTGCTCCATGATATCGCCAAGACCGAGGAGCTCACGGCGAGTCTGGGCATCGTATCCGAATACAGCCTGCAAGGCCGCTTGATCGGGCATATCGCCCTCGCTTCGACCTGGGTGACCGAAGCTGCGCTTAAGCTCGGCATCCCGGCCGACTCGCCGAAGGTCGTGGCATTGCAGCATCTGATTCTTTCGCATCATAATTTAGGGGAGTGGGGCAGTCCCGTTCAGCCGCAGACGGCCGAAGCGATCGCGCTGCATTATATCGATTCGCTGGACGCCAAGCTGCAGATGGCGGAGGATGCTCTGGGCGCGCTTCCGGAAGGCGAAGCATGGACGCCTATGATCAGAGGATTGGAGAACAAAGCGATTTATCGGACGGTTTTTTAGCGCGAGCTGATCCTGCCGTTTGAATTTTGGGTAAAGGCCGGAAGACTTTAATTCCTGTTGGAGGAGGCCGCAATCATGGCTGCTACGCTTAAAGCATCAAATTCCGTTTTGCTGCGCCGGGCTAAAATCGCCGCGCTGGCCGCGGCGCTGGCGGTTGCCGGACTTGCCGGCACCGGCGGAGCCGAACGGGCCCAAGCTGCGATTTCGGAGCCTTCGCTCCAAATTTCGGCGAGACCTTTCGCGATCGACGGCAAAAAAAGTGTACCTGCCGGCCGCCATCGTGGAAGGAGAATCCTACATTGGCCTTCGTTCGCTGAACGATCGGCTGGGCATCGGCACCTCGTGGGACCCGAAAACGCGGGAAACGACGCTGACCGGACGCGGCCGGACGATGCAGCTGTCTCCGGCTTCCGGATATCGGCTCAACGGCGAGCGCTTATACGCCTCGCCTGCTTACGTTCAAGCGGGCTCGACTTTTGTGCCGCTGCGTTTCGTCCTCGAGAGTTTCGGATATCGCATCGGATACGACGCGCCTACCAAGACCGTGTCCATCGCGCCGATTGCCGAGAATAAGCTGACCTGGCAGTCGGAGCAGATCACTCATGAAGCTTCCAAGCTGTCGCTGACCGTTTCCTATCCGGTATTGTCCGGGATGGAAAACGAAGAAGCGCAGGCAAAAATAAACGCCAAGCTGAAATCCGAGGCAGAAAGGTACGCTGCAACCGGCCGTCAGACGATCGAGAAGGCCGCCAAAGACAATGCCGATGCCGAGAAGAGCAATCCGGGCATGGAAATTCCACCGGTCGCGTTCGAAGGTATTTACACGATCGCAAACAATGAAGCGGGTCTGCTTAGCTTGTACATGGACTATTACGTTTATACTGGCGGAGCCCACGGCGGCACCCAACGCGTACCGTATACGTTCGATTTGAAGACGGGAGATCTGCTTTCGCTGAAGGATGTCGCGGGCGGCAGCGCGGACTATGTCTCCATTATTAATCGCGCCATTCAAACGCAGATTAAAGAACGCAAGCTGGACCTGCTGACGCCGTTCAAATCGATCGAAGCCGACCGGCCGTTTTTCCTGAGGCACGGGGTCCTCGTCATTTATTTCGAACAGTACGAGTATACGCCGTACGCAGCCGGCATGCCGGAATTCGCGGTGCCGCTGAGCGCATTCGAATAACCGCGGGGGCACGGATAGGACTTGCTGCATAAACAGGGCTCGATTGAGCGGAATGGCAGTTTTCTCACGGTATGCGAACGGGGCGTCGGAGGGACATTACAAGGGCATTCGCGCTTGGTCTTGTCAATCCCACTTTCCCGAGGAGGAACGCATTTTGAAATCGACGCTTCGCAAAGCAGCAGCCTGTACGTGCCTGTCCATGTTTTTGGCCGTTCCCGCTTATGCCACTTCTTTTTCGACGGCCGTCCCGAGTCCTTCTCCGACTCCGTTGGCTTATGGCACGACCGGCACGCATGGCACGACCGGCACTTACGGAACGACCGGCACTTACGGAACGACCGGAACTTACGGAACGACCGGCACGACCAGCATGTATGGCACCGGCGAAACGGGCGTATCCGGCATGGGAACGGGCGGCACGATGGGCGGTTACCGTACGAATACGACGGGCACGGTAAGCCCTTATTCCACATCGACCACCTACAATGCCCGCAGCTATACTGGCTACAACACGCCGACGACGACCGGCACTTACCGCACTCGTTCGGTGGATGGCACGTACAGAGCTAAGGCTACGACGACGACCGGCCGCGGATCGAACTGGGGCTGGCTTGGCTTGCTGGGCTTGCTCGGCCTCGCAGGCATGCGTTCGCGCAGCACGAGCGACGATAGACGCTAATGGAAGACCGCCGGAAAGAAAATTTCCGGCGGTTTTTGTTGATTAACTTTTTCTCACGCCATTTTAACAATCGCGCTTTAAACGGCGATTTTCGCGGCATTGTCTTCTTTTTGGAAAATAGAGGATGATTCGGATGTGTTAAGATCAATTCCAAGCAAGATTATCATACAAAATTGCCCGGAGGATCTTAACCTATGAATGTTCGCAAGCTGATCAAACCTGTCGTGTCCGCCGTCCTTGCCGCCGGTTTGTTATTTGGAGGCGCATCCGCGCTGGGAACTTCGAAGGCTTCCGCCGCAACGCCCGAATCGCTCGCATTGCTTTCTTTCGGCAAGCAATACATAGGCACGCCTTATCTGTACGGCGCGGCCAGCGGATTGACTACCGCTTTCGATTGCTCGTCGTTTGTTCAATACATTTTCGGAAATGAAGGCACGAAGCTGCCGCGCACGGCCGCCGCTATTGCCGGCAAGGGCACGAAGGTAACGAAGGGCTCGCTGAGCGTTGGGGATCTGGTCTTCTTTAGCTCCTCAAATAACTGGATCGGCCACGTCGCCATCTACGCCGGTAGCGGCAAGATCCTGCATGCCAGCACTAGTCAAGGCGTCACCGTATCCAACATGAACAGCGCTTATTGGAAATCCAGGTACGTCACCGCTAAAAGAATTCTATAACACGCTTTTTTTGCAAAAACAGCCCCGCGTGCCTTGACTGCGGGGCGATTCGTTTATTGTGCTGTTTTAGCCGCGCAGCCTTGTTTCCACGATCGTTTTAATCCGTTCCAAGCCTTCCCACATGTCTCCCGGTCCGTCGTAGATTAAAACGTACGCCCCGTTGAAGCCGCTTCCGATCGCTCGGTCCAGGCAGCGCTCGAATTCCGCGCGATCGGGCCAGCCTCGATCGTCATATTGGGCTTTCGCGTGCACGGACACGCTATGCGTAAGGATCATCTCTAGCTCCTCGTACTTGCGAGCGCCTGAGAAATTGCCGAAGTCCGTGATCCATTGCACCTCCGGCTCGGTCAGCGTGACAAGCTCGCGGCAATGCTCGCCGGTCGCGGTAAGCGCTTTGAAGTTCTCGGTGACGACGTTTACGTTTTTCCCGTTTGCATAAGCGGCCAAATCTCTAAGGTGCCGTGCGGACTGCGCCAAAGCCGTTTTGTCCGATCCGTCGCGTTCGCCGGCGACGATTCTGATTTGTTTTGCTCCGGCAAGTGAAGCCGCATCGATCCACGCTCGTATGAGCGCCAGATCCGCCGTCAGCCTGATTGAATCGTTCAAAGTCAGATCCCCGTAATCCAGCAACAGCGTATCGAATCGAACGCCGGTTGCTTGGAAGGCTTCGCGGAGTCGGTTCAGATAATCGGGTTCGGTGCTTGGAAAATGAAAATGACAGATTTCCAACGCAGCATAGCCTCTTTTCGCCGCTTCGGCAGGCAGTTGAAGCAGCGTCAAATTTTCCGGCTGTTCCTGTTCGTTAACGATATGACGCTCGCCTTCGGCATCCCAGGCCGTCCACCGGAGCGGACCGAGCAGCCGATGCAGGCTCCATGTGCTTAATGATAAATAAGACAAGCCCTTTTCACCTCGCTCGCTTTCTTTCTATATAGAAGAGTAAGTTATCGTCTTCAGCATAGCATCGAACGGCTTTAGCGCTATCGCGATTTTTGTTCATTCAATACGCGTTCATGGTGCGATGGGAAGAAACAAATATATTTTTAAAAAAAGGGGTTGCGCATCGCAAGGGAGATATGTTAAATTACTTCTTGTGCCTTTTGCAAAGCCGTTTTAAAACCATCCGAACACTGGTGATTATACATACGAGTTTCGAAAGGAAGAAAAAAGGGTATTGCAAGAGCCGCGTGGTTATGATAAGATCTAATTCCTGCTTCGGAAACGAAGCGGACAAGCTTTAAAAGATTGCTCCTTGAAAACTGAACATCGAGCGTTAAAACAAACGGACGCTGAAGCCTTTCGGGGCGGAAGCAAAAGTTATACCAGCTTTATCATGAGCAAGTCGAACTACCTGTGCGTCTTTTGACTATCGTCGTTTCTAACGAAACGTCTTTCGTCAAAAACGCTATTATGGAGAGTTTGATCCTGGCTCAGGACGAACGCTGGCGGCGTGCCTAATACATGCAAGTCGAGCGGATCTTGTTTGCAGCTTGCTGCAAACTTGGTTAGCGGCGGACGGGTGAGTAACACGTAGGCAACCTGCCCCAAAGACCGGGATAACATTCGGAAACGAATGCTAAGACCGGATAGGCAACTTGGTCGCATGACTGGGTTGAGAAACACGGTGCAAGCTGTGGCTTTGGGATGGGCCTGCGGCGCATTAGCTAGTTGGTGGGGTAACGGCTCACCAAGGCGACGATGCGTAGCCGACCTGAGAGGGTGAACGGCCACACTGGGACTGAGACACGGCCCAGACTCCTACGGGAGGCAGCAGTAGGGAATCTTCCACAATGGGCGCAAGCCTGATGGAGCAACGCCGCGTGAGTGAGGAAGGCTTTCGGGTCGTAAAGCTCTGTTGCCAGGGAAGAATAAGGGTGAGGTAACTACTCATTCGATGACGGTACCTGAGAAGAAAGCCCCGGCTAACTACGTGCCAGCAGCCGCGGTAATACGTAGGGGGCAAGCGTTGTCCGGAATTATTGGGCGTAAAGCGCGCGCAGGCGGTCTTTTAAGTCTGGTGTCTAAGTGCGGGGCTCAACCCCGTGATGCACTGGAAACTGGGAGACTTGAGTGCAGAAGAGGAGAGCGGAATTCCACGTGTAGCGGTGAAATGCGTAGAGATGTGGAGGAACACCAGTGGCGAAGGCGGCTCTCTGGACTGTAACTGACGCTGAGGCGCGAAAGCGTGGGGAGCAAACAGGATTAGATACCCTGGTAGTCCACGCCGTAAACGATGAGTGCTAGGTGTTGGGGGGGTCCACCCCTCGGTGCCGAAGTTAACACATTAAGCACTCCGCCTGGGGAGTACGGTCGCAAGACTGAAACTCAAAGGAATTGACGGGGACCCGCACAAGCAGTGGAGTATGTGGTTTAATTCGAAGCAACGCGAAGAACCTTACCAGGTCTTGACATCCCTCTGACCGGTCTAGAGATAGACCTTTCCTTCGGGACAGAGGAGACAGGTGGTGCATGGTTGTCGTCAGCTCGTGTCGTGAGATGTTGGGTTAAGTCCCGCAACGAGCGCAACCCTTGGATTTAGTTGCCAGCACTTTGGGTGGGCACTCTAGATCGACTGCCGGTGACAAACCGGAGGAAGGCGGGGATGACGTCAAATCATCATGCCCCTTATGACCTGGGCTACACACGTACTACAATGGCCGGTACAACGGGCTGCGAAGTCGCGAGACGGAGCCAATCCTACCAAAGCCGGTCTCAGTTCGGATTGCAGGCTGCAACTCGCCTGCATGAAGTCGGAATTGCTAGTAATCGCGGATCAGCATGCCGCGGTGAATACGTTCCCGGGTCTTGTACACACCGCCCGTCACACCACGAGAGTTTACAACACCCGAAGCCGGTGGGGTAACCCGCAAGGGAGCCAGCCGTCGAAGGTGGGGTAGATGATTGGGGTGAAGTCGTAACAAGGTAGCCGTATCGGAAGGTGCGGCTGGATCACCTCCTTTCTAAGGAGCCCTTCGGGGCAATACGAAGTCCGTGGTTTTAACGCTCGAGTTCAGTTTTGAAGGAGAAATCCTTCAGTGCGTACCGCACGAACGCGTTTCTAGCGAAACGCTGCCTCTTGCGGCACGGACGAGACGATCTTCGATCGCTCGTTTGCACCTTGAAAACCGGATAGCGAAACGAAAATGCGCAAATTAGAAATTCTCATGCATTGCCTTGTGTGGTTTAGCCGACAGGTTAAGCTATTAAGGGCGCACGGAGGATGCCTAGGCGCCAGGAGCCTAAGAAGGACGCGGCGAACAGCGAAATTGCCTCGGGGAGCCGTAAGCAGGCTTTGATCCGGGGATGTCCGAATGGGGAAACCCGGCTGGGGTCATGCCCAGTCACCTATGAGTGAATCCATAGCTCATAAGGAGGCACACCCAGGGAACTGAAACATCTAAGTACCTGGAGGAGAAGAAAACAAGAGTGATTCCGTCAGTAGCGGCGAGCGAAAGCGGATTAGCCCAAACCTGAGAGCTTGCTCTCAGGGGTTGTGGGACGTCTCACATGGAGTTACAAAGGGATAGGTTAGGCGAAGAGATCTGGAAAGGTCCGGCATAGAAGGTAAAAGCCCTGTAGCCGAAAGTCTATCCCCTCCGAGACGGATCCCGAGTACCGCGGGACACGAGAAACCCCCGTGGGAATCCGGCAGGACCATCTGCCAAGGCTAAATACTCCCTGGCGACCGATAGTGAAGCAGTACCGTGAGGGAAAGGTGAAAAGCACCGCGGGAGCGGAGTGAAAAAGAACCTGAAACCGTGCGCTTACAAGAAGTCAGAGCCCGATCTAGGGGTGATGGCGTGCCTTTTGTAGAATGAACCGGCGAGTTACGTTTACGTGCGAGGTTAAGTCGGAGAGACGGAGCCGCAGCGAAAGCGAGTCTGAATAGGGCGCTTTAGTACGTAGTCGTAGACCCGAAACCGGGTGATCTACCCCTGTGCAGGGTGAAGGTGAGGTAACACTTACTGGAGGCCCGAACTCGTGAGCGTTGAAAAGCTCTGGGATGACGTGGGGGTAGGGGAGAAATTCCAATCGAACTCGGAGATAGCTGGTTCTCCCCGAAATAGCTTTAGGGCTAGCCTCGAGATTTAGCATCATGGAGGTAGAGCACTGATTGGGTGCGGGGCCCGCCAAGGGTTACCAAGTCCAGTCAAACTCCGAATGCCATGGATGTATGCTCGGGAGTCAGACGGCGAGTGCTAAGATCCGTCGTCAAGAGGGAAAGAGCCCAGATCATCAGCTAAGGTCCCCAAGTGTGTGTTAAGTGGGAAAGGATGTGGAGTTGCGAAGACAACCAGGATGTTGGCTTAGAAGCAGCCACCATTTAAAGAGTGCGTAATAGCTCACTGGTCGAGTGACTCTGCGCCGAAAATGTAACGGGGCTAAACACACCACCGAAGCTATGGCATGTACACTTTGTGTACTTGGGTAGGGGAGCGTTGAATGCGGGTTGAAGTCGGACCGAGAGGACCGGTGGACTGCATTCAAGTGAGAATGCCGGTATGAGTAACGAAAAGACAGGTGAGAATCCTGTCCGCCGAAAGCCTAAGGGTTCCTGAGGAAGGTTCGTCCGCTCAGGGTAAGTCGGGACCTAAGGCGAGGCCGAAAGGCGTAGTCGAAGGACAACAGGTTGAAATTCCTGTACCACCGTAATCCGTTACGAGCGATGGGGGGACGCAGGAGGGCAAGAACGCGAGCTGATGGAATAGCTCGTCCAAGCAGTGAGGGGTGTGTGTAGGCAAATCCGCACACTAATACCTTGAGCTGTGATGGGGAGGGAAAATTACAGTACCGAAGGTTCCGTGCTCACGCTGCCGAGAAAAGCCTCTAGCCAGGAGAAGGTGCCCGTACCGCAAACCGACACAGGTAGGCGAGAAGAGAATTCTAAGGCGCGCGGAAGAACTCTCGTTAAGGAACTCGGCAAAATGACCCCGTAACTTCGGGAGAAGGGGTGCCTCGGTAGGGTGAATAGCCCGAGGGGGGCCGCAGTGAATAGGCCCAAGCGACTGTTTAGCAAAAACACAGGTCTGTGCGAAGCCGTAAGGCGAAGTATACGGGCTGACGCCTGCCCGGTGCTGGAAGGTTAAGGGGAGCGGTTAGGGGCAACCCGAAGCTGTGAACCGAAGCCCCAGTAAACGGCGGCCGTAACTATAACGGTCCTAAGGTAGCGAAATTCCTTGTCAGGTAAATTCTGACCCGCACGAATGGCGTAACGACTTGGGCGCTGTCTCAACGAGAGATCCGGTGAAATTTTAGTACCTGTGAAGATGCAGGTTACCCGCGACGTGACGGAAAGACCCCATGGAGCTTTACTGTAGCTTGATATTGAACTTGGGTACGGTCTGTACAGGATAGGTGGGAGCCTAGGAAGCCTGAGCGCAAGCTTAGGTGGAGGCGCCGTTGGGATACCACCCTGATCGTATCTAGGTTCTAACCTGTCACCGTGAATCCGGTGAAGGGACCGTGTCAGGCGGACAGTTTGACTGGGGCGGTCGCCTCCTAAAGCGTAACGGAGGCGCCCCAAGGTTCCCTCAGAATGGTTGGAAATCATTCGAAGAGTGCAAAGGCATAAGGGAGCTTGACTGCGAGACCTACAAGTCGAGCAGGGACGAAAGTCGGGCTTAGTGATCCGGTGGTACCGAATGGAAGGGCCATCGCTCAACGGATAAAAGCTACCCTGGGGATAACAGGCTTATCTCCCCCAAGAGTCCACATCGACGGGGAGGTTTGGCACCTCGATGTCGGCTCATCGCATCCTGGGGCTGAAGTAGGTCCCAAGGGTTGGGCTGTTCGCCCATTAAAGCGGTACGCGAGCTGGGTTCAGAACGTCGTGAGACAGTTCGGTCCCTATCTGTCGCGGGCGTAGGAAATTTGAGAGGGGCTGTCCTTAGTACGAGAGGACCGGGATGGACGCACCGCTGGTGTACCAGTTGTTCCGCCAGGAGCATCGCTGGGTAGCCAAGTGCGGGAGGGATAAGCGCTGAAAGCATCTAAGCGCGAAGCCCGCCTCAAGATGAGATTC